>CAWHGT010000001.1:0-11571 GCA_963828985.1 uncultured Alphaproteobacteria bacterium
ACAAGGCGGTCCAGCTCCGGCGGTCCAACAGGATCGACTTCCCGCTGCGATCATCAGGTCCACAGCCCTGGTGGAGGGAAGGCTGCTGGTGACGAGGAACACGAAGGATTTTCCGACCGCCTCTCCCGGCATACGCACCCCCTACCTCGTAGAGGCCGGGTGACGTTTCAGCTGAACGTCACCTCTTCCGGGAGCGTCACCACCCCAATAGCGGAACTTTTTCCTGGAGTCGCGTTGACGCAGGTCCAAGAGTGTGAAAGGCATCGTTATTATATTAAATGGGGTAACACCCGGTCTATCAGCGGAGCTTTCACATGGGGATCACGATCGGCGCCGGCCGCTTCACCAATTCAGGCACTCTTCGGGGCGGCCTGAGCATGAGCGATGGCAGCAACTATCTCGACAACAGCAAAGGCCTCATCTACGGCGGCATCCAAATGCTCGGCGGCAACGATACGGTCCTGGGCGGCCGTTTGGGAGAAGTGATCGACGGCGGTACCGGCAATGACAGGATCAACGGCGGGCGCGGCAACGATAAGATCATCGGAGGCGAGGGCTACGACAACCTGACCGGTGGAGAGGGCGACGACCTTTTCGTCTTCGCTGCGGCACCGCTCGCAACGAACGCTGACACGATCCGCGACTTTGCCTCGGCCGATGACACGATTCAGCTAAGGCTGAACTACTTCGCCGGGTTTGCTGGACGGGGAAAGCTGTCGTCCGACGCCCTGCATTTCGGAAGCGCGGCAGCCGACGCCGAGGATAGGATCATCTATCATAAGGCCACGGGTGCGTTGTATTACGATTCTGACGGCACGGGTGCGGCGGCGCAGGTGAAAATTGCCACGCTGAGCAACAAGGCCAAGCTGGTCTTGGCAGATTTCGTCATCACCTGATCGTCCCGCCTGCCTGTCGGCGGTTTGATCCGCAGACAGGCAGGAAACCAGCTGTCTTCAGCGCTGGACCACCACGCGGGCGCCCACTTTGGCGCGGCTGTAGAGATCCGTGACATCTTCGTTGGTCATGCGGATGCAGCCGGACGAGACGGCTTCGCCGATTGTCTCCGGCTCGTTCGAGCCGTGGATGCGGTAGATGGTGCTGCCAATGTAGAGCGCGCGGGCCCCGAGCGGGTTCTCCGGGCCGCCGGCCATGTGGCGGGGCAGATCCGGGCGGCGCTTGAGCATCGCAGCCGGCGGGCGCCAATCCGGCCATTCCCGCTTCATGGTGACGGAATGCGCTCCGCCCCACTGAAAGCCGGGACGGCCGACGCCGACGCCGTAACGCACGGCCTTGCCGTCGCCCAGAACGTAATACAGCCGACGTTCGGTGGTCGAGACCACGATGGTGCCCGGGGCATGGCGGCCGTCGAAGGCGACGATCTCGCGCGGGATCGGAGAGGCCTGGGCCCGCGCCGATTCCTCGGTGCTATAGAGAGGCTGGCGGGTGAGAGGATCGATTGCAGTGAAAGCTGCGGCCGGCGTCGCAACAGCGGCGAAAGCGCAGACAAGCCCGGACAGGGCGGCGCGGGTGCGTCTCATAATTGCCTCGAAGTCACCAAGTTTGGTACTGGTTGGAGATAGCTAAACGCAACAGCCGCGTTTGAGATCCGTTGCATTACAGCGGTTTGCGCCGATGCACCAGTATATCGGCGCCTTATTTAAGCCACATGCTGTGCAAGTGGTTAAAGCAAAGCTGCCATGATTGAGTGGCCGGGAAGTTGCCGTTCGGTTCACCGCAAAGGCTTGACGCCAAGGGAAAAACGACACTAGAAGGCGCTGGTCAGGGCGCGTAGCTCAGCGGGAGAGCATTCGCTTCACACGCGAAGGGTCACAGGTTCAATCCCTGTCGCGCCCACCATTTCCTCCTGACGGCATAGCTTCACATTTGCGCGAGCGAAGATGCTGAGGTTGAACGCTTATGCGGCAGCCTTGCAGGTGAGGGCGGTGGCGGCTTCGAACAATTGGTCGAAATGCTCCACGATGCGGTCGGGTCCGAGCAGGCGAACCGGCGTGTCGGTATAGCCGAACGGCACGGCGATCACCGGGATGCCGGCGTTTCGCGCCGCCGCGATATCGGTGTTCGAATCCCCCACCATGACAGCCCGACGGGGATCGCCCCCGGCGCGCGCGATAGTCATGGTCAGGTGGCGGGGATCGGGTTTGAAAAACGGAAAAGTGTCGCGGCCCGCATTGAACGCGAACCGATGTCCGATCCCGAGTTCCGCCATGAGCTGCACCGAATGGGCCTCTACCTTGTTGGTGCAGATCGCGAGGATAAATCCTGCCTTCTCCAGCCTGTCGAGGGCGCCGACGACGCCAGGAAAAAGGCGCGTCGTGACGCAAATGTTCTCGCCGTAATGCACCATGAAGCGCCCGAACAGCTCTTCGAGGCGATCCGGCGCGAGAGTGCGGCCTTCGCTTTCGAAGCCGCGCTGGATCAACGCCCGCGCGCCGGCGCCGATCATGTCGCGTGCCTTAGCGACCGGGAGCCGCGGAAGGCCTTCCTGGTGGAGGATCACGTTGAGGGTCGCCACCAGGTCGCCAGCGGTATCCGCCAGCGTCCCATCCAGGTCGAAGACGGCGATAGGTGGGGCAAATTGAGCCATCGGTCTCGGCTACCTCTACGCAAAGAGAGAATCAAGCTCCGGGATGATATGATCCCAAGGTTGATTCGATCTTACCAGCGGGAGTGCTGAATGCGGTTTGTTGGCTCGAGGGCGCTTTTTTTAGCGCTGGCACTGGGAGGAAGCTTTGCGGTGGCGGCGCCTGCTCTGGCGGCCCCCTTCGATTTTGTCCCCGCGCCGCAGACCGATCTCAATCGTCTGTACCGGATCGACCGCTTCACCGGCGAGATCAGCTCGTGCCAATACGGGCTCCAGGAAGGGACCATCGGCGTCACCCTGTGCTTCGGCTCCGGTGAGGGCGCGGGTCCCCAAGGCCCGGGAGAATATGGGCTTGTGGCATCGAAGCATGAGCGCGAGGGCGGTGTCTTCCGGGTCAATTTCCGCACGGGCGAGATGAGCATCTGCTACGTGTTCGACGAGAAGGTCGTGTGCACGCCGCAGGCCAGTCCCGCCGCTGCGGCGCCGGCAAGTTCGGCGACCGCCGCGACCCCGAGCGCCCGCCCGGGAACCGGAGCTTCGCCCCAGCGGCCTTAAACTTCCTAGGTCGCTGCATTGAAACCTTCTTTCTTCTACCGGGGACGCTGTGCTAGAGGCGTGCGGCACGGGCCTTGGGCTCGCCGCCTTGGATGATGATGATCGGGACACCCTCGTGAGCGACCAACTCAAACGCGCCGCAGCCATGCGCGCCGCATCCCTCGTCACCGACGGAATGCGCCTTGGCATCGGCACGGGATCGACGGCGGCGCTCTTCGTGACGGCGCTGGGCGAGCGTGTGCGGGCAGGGCTCAAGGTCGTGGGAGTTCCGACGTCGGAGGCGACGCGCATTCAGGCGACCGCCGAGGGCATTCCGCTGACGACCCTCGACGAGATGCCCGAACTCGATCTCACGATCGACGGCGCGGATGAGATCGACGATGAGCTTCGCCTGATCAAGGGCGGCGGTGCCGCGCACCTGCGGGAGAAGATCGTCGCCGCCGCCAGCGCCCGCATGCTGGTGATCGCCGACGGCTCCAAGCATGTGCCGGTCCTCGGGCGCTTTCCGCTGCCGATCGAGGTGGTTCCTTTCGGCCTCAAGGCCACCGAAACAGCAATCGCTAAGCTTTTGAAAAGCCAAGGCCTTCCCGACGATCTCCGCCTGCGCAAAACCGCCTCGGGCGCGCCTCTGGTGACCGATGGCGGACATTTCATTCTCGATGCGCATCTTGGCCGCATCGACCGTCCGGAAGCCCTGGCGGATGCGCTCAACCGAATTCCGGGCGTCGTCGAGCACGGTCTTTTTCTCGGTCTCTGCTCGGGGGCAATTCTCGCCACCCGCGAGGGACTTGTCGAACTCGGTCAGGTCTGACCATGAAACATTTCAGTGTGGAGCTAACCCATGATCCGTTTTAATACTCGCCTCGTTGCGACAACCTTTGCGCTGGCTTTGCTGGCTGCCCCCGTACAGGCCCAGAATGCCCCTCAGCCCACTGCGAGCCATCTCGCGGCCGCACGCGATGTCGCTGCGGCGTCCGGCATGACCCGTTCGTTCGACGCCATGACCGAACCGTTTCTCGACCAGTTGCAGCAGATGAACGTGACGCGTCCCGAAATCAAAAAGGATCTCGACGAAGTCACGGCGATGCTGCGCCCGGAGATTGAGATGCAGAAGGAAAAGATGCTCGACAATGTCGCGCGGGTCTTTGCTTTGCAGCTCACCGAGCCCGAGCTGAAAGAGATTGCCGCCTTCTACAAGACCCCGACCGGCGTCAAATACGTCAACGTCCAGCCTGGCCTTCTCGACGACATCGTCAAGGATCTGGCGACCTGGACCCAGAACGTCTCCGAATACGTGATCATCCGAGCCCGCGCGGAAATGAACAAGCGCGGCCACCAGCTGCAGTAACCGGGGGGCCTGCCGCGCGCATGCGGCTAGTCACTCCACAGGACGTCCCATCTCGGGATGTCGATTTCTGCGGCTTCAAAGGATTCGATCACCGAAATCTCGGCGATCGTGTCCATCGGATTGGGCCGGTGGAGGGTGCAGAACTGCGGCTTGGCGTCGGGACGGTGAGGGTTTTCGAACAGAAAATGTCCTTCCGTGCTCCCCACAAACGAAAAACCCTCCTGTCGGAGGATTTCTTCAACGTCTTTGTATCTGACGCAGGCGATCAAATTCTTACGCTACGTCGGCGTAGATGACTTCCTTGGGAGCCGTCGTCTTGTGGCCACGGCTCTTCTCAGTCAGTTCGATCAGTCCAATCAGAACGCGAGCGGCCTCGGCCTCGGATTGTCCCCGCGCGAGCAGACCTTTGTATTGAGGCGTCTGCGCGGTATGAAGCCCAGCGGCATCCCGGCCATATTTGATGTGAACGTGCATCGTGCCCGCTTCCCTTGTGATCCCAAGATATGCCCTCCGGCGCACCTTCGCAAGAAGCGTGGCCTGGGCGTCCCGAAAGGTATGGGTTAATCCGCTCGGCGGAGTGGCAGTTCCCCGTCAATCAGAGACCTGCCGCGGTTTTACGCCTAAGCCCGAAGTTGACTCAAGTGCGCCCGAGCGCTGTTAGAACCTCGGCCGTAGAGCGTACTCGAGCGACCCGCGGGAGAATCTTTTGTATCGAGAAACGATGCATGTCGGGGTCAATGCTCGTTGAGGCATCCTCGACCACCACGACGCTGTAATTGTGTTGCCAAGCCTCGCGCGCGGTGGATTCAACACCGAAATTCGTCGCTATTCCGCCTAGAACGATTGTGGAGATTCCGCGCCGTCGCAGTTGCAGGTCGAGTTCGGTTCCGTGGAAGGCGCCCCATTGTCGCTTGATAATCACGACCTCGGCGGACAGGGCGGCGATATCCGAAGCGAAATCCGACCATCCCACCGGCAAGCCACCCGCGGGTGAGGGCATTGGAACGTCAACGGGCTGGTTCAGCTTATCTGCGTAAGTATCTGAAAACGCCACATGAACCAGCACAACTGTGCTGCCGTTTTCGCTAAAGCGTCTGCCCAGTGCGGACGCGTTCGTTACGATTTTGGCTGCATCGTACGGCGCGAGCGGCATCGACAAGATTCCGTTCTGCAAGTCAATCAGCACGAGCGCCGTCGTGCGTGGATCCAGGCTTAGGGCAGTGCTCATCGCCTCAATCCTCCACCGCCTTGAACCGGCCCATGCCTTTCAGCGCGAAGGGCAGGATCAGCGCCACCAGCGCGATGAGCAGCAGGGTGGCGGAGAACGGGCTCTGGAACAGCACCATGGGATCGCCAAGGCTGATGGAGAGCGCCCGTCGCAGCTGGCTTTCGGCGATCGGCCCGAGGATCAGGCCCACCACCACGGGGGCGATCGGGTAATCGAACCGGCGCATGAGAAAGCCCAGAATGCCGAACCCGGTCAGCATCATGAGCTCGACCGGCGAGGGGTTGGCGGCGATCGTGCCCATCGTGGCGAAGACGAGAATGCCGGCATAGAGCCACGGCTGCGGTATCGCCAGCAGGCGAACCCACAGGCCGACCAGCGGCAGGTTCAACACCAGCAGCATGGTGTTGGCGATGAACAGGCTGGCGATCAGCCCCCACACCAGATCAGGCCGCTCGGCGAAGAGCAGGGGGCCAGGATTGAGGCCGTATTGCTGGAAGCCCGCCAGCATCATGGCGGCGGTGGCCGATGTCGGGAGGCCGAGCGTCAGGAGTGGGACCAGCGTGCCGGCTGCCGACGCATTGTTGGCGGCCTCGGGGCCGGCGACGCCCTCGATGGCGCCATGGCCGAATTCCTCCGGATATTTCGTCAGCTTCTTCTCGGTCGAGTAAGACAGGAAGGTGGGGATCTCGGCGCCGCCGGCCGGAAGCGCGCCGATGGGGAAGCCGAGCGCGGTGCCGCGCAGCCACGGCTTCCAAGAGCGCTTCCAATCTTCCTTGGTCATCCACAGGGAGCCGCGAACCGGCTCGAGCTTTTCCTCGTGAATGTGGCGGCGCGACGCTACATAAAGTGCCTCGCCGACCGCGAACAAGCCGACCGCGAGGGTCGTCACCTCGATGCCGTCGAACAATTCCGGAACCTCATAGGCGAGGCGGGATTGCCCGGTCAGGATGTCGATGCCGACGAGGCCCAGCGCCAGGCCGATGAACAGGCTGGTGAGGCCGCGCACGGGTGAATCGCCGAAGGTCGCCGACACCGTCACGAAGGCAACGCACATGAGGGCGAAATAATCCTCAGGGCCAAACTTCACCGCCAGATCGACGAGGGTCGGCGCCAGAAACGTGAGGCCGAGGGTCGCGATGGTGCCGGCGACGAACGAGCCGATCGCGGAGGTCGCAAGCGCCGGCCCGCCCCGGCCGGCCTTGGCCATCTTGTTGCCCTCGAGGGCGGTCGCCATCGAGGCGCTCTCTCCCGGCGTGTTGATCAGGATCGCGGTGGTCGAGCCGCCATACATGCCGCCGTAGTAGATGCCCGCGAACATGATGATCGAGCCGCCGGGATCGAGCTTGAACGTGATCGGCAGCAGGAGTGCCACCGTCAGGGCGGGACCGATGCCGGGCAGCACGCCGACCGCGGTGCCGAGCAGCACGCCGATGAGGGCGAAGAGCAGGTTCATCGGCTGGATCGCGATGGTCAATCCGTGGGCGAGGGAGAAGAACGCTTCCATGACGGATCTCAGATCAAACGTTCAAGCGGACCCACCGGAAGAGACAGGGTGAGAAGCTTTGAAAAAAGGAGATAGACGACGACCGCGATGACAACGCCGATGGCCAGATCGGCCAGGATGGCACGCCGGCCGAAGGCCGTCGAAGTGGCGGCGAACAGGATGGCGGTCGCCGGAATGAAGCCGGCGCCCATCTTGATCAGCACGATCAGCGCCGCGAGGCCGCCGATGATCAGGATGATGGGCCGCCAGTCCAGGCTGTCGCGGGCCGGCAGGTCGCCGCGATAGGCCATGATGAGATTGCCGATTGCCAGCAGAGCGAGCCCGCCCGCCACGATCATCGGCATGGCCTTGGGGCCGACGCCATAGACCGAGGAGATACTTAAGGCGGTCATGTCCCACCAGATGGCGCCTGCGATCGCCAGGAGGATGAGTGCGATGACGAGGCCTGCCGCGTCGATGCGCCGAGTCATGGATCAACTCCCAAATTTCAAGAATAACATTCCCAGGTCCGCAACAAGGCGCCGGGGATAGAAGAAGCGCCGCGATAGCTTGCGGCGCTTCCAGGTTTCATCCTGCAGCGAGGCTTACTTTACGAGCCCGACGGACATCAGCACGTCCTTGGTGCGGACCTGATCGTCAGCCAGGAATTTTGCGAAGGCGTCGCCCGACAGATAAGCGTCGTCCCAGCCCTTGGCCTTCAGGATTTCCGTCCATTCCTTGGACTTGCTCAGCTTGTCCATGGCTTCGGTGAGGGCCTTCTTCTGGTCCGCGGTGATGCCGGGAGGGGCCACCACTGCGCGCCAGTTGGCGATCTCGAGGTTGACGCCCTGATCCTTGAGCGACTGGCCCTCGATGTTCGGCAGTTTGGTGGCCGAGGTCAGACCGATGAGGCGCAGCTTGCCGGCCTTGATCTGGCTCTCGAATTCACCGTAGCCGGAAATGCCGACCGTGACCTTGCCGCCGAGGATTGCCGCCAGCGCCTCACCGCCGCCCGAGAACGGGATGTAGTTGATCTTGGTCGGATCGGCGCCGACTTCCTTGGCGAACAGTGCCGCCGCGATATGATCGACGCCGCCGGCCGAACCGCCCGCCCAGGTCACCTTCGCGGGGTCGGCCTTCACGGCCGCCGCCAGGTCCTTGGCGTTCTTGATCGGGCTGTCCGCCGGCACCACGAGCGCTTCGTATTCGGCCGTCAGGCGCGCGATCGGCGTGGTCTGGTCGAGGGTGACAGGAGACTTGTTGGTGAGGAGAGCACCCACCATCACGTAGCCCATGACCATGAGCTGGTTGCCGTCGCCCTTGGCGCTGTTGACGAACTGGGCGATGCCGACCGAGCCACCGGCGCCGGGAACGTTGGTCACCTGGGCGCTCTTGGCGATTCCCGATTGCGTCAGGGCCTGCTGCATCGAGCGCGCGGTCTGGTCCCAGCCGCCGCCGGGAGCCGCCGGAGCCAGGATCTTGAGTTCCATCTGGGCGGCAGCCGAAGTGACAAAGCCTGCAACGGCCGCGACGGCAATTGCGCCGCGCCAGAGACTTTTGCGGGTATGGATCATCTTTTGGTTTCCTCTTATGGCGCAGCCGTTCAACCCGGGCCGCGTCCTGAGCGGGACGGTAAAGGGGGAAATGAGGGGCGGCAAGCGGTTGGTTCTTTATCGTGGCTAAACCTTCGCGTAAGAGCCTCTCCCATGAGCAGCCGCGCCCCAAAAATCGAGATCGCGTCGACGGATCATCCCGCCAGGCCAAACACGGAGCTCGCCCGTGCCCTTTGGCGGGCTGCCAGCTGCATGCTGGCTGTCCTGCCCATGGGAATGGCGGTCGCCCATCGTTCGAGCCCGGTCTTTCTCGGCCTCGCGGCGGCCTTGGCGATCCTCGCGACAATGAGCGAGGGCCGCCTCGGAGAACTCGCCGGAGAGGCTCGCCGGCATCTGGTCACGCCCCTCGGGATTGCGGCGTTGTCGTTCCTCGGCTGGACTTTCATTTCCGTCGCATGGAGCGAATTCCCCGCCACGTCCTTGCGCGCGCTCGGAGAGTTCTGGCTCTCGGTCGCTTTCGCGTTGGTGCTGGCGATCAGCCTGCCCGCGCGGGTAACGCGTTCGGCCTTCCTTCTCCTGGCGATCTCCTGCACGGTCGCAGCCCTGATGATGCTGGTCGAGCTCCATACCGGAATGTCGCTGCGCCGCGCGCTGCAGGTCCGCTCCAACACCTTCATCTTCAACCGGCCCATGCTGACGCTCATGGTGCTCTTGCCGGTCGCCGCCGCGTTCCTCCTGCGAGGCGGCCGCGCGGGCGCTATCGCGGCAATCGGGCTGACCTGCCTTGCCGCCTTTGCGATCGCGCGCTCGGAAAGCGGGGCTGCCGTGCTGGGTCTCTCCGCCGCCATCCTGGTCTTCATTCTCGGGTGGCTCGCTCCCCGGCTCATGACGGCCGTTGCGGCGATCGCGTTCATCGCGACCTTCGCGCTTGCGCCGTTCCTCGGCCCGATCGGCGACAGACTGATTCCGGCCTCCGTGCACGAGCGCCTTGCCAACGACCACTCGCGGGATCGCATCGACATCTGGCTCAGCTTCGGCGACGCCATCCGGCAGGATCCCGTTCTGGGAGCGGGCTTCGGCATCAGCACCGTGATGAATCGGACGTCCATGGCCGGGAAGGTCGCGCCCGAACACCGCGAGCTTCTGGGCGTGGGGCATCCTCACAATGCCGCGATTCAGGTTTGGGCGGAGCTTGGCATTGTGGGCGTCGTGCTTACGTTGATGATCATTCTGCAAGTCCTCCGCGCCATATCCAGACAACGACGCGTCGTCGCCGCCGCGTCGCTCGCCCTTTTGGCGGGCGCGAGCGCGGTTGCGCTTGTGGGACATGGCGCCTGGCAGGGCTGGTGGGCCGCCTCGCTTGCCGCCGCCATCGTGTGGCTGCTGGCTCTGCGCCGCACCGAACTGGAGACAACCCGATGAGCGAATTCGACGTCGACCTGTTTGTCATCGGTGCTGGATCGGGTGGCGTGCGTGCCGGCCGGATCGCCGCCGGCTATGGCGCCCGCGTCATGGTGGCGGAAGAGTACCGGGTCGGCGGAACCTGCGTCATCCGGGGCTGCGTCCCCAAGAAGCTGCTGGTCTATGCCGGCCGCTTCGCCGACGATTTTCACGACGCGGCAGGCTTCGGCTGGACGGTCGCGCCGCCGCGTTTCGATTGGGCGACCCTGATCCGCAACAAGGATCGCGAAATCGACCGCCTCGAGGGCATCTATCGGGCCAATCTCGATAAGGCGGGCGTCGAGATCGTCGAAGATCGCGCGGTTATCGAGGATCCGCATACGGTCCGCCTCGTGAAGAGCGGGAAGCTGGTCCGCGCCCGCATCATTCTGGTGGCGGTAGGCGCCCATCCGACGCTGGAGCCGAGGATTCCCGGCAGCGACCTCGCCATCACGTCGAACGAGGTCTTTCACCTCAAGACCCTGCCAAAGCGCATCCTGGTGGTCGGTGCCGGTTATATCGCGGTGGAGTTCGCGGGCGTGTTCAACAACCTCGGCAGCGAGGTCACGCTCCTGCATCGCGGCGAGAAGCTTCTGCGCGGCTTCGACGAGGACGTTCGCGACGCTCTCGGCGAGGCATATGCCGAGCGTGGAATCAAGCTCGCGCTGAACCGGACTGTGGAACGCCTGGATACCACCGTCGACGGAATCGCCGCGACGCTGTCCGACCGCTCGGTGGTGCACGTGGACGAGGTTCTGGTGGCAACGGGACGCCGCCCCAACACGGCGCGGCTCGGGCTGGAAAAGGTCGGCATCGCGGTCGACGCGGTGGGCGCCATTCCCGTCGACGGCTTTTCGCAGACTCTCGTGCCGTCGATCTATGCCATCGGGGACGTGACCAACCGCGCTGCCCTGACGCCGATTGCAATCCGCGAAGGCCATGCGTTCGCCGACACGGTGTTCGGCAACAAGCCCACCATGGTCGATTACGACCTCATTCCGACGGCGGTCTTCTCCACTCCGGAGATCGGCGTCATCGGCTGCGGCGAGCAATCGGCACGGGCGCGGTTCGGCGAGATCGACATCTACAAGACAGCGTTCAGGCCCATGCGGGCAACGCTTTCCGGCTCTCAGGAGCGGGTGATGATGAAGTTGATCGTCGAGCGCGCCACCGACAAGGTCGTGGGCGTCCACATCGTCGGCCACGATGCCGGCGAGATGATCCAGCTCGCCGGCATCGCCGTCACCATGGGCGCCACCAAGGCCGATTTCGACCGCACCATCGCGGTCCACCCGACCGCGTCCGAGGAGCTTGTGACGATGCGGGTGCCGTACGTGGTGAAGAAGCCGGTGGGGGTTGGGT
>CAWHGT010000002.1:0-1209178 GCA_963828985.1 uncultured Alphaproteobacteria bacterium
CCCAACAACCGCTCCGCCCGCAACAAATGCGGCCTGTCCAGCATCTCTCCCTCCACCCCCACAACCCCCGCGCCGGGGTTTGCGTCGAACGCATCCACCACCGCCTGCGCGCGTGCGATCGCCTCGACTGACGGCGTGAAGGCTTCGTTGATGATGGGGATTTGGGCTGGGTGGATGGCCATCTTGGCGACGAAACCGTCGCGGCGGGAGGCGAGGCATTCTGCGCGCAAGGCGTCGTGGTCGCGGAAGTTGGTGTAGACGGAATCGATGGCGTCGACGGCAGCCGCTGCCGCGCCGAACAGCGTGAAGGCGCGGGCGATGCGGTAGGGGTCGGTGTAGAGGCCGTCGTCGTGGCGGTTGGTCTCGGCGCCGAGATCGGCCGAGAGGTCTTCGCCGCCCCAGGCGAGGCCCATGAGGCGGTGGCTTGCGCCAGCGAACGTGCCAAGCGCGAAGATTCCGGCGGCGTTCTCGGTGGCGATGGCGAGGATGCGCGTTGCGCCGTCGGGCAATCCGCTTTCGGCTTCGCGCACCGCAAGCTTCGCGCCGAGATGCGAGACGTCCACGCCGCCCACCGCCTTCGGCAGCACGATACCATCGGGCCCTGAGGGCATGACCGCATCGAGATCGGCCTCGATCAGGCCGGTGGTGAGACCGTTGACGCGCACGTAAAGGAGCGGGCGGTCGGTTGCGTTTTTCATCTCGGCGACGAAGGCGGCGGTGACCTGCCGGGCGTTTTCCTTGGCGTCGAGCGCAACCGAATCCTCAAGGTCGATGAGCAGCGCATCCGCGCCGGATGCGAGGGCCTTTTCGAGTTTGCGCCGGCTGTCGCCGGGCACGAAGAGCAGCGAGCGCATCATTCGACGACCTCGTCGAGAACGGGACGCTTGCGCATGAAGGCCTGCCTCCTGCATTGCGCCACCAGCGTGCCGTCCTGCTTGTAGGCGCGGTGAACGAAGTCGACGATGCCCGCATCCGGGCGCGATCGCGATGCACGTTTCGACGCGATTTCGGTGACGACGTTGATGGTGTCGCCCTCGAAAAGCGGATGGGGAAACGTCACGTCGGTCATGCCTAGATTGGCGATGGTGGTGCCGAGCGTGGTGTCGTTGACGGAGATGCCGATCATCAACCCGAGTGTGAAGAGCGAGTTCATGAGGGGCTTTCCCCACTCGGTCTCGGTGGCGCAGAAATGCGCATCGATATGCAGCGGCTGCGGATTGAGCGTCATGTTGGAAAACAGCATGTTGTCCATCTGCGTCACGGTTCGCGTCAGCCGGTGCGGCATGGTTTCGCCGACGACGAAATCTTCGAAATACAACCCGCCGCGGGGATGTCGCCGGTCGTTCTCGGTCATCGCTGTGCTCCCGATCTCAGTGGCCGAATTGCTCGCGCAGGATGCGTTCGTCGAGGCCGTGGCCGGGATCGTGCAGCAGCACCAGATCGACGCTGCGATCCATCGCCACCCTCACGCTCGACACGTCGCGAAACTCCGTGTGATCGGCCACCGCGCTCACGGACCGTTCCTCGGGTTCCAGAACCTCGATTTCGATGCGCGCATAATCCGGCAGAAGCGCGCCGCGCCAATGCCGCGGACGAAACGCCGAGATCGGCGTCAGCGCCAGCAGCGGTGCATTGAGCGGAAGAATGGGGCCGTTGACGGAGAGGTTGTAGGCGGTCGAGCCGGCCGGCGTCGCCACCAGAATGCCGTCGGCGCTGAGCTCCTTCATGCGCACCTGCGAGTTGATGCTGACGCGCAGCTTCGCGGCCTGATAGGTCTGGCGCAGCATCGACACTTCGTTGATGGCGCGGGCCGTGTGGGATTGACCGTGCACGTCGCGGGCCACCATCAACAGCGGGTGCACGACGCTGCGCAGGGAATTCTCCAGGCGGTCGAAAAGATCGTCCTCGCGAAACTCGTTCATGAGGAAGCCGACCGTGCCTTTGTTCATGCCGTAGATCGGCTTCGCGGTGCCCATGAACCGGTGCAGCGAGCGCAGCATCAGGCCGTCGCCGCCCAGCGCCACGATGACGTCCGCGTCGTCCGGATCGACCAGCGGATAGCGACCCTGCAGCGACCTCAGCGCGTTCTGCGCCTCAGGTGCGGGGCTGGCGACGAACGCCACGTGGCTGAAACGGCGGGCCATGCTTAAACTACCCTCACTCGGATCCACGAAGAGGCATAGCATGAACAAGGCCCTCCTCGTCTATACGACGTTTCCGGAGATGGACATCGCGCTGTCGGTGGGCGAGAGCCTCGTGCGCGACCGGCTGATCGCCTGCATCAACGTGCTGCCGGGAATGCGCTCGGTCTATGCCTGGAAGGGCGAGATCGAGCGGGCCGGGGAGGTCGTGGCCATCCTGAAGACGCGCGCGGATCTCAAGGCCGAGGTCGCCGCCGCGTTGAGGGACCGGCATCCCTATGAGACGCCGATCATCCTGTTCATCACGCCCGAGGATGCTGATCCCGACACGCTGTCGTGGCTTTTAGCCGAGACGGGAGGATGAACTCGCGGGCTCTCCTCCCCCTTGTGGGGAGGAGTTGGAGGTGGGGTGGATGCGCCAATCTCAGATCGCACTGCTCCACTGCACCGGCACAAGCTCGAAGCCGTTGCCGTCGCGGGCGATGTAGCCGGTGGCGGGGAAGGGCGCGTGATAGAACGCGACCTGCGCCCGCTCGGTCGCCGCCATGTCGAGCATCCGGCGGCGGGTGGCCCTGGCCTGGTCCGCATCCATGTCGAACACCGCCGACCAATCCGGATTGCGCACGAACAGGGCAGGGTGGTTCGTCACGTCCGACATGATCATCAGCCGGCCGTTCCCTGAGGAGAGCATGTAGGCCGTGTGGCCTGGCGTATGGCCGGGAGCCGCGATCGCCGTCAGGCCGGGCAGGATCTCGCGGCCCGCCTCATAGCGTTTGACGTCCTTGGCGACGGGCGCGAAGACACGCCGGACGCCTTGGAAACCGCCTTTCATGCTGTCGGGAGCCTGCGCCATCCGGGCATCGTCCATCCAGAAATCCCATTCGGCAGCCGGCACCATGATTTCGGCCTTGGGAAATACCACCGTGCCGTCCTTGAGCCGGAAGCCGTTGATGTGGTCGCCGTGAAAATGGCTGAACACCACGGTGTCGACCTGCGCCGGGTCGAAGCCCGCGGCCTTGAAGTTCGTCATCCAGGTGCCGGAGGTCGGCGCGCCGCTGTCGCCGTTGCCGGTATCGATCAGCGTCAATCGGCCGTTCTGCTTCAGCACCAGCGTGTTGAATGTGATCTGCAGGGCGTCGGTGGGCAGGAAGGCTGCCTTCATCACCTCCTGCACCTGCGCCAGATCGGCGTTTTTGATGAAGCCTTCGAGGGGCCGCTTGGCGTAGCCGTCATTGATGGCCGTCACCTCGATGTCGCCGATTTTGTAGCGATAGAAGCCCGGAGCCTGCGCTGCGTTCATGCCTGGGCCTGTGGATGGAGTTTGGGCAAAGGTCGAGCCTCCGATGGGGGTGACAGCCAGGGCGGTGCTGGCGAGAATGGCGCGGCGCGTCAAGATCATGCGTCTCTCCTGTATGACGTTCAGAACGCTAGTTGCAGGCGGTCGGCTGGCAAGAGCTTGGCCTTCACGAAACGGCGAGGGCGATTGTTTTCTATGGTCGGCAGAGATGATGAAGCGCGATGCCGCTCGTCGTCGCCACGTTGAGACTGTCGAAGCCGCTGCGCATGGGGATGGAAACCGTGCGGGTGCGGGCAAGGACTGCGTCTGGCAGGCCGGGTCCTTCGGCACCGAGCAGAAGGGCTGTGCGCGTCGAGGGCTTCACAGCCTCGAGGGTTTCGCGCCCGGCCGGCGAAAGCGCCAATAGCTCGAAGCCAGCCCCGTGAAGATCCGACACCATGTCACTGACGGTCGGGCTTCTGGTGAAGGGGACCACCAGCACGCCGCCGACCGACACCCGGATCGCCTTGCGGTAGAGCGGATCGCAGCAGGTGTCATCGAGCAGAACCGCGTCCGCGCCGAAGGCTGCCGCGTTGCGAAAGATGCCGCCCACATTGTCGTGGTTCGCGAGCCCAACCAGTCCCAGCACGACCGCTTTAGCGGGAAGCCTCGCAAGACATTCGGCGGCCGAGGGCTGAGACGGACGGGTGGCGACCGCGAGGATGCCGCGATGGATCGGAAACCCCACAATGGCGTCCATGACGGCCCGGTTGGCGGAATAGACCGGAACGTGCGGAGGCAGGGCGTCGATAATCTGGCGAAGCGATTCGATCCGGTTTTCGGCAAGGAGGAGAGATTCGACCGGAAAGCGATGCTGGCGCACGAGCACCCGAAGCACGACATCGCCCTCGACGACGAAGCGATTTTCGCGCCCGATGAGGTCACGCTCGCGAACGGCGCGGTAGGCTTCGATCCTGGGATCATCGGGATCGTTGATCGCTATCGGCACGTAGGAACCTCTGCTCGCGCGTTTCGTCGGCTATGGCCGAGGCCGGACGCACAGACAAGCGTCGGGTGCACAAAAAACCCGCCGCTGAGAGCGGCGGGCGAACGATGCGGCGAGCCGTTCGGGGTCAGTACCAGGGGCCCCAAGAGTCCCAATAATTCCATTGGGTATCCTGCATCATGGTGGCGGCCATCAATTTCTGGTCGGCGATGCGCTGGTCGAACGCCATCTTCTGATACGACGCATAGGCCGCCTGGTTGCCGTAATAGAGGCACTTGCAGATGGTTGGGTCGGCGTAGAGATAAACCACCTGGCCGCCCTGGTTTTTCATCTGGAATTTGTGCGGCGGGAGGGCTGTCAGCGCGGTGATTTTGTCCGATGTGTCGGCCGTCTTCACCTGAAAGCCGGCGGCCGTGAGCATATTCTCTTTCTGCTCGACGGTGCTGACGCAACCGGCGACGAGCAGGGCCGTGGCGAGCACGGTTGCGGAAACCCTGACTTTGGACATGTGCGGAGCCTTCCCGTTGGATGGAGGCAAAGCTTCGCCCAGTTCCTTCCCCAACGTCAAGGTTTGCGGAAAATATGCTTCACGGCTCGTTCGCGCCGCAGCTCTAGGATTGGGGGCGCCTCAAGGGCACTATTTTGCCGGAGCTGGAATCCGCCTCTTCCAGCAGCCGTTCGACCACGCCGAGGAGCTGTTCCCGGTTGAAGGGTTTCGCCAGAATGACATTTTGGCGGAACGCTGCCGGCAACGCCTTACGACCGTAACCCGTCGCGAATGCGAACGGGATTCCCTTTTTGGCCAACGCTGTGGCGATCTCGTCAACGGGGTCTCCTGCCAGATTGGCATCGACAAGCGCCGCGTCGAATTCTCCCTCTGCGATAAGCCTTTTGGCGATTTTGAGAGTCGCTGCCGGACCCACGATCTGACACCCGGCCGCGGCGAGATCCGAGCCGATTTCCATGCCCACGAGAGGCTCGTCTTCGACCAGCAAAATCCGCTTTCCTTCGAGCGGGTACCCGCCCGGTGCGGCGAGAAGACCGCGTTCCCTTGCGGCTAACGCGATCACGGGTTCGGGAAGGATGGAATCGGCCTCCGCCACCGGCAACATGATTTCGCAGGTAATTCCCTGTGCCTCATAACGGGTCGATACCGCGCCTCCGTTGGCCTCCAGCGTGCGCTGGATAAGAGTGGTGCCGAAGCCGTGCGATGTGGGCGCCGAGACATTCGGCACGCCGGTTTCTTTCCAGGTCAGGAACAACTCCCTCACACCGTTCGTCTTGAGGTTCCAGCTGATGTCGAGCTGTCCATCGGGCAGCGAAAGTGCGCCGTACTTTCTGGCGTTCGTCGCCAATTCATGCACCACCAGGGCAAGTTGCACGGCGGAGCGCGCATCCAGCATGACGAACGGACCGGCGCTGGAGATACGGAGATCCGCCGAATTTTCCAGCATGACCTGTTCGCGCAGGATCTCGCTGATGGGCGCACCCTTCATCTTGCTGTGCACGAGAAGATCGTGCGCCCGAGCGAGCGCCTGGACCCGGCCGTTGAAGCTGGTGACGAAATCCCGCGGAGTGGCAGCGCGCCGGAGCGACTGACTGGCGATCGCCTGAATGGTCGCAAGTGTGTTTTTCACACGGTGATTCAACTCTTCGAAAAGGAGCGTCTGCAGCTCCTCGGCTTGCTTGCGGTCGGTGATGTCGCGCGCGATCTTGGAGGCGCCGATGATTGCCCCGTTCAGGTCTCGCAGCGGTGAAATGGTGAGCGAGAGGTTGACCCGCCGCCCGTTCTTTGCGAGCCGCACGGTGTCGAAATGGTCGATGCGCTCGCCCTTCCTGAGCCGCGCCAGAATCCCTTTTTCCTCATCGACGAGTTCCGGCGGAATGATCTTCAGGATCGACTCTCCGATCATTTCCTCGGCGCTGTAGCCCAGAATTCGCGACGCACCCCTGTTCCAGGACGTGATGCGTCCGTCGAGGGTCTTGCTGATGATCGCGTCGTCAGACCCCTGCACGATGGCGGCCAATTGGGCGGATTCGACATAGCCGGTTTTTCGGTCAGCGATGTCGATCAGAATGTTGATCGCGCCGACGACGCGGCCATCCCCGTCCTTCAAGAGTGTGGGATAGGGAATGAAGGGTACGCGGCTGCCATCGGGACGTTCCGCTACCGCCTCGACGCCGCGCAACTCGCGGCCCTCCCGGAGGGCCACCGCCATGGGATATTCGTCATGGGCCATTGGCCGGCCGTCGGGCCAATAGAGGCGCCATGACCCGCACCAGAGGCTGCTGGAGCAGCTCCGGTCGGCAGCCCCAAAACTCGGCAGCTGCTTCGTTATAGAAGGTCAGGCGACCTTCTGTATCCGTCAGGTAGACCGCGACCGGCAATGCCTCGAGAACTTCCTTGCTGCCGATCATGAGACTTCCTGGACGTACTTCTGATTCAAGCGCAACTCCAAGACGCCGGATTGGGTTCCGGAAGTCAAAGCTTTTCCCACAGCGGATGGTAGAGCAGGCTTCATCTCGGCGGAAGCGCATGTCTTCGAGTATACTTCTCAGTATTCAGTTTTTGTTCACGCTGCGGAAGGCAGCTTGGTCCTCTACGGAGGAGAGAACATGTTCAAGCAATTGCTCTTGGCGGGATCTCTGGTGGTGAGCGGCGTCGCGTTGCATGCACCAGCCGCTTCCGCCGCACCTTTGCGAGCGCCCGTCGAACTGGACATTGGGTCGGCCATTCAGCCAGTCCAATACTATTACGGACCTCGCGCGCTACGTCCCGCCCCGCTATTATGTGCCGCCGCCTTATTACCGCCGTCGCTATTATGGCCGCCCGTATTATGCCCCCAGGCCCTATTACGCGCCGCGGCCCTATTATGGCGTAAGGCCGTATCCTTATTACGGTGCGCCTTACCGCTGGTGAGCGCGACCGCAATCCGGCATACGCACCTCTTCCAGAAGTCGGTTGGCGGCAGGGTTTCGATCGCCTAAAAGCCTCCTCCACGGAGCAGGCGCGTGTCGCAGGAAATCTATCGAATCGAAACCGTCGCCCCTGAATCCGAGGGCGGCGGACTCATACGTCGCCGCATGGTCAGGGTGGATTCGTTCGACGCCGCCAAGGCGATGGCCCAACGCATCTTCACTCTCGCAAGACGTCCCCACGCAGCAGGGCCGCCGGTTGCGATGGTTCGCGTGACGAACGGGGCGGGGTATGAGCTCTTCTCGATCTCAATTGACGATTGACGAGGGGAGCGAAGGCGCTTCCTAGATCCGCCGATCCGGAACGATCACTGGGGTCTCCGGAACCTCTCTGCGCGGCGGTTCGGCCGCTTCTCTTGCGGGCCGCGGCGCAGTCGCGGGCGGCACATTCGTGTTGGCGGGCCCCAGCCGTTTCTCCAGAAGTCCAATCTGACGCGCGAGAGCATCGATGCTGGCCTTGAGGGCGAGCACGTCCGCGGCGTCCGGGACGGAAGGCGACAAGGTCGGGGCGGGCGCAGCGCTCAGCGTCGGCTCCCGCCGCCGTGCGTCGGGTTCCGGGGGCAGGCCGATGTCACGTGTCTTGGAAGGATGCGGCCGGAAAAGACTGCGAATCGCTCGCCAGACGAGCCAGAGGACGCAGACAGCAACGAAGATCGCGGCCGCAAAGGTTGCGACATCGGTCGTCATCAAGTCGGTCATCTAAATCTCCTTTGCCGCCTGGGTCAGACGGATTTTTGAAAAGTCGAAGTGTCTTGGTTAGACGAAGAGTCTTGGGCTAGACGGCGAGTGTGGTGACTTTGCGGTAGGTCGACCGGCCTCGCCATGCGTTCGTAACGAGGCCGGTTGAAATGATCGCCATGTTGCGGATCTCCTCGAATGACAGGCGAACGTCGTCGTCCACGAAGCGGTTTTGGTCACCAGCCGCACCGTGCCGGCCTCATCGCGGTACTCGCCGCTGGGAAACTTCCGATGCACGAGGTGGCGCAGGACGTCGTGGAGACGATCGATGGCCTGCACGGCGGTCCTCGGGTCGAACGGCTCGGCGAGCGAGCGCACGCAGATGTCGACCAACAATCGAGGACCATAGGCGAGGTCCTGATCGAACGCTCCGTGTCGAGCGTGATCCTGCGAAGGACATCGGACGCAATGTCGGATTTCGGTTGCCCCGGATTGGGCACAGGGGGCGCGCCGCGGCCGCCCTGGACCCTTTGCGGGCTGTGATTTGGCTCGTGGGCGGAATGGTGCCGGTTACGGGACTCGAACTCGTGACCTACCGCTTACAAGGCGGTTGCTCTACCAACTGAGCTAAACCGGCATTCCGCGCCAACGCCGCTGAGGTAGCAGTGGGCAGGGGCTGACGCAAGTTCCCAGGGATCGCAAAAATATTGTGCGGCGCCGCACCGAAACGATTGCGCCGCTGTGGGATTATCGTCCGACAATTTGGAGTTCGACGATGTCCGTTGCAGAAATTCAGAACGATTGGAAATGGGTTGGGCTGCTGGCTGGCCTTGTGGCGATCGGCTGGACGAACCCCGGCTTTGCCGCGCAGGCCGCCCATTCTCCGGCGCGAAGCGAAGCGGTTCAGCACCGAGTCGAGACTACGGTCACGGCGCAGAACACACAGGTGGATTCAACTTCCGCGATCGACGACGGCAAGAATTGCGGCCAGTCGCGCAAGCGTTTGTTTGTCGAGGGTGAAGGTTGGATCGTTCGCCGGGTCACCACCTGCTACTAAACACCGCCATGAACGAAAAAAGCCCCGCCGTGATGGCGGGGCTTTCTTGTGTCGGAGCGTGACCGCTCACCCGTTCAGGACTACTCCCGGTAGGTGAAGATGTCGCGGTCCTTGGTCTCGGGCAGCCACAAGAGACCGATCACGAAGGTCATCAGCGCCACGATGATCGGGTACCAAAGGCCGGCGAAGATATTGCCGGTCGCGGCCACGATGGCGAAGGCGGTCGGTGGCAGGAAGCCGCCGAACCAACCGTTGCCGATGTGATACGGCAGCGACATGCCGGTATAGCGGATGCGGGTCGGGAACAATTCGACCAGCAAGGCGGCGATCGGGCCGTACACCATCGTCACGAAGAGAACGAGGATGAACAGGAGGCCGATCAGCTTCAGCGTCCGTCCGTCGGACAACACGCCACCGACCGTCGGCTGCTTGACGATCGTGGCGTCGCCCACCGTCGGGTAACCCGCCGCAACCGCCGCTGCGACGATTGCCGCGCCGGTGTTGTCGGTGGTTGCCACGTCGGTGCCGTTGACCTTGGCGGTGAGCGCCGAACCGGCAGGGCCGGGCAACAGATCGTAGTGGACCGAGCTGTTGGCCAAGGTCCTGCGGGCGACGTCGCAAGGCCGTGTGAATGTCCGAACGCCGACGGGATCGAACAGGGAGCCGCAGGTGGCGGGATCGGCGGTCAGCTCGACCTTGACCTGCTCCGTCGCAGCGATGAGCTTCGGATTGGCTTCCTGGGCGATCATCTTGAACAGCGGGAAGTAGGTCACGGCTGCGATGAGGCAGCCGGCGAGCAGGATCTTCTTGCGGCCGATCTTGTCCGAAAGCCATCCGAACAGGATGAAGAACGGGGTGCCGATCAGAAGGCCGAAGGCGATCAGAAGGTTCGCGGTCGTGCCGTCCACCTTCAAGGTCTGGGTGAGGAAGAACAGAGCGTAGAACTGCCCCGTATACCAGACCACGGCCTGGCCGGCGGTGCCGCCGAAGAGGGCGATGAGGCCGATCTTGGCGTTTTCCCAGCGACCGAACGCTTCGGTGAGAGGCGCTTTGGAGCGGGTTCCCTCTTCCTTCATCTTCACGAAGGCCGGCAATTCGGCGAGCTGGAGACGGATCCAGATCGAGAAAGCCGAGGAGGATGATGGAGAGCAGGAACGGAACGCGCCAGCCCCAGGCGGCGAACGTCTCGGGTGTCATGCTCAGGCGCAGGCCCAGGATGACGATCAGCGACAGGAACAGACCCACCGTGGCGGTGGTCTGGATCCATGACGTGTAGAAGCCGCGACGGCCTTGCGGCGAATGCTCCGCAACGTAAGTTGCGGCGCCGCCGTATTCACCACCCAGCGCCAGGCCCTGGAGCAAGCGACAGATGATGAAGATGGTGGGGGCCGCATAGCCGATCGTCTGGTAACCGGGCAGCAGGCCGACCACGAAGGTCGCGAGGCCCATGAGAGTCATGGTGACGAGGAACGTGTATTTGCGGCCAATCATGTCGCCCAGGCGCCCGAAGAACAGCGCGCCGAAGGGACGAACCGCGAAACCGGCCGCAAAGCCGAAGAGCACGAAGATGAACTTGGCGGTGTCGTTGGTTCCGGGCACGAAGTTCTGGCTGATGTTCAGCGCAAGCGAGCCTGCCAGGTAGAAATCGTACCATTCGAAGACGGTGCCGGCCGAGGAGGCTATGATAACCTTCCTCTCCTCCTTGGTCATGGGACGGGCCTTTTCGGCCGATCCCGGCGATGCGGTTGCTGTTGCCATAGCGTTTCCTTCCAATATTCGGTGATGCCCGTATCCCGGGTTCTTGCCGCTGACGGTCCTGCCGCCGGGCCGAAGTCTTCCCGCCCCCTCGCGACGACAGAGAATCCCTGATTGGAAACGCTAACCGGGCCTGCCTTTCCTTCAATGCTCAATTGGTAGTTTCGACTTCCGTCTAACAGGCGCCGCTTTAGACGGAATTTAGCATGTGAAATCAACGAGATGAGACGTGCCGCGAGCGAACCTCTCACTTCGGCGCGACGGCCTTAGTCACAGCAAAAAGCGAAATCGCGGCGGCGTTGGACACATTGAGGCTCTTGATGGCGCCTGGCATGTCCAGCCGCCCGATGGCGTCACAGCAATCGCGGGTGCGCTGCCGGAGGCCTTTTCCTTCGGATCCGAGAACCAGCACGACCGGCTGGCGGAGCTCGATCTCGTCGAGAGGCAGGTCGCCCGACGAATCGAGCCCGATGCGCTGGAAGCCTTCCTTGCCGAGGGCCACAAGCGTGTCGGAGAGGTTGCGCACCACCATGAACGGCACATGTTCGAGGCCGCCGGACGCGGATTTCGCGAGCACGCCGGTGGCGGCTGGCGAATGGCGCGCGGTCGTGATGATGGCCTCCACGCCGAAAGCCGCCGCCGTTCGCACGATGGCGCCCACGTTGTGCGGATCGGTGATCTGGTCGAGGGCGAGGACCACGCGGGTGCCGCTGAGCGTTTCCGGCGTCGGCGAGGGCAGGGGATCGGCCTCGAGATAAAGCCCCTGATGGACCGCGTCGGGCTCGACGAGCCGGTTGATCTCGTCAGGACGAACGATTTCGGGCTCGATGGGCAGGGGCGCGTCGAGTTCCTCGCTCAGCCGCCGGGCGGAGTTCTCGGTTGCGAGCAAACGACGGAACCGGCGCTTGCCGTTTCGCAACGCCTCGGCGACGGGATGCCAGCCATAGAGGACGATCACGTCGGGATCGCCGTACTCGCGTCGCGGCTGGTTTTCGCGGCGTCCCGGCCGGCCCGCTGAACGCTGGAACCGGGGTTTGCGGGGGCTGAAGGGACGATCGTTCATAGGGGTATTCCCGGGTCTGTTCTCGCCAGATGGCGAGGTGCACATATCACAGGACCCGGGCGTTCACGACCATCCTGTTTTCGTCACGCTTTGCTGTTGACACCGGCGGGCCTGCCAACCATAAGAGCGCCCACTGAAACGGCCTGAAGCGCGTAGCCGATGGCTGGGTTCATGGGGGAATGTCCCGAGCGGCAAAGGGGGCGGACTGTAAATCCGCTGGCTACGCCTTCGTAGGTTCGAGTCCTACTTCCCCCACCACCCATGCCCGAAGACTTAACAAGACGCGGGTGTAGCTCAATGGTAGAGCAGCAGCCTTCCAAGCTGAATACGAGGGTTCGATTCCCTTCACCCGCTCCAGTCTTTCCTTAAGCATTCTTGATCATCACGCCGCAAAAAGAAGGCGGGCTCGCGTTGCGGTCCGCTTGACCGCCCGCTGCCCGCCCGTGATTGCCGCGAAAATTACTGCGGGATGCGCTTGTCGTATTCCGCTTTCAGCGCCGAAAAGTTCCGCCAGAAGAACGGCAGCTCCTCGCCCCGCAGGCGTGCTTCCAAAACGTCCACATGCGCATGCCAGCCGGAGGACACGCCCAGCATCTGATTGCGGTTCGGCAGCTTGCTGTGCGTGATGGTGAGCAGGATCTCGCCCTGCTGCGGCTCGAGTTGAAACGTCACCTCGCTGCCGCCATCCCAGCCGAAAGCGAGAAGGTGGGGCGGATCGAGACGGGTGATCAGGCTTTCCTGCCGGTGCTCCTCGCTAAAGCCCGGCGGACGTTCTTCGCGGTGATCGGTGAGATTGTCGTTGCGCCAGACGAGTTCGACCTTGCCGCCGACCCGCAGGTCCATGGGGCCGGTCGCCAGCCATTTTCCGCGAAGCTCGCTGTCGGTGATGTAAGACCAGACCTTTTCGATCGGTCCGGGCAGCAGACGTTGCAGCCGCACCGTCGCGGGCTCGGTAATCACGCCATAGGCGCTGGGAGTCATCGTGTCAGTCATTGTCGTCTCCTTTGTCGTTTCCTTGAGGGGCAGGGGATTGCTCCTGGCGCAGCAGGCCCTCGAGAATGTCGAGGCGGTCGCGCCAGAAGCGTTCGTAGAAGCCGATCCATTCGTGCGCATCCTCGAGCGGACGCGGTTCCAGCCGGCAGAAATGGGTCCGGCCCATCACCGTCCGCCGGACAAGGCCCGCGCGTTCCAGCGCCTTGACGTGCTTCGAGGCGGCGGCAAGCGACATGTCGAACGGGGCGGCAAGTTCTCCGACGGTGCGTTGTCCGTTCGAAAGGTCGCGCAACATCCGGCGGCGCGTGGCATCGCCCAGAGCGTGGAAAACGGCGTCGAGCTGAGCTGTCTGTAATTCAACCATGTGGTTGAGAATGATCGCGGGCGCAGGCAATTGTCAACCGATTGGTTGAGAGTCGCGCAAGAAAATCCTTCCGCTCCCATCCGCACTTGCAACCGCGCCTAATGTAATTTAGTTGCCTGCTACTTGGAAAATTGTCTCAGGTTAAAACCCATGTTCGTGCGCGCTGCCGTCGTCGCTATGCTGGCCTTCCCTACGGCCGGCTGCATCACGGCCACCAATACTCTGTCGCCCGAGCAGGTTTCTTCCTTGCGGCTTCAGGCCGTCAACGTACAAGTCGCGCCGAACGCCCGCATCAGATGGGGCGACGGCGAACGCGCCTTTGCAAAAACCAAGGGCGCCGCCGGCGAGAGCGTCGAGTTTTCGGCTGATACGGAAGAGGGGCGGGCATTTGTAAGGAATGCCGTGGCCGACAGGCTGCACATCGCCATGGTGAAGACGATCGGTCCCGAATTGACGGGTGTCCGTCCGGTCAAACTTGCCGTCCGGGTCCATGAAGTCGATATCTCACCCGGAATCCAGCGCGTCATCCTTGGCGGCGACCACGCGATCGCAGCAGACGTCGAGCTTCTGGACGCCAAGACTTCCACGCCGCTTCTCTCGTTTCCTTCCTACCGCGCCCTCGTGAAGGGCGGAGGAGGGCCGATCGGGGTCGCACTCGACAATCTCCTGCGGGACGAGCCGATTGATCTCGTGACCAAGGACTATGCGCGGCAATATCGAAATTGGCTCTTGCGCAAATAGCGCAACCGCAATATCGGACGCCACAGCTTCATTACTCCCCAGCTCGGTAAGGTACAGAACGATGGGCAAGGAAAAGTTTCAGCGGAATAAGCCGCACTGCAATATCGGGACGATTGGCCACGTCGACCATGGCAAGACGTCTTTGACGGCAGCGATTACGAAGGTTCTGGCGGAGTCTGGTGGCGCGACGTTTACGGCGTATGACCAGATTGACAAGGCGCCGGAAGAGAAGGCGCGCGGGATCACGATTTCGACCTCGCATGTGGAATACGAGACGTCGAACCGTCACTATGCGCACGTGGATTGCCCCGGTCACGCGGATTATGTGAAGAACATGATCACGGGTGCGGCGCAGATGGACGGTGCGATTCTGGTGGTGTCGGCGGCCGACGGCCCGATGCCTCAGACCCGCGAGCACATCCTGTTGGCGCGCCAGGTCGGCGTTCCGGCGCTTGTGGTGTTCATGAACAAGGTCGACATGGTGGACGACGCGGAGCTTCTCGAGCTGGTTGAGCTCGAGGTTCGCGAGCTTCTGTCGAAGTACGAGTTCCCGGGCGACGACATTCCGATCGTGCAGGGCTCTGCGCTTTGCGCGCTGGAAGACCGTTCGCCGGAGATTGGCCGCGATGCGGTTTTGAAGCTGATGGCCGAGGTTGATGCGTATATTCCGCAGCCTGAGCGTCCGATCGACCTTCCGTTCCTGATGCCGATCGAGGACGTGTTCTCGATTTCGGGTCGCGGCACGGTGGTGACGGGTCGTGTCGAGCGCGGCATCGTGAAGGTCGGCGAGGAAGTCGAGATCGTCGGTCTGAAGGACACGGTCAAGACGACGGTGACCGGCGTCGAGATGTTCCGCAAGCTTCTGGACCAGGGCCAGGCCGGCGACAACGTGGGCGTTCTGCTTCGCGGAACGAAGCGCGAGGACGTCGAGCGCGGTCAGGTTCTGTGCAAGCCGGGTTCGATCAAGCCGCACACCAAGTTCAAGGCCGAGGCCTATATCCTGACGAAGGAAGAGGGTGGCCGTCATACGCCGTTCTTTACCAACTACCGTCCGCAATTCTACTTCCGGACGACGGACGTGACGGGCGTGGTGACGTTGCCTGAAGGCACCGAGATGGTGATGCCGGGCGACAACATTTCGATGGACGTTCAGCTGATCGTGCCGATCGCCATGGAAGAAAAACTGCGCTTCGCCATCCGCGAAGGCGGCCGCACCGTCGGTGCAGGCGTCGTCGCGCAGGTCATGGATTAACACGGGGCCTTTTGTCCCTTTACAGTTACAGGTGATGGCCTTACGTCACCTGTGATCCGCCGGAGGAGTGTAGCTCAACTGGCTAGAGCACCGGTCTCCAAAACCGGGGGTTGCGGGTTCGAGTCCCTCCACTCCTGCCAGCGGATCGACAAAGCGGGCGTTTTGCGTTAGAGAGCGCCCCGAAGAATGGTTTCAGGCGGCGCGGGGCTCGTAAGACGGCTTCGCGCCCCTTCAATTTGGGCCTGACGGTCCTGAAAGCACGATGCCGAAAGCGCCTGCCGCCTTTCGGACGACATGGTGCTCTGGTTATTGAACCGATCCGTTCGTGAAACGGGATCTAGGAGAGGACGTTTGCACTCGCTCATCCGGCGATGCGAACGGAATGCAATGGCAAAGACGAACCCGTTCGATTTCTTGACGCAGGTGCGCTCCGAAGCCGCGAAGGTCACCTGGCCGACGCGCAAGGAGACCATGATCACGACCGCGATGGTGTTCGTCATGGTCGTGCTGGCTTGCGTCTTTTTCCTCGTGGTCGATCAGGCGGTTGGCTGGGGGGTCCGTTCGGTCCTCCTCGGTTTTCGTGGTTAAGGGGCGGATGGAATGACGAAGCGTTGGTACATCGTCCACGCCTATTCGAACTTCGAGAACAAGGTCGCGCAATCGATTCGCGATCAGGCGGCCCAGCGCGGGCTGGAAGACAAGTTTGAAGAAGTGATGGTGCCGACCGAGAAGGTCGTCGAGGTGCGCCGCGGCCGCAAGGTCGACACGGAGCGCAAGTTCTTTCCCGGCTACGTGCTGGTGAAATGCGACCTGACGGACGAGGTCTATCACCTGATCAAGAACACCCCGAAGGTCACGGGCTTCCTGGGCGCCGACAAGGCGAAGCCGGTTCCGATCCCCGATCGTGAGGCCGAGCGCATCAAGGGCCAGGTCGCCGAGGGCGTCGATCATCCCAAGCCGTCGGTCAGCTTCGAGATCGGCGAGCAGGTCCGCGTCTCGGACGGCCCGTTCGCATCGTTCAACGGCACCGTCGAGGAAGTCGACGAGGGCCGCGCCCGCCTCAAGGTGGCGGTTTCCATTTTCGGCCGGGCAACCCCGGTCGAGCTCGAATACGGTCAGGTCGAAAAGCTCTGATCCAGATAATTGCGTCCGGTATTTGACCGTACGTCATTCCGGGGCTGCGTAGCAGAGCCCGGAACCCATTACCGCCGAGGCTCCCATGTTGGACGCTTCGGTTCCGTCAGACCCATACACGGCAGCGTTTATGGGTTCCGGGCTCCCCTTTCGGGGGCCCCGGAACGACGGCGAAAGAATCCCGGGCGAATGAGAATTCGGCCAGGACGGGCTCCCTCACCGGAGCCTTTCATCCGCGGGAGGTCTGCCCGGACGCCATCCGGGAGTTCCAGGCTGCACCGCGACCCTCAATTGCCATGCCGACCGGTAGGCGCCGGGCGGCTGGTCCATTGGAGAACTCCCATGGCAAAGAAAATCTCGGGCTACGTTAAGCTCCAAGTTCCTGCGGGTGCGGCCAATCCGTCCCCGCCGATCGGCCCCGCGCTCGGTCAGCGCGGTCTCAACATCATGGAATTCTGCAAGGCCTTCAACGCGAAGACCGCGCAGATCGAAAAGGGCACCCCGATCCCGGTGATCATCACCGCCTATCAGGACCGCTCCTTCACCTTCGAGATGAAGCAGCCGCCGGTTTCGTTCTTCCTCAAGAAGGCCGCGAAGCTCGAAAAGGGGTCGACGACCCCCGGCAAGGGCAACAAAGCTGGCAGCGTTTCGCGCGACCAGATCCGCGAGATCGCCGAGAAGAAGATGGCCGATCTGAATTGCGACAGCATCGAAGCCGCCATGGCCATGATCGAGGGCTCTGCCCGTTCGATGGGCCTGGAAGTGGCAGCTTAAGGAGGGCATGATGGCAACCAACGAAGGTAAGCGCATCCGCGCAGCCCGCGAGGGCATCGAGCCCACCAAGCTCTACGGCATCGAAGATGCGGTGAAGCTCATCAAGGAACGCGCCAAGGCGAAGTTCGACGAGACGATCGAAGTCTCGATGAACCTCGGCGTCGATCCCCGTCACGCCGACCAGATGGTCCGTGGCGTCTGCAACCTGCCGAACGGCTCCGGCCGTACGGTCCGCGTGGCGGTGTTCGCTCGCGGCGCCAAGGCCGACGAGGCCAAGGCCGCCGGTGCGGACGTGGTGGGCGCGGAAGACCTGTTCGAGATCGTCAACGGTGGCAAGATCGAGTTCGATCGCTGCATCGCGACCCCCGACATGATGCCGCTGGTCGGCCGCCTCGGTAAGGTGCTCGGCCCGCGCGGCATGATGCCGAACCCCAAGGTCGGCACCGTCACCATGGACGTCAAGGGAGCCGTCGAGGCTGCCAAGGGCGGCGCCGTGGAGTTCCGCGTCGAGAAGGCCGGTATCGTTCACGCCGGCATCGGCAAGGCGTCGTTCGACGACGCCAAGCTGATCGAGAACATCCGGGCCTTCGCAGACGCCGTCTCGAAGGCGAAGCCCGCCGGCGCCAAGGGCACCTACGTCCAGCGCGTGGCGGTCTCCTCCACCATGGGCCCGGGCGTCAAGGTCGAGCCGTCGAGCGTTCTGGCAAGCTGAACGTAACACTCTCGAAAAAGGCCCGGTGCATGCGCCGGGCCTTTTTTTGTTGCCTTTGACACTTGCATCTGCGTGCTACATTATAAAGTATGCATTTCTCCGCGCTCCATGCGCTTTCAGGCGTTTACGAGATTCTCACTCTGCTCTCGATGGCAGTGACAGCGGTATACGCCCTTTATTGCATTCTCTCCGGCAGGACGACGATCCGAGATTTCGGCGAGGGTGGCCGCTTCTGGGCATGGTGGCTCTGACGCCAAATAAATCAATTTCGAATGTGTCGGATCTGCTTGCAAAATCCGGTCCAGCTGCCCATGTATGGCGTCCGCCCATCGTTCCCTTGCGGAACGCCATGGAAAAGCCATGCAATTGCCGCTTGGCTTTTCGTGCGTAAGGGCTTAAAGACTCGCTTTGAGATTCCAACATAGGCCGAAGTTCCGCGGATGCGGGCTTTTGGCCACCAATCCGCTCCGGAAACGGAGCGGTGACAAGCCGGAAAAGCCAAAGGGCGACCTTTGGCATGTTCCGGCTATGTCCTGTCCGAGACTGCAGGCGCTGGCTTGTCCAGCTTAATCCTTAAAAGGTCAGATCCTTAAAGGGCCAGCATAGACGGGGAAGCCGTTATTTGATGTCTGCTAACGCGGACGCAGAAGATCGGTTCGAACCATCTCACCCTACGCGTCTCAAAAAGATGCTCACTGGGGGACAGGGCTTGCGAGAGCGTCGTTTGAGGCGCCCGGAACGCAAGTTCGGGCGCGCTTTCAAGCGACAGGTGCAACCGGCGGATTTATCCGCCAACCGGAGAGAGCCCAGTGGAAAGAGCAGCAAAAAGCGAGCTCGTCTCGACGCTCAACGACGTGTTTGCGAACACGAACGTGGTCGTCGTCGCCCACTATGCTGGCCTTACGGTCGCCGACATGCAGAACCTGCGCGCGCAGATGAAGCAGGCTGGCGCCACCGTTAAGGTCGCGAAGAACCGGCTCGCCAAAATCGCTCTCGAAGGCACGGACGTCGCGTCCATTTCGGGCCTGTTAAAAGGCCCGACCCTGATCGCTTATTCGAGCGATCCGGTCGCGGCACCGAAGGTCGCTGTCAATTTCGCCAAGGCTAACGAAAAGCTCGTGATCCTCGGCGGCGCAATGGGAGCGACCACCCTGAACGTGGACGGAGTGAAGGCGCTTGCCGTTCTTCCGTCCCTTGACGAACTGCGCGCCAAGCTGGTCGGCCTTATCCAGGCTCCGGCTACCAAGATCGCACAGGTTGTCAACGCACCGGCGACGAAGCTCGCCCGCGTGTTCGGGGAATATGCCAAGACAGGCGAAGCGGCGTGAGGCCGTAACCTCAATCATCAATCGTTCGAACCGAACTTAAGGACATAAAACTATGGCTGATCTTGCCAAGCTTGTTGACGATCTGTCGTCGCTGACCGTTCTCGAGGCTGCCGAGCTGTCGAAGCTCCTCGAAGAGAAGTGGGGCGTTTCCGCCGCTGCGGCTGTTGCCGTCGCGGCTGCTCCGGGCGCTGCTGCTGCAGCGGTCGAAGAGCAGACCGAGTTCACGGTCATGCTTGCTTCCGCCGGCGACAAGAAGATCGAAGTCATTAAGGAAGTCCGCGCCATCACCGGCCTGGGCCTCAAGGAAGCCAAGGACCTCGTCGAAGGTGCGCCCAAGGCCGTCAAGGAAGGCGTCACCAAGGACGAAGCCGAGAAGATCAAGGCGACCCTCGAGAAGGTCGGCGCCAAGATCGAGCTCAAGTGATTTTCGCGGCTTTGGCCGCGACGTCATGCCGGCAAAAACCGGCGCTCTAACAACACACGGTCTCAGGCAGTTTTGCCTGGGGCCGTTATGTCGTCACTGAGGCCAGGTGCCTCAAGCGGCAGCCGCGACCCTCGCGGTTTTTGCATTTTTTCGTGGTAGCTGGCGGCTTAAAGGTCGCTGGGCGGCTGATCGAGCATCCCCGGGATCCTGTCCCCTCGGGATTTCAAGTCCCGGAAGCGGGATGCTCGATCAGCCGTAGATGAGGAACGAGGTCCAGATGGCCCACACACTGATCGGCCGGAAGCGCATTCGCAAGTTCTTCGGAAAAATCAAGGAAGTGGCCGAGATGCCGAACCTCATCGAGGTTCAAAAGGCATCGTACGACCAGTTCCTGATGGTCGAAGAGGCAAAGGGTGGCCGGCCGGAAGAGGGATTGCAGGCAGTCTTCAAGTCGGTGTTTCCGATCTCGGACTTTTCCAACACCGCCTTGCTCGAATTCGTCAAATATACGTTCGAGCCGCCGAAATATGACGTCGACGAGTGCCGCCAGCGCGGCATGACGTTCTCTGCGCCCCTCAAAGTGACGCTGCGCCTGATCGTGTTCGATGTGGACCCGGATACCGGCGCCCGCTCGGTCAAGGACATCAAGGAGCAGGACGTCTACATGGGCGACATGCCGCTCATGACCGATAACGGCACGTTCATCGTCAACGGCACCGAGCGCGTCATCGTCTCGCAGATGCACCGTTCGCCGGGCGTGTTCTTCGATCACGACAAGGGCAAGACCCATTCGTCGGGCAAGCTTTTGTTCGCCGCCCGCATCATCCCGTATCGCGGCTCGTGGCTCGACATCGAATTCGACGCCAAGGACATCGTGTATGCGCGCATCGATCGGAAGCGGAAGCTTCCGGTAACGACGCTGCTTTACGCACTCGGCCTCGATGGCGAGGAAATCCTCAACACCTTCTACAAGAAGGTCGTCTACAAGCGCGTGAAGACCGGATGGACCGTGCCGTTCGATGCGGAGCGCATGAAGGGCTTCAAGGCAACCGTCGATCTGATCGACGCGAAGACCGGCGAAGTCGTCCTCGAAGCGGGCAAGAAGCTGACCGTGCGCACCGCGCGCCAGCTCGCCGAGAAGGGCCTCAAGAATCTGCGCGCGACCGATGAGGATCTTTACGGCCAGTATATCGGCCAGGATCTCGTCAATGCGAGCACCGGCGAGATCTATGCCGAAGCCGGCGAGGAGATCACCGAGAAGTTGCTGGGGGGTCTTGCAGAGGCGGGTCTCACCGAAATTCCGGTGCTCGACATCGACCACGTGACCGTTGGCCCCTATGTCCGCAATACGCTGGCGATCGACAAGGCTTCGAGCCGCGAGACCGCATTGTTCGACATCTACCGGGTCATGCGTCCGGGCGAGCCGCCGATTCTCGAGACCGCCGAGAACATGTTCAACTCGCTGTTCTTCGATTCCGAGCGCTACGATCTCTCGGCCGTCGGCCGCGTGAAGATGAACATGCGCCTCGATCTCGACGCGGAAGACACTGTGCGCACGCTGCGCCGCGAGGACATTCTTGCGGTGGCGAAGGCGCTCGTCGATCTGCGCGACGGCAAGGGCGAAATCGACGACATCGACCACCTCGGCAACCGCCGTGTGCGCTCGGTCGGCGAATTGATGGAAAATCAATACCGCCTCGGCCTGCTCCGCATGGAGCGCGCCATCAAGGAGCGTATGTCGTCGGTCGATATCGACACCGTCATGCCGCAGGATCTGATCAACGCCAAGCCCGCGGCCGCTGCCGTGCGCGAGTTCTTCGGCTCCTCGCAGCTGTCGCAGTTCATGGACCAGACCAACCCGCTCTCCGAAGTCACGCACAAGCGTCGTCTTTCGGCGCTTGGCCCGGGCGGTCTGACCCGCGAGCGCGCAGGCTTCGAAGTGCGCGACGTGCACCCGACCCATTACGGCCGGATCTGCCCGATCGAGACGCCCGAAGGTCCGAATATCGGCCTCATCAACTCGCTGGCGACGTTTGCCCGCGTGAACAAGTACGGCTTCATCGAAACGCCGTTCCGCCGCGTGAAAGACTCGAAGGTGACGCTCGACGTCATTTACCTGTCGGCGATGGAAGAGGCGAAGTACAACGTCGCGCAGGCGAATTCAGTGATGGATGCCAACGGCGTGCTGACCGACGACCTGGTCGTCTGCCGCCGCGCCGGTGACAACATCGTGGTGTCGCCCGATCGCGTCGACCTCATGGACGTGTCGCCGAAGCAGCTCGTGTCGGTGGCCGCAGCTCTCATCCCGTTCCTCGAGAACGACGATGCGAACCGCGCGCTCATGGGCTCGAACATGCAGCGCCAGGCCGTGCCGCTCGTTCAGGCCGATGCGCCGTTCGTCGGCACCGGCATGGAAGCGGTCGTCGCCCGTGACTCGGGTGCTGCGATCGCGGCGCGCCGCGCCGGTGTGGTCGATCAGGTCGATGCGACCCGTATCGTTATCCGCGCGACGGAAGAGACCGATCCGACCAAGGCCGGCGTCGACATCTACCGTCTGCAGAAGTTCCAGCGCTCGAACCAGTCGACCTGCATCACGCAGAAGCCGCTGATCCGCGCCGGCGACGTGGTCCGCAAGGGCGACATCATCGCCGACGGTCCGTCGACGGAATTGGGCGAGCTCGCGCTCGGCCGCAACGTGCTCGTCGCGTTCATGCCGTGGAACGGCTACAACTTCGAGGACTCGATCCTGCTCTCCGAGCGGATCGTGAAGGACGACGTGTTCACGTCGATCCACATCGAAGAATTCGAAGTGATGGCCCGCGACACCAAGCTCGGTCCGGAGGAAATCACGCGCGATATTCCGAACGTTTCGGAGGAAGCGCTGAAGAACCTGGACGAAGCCGGCATCGTATATATCGGCGCCGAGGTTCATGCGGGCGACATTCTCGTCGGCAAGATCACGCCGAAGGGCGAAAGCCCGATGACGCCGGAAGAGAAGCTTCTGCGCGCCATCTTCGGCGAGAAGGCCTCCGACGTTCGCGATACGTCCTTGCGCGTTCCGCCCGGCGTGACCGGCACGATCGTGGAAGTGCGCGTGTTCAACCGTCACGGCGTCGACAAGGACGAGCGCGCTCAGGCGATCGAGCGCGAAGAGATCGAGCGTCTGGCAAAAGACCGCGACGACGAGCAGGCGATCCTGGACCGCAACACCTATGCGCGTCTGGCCGAGATCCTGAACGGACAGACGGCGGTTGCCGGACCTAAGGGCTTCAAGAAGGACACCAAGGTGTCGCGCGAACTCCTCGCCGAGTATCCGCGCTCGCAATGGTGGCAATTCGCCGTCGACAACGACGCGATGATGACCGAGATCGAGGCCATCCAGAAGCAGTACGACGAGTTCGAAGAAACGTCTCGAGCAGCGGTTCCTCGACAAGGTCGAGAAGCTGCAGCGCGGCGACGAGCTTCCTCCCGGCGTCATGAAGATGGTCAAGGTCTTCGTGGCCGTGAAGCGCAAGATCCAGCCCGGCGACAAGATGGCCGGTCGTCACGGTAACAAGGGCGTGGTGTCGCGGATCGTCGCGATCGAAGACATGCCGTTCCTCGAAGACGGAACGCATGCGGACATCGTGCTGAACCCGCTCGGCGTGCCGAGCCGCATGAACGTCGGTCAGATCCTCGAGACGCATCTCGGGTGGGCTGCCGCCGGTCTCGGCAAGCAGGTCGCGACCGCGGTCGATGCCTATCTGAAATCGGGCCAGTCGAAAGGCCTGCGCGATCAGCTCGTGTCGATCTACGGCAACATGCCGGAAATCGACGAGGCGTCGGACAGCGAGCTTGCCGAACTCGGCCACAACCTGCGCCGCGGCGTTCCTTTCGCAACTCCCGTCTTCGACGGCGCGAAGGAATTCGACATCGAGTTCATGCTGAAAAAGGCGGGTCTCGATCCGTCCGGTCAGGTGACGCTCTATGACGGCCGCACGGGTGACGCTTTCGACCGCAAGGTCACGGTGGGCTACATCTACATGCTGAAGCTTCACCACCTTGTGGACGACAAGATCCACGCGCGCTCCATCGGCCCGTACAGCCTCGTCACCCAGCAGCCGCTGGGCGGAAAGGCGCAGTTCGGCGGACAGCGCTTCGGCGAGATGGAGGTGTGGGCGCTCGAAGCGTACGGCGCCGCCTACACGCTGCAGGAAATGCTCACCGTCAAGTCGGATGACGTTGCCGGCCGCACCAAGGTCTACGAGGCCATCGTGCGCGGCGACGACACCTTCGAGTCGGGCATTCCGGAGAGCTTCAACGTTCTCGTGAAGGAAATGCGCTCGCTCGGCCTCAACGTCGAGCTGACGAATTCCAAGAAGGCTGCCAACGAGGCGGAGCAATTGCCTCCGTCCGAGGCGGCCGAGTAATCAACATCGTCATCCCCGGGCACGGCCCGGGGGTCTCGACCCCCCGAGAGGCTAACACCCTCTCAGACCAAGAGATGGCCGGATTTTCTGTCCGGTCATGACACCTTCGAGGTTTTAGGAGCTGGCGATGAATCAAGAGGTCATGAATCTTTTCAACCAAACGGCGGCGCCGCAGAGCTTCGATCAGATCAAGATCTCGATCGCGAGCCCTGAGAAGATTCTGTCCTGGTCTTACGGCGAAATCAAAAAGCCCGAGACCATCAATTACCGTACGTTCAAGCCCGAGCGCGACGGCTTGTTCTGTGCGCGTATTTTTGGACCCATCAAGGACTACGAATGCTTGTGCGGCAAGTACAAGCGGATGAAATACAAGGGCGTGATCTGCGAGAAGTGCGGCGTCGAGGTGACGCTTGCGCGCGTTCGGCGCGATCGCATGGGCCATATCGAATTGGCAGCCCCGGTCGCGCATATCTGGTTCCTCAAGTCGTTGCCGAGCCGCATCGGTCTTCTGCTCGACATGACGCTGAAAGATCTCGAGCGCATCCTCTATTTCGAATCCTACATCGTGGTGGATGCCGGTCTTTCGCCGCTGAAGGACCGTCAGCTTCTCTCGGAAGAGGAATACATCCGCGCGCAGGACGAGTACGGCGAGGATTCCTTCACCGCCATGATCGGCGCGGAAGCGATCCGTCGCATTCTGCAGGAGCTCGACCTCGAGAAGGTCGCGGCTGACACCCGCGAGGAAATCGCCACGACGACGTCGGAGCTGAAGCCCAAGAAGCTTCTCAAGCGCCTGAAGATCATCGAAGCGTTTCTGATGTCGGGCAACAAGCCCGAATGGATGATCCTGACCGTGGTCCCGGTGATCCCGCCGGATCTGCGCCCGCTCGTTCCCCTCGACGGCGGCCGTTTCGCCACGTCGGATCTGAACGATCTCTATCGCCGCGTCATCAACCGCAACAACCGTTTGAAGCGGCTGATCGAACTGCGCGCGCCGGACATCATCATCCGCAACGAAAAGCGCATGCTGCAGGAAGCTGTCGATGCGCTGTTCGACAACGGCCGCCGCGGCCGCGTGATCACGGGCGCCAACAAGCGTCCGCTGAAGTCGCTTGCCGACATGCTCAAGGGCAAGCAGGGCCGGTTCCGTCAGAACCTGCTCGGCAAGCGCGTCGATTATTCGGGTCGTTCGGTCATCGTCGTCGGGTCCGGAGCTCAAGCTCCACCAATGCGGCCTGCCGAAGAAGATGGCGCTCGAATTGTTCAAGCCGTTCATCTACGCCAAGCTCGACGCGCGCGGCCTGTCCGCCACCGTCAAGCAGGCGAAGAAGCTCGTCGAGAAGGAGAAGCCGGAAGTCTGGGATATTCTGGACGAGGTCATCCGCGAGCATCCGGTGCTCCTCAACCGCGCGCCGACGCTTCACCGCCTCGGCATCCAGGCGTTCGAGCCCACCCTCATCGAGGGCAAGGCGATCCAGCTGCACCCGCTCGTCTGCGCCGCCTTCAACGCGGATTTCGACGGCGACCAGATGGCGGTCCACGTGCCGCTTTCGCTCGAGGCGCAGCTTGAAGCCCGCGTTCTCATGATGTCGACGAACAACATCCTGCACCCGGCGAACGGTCAGCCGATCATCGTGCCGTCGCAGGATATCGTCCTTGGCCTCTATTACCTCTCGATCGTCTCAGACGGCGAGCCGGGTCAGGGCAAGGCGTTCGCCGATATGGGCGAGATCGAGCACGCGCTGCACGAGAAGGTCATCACGCTCCACACGAAGATCCGCTATCGCTGGGAAGGTCTCGGCGAAGACGGCAAGCCCGTGTCGAAGATCGTCGAGACGACGGCCGGCCGCGTCATGCTGTCGAAGCTCGTTCCGTCGCACCCGGCTCTTCCCTACGACGTCGTGAACAAGCTCATGACCAAGAAGGAAATCTCCAACATGATCGATGCCGTCTATCGGCATTGCGGTCAGAAGGAGTCGGTCATCTTCTGCGATCGCATCATGAAGCTCGGGTTCTACAACGCGTTCAAGGCCGGCATTTCGTTCGGCAAGGACGACATGGTGATCCCCGAGAACAAGTGGGAGATCGTCGACGAGACCCGCGCGCTCGCCAAGGATTACGAGCAGCAATATCAGGACGGCCTGATCACTCAGGGCGAGAAGTACAACAAGGTCGTGGACGCCTGGGCCAAGTGCTCGGATCGTCTTGCGGGCGAGATGATGAACCGCATTTCGGCGGTCCATAAGGACGAGAACGGCCGCGATAAGCCGGTCAACTCGATCTACATGATGTCCCATTCCGGGGCGCGTGGTTCGCCGGCGCAGATGAAGCAGCTTGCCGCCATGCGCGGCCTCATGGCCAAGCCTTCGGGCGAGATCATCGAGACGCCGATCATCTCGAACTTCAAGGAAGGCCTCGACGTTCTCGAGTACTTCAACTCGACCCACGGCGCCCGTAAGGGTCTGGCCGATACGGCGCTCAAGACGGCGAATTCGGGCTATCTGACCCGCCGTCTCGTGGACGTCGCTCAGGACGCGGTCATCCGTGAGGACGATTGCGGCACCGAACGCGGCATCCGCATGCGCGCCATCGTCGATGCCGGCCAGGTGGTCGCATCGCTCGGTTCGCGCATCCTCGGCCGCTCGACCGCCGAGGACCTCGTGAATATCGAGGGCGAGGTGATCGTACCGAAGGGCACGATGATCGAGGAGCAACACCTCGAGGCCATCACGGCTGCGGGCATCCAGGAAGTGAAGATCCGTTCGGTTCTCGTCTGCGAGTCCAAGAACGGCGTCTGCGCCACCTGCTACGGCCGCGATCTTGCTCGCGGTACGCCCGTCAATCACGGCGAGGCTGTCGGCGTCATCGCCGCGCAGTCGATCGGCGAGCCGGGCACGCAGCTCACCATGCGCACCTTCCACATCGGTGGTGCGGCGCAGATCGCGGATTCGTCGTTCTTCGAATCGAATTTCGAAGGCACGATCAGCTTCCGCAACAAGAACATCGCGAAGAACTCCGATGGCGATCTGATCGTCATGGGGCGCAACGTGGCGGTTGTCATCACCGGTCCGGACGGGTCCGAGCGGTCGGTTCACCGGCTGCAATACGGCTCGCGCCTCAAGGTCGATGAGGGCGACACCATCAAGCGCGGCCAGCGCATCGCCGAATGGGATCCTTACACCCGTCCTATCCTCACCGAAGTCGACGGTGTGGTGGGCTACGAGGATCTGGTCGACGGCGCGTCGATGATCGAGACGATGGACGAGTCCACCGGCATCGCCAAGCGCGTGGTCATCGACTGGCGTTCGTCCGCCCGTACGGCGGATCTGCGTCCGGCGGTGATCATCGAGGGCAAGAACGGCAAGATCGCCAAGGTCGCTCGCGGCGGCGACGCCCGCTATCTGCTGGCGGTCGATGCGATTCTCGCAGCCGATCCGGGCTCGAAGGTGAAGGCCGGCGACGTGATCGCCCGTGTCTCCACCGAGAGCGCCAAGACCCGCGACATCACGGGCGGTCTCCCGCGCGTGGCGGAGCTGTTCGAGGCGCGGCGTCCGAAGGATGCGGCCATCATCGCGGAGAAGTCCGGCACGATTCAGTTCGGCCGCGACTACAAGAACAAGCGTCGCCTGACGCTGACCCCGCACGATGGTTCCGAGCCGGTCGAGTACCTGATCCCGAAGGGCAAGCACATCCACTTGCAGGACAACGACGTGGTGGAATTGGGCGACTTCATCGTGGACGGCAATCCGGCTCCGCACGACATCCTTGCGATCAAGGGCGTCGAGGAACTGGCCGCCTACCTGGTGAACGAGATCCAGGAGGTCTACCGGTTGCAGGGCGTGTTGATCAACGACAAGCACATCGAGGTTATCGTCCGGCAGATGCTGCAGAAGGTGGAAATCACCGATGGCGGCGACACCGAATTGATGACCGGCGAGCAGGTCGACCGGCTCGAGATGGAAGAGATCAACGAGCGCATGGTTTCCGAGAAGAAGAAGCCCGCCGTCGGCGTGCCGGTTCTGCTCGGCATCACCAAGGCGTCGCTCCAGACCCGCTCCTTCATCTCGGCGGCGTCCTTCCAGGAGACCACCCGCGTCCTCACCGAGGCGGCGGTCAACGGCAAGGTCGATACGCTGGAAGGCCTCAAGGAGAACGTCATCGTCGGCAGCCTGATCCCGGCCGGCACCGGCGCGATGAACGCCCAGGTCAAGGCCGTAGCGGCCCACCGCGACCAGCTGATCCTTCAGCAGAAGCGGGCCGAATCGAACGCACGGATGGGTGAATTGCCCTCCGCGGCGGAGTAGAACCGGACTCATCTGTAAAACGAGAAAAGGCCGCCTTCGGGCGGCCTTTTTTGTTGGGTGGCGCATGCTCGCAAGCTTGGCCTCAAGTTCTTCGGCGGTCCTATTGCCGAGATTGCGGCGCAAGGCACCGTCGTTGGCGACCTTAAGACAATCGACCCGGATCTCTCCGGCGGCTACACCTATGCGTTGCTGGACGATGCGGATGGCCGTTTCGCCATCCACGACGACAAGATCGTCGTGAAGAATGGCTTTCGGCTGGATTACGAGCAGGCGGCCTCGCACACGATCAAGGTTCGCGTCATCGATTCGGCCGGCCTCACACTGGATCGGACCTTCACCATGGCGGTAAAGGACGTCAGCCCCGAGACGACGGCAGGATCGGCGGAGGCGGATCAGTTCGTGGGGGGCGCTGGTGCGGATCGCCTTGGCGGCGGGGATGGAGATGATCGCCTCAACGGCCGGGCGGGAATCGACATTCTGACCGGTGGCCAAGGCCGCGACACCTTCGTGTTCGACATCGCGCCCGTAAAGAAGGGCAAGCCGGACACGATCACGGATTTCAGCGCCAAGGACAATTCCATCTGGTTCGACGACGCCTTCTACAAGGCGGGCAGGGGCTCCGTTGTCAGGCCCGGCAAGGTCGCAAAATCCGTCTTCGCCTTCGATAAGGCCAAGGATAAAGGTGATCGCTTCGTCTATCACAAGAAGACCGGCATTCTCGCCTATGATAAGGACGGATCCGGCCAAGCCGCTGAAATTGCTATCGTCAAGCTCAAACCGAACGCTGTGCTCACCCATGCGGATCTTTTCCTGATCTAGACGCCGCGGAGATTGCTGAAGGAACCCTGTGTTTTGCAGGTGGCGCCTGATCCGGGCGGCTTTCGCAAGTTCCGCGAGGGCAGCCGCCGAAACGGGTTGACTTTCACCGACTCGGGAGCTAGAGAGACCGGACTTTCCGACGGGCCGTAGGTATTTGCGAGTCGAAACGACCAGTTTCGACGCAGGCGACCTAAACGCCGCCGAGCTCAACCTTGACTGACAGACGTCAGATATAGGGCATGATTGCGGTTCAGCCGTAATCCTCTGCAAGCACCGCGCTAAGGGCTTATCGCCAATGGCGCGGCTTCGTTTTGCGCAGGCTTTTGCCTGCCGGGACGCCAGCTGTGGCGTTCCATCGTTGAAGACACGCAAGGCCACCCTGGGTGGCGAGTGAAAGAGGGCAGAGGATGCCAACGATCAGTCAGCTGATCCGCAAGCCGCGGACTGCGCAGAAGAGCCGGAACAAGGTTCCCGCGCTGGAGGCCTGCCCGCAGAAGCGGGGCGTGTGCACGCGCGTCTACACGACGACCCCCAAGAAGCCCAACTCGGCGCTTCGTAAGGTCGCCAAGGTTCGTTTGACCAATGGCTTCGAAGTCATTGGTTATATCCCGGGCGAGGGCCACAACCTTCAAGAGCACTCCGTGGTGATGATCCGCGGCGGCCGCGTGAAGGACCTTCCGGGTGTCCGTTATCACATCATTCGCGGCGTCCTCGACACGCAGGGTGTGAAAAATCGTAAGCAGCGTCGTTCGAAGTACGGCGCGAAGCGGCCGAAGTAAGCCGTCACACTTTATTTTGAGGTCGGAGCCAGCTCATGTCCCGCCGCCATAGCGCTGAAAAGCGCGAGATTATTCCGGACGCCAAGTTCGGCGATATCGTCGTCACCAAGTTCATGAATTCGATCATGTACGACGGCAAGAAGTCCGCTGCCGAAGGCATCGTTTACGGTGCGTTCGACATCATCGAGGGGCGCGCCAAGACGAGCCCGCTCGAAGTGTTCAAGCAGGCCCTCGACAATGTCGCTCCGGCGATCGAGGTTCGCTCCCGCCGCGTCGGCGGTGCGACCTACCAGGTCCCGGTCGAAGTTCGCATGGAACGCCGTCAGGCCCTGGCGATCCGCTGGATCATCCAGGCGGCTCGCGGTCGCAACGACAAGACCATGGTCGATCGTCTGTCGGCCGAACTGCTGGACGCTTCCAACAATCGCGGCAACGCGGTGAAGAAGCGCGAAGACACGCACCGGATGGCGGAAGCCAACCGCGCATTCTCGCATTATCGCTGGTAACGGCTGGACTTGAGGAACTAAGCGATGCCCCGCACGCATGCAATTCAGGACTACCGTAACTTCGGCATCATGGCCCACATTGATGCCGGGAAAACGACGACGACCGAGCGTATTCTTTATTACACCGGCAAGTCGCACAAAATCGGTGAAGTCCACGAGGGCGCTGCCACCATGGATTGGATGGAGCAGGAGCAGGAGCGTGGCATCACGATCACGTCCGCTGCGACCACTTGCATCTGGCGCGATCACCGTCTGAACATCATCGACACCCCCGGCCACGTGGACTTCACCATCGAGGTCGAGCGCAGCTTGCGCGTTCTCGACGGCGCTGTCTGCGTTCTCGACGGCAACCAGGGCGTCGAGCCGCAGACCGAGACCGTCTGGCGCCAGGCCGACAAGTATGACGTTCCCCGCGTCGTGTTCGTCAACAAGATGGACAAGACCGGCGCGGACTTCTTCAAGTGCGTCGCCGACATCATCGACCGCGTCGCCGGCAAGCCTGTTTGCCTTCAGCTGCCGATCGGCGCCGAAAGCGATTTCAAGGGCGTCATCGACCTGATCAAGATGAAGGCGATCGTCTGGTCCGGCGAGTCCCTCGGGGCGAGCTTCGACGAGATCGAGATCCCGGCCGAATTGAAGGATCAGGCGCTCGAATATCGCAGCAAGCTTATCGAAGCGGCTGTCGAGATGGACGACGACGCCATGGTGGCCTACCTGGACGGCCAGGAGCCGGATGATGCGACCTTGCGTCGCCTGGTCCGCACCGCCGTGCAGCGTCGCGCTTTCCATCCGGTGCTGTGCGGATCGGCGTTCAAGAACAAGGGCGTTCAGCCCCTTCTCGACGCAGTCGTGGATTACCTGCCGTCGCCGGCAGATCGCGAAGGCATCGAAGGTCTCGACTTCAAGACCGAAGAGCCGATCCTGCGTCGTCCGACCGACGAGGATCCCTTCTCGATGCTGGCGTTCAAGATCATGGACGATCCTTTCGTCGGCACGATCACGTTCTGCCGCGTCTATTCGGGCAAGGTCGAGACGGGCGCTTCGCTCCTCAACTCCACCCGCGACAAGAAAGAGCGCGTCGGCCGCATGCTTCTCATGCATGCGAACAACCGCGAAGACATCAAGGAAGCCTATGCGGGCGACATCGTCGCTCTCGCGGGTCTCAAGGAAGTCCGCACCGGTGACACGCTTTGCGATCCGTTGAAGGCTGTGATCCTCGAGAAGATGGAGTTCCCCGAACCCGTCATCGAGATCGCCATCGAGCCGAAGTCGAAGGCCGACCAGGAGAAGCTTGGTCTGGCTTTGGCGAAGCTCGCGGCTGAGGATCCGTCCTTCCGCGTGTCGACCGATCAGGAATCCGGCCAGACCATTCTCAAGGGAATGGGCGAGCTTCACCTCGACATCAAGGTCGACATTCTGCGTCGGACCTACAAGGTCGATGCGAATATCGGCGCTCCGCAGGTGGCTTATCGCGAGACGATCACGAAGAAAGTCGAGATCGACTACACCCACAAGAAGCAGACCGGCGGTACCGGTCAGTTCGCCCGGGTCAAGCTGGTTATCCAGCCGAACGAGCAGGGTGCGGGCTTTGCCTTCGACTCCAAGGTCGTCGGCGGTTCGGTTCCGCGGGAATACATCCCCGGCGTCGAAAAGGGTCTTCAATCGGTCATCGGTGCTGGCGTGATCGCCGGCTTCCCGGTGGTGGACGTCAAGGTCGAGTTGATCGACGGCGCGTTCCACGAAGTCGAACTCGTCGGCTCTGGCCTTCGAAATCGCTTCTCGTGCGGCACTTCGCGAAGGTCTCCAGAAGGGCGGCTCCGTTCTTCTCGAGCCGGTCATGAAGGTCGAGGTCGTGACGCCTGAGGATTACACCGGCTCCGTGATCGGTGACTTGAATTCACGGCGTGGCCAGATCCAGGGCCAGGACATGCGCGGCAACGCGGTCGTCATCAACGCGATGGTGCCGCTGGCCAACATGTTCGGTTACGTGAACACCCTGCGTGGCATGAGCCAGGGCCGGGCTAACTACACGATGCAGTTCGACCACTACGAACAAGTGCCGTCGAACGTGGCTGCCGAGGTTCAGGCGAAGTACGCCTGAGCCCACTCACAGCGAATGTTTTTGGAATAAAGGAACGGGTGCCACGATGGGCAAGGAAAAGTTTCAGCGGAATAAGCCGCACTGCAATATCGGGACGATTGGCCACGTCGACCATGGCAAGACGTCTTTGACGGCAGCGATTACGAAGGTTCTGGCGGAGTCTGGTGGCGCGACGTTTACGGCGTACGACCAGATTGACAAGGCGCCGGAAGAGAAGGCGCGCGGGATCACGATTTCGACCTCGCATGTGGAATACGAGACGTCGAACCGTCACTATGCGCACGTGGATTGCCCCGGTCACGCGGATTATGTGAAGAACATGATCACGGGTGCGGCGCAGATGGACGGCGCGATTCTGGTGGTGTCGGCGGCCGACGGCCCGATGCCTCAGACCCGCGAGCACATCCTGTTGGCGCGCCAGGTCGGCGTTCCGGCGCTTGTGGTGTTCATGAACAAGGTCGACATGGTGGACGACGCGGAGCTTCTCGAGCTGGTTGAGCTCGAGGTTCGCGAGCTTCTGTCGAAGTACGAGTTCCCGGGCGACGACATTCCGATCGTGCAGGGCTCTGCGCTTTGCGCGCTGGAAGACCGTTCGCCGGAGATTGGCCGCGATGCGGTTTTGAAGCTGATGGCCGAGGTTGATGCGTATATTCCGCAGCCTGAGCGTCCGATCGATCTTCCGTTCCTGATGCCGATCGAGGACGTGTTCTCGATTTCGGGTCGCGGCACGGTGGTGACGGGTCGTGTCGAGCGCGGCATCGTGAAGGTCGGCGAGGAAGTCGAGATCGTCGGTCTGAAGGACACGGTCAAGACGACGGTGACCGGCGTCGAGATGTTCCGCAAGCTTCTGGACCAGGGCCAGGCCGGCGACAACGTGGGCGTTCTGCTTCGCGGAACGAAGCGCGAGGACGTCGAGCGCGGTCAGGTTCTGTGCAAGCCGGGTTCGATCAAGCCGCACACGAAGTTCAAGGCCGAGGCCTACATCCTGACGAAGGAAGAGGGTGGCCGTCATACGCCGTTCTTTACCAACTACCGTCCGCAATTCTACTTCCGGACGACGGACGTGACGGGCGTGGTGACGTTGCCTGAAGGCACCGAGATGGTGATGCCGGGCGACAACATTTCGATGGACGTTCAGCTGATCGTGCCGATCGCCATGGAAGAAAAACTGCGCTTCGCCATCCGCGAAGGCGGCCGCACCGTCGGTGCAGGCGTCGTCGCGCAGGTCATGGATTAATTCAGAGGATCGAAGAAGGTGACCGATCTTTCGTCGGTCTCCTCCTTCTGGAACAGGTCAAGCCATGAACCAAAACATTCGCATTCGCCTTAAGGCGTTCGACCACCGGATCCTCGACGCATCGACACGCGAAATCGTGTCGACCGCCAAGCGGACCGGCGCACAGGTACGCGGACCTATTCCGCTGCCGACGCGCATCGAGCGCTTTACGGTTCTTCGCTCGCCTCACATCGACAAGAAGTCGCGTGAGCAATTCGAGATGCGCACTCACAAGCGTGTTCTCGATATCGTGGACCCCACACCGCAGACGGTGGACGCGCTGATGAAGCTCGACCTCGCCGCGGGCGTGGACGTGGAGATCAAGCTCTAAGCCTTTGGCTTGGAGCTTTCGGTAGGACACGCCGAGAGGATACGCACATGCGCTCAGGCGTCATTGCACAAAAGTTGGGGATGACACGCATCTTTACGGATGCGGGTGAACACGTCCCGGTTACGGTCTTGAAGGTCGACCAATGTCAAGTGGTCGCCCATCGGACGATGGACAAGAATGGCTACACGGCGCTGCAGGTCGGCGTCGGCAAGGCCAAGGTCAAGAACGTTTCGAAGGCAGAGCGTGGACGGTTCGCCGTCGCCAACGTCGAGCCGAAGCGCAAGATCGCGGAATTCCGCGTCTCCGAGGATGCAGTCATCCCCGTGGGCGCCGAAATCACCGCCGATCACTTCATCGCGGGTCAGTTCGTGGACGTCACGGGCACCACGATGGGTAAAGGCTTCGCGGGCGGTATGAAGCGCTGGAACTTCGGCGGTCTTCGCGCCACTCACGGCGTGTCCGTGTCGCACCGTTCGATCGGTTCGACCGGTGGCCGCCAGGATCCGGGCAAGACCTTCAAGAACAAGAAGATGCCCGGTCATCTCGGCGCCGAGCGCGTCACGACGCAGAACCTGCGCGTGGTGTCGACCGATGTCGAGCGCGGTCTGATCCTGGTCGAGGGCGCCGTTCCCGGCGTCGCCGGCGGATGGATCTACATCCGTGACGCGGTGAAGCGGAAGCTGCCGACCGACGTGCCGATGCCCGGCAAGTTCCGGACCGGTTCGAACGGCGCTGCGCCGGCTGAAGCCGCCTCGCAGGCTCAAGAGGAGAACGCGTGATGAAGCTCGATATCACCACGCTCGAAGGCAAGAGCGCAGGCTCGGTCGACCTGAACGAGACCATCTTCGGTCTCGATCCGCGCGCCGATCTGCTTGCCCGTTGCGTCCGCTGGCAGCTCGCGAAGCGCCAGGCCGGAACGCACGCCACCAAGGGCCGTTCGGACATCAACCGCACGACCAAGAAGTTGTACAAGCAGAAGGGCACCGGTAACGCCCGCCACGGCGCCGCAAGCGCTCCCCAGTTCCGGGGTGGCGGTCGCGCCTTCGGTCCGGTCGTTCGCTCCCATGCGCACGATCTGCCCAAGAAGGTCCGTGCGCTGGCTCTGCGGCACGCCCTGTCGTCGAAGGTCAAGGATTCTTCGCTCATCATCATCGATGACGTGAAGCTTGCGGACGCCAAGACGAAGGGTCTCATCGAACGCTTCGGCAAGATGGGCCTGGGAAGCGCATTGATCATCGGCGGTGTCGAGATCGAGGCGAACTTCCAGCGGGCTGCTCGCAACATCCCGAATATCGACGTCCTGCCGGTGCAGGGCATCAACGTCTATGACATCCTGCGCCGCGAGAAACTCGTTCTCACGAAGGCGGCTGTCGATGCGCTGGAGGCGCGCTTCAAATGAGCCTGGACCCGCGCCACTACGATGTGATCGTGAGCCCGGTCATCACCGAGAAGGCCACGACCCTGTCCGATCAGAACAAGGTCGTCTTCAAGGTGAGCCCGACGGCCACGAAGCCGCAGATCAAAGAAGCGGTCGAGAAACTGTTCGACGTCAAGGTGAAGAGCGTGAACACGCTCGTCACCAAGGGCAAAGTGAAGATTTTCCGCGGTATGCGCGGTCAGCGGTCGGATGTGAAGAAGGCGGTTGTGACCCTCGAAGAGGGCCAAACCATCGACGTCACGACGGGCCTCTGAGCGGTTGAGGAAGTGATCTCATGGCTTTGAAGACTTTCAAACCGATCACCCCCGGCCTGCGCCAGCTGGTGATCGTCGACCGCAGCGAGCTCTACAAGGGCAAGCCGGTCAAAGCGCTGACGGAGGGCAAGAGCTCCTCCGGCGGCCGTAACAATCTGGGTCGTGTCACCGTCCGCTTTCGCGGCGGCGGTCACAAGCGGACCCTGCGCAATGTCGATTTCAAGCGTCGTGGACGCATGGGCGATGTGGCGGTCGTGGACCGGATCGAATACGATCCCAACCGCACTGCCTTCATCGCGCTGATCCGCTACGCCGACGGCGAGCTTGCCTACATCCTGGCTCCGCAGCGTCTTGCTGTCGGCGATCAGGTGTCGGCCGGCGACCAGGTCGACATCAAGCCGGGCAACGCGATGCCGATCGGCAACATGCCGGTGGGAACGATCATCCACAACGTCGAGCTGAAGATCGGCCGTGGCGGCGCAATCGCCCGCTCTGCCGGCACCTACGCTCAGATCGTTGGTCGTGACCAGGGCTACGTCACGGTTCGCCTGAATTCGGGCGAGCAGCGGCTGGTCCATGGCAATTGCTTCGCCACCGTCGGCGCGGTGTCCAACCCCGACCACATGAATACGTCGTTGGGCAAGGCAGGCCGCAATCGCTGGCTCGGCAGGCGTCCGCATAACCGCGGCGTGACCATGAACCCGATCGATCACCCGCACGGTGGTGGTGAGGGTCGCACCTCGGGCGGTCGCCATCCGGTGACGCCGTGGGGCATTCCGACCAAGGGCAAGAAAACCCGTTCGAACAAGCGGACCGACAAGTTCATCGTGTCGAGCCGCCACGCGCGGAAGAAATAAGGACAGAGGCACGTCATGGCACGTTCGCTTTGGAAGGGCCCGTTTGTTGACGGCTACCTCCTCAAGAAGGCCGAGGCTGCCCGTGGTGCGGGCCGCAGCGAGGTCATCAAGATCTGGAGCCGTCGCTCCACGATCCTGCCGCAGTTCGTCGGCCTCACATTCGGGGTCTACAACGGTCAGAAGCATATCCCCGTCTACGTGAGCGAGGAGATGGTCGGTCACAAGTTCGGCGAGTTCTCGCCGACCCGGACTTTCCACGGTCACGCAGCCGACAAAAAAGCGAGGAGGAAGTAATGGGTAAGACCGCTACTCCCCGCGCGCTCAGCGACTCGGAGGCGAAAGCCGTCGCTCGCATGCTGCGCGTCAGCCCTCAGAAGCTCAACCTTGTTGCCCAGCTCATTCGCGGCAAGAAGGTCAGCGCGGCGCTTGCCGACCTCGAGTTTTCGCGCAAGCGGATCGCTCTCGACGTCAGGAAGTGCCTCCAGAGCGCGATCGCCAACGCTGAGAACAACCACAATCTCGATGTGGACGATCTCGTCGTCAGCCAGGCTTTCGTCGGCAAGGCCCTCGTCATGAAGCGCTTCCATGCCCGCGCTCGCGGCCGTGGCGCCCGTATCTTGAAGCCCTTCTCGAACCTGACGATCGTGGTTCGTGAAGTCGCCGAACAACAGCAGGCTTGAAGGAGCACCAGATGGGTCAGAAAGTTAACCCGATCGGTCTTCGGCTCGGCATCAACCGGACCTGGGACAGCCGCTGGTTCGCCGGCAAGGGCGAATACGCCAAGCTGATGCACGAAGACATGGCGATCCGCGAAGCGCTCATGAAGCAGCTGAAGCAGGCTGCCGTTTCGAAGATCGTGATCGAGCGTCCGCACCGGAAGTGCCGCGTCACCATTCACTCGGGTCGTCCGGGCGTGGTCATCGGCAAGAAGGGCGCGGATATCGAGAAGCTGCGCAAGCTCGTCAACAAGATGACGAATGCCGATGTGGCCATCAACATCGTCGAAGTCCGCAAGCCGGAAGTCGACGCGACGCTGGTGGCCAACTCGATCGCCCAGCAGCTCGAGCGCCGTGTTGCTTTCCGCCGTGCCATGAAGCGCGCCGTTCAATCGGCGATGCGTCTTGGCGCCGAGGGCATCCGGATCAATTGCGCGGGTCGTCTCGGCGGTGCCGAAATCGCCCGCCAGGAATGGTATCGCGAAGGTCGCGTTCCGCTGCATACGCTGCGTGCGGATGTCGATTACGGCACGGCGACGGCCTTCACGACCTATGGCACCTGCGGCATCAAGGTGTGGATCTTCAAGGGCGAAATCCTTGAGCACGATCCCATGGCCCAGGACAAGCGGATGAACGAAGAAGGAAGCCGCTCGAGCGGACGCCGCGATCACGCAGCGTAAGCTCTAGAGGGTTCAGGAGAGGTTTGCCATGTTGCAACCGAAGAAAACCAAGTTCCGTAAGCAGTTCAAGGGCCGGATTTCCGGTACCGCGAAGGGTGGGACGGACCTCAATTTCGGCCAGTTCGGGCTGAAGGCGATGGAACCCGAGCGTGTCAACGCTCGTCAGATCGAAGCGGCTCGCCGGGCGATCACGCGCGCTATGAAGCGTGCCGGTCGTGTGTGGATCCGTATTTTCCCGGACGTGCCGGTTTCGTCGAAGCCGACGGAAGTCCGCATGGGTAAAGGCAAGGGCGCACCCGAATTCTGGGCCGCCCGTGTCAAGCCGGGCCGTATCATGTTCGAGATCGACGGCGTGCCGGAGGATGTTGCCCGCGAGGCGCTTCGTCTCGGTGCCGCCAAGCTCCCGATCAAGGTGCGCTTCATCCAGCGCATTGCCGAGTAGGAGGGCATCATGAAGTCGAAACAGAGATCCTCCGACATCAAGGCGATGTCGACGGACCAATTGTCGGATGAATTGCTGAACCTGAAGAAGGAGCAGTTCAACCTCCGGTTCCAGCGTGCCACCGGCCAGCTCGAAAACACCGGGCGCGTCACCGAGGTCCGCAGGGACATCGCACGCGTCAAGACGCAGCAGCGGCAGAAAACCGCTGCGGCGAAGGCATAAAGGGGAACAACATGCCGAAGCGCGTTTTGCAGGGCGTCGTTGTCAGCGACAAGCAGGACAAGACGGTCGTCGTGAAGGTGGAACGTCGTTTCACGCATCCGGTCATGAAGAAGACCGTGCGTCGGACGAAGAACTACCACGCTCATGACGAAAACAACGTTGCGAAAGTGGGCGACCAGGTTTCCATCGAGGAATCGAAGCCGCTCTCCAAGCTCAAGACCTGGGTGCTCCTGGACCAGGCGAAGGCGTAAAGCTTTCGGGAAAGCGCTCGCGTTTTCCCCTGGGACTTGTCTAACGGGGGCGGCTCGTGTATACGGCCGCCTTTCTCGACATGAAGGGCAGGGGACTTAAGATCCCCATCAGGCGTAGTCCGGGAAGGCAATCGTGCCTTGGCCCGGAAACCTGTCTGAAACATAGGAAAGGATCAAGCCATGATCCAGATGCAGACGAATCTGGACGTCGCCGACAATTCCGGCGCGCGTCGCGTGATGTGCATCAAGGTTCTCGGTGGTTCGAAGCGTAAATACGCTTCCGTCGGCGATATCATCGTCGTCTCCGTCAAAGAAGCCATCCCGCGCGGTCGCGTGAAGAAGGGCGACGTCATGAAGGCGGTTGTCGTTCGCACCGCCAAGGACATCCGCCGCGCTGACGGTTCGGTGATTCGGTTCGACCGGAATGCCGCCGTTCTGATCAACAATCAGAAAGAGCCGGTCGGCACACGTATCTTCGGCCCCGTTCCCCGTGAACTGCGCGCCAAGAATCATATGAAAATCATCTCGCTTGCGCCGGAGGTGCTCTAATGGCCGCGAAGATCAAGAAGGGCGATAAGGTCGTCATTCTGGCCGGTCGCGACAAGGGCAAGACCGGCGAAGTCGTACAGGTGATGCCGAAGGAGGAGCGTGCGCTCGTCCGTGGCGTCAACCTGGTCAAGCGCCACCAGCGCCAGACGGGAGCCCAGGAGGCCGGCATCATCTCGAAAGAGGCGCCGCTTCACCTGTCGAACCTGGCCTATGCGGACCCGAAGGACGGCAAGCCGACCCGGGTTGGATTCAAAACTCTGGACGACGGCCGCAAGGTCCGGTTCGCCAAGCGTTCGGGAGACCTGATCGATGGCTAAGGCCCAGGTGGACGGTTACACTCCGCGCATGAAGCAGCACTACGAGGACGTAGTGCGCCCGGCGCTGATCGAAGAATTCGGCTACAAGAACCCCATGGAAGTGCCGACGATCACCAAGATCGTCCTCAACATGGGCGTTGGCGAGTCGACGGCGGATTCGAAGAAGGCCACCGTGGCCGCTGCGGATCTGGCGCTCATCGCCGGCCAGAAGCCGGTCATCACGAAGGCCCGCAAGGCGATCTCGCAGTTCAAGGTCCGCGAGAACATGCCGATCGGCGCCAAGGTGACGCTCCGCAAGACTCGCATGTTCGAGTTCATGGATCGTCTGGTGACGATCGCTCTTCCGCGCGTTCGCGACTTCCGCGGCCTGAACCCGAAATCGTTCGACGGCCGTGGCAACTACGCGCTCGGCATCAAGGAGCACCTGGTGTTCCCTGAAATCAACTACGACAAGGCCGAGCAAGTCTGGGGCATGGACGTGGTCATCGCGACGTCTGCGAAGACCGACGACGAAGCCCGCGCACTCCTGCGTCACTTCAACTTCCCGTTCCGGCAGTGAGAACATCCGTTCTCAGACGCGGACACTGGAGAAATATAAATGGCTAAAAAAAGCGCTATCGAGAAGAACAAGCACCGTCGCGAACTGGTGAAGAAATTCGCCGGCCGCCGCGAGCGCCTCCTGGCGGTCGCCAACGACGAGTCGAAGTCCATGGAGGAGCGTTTCGACGCGCGCCTCAAGCTGGCTGAGCTGCCGCGCAATTCCAGCGCGACGCGCATCCGCAATCGCTGCGAAGTGACCGGCCGTCCGCGGGCTTATTACCGCAAGCTCGGCATGTCCCGCATCGCTCTGCGCGAACTGGGTTCGCAAGGCCTGATCCCAGGTCTCGTGAAGTCGAGCTGGTAGAGGAGAGCATCCATGATCAATGATCCATTGGGCGATATGCTCACCCGTATCCGCAACGCGCAGATGCGCCGTCGCGGTACTGTCTCCACCCCAGGCTCGACGCTTCGCGCCCGTGTTCTCGAGGTTCTCAAGACCGAAGGATACATTCGCGATTACTCGCAGACCGAGTTCGGCAACGGCCGCACCGAGTTCTCGATCGAGTTGAAGTACTACGACGGCCAGCCGGTGATCCGCTCGATCCAGCGTGTCTCCAAGCCCGGCCGCCGCGTGTACGCATCCGTCGACGCCATGCCCCGCGTGGCTGACGGCCTCGGTATCACCATTCTGTCGACGCCCCAGGGCGTGATGGCCGATCATGAGGCTCGCGAGAAAAACGTGGGCGGCGAAGTGCTCTGCCAGGTCTTCTAAGGTTTCGGGGTCTTCGGGACCCGCTATCTTTGAAGATTGAGCATCAGCACAGAACCACGGAGTTTTAAAAAATGTCTCGAGTAGGCAAAAAGCCCGTTCCGGTTCCGTCAGGTGTGACGGCCACCGTCGAGGGTCAGAACGTTAAGATGAAGGGTGCGAAGGGCGAGCTTTCGTTCGTCGTTCCCGAGGAAGTCACAGTGGCGCTTGAGAATGGTGCGGTCGCGGTAAATCCGCGCGACGATTCCAAGAGCGCTCGTGCGAAATGGGGCATGTCCCGTTCTCAGCTGGCGAACCTGGCCGAGGGCGTTTCCAAGGGCTTCGAGAAGCGCCTGGAAATCAACGGCGTCGGCTACAAGGCCGCCGTCGCGGGCAAGATCCTGAAGCTGTCGCTCGGCTACAGCCACGACATCGATTACGAGATCCCGGCCGGCGTGACCATCGTCACTCCCAAGCCGACCGAAGTAGTCGTGACGGGCACCGACAAGCAAAAAGTTGGTCAGGCCGCTGCTGAAATCCGCGATTACCGCGGCCCCGAACCCTACAAGGGCAAGGGCGTCAAGTACGCTGGCGAATTCATCTTCCGCAAGGAAGGCAAGAAGAAGTAAGGACGACGCATCATGGCTGAGAAACAAGGCGCTGAAGATCGCCGCAAGGCTCGTGTGCGCCGTGCGATCAAGAAAGCTGCTAACGGTCGCCCGCGTTTGTCGGTGTTCCGTTCTTCCAAGCAGATCTACGCCCAGATCATCGACGACGTGCGCGGCGTGACCGTTGCGGCCGCATCGACGATCGAGAAGGACGTGAAGGGCAAGCTGAAGACCGGAGCAACCGTCGAGGCGGCGAAGGAAGTCGGCAAGCTGGTGGCCGAGCGCGCAACCCAGGCTGGCGTGAAGCAGGTCATCTTCGACCGTTCGGGCTATCTCTTCCACGGACGCGTCAAGGCTCTGGCCGACGCGGCCCGCGAAGGCGGTCTGGATTTCTAAGAACCCTGCGCGAGCCTTCGCCACCGCGAAGGTTGCGCCGGAATATCATTGTCCGCGCTGAACTCGATCGTCGGTCGAAGGCGCGGCACGGCGGAATGTTTATCAATCATCCTTAGCGAGCAGGCCCGCCGCCTGCGCAAGTGAGAGGTCTTATGGCAAGAGAACCCAGAGAACGCGATCGCGACGACCGCGACAGCGAATTCGTCGATCGGTTGGTCCACATCAACCGCGTCGCCAAAGTCGTGAAGGGCGGCCGCCGCTTCGGCTTTGCCGCGCTCGTCGTCGTCGGCGACCAGAAGGGCCGCGTCGGCTTCGGCCACGGCAAGGCTCGCGAAGTTCCGGAAGCGATCCGCAAGGCGACCGAGGCTGCCAAGCGTGGCATGATCCGCGTCGCGCTCCGTGAAGGCCGCACCCTGCATCATGACGTGAACGGCCGCCACGGCGCCGGCAAGGTCATCCTGCGGTCGGCTCCCCAGGGTACCGGCATCATCGCCGGCGGCCCGATGCGCGCCGTCTTCGAGACGCTCGGCATGCAGGACGTCGTCGCCAAGTCGCTCGGCTCGTCGAACCCCTACAACCTCGTTCGCGCAACTTTCGACGCGCTCAAGAACGAGGATAGCCCGCGCTCGGTTGCCGCGCGTCGTGGCTTGAAGGTTTCGACCCTGCAGAGCCGCCGCCGCGATGCATCCGATGCCGACGTCGTCGGCTCAGAAGCGTAAGGGAGGCTTATCATGGCAAAGAAGCCTGCCGCAGCAGCAGCAACACTCACCGTTGAGCAGACCGGATCGCCGATCCGCCGCGACGCCAGCCAGCGCGCGACGCTGGTCGGTCTCAAGCTCAACAAGCTCCATCGGACCTCGACTCTCGGCGACACCCCTTCGGTGCGCGGCATGATCGAAAAGGTCAAGCACCTCGTTCGTGTCGTCTCCGACGACAAGAACGCCGGGCAGTGAGGAGACCGTCATGAAACTCAATGAAATTCGTGACAACGAAGGCGCAACCAAGAACCGGATGCGTGTCGGCCGTGGTATCGGTTCCGGCAAGGGCAAGACCGGCGGTCGCGGCGTGAAGGGCCAGACGTCCCGTTCGGGCGTCGCCATCAAGGGCTTCGAGGGCGGTCAGATGCCGCTTCATCGTCGCCTGCCCAAGCGCGGCTTCAACAACATCAATGCCCGTGACATCAACGAGGTCAATATCGGCCGCATCCAGCAGGCGATCGAGGCCGGCAAGCTCGACAAGAGCGCGCCGATCACCATCGAGTCGCTGGTCGCAGCCGGTGTCGTCTCGAAGCCTCGTGACGGCGTGAAGATCCTCGGTGTCGGCGAGCTCAAGACTAAGCTCTCCTTCCAGGTTCTGGGCGCGTCGAAATCGGCTGTCGAGGCGATCGAAAAGGCGGGTGGCTCGGTTTCCCTTCTGGGCGCCGTTGCAGAGGCGTGAGCCTCATCCCACATTGACCTTGATCCAAGCGGCGGCCCGCGTCTGATCGTGCGGCCGCCGTTTTCGTGATGTATGTCACGCCTATCTGTTAGTTCGGGGACGACACCATGGCTTCAGCAGCCGAGCAACTTGCCGCAAACATCAATTTCGGCTCGATCGCTAAAGCGGAAGAGTTGAAAAAGCGCATTTGGTTCACCCTCGGTGCGCTGATCGTCTATCGCCTCGGTACCTACATCCCGCTCCCGGGCATCGACCCGGAGGCCCTGCGCCAGAGCTTCCAGGGCGCCAGCGGCGGTGTGCTCGGCCTCTTCAACATGTTTTCCGGCGGCGCCGTCGAGCGCATGGCGATCTTCGCGCTGAACATCATGCCGTATATCTCGGCATCGATCATCGTGCAGTTGCTGACCTCCGTTCTGCCGTCGCTCGAGGCCCTCAAGAAAGAGGGTGAATCGGGCCGCAAGATTCTCAACCAATACACCCGCTATCTCACGGTGCTTCTGGCAGTCTTCCAATCCTGGGGCATCGCGGTCGGATTGCAGAGCTCGGGCACCATCGTGCTCTCGCCCGGTCCGTTCTTCCTGATCTCGTCGGTCATCACGCTGACGGGCGGGACGCTGTTCCTGATGTGGCTCGGCGAGCAGATCACCTCGCGCGGCATCGGCAACGGCACGTCGCTGATCATCTTCGCGGGCATCGTCGCAAACCTTCCGCACGCCATCGCCGGCACTCTGGAGCTCGGCCGTCAGGGCGCGATTTCCACCGGGCTGATCATCGGCGTCATCGTGATGATCTGCGCCATCGTCTATTTCGTGGTGTTCATGGAGCGCGCCCAGCGCAGGCTCCTGATCAATTATCCGAAGCGCCAGGTCGGCAACAAGCTCTACGAGGGACAGACGTCGTTCCTGCCGCTGAAGCTCAACACCTCCGGCGTCATCCCGCCGATCTTCGCGTCCTCGCTCCTGCTGCTGCCGGCGACCATCGCCAGCTTCCAGGCGACCTCCGACGGCACCGGCTGGATTTCGATGCTGACGACTTACCTGGGTCACGGCCGGCCCGCCTACATGTTCCTGTATGCGGCACTGATCGTGTTCTTCGCGTTCTTCTACACGGCCATCGTCTTCAATCCGACGGAGACGGCCGACAACCTGAAGAAGCAGGGCGGCTTCATTCCCGGCATCCGGCCCGGCGAGCGCACCGCCGACTTCATCGATCAGGTGTTGACACGCATTACCGTTATCGGTGCAGCATATCTCGTCATCATCTGCTTGATTCCAGAGATCCTGGTCTCGTACGCGGCGCTGCCGTTCTATTTCGGCGGTACCTCGCTCCTGATCGTCGTGTCCGTTACGATGGACACGGTGGCGCAGGTCCACGGACATCTCCTGGCTCATCAGTATGAGGGGCTCGTGAAGAAGTCCAAGCTCAAGGGTGGGCGACGGCGCTAAGAATTTTGCTCCCTGCTTGGAGGCGGGGGGTTCGACGAAGTCAGGGGGACGTCGATGAGAATGATTCTGCTCGGACCGCCGGGGGCCGGCAAAGGGACCCAGGCCGTGCGACTGGTCGAGCGGCTGGGCATTCCGCAGCTCTCGACAGGCGACATGCTCCGCGCAGCGGTTGCGGCCGGCACTCCCATCGGCGTCAAAGCGAAATCGATCATGGATCGCGGCGACCTCGTCTCCGACGACGTGGTCATCGGGATCATCGCAGACCGCATCGAAGAGGCTGATGCGCGCAACGGCTTCATCCTCGACGGCTTTCCCCGCACCGTCGCCCAGGCGGAAGCCTTCGACCGGATGCTCGCCGACAAGGGCCTGAAGCTCGACGCCGTGATCGAATTCAAGGTCAACGAGCAGGAACTGGTGGACCGCATCGTCCGCCGCGCGGCCGAGACCATGGCGCGGGGCGAACCGGTCCGCAAGGACGACAACCCGGACGTCTTCAAGACCCGCCTCGACGCCTTCCGCACCCAGACCGCTCCGCTCTCGGCTTACTATGCCCGGAAGGGCTCGCTGAAGACCGTGGACGGCATGCGGCCGATCGACGAGGTGACCGACGCAATCAAGGGGATCGTTGGGCGGTAGGGGCTCGCTCGCCCGTTGGCAAGCGAAGTCAGCCGTCAAATTCCTTGTCGTAGCCAACCAGCAAGTCACGGGCGTTCTTGGTAACCGGAAAACCATACCCTTGGTTCGGCTCGCCCCATCTAAGTCGGCCCGATTTGTGATAGTCGCTAAAGTAGAGATCGTTTCCAATACTGTTGATCGCGAGAACCAGAGCCTGCACAGAGTCCAGGCCATAGGCGGCACGCGACTTGATCCCGTTGGGCCAGCCGATTGTATAGCGACAAGCCCAGCATCGATCATCTTCCTCCGGGGAGAATAGGCACACGGGAACCGGCACGATTGTTCCGTCGTCCGCACGATATTCGAGTGTTCTTTGTGCAATCATCATGATGGTTGCCTCAATAGTTCAAGGGCGGAATTGGGTGTCCTTTTTCGCAGGCGACTTTCCGGACGAAGGCTTGCGCCCAACAGGGCTTGCATCCTCAACAAGCGCTGCATTGAAATAAGGGCCTGCACCGAATCGATCCCATAGGCGCTTTCTGTTTCGATTCCGTCCGGCCACTCAATCGAATACTGACATCCCCAGTCCTGGTCGTTTCTCACGGGTGAGAAGAGCGAGACCGGAATGAAGACCTCGTCGCCCGTCTCCGTTCGAAATGTCAGCTCTCGCGTAGCGATCACCATGACTTGCCTCGATCGTTGACGGCGGAACAGGCTTGCCTATTCGCAAGCAGCCCTGCGCTTTAAGCCCTTCAACGGCAGTTGCGACTGTGCACTTAGGAAATGATGGATCGTTACCGACTGCGACGTCAAGAACAATATGAGAACATCTGATCGGATGGTCAGGATGCGCGCCCCGCGAGGTGTATCGTCTTTCCTTGCGCGACCCGTCTCCCGAATCCCCTTGACGTTAACGTCTGCCTGCTCTAAGGAACCCGCTCTCGTAAAGAAATCCGCGACCCGGAGTGCCTCGTGAGAGGCCGCTCCGGATTGTTGTGTTTACGATTAAGCCCGCGCAGGGGCCGGCCTCCACCGGACGCGCGATCAGCAACCTCCGAGGCTTCAAAAGAGCCTCGACCACATGGAGAAGACGATGGCCCGTATTGCAGGCGTCAACATCCCGACCAACAAGCGCGTGATCATCGCGCTTCAGTATATTCACGGCATCGGCGCCAAGAAGGCCGAGGAAATCGTCACCAAGGTCAACATCCCGGCCGAGCGCCGCGTGAACCAGTTGACGGACGCAGAGGTCCTGGCGATCCGCGAGACCATCGACCGCGATTACATGGTGGAAGGCGACCTTCGCCGCGAAGTCTCCATGAACATCAAGCGTCTCATGGATCTGGGCGCATATCGCGGCCTGCGCCATCGCCGCAGCCTGCCGGTCCGCGGCCAGCGCACGCACACCAATGCGCGCACCCGCAAGGGCAAGTCCAAGGCAATCGCCGGCAAGAAGAAGTAATCGACTGGCGGGTCCTGCCCGCCTTTCGATCGGCGTCGGGCTTGTCCCGGCCACATCCGGGACGAGCCACTGGTTTCGTCCCGGCCACGAACCCTCCGAGATCGGCAACCTGTGCGCCGCTCCGAGGTCCACATCAAATTGCAATCCCGAGCGCCTGGTATGACGGGCGCGCTTGAAGGACAGGTAGAATGGCTAAAGAAGCTACCCGCGTTCGCCGCCGCGAACGCAAGAACATCGTGTCGGGCGTCGCTCACGTGAACGCCTCGTTCAACAACACGATGATCACCATCACGGATGCGCAGGGCAACACGATCTCGTGGTCGTCGGCTGGCGCCATGGGCTTCAAGGGCTCGCGCAAATCGACCCCTTATGCAGCCCAGATGGCTGCCGAGGATGCTGCCCGCAAGGCTTCCGAGCACGGCATGCGCACCCTCGAGGTCGAGGTGTCGGGTCCCGGTTCCGGCCGTGAATCGGCGCTTCGCGCGCTTCAGTCGGCCGGTTTCACCGTCACGTCGATCCGTGACGTGACGCCGATCCCGCATAATGGCTGCCGCCCGCGCAAGCGTCGCCGCGTCTAAGATCATCCGGCGCGTGGGATTGCCCGCGTGCTTTCCGGTTTAAGGGGTGGCCTTAAGGCCGCCCTGCAAGCCGTACCTTGAAGAGGTGTGGTTGTGATCCAGAAGAACTGGCAAGAACTTATTAAACCGAACAAACTCGAAGTCGCTCCCGGCGACGATCCGAAGCGTGTCGCGACGGTCGTAGCGGAGCCCCTCGAGCGTGGTTTCGGTACGACCCTCGGAAACTCCCTGCGCCGCGTGCTGCTGTCGTCCCTCCAGGGCGCCGCAGTTACGTCGATCCATATCGACGGCGTGCTGCATGAGTTCTCGTCGATCCCCGGCGTCCGCGAGGATGTGACGGATATCGTCCTGAACGTGAAGAACGTCGCGATCCGCATGCAGGGCGAAGGCGCGAAGCGCATGACGCTCCGCAAGACCGGACCCGGCGTCGTCACGGCGGGCGACATCAACACCGTGGGCGACGTCCAGATCCTGAACCCCGAACTCGTGCTCTGCACCCTCGACGAGGGCGCTGAAATCCGCATGGAGTTCACGGTCGACATGGGCAAGGGCTACGTGCCCGCGGAGCGCAATCGCGCCGAGGACGCGCCGATCGGCCTGATCCCGGTCGACAGCCTCTACAGCCCGGTCAAGAAGGTCTCGTACCGGATCGAGAACACCCGTGAGGGCCAGATTCTCGATTACGACAAGCTCATCATGACGGTCGAGACCAACGGCTCGATCTCGCCCGAAGATGCGGTCGCGTATGCGGCCCGTATTCTGCAGGATCAGCTTCAGGTCTTCGTGAATTTCGAAGAGCCCCGCAAGGAAGAGACCGCGACCGCTGCGCCGCAGCTGCCGTTCAACCCTGCGCTCCTCAAGAAGGTCGACGAGCTCGAGCTGTCGGTGCGTTCGGCGAACTGCCTGAAGAACGACAACATCGTGTATATCGGCGACCTGATCCAGAAGTCGGAAGCCGAGATGCTGCGCACGCCGAATTTCGGCCGCAAGTCGCTCAACGAGATCAAGGAAGTTCTCGCCTCCATGGGTCTCCACCTCGGCATGGACGTGCCGGGCTGGCCGCCTGAGAACATCGAAGATCTCGCGAAGCGATTTGAGGAACACTACTAAGAAGTGAATGGTGAAGAGTGAGTGGTGAGTAGAAAATTTGATGGCCGATCGCTGTCTTCCTACTCACTACTTACTACTCACTACTCACTCTTCAACCACTTAAGTCTCACTACCAAAACGAACGGTCGTACCTTGGCCCGGCGACCGTAAAATCAGGAGATAGCCATGCGTCACGGATTTCGTGGTCGGCGGTTGAACCGCACGACCGAGCACCGCAAAGCAATGTTCGCCAATATGGCGGCGGCGCTCATCAAGCACGAGCAGATCGTCACCACGCTCCCCAAGGCGAAGGATCTGCGTCCCATCGTCGAAAAGATCATCACGCTGGGCAAGCGCGGCGACCTGCATGCCCGCCGTCAGGCGATGTCGCAGCTGCGCGATGAGGACATGGTCAAGAAGCTCTTCGCGGTTCTCGGCCCGCGCTATCAGTCCCGCCAGGGCGGCTATCTGCGCATCATGAAGGCCGGCTTCCGCTACGGCGACAATGCGCCGATGGCAGTCATCGAGTTCGTCGATCGTGACGTCACCGCGCGCGGCAAGGATTCGGGCCCGACGCAGGACACGGTCATCGACACCGCTGCGTAAACTGCGCGAGCGGTTGAGAATATCAGGGCGGCCTTCGGGTCGCCCTTTTCGTTTGAACTGGACTTGTTTGTTTCACTCGGTGGAAGCGGCTGCGTATTGGGCTCGGCGCGTGAAATCTGCGAACACTCCTCATCCTTGAGGAGCCGCGAAGCGGCGTCTCGAAGGTCCGCCAGCGGAGTTGCTTGCTTCGAGACGGGCTGAAGCAATTCTCAGCGTGAGGAGGCGTGCATTTCGTCAGGCGGGAACCTCGCGCATCCTCTCGGAGCGCGAACCACAATCCGCCTCTCGCCCGGCAGGAGCCCTGCGCCATTCCTCATTCGCGCCCATCAGAAATCGGCTATCTCTATTCCAGAATGGATGACTCAGGCCTGCGAATAGCAAACCACAATCCGCCGGGGTCTTCACCTTTGGCGCCGCCCGCGAGCCATTCCCGAACGACGTTCTCGATGATCTCTTCGGGCGTCGAACCATACTGCTTCTGTGCGACCCAAAAATAATCTGTGCCGCCACCGCCGATCACCGGAATCGCACCGCGTGAGAGCAGTTCGGCGATGCACCGGCGGACAAATTCGGTCAGTGCGTCGCCCTCAAAGTCGAACCCACGTCTTCCATAGGGCACGATCTGCCACATGCCGACCGCGTCACGTGGCAATTCGTTGGCGATCTGAACGATGTGATCGTTTAGAGAGACGCCAAAATATTTGTGTCTAGGTTCTTCGTTCATTCCATAATCGACCATTCCGACAGCCGAATAGCGAACCACAATCCGCCGGGGTCTTCGTTCTTGGCCCCATTCGCCAGCCATTCACGTACAACATTCTCGATGATCTCTTCGGGCGTCGAACCATACTGCTTCTGTGCGACCCAAAAATAGTCCGTGCCACCGCCGCCGATCACCGGCACAGCGCCGCGCGAGAGCAACTCGGCAATACAGCGGCGGACATAATCGGTCAGTGCCTCGCCTTCCAGGCCGAAGCCATGCCGCCCACCGGGCACGATCTGCCACATGCCGACCGCGTCCACGGGAAGCTCGTTGGCAACCTGCACGATATAGTCGCTCAAGAGCTCTCCCGAATACCAATGCTTGGGTTCTTCGTTCATTTTTGGTGGACCGTGAAGCCGCTCCGGATAAGTGGATGATCGTTCTCAATCACATCGAAGGTGATTCCATGCTCCTCGCTTCGACGAACTCCAAAAATGGACCCGTCCGGGCGTCTGTACCAGACACCTCCGTAGGCGGGAGGAGAGCTAACGATTTTTGCGCCCGGACTTAACTCTTCGAGCATCTTGTTGAAATTCGGTGTCGTTACGGTCCGAGTGGTGATCAGCGAGCGGCCTTCCAGCCTTCCAATCAAGCGTCCATTCGGTAACAGAATGTCTTGCGGAGCAGGCCGATAAAGTCTCGCGAGCGCCCAACTCCCGCAGCCGCGCTCCGGCCTGCAACGCGTCGGATTGATTGGCGAGGATCTCTCCCTCGACCCCCTCGTAGATGCTTGGCCTCGGACGCCACGTCGGATCATGTCGCTGCACCTCCCGAATGGCTGCGCGTGCCTGGGCGGCGGATACATCCAGCCGAGCCTCCTGACCGGGCGTGACTTCATAAACCTGGCCCCGAATAACGCGGGTTCCGCCCGAGCGCGATCGTGGGCGGTATGACACGGGCTGGATTGCGGCACCCCCTCCGCTGCCACTGCCGGTCCATCGTCCACCGCCGGAGCTGCCCGCCGGCAGCCGCGCCTGGCTTGGGTTGAAGCGCTTGAGCGCTATGGTGAGCCTCAAGCTTCTCAATGCGAGCTGAGCGGTCGCGAACGAATGGCGCGCTCCTCGCAGGTCCCGATCGGCAGAATACGAAGGTGCCATAACGATCCATCATTGCTTCATGTCTTTATTCCGAGAACAAAGCAAGAACGGTGTCAATAGCAAGCCTCATTCACCAAAGCGCGGGGTCTTCGAATCCAGACGCGGGTTTCGCTGGAATTTGGCGTTTGGCGCACCACGTCTTATGCCAGCCTTGTGACTTACCGATGGGATCTCGTCCTCATGCGTTCCGCTCTCCGCCATTTTGTCTTCGCGACCAGTTGTCTCCTCGCCATAGGCCTTTCGGGCGCACAGGCGCAGGACCGCGCGGTTCCTCAGAGCCAGGCGCAGGTTCAGCTGTCGTTCGCGCCCATCGTTCGCTCCACCAGCGGCGCGGTGGTGAATGTCTATGCCAGCCGCTCCGAGCGGCGTCAGAATGCCGGCATGGAGGATTTCTATCGGCGGTTCTTCGGGGAGGGGGGCCCGAGCGCGCCTCCTGCGCGGTCGCAGAGTTCGCTTGGCTCCGGTGTCATCGTGGATGCGTCGGGTCTCGTCATCACCAACAATCACGTCATCGAGAACATGAACGAGGTGAAGGTGGCGCTTGTCGACAGGCGCGAGTTCGAGGCCGACATCGTCCTGCGCGATCCACGCACGGATCTCGCGGTGCTCCGCTTGCGAAATGCCACAGACCTGCAGGTCATGGAGCTTGGCGATTCGGAAGCGTTGCAGGTCGGCGATCTGGTGCTTGCGGTCGGCAATCCGTTCGGCGTCGGGCAGACGGTGACACAGGGCATCGTCTCGGCACTCGCGCGCACGCAGGTCGGCGTTTCGGATTATCAGTTCTTCATCCAGACCGATGCGGCCATCAATCCGGGCAATTCCGGCGGCGGCCTCATCGACATGAGCGGGCGGCTCATCGGCATCAACACGGCGATCTTCTCCAAGTCGGGCGGCAATGTGGGGATCGGCTTCGCGATCCCGTCCAGCATGGCGCGGGTGGTGCTGAATTCCGCCAAGGCGGGATCGAGCAAAGTGGTGCGGCCGTGGCTCGGCGCGCGCCTTCAATCTGTCGACGGCGAGATCGCCGCCAGCCTCGGCCTGGCGCGCCCGAGCGGCGTGCTGATCACCTCCGTGTACGACAAGGGCCCGGCGACCGAAGCCGGCCTCAAGCGCGGTGACGTGATCCTGGCGGTGGATGGTCAGGCGGTGGATAATCCGGATGCGTTTGGCTACCGTTTCACTCTCAAAGGAACCCAGGGTGCAACGCCCCTGACAGTTCTGCGGGACGGCAACAAGATGCAGACAAGGGTCACGCTGCTGCCGCCGCCGGAGCGTCCGGCGCGCGATCCGGTCCTCATCCGCTCCCGCTCGCCCCTTGCAGGCGCGACGCTCGTCAATATGTCGCCGGCTGTCGCCGAGGAATTTCAGATCGATATCTCGGATGACGGCGTCGTCGTCGCCGATCTTGACGAGAACGCCGTCGCGGGGAGTGTCGGCTTCGAGAAGGGCGACCAGATCGTTGCAATCAACGGCGAGCGATTGAAGTCAACAAAGGATGCCGAGCGACTGACGCAGCGCGGCAGCTACTGGGAAATCACCGTCAACCGCGGCGGACGGGTGATCACCACGGCGTTCGGACGATGAGCGGCTGGAGCATATCGGGCGATCTTTCGGACGATGAAATTGGAACCGTCTACCGTTGGATTGCGAACGAAAGCTACTGGGCGAAGGGGATTCCGAGCCCGGTTTTCGAACGCGCCCTGGCGCATTCCTTGTGCTTCGCGTTGCGCGATGAGACCGGGACGATGAGAGGCTTTGCCAGAACGGTGACCGACAGGGCGACGTTTGCCTATTTGGCGGACGTTTTCATCGACGCGTCGGCGCGGGGCAGGGGGGCGGGAAAGTTCCTGCTCGAGGCTATCCTCGACCATCCCGATCTGCAGAACCTGCGGCGCTGGATTCTGGCGACCAAGGATGCTCATTCGCTGTACGCGCAATTCGGCTTCGAGGCTTTGCCCGATCCAACAATCATCATGGTCAAGAACGATCCCGATATCTACGCACGGCTGGGACGTGAAAACCCATGAGCGATCTTTTCGCCTCCGCCGGCATGGACCAGAGCGCCCCGCGCCCGCTTGCGGACAGGATGCGTCCGACGAAATTGTCGGAGGTGGTCGGGCAGGACCATCTGGTCGGGCCGGACGGAATCCTGACGCGTCTGATCGGCGCGAAATCGCTCGGCTCGCTGATCTTCTGGGGCCCGCCGGGCACGGGCAAGACGACAGTCGCGCGCTTGATGGCGCACGAAACGGATCTCCATTTTGTCCAGATATCGGCGATCTTTTCCGGCGTCGCCGATCTCAAGAAGGTCTTCGAGGCCGCCCGCGGCCTGCGCTCGACCGGGAAGGGAACGCTGCTCTTCGTCGACGAGATACACCGCTTCAATCGCGCACAACTCGACGCCTTCCTGCCGGTAATGGAGGACGGCACGATTACGCTGGTCGGCGCCACCACCGAAAACCCGTCCTTCGAATTGAACGCGGCGCTTCTTTCGCGAGCGCGGGTCCTCGTCTTTCGATCGCTCGACGAGGAGGCGGTCCAGGACATCCTGACGCGAGCCGAGGAGATCACCGCAAGAAAGCTCCCGCTCGACGAGACCGCAAGGGCGTCGCTGGTGCGCATGGCGGACGGCGATGGCCGCGCCGCATTGACGCTCGCGGAAGAAATCTGGCGCTCGGCGAAGGACGGCGAAGTCTTCGACGCGGAGCAATTGCAGGAGATCATCCAGCGCCGCGCGCCCATCTACGACAAGGGCCAGGAGGGGCATTACAACCTCATCTCGGCCCTTCACAAGACGATCCGCGGCTCCGATCCGGATGCGGCTCTCTACTACCTCGCCCGAATGCTCGATGCCGGAGAGGACAGGCTGTTCATTGCCCGCAGGCTGGTGCGCGCGGCGATCGAGGATATCGGTCTTGCCGACCCACAGGCGCTCGTCGTCGCCAACGCCGCCAAAGACGCGTTCGATTTTCTCGGCTCACCGGAGGGTGAGTTGGCGTTGGCGCAGGCCGCAATCTATCTGGCGACCGCGCCGAAATCGAACGCCGTCTACACCGCCTACAAGGCCGCTACCCGGATGGCGAAGGAGCATGGCTCGTTGATGCCGCCAAAGACGATCCTGAATGCTCCGACCAAGCTCATGAAGCAGATCGGCTATGGCGACAGCTACCGCTACGATCATGACGAGCCTGACGCCTTTTCGGGTCAGGATTACTGGCCGGAGAAGCTTGGGCGGCAATCGTTCTACGATCCCGTGGATCGCGGCTTTGAGCGGGATCTCAGGAAGCGGCTGGAATGGTGGGATAAACTTCGTAGCGAACGCCGAAAATAACGTTATCATATACCGATCTGAGGCGATTTATCAGGTTGGAAAATTGATCATGAGGATGATTGCGGCACTGGTGGCGTTTGCTTTGGAATTGTGCGCAGTGGCGCCGGCAGGCGCTCAAATAATTGCTCCCGGCTACGACGGCACAGAACTTGGGAAAGTCCAAGTGGCGAAGGGGGTATCCGTCACGAGGCACGCTTATCGGGTTCCCGACAACGAAGCACCGTTCTTCAATTTTGCAAAAGACCGCCAGATGCCGCCCTCGGACGAGAGTTACGTCCGCACCGTTCTGGACAAGGTTCAGGACCGCGCGGAAGCGGCTCGCATGCTCGCAGCCTCTGCCACCGTTTCCCTTCTTCAAGGTAAGGATGCCCCCGCTGCCGGCAGGAGGCTTAACCAAGCGTTCCTCATTGATGCGCAACAAAGCCTAGTCTACCACGGTTATGCGATCCTCGTTTCAGAACACTTCCATGACCATAAGTTCGCCGATGAACTCATGCGCGTTGCTGCGCGTATGAACTCTCCCGATCCGTCTCTCATTGCCGATCATGGAAGCGTCCTCTTGGATCTTGATCGCCCTACGGAGGCGCGACTGCTTCTCGAGAGAGCCGCGAAGGCGAACCCCAATTCGGGTCGCGTGCGTGCAAACCTTGCGTTGGCGGTTTATCTGACGGGCGATCGTACGAGAGCCTGCCATTTGCTCGCCGACGTCACCGACCAAGACGTGGTCGGCCACGAACGGGACCTCGAGCTTCTGCGGCGACGAGTGAAATGTTGAGTGTGAGCAGCTGAGGCATGCAAAACTATCTCGTCGTGTTCGTGGGCGCAGGAATTGGCGGGACGCTCCGCTATGCGGTCAATTCCGTTTGCGCCCGCTATTGCGGCCCTTCATTTCCCTGGGGGACCCTCGCGGTGAATATCGCAGGCTCTTTCCTTATGGGTGCGCTGGCCGGCTGGCTGGCCTTCAAGGCCGGCGAAGGATGGAGCCACCCTTTGCGCCTCTTTCTCGCAACGGGAATCCTCGGCGGCTTCACGACGTTCTCGGCCTTTTCCCTCGATGCGGTGGCTTTGTGGGAGCGGGGCGACATCGGTCCTGCGATGGCGTATGTGGCGGCTTCCATCGTTCTGTCGATCGGCGGGCTTGCCGCCGGCTTGGTGCTCGCCCGAAGCTTGACCGCTTAGTCACGCGGCGCAATTTCGGCCTTCCGCCCGCGAGCTTGATTGCCGCCTGCCCGACGCTCTGTTACCGAAGTCGGATGACACAGAACGGTTCAGAACGAGGCGGTGCCCGCGGTACCAAGGGACGGTCGGGGACGCGGCAGGGCTTCCGCTCGCGCGACGATAAGCCGACACGCCCCATTAACCCGCAAAAAAGAGCCTCGAAGGCGCTGAAGGCGAAACCAGCCGCCAAGCCTCGGCCGGCACGCATCGCCGCTACCGCCGCCAAGCCCGCTCAAAAGGCCTTGCCGCCTGACGTCGCACCAAAACCAACCCGGGCGGAAGCGCGGGCCGCGGCGAGCGAAGTTCTCGCAACCGGCGTGCAAACGCTACAGGTCGAACAGGACGAAGCCGATATGCGCGTCGACCGCTTCCTGGTGGCGCGGTTTCCGCAACTCGCCTTCACGCATATCCAGCGCATCGTCCGAAAAGGCGAGCTGCGCATCGACGGCCGGCGCGCCAAGCCGAACGAACGGTTGGTCGCCGGACAGAAGATCCGCATCCCGCCCCTGAAGCTTGACCAGCCCCGGCCGATTTCACGTGCGCCGGGTAAGGACCAGGACGAACGCGACTTTCTCAAGTCGATCACGCTCTACGAGGACAAGGACGTCCTCGTCATCAACAAGCCGATGGGCCTTGCGGTGCAGGGCGGATCGGGCACGACACGCCACGTGGACGGCATTCTGGAAGCGCTTCGCGACGACGAGGGGCAGAAGCCCCGTCTCGTTCACCGGCTCGACAAGGATACGGCCGGTTGCCTCGTCATCGCCAAGACGCGCTTTGCCGCCTCGACGATGGCGAAATCGTTCCGCTCCCGTTCGACGCGAAAAATATACTGGGCGCTGGTCGCCGGCGTCCCCCGCGTCCGACAGGGTCGGATTTCGACCTACTTGGCGAAGGAGGGCGAGGAGGGCGATTCCCGGATGCGCGTGTCGAAGCACGGAGCTGAAGGGGCGAGCCACGCGCTGACCTATTACGCGACCGTTGAAACGGCCGCGACCAAACTAGCCTGGCTTTCGCTGAAGCCCGTCACCGGGCGCACCCACCAGCTGCGCGCCCACGCGGCGCATATTGGACATCCGATCGTCGGCGATCCCAAATATTTCGACATCGAAAACTGGGAGCTGCCGGGCGGCATCCAGAACAAGCTTCACCTGCTGGCGCGCCGGATCGTCATCGCGCATCCTCGCACGGGCAAGCCGCTCGACATTACGGCGCCGCTTCCCCCGCATATGCAGCAGAGCTTCAACCTGCTCGGTTTCGACACCAGCCGCTACGATCCTATCGTCGAGGCGCCGGAGGATTAAGGGCGACGGATTCTTTGTCGTACTTTTGCCGTCCAAGGGGCGGAGAATCGGACCTCCCCCGGCGCATTTTGCCGGGGCTCCAGCAAGGAGGAGGTCTATGGAACACAAGCTTCTTGATCAGCTCCGTAGCGTTGCCGATGTACAGCCGAGGTCGATGACCCGGCAGGAGCGTCTAAACCGTTGGATCACGCTTCTCGAACAGGATCCCACGCGTCGCCTGAACTCTCTGGGTGAAATCGAGTACAAACCGCCGGCAGAACGAGCCCTCGTCCGCCATGACGGATCGCCCCTTTCGGTTGCGTTCGAGGATGCGGTTCTGCGGACCGAAGGCCTCATGAGCGACCGGTTGGGGGATGCCATGGACTTCTTCGAGCTGACGGAAGGACAAGCGCATTACGCGTTCTGTTCGTGCCTCAGTGGCCGCACGATGGAATCGGGCTCTTTCGCCCAACGCCTTCGTAATGCGGTCGCGGAGACCGACAAGCATGCGGTGCTAGGGGCTTGGGCATTGGCGGGCGTGGCCGTCGCGATTCCTGCTATCCTCTACCTCGTAGGCTGAGGGACAATCCCCAGACTTCATGAGACTACATCGCGGCACCTCAGGGCGAAGTCATTCCCCTGAGGTCGCCATTTGGAATCCCGGAGGCCTTTCGCTAGAAGGTTCAACGCACTGGCGGAGAGGCCCTTGATGCTTGCGATTAAACCGACCACGCTTGCGACCGACAAAGTCGTGTTGCGACCGCTTGCACTTGACGACGTGCCGGCCTTGGCGGACGCCGCTGCGGACGGCTCGCTTTGGGAAAAGCAAACCACGACAGTCCCACGCCCGGATGGCTTCATTGCCTATGTAAAGCACGCGTTGGCGTTGCAGGAACAGGGCCTTGCGCTCCCCTTCGCGACGGTTCTCCGTGACGGCGGGCAGGTGATCGGCTCAACGCGCTTCATGAATATCGACGCCGCCAACCATCGGGTCGAGATCGGCACGACGTGGATCGCAGGATCGTGGCAGCGGACCTTCGTCAACACGCATGCCAAGTTCCTGATGCTGAAACATGCTTTCGAGGACCTCGGCTGCAACGCGGTTGAACTGCGCACCCACAGCCAAAACGTCCAATCGCGCGCCGCAATTGAACGACTTGGAGCGAAATTCGACGGCATCCTCCGCCGGCATATGATCATGCCGGATGGACACATCCGAGACACGGCCGTCTACAGCATCGTGAAGGAGGAATGGCCGGGTGTTCGGGAGCGGCTCGAAAGCAAGCTCGACCGATAGCGCCGGCGCGGCGATCGCGCCGGCGTTTGTTCACCGTCTAGCAGCGGCGCATGCGTCTGACGACAGTGTTTCCCCACCGGTCTTCTTCCTCGACCGTCACCGTGCGGCAGCGGTCACCGTAGCGGTCGTCTCGCCAGGAAGAGCGGCGGCCTTCTTCATAGGCGCGGCGCTCCCGCCAGCGATCACGGCGGTCATACCGGTCTTCGTTCGGTCCGACGCGGACGCTTGGACCCTCAGGACCGATGCCGAACTGCACCTGCGCGACCGACGGCGTCGCCAGCAACATCGTCGAGCCTAAAATCGAAGCGGCAGCGAGGGAAAGAATTCTTTTCATCACCGGAACTCCTGTTGGACATTTGCAGTCCAACTCTTGCGTAAAGGGAGAGTTCCGGTTTGCGTCGTTACAGAGTTTCATCGGGCGCTTTCTTGCACACTCGATTTGTCTACAAAGCCTCTGCTTGTCTGCTTTTATTCGAGGTGGAATGATTTCTATATCGGGGCAGAACCCGCGGCCGGCCTCAAACTCGCGAGGAGAGAACCAGCTTCTTCTCGGCCGCCCGTAAGCCGCAGCCTGCCGCCAGCATCGTGGTGGCTGCGAACAAGCAGGCAGTGGGGAAGGTACTACCCGACATGTCCCGCAGCAGGCTGACGACCAAAGGGCCAAGGGAAGCTCCGAGATAGCCGATGCTTTGCGCCATACCGGACAACATCGCGGCGGCTTCGGAATTAGGAGAGCGAAGAGAGATGAACAGCAGGGCAAGACCAAAAAGCCCGCCCTGACCAAGCCCAAGCACGAGACCCCAGATCGGTGTAGATCCGATGGGCCCATAGAGTAGCCCCAGGAACCCCGAGAGGGAGGCAGCGAGGACCACCAAGACGAGCGCCCCGGCGGGGAACAGCCTTGCCGCCAATACGGGCGTGAATAATGCCGTGAGCGCTTGAGCGACAATCGACAAAGACGTGATGGCTCCCGCGTTGATAACGTCGATTCCGCGATCGCGCAGCAAAGTTGGCAGCCAGCCAAGAACGATGAATGCCAGCGCGGCCTGTAACCCCATGAACCCGGTGACGTACCAGGCAGTCGGATCTCCAAACAGCACCGAGAACCGCGGCATGCGGCCTGGTGTGAAAGAGATGGTGCGTGTTGCCGCGAACCACGCCCACAGGACTGCCCCCGCCGCAGCAGGCAGACACCATACCGCGAGGGCAATATTCCAGGAGCCGGTGTGTCGTTCGATCATGGGCGTGATGCCGGCGGCACTTGCACCGCCGATGCTGAGGACCATGGTGTAGAGCCCCGTCATCAGGCCAAGGCGATGCGGGAAATCCCGCCGGATGATCACCGGAAGCAGGACGCCCGAGACTCCGATCGCGGCTCCGGCGATCAATGTGCTCACGATGAGAAACAAACCGTTGTTCACGAGACGCAAAGCGAGGGCTGCGGCCAGAAGCGCAAACGCGGTGAAGATTGCCTTCTCTATGCCGAGGCGTGCCGAGAGGAACGGCGCAAGCGGCCCAAAAATGCCGAAGCACAGGACGGGCAGCATCGTCAGTATTCCGGTCCAGAAACCGCTGATCCCGAGACTTCCCTGAATCTCGGCCAGCATTGTCGCAAGGCTTGTGAGTGCCGGACGGAGATTGAATGCCGCAACGAGCAGGCATAGCCCCGCCAACCCCGCGAGGTGAAGGATCGTGGACCCGTTCGTTCTGGAAACAGGGCGCTCCTGCTGCATGTGCTTGATCCGCCAGCCAAAGCCGGAGCAGGGCCTGACCCGGTCCTGGATGGAGAGATGACGAGATGAACTCGCTTTCCTTGCGCGGAACCTGTCAGATCCGCTCGATCTGATCGGTCGCGCGCGTGTGTTTCCAGAACATCTTCGGCGTCTCGAGCATGTATCTGAAACCCGTGCGGTCGAGCATCGCCTCGGCCTCGCGCTGCGCGTCGTCGAGCACTTCATCCTCGTTCACGAACACGGCTTCGCGCGCTTTCAACGCGATACGCCCATCGACAATCACTGTGTGCACGTCATTGCCGTTAGCGAAGTAGATCAGGCGCGAGACAGGCATGTTCAGTGGGTAAAGGTGCGGCCGGCGCATATCCACAAGCACGATGTCGGCCTTTTTGCCGACTTCCAGCGAGCCGATGTCCTTTTCCATTCCGAGCGCCTTGGCGGCGTCGATCGTGCACATCTCAAGAACGCGGCCCGGCGGCAGCCAGGTCGGGTCTTTGAAGAACGTCCGGTGGTAGTGCATGCATTGCTGCATGTGGCGGAACATGTCGCCGGATCGATCGGGCGCGGTGGCATCGGATCCGATGCACACATTGGCGCCCGCATCGAGGAGCTCCGGCACCGGGCAACGACCGAGAATCGAAGCGATGGCGCTCGGGTTATGGGCAATGCTCGTGCCTGTATCGGCGACGATGCGGATCTCCTCCGCGGTCAGGTCGGTGGAATGCGACAGGAGGGCATTCGGGCCAAGAATGCCGAGTTCCTGCGCGTAGGCGACGCTGCCCTTGTTGTGTCCGTCCTGCGTGAAAACGAGGCCGCGCTCACGGGCGAGGCCCGCCACCTTGACGGCTTGTTCGCGCGCTTTCGCGAGATTCTCGGCGCCCAGCGTTTCCACATGTTCCGGACGCAATGTCGGCGTGATCAGCGCGATGTTGAGGCGGCCACCATGAGTGCCGTGCCAGGTGTCGATCAGTTTGACGCAGGTTTCGTACTGGCGGTCGAAATCGACGGGATATTCGGTCGCCGAACCATTCTCGATGCGCGCATAGGTGCGCGGATGGGGTGGTCGGGTGGGCCCGATGGCGACGACGGAGCGAGTTCCGACTTCGCGAACGCCTTCGCAATGGGCGTCGCCGTAAATTGGATCGTCCGTCCGCAGAATCGTGTCGCCACCCCCGAGCAGCGATACCCCGGTGGTAACGCCGAAGCGCAGCCGCTCAAGCGAAGCAAGACGGGCCTCTGCGCGCCAGAATTCGGGCGTGGAGGCCACCGTGTAGGCGGCATGGCAAGCGTCGTACCATTGCTCGTTGTTGCCGCCGCCCATCGTCTTGATCATGCCGTGACCCGCATGAGCGTGGCCGTCGATCAGGCCCGGCATCACGATCTTGTTCTTGGCGTCGATGATCGTGTCGGCCTGATAGGCGGCCGTGATTTCGTCAGTCGTTCCGACCGCGACGATCCGGTCCTTTTCGATGGCGACCGCACCGTTCTCGATGACTCGGCGGTCCTCGTCCATGGTGACGACGATGCCGTTGGTGATGATGATGTCGGCCATTCAGATTTCTCCAGACATTCAGGATCAAAGGGCGCCGGTCTCGCCGCGGATGCGGTCGAGCGTCGGCACGAGCGACAGCAATTCCCGCGTGTAGGAATGCTGCGGCGATTGGAATAGGTCTTCGGCGGAGGCCTCTTCGACGAGCTTGCCGGTCTTCATGACTGCGATGCGATCGCACATCTGGCGCACCACCGCGAGGTCGTGGCTGATGAGCAGAAGCGTGAGACCCGTCGCGTCGCGCAAATCCTTCAGGAGGTTGAGGATCTGCGCCTGCACCGAGACGTCGAGCGAAGAGGTCGGCTCGTCACATACGATCAGGCGCGGACGGGCGCCGAGCGCCCTTGCAATGGAGAGCCGCTGTCTTTGTCCGCCGGAAAATGCGTGCGCATACCGGTCTGCGGAATCCGCATCGAGACCAACGGCTTCGATGAGTTGCGCGACGTCGCGCTCTGCCTCGGAACGCGTCGGCGCAAGGCGATAGAACAGGATCGGTTCGGACAAGATCGAGCCGATACGAATGCGGCTGTTGAGCGACGAATAGGGATCCTGGAAAATCATCTGGATCGCTTGCCGCAGAGGGCCGACGCGCCTGACCGCGCCGTCACCCGCAACGGGTTTTCCCTGATAGAGGACGCGCCCGGACGTGGGTTTAACAAGGCCCGACACCACATTGGCGATGGTGGTCTTGCCACAACCGGATTCACCCACGAGGCCAAAGACTTCGCCGCTGCGGACCTTGAAGCTGACGTTGTCCACGGCGCGGAAGCGATGCCCTTTCGAGCCGGGGATCAGACCGCTCGTCACGTAATCGACGCAGAGATTCTCCACTGAAAGAATTTCTGCGCCGTCGACAGTCGTGTCGGCGCGGAAAGCCTTGGCGCGGATCGCCTCACGGGCATCGGCAGCTCGGCCCTTGGCCTCCTCGCCAACGACCGGGAAGCGATCGAGCCGCTTGTCGATCCGCGGCACCGCGCCGATCAGAGCTTTGGCGTATTCAGCCTTCGGGCGGCGCAGGACATCGGCGGTCGGGCCGCTTTCGACGACTCTGCCGCGATGCATGATGGTGACCCGGTCGGCAATCTGCGCCACCACGCCCATGTTGTGCGTCACAAGCAGAATTCCGATACCGCGCGTATCGGCAAGATCACGCAGGAGCTTCAGGATCTGCGCCTGGACGGACACGTCCAGCGCCGTGGTGGGCTCGTCGGCGACAACAAGGGTCGGATCGCACGAAAGCGCGGCGGCGATCACGACGCGCTGGCGCTGCCCGCCGGACAATTGATGCGGATAGGCCTTGAGGCGTCGTTCCGGCTCGGGGATGCCGACCGACTTCATCAATTCGAGAGCCCGGATGCGCGCGGCCGCTTTGTTCATCTTCAGATGGGCACGCAGGGTCTCGGTGAGTTGGCTCTCTACCGTGAAGAGTGGATTGAGGCTCGTCATCGGGTCCTGGAAGACAGCGCCGACGTCCCGGCCGAGGATCACGCCGTCAGCGGATCCGCTCGTCGGATCCAGCAACTTGCCGCCGATATGGATCGAACCGGAGGCGATGCGTCCAGGCTTTTCGAGGAGCCCCATGACGGCATTGCCGATGGTGGTCTTGCCGGCCCCGGACTCGCCGACGAGGGCGTGGATCTCGCCCGGCTGGATGATCAGCGAGGCATTCTCGACGGCCGTGAAGACAGCGCCGTTGGCGAGGGGATATTCGACCCGGATGTTGTCGATCTCGAGGACCGGCGGCCTGTGACCGTTCATTGTCTCACCCGCAATTTGGGATTGAAGCGATCGCGGAGCCAATCCCCGACCACGTTGACCGCGAGAACGAGCAGCACGAGGGTCAATGCCGGGAAGAGGGCGATCCACCAGATGCCCGAGAACACAAACTCGTTTCCGATGCGGATCAGCGTTCCAAGGGACGGATAGGTGGGCGGCATTCCAACGCCGAGGAACGACAATGTCGCCTCCGTCAGGACGGCCGCCGCGAGATTGATGGTGGCGATGACCAGCACCGGGCCCATCACGTTGGGAAGAATGTGTCGCCACATGATGCGGCGTGACGGCAGGCCGATGACCTTGACGGCCTTCACGTAATCCTTGGCCGTTTCCACCATGGTGGCCGCCCTCACGGTGCGGGCATATTGCACCCATTCGTGAATCGCGATGGCGCAGATCAGGATGAGCGGAGCCCATTCGGCCGTCGCCGCCTGCGGAAACAACGCCCGTGCGATACCGCTCACCAGAAGGGCGAGCAGGATCGTGGGGAAGCTCAGGATCACGTCGCCGATGCGCATGATCAAGGCATCGACCTTGCCGCCGAAATAGCCCGCGAGAAGGCCGAGAAGAACGCCGACGCTGGCCGCCAGCAGGACCGCGCCGCCACCGATGGCGATCGACACGCGAGCGCCGTACATCATGGCCGACAGCAGGTCGCGCCCTTGATTGTCCGTCCCGAGCAGATAGCGGCTATCGCCGTCGGCCATGAAGGCGGGCGGGATTTCAGCATTGATCAGCTCGAATGTGGAAAGATCCGTGGGGTCGTAAGGCGCAATCCAGCCTGCGAGCAGGGCGCAGCCTATGATGACCAGCGCCAGCAGCGCCGCCAGCATCACGGAGACGGGCGCACCGATGCGCCGGACGAAGCCGGGAGAAGCGAGCGTGTTCATGCGGACCTCGCGCGAAGTCGCGGATCGACCACCGCGTAGAGGACGTCGACCGCCATGTTGATCACGACGAACATGAGACCCACGAAGAGCAGGTAGGCGGCCATGACGGGAATGTCGACGAAGCTTACGGCCTGGATGAAGAGCAACCCCATTCCGGGCCATTGAAAGACCGTCTCGGTGACGATGGCGAAGGCGATGAGCGAGCCGATCTGCAATCCCGTCACGGTGATGACGGGCATCAATGCGTTGCGAAGGGCGAGGCGAAAATGGATATAGCGCAGCGGCAAACCACGCGCTTTCGCAAAGCGGATGTAATCGGTCGACATGACGTCGATCATCTCGGAGCGCACCAGGCGCATGATCAACGTGAGTTGGTAGAGCGCAAGGGTGATGCCCGGGAGGATCAGCGACTTGATTCCGCTCCAGGTGAGGAACCCGGTGGACCACCAGCCGAGATCCACCACTTGACCGCGGCCAAAGGACGGCAGCCACCCGAGCGTCACCGCGAAGACCAGGATCAGCACGATCCCCGTCACGAATGTCGGCGTTGAAATACCGACGAGCGACACTGCCTGCACGAGACGCGCCGTCGCGCTGTTGGGCTTCAGCGCACACAGCACGCCGAGCGGGATGCCGAGCGCCAATGACAGGAAAGTGGCGACGATCACCAATTCCATGGTGGCTGGAAGCCGCTCGGCGATCAACGCCGTCACGGGACGTTGATTGCGGTAGCTGATTCCGAGATCGCCGGAGAGCGTGCGCTTGAGAAAGCTTCCGTATTGAATGAAGACCGATTGATCGAGGCCGAGCGAGCGGCGCAGTTCCTGCTTCTCTTCGATCGACGCGTTCTCGCGCGACATGCTGGCGACCGGATCGCCCACATACCGGAACATCACGAAAGAGACCGCCGAGACGACGAGCATCACGAGGGCGGCCTGGCCGAGCCGGGAAAGAAGGACTTTGAACATGGCTGTCACCTTGCGGCCCACATCGCGTGAACGTGGGCCGCGCGTCCCTTCAGCGGGTTACTTGACGTTGGCGAACCACAGGCGGACGTACTCGTCCGGGAACTGGGGCACGTCGACGCCGTCGCGCACGGCCCACGCAACCGGCTGCTGATGCAGCGGAATGTATGCCACATCGTCATGGGCGATCTTCAACGCCTCGACCAGCATCGCGCGCCGCTTCGGCTCGTCGAGTTCCTGCGCGGATTTGCGGGTCAGGTCCTCGATCTTCGGGTTGGTATAAGTGCTCGAATTGGAGCCGCCGTAACCTTCCTTCTGGGCCACGAGAAGCGATGACAGGACGCTGAACCCGTCCATCGGCGGAAGCGTCGCCCAGCCGACCATCGAGACGTCGAACTCACCGCGATCCTGCCGCGGAAAGTAGGTGGCGCGGGATTCCGTCTGAAGCTCCGTCTGGATCCCGGCGCGCGTCCACATGGCCGCGATCGCGACGCAGGTTTGCTCGTCGTTGATGTAACGGTCATTGGGGCAATTGAGTTTCACCTTGAAGCCGTTCGGGAACCCGGCTTCGGCGAGGAGTGCCTTCGCCTTGGTGGTGTCGTAAGCAGGGATCTCGTCGTTGGATTTTGCATAGCCGGGGACCGGCGGTGCGACCAGGGTGCCGGTATTGCGGGACTTGTCCCGCATCACGCGCTTCTTGATCGTCTCCATGTCGATGGCCTGCCACATCGCCTGGCGAACCTTGGCGTCGAGGAGCGGGTTCTTCTGCCCCGGCATGGCTTTCAACTCGGGGCGGAAGTTCAACGACAGCATGATGAGCCGCAGGGACGGCTCCTCGAGGACCTTGAATCCCGATGCCGAACCGATCCGACCCAAATCCTGCAAGGGCGCCGGCGCGATGAGGTCGAGTTCGCCGGAGAGCAACGCTGCGACGCGCGTCGCGTCCGATTTCACGGGCTTGAATTCGATGCGGGTCAGGTTGTGCTGCGGCTTGTCCCACCAATCCGGATTCACGACGAAATTCGTGCCCGAGTCGGGTTTATAGGATTCGACTTTGAAGGGGCCGGTGCCGATCGCCGTGGTGGAAGCGGCGGTGGTGACGCCGGTGGCGATGTTTCCGGGTTTCAATGCCCCGTTGGCCTCCATCCATTCCTTGTCGAGGATGTAGACGCCGGCAAGATCGTTGAGGAGAAGCGGGTAGGGGCCGTTCGTGACGATATCCACGGTGAAGTCGTCGACTTTCTCGGCCCTGGTCACGGTCGCGATGTTGCCGCGGGCACGAGCGCCCGGATCGAGCAGGCGCGTGAAGGAGGCGACGACGTCATCGGCCGTGAAGGGATTGCCGTTGTGGAATTTCACATTGCGGCGAAGCTCGAAACGCCAGGTGTCCGGTTTGATGTTCTTCCAGCTCACCGCCAAAGCGGGCTCCAGCTCAAGCGTGCGCCCGCGGCGTACCAGCGGGTCGAACACGTGGTGCAGCATGCTGGTCGTGAAGCTTTCGGTATGAGCGTAGGGGTCAAGGGTGGTGATATCGGTCGGCGACGACCACCGGAGGGTCTTCGCCTCGACGGAGGCGCTCATCAGCGCGCAGGCTGAAACGGTTAAGGTAACGGCAAGCTTGCTGATCATGGTCGGCCTCCACGCCTCTGGTTTGGTGATTATTGGATACAATCAACGCAAAACTTGCATACAGAATTTTCGACGTCAATCTCGTCGGACGTTCAAGGTGCGGATATTTGCGGCAATCTAACCTTATCGTACCGCATGACGGTGCGCACTACGATAGATGTGCGGAAGTTTCGCCCGAGACGTGGGCTCGCTCCAATTGACTGAACAATCGACGCTGTGCCGCGATGGCGGGGCCCACTAGCCTGAAGCGAGCGAGCACGACGATGGTTACTTTGCGTAACGATCGAGGATAGACCGGATGTCCCGGTGCTTTTCCGAGTTCGAGGACAGGAGCGCCCTGTGGGTCACCGCCTCCAGATGGTGGTGCATGCTGGCGACGGCGCGTTTTCCGTCGCGTGCACGAAGGGCGTCGACGATCTGCTGGTGTTCGCTCAAGGAGCAATCCGACGAATGCGGTCGACCATAGAGCGCCAGAATCAGCGAGCAGCGTGACACAACCTCGTCCACATACCGCGAAAGCACGGAATTCCCCGCGAGATCCGCGAGCAGGATGTGGAACTCGCCGGCAAGGCGAATGGAGGCGGGCCCGTCTCCGGCACCGGCCTTATGCTCCAGCGCGATGTGCTTCTCGAGCAGTTCGATGTCCCGATCGGTGATCCTGTCGGCCAGCCGCGTCAGAACCTGACGCTCCAGGCACATGCGGGCTTCGAAGACGTCGTGCGCTTCCGACAGGCTCGGCTGCGCAATGGCAGCTCCCTTGTTGGGTTGAAGATCCACCAGACCTTCCGCGTTCAGCCGGGCAAGAGCGGTCCTGACGATGGTTCGGCTAACTCCGAAGCGATCGCCGATCACGTCCTCGGTCAGCTTGTCACCCGGCATCAAGGCTTGCTCGATGATGGCGCGCCGAAGGCCATAATACACGGTTTCGCTGCGAGGACTTTGGGGGGATCGGGATTTGCTGGGTGGCATGGTCACGGATGCTGGATGAGCGGGAAGTCGCCTCCACCATTTTGCATCCAATTCGCTTTCGCACAAATCCGCATTTACGTTGTCCATTGTGTTCAATAATGTATACGATATCCTCGGCGGTGCAAGGTCTGTGGGAATCATCTGGGCTGTGGATTGCTCCCGGTGGAACTGACGGCGTCGTCGTCGCGGCAGGATTGAACGGCGTCGGGAGACCTGGGGCCTTGCGGCAATGCCGATATCCTCGAACGGGCAGTCTTCGTCAGTCCTTGCAACAATTTCCGTCGCGACGACGAAGTCGACATGGCCTTGGAGACCTGCACGCTTGGCGGCGCCCGACTGATGGAGCGGGAAGGCTATGGTCTCGAGCCGGGATACAACGCCGATCTCGTGTTGCTAGACGGCGAAACTCTCGCGGAGGCAATCGTCAGCCGCCAACCCCGCAAGCTGGTCATGAAATCACGGCGCGTTGTCCAGAGGGACGGCGTTTCGGTGATGCGCGCGCCGTAGGGGTTTCAAAGCTATCGGGTCGAGGAAGCGAAACCATCCTCGACCTCGTAGACCCACTCACCCGCGAATAGGAAATACGCGAGGCGACAATTCTTCGAGCTTGCGCCCGGCCCAGTCGCGCTGCGGAGCGGCCGCGATCGCTTCCGCCTGTCCTTTGCGCAGCATCTCGATGTCCTCGGCTATGTCGAAATGGAGCACGTCTCCATCCCGGACGACCTGGCGTCCATCCACATAGACATCCTTGATGGCGCGGTCGTTCGCCGAATAGACGAGGCTGCGAATGGGCTCGTAATCCGGCTGCATATACGGGTTTGTCATGTCGACGACGGAGAAATCCGCCTTGCAGCCGGGTGCGAGCCGTCCGAGATCGGGACGGCGGATCATGTCGGCGCCCACGGCCGTCGCCGCCATGATGGCGTCGGTCGTCGAGGAAGCCGTGAAGCTTCCCGCAACGATCCGGCCGGCGTAGCAGGCCATGCGCAACTCATCCAGCATGTTGTGCGGGAACGAATCCGTGCCGATGCCACACCTGATGCCGGCCTTCATGTAACGGCTGAGCGTGTTCATGGCGATGCCGCGGCGGGCGAAGACAACCGGGCAGTGGGCAACCATTGCGCCACTGTCGCGCAGACGTTCGAAATCGTTCGCCTGTGGAAGGTGAATCCACGGATGGTCGTTGAGGAAGATGCAATGACCAATGATCGTATCGGGCCCGAGCGCGCCGATCTTCTCCAGCCATTCGATCGGCGTGCAGCCGGTGCGCCGGATGATCTCCTGAAACTCCACGATGCTTTGGGCCGCATGGATCTGGATCGGCTGATTGCGCTCGCGCGCTGCATCGAGGGAGTCGCGGATCTGTCCCTCGGTGCAGGTGTCGATTTGCGACGGGCCGAAAAAGCCGGTGATGCGCCCGCTCGGATGCTTTGACGCCGCATCGGCGCTGGAAATGGCTTCGCGCAGGAGCCGGTCCCCGCGCTCCACGTCGAGGTCGTAATCGACCGAGTGTCCGTTGGTGGTTTTCCAGGGTCCGGAGCGGAACATGCCCCACAAAACGGCGCGAATGCCGGTCGCCGCGTAGTCGTCCGCCCAGGATTCACGGGGCGTTCCAAGATCGCAGATCGTCGTGACGCCGCTTTTCAGAAGTTCCGAGACGGCGACACGCAAGGACGGCCGGCTGTATTGCGGGCCGATATTGAAAACCGGCATGAACTCGTAAAGTGAGGATTGGCCAAGGCGAGGGCTCCCGAGTTCTTCGAGCATGCCCTTCCATCCGGGCTCGTGGCCGGGATGGGAATGCACGTCGACGAAGCCGGGCATCAGCATCATCCGCGAGGCGTCGATCTCCTCGTCGAAATGGCCAGTATAACCCGGCCCCACATGCAGGATCTCGCGACCGCGGATCGCGAAATCCGCATTGCGCAGATAGACATGGGATTGAGCGGCCTCGTCCCAGGCGACGAGCCATTCGCAGTTTCGGAAGAGCGTTGTCTTGTTGTCGTCGGTCATGCTGCACCAAGCGAGAGGAAATCGGCCAATTTCGACCGTGGTCGGAGGAGAAAAGTTGTTATTGGAGATCGGCCGTGGGGAGACGAACGCGGCCCCCCGCCATGTTGATGGCGTAGATCGTGCCGGTCATGAATGTTTTCGAGCGGTGGAAAGCGCCGGAAGGGAGCGTTGTGCGAGGACGGCTAAGGGACGACCTTGCGGATCGGATTGCTCGGCAACGCGACAGGCGCGCTTCTGCGCATCCTGCAATTCGCGGACGGCGCCATCATAGTCGAGATTGGCCACACGGCGATCGCGAATTACGGCCTTTCCGTCCACGAAGACGTCGCGGACTGCCCGCTCGGCGGCGCAGTGAAGGAGGTTGCGGAGGGGATCGTAGACCGGCTGCATGCCCGGCTGAGAGAGATCTACGAGGGCAAGATCGGCCTTTGCGCCGACTTGAAGACGTCCGATATCCTGACGACCGAGCGCCCGCGCTCCACCGATCGTGGCGGCGTTGAAAATTCCCGCCGTATCGATGTCGAATACATTTCGTCCGGTGACCCGCGAGCAGATCAATGCTTCGCGCATCTCCTCGAGCATGTTGAACGGATAACTGTCCGTGCCGATGCCCACATTGACACCGGCGCGACGATAACCGCCGAGGCTTTCAAGGGTCATGCCGCTGCGCGCGAACGTGACGGGGCAATGCGCTACCGAGGTCTCGCTCGCCGCCAGTCGCCCGAGGTCGTCCCGCGTGCGGTGCCGCGTCCAGGAATGGTGATCGAGAAAGATGCAATGCCCCAGAATGAGATCGGGACCCAACACCCCGAGCCGTTCCAGCATGGCCGGAGCGGTTTCGCCGGTGCGACGCAGAAGCTCCTCGTGCTCGGCCATTGTCTGCGCAGCGTGAATGGTAATGCGGACGCCGCGCTTGCGCGCCTCGGCGACGGCCTCCTGGATCAGCTCCTCGCTGCAGGTCTCGATTTGCGAAGGCGCGACCACGCCGTCGATGCGGCCGGACGCGTGCGCGCGCGCCTCGTCGACGAAAGCCAGCGCTTGAGCAAACCGCTCCCGTCCCAAGGCATTGTTCCAGTCGAAATCGAGCCGGTGGCTGTCGACCACTCGCCACGCCGCTTCGCGGAAGCCGGGCGCGAGATAGGCACGAACACCGCTCTCGACGGCGAGCGAGAGCCATTTGGAATGGGGTGAGGCAATATCGAGAAGGGTGGTGACGCCGCTGCGCATGAGGTCGCCGAGCATCACGGTCTGGCAGGCGGCTTTCGCATCGGCATCGGAATCGACGAGCGCCGAATATTCATAGAGCGCATTGCCCCACAGAGCCGCGGTGCCGGTATCCTCGAACAGCCCCTTGGCGATGGGCTCGTCGCCCGAATGGCAATGCACGTCGACAAGGCCGGGCATCACCATCAGCGACCCACCGGCGATCTCGGTGTTGGCCGGGCCCGTATAACCGGCGCCCACGTGCAGGATGCCGGCATCCGAAAAGGCCACGTCCACATCCTGCGCATAGGCATGTTGGCCCTCGGCTTCGTCCCACAGGACAGCCCATGCGGCGTTGCGGATAACGGTTAGATTGTCAGTCATGGCCCATCCGGAAATGACGTTCGAGAAAACGGCTGTAGGCGCCCATGATCGTGCTGAAGAACAGATAGACGAACGCGGCGAAGATATATCCTTCGAGCACGACGATGCCTTGCCATTGCGGGTCGCGCATGGAGCTTCGAACGGTGTCGAGGAAGTCGAGGAGGCCGACGATGACGACCAGCGTGGTGTCCTGGAAGAACCCGATGAAAAGCGTCACCAGCGGCGGGATCATGATCTTGATCGCCTGCGGCAGCACGATGAGGCGCATCATCTGCCAATAATGCAGTCCCATTGCGGCGGAGGCCTCGTATTGTCCCTTGGGGATCGCCTGCAAGCCGCCCCGCACAATCTCCGCCACGTAGGCAGCTGCGAAGAGGATGATGGCGGTCTGCGCGCGCAGCAGCTTGTCGATGGTCACACCGCTTGGCATGAACAGCGGAAGCATCACCGACGCCATGAAGAGGACGCTGATGAGGGGCACGCCGCGCACCAGTTCGATGAAGGAGATCGCGACCACGCGGATCACCGGAAGTTTCGAGGCCCTCGCCAACGCCAAGGCAATCCCGAGCGGGAATGCTCCGGCGAGACCAATGAAGGACAGCATGAACGACAGTGGCAATCCGCCCCATTGCGAGGTCGGCACGACGCTGAGCCCCAAAACGCCGCCTCGCATCAGGATCAAGATGGCGATGAGCAGAATGCCCCAGCCCCACAGCAGATTGCGGCCCCAGAGCGAGGGCTTCATCGAGACGCCGCACGCAGCGAAGAACAATCCTAATGCAACGACGGGCCGCCATTGCTCCTCAAAGGGGTAGAATCCGAAAATCATGAACCGCAATTTGTCGGTGAAGAAGGGCCAGCAGGCCCCATCCGACGCCTTGCAGGCCGCCGGCCCTCCGCTGAACACCGAATCGACCAGCAGCCAGCGGAACGCGTGGTGTGCGAAGAGTGCGATCAACGCGACGCACACGATGGTAATGACGGCATTGGGGATCGTGCCGAAATAGGGGGTCAGCGCCTTGCGCCAGCCGAGTTCCTGTCGCGGACGCTCCATGCGGGGAGCAAGTTCAGCCCTGACCAAATGCATCGCCATTATCCTCGCAAGGCCACGCGGGCGTTGTACCAGTTCATGAAGGCCGAAATGGAAAGCGACAGGCTCAGGTAGACGAGCATGAAGAGGGCGATGGGTTCGATCGCCTGGCCGGTCTGGTTCATGGTGGTGTTGGATACCATCACCAGATCCGGGTAGCCGATCGCAATGGCCAGCGACGAATTCTTGAAGATATTGAGATAAGTGCTCGTCATCGGCGGGATGATGACGCGTAAGGATTGCGGCAGGATCACCAGGCGCAGCGCCAGCGAGCGGCGAAGGCCGAGCGACGAGGCCGCTTCCCATTGTCCTTTCTTGATGGCGGTGATGCCGCTGCGGACGATCTCGGCGACATTGGCCGAGGCGCCCAGCGTCAGCCCCACCAGGAGTGCGACGAATTCCGGCATGAGCTGCGCGCCGCCGGAGATTCGAAACCGCCCGATCTCGGGAAAATCGACCGAAAGGGTGGGACGCAGCACCAAGGCGAGCAGCACAGCGGGGCCAATAAACGTGAGTGCGACGAAGGGCCAGGCCCTGCGCTCTACGCCGGTGGCGACACGCCGCGCGCGCATCGCCTTCGCCAAGAAGGTGGCGGCGATCGCTCCAAAGATGAGCGCGAGGGTAATCCAGCTCAGCTCATCAGACCATTTGACCGACGGCACCATCAAGCCGCCGTTGCTGAGATAGAATGAGGGCAGGATCTGCAACGCGTTGCGCACGGGCGGCAGCGAGGACACGATCACCGCGTAGCAGAGAAAGAGCAACAGCAGCAGCGGCACGTTCCGGAGGATTTCAACGTAGACCATCATCAATCGCGACAGCAGCGGGTTCGACGACAGGCGTCCGATCCCCACCAATGTTCCAATGATGGTCGCGAGAACCACGGCGAGCGCGGAGACGCGGACCGTGTTGAGAATGCCCACCAGCAGGGCGCGCGCATAGGAATCGGCCGGCTGATACGGGATCGGCGACTGGCTGATAACGAAGCCCGCTTCGCGCCACAGATACGCGAAACCCGTTGCGATGTTCTGACGGGCGAGGTTCTCCGAGGCGTTGTGGAACAGAAAGAGGGCGACCAGCAGGACAGCGATGCCGCAGACGACCTGGTAAAAGATCGCGCGCGCACGCAGGTCGTAGATGATACGCCACGGGCTTTCAGAGACGGCTGGCATCCGTGTCACCGCTGAGGACAGACAAGGGATCGCGGAGGCGGTGCCATCGGGCGCCGCCTCCAGATTATGGTCGGATCAACGGAACGGAGGCGCGTAGAGTAATCCGCCCTTCGTCCACAGCTGGTTCGGGCCGCGCGTCAGTCCCAGGGGGGTCTTTTCGCCGAGGCTGCGCTCAAACACTTCGCTGTAGTTCCCGACGCTCTTGATGATGTTGTAGCTCCACTTGTTGTCGAGCCCGATCATCTTGCCGAAGTCGCCGCTGATGCCCAGCATGCGCTGGATCTCAGGATCCTCGCTCTTGAGCTGCTGATCGATATTCTCTTTCGTGATGCCCTTCTCTTCGGCGGCGATGAGCGTGTAGACGGTCCAGTTGAGGATGTCGCGCCAGTTCGAATCGCCCTGGCGCACGACCGGTGCGAGAGGCTCCTTGGAGATCGTCTCTGGCAGCACCACGTAATCCGCCGGATTGTTGGCGACGGCACGGATCGACGCAAGGTCGGAACGGTCGGTGCTCGTGGCGTCGCAACGACCCGTGAAGAACGCGTTACGGTTCTCATCGGTGTTCTCGAACACCACCGACTCGAACTTCTTGTTCAGGGTGCGGAAGAAGTCGGACAGGTTCTGCAGGGTGGTCGTGCCGGGAAGCACGCAGATCGCCGCGCCTTCCAAATCCTTGGCGCTCGTGATGTTGAGTTTCTTCGGCACCATCATGCCCTGGCCATCGTAGAAAACGACCGGGCCGAAATCCAGGCCGAGGGAGTTGTCGCGCGAGAAGGTCTGCGTGGTCTGGCGCGACAGGATGTCGATCTCGCCGGATTGCAGCACCTGGAATCGCGTGTTGATGTTGGTGGCAAGGAAATCGACCTTGTCGCCGGAGCCGAAGATGGCGGCCGAGACGGCGCGGCAGATATCCACGTCGAAGCCCTGCATGACGCCCTTCGAATCCGGGAATGCGAAGCCGGCCGAGACCTGCGACACGCCGCAGATGAGCTTGCCGCGCTTCTTCACGGCGTCGAGCGTCGACTGAGCGGATGCCGGTGCGGTGAAGGCCGTGAGGCAGGCAGCGGCGATGCCTGCAAGCAGCACCTTGGTGGTCGTGCGTTTCATGGGAGTCCTCCTGACTTATCGCTTCTTGTGAGCGATCCTGGGTGAGCGCGTTCAGCCGAGCTGGGCGCCAAAATTCCGTGTGGCATCAAATTCGGGGTTTGGAATCCCGGTGGGCTTCATGGATCGAGAGAGGGGTCGCAGCTGTATCTTTCCGGTTCGGGGAGAAGATCGCGGCAGACGATCTCATTGCGCCGGTCCTTACATCGATGGGGACAACGCCCTTGGTCGTGCCCGCCTGACCGCTACGTAATACAAGATCGTATACGGTCAAAAGAGCCTCCAAAAGCCCGGTCCCTCCTTGCGAGGCCCTCTGTATACAGATAGTATATGAGCAGATCAAGGGTGGCCTTGTATGCAATATTCGGTCGTTTCCTTCAAGCCATCAGGCGCGCTATGAAATTTCCGAACGGAGACTCGGATGACAGGTGAGGGGCTCACATCGACGCGGGGGCAGACCGCCTACCGGCGCCTGCGCGAGTTGATCCTCGACGGCAGCTTTCCGCCCGGCTCGCCGCTGCAGGAAAATATGCTCGCGGCCAGGATCGGCGTGTCGCGGACACCCGTGCGCGAGGCATTGGCTCAGCTGATCAGCGAGGGTCTGGTGTCCCGCGTGGCGGGGCTTACCCCCGTCGTCCGTGGTCTCTCGATCGATGATTTCGTCGAGATCCTTCATCTCCGGCGCTTGCTGGAGGTTGAAGCCGCAGGGCGAGCCGCCGCTTCGGGAAAGATCGCGGACCTTCCGGCGATCCGCGAACGTTTGCTCGCATTCCTCGATGGGGAACAACCCACCACCGATGAGCACATGGCGATCGACGACAGGCTCCATGGCATCGTCGCGGCGTTGTCGGGCTCGAACCTGCTGGCGCAATTCGTGCGGGACCTGCGCCTGCGAACGAAGGTTTTCGACAAGGCCCGGCTGCCGGAGCGTTTCGTACCCGGATGTCGCGAACACATCGCCATCATCGATGCGGTGGTGTCTGGCGACGTTCAGGCGGCCGAGACGGCGATGCGCACCCACCTCGACAATGTGCGCGAAAGCATCATGACGTATCTGAAGCGCCTTTCTTAAGGAGCCCCGCGAGCATATCGCCGATGCGGCTTTGTCTGTTGCCAAAGGTTCTCCGGGAGGGCACAGAACAGCTATCCGCGCTTCGCTCCGCTCGCCGCCAGGAATGTCCTTGAAACTCATCATCTTCGACGTCGACGGGACCCTCGTCGACAGCCAGAACATCATCGTGGCGGCGCAGCATGCGGCCTTCGCGGCCTTCGATTTGGAGCCGCCAAGCCGGGAATTGTCGCTCTCGATCGTCGGGCTCTCGCTTGCCGAGGCCTTCGTGGTCCTTGCGGGCCCCACCGCGCCCATCGATGGGCTCGTCGAAGCCTACAAGCAGGCGTTCGGCGTGCTTCGGTTGGACCCGGCTCTGGCCGAGCCGCTTTATCCGGGTGCCGAAGAATGCCTCGCCGACCTGGAGCGGCGGGAGCAGGTGCTGCTTGGAATCGCCACCGGCAAGACCCGCCGCGGCGTCTCGCACCTCCTTGACCGGCACGATTGGCACACGCGGTTTGCCACGATCCAGACGGCCGATGCCGCCCCTTCGAAGCCCCATCCGGCGATGATCCTGCAAGCGATGGCGGAGGTCGGTGCTGCGCCTGAGGATACGCTGATGATCGGGGACTCAAGCTTCGATATGGCAATGGCGCGAGCCGCCAACGTCGTTCCGATTGGCGTATCGTGGGGATTTCAACCGGTCGCGGCGTTGCGCGAGGCCGGCGCGGAGGCGATTGTCGACAGCTATAGGGAACTCGGCATCGTTCTCGATGATTTCTTGTCGGGTGTCCGGATGGTACAGTGACGGCGGATGTGTTTAGCCGCACCACCCGGACGTTGGGGCTATGCCCAACGCGTCCCCATGCTCTATCTGTCGGCCCATGAAAGACATCAAAGACTGGTTCCCCTCAGCAAACGAGCGGCCACCGATGCGTCCAGCTGAAGCCGGCATGAAGCCCCATCTGCCGAGGCGGTTCTACAAACGAGCCGGCATCGAGGAACGTGACGGGCAGTTCGTGCTTGTGCTCGACGGCAGGCCGGCCAGAACACCCTCGCGCAAGGCGCTCGCCGTGCCGACCCGCGGCCTCGGCGAGGCTTTGGCTGCGGAATGGGACGCGCAGGGCGGCGAGATCGATCCCTCGACGATGCCGATTACCCGGATCGTCAACTCGACGATCGACGGGGTCGAACCGCGTCTCACCGAGGTGATCGACGATCTCGTGCGTTATTCCGGTTCCGATCTTGTTTGCTACCGGGCGACGGATCCCGAGCGTCTTGCGAAGGCGCAGGACGAGGCTTGGCGGACGGTGCTGGAATGGGCGCAGGAGACCTATGGCGCACGGTTTTTCCTGGCGCACGGGGTCATGCATGTGGAACAGCCGCCCACAACGGTGGCGGCAATTCGCCGGGCCATCGAACAGGTGAAGTCACCCTTCGCGATTGCGGCCTTGCACGTAATGACGACCCTGTCGGGATCAGTGCTGCTGGCGCTGGCGCACGCCCAGGGACATCTCGATGTGGATGCCGCCTGGAACGCCGCGCATGTGGACGAAATTTTCCAGGAAGGTCTCTGGGGCCAGGATGACGAGGCTATGGAAAGACGGCGGCGACGTAAGGCTGATTTCAGCGCCGCCTCGAAGGTCTATCGCCTCGCCGAAGGGGCATCCCCTCGTCCGGTCGGGGGCTAGTTCTCGATAGCGTGGAGCTATGCTAAGCGAGTGCGTCCTGTCAGCTCGCCAGAGAACCTCCCATGAAAGATATGCTCGATCAGCTCGAAGACCGGCGCGCTCAGGCGCGGATGGGTGGCGGCGAGAAACGCATCGCGGCGCAGCATGCGCGCGGCAAGCTCACGGCTCGCGAGCGCATCGAATTGCTCCTCGATCATGGCTCGTTCGAGGAGTTCGACATGTTTGTCGAACACCGCTCCACCGATTTCGGCATGGAAAAATCCAAGATCCCCGGCGACGGCGTCGTCACCGGATGGGGCACCGTCAACGGGCGCACGGTTTTCGTGTTCGCCAAGGACTTCACGGTGTTCGGCGGCTCACTCTCGGAGGCGCACGCCAACAAGATCATGAAGATCCAGGACATGGCGCTGAAGATGCGCGCGCCGATCGTGGGCCTGTTCGATGCGGGCGGGGCTCGCATCCAGGAAGGTGTCGCGGCGCTCGGGGGTTATGGCGAGGTCTTCAAGCGGAATGTCATCGCTTCCGGCGTCATTCCGCAAATTTCGGTAATCATGGGGCCGTGCGCGGGCGGAGACGTCTACTCGCCGGCAATGACCGATTTCATCTTCATGGTGCGCGACCGCTCCTACATGTTCGTGACAGGCCCGGAGGTGGTCAAGACCGTCACCAACGAAACCGTGACGTCCGAGGAGCTTGGCGGCGCCCGAATTCACACGACGAAATCCTCCGTCGCGGACGGCGCGTACGACAATGACCTTGAGGCGTTGCTGCAGGTGCGGCGTCTGATCGATTTTCTGCCGTCCAATAATCTCGACGGCGTTCCGGAGATGCCGAGCTTCGACGACCCGAATCGGGTCGATGACAGCCTCGATACGCTGATCCCGGACAATCCCAACAAGCCCTATGACATGAAGGAGCTGATCCTGAAGGTCGTCGACGAGGGCGATTTTTTCGAGATCCAGGAAGCATTCGCCAAAAACATCATCACGGGTTTCTGCCGGATCGAGGGCCGGACCGTCGGGATCGTGGCCAATCAGCCGATGGTTCTGGCGGGCGTGCTGGATTCCGATGCTTCGCGCAAGGCTGCGCGCTTCATCCGCTTCTGCGATGCGTTCAACATCCCGGTCGTGACGTTCGAGGACGTGCCGGGGTTTCTGCCCGGCACGGCGCAGGAATATGGCGGCCTCATCAAGCACGGAGCGAAGCTGCTCTTCGCCTATTCAGAGGCCACCATACCGCTGGTCACCATCATCACCCGCAAGGCATTCGGCGGCGCCTATGACGTGATGGCGTCCAAACACGTGGGCGGCGACGTGAACTACGCCTGGCCGACCGCGCAGATTGCCGTGATGGGCGCCCGGGGCGCGGTCGAGATCATCTTCCGACAGGATATCGGAGACGCGGACAAGATCGCGGCCCGTACCAAGGAATACGAAGACCGCTTCATGTCACCGTTCGTTGCCGCCGAACGCGGTTATATCGACGAGGTGATCATGCCGCATTCCACCCGCCGGAGGATCGCCCGCGCACTCGCGATGCTGCGCGCCAAGGAAGTCGAGCGTCCGTGGAAGAAGCACGACAACATTCCGTTGTGACGCTCAAAGCTTAGAAGTCTTTGTTCGCAAGCCAGTTCTGCGTCAGGCTGACGTCCTGTTGGGTAAGGCCGTGCCCGGCAGGCAGCGTTTGTGCCTGAACGTCGGCCTTCGCGTCGCGGAAGATCGTCGCGAGTTGCCGCGAATTTTCCGGTGGGATGATCGGATCCACTGCCCCTGACAGAAGCAGGATTCGCTTACCCGAAAGATCGACGCTTGGAACATCCCTAAAAGGGACCATCGCCCGGAGCAATGCGGCACCCGCGAGCGAAGCCGGGTGGCGGATCAGCATTGCGGCCGCGATATTCGCACCGTTGGAAAACCCGACCGCCGTGAGTTCGGAGAGGCCAAAGGCATCCCGCGCCTCGGCGACGAACGCGGCGAGTTCATCGGCGCGGTTCCTGACGTCCTCCTCGTCGAACACACCCTCCGCGAGCCTGCGGAAGAAGCGCGGCATGCCATTCTCGAGCACCTTGCCGCGTGGCGACAGGAGCGCCGAACCGGGCGAGATGGCCCGGCCGAGCGGCAACAGGTCGGTCTCATTGCCCCCGGTTCCGTGAAGGAGCAGGAGAGGCGGGCGCCCTTCGGTTAACGCCGGTTCGTAGCGGTGAATGAACGAGAGCGCGGACATCAGCTAAACCCTTCCAATCTTAATATTCCGGATACCGTGAACAGGTGGCGCCGATCGCGTGCGCCGTGTCGGTCCGTCGTTTCTGCCAGATAGGAGGATCCGGCCGAAACCGAAAGCTTCACAAGACCTTATGGGCAGAAATGCAAACAGCGTTGTAGATCGTAAACGATCCCGCAACCAAACAGACTCAGCATCGCTTAACCTCAACAGGCATTCAGCATCCCGCGTTAACCGCTTTGGGCGCTCCCCATGTCACACTCCTATCCGACAAGAAACGGCCGGATCGCCGGTGGCGGCTGGGAGAGGGCGACAAGATGGTGCGGCAGAAGCTTCGGTATTTCGTGGGCAACGTTTCGGACAAGAAGTTCATCTCCGCGTCGGATGTGAAGCTCCTCGCCTGCCACGTTCTTGAAGGTGGGGTCTTCAACCGTCAGGAAGCCGAGGCGTTGCTGGCCCTGGATCGTTCCGTGGATGCTCACGAGAGCTGGGCTCCGGTCTATTGTGACCTCATCGTGAATTTCGTCGTCCGCCGCACGCTGCCTTCAGGCACGGTGACCGCCGATGACGCGCTATGGCTGACTTCGGCCCTCGATCTCTCCGGTCCGACCGAAACCACCATCAACATCGCGTATCTGATCCTTGATCGGGCCGAGCATGTGGATATCGCGATCCTCGACTTCATCATGCGATGCCGCCAGCAGGCGCGGCTGCAGAAACTCGCCGCCTGAGGGCAGGGCAAGACTTCGGGCCACGGTAGCGCTTTCCGAACGCCTTGATCTGAAGTAACGGAGGAGGAACGTCCCTTCCCGGTTCGTCGCGCCCGAGGACCTATGTTCGACAAAATCCTGATTGCCAACCGCGGCGAGATCGCCTGCCGGGTCATCAAGACCGCCAGGCGTATGGGTATCAAGACGGTCGCCGTCTATTCGGATGCGGACCGCGATGCGCTCCATGTGGAAATGGCGGATGAGGCCGTTCATATCGGCCCGGCGCCGGCCGCCGAATCCTACCTTGTCATCGACAAGATCGTCGCTGCCTGCAAGCAAACCGGCGCTCAGGCGGTGCATCCGGGCTACGGCTTCCTGTCCGAGCGCGAGGCCTTCGCCAACGCTCTAGCGGAGGCCGGGATCGTCTTCATCGGCCCCAATGCCCGCGCCATCGCGGCGATGGGCGACAAGATCGAATCGAAGAAGGCGGCCTCGGCCGCCGATGTTTCGACAGTCCCGGGTTATCTCGGGGTGATCGAAAATCCGGCGCAGGCCGTGACGATTGCGAACGAGATCGGCTATCCGGTGATGATCAAGGCCTCGGCCGGCGGCGGCGGAAAAGGAATGCGCATCGCCTATTCGGCCGACGAGGTGGCGGAAGGCTTTGCGCGGGCGAAATCCGAGGCCGCGTCATCTTTCGGCGACGACCGCGTCTTCGTTGAAAAGTTTATCACCGACCCGCGCCATATCGAGATTCAGGTGCTCGGGGACAAGCACGGCAACGTGATCTATCTGGGCGAGCGCGAATGCTCGATCCAGCGCCGCAACCAGAAGGTCATCGAAGAGGCGCCGAGCCCGCTTCTCGATGAGGCGACCCGCCGCAAGATGGGCGAGCAGGCGGTCGCCCTCGCCAAAGCCGTCGGCTACGATTCGGCCGGCACGGTGGAGTTCGTCGCCGGCCAGGACAAGTCGTTCTTCTTCCTCGAGATGAACACCCGCCTGCAGGTCGAGCATCCGGTCACCGAGATGATCACCGGCATCGACCTCGTCGAAGAGATGATCCGCGTCGCCGCTGGCGAAAAGCTGCGCCTGACGCAAGCCGACGTGAAGCTCAAGGGCTGGGCGGTCGAAAGCCGCATCTACGCCGAGGACCCGGTGCGCAATTTCCTGCCCTCGACCGGGCGGCTCGTCACCTATCGCCCACCTGCGGAGGGTAAAGCCGGTGGCGTGACATTGCGCAACGATACGGGCGTCTACGAGGGCGGCGAGATCTCGATCTATTACGACCCGATGATCGCCAAGCTGGTCAGCCATGCGCCCACTCGCGCAGAAGCCATCGCGGCCCAGGCCGAGGCGCTCGACGCCTTCGCAATCGAGGGCATTCGCCACAATATCCCTTTCCTGTCCGCGCTCATGGATCATCCGCGCTGGAAGGAAGGCGCCCTGTCGACCGGCTTTATCGCCGAGGAATTCCCGCACGGCTTCAAGCCCATCGCACCCACCGGCGACGTCGCGCTCCGCATGGTCGTTGTCGCCGCCGCCATCGACCATCTCCACAACGAGCGTCGTCGCGCCATCTCGGGCCAGATGAGGCCAGCCGGAGCGTTCCGGTTCGAGCGCGATCGCGTCGTGATGCTGGGGCGCGAGCCTCATCCGGTTCTCATTGAGGATGCCGGCGACGATATCGCCGCAATCATCGGCGGCAATGCCGTGCCTGTGGTCTCGAATTGGCGACCCGGCGAGCCGGTTTGGACCGGGAATGTCGGAGGCAAGGCCATCGCCGTGCAGGTGCGGACGCTGCTCAACGGTTATCTGCTCTCCCATGCGGGCACTGTCTCGGAAGCGCGGGTCTATACCGCACGCGAGGCGGCGCTCGCCGCCCTGATGCCGGAGAAGCTGGAAGCGGATACCGGAAAGACCCTGCTGTGCCCGATGCCGGGACTGGTGAAAGCCATCCTGGTGAAGACCGGACAGGAGGTGAAAGTGGGCGAGCCGCTCTGCATGGTGGAGGCCATGAAAATGGAGAATGTGTTGCGGGCCGAACGCGACGGCACCATCTCCAAGATACATGCGCGGGAAGGCGACAGCCTCGCGGTGGACGCCATCATCATGGAATTTGCTTAAAACATGCCGCTCTACTTCGCCTATGGGTCAAACATGGATCGTGACGCCATGACGACCCGCTGCCCGGCCTCAAGACCGATCGGCATCGGCCGCCTCATGCGGCACCGTTTTATCGTTTTCTCGGAAGGCTATGCGTCGGTTGCGCGTCATCCCAACAGCGCCGCTTGGGGATTGTTATGGGACCTCGCCCTCTCGGACATGCCGGCACTCGATCGGTACGAGAGCCTCTCGACCGGCCTTTACACCAAGGCCATCCAGCCGATCGTCTCGGCCCAAGGGCTGCGCCGCGCCATCGTCTATGTGGGCCGCGACGGGGAAGCCGGCGTGCCGAAGCCCGGTTACATGGAGGGAGTGGCCGAGGCTGCCCAGGCCCTTGGCCTGCCCTCGAACTATATCGCCGAATTGAACAGCTGGAATCCGACCGCGTCGGGGCAGGGAGCGACGGCGAAACCTGCCGTCCGTCCTCTTTGGGCGGCTCCGTCGAGCACATTGCGCCGGAGCTAGTCTCCGCTGCCGAACCTTCGCGGTTTCGTCGCGTTGGTTGGAAACCGAACCCGAGACCAGTCCCTATGAGCCGAACCGAGCACATCCTGATTCACGGCCGGGTCCAGGGTGTCGGCTACAGGGCCTGGGCCCGCCATCAAGCTCAGCTGCATGGCCTTCGCGGCTGGGTCCGAAACCGGCGGGACGGGGCGGTGGAGGCGGTGATGGCGGGGCCTGAGGACGCCGTCGCCGTCATGCTGAAGGTGCTGGCGCAAGGACCGCAAGGAGCCAGCGTCACCGAAATCGAACACCTTCCCGACAACGGCCGGGTCATCGTCTCCGACGGGTTCGAGATTCTCGCGACTGCCTAGCGTGCCGATTTGTCGACCGGTCCGCCGGCCTCCCTCCAGGCAGTGAAGCCGCCTTCCATATGGGCCACCGGCTGCAAGCCCATATCGTGGGCGGTCGCCGCCGACAGGGCCGAGCGCCAGCCGGCTGCGCAGAAGAAGACGAAGCGCTTGTCCTCGGCGAAAATCGGCTTGTGATAGGGGCTTTCCGGATCGATCCAGAATTCCAGCATTCCGCGCGGGCAGTGAAAGGCGCCGGGAATGCGGCCCTCCCGTTCCAGTTCCCGCGGATCTCGCAGATCCACCATCACCACCTGTGGATCGCCGTAAAGGTCGATTGCCTCATTAACCGGCAGCGTTTCTATGCGGGAAGCCGCTTCTTCCAGCATTGCCTTGTAGCCGCGCGTAATCGTCTGTGGCATCGGCTTATTCTCCGCTTCCAGGCTTCAACAAACTGGTCACGATCCGCGCCGAGTCAACCGGAGGTGCTCATGCTGGGTTTCACGCTCGTCGATCTCGCGGCGGTCGCTTTCTTCCTCGCCGCGTGGTTCGGCTACCATGCGGCCGTGGAACTGACAGAGGCTGGGCAAACCAGCCTCAATCGGCTCATGGACGAATACCGCTTTCGTTGGATGGAGCAGATGGTGGATCGGGAAAATCGCATCGTCGATACCACCATCCTGTCGGCCCTGATGAACGGCACAGCCTTTTTCGCCTCGACCTCGCTGCTCGCTATCGGGGGCGTGCTGGCACTGCTCCGATCATCTGACACGGTGCTTCCGATCTTCGCCGGTCTTCCGTTCGGAGAGGGGACGACGGCGCTCGTGTGGGAGCTGAAGTCGATCGGGCTTGCGATCATTTTCGTGTACGCATTCTTCAAGTTCGCGTGGTCTTACCGCCTGTTCAACTATATGGCGATCATCGTAGGCGCGGTGCCGGTTCTGCGGGCGGATAACCGGGACGAGGCGCTGGCAGTGGCCCGGGAGGCAGCCGAGATGAACGCGGTCGCGGGAACCCATTTCAACCGCGGCCAACGGGCGTTCTTCTTCTCGCTTGCCTATCTGGGGTGGTTCGTCAGCCCCTATCTGTTCATAGCCGCCACCGCGGGCGTGCTCTATGTCATGTGGCGTCGCCAATTCGTTTCCGGAGCACGCGCGGCGATCGTGAGGAAGCATGGCACAGCACGCGACCGCTGAAGACATCGAGGCGAAGATGCTGGAGCTGGTCAAGGCTCGCGAAGGCCGCAACCTCGATCCCACGGATGTCGCCCGGGCGCTCGGAGGCGACAAGCCCGAGGGCTGGGGACCCCTGATGCAGCCGGTTCGGCTCGCAGCGATCAGGCTCATGAAACAGGGCCGGATCGTCATTCTGCGAAAGGGCCGACCGGTAGATCCCGACGATTTTAAGGGAATCTACCGGCTGACGGTCGGCGAGTCCTGAGGGGCAGGCAGAAGCGCACTGGTAAGGCCGGCGAAATGATAGGCTACCAAACCGGTCCATTCCTTCGCGCCAACATCGAGGCGGCGAAGGCCTTCGGACATGGAGGCGAAGATCTCCTGATCCCACCACGTGCTGCCGGTCCGGTAATCCACCGGATAGGCCGTGACGTCGAAGCCCGCCTTGCGAAACACGCCGACCGAACGCGGCATGTGCCAGGCGGAGGTGACGAGAAGCCATCGCTCGCCGGGCTTGGGATTCGCAAGGGCGCGGGAGAAGACCGCGTTCTCGAAGGTCGTGCGCGATCGATCCTCGATCATGACACGGGCCGGGTCGATGCCGATCGTCTTGAAATAATTTGCGATCACCGGGGCCTCGGCGGCTGCATTCTGCAAAAGGGAGCCGCTTCCGCTCGAAATCAGAATCCGCGCCTGGGGATAAAGATGCGCCAGCGCGATGGTGCCGAGCACGCGCTCGGCCGCCTCATTGGCGATAAGCATTCCTCGCGACAGGGACTTCTCCGCCTCCACCGAACCACCCAGGAGGATAATCCCCGTCACCGGCCGCCCGTCATCGCGGAAAGCCGGAAAGCGGTTTTCCAGCGGCAGCATGAGATAACTGGAGACCGGCGAGAGGCCTACGACGAGCGTTCCGATACCAACGATTAAAGCCAACGCCGCCCCAGCCCGCCTGAAACGCCGGGTCATCGCCAGCAATGCGCCGATCACGATGAGGATAATCAGGAGATTGGAAGGGGTGGCGAAGAACCAGAGAATTTTAGACGCGTAGTAGAACATGCGCTCGCCGCTACCCCTTGCCGGTCCTAAGACTTGGCGGTTTCAGCCTCATAGCGCAACTTGGTTTCCGCATTGGGCGGATAAAGACCGGGGAGGGGAACGCCTTTCTCGACTTCCCGCATGATCCAGAGTTCGAGCTGTTCCTGCTCGACGCCAGCCTTTGCGACCTCTTCAACCATCGCGGCCGGAATCACCACCACGCCATCGCCGTCTGCAACGATCACGTCGTCGGGGAAAACGGCAACTCCGCCGCATCCGATCGGCTCCTGCCATCCCACAAATGTCAGGCCCGCGACCGAGGGCGGCGCCGCGATACCCGCGCACCAGACGGGAAGCTCCGATCCTTCGACGCCGACCGCGTCCCGCACGGGACCGTCGGTGACGAGAGCGGCGACCCCGCGCTTGCGCATGCGGGCGGTGAGGATGTCGCCGAAGATGCCCGCATCGGTCACGCCCATGGCGTCGACGACGGCGATGCAGCCTTCCGGCATGTCTTCGATGGCAGCGCGCGTGGACCGTGGCGAAGACCACGATTCGGGAGTCGCCAGGTCTTCGCGGGCCGGGACAAACCGCATGGTGAAGGCGCGCCCGACGAGCCGTTCCGGCGCATTGAACATGGGGACTGGCCCCTGCATCCAGCAGCGCCGTATCCCCTTCTTGAGGAGCACCGTGGTGAGTGTGGCGGTGGACGTGGCGCGCAGCGCGTCTGCAATGGCTTTGTCGAGGGTCATGGCGCAGGCTTTCCGGTGACGGAGATCGGCTGTGGAGACTGCCGTCCATAGCTCCCGCAAGGGGCGCTGTCATCCAAAAGCGCGCGCCAGGGTCCGATGAGCGCCCATCCTGGTCACGCTGCGATGGTCCGGCGCGGGATAGCGAAGGCCTTCAGTCGCGGACTCGGAGCTTGTGCAACTGCATACGCGCTTCGCAAAATTGCAATATGCTATGAGATAACATCGCGCTTAGTTGTGCTAATAGACTTTGGCGCGTAGCGCGATCGATGGACGATTCGGTTTTGGACGAGTTCCGGATTCCGGGCGGTCCAAATCCGAGCTTGATCAACCGGTGAGGCGAGCAATGCCCAACAAAATCATAGCCGTGGTCGGCGCTACCGGCGCGCAGGGCGGCGGGATCGCCAGGGCGATCCTCAACGACAAGAAGAGCGACTATTCGGTCCGAGCGCTCACGAGGGACGTCAATTCCACGAAGGCCAGGGAGTTGGCCGCTCTCGGGGCCGAGGTGGTTGCGGCGGATCTGGATGACGAGGCGAGCGTCGAACGGGCCTTCAAGGGGGCCTATGGGGCATTCTGCGTGACGTTCTTCTGGGACCATTTCTCGCCCGAGAAAGAAATAGCGCAGGCAGCCATCATGGCGCGCGCAGCGAAGACGAACGGCCTGCAGCACGTGATCTGGTCGACGCTGGAAGACACTCGCCTGAAAGTACCCTTGGGCGACGACCGGATGCCGACCCTCATGGGAAAATACAAGGTTCCACATCTCGATGCCAAGGGCGAGGCGGACCATCTGTTCACGGGTCTCGGAGTGCCCGTGACTTTCCTGCTGACCTCCTTCTTCTGGGACAATCTGATCCATTTCGGCATGGGCCCGCAGAAAGCGCCAGACGGCAAACTCATTTTCACCCTGCCCATGGGGGACAAGAAGCTGCCGGGAATCGCCGCCGAGGATATCGGCAAATCGGCCTACGGCATCTTCAAGCGGGGTCCAGCGCTGATCGGAAAGAGAGTCGGCATCGCCGGCGAGCACCTCACCGGAACGCAGATGACGAAGGCGCTCTGCAACAGTCTCGGGCGAGATATCGCCTACAACGCCGTGACGCCTGAAGTTTATCGCGGGTTTGGTTTCCCCGGCGCCGACGATCTCGGCAACATGTTTCAGTACAAACGCGACTTTGAAGTCGATTATTGCGGCGCACGGAGCATTGCGGAGACGCGCGCTCTCAATCCGGAACTGCAGAGCTTCGAGACTTGGCTCGCGCGCAACAAGGATAGGATTGCGATCCCCGCTTAGGCCTGGAAGAAGGCAGCGCGTTCACGTCTTCTTGGGGAAAAACAGACGGGCGAGCGGTCGTCATTGCCGCATCTCGTCCATTTTTCAAACGGCGGATTGTTTTCCACGAAAACTCCCGTAAAACCGCCGAAAGAAGCCACGATTCGCTGCCCCCGTGGCGCCAGCGCTTTACGTCCGCTGGCTCGTTTCCCGGCGCATAGAATAGAGGCCCAAAGTGAGGGCTACGCAAAGTATCGGAAACGCCGCGCATTCGGCCGCGGCCAACGTCGCGGAGCGTTCGCGCACGGTCGCCGCCCAGGCTGGCCTCGTGGCGGCGCTGATCGTTCTGCCGTTGATCTATACGCTGGTTCCGCCGCTCCAGGATTATCCAAACCATCTTGCGCGCATGTTCGCCCTGGCGAGCCTTCCGGGCAACGAAACCCTGGGGCGGTTTTATCAAGTGGAATGGGCCGCCATTCCCAACCTGATCATGGACTTGGTCGTTCCGCCGCTGGTGCCGGTATTCGGAGTGTATCTGGCGGGCCGGATTTTCATCGGCGCGACCCTGCTGCTGATGCTTCTGGGGCCAATGGCGTTGCAGCGCGCCGTGTATGGCCGATGGTCGGCCTGGCCGCTCGTCGGGGGCATCTTTGTCTATAACGGATTCTTGTTTGTCGGTTTGATGAACTATCTGTTCGGTGTCGGTGTCGCGGTCTTCGGCCTTGCCGCATGGGTAGGGATGTCGGACCGCAATCCGCTCCTGCGCGCGCTCGTCAGCCTCGCGTTTTGTGCTGTTCTCTACACGTGCCACCTGTCCGCTCTCGGATTGTACGGGCTTTCCATTGCGAGCTTCGAGGCGTGGCGCCTGTGGAGCCAGAAGCAGTCTCGCGTCGGTGTTCTTGCCGCGTCCGCCGGAGCGATCGGTATTCCGTTCCTGCCGTTCCTGTATCTCCTGGTGAAGAGCCCGACCTGGGGGTTGTCCGGTGATTTCAGCTGGCAGGCGCAAGGGAAGTTCGACGCGCTCACCATGATGGTGTCGGTCTATTCCGACCTGACCGATATTCCGCTCCTTCTGATGATCGCCTCGGCCTTGTGGTTCGGCATCCACCGAAAGCTGATCCGGATCCATCCGGCCGGCGTGCTGGTGGCGGTGGTGCTTTTTCTGGCTTTTCTGGCCATGCCGCGGCTGGCCTTCGGCTCATGGATGGCGGATCAGCGGCTCATGGTCGGAATGTTCGTCATGACGCTCGGATTCGTGTCGGTCGACCTTCGCAGGCCCGAGGTCAATCACGCGTTTTTTGCCATCTGCCTCGTCTCGGTCGCGTTCCGGGTCGTCGATGTTTCGGTCAACTGGTCGGCGATCTCGCAACCGCTTCTCGAATTGCGCAACTCGATCCGCGCCATGCCGCCCGGCTCCCGGCTTCTCGTGGCGGATGCGGATGTCACGGATGCAGCCGTTGCCATCGAGGCCGCGCTCTCGCATGCGCCAAATCTCGCGGTCATTGAGCGGTCTGCCTTGGTTTCCCGGCTGTTCGTCGTGCCGGGGAAGCAAATCCTGCGGGCGCGCGAGGGTGCCCGGGAGCACGTGGACAACGAGGATGGCGACACGCCGACGATCAGCCGGGTAATGGCCTCGTCCGATGGCCCGTCCTCATCTGGCCCGACCTATTGGGACAATTGGCAATCCACCTACGATTACATGATCGTGCTGGGGACCGACCCCAATGAATCCGCCAATCCGGATCCCGACCTCCTCCGCATGATCCATAACGGCCGCGAATTTCAGCTCTTCAAGATCATCAAGCCGAAGCCCTGATCTTACCTACCGGCATTGCGGAACTGCGCGCCATTCCGCAACGTGATCGTTGCCGGAGGCTTGCGGTTGGGATTAACTGAGCGGGCCCTTTTGCCTTCGTAACCTCAAAGGGCTGAGTTCTCGACAAACCTCAACCAGGAGAATCCCTCGATGAAACGCAGTTTGCAATGTCTGACGGCGTGTTTCCTCCTGGGAGCGGCGCCGGTCGCGCATGCCGCCGACAGCAAGGCGGCGGCAGCCGCCGAGCAGGTCACCAAGCTCACCCGTGGCACGACGTGGAAGCAGGTCGAAGCGATCCCCATCAATTTCCTCACCCATCATCCCCAAGGCATGGTGAAGATCGGCGACAATTTTTTTGTGTCGTCGGTCGAGATCAAGAAGCCGACCGAACGCTTTCCGCAGCCGGTCGACGGCTACGACCGCGACACGGGCGACGGAGCGGCGCATCTGTTCAAGATCGACCAGAAGGGCAATCTCGTCGGAGAACTGAAACTGGGCGAGGGGTCGGTCTATCATCCCGGCGGCATCGATTATGACGGGAAGTATATCTGGGTGCCGGTTGCCGAGTACCGACCCAACTCTCAGGCGATCATCTATCGGGTGGATCCCGAGACGATGACGGCCACCGAAATGTTCCGGTTCAAGGACCACATTGGCGGCCTCGTTCACAACACCGACGACAATTCCCTTCACGGCGTCAGTTGGGGGTCCCGCCGGTTTTATCGCTGGCCCCTCGGCGCGGATGGCAAGCCGACCAATGCCGATGTCAAACCTGAGGCCTTGAGAACCCTCAACACCTCGCATTATCTCGATTACCAGGATTGCAAATACGCCGGCAGCAACCGGATGCTTTGCACCGGGGTCACGGAGATAAAGGTGACGCCGGAGGCGCAGCCCTTCCGCCTCGGCGGCGTCGATCTTGTCAGTCTGGCCGACGGTCGCCCCATCTTCCAGGCGCCCGTGCTGCTATGGTCACCGTCCGGCATGGACATGACGCATAATCCGGTCTGGTTCGAGCCGAGCGATGCCGGTTTGCGCGGTTACTTCATGCCCGAGGACGACAAGTCCACGCTGTATATCTACGACGCCGCCACGAAGTAGGACCTCCCCTACGCGTTCCGGGGCTACGCTTCGCGGCCCCGGAATGACATCGGAGTCACGCGGTCTTCTCGAACAATTCGCGGCCGATCAGCATTCGTCTGATCTCACTCGTACCGGCGCCGATCTCGTAGAGCTTGGCGTCGCGCAAAAGCCGTCCGGTCGGATAGTCGTTGATGTAGCCGTTGCCGCCGAGAAGCTGGATAGCGTCGAGTGCGCATTGCGTTGCCTTTTCGGCCGCGTAGAGGATCGCGCCGGCTGCATCCTCGCGGGTGGTCTCGTTGCGGTCGCAGGCCTTGGCCACCGCATACACATACGCCTTGGCCGAATTCATCGTCACATACATGTCGGCGAGCTTGCCCTGAACGAGCTGAAAAGCGCCGATCGATTGGCCGAATTGCTTGCGCTCATGGACGTAGGGCATCACCACGTCCATGCAGGCCTGCATGATGCCGAGCGGCCCGGCCGCGAGCACCGCGCGCTCGTAGTCGAGGCCCGACATCAGCACATTGACGCCGCGACCGACCTTGCCGAGCACGTTCTCCTCGGGCACCTCGCAATCCTCGAAAAGCAATTCGCAGGTATCCGAGCCGCGCATTCCGAGCTTGTCGAGTTTCTGGTGCGTCGAGAATCCGCGAAATCCCTTTTCGATCAAAAAGGCCGTGATGCCTTTCGATCCGGCCTCCGGATCGGTCTTGGCATAGACCACCAGCGCGTCGGCGGTCGGCCCGTTGGTGATCCACATCTTGCTGCCGTTGAGAACGTACCGATCGCCGCGCTTCTCGGCGCGGGTGCGCATCGAGACCACGTCGGAGCCTGAACCCGGCTCCGACATGGCAAGCGCGCCGAGATGCTCGCCCGAGATCAGTTTCGGCAGGTAGCGTCGCTTCTGCTCGGCGGTGCCGTTGCGGCTGATCTGGTTGACGCAAAGGTTCGAATGGGCGCCGTAGGAAAGTCCCACCGACGCGGAGGCGCGTGACACCTCCTCCACCGCCACCACGTGCTCCAGATAGCCTAAGCCCGCGCCGCCATATTCCTCCTCGACCGTAATGCCGTGAAGGCCGAGTTCGCCCATCTGGGGCCAGAGATCGCGCGGGAAAAGGTTGGTCCGGTCGATCTCATCGGCCCGAGGCGCGATCTTGTCCTGCGCGAAGTCGCGCACGGTTTCGCGAATGGCATCGGCGGTTTCGCCAAGGTCGAAGTTGAAGGCGCGGATGTTCGGGAGCATGGCAGTTTCCTCCGACTTCGGGGCAGCTTACGCGCCGGTTTGAGACGGAGGTTCGGGCAAGGGGGAGCAATTTGCAAGGGCAGGGGGCCGATGGCTTGGCCCGCCGCTTACTCGTCGACGGCCGCTGCGTAAGCCGTGTTGCCGCCGAGATTGCATGATCCGGTGTTCTTCAGCCGCTCGTGGTCGCGGGGGTCGCAATTGCTGGCGAGGAACATGCGCCATTGATTGTCGGTGCCGTAGAAGGTGTTGCGATCGATGTCGCCGGAGACGCCGGGAACGCGGCCCGTGGTGGTGAATTGCCAGAATGTCCAGCGCCGGTCGTTGTAGCGGTGCTCCGGCTCTGCGGCGGTGCTGCGAATCCAGAACGGGTAATCGGTGAACTCGCCCTCCAGGATTTCCTGGTGGAAGGTGATATCCGTATAGATGATGGGGCGCTTGCCCGTATGGGCCTCCATCTCTTTCAGCATCAGGTTGATCATCGAAATCGCCTGCTCGCGGGGCACCTTGCGCGGGCAGTTGACGGATTCTCCGTTCCACTCCACGTCGAGGACGGGGGGCAGGGCGGTCGGATCGTAGGGCACGTTCCGCTTGAACCATTGGGCTTGTTCGTGGGCCGGCCGGCACCAATAGACGAAGTGATAGGCGCCGCGAGGGACCCCCGCCTGTCTCGCCCCTTCCCAGTTCTCGAGGAACCGGTTGTCCACGTGGTCGCCGCCTTCGGTGGCCTTGATGAAGGCGAATTTCGTACCGGCCTGACGCAGGGCCGCCCAATCCACCTTGCCTTGCCACTTGGAAATATCGACGCCGTGAACCGGCAGGCCATGGGCGGACGCCACTCCCGCATGGGGGCGTACGTCGCCCTTGGCGGGGTAACGGCTCGAGGGCGCGATAGCGCAGGAAGCGAGCCCGACGGCGAGCACCACGACAGCACCCAGGCGGCTCGCAGAGAGGATCTGGCGCAGCCGGGAGGGAGCTTTCGGACGGCGGGAGGGACGTCGAGGCTTCATCGGATCAACTATATTCAGCGAAATCGATCTGACCAGCCATGACGTATGGCCGTTAACACCTGCTTACGAAACAAGCTTAACGGCCCTCACAGGCCGAACCAGGCGGTGGCGATCCCCAGAAAAGCAAAGAAACCGACGATGTCGGTGATGCTCGTCACGAAAGGCCCGGAGGACACGGCGGGGTCGACGCCGAACCGGTTGAGCGTCAGGGGTACGAAGATCCCGCCCAACGCCGCGAAAACCATCACGGTGATGAGGGCGAGCCCCATCACCACGCCGAGATCGAAGGCCTGGAACCAGATTCCGGCGATCGTCCCCATGATGACCGCGAACACTACGCCGTTCAGGAGCCCCACCATGGCTTCGCGTCGGATGATGCGCCAGGCGTTCGAGCGGCCGAGTTCGCGGGTCGCGAGCGCCCGAACGGCGACCGTCATCGTCTGCGTGCCGGCATTGCCGCCCATGGAGGCGACGACCGGCATCAGGACCGCGAGCGCCACCATGTGCTCGAGGGAGGCCGAGAAGGCGCCGATCACGTTGGCGGCGATGATTGCCGTGCACATGTTGGCGAACAGCCACGGGAAGCGGCTGCGTTGCGTCGGGATGACGGCATCGGAAAGCTCTTCGCCCGAATGCACGCCGCCGAGCTGCTTGATGTCGGCGTCCGCTTCTTCTTCCAGCACGTCGACGATGTCGTCGACCATCATCACGCCGACGAGGCGGCCCGCTTCGTCGACCACCGCCGCCGAGACCAGGTTGTAGCGCTCGAACATGCGCGCCACCTCTTCCTGGTTCTCCGTCGCACGCACCCGGTCGGGCTCGTCGTCCATGAGCTGTTCGATGGTGATTGGCCGTTTGGAGCGCAGCAGACGGTCGAGTGCGACGGCGCCGAGCAGATGACCCGCCGGATCGATCACGAAGATCTCGTAGAAAGTCTCCGGCAGGTCGGGCGTCTCGCGCATGAAATCGATCGTCTGCCCGACGGTCCAGAAGGGCGGGACGGCGATGAACTCCGTCTGCATGCGCCGGCCGGCGCTGTCTTCCGGATAGTCGAGCGAGCGCTGCAACGCCACCCGTTCGATCGCTGGCAAGCGATCGAGCACGTCGGCCTGGTCCTGCTCGTCGAGACTTTCCAGGATGGTGACGGCGTCGTCGGATTCGAGCTCGCGGACGCCCTCTGCGACGGTCTCGGTTTCGAGCTCTTCGAGAATCTCCTCGCGGACCGAATCGTCCACCTCGGTGAGCGCCGCAAAATCGAAGTTGGAGCCCAGCAATTCGATCAGGCGAGGACGGTGATCGGTGTCGAGGGCCTCCAGCAGGTCGCCCATTTCCAATTCGTGGAAATCCTCCACAAGCCGCAACAGAAGCGCCTTGTCGGACCCGTCGATCGCTTCCGCTGCCGCGCGGAGAAATTCCGGATTGATTTCGCCGTCCTCGTCCCGGAACGGCCATTGGCCTATTTCATCCTCGGGTCCGCGCGGCGGCGTCAGGTCTTCGACGTCCTGCATGAGCTGTTCCTCGAGAGCGAATATCCGACGGCTTTTAGGATAGGCGGCAGCATCAGCACAATGTGCCGCAAAAGCCAAAGGGCGATGGGAGGGCGAGGCGCGATAATCTCGCACAGGCAACAAAAAAGGCCCCGAAAAGGGACCCTTTTGTCGCGGCGGATGATTTCCACCGAGGTATTCTTCAAATTGGTGCGGCCAAGAGGACTCGAACCTCCACGGGTCTCCCCGCTACCACCTCAAGGTAGTGCGTCTACCAATTCCGCCATGGCCGCAGAACTTGAACCGGGGACCGCAATCCCCGGCGAGGCGGGCTATACAAGAAGGATTGCGGGACCGCAAGCCCATCAACGAGAGCGCCGGGCGGTTGCGCCTGTCGGCGTTGCCGACGCCTCCGGGTTCGGGCTCCGGCGTCGTGTCCCGGAATGACGCAGGATTGACCACAGGGCCGATCGGAGATCAAAACTGCGCTCCCGCCGCGCTGGTATGGAGGGGAGCCGACTTGCCGAGCCTTCGCGATCATCTGGCCGATACCTTTCCGCCTCTCGCCGGCACCCGACCGGTCGAGTGGGTGATCGCGGAGGGGCTCACGAGCTATGAGGAAGCAGTCGCGTTCATGGAAGCTCGCGCGGATGCCATCGCCAAGGGCGAGCTTCCCGAGATGGTCTGGCTGGTCGAGCACCCGCCGCTCTACACGGCCGGCACGTCCGCGCAGGACGCCGACCTCGTCGCGCCTGACCAATTCCCTGTCCACAGAAGCGGACGGGGCGGCCAATATACCTATCACGGTCCCGGCCAGCGGGTCGCCTATGTGATGCTCGATCTCAGTCGCAGGCAGCAGGACGTGCGGCGTTACGTGGCGGCCCTGGAAGCGTGGCTCATCGCGACCCTGGCGGAATTCAACATCCGGGGGGAGCGCCGCGACGACCGGGTCGGTGTTTGGGTGCGTCGACCCGACAAGGGGGAAGGCGTGGAGGACAAGATCGCGGCGATCGGCATCCGCGTCCGCAAGTGGGTCAGCTTCCATGGCATCAGCCTGAACGTCGAACCCGACCTGGACCATTTTTCCGGCATCGTGCCCTGCGGTGTGCGGCAGCACGGCGTCACCAGCCTCGTGGACCTCGGCATCCCGGTGACCATGCTGGAAGTGGATGCGGTTCTGCGCCAGACCTTCGAGGCCATTTTCGGCCCAACCGAACGCCGGTGAGGCCGCAGCAAAGTTACCCGGAAGTCACAAGCGGCATTTTTCCACTCCATTTTGCTCCGCGCCGCCACATGGCTTCTCGCCGGAAGCGCTTCATGCTCTAAGCTTGGGGGAAGATTAGCTGACCGGCGGATTCCTCATGACTCGCGTTCTCGTCGCCTCCCTCATCGCTTTGACCGCTTCGGCGTGCGCCTATCGGCCGTCGCCCACGGAGGTGATCCAGATCATGGATTCGCCGGCCGACGTGCGGTTTTGCAGAACGCTCGGCGTTGTCAGCCCGACGATCACCACGACGCCGGGATTCGGTCCTGCGACGCAATCCATGCTCGAGGCGACGGTGGCCCTCGGGGGGACCCACCTGTACCTCGAGAGGCGGTCGCCGGATTGGCTGCTCGTCCGCGGCATCGCCTATCGCTGCGGCCCCGGTACCGTCCGCGAGCACGTCATTCGCGCCAAGGGCTGATTTCCGCAAACGTCCTTGCCGCGACAAGGAGGAGCGACGCGTGCCCGTCATCGCCACGTCAGCCGATCTCGCCTCCGAGGCAGCGCAAGCCAATCGCGCTGCCTGGGATGAGCTTGCGGCCGATCTTCGGACGCGGCGCGCCGCGGTCGCGGAAGGCGGACCCGCCAAGGCGCGCGAGCGGCATCTGTCCCGGGGCAAGCTGCTGCCGCGCGAACGGGTGACGCGTCTTCTCGATCCCGGCGCTGCATTCCTCGAACTCGGCGCGCTCGCCGCCTATGACATGTATGACGGCGCCATTCACGGCGCCGGCATCATCACGGGGATCGGACGGGTCGAAGGCCGCGAGGTGATGATCGTCTGCAACAATTCCACCATCAAGGGCGGCACTTATTTCCCCATGACGGTGAAGAAGCATCTTCGCGCGCAGGAGATTGCTCGCGAGAACCGGCTTCCCTGCATCTATCTCGTCGATTCCGGCGGCGCGAACCTGCCGCATCAGACCGAGGTCTTTCCTGATCGGGATCATTTCGGCCGCATTTTCTACAATCAGGCAACGCTCTCGTCGATGGGAATACCGCAGATCGCGTGCGTCATGGGATCGTGCACGGCCGGCGGGGCCTATGTGCCGGCCATGTCAGACGAGACCGTCATCGTTCGGCATCAGGGCACGATTTTTCTCGGCGGTCCTCCGCTGGTGAAGGCCGCAACCGGCGAGATCGTTTCGGCAGAGGATCTCGGCGGGGCGGATGTCCATGCGCGCCAATCCGGTGTCGCCGACCACTACGCCACCGACGACGTGCACGCGCTCGCGATCGTTCGCCGAATTGTCGGGACGCTGAACACCCGCAAGGCCGTCGATCTCGACATCGGGGAACCGGCCGAGCCGAAATACCCGCTCGCCGATCTCGACGCCATCGTGCCGACGGATCTCAGGAAGCAATACGACATTCGCGAGGTGATCGCGCGGCTTGTGGACGGGTCGGAATTCGACGAGTTCAAGCGACTCTACGGCACGACCCTGGTCACCGGCTTCGCGCGGCTCTGGGGCATGCCGGTCGGCATCATCGGCAATAACGGCATCCTGTTCTCGGAAAGCGCCCTGAAAGGCGCTCATTTCATCGAACTGTGCTGCCAGCGCCGCATCCCCCTGTTGTTCCTGCAGAACATCTCGGGCTTCATGGTCGGCCGCCAATATGAAGCCGGCGGTATCGCCAAGGACGGCGCCAAGCTCGTCACCGCTGTCGCCTGCGCGCAGGTTCCCAAGATCACGCTGCTTCTCGGCGGTTCGTTCGGTGCGGGCAATTACGGCATGTGCGGCCGGGCCTACTCGCCGCGCTTCCTGTTCACCTGGCCGAACTCGCGCATTTCGGTGATGGGCGGCGAGCAGGCGGCGAGCGTTCTTGCAACGGTGCGACGGGACAATCTCGAGGCCGAGGGCAAGACCTGGAGCGCCGAAGACGAGGAGGCGTTCAAGGCGCCCATCCGCGACAATTACGAGCAAGAGGGCAGTCCCTATTACGCCACGGCTCGCCTCTGGGACGACGGCATCATTTTGCCGTCGGAGACCCGCCGCGTGCTCGCGCTGGCCTTCTCCGCCGCGCTCAATGCGCCGGTGCCTGAAACGCGGTTCGGCGTCTTTCGCATGTAGCGCGCGATCCAGCGCTTGAAGTGCGGAACCTGCGCCCGTCTGGCGCGCTTCTTGATCATGGATGCGACCGCTCTCGAATCGGTACGTCGGCGCTACGCGCAGGAAATCCTCAGGCTGGCCGGCGCACAGGATGCGCGAATCGAGGAGGCGTTCGCACAGGTCGCTCGCGAAAAGTTCGTGCCGGGCCCTCCGTGGACTCTCGTCAGAGCCGGCGCCGCATGGATGAGCAGCAATCCGGCTGACCTTTACGAAGACGTCCTCGTCGTCATCGATCGGCTTCGCGGGATCAATAACGGCGAACCCGCGCTTCACGCCGCCTGGCTCGCGGCGATTGATCCGCAGCCTGGTGAGACCGCCATCCATGTGGGTGCCGGAACCGGTTACTACACGGCTATGCTGTCGCGGCTGGTGGGGCCGGCCGGTCAGGTCGATGCTTACGAATATGAGGCGGATCTCGCCGCCATCGCCGCAACAAATCTCGCGACGTATGCGAACACCCGCGTGCACGCGCAATCGGCTTATGGGCGATTGTTGCCGGAAACCGATATCATCTACGTGAATGCCGGGGTGACGGCGCCGGACGTCCACTGGCTCGGTGCGATGAAATCCGGCGCGCGGCTGATCTTTCCCTGGCAGCCCCATGGGGGTTGGGGGCCGGCGATCCTGGTGCGGCGAAAGCCGGCAGGCTTTTCGGCCAATATCCTCATGAGCGTCGGCTTCATCCCTTGCAGCGGCGCGATGCCCAAGGAACGCCACCCGGCGGTTCCCTCAACGGCAGACATCCAGAGCCTCGGCTCCATATGGCTCCGCAAGGTGCGGCCGCCGGATTCGACCGCTATTGCGACCTATGACGAGGTTTGGTTTTCGAGCGAACCGGTCGGTTGATACATGTGGAGAAGGCCAGGAAATCGGCATTGCCGGCTGTGTCTCCACCGCAACACCTTCAAACCTTCCTGATCCTGCCGCGCTTGGCCCACGCTCCGCCGCGATCCCGCCATAAACCGGAGGCAACTCATGGGTCTGGCTAAACTGCTTTAGCGGCAACGCTTTAAGGCGGGGGTGCCAGGACCGAGACCGGACCCGAGCGGGTTTCTCTCACTCTATTGGGACGTTGCGCGGAAGGTGTGGCGCGTGGCAGAGCACGAAGGTTCCGTAACCGATCGGGACCCACAGTGACGCCAAGCGGGAGAGACAATTTCATGGATGCGCGCCGGTTCGATAAATCAAAGCTTCCAAGTCGCCACGTCACGGAAGGTCCGTCCCGGGCTCCGCATCGGTCGTATCTCTATGCCATGGGTTTGACCGAGGAACAGATCCACCAGCCCCTCGTCGGCGTCGCCACCTGCTGGAATGAAGCCGCTCCCTGCAACATTTCCCTGATGCGCCAGGCCCAGGCCGTCAAGAAGGGCGTTTCCGCTGCCCGGGGCACGCCGCGTGAGTTCTGCACCATCACGGTGACCGACGGCATAGCGATGGGTCACCAGGGCATGAAGTCGTCGCTGCCGTCTCGCGAGGTCATCGCGAACTCGGTCGAACTCACCATGCGCGGGCATTCCTACGATGCGCTGGTCGGCATGGCCGGCTGCGACAAGTCCTTGCCCGGCATGATGATGGCGATGGTGCGCCTGAACATTCCGTCGATCTTCATCTATGGCGGCAGCATTCTACCCGGCTCGTTCCGGGGTCGTCCCGTGACCGTGCAGGATCTGTTCGAGGCCGTCGGCAAGCATTCTGTCGGCGAAATGTCGGACGCGGACCTTACCGAACTCGAGCAGGTCGCCTGTCCGTCGGCTGGCGCCTGCGGCGCGCAGTTCACCGCCAACACCATGGCGACGGTGTCCGAGGCCATTGGCCTCGCGCTGCCCTATTCGGCCGGCGCACCGGCTCCCTACGAGATCCGCGACCGGTTCTGCTTCACGGCCGGCGAAATGGTGATGGAACTGCTCGCCAGAAATATTCGCCCCCGCGATATCGTGACCCTGAAGGCATTGGAAAATGCCGCGACTGTTGTTGCCGCCTCAGGCGGCTCCACCAATGCGGCGCTGCATCTTCCCGCCATCGCACACGAGATCGGCATCAAGTTCGATCTCTTCGACGTCGCGGAAATTTTCAAGCGCACGCCTTACATCGCCGATCTCAAGCCGGGCGGCCGCTATGTCGCCAAGGACATGTTCGAAGTCGGCGGCATTCCGCTGCTCATGAAGACGCTGCTTGACCACGGCTTCCTGCACGGCGATTGCATGACGGTCACCGGCCGCACGATCGCCGAGAACCTCGAAACCGTGCGCTGGAACGACGATCAGGACGTGGTACGTCCGGCCAACAAGCCGATCACCGCCACCGGCGGCGTCGTCGGTCTGCGCGGCAACCTTGCGCCGGAAGGCGCCATCGTGAAGGTTGCGGGCATGCCGCTCGACAAGCAGGTGTTCCGCGGGCCGGCGCGCTGCTTCGACGGCGAGGAAGCATGCTTCGAGGCTGTGAGCAAGAAGCAGTACAAGGAGGGCGAGGTCCTCGTCATCCGTTACGAGGGACCGCGCGGCGGCCCCGGCATGCGCGAGATGCTGTCAACTACGGCGGCGCTTTACGGCCAGGGCATGGGCGACAAGGTCGCGCTCATTACCGACGGCCGTTTCTCCGGTGCGACGCGCGGCTTCTGCATCGGCCATGCCGGTCCAGAGGCTGCGGTGGGTGGGCCCATCGCACTCGTTCGCGACGGTGACATCATCGCGCTCGACGCCATCAAGGGCACCATCGAGGTGGAGCTTCCCGACGCAGAACTCGCGCGCCGCCGGACGGAATGGAAGCCGCGGGAAACCTCCGCGAGTTCGGGCTATCTCTGGAAGTACGCGCAGTCGGTCGGACCGGCACGCGACGGTGCGGTGACGCATCCGGGCGGGGCCGCCGAGAAGGAGTCCTATGCGGACATCTAGCCTCTTCGCCGCTTGCAGCGTGGCGCTGCTTGGTTCGAGCGCGGCTTTCGCGCTCGATGCCGCTCCGCGCCCGCAGCCTCTCGCGCCGACCATCAAGTATGGCTCGGCCCGCGAGGCTTTGCGCAACGGCATGAGGGACTACAACGCGGGTGACAAGCAAGGCGCGGCCCTGGCGCTCGAATACGCGGCCGGGCAGGGGCATACGCTCGCGCTCTGGAAACTCGGCCGCATGTATGCGGATGGCGACGGCGTCGAGCACGACGATCTGAAGGCCTTCGAGTATTTCTCGAAGCTTGCCGACCAGAACGCCGACGAAAGCCCCAACTCCCCGAACGCTCCCGTCGTGTCGAGTGCGTTCGTGGCGCTCGGTACCTATTTCCTCGACGGTATTCAGGGCTCTTACGTCTCGGCCAATCCCGCTCGCGCCGTCGAGATGTTCAATTACGCCGCGAGTTATTTCAGCGATTCGAATGCGCAGTACAATCTCGCGCGGCTCTATCTCGAGGGCACGGGAGTCAACCAGGATTCCCGCCTTGCAGCGCGGTGGTTCAACCTCGCGGCGGAGAAGGGCCATCATGCATCGCAGGCGGTTCTCGGCCATCTGCTGATAACCGGCAACGGCGTCCCCCGTCAGCGCTCCAAGGGTCTGATGTGGCTGACGCTGGCGCGCGAATCCATGGACCCCGGCAAGGACCAGTGGATCGGCAAGCTCTATGACGAGGCCTTTGCGGGGTCGAGCGAAAGCGATCGCAAAATCGCTCTGGACCTGCTGGAGCAGTATATCCAGGCGCGGCGGTAAGGGTTTTTCTCGCGAGACGGGATTGTTCTGACTCTCGATCACGGCATGGGTCAGCCTCTGAGATTGCAGCCGAAATCAAGTAAGACTCCGACGACATCAACCGCAAAAGTCTTCAAAACAAAAGCCTGAGTCACGGCGCTGTAAACGGCGCAAGATATGAATTGGATTTGGCAGGCAATTGCGTAAATAAATGCGATTGCTATTTTGTAAAGTAACTTTGCGTAAGAGTTGAGAATAATTAAAGTATTTTAAAATTTACAAATGGCAGAAAAGATCCGTTTGATAGTTGCGTTGCATTCTCAAAAAAAATCATTCAAAAATTGAATAACACGCGAAAACAATATCAAACTCCTTGCATTGTGTTTCTCACATTATAACGTTTACATCGGAACTGACGAGCTTTGCCGCGCGAGCGACCTGCAAGGTTCGGTCGGTGTGCCAAGGATTGCGGGTGACCTCCGACTGGAGGTCTCATGAACCGAGAGAGCGATATGGCGTATTCGAGCTGGGACGAATTCTGGGCAGCCATCGGTGCCGTGTTCAACAACACAGGAGGAGGCGGGGCGTCCTACACCGGCACGAATCTGAGTGGAGGCTATGGCACGATCGCGGGCAGCACTGGCACGGGCACAGGCACTGGAACAGTTCAAGTGAGCTACTCGCCCAGCTTGCCGAACAAGAACGGCGACATGTCGGTCACCATACAGGATGGCTCCATGATCATCGTCACGACCCGGCCTACCACCGAGCCCTCTCCATTGCCGAACCGCGCCATCGTGGATCCCGTTCTCGGAGTGATTTTGATTCACGACAACGTGGATGCTCCCGCGGCCCCTAATGGAGGAACTGGAACCGTCATCCAGCAGGGTTACGTGATCTTTGACTACGGGTCCGGGCAGGGCTTGGCCGTCAAAACGATCGCGGGAACATCGAGCAACGATCTGCTCCAGGGCGGGGGCTGGATGCTCGGCGGGGATGGCGATGACACGCTCATCGGCAGCGATGGCAATGACATTCTCATAGCCGGCACGGGCAACAACATGCTGGAAGGCGGCAAGGGCGCCGATCATCTCGACGGCACGGGCGGCTGGGGCGTGGCCGATTACCACCATGCCGCGACTGCGGTGAAAGTCTATCTCGACGGCTCGAAGGCGAATGTGGGCGACGAGGCTGCTGGTGACACGTATGTCAGCATCAACGGCGTTCAGGGCTCTGCCTATGCGGATGAGTTGAACGGCAACGGCAACGACAACTGGATGATCGGCGATGGCGGCAACGACACCGTCAAGGGCGGGGGCGGCAACGACACGCTCTACGGCTCCAGCGGCGACGACCAGCTCGTCGGCGGCGCGGGCAACGATCACCTGATCGGCGGCACCGGCAACAACGTGCTGGAAGGCGGCGACGGGGCTGACGTTCTCGACGGCACCGACGGCTGCGGCGTTGCCGATTACCGCAACTCCGATACGGCGGTCACGGTGCGGCTCGACAATTCGGGCAATGCCGGCCATGAGGCGGTGGGCGACACCTATGTCAACATCGTCGGTGCGTTCGGCTCCAACTTCGGCGACACCATCGTGGGCGACAATGGCGGCAACTGGATCGTGGCCTGCGGCGGCAACGATACGGTGTCCGGCGGCGGTCGGCAACGACATCCTCTACGGCTCGGAGGGCAATGACGTCCTCAATGGCGGGTCGGACAACGACACGCTGTTGGCGGCTCGGGCAGGAACGTGCTGACCGGCGGGTCGGGTCGGGATGTCTACGTGTTCGATGCGCCCGGCAGCTTCAGCCGGATCACCGATTTCAGCGTTGCGGAAGACAAGATCCAGCTCGATCGCGGCGTCTTCGGTGGGTTTGGCGCGTCGGTATCGCTGGCGATCGGTCCGATGGCGACGAACGGCGGGCCACAGATCGTCTACAACAGCGGCACGGGCGATCTGTCCTATGACGCCGATGGTCTCGGCGGCGGTGTCGCTGTGAAGTTCGCACTTCTGGCGACCGGCCTCGCGCTGACGGCGAACAACTTCATCCTGTAAGGCAAAACTGCCGGCCGTCGCCCATGTGACGGTCGGCACGCTCGCGATCTTCGGTGGTCGCGTTCGGCCCAGGCCTAGCTTGCATTTTCTCTACGGTTCTTGTTCTCACGCGCCGATATTGAGATCCACCATCACCGGCACATGGTCCGACGGCTTCTCCCAGCCACGGACGTCCTTCCGAATGGCAGCCGATTGAAGCTTGTCCTGTGCCTGCGGCGACAGGAGCAGATGATCGATGCGGATTCCGTTGTTTCGCTGGAAGGCGCCCGCCTGGTAATCCCAGAACGTGTAGATGCCGGCCTGATCGTTGCAGGCGCGAACGGCATCCACGAAGCCGAGATCGAGGAGCGCGCGGAACCGCGCCCGTGTCTCCGGCTGGAACAGCGCATCGTTGGTCCAAAGGGAAGGGTCGGCTGCGTCCTTCGGGTCGGGAATGACGTTGAAATCCCCGCACAGAACGAGGTTTTCCTCGAGCGTCAGGAGTTCACGGGCGTGAACCGTGAGCCTGTCGAGCCATGCGAGCTTGTAGGGGAATTTAGGCGTCGCGATCGGGTTGCCGTTGGGCAGATAGATCGACGCCACGCGGACAGCGCCGCTCGCCGTCGAGATGACAGCCTCGATGTAACGCGCGTGATCGTCTCCATCGTCTCCCGGAAGTCCGCACCGGACATCTTCGAGGGGACGTTTCGAAAGGATTGCAACGCCGTTATAGGCCTTCTGCCCATGGACCGCGACGTTGTAGCCGAGCGCTTCGATCTCGAGTCGCGGAAAGGCTTCGTCGACGCACTTGAGTTCCTGCAGACAGACCACATCGGGTTCGCTCGTCTTCAGGAATTCAGCCAGGTGCTCGAGGCGCTGTTTGATCGAGTTCACGTTCCAGGTGGCGATGCGCATCGGGTTACTCTCTCCAGGACGAGGATCTTGCCGAGATCAAAAGCGGTTCATGGGATTTTCAGGCGTGTCTGGCAAGGGTAAAGCCGAATTCGCCCGGTGTGATAAACGTCCTGTTGAGGGCGCAGATCCGGACCCAGATCCATAACCTTTGGCCAAGGTACTTGTGATAGCATTCCTGCAGAATGGAGAGAACGCGATGTCGAAGGTCTTGGCTGAGGTATTTGGAACGGCCGTGCTCGTCTTAATCGGCTGCGGTTCCGTCGTCATGGGCGGCTACGGGACGGGTTTTCCGCTCGGCATCCTGCCTGTAGCCTTCGCGTTCGGGCTCACCGTGACGGCCATGATCTATACGATCGGTCCGATTTCCGGCTGCCATATCAATCCGGCGGTCACTCTCGGCCTTCTCGCAGCGGGACGGATGCAGGCCCGTGAGGCCGGTACCTATATCGTCGCGCAGATGGTCGGCGGCGCAGTGGGTGCAGCACTTCTCTACGCCATCGTGTCAGGCAAGCTCTCAGGTTATGATCTCGCGCAAGGCGGCCTCGGCGAGAACGGCTGGGGACAGGGTTTTCTCGGAGGGTATGGCGTGAGCGCGGCTTTCATTGTCGAAGTCATCGCGACATTCCTCTTCGTGCTGGCGATCTTGAGACTCACCGGCAAGGATCATTTCGGCGCGATCGCCGGACTGATCGTCGGGTTGACGCTCGTGGCTCTCCACTTGCCGTTCGTCAATGTGACGGGGCTCTCGGTCAATCCGGCCCGCTCGTTCGGACCGGCCCTCATCGTTGGAGGAAAAGCGCTTGGCCAGCTTTGGCTCTTCCTGATTGCCCCGGTTCTCGGCGGCGTCGCGGCGGGCTTTGCCGACCGCGTGATGAATTGGGCCTGACAAGGATAGGTGCGCGATTGAACATCCAGATCCATGGTTATGCCATCGTGTCGGAGGATGACCGCATCACCGATGGCAGCGGCGCCACCCCGGAGGTGCTGCGCAATCAGGCCGATTGGGCCTATTTCCAGCGCGAACTCGACCGTGCCGATCTGGTGGTTCTCGGCCGCATCGGACATGAGGCCAATCCCAACACAAAGGGGCGTCCCCGGCTGGTGGTGTCCTCGTCCTCGTCGGGGCTTGAACAGCGCAAAGATGCCTGGTGGTGGAATCCGGATCGTTCCGACTGGGACGAGGCAACGGCGAGGATCCTTCCCGGCGGCGGCCGGGTGGCGGTGCCTGGGGGTCGCAGGGTGTTCGATCTCTTCCTGCGGATCGGCTATGCGGCGTTCCACCTGTCGCGCGCGGAAGGGGTCGCAATCGGGTCCGGAACCAGCTTGTTTTCAGTATGCGACCGGGGGGCGAGTGCCTGCGCGGCCCTGTTTGAGAGCGGGCTTGAAGCAGGCCCACGCCAGATTCTCGACGCCGTTCCCCCCGTGAGCTTGACCGTGTGGATGCGCTGAAGGGAAACTCCTCGGACGATCGGACGTTGGTGCTCAGCACCCGCAGGGAGGCAGCATTGCGCACATTGACGTTGGCGACATTGACGATTGCGGCCCTCCTCGTTGGCCAGGCGGTCGCGCAGTCGGGCAGTTCAGGCGGTTCCAGCGGAGGATCGGCTGGCTCGGGCGGGAGCTCCAGTTCCACCAGCTCGCCCAGCGGCGCGGGCAACGCGGGTTCGGCCGGCAGCCCGAGTGCAACCGGCAGCCCCACCTCCCGAGGCACCGCAAGCCCCGGAAGCTCCGGCACAGCCGGTCCCACCACCTCAGGGGAGGCGAAGCCATCGCCGGGATCGAGGCCGAGCAACGCGACGGCTCCCCGGCGCATTCCGGGGACCGAGGGGAGCACCGGCAGGTCCGGCGCCGGCGCATCCGGCGGAGACACTTCGGGAGCGACCGCCAGCGGCACGGCGTCGTTCGACGGTCCGGCGCCGACGCCCCGCGAGCTCGAAATGCGCCGGAAGAGCGAAGAGATCGATCGCAAGGTGCGCCGCGGCATCTGTGTGGGTTGCTAAGCGCCGCGAGACGATGCCTCGTTCCTAGTATGCTGCTGCGCGATCAAGCTTCTCAATCGTTGAGGAATCAAGCTCCAGGCGCGTGGCGGCGATCAGGTCGGACAATTGTTCGACGCTCGTGGCGCTGGCGATCGGCGCGGTGATACTCGGGCGAGCCATCAGCCATGCCAGCGCGACCTGGGTTGGGGTGGCTTTCATGTCGGCCGAGACCTCATCGAGCATGGCGAGAACGCGGCGACCGCGATCGTTCAGATAATCGACCATGCGCTGTCCGCGAACGCTCTTGCCGAAGTCGCTTTCCGCCCTGTACTTGCCCGTGAGAAACCCGCTGGCTAGCCCGTGATAAGGGATCACGCCGACCTCGTGGTGGAGACAGGTCGGCTCGAGGTCCTGCTCATATTCCGCCCGGTCGTAGAGATTGTATTTCGGTTGCAGCGACTTGTAGCGGGGCAGGCCTTCCTTTGCGCTGATCTCAAGGGCTGATGTCAGACGCGCGGCGGTGAAATTGGATGCGCCGATAACCCGGATCTTTCCTGCGGCGATCAGTTCCTGATAGGCCACCAGAGTTTCAGCCTGTGGCGTATCCTCGTCGTCCCGGTGCGATTGATAAAGATCGATATAATCGGTTTGCAACCGCGTGAGAGAATCCTCGACCGCGCGGCGGATATAGGCCTTCGACAGCCCCTTGCGGCCCTCGCCCATGTCGGAGCCGACTTTGGTGGCGATGATCAGGCTGTGGCGGTTCCCGCGTGCCTTCATCCATTTTCCGATGATGGTCTCGGATTCGCCGCCCCGGTTTCCCGGAGCCCAGCTTGAATACACGTCGGCGGTGTCGATGAACTCCAGGCCGCCTTCGACAAACGCGTCGAGGATCCTGAAGGACGTCGCTTCGTCTGCGGTCCAGCCGAAAACATTGCTGCCGAGGCAGAGTGGGGAAACCATCAGGTCCGAGCGACCGAGCCGACGTTTATTCATCTCGTGTAACCTTTTGCCGTTTGCCATGGGTTTTGGGCGCCCCCGAACCTATATGCGTTAGTCGAACAATTCTACGCTCCCTCAACAACGCATGGGAACCTCATGCTGCCGCTTTCAGTACTGGATCTTTCGTTCGTGATGGCAGGCTCTACGCCAGCGGCCGCATTGCGAAACACCCTCGATCTCGCGCGGCACACGGATCGCCTCGGCTTTACGCGCTTCTGGGTTGCCGAACACCATAACCTTCCATCGGTCGCCAGCGGTGCCCCGGAGATTATGATCGGGCAGATCGCAGCCGTGACCGAGCGCATCCGTGTCGGCTCCGGCGGCGTGATGCTGCCAAACCACGCGCCGCTCATGGTGGCCGAGCGCTTCAAACTTCTGGAAGCCCTGTTCCCCGGACGCATCGATCTCGGATTGGGCCGCGCGCCCGGGACCGATCCAGTGACGTCCTATGCGTTGCGACGTTTGCAACAGGAGCGTGGCGACGACTTCGTCGAGCGCCTGCAAGAGCTGCTGCTGCTCGAGACGAAGGGTTTTCCCGAGGGACACCCGTTCCGCAAAATCGACATCATGCCATCCGGAGTGCCGTTGCCGCCGATCTGGCTGCTTGGATCGAGCGATTTCAGCGCGCACCTCTCCGCGCAGCTTGGCCTCGGATTCGGATTCGCGCAGCACTTCGCCAGCCACGATGCGGTCGACGCCATGATCAGCTACCGTCGCGAATTCACGCCTTCGCAATGGCGCCTTGAACCGCATTCGATTCTCACGATCGCGGCCATTTGCGCTGATACGGACGCTGAAGCCGAACGATTGGCGGCGAGCGCGGACTTGAATGTGCTGCGCCGAAACCGCGGCGAATACGGACCCTTACCAAGCCCCGAAGAGGCGCTGGCCTACGAATATTCCGCCGCCGAGCGCGATGCGATCCGGCGCAATCGCCAGCGCCTCTTCGTCGGGTCTCGTCCGACGATCCGCAAGTTGCTGGAGCCACTTCTCGCAGCAACGCAAGCCGATGAGTTGATGATCACCGCTGCGATTTTCGATCATGAGGCCAAACTGAGCTCCTATGAGCTTCTCGCACAAGAGTTCGGTGTAAACGGATAAATGGAAGGTCGCGTTCAGCGCCCATAGATGAGATCGAGCACACCTGCGACATCGGCCAATTGTTCGATCGCCGGGTCGAAGCGTTCCCCTTTGGCGAGACGTCCGGCCCAATCCTGCGCCGCGCGTCCTCCCCAATCGTCGGGCGTTTTCGCAAAGGTCATGCGCGTGGTGCCGTTGTGGCGTTCGGCGATGAAATCGTAGAATGAACCATCCACGTTGTGGACCGAAACTCCGCCGCCGGTTCCGAAAAACGATGCGGAGATATCGGCCTCCTGTCCCGCGTGAAGGCGCCATGAGCACGCGATGCGAACGATAGCCCCGTCCGCAAGATCCAAAGTGGCGACAGCGTAATCCTCGACATTCCGGTCGTTGCGCAGAAGCGGTTTTCCTTGTGCGAGAAGCCTGCTCGCAACGCCGGTCACGTGTGGAAAGTCCAGTGCCCACAAGGCCAAATCGACGAGGTGCACGCCGAGATCCATGACACAGCCGCCACCCGAAAGATCGCGATCATAGAACCATGGCTTGTCCGGCCCGTAGGCATTGTGGAAGACGAGATCAGCGGCGAAAACACGCCCGAGCTCTCCCGAGCGGATCAAGGTTTTTGCACGACGCATGGCGTCCGTGAACCGGTACGACATGTCGACGGCGAGAAGCCGGTCGGCCGTGCGTGCGGCCGCCACAACCTGACGCACCTCTGCGGCGCTTCTTCCCAACGGCTTCTGGCAGAATACGGCAACGCCACGGCGCAACGCGTGGATCGTTTGCTCCGCGTGCGCCGCACTAGGGGTGGCGATGACGATTCCGTCGAGACCGAAATTCAGAAGATCGTCCAATGTCGCAACGCGCTCCGCCTTCGGCGCGATCGCAAGGGCGCTCTCGGCCATTTCGTCGGACGGGTCCACCAGCGCAACCGCCTCCACCACGCCCGTCTGCAACATGGCGTCCATCCGATGGCGGCCGATCCAGCCCACCCCGAGAAACCCGACACGAGGGCGCAGGGCGAACCCGCATCCGTCATCGTGGGTCACGGGAAAACCACCAGCGCTTTGAGAAATCCCTCCGGCCGATCGCGTGTGGCGTCGAGCGCCTCCCCGAGACGTTCGAGCGGATATCGATGCGTGTAGAGCGGCTGGGGATCGAGGCGGCCCTCAGCGACCGCGGCTACCGCCTCGCGGATGCCGCGCATATAAATCTGCGGATCGCGTTCATGGGTGTTGATCACATCGAGGCCGCGCCAGTTCCACAGCCACATGTTGATCTGCCTCGGCCCGTCTTGATGGTACCCGGCGATCATCAATCGCCCGCGCTCCCGGGTGAGTTCGCCGGCGAGATCGAGAGCCTCCTGCTTGCCCACCGCCTCGATGACGCGATCGCAGAAATTGCCGCCCGTCAGATCCTTCACATGCCCAACGGTTTCGTTGTCGAGAAAAAGCACCTCGGCCGCGCCCATCCGTCGGGCGACCTCCAACGAATAGTCGCGCCGCGAAATCGCGATGACGCGCGCGCCCGCATCGGTGACGAGCTTCGTCAGGAGCGCACCAAGAAAACCGATGCCAACAATCGCGACCGTCTGGCCGGCACGGATCTCGCTTCGGCGAAGGATGTTCATGGCGCAGCCCAGGGGCTCGCCGGGAAAGGGCTGGCCATCGAGGGAGGCGGGAAGGCTCACGACAGCGTCGGATCCAGCCAGATCGTATTCCGCATAAGCCCGATACGACAAAGCCGCCACGCGATCTCCCGGCGACGACGTTGGTCACACCCTCGCCGACGCGGTCCACCACGCCCCAACCCTCATGCCCAAGATCTCCAGGGACTGTCGGAAATCGCATCCAGTCAGGTCCCGCCCAAGGGGTGAGATTGGAGGCGCAAACACCACAGCCCTCGATGCGAATACGAACCTCGCCGGGTCCGGGTGCCGGGCGCGCGACTTCCTCGATCGTGAACCGGCCGGGTCCGGTCAGCACGGCAGCGCGCATTCTCGTGTGCTCCGCGATCCCGCTCGTCATTCGTCTTCCTCTTCGTCGCTCAGGCGGTCCAGGACCTTTTCGGGTTGGACATCCCGCAGCAATTCGGCAAGGCGTGGATCGGACGCCTCATCGATTCCGAGACGGCGCGCGATCGCCACGGTCAGCGACAGCAGGCGTGTGATCTCGTGCTCGGACAAAAGGTTGGTTTGCAGATCGAGCTGCGCTCTTCGCTCGGCCATCGCAGCATCGCGGTTCTGGCTGATCAGCACGAACGTCGACAGGAAGATCGCTTCGACCGAGGCGGCCGTCGCCAGAATGACAAATGTCGGATCGAATGCGGGGACGAGGGAAATCCAGCGGAGGTTGATGGCGACCCAGATCCCGACCACCACCAGGTGGATATAGACGAACGCCATGCTGCCGGTGAACGCCGTGATGGCATCCGCTGCGCGTGTCTGCACGCTCTCCGCGCGCTCCTCCTCGCGCCGTTTCTCCCGAAGCACCGTGATGTTGCGATGGAGGATGGAGGCGAAATCGCCGTGCGCCGGATTGGTGTTCTCTGCTCCGGCTTTGTCATCCCCGGTCGTCACGTCCGCTCCCGAAGTAAAGTGCCTGCAAAGTTCATATGGGAGAGGGGCGGTTCCGGCCTGGCATAACGTCGGATCATGGCCGCGCAGAACTCTGCGAACTCCTCGTTCACCTGCGGCGCGCTGGTGTGATGGGGCGCGATACCGCGGTGTTCCGGAGTGAAGCAGAATGTCACGGTGACGTCGAAATCCGCGAGCGCGCTCATCTGGCGGTCGAACCACTCCAGCGCGTTGGGGCGAAAGCTGTCGGCCCAGGAAAGCCCGGTGCGCAGGTATTTTACGCCAAGCCGCCGCATCACCTCGACTGCGTCGTCAAGGCGCGGATCTTCGTAGTGGAACCACTGGCAAAGGCCCATCTGCGGGGTGTAATGGGCGAATTCGGCGAGTGCCGGTTTGGGCGTGCCGTCTTCCCGGATGAGCCCCATGTAGAAATGGCGGAAATAGGACGAGCCCTCGGCCTCCTTGTGCCGGGTCGTGGCGCCCCAGGCGCGAGGCAGATCGTAAAGGCTGTACCAATGGATGCGTGGAGACTTGCCGATCAGAAGTTCGGCAGTCCGCGCGAGACCCCAGACCTGGACCTCTTCAGCCCCGAAGGTCGAGATGCCGACTTCGCTGACCCAGATGGGAAGATCTGTCACGGCGCGGATCTCGTCGATGCGGGCTGGCCATTCGTGGATCTGCCAGAGGTTCCAATCGAGCGGGAAACCGTGCACCGCTACTGCATCCATGTGGTCGAGTACGCCGCGCTCCGAGAGATTGCGCATGAAGGTCGCGTCGATCGGCGAGATCCCGCCGAGCACGCGAGGCAGCGTGGGATTGACCGCCTTGATGGCTTTCCCGGCCGCGATGGCCATGTTGGAGAACAGCCTCCAATCAGGATCGATCTCCGGGTCCCAGTGAGACTTGTTGTTGGGCTCGTTCCAGATCATCGCGGCTTCGATCATTCGGTTCTCCCTTGAGCCGGATAGACCGCGCCCGATTGAGCCTCCACGCGATGGCAGACATAGACCTCGGCTTCCGGGTGCAGCTCGATCGCGAATCCGGCACTGCGGAGCATGGCTTCGACGCAGGCCGCGTTCGGCGCCCACCAATTGGTCGGATCGTCCGCATAGCGCTTCTCGATGAAGTGCATTTTAGGATAACCGGGATCGTCGAAATGTTCGCTCTGCCAGAACGTGTAGTTCTCCTGAATGACAGGAGTTTCAAACGATCCGCGCTGCAGCGATTGGAAAACCAGGATGTCGTCGGCCACGTGGTCGTGAATGAGGTCGAGTGCGAGCAGAGGATGGCGCAGATGATAGAAGACGCCCATGAACAGAACGATGTCGAACCGCTCACGCAGCAATCCGACATCATAGACGGACAACTTCTGGAATTCGATGTCCTGCCCGGTCACCTGCGCGGCAAAGCGCGCCTGCGAGAGATAAGTGTCGTCGAAATCGATCCCGACGACGCGGCTGGCCCCGCGGCGCTTCATCTCGATCGCATAGAATCCACCATTGCACCCGATATCCAGCACGGACCGCCCGCTGAGGTCCTGCGGGAGTGACTGCGCGAAGCGTTTCCATTTGACCGCCGGATAATTACCGAGGAAATGCTCGGGTGCTGTCCAGACGCCATTGAGATCGATATTGTGAAACCATGGACCTAGATCCTCCGCGCGGCGACGGATCTCGTCCTTGGACATGGGGCCGATCGTATCCATCACGGGTCCCTGCTGAAGTGATGAACGTCAGGAAGGACAGTGGCCGACGTTCGCCCCGGAACCGAGCGCGACGAACGTACCTCACCGCTGTTTTGAGCAACGGCCAGAAGACCGATCGCGGAGCGATATCCATGAAGCGTTCCGACATCCACATAGGAACTGCCGGCCCTGAACGCCCTGGCGCGACCACCGCCCGCCAGATAGGCGTTGATCAGCGAGCCGAGATATTCGTCGACGCAGTCGCGCAGCAGCCAGAGCTCGCGCAATTGCTGAAGAATGCGCCCCGACATCTTGAATGCGCCCCAGATCCAGCGGGACGACGCGTCGCGGCGCTTCACCTGGATCTCCACGACCTCACCACCATCGTTCATCACCACGGCGTCGAAATGCTGCGGGTCATTGACCGGAAACAGCAGAAAAGACAGCTCGCCTTCGGGAAGTTCCATCAGCGCGTCTTCGGGAAACCACACGGTGTCGGGAAGGCCGACCATCACGCTCTCATCCGGACCGATGAGAGGCGAGGCACGGAAAATTGCGTCACACAATCCGCAAGCACGCGGCTGAACCACATAGGTGATGAAGGCGTCTCCGTAATTCGACCCGAAATACGCGACGATGTCCGATTTTCCGGCCGAGATCACGAAGCAGATCTTGTCCGCACCTCCTCGGATCATGCGCTCGACGAGGTATTCGCTGACGGCGCATGGTCGCTCGATGCCGTTATCCAACCGGCTTCCAACCGGAAGCAGTTCCTTGGAAAAGGCCAATGGCTGGATGCGACTTCCGATTCCCGCAGCGGGCACAATGCCCCACATGTCAGACCTCCACCATCGCGTCGGATCGCGTGCTCCGAGAAGGAACCGCTCCGATCTCGCTTGCGAGCTTTTCGAACTCCTTCGCGCGGCATTCCGACGTATGTTCCGCCAGCGTTCGCGCGCGCGCCGCCTCGGCAATTGCTCGCAACTCTCGATCGCCGAGTTCGAGCGCGTTCAGCACATCGTCAGTCGTCTCGACGATGAGGATCTCGCTGCCGGGTTTGTAGAAGCTGTCGATCCCGTCCCACTTGTCGGAGAGAACCGGCGCCCCGCAGGCCGCGGCCTCGAAGATGCGCCCCGATGGGCACCAGCCCATTTCGGCCATGGCCTTTCGCGTCACGTTCAGCGTCAGACGCGAAGCCGAAAAGAAGGCGGAATGTTCGGCAGGGGGCAGGTGCCGCACGAAGAAGATGTTGGGAAGCCACGGGAAGTCATCGGGATATTGCGCACCCGCGATCGCGAAGCGACTTTGCACCATCGCGCGTGCCGGTTCGATGAAGAGGCGAGACAGCATCGCCTGACGGTCGGGCGCATAGGTGCCGAGATAGGAAAGGTCCGAAGCATAGCGGGACACGCCCTGCTGCGGGCGATGAGCATCGGGATCTACGTGTCCGTAGAGAGGTGCCACCCTCTTGGCTCCAAGTTCCGTTCGCAGGCGATCAAGCGCAAGGCCGCCCGTATAACTAAGCACCAGGTCGAAACCGGCTAGTCCCGTGGCGCCAATATACGTCATGGTTTCGCGGCCCTGCAGACGAGAGAGCGTGACGGGCGTGTCGAGATCGTAGAACACCTTTGCGGCGCGCTTTCCGTTCAAGATAACGTCGGTCGCGGCCAATCCATCAGGGCAGTAGGAGGTCACCATGGCGACATCGGCATCGGCGACTTCCAATTCGGCTCGCCGACACACGGCCTCCCATTCGTCGTAAAAGACAAGCTCGCCGCCCGGTATGTGGAAGAGATCGCGGTTGAGCGCGTAATAAGGCTCATTTTTTTCGAAGAAGACGACGCGATGTCCCTTGCGGCTCAACGCCTTGCAAAGCCCCCGCCAGAGGGTAGCATGGCCATTCCCCCAGGACGACGAGATCGTCAATCCGAACACGACCACTTTCATGACCGGGCCACCGCATTGAGCCGAAGCACGCGGGAACCCCATACGCCGACCTCGATAGTGCTGACGGAGGCCGGCTCAATTTCGAGGCGCGAATACGCGTCGAGAGGCAGGCCAAGATGATAGAGCAGCGCGGCCTTGATCATGTCGGCGTGGCTGACCAGCACGAAGACTTCTCTGGGAACCGGCGGTCCGAAGCTTCTCCATGGCGGTGACGATCCGCACTTGCGCTTCGAGCATCGATTCACCGCTGGGCGGACGATTAACGCCGCGGGCCGTATTCCACGCCGTCCAGCGCCGGTCCTGCGCTAGCGCTTCGAACCGCATCCCGGTCCAGTCGCCGAAGTCGATCTCCATCAATCCGTCGAGGATCTCGACTGGGCGTCCCGTTCCGCGTCCGATCTCCTCCGCGGTTTCGCGCGCTCTCTCGAGAGGGCTTGCGAGAAGGCGATCGATCTGTTCGGTCGCAAAAAGCTCCGCAAGGCGACTGGCTTGCGCCGCTCCGGACGCACCAAGGCTGATACCCGGCGCACGTCCGCACAGAGTATCGCTCACCCGGTCGTGGGCCGCATGCCGCACGAGGTGAAACAGCGCGCTCACGCCGCTACCTCGTGCTCTCCGAAGATTTCAATGTCGGCCACGCGATAACTGCCGAGCTCAACGCAAACTTTACTCGTAGTCATGGCCACCCCTTCGAATGCATTGCGCCACGAGCGATAGAACTGAAAGATACGGAATGGCGCCGTTTACCTACTCATCGGACTCGACGGACGAACATTGTCAAACGTAAGTTGTTCCTTTCGGCGAAAGTAAGACTTCTCTCATTGTAAGTTGTTCAAGATCCTAAAAAGGGATTCTCTTCTGTACGCTAAAAGACAGAACCTACTTACGATGAGGAACAAAGATGAACATCCGCAGTTTGTCCGGCGAAAATCGTAGCAACGCCGATTGTTTCGCGCACCTGGCCAAGCTCCGGCTTTCTATACTGTCCCGCACCGACATCGCCGCCTCTTCCGGCGCAAATGGCACAGTTAAGTTGTTTCGAGTCTAGTTCAGGATCTGGAGACGCGCGTGACAGAAACCATTCTCATTACCGGAGGTGCGGGTTTTATCGGTCGCGCGGTTACCCGGGCGTGCCTCGATCGCGGATACAATGTGCGAGTGCTCGACAACTTCATCGAGCAGGTCCATGGGGAAAATCTACAGCGCGACCTGGCCTCCGACGTCGGCGTCGTGGTCGGTGACATCCGTGACGAGACGGCGCTCCTTCGCGCGCTGAAGGGTGTCACGAAAATCGTGCATCTCGCGGCAGAGGTCGGTGTCGGCCAGAGCATGTACGCGGTCGACCGCTATGTATCGGTCAACGATTACGGTACCGCGGCATTGTTTCAGCAACTTCTCGACAAGCCGGTTCAGCGCGTCGTCGTTGCATCGTCCATGAGCATCTACGGCGAAGGGCTCTACCGTGACGCCGCGGGTCGCGTGCGGGAAGACGTAGTCCGCGCACCTCGCACCGACGAAGTGCAGGAGTGGGACCCGGTCGATGAAGACGGGCGGCCTCTGGTTCCGTTCCCCACGCCGGAATGGAAGCGGCCGGCGCTCGCATCGGTCTACGCGCTGTCCAAATACGTTCAGGAACGATTGACGCTCACGCTCGCGCCCGCCTATGGCATGGAAGGCGTAGCGCTTCGTCTCTGGAACGCCTACGGCCCCGGGCAGTCTCTGTCCAATCCCTACACCGGCGTCCTGGCGATTTTCGCCTCGCGGCTGCATCACGGCAAGCCGCCGATGATCTTCGAGGATGGGCAGCAGCGTCGCGACTTCGTCCATGTGGAGGATGTCGCGCAGGCTTTCGTGCTGGCGTTGGAGCATGAGAGGGCACCCGGAGGCGTGTTCAACGTCGGCAGCGGACAGGACCGCACTGTGAGTGAAGTCGCAATGCTCCTCGGCGAGGCGATGGGCAGGCCTCTCGAACCTGAGATTACCGGCAAGGCGCGTGTCGGCGATATCCGGCATTGCATCGCGGATATCGACAAGATCAAGAGCGAGCTCGGATATGCGCCGCGGCGCGATTTCTCCGAGGGACTTGCAGAGCTTGCCGAATGGGTCGCCAGTCAGCAATCGGCGGATCTCGTCCAGCATGCGCGTAAGGAGCTGGAAGCACGGGGGCTTCTGCAATGACGGGGGATCGGCCTCTGGCATCGCCGGCCCTGCGACGCCGGGAACCCATCCTCGTGACGGGCGGTGCTGGTTTCATCGGATCGAACCTGGCTGACCGGTTCGCAGGAGAGGGGCATGACGTCCTGATTTATGACGCGCTGACACGCCCGGGAGTTGACAGGAATCTGGAATGGCTGCGTCGGCGGCATCCCGCGCGAATCTCCGCCCGTTTGGACGACGTGCGCAACGAGAGCGCACTGGCGGATGCGGCAAAGGACGCAAAAGCGGTTTTCCACATGGCGGCGCAAGTTGCCGTCACCACGAGCCTCGTCGATCCCGGCGATGATTTCGACATCAACGTGCGCGGCACCCTCAACCTGCTGGAATTGCTGCGGCGACGCAATCAACCGGTACCGCTGATCTTCGCGTCGACCAACAAGGTCTACGGAGATCTGGCCGATATCGCGCTTGAGAAGACTGTCGATTGCTACGAGCCGCGCGACGCAGCAACACGTGCGACGGGCATCGGGGAGGGGAGATCGCTCGATTTTCACACGCCTTACGGCTGCTCGAAAGGAGCCGCCGACCAGTATGTGCTCGATTATGCCCGATCCTTCTCCATGCCGACCTGCGTGCTTCGCATGAGCTGTATCTATGGCCAGCGCCAAATGGGAACGGAGGACCAAGGATGGGTCGCACATTTCCTGATTCAGGCGCTGAAAGGAAACCCCATCTCTATCTACGGCGACGGCTGCCAGGTGCGTGATATCCTCGCTATCGGCGATGCGGTCGACGCTTACGCAAAGGCGTGGGAGAATATCGGTGCTGTGCGCGGGCGCGCCTTCAATCTCGGCGGCGGACCGGCGAATGCCGTCAGCTTGAAGCAGGTCATTGCCCACATCGAAGCCATCGTCGGTCGCCCGGTCGAGACCATCTACGCCGAGTGGCGCGCCGGCGATCAGCGCTACTTCGTGTCGGATACGCGCAGGGCCACCCACGAACTCGGCCTGAACACACCGACCCCGTGGCGCCAGGGAGTCGCGGCGCTTGCAAGATGGCTCGATGAAGAGCGCCACGATGATGTCGAAGGTGGCACCGAACCGCGCCGGACCATGGAGGCGCTGCCATGATCGGATCGGCGGGCAAGCACGACCTGCACGTGCTGATGACGACCGACGCGATCGGAGGCGTCTGGCAATATTCTGTCGACCTTGCCAAAGAATTGCGCGCGCGGGGCGCTGCGATCACGCTGGCGGTTCTCGGCCCGCCCCCCAAACCGGATCAGAAAGCCGTCGCTGCCGACCTGGACATTCTGGTCACCGGTCTCCCGCTGGACTGGACGGCCGATACGCGTGAACAAGTACTGGATGCGGGGCGCGCGCTCGGTCAACTGGCGGAGCGCTTGAGGCCCGACATCATCCACCTCAACTCTCCGGCACTTGCCGCGAGCGCGATTTTTACCGCACCGGTCGTAGGGGTTTGTCATTCGTGCGTGGCGACATGGTGGGAGGCCGTTCGATCCGACCCATTGCCGGAAAGCTTCATTTGGCGATCCGACTTGACCGGGCAGGGATATGAAGCCGCCGACCTGCTGCTCGCGCCCAGTGCCTCGTTTGCCGAGGCGACGGCGCAATTCTACGATCTTGCGACGCCGCCGCTCGTGATCCATAACGGTCGGCGCGCACCCGAAATCAACCCGATTGAAAGTCCGTTATCCGCAGGGTTTACGGCGGGGCGGTTGTGGGACGAGGGGAAAAACCTCGCGACGGTGGATCGCGCTGCGGCGCGCACCTTGACGCCCATCTCGGCAGCTGGACCCTTGTCCGGGCCCAATGGAGAAAGGGCGGAATATCGTCACCTTCGTCTCATTGGAAGCATGAACGAGCGCGAGATCGAACAACAGTTGAGCCGCAAGCCTATCTTCATCTCGACAGCGCGCTATGAACCATTCGGACTCGCCGTTCTGGAAGCGGCGCAATTCGGCTGTGCCCTCGTCCTCTCCGATATCCCGACATTCCGCGAATTGTGGAACGGCTGCGCCATCTTCATACATTCGGATGACGACAGGTCGGCGGCAAAAGCCATCGATATCCTGATTCAGAATCCGGATTTACGCTCGCACCTTGGACACAAGGCGATGGCACGGGCGGCACTTTATTCGGTGGAAGCCATGTGCGACGGCGTGATGGCCGCCTACCGCTCGGTGCTGTCCGGCGGCTTGTCATCCTCATGCAAGGAAGCTGCCGCATGAGGGTCGTTTACTTCACGCATTCGCTGCTCTCGTGCTGGAACCATGGCAATGCCCACTTTCTGAGAGGTGTATTGCGAGAGCTCGTGCATCGCGGTCACCAGGTCACCGCCTACGAGCAGGCGGGATCGTGGAGCCTGCAAAATTTGCTCGACGACCACGGCGAGGCCGGCCTCGATTCCTACCGCCGCCATTTCCCGGAACTCGCCTCCTGCTCATTTCCGGCTAGTGCCGATCTGGTCGAGATGGTGGAAGACGCCGACGTGGTGATCGTTCACGAATGGAACGAGCCCTGGCTGGTCGCTGCGCTCGGAAAGATCCGTCGCCGGGACGGATCGTTCACGCTTTTGTTTCATGACACGCATCATCGTGCGGTCAGCGACCCACAGGCCATCCGCCGCTTCGATCTCGATGCTTATGATGGGGTGCTGGCCTTTGGCGATGCACTCGCGGAGGTTTACCGTCGTTGGGGTTGGGGCGACACGGGTGCATGTATGGCATGAGGCCGCCGATACGCGCCTGTTCCGCCCACCTGCAATCGAGGGCAAGAGGGAAGGTCTCGTCTGGATCGGCAATTGGGGTGATGACGAACGTAGCGCCGAGTTGGAGCGCTTCCTTTTCCGGCCTGCGCAGACGGTTGGCCTCTCGCTCGACGTGTATGGTGTGCGCTATCCGGATGCCGCACGCGACATGCTGGAGCGTTTTGGCGCTCGCTATCGCGGGTGGCTTCCCAATGCGCGCGCCCCCGAGATCTTCGCGCGCCACCTCGCAACCGTTCATGTGCCACGCCGCTATTATGTCGACATGCTTCCAGGCATCCCGACCATCAGGGTGTTCGAGGCGCTCGCTTGCGGAATTCCGCTGGTCTCGGCTCCTTGGGACGATTGCGAGGGCTTGTTTCGCGCCGGAACCGATTATCTGGTGGCCAGGGACGAGAGCGAGATGGAGCGCCATCTCGATGCGCTTCGCCACGATTCCGACATGCGCGCGTCTCTTGTCAGAAATGGGTTGTCGGCCATTCACAGCCGTCATTCCTGTGCGCACCGCGTGGACGAATTGATAGCAATCGTGATGGCACATCGTGCCACCGCGGCGACGGAGATGTCTGCATGAAAATTGCGTTCTACGGCTCGAGCCTGCTGTCGTCCTACTGGAACGGCGCCGCCACCTATTATCGCGGGATGCTCAGCGAACTCGCCCGCCGGGGCTATCGAACGACGTTCTACGAGCCGGACGCATTCGACCGGCAAAAACACCGCGACATCGACCCGCCCGAATGGGCCGATGTGAAAGTCTACCCCGCAACCGCGGAGGCCGTCAGGAACGTGATTGCGGAGGCTGCGCGCGCCGACGTGGTAATCAAAGCGTCCGGTGTCGGCGTGTTCGACGATGAACTCCTGGAGGGAGTCATCGCGGCCTCGCACGACGACGCAATTCGCATTTTCTGGGACGTGGATGCGCCCGCAACGCTGGCCGATCTGAGCGCAAACCCCGATCATGCACTTCACCGTGCGATGAAGTCCCTCGACGTCGTTCTGACTTATGGCGGGGGGCCTCCTGTCGTCTCCGCGTACGAAGCTTTCGGCGCCCGCCAATGCGTTCCGATCTACAACGCTCTCGATCCCTCGACGCATCATCCGGTTCCAAAAAAGGCGGCGTTCATGGCCGATCTGTCCTTTCTGGGCAACCGGTTGCCCGATCGCGAGGAGCGCGTGGAAGAATTCTTTCTCGATCCAGCCTCGCGACTGCCGCAGCGCAATTTCCTCATCGGTGGAAATGGTTGGTACACCAAGGCGATGCCCGCCAACGTGCGCCATATCGGTCACGTCTACACGCGCGATCACAACGCCTTCAATACCAGTCCGAAAGCCGTGCTCAACATCGCGCGGGATTCGATGGCAGCGACAGGATTCTCACCCGCCACGCGCGTGTTCGAAGCTGCCGGTGCGGGAGCCTGCCTGATTACCGACGCCTGGGTCGGACTCGATCTCTTTTTGAAAGAGGGCGACGAGGTGCTGGTGGCTCGCGACGGCAAGGACGTGGCGGATCTTCTCGAGGGGCTGACGCCGGAGAAAGCGCAAGCCATCGGAGAGGCTGCAAGAATTCGCATTTCGGCGGAGCATACCTATGCGCGTCGTGGGGCACAGGTGGATGCGCTGTTGCGGAAAGTGGCATTGCGGAAACAGCAGAGGAGCGTCGCGTGAGCCATCTGCGCCTGGTGTTTCTCGGTCTCAGTCTATCGTCCTCCTGGGGCAACGGTCATGCGACAACCTTCCGTGCTCTGGTGAAAGCGCTGTCGGATCGCGGCCACAACGTTTTGTTCCTGGAACGGGATGTTCCTTGGTATGCGGCGCATCGCGACTTGTCGGATCCGGATTTCTGCCGGCTCGCGTTCTACACCGATGTTGAGGATCTCTGCCGCTTCCGGGATGTCATCGCGAGCGCGGATGCGGTGGTCGTCGGGTCGTATGTGCCGGATGGGGTCGTGGTGGGCCAGCTGGTGCAGGATTGGGCGCGGGGTGTCACTGCTTTCTACGACATTGATACGCCGGTGACGCTGGCAAAGCTCGATCGCGGTGACTTCGAGTACATCTCGCCCGAACTCATTCCGGCATACGACATCTATTTTTCGTTCACCGGCGGGCCGCATTCTCGAGCGGCTCGTGACTCAGTATGGATCGCCGGCAGCGCGTGCGCTCTATTGCTCGGTGGACCCGAGGGCCTACCCGAGACTCGATCGCGAGAAACGTTGGGATCTCACTTATCTTGGAACCTACAGCGCGGACAGGCAACCGACGCTCGAACGATTGCTGCTCGAACCGGCAAGGCAAGCGCCGCATCTGCGCTTCGCGGTCGCGGGTCCGCTCTATCCCGCCAATATCCAGTGGCCGCCGAACGTCGAGCGCATCAGTCACGTGCCGCCGACAGAGCATGCGGAATTCTATGCGCGCAGCCGGTTCACCCTGAATGTGACCCGCGCCGACATGATTCGTGCCGGCTACAGCCCGAGCGTCCGGCTTTTCGAGGCGGCGGCGTGTGGTACGCCAATCATCTCGGATGTGTGGGATGGGCTCGACACACTTTTCGTCCCCGGCCGCGAAATCGCTTTGGCTAACGGCGCGCGGGACGTGCTCGATGTGATCGGCGGGTGGTCGGATGCACAACGCGATCGCGTGGCGGCCGCAGCACGTCAACGGGTTCTGGCTGAGCATACGGCCAGCCATCGCGCACGTGCGATGGAGGCCAGCCTCGAAGAGGCGGATCGGCGCGTCGGCGCCGCCCGGATCCTGGAAGCGGTAAACCACTGATGCCGGTAGTGCCGGCAGAACGTGGTTCCGAAAAACGTCGGTTGGTGAGTTTGAGACCCGAGGAGGAGATCGTTCGATGACAAAGAGCCGGCGAAAAACTGTACTCGTGGCGGGAGGAGCTGGTTTTCTCGGTTCGCATCTTTGCGACGCACTCCTTGGCGATGGATTTCACGTCATCGCTCTCGACAACCTGCTGACTGGCCGGAGATCGAATCTGCGTCACCTCGAACGCGAGCCTCATTTTCATTTGATCGAGAGCGACATCATTTCCCCCTTACCGGCGGAATTGAAGTCCTCCCAGGCCAGGATAGATCGCATCTTCAATCTCGCGTCGGCGGCCTCACCGCCGCATTACCAGGCAGATCCCGAGCACACCCTGTTGACGAATGTGATCGGTACTCACCATCTGCTCACCCTCGCAGAGGCGAAAGGAGCGCGATTTTTTCTGGCCTCCACCAGCGAGATTTACGGCGATCCGGAGGTTCATCCGCAGACGGAAAACTACTGGGGCAACGTGAATCCCACAGGCCCGCGTGCCTGCTACGATGAGGGAAAGCGCGCCGCCGAGACATTGACGTTCGATTTCGCCCGCGCCGGGCGTGTCGACATTCGCGTGGCGCGGATTTTCAACACTTACGGACCGCGCATGCGCGCGGATGACGGTCGCGTCGTCTCGAACGTCATCTGTCAGGCTCTCGCCGGCGACGACATCACGATCTACGGCGATGGTCATCAGACACGCTCCTTCTGCTATGTGGCTGATCTCGCGGAGGGCTTCATGCGGCTGATGGATCACGAGGGTGTTTTGCAGGGACCGGTCAATCTCGGGAACCCTGTCGAACTCACCGTCGGAGATCTAGCGAAGCGTGTCGTTGCCATGGTGCGATCGTCTTCGCGCCTCGTCCGTAAGCCCCTGCCAGTCGATGACCCGCGCCGACGGTGTCCCGACATCACCCGTGCGACGCAACTCCTCGGCTGGACGCCGCGCACCTCTCTGGATGTCGGTCTGAAGAATACCATCGCTTGGTTTGCAAACCAGCGGGAGCCGGGCGAATTCGCAGCGCACGACAGGAATGCGCGAGATAACGCGGTCGTTGCCTGATCAGGCGCTCGGCGTCCCGGCCCGCGATCTTGGAGGCGCTAGGATGCTCGTCTATGGCGATGCTACCTGCGTACAATCGGTGGGAGAAACGATCAAAGTCATTGAGCGGCATCTTGGCCTGATTGGTAAAACCGAACATCCTCTTGATCGTCACGCCGCATTGATTGCCGCCTTCATCACCACGAGCGAACTTGTTCAGGGTCTCGCGGATGCCGAGTTGGCGTCACGCGGCGTCGACGCGAGATCGGAAAGCCCAGGATGCGGGTATGCGATTCCTCATGAGGCTCGCGCAATGCGTGGGCGTCTCGTGGCGGAGCGGCTTCGGGCGAATTTCGAGGTTGCCGGACATCGGCGCACTCTCCGGCCTCGACGCGTCGTTGACGATCAACGTCAAGCGCGCGGAAGGCTACGCCTATTACGCGCTTTACCCGGAAAGCTACCTCGCCGCAGCGTCGAGATCAGGGCTTGGGCCCGACACGTATGTGATCGGAATCCGGAGCATCGGAACCGGCCTTGCTGCACTGGTGGCGAGTGCTCTTGGCGCCCGTCCGCCTGTCACGCTGCGTCCAGGCGGTCACCCGTTCCTGCGCAGCTTGCGCGTGCACAATTGTCTGGGCGAGCAGGTCGCGGGCTTCCGTGGCGCATTCGCCATCGTCGACGAGGGTCCCGGACTTTCGGGAAGCTCGTTCAGCGCCGTTGCAGACTGGCTGGAGAGCAAAGGTGTGGCGCGAGGCCGCATTCACTTCTTTCCCAGTCACTCGGGAGATCCTGGACCACAATGCAGCACGGCAACTCGCGAACTGTGGCATCGGGCTCCGCGCCACGTGGTTACATTCGATGAACTGCTGCTGGCGCCCGAAATGCCGCAACATAATCTGACGGGATGGCTCGAATCGTTGGTCGGCGCGCTGGAGAAGCCGCTGGAGGATATCAGCGGCGGAGCGTGGCGAAAACATCGGTACAGCCGAGAGGATGTGTGGCCGGCCGCGAACATTCAACAGGAACGGCGCAAATTTCTCACCCGAACGAGCGACGGATTTTTCTTAGCGAAATTCGCGGGTCTCGGCGAAGTCGGCCAGCAGAAGCTGCAACGCGCACGACTGCTTCAACAGGGGTCGTTTGTCCCGGAAGTCCTCGGTCTGCGACATGGCTTCCTCGTCGAAAAGTGGCTCACCGGAGAGTTCCTCGATCAACGCGACGTCGATCGAAACTGGTTGCTGGAGCAGATCGGCGCTTATCTTGGATATCGTGCGCGCGTTCTACCGCGCGACGACCTGCGCGGCGCTTCCGTCGACGAACTTTGTCGGATGGCTCTCTACAATGCACGCACGGCACTCGGGGAGGGCGCCTCCGTGGCGCTTGAGGATCGTCTTGCCGAGGGACAGGCCCTTGAGGCCCGAGTGCGGCGTGTCGACACCGACAACCGGATGCACGTGTGCGAATGGCTCGTCGCAGGCGGACGCTTGATCAAGACCGATGCGCTCGATCATAGCAGCTCGCATGACCTGGTGGGTCACCAGGATATTACCTGGGATATCGCTGGCGCGATCAGCGAGTTCGCTCTTGCGGAGCCTGAAATCGAATGCCTGTGCGCCTCCGTGAGCCGCCATTCTGGTTCGCCGGTCGATCGCGGCCTTCTGAACGTCATGCGCGCGTGCTATCCGGCGTTTCAGCTTGGCGCCTGTGTGATGGCGGCAGACAGTCTCGGCAGCCATCCGGAAGCTGTCCGATTGCGCCGGATGGCAGATCATTACGCGGTGTTACTCACTCGTGAGATCTGCGCCTAGAACATCCGACATGAACTTTCAGAGCAGTGCGGCTACCCGCCGCCGATTTCCTCGATCACCACGCCGGTTCCGCCACAGATCGGGCAGTCGTTCGGCCCAAGCTTTCCCGTGCCGTTGCATTCGGGGCACAGGTTTTCACCCGCGCCGGGTGTGCCGGGCTCAGCCTGATCGCCCGGGTAGAGCTTTGGTTTTTGATCCCGCTCTTTTGCGCTCATCACCGTACTCCCTGCTGAATGTCAGCCATCAACGCAGCTGCAGGGGCGGGGTTCGTACAGCCGGACACAGATCGAAGGTGCGAGCACTGGGCTCCTACGACCTGATGCGCGTCCAGCCCACCGTATCGTCGCTGGTGAGCGCCATCTTTTCCGCCAGATGTCGGCGTGCGCGGTTGACACGGCTCTTGATGGTGCCGACAGCGCAGTTCATGCGAACAGCCGCATCCTCGTATGACATCTCCTCGACCGTGACGAGCAACAGGACCTCGCGCTGATCGGGAGGAAGCGCATCGAGGGCAGCGAGCAATTCCTCGTGGGCGAGCTTGTGATATTGATCCGGCTCGAAGGTCAGCGTTTCGGCGAACGAACCGGTGGCATCTTCGACCTCTCGCGCACGACGCCGCACGATCGTCAGGAAATGATTCTTGAGGATCGTGAACAGCCAGCTCCGGAGGCTGGTTCCGCGTTCGAACCGCTCGTGCTGCGAAAGCGCTTTCAGCGCCGCTTCCTGCACCAGATCCTCCGCGCGAACGACGTCCTTCTCGAGAGAGATCGCGAAGACGCGCAGTTCCGGCAGCAGGGAAATCACCTCGTCGACGAATTCCTGGTCGACGGGCTCATGACAGGCCCGGACGACCTGCGCGGCTCTTTTCAGCAAGCGACCGAGTTCGCCGGTCACTTTCTGTCCGTTTGGGTCAGCGTATTCCTTGCGAAGTTCGTCGCCGAGATGGATCAGGATCGTTTGAGCGAGACTTGGATACTTGGACGTGGGGCGCTCTCGTTGAACCTCTAAGCTCTTCATGGGTCGATACCATTCGCAGTTGCAATTTCGAGAGGCGCATTGAACAGGTTGGAAGTGCTGGACTTCATGGCACTCACCTTTCGCCAGAAGGAGCCGGCATTCACCGACATCGGTCCGTAACGTGAACACCATCTACCCCTTGGGGCAACCATCAGTTCGATTGCGTACGAATCGAAAATCCCTTACGGAGCTTGGCGATTTCAGACTTTCCCCCAAGTTCGAAAGATCAAATTCCTCCTTGAACGAGACTGCAGACCTACTCTCTGAATGGATGCTTGTTAGTCTAGATCGACCTACGATTTCGCGCTCAGTGGCGAAACTACGGCGGCCGGACGACGTTCGTCATTGAGGTAGCGTCGGAATTGTTTGCATGAGTTCTGGGGACTCACCCATCGGCACTTCGCAGAACGAGAACCCGCCCGTGAGCCCCGGCCAAGGCGAGCGCAAGGCGGCTTCCGTCGAGCCCGAAATCCTCCTTAACGCGATTCTGCGCAACGCTTCGGACTACGCCGTCATCACGCTCGACCGCGATCGGCGCGTCACGAGCTGGAACATCGGCGCCGAACTCGTACTCGGCTGGAAAGCCGAGGAAATCATCGGGCATTCGGGCGACATCATCTTCACCGCGGAGGATCGGGAGTCAGGGGGGCCGGAAGCGGAGCAGCAAATGGCCTACGCGCAGGGCCGAGCGGAAGACGAACGCTGGCACGTTCGCAAGGATGGAAGCCACCTCTGGGGGAGCGGTGTGATGACCCTCCTCGACGATCAAAAAGGGGGGTGCCTCAAGATCCTACGGGATGTCACCGCGCAACATCGCACGCAGCTCGCTCTGCGGGAAAGCGAAGAGCGTTTCAAGAAGCTGGCGACCAATATACCGCAACTCGTGTTTCGGTCGCTCGGCACCGGGCATCGCACATGGGGCAGCCCGCAATGGGAAAACTTCGTCGGCTTGTCGGATGCCGACAGTCGCGGCCTCGGATGGCTGAGAGGCATCCACGAGGATGACCGCGAGACGACCATCGAGGCGTGGCATCGGGCTCAGCAAACCGGCGAATATTACGTGGAGCACCGTATCCTGCGAGGGTTGGACGGCGAGTACCGTTGGCACCAGACGCGCGCTGTGCCTCTGCGAACCGAAACAAGCGACGACGTGGAGTGGGTTGGCACCTCGACGGATATCCATGAAATGCGACGCCTGCAGGATCGGCAAAGCGTGCTTCTGGAGGAATTGCAGCATCGCACGCGCAATCTGCTTGCCGTGGTGGCGGCGGCTGCGCATCAGACCTTGAACGCCAGTACGTCGATGGAAGAATTCCGGGACGAGTTCACCGGACGCCTGCAAGCTCTCAGCCGAGTCCAGGGTTTGCTGACACGCTCTGAAATGCGGCCGGTCACGTTGGAGGACGTGGTGCGCGGAGAGCTCGCGGCCCATGGTGCCGAGCCCGGCCGCATCAGCATCGCGGGGCCCCCCGTGAACTTGACGTCCAAGGCTGTCCAGACGCTGTCACTGGCGCTCCACGAACTTGCCACCAACGCGTTGAAATACGGCGCCCTCCGCGCACCCGAAGGGCATCTCACGCTTGTCTGGGACACAGTGGGCGTGGATTCTGAACCCTATCTTCATCTTCGCTGGAAGGAGACCGGGGTAGCGATGCCGGATCATCCGCCCCACCGCAAGGGATTCGGCCGCCGGCTGATCGAGAAAGGACTTCCGTACGATCTCGGTGCTCAGACCGAGCTCCAGTTCCAACCTGATGGGGTTTTCTGCTCGATCCAACTCCCGCTCTCGTCCAGCGACACACATGCAGGTTGAACGATGCAGAACGATGGCAATCACCTCGCGGGCAAGCGTATCCTCGTCGTTGAAGACGAGTTCATGGTAGCGGAGCTCCTGGTCCAGATTCTGGAGCAATGTGGCGCGGAAGTTGTCGGGCCCGCTTCCAGCCTGGATACCGGATTAACGATCGCGCGGAGTGATGATCGGCTCGATTTCGCCGTCCTCGACATCAATCTGCGCGGCAATCCAAGCTATCCGATCGCTGACGTATTGTGCGAGCATGCCGTGCCTTTCCTGTTCGTGACCGGTTACGATTCCAGTGTCATACCGGATCGGTACGGAGAGATTCCACGGTGCGAGAAGCCGGTCCCGGGAACCGCCCTGATCCGGGCGATCCAGGATCTCGGGCCTCGTGCGCTATCGGCAGGATCGTGACGCCTGAATTATTGCGTGCAGATGCGGTCAATGTAGCAGGCGCCCGCTTTCCCGCCCGATAAAGCCGGTCGGATCAAGCCTCGTCGTCGGGATCGGTAACGTCCACCAGGAACATGATCAGCGGGCTGTCGTCGTCCTCCGCATCCTCCTCGCCTTCCTCATCCACGTCGGCTTCCTCGAACTCGGAAATCTCCAGGTCGGTCGCCGGCCGGAGAGCCAGGGTTGCAAAGCCGTCCCAGAGCGGAGCCCCGTCGGTCTCAAGTGTCTTGAGATCGTCCTTGAAATCCTCGCTCATGAAAAGCTCGCGCGCTTCATCCTCGTCGGCATTCGTGACGGCCACAGCCTTGTCGCTGATTGTGAGAGTGAACACAGGATATCCTTTCCGTGGGATCGTTGGCAGTGAGTTCAACGTTCGACCGGGCAATCGGATGCACCGAATTTCCTCTCGATCAGGTATAGCTTGCGCGGGAGAGTCAAGGGCACCGGAGGATTACGTTGCGGGAGGATGCGCTCTGGCGGCCGGACATCGATTCGCTGGCATTCCTGCCGACGCTCCATGGCGGACAATGCGTCGTGCATCGGCTTGCATTCCGGAAGTTGCTTGGCGGCTCGGCCACGCCGGAAGCCTGTGTGGCGTTCTTCCGCCTTCACCGTGGAGCCTTCGATGAGGCGGCGCGGGCTAAAACCATCAGGATGGGTCTCGCTGCCGCGGCGAACTTTCATCTCACAAGCCGCGATTTGCGGCGCGTGCTCGGGGGCGTTTAGGGCTTCCGCACGTCGGGAGACAATCTTTCGGTTGGCGACGTGCGGGTGGGCCTCTATAGCTGTGGTGTCGGATCCCTCAAGGATGAAAAGGGAACACGGTACGGGCACTTGCCCAAAGCCATGGCTGCCCCCGCAACTGTAGGCGGAGAGCGCTCCTCGATACTGCCACTGGACGTTCTGGGAAGGCAGAGGAGACGCGTCGATCCGTGAGCCAGGAAACCTGCCGACGTCGCGTTAACCTCTTGATCGGCCCTCGGGTGGAGGGCGAAAGGAACATGATGAATACCAATCCAGCAGCACTGCCGCTTTCCGCCGGAATCACCACGGCCTCGCGCCTGACCCAACTGGGTCTGGCGGCGTTCTTCGGCCTGTTCATCGTCGGCTTTGCGGGCTTTTCTCACATCAGCGCGGTGCACAACGCCGCTCACGACGTGCGCCACTCGCTTGCGTTTCCATGCCATTGAGGCTGCCGTCATGAGCCTCTTCCGCAATATTGTCTTCATCTCGGCTCTGGCCGGGTTGGTGGCCGGTCTTGCCATGACTTTCATGCAATATGCCGGCACGGTGCCCCTCATCCTGCGGGCTGAAACTTTTGAGAATGCCGCGCCGGCCGCGCCCGCGCACGATCATGGGATCGCAGCCAAGCCAGGAGAGGCCGTGGCAGCCCATACCCATGAGAACGACGATGTCGACTGGGTTCCTTCGGATGGATTCCAACGCTCGGCCTTCACCGCGCTGGCTAATATCGCGACGGCCATCGGTTTCGCGGTCCTGCTGGTGACTGCCTCCGAGTTTGCCGGGGGCATGACGGGCTGGCGCCAGGGGGTTTTCTGGGGCTTGGCAGGTTTTGCCGTCTTTACCCTCGCACCCGGACTAGGGCTTCCGCCCGAACTTCCGGGGATGCCGGCGGCGGATCTCGATGCGCGGCAGGTCTGGTGGGTTGCCACCGCTGCGGCGACGGCTGCCGGGCTTGCCCTGCTGGCCTTCACGCGGCTGTTGCCGCTGGCGCTGCTGGCGGTCGCGCTCATCGTGGTGCCACACCTAGTCGGCGCGCCGAAGCCCGCAACCTTCGAGAGCGCCGTCCCAGAAACGCTCGCACATGACTTCGTCGTCATGGCGTCGATCGTCAGTTTGTTGTTCTGGGTGCTGCTCGGCGGGGCGGCGGGATTCTTGCGCTCGCGGTTCATGCACGAAGCCTGAGCGGCGGAATCCTGTTGATATGCCGGAGCCGAATGGGCTCCGGCCTTTCATGCCATGACGGCGCCTTATCGCTGCGGGATCCTTCATCGTTGGAGATCATGCAGGGAGAGGTCCGCCATGCGAGTCTTCACATTCCTTGCCGTTTTCCTCGGCGGTCTCTTCGTCCAGTCTCTCAGCGACGCCCATAGCTGGTATCCGCTCCTGTGCTGCAGCGATAAGGATTGCCATGAGCTTCTGGAAGAGCGGGGAGAAACGGTGACGGAGGGTCCGGCCGGATTCATGCTTTGGGACGGTCGGCTCATCCGGAAAGACACAGCAAGACTCTCGCCGGACACCAAGTTTCACCTCTGCGAACGCAGCGACAAGACCATCCTGTGTTTTTTCGCTCCGCCGGGCGCCACCTGATCAAGCAGCCAGCACATGGAAGAACGTGCCTGTGACCTGCCCATTGCGGTGGCCGGACGCACCCAGTGAAACGCTCGACGCGTCGGTGACCTCGGCGAAATTTCCAGGCTCCTGACGGATGATCGACGCATAGTGGAATTCGTGCCCGACGAGGCGCGTCCCCTTGCGTCCGAGCGGCCCGTCCTCCAGCGGTTTGGCGATCCGATAACCGAGATGCAGCTTGCGCCGAGCGTAGCTGGTGGCGACCGGGAGAAGGCCCGCCATGGCGTGTGTTTCGCCACTGCCATCCTCAAGGCTTTCCCCCAGAACCATGTAGCCGCCGCACTCTCCATGCACCGGATGGCGTTGCCCGAAAGTGCGCAAACCTTCGAGGAAATGGCGGGCAGCGGCGATCCGCCCTGCATGGAGTTCCGGATAACCGCCGGGCAGCCAGCAGGCGTCGCAATCCTCTGGCGGCGCCTCGTCCGCCATGCGGAGAGAAGGGGATGATCTCGGCGCCTGCCTCGCGCCATCCCTGCAGGATGTGCGGATAGACGAACGAGAAAGCCTCGTCGCGAGCGAGGGCGATACGCTGACCGGGCGGTGGCAGAGCAGGGCAGGGGCCGGCCATCGGTTGCATGGTGGTGCGGGCCAGAGCGATCAACCGGTCGAGATCCACATGAGTTCTCGATGCGATCGGCGAGATCCTCGAGCCGCTTGTCCAGATCCGCGGTCTCGCCGGCCTGCACCAATCCGAGATGCCGTTCGGGCAGGGCGATCGATGCGTCACGAGGGAGCGCGCCGAGGACCGGGAGCCCTATCCGGTTGATGCCGTCCTCGACAAGCCTGCGATGACGGTCGCTTGCCACCTGATTGAGAACCACACCCGCGATGGTGATGCGCGGATCGTATCGCGCACAGCCGAGCGCGATGGCGGCGGCGGATTGCGCCTGTCCCGACACGTCCAGCACCAGCAGCACCGGCCAGCCGAAGCGCGCCGCCACATCGGCGCTGGCCCCTGTTCGTCCCGGTTCGGCAGCGATGCCGTCGAACAATCCCATCGACCCTTCCGCAATGACGAGGTCGGCGCCGGCTGCTGTGCGCTGTCCCAGCGCATGGAGCAGGCGATCGTCCATGGCGAAGCTGTCGAGGTTCAGGCTCATTTCGCCCGTGGCCGCCGCATGGAAGGCGGGGTCGATATAATCGGGTCCGCTTTTGGCTCCGCGGACCCGCAAGCCGCGGCGGCGCAGGGCACGCTGAAGGCCGAGCGTCACCGTTGTCTTGCCTGAGCCGGATCGAGGGGCGGCGACGAGCAATCCCGGAGCGAGGTCAGGGCTCACGCAGCCGCTTCCGAACGCAGGCGCAGAAGATGGCTCTGGATTTGCGCCCGGAATGTCGCGATTGCCCCGATGGCCAGGATAGCAGGCGATCGCAGCGCGCCCTGCTCCGAAAGCCGCGGCAAGTCGCCGAGTCGCGCCTCCATGACGTCCTCTCCCGCGGTGGTCGCCGAATGGACGATGAGAACCGGCGTCGCCGCATCGAGACCGCCTTCGATCAGCGCGGAGACAATCGCCACCACATTGGTGACGCCCATGTAGAGCACGATGGGAACGCCGGCTCGGGCAAGCGCTCCCCAATCGGTTTCGTGTCCTTCGGCGCAATGTCCGGTCGCCAGAATGACCGCATGATTGGTGTCCCGCGTTGTCGCCGGAATGCCGTGGATCGCCAGAGACGCGAGGCCGCTCGAGACCCCCGGAATGATGCGGAAGAAGATACCGGCTTCGCTCAACGCCTGAGCCTCTTCGCCACCGCGCCCGAAGATGAACGGGTCGCCGCCTTTCAGGCGCAGCACACGGCGGCCGGCTTTCGCAAGCGTGATCAACCGATCGGTGATGTCCGTCTGCGCGACGGAGGCCCGCCCCCCGCGCTTGCCCGCATGTTCGAGCGCGGCGTCGGGTCGGGCGAGTGCGAGGATTTGGGGGTCCACGAGCGCATCGTGGACGATGACGTCGGCCAGCGCCAAAGCGTTCAGTGCGTGGAGCGTCAACAGGCCCGGATCGCCCGGACCCGCACCGACCAGCCAGACTGTCCCTCTGTCGAACGTTGGTGAAAGATGCGCGATACTCACGTCAATGATCCTGGCCGGCAGCCGGCGGTGTCGCATGTATGGACGAAAGGTCTGGTGCTGAAAACCTCACAAGAAATCCTCATGAACCCGACCCCGTGAAGCCGGGCCGGAAGCGCCGGTCATATCCTGCCGAGTAGAGCGCGCTTTCGCCAAACTCAACCGTGCCAAGCGCTGGCCCGACGAGGATCAGGGCGGTGCGCTCGAGGCCGGCGGATCTGACCAGACAGGCGATCTCTCCCAGCGTCGACCTGAGAACCTGCTCGTCAGGCCAGGAAGCGCGCCAGACGACCGCGACGGGACAATCCGCGCCATAAGCCGGCAGCAGATCCGCCACGACCTGCTCGATGACATGGATCGACAGATGGATGGCAAGCGTCGCCCGGGTCGCCGCGAAGGCCGCGAGGTTTTCGGTGTCGGGCATAGCCGAGGCCCGGCCAGAGGTGCGGGTCAGGACCACCGATTGCGCCACTCCCGGCAGCGTCAGTTCCCGCCCGAGGGTCGCGGCCGCGGCGGCGAAGGCTGGCACACCCGGCGTCAGCGTATACGGGATGCCGACGGCATCGAGCCGCCGCAACTGCTCGCCGACCGCGCTCCAGATCGACAGGTCGCCCGATTGAAGTCTGGCCACATCCTTGCCCTCGTCGTGAGCGCGGACCAATTCGCCGACGATCGCATCGAGATCGAGGGGGGCGGTGTCGACGATGCGCGCGCCCGGTGGGCACCAGGACAGCATCTCGGGGGGAATGATGGAGCCTGCGTAAAGGCAGACCGGGCATCTGGCGATGAGATCGCGCCCACGGATCGTAACGAGGTCGGCGGCGCCGGGGCCAGCGCCGATGAAATGGACTGTCATGACAAGGCTCCCTGGGCGAGGGCGCAGGTCACCCGCTCGGACGCAATGCGAGTGAGGAGCAGACGGGCACCGGGTCCAGCCGCCGCCAAGGCTGAGGCCTCCGCCACCGAGCCCACGCCGTAAAGGGCCTGAACGCGCGGCGAGTGCGTGCGAACGCCATCCGCCATGCCGCGGAGAACCTCGGGTTCGATGGCAATCGCCCGCAGCCTGAGATGATCGGCAGCCTCAATGAAGCCAGCTTCCGCTGCCTTTCGATCGAGCGTGGCGAGACCGCAAAGATCGTCGGGGGACAGAGAGACTTTTTTCGTTGCGAGCGTGATTAGCGCGACGATGTCCTGCCACGACGCGCCGGCTCGGAATCCGATCCCCGCGACCCTCATGGTTTCGTCACCGCATATTGCGTCACGGGCATTGCAGCGCGCCAGCCGTGCATGGATCCGACAGGTTCAAGGTGGGATACGGCAATTCGCTTCAGGGAGCCGCCGTAGCGCCGGCGCCAGCCGAGGATCGCCTGCTCGGTTTCAATCGTCACCGCATTGACCACCATCCGCCCGCCGGATTTCAGTGCATCCCAGCATGCCTCGAACACACCGTCTTCGGACCCTCCGCCGCCGATGAAGATGGCGTCCGGCCGAGCCAGGTCTTGCAGCGCATCGGGCGCCTTGCTGCACACGATCTCCAGGTCGGGAACACCGAGATGGCGGGCATTTCGCCAGATACGGGCAGCGCGGTCGGGATGGGCCTCGATGGCGATTGCCCGGTTGGACGGATGACGCAGCATCCATTCGATCGCGATGGACCCGGCGCCTGCGCCAACATCCCACAACAACTCGCCGGCGCGGGGTGCAAGGGCCGCGAGGGTGAGCGCCCGGATATCGGCCTTGGTCATTTGCCCGTCGTTCTCGAACCATCCGTCTGCCAAACCGGCCGAGAGCGTGACGACCCGCGCATCGGGCGCGCCGTTGATGGACAGGGCGACGACGTTCAGCGGATCGACGCCGGTCAGATCGAACCGGTCGGCCACAGCATGCCGGACCCTCTCGCGGGGGCCCCCCATCGCCTCGAGAACGGTGACTGTCGAGGCGCCGAAGCCTCGTTCGCTCAAGACACCCGCCAGTCGCTGCGGCGTCGTTCCGTCCCACGAAAGGGCTAGGATCCGCGCGCCCGGTTGCAGGTAGGGAATGACCCGCTCCCACGCCCGGCCATGCAGGCTGAGGCAGGCGCAATCGGCGAGCGCCCAGCCGAGCCGCGACGCCGCGAGCGTGAAGGCCGAAGCCTGCGGCCAGCAGGTCATTTCGTCCGGAGGAACCAGCTTTGCGAGTTCGGCGCCAACGCCGTAATGGAACGGGTCCCCTGTCGCCAGAACGCATACGTTTTGGTTTCGGCGGGCGAGGATGAGTTGGTAGGTGTCGGCGATGGGGCTGGACCAGATTGCGGTCTCGGCCCTGATAGGCGCAGCCAGCGCGAGGTGACGCGCGCCGCCCACCACGAAGTCGGCGCCGTCGAGAGCCGCAAGGGCCCCCGCCGACAGCCCGGGACGGCCGTCCTCGCCGATTCCGACGATCGACAGCCATGACTTCCGGCCGCTCGACATGGGCGCGCGGTTAGTGGACAAGGCACACATGCGCGTTCTCATTCTCGGTGGCACCGCCGATGCCATGGTCCTCGGTGAAAGGCTGGCGGAGCAGGCCGGCATTGCCGTGACTCTTTCGCTTGCAGGGCGGACGCAGCAGCCAAGAGCGGCCACTTTTCCCATGCGTATCGGTGGTTTCGGCGGTCTCGAAGGCCTGAAAGCGTGGCTCACGGACAACCCGACCGATTGCGTGATCGACGCCACCCACCCGTTCGCGGCTCTCATCTCCCGGAATGCGTCCGCGGCCTGTGCGGAGCTCGAAGTTCCGCTTCTTGCCCTGCATCGGCCGCAATGGCTCAAGGAAGCGGGGGACGATTGGCGCGTGGTGGCGAATATGAACGAGGCGGCGGCTTCGCTCGGCGAAACATCCCGCCGCGTCTTCCTCACAATCGGTCGTCAGGAGGTGGCGGTGTTCGCGGCCGCGCCTCAGCATCGTTATCTGGTCCGCTCCATCGAGCCGATCGACGGCGCGCTGCCGGTGCCGCACGTGACTTTCATGCTCGCGCGAGGGCCCTTCGACGAAGAAGCCGAGCTGGCACTGCTGCGGCAACACGAGGTCGAAATTGTCGTGGCGAAGAATTCCGGCGGTCTTGCCACTTACGGAAAGATCGCGGCTGCCCGCAGGCTCGGCATCCCGGTGGTGATGGTGTCCCGGCCCGAGGCTCCCGATGGTCCTTCGGTGACGAATGTCGACGAGGCGCTTGCGTGGGTCGACGCTCATCGTCCGCCACCGTAGAAGCGAGGCGTATACACGTAGGGTCGTTCGTTTTTGCGCGGGATCAGTCGCGTCGTGCTGGCGCCGATCATCACCAAAGTCGACATATCGGCCGACTCGGACGGTGCGTTGTCGAGCGTGGTAACGGTGATTGCCTCATTCGGCCGGCCGACCGCGCGGGCGAATATCACCGGCGTGTCCGCAGACCGGATCGTGCCGGCGAGTTTCAGCGCTTCGCCGAGCTGCCACGGCCGCGCCGACGAGATCGGGTTATAGAGCGAGATGACGAAGTCGGCATTCAACGCGGCCGTGAGCCGCTGCACGATCGTCTCCCAGGGCTTGAGATTGTCGGACAGCGACATGGCGCAGAAATCGCCACCCAGCGGCGCCCCCGATCGCGCGGCTGCGGCGAGCATCGCGGTGATGCCGGGCTCGACCGTGATCTCGATGGCCTGCCAGCGAGAGTCGCCACCGTCGAGAGCCTCGAAGACCGCCGCCGCCATCGCAAAAACGCCGGGGTCGCCGCCGGATACGACAGCCACGTGCCGTCCTTGCGCCGCCAGATCCAGCGCCATCGCGGCACGCTCGACCTCGACCCGGTTGTCGGAAGCATGCCGCCGTTGATGAGGCCGCAAGGGCGCGCGGTCGAGATACGGGCCGTAACCGACGAGATCGGTGGCGCGCGCCAAGGCATCTGACGCCGCGGGGGTCAGCCATTCGGCGGTGCCGGGGCCAAGCCCGACGACAACGAGCGAACCGGCCTCGCTCATAATTGTCGTCCTTGGCCGGGCACGAGGATCAGCGCGAAATAAGGTGCCGTATCGTCGGTTTTTTCGGAAAGCGGACAGATGAACTCATCCACCATCGTGCCGCGTTCGACGTAGACCGCCCGGTCGTGCAGGCCGGCTTCTTTCAGGGCATCGCGAACCTTCGGCAGGTGCCGTCCGAGCTTCATGATCACCGCCGCGTCGGTGGCAAGGAAACGCCGAACCAATGCTTCATGGTCGAGTGTCGCGGGACATACGGTGAGAACATCGTCGCCCCATGTGATCGGAACGCCTGCGCGCGTCCAGCTACCCGACATGCCGGTGACGCCCGGCACGACCTCGGTGGGAAAGCGAGGTGCAAGCCGTCGCCAGAGATGCATGAACGAGCCATAGAAGAACGGATCGCCTTCACAGAGAACGGCGAGCGAGCGGCCGGCCTTTAATTCGCCGGCGAGGCGTTCGGCAGCCTCTTCATAGAACGGCGTGATGGCAGACCCATAGGCGGGCTCGCGTGCGTCGATCTCCGTGGTAACAGGATAGACCAAAGCGATTTCGCGAGCGGGATCTGGCGCCACCACCGCATCCGCAATGGTGCGTCCGTTGCCGCGTTTGCCCTTCCGGCAGAAATGGACCAGCACGTCGGCGCTCTGCAAAACCTTCAGGGCGCGCAAGGTCATGTAGTCAGGATCGCCCGGGCCGAGGCCGACGCCATAGAGGTGGCCGGGTTTGGCGCCGCTCATTCGTCCGCACTCGCCAGGGCATTGACGGCGGCGGCCGCCATCGCCGAGCCGCCGCGCCGTCCATGCACGACCACGAACGGAAGATCGCGTTGCCGGGCAAGCGCCTGCTTCGACTCGACAGCCCCGACGAAGCCGACGGGAATCCCGATCACGGCGGCTGGTCGAGGAGCGCCCTCGCTCATCATTTCCAGCAGACGGAACAAGGCCGTGGGGGCATTTCCGAACACAACAATCGAACCCGAAAGCCGCTCACGCCAGAGTTCCATGGCGGCGGCGCTTCGCGTATTGTTAAGCTCGCGGGCGAGCGCCGGAACGCGCGGATCGTCCAGGGTGCAGATCACATCGTTCGAGGCCGGCAGGCGCGCTCGGGTGATCCCGTTCGCCACCATTCTGGAATCGCAAAGGATGGGAGCGCCGGCCCGAAGCGCCTTTGCGGCAAGGTCCGCAAAACCCGGCGACATTTCCACGTCGCCCGGCAGGTCGGTCATGCCGCAGGCGTGGATCATGCGCACGACGAGGCGTTCCTCGGCGCCGGCGAAGCGCGCCAGATCAGCCTCCGCGCGGATCATCGCGAAGGAGCGCCGGTAGATCTCGGCACCTTCCCGCACGTATTCGTATGTGGCGGTCATGGCCGCTGTGTCCCGAAAACCCGCATGAAATCCGCCTTGCTCGAACAGGGTGCCAGCCGCTCGACGATAGAGTCGATGCCGGCCCGGCCGACGGGCTTATGGCGCGCAGTCCCGTCGAGCACAACCTGATAGGCGCCTTCGTCGCCCACCAGCGTGAGATCGGCGGGGGCGGGATGTGCGCAGCCTTTGGCACACCCCGCCACGTGCACGGACGTGTCCGGAGGCAGGCTGGCCAAAGCCGCGGCAATTCGATTGGCATCGCCGTGAGTGTCGGTCGATCCTCGCAAGCAGCCTGCCATGCCCGCACATGTGCTGACGGCAAGACGCGGGTCATTTTCGTTCACGATGTAGCCGAACCCGCTTGCGAGCCGGGCCAGATGCGCCTCCCGCGTCGCCGCAACGAACGGAATAACGAGCGCGCGGAACGGCGACAGACGGATTTCACCGCGGCCGAATTCTTCGCTCCACGATGCCGCCTCGGCGAGCGCTTGGCTGCGGCAGCGTCCATAAGGCGGAACAAGAAAAAACGATTCATTGCCGTTGTTTGAAACGTATCCTGCACGCTTCACATGAGCGCGAGGCGACGGAATTTCGGCAGGATCGAGGGCCAACTTGCGCACGAGATCGCCGAATTGGCCCTCACCGATCTCGTGGAGCCGCAAGCCAGCGCATTCGCCGCCTTCCGACACCAAGGCGAGAATATGAGCGATCGCTTGCGGCACCGCTGCAAGGAGGAGAGTTCCAACCCACGCGCTGCCGCCAGGTCTTTCGATTCGCAGCGCAAGGCGGTCTGCGTCCAGTGCCACAAGTGCGATATCCCCGTTCGAGACCCTCAAGCGAAATCGCACCGCCGCCATCGATCACAATCGACAGTTTCGGGTGCAACCCGTTGATCTTCCGGCCCATTTCCTCGATGTCGCTCGGCGAGCACCAGCGGATCGATCCGCTCGCTCGGGTCGATTCCTGCCAGGGGCGAGATCGTGGTGAGGCGGAACGGGCTTTGACTGCGAACGCCGTCCAGCAAACCGGCAAGCGTAAGACAATCGACGAGGAGCGGATGGGTCGTCGTCGTCAGGCCCCGGATCTGAATGTTGCCGCGCGACGAAAGATCGAGAAGACCATTGCCGAAACGTTGTGCACTCTCGGCGATCGCGCGCGCCTGCTCTGCGGAAAGCACCGCGTTGCGGGGATGAACGCGCACGAGCAGTCCGTCCGCCGTTTCCATCGGCCGCAGCACGTCCGGGCACCAGCCCCGGCGCATCTCCGTGGCCGCATTCATGACGCTGCCTCGCGAAGCAGGTCTAGGCGCGCATCAACCGAGTTGCGGCGGGTTTCCCAAAGTCCCCGCCGGCGCGCTTCGGCAAGCCTTTCGACGATGGCCTGAGCCGCGCCGGAATTCGCCGCGCGGATGCGGGCGTAGACAGCCTCATCGCCCACATAAGCGCCATAGACGGCGTCGAGCGCCGCATCGGTCACAGCGTCGGTGGTCGCGGCGAAAACGAAGAGCGCGTCGACGCCTTGCGCAAGTTCGGCCGCGCCGCGCCAGCCGTGTCGCAACTGGCTTTCGATCCAGCGGCGATTGACCAGGCGGCCATGAACAAGACGGGCGATATCCTCGCGAACGGTCCGAACCTTCGGAGCATCAGTGCGGCTTGTATCAAGGCTGTAGAGCGATGGGCTCTTGCCGAGCATTCGCGCCGCCGCCGCAAAACCTCCAACCGCGTCCCCGTTGGAATCGCCGTCGAGAAGATCACGCTCCGCCACGTCGCTCACGTGAACGAATGCATCTGCTTCGGCGACGCGCGCAGAAAAAGAACCGTCTGCATGGCCGTTCTCGTCGTTGCCGAAAGCATGCGACGTGAGTGCCAGATAGGCGCGTCCCAGATCGTCCTGGTTTTCCCAATCACCATCGAGCGCCTCGGTCGAGACGCCGGCGCCGAACCGGCCGGGCGCTGCGCCGAAGACGCGCGTCAGCGTTTCGCCGCGGCGGCGCGCGGCGGCGAGTGCGTTCCACGCATCCTCCTCGTCGAGTTCGGCAACGGCGCGGGCGGCGCGGTCAAGCAGCACGATCTGGTCCGGAAAGGTGTCGCGGAAAATGCCCGATATGCGCAATGTGACGTCGATGCGAGGATGATCGAGCAGCGGAGCCGGGACAATCTCGAAGCCGACGACGCGGGTCGACGCTGTGTCCCATTTCGGGCGAACTCCCATCAGCGCCAGCGCATGGGCCATATCTTCGCCGCCGGAGCGCAAGGTGGGGGACGCCCACAGGTCCATGACGATACGGCGCGGATAATCGCCCTCGTCCTGGAGGTGCCGGCGGATCACTTCAGTGGCAGCGCGCGCGCCCAGGGCCGCGGCGGCGCGGGTCGGGATGGCGCGAGGATCGAGGGTCGCCAGATTGCGGCCCGTGGGCATCACGTCGCGCCGCCCGCGCGACGGAGACCCTGCCGGTCCAGGAATGACGAAGCGCCCGTCGAGGGCCCGGAGCAGGCCCTCGCGCTCGCCGGCGGCGCAGGCTGCAAGCTCGCCGCAGCCTTCGCCGAAAACATGCAGCCCGTCCCGGATCACGACCTCGCCAAGATCGCACAAATGCGCATCGAGCAACGTCAATGCCTCGTCGATGGGGGTGTCGACGTTGACGCCGACATTCGCCGAAAGGCCGGAACTCTCGGCGCGATCGACAATCTCGCGCGCGACCAATCCGGCACGGCGCGGATCGAGAATCTGCGCCGAGGAATATTCCTCCACGAGCTCGCGAATGACCGCCATGTCGTCGGACAGCTCGGCCGCGGCGACCGCCGGCGTCATGTGGCCGATGGTGATCCCGCTCAATCGCCGCTTTGCGGGGGCGGCTTCACCCGGATCGTCGACGATGAAAGGATAGATGACCGGCAACGAGCCGATTGCGAGCCGCGGTGCGCATTCTCCCGACAGCGCCACGGCCTTGCCGGGGAGCCACTCGGTGGTTCCATGCGTCCCCAGATGGATGAGCGCGTCGATGCACTCGATCTCCCGCAATCCGAGATAGAACGCCAGATACGCATGGGACGGTGGCGCATCCGGGTCGTGATAGAAAGCCTTGCGATCCGCAGCGCGGCCGCGGTCGGGCTGCAATGCCACCAAAACGTTTCCGGCCCGCAACGCGGCAAAACGGAAGGCGCCGTTGACAAGTGCGGGATCGGATTCCGGCGGCCCCCAAGCATTATCGATGGTCGTCCGTTGCGCCTCGGGAAGCGTATTCAGCCACGCCTTGTAGCGGGGAAGAGGGACGGCGAATGGTTTGGCAGCACCTGTGAGCGCGCTCATCAAACCGGCGGCATCGAATGTGCGAGCTGCGTCGTAGCCGGCCTCGGCCAGGCAATCGACAATGCCGCAAACGCTCGCGGGTGTGTCGAGTCCGACCGCAAACCCTGCGCGTCCGCCGCGCGCTGGATAATCGGAGAGGATCATCGCGAGCCGGCGCTCACGCGGCGTCTTGCGACGAAGTGCGACCCACGCGAGAGCCTGATCGGCGGCGCGCGCGATGCCGTCCGGATAGGGGCTTTGCCGGCGGCCGGTATAACCCAGAAGCGGGTCCGGCATCGCCTCTTCCTTGAACGCGATGGGGCCGATCGCGATGCGTCCGTCGAATTCCGGCAGCACAATCTGCATTGTCATGTCCGACGCGGAGAGCCCCCGCGCGGAGGCCTGCCACGCTTCGCGCGTCGAACTCGCGGCGATGATCTGCAGCACCGGGCAATCGGCCTGGTCGAGAACGAAAGATTCATCCTCACGTGCCGAGAACGCCGTGGTGGTGACGACGATATCGGGGCGGCGCAACGCGAGCGCCTGCCGCAACAGGCGCGTTCCTGCCTCATCCTTCAGGCTCGGGACGGCAAGAATGAGGGCCGGCAATCCGCGTTCGCGCAAGGCGCGTTCGAACGCCACGATCGCCTGCGTGTCGGCCGACAGGACGGCCGATCGATAGACGACGAACCAGGCGAGAGGCGCGTCGATTGCGTTTTTCGCCGATGCTGTCTGGAGATCGAGCGCTCCGCCTTCCGGCGACCACGCGAAGGCGCGCGGCAATTCACGAGGTTCGGCCCGTTCGCACGAAAATCCGATCTCTCCCGCAACCCGCCGCAGCAGCGCCTGCATGTTGTCGACGCCACCGGCGCGGAAATAGCTGTCGATCTCATGGACCAGTGCCGGCGCGACGGTGGAGAAGGCGGCCAGCCGCTCGTCGGGCCTGTCGTCACCGGGCAGCACTGCGAGTTTCACACCCCGCTCGGTACAGACGTCCCGCAGCCTTTCGAGCCCGTAACGCCAGTAATCCAGCCCGCCGAGACAGCGCACGAGCACGAATTTCGCGCCCGTCACCGTCTTCTCTGCGTAGAGATCGACCGACAGCGGATGCCGGAGCTGTTTCAGGCTGGCGAGGCGAAGGCTCGGAAGTTGCGCTTCGTCTTTCCGATAGGCCGCCGCCAAGGCGCTAAGGTCGCTGTCGGTGAACGACAACGCCACGATGTCTCCCGGCGCCTGATCGAGATCGATGGCGCTTTCGCTCTCGTCGAGCGAGATCGATGTGATCGGGAGAAGGTGCATCGTCAGCCCGCGAGTGCCGCCTCGACCGATGCGCGGTCGAAACCTTTCAGGCCGATCACCACGAGCCGTCCCTGGCGATCCTCGCCGCTGGTCCATGGGCGGTCGTAGTGATGGGCGATCCGGCGACCAACGCCTTGCACAACGAGGCGCATGGGGCGGCCTTCCACGGGCACGAACCCCTTGATGCGAAGCACGCCGTCGGCTTCCGCCGCCTTGCCGACGCGGGTCGCCAGCGCTTCGGCGGACGCGACGATGCCGACCGGGACGGCGATGCTCTCGAAATCGTCGTGATCATGCTCTCCCTCGTCGTGATGCGAGGGCCGCGCCGCAAGGTCGCTCTCCGCCCCAGCTTTCAGGCCGAGGATGAGGGCGGTCTCGATGCCGCTGTGATCCGTCTCCACGATCTTGACGGAGCGGGGCAGGTGCTCGTTGATTTCGGCCTTCACGCGCGCCTTGTCGTCGGCACTCATCAGGTCGGTCTTGTTGAGCAGGATCATGTCGGCGCAAAGAAGCTGGTCCTCGAACACCTCTTCCAGCGGGTTGTCGTGCTCGACCGATGGGTCGGCGGCGCGCTGTGCTTCGAGCGCCTCCGGATCATCGGCGAAGAAGCCGGCGGCGACCGCCGGACCATCCACGACCGCGATGACGCCGTCGACCGTCACGCGGGAGCGAATGGCAGGCCAATTGAAGGCCGTGACCAGCGGCTTCGGCAAGGCAAGTCCGGAGGTCTCGATCAGGATGTGTTCGGGCGGGTTCGGGCGGTCCAGAAGTTTGGTGAGCGCGGGAACGAAATCGTCAGCTACGGTGCAGCAGATGCAGCCGTTGGGCAGTTCGACGATATCGTCCTCGGTGCAACCGCTGATGCCGCAGCCCTCGATGAACGAACCGTCGAAACCGATATCGCCAAACTCGTTGACCAGAACCGCGAGACGCCGGCCTCCTGCATTCTGGAGGAGGTTTCGCACGAGGGTAGTTTTGCCCGCGCCGAGGAAACCGGTCACGATGGTGCAGGGGATCTTGGCGAAGTCGGTCATCAGGTTCTGTCCGTCAAATTGGGGAAAGAGGGCGGAGTTCTGGCGGGTACGCCCTTGCGATCCAAGGGGGACTTGCAGGTCTTGCACCTGTCGCGGCGCTTCTCGTCTGGCGGGGCTCGTCCGTATTCCATCTGCTCGACCGCTCCAATCGGCTCCCAGCCACCCCTGGTGAGGAGGGTAGGGCGCCTTGAGCTTCCACGGACGAGGCCGGGCCGAACGGACCCGGTACAGCCAACAGGACACCCCGCCCGAATTGGCCCGAAGGAAGCGACGCGACGGCAGGTCTCCTGGCTCACAGCACCCACTCCGCCTTCCCGAACGAATCGTTCAGTGGCTCTTGGAGCAAGCGTCGCTGCTTACAGTTGCGGGGGCAGCCGCGGCTTGAACCGCGTTCCCTTTTCACCTCTTGACGAGGCACCGTCGTCTGAAAGCTTTAGCCTGTTCGCAGCGGCCCCGCAATCTTTGCCGATTCCGGTTGACCAATGCGGGCGAGCAGGGTCCAACGGGGCCGCAAGGAGCCCGGCCATGACCGTTTCCAACGACGATGCAACTCAGCGCCACAAGGCCAAGATGGCCAAGCGCAAGGAGGTGCAGGATCGCGAAGTCGCTTCCAAGACCATCGAGAAGGGCCTGCTGATCGTCCATACCGGGCCCGGGAAGGGCAAGAGCACGGCCGGGTTCGGTCTTCTCCTGCGGGCGCTCGGTCACGGCTGGAAAGTCGGCGTGGTGCAGTTCATCAAGGGAGCGTGGAACACGGGCGAAAAAACCGCCCTCGAACGGTTCGACGATCTCGTCGAGTGGCACACCATGGGCGAAGGCTTCACGTGGGAAACGCAGGACCGGGAGCGCGATATCGCGGCGGCACGCCGGGCATGGGAGAAGGCCAAGGAGCTCATGGGCCGTCCTGAGATCCGCATGGTGGTGCTCGACGAACTGAACATCGCGTTGCGCTACGATTACCTTCCGCTGGACGAAGTGGTGGCGACCCTCACCAGCCGTCGCGCGGACCTGCACGTGGTCGTGACGGGTCGCAACGCCAAAGCCGAACTGGTGGAGGCGGCGGATCTCGTCACGGAAATGAACCCGGTCAAGCACCACTTCGCGGCGGGCGTGAAATCTCAAGCGGGCATCGAATTCTGATGAGAAAAATTCTTGTCATCGGCATCGGCGCGGGAAACCCCGATTACATGACGATCCAGGCGATCAATGCGCTGAACGCCGCCGATGTATTCTTCGTGCTGGACAAGGGCGAGGCCGCCGAAGAGCTCATCGCGATCCGGGAGGAGATCTGCCGCCGGTTCATCACCCGTGCGAATTACCGCGTCGTGAAGGTGCCACAGCCTGAGCGCGATCGGGCGTCGGCCAATTACAAGGCCGGCGTGGATGCGTGGCATGCGGATAAGGCGGCTTTGTTCGAGACGCTGATCGGCCAGGAGCTCGCCGAGAACGAATGCGGTGCCTTTCTGGTCTGGGGAGACCCGGCACTCTACGACAGCACCATCCGCATCCTTCATCGAATTCTTGCAAGAGGCCAAACGGCCTTCGACTACGAGGTCATTCCCGGGATCACGAGCGCGCAAGCTCTGGCGGCAGGGCATAAAATTCCGCTCAACCGGATTGGCGAACCGGTGGAGCTGACGACAGGCCGGCGTATCGCAAATGGCTTCGATCGCGACAGCGTGGTGTTGCTCGATGCGGGCTCGGGCTTAAACGCTCTTCGCGATCAAGATGCGACGATCTATTGGGGCGCCTATCTTGGCACACCCGACGAAGTGCTGATTACAGGGAAGCTCAAGGACGTGGGCGGTGAGATCCTGCGCGTGCGCGAGGCCATGCGCCGCAACAAGGGCTGGATCATGGATACTTACCTGCTGCGGCGCGACGAGGATGGGTCTTAGAGGCTCGCCTGCCGCAAAACGGGCAGAGGTTTGACCGCCGGTCCAGTGAAACGCGTAATCGTCAGGTCACCCGGGAGTTGCGGCGCAAAGGTGAGATTGAGCGACGCGGTGCGGGAATCGAACAATGCGCGCACGGCCGCATTCGGTTCAGACCAATTTGTCGATCCGAGCTCCGGCGGCGAAGCGGCCTGTCCAATGACTTCCATCGCGGGCAGCTCCATCGGCTCTGCGCTTGCGACCACGATCGGCTGTGGCGCCGGGCGACGCGGCGGCAGCGGCGCGAACGCCATCGGCGGCTCGGCGGCAACCGGTTCGACCGCAGCACTTGCGACGACCACAGGCGCGGGCTCGGGCGTTGACGGCGGCGGCGCAGATTTACCCTTGCCGAAGAGACCTGCGAACAATCCGCCGATGGAACCGCCGCCAAGGGAGGCCTGTTGCGCCAGCGCAGCGTTTCGAGACAGGATCTCGGCCTTGGCGACTTCGTAACCGGCCAGCGGCTTCCCGTTCGAGGGCAGGTGCAACGTCTTTCCATCCGGGAAGAGGCGCGCGAGCTGGTCCTCATTCATGCGCGGCCAGGCGCGCACGTTGCCCGTGTCGATATGCACGAAAGCGCTCGAACTGTAATACCCCACGCCGCCATATTGGAGGCGCATGGCGGCAGCACGCAGGCGTGCCGTGTCCACGTCCGGCAGGCGGATATCCATCGCCCTGCCGAGCATGTGCTGGCTGTGCTCGGAAACGCCGCTGGAGCGGCGCCGCAACATGCCGTTCGTTTCCGGCGAGCGATAGGCCGAAATGATATTCACCGGTTCGCGCGAGCCGACTTCGCGATAAAGCTCCCAAAGAATGTCGAAGAGGCGCGCGTCCATCTTGATGGGCTCGTCCGTGCGCCAATCGCGCAGCAGCCAGTTCAGCTGTGTCAAAGCCTGCTCGTCGTAACGTCCGTCGCGCCGAAAGGTAACGGTCAAGCTTTCGCGGGTATGAGTGTGGAATATTGTGAGGCTGCGGGTATCGCCGTTGGCGACGGCGTTCTGCGTGCCTTTCGCTCCACCGAAAAATGCCAGCGCGGCCACGGCTGCAACTGCCAAGCTTCTTCCGGCTCTTCGGCGTGTGGTGAAACTCGGAGAAGCAGGCGACAGGAGAAGGATCCCGCGCGAGCCGGGGCGATCAGTCAATGTCATGGGAACTCTGCCGGACATGCGGACCAATGTGCACCCGGCACTTTAACCAACCGTTAGCGACGATCGAAAGATTAGCGTGTCGTCGATGACACTTCGTCAGTTCCATGGCGCTGGCTCGCTGATTTTCGGGGAGCTGAAGGACCGGACCGTTTCACAGCCATAAGGCAACCGGCGGGAATCTCAAAATGTCCTCGATGTCGCGGGCTCGACGCGATCGATCATTTCGGCCCCTGACGGCTCGTCCGCGTTGCGCTCAAAGGGGAGGGTTCGAGGGCCCCAACGCCAGCACCATGAAGATGGCGGACAGCACCCCCGCCAGCGCCAGGCCTCCGATGAGGATCGTGCCAAACGGGATGTGACGGCTTTTCCAGGACAGGCGAACGGCTTCGCGGTGTTCAGGGTTTCTGGGCGGGCGGCGAATGACCGGCATGATCGTCTTCCCTCTGACCGACTGGGCCTCCGGATCGATCCGGCCAGCTGAGGCCCAATAGGCGAAACCCCGCGCCTTCCCGTTGGTTCGGAGAGCGACGAAAGAATTGGAAATTTCGCCTGCGAATATCTGTCGTGGTGGGGGATTGGCTTCTATAGTGCCGGGCGATCTTTGAAAGCGAGCACCATGGCCGGACCGACGGAAACGTTCAAACGCGCGAAACCGCGACAGCGCACCGCACCCGCGAAACGCGTGGTACTTTCACCGGAAGACAAGAAAGCCTACGAGGAATTGGCGCAGAGCCGGGATGAGCGTGAGAAGAATTACACGCGCCATTTGCCGGCCGACAGGAAGGTCAGATAGAAAGACGAGCAGGCCGGGAGAGCGGTACATCCGCGCCCGCCCGGTGCTCGTCCGTAGCGCCGATTGGTCGGCGCCTGAGCATGAATTTGATCTTGTTTCCGGCGGAAAGCAAGCGCTCCAAAGTCGGGTTCGGGACCCTTTCGAGGGATGCCTTATTGGGCGAGCTCGCGATCGTCCGTATGCTGGTCGCGGAGCATGGTTTCGATGCGCCGCAGATACAGGATTGAATCCTCGGGCAAGTCGAGTTGCTGCGCCTGGCCGATGAGGCTGCCAAACACCGCTGCCATAGCCGCCAGGTCGGACACCTTGTTGGCGTCGAGAATATGGAAGAAGGCCGTAAACGCCACCATTCCTGCCTGCTCGCGCCGCTCCAGTCGCTCGCAGCGGGCCTTCAGCGCCTGGATCTGACGATCCTGCGTGGCGGCAATTTCGACAAGCGACAGCATCTGCTGAGCGAGGTTTTCGGTCGCCACGTCATTGGCGGCCGCAGGTGCGGATTGAATTGCCGATACCTGCATGGCGGGCCTCTCGATGATGGTTTCGCCGGCCGGGATTTTCCTGGCCGGGACGTGATGGTTGATGTCGACGTGTGGGCGAACCGCGGCACTCCCGAATGCCCGCAGATGCGATCTCACTGTGTCGGCAATCTTCAAGGCGGTCAGCTCGCCACGGCGTAGGCTGGCGTGGAAACTGGTGGCGTTCCACGGGCGCGCAGTTCGGAGAGCTGTCCCTCGATCATCGACCGCAAGGGCGCGTGCTTCTCCCCGTGCTCCGACACGAGCGCCGACAGAACCTCAAGGGCTCTTTCCAATCGCTCTTCTGTGATGCCTTCCGGCTGTTGAACGTTGCGCGTGGTCAGCATCGCGACCCTCAAAAAGGTGTTTCGATGCCGGCCAGCATGCCGGAAACCTGTTAACATTTGGTGAGATGGCGCGCGCTACAGTATAGCGGGGCCGCCTACACTGGCGCTTTCTTGCACTCACCGTTTCCTGGCGCTCGAAGCTTTCAAGGCATTTTCCATCTTGTCGAGTTTTGTTTCGATTTTGTCCAGCTTGGCGAGGATCTGGAAGAGAATATCCGGTACGACGCGGCTATAATCGACATTCTCACGCGAAGCCTTGGCGGTGGCTTTTGCGGCCTCGAGCAATTCGCGGATTTCGGCAGGCGAGACGGCGCCTGTCGGAGCCGGGCTCGTTTGGGCGTTGGCAGGAACCGAAAGCGCAAGGCAGAAAGCTCCGACGAGGGCGGCGTGTCGCATAGGCATTCTCCATCCAGATCAAGCCCGATAAATTCGCAAGCGGACCGGTCAAATCGATGCCACGCTTCGTGGCGAGGAAGTCAGCGAACCTTTGAGAGCAGAATCGCCAAGTAGGCTTCCTCCTTCATGCCACATATTCAACGAATGCCCACCGGTCTTGTGGTGTTACATCGGGTTTGACACCCATCGTCCGGCGTGTCCTTGGTCAAACGGACCGGACAGGAGAGCTCACTTGGTTAAACGGATCGGATCGGCGGCCTGGCGCGTGGAGGTGGCAAAAGACGGCAGGGTCTTCTCCCTCGCGGTGCGCAGCGACGCAGGGCGCGAATACGAGATCCTGCTCGGCACCGTGGATTCGACGCCGATCGTAACGGATCTCCTGTCCGAAGTGGCAAATGTCCATCGGTCGCTTCCGCCGCGGACTTTCGCCGGCGGGGCAGGGCCCAACCACCCGAAAAGCCTTCCGCTCCGTCCGCTCGCAACACGGGTCGAGCGTCACGAAAACGCGCCCGTCCTGGTGCTTGATTTTGGCGGAACCGTCCTCAAGGTCGCCATCGACCCGGAGGAGTTGCGCCAGCGCCTCGCCGAGGCTACCTCGCCCGTCTGAGGGGTGGGTGATCGACAACGTCTTGGATGAAGAGCTTTCCGGTGCGCCCGCTGACGGGAGCCTGTCTGTTCATGCTCTCTCGATCGCGACGAGAGGATCGACGAATGTGAGATCCTGAGCCTGCGCGACGGGTTCGCACGTGATCGCGCCCGCACAAACGTTCAGGCCCGCAAGCAGATGCCGGTCCTGCCGCAAGGCCTCGCGCCAGCCCTGGCTTGCGATCGCCAGGACGAACGGCAACGTCGCGTTGTTGAGAGCGAATGTCGACGTGCGTGCAACCGCGCCCGGCATGTTGGCAACGCAGTAATGGACCACGCCATCGACCACGTAGGTGGGGTCGGAATGAGTGGTCGCGTGTGACGTCTCGAAGCAGCCGCCCTGGTCGATCGCAATGTCGACGACCACCGCGCCTTTGTTCATGCTGGCGATCATTTCGCGGGTGACGAGCTTGGGTGCCGCAGCGCCCGGAATGAGGACGGCGCCGATGACCAGATCGGCGTCTCTCACGAGCTGAGCGATAGCGCTCCGCGTGGAAAAGACCGTCGAGATGGCGTTGCCGAATTGCGCCGACAATCGCCGCAACGCATCTGCGGATCGGTCGACAACCGTTACCTGCGCCCCCATTCCAATGGCGATGGCGGCTGCGTGCGTGCCCGAGACACCGCCGCCGATGATAACCACGGAAGCTGCGCGGACGCCCGGCACGCCGCCGAGCAGAATGCCGCGCCCGCCTTGCGATTTCTCGAGTGCGTGAGCACCGACCTGAGGCGCAAGCCGGCCGGCGACTTCGGACATCGGCGTCAGCAACGGAAGCGCACCGGATGGCGACGTGACGGTCTCATACGCGATGCAGATCGCGCCCGATTGCATGAGATCGCGAGTTTGCTCCGGATCGGGCGCAAGATGCAGGTAGGTGAACAAGATCTGCCCAGGCCGGAGCCGCTTGCGCTCGCGCTCCAAGGGCTCCTTGACCTTCACGATCATCTCGGCTTCGGCGAAAATGCGTTCGGCCCCTTCAACGAGCTCCGCGCCCGCCGCGAGGTAATCCTCGTCCGGCAAGCCGGCGCCGAGCCCTGCGCCGGCTTCGACCAACACGCGATGGCCGTGATGGACCAGTTCGTGAACGGAAGCGGGAATGAGCCCGACGCGGGCTTCGTTGTCCTTGATCTCGGATGGTACGCCGACCAGCATCGAATACGTCCTCGCCAGGCGGACAGTTTTCCGCCGAGGACGAATGATATCGGGCGAGCGGGCTCGCTGTCATCCGCTCGTTTGGATAGGCGCGTCGGCTAGCAGGCAATGGGCGCCCCGGCCGAAGGTCCTGGACCCGCGGCCGGGGCGGAGGCGGCACCCAAAGGACACCGCACAGACAGGGTACCGGCCCCGGCGATGGATGCAACGGCAAGCCCTGGCTTGATTGCATCAGTTTTGCCCAATCGATGCCGGAAAATTGAACGCGACAGGAAAAGCCGCACAAACGAGAGCCAAGATGTCCCGGATGTTTCGACGGTTATTCGGCGGAAGCCACGGATGTAAGGGCTCTCCTGCCGAGCTGACGCGGCGCTTTCAATGCGTTGAGGTAACTTGACGCCCACCAGGCGACGTCCTGCGCCTTCAGGGTTTTCATCATGCCGGACCAACGTTGGACGCGCTCGTCCAACGACATGTGAAGAGCCGTACTGATGGCTTCCGCCACCTCGAATTTGTCGTTCGGGTTGACGATGAGCGCGTCCGTGAGCTGCGCCGCAGCCCCGGCGAATTTCGACAAGACCAATACTCCCGGATCGGTCGGATCCTGAGCGCCGACATATTCCTTGGCGACGAGATTCATGCCGTCGCGGATCGGCGTCACGAGACCGACTTTTGCCAGCCGGTAAAGTCCCGCCAGAACGGATCGCGGGTAGCTGCTCGTAACGTAGTGGATGGGAACCCAGCCCGGCTCTCCGAGCGACCCGTTGATCCGCCCGAGCGTATCGTTCACAGCCCTGCTCAGGGTGGCGTATTCGGGAACCTCGCTTCGGCTCGTCGGCGCGATCTGCAGATACGTCACGCGTCCGCGCTGATCCGGGTTGCTCACCAGAAATCGTTCGAAGGATTCCATCCGCTCGGGGATGCCTTTGGAATAATCCAGCCTGTCGACCCCAATGATGAGCTTGCGAGAGCCGAGCCCCGCGATGGTTTGGCGAACGAGTGGCAGGGAAGCTGACTTTTGCGCCAGGGCCTGGAAGGCGTTCACATCGATGCCGATGGGAAAGCCTTTGATCCGGGCGCGCCTGTCGCCGAGTTCGAGCAGGTCACCCTTCACCACGCTGGCGCCCACCTCCTGCACAAGGCCCCGCCGCAGATTGTCGGCGTCGCGCTCCGTATGCACTCCCACGAGATCGTAGGACATGATCGAGCGGAGCAACTGGGTGCTGCCGGGCAGGGTCGCAAATACTTCCGGCGCCGGCCAGGGAATGTGGTGGAAATAGCCGATCCGGTTATCGATCCCCATCGCGCGGAGTTCCGCCGCGAGCGGTATCAAGTGATAGTCGTGGACCCATATGAGATCGTCCGGTCGAACGAGCCGGGCGATGGCGGCCGCGAAGGTGCGATTGACCCGCAGATAACCCGCATAATCGGCGCGCGAGAAGTCCGCGAGCCCGATCCGATAATGCATCGTCGGCCACAGCGCCCGGTTGGCGAAGCCGCTGTAATATTCCTGGCGGTCGATGGAGGTGAGGTCCATCAGCGCGTATTTAACGCGTCCCTTGTCGACGATGCGAGGCTGGGCCGAGGGCTGCGCCGAAACTTTGCCGCTCCAGCCGAACCACAATCCCGGATAAGCCTCGAAAGCCTCGCGCAACGCGACGGCAAGCCCGCCCGCGGTTCCCTTGGAGTCCGGAACCGCCACCCGGTTGGAAACGACAACGAGTCGTGACAAAGGCATTCTCCTTGTTGCTGCGTTGGCCTGAAACCCGGGCGCAGTTAAGGCGAAGGCCAATCTAATTCGGTCCAGAGCGCGCGTTGGCCCAACGGAGGGAACAGGCGCGTCCTGGAGGATCAAACCCGCTGCGGCTTGCTAGCAGCCCCAGCGGCAGTAACCGCCTCTGTAATAGCCGTAGGGGCGGTAATAACCGCCGCCGTAATAAGGCCGCGACTCGGCCGCGATGACGGCGCCGCCGATCATTCCGGCAGCGGCGCCGACAGCGACCGCGTTCGCGGTGGCATTGGAATTGGCGACATTCTGCCGGTAGCTGGCATTGATGCAGCGGCTATAAGTGGCGGTGCCCGGACGTAAACCCGATTGCAGGCACACGCTTTCAGCGCTTGCCATGGATTGTTCGGATGTCTGGCAACCTGCCAATGCGAGGCAAACTGCCCCGACTGCAATGAAAAGACGCATCAAATCCCCCTTAAAGCCTGCTCACCAGATAGAACAGCGCCCGGGGTTCGACAAGGTTTTGACACAAAATATCAGCGCACGCCATTATGAAAATGGGATGGCGGAAGCCGCCATCCCATCAAAACTGTTAGATTCCCCAGTAATAAGGCGTTCTCCAATAATCGTGGAGTTCCCGTTCGCGGTCACGGTCGGACCAGCGATAATCGCTCTCACGGTAAAACGTGGGCGCACCGCGAAGCTGCTCTTCGGTGATGTCGGTGCGATAGCCACCGAGACCGGTATCGTATTCGAGCTTGTTCCAGGGAATAGTGTGCTCGTCCTCGCCGATGCCGAGGAACCCGCCGAATGACATCACCGCGTAGGTGACTTTGCCGCTGATCTTCTCGATCATGAGGCGCTTGATCGAGCCTATATGGTCTCCATTCGGCCCGTAGACGCTCGTTCCTTCGACGCGATCGCTCTCGATGAGGGGATCGCCAGTCATCACGCCGGGTGCGTCTCTGCGTGCATCTGTGTAAGTCATGAGCTGTTCTCCATCTCGTTGTTTTGCGTGAGGTTTGAAGCTATGCCGCGCGACGTGCAGCGGGACAGTACGCTGTCGGGTTAACGTTGCGCCGACAGGGACGGTTCCCGATCGACCGCACTGGCGGGTCTCAAACTCATGCGGTAGAGACTCTTCCCACTCTCGGGTCAGTGCTGCCGATTGAGGATGCTTGCGATGGCGGAAGAAGCGCACAGGGGCGAGTCGAAGGCCTACGGGCTCATCGACTGGATCTTGCAGTTTGCAACGGCCCATGACGAACTCGATCTGCTGCTCACCGGCCTGAGCGAACGCCTGCTCGATGCTGGCCTCCCGCTGCTGCGCGCCAGCATTTCGCTTCCCACCATCGATCCGAGTTCGCGCGCGGTCTCGTACATCTGGTGGCGTGGACGAGGCGTCGCGACGGAGCGCATGCCACATGGCAAGCAGCAGGCGGAAAATTTCCAAAAAAGCGTGATCTACGATCTTCAAACCCGCGAGGTCGACGTGGCCCGCTTCCGGTTGGAGGAGGGGGAAGGGATCGAGCGGTTCGAACTGCTGCGGGAATTGCGGGCGGAAGGCGCCACCGACTACCTGTTGCGCCTCGTGCCCTTCGGTGCGGGACAGATCGCACTCAGAGGCGTCGCATTATCGGCCGCGACGGACCGGAAGGGCGGGTTCAGCGATGAACAATGCGAACTGATCGGCAGTCTCGTGCCGGCGCTCGCGCTTGCGGCTTTTCGGGTCAGCGTCGCGCGCATCGCCGTCGACGCCCTGAGCGTCTATCTCGGACCGCAGACCGGCCGCGCCGTTCTCGCCGGAAAGATTCGGCGAGGTGAGGGCGAGCGGATCTGCGCCGCCATCCTGAACGCCGACCTTAAAGGTTTCACGAGCCTGACGGAGCGGGAAGATCCAATACGCGTCGTGGGTTGGCTCAATGAACATTTCGAAGCGATCGGCAGCGCCGTGACAGAGCGCGGAGGTGAGATTCTCAAATTCATGGGCGATGGCGTGCTGGCGGTGTTTCCGGTCGACGACGTGGATGCGCGCCCGTGCCCGATCTGCGAACAGGCGCTGGCCGCGGCCGAAGACGCGATTTCTGCCAATGCGCAGTTGAACCGGAACCGACTTGCGACCGGAGAACCCCCGCTCGATGTCGATGTGGTGCTGCATTATGGCGAAGTCGTCTATGGCAATGTCGGAGCTTCGCGAAGGCTCGACTTCACAGTGATCGGACGCGCCGTCAATGAGGCGAGTCGCATGGAGCCGCTCTGCGATCATCTCGGCCTAAACCTGGTCCTGTCGGAAGGCTTTGCGGATCGTTGCGAGCGCAGGGCTGTCCGCGCAGGGGAGTTCGAACTCCGCGGCATCGCTGGCCGACGCACGGTCTATCGCCTCCCATGAGCATGAAGCACCGACACACGGTGTGGCGTAGGCTGGGAGCGCTGCTCCTGGCGCTCGCAGCTCTCTATCTGATCCTGGCCTATCTGGTGTTGCCGCGCCTGTGGCAGCATTACGAACACCAGCCGTCATTGGCTTCCCATCCGATGGTCACCCGTACCACGCAGGACATTCCGGGCGATCCGATCAATGTCGGGTTGGTGGGCTCGAAACCGGAGATCGTCAGGGCATTCGCTGCGGCCGGCTGGCACCCGGCTGACGCCATCACGCTGCGCAGCAGCATCGACATCGGGCTAAGCGTCGTCCTCGACCGCCCGGACGTGGAGGCACCCGTCAGCACGCTCCTGTTTGAGGGACGAAAGCAGGACCTGGCCTTCGAGAAGCCGGTCGGACAAAGCGCCGATCGGCGTCATCACGTGCGGTTCTGGCTGGTGCTCGCGAGCGGCGCGGAGGGAAGGCCTGTCTGGCTTGGCGCGGCGAGTTTCGACGTGGGCGTCGGCTTGAGCCGCGATACCGGCCAGATCACCCATCACATCGCTCCCGACGTGGATGCGGATCGCGACCTGGTCATCGGCGATTTGGCGAAGGCCGGAATGCTCGTGTCGACCTATCAGGTGTCTGGGGTGGGTCCGACGTTGAATGGCCGCAACGGGGGCGGTGATCGGTACTACACCGATGGAGAAGTCACCATAGGCGTCCTCAGCCCCTCGGCGGCCCGCACCCGTGACGTGGCCGCCATGCTGCCCAGTCCAACCGCCACCGGTCTCAAACGCAAGGTCTGGTCGCTCGGACTTGAAATTCGGGATCTCCTGAGATGAAGGGCTTACGACACGTCGCCGGAAGCTGCGATTTTCTTGTTCTCGGCGTGGCGCGTATCGAGCGATCCAAATTGGGTCATCACATAAACGAGCACGCTCGACGTCCAGCCGAACGTGAACAATCCGGACACGGCGATGATCGGCCCTAATTGCCGCCAACTGTAAGGCAGCCGAATAACACCTTCGCCGAGCGTCGTGTAAGTCTCGGCGGCGAAGAACGCCGCGGCTGAAAGATCCGGGATGAGGTTGAGCCAGTAGATCGGGAGCGCCCATACCAGCACTTCCACCAGATGAACGATGACAAGCTGGGCCACGACGATTCCGAACAGGACGTTGACCCGCCAATGGGGCGTCTCGGTCGTCACATGCACCCAATGTCCGGAGAAGTAGCGAGAGACGCGGCGGATGCCGGCTCCATGGATGAAGACCACGACCACCAGAATGGCGATGCCGAGAACGACCTCGAACAGGTCGAACGAGGTCGTCACCACTTCGACCGGCAAACGAGCCAACGGGTCTGGCGGGATCATGTTGTCCTAGTCTCTGCGCTGGGCGGCCAAGCTAACGATGGCTCGAAGATCAGCGCGCAGTGGCGACGCGAAGTTCGCAAGTGTCAGGCTTCTTGATGAAGTTTCCGTTGACGGGAACCGCAGGAGATATGTTCGCGACGGCTGTTCGCAGCGTCGAATGAGGCGTAGAGTTACCGGACATTCCGACTACCGGGGAGGTTATCATGAATCCTCGTGCTGCGTATGGAATGACCGGATTCCATCATTTCGTCGTTGGCGCTGCTGTGGTCGGCGCGACTTGCATTGTGGCCGCGCCGGCGCGCGGTCAGGAAAGCGTTCCAAAAACGGAGGTGGCGCCTTTCCACCATAACCTTCATGCCGCTCCGGCCGCGGCGCCAAGCGCCTATGACGAGGGAACGCCACCGCTTTTCGACAATCTCGGGCGACATAGCTGGAAGGTGACGACGCAAAAGCCCGAGGCGCAGGCGTATTTCGACCAGGGTCTTCGCCTCGCCTACGGCTTCAATCATGCGGAGGCCAGGCGGGCTTTTCGGCAGGCTCAACGCATCGATCCATCCTGCGCCATGTGTTTCTGGGGCGAGGCTCTGGTGCTCGGCCCCAACATCAACGTGCCGATGGATCCAGCGGCGAACGCGCCGGCCCTTGCGGCGCTTGCGCAGGCGCAGGCTTTGGCGGGCACCGCAAACGACAAGGAGAAGGCGCTCATCGCTGCTCTGGCGACCCGTTATTCGGCTGATCCCTCCGTCGACCGGGCGATGCTCGACAAGGCCTGGGCCGACGCGGTGGGCGAAGTCGCACGGCGCTTTCCTGACGACATCGAACTCGCCGTGTTTCACGCCGAAGCGATGATGGATACGCAGCCGTGGGATTACTGGGAGGATAGCGGCAGGCGAGGCAAGGGACACGCCGACGAGATCGTTGCGGAACTCGAACGCGCGATGGCCAAGAACCCGGACCACCCCGGCGCCATTCACCTCTACATCCACACGGTCGAGGCCTCCGACAGGCCGGAGCGCGCGCAGGCGGGCGCCGACAGGTTGGCGGCGCTGATCCCGGGGGCCGGACATATCGTCCACATGCCGAGCCACATCTACTATCGTGTCGGCCGCTATCTCGATGCGCTCGACGCCAACAAGGCCGCGGTTGCAGTCGATGAAAACTATATCGCGGCCATCGCCCCGACGGGTCCCTATCCGCTGGCCTATTATCCTCACAATGTGCATTTCCTGCTTGCCGCCGCGCAGTTGGCAGGGGATTCCAAGACCGCTCTCGAGGCGGCAGCCAAGCTGCGAAGCATCGTTCCGGCAGAGGCCGCCATGGCGGTGCCCATGGTGCAGCCGGATATGGCGGCCCCATACTGGGCCAGTGCGATGTTCGGGCAACCCGATGCTGTCCTGGCGCTCCCGGTACCCGAAAACGCCCCAACTTACGTAAAAGCGATGCGCCATTACGCGCGGGGCGTTGCTTTGGTGGAGCAGGGCCGGTTCGCAGATGTGCCGGGTGAGATCGCGGCGCTCCAATCGCTAGCCGGTGCTGAGGACCTGGCCAAAGCTGCGGCCGCGGGCATTCCCGGTCCCGAGGTGTTGACGATCGCGCAGGAAGTGCTTGGCGGCCGAATGGCCATGGCCAAGGGCGATCCGGCGGGTGCGATCCCGTTCTTCGAGCGGGCGGCTCGAACGCAGGAGGCGCTCGCCTATATGGAGCCGCCTTACTGGTATTACCCGGTTCGGCAATCCCTCGGCGCGGCCCTGCTTGCTGGCCGGGCGACCCGATGAAGCCCGACAGGCTTTCGAGGCGGCGCTGAAGCGTTCGCCAAACAGCGGCTGGGCGCTGTTCGGATTGAAGGAGGCCGCGAAGGCTCGCGGTGACAAGGCCGCCGAGGAGGACGCCGAGGCCAAACTCGCCAAAGTCTGGACAGGAGATCGCAGCGGCCTCGATCTCAAGCGCCTCTGAGAGCCGCCCTCTGACCTAAACGATCGCCATGGCGGTGAAGAACTGCCATGGCGCTGCGAGAGGCGCCCATCGCCTTTTTCTCCGCTTGAACCAGACGCGAACTCTCCTTCCCACCCTTCTAAAAGACTGGTAGATAGGTCAGCCTTGCTGATATATTTTGCGCTCGACGAGCTTGAGCGTTGACCTAAATGCTCACAAGATGGACGGCTTCGCCCATCCTGCCGGCTATGCGTTCCCGAATTCAACAATTGGGAGACCACGAAGCGATGACCGATTATCCTCCCCTGGCTCTCCACGTTCCGGAGCCCGCTGTCCGGCCCGGCGGCCATCCTGATTTCTCCAACGTCGAGATTCCCGAGGCAGGGTCGGTAGACCGGCCGGAGGTGGATGCGGACCCGGCAAGCATGCGCAAGCTCGCCTACTCGATCATTCGCGTCCTCAATCGGGATGGTGAAGCTGTGGGGCCTTGGGCCGGCAGCCTCGATGAGGACGCCTTGCTCGAGGGCCTGCGCCATATGATGACGCTTCGCGCCTTCGACGCCCGCATGCAGATGGCGCAACGCCAGGGCAAGACCTCGTTCTACATGCAGCATATGGGCGAGGAGGGCGTGAGCTGCGCGTTTCATCGCGCGTTGCTGCCGGGGGACATGAATTTCCCGACCTATCGTCAGGCCGGGCTGCTCATCGCGTCGGGCTATCCGCTCGTCGACATGATGTGCCAGATTTATTCCAACGAGCGCGACCCGCTGAAAGGCCGGCAATTGCCGGTGCTGTATTCGGCCAAGGACAACGGGTTCTTCTCGATCTCGGGCAACCTTGCGACGCAGTATATTCAGGCGGTTGGCTGGGCGATGGCATCCGCCATCAAGAACGACAGCAAGATCGCCGCCGCGTGGATCGGCGACGGCTCGACGGCGGAATCCGATTTTCACGCGGCGCTTGTGTTTGCCTCGACCTACAAGGCCCCGGTCATTCTCAACATCGTCAACAACCAATGGGCGATCTCGACCTTTCAAGGGATCGCGCGCGGCGGCTCGGGAACGTTCGCGGCGCGCGGCCTCGGCTTCGGCCTCCCGGCCTTGCGCGTCGATGGCAACGACTTTCTCGCTGTGCATGCGGTAGCCCAATGGGCGGCCGAACGTGCGAGGCGCAATCTCGGGCCGACCGTCATCGAATACGTGACCTATCGCGTCGGCGCCCATTCGAGTTCGGACGATCCTTCGGCCTATCGGCCCAAGACCGAATCCGATGCGTGGCCGCTCGGAGATCCGATCATCCGGCTGAAGAATCATTTGATCCTGCGCGGAGTCTGGTCTGAGGAGCGTCACAAACAGTCGGAGGCCGAGGTGCTCGACACCGTGATTACCGCCCAGAAGGAAGCCGAACGACATGGCACCCTGCACGCGGGAGGCAGACCGTCGGCACGCGACATGTTTGAGGGCGTCTACGCCGAAATGCCGCCGCATCTGCGTCGCCAGCGGCAGCAGGCGGGAGTTCTGAGGAATGCCCCGCAAGACGATGATCGAAGCCATCCGCGATGCGATGGATGTGATGATGGAGCGCGACGACAATGTCGTGGTGTTCGGCGAGGATGTGGGCTTCTTCGGCGGCGTGTTTCGCGCCACGCAGGGCCTGCAGGCCAAATACGGCAAGAGCCGGTGCTTCGACGCGCCGATCAGCGAACTCGGCATCGTCGGCTCGGCTGTCGGCATGGCGGCCTACGGCCTGCGCCCCTGCGTCGAGATCCAGTTCGCCGATTACATGTATCCGGCCTACGACCAGATCGTGTCGGAGGCGGCTCGCATGCGCTACCGTTCGAACGGCCAGTTCACCTGTCCGCTGGTGGTGCGGATGCCCACCGGGGGCGGGATTTTCGGAGGCCAGACGCACAGCCAGAGCCCCGAGGCATTGTTCACCCACGTGGCCGGATTGAAGACCGTGATGCCGTCCAATCCGAGCGACGCGAAGGGCTTGCTGATTTCGGCGATCGAGGATCCCGATCCGGTGATCTTCCTCGAACCCAAGCGGCTCTATAACGGCCCGTTCGACGGCCATCACGACAGGCCGATCACGCCGTGGTCCAAGCACGAGCTGGGCGAGGTTGCGGACGGTCATTACCGCATCCCGTTCGGCAAGGCGGCCATCCGGCGTGCGGGATCGGCGGTGACGGTGCTCGCCTACGGCACCATGGTGTACGTGGCCGAGGCCGCAGCGGCGGAGACCGGCGTGGATGCGGAGATCATCGACTTGCGCTCGCTGGTGCCGCTCGACATCGAGACCATCGAGGCCTCGGTGCGCAAGACCGGGCGATGCGTTGTCGTGCACGAAGCGACACTCACATCCGGCTTCGGCGGCGAGCTTTCGGCGCTTGTGCAGGAAGCCTGTTTCTATCACCTCGAAGCGCCCGTTTCCCGCGTTGCCGGCTGGGATACGCCTTATCCTCACGCCCAGGAATGGGACTACTTCCCGGGTCCTTCCCGCGTCGGTCAGGCGCTGCTGAAAGCCATGGAGCAGTGATGTGGCCGAGCATGTAATCAGGCTTCCGGACGTGGGCGAAGGCGTGGCCGAGGCCGAGCTCGTCGAGTGGAATGTCAAGATCGGCGACCTCGTTCGCGAAGACGCGATCCTCGGCGCAGTCATGACCGACAAGGCCACGGTGGAAATTCCGTCACCCGGTCGAAGGCAAGGTCTTGTGGCTCGGCGCGAATGTGGGCGACGTGGTTGCGGTCGGGTCGAATCTCGTCCGGCTTGATGTGGCGGGGGAGGGTGTCGACAGCGCGCCGCTCGACGCCGCGCCCGAAGCGCCGGCATCGGCGCCGGCGAAGCCAAGTGCGCCCGCACCCGAACCGACATTGGCTGCGCCACAGTCTGAACGCACCACCGCTCCGAAAGCCGCGGTCCCGCGCACGTTCACCGGTGCGGCGTGCGCGGCCCGAGGGCGAGAAGCCGCTTGCGGCTCCCGCCGTCCGCCTGCGGGCGCGCGAGGCCGGCATCGACTTGCGTCAGGTCACCGGCACCGGGCCCGCCGGCCGCATCACCCATGAAGATCTCGATGCGGTATTCGCCAGAGGTCCGGCGCAGCGCGAGACCCTCCGTCCGGCAGGCGCGCACCTCGGTCGAGGATATCAAGGTGGTGGGGATGCGCCGGCGGATCGCCGAGCGCATGTCACTGGCGAGTTCCCGCATCCCGCACATCACCTACGTGGAGGAAATCGACGTCACGGCGCTTGAAGATCTCCGCACGACGCTCAACGCGAGCAAGCGCCAGGATCAGGCGAAACTCTCGTTCCTGCCCTTCCTCATGCGGGCCATGGTTCGCGCGATCGACGAGCAGCCCAATCTCAACGCGCATTTCGATGACGATGCGGGGATCATCCACCAGCATGCGGGCGTGCATATCGGCATCGCGGCGCAGACGCCGACGGGGTTGATGGTGCCGGTGGTCAAGCACGCGGAAGCGCTCGATCTCTGGGGCCTCGGCGGCGAGCTCAATCGTCTGGCGGAAGCGGCAAAAGCCGGCACGGCGACACGAGAAGAACTCACCGGATCGACCATCACCATCACGTCGCTCGGAGCCATGGGCGGCGTCGTGACCACGCCCATCATCAATCATCCGGAAGTGGCCATCGTCGGCGTCAACAAGATGATGGTGCGGCCCGTCTGGGACGGTTCGACGTTCATTCCCCGCAAGATGATGAACCTGTCCTCCAGCTTCGATCACCGCGTGATCGACGGCTGGGATGCGGCGGTGTTCATTCAACGCATCAAGGCGCTCCTCGAAACGCCCGCGATGATCTTCATCGAAAGCTGATCCCATGAAAGAGATTTCCTGCAAACTTCTGGTGATCGGCGCCGGGCCGGGCGGTTATACCTGCGCCATTCGTGCGGGGCAGCTGGGCATCGATACGGTGATCGTCGAGGCCAAGAAGGCAGGCGGAACCTGCCTCAACGTGGGCTGCATCCCGTCGAAGGCGCTGATCCATGCGGCGGATGAATTCGCCAGCGTCTCCCACATGGCGAGCGGGCAAAACCCGCTCGGAATATCGGCGCAAAATCCGCTTCTCGATCTTGCGAAAACCATCGCCTGGAAGGATGGCATTGTCGGACGCCTCAACAACGGCGTCACGGGGTTGCTGAAGAAAGCGGGCGTCAAGGTGCTTGTCGGGTGGGCGACCTTTCGCGACGGAAAAACCGTCGAGGTCGCAACCGAGCTCGGCCTGCAGGTCGTCCGCGCCGAACAGATCGTGATCGCAACCGGCTCCGAGGCCGTGACCTTGCCTTTTCTCCCGTTCGGCGAACGCGTGATCTCATCGACGGGCGCGCTTGCCCTCACCGAACTGCCGGAGAAACTGGTCGTGGTGGGTGGCGGTTATATCGGCCTCGAACTGGGCACCGCCTTTGCAAAGATGGGCAGCAACGTCACGGTGGTTGAAGCGCAATCCCGCATCCTGCCGCAATACGATTCCGATCTCACCCGCCCCGTCATGAAGCGATTGCGCGAACTCGGGATCGATGTGCTCACCGGCGCCAAGGCGAAGGCGCTGAAGCGCGATGGTCTGGCGATTGAAACCGGAGACGGCGGAGAGCGGGTGATCGCAGCGGACAAGATCCTGGTGACGGTCGGGCGCCGGGCACTGACGGCGGGTTGGGGTCTTGATGCCATCGACCTCACCATGAACGGACCCTTCATCCACATTGACGATCAATGCCGCACGTCCATGCGCGGCGTTTTCGCCATCGGCGACGTGACCGGAGAGCCGATGCTCGCCCATCGCGCAATGGCGCAGGGCGAAATGGTGGCGGAAATCGTCGGTGGCAAAAAACGCCTCTGGGACAAGATCTGCATCCCGGCCGTCTGCTTCACCGATCCCGAAATTATCACGGCCGGCCTGTCGCCCGACGAAGCGCGTGCGACCGGCGTCGAAATCACGATCGGCCAATTTCCGTTTCAGGCCAATGGTCGCGCGATGACATTGGGCGATGAGGTCGGCTTCATCCGCGTCGTGGCGCGCGCAGACAACCATGTGCTGCTCGGAATCCAGGGTGTCGGCGCGGGAATAGCCGAGCTTTCGGCAGCCTTCAGCCTCGCGATCGAGATGGGCGCGCGGCTCGAAGATGTGGCGGGTACCATTCACGCGCACCCAACTCAGAGCGAAGCATTTCTGGAGGCCGCCTTCGGCGCCCTGGGACACGCCATTCACATCTGATGTCGAGGAGCACGTTGCGTATTATGATCCCGCGGCGCGGGCGTTTCGTTTTGTGGGCTCGCCATCATCCCCCTGACTGGCGCTGCGCCAGCCCCCGGCAGCGATAGCCGACAAAGCATTGTTGTGTCTCTCTGGTCGGTATCCAGGCAGGCTCCGTCGTTTCGGACGTGCCGCAAAACCTCCCGCTGCTCACGTAACGATCATAGGCGTAAGCGCTGGTGCCCAGCACGATCCCGCCGCTCGAATTCACCAGGCTGCTCGCCTGCGCGCAGCTCATCGTCGTCGATAAGGGACGTGTTTGCGCCGAGGCCCCGGCCGCGTAAGCGGCGAAGAGGAAAATGAATAGGATCCGCATCATGTCGTCCCCGTCGTCGAGCGTCGCTGGGGATCAAGATAGCATTGTTGCGAAGCCAGTCAGAACGAGGCACCTGACCAAAATTTCTCGTCTTCGGGCCAATCCGGAGAAGGATATCCTCGCGCGCGCCGTTCGTGAAAAAGAACGTTTTGATTGTTTTTACGGAGCCAATCGCCGACAATCTCGCGGAGAATAGAGACGGAACCTGCACGATGACATCCTCGACACATGACACCATCGATTTGCTGGTTGGGATCGAGCCCGGTTCGCATCTCGATGAGGTGCGATCGTTGCGACCTGAAGCCCGTGACAATGCGGAGAAGAGCTTTCGCGCGTTGTTCGAGCCGGAGATTACAGGCGATGTGACTGTCCAGGAACGTTACGCGGTCGCAACGTTTGTCGCCGGACTGCATCGCCATCCCCGCGCGACGGAGTTTTACAAGTCGCGCTTGCGCGATCGTGCTGGCGCGGAATTTGCCGTAACTGTCGTGGAGGAAATCGCGCGGGGGGAAGGCGAGGGACCCTATGGCAGATTTCCGTCCGGTCCCTTGAGCGCCGAAGACAAGAAGGGGCCGATTTTTGCCGTGTCCGACGATGCACGTCGCATACTCGGCACGAAACTCGCTGCCGCTTTCGACCACGCGCATCTCTTGGTCTTTCGACCGCGCGACGCAAGCCCGGAGGCGCTGGAGAAACTACTCGCTGCTGGATGGTCGATTGACGGGATCGTGACCCTGTCGCAACTCGTGTCCTTCCTGGCATTCCAGATCCGCGTCATCGCGGGCCTGCAGGCGCTGGCCAGGAACACCGAGCTTCGCACCGTCGAAATCGCCTCGCTCAATGCGGCGCTCGCTTCGGGCGCCAGCCTGTAAAGCCGCCAGTCTGTCCAGCTTTCAAGGATCACTTCAATGACGACGACCATCCCCCATCCGGACAACGTGGAGCCGGCGATCTTCACGCAGGACGATCTCGGCTGGCTGCCATGGCTCGAGCCGTTTCCTGCCGACCAGTTGACGGATCGCCATTGGGCCGGGCTTGTCGACGCTTCACGTTCGAAGTCGGATTATTTCATGCTGCTGGCGCGGGATCCGGACATCCTTCAGTTTCGGACGAAGACCGACAAGGACATTTTCTACAACACCAAATCCGGCCTGCCGCGCGCCGAGCGCGAGTTATCCGCCGCCGCCACTTCGCGCTACAATGGCTGCATATTCTGCGCCTCCGTTCACGCGCGGTTCGCCAGCCAATTCTCCAAGCGCCACGACGACGTGCAGCGCCTGCTTGACGAAGGCGTCGACGTCGCAATCGACGCGCGTTGGGACGCGGTGATCGCCGCGTCCGTCGCGTTGACCAAAACGCCCATCGCGTTCGGCGATGCCGAGATCGAGCGACTGCGCGAAGCCGGCCTCGACGATCGCGAGATCGTGGACGTGATCAACGGTTCGGCTTTCTTCAACTGGGCCAACCGCCTGATGCTGTCCCTGGGCGAGCCGGCGCCTCCCGCGACCGTCTAAGCGTACGCCTCAGCGCGCGCGTTGGGTCGGATATCGGTCGCGGATTTTGTCGTTGAAGAACTGGCCTTTCGAGGGAGCATCGAGGAACTGCTCGTAGACCGGTCGCGGCACATCGAAATACGTGTACGCGCCGGTTTCCAGAAAAATGACGAGGAGTTTACGCAGGCCCGCGTCGTATTCGATGCGCTTTATTGCACTGGAAGAAACCTTCGGCATCGGGCTCTGCTCGTCAGCCTTTCTTGAGTTCACTCGCCTTGTGAGCAGCGATCTTGCCGGACTTTTCGCTCTTCACGATGTATTGCGGATTGTCCTTGGAAGCCGCCACTTTATGGCCTTTGATCTGCGTCGGGCTCGTCTGCTTCTTGACGACCTTGCCGGTGCTGTGACCGCCGGATGAATCCCACGACACCTTGTCGCCGACTTTGGGTTCCTTCGTCATGATGTTACTCCGTCCCCGCAATAGATGCGGCCGACAGGTTCAACATCGGCGTTTGTGCGATGTTCCAATTCACCTCTCAGCCGCGACCACATAGAGGACCATGCTTTCGTCGAGACCTTTGAGGGCGTGAGCGCCCCGATCCTCAAATCGGATGTTGGAACCCGCCACCAGATCGCGCACCGTGCGTGAGACCATGACCTGCCCGCTATCGGCCAGCGCGGCAATGCGCGCCGCTATGTTGACGGCGATGCCGCCGATATCCTCGCCCTTGATATCCACCTCGCCGGTATGGACGCCGCTGCGAACATCGAGATTCACGCTGCGCAACGCCGCGGTGATCTCGCTCGCGCATCTGACGGCGCGGGCCGGGCCGTCGAAGGTGACGAGGAACCCGTCGCCGAGCGTCTTGATCTCGCGTCCCCGAAAGCGATCGATCTCCCGTCTTACGATGCGGTCATGCGCGTCGAGGAGCGCCCGCCAGCCGCGATCGCCCATTTCGGCGGCGCGGCGCGTGGAATCGACGATGTCGGTGAACAGCACGGACGCAAGCACCCGGTCCGGCTCCATCTCACTTCGCGCGCCAGTCAGAAATTCCTCCATCTCGTCGGCGGTCCGGTCGACGTCGCCGGCCCACAGGACGTGATCGGATCCTGCGAGTTCCACATATCGTGCGCCGGCGATGTGCTCCGCCAGATAGCGCCCGCCTTCCACAGTGACGCGCGTGTCCCCTTGGCGATGCAGGACGAGTGTCGGCACGCGGATCGCATCGAGGATGTGGCGGACGTCGATCTGGCTGTTCATGCGCATGAGCGTGATCACCGCCGACGGGCTGGCGCCAAGTCTTTCGAAACGCGCCCACCATTGCTTGAAACGCTCATCTTCGACCTTGCTCGGCGCGAACGCGCTGAACTCGCACCGCTGCCCCACGATGCCTCCACCTTGGTGAGAAAAGCTTCGAACCGCTCCGGCGGCAACACCCAGGTGGGGAAATGCGCGTAGGTTCCATAGAGGATCAGCGCCTGCGTCCGCTCGGGATAGGTGGCGGCGAAGAGCATGCTCATGGCGCCGCCTTCAGAAATGCCGAACAATGCCGCGCGCCTGCTGTCGACGGCGTCCATGACGGCGCGCACATCGTCCATCCGCTCCTCCAACGTGGGGAGGTTGCCGACCCGGTCGGAGAGACCGGTGCCACGCTTGTCGAAAAGAACGAGACGGCTGAAAGTGCTCAGGCGGGAGATGAAGTGAACGAGATTGGGTTCATCCCAGTAATGGTCGAGGTTGGAGATGAAGCCTGGCACGAAGACAAGATCGAGCGGCCCTTTGCCGACCACCTGATAGGCGATCCGAAGATCACCGCTCTTGGCATAATGCGTCTCCACCATCGCGCGCCCAGCACTCCCGATAGGCCGCGTGGTTTGGCGAACAAATCATGCGGCAGCCAGGAAGGCTCTGCCGTTCGCTCGATGGTGTCAATACGGTTCCGCAGCCCGCGCGGAGTGCTCATTCTCAACCCCCGCGCGGTTCTAAAATGCTCCCGCCACGCTGCTACCTCCTGAGATCATTGACGGGCGCGGCTCTCGTCGTGTTACCGTCGGCGGCATTGGCCGCGCGTTGCGTGAGGAGACCGGCGTGACACATCTCATCGGATTATCGGGGAGCCTGCGTCAGGGCTCGTTCAATTCGGCATTGCTGCGGGCGGCGGTCGCGTTGATGCCGCCGGGTTCCGACCTGACAATCGGCTCGATCCGCGACATCCCGCTCTATGATGGAGACCGGGAGACCGCCGATGGAATTCCCGACGCCGTCACGGCGCTGAAAGACGCGGTCGCTGCGGCCGACGGCCTGCTTCTCGTCACGCCCGAATACAACAATTCGATCCCGGGCGTTTTCAAGAACGCCATCGACTGGCTGACGCGGCCACCGGCCGACATCAAGCGGGTTTTCGGCGGAAAGCCGATCGCGCTCATGGGAGCCTCGCCGGGCAATTTCGGCACCATCCTCAGCCAGAACGCGTGGCTGCCGGTCTTCCGCACCCTGCGCGCTGAGTTCTGGTCCGAGGGCCGCATGATGGTGTCGCGCGCCGAGAGCGCGTTCAACCCGGACGGAACGCTCGCCGACCCGAAAGCCGAAGAGCAGCTTCGCAAGTTCGTCGCGGGGTTTGTGGCTTTCGCGGAAGCGCGACGCAGGAACGGCTGAGGGCCTCTGCGGGCTTACGCGCTGGCTCAACTGCCCGTCATGCGCGGGCTTGACCCGCGTACCCACGACTTTTTACCAGCGCCGCCGCAAGAAAGACGTGGGTGGCCGGGTCAAGCCCGGCCATGACGGTGGAGGGTGTTGTTGGAACTCAGTAACATCGACGAATGCAGAAGGGCGGCTGGGTTTATATGATGTCGAACAGGCGCAACGGCACGCTGTATCTTGGCGTCACCAGCAGCCTCTCACGCCGCGTGTGGCAGCACCGCGAAGCACTCATCGACGGCTTCACCAAAACCTACGGCCTGAAGCGCCTCGTTTATTACGAATGGTTTGACGACATTCGCTTGGCGATCCAGCGCGAGCGCACCATGAAGCACTGGTCGTGTAGTGGCTTATACTACTCGTCAATCGGAGGCACCGCTTGGGGTGCCGTGTCGAGATCTTCGACGAGACGGACTGTGCCGCTTTCGGAATTAAACTTGTTGAACTCATCAAGCACCCGATGCCTGGTAAACCAAGCATCCAAATCCGGGCGGCCCGCACCATCAAAAACGTCTAAGACGGTCCCGCAGAGCCGCTTCAGAGCATTGAAATAATCTGTCCTCAGGTCTTCGGCTAAGATGGTTAGGTCTTCAGAGATGCGCCTGCTCGAGGCCGGGCTTTGGCTCACCACGCTGTGGCCGTTCCCATAAGTCAGGAAGCGGCCTTCCATACCATGCCAGTCCATGTGGAACAGAATACTGTCAACTCCCTCGACGGCCCGTGACGTGAAGGCTGCATGGGCCAAAACTGCATGCATTCTCATGACGAACTGCGTCGTGCTGATGTATGGATGCTTCGAACGAAGGCGCAGTGCTTGGTAATCCTCCCGATAGCTCTTGCTGATCGTAAAGGCGCCGGACCTGTACGCCCGCCAATAATCAAGGCTTCCAAAGAAGAACGTCCGATCGTCGTTCCTCATCCCTTCAACGCCGGGATAATCCCTGTCCTCGATCGTCCATACTCCGCTGCGAGGAGCGACCTCGGGGCTATCCAGGGTGATGAAGTCGTGCCACCCATGGTTCGCATACTGGCTCATTTGGTGGCTCACCGAGCGTAGCAACGACATCGGCCTCTCCAAACGGACCAGGCTTCCATCTGCACGGAGCAATCCATACCCCATTGCCACGTGATTTTGGGCGATGGCGAGCAGTACGGCTTTTTCCCGCGAATTCGAAACCATCCTCGAATTCGGTATTTCTCACCTGTTCGACGAAGTCACGCCGTGTTGCCTCGGTCAGCTTTTTTAGCAGAGCTAGTGATTGCTCGTCCCGGACATGAGGAAGGAGAGGGACGGGACCTCTTGCCCCGGAATCCGGAAGGAACGCCTGTATGGTGGGCAGGACCGCGTCAAGGACCGACTGAGTGATTGCGTTGGTCATCGTGTCGATCTGCTGCTGCGAAATCTCCTGCTGGAGCCGCATCCGGATTTCCACACGGTTCTGGATGCAGCGTTCGGCAATCTCCTGCCAGTGCTCAATCTCGCGAATTGGGACACTCTGAGGACCGACATCTCGGATGTAGATGGTGCACTGTCGAAGGGCGTTGGGGTCATCCTTGAGGTTCGGAGCGTCTCGGGTCGGGTAGATCGGCGTACTCTTGTGAGATGGAACCTCGACCACGGGGTACGTCGCCATTGTCGTGGACATGCATATGCACCAAACACTGGAACTCCGGTTGAAGGTGCCGCCGGATGATCCCCGAGATGACATCCTGATTGTAGTGCTCGACGGAATAGTCTGTATTCTTCTCAAGCGGGATGCAGCGTTTGTCTACGCCGAAGACGAGAAAGCCTCCGCCATGATTAGCGATGGCGGCCAAATGCATAGCGATGTCGGCGCGTGCTTCCTTTGAAACCTGGATGTCCATCCATTGTTTGAATTCGACTCCCAGGTTTTCGTTGCCGCCTGTCAGGAGTGCTTTGAAGTCCCTCATCGAGTTCTGTCCCGCAGATTTGCTTAAAGCCTTCTGAGTTCCTGCGTAGACTTTCCCGTTTTGTTGCGGAAACGGTTTTAGCCGGCCACTCCTGGGTGATTTCCGTTCCGAGCTTGGTCGTTTTGCAATCCGCCGTTAGATGCGGCGGGCTGTTGCATCAATCGAGTCTTAAGCATAGTTGGGGTAAATCCACCCTAACTATGCTTCCACTCGCAGCCGGGGCAAGCCCGGCCTTTAGCTTATGTCAAAAGGACGAACGACATGATTTACGAACACCCAGTCGTTGACCCACACGTGTCGCACTTCAAGCACGTCCCATTCCGCACCAGCGTGAAGTTCGCGCATTCCGGGCAGCTCTCTCCCACATAGCCCTTCATCTTCGCTTCCGCGCGACGATCGGCGGTCGTCACCTGCACGGCGGAGGGTGCGGAGAATCCGAGTTTTGCGATCTCTGCTTCGCCCACATGCTCCGGCTCTTCCTTCAGCGCCGTTGCGCCCATGGTCAGCCCACCGCCGCTGGCGCGGCCGGCGCCGCCGGAGATGAGCATGAGGCGGTCGGAGGTGCCGCGGGTGAAGCCTTTCGAGATGTAGGACGAGGCGGAGGAGGGCTCCGGGGCCTTCGACTGGGCTTCGCCCTGGCCGATGGTGGTGGGGCCGGATTCCGACGGGTCCACATGCGCGAGGTCGTTGCGGCCGAGATACGAGACCGCGAGTTCGCGGAACACGTAATCGAGGATCGACGTGGCGCTCTTGATGCGCTCGTTGCCCTGCACGAAGCCCGCGGGCTCGAAGCGCGTGAAGGTGAAGGCCTCCACGTATTCTTCCAGCGGCACGCCGTATTGCAGGCCGAGCGAGATCGCGATGGCGAAGTTGTTCATCATGGCGCGGAAGGCGGCGCCTTCCTTGTGCATGTCGATGAAGATTTCGCCGATGCGGCCGTCGTCGTATTCGCCGGTGCGCAGGTAGACCTTGTGGCCGCCGACGACGGCTTTCTGGGTGTAGCCCTTGCGGCGATCCGGCATCTTCTCGCGGTCGCGGATGGCGACCACGCGCTCGACGATCCGCTCGACGATTTTCTCCGACAGATGCGCGGCTTTCGCAGCCGTCGGCATGGCGACGAGCGCCTCGACGACGTCGTCCGCTTCCTCGTCCTCGTCCGCGATGAGCGCGGAGTTCAGCGGCTGCGACAGCTTCGAGCCGTCGCGATAGAGCGCGTTGGCTTTCAGCGCGAGGCGCCACGAGAGCATGTAGGCGCTCTTGCAATCCTCCACCGTCGCGTCGTTCGGCATGTTGATGGTCTTGGAGATCGCGCCCGAGATGAAGGGTTGCGCTGCCGCCATCATGCGGATGTGGCTGTCGACCGAAAGATAACGCTTGCCGATGCGGCCGCACGGATTGGCGCAGTCGAAGACCGAGTAATGCTCTGGCTTGAGATGCGGAGCTCCCTCGAGAGTCATCGCGCCGCAAACGTGGATGTTGGCGGCCTCGATATCGGCTTTCGAGAAGCCGAGATAGGGCAGGATCTCGAAGGACGGATCGTTGAGTTTGTCGGCCGGGACTTTCAGCGCGCCCGTGAGGAAGTCCTCGCCGAGCGTCCATTTGTTGAACACGAACTTGATGTCGAAGGCGCTCTTGAGGCCCTTCTCGATCGCCTCGATCTTGTCCTGCGTGAAGCCCTTGGCGGCAAGCGAGCCGGGGTTGATCGCGGGCGCCTGTCCCATGGTGCCGTGGCCGAGCGCGTAGACCTCGATCTCGGCGATCTCGGCCTCGCTGTAGCCGAGGGTGCGCAGGGCATCGGGCACGGCGCGGTTGATGATTTTCCAATAGCCGCCGCCGGCGAGCTTCTTGAATTTCACCAGGGCGAAATCGGGCTCGATGCCGGTGGTGTCGCAATCCATCACCAGCCCGATCGTGCCGGTCGGCGCGATGACGGTGGCTTGCGCGTTGCGGTAGCCGTGCTTCTCGCCGAGTTCGAGCGCGAGATCCCAGGCGCGCCGTGCGTGCTCCACAAGGTTGGCTTCCGGGCACGACGCGTGATCGAGCGGAACCGGGTTGTTGCTCAGAGCTTCATAGCCCTCCGACACGCCATGCGCCGCGCGGCGATGGTTGCGGATGACGCGCAGCATATGCTTGGCGTTCTTCGAATAATTCGGGAACGGCCCGAGTTCGCCCGCCATCTCGGCGGACGTCGCATAGGACACGCCGGTCATGATGGCGGTGAGCGCGCCGCCGAGGGCGCGGCCCGCGTCGGAATCGTAGCCGAGGCCCATGGTCATCAGCAGGCCGCCGATGTTGGCGTAGCCGAGACCGAGCGTGCGGTATTCGTATGAGAGTTCGGCGATTTCCTTCGACGGGAACTGCGCCATCATCACGGAGATTTCGAGCACCACCGTCCACAGGCGGCAAGCATGCTCGAACGAGTCGACATCGAACGCCTTGGCGCCGCGATCGTAGAATTGCAGCAGGTTGGCGGAAGCCAGGTTGCACGCGGTATCGTCAAGGAACATGTATTCCGAGCATGGATTGGATGCGCGGATGCGGCCGCCTGCGGGGCAGGTGTGCCAGTCGTTCATGGTGGTGTTGTAGTGCAGGCCGGGATCGGCGGACGCCCATGCGGCGTGGCCGATCTGCTCCCACAGGTCGCGGGCCTTCAGCGTCTTGGTCGTCTTGCCGTCCTTGCGGGCTTTCAGATCCCAATCGGCATCCGCTTCGACCGCGCGCAAAAAGTCGTCGGTGAGCGACACGGAATTGTTGGAGTTCTGGCCGGAGACGGTGAGATACGCATCCGAATCCCAATCGGTATCGTAGATCGGGAAGTCGATATCCGTGTAGCCCTGGCGGGCGAACTGGATGACGCGCTTGATGTAGTTGTCGGGGATCATGACGCGGCGCGCCATGTTTGATCTCTTTCTTCAACGCCGGGTTCTTCTCCGGGTCGAAGCAGGCATCGTCATCCGCCTCGCAATTGACGCAGGCGCGCATGATCGCCTTGAGGTGCTTGGCGCCGAGCTTTGAGCCGGTCACCAGGGCGGCGACCTTCTGCTCCTCCTTCACCTTCCAGTCGATGTAGGATTCGATATCCGGATGGTCGACATCGACCACCACCATCTTGGCGGCGCGGCGGGTGGTGCCGCCGGACTTGATGGCGCCTGCTGCCCGGTCGCCGATCTTGAGGAACGACATCAGGCCGCTTGAGCGTCCGCCGCCGGAAAGCTTTTCGCCTTCGCCGCGCAGCTTCGAGAAGTTGGAGCCGGTGCCGGAGCCGTATTTGAACAGGCGCGCCTCGCGGACCCACAGGTCCATGATGCCGCCTTCGTTCACGAGGTCGTCCTCGACGCCCTGGATGAAGCAGGCATGCGGCTGCGGGTGCTCGTAGGACGACTTGGACTTGGTCAGCTTGCCGGTCTTGTAGTCGACGTAATAATGGCCCTGGCTCGGGCCATCGATGCCGTAGGCCCAATGCAGGCCGGTGTTGAACCATTGCGGCGAGTTGGGCGCCACCATCTGGTTTGCCAGCATGAAGCGCAGTTCGTCATGGAAAGCCTGCGCGTCTTCCTCGGACGAGAAATAGCCGCCTTTCCAGCCCCAATAAGTCCAGCAGCCCGCGAGGCGATCGAACACCTGCTTGGAGGAGATTTCCGAACCGGTCCGCTGGTCCTCGGGAAGCTCGGCCAGCGCCGCCTCGTCGGCGACCGAGCGCCAGAGCCAGGACGGAACGTCGTTCTCCTCGACGCGTTTCAGGCGCGCGGGGACGCCGGCCTTGCGGAAGTATTTCTGGGCCAGCACGTCGGAGGCCACCTGGCTCCAGGCCTCGGGAACCTCGATGTCATCGAGCTTGAAGACGACCGAGCCGTCCGGGTTGCGAATCTCGCTCGTGGCGAGACGGAAAGCCAGGGAGGAGTAGGGCGATTGCCCCGATTTCGTATAGCGCCGCTCGATCCGCATCAGTCAAATCCCATTGCTCGGAGACAAAGGTCCCCTGGCCGCGTTGAACGCGGCTCCCCAGCCCAAAAATTGTTAAACGCCTCCGCGATCCATTTTAGGATCGCAACACGCACACGTGTCCAAGTTTCGACCTCACCCCGCGGCATCGTTCGGCCCGCGGCGGGAATGTGCCGCGTGGCTGGGACGCAATACCTATCGGGATGTATTTCCGGCTGTTGCGAGCCGGCCGCCGGTCTTGGATCGGCACTGTCGAAATCTAGTCCCGTCATTCGCCTTCCGTCAAGAACTTGTGGTCGAGATGGTCCCTGCAAACTAGATATAGTGTCTAAGCGTTAAAAATGTGGTGAGCCTGTGGATGATTTGCTAACCCTTGGAGACTCCTTTCAAATTCATCTCGGCCATGGCACCGAAAGTGTTATGAGCCGGCTCATCATCGGGTTTTGAGCCGGCAATTTTTTTTATCGCGTTGACGTGACGGCATTTTTGGACAGCAGGGACGAAGGAGTCGGCCGCAGAGGGAAATTTGCAGCGTGCGAGGGCAAATTCACTGCCGCGACTCAATTTCTTGAACGGGTGCCGGGCGTGAGAATCGGCAGTCGAATCGGCATAAGCCGAGGCTGGACTTCCCGCGCCCGCGAAGCCATATTCCGCGCGAAATTCGAATACCCTCTGGCGGCGGCAGCAGCAGCGATGAAACAATTCTGGCTTCAGTTTTTTACCTGGTGGAATGGCGAGACCCTTGGCACCCGCTTTTACACCTGGCGCTTCGGCAAACCGGTCGGCCAGGACGAACTGGGCAACCGTTATTATCGCGCCGAAGGCCCGCTCATCGACCGGTCGGTCGGCACCGAGCGCCGCTGGGTCATCTACAATGGTGTTGCGGACGCCTCCAAGGTGCCGCCGGGCTGGCGCGCGTGGCTCGCCCATAACGCCAGCTTGCCGCCGAGCGAGGAAACCTACATCGCGCGCGAGTGGGAGAAGCCGCATCTGCCCAACATGACCGGGACGCCGCAGGCCTATCACCCGCCGGGATCCCAGCGCGGCACGGGCGGCATTCCTGCAGCGACGGGCGATTACGTCCCCTGGAGCCCGACCGAGTAGACGCCTTCCTCAGAGCTTCGCAGCCCGCTCGTTCGGGTGGAAGAAGGATTGCTGGCGAACAACCGCGTCTGCGAACAATCCGAATGCCTGGATCACCTGCCCCTGGGCGAGCGCGATGTCCCGCGCTACGCCGCTGCCCTTCAGCACGGCCCCGCGCTCGTCGGCAACTGGGTGGCGATACGATTCGCCGCCTCCCAGATTGCAATTCTGACACCGGATCGGCCCGAGGATCTGGGCGCCGTCGCCGATGCGATTGGCGAGGGTGAGCGAGCCGCCGCCAAGCAACCGGACATTCCGTCCGACCACAATTCCGCCGGCGCCCGACTTGATGGTGAAGCCGCCTTCCTCCCCGATCTCGCTCCCTGCGCCGATGCTCACCTCCGCGCCGGCTGCGACGATCCGGGTGCCCGGATGGAGAATGCTGCCTTCGCCGATCGAAAGCCTGCCGTCGCCTTCGATCTGAAGGATGGTTCCGGGCCAAAGGATGACGCCTTTGCCAAGGATGACCCCGGGTGAAACCAACGTGGCCTGCGGGCAAGGGATCACCACGTCGAGGACGGCGAGCGCTTCGGTCTCGGCCTCGCTGAGGAACCCGAGCGCCCGCCGGGCCGCATCGGAATGTTGTGACGTCATGATCATAGGGCCATGATCGCGAAGCGGCGCTCCGCTGTCACGTGGGCGCTTGGCGACCACTCTCCCTATGCACAGGCGATCATTCGGCCGCGGCCGGCATTCGCGCCTCGCTGAGCCATTGCGCCAAATCTGCGCGCGCGCGGTCGGTCAGAGCGTTCTTCTTTGCGAGAGTTTTGGCCGGCCCCCGCAAGCGCTTGCCGTCTTCGGATTTCGGCGCAATGTCGAGCGGCGGGAAGAGGCCGAAATTGACGTTCATGGGCTGAAACGAGCGCGGTCCTTCGTCGATCGTCTCGAGGTGGCCGCCGGTAATATGGTTGATGAGGGCGCCCAAAGCCGTCGTCGCGGGGAGCGGTTCCACCGGCCGCCCAAGCCGTTCCGCCGCCGCCATGCGTCCGGTCATGAGACCGATGGCGGCACTCTCCACATAGCCCTCGCATCCGGTGATTTGTCCGGCAAAGCGCAGGCGCGGCATCGCCTTCAATCGCAAGCTCGAGTCGAGAAGTTTGGGCGAGTTGAGATAAGTGTTGCGATGCAGCCCGCCGAGCCTGGCGAATTCCGCGTTTTCGAGGCCGGGAATCATGCGCAGAACCCGGGCCTGGTCGCCATATTTCAGCTTGGTCTGGAAGCCCACCATGTTGAACAGCGTGCCGAGCGCATTGTCCTGCCGAAGCTGGACAATCGCATGGGCTTTCACCAGCGGATCGTTGGGGTTGGTGAGGCCGACAGGCTTCATCGGCCCGTGGCGGAGCGTCTCGCGGCCTCGCTCCGCCATGACTTCGATCGGCAGGCAGCCGTCGAAATACGGCGTCGAGGCTTCCCATTCCTTGAAATCGGTCTTGTCGCCGGAAACCAGCGCATCGATGAAGGCGTCGTATTGCGCCTTATCCATCGGGCAGTTGATGTAATCCTTGCCGTTGCCGCCCGGACCGACCTTGTCGTAGCGCGACTGGAACCAGGCCACGTCCATGTTGATCGATTCGCGATAGACGATGGGCGCGATGGCGTCGAAGAACGCCAGCTCCTTCTCGCCCGTGAGCGACAGTATCGCTTCCGCAAGGGCAGGCGAGGTGAGGGGACCGGTCGCGATGATCACCGAGGACCATTCCGCAGGCGGCAAGCCTGCCACCTCGCCTCGGTCGATGGTAATGAGCGGATGGGCTTCGAGTGCCCCGGTCACCGCGCCAGAGAAGCCGTCGCGATCGACCGCTAGCGCGCCGCCGGCCGGAACCTGATGGGCGTCTCCCTTGGCCATGATCAGGGAGCCCAGCGTCCGCATTTCCTGGTGCAGGAGGCCGACGGCATTGGCGCTCGCATCGTCCGAGCGGAAGGAGTTCGAACAGACGAGCTCCGCGAGGCCATCGGTCTTGTGAGCGTCCGTCCCGCGAACCGGGCGCATCTCGTGCAGGATCACCGGAACGCCTGACTGGGCGATCTGCCAGGCCGCTTCGGACCCGGCAAGGCCGCCGCCGATGACGTGGATGGGTTCAAGTGTGTTCATTGTCTTCCTCGCAAGCGCGCTTTGTTGACCCTGCGGGCCGGGCGGGTCAAGGTCGAGCCTTTCCCACCCTTGCGAAGGCTCCGCTATGTCGGCGAAACGTCCCGTCGTGCTTATTACAGGAGGAAGCCGCGGCATAGGCGCGGCGTTGGCGCAGCTGGCATCCTCCCGGGGCTACGACGTCGCGATCAACTATCGTTCCGAGCGTGACGCCGCGGAGCGAATTGCCGAGACCTGTCGCGCCGGCGGGGCCTCCGCTGTTATCTGCCGCGGGGACGTCGCGATCGAGGCGGACGTGCTTCGCGTGTTCGATGAGGCGGAGGCAGCCCTCGGCCCGCTCTCGCACGTGGTCAACAATGCGGGGATCACCGGCCGATCCGGCAGGCTGGACAAGGCCGACGACGCTACGCTTCGGGCTTGCATCGAGGTCAATGTGCTGGGAGCGCTCTGGGTCGCCCGAGAGGCGGCGCGCCGGCTTTCGCGAAGCCACGGCGGGCTCGGCGGCTCCATCGTGAATGTCTCGTCGGTGGCGTCCCGCCTCGGCGGCGCGGGCGAATATGTGTGGTACGCCGCCACCAAGGGAGCAATCGATTCCCTGACAATCGGATTGTCGCAGGAGCTCGCAGGCGAGGGCGTGCGCGTGAACGCGGTCTCGCCTGGGATTACGCAGACGGACATTCACGAGCGGAGTACGGGTGACGCAGCGCGCATGGAACGGCTGAAGCCGAGGATCCCGTTGCAGCGGATCGCCCAACCGGAAGAAATCGCGGAGGCGATCCTGTTTCTCATGTCGGATGCCGCTTCCTACATCACCGGCGCCAACCTTCCGGTCTCAGGAGGGCGATGATCAGCCTCGAGGCGGGAGGCCGGCGTCCAGAAAAGGAAACGCCCGCCGAAGGCGGGCGCAGGCGATGCCGCAATGCAGCATTCGATTAAGCGACGGCGTGGTCGCGTGCGACGCTTTCGATCTGGAAGCGGGAGATGCCAAGATCGTCGAGCTCGCGGTCGGTCAGCTGGGACAATTCACGAACGGTCTCGCGGTAACGCATGTAGTTGCGGACTTTAGAGAGAATGTAGGTCACGAACATAAGAGGCTCCTTCAGTTAGCCGGCCCGGTTGACCGGCAGCCGTTTGTTCTTGCGTGTGCAATGCAGCATATAGAGACGCTTACGACGAAAAGGGAGAGGCAAGATTGTAGGTCTGTCATGCTTTAGTTGCATGGCATCCTAACAAGGCATTAACCAGCGTCCCACCTGGCGCATGGCCGTTAGTTCGGTTTGTCGCCGGGCCGTTCTATCGGAATGTGGCCTGTTGGTGCGGTCGTGAAAAATCTGTTATGCGGCCTCGCCGCGGCAACGTCCCCGGCTGTTGCGTGGTCATCGAAGAGGGTGTGAACCCATGTTTCCTGAGAGACTTACCGGAGGTTACCGCTCCTTTCTGGAGGGTCGTTTTGCCAGCGAGCGGTCGCGCTATGAGGCGCTTGCCGCTGCCGGGCAGAAGCCGGAAATCATGGTCGTCGGCTGCGTCGACTCGCGGGTCTCGCCCGAGGTCATTTTCGATGCCGCGCCCGGTGAGTTGCTGGTGGTGCGAAATGTCGCGAACCTCGTGCCGCCCTATGAGCCGGACCGCGATTCCCAGCACGGCACGAGCGCCGCGCTGGAATTCGGCGTGCAGGCCCTGCGCGTCAAGCACATCGTCGTCCTCGGGCACGCCTATTGCGGCGGAATAGGCGCTTTCGCGAACGACAGCGAGCCGTTGTCTCCCGGCGATTTCATCGGCAAATGGATGTCGCAGATCGCGCCCGCGGCCGAAAGTCTGGGGCCCCGGGCCAAGGATGACGGCGATGCCTACCTGCGCCGGCTGGAATTCGCCTCGGTGGAACTCAGCCTGAAAAACCTCATGACATTTCCCTGCGTGCGCATCCTGGTCGAACGCGGGAAGCTGCAGCTCCACGGCGCTTATTTCGGCGTTGCCAGCGGGCGCCTGCTGGTCCGCGATCCCGAGACCGGCCGTTTTGAACCGGTTATGGACGGCGAACCGGGGCCGGCGGCGATGATCCGCTGCACGTGAGTCGCCGCAATCTGCGGCGTTGACCCGTTATGAAACATAGATTTGCGGAGTTTCGTGCTGCGGCGCTAGCCGGGAACTCGGAACTTGCAGCGACGCTCCATCCTCCGATGCGCGGAAGTGGGAGCCGAGCCGGCGACCTCATTCCAAAGAGCCGCAAGCGGCGTCTCGAAGGATCGTCCAGCGGACGCGCGTGCTTCGAGACGGGCTGACGCCCTCCTGAGCGTGAGGTAGGGCGGTGTTGCGCAGTCCGTTCGATATCTACGGAGCGCCGGTCACCCTGAACGATTGCCGCCGTTCACTCCGCCGCCACTTTCGCGACCTTCTTCCCGTCCGCCTTCTTCAACGGCCGCCGCGCCAGCACGTCTTTCAGGAAGCGCCCCGTGTAGCTCGCGCTCACTTTGCAGATATCCTCGGGCGTGCCTTGCGCCACGATCTGGCCGCCGGCGTCACCGCCTTCGGGACCCATGTCGATGACCCAATCGGCGGTCTTGATGACTTCGAGATTGTGCTCGATCACCACCACCGAATTTCCCTGCTCGACGAGTTCGTGCAGCACTTCGAGCAGCTTCGCCACGTCGTGAAAATGTAAGCCGGTGGTGGGCTCGTCGAGAATGTAAAGGGTGCGGCCGGTGGCGCGCTTCGAGAGTTCCTTCGAGAGTTTGACCCGCTGCGCCTCGCCGCCTGACAGCGTCGTCGCCTGCTGGCCCACATGCACGTAGTCGAGGCCGACACGGGCCAGCGTCTGCATCTTCTCGCGGATCGACGGCACCGCCTTGAACAGGTCGCGGGCCTCTTCCACCGTCATGTCGAGAACATCCGCGATGGAATGGTCGCGGTATTTCACTTCAAGCGTTTCGCGGTCGTAACGCTTGCCCTTGCACACGTCGCAGGTGACGTAGACGTCGGGCAAAAAGTGCATCTCGATCTTGATGACGCCGTCGCCCGAACACGCCTCGCAGCGACCGCCTTTGACGTTGAACGAGAACCGCCCGGCCTGATAGCCGCGCGCCTTCGCTTCAGGCAGACCGGCGAACCACTCGCGGATCGGCGTGAACGCGCCTACGTAAGTTGCCGGGTTCGAGCGCGGCGTGCGGCCGATGGGCGATTGGTCGATGTCGATGACCTTGTCGAGATGTTCCAGCCCCTCGATGCGATCGAACGGGGCAGGGTGCTCCATCGCCCCATTGAGCTTGCGCGCCACGGCTTTGTAGAGCGTGTCGATGACGAGAGTGGATTTGCCGCCGCCCGAAACGCCGGTGATGCACGTGAAGGTGCCGAGCGGAATTTCGGCCGTCACATTCTTGAGGTTGTTGCCTTTTGCGCCCACCACCTTGAGCACGCGGCTCTTCGATGGCTTGCGGCGCTTGGGTGGCACCTTCACGGACATTTCGCCGGTCAGATATTTGCCGGTCAGCGATTTGCCGTTGGCAAGGATTTCCGGCGGCGTTCCCTCGGCGACGATCTCGCCGCCATGGATGCCGGCGCCGGGGCCGATATCGAACACGTAATCGGCCTGCAGGATCGCATCCTCGTCATGCTCCACCACGATGACGGTGTTGCCGAGATCGCGCAGGCGCTTGAGGGTGACGAGCAGCCGCTCGTTGTCGCGCTGGTGCAGGCCGATCGAGGGCTCGTCGAGCACATAGAGAACGCCCGTGAGACCGGACCCGATCTGGCTCGCCAGGCGAATGCGCTGGCTTTCGCCGCCGGACAGGGTGCCGGAGGCGCGCGCCAGCGTCAGGTATTCGAGACCCACATCGACCAGGAAGGTCAGCCTCTCGCGAATCTCCTTCAAGATGCGGCCGGCGATTTCATTCTGCTGCGGTGTCAGCTGTGCGGTGAGCTGGCCGAACCATTCATGCGCATCCCGTACCGACAGGCTCGTGGCGTCGCCGATATCGGAGCCGGCGATCCTCACCGCCAGCGCTTCCGGTTTCAGACGTTTGCCTTTGCAAGCCGCGCACGGAGTTTCGCTCATGTAGCGGCCGATCTCGTCGCGCGCCCAATCGCTCTCGGTTTCCTTGTAGCGGCGTTCCAGATTGGTGATGACGCCCTCGAAAGGCTTTCTCACCTCATAGGCGCGCAAGCCGTCGTCGTAGGCCATGCGAATGTTGGTGTCGCCCGAGCCGAAGAGGATCACCTCGCGCACCGTGTCGGGGAGCTCGGCCCAGGGTTTCGTCATCGATGAGCGGTAATGCCGGGTAATCGCCTCGAGCGTCTGCGCGTAATAGGGCGACGATGATTTCGCCCAGGGCGCAATCGCGCCGCGCTTCAGCGAGATGGTCTCGTCGGGCACGATGAGCGCCTCGTCGATGGTCATCTCATGCCCGATACCGCCGCAGGTCGGGCAAGCGCCGAACGGATTGTTGAACGAAAACAGGCGCGGTTCGATTTCGGGAATCGTGAAGCCCGAAACCGGACACGCGAATTTGGACGAAAAGACGATTCGTTTCGGTTGTCCCTTCTCGTCTTTGTCATCCGCATATTCGACAACCGCGATGCCGTCGGTGAGGTCGAGCGCGGTCTCGAACGATTCCGCCAACCGCGCCGCGATATCGTCGCGCACGACGATGCGGTCGACCACCACGTCGATATCGTGCTTGAATTTCTTGTCGAGGACCGGGGTCTCGTCGATAGCGTAATATTCGCCGTCGATCTTCAGGCGCTGAAAGCCCTTCTTCTGGAATTCGGCGATTTCCTTGCGATACTCGCCCTTGCGTCCGCGCACCACCGGCGCCAGCAGGTAGAGCCTAGTCTTGGCCGGCAGCTCGAGCACGCGGTCGACCATCTGGCTCACCGTCTGGCTCTCGATGGGAAGGCCGGTGGCGGGCGAATAGGGAATGCCGACGCGCGCCCAGAGCAGGCGCATGTAATCGTAGATCTCCGTGACGGTGCCGACGGTCGATCGCGGATTGCGCGAGGTCGTCTTCTGCTCGATTGAAATGGCCGGCGACAGCCCGTCGATCTGGTCGACATCCGGCTTCTGCATCATCTCCAGAAACTGGCGCGCGTAGGCCGACAGGGATTCCACATAGCGCCGCTGGCCCTCGGCATAGATCGTGTCGAAGGCGAGCGACGACTTGCCCGAGCCCGAAAGACCGGTGAACACCACGAGCTGATCGCGCGGCACCATCAGGTCGACGTTCTTGAGGTTGTGCTCCCGCGCGCCGCGGACCGAGATGACGCGCGCGTTTGGATCACCCGCCCTGGCGCGGTTGAACAGATCGTCGAGTTTAGCCATCGCTGCTCAAGCTCTGAAAATGGAGAGCCGGCCCCAACAGGCCGGATCCCGGATATGTGACGTCCTGCCGTAGAAACAACCGGCCAGGCGATTCTCGTTATCCTATCCTAGAACAAAGCGGGTACGCGGGGCAATCTCCGAGAGGCGCAGCCGCACCTTTTCTTCGGTCGCGATAAAGGGCCGAAACCCTTTATTGTGGGGACAGGCCGGTGCGAGGCGATCCTTCGCCTTGTCGCGGGCGTTTTCCCGCCGCAGAACACTGGCTTGATATTTTGAACGGAGTGGCTCTCATGGCGGGCAGCGTGAACAAAGTGATCCTGGTGGGCAATCTGGGCCGCGACCCGGAAGTGCGCCGTCTCGGGTCGGGCGATCCGGTGGTCAACCTGCGCATCGCCACCTCCGAATCCTGGAAGGACAAGCAGAGCGGCGAGCGCAAGGAGAAGACCGAGTGGCATTCGGTCGTGATCTTCAACGAGAACCTCGCCCGCGTCGCCGAGCAATACCTCAAGAAGGGCTCGAAAGTTTATATCGAGGGCCAATTGCAGACCCGCAAATGGCAGGACCAGTCAGGCCAGGAAAAATACACGACCGAGATCGTCCTCCAGCGCTTCCGCGGCGAACTGACCCTCCTCGACAGCCGGGGCGGCGGGGGCGCCGGCGATTACGGTGATGACCAGGGTGGCGGCCAGATCAGCCGCGGCGGCGATTTCGGCAGCTCGTCCCCGATGGAGCGTCGCTCGCCGGCACCGGCCTCGGGCGGCGGCTCGAAATACGGCGATATCGACGACGATATCCCGTTCTAGAGCGCGGCTTCGAACCAAATCGAAAGGCCCGGTCCGTCCGGGCCTTTCGCATGATCACTGGCGAACTCAGAAATCGAAGATGAAGCTTGCCATGTTTAGGACCGGGCGAGTTGCGAGAGTCATGATATGCGTCGCCAAGTCGGTGCCAATGCCGTCATTGTCGAACAACAGTCGGCCATCGTCGACATCGTATAAGAATTGCGCCTTCGTGGAATTGGCCACGGGGTTGGAGCCGATCACCAGCGGGTTGAACCTGTCGATGTTCGAGTCGGCACCATCGTAGAAGTAGCTGCCCACGAAGAGGAAATCCTTAGCCGTAAAATCCTGGATCGTGCCAGCAGCGCCATAAACATAACTGTTCAGAACGAACGTGTCGGAGCCTGCCCCGCCAATCAGGACATTATTTCCGAAGCTTGAGATCGTATCATCGCCTTTGCCGCCGTCGATCGTAATGCCGCCTTCCGCGGACGAAGAGGCGGTCAGCTTGTCGTCGCCTTTCGTACCGACAAGTGTGCTGCCCTTGACGAGTTCGTAGATGTTGATTTCAGCCCTTTCGAATTGACCGGCCTTGATCCCGAGGAAGCCAATATCCACGGCCTTTCTGCCAGTGATTTTGGCGAGGTTCACGTGCAAGGGGACCGGTTCTGTGTCGGTCACCCGAGGAGTCGATAGGCTGATCTGTAAAGTGTCCACGCCGGCGCCACCGAGCGCCGAATCCAGCGATCCCGCGTAGACTCGGTCGTTACCCGACCCGCCGTTCAAAATATCCGCGACAATGTCGTCCGCACCGACGAGGAAATCGTTTCCATCGCCGCCGGTGAGCTTATCGCTGCCCATGCCGCCATAAAGCGTGTCGTTCCCGGCATCGCCGAAGAGAGAGTCATTGCCTTCGCCGCCGTTCAGATAATCGTTTCCTGCACCGCCACGTAAGATATCGGCGAAGATCCCGAAGCCGCCATAGAGGCTGTCATTGCCATCGCCGCCGCTCAGATTGTCGAGGCCGTCGCCGCCGTCGAGCTGGTCGTCTCCCAACCCGCCCAGAAGGCGATCGTTACCCCCATGACCGTGGAGGATGTCGTCTCCTGCGCCACCGTCGATCTTGTCGCTTCCGAGCAGCCCGTAGATCCTGTCGTCGGTGGCTTTGCCCTTGATCGTGTTCGCCTTGTCCGTTCCGCGAATAATGGCCACGTCTTCCCCCTCAATCCTGAATGTTGTTTCTATCGTGCGGATGTTCCCGCGCGGTTGCAGGATATAAATCTTATGCGACCGAATGTCACGTAATAACAAACGGATATTCTCTGATCGGCCTCGCCGTGACAGGGCCGGCGCGGGCGGGTATAGGGAGCGGGCGGCAAGGGCCGTGACATTTTCGGAATCCTGGCTTCTCATGACTCCTTCCTCCTCCGCCGGCCTCGACACCCTGTTCACGTGGATTCGCACCGAGAGCCCGACCCACGACGTGGCGGGCGTCAATCTGATGATGGATCTGGTCGCGGGCCAGATGGCGGATGCGCCGGTCGCGATCGAGCGGATTCCCGGAGCCCATGGCCTCGGCGATGCGCTAATCCTCCGCGCAGGGCCGCAACGGGACGAGCCCGCGATCCTGGTCATGTCGCATCTCGACACGGTCCATCCGGTTGGGACCATCGTCAGCGACCTGCCGTTGCGGATCGAGGGCGACCGGCTTTACGGACCTGGAATTCTACGACATGAAGGCGGGCGCGTGGTTCGCCCTCGAGGCCTTCAAGGACGTGGCGCGCAAGGGCAATGCGGCGCGGCCGATGATCTTCATCGTCACGCCCGACGAGGAAATCGGTTCGCCGATGACGCGCCCGATCATCGAGAGCATCGGTCGCCGCTCCGCCTTCGCGCTGGTCACCGAACCGGCCCGCGACGGCGGCAAGATCGTGACCTCGCGAAAGGGTGTCGGCCGTTTCGACGTCCATGTGGAAGGTCGTCCGGCCCATGCCGGTTCGCGCCATCCCGACGGCCGCAACGCCATCTACGAGGCCGCGCGGCAGATCCTGGCCGTCGAGGCCCTGACGGATTACAAGCGCGGCGTCACGACGACGGTGGGCATGATCTCGGGCGGCACGGCCGTCAACACGATCCCGCAGCATTGTCATTTCCCCATAGACCTGCGCGTCGAGACAGTCGCCGATGGTGAAGTGCTGACCGCCGCCATCATGGCTTTGCAGGCTGAAAATCCGGATTTCACCGTAACGGTGACGGGCGAGATGAACCGTCCTCCGTACGAATGCAGCGAGGGGACCTCGCGCCTCTTCGATCACGCCAAGGCGCTCGCCGCGGAGATCGGCTTCGATCTCGTCTCCTCGCCCCGCGCCGGCGGCGGCTCGGACGGCAACTTTACGGCGGCGATCGGCACTCCGACCCTCGACGGGCTGGGCATCGACGGCGACGGCGCGCACACGCTTCAGGAATATGGCCTGATCTCGTCGATCGCGCCGCGCCGCGCCCTGATGACGAGGCTGCTGGAGACTTTGCGCTGAGCGTCAAAGGTTCGGGCGGACGAGCGCTTCGACGCCGTTGATGATGAACTGCACCGCGAGGCCGGCGAGAATGACGCCCAGCAGGCGGCTCAGCACGATGTTGCCGGTGACGCCGAGCCAGCGCGACACGCGGTCGGCGGCCATGAAGACGACGAAGCAGCTCGTGACGCCGAGCGCGATGAGCGCGATCAAGGCCGACAAATAGGTCAATTGACCGTTCGCGCGGCCAGCCAGAAGAATGATCGCCGTGATGGCGCCGGGACCCGCCATCAGCGGAATGGCAAGCGGGAAGGCCGCGACGTTGCGGATGTGGTCTTCGGTGATGGCCACGTCGGCGGTGTGCTGCTTGCGCTCGTTGCGGCGCTCGAACACCATCTCGAACGCGATCCAGAACAAGAGCAAGCCGCCGGAAATACGGAAGGCCGGGATCCCGACGCCGAGCAATCTCAGCAGGATCTCGCCGCCGAGTCCGAAGAAAGCCAGGATGCAAAAGGCGATCAATGCCGCCCGGACGGCCACGCGCTTGCGTTCCGCCGCATTCATTCCGCGCGTGAGCGATACGAAGATGGGAGCCAGTGCGGGTGGATCGAGGGTGACGAGGATCGTCACCAGTGCGGCGGAGATAAAGTCGAAAAGCATTGGCTGGACCTCGTCGCGAGCTATGGGTTATGCCCTCTCGGAAGCTGTTTGGCGAGAGGTTGCGCAACGATGTTCACGGTTTTGGATCGCGTCAGCCTCGCGGGCTCGATCGACAAGGCGAACGAGGATTCGTGCGGCGCAAGCGGAGATTTCGCCTGGGTGATCGATACATCGATCTTCCCGGGAACGTCGCCAGTCATGAACGATCAGAGCGACGCCGCATGGCTGGCCGGTTTTGCTAACGAACGCCTGTCCGAGCTCGCTCCAAACGCGCATGACGGCACAGCGCTCATCCGCCACGTGATGGAGGAAGCACGTCGCGTGTTCTTTCAAAAGGCCCCGCCGGAGCGCGGCGATTTCATGACCTGGCCCGTGGGAGCCATGAGTCTCGTGCGCCGCGACCGGGACGATCTCGACGTCTGGACCTTTGCCGACACGACCGCCTTCGTCCGCTGGCCGGGCGGGGAGGTCGTGACGGTGGGAGATGCCCCCGACCTGCGCCAGTTCGAGATGAGAAAGGCCGCCGAGTTGCTGAAAGCCAGCGGCTGCACGCCCAAAAACGTCAACGAATCGGTCCAGTTTCGCAACTGGCTTGCCGGTCGCCGTGAGCGCCAGAAAGAAAGCGGCGCGATGGCATTGCTGGGCCTCGATCCCACCGCGGCGGAAAGGATGCGCCATGCGCGCGTGCCATGCCCGGACGGTACGCTCATTCTGCTGACAAGTGACGGCTTTTCGGCGCTCGTCGATCTCTACCGGCGAATGAGCGCCGCCGATCTGATGGAGGCGGCTCTACAAAGCGGGCTCGCCCGGCTCGCCGAACTGGCACGGGACATCGAGACGAAGGAAGATCCGGATGGCATCCTCTTCCCGCGTTTCAAGCTCAGCGACGACGCCACGGCGCTATTGCTGCGGGCGTGAGGGCAAGGTGCCTGCCGCTTGAGGAGGTCTGCTCGACCCGATCTCTCGTAACGCGGTGAAGGTTTTTAGGATAATGGACCTATAAAGCTCCCAAGGTCCGCCGTCCGGCCGCGTTGACTTACGTCCGGGAGGCCCTTCCGCTTTGGATAAGGGTCCGAAATGCCTTGAAAAACGCTGGTTCATCGGCCATCTAAAGGATTGATTTCATTGGTTTCGCCGCCCCGTCTCGTCATGCGATTCGCGGGCGGCAATTCTGCCGGTCAGGGTCTGCGTTTCGCAACTGGGCCGGCGGGGCGTTTGAGAAAGACCGACCTTGACCGATCCGAACGATACCCGCCCTGGCGGCGACCAGCCTGCCAGCGACGTCAAGATAATTTCCATCGTCGACGAGATGAAGCGCTCGTATCTCGATTACGCCATGAGCGTGATCGTGAGCCGTGCTCTTCCGGACGCGCGCGACGGCCTGAAGCCGGTTCATCGGCGTATTCTTTATGCCATGAACGAGAGCGGCTACACGCCCGACAAGAAGCACGTGAAATCGTCGCGCATCGTCGGTGACGTGATGGGTCAGTATCACCCTCACGGCGACCAATCGATCTACGACGCGTTGGTGCGCATGGCGCAGGATTTCGCCATGCGGCTGCTGCTCGTCGACGGGCAGGGCAATTTCGGTTCGGTCGACGGCGATCCGCCGGCGGCCATGCGTTACACCGAGTCGCGGCTCACGCGCGCGGCCATGCCGCTGCTCGAAGACATCGACAAGGACACGGTCGATTTCAATCCCGAACTACGACGAGTTCAAATATGAACCCGTCGTTCTGCCGGCGCGATTCCCCAACCTGCTCGTCAATGGCGCGGGTGGCATCGCCGTCGGCATGGCGACCAACATGCCGCCGCACAATCTCGGCGAAGTCATCGACGGCTGCCTCGCATTCATCGAAGATCCGGATGTCTCGACCGAACGGCTGATCGAGCTTATTCCCGGCCCTGATTTCCCGACCGGCGCGATGATCCTCGGGCGTTCCGGTGCGCGCTCCGCTTACATGACGGGTCGCGGCTCGATCATCATGCGATGCAAGTCCGAGATCGAGATCGTTCGCAAGGAGCGCGAAGCGATCATCATCAACGAGATTCCCTATCAGGTGAACAAGGCAACGCTGATCGAGAAGATCGCCGAGCTCGTTCGCGAGAAGAAGATCGAGGGAATTTCGGATCTGCGCGATGAATCCGATCGCGACGGCATGCGCATCGTCATCGAAATCAAGCGCGACGCCATGGCGGACGTGGTGCTGAACCAGCTCTACCGCTATACGCCGTTGCAGACGAGCTTCGGCGCCAACATGGTGGCGCTGAACGGCGGTCGGCCCGAGTTGATGACCCTGAAGGATCTCATCAAGGCCTTCGTCGATTTCCGCGAGGAAGTCGTTTCGCGCCGGACCAAATATCTGCTGAACAAGGCGCGTGAGCGGGCTCACGTCTTGTGCGGCCTTGCCATCGCGGTTGCCAATATCGACGAAGTCATTCGCCTGATCCGCACCGCGCCCGATCCGAATTCCGCCCGCGAGGCGCTGATGGGCCGCGACTGGCCGGCGCAGGATATCGCGCCGCTGATCCTTCTGGTCGACGACCCGCGTCACAAGATCAACGATGACGGTTCGTATCGGCTGTCGGAAGCGCAGGCCCGCGCCATTCTGGAATTGCGCCTGCAGCGTCTCACGGCTCTCGGTCGCGATGAAATCGGCGACGAGTTGTCGAAGCTCGCGGCTGAAATTTCGGACTATCTCGACATCCTTCGCTCGCGCGTCCGGATCATGAAGATCATCACGGACGAGCTTGCGCAGATCCGTGACTCGTTCGCCACGCCCCGCCGCACCAAGATCATGGATTGGGAAGCGGATGTGGACGATGAGGACCTGATCCAGCGCGAGGACATGGTCGTGACCGTGTCTCACGCAGGCTACATCAAACGCGTGCCGCTCTCGACCTATCGGGCTCAGCGCCGCGGCGGCAAGGGCCGCGCCGGAATGGTGACGCGCGACGAGGATTTCGTCACGCGCCTCTTCGTCGTCAACACGCACACGCCTGTGATCTTCTTCTCGTCCAAGGGACAGGCCTACAAGGAGAAGGTGTGGCGTTTGCCGCTCGCCGCGCCGAACGCCAGGGGCAAGGCGCTGGTGAACATGCTTCCGCTCGACAAGGACGAGCGCATCACCACCATCATGCCGCTGCCGGAAGACGAGGCGACGTGGGACAAGCTCGACGTGATGTTCGCCACATCACGCGGCACGGTTCGCCGCAACAAGCTGTCGGATTTCATCCAGGTGAATCGCGGCGGCAAGATCGCGATGAAATTGGATGCGGGCGAGTCGATCGTCGACGTGCAGATATGCACCGAGGACGACGACGTGCTGCTTACCACTGCGAAAGGTCAGTGCATCCGCTTCGCGGTGCCGGAGGTTCGCGTCTTCAAGGGACGTGATTCGATGGGCGTGCGCGGCATCAACCTGGCCGAGGGCGACGCGATCATCTCCATGGCCATCCTGCGCCACATGGCGGCGACCGGCGAAGAGCGGGCGGGCTACCTCAAGATGCGTCGCGCCGTCATGGGCGAAGCGGCGAACGGAGATGCCGTCTCAGAATCGAGTGACGCGGGAGACGAAGAGAATGTCGCCGGTGAAGCGCTGTCACCGGATCGCTACACGGAGATGAGCGCTTACGAACAATTCATCCTGACGCTTTCCGAAAAAGGTTATGGCAAGCGCACCTCGTCCTACGAATATCGCATCACCGGCCGCGGCGGCAAAGGCATCACCGCGATGGCGGTCAACAGCCGCAACGGCCAGCTCGTGGCGTCATTCCCGGTCGAGAATTCCGACCAGATCATGCTGGTCACCGATAACGGCCAGCTGATCCGCGTGCCTGTCGACGGCATTCGGACGGTGGGACGCAACTCGCAGGGCGTGACGGTCTTCTCCACGAAGGGGAAGGAAAAGGTCGTGTCTGTCGAACACATCGAGGGTGAGGACGCCGAGGCTGCCGACGACGACGCCGCAATCGACGAGAATGGCGCGATCGGGGATGAAGGCGAGGGAAGTGTCGAGGGCGGCGAGGATTGATTCTCGTTGCCGCTCTCAATGAGTGGACCCGGAACTCACCGCCGCTAAACAGAACGCGAAACTGAAGCTGTTGCCTGGTGCGTCTCTCGGAAATCTCGAGCAAGAATTCCGGGTGTCACTCGTATCGAACGCAAATGGCTGGGCTGTTCCAGCCATCTCACTGATAGCTCAATCATTTTACTGGCTGGAGACCTGCGGTTCCCTGATGTTCGACTTCATCAAATGGGCACCGTGGCAAGGCTTGCCAATGCCGCGGGACTCAGCACGATTGCGGCGGCAGCGAGCACAACTGCGAGACGAACGATCACCGGACCCTCCTTTTTGCAAGGCCAAGATAGTTTTGGCACAACAGCTGACGTAACGGCGTGCGCTGTCGCACAGGGTGTTTCCCAAGCGGCAGAACCCGGCATCGCTCAATGGGCTGGATGGCAAGGAAGGCTTGCGATTCGACCTGGCAGGGCTGCCCGCACGGCTCCTAAATAAATCTCGGATCGCGCTTTGGTTGAACTACCGTCCATTAGATACTTTGTTATATTCTAACGAATGCCGCTCGGGCGCAACGTGTCGCAGCGGAATGAGCTGCGCCGGCCGCGGAATTCTCCGGAAAGGACGATCGGGTTGAGCGCGGGGCGTTCTTTGCTTGATAGGCAGCGTCGCAAACGCTACCTCATACGGCATGACCCGCATCGCGCTCTTTACCGGCAGCTTCGACCCGATCACCAATGGGCATCTGGACATCGTGCGCCAGGCTTGCCGGGTCGCCGACCGCATCGTGGTGGCGATCGGGGTGCATTCCTCCAAGGTGCCTCTCCTGTCGGTGGAGGCGAGGGCCGAACTCATTCAGGCGGTCTGTGCGCCGGTCGTGGAAGCGGCGGGGGCGAGCCTTGGCGTCGTCACCTTCGACGATCTGGCGATCGAGGCGGCCCGACGGCATGGGGCCACGTTGATCGTCCGCGGCCTGAGGGACGGCACCGACTTCGATTACGAAATCCAGATGGCGTCCATGAATGCCGCGATGGCGCCCGGACATCCAGACGGTTTTCTTCCCCGCCTCACCGGCCTATCGCCCCATCACCGCCACGCTCGTGCGCCAAATCGCCGGGATGGGCGGCGACGTCTCGGCCTTCGTGCCTGAGCTTGTCGCCAATCGCCTTCAAGACACAATCAAGCGGCGCTGAGCCGTCATTCTCGAGGAGATCTTTGAAATGAAGCGTTTGTTCGCAGCCGGAGCGCTCGTGCTCGCAAGCCTCCTTCCCGTTGCGGCGCAGAATGCCGCCGACCCGCAGAACACCATCTTGCTCGACACCAAGGATGGCCGCGTCACCATCCGCCTTCGGCCCGATCTTGCGCCCAAGCATGTTCAGCAGATCAAGACCTTGACGAAGCAAGGCTTTTACAACGGCGTCGTGTTTCACCGCGTCATCGACGGCTTCATGGCGCAGACGGGTGATCCCACCGGTACCGGAACCGGAAAATCGGATTTGCCGAACGTGCCGGCGGAATTCACCCCGACGCCGTTCAAGCGCGGCTCGGTCGGCATGGCCCGCTCGCAGAGCCCGGACTCGGCCAATAGCCAATTCTTCATCTGCTACGATGGCTGCGCTTCCCTCACGGGCCAGTACACGCTGTTCGGCGAGGTCGTGTCGGGCATGGACGCTGTCGACAAGATCAAGCGAGGCATCGGGCAGCAGCGGAATGGTCGCCGCCCCTGACAAGATCGTGAAGATGCAGGTCGCTGCCGACGCGAAATGAAGCTAGATCGGTTCACATGATCCGCCTTGCCGTAATGCCCCGAGGGCTGATCCGCGCAAGCCTGGTCGGGATTGTCGCGCTCGCGGCGGGCGCGGCGTCGGCCCAGGATTTCGGTGATCCGGACGACCTGCAGCAGCAGCTCGAACCAGTGCCGGGCCTGTCGGAGAACCTTAGCGGCGTCATTCGGCCAAGCTCGGAGGCGCCGCTTGAACGGATCGATAACTTGCGGGATATCTTTCGCGCACTCGGTGCCTGCTGGACAGTGCCGGACGGGATGCCTTCCGGAGAGGAGATTACGCTTCGGGTGGCATTCAGGCGCAACGGCGAGGTGTTCGGAACACCGAGGATTACTTTTTCCCGGTCGCTGTCTGCTGATCCCGGCCGGCGGGACGCTTTCATCCGCTCGGTTCACGACGCTTTCGCGCGCTGTCGGCCGCTTCCCTTCACGGAAAAGCTCGGTGGTGCGGTAGCAGGCCGCGTTTTCGTCTTCCGTTTCAGCAACACCAGACCTATGTGAACGGCATCAAGCTGTTCAAAACATGCCAAGATAGGAGATCCCATGGCAGATTCCGAAAACACACTCGTGCTCGAAACCACGAAGGGCAAGGTCGTCATCGAACTCCGTCCGGATCTCGCTCCCGGCCACGTGGAACGCATCAAGACTTTGGCCCGCAAGGGCTTTTATGACGGCATTGCGTTCCATCGCGTCATCGAAGGCTTCATGGCGCAGACCGGCTGCCCGAATGGCACCGGCACCGGGGGTTCCGACCTGCCGGACCTGAAAGCGGAGTTCAGCGCCGAGCCCCATGTCCGCGGCATCTGCTCCATGGCCCGCACTTCGGCGCCGAATTCCGCAAACTCGCAATTCTTCATCGTCTTCGATGATGCCCGCTTCCTCGACAAGCAATATACCGTCTGGGGCAAAGTGACCGAAGGCATGGAGAACGTCGACAAGATCAAGCGCGGCGAGCCCGTGCGCGATCCGGATCGGATCGTCTCCATGAAGGTCGCAGCCGACGCGGCTTGATTTCGGTTACGGGTCATTCGGGTCCTCGAACGGAACCCCGGATGGCCCGCAATGGGCAGGAAGCCGAAAGATTTCATGCGCGTCGACCTCTTCGATTTCGATCTGCCCGAGAGCAGCATCGCGCTTCGCCCGGCGGAGCCCCGCGATGCCGCGCGTATGCTGGTGGTGCGGCCGCAAGGTGCTCTCGAGGATCTGAGCATCCGCGATCTCCCCGATCTCCTGCGGCCGGGAGACGTGCTGGTTCTGAACGACACCAAGGTCATTCCATCCCGTCTCCACGGCGTTCGCGTGCGCGAAGAAACGGCCGCCAAGGTCGAGATCATGCTGCACAAGCGCGAAGCCGCCGACCGCTGGCGCGCGTTTGCGCGACCGGCGAAAAAGCTCGCGATCGGCGACCGCATCCGGTTCGGGGAAGCTGCCGAGAGCACCGCGTGTGAGTTGGTGCGCCTCGATGCCGAAGTGATTGAGAAGCAGGACGGCGGCGAGGTCGTGCTTCGGTTCGCATTCTCCGGGCCGTTCCTCGATGAGGCGATCGCGCGTCTCGGTGAGTTGCCGCTGCCGCCGTACATTGCCGGCAAGCGGACCACCGACGAGCACGACCTTGTCGATTACCAGACCATCTATGCGCAGGACGAGGGCGCGGTGGCGGCGCCCACCGCGGGCTTGCATTTCACCGAAGCGCTCTTTGATCGGCTGAGAGAAAACGGCGTGACCTGTCACTTCGTCACCCTGCACGTGGGGGCGGGGACTTTCCTGCCGGTGAAGGCAGAGGATACGGCGGATCACCGGATGCACGCCGAATGGGGCTCCGTGAGCTCGGAGACCGCACAAGCGGTCAACGAGGCCAAAGCCCGTGGCGGACGGGTCGTGGCGGTTGGCACGACGTCCCTGCGCCTCCTGGAAAGCGCTGCCCGCGAGGATGGAACGCTGGCGCCGTTCTCGGGCGACACCGCGATCTTCATCACGCCCGGTTACCGCTTCAAGGCCGTGGATGTCCTGATGACCAATTTCCACCTGCCGCGTTCGACCCTTTTCATGCTGGTCTCGGCCTTTGCCGGCATGGAGCGCATGCGCAAGGCCTACCAACACGCCATCGAACGCGGATACCGCTTCTACTCCTACGGAGACGGCAGCTTGCTGTTCAGGGACGATGTTCGGTAGAACACAGGGTTCCGGCCTCACGATTTGACGCAGGATTGCGCGCCGAGGGACTTCTCTTCCGTCCCTCATGCAGATTGCCATCAGGATACCTTATGAGCACCGATCAGTTCACTTTCACCGTGTCCAAGAACGATGGCCTCGCACGTACGGGCGAGATCAGGATGCCGCGTGGGGTCATCCGCACGCCGGCCTTCATGCCGGTGGGCACGGCCGCGACCGTGAAGGCGATGTATCCCGACCAGGTGAAAGCGCTTGGCGCCGACGTGGTGCTCGGCAACACCTATCACCTCATGCTGCGGCCGGGTGCCGAGCGGGTGGCGCAGCTCGGCGGCCTGCATCAATTCATGAACTGGCCCTATCCGATCCTGACGGATTCCGGCGGCTTCCAGGTGATGTCGTTGGCAGCCCTGCGGAAGATCGACGAGACCGGCGTGACCTTTCAGTCGCATATCGACGGTTCGACCCACGTAATGACGCCGGAACGCTCGATCGAGATCCAGGGCCTGTTGGGTTCGGACATCCAGATGCAGCTCGACGAATGCGTGAAGCTGCCATGTACGGATGAAGTGGCCGAGAAGGCCATGCGCTTGTCCTTGCGCTGGGCGGAACGCTGCAGGATCGCGTTCGGCGACCAGCCCGGCAAGGCGATGTTCGGCATCGTGCAGGGCGGCGCCGTCGAGGCGCTTCGGATCGAGAGCGCAACGGCGCTCGCGGCACTCGACCTGAAGGGCTACGCGATCGGCGGGCTGGCGGTCGGTGAACCGCAGGATGTCATGCTCCGCATGATCGAAACGGTCGAACCGCACCTGCCAAAGACGAAACCGCGCTACCTCATGGGCGTCGGCACGCCCGACGATATCGTCGAAGCGGTGCGCCGCGGAATCGACATGTTCGATTGCGTGATGCCGACCCGCGCAGGCCGGCACGGTCAGGTGTTCACCCGTTATGGCCGCCTGAACATGCGCAATGCGAAACACGCGGAAGATACGCGGCCGCTGGACGCGGATTCGAAATGCGCTGCGTCGAACGGCTATTCGCGCGCCTATCTTCACCACCTCGTTCGCTCCAACGAGATCCTCGGCATGATGCTCCTGACCTGGAACAATCTCGCCTATTATCAGGAACTCATGGCGGGCCTGCGAAAAGCAATCGCCGACGGTCGCCTCGACGATCACATCGCGGAGGTGAAAGAGGGTTGGGCCAAGGGCGAGCGCGACGGAATTGCCGAGCACATCGACAATTCGGTTATTGCCGGCGAGGATTAAGCACCCGGTAGAAGCCCGCCGGGTCGTCGTGACCGGTCTTGAAAGCAGCATTCAGTCCATCGGCGATCCGTGCGGCGATCCCGATGCGGTAATGCAGTCCGTCCCAGTAATTGGCATCGTCAACCGTCACAGGTGAGCGGAAGCGAAAATCGAGAACGGCGGCGTTATGCTTTCGTCCCAGTTCCGCCGCCCGCGCCTTGCACGCCATCTCGCGTCGATCGCCTTCCGAGCCCGGCGGCGGAAGCAGGGAGGCGTGGACGGGCATGAAGGCCAGCAGGACCGGCGCTGTCGGACGCATCTTCGTCAGCGCTTCGTCCAGCCAGTCCAGCGCCGGGAACGGAGCTGCCGCGGCCCGCGCCGTTCGTGCCGGGCCGGACCAGGTTTCGCTGCGCGCCCGCGCCATGGTGCGGATATTCTCTCGCGCGCGGGACAGGTCGTAGAGAGCCTCATCGGGAACGAAAATTTCGTAGCCGTTGGGCGGAAGACGCTCGCGCATCAACCCAAGCCGATGGAGGGCGACGCGACCGGCGATTTCGAGGGTGGTGAGGTTCAGGAGTTCCGGATATCCCTTCCACGGTTCATCGTCGTAAAGCCACGGCGGGAATGTCCGGAAGGTGAGCTTCTTGCGGTCGGCATCCGCTTCGCACCACGTTTCGTCGAGCCCGAAGATGAGAACCTTGGGCGCAGGCTCCTGCCGTATGAAGAGGGTTGCGAGCTGCAATTGCTCCCAGGGTGTCGCGGCGTTCATGCCGAAATTGGCGAACTTGCTGCCGAAGGCGCGATCGAGGCGCTTCGGGTCCAGCAGTCTGATTGTCGAAGTGCCGAAAACCCCGGAATCGAATTGCCCGCTCCGAACGACCTGCGGATACATGAAGCGCTGGTTGACATCCATCAGGGGCGTTGGCGCATGCGTCGGCGATGCCCGGATTCCAAACGGGTCGAGCGCCACGTTGAAACCAAAGAGCATCAGTGTGAGCGCAGCCGCGGCGATCGCAAAGTTCAGCGCAAAACGACGCCACGGAGCCTGAGTCTCGTCTGAAATCATGGCGGCGTGATCGCGGCAGCGGCTTTTAATGTCAACCCAGCGCCTTCAGGTGCCGTATGGGTCTGCCGGGGGCGATCATTTCCGCCGCCGCCACGATGCCTTGCGCATCGATGCCGAAATGGCGGTAGAGATCCTGCACCGTTCCGGTCTGGCCGAAATGTTCGACGCCGAGGGAACGGGTGCGATGCCCCGTCACCGCGCCGAGCCAGGCGAGCGTTGCCGGATGCCCGTCGATGACGGTGACGAGCCCGCAATGCGAGGGGATCGCGCCGAGGAGCCGCTCCACATGGCTGCGCGCATGGACCAAGCCGCGCTCCCGCGCCCGCTGCGCCGCCGTCCAGCCTGCGTTGAGCCGGTCGGCGGACGTGATGGCAAGCAGCCCGATATCGCGGCGATCCTCGCCCATCAGCCCCACCGCCTCGATGGCCTCGGGGGCGACCGCTCCGGTGAAAGCGACGACCACCTGGGCGTTCGGACCTGGCTCGCGGAGCCAATAGGCGCCGTCGACGATGTCGGATGCCAAAGCCGGGCTCATCTGCCGCTTCGGCTGATCGAGCGCGCGCGTGGAAAGGCGAAGATAAACCGAGCCGCCGGTCTCGTCGCGAAGCCACGTCCGCTCGTTAGGCTCGCCTTCGCCGTCGCGCTGCATGTAGTCGAAAGCCCAACGCATGATGACCGACAACTCGTCGACGAAAGCCGGCTCGAAGGAGGCGAGGCCATCCTGTGCGAGGCCGATCAGCGGCGTTCCGATCGATTGGTGCGCGCCTCCCTCCGGCGCCAGCGTAGCGCCCGAAGGAGTGCCGACGACCATGAAGCGCGCATCCTGGTAACAGGCATAATTCAGCGCATCGAGCCCGCGCGAGATGAACGGGTCGTAGAGCGTGCCGATGGGGAGCAGGCGCTCGCCGAAGAGCGAATGCGAAAGGCCGAGCGCCGAGAGCAGGATGAACAGGTTCATCTCGGCGATGCCGAGTTCCATGTGCTGGCCCGTCGGACCGAAATCCCACTTGAAGGTCGAGGGAATGCGCTCGGACTTGAACAAATCCTTCATCTCCTCGCGGGCGAAGAGCCCGCGCTGGTTGACCCACGCGCCGAGATTGGTCGACACCGTGACGTCGGGCGCCGTGGTGACGATGCGATCGGCGAGCGCTTCGCTGGATTTGGCGAGTTCGTTGAGGATCAGCCCGAAGCCCTGCTGGGTCGACATGACCGGTTGATCCGGCGTCGCCAGCTTTGCCGGCACGGCAACTTTCGACGCCTCATAGCGACGCGTCCCGCGCGCATTGAACGGCACGGCGCCGAGAAAGCGCTCGAGTTCCGCTTCCGGCAGATCGAGACCTTCGAACCGGTCCCATTCGTGTCCCGCACGGACCTTCGCGGAGGCCCGGTAGCCCTCCATCTGGGTCGGCGTCAGCAACCCTGCGTGATTGTCCTTGTGGCCGGCAAGCGGCAGGCCGAAGCCCTTGATCGTATAGGCGATGAACACCGTCGGGCGATCATGGTCGATAGATTCGAAGGCCTCCAGAAGGCTCGGCAGATCATGGCCGCCGAGATTGGACATGAGGCGGGCAAGCTCTTCGTCGGAGCGCTTTTCGATCAGTCGCGTCACCGGGCCCTGGTCACCGAGATCGTCGAGCAGACGCTTGCGCCACGCGGCACCACCCTGGAAGGTGAGGGCGGAATAGAGCTGGTTCGGGCAGGTGTCGATCCACTGCCGAAGCCGCTCCCCGCCGGGTTCCGCGAAGGCTTCCTGCATCAGCACGCCGTGCTTCAGCACCACCACGTCCCAGCCGAACGAACGGAAGATCGATTCGAACCGGTCGAACAATCCCTCGCGCACCACCGCATCGAGGCTCTGGCGGTTGTAGTCGATGATCCACCAGGTGTTGCGCAGGCCCTGTTTCCAGCCCTCCAGCAGGGCCTCGAAGATATTGCCTTCGTCCATTTCCGCATCGCCGAGCAGCGCGATCATGCGGCCCTCGGGCAGGTCCTTGGCCCAGTCATGCGCCTTCACATAATCCTGCACCAGGCTGGCAAACAGCGTCTGCGCCACGCCGAGGCCGACCGAACCGGTGGAGAAATCCACATCGTCGACGTCCTTGGTGCGCGAGGGATAGGATTGCGCGCCCTTGTAGCCGCGGAAATTCTCGAGCTTCTCCCGCGTCTGGTGGCCGAGCAGATATTGGATGGCGTGGAAGATAGGGCTCGCATGGGGCTTCACCGCGACCCTGTCCTCGGGCTTCAAAACGGCCAGATACAAGGCCGTCATGATGGTGGAAAGGGAGGCCGAGGACGCCTGATGCCCTCCGACCTTCATCCCGTCGCTGTTGGCCCGAACGTGATTGGCGTTGTGGATCGTCCAGCTCGCAAGCCAGCGGATCTTCCGCTCGAACGCGGCAAGATAAGGCAGACGCAGATCGGTCATCATCACTACCCAAGGTGGTGCCGGGAAGCGCCTCGCGGACGCACTTTCGGCCGAACTCGATTTCGGCGCCCATACTAGGCCTTTTTGATTGACCCGCCAGTCGATAGCCCCTATTTCGGGCTCACTTCCAGGGGGCGTCCCCCGGGCAAGCAGGCTAATTGCATCGTGTCTTCGCCAGAAGATCGTGATGTACCAACAGCTTGGTCCCATATGTCGGCGGAGTTCCCGCCGCCACGAGGCCGAGATGGGCGCGTAGCTCAGTGGTAGAGCAGCTGACTTTTAATCAGCGGGTCGATGGTTCGATCCCATCCGCGCTCACCATCTCGGATCAAGCACTTAGGTGGTTTGGATGGCCAGTTTGCTTCCCAGAAAGTGCGATTGGGAAGCACATGGGAAGCGCGCCGAGCGTTTTGGGTGGCTACAATTGTCCTGAACCTTCGCGACTGCCTTCTAATCAGCGGGCCGATGGTTCGATCCCATCCGCGCTCACCATCTCGATCAATGACTTAGCACGGTCAGCTAAGCGGAGCATTTAGCCGCTAGCAACCACATAGCTACCACCAGTTCGACGTTACGCGCCCGAGGAAGTGGCACAGACGGTCGCGTGGCTGCTGTCGCCGGCTGCGTCGTAAATCAACGGAGCAGTGATCGTCATCGACGGCGGCGAGACCGCCGGCCTGCGCACGCCGCGCGGAAGATTTGGCTCGGACTGAGATTGCCTTAGCCAGCGACGGCAATATCGACCTCACTGAAACCTTTGCGATCATCGAGGGTGCCGACTTCAGCATACTTATACGATGCGTTCGGCTCGCGCGAGGACATGAAGGATAGGAACAGGACGCATGCCTGTTTTGCTCACGAACGAATTTGAGCAGGAGTGGATGAGCATGCTGAAATTAAGGGCACAGGAATTAGCAAAACTCTCAATCGTGCAGGATTCACGCGGCGGGACAACTCCGGGCGGACGCAGCGCAAGCGAAGCAAATCCCGAGCCGAGGAGATTTGCATCAATTCCATATCTCCACTATTCTAGACAGATGGAGAATGAAAACGCGATCCTCGCCTTCGCCGCCTTGGCCCAAGATACCCGCCTTGAGGCCTTTCGCATGCTTGTCCGGCACGAACCGGCCGGGTTGCCCGCCGGGGAAATCGCGCGGCAACTCGCGGTGCCCCACAACACCATGTCGAGCCATCTCGGCATCCTGACCCGAGCCGGGCTGATCAAACCGGTGCGTCACAGTCGCTCGATCATTTACCGCGCCAACCTCGATCAGATGCGGATCATCGCGGGCTTCCTGCTCAAGGATTGCTGCGGCGGCGCGCCCGAGGTTTGCGCGCCCTTGATTGCCGATCTCACCCCGTGCTGCACGCCCTCCGAGGAGAAGGCGCATGTCTGACCACGTTTTCAACGTCTTGTTCCTCTGCACCGGAAACTCAGCCCGTTCAATTATGGGCGAAGCCGTTCTCAACAAGCTGGGAGAGGGGCGCTTCAGGGGATTCTCGGCCGGAAGCCATCCCAAGGGTTCGGTGCATCCGCTCGCTCTCAAGGTGCTGCGGGAAGCCGAGTTCCCGGCCGAGGGAATGCGCTCGAAGAGCTGGAGCGAATTCGCCGAGTCCGGCGCTCCCGTAATGGATTTTGTCGTCACGGTCTGTGACAACGCCGCGGGCGAGACCTGCCCGTTCTGGCCTGGCCAACCGATGACGGCGCACTGGGGCATCGAGGATCCCGCTGCCGTTGAAGGCACCGAAATCGAGAAGGAGCGGGCGTTTGTCACGGCCCTTCGCTATCTTCGGAACAGGATTGCCGCCTTCACTGCACTCCCCGTCAAGTCACTAGACGAGGTCTCGTTGCAATCGCAGCTGCGAGAGATCGGACAGAGCGAAGGCTCCCCGTCACCTCGGCAAGGTGTGGCGTGAACATGGACGTGATCGTCTACCACAATCCGGATTGCGGCACGTCGCGCAACACCATTGGCTTGATGCGCAACGCCGGAGTCGAGCCACACATCATCGAGTATCTCAAGACAACGCCGACACGGCTGCTACTGCGCCAATTGATCGAACGCATGGGCGTGTCGGTTCGCGACATCATCCGCGAGAAGGGCACGCTTTACGCGGAATTGGGGCTCGGTGATCCGACGTTCAGCGACGACGCGTTGCTCGAGGCCGTGGTGGCTCATCCGATTCTCATCAATCGGCCCATCGTGGTGACGCCAAAGGGCGTGCGCCTCTGCCGCCCGTCGGAAATGGCGAGCGCGTGATCGACGAACAGGGACGGCGAGTCGTCAGCGCATGACCGACACCTTTTCGCTTTCAAGGCGCCTGGCCGCGGAGGCGCTCGGGACCGGACTTCTCGTCGCAACCGTCGTGGGTTCCGGGATCATGGCCGACAAGCTCGCGGGAGGGAACACGGCTTTGGCGCTCCTTGGCAACACCATCCCGACTGGCGCCATCCTCGTCGTCCTGATCTTGGCCCTAGGGCCGATCTCAGGTGCCCATTTCAATCCCGCCGTATCGCTCGTCATGGGAATCACCGGCGCCCTCCCTTGGCGTGAAGTGGGCTCCTATGCGTTTGCCCAGATCTTCGGTGGCTGTCTCGGCATTTTCGCGGCGCATGGGATGTTCGACCTACCGCTGCTTCAGTTCGGCACGACCGCCCGGACTGGACCGGCGCAGTGGTTTGCTGAGTTCGTCGCGACCTTTGGGCTACTCGTGACGATCCTGGCGGTTGTGCGGTTCCGTATCGAGGCCATTCCCTATGCGGTCGGACTCTACATTACGGCAGCCTATTGGTTTACCGCCTCGACATCTTTCGCCAATCCGGCCGTGACGATAGCGCGGGCCCTGACAAACACCTTCGCGGGAATCGCGCCTGCCCATGTGCTGCCTTTCCTCGTCGCGCAGACGGCAGGCGCGCTCACCGCTATGGCCCTGATGCAATGGCTGTCGCACACCCAGACAGAGAGTCGCAGCTCGTGACTGATCTCCCCAACATTGATTCCTCGCTCCTCCAACTGCCTGACCCAAATACGCTGGAGGCGCGGCGGTCCCCCCATCCACCGCGCATTCTGCTGCTTTACGGTTCGCTCCGGCAGCGTTCCTACAGCCGCTTTCTCACCCTCGAGGCGGAGCGGCTCCTCAAGCACTTCGGTGCCGAAACCCGCGTCTTCGATCCGCATGGCCTGCCGCTGCCGGATGCCAACCTCGAGTGATCATCCCAAGGTCCAGGAATCGCTGGTTCTGGATCGTGCTTCCGGCTGGCGTGACGAGCGCGCGGGCACTGCCGTCTGACCACACGGGGAGAAAGAAGCTATCTTCTGCCTCCATCAGGCTGCTCACATCATTGGGCGGACAGTAGAGGTATTCGGTCCGGGTGGGAGGGCGTCTCCGCGCACCGTCCCAGCTGAGGGTGCTTCGACGGAGATTCCCTCCTGCTCCTCGCCCAGCGAGACGAAGCGGATCCTCGCACGGAGGTCGTCTCCCAGCAGGCGGCGGGGGCTTTCATCTGCCCGGCTTGGGCTGTAGAAAGCGGCAGTGCGGGAGCCGGACGGCGCACCGGCAAAGAACCCGGCGCGGGAGGCGCTGAACCGATGATCCAGCTGATCCTCGCCGCAATCGTCGTCGCGATCGGATATTACGGCTACCGCTCGTTCCTGCGCGAGGCCGGGCGGGTGACGGCGCGCATGCGCCGCGCCGGGAAGGAAGCGCGCATGCGCAGTTCCGGCACCCTGGTGAAGGATACCGCGACCGGCGAATACCGGCTGGCGAAGGACTGACCGGCCCTTGCTCGAGCGCGTCGCCGAGGCGGCAGGAGCCTTTACCTTCCAGGCTCCGGCGAAGATCAACCTCGCCTTGCACGTCACCGGCAGGCGCCCCGACGGCTATCACCTGATCGAGACGCTGGCGGTGTTTACCCGCTTCGGCGACCGGCTGACCTTGGCGTCAGCCGATGAAGACAGCCTTGCCGTCGACGGGCCGTTCGCCGGCAACGTCCCAACCGACGATACCAACCTTGTACTGCGCGCCCGGGAAATTCTGCGCCGGGATTGTGGCGGAGCAAGCGGGCCTGTTTCGATCGTGCTGAAAAAGAACCTGCCGGTGGCATCCGGCGTCGGCGGCGGATCCAGCGACGCGGCGGCGGCGCTGCGCGGGCTTGCGCGGCTCTGGAAGCTCGACATCGGCGAGGCGGACCTTGCGCGTTTAGGACTGCAGCTCGGCGCCGACCTGCCGATGTGCCTGGCTGCGCGGCCGCTCATCGCGCGCGGCATCGGCGAAGCCTTGGCCCCGGTCCCCGATTTTCCCTCTCTCGGACTGGCCTTGGTCAATCCTGGCGTGGCGGTATCCACGAGCCAGGTGTTCGGCGCGCTTGCCCGGCGGGACAACCCGCCGCTGCCGCCGCTCCCCCGCGCCATCGATTTCCACAGCTTGCGCGCATGGCTCGATATCACGCGCAACGATCTCGAGCCCGCAGCACAAGCCATCGAGCCGGCGATTGGCGCGGCGCTGAAAGACCTTGCCAAGGAAGGCGCGGGCCTTGCCAGAATGTCCGGTTCCGGGGCGACGTGCTTCGGGCTCTTCGAAACAGGCAACTTGGCCGAGCGCGCGGCGGCCGCGATCCGCAGCCGGCACCCCGGCTGGTTCGTCACTGCTACGCGCAGCATTGGATGGGAGGCGGAAGCGCGATGAGCAGGATCGATGAGAGCTGGCCGTTCATCCCGGTGAAGATCTCGGTGCTGAGCGTGTCCGACACCCGCAGCCTGGAGGACGACCGGCCCGGCGAAACGTTTTCCAGGCGCATCGAAGAGGCCGGCCATGTGCTGGTGGGCCGCACCATCGTCACAAACGACGTTGAGGAGCGCGGCCGTCGACCAATGCTGGGTTAGAGTTGAGAGCAGTAGGCTAATCATGAAAGGGAGCTCATCCGGTGCGCGATGTGCATCTCCGCGGCGATGGGCAACGTTTACATCTACCGGCTGAAGCCCTATGTCGGGGTATCTTCACTATGCGACCAGGACGCTCGTACCGACATTGTCCGAAACACCGCTTCTCGACAACGTCCGCACGCCGGCCGATTTGCGGCTGATGCCTGAAGGCGACCTACCGCAGCTGGCGGATGAGCTGCGCGCTGAGCTGATCGACGCCGTCTCCCACACCGGCGGCCATCTTGGCGCCGGGCTCGGCGTCGTCGAGCTGACTGTCGCGCTGCACTACGTCTTCAACACGCCTGACGATCGTCTGGTCTGGGACGTCGGCCACCAGGCCTATCCGCACAAGATCCTGACCGGCCGCCGCGACCGCATACGCACGCTGCGCCAGGAGGGCGGGCTGTCCGGCTTCACCAAGCGCGCCGAGAGCGAATACGACCCGTTCGGCGCTGCGCATTCCTCCACCTCGATCTCGGCTGCGCTTGGCATGGCGGTGGCGAGTTCGCTGGAAGGCCGGAAGAACAACGCCATCGCGGTGATCGGCGACGGCGCCATGTCGGCCGGCATGGCCTATGAGGCCATGAACAATGCCGGCGCGCTCGACGCGCGGCTGATCGTGATCCTCAACGACAACGACATGTCGATCGCCCCGCCCACCGGTGCGATGAGCGCCTATCTGGCGCGGCTGGTCTCGGGAAAGACCTACCACTTGCTGCGCGAGACGGCGAAGCAGTTGGCGCGAAAACTGCCGAAGAACTGGCAGGAAAAGGCCAAGCGGTCTGAGGAATACGCGCGCGGCTGGTGGACCGGCGGCACGCTCTTCGAGGAGCTCGGTTTCTACTATGTCGGGCCGATCGACGGCCATAATCTCGAACATCTGCTGCCCGTCCTGAGAAATGTCCGCGACACGGTGGATGGGCCGGTGCTGGTCCATGTCGTGACCAGGAAGGGCAAGGGCTATGGGCCGGCCGAAGCGGCCGACGACAAGTATCACGGCGTCAACAAGTTCGACGTCATCACCGGCGCGCAGGCCAAGCCGCCGGCCAACGCGCCGAGCTACACGAAGGTCTTCGCCGACGGCCTGATTCAAGAAGCCAGGCTGGACGACAGGATATTGGCGATCACGGCGGCGATGCCGTCCGGCACCGGCCTCGACCTGTTTGGCGAGGTGTTTCCGGAGCGCACCTTCGATGTCGGCATCGCCGAGCAGCACGCGGTGACCTTCGCCGCCGGCCTGGCGACCGAGGGTTACAAGCCCTTTGTGGCGATCTATTCGACCTTCCTGCAGCGCGCCTACGACCAGGTCGTGCATGACGTGGCGATCCAGAACCTGCCTGTCCGCTTCCCAATCGATCGCGCCGGCTTCGTCGGTGCCGACGGGCCGACGCATTGCGGGGCCTTCGACGTGGCCTATCTCGCTTCGCTGCCGAACTTCACCGTCATGGCGGCCGCCGACGAGGCGGAACTGCGCCATATGGTGCGCACCGCCGCCGAACATGACGCCGGCCCGATCGCCTTCCGTTATCCGCGCGGAAACGGTGTCGGCGTGGAGATGCCGGAGCGTGGCGTGCGGCTGGAGATCGGCAAGGGCCGGATCGTCAAAGAAGGGAGCAAGGTGGCTCTGCTCTCGCTCGGAACCCGTTTGCAGGATTGTCTCGCTGCGGCGGAGGAGCTTGACGCCGCCGGCTTGTCCACCACGGTGGCCGACGCCCGCTTCGCCAAGCCGCTGGACCGCGATCTCGTGCGCCGGCTCGCGCGCGAGCATGAAGTGCTGGTCACCGTGGAAGAGGGGTCAATAGGCGGCTTCGGTTCCCACGTCCTGCATTTCCTCGCCCATGAAGGGCTGCTGGAGAACGGCCTGAAACTCCGTCCGCTGGTTCTGCCGGATTCCTTCACCGACCAAGCCAAGCCGGAAAAGATGTATGCCGACGCCGGTTTGGACACGGCCGGCATTGTCCGCACGGTCTTTGCGGCGCTCGGCGCTACCGCGCGCGCCGCACGGGCTTAATTTTTCGGGAGGGTCGGCGAGCGACGGCGGCGTGATCAGCTCAGGTTATACTCGCCTCCTTTATCCAATTCTTCGCATCTTTATGGCAGGTCCTTCCGCGGGAAGGCCGGTCGTGACGATGCGGTGGTGGACCTTGGGCCCCGCTAGTAAACACTTTCCGCGAGATTTGGGTGCGGCCCGACGAGGCTTGAAGGCGACAGACCGGACGCTGCAAGGCGGGTGGGTCTGGATTGGTTCCCGACCGTTGTGGCCTCCATCGCCAGATCTTCAAACTGGCTCATTCAGGGACTTCTCCAGGAAAAATCACGCTTGCCGTGGCGATTGCGGCAATGCCTTCGCGGCGGCCGACGAAACCAAGCCGCTCATTGGTTGTGGCCTTTACCGAGACGCGGTCCTGGGCGATTCCCAGCATCTTGGCCATTGCACCCGCCATTTGGTCGCGGTGTGGCCCAATCATCGGTTCCTCGCATATGAGCGTGACATCGACATTGGAAATCCGGCCGCCGCGGGCACGCACCATCTCCGCCGCATGCTTGACAAAGATACTTGATGCAGCGCCCTGCCACCGCTCGTCCGAGGGTGGGAAGTGCACTCCGATATCGCCGGCAGCGCAAGTGGCGAGAAGCGCATCTGTCAGCGCGTGCAATCCGACATCGGCATCGGAATGCCCCAACAGCTTTCTGCCGTGAGGAATGGCGGTGCCGCAGAGCACCACCTGATCGCCGGGGGCAAAAGCATGCACATCATAGCCATTGCCGATGCGGACATCTGGATAGGCGTTCTTGCCGAAGGAGAGATGCCGCTCGGCCATTTCAATATCTCCCGCCCAGGTAAGCTTTATGTTGGCCGAGGAACCAGTAACAATCTTTACCGGTATGCCAGCCCATTCGGCGAGCGCTGCGTCGTCGGTGAAGTCGCCCCGTCCAAGTGCCGCTGCTCTTTGATGCGCGTCCAGAAGCAGGCGGTATGGAAAGCCTTGCGGCGTTTGCGCCTTGTGAAGACGGTCGCGCGGAATGGTCCGATCGATCATGCCAGCGCTGTCGACGCGCTTCAGGGTGTCCGAAACAGGCAGTGCGGGCAACGCGCCATGTGTCTTGCCGACGGCATCCACCACGCGCGAGATGAGGGCATGATCCGCGAACGGACGCACGGCGTCGTGGACCAGCACGCATTCCGGCAGTTCCTCACATAAGGTGAGCAAGGCGAGGCGCGTCGATTCCTGCCGCGTTTGGCCACCATGCACCACGATCAGCTGATCGCGAAGACAACTGCCGACGGCCGCGCGAAAGATCTCCTCATCGTCGGGATGAATCGCAACGGCGATCAATCCGACCGCTGGATGCTTTGCGAATGCCTGTAGGGTGCGCTCAATCACCGGGCGTCCGCCGATCAGCCGATATTGCTTGGGCCCTTCCGCACCTTGGCCGGCGCGCTCCCCACGGCCCGCTGCGACGATGACCACTGCTGTTCGTTTCCCGTTCATCTACACTCCGGTATTTCCTGCAGGCTTAGGCTTAGGCTTAGGTGGTGGCCTCTCTGAAGACCAGTCGATTTCCGGCATTCCGTTGCTGTATTGGCTCCATCATGAACGACACGATCGACATCGCGCGTGTCACCGGCGAGATCACGCTCGAAATCAAGCGCCACGTGAGCTTCCGGCGCGCCAAACCGCAAAATGCTTCGCTCAGATTCGCGAAAACTCGTCCCGCGTCGCCACGCAATCTCGTGCAGAAATTCTTTGATCGATCAAACATCGCGCATCGCGGGAAAAAGCTGACCGGGGGGGCCGACAAGCAGGGTCAACATATCGTCAGTTTCAATACGGAACGTTGCCTTGTAGGCGTCAAGCGCGCTGATGGCGCCCAAGATGACGTCGACAAAATCGTCGGTGATCGGATAGGGAGAAATTTGTGTACCGGAAAACATGCTCATCTCGCTCCGCTGGCATTACCCAGATCAGCTTGAGGGTCCGATGACTTTCGCGCCACCATCTCAGCCCCGACGTCACGGAGCTCCCCTGGACAAGTGAGATGCCTAGCATCCGAGGCCGGTCACCGCAAGGCAGCAGATTTGCAGCGATTCAAGTGGGATGGTATTCTTATCTTGGCGGAGCGCCCATAGATGACAAAGCGACATCAAAGGAAGCACGATGTCTTTCGGGTCGCCCTCGTTGGAGCCGAAAGCACCGGCAAGACGACACTGGCGGATAACCTTGCGGGCCACCTCTGCGGCGTTGGATACGTGGTGGCCGTGGTTCCAGAAGTGTTGCGTGAGTGGTGTGTATTGCACCACCGCACTCCTCGCCAACACGAACAACTTGCCATCGGCAAGGAACAAGCACGACGCGCAATCCGTCTTTCACATGAACTGGAAGGCATTCGAGGGGAATCGCCGGCCGTACTCATTGCGGATACCACACCGTTGATGACAGCTGTCTATAGTGACGTGCTGTTTGGCGACTCCAGCCTTCATCGAGCGGCTCTCGCGCATCAACGCTGGTACGACCAGACCCTGTTGTTGGAGCCTGATATTCCATGGATCGCAGATGGCATACGGGACGGCGAAGCAATACGTTCGCAAGTCCACGCTCGACTTCTTATCCTTGTCGAGCAGCTTGAACGGTGGCAGGCCGTCCGGGGCAGCAAAGGCCACCGGCTTGCAAACACCCTCGCATCCCTTGAAAGCCCCAACCAGAGGCATAATTCGGCAAATCCCTCATTCCGCGTCCGGTATTAAGCTTTCCCGCGGCTAAGGTTAGATCTTTCCGCAGGCAATCCTCGCTCGTGGCGCTGCAGGGCTTGAGGAACTGAGCGGTGATCCAGTCCTCCGCTCACCCGGTGCAGCGTGGCGTACTCGCTGTTGCGATATTGCCAAAGAACTGCCGCGCGCTCTCGCTCCAGGTGAATGTCTCGCCATGGGCGCGGCAGTTGGCACGGGGAATCCGGAGTGCGGCCAAGGCGGCTTCGCGCAGATCACTGAACAGGACCCCGCAACCGGATCCCCCAATCACATCGGCCGGCCCACTCACAGGAAATGCGGCGATCGGTAGACCCGAGGCCAATGCTTCGAGCAACACAATGCCGAAAGTATCGGTCAGGCTCGGAAAAACAAACACATCCGCGCTGGCATAGATGCACGCAAGCGCCTCGCCGGTTTGCGTCCCGAGGAAACGCGCATCCGGGTATTTCCTTTCGAGAGTTGTCCTAGCAGGACCGTCGCCCACAACAATCTTGGTACCGGGAAGATGCAGCGACAGGAAAGCTTCGACGTTCTTCTCCACGGCCAGACGACCCACATAGAGAAAGAGCGGCCCCGGGGCGTCGATGATCCGCTCACGACGGGGGCGGAACAACGCCGTGTCGACCCCGCGTGTCCAGCGGAGAAGGTTTCGAAAGCCGCGCGCGGCAAGTTCAGCCTCCAGGGATGTCGTGCTCACCATCACCCCGCGGCCGCCATTATGAAACGCCCGGAGAGCCCTGTAAGCGAGAGATTTGGGAACCAGGCACCGGGCCGAGAGATATTCAGGAAAGCGCGTATGGTAGCTGGTTGTAAAGGCACGCTCATCCCTGAGGCAGGCCCGCCGGGTCGCCAAGCCGAGTGGCCCCTCGGTCGCGATATGGATATGCGTCGGCTTGGTCGCTTCGAGCAAGCGCCTGATCTGACCCGGCGCCGGCATAGCCAGGCGGATCTCAGGGTAGGTGGGCAGCGCAATTGAGCAAAACCGCTCAGGCGTCAGGAAAGTTACTTCCGCACCGAACCCCGGCGCAAGTTCGGCCATGTGCTCCAGGGAGCGAACAACGCCATTGATCTGCGGCCGCCAGGCGTCGCTTGCGATGAGCACTCGCATCACGCGGCTTCCCGTGCAACGAGGTCGGCCAGGACCTTGGTTTCTGAAGGCAGGCCCGCTCCGGGCTCGGTCCACCGCACCAGTTCAAGAACCCCGTCATAGTGCTCCACGATCCCTGTGCAGGACTCCACCCAGTCACCGGTGTTAACATAAGCGATGCCGTCGAGGTCGCGCATGACGGGATGATGAATGTGCCCGCAGATGACGCCATGAGCGCCATGTCGCTTAGCCTCCGCGGCAAGCAGTTCCTCAAAGCGTCCGATGTAGTTGACCGCGTTCTTCACGCGGGCCTTTGCCCAGGAAGAGAGCGACCAGTACGTGAATCCCAGTTTGCGCCGAGCAACGTTGAGATAGGTGTTGAGGAAAAGTGCGGCCGTATAAGCACCGTCGCCAAGCAACGCCAGCCATCGTGCGTGCCTGACCACGAGGTCGAACTGGTCACCGTGGGTTACCAGGTAGGTCCTCCCGTCAGCGGCCTTATGAAGGGCGTAGTCGGCAAGTTCAATTCCGCCGAGGGAGATCCCAAGGTAGTCGCGCAGAAACTCGTCGTGATTGCCCGGGATGTAAACGAGACGAGCGCCGTTGCGGACCTTTCGCAGGAGCTTTTGCATTACGTCGTTGTGGGCCTGGGGCCAATACCAACCGGATTTTAGACGCCAGCCATCGACGATGTCGCCAACAAGATAGATTGTGTCAGCGTCGAAGGATCGGAGAAAATTAAGAATGTGGTCGGCTTGGCAGCCCTTGGTGCCTAGATGCAAATCGGAAATGAAGAGTGTACGAACGCGAATCGCCTCGACCGCCTGACGCATGGGACATTCTCCGGCTTCGTCGTCCCCAGTGTGATCAGACGCGGGTCTCGCCGTCGTGACAGTGCTGTTGCAGTTTTGTGACCGCGACACGCAGAGCGGGTATCGGCCACGCGCGACCACAATTTCTTGTGCTCGACGTTCTTTCCGACGAAAGTGTCGATTGGACCCAAACGGAAGCCGGAGGGCTCTCAAATCTTCGGAGCCAACCGTCCCGTCAGTTTTTTGTTCTCCGAGGCGCAGGAGCGAGCCGCTCTGGGCGTGCCTCACCTCGTTCAGGCACCGATCTTTCCGCCGCCCGTCTTCGTTATCGCCACAACTGAGGGCCGCGTTGGCATGTCGGGTCGAAAGTCGGGCCAGCGGGTGGAAAGGTCTTCGTAGTATGACGGGCGACCATGGCCTTTCCAGTCCTCGCCGCCATCGGCGGGGTGTTGGACCGCGACGAAGGCGGTCTGGTCATCGGGCGTAAAAAGCGGGCCGCAAAGCTCGGCACCGACCGGGACGCGATAGAACAACTTCGACGTCGAGCGTGCAGCACCTTCAGTGTCCACTGCCCAAAGGCCGTCTGTGCGGCCGGTTGCCTTATTGTTGTTCCCGTCGGTGGCAACCCAGAGGCGGCCGGCTGAATCAATGGCGCAGTTGTCTGGCATGCCGAACCAGCCGTTCTTTGTCGTCTCGGTAGAGAAGGTGGCGCCCACTGCGGCGATAGACGGATCGCCGCATTTCAACAGGACCTCCCACGTGCCTGTGGTAGCCGCGAAGTCGCCGCCGGCTTCTGCGATCTCGATAATGTGACCGAAGGCATTCCCCGCGCGCGGGTTGGCGGCATCGACCTGCTCATCACTACGCTTGGTATTATTTGTCAGCAGGACATAAACCTTGCCATTACGGGCGTTCGGCTGCACGTCCTCCGGGCGGTCCATCTTGGTCGCACCGAGCAGATCCGCGGCGCGGCGCGTTTCGATGAGCACGTCCGCCTGGCTGCCAAATCCATTGGCATCGTTCAGCGGTGCATCACCGAACACCACCGGAAGCCAGGACACGCTTCCATCCTCGGCGAACTTAGCGACGTAGAGGGTGCCCTCGTCCAGTAGATTCATGTTGGCCGAGCGGTTCGTCGGGTCGAACTTGCCGGCGGTGACAAACTTGTAGACATAGTCGAAGCGTTCGTCGTCCCCGAGATAAAAGACCACACGGCCGTCCTTTGCAACGATGGATTCTGCGCCTTCATGCTTGGTGCGACCGAGCGCCGTGCGCTTCTTGGGAACTGCGGTGGGATCCAACGCGTCGATCTCCACGATCCAGCCAAAGCGGTTTGGTTCGTTCGGTTCTTTGCCGATGTCGAAGCGGTCGTAGAAGCGTGCCCATTCATACGATCCTTCGGGTATCCCAAAGCGCTTGTAGTTTGCGCTCTCCCGATGTTTCTCCGGCAATTTGCCGGAGAAGTAACCATGGATGTTCTCCTCGGCCATGACGTAAGTATTCCACGGCGTCACGCCGCCCGCGCAGTTGTTCAATGTGCCCAACACCTTGCGCCCGCTCGGATCGGCCTTCGTCTGCAGACGTGCATGGCCGGCTGCAGGCCCGGTCAACTCCATCCCGGTATCCGCGGTGATGCGTCTGTTGAACCGACCGTCGAGCACGATGCGCCACTTGCCGTTCACTTTCTCGATCTCGACGATTGAGCCGCCATGAGCGGCCATCTCAATGTCGACTTGCTCGCTGGTCAGCGGCGCTTGTTTCACCTTTCCATCTGCAACAGTGACGATACCGGGGAACATCAGGTGAGGATTGGTGTACTCGTGATTGACGACGAGAAGACCGCGAGTGGACGATCCCTCTAACGGGATAAAACCCACATAGTCGTTGTTGTAGCCGAACTGCTTTACCTGCGCCGCTGCGCTCTGCTTCAAGGGGTCGAATTCTGGCGCGTCGGCAAAGAGCCGGTCTCCCCAGCGCAGCAGCACGTCCGCATCGTAGCCTTCCGCGACATGATGATAGGCATCGACACCCGCTTCCACTTCCTTGAATTGAAAGGCGGAAGCAGTTCCAGCTCTCGCGGCGTCGGCGCTGACAAGCGCCGCTGGGCTGACCATCGCCGTGATGGCTGAGACGGCTAGCGTCCCTTGGAGGAAGCCGCGGCGGGAGAAGCGAGCGCCGATGATCTCACCCATGGTGGGATTGTCACTCGGGTTGCGCGGCGGCCCGTCAGCCTCCTCCAACTGGCTCGTTTTGAAAAGAACATGCTGCGAGATTGGCTGGTTCATTGCGCTACCCAAAAGAGGATCAAGGTTCGGTGCAAGGAATTAGGGGCTGCCTATGACATCGGGATGACATCGAGTAGACGACACCTTGCGAGGTGTTCGAGATTAGCCCTACGACCAAGATCTCCAGTCCATTTCAATCTCAGTGATCTTAGCCATCTCAACGACCCTACCCGCGATACGGCAGCCGAATTCATCCTGCGCTTTTGCACGATCGTGCTTAGCGATCTTGGAGCGCCACTATATCTGCGGGTCGTCCGTTTCTCCTCGCATCCGGGAGCGCCGGCGGCGCGCCTCTCGAAGATCGGCATTCGCCGCACGTTAATTGGCCGCGACCCGTTTGCAGCCTGATCTTGCTGCCAATTCGCCGTTGTTTTCAGTTTGGTATGAGGGTCCGCGGGGTGGCATGATTATTATGGGGACTACCCAAGTCCACTCGAGCGCCTCGACTGGAGAAGGTGGACAAGCGACACCCTACGGCGTGAGCACCGTGAGGTAGACGCAGGTTTGATGGAAATTGTCGCTCTCATGAATGCTCTTGGACCGGAGCTTCCACGCCAATCTCGGCAAGGCGAACGGCCACGAGGGCGCGCTCGGGCCTAGCTCAACCGCTTGATGCGGCAACCCGAAAAAACCGTTTACGCCCTGCGGGAGACGATCGGGCAGCGCAAGATGAATAGCCGGGAAATGAAGCGCACGGCGCTCGACATAAAAACGGAGGGCGCGATTTTTCCCCCCTCCGCAGTTCGTTACATAAACAACAACGGGCCAAAAGGAAGAAAGCCCTCGCGGTCAAAATACATAAAAAAGGCCGCCCGCCTGTGACCTCACTTCAGAGGAGACCTTCAGGCAAGCGGTGGGTCCGACGCAACGCGACACTGCCCCCACACGCCGGACGATCACCTTGTCGCAGGAAGGATGCCCGGCGACTTGTCTTTGCCAGCCAAACTTTTGAATTTTGAACTGTTGCGGTTGCCATATAGCCGAGCCGGTTGCTCGGCAGCTCTGCTGAACGCGAAGGTTCGATGCCCTTCACCGCGATAGAACCTCGCGGAAGTTTATGCCGCGACACTCAAATTCAATGAAGAGAGGCGGATCGGGGACCCGCCCGCCTAGGTCCTGGACTGCCCCCACTCACGTGAGGGGATTCAACTTTTTGGCGTCGCCAAACAAGTCCCCACGAACGGGAGAACTTAATCACGAACTGTCCGAAGAAGGCATGGGAGCGCGATTTATGAACCGGGAACGCAAAGCAATTCGCGCCCCAGACAACGACGGCGTTCCTTTTGTGACGTCGCAGTGCACCGTAACGGATCATGCGTCGTGACCGCGGCCGAGCTGCAAGAAAAACTGGCTGATCTTGCGCCAGGAGAAACGTTACTGCTTTCGACAATCGAGGTCGAGCAGGCTTTCCCCTACGAGCGGACTCCTGAGGAACGCCGCGCCGCCGCGATCGTTTTGGCCGCCTGGTATCGATGCAGTCTTGCGCTTTGCGGGCCGGGCGACAACCAAATCCGTTTTACCCGGCACGACAGCTTAGAAGCCGCGAATTTCCGATAACGCCTTTTATTAAACGGGACGCTTGCGAAGCACGAGCATTCGCAGATTTCCTGAGCGGCCGTCCAAGGACACCGCTGCATTGGCCGCCGGAGATACCTCGCCCACGCGATCTCCGCGAGGGCTGGCGAACCTCGCACGCTCCTGCGGCAGCGCAGGCCATTTTTTTCGCAGAACATCTCGCACAGAACCAGCTCGCCCCAATGAATCCGAGTATCCGGCCGCCGACAAAGGTGGCGATGCGCGGCGAAGCTAACATGATTATCGAGACGACGGCTGGCAGATAGAGCCACGTCCAAGAGCCGCGCGAGTTGTCGCATGTCCAGGCGGCATTTGTGTCACCGGCAGCTTGAAACAACCGTCCGTCAGCACGCCTTTGCCTTCGACCCCGCAAGCCAGTTTGTCGATCCCAACGTTTCAAGCCGCTGCTTCGATAGCGTGCGATAGCGCTGCTAAAGCTACGCTGCATCCGGCATGACAAACTACGCTGTAGGAACTCTTAGCTTCGTAGCTGGTTGAAGAGCCTCACTGTCCAAACGACACGACAGGACTGTTGAACATCATGAAACCTTCGATGTCGTCCTGCACTGGACGACGTAACCAGGATTAGAATCATCATGGAACCAGTAATGGGTAGTTTTATCGTCGTTCCGATCACTGGGAATGTCGCTGACGGATTGACCGAGGGCGCATCGCCGATCACTGTCGGCATCCGGCTCGCAGACGTACCCACTGCGAACGTAACTGTCACGCTGGCTGCCTCGCCGGACCTCACTGGAAGCCCTGCGTCTCTGACGTTTACGCCAGCGAATTGGAACGTGGCACAACAGTTCACGTTTGGCGCCACTGACGACACTCTCGTGGAAGGTCCCGAAACGGTTCCGGTTACTTTCACCAGCGTGAGCACCGATACCCGTTATAATTTCTCGGAGAGTGCCAACGTGGTGATCACCGACAACGACGTCGCTCCTCCCCCTCCGGCGGTCTCCGTATCCGACGCAGCGATCGGCGAGGGCGGAGTTGCCACGTTCACGGTTTCGCTTTCTGCAGCGGCCACCAGTGCGGTCTCGGTCAATTACGCCACGGCCAACGGATCGGCTACGGCGGCTGACTTTACGGCGGCCAACGGCACGTTGAACTTCGCCGTTGGGGAGACTTCCAAGACTGTCTCCGTTCAGACCACCCAAGACACGATTGACGAGGTGGACGAGACCTTCAATGTTGTCCTCGCTGCTCCCTCGGGGGCGACACTCGGCGACGCGACGGGCGTAGGCACTATCACTGATGATGATGTTACACCACCGGTGACGCCTGCGATCTCCGTCTCGAATGCGGTGGTCAGTGAAGGCGGAATGGCCACATTCACGGTCTCGCTTTCTGCAGCGGCCACCGGTGCGGTGTCAGTCAACTATGCTACGGCCGAAGGATCTGCTACGGCGGCTGACTTTACCGCAGCCAACGGTACGTTGAACTTCGCCGCAGGCGAGACAACCAAGACTGTCTCCGTCCAGACGACGGAAGATACGTTTTTCGAGAATAACGAGACCTTCAACCTGCTGCTGTCGGCGCCCACCGGCGCCACCGTGGCCGATGGCTCGGGACTGGGCGTCATTCTCAATGATGACCGTGATGGACCGGACTCGATCATCGGTCGAGCCACCAATCGGAGTGACACCATCCAGGGTTCATCCAAAAGCGACAGAATCGACAGCAAGGACGGTAACGACACTGTCTTCGGAAACGGTGGCAATGACCGCCTGAATGGCGGCGACGGCAATGACAACCTCTTCGGAGGCAATGGTAATGACCGCCTGAGTGGCGGCGACGGCAGGGACAATCTCTCTGGAGGGAATGGCAATGACCGCCTGAGTGGCGACGACGGCAGGGATAATCTCTTCGGTGGCGATGGCAATGATCGCCTCAATGGGGGGGACGGCAACGACCGGCTCTTCGGTGGCGATGGAAATGATCGTCTTGATGGAGGTGACGGTAACGACCTCCTCGTTGGTGGCGCCGGTCGCGATCACCTGAGGGGTGGCGACGGCCGGGACGCGTTTGTGTTCGACACGGAGCTTAACCGCGCCACGAACAGCGACACGATCGTGGACTTCAACGTGCGACAGGATTCGGTCTATCTCGACAACGCCGTCTTCGCCGAACTCGGCGGCGCGGGCAGCCTAGGCCATCCTGTAAGGCTCCAAAGCAGCTTCTTCACGATCGGAAGCCAGGCGAAGGACGCGAACGACCACGTCATCTACGATAGCAGGAAGGGTGTCCTGCTCTACGACGCGGATGGCAGGGGCGGCGAGGCCGCTGTTGAGTTCGCGAAGGTGGACAAGCACTTGAAGATTACCGCAGACGATTTCTTCGTTGTCTGATCGCACATGAGAGAAGAAATGCCCCGGATCATTCCGGGGCATTTTCGTTTGGATCGCGCTGCGAAATGTCTGCTTCGACACGATGGTTCACGGGCGCGCTCGATCCCCTTACCTGAGCTCGATCCAAGCTGGCGCGTGATCGCTTGCTCCTTCTTCGGCGCGCACCCACCGATCGACGCCCGCTTTGGCGATCCGGGGCGCCAGATCCGGGGTGACGAGCAGATGGTCGATCCGCAAGCCGGCGTTCCGATTCCAGCGATCCCGCTTGTAGTCCCAGAAGGTATACATCGGTTCATCCGGGTGGAGCGCCCGCAGGGCATCGGTCCAGCCCTGGTCGACAAGCCGGCAGAACGCTGCGCGGCTTTGCGGTTGCAGAAGCGCGTCCTTATCCCAGGACCGGCTTGGATAAATGTCGAAATCCGTCGGCACCACGTTGAAGTCGCCGGCAAGGACCACGGGACATCCAGCGTCATCAGGTCCTGGGCATGACCGATCAACCGCTCGAACCACGCCAGCTTGTAGTCGAATTTGGGCCCGGGCTGGGGATTGCCATTGGGCAGATAAAGCGACGCGACCAGCACGCCATTGACCGCGGCCTCGAGATAACGTGCTTGCTCGTCGTCTTGAGCACCGGGCAGGCTCGTGCGTGTCACGATGGGTTCGGTCCTGGCCAGGATCGCGACGCCGTTCCAGGTTTTCTGGCCGCGCCACACTGCGTGGTAACCCGCTTGTCCGATGGCGTGCTGCGGAAATTGCTCGTCGGCTGCTTTGAGTTCCTGCAGACAGACGATGTCGGGCCGTGCGGTTCGCAACCAGGACAGCAGGTTCGGCAGTCGCCGGTTGATGTTGTTGATGTTGAACGTCGCGATCTTCACATTCCTGCTCTGTTCAAGGAGGTCAGTGGAAGCCTGCGCCAGCGGGGCGAAGGTGGAACGTCAGAGTTCCCGTAGTCAAGGAACTCTACGAGGGCGGGATTTGTTGACCGCCACAACCCGACGCAGCTGGAAGACATCAGCCCAATGACGACAGACACCGCCCCGTCATCCTCCAATTCCTCGTCCTCCCTCATGAGCACCATCGGTGCCGCTGCTGCCGGGCTCCTGATCCTGAGGTTTCTCGCCCCCCGCGACAACGCTCCGCCGCAAGGCCGCGCCCGCAAATCCGACAACAAGACGGGATTTGCCGACAAGGAGCACGTTGACCCCAACGTCGCGAAGCGAGAAGAGGGTACGGGCCGGCACGCCGAGAGTCCCGAGAAGATCCCGGCCCGCGGCTGGAAAGACGTTCTGTGGAGGACTTACCAGGAGATCGGCAAGGATAGAGTCCTGGCTGTCGCGGCCGGGGTGACCTATTACGCGCTGCTGGGTATTTTCCCCGCCATCGCCGCGCTCGTCTCCATGTATGGCCTCTTCGCGGATCCGAGTACGATCCAGGAGCATCTGAATGCGCTCTCTGGTGTTCTCCCGGCTGGAGCTATCGAGATCGTCGGCGATCAGGTGAAGCGGATCGCCAGCCAAGGGGAGGGGACGCTGGGCTTCAGCTTCGTCATCGGTCTCCTCATTGCCCTCTGGAGCGCCAACGCGGGCATGAAGGCTATCTTCGACGCCCTGAATATCGTCTACGACGAGGAAGAAAAGCGAGGCTTTATCAAACTGAATGCCGTCTCGCTGGCCTTCACAGCCGGAGCGCTCCTTTTCGTGCTTCTCGCCATTGCGGCGATCATCGTCCTGCCCATCCTGCTCAAATATCTCGGGCTCGAGAGCAGCACCGAATGGCTGGTGCGGCTTGGCCGCTGGCCAGTCCTTCTCGCGTGCGTGGTCGGCGGTTTGGCGGTTCTCTACCGATACGGTCCGAGTCGCGACCGTGCCCAGTGGCGGTGGGTCACTCCCGGCGGTCTGATTGCCGCCGTATTGTGGGGTGTCGTGTCCGTCCTGTTCTCCTGGTACGTGGCGAATTTCGGGAACTACAACGAGACCTACGGGTCGTTGGGGGCGGTTATCGGTTTCATGACCTGGATCTGGGCGTCCGCCATCGTGATTTTGTTGGGCGCCGAGATCAACGCCGAGTCGGAGCATCAGACGATGCAGGACACGACCGAAGGGCCCCGAAACCCCATGGGTTCGCGCGGCGCAACCGTGGCGGACACCATCGGCCCGAGCAAAGCGTAGCTCCTTACGTCCTCAGAGTTGCCGACCGATCAACCTTCGGTTCGTGGACAAACTCATCCTGAATGTTCATGATATGTTCTCTACGGAGAGCGCGATGAGCAAGTTCCACAAACCCTGTCCCAGCCAGTCGTCCAAGGCCGTCCTGGGGTTGCGTCTGAGAAGCCGAGACACCCGGGTGCTTCAGCCATGACGACTGACCATCGCGCCCTAGGAGACGCCTATCGCAAGGCCGCCGACGGAGACCTCGACAAGGCACTCGAACTTGCGATCGCCGAACTATTGGATGCCAGGGCGGAAGCGGATTTCCGTGCTCAGGCCCTCGATCAGTGGGTGTCGCGAGGCTACGTTCAGGGCAGGGCGAGCGAGCTTTGTCTGCAGCAATCCGAGAGAATGCGGCAGCAATGCGCCGGGGCAGCGGGCGTGGATCCGCCGCCGGCGCGGAAAAGCAGCCGTTGAGGCACGGTTTCCAGGTTCAACATTGCGAGCCGTCCGAACGAGCTTCATTCCTAACAGAAACGCCCCGACCTCGGGCGAACCCTGGTCGGGGCGCTTTAATCCGGCCGGACAAGACGCGACGCGTCCGACGCGCGGATCATGTCGGAGCTCTCTTAAGGTCCGATGTCCAAGATGGGTAAGAGTGGGCCGTTAGCCATTTTGATACGCAAACCGTCTCTTTTTGGCCATCAATCGACCCAATATTTGTCGCAGAGAAGCCTTGGCTCCGATATGGCAATTCGGTGGTATCGCCTGCGAGAGGATCATTCGTCGCACCTCCACCCTTCCGCCGCAAGCACCTCTCGAAAGCCGCCTTCATCCTAATCAAGCAGCGACCGCATCGTGCGCATGAAAACCCGCGCGCCGATCGGGATCAGGTCGTCGGGGAAGTCGTAATCCGGATTATGCAGGCTCGCATGGTTCTCACCGGCCCCGAGAAAAAACATCGCCGAATGCGCCACATCGCCAAAGCGCCCGAAATCCTCAGACGCGCGTTGCGGCAGGTTCGTGGCGTCGTGCGATACCCCTTCGGCGTCGAGCGCGTTCCGCAATCGCGCGACCGCTTCCGGCGCATTCTCGCAATGGCGAAAGATGTCCTCGTAGGAGGTGGTCACTGCGAGGCGTTGATCCCCGGCAACGCCTTTCACCAGGTGCTCGGCGCGAGTGCACAAGCTGTCCATTCCGCGGTCCGTCAGCGTGCGCAGGGTCGCCCAGATTTCAGCATGTGCCGGCGCGACGCCGAACGCTGGCTCGCCGATCGTCGCGTGCGTGATCGTCACCATCGCAAAATCTTCGTTCGGGAGGCTGCCGCCGCCGAGCGCCGACAATTCGGGCATCAGGCGAGCAACGGCTGCGACCGGCGAGATCCCGAATTCCGGCATCGACGCGTGCGCGGTTTTCCCCGAAAGCCGAATGCGCAAACCGCGGGAGGCGCAATTGACCGGCCCTTCCGCGAGCAGCGCTCTGCCGAATGGGATGCCGGGCATATTATGCAGCGCGAAAGCAAAGTCGGGCGTGATGTCCGCAAACCTCGGATCGGCGAGCACCGCCGCAGCGCCGGAGCCGTCCTCCTCTGCCGGCTGAAACAGCAGGATCGCGCGTCCCTTTCGCGGAGGCTGGCGCCCGAGCCCGCGCGCGACAGCCGCGAGCGTCGCCATGTGGCCGTCATGCCCGCACAGATGGGCAGTGCCAGCGATGGCCGAACGGTGCGGGATGGGGGATAACTCTTCGATCGGCAGCGCGTCGAGCTCCGCTCGCAGCATCACCGAAGGTCCCGGTTCCGAACCCTCGTAGATCGCCGCCACCCCATAACCCCCGAGTTCTGTGACGATGCGGTCCGGTTTGGTCGTCGAAAGAAAAGCTGCCACCTCCCGCGCGGTGTTCGCCTCCTTGCCGGACAATTCGGGCATGCGATGCAGCGTGCGTCGCCACTCCGTCAGTTCCACGACGTCCTGATTGGTGAGAAACATGCATATCCTCGGCAAAGGTCGGTTGTCTGTCGGGAGAAGAGGTCGCTCCCGTGGCGGGGTCAACCCCCTGCCTTGCGGATGAACCGATCGGCCAACATAAAATTCGGGGGGCTTACGCCGTCCTAGGATGCCGGAGGCCAATAGCGGCACGAGATGCCGTGCCCGTCGGCGATCCGGTGCCATGGGGCAGTCCCGGTCCTGACATGGTTCTCGCCGTGGACGCAGGGTCCATCGTGATCCTCGTCGGCGGCGAAGCGAAATTCCGGCGGCATCAGCCGGAGCCTCTCACGCTGGATAACGGGATCCGGGATCGGAACGGCATTGAGCAGCATCTGCGTATAGGGGTGCGCCGGCGTGTCGTAGACTTGGGAGGCATCACCCATCTCGACGATGCGGCCGCCGAACATCACCGCCACCTTGTGCGCCACTTCGCGAACGATTGCGAGATCGTGGGCGATGAACAGGTACGACAATCCGAGCTTGTCCTGGAGAGAGCGCAGAAGCGTTACGATCTGCGCCTGGGTCCGAACGTCGAGGGCCGATACCGGCTCGTCGCACACAACGAAATCCGGATTCACGGCGAGCGCGCGGGCGATCACGATCCGCTGGCGCTGGCCTCCGGAAAACGCATTCGGATAGCGGTGCATCACCGCCGGATCCATGTTCACGAGCTCCAGCAATTCCGCGACGCGCTCGCGCATCTGGTTCGGCGGCACGGACCGGTGCACGCGAAGCGGTTCGGTGAGCGTCTGCGCGATGGTCATGCGCGGATGCAGGCTCGAATAGGGATTCTGGAGAACGAACTGCATGTGCCGGCGCATCCGACGCACGTGCGAGGACGACATTGTGGTCAGGTCTTGGCCGAGAAGCCTTACCGAGCCGTGGTGCACTTTCTGGAGCTGAAGGATCGCGCGGCCGGTTGTCGTCTTGCCCGATCCGGACTGTCCGACAAGTCCCAGAGTCTGGCCCGGTGCGATGTCGAACGACACGCCCTTCACGGCGGCAAGCGGCGGATTTCCTCGCTGCGCCGGAAACACGACGGAGAGGTCTCGCACCTGGAGCAAGGGCGGGTCAACGGGAGGTTTCTCAACCAGCCTCATCATGCGCGGCCCACTTTGTCGAGGCGCGGAACCGCGTTAAGCAGGGCCCGCGTGTACTCGTGCGCCGGATCCGCGAAGACACGCTCGACGGAACCGGTTTCCACGATCTCGCCCCGGTACATGACATTGACCCTTTCGACCATTCCCGCAACGACTCCGAAATCATGCGTGATCAGCATGAGGGACATCCCCCGCTCTTCCCGCAGACGCATCAGCAATCGCAAAATTTGTGCCTGAACCGTCACGTCGAGGGCGGTGGTGGGTTCGTCGGCGATCAGCAGTTCGGGATCGCACGAGATGGCGATGGCGATCAGCACGCGCTGCCGCATTCCCCCGGAAAACTGGTGCGGGTGATCGTCTGCTCGGCGTTCCGGATTGGGAATGCCGACCAGATCGAGGAGTTCGACGCTACGCCGTCGGACTGCCTTTCCCCGGAGACCCGTGTGTCGGCGCACGATATCGTCGATCTGCGATCCAATCGTCATCACGGGGTTGAGCGAGGTCATCGGATCCTGGAAGACCATGGCGATGCGGCGACCCCGCAGGTCGCGCATGGCCCTTTCGTCCAGCTGCAGAAGGTCCTGTCCCATGAAATCGATGGAGCCGCCCAGCGCGATCGACGTGCCCTCGGGTGCGAGGCGCATGATGGCCCGCGCGGTCACGCTCTTGCCGCAGCCCGATTCTCCGACGAACCCGACGGCCTCGCCAGGCGCGATATCAAAAGAGATACCTTTCACGGCGTCTACCGTTTCCTTGCGCGTGGCGATGCGCGCGGTGAGGTTCCGCACTTTCAGGATCGGGATCGATCCGCTCAACGCCAGCTCCCCACGTCGAGAACTTCGCGCAGGCCGTTCGCCAAGACGATGAAGGTCAGCGTCGCAAAGACGATGGCGGTCGCGGGGCCTACCACGGTCAGCGGCGCCAGTTCCATGAATTGTCGGGCCTCGGACAGCATGCCGCCCCAGTTGGGGTCTGGCGGCGGCGGCCCGAGACCCAGGAACGAAAGCGCCGTGACCGTGAAGATCGTGTGTGACAGGGTGAGGCTGGTCGCAACGACAATGGGCGAAATCACCATCGGCAGGACGTGGCGCAGAACCAATCTCAACTCGCTGACGCCGACACTTCTTGCCGCCTCCACGTGATCCCATTCCTTCACGCTCAGCACCGGGCCGCGCACGACCCTCGCCATGGCGGGCGTGTACACGATGGCGATTGTGAGAATAAGGTTCGGCACCGTCGGCCCCAGGGCCGCCACCACCGCAATCGCCAGCAGGAAAACCGGGAACGCGAACACCACGTCGAGGACGCGCATGATGATCTCGTCCACCATGCCGCCGAGATAGCCGGAGAGAAGGCCAAGAACCAATCCGGCGGCAAGCGCGAGGAACACCGCGATGGTGGTGATCAGCAATGTCGTGCGCCCGCCGACGATCAGCCGGCTCAGCACGTCACGGCCGATGGAATCCGTGCCGAGCCAATGTTGGGCGCTCGGGCCGGCGAGGGAATCGGGCGACGTCTTCGAGGGATCGAACGGAGCGATCAGGGGCGCCAAAACCGTAACGACGATCAACACCGCAAGCATCGCGATCCCGAGACACAGGAGCAATTGGCCGCTCGTCAGACGAAGACCGCGGCGCCGCAGGCGGATTCGTGCGGTCGGCCTCGGCACCGACTGCCTGAACGGCCTCGCTCATGCCTTGACCCTCGCATCGACGCGCGCATACGCGATGTCGACCAGCATGTTGACCATGATGACGACACTTGCAGCCAGCACCACGATGGCCTGGATCACCGGATAATCACGGCTGTTGATGGAATCGAACAGGTACTGGCCCATGCCGGGAATGGCGAAAATGGTCTCGACCAGGATGCTGCCGCCGAGCAGTGATGCGACCTGGAGCCCCGTCACCGTGATGATGGGCGTCAAGGCGTTCCGCACAAGATAGTTTCTCAACACCGTCCGGGGCAGGAGGCCTTTCGCCCGCGCCACCATGACGAAATCCTGGCTCGAAATCTCGAGCACCGCCGCCCTCGTGTTCTCCGAGATGGTCACCGAGACGGCCAATGCGAGAGAAAACGCAGGCAGAAGCAAGCTCCCCACATTAGCCATGGGATCGCTCAGGAAGGGCGTGTAGCTGAAAATCGAGAGTTGGGGAAAGTAGAGCCCGGCGAGAAGCACGATCAGCGTTGCAACCACGAAATTCGGCACTGCGAGAATGAGGCCGTTGTAGATCCGCACGATCCAATCCGTTCTTCCGCGCAGGCGCGCCGATGCCAACCCGGTGGCGATGCCCATCGTCATCGCGATGATGGCCGCGATCAACGTGAGTTGAAAGGTGACGATGAAACGGCCGGGCAATTCGCCCAGCACGGGCTGTTTCGTCACGAACGACCGGCCGAGATCGCCCGTCAAGGCGTGGCCGAGCCAATAAAAGTACTGCTCGAGCAGTGGCCGGTCGAGACCGAGGTCGCGTCGGATGGCGTCGAGCACCTCCGGCGCGACACTCTGGGAACCGGCCGCTGCGATTGCGAAATCGCCCGGCAGCGCCCTCATCAACATGAACGCGATGAACGATACGCCGAGCAGGATCACCAAAGTCCAGGCGAACCGGGTGAGGATCACGCGCCTCATCCGCAAGGCAGCCTTTGCGATGCGCGCAAAGCCATCGGCTACTTCTTCACCCAGGTCGTGCGCACGTACGAGCGGATATTAGCCGCAAGCGGCACATAGCCCTTGGCGTAGTTCCACCAGATTTCCCAGCGCAGCGGATACTGGTAGGTCTGGATGACATACGCATTTTCAGCGATATATCGCTGGATCTGCAGGTTCTTGGCGGCGCGGCCGGCTGGATCGACATCGGCTCGCGCTTCGGCGATCATTTTGTCGAGTTCCGGGTCCGCGACACCCATGGCGGTCCCGAACTTGCTGTCCGATTTGACGTACTGGAAGATCGCATCGGCATCCGGCGTCCAAGACAGCGCGACGGATAACAGCGTCGGCCAGGCCCCGGTCCCCCACATGTTGAGCAGCGGCGCAGTCTCCATCGGCGTGAGCTTCACGGTGATGCCGGCTGCCTGCCATTGCTGCTGGAGGATCTGCGCGCAGGCGACGTCGAGGGGGTTGGCCGCAACGATGATGTAGTTGCCGAGATCGATCCCGTCCGGATAGCCGGCCTCGGCGAGCAGCTTCTTGGCGGCCGCCGGATCATGCTTGTAATAGGGCATCTCGCCGACACCGTCATAGCCGCCGACCTGGCTTTCCGGAATCATGGCGCCGATCTTGCCGGAACCTCCAAGAACGGTATCGAGGCAGGCCTTGCGATCGGTAGCGAGGCTGAGCGCGCGCCGCACCCTGACATCGTTGAGCGGTTTGGCTTTCATGTTCAGCCACACCGGGAATGTCCGCGACGTCTGGCCGGGCGCGGAGACGAGATCCGGCGAGGTCTTCGCCATGAGTGCCGCGACCTTCGGGTCTTTCAGCCACGTCATATCGATGGCCTTCGACCGCAAGGCGGACGAGAGGGTTGCCTGGTCCTTGTAGAATTTGAACACCACCTTGGCGAGGTAGGGCTGACCTTTCTCGTAATAGTTCGGGTTCGCCGTCAGGGTAAATTGCTGATTGGGCTGATAGGATTCGAAGATGAATGGCCCGGTGCCGACCGGCTGCGTGCTGAGGTTGTCGACGCCTTTCGGAACGATAGCCCCGTCCGGATTGGTTGCGAGATAATTGAGGAACGCCGCATCGGTGGTTTTGAGTTCGAACTTGATGGTGCGCGGATCCAAGACGGTGACGGCCTTGATGCCCGAATACTGGGCCCGAAGCTTGCTTGCTGTAGCGGGATCGAGGATGCGGTCGAAGGTGTACTTGACGTCTTCAGCCGTGAAGTCCTGCCCGTTATGGAATTTGACCCCTTCGCGGAGCTTGAAGACGTAAGTCTTGTCGTCCGGACGCTCGTAGCTGACCGCAAGGTCCGGCTCGATCTTCATGTCGGCCGTCCAGCGGAGCAGACCCGTATAGATCAGCCCCGTGAAATCGTAGGACGAGAAGGCCGTGACGGTGGTGGGATCAAGTCCTATCGGATCGGCGTCTGCCCCGATCGTCAGAGTGCCGCCCGGAACGGGAGTTTCCGCGGGGCCGCCGGCGGCTCTCGCGAAGGACGGGCCGAGAAGCATCGTGCCTCCCATGAGCCCCAGGCGAAGCAGGCTGCGGCGGGAGAGGTCGTAGACGTCGCCCGCGGTGGTTCCGGCTGGGCTCGATGAAGGCGTCTTCTTCAACATGTCGCATCCTTCCGTTCAAAAATTGATCAGCAGATTTTCGCGCGCGTGCGGCAGACGGATCGGCAAGGTCTCAGATCGAATCGAGGGGGAAGATCGGGCGTCGGAGCCTCCGATAGGGCAGGGCGTGCAGATCGCTGGTGCAGGGTCCGGGGGTTCTCACGGTGTAACTGGCGGCAGCGATACGATCATAGGCCCGGCGATGCGCCACCGCGGCTTTTACGCCGATCACCGAAAAGCTCTCCGGCTCCATTCCTTGCGAGCGCAGCTGACCGAGATCGAAGGGCGGCGTCTTTCGGCTCGTCAGGAGTACGGTGATGGCGCCATCGATTTGCACGACCGCGCACGGACCCATGTCGAACGAGGATCCCTGCGCCGCCGCGAGATGGCTGTTGAGGTCTTCGAGCATGAATTTTCCGTCGGTGAGCCGGAGAAGTTTGACCGTCACCTCGACCGGGCCCTCGTCCAACGACGAGCGTTTTCCGCCGATCCCGAGATGCCGCTCCTCGCCCGGCTTGGCATCCTGAAGGCTCGCAACCGCTTCGGGATCGGCAATCACCACGGCCGCATTGCGGATGCCATTCCGCAGCATCCCTCTCAGCACCGCCGTGCAATCCCCGGGTCCTCCTCCGCCGATATTATCCGCGGGCTCTACGATGATGCTGGTCCCGATCGAATTTCGGCTTGCGGCGGCAAGCGCCTCATCGAGGTCCCATTCCTCCGGCAGACCGTTGGCGCGCAAGGCCGTGGCGAGATCGACAAGCGAGGCAAGGGCTGCGTCGGCCGCGGCGTCGCTCCCGGTCGTCACGAGGGAGAATGCGACACCTGCGTCTCGGACATCGGAAAACGAAAACCCCGCTACCACATTGACGGCCCAGATCGATGGGTCTGCGTTCTCGATCTCGCGAGCTCGCGCTTCGAGATCGCGCATGGGACTGTCGGCGGTGCCGGTGCCCGTGGGTGGCCAGAGGATCGGCGCATTGCGCATCCTCATGCGGGGGGCGACGCCTTCTTTGAGGCAACGGGCTAAAAGCCGCGCCGAGCGCACCGCGGATTCCCGCGCGTCGGTATGCGGGTTCTCGCGGTAGCACACGAGGCCGTTCACATGGTCCGCCATCATGCGGGTGAAAGTGGCGTGAAGATCGAAGACTCCGAAGAGCGGAAGCGCGCTTGCACCCGGAACCTCGCGGATGCGGCGCAGCAATTCGCCTTCGGGGTCTTCGCACTCGCTCGTGACGGCAGCGCCATGCAATCCGAGCCAGATGCCGTCCAACGGGCCTTCCGCCAACGCCGCCCGCAGGCTAGCCTCGATCTCTCCCCAAAGTTGTTCGAACACGACGTGGTCGATGGTTGCGGAAGGAAGCGCCGAATATTCGGCGACCGGGATGAGATCCCATCCTTCCTGCTCGGCGACTTCGAGAAAGCCATCGACCATCGAGGCGTCGCCGCGCCGACCCATCAGCGCCGCGTCGCGCCTGATTCCGAAACTTGCCAGGGATGTCAAACCATCCACGAAGGTGTGTGTCTCGTGAAAGAAACTGGCGAACAGAATTCTTGGATTGTGTCTCATGCCGCCCTCGACAGCCGCCTCGCTGGAATACATGCGTTCTATATTGTGGAACGCTGCGTCAGCTCTCTGTCCAGACTAGATCAATAGCCTTGCTCGTCAATCTTCTCTTTCAAACTATGTGCCCTGTTGTTGGTGCTTCCCGCTAAATCTTTGCACAAGCACTACTCGGCAAACAGCGGCGTTCCACGATGTAGGATAAGCACGTGTTGCGAGGCTGACGATCCGCTGGAGACATTCGCTTGGCTGAGTGCCAGCATGGCGTCGCGCCTCGTCTTCAAGACTTGACCTTTATGCATGAAAAGCGCGATGCGGTCCCATCGGGGATTTCAACGCTCCATTTCCAAATGCAAAGCGAGAACAAGATGAACGGTGCAGATCGGCTTTGCGACGAATTGCTGGCGAACGACGTCGATGTCTGCTTCGCCAACCCCGGTACCTCCGAGATGCATTTCGTGGCGGCGCTCGATCGCAAGCCCCGGATGCGCTGCGTGCTTGGCCTGTTCGAGGGCGTCGTGACAGCCGCGGCGGACGGCTATGCACGCATGGCCGACAAGCCGGCGGCGACGTTGCTGCATCTCGGGCCGGGTCTCGCAAACGGCCTTGCGAACCTTCATAACGCGCGGCGCGCGCACACCCCGATGATCAATGTGGTGGGCGATCATGCGACCTATCATCTTCAGCACGATGCGCCGCTGACAAGCGATATCGAGAGCCTTGCCAATCCCATGTCGCAATGGGTGCGACGGATCGCCGACCCGGAAAGCGTCGGCCCCGATACCGCGGCGGCCTATCGCGCGGCCATGTCCCTGCCGGGCGTTGCCACGCTGATCCTGCCGGCAAACGTCGCGTGGGGCGAAATTGCCGATACGCCCGTCACGCGCGCCGGTTGCCGGCGCCTGAACCGATCGATCCGGCCGCCGTGCGGCTTGCTGTCGATGCCATCAGGTCAGGGCGGCGCGTTGCGCTGCTGATGACCGGCCGCGCCTTGCGGGCGGACGCTCTGGAAATTGCAGGGCGCATCGCCCGGTCGACGGACGTACGTCTGCTCGCGCCCACATTCAACAGCCGGATCGAGCGCGGGGCCGGCCGCGTGCCGGTGAGCAAGATTCCGTATCCCGTCGATCAGGCGCTTGCGGCATTGCAGGACATCGACATCCTTATCCTCGTCGGCGCAAAGGTGCCGGTGGCGTTCTTCGCCTATCCTGGCAAGCCCGGTGTGCTGGTGCGTGAGGATTGCGAAATCGTCGAGCTCGCGCGCCCCGGTCAGGACCTGAAGCATGCGCTGGCCTTCCTGGCGGATGAGGTTGGGGCGAAGGGAAGTGCTGCTTCATCGCCGAAGCTCACGCTCGACGAGGTTCTTCCAGACGGAACCCTGACGGATGATGCAATCTCCATCGCGGTTGCCAGGATGATGCCCGAGAACGCAATCATTTGCGACGAGTCAGTCACGTCGGCGCGCAGGTTCTTCTGCGCTCTCACACAATTCACCACAGCACGATTATCTCGCGATCACCGGCGGGGCCATCGGTATCGGCACGCCGCTTGCGGCCGGCGCCGCGGTGGCGTGCCCGGACCGCAAGGTGATCGGCCTTCAAGCCGACGGCAGCGGCATGTACACCGTCCAGGCTCTGTGGACGCAGGCGCGCGAAAATCTCGATGTCGTCACCATCGTTTTCGCCAATCGGACCTACGCGATCCTGCATGGTGAAATGCGGAATGTCGGCGTCAATGAGTTCGGTCGCAACGCGCGACGCATGCTCAATATCGACGAGCCGGCGATTGATTGGGTCAGTCTCGCCAAGGGTTTGGGCGTGGAAGCCGGCCGCGCCTCGACGGTGGCGGAATTCGTCAAGCTCCTGGCTGGAGCGTTTTCCCGCAAAGGACCGTTCCTCATCGAGGCCGTGCTCTAAGGAGCGCCCTGAGCTTCCTGCGATAAGTTGCGGGGGAAGCGCAGCAATCTGCCCTAGCGTCAGCCCGCTAGTACGATCAATCAAAGAGAGGTTCCTAACCGACTTTTTACCTGTCGGCGTGATGGTAGGGTGAAGCGTCGGCTCGTGAGTCTTCGCGTTTCCTTGGAGTCTCTCGAGATCATGCGACCTAACCATCTGCCAATTCCTGGCCCGCAACCCACCCAAGACACCAATTCGCGCGACTCCAGGCAGCCGGAAGCGGGCATGGCACCGGTGGGTCGCCAGGATGTGCCGGCGCATACATGGAAAACCCCCTGGTCCGAAGCCGGACTCCCGGAGCCGGGCTGGTGGAAGGCTTTTGCAGTGGACAAGAATGTGCGGTCGACCCGCACCCCGCGGCGTATTGCGGGCGACCACGAGGGCGCGTCGGCGAAGGCTCCTGCTGTCGTGGAGACCGTCCGTAGGGATCCCGAGCCACGCACTCCGCTCGCTCCCGCACCCCTTTCCGAGCCCGTCTCGGAAAGCCCGGTCGCCAGCCGGATCGCGGGTCTTCGCTCCGTCTTCGGAACGTCCCCCGAACACGAAGGCACGGGCGAGAAGCTCGATGCGAGAATAAAGGCGCTTCGGGAAGCCTCGCGCGCGCCTGCCGATCCGGAGACTGCGCGTGACGCAGGATCACTTCTGACCCGTTCCCGCAAGCGCGAAAGCGCTCCGGCCATTGGCCAACCCGAGGAATTGAGCGCGACGGCATCGTTCGGATGGATGAGCGCCCGGTACGCCGTTGAGATCCTGGCGATGAGCGCATCCTTCGATATGAGCGATGTGTCGGAGGGTGAAGATTTCGATGCGATCGACGCTCCGGCACCGGCGGTTTCCGCCTCTCAGGCCCCGGTAGCGGCGCCTGAGATTCGGGACGAGCCGCAGGTGCACGCGCACGGCGCCGATTTTCTGTGGCTTTATGACAAACCGCAGGCGATTAACGCCGCGACGCACGCCGTGATGGAGCCTGAGCCAGTGGCGATGCCTGTCGTCGTGGCGGAGGAAACCCGCTCGCGGGTTCAGTTACCCGCCGTTGTTGCGCCCACGCCGACGATTCCCGCCGAACGCCCTGGCTGGCGAGCCAGCGAAAGTTATGAACTGCCCGATCTTGCCTATCTGGCCGAGCCTCCCGCCTCCGAAGGTCCTGTGCTGACGGAAGACATCTTGGAGGAATCCGCAGGGCATCTCGAGAAAGTCATTCGGGATTTCGGCGTCAAGGGCGAGATCATCCATGTCCGCCCTGGACCTGTCGTCACGCTCTACGAATTCGAGCCAGCGCCCGGTACGAAATCGGCGCGCGTCGTCGCACTTTCGGATGACATCGCGCGCTCCATGAGCGCCATTTCGGCGCGTGTCGCGGTCATTCCGGGGCGCAACGCCATCGGCATCGAACTACCGAACGACGTGCGCGATACAGTCTACCTTCGCGAGCAATTGGAAACCGAAGATTTCAAGGCTTCGCGCCTCAAGCTGCCGCTTTGCCTCGGCAAGACCATCGGCGGCGAACCGGTGATCGCGGATCTCGCCCGCATGCCGCATCTGCTCGTTGCCGGCACCACCGGATCGGGCAAGTCGGTCGCCATCAACACCATGATCCTGTCGCTGCTCTATCGCTTCACCCCGCAGCAATGCCGGCTGATCATGGTCGATCCGAAGATGCTGGAATTGTCGGTCTATGACGGCATTCCGCACCTGCTGACGCCGGTCGTCACCGATCCCAAGAAGGCGATCATCGCGCTTCGCTGGGCCGTGCGCGAGATGGAAGACCGCTACAAGAAGATGTCGAAGCTCGGCGTGCGCAACATCGACGGCTTCAACGTGCGGGTCTCGGAAGCGAAGGCCAAGGGCGAGACCATCACCCGCACGGTGCAGACCGGGTTCGAGAAGGAAACCGGACAGGCGGTGTACGAGGACGAGATCATGGATCTCGAACCGCTGCCCTACATCGTGGTCATCGTCGACGAGATGGCCGACCTGATGATGGTCGCCGGCAAGGAGATCGAGGGTGCGATCCAGCGTCTCGCCCAGATGGCGCGCGCCGCCGGCATCCACGTGGTGCTGGCGACCCAACGCCCGTCGGTGGACGTGATCACCGGCACCATCAAGGCGAATTTCCCGACCCGCATCTCGTTCCAGGTCACCTCGAAGATCGACAGCCGCACGATCCTTGGCGAAATGGGCGCCGAGCAGCTGCTCGGGCAGGGCGACATGCTCTACATGGCGGGCGGCGGCCGCATCACCCGCGTGCACGGACCGTTCTGCTCCGACGAGGAGGTCGAGAAGGTGGTGGCGCATCTCAAGCGTCAGGCAGCCCCTGTCTACGTGGAGGCGGTCACCGCCGATGACGAAGAGGAGCTCGAAGCCGACGAGGTCCCGGTCTTCGACGAGGGCGATTTCGGCCTGGGCGCCGGCGATCTCTACGACCAGGCCGTGGCCGTCGTGCTGCGGCACAAAAAGGCGTCGACCTCCTACATCCAGCGCCGCCTGCAGATCGGGTACAACCGCGCCGCTTCCATCATGGAGCGAATGGAGAAGGAGGGGGTCGTCGGCCCCGCCAACCACGCGGGCAAGCGCGAAATCCTGATGGGCGGCGAGGGCCGGGATTTCGCCTGACGAGGCACGAAGCAAAGCTGCCGATCCGGTGGCGATCGAAGGTGGCCTCTAGCGGAACCCGGACAGGGCGCGGTCGTTCAAAAGACGATCTGATATCAAAGGCTGTAGATGGGTGAATCCTTGCGCCGCCCGCTGGGACCGTGTGCGCTGCATTTGTGCGTCGACATGCAGCGGCTGTTCTCAACCGAGGGACCTTGGCCGACGCCCTGGATGGAACGCGTGCTGCCGGTGATCGTGTCCATCGCCGAGCGCGCTCCTGAAAGGACATTGTTTACGCGCTTCATCCCGCCGATGCGTCCGGACGACATGGCGGGCACGTGGCGTCTCTATTACGAGAAATGGGAGGAGGCGACGCGTGAGCGGATCGATCCCGCACTTCTCGATCTGATGCCTCCGCTGCAACGATTGGTGCCGCCTGCCCGGGTCTTCGACAAGCCGGTCTACTCGGCTTTCGCAGGTCGCCTCCTGAATGAGGACCTTCAGCGCCGGAACGTGGACACGCTGATTGTCACTGGGTCGGAAACCGATGTGTGCGTCCTGTCTACCGTTCTGGGCGCGGTCGATCACGGCTATCGCGTGGTGCTCGTGTCCGATGGCCTGTGCAGTTCCTCGGACGAGGGCCATGACGCCTTGCTGTCGCTCTATCGCAATCGCTTCAGCTTGCAGATCGAAACCGTGACCAGCGAGGAATTGCTGGAAAACTGGCGGCCGTGAGACGGAGATGGAGGAGCTGACCGGTGGTCGAGCTTTCAAATAGGCCGCGGAAGTTGCCCTTTGGTCACTATCGGGGGAACACGGTGCGGCGGGTGCCGTTTGGTTAGGATTACCGGGGACTAATGGCCGCGTCCGTGATAGCATCTTTATCGCGGTAAGCCGTCACCTTGTTGAGTACCCCAAAATTTCCCGTGAAATTATTCACATGATGCTGCTTTTTATTGCGGGTTCGGCGTTTGTTGCATGGCGTTATGGGAGGCGAAATGTCCGAGGAAGAAGTTGAGTGCGTTGCCGAAGAACTGGCCAAGGTCGGCGGTGTAGCTTGGTATCCCGGTCGCGAACCAAACGCCATCCTGAGGGTGGTAAGCGACCGCTATCGTGACAGGGCCCGCGTCGCCATCGCCGCACTCGAACGCCTGCGGGCCAGCCGGCAGCAGCAGGGGGTGGTTGAACTCTCGGCGGGGGAAGACCCTGAGATCGCTCACCGCGCTCGGGCTGGAATCGCCGAGGACATCGAGGTCGGAAGCGTCGTCATCTATAGGGCTCCGGGCGATCTGCGGGCGATCGCCTGCAGAGTGACGAGGCGCGAGGGCGGGGCGGTTTACCTGGTGCCCTGCGAACGTCCCGACGTGGGCTGGGTCCAGATCGACGGAATCGTGCCGACCGCCACACATGACAGGACATTGGGCGAGAAGGTGACCGGGGAACCGACCTGACTTCCTTTGAACCGCGCCCAAGGAAAATCGTCTCTACCCCCTCGTATTCCTTGCGAAGCAAGCCTTTGAAGTCCGAACCTCCCCCGGTCTGATACAGGGGGAGAATCGGATGACCAGCCAGGACGAGATTGAAGACGTGGCCCGTGCGATCTACGCCTCGGAATTCGATTCCAGGGGCTGGGATCAGGAACCGCACACGTTGAAAGAACGCTTCCTGCTCGAAGCGCGTCTCGCAATAGCCGCGGTGGATCGTCTCCGCACGCTTTCCGCTGCTCGCGAGCCCCAGCATCTCGTCGGCTAGAAACTACCGGCTGCTCAGGGTCCGGGAACCCGAGCCTCTCTGCGACTAGGCAGATCCACCAGCCCTCCGCACATCTTGAAGGTGGGCCGATTATTTGACTTCCCTCCGGCTTTAGGTGACATCAGCGGCCTTCAGGGGCCGTTTTGTCCCGACAAATTTCTGTTTCCAATCCAGCAGATTGTGTCGTTGCCGGAGTTTTTTATGGACGGTCACGTCGCGCAGCCGCGTATGTCATGGCGCCATTTCCATGTGGCTCGGCTGGCCAATACCATTGAGCGCAGCCACCTGCGGCTCTGCGCCCTCCTCGTGCTTCTGTCGCTGGCCTGCTTTCTTCCGGGGTTCAGCAGCCTCCAGCCGATGGACCGGGATGAGCCACGCTATGCCCAAGCTTCCAAGCAGATGCTGGAATCGGGCGATCTCGTGGATATCCGTTTCCAGGACGAGGCGCGCCACAAGAAGCCAGTCGGGATCTATTGGCTGCAAAGCGCCACGGTCGCCATCGGCGACGCATTGGGTGTTTCGGACCCCCGCACGACGATAGCGCTCTATCGCATTCCATCCCTTCTTGGCGGGATTGCAACGGTCCTTCTGACCTATTGGGCGGCGCTCGCCTTTATCGGCCGGCGCGGGGCGTTTCTCGCCGCAGCCTTCATGGCGACCTCCATTATATTGATGGTGGAAGCCCGATTGGCCAAGACCGATGCGGCGCTGACCGCCTGCGCGGTGGCCACGATGGGAGCTCTGGCGCGGGCTTATCTCAGCCGGGGCGCCGGCATCCTGCCCCGGAGAACTTTGGCGTTCTTCTGGCTCGGACTTGCGGCGGGGATCCTGATCAAGGGCCCGCTGGTGCCGATGTTCGTCGGTCTCGCGGCTGCTTGTCTGTGGTGGCGCGAAAGGTCCGGCCGCTGGCTGCTCGCCTTGCGGCCGATCCATGGCGCCGTGTTCACGCTCCTGGTCGTCCTGCCCTGGTTCGTCGCTATCGCCATCAAGAGCGGGGGAGCCTTCTACTCCGCCTCCGTCGGGCATGACATGCTGGGCAAGGTGGGAACCGCCCAGACCTATCACTGGGCGCCGCCCGGTTATTATCTGCTGGCGTTTTTCGCCACCTTCTGGCCGGGTGCCATTCTGGCGGCGATCGCGGTTCCGTTCGCGTGGAGCCACCGACGCGACGAGCACGTGACGTTTGCGCTCGCCTGGATCGTGCCTTCCTGGCTGGTGTTCGAGATCGTCCCCACCAAGCTGCCGCATTACGTCATGCCGCTCTATCCGGCGATTGCGATTCTCACCGTCATGGCGATCTCCCGGCATTTCGTGGGCCCGCACAGGCCGTTCGCGCGCGTGGCGACCGTCCTCATCCCGTTCATTCCGCTCGGATTGGCTACACTCATCGCCGGCGCCACCTGGAATTTCGACAACACATTGCCGTATCGCGCGCTGCCGGTGCTCGTCTTGTCGGCGGCTGCGGGCTTCTATGCGTGGTGGCTATTCGTCAGGGCGCAGGTTCTCAAGAGCGTCTGGGCGAGTTTCGCCGCGGCCGTGCTTCTCTCGATTGGTGTTTTCGGCCTGGGCCAGCTCGACCTGCGTTCGCTCAAGCTGTCGCCCCGAATGGCCGAGATCGCCCACAACCTCGCGTGTGCCAATCCTCAAATCGGCACGCTCGGCTATCGCGAGCCCAGCCTCGTCTTCCTCGTCGGCACGGATCTCGAGATGCTGGAGAGCGGATCCGAGGCGTCGACCTTCCTGAAACAGGGTGGCTGCCGGCTCGTTTTCGTCGAGAAAAGGTTCGAAGAGGAATTCCGGCTCGCGAACGAACGGCTGGGCCAGCAGCCGACGCTCTCGACCCGCGTTTCGGGTTTCAATATCAACAGCGGGCGGCAACTCGACATCGGAGCGTATGCGGTCGGGCTGTAAAGCCGGCCTTCCATTAAGAGGCGGCCCTTAAGGGCCATCGAGCCAAGAGGTGGCCGCTGAGGCCATTGACCAATGAGCGATCAAAATTCGGCAACCCGCGTCAGCGTGGTGGTTCCCGTCAAGAACGAGGCGCCTAATGTTCTCCCGCTTGTGGAGGAGATCGAGCGCGCCTGTGCGGGGTTCCCATTCGAGACGATCTACGTGGATGACGGTTCGACGGACTCGACTTTGGCTGAGCTCGAAAAGGCCAGGACGACGCGGCCATGGCTCCGGCTCCTGCGACACCAGACGAGTTGCGGCCAGAGCGCTGCGGTTCGATCTGGTGTGCTCGCGGCAAGATCGGCCCTCATCGTGACGCTCGATGGTGACGGACAGAACGATCCTGCTTTCATTCCGCAGATGCTGGCGGCCTTAGACGATCCTAAAGTCGCGTTGGTGGCGGGCCAGCGCACCGGACGCAAGGATGGTCCCTACAAGAAATGGCAATCCCGCATCGCCAACCGGGTCCGCGGCTGGATCCTGCGCGACGGAACCCGCGATACCGGCTGCGGCCTCAAGGCGTTTCGGCGCGATGTCTATCTGGCGCTTCCTTATTTCGACGCCTTGCACCGCTTCATGCCGGCCCTCGTCAAGCGGGAAGGGTTCGAGATCGCCCATGTGGACGTCGTCGATCGGCCGCGTCATGCGGGCCGGTCGAATTACGGTCTTTTCGATCGCCTCTGGGTCGGAATACTAGACCTCGCCGGAGTGTGGTGGCTGATCCGCCGCCGCCGCAACCTTGCCGTCGTCCAGGAGCTTGCGGTCGGACAAGAGCTTCCTGTTTCTCGCCGCATCCGATTGAAGAGCCTCCGGTCACCAAGGAGATTGTCTGATGCTGATGCGGCTCTCGCACGATATCGGCCTTTATTTCTACGATGTGGTCGTGGCGCGCTTCGACCTCTGGGCCGCCTTCGGCGTGCTGGCGCAGTTCGTCTTCGGCGCGCGCTTCCTGGTGCAATGGATCGCCAGCGAGAAGGCCGAGAAGAGCGTGATCCCGGTCGGGTTCTGGTTCCTGTCGATTTCGGGTGGGCTGATGACGTTGGTCTATGGTTTCGCCCGCCGAGACCTCGTGATCATTCTCGGACAGGCTTTCTCGATCTTCATCTACATCCGCAATCTGATGCTCATCGCCAAGGATGCGAAGCGGCGCAAGGCGAAGGACGCGGCGGATGCTGCCGTGGGCGCCGAAGGAGCGGCGGGCTAACGTCCGCCGCTCGTAATGGTCACGCCGCTATTGCATCGGCTTTCCGCAGGCGCTCGAAGCCCTGGTCGAGATCGCGCTTGAGATCGTCGAGATCTTCGAGCCCGATATGGAAACGCAGGCTGTGCCCGCCGGGCGCCCATGGCGTCGCGGTCCGGTATTCAGCGCAGTTGAACGGCACGACGAGGCTCTCGAAACCGCCCCACGAAAAGCCCATTCCAAAGAGCGCAAGATCATCGAGCATCGCCGCCAGCGCCTTGTCCGAACAAGGCTTCAGCACGACTGAGAACAACCCCGACGAGCCTTTGAAATCGCGCTTCCAGATGGCATGGCCGGGATGGCTTTCGAGGGCAGGGTGGAGAACCTGCGCGACTTCAGGCCGCGCCGCGAGCCACTTCGCCATGTCGAGCGCCTGCTTTTCATGCTCGCGCAAACGCAGCGCCATGGTGCGCAGGCCCCGCAAACCGAGAAAAACGTCCTCGGGACCCGGACACATGGCAAATGCGTCATAGGTCTTTCGTAGGGTCTTGAAGCAGCGTTCGTTGGCCGAAACCAGCCCGAGCAGGAGATCGGAACCCCCGCTCAGGTATTTGGTCCCAGCCTCAATGGCCACGTCGGCACCTCGTTCATGGGGCGAAAAGAGCAGCGGCGTCGCCCACGTGTTGTCCATGACGACCACCGCGCCATGACGATGGGCGACCTCGGCGATTGCCGGGATGTCCTGCATTTCGAAAGATTGCGAACCGGGCGCTTCCGTAAAGACAATTGTCGTGTTCGGGCGCAGCAGCTCGGCAATGCCGGCGCCGATCAGCGGATCGTAATAGGTGGTTTCCACACCAAAGTTTTTCAGGATGCCGTCGCAGAAAATGCGCGTGGGGCGATAGACGGAATCCGTCATCAGCAAGTGGTCGCCCGCCTTGAGAAACGCCATGAGTGCAAGAGTTACCGCAGCGAGACCCGAAGGGGCCAAAACCGTGCCGGCAGCGCCCGCAATCTGTGTCCAGGCCGTCTCCAGAGCCTCGGTGGTCGGCGTTCCGTGCGTCCCGTAAGTGAAGCGCCCCTTGCGCTTCAGCAGGTCGTCGGTGGTCGGGAACAGGACGGTGGAGCCGCGATAGATCGGCGTGTTCACGAAACCGTGCTGCTCGTTTGGATCGCGACCGGCATGGACCAGTCGTGTGCGTTCGCCGAGATTTTGGAGCTTGGGAGGGAGCTTTGACATTGCCTGCGGAATTTTTGTGAGCGGGAAATCTGATGTGAGACGGGGGGTGGGGTGCCGTCAAGTCACCCTGCGGCCCGGTTCTCATCAACACTTGACCCGTCATCGATGATAGAATGTGATGCTTTCCGGATGCCGCCTCATCGAGTGTCGGACAGCCGTCAAACAGGGAACCGGGCTTGGTGCAGGCGATCGTCGTCGCGCCGGCCTCTAGTGGAGACTATAACAATATGAAAAAGGCCATCGTATCGATCGCCTTCGGCCTCACGGCCAGCCTGCTTGCAACGGGCGCATCGGCCCAGGCTACACTGAACAGCGTGAAGCAGAAGGGCTATCTGACCTGCGGATCGAACACCGGCCTTGCGGGCTTCGGCGTTCCTGATGCGCAGGGCAACTGGACCGGCCTCGACGTCGAATATTGCCGCGCCATGTCGGCGGCGATCTTCGACGATCCGACCAAGGTCCGCTTCATCCCCCTCGCGGCAAAGGATCGCTTTACGGCCCTGCAATCGGGTGAGGTCGATGTCCTCGTCCGTAACTCGACCGCCACGATGTCGCGCGACACCCAGCTTGGCCTGAACTTCCCCGCCATCAACTATTTCGATGGCCAGGGCTTCATGGTCCGCAAGAAACTCGGCGTCTCTTCGGCCAAGGAGCTGAACGGGGCCTCGATCTGCACGCAGCAGGGCACCACCACCGAGTTGAACCTCGCGGATTATTTCCGCGCCAACAACATGAAGTATGAAGTCGTGGCTTTCGCGACCTCGGACGAAACCTTCAAGGCGTACGATTCGGGACGTTGCGACGCCTTCACGACCGACGCATCGGGCCTCTATTCGGAGCGTCTGCGCGCTTCGGCTCCGGACGATCATATCGTTCTGCCGGAGATCATCTCCAAGGAGCCGCTTGGCCCGGCAACGCGCCATGGCGACGACCAGTGGACCGACATCGTGCGCTGGACGCACTACGCCATGCTGAATGCCGAAGAGTTCGGTGTCACCAAGGCGAATGTCGACCAGATGAAGACCTCCGACAATCCGGAGATCAAGCGTCTGCTCGGAACGGAAGGCAAGTACGGCGAGGCCATTGGCCTGACCAACGACTGGGCCTACCGGATCATCAAGCACATCGGCAATTACGGCGAGAGCTTCGAGCGTAACGTCGGCGAAGGATCCAAGCTGAAGATCAAGCGCGGCCAGAACGCTCTGTGGACCAAGAATGGCCTGCAATACGGCATTCCGATCCGCTAATCGATACTGAGACGGGCGTCCGGAGCAATCCGGGCGCCCCTTTTTGAAGAAGCGCCATTCATGGCAGCCCGCGCGCGAGAAATGTCTCACGGGCCAACAACAACAAGACGCTCAAGGGGTTGACCAGTGCAGACAATCGTCAGCCAGACATCGCCGCCGAAAAAGTCCATTCTCTACGACCCGAAGGTTCGCGGCGCCTTCTATCAGATCGTGCTCGTTCTTATCGTGGGCTACCTGTTCTGGATGGCAGCCTCGAACGCTGCCGAGAACCTTCGTCGTGCGAAGATCGCCTCCGGCTTCGGGTTTTTGAACAACACCGCCGGTTTCGACATCAGCCAGACGTTGATCAACTTCAGCGCTGCCGGCTCGACTTACGGCGATGCCTTCATCGTCGGTCTGCTGAACACCCTGCTGGTCTCCGCCATCGGCATCGTGCTCGCGACCTTCCTCGGATTCACGGTCGGCATCGCGCGGCTTTCAAAAAACTGGATGGTCGCCAAGGTTGCGATGGTCTACGTCGAAACGCTGCGCAACATTCCGCTGCTGCTGCAATTGCTGTTCTGGTACATCGCGGTGCTCGGGCCGCTGCCGCAACCGCGCGACTCGCTAGGCTTCGGCGCAGGCTTCTTCCTCAATTCGCGCGGCCTCTTCATGCCGCGTCCGCTCTACGCTGGCGATGCCTGGATCATCGGCGCAGCGCTCGTCATCGGCCTCGTCGGCACGGTGGTGTTTCGCCGCTGGGCAAAGGTGCGGCAGGCGCAAACCGGCCGGCAATATCCTGTAGGGAAGGTGACGCTCGCACTGGTGGCCGGGTTGCCCCTCGTTGCATGGCTGCTGCTCGGCCTCGTCGCCACGAACCCCATCGACTTCGACATGCCCCAGAAGGGGACCTTCAATCTGCGCGGAGGCATGCAGATCCTGCCGGAATTCGTGGCCCTTCTGGTTGGCCTCGTCACCTACACGGCGGCCTTCATCGCCGAGGTGGTCCGCGCCGGCATCCTGGCGGTATCCAAGGGCCAGACGGAAGCCGCCGGTTCGCTCGGGTTGCGGCCCGGACAGACGCTCCGGCTGGTGGTCATCCCCCAGGCCATGCGGGTTATCGTTCCGCCCCTGACGAGCCAATACCTCAACCTGACGAAGAACTCGTCGCTCGCAGTCGCCATCGGCTATCCGGATCTGGTACAGGTTTTCATGGGCACGGTGCTCAACCAGACCGGCCAGGCCATCGAAGTCGTCGTCATCACCATGGGCGTCTACCTCACGATCAGTCTCGTGACGTCCTTCGTGATGAATATCTACAATCGCCGCGTCGCAATCGTTGAACGGTAGGAATCACCATGAGCACCGCCGTTGACACCACCGGCTTCATACAGCCCCGGCAGATCGAAGCTCTGCCGCCTCCCAATCTTGCTCGCGGTCCCGTCGCTTGGGTGCGCGAGAACCTGTTCTCGAGCCCACTCAACAGCCTGCTGACGATCGCCGTCGCGTATCTGCTCTATGTGATCATTCCGCCGATCGTCGATTTCCTGTTCGTCAATGCAGTGTGGACGGGCACCGACCGTGACGCCTGCCGGGCCGAAACGGCGGGCCATCGGGTCGGCGCCTGCTGGGCGTTCGTGATCGACAAGATCAACTACTTTACCTACGGTTCCTACACGATCTCCGAGCGCTGGCGCGTCAACATCTTCTTCCTGATGCTGGCTGTCGGCGTCGCCTGGCTGCTGTGGTTGAGGGCGCCGCGACGCGATCTCGGAGCCGTCTATTTCTTCTGGCTCTTCCCGACCTTCTCGTACATCTTCCTCACCGGCGGCAACATGGATCTGGGGGGGCGCTTCTGGCTCGGATTCGTCGCCTTCGCGATTCTTCTCACATGCGCCTTCGCGGGTATGGCGTACCTGCTGAAGGTATCGGTGAAGTCCGGTCTCGCCATCGGCGGCGGCATCGTTGCGTTCATCGGCATTACGCTGGCGTTGATGGATTTCGACTTCGGCCTCGCACATGTTCCCACCTCGCTGTGGGGCGGCGTTCTCGTCACGCTGCTCGTCGCGACTGTCGGCATCGTGTTCTCGCTGCCGTTCGGCATCCTGCTGGCGCTGGGACGACGCTCGAAGCTGCCGATCGTGCAACTTGCATCGGTGATCTTCATCGAGTTCGTGCGCGGTGTGCCGCTGATCACCGTGCTCATCATGGCCAACACCATGCTGCCGCTCTTCCTGCCCGCCGAAATGACGGTGGACCGGTTGGCAAGGCCGCTGATCGGCGTTGCGTTCTTTGCGTCGGCCTACATGGCGGAGGTGGTGCGCGGCGGTCTTCAGGCGATGCCGAAGGGCCAGTACGAGGGCGCGATGTCGCTCGGCCTGAATTATCCGCAGATGATGGTCTTCATCATCCTGCCGCAGGCGCTGCGGATCGTCATTCCAGGCATCGTCAACACGTTCATCGGCTTGTTCAAGGACACGTCGCTGGTATCCATCGTCGGCATCTTCGACCTGATCAAGACGATCGAGGCGTCGCGCATCGATCCGAACTGGGCAGCACCGACGATCAGCTATACGGGTTACGCGTTCGCAGCTTTCTTTTATTTCGTCTTCTGCTTCGGCATGTCGCGCTACTCCCTCGGGGTCGAGCGGCGGCTGGCGGCAGGACAAAACAGGTGAGTTCTATGGCAACGACAATGACTTCGCGACAAGCCGCTATCGACCCGACAGCGCAGCCGGCGATCCAGCTCGTGGACGTGCACAAATGGTACGGCGAGTTCCACGTGCTGCGCGACATCAACCTCACGGTTCAGCGCGGCGAACGCATCGTTGTCTGCGGCCCGTCGGGCTCCGGCAAGTCGACGATGATTCGCTGCATCAACCGGCTGGAAGAGCACCAGAAGGGCAACATCATCGTTGACGGCACCGAGCTCACCAACGATCTCAAACGCATCGACGAGGTGCGTCGCGAAGTCGGCATGGTGTTCCAGCACTTCAACCTGTTCCCCCATCTCACCATCCTCGAGAACTGCACGTTGGCGCCGATCTGGGTCAAGAAAATGCCCAAGAAGGAAGCCGAAGAGGTGGCGATGAAATACCTGACCCGGGTCAAGATCCCCGAGCAGGCGAACAAGTTTCCGGGCCAGCTCTCGGGCGGCCAGCAGCAGCGCGTGGCGATTGCGCGCTCGCTCTGCATGAACCCGAAGATCATGCTGTTCGACGAACCGACCTCGGCGCTCGATCCCGAGATGGTGAAGGAAGTTCTCGACACCATGGTGAGCCTGGCCGACGAAGGCATGACGATGATCTGCGTGACCCACGAGATGGGATTTGCACGCCAGGTCGCGGACCGGGTGATCTTCATGGATTACGGGCAGATCGTCGAGACGAACACACCGGATGCGTTCTTCAAGAACCCGCAGCACGAACGCACAAGGCTGTTCCTGTCGCAGATCCTGCACTGAGGACGGAGGACGGTGGAGAGTCTTCGTTCTCCCACCACCTCATCCAGAGGAGCCGCGAAGCGGCGTCTCGAAGAGCCTCCAGCGGAGTTTGCGTGCTTCGAGACGGGCTGACGCCCTCCTCAGCATGAGGAATGCTGAGGGACAGTCACTCGCCTCATCCTGAGGAGCCGTGAAGCGGCGTCTCGAAGGACCTCCAGCGGAGTTGCGTGCTTCGAGACGGGCTGCGCCCTCCTCGGCATGAGGACGGACGGGAGTGGTCGTTCCTTTGCATGAGGAAGGTTGGAATTATCCCACACCTCATCCTTAAGGAACCGCGAAGGGTGTCTCGAAGATCTCCAGATCAGTTTGCTGGGCCATTTCCCGTGGCAATCGGCAGGTCGTCGCGGGATCCCCATTCGGCCCACGAGCCGTCGTAGAGCGCAGCCGCGGGATGTCCGACCATTTCCAGCCCGAGCGACAGGATCGCTGCTGACACGCCGGAGCCGCAGCTCGTGATCACCGGACGTTCCAGGTCGATTCCGGCCTCCGTCACAGCCCTCTCGATGCTGGCTTTGTCCTTGAGTTTTCCGTTTTCGATGATCGTCGCGAACGGAAGGTTCATGCTGCCCGGAATGTGACCGGCGCGAAGGCCGGGACGCGGCTCCGGCGCCTCGCCGCGGAAACGCTCCGCGGGCCGGGCGTCGAGCACCTGCGCGGAGCGAGATTCCGATGCGGCGCGCACCCTCGCGGCGTCGGCGACGAGGGTGGCATCGAATGTGGGGGTGAACACTTTCGGCGGCAGCTTTCGTCCGGGACCGCTTTCGACAGGGCGGCCCTCGGCTTTCCATGCCGGAAACCCGCCTTCGAGAATCCTGACATCCTTCGCGCCGAAAACCTGGAACGTCCAGCGCACGCGCGGGGCGGAAAATAACCCGAGGCCGTCATAAATGACGACGATCGTATCCTCGCCGATTCCCATCGCGCCCACGCGTCGGGCGAACTCGTCCGGCGATGGCAGCATGTGCGGCAGGGGAGACGAGCTATCTTTCACGCTGTCGAGATCGAATCGAACCGCGCCCGGAATGTGTCCCGCAAGATACTCGGCTTCGGCGTCCCGGTTCTGCGTGGGCAAGTACCAGGAGCCATCGACGATGACCACATTCGGATCCTCGAGATGCTCCTGCAGGCGCGCGGGCGTGACGAAAATGTGCGTCATGTCTGACAATCCCTTCGCATCAATCCACAAGCGCCATCCGCACGCGGCGGTTCTGCTTGCCCTTCTTCTCGATGTCGGTCACCGCCACCGTGCCGATCTCGCCGGTTCGGCGCACGTGCGTTCCACCGCAAGGCTGCAGGTCGATTCCCTCGATGGAAACAAGGCGCACTTTGCCAGATCCGCGCGGCGGTTTTACCGACATGGTCTTGACGAGGCCCGGATTGGCATCGAGCTCCGCGTCGGTGATCCAGCTCTCGGTGACGGCGGCGTCGCGGGCAATCAGCGCGTTGAGCTTGTCGGTGATGTCGACCTTGTCGAGACCCGCATCCGGAATGTCGAAATCGAGCCTTCCGTCACCATCCGCAATCGCGCCACCGGTCACCGGATAAGGCAGAACCACACTCAGCAGATGAAGCGCCGTGTGGACGCGCATGCGCCGGTAGCGGCGCTCCCAATCGAGGTGCAGTGAAACCTTTTCGCCCGGCGAAAACATGGCGGCATTGTCGGCGCCGACAAGGTGCGCCACCTGCGTCCGGTCCGTCGCATAGACCGTGTTGGTGACGGCGATCCGCCGGCCATCGGCCCGCTCGATCGTTGCCACATCGCCCGGCTGTCCACCACCTTGCGCGTAGCAGATCGTGCGGTCGAGAATGACGCCCCCTTCCGGGGTGACGCCGACGACGGTCGCGTCGCAAGTGCGGAGATAGGCATCGTCGCGAAACAGAAGCGCTGTGGCCGTCATGGTGATCCTGCTCTCGGGTCTTGTGGTCTGGCGTGTTGGAAGCTGACGGCAGAAGCGGGTGCCGGTCAAGCGGCCGGCTCAGGCGCCATTCTGGCGAGCGAGACGGAAAGCAGTGAGCGCCCGCTCCCGCGCTGCCGCGTGGTCGACGATGGGGCGCGGATAAGTTTTTCCAAGCACGATTCCCGCCGCCTCGCGTTCCGCTTCCGGCGCGTCCCAAGGCCTGTGCAGGTAGCGGCTCGGCAACTTCGCCAACTCCGGCACGAAGGTTTTCGTGTAGGCTCCGTCAGGATCGAATTTCTCACCCTGAAGCACCGGGTTGAAGATGCGGTGAAAAGGAGCCGAATCGGGGCCGGATCCCGCGACCCATTGCCAGTTGAAAGCATTGTTGGCCGGGTCGGCATCGACGAGCGTATCCCAGAACCACTTTTCTCCTTCCCGCCAATCGACGAGCAGGTGCTTGGTCAGGAACGAGGCGGCGATCATGCGGACGCGGTTGTGCATCCAGCCGGTCCGCCAGAGCTGCCGCATCCCGGCATCGACGATCGGGTAGCCGGTCATGCCCTGCTGCCAAGCTTTCAGCGAAGCGGTGTTTTCCGACCAGCCGATGCGGTCGAAAGCCGATTGGTGCGAGGATCGCGAGAGGGCAGGGAAGTCGAACAGAAGCTGATAGGAGAAATCCCGCCACGTCAGCTCGGTGAGGAACTTGTTGCCGTCGCGACCGAGTTCCGGATGTTCTGCCTGCGCCGCGGCGATCGCGTGCCACACCTGTCGCGGACTGATCTCGCCGAAGCGAAGGTGCGGCGACAGGCGCGACGTGCCGGGGAGCCCGGGCCTATCGCGGTTCTCCGCATAACCGTGCAGGCTTTCATCGATGAAAGCCGCGAGCTTGCGCCGCGCCGCGTTCTCCCCCTGCGTCCAGTGGCGGTCGAAGCCAGCCGCCCAATCGGGGCTGCTCGGCTGGAGCGACAGATCGGATAAACTCACCGCGCCTGCGAGCGCCGGTTCAGGCCATTGGCCGCCGACGATTTTCCTTGGAGCCGCGAGAGGGGGCGCAACGGGGCGCGCCATGGCGGCCCGGCTGTAGGGCGAGAAAACGCGGAACGGCTTTCCGGACTGATTCCTGACCTCCCACGGCTCGTTGAGAAGCCGGGCACTGAAGCTCTCCACGGGCACTCCCCGCTTGGCGAGCAGGGCTTTGAGACGCGAATCGGTTGCGATTTCCGTCTCTCCGTATCGCCGGTTCCAGAACATCGCGGTGGCGCCGGTGTCCATGACCAGCTTTGGAACGAGTTCCTCCGCGCTTCCCCGGAAAAGCACCAACCGGCTGCCCAATTGAGACAGGGAGTTTCCAAACGATTCGAGGGAGCCATGAAGCCACCATCGCGACGCGCCCCCGAGAGGGCGCACATCATTCTCGACAATGGAGAAGCACAATACCGGCGCGCCGGTTCTGACGGCGGCGGAGAGGGCAGGGTTGTCCGCCAGCCGAAAGTCGTCGCGAAACCAGACGAGGACCGGTAAAGCCAAGGTTCCCCCCAGAAGCGTGGCAGGCGGAAAGGCGTGATCGACTGGACGCCAGACAGGGCGCCGCACGCGAAGAGCATAAGGTAAGAAGGGGATTTTGCGGGAAATTGGCTCCGGCGGTAGGATTCGAACCTACGACCAACGGATTAACAGTCCGCTGCGCTACCGCTGCGCCACGCCGGAATATCGCCCGATCATCGAGAACACGCCCGGTGACCGCCTTCGGCCAAGCTATGCCTTTGAAAAGAGGCGGTGCATCGGCGTCGGGTGGGAGCCATATAACACGGGTTTCGTCGGTTGCAAGTGCTGTATTTCGGGCCTTGAGCCTGTTGCTCTTTGGACCGCTGCTCTGCTATGCAGCAGCCGTCGCGGTTGCGGCGCGCCCCGGAATGGCCTCGTGGCGGAGTGGTTACGCAGAGGACTGCAAATCCTTGCACCCCGGTTCGATTCCGGGCGAGGCCTCCATCCCTACACTGAGGCATTCCATGATCGATTTCACGCAGGCGCGCCGGACGATGGTGGACAGCCAGCTGCGCACGTTCGACGTGAATGACATTCGGCTTCTCGATGCGATCGATGCCGTTCCGCGGGAGCGTTTCGTGCTCCCCGGAAGCGAGCAGCTCGCTTATAGCGATCAGGAACTTGCCGTCAGCGAGGGAGCCGATCGGCGCTTCATGGTTACTCCCATGGTGCTCGCACGGATGATCCAGGCACTCGAGATCGATGCCGGCGACACGGTGCTGGATGTGGCCTGCGGGCGCGGATATTCGTCCGCAATCCTGTCCGAGCTCGGGGCCTATGTGACGGCTTTGGAAGCGGATGGCGAACTGGTCCAGGCGGCCAGGGCCGCGTTGTCCCTCGCGGGCGCAAAAAGGGTGGCGGTCGAACGGGGCGACCTTGCCGACGGATTTGCAAATTCCGCTCCCTACGACGCCGTCCTGGTGAACGGCGCGCTCGGGATGCGTCCCGAAACCCTTCTGCGGCAGCTGAAAAACGGCGGACGCCTGGTCTGCGTCATGGGACAGGGCCGCGGCGGACGGGCGACTCTCTTCGTTCGGTCGGGCGATGCTTGGGGAGAACGGACCCTCTTCGATGCGGCGGCGCCCGTGCTCGAGACGTTCCAGCCGAAGCCGGGCTTTGTGTTTTAGTCTTTTGTTAACCTTCGGAGGAGTGTCGCCTATTTGCGCCACCTGCCGACAAAATGCTGCTATCGATGGCGATCCGATTGCCAACTCGTCCCGCATGGGTATTGTTTCGTTTGGCATCGTGTTGGTTTAATGCAGCGAAGCGAGACGGTCGGCTGGTCAAAATCGGTCGAACCAACAGGTAGGTGGGCGTGAACGACATTCGATTTGGCAGGGCAGGGCACGCTTTCTTCGGAGCGATGACGTCTGTCTTCGTGCTGGCCCTGGTCAGTGGCGCTTCCGCCGAGACGCTGGAGAGCGCCCTGGCGCGTGCCTACGGCAACAACCCGAACCTCAACGCGCAGCGGGCCAATGTCCGCTCGACCGACGAGAACGTCTCCCGCGCCAAGTCCGGTTACCGGCCTCAGGTCAACGCCTCGGCGGATGCGGGCCGCAGCTACACCGACTTCCAGCGCCCGGGCGGCGCCAGCAATATCGAGCGCCTCTACCCCCGTGGCGTCGGTCTCGAGATCGACCAGAACCTTTTCAACGGCTTCCGGACCCAGAATTCGGTCGAGCAGGCCGAGAGCTCGGTTCTCGGCTCCCGTCAGACCTTGACGAATACCGAGCAGAACACCCTGTTCGATTCGGCAGCCGCCTACATGAACGTCCTGCGCGACACCGCGATCCTCGATCTGCAGCGCAACAACGTGGAAGTCATCGACGAGCAGCTGCGCCAGACCAACGATCGCTTCAACGTCGGCGAAGTCACCCGTACGGACGTGGCGCAGGCGCAATCGCGCCTCGCCGCCTCCCGCTCGCAGGCCAGCCTCGCCGAGGCCAACCTGCGCACCAGCGTGGCGCAGTATCGTCAGGTGATCGGCGTCGAGCCCCGTCAGCTTGCGCCGGGACGTCCGCTGGACAAGCTCGTGCCCCGTAACGTCGATGCGGCCCTCAAGACAGCGCTTGACGAGCACCCGGCGATCAAGGCCTCGATGCATGGCGTCGATGTGGCCGAGCTTCAGGTGAAAATCGAAGCGGGCGCGCTGGCGCCGCAACTCGGTGTGCGTGGCTCAGTCGCCAAGCGATATGACAGCCAGATCGAAGGCGACAACATTCTGTCGGGTTCCGTCGTGGCCCAGTTGAACGTGCCGATCTATGACGGCGGCATCGCTTATTCGTCGACGCGCCAGGCGAAGGAGCAGGTCGGGCAGCGTCGCCTGGAAGCCGATTCGATCCGCGATCAGGTGCGTGCTGCGGTGATCTCGTCCTTCGGCCAGCTCGAAGCCGCCCGCGCGCAAATCATCGCCGCGCAGGCGCAGGTCGATGCGTCCGAAACTGCCCTCAACGGCGTCCGCGAGGAAGCTCGCGTGGGCCAGCGCACCACGCTCGACGTGTTGAACGCTCAGCAGGAACTTCTCAACGCACGCGTCAATCTGATCACCGCCCAGCGCGACCGGGTGGTTGCATCGTACGCGGTCGTCCAATCCATGGGACGCTTGAATTCTCGCGCCCTCGGCCTCGCGGTCAACCATTACAGCCCGCGTATTCATTACGATCAGGTCAAGGACCTGTGGATCGGCCTCTCGACTCCCGACGGCCGCTGAGAAAATGCCGCGGCGGCGAATTAACCTCGCCGCCTTGTAGCGCTTGCTTCTCATCTCTTGCGTGAAATACTGATCTCACTCACCACGAGTTTGATTCTCTCAACCGGTTGATCGGTCGCGCGCAATGAGTTCGGCGAATACCAAAATCCAGGAACCTTCGATGGAGGAAATTCTTGCCTCCATCCGCCGCATCATCGCGGACGATCAGGAGGTTCTGCGGGGTGCATCGCGCGAGCGTGGGGAACCGTCGCCGAGCCTGACCAATGTTTTGGATCTCACCGAGCGCCAGTCAGCGTTGCTTGGGCGGCAGGATGCCGATCCATTCAACGGCTTGAACGCGCCGGAGCCGGAATCGCATGATGCGCGCGGCTTCGATGCCGACGATCATTCGGACAACGATCTGCAACTCGATACCTATGACGACGTCGACGAGGATGCAGAACGCGACCTTCCCCCGCAGCCGGATCCAACGTCTGGCTATTCCGATCCCCGCCGCGCCGACACGCTCCTCTCGAGCGCCGCCAACGCATCCGTATCGGACGCATTCACCCGGCTCGGCTCGACCCTCATGCCGACTCAGCCGCAGACGCTCGAAGATCTCATGAAGGATATGCTGCGGCCGATGCTGAAAGCATGGCTGGACGAAAACCTTCCGAGCCTTGTGGAGCGGCTCGTGCAAGCCGAGATCGATCGCATCTCCCGCCGCCGCTGAGACCTGCCTCTGTCAATCCGGACCCGGAAACTGGGAACGCTCCCATCGCGGTCAATGAGTGCGACCGCCTCCGCTTGCTGACCGAAAGTCAGCGATTATGGGTTCGCTTCCCGCCCCGAAACCGGACATTGCGTTGGCGGCCTTTGGTTGACTTCGGGTTCGGTGTCCGGTTTGTAGCCCGAAACGGGACGAGGGCGAGATCATGCGGTCGGGAAGTTGACTGGCTTTCCGGGCAAGGCATTCTCCAACTCATTGATATCCTGCCCCTTCTTTCGCCGCCGGGTTTGCCCCGACGGGTCGCGCCCTGGCGCACCAACTGCCGGTAGTACACGATGATGGACAAGACGTTCGATCCCGCCGCCGTCGAGGCGCGAATTTCCACCCGTTGGGACGAGGCGCAGGCCTTCAAGGCCGGGCGCGAGGATCGCCGCGACGCCGTTCCCTACACGATCGTCATTCCGCCGCCGAACGTCACCGGCTCGCTTCATATGGGCCACGCGCTGAACAACACGATCCAGGACATCCTGTGCCGCTTCGAACGCATGCGCGGCCGGGACGTGCTGTGGCAGCCCGGCATGGACCATGCGGGCATCGCCACCCAGATGGTGGTGGAACGTCAGCTCATGGAGCGGCAGATCCATCGCCGCGAACTCGGCCGCGAGGAATTCGTCAAGCGCATCTGGGAGTGGAAGGACGAATCCGGCGGGCGCATCAAGGCGCAGTTGCAGCGCCTCGGCGCATCCTGCGATTGGTCGCGCGAGCGGTTCACCATGGACGAGGGCTTGTCGGCCGCGGTCCTCAAGGTCTTCGTGGATCTCTACAACCAGGGCCTGATCTACAAGGCGAAACGTCTCGTCAATTGGGATCCGAAATTCCAGACGGCGATCTCCGATCTCGAAGTTCAGCAGGTCGAGGTGAAGGGCAGCCTCTGGCACATCCGATACGCCATCGAGGGCGCGCCGGAGCGCTTCATCACGGTTGCGACCACGCGGCCCGAGACGATGCTGGGCGACGTGGCGGTGGCGGTGCATCCCGAGGATGAACGCTTTGCCGATCTCGTCGGCAAGTTCGCCATCCTGCCGTTGGTCGGGCGTCGCATCCCCATCGTGGCGGACGAATATTCGGACCCGGAGAAGGGCACCGGCGCCGTCAAGATCACGCCCGCACATGATTTCAACGATTTCGACGTTGCGCGACGCCACCAGCTCGCCTCCATCAACATTCTCGGCACGGAGGCGCAGCTGGCGCTTGCCGGCAACGAGGATTTCCTGCGCGACCTGCCGGCATCCGCTACGCTCGATGCGCTGATGATGCTCGACGGCCTCGATCGTGCCGATGCGCGCAGGCGCGTCGTCGCCATGCTGGAAGAGACCGGCGATCTCGTCGCCATCGAGCCGCATACTCACGCGGTCCCGCACGGGGATCGCTCGGGCGTGGTGATCGAGCCGTACCTGACCGATCAATGGTATGTGGACGTGAAGCCGCTGGCCGATCGGGCGCTTGCGGCCGTGCGCGCAGGCAACACCAAATTCGTGCCCGAGAACTGGGAGAAGACCTACTTCCAGTGGCTCGAAAATATCGAGCCCTGGTGCGTCTCGCGCCAACTCTGGTGGGGACACCAGATCCCGGCCTGGTACGACCAGGAAGGCAACCACTTCGTCGCCATGAGCGAGGACGAGGCGAGAGCGCAGGCGCAGGCGAAGCACGGTCGCGACGTGACTCTGACCCGCGACGAGGACGTGCTCGACACCTGGTTCTCATCCGCGTTGTGGCCGTTCTCGACCCTTGGCTGGCCGGAAGAGACCCCGGAGGTGAAGCGCTATTATCCTACCAATACCCTCGTCACCGGCTTCGACATCATCTTCTTCTGGGTCGCCCGCATGATGATGATGGGATTGCACTTCATGGACGAAGTGCCGTTTCATACCGTCTACATCCACGCCCTCGTCCGTGACGAGAAGGGCGCCAAGATGTCGAAGTCGAAAGGCAACGTCATCGACCCCCTCGACGTCATCGAGCAATACGGCGCCGACGCATTGCGCATGACGCTGTCGGCCATGGCGGCCCAGGGACGCGACATCAAGCTCAGCGTGCAGCGCGTTGAAGGTTATCGCAATTTCGCGACCAAGATCTGGAACGCCGCACGGTTTGCCGAGATGAACGGCTGCAAGCGCGTGGAGGGATTCGATCCCGCGGCGGTAAAGGAAACGCTCAACAAATGGGCGCTCAGCGAAACCGCGAAAGCCGTCAACGAGGTCACGGCCGGTATCGAAGCGTACAAGTTCAACGAGGCGGCACTCGCGGCTTATCGCTTCGTCTGGAATGTGTTCTGCGACTGGACGCTGGAGCTCGCAAAGCCGGTGCTGCAAGGCGTGGATTCGCCGGCCAAGGTCGAGACGCAGGCGACGATCGCGTTCATCTTCGACGAGATCAGCAAGCTGCTGCACCCCTTCATGCCTTTCATCACCGAGGAACTGTGGGCGATCAAGGGCGAGGAGGGACCGAAGCGCGAAACGATCCTTGCGCTCGCGCCCTGGTCCAATCTCGATGCGCTGATCGATCCGGCGTCGGAGGCCGAAATCGGCTGGGTGGTCGATCTCGTCAACGAAGTGCGCTCTGCCCGCTCGGAGACGAACGTGCCGGCTGGCGCGCAGATCCCGCTGGTGCTGGTGTCTCCGTCTGCAAACGTGAAGGCTCGCGCGGACAGGTGGGACGACACCTTGCGGCGCCTCGCGCGATTGTCCGGCATCACTGTGATGGAGAAGGCTCCAAAGAGCTCGATCCAGCTCCTGATCCGCGGAGAGATCGCGGCGCTTCCGCTCGAAGGCGTGATCGATCTCGTGGCCGAGCGGGCGCGACTCACGAAGGAGATCGCCAAGGTCGATTCGGACGTGTCGAAAATCGACGCCAAACTCGGCAATGCCGATTTCATCAAGCGCGCACCCGAAGAGGTGGTGGAGGAGCAGCGCGAGCGGCGTGAGGAAGGACTCGCACGCAAAGCCAAGATGGAAGAAGCGCTGAAGCGCCTGTCCGACATGTGATGCGGTTGCGGGCGGCTCGCGAGAGCCGTCAACGGAGCGTGAAGTCGATCAGCAACTTGACGTTCAACGCCACGATGATGGCGGCGATAATGCCCGCGACGATCGACAACCACATGGGCGCCACGAGCGGACCCATCTTGGCTTTCGACCCCGTCAGCAGCACCAGGGGCACCACGGCGAAGGGCAGCTGCAGGCTCAAGATTACCTGACTCAGGATGAGCAATTGCGCCGTGCCGGATTCGCCGTACGCGATGGTGACGCCGGCAGCCGGTACGATGGCGATGCCGCGCGTGACGAGGCGGCGCAGCCAGGGCGGCAGCCTGAAATTGATGAAGCCCTCCATGACAATCTGTCCCGCCATCGTGGCCGTGACGGTGGAGTTGAGGCCGCAGCACAGAAGCGCGATGCCGAACAAGGTTGGCGCAATCGCAGCGCCCAGCAAGGGTTGCAGGAGCGTATGCGCCTGGCCGATCTCGGCGATTTCTGTCCGCCCCGTATGGTGGAACGCGGCGGCGGCTAGAATCAGCAGGGATGCGTTGACGGTGAGCGCGAACATCAGCGCAATGGTGGAATCGAGGGTTGCGAACCGCAGGGCTTCGCGCCGCTCGGGCAAGGTGTCGCCATAAGCGCGGGTCTGCACGATTCCGGAATGCAGGTAGAGATTATGCGGCATGACCGTCGCGCCGAGGATGCCGAGCGCGAGATAGAGCATGTCGGGATCGGTCAGGATCTGACTCGTCGGCGCAAAGCCGCGCACCACGTCGCCCCATTGCGGATCCGCAAGTGCGATCTGCACACCGAAGCACAAGGCGATCACGGCGAGGAGCGCGATGACGAAAGCCTCCACATAGCGAAAGCCGATATTCTGAAGGTAGAGGATGAGGAACACGTCCAGAGCCGTGATCATCACGCCGACTTCGAGCGGTAACCCGAACAGCAGGTTGAGGCCGATCGCCGTGCCGATCACTTCGGCGAGATCGGTGGCGCAGATGGCGAGTTCGGCCAGCGCCCACAGCACCCAGGCGACGGGCTGCGGATAGGCGTCGCGGCAGGCCTGCGCCAGATCCCGTCCGCTACCAACGGCAAGCCGTGCGCAAAGCGCCTGAAGAATAATCGCCATGACGTTGGAGATCAGCGCCACGGACAGCAGGGTGTAGCCGTATTTCGACCCACCCGCGATGGAGGTCGCCCAGTTGCCGGGGTCCATATACCCGACGGCCACCAGATATCCGGGGCCGAAGAACGCCGCCATTCGACGCCATTTCGACCCTGATCTCACCGCAACCGAGCGGTTCACCTCCGGCAGGGAGGGCCCAAATCGCGACCGACGCCATCCGGCCTCGGTCGTAAGAGAAGAAGGCGACCGGGTGTCCATGGGAACTTTCTGCAGTTGCGAACTATTTGCAAGAAGGCTACCGGACCTCGGCAAAGCCCGCAAGCTGCTTTTTTGAAGGGGTTCAGAATGAATTGGCGCCGGACCGCGACTGTGCTCGTCCGGGGACGGGGAACTCGGTCTCGAAGCAGACCCCATTCCTCATGCTGAGGAGGGCGTTAGCCCGTCTCGAAGCACGAGGGCGCTCTGGAGGATCTTCGTGCGTGACAACGCTGTGAGCTTTTGCTCTAGCTGAAGAGACAGCGCCTGTGTGCCGCGATCCGAGGGAGAGGCCATGCTCGAGAGCGTTCTGATCGCCAATCGCGGCGAGATCGCCTGTCGCATCATCCGGACAGCCAAGGCCCTTGGAATGCGAACCATCGCGGTCTATTCGGACGCCGATGCCGACGCGATGTTCGTTGGGATGGCCGACGAGGCCCACCGCATCGGCCCGGCTCCGGCGCGCGACAGCTACCTGCGGATCGACGCGATTATCGAGGCGGCGAAGAAATCGGGCGCTGCTGCCATCCACCCCGGCTACGGCTTCCTGTCCGAGCGTGCCGAATTCGCGGACGCCTGCGCAAAGGCCGGAATCGTCTTCGTCGGCCCGCCCGCATCGGCGATCCGGGCCATGGGGCTGAAGGACGCGGCGAAAACACTCGTGCAGCAGGCCGGCGTTCCGGTGGTGCCGGGCTATCACGGGGCAAGGCAGGACACGGATTTCCTGCGCCAGAAAGCCTACGAGATCGGCTATCCGGTGCTGATCAAGGCCGTGGCGGGCGGCGGCGGCAAGGGCATGCGGCGTGTCGAGCGGGTCGCCGATTTCGATGCCGCGCTCGAAAGCGCCCAGCGCGAAGCCGCAAGCGCCTTCGGCGATCCCCGCGTGCTGGTCGAAAAATACATTCTGTCGCCACGCCATATCGAGATCCAGGTCTTTGCCGATGCGCATGGGCACGTGGTGCATCTGTTCGAGCGCGATTGTTCGCTGCAACGGCGGCACCAGAAAGTGATCGAGGAAGCGCCCGCGCCCGGCATGACGCCCGACATGCGCGCCGCCATGGGCAAGGCCGCCGTCGAGGCCGCTCGGGCGGTCGGCTATGTGGGCGCCGGAACGGTCGAATTCATTGCCGACGGCCGCGAGGGGCTTCATGCGGACCGCTTCTTCTTCATGGAGATGAACACGCGGCTGCAGGTGGAGCACCCGGTTACGGAAGCGATCACGGGCCTCGACCTGGTGGAGCTGCAATTTCGCGCTGCCGCGGGAGAGACTCTGCCCTTCGCCCAGGAAGATCTCGCCATCCACGGTCACGCGGTGGAAGCGCGCCTCTATGCGGAAGATCCGGAGCGCGAGTTCCTGCCTTCGACCGGCAAGTTGTGGGCGCTGGACTTTCCGGAACGCGAAGGCATCCGCGTCGATACGGGCGTTCGTTCCGGCGACGAGGTGACGCCTTACTACGATCCGATGATCGCAAAGATCGTCGCGCATGGGGCGACGCGTGACGAGGCGCTGACGCGCCTTTCCGACGCGCTCGGTGAAACGTTGGTCGCGGGTCCTAAGACCAACGTGGCTTTTCTAAAAAAGCTTTGCGACGCGGAAGGCTTCAGGGCAGGTCGGTTCGACACCGGATTCATCGACAGGAACATCGACGCATTGGGAGCGGTGCCGCAACCTCTCGATGTTGCCGGTGCGATCTATGGACTAACAGAACTGATTCAGCAGAACCGTCGCGAGATATCTCGGCTGCAGGTTGCGAATTTTGAGCGCGGACGCCGCAGTGATGCATGGTCCCTCGGTGACGGCTTTATGCTGACCGGCGATTGGCGCCGAGGCATGAAGGTGGTCGTGGATGGGCAAGTCCTCGACGCCGTTCTCGAGTGGCGCGCAGATTCCAAGCTCTTCTGATAAGGGGAAGCCGGCCCTCGGGATCGGCGAGATCAAGCCGTCATCTGCTTATGCCGATTGGTGGGAAAAAGAGTTCGCGACGAATTGGCTCGACCCATGGAACGCACCGGTTCGCGCCGCGGAATTGGGAGTGACGCTTGTCGGCTCGAACGATGGAATGATCGTCTTGCGCGACGGTCGCCAGACCCGCGTCTCCCTCTACGATCCCTTCGACGTGGATCTGGAACATCTCGACGGCGGCAATGCCGTCAAGGCGCCCATGCACGGCAAGCTGATCGCGATTTTCGTCAAGCCCGGCGACCGGGTGGAAAAAGGTCAGCGCCTCGCGGTCGTCGAAGCCATGAAGATGGAGCACGCGCTCCTTGCGCCGGCGGACGGGGAAGTGGCCGAGGTGGCGGCCGAGCCCGGCGCGCAGGTCTCCGAGGGCGCGCGGCTCATCGTTCTCAAGACCGAGGAGCAGGATGCGGCGGTTCGCCCCGTTCTCGCTCCTTCGGGCTCGTGATTGATATCGCGGATGTCGCTTCACCTGCTCAAACTTTGCGTCGGCGTCGATTCCATCGCGGACCTCGAAGGATGGATCGAGGAAAACCGCGCTCATCACCAGCGGCTCGGCCGACCCTATGAGCAGACGCACACCACCCGCATGATGCCGAAACGAAGGGACGAGCTTCTCGCCGGCGGCTCGCTCTTTTGGGTCGTTCGCGGACAGATCGCGTGCCGGCAGAGTCTCCTGGCCATCACGGCCTTCACCGACGCAAGCGGCATCGGCCGGTGCCGGCTTTCGCTTGACCAGAGGATCGTCCCCGTCGAGCCGCGTCCCTATCGGCCTTTCCAGGGCTGGCGCTATCTCGCGGTGAAGGACGCCCCTCGCGACATCGACACGCGGACGGGAATCGCCACAATGCCCGAGGACATGCGGCGGGAACTCGCCGAGTTGGGATTGTTGTGATGAAATGGGCCTTTCCGCTCACATTGCTTGCCGTTGCGGCCATGTTGCCCGGCGATGCCGCGGCGAAAGATTGCCGGGTTCCGCATGTGGCGGCCAAATACGCCGTCAAGCCGCCGCCCGGCTGCGACCTCCCGGCCAAGTCCGACGAGGCGGGAAAGTTGAAACAGCAGAACGGCTTTGTGGATCTCGGCAACGGTACTCAGGTGAGGATCGGCGGCCGGGTTCGGATGGACACAGGCATCCGTCGTTAGTCTTTTGGGCTAGCCTCCCACAGGGAACTCCCTCACGAGACCACGCATTGGCTCAATAAGTTCGGTTGAGTGTAGGTGGAGGCTGCCATGTTCCTCGCAATTTCCGAAGGCTGGCACTGGCGTTACGAAGTGTGCGAGCACGCCGACGGCTACCTGGTTCAAATGCGGGATCTTCAGACCGGTGATCTGGACGAGGAATTCTCCACCATCTTCCGCACCATGCCCGTTGCGTTCGCCTATGCGGAGATGTCGGCCGCCTATGAGCGCTATGTCGCGACAGAGGGCGAGACGGAGGATGACGAGGAGATCGGGCTCGAACTCGAACTCGCGACCTCCGAACGGCATTTCATCGACCTTAGCGACAGGCTTGGCAATTCAGGAGTGCACGGGGTCACCGTCTCGGCCTGGGACCAGGCTCGTACTTCGGCGAACGGGCGCGTTCTGCACTAGATCAGCCAGATTGTCGATAAGACGCGTGGTGCCGAGCTTGGCGGCGAGAAGCAGGCGCAAGGGACGTGTCGGGATCGACCGTCGCGGGCGCAAGCGTTTCCGCATCGCGCGCTTCAAAGTAATCGACTTGGAAATGGGCCTTCGACAACACCGAAAGCCCAGCCTCGACAACCGCATCGCGGTCGTCGCCCGAGCGGATGCCGTCTGCGCAGGAAACGAGCGTTTGGTACAGGATTGCCGCGTGCTCGCGATCTTCTGCGCTGAGGTATCGATTGCGCGACGACATGGCGAGACCGCTCGGCTCGCGCAGCGTCGGACCGGCAATCACCCGCACCGGCATGTGAAGGTCGCGCACCATGCGGTCGATGACGCGGTGCTGCTGGTAATCCTTGTCGCCGAAGATCGCGATGTCGGGCTGCACCAGGTTGAAGAGCTTCGCGACGACCGTCGCGACACCCTCGAAGTGACTCGGACGGAAGCGGTCCTCGAGTCCCGCGGAGGCGGGGCCGGACACGCGCACCCTCGTGCAATCGCCCGCCGGATACATCTCTTCAACCGACGGCGCGAAGACCAGATCGGCGAGCCCCGCTAGCTTCTGCAGGTCCTCCGCGAACGTGCGCGGGTATTTCGACAGGTCTTCGGTGGGTGCAAACTGCGTCGGATTGACGAAGATCGACGCCACGACCTTGTCGGCCTCGGATTTGGCAAGCTTTGCGAGAGAGACGTGCCCCTCGTGCAGAGCCCCCATGGTGGGAACGAGCGCGATGCGCTGGCCGCTCATTCGCCACTCGGACACCTGCAGGCGAAGCGCCGCGGCGTGATCGACAACCGGCACAGGCGACATCGAAATACTCCGCGACAGGCATCCGGTCCGTTGGATTGCGATTCGCGAACCGCCACTTCGCTCGAAAATCATCTAGCAGACGCCGCAGGGGCTAGGCAATTGCCCCGCGCGGGCTCATCTAGAAGCGACACCCTTCAGCCGAACGTGCGGTTTCGCGACTTCAACGAGACGGAACGAAGAACATGATGCTGCTCTACGGACTCGCTGCCTTCGGCGCCATGTGGTGGTTGTCGAAAGTCTTCGTCCGGTCCGATACGAAAGCCGTCGCAAAGGCCGTCAAGATCGTCGGCGGCGTGCTCGCTCTGGGCTTGGCGGTCCTGCTCGGAGTGAGGGGCCGCATCGACATGGCGCTGCTTCTCGGCGGGGTCGGTGCCTGGGCGCTGGGATGGAGCGGTTTCAAACTGCCGTTTCGGTGGCGCAGGCCGGACAACGGCGAGGCAATCGCGCGTGTCCGGTCGGCGATGATCGAGATGGAGATCGACCGACGTTCCGGGGCGGTGTCGGGAAACGTGCTCGCCGGGCGCTATTCGGGCCGACATCTCGGCGACCTCGATCAGGCATCCCTGCGCTCGCTTTATGCCGAATGCCGCTCTCTCGATCCGGAGGGCGCGGCTTTTCTAGAGGCTTATTTTGACCGCCGGTTTCCCGGCTGGCGTGAATACGCTCAGGGCGATGGCGACACGCGGACGCGCACGCAAGCGGGCGCGATGTCGAAAGAGGAAGCCTACCAGGTCCTGGGGCTTCAACCGGGCGCGAGCCTCGACGAGATCCGAGAGGCGTATCGCCGGTTGATGAAGAAACTCCATCCCGACCAAGGGGGGACGGCGCACCTCGCGGCCAGGGTCAACCAGGCCAGAGAAGTTCTGTTGAACCGACATCGCTGATACTCCACGCGCGATCCCGAAGATGGAAGCTGGCAGCGCACACACACGCGCCGTCAGCTTTGGTCGATCAGCCCTTGGCGGCGAAGCAGCTGAAGCCGCTCTTCTTCAGGGCCTTGCAGGCGTTCTCCGCTTCGACCGACTCGTCGAAACCCGAAAAGCGCGCCCGATAGAGAGTATTACCGCGAACCGTTACCTTTTCGGTAAAGGGCGAAGCCTTGGGCAGGATCTTTCCGGCCCGGTCGAGGACGGCCTGCGCCTTTTCTTCATCGTCGGTCGCACCAAGCTGGATCACCCAGCCCGAGACGGCTGGTCGCGCGGCGGCTTTCGCCGGCACGGCTTCCACCGCCGGCGCATCGGCTTTGTCGAGCGACGCCGTCTTGATGGTGGCGGTCTGCGGCGCGGGTGCGGCCGGCAGACGAGCCTCGATCTTTGCGGCCAATGCGAGCTTCTCGCGCTCTGAGATCTCGTCGGCCTCCTGGAGAGCCGCAAAGGCCTGAGCATTCAAGGGCAGGGGCTGTGCGCCCTTCTGCCAGCGCACGCCGGAGGATGGTGTGGTGGTGCCGCTCGCGCCTGCCGCCGATGCAACGACCGGCCGCAATGTCGCGAGGTCGAGAGGTTTGCGAGCCGGCGGGGCGGGTGGCGGCGGGGCGTCAGCCACGGCTTCGGCAGCAGCGCTTTGGACGGGAAGCGGCGCGCCCGGCGATGCATCCGCGACCATGACCTCGCGATAGCCCTCGCCGACCGCCGGAGCGGTGCGAGCACCCGCATAGGCGCGGGGCAGATTGTTGCCGATGAGCTGCGCCATGGTGTTGTCGCGGGAGGCGGCCGACCGGCCGCCTAGGACGACGGCCACCACATGGCGGCTATCGGTCTTGACGTTGGTCAGGATGTTGAAGCCCGAGGCACCGATGAAACCGGTCTTGATGCCGTCGACGCCCTCGATCCGGCCGAGAAGCCGGTTGTGATTACGGATGCTGGAGCCCGCGTAGTTGAACACCCGGGTATTGAAGTACGTGTAGTATTTCGGAAACCGGTCCTGGATCGCGCGGCCGAGGATCGACAGGTCGCGAGCGGTCGTGACCTGCTCGGGGTCCGGCAGGCCTGAGGCGTTGCGATAGACGGTCCGAGACATGCCGAGCTGGCGTGCCTTGCGGGTCATGCGTTCGGCGAATTCATCCTCCGACCCTGCGAGGTTCTCGGCGACGACGACCGCGATATCGTTGGCCGACTTGGTGACCAGCGCCAAGATCGCATCTTCGACCTCGATGGTCTGTCCCGGCGGGAGGCCCAGCTTCGAGGGCGCCTGGCGGGCGGCATGAGCCGATACGCTCAAAGGCGTATTGAGCCTGACCCTGCCGGCGTCGAGCTGCTCGAAGAGCAGATAGAGCGTCATCACCTTGGTGATCGAGGCGGGATGGCGAATTTCATCGGGATTCTCGGAGGCCAGTACCTTGCCGGTCTTGGCATCGACAACGATCGACGCGCTCGGGGGGTTGTAGCCGCCGCCGCCGGATCCTGCCTTGCGGCGAGCGGCCTCCGCCGGGGAGGCCATCGCGGCGACGAGCGAAACAGCCGTGACACCGACGAGGGCCAGTGCCCTTTGACGTCCGACCCAAACGCGTACCGAATTCATCCTGAAAAGGTCCCTGCTTAGCTGATCTCAGGCCCCGGCCAGCCGCTCCTCGTGGGAGATCGTTGCCGGCACAACACAGTCTTCGACGTTACGGGGATGCGGTTACGGGGGGGTTAACGGAAGGAGATTCGAGGAAAACTTATTGTGCACTGCACAATTTTCTTGACTTTTTTTGTGCGCTGCACATATTGGTGTCAGCAAGAAATTCGACACGGTCCTACCCCCTTTTTTTCAACCTTTGAGGTCTCCCATGATCCCGTCTTTCGACCAATTCCAGAAGTATGGCCAGGAAAACATGGAAGCCGCCATTCAGGCGGTCGGCACTTTTTCCAAAAATGCCCAAGCTATCGCGGCTGAGTCAAGCGACTTTGCACGCAAGGCCATGGAGCGCAACTCTTCGACCATAGAGCAGCTCGCCGGCGCCAAGACCATCGAGAAGGCCGTCGAGATCCAGACTCAGTACGTCAAGAGCGCCTATGAAGGCCTCGTGAGCCAGTCGACCAAGATCGGCGAGCTCTACTCGTCCTTCGCGACCGAAGCCCTCAAGCCGATCCAGGGTCTTTATTCCAAAGTCACCGCTGCCTAACAGCGGATAACTTTCTTGAGCCTTTCAGACGCCCGGCCTTGTGCCGGGCGTTTTCGTTTGAGCCGAACACCCGGACGCTCGGCGAAAATGTCGCGCTTTTGCTCGACGATGCGACCTCCCAACTTGTTGATCTAGCGAAGCAGGTGGAGCGACTATACATTTGCATCAGCGACGGGGTCGCGGACGGGGGACGCGACAGCCATATGCAAAGGGTCGGTCGAAACATGATGCTGCGGGCAGATCAGGACTTACCGGCTGGAGGCCATCATTCCATCTTTACCGGTGCAGGTGCGCAATCGCCTGGCGGCGGCGACGATGGCGGTCGGTCGGGCACGGCTATCGTTGCGAAGCCCAAGACGAGGACGAAAAGGCCCAACCTCTACCGTGTTCTGCTTTTGAACGATGACTACACCCCGATGGAGTTCGTGGTGCACGTGCTGGAAAAGTTCTTCAACAAGGACCGCGAAGGCGCGACCCGCATCATGCTCCACGTCCATCAGAATGGCGTCGGGGAATGTGGAGTATTTACTTACGAGGTGGCGGAAACCAAAGTGACTCAGGTCATGGACTTCGCACGCAAGCACCAGCATCCGCTGCAATGTGTAATGGAAAAGAATTAGCCGAGACGTCGTCTCATTAAGGACAAGCCGTTGCCGAGCTTTTCTCGCAGTCTTGAACAAGCCCTTCACCGCGCCCTCGCCATTGCCGGGGAGCGGAGACACGAATACGCGACACTCGAACATCTGCTGCTCGCACTGGTTGACGACCAGGATGCGGCCGCGGTGATGCGCGCCTGCAATGTCGATGTCGACCTGCTGCGTCGCAATCTCGTCGAGTATGTCGACAACGAGCTTTCCAATCTGGTGTCGGACGGGCGTCAGGATTCCAAGCCCACCGCCGGATTTCAGCGCGTCATCCAGCGGGCGGTCATCCATGTGCAATCGTCCGGTCGGGACGAGGTGACCGGCGCCAACGTGCTGGTGGCGATCTTCGCCGAGCGCGAGAGTCACGCGGCCTATTTCCTGCAGGAGCAGGACATGACCCGTTACGACGCGGTCAATTACATCAGCCACGGCATCGCAAAGCGCCCGGGGCTGAGCGAAGGCCGCGCGCCTCGCGGTGCCGAAGAGGAGAGCAGCGAGCGTCCCGCATCGGATGAGACCGAGGTTCGCCCGAAGAAAAAAGGCGACGCTCTCGACAGTTATTGCGTCAACCTGAACAAGAAGGCGAAGGACGGCAAGATCGACCCGCTCATCGGTCGCGAGATGGAGGTGCAGCGCACGATCCAGGTTCTGTGCCGCCGCCAGAAGAACAACCCGCTGCTCGTCGGCGACCCCGGCGTCGGCAAGACGGCCATCGCCGAGGGCCTTGCGCGCAAGATCATCAAGGGGGAAGTGCCCGAGGTGCTTCGCGACGCGACGGTGTTCGCCCTCGACATGGGCACGCTGCTCGCCGGCACCCGCTATCGCGGCGATTTCGAGGAGCGCCTCAAGCAGGTGATGAAGGAAATCGAGGCGCATCCCAACGCCATCATGTTCATCGACGAGATTCACACCGTGATCGGCGCCGGCGCCACCTCCGGCGGCGCGATGGATGCCTCGAACCTCCTGAAGCCTGCGCTCGCATCGGGAACCCTGCGTTGCATCGGCTCGACCACCTACAAGGAATACCGTCAGTATTTCGAGAAGGACCGGGCCCTCGTGCGCCGGTTCCAGAAGATCGACGTCAACGAGCCGTCGGTGCCGGATACGATCGAGATCGTGAAAGGCCTCAAGCCTTACTTCGAGGAGTTCCACAAGCTCCGCTACACTAATGAGGCGGTGAGGGCCGCCGTGGAATTATCGGCGCGCTACATCAACGATCGCAAGCTGCCCGACAAGGCGATCGACGTGATCGACGAGACCGGCGCATCACAAATGCTGCTGCCGGAGAACCGCCGCAAGAAGACCATCGGCATCAAGGAGATCGAGGCGACCATCGCCACCATGGCGCGGATTCCGCCCAAGACCGTGTCGAAGGACGACGCGGAAGTTCTGGCGCATCTGCAGGACACCCTGAAGCGGGTCGTCTACGGACAGGACAAGGCGATCGATGCGCTGACGTCGGCCATCAAACTCGCGCGTGCCGGTTTGCGCGATGCCGAGAAGCCCATCGGCTCGTACCTGTTCGCGGGTCCGACCGGCGTCGGCAAGACCGAAGTCGCCAAGCAGCTTTCTGTGTCGCTCGGCGTCGAATTGCTGCGCTTCGACATGTCGGAATACATGGAGCGCCACACGGTCAGCCGCCTCATCGGCGCGCCTCCCGGTTATGTGGGGTTCGATCAGGGCGGCCTGCTCACCGATGGCATCGACCAGCACCCGCATTGCGTGCTGCTGCTCGACGAGATCGAGAAGGCGCATCCTGATCTGTTCAACATCCTGCTGCAGATCATGGATCACGGGAAGCTGACGGATCACAACGGCAAGCAGGTCGATTTCCGCAACGTGATCATCATCATGACGACGAATGCGGGCGCCGCCGACATGGCCCGACCGGCCTACGGTTTCACGCGGTCGAAGCGCGAGGGCGACGACACCGAGGCGGTCAACAAGCTTTTCGCGCCGGAATTCCGCAACCGGCTCGATGCCATCATTTCGTTCGGCCATCTGCCGACCGAAGTGGTGCAGAAGGTGGTCGACAAGTTCATCATGCAGCTCGAATTGCAGCTGGCCGATCGCAACGTTTCCATCGAACTGGCCGAGGAGGCGCGCGAGTGGCTGGTCGAGCACGGCTATGACGAGGCCATGGGCGCCCGCCCGATGGCGCGTCTGATCCAGATGAGCATCAAGACCCAGCTTGCCGAGGACGTCCTGTTCGGGCGTCTCAAAAACGGCGGCGCGGTCCGGGTGATGGTCAAGACCGACGATATCGGCCTCAAGACGCTCGGGTTCGAATATCCGGAAGGTCCTGCGCGCCCGAAGCCCGAGAAAGTCGCGGCCAAGCGCAAGTCGCGGGCGAAATCGGCCGGGTCGCCGAGGCCAAAAAAAGTCGTGAAGCCGAAGGGTCCCGGTGGTAATAGCGGCGGAGGCATCCGCACTGTACCGAAGGTTCCGCTGGTTAAGGCATGACGACTGAATTGCACGAAGGTCCTCTCGAGGCTGCTCCCGACATCATTCCGGCGAAGGTGTCCTGGCGCGAAAAGCGCCGGAACCGCCGCCGCCGGCGTGTGTGGTTTGAGGAGATCCTCGGATGGATACTGGTCCCGGTGATCCTCGTCAGCTGCTACTGGATTGTCACTGCCGGACTTAACGCGGTCGGGACTTCGCCTTCCGCGATCATCGACGGCATCACCAGCATCGCGTCGAACCTCTGAGGGAGCTACCCGTCCCGCTCGCGACGAAACGGTGCTGCCGACGATAACTCGTCCGCGGCCTCCGCCACATAGCGACGTTCCTGCTCCAGATAAGCCTCGACAGCCCTTCGCAATGAGGGATCGGCAATGTCGTGAGCCGATGAGGTGATGACGGGCCGGTAGCCGCGCGCCAGCTTGTGCTCGCCCTGCGCGCCGGCCTCGACCCGATCGAGGCCGCGTGCGATGGCGAATTCGATGGCCTGGTAATAGCAGACCTCGAAATGCAGGAACGGGTGGTCCTCGACGCAGCCCCAGTTTCGCCCGTAGAGCCTGCGGTCGCCGATGAAATTGATCGCGCCGGCGATGTAGCGCCCCGACCGTTTCGCCATGACCAGCAGGACCCGGTCGCTCATGCGCTCGCCGATCAGCGAGAAGAAGCGTCGGTTGAGATAGGGCCGCCCCCATTTGCGCGAGCCCGTATCCATGTAGAACGTGAAGAACGCGTCCCAATGGGCCTCGGTGATCTCGGGGCCGGTTAGCCAATCGATCTCGATCCCGTTGGCAAGCGCGTCGCGGCGCTCCCTGCGGATCACTTTTCGCTTGCGCGACGAGAGCGCGCCAAGAAAATCCTCGAACGTGCCGTAGCCTTCATTGAACCAGTGGAATTGCTGGTCGTCGCGGCGCAGGAATCCCTGGGACGTGAACGCCTCGCGCTCGCTTTCCTGAAGAAACGTGGCGTGGATCGACGATGCGTTCATCTGCTGGCGCACGGCGCGCAGGCCGGCAATCAAGTGGCGGCGAATTTCTGACGCCCGCGCCTCGTCGGACACAAGGAGCCGCGGGCCCGTCGCGGGCGTGAACGGAACCGCGACCTGCAGCTTCGGATAGTAGCGTCCGCCCGCGCGCTCATAGGCATCCGCCCACGAATGGTCGAAAACATATTCGCCCATGGAGTTGGATTTGAGATAGCAGGGGGCGGCGCCGACGAGCTTACCCGCCTCGTCCTCGACCAGAATATGAAGCGGCGCCCAGCCGGTTTTCCTGCCGACGCAGCCGGAATCCTCCAGCGCGGACAGGAATGCGTAGGACACGAAAGGGTTGTGCGGATCCTCGTCACCGGAGGCACCGGGTTGGCCGACCGCACAGGAATCCCAGGAAGCGGCCGAGACCGGTCCCAGCCCTTGCGTCATTTTAAGCTGAAGCGTCACGTGAAAGCGGAATCTCGCCGTTGCCCCCTATAGTTAGGGTGACAGGGAGGCGCTGGCAATGCGGCCGAAGCGTGGCAAAGCCGCGCTTCCCTGCGCTCGCGGGGAGGTCAGGTGGGGCGGTCAGGGAGGGCGTGCGAGTTTCGGTGCGCCATGCCAAACATTCAGTCGCGTTCGACCCCCACCTCCAACTCCTCCCCACAAGGGGGAGGAGAGTGCGTGGAGGCTCGAACCTATGGCATGAAGCCTTCGAACACCATCTGGTCGGCATGCTTCTCGGCCCGCGCGCGCTCATCTGGATTGCGCACCGTCCAGGCCATGACCGGAAGGTTGCCGAGCACCTTCGACAGGAACGGCCCGGCGCAGGGCAGGTCATGCACCTTCCACGAAATGAAGTCCGGCTGCGACTCGTTGAAATGCAGCAGGTTCGCCAGGCGGTACTTGAGATCGGCGCTGAGAATGCTGTCGGTCTTCGACGCATAATGCAATTCGCCGATGATGCCCCGCGTCACCTGCGGCGCGAGCGTCCGCAACGGCCTCGACAATCACGGGATCGAACGATTTGACCACGAACGGACCGTGATAATCCGCGAGGATTTCGCAGACTCTCTTGGTCAGCCGCAGGTCGCCGTCGAACTTGCTCTTGATCTCGATGACGAGCGGAACGCGCTTGGCGATCTGGCTGAGGAAACCCTGCAGCGACGGGATCTTGTCGCCCTTTGTTGAGCCGCTGATTGCGATGCTCGGTGAGGTCCGCGAGCTTACGTTCGACGATCAGACCTTGCCCACCCGTCAGCCGTGCAAGGTCGAAATCGTGGAACACCACGGCTTCGCCATCAGCCGTGAGCTGAACGTCGCACTCGATGGGAAAGCCATGCTCGATGGCAGCCTCCGCGGCCGCCATCGTATTCTCGATGATACCCAGCGCCTTGTTGTGGAGGCCGCGATGGGCGATCGGTTTGGCGACAAGCCAGCTGGGCGTGCTCATTGAACTTCAAACATCCCTTCGACCTCGATGCAGACACCGAGCGGCAATTCGGCGACGCCGACGGTGGAGCGGGCGTGGCGGCCCTTGTCGCCGAAGACCTCGACCATCAGGTCGGATGCGCCGTTCATGACGGGGGCGAGGCCGATGAAGCCGGGTCCGGCATTGACGAAGCCGCCGAGGCGGACGCAGCGAACGACCTTGTCGAGATCCCCGACAGCGGCCCGCAATTGCGCCAGGAGGTTGATGCCGCAGAGGCGTGCCGCCGCGGTGCCCGATTCCGGCGATACGCCGGCGCCCAGCTTGCCTTTGTGAGCCTCGTCGAGCTTGCCGTCAGCGCCGAGGCAGAGCTGGCCCGAGACGACGATGAGATTGCCGGTCCGCACGAACGGCACGTAATTGGCGACGGGCACTGCCGGTGTCGGCAGCGTAATGCCCAGTTCCTGGAGTTTCTTCTCGACGGCGCTCATGTGAAGCCTCGGCCTTTTGTTGATCCGGCAACCTTGTGGCGGATGCGCCAAGGGGACGCAAGGGGGCGCGGGTCGCGGGTGAGCTGCAACGTTGCAGGCGGGGGCAGACGCTTCTATCCTGTCGAACAGAAAATGGAGAATGCATGCGCTCTCTCGTCATCGTGTCGGCCCTTTCCCTCGCGGCGCTCTCGCCAGCCGTGGCCCAGCCCGCAACGCCAAGCATCCAATTGGCGCCCCACCGGGCGATCTACGATCTCTCGCTGCTGCGCTCGCAAGGATCGCGGGGGCTCGACTCGGCGCGAGGCCGCATCGCGATGGATTTCGGCGGTGACGCCTGCGACGGATATACGTTGAACTACCGTCAGGTCACGGTCCTCAACAGCAATGAATCGGGCGCCCGAACGGTCGACACGCAGACGGCAACTTTCGAGACCGGCGATGGCCTGTCGATGCGCTTCAAGAGCACCTCGACCAACGGGTCGGCGGGCGCGAACGGCGTCGACGGGGATGCGCGGCTGAAGCCCGACGGCACCCTCGATGTGCATTTCAAACAGCCGCGCAGCGCGGGCTTTTCGGTAGCGGGGCAGCCGGTCTTTCCCACCGAACATCTCAAGCGCATCATCGAGGCCGGTCGGCAAGGGCAGACGACCCTGGCCGTGAAGGTTTATGACGGCTCCGACGACGGCAAGAAAATCTACGACACGCTCGGCGTGATCGGCCGCAAGATCGAGGCGGGCGCCGGCAGCAATCTCGACGAGGCGAGCCGCCAGGAAAACCTGCAGAGGGTCGCGCGCTGGCCCGTGACCATCAGCTATTTCATCGAGGGATCGGCCGATCGCGTTCCTGCCTACACGGTGTCGTTCGAGCTCTATGAGAACGGGATCAGCCGCGCGTTGCGGCTCGATTACGGCGATTTCGTCCTCAAGGGCGATCTCCAGACCCTGCAGATACAACCCGCAACCGCCTGTCAGCGCTGAGGCTTTCGCAACGCGATGCCCTTCTGCAGGGCTCCGACGCCGAACCGGTCGCGGATCCGGTCGATGGCTGATTCCATGTGGGCCTGTTTGACCACGCTCTGATCCGCCAGATCGCCGCGGTCGGCTTCCGCCGCGTCGCAAAGGTCGACCGCGCCGATTCCGATAAGCCGGAACGGCGTGCCATCGCAGGCGGCTTTCAGCAATTGCCGCGCCGGATCGAACAGCCGCATGGCCAATTGTGTCGGCGGCAGGTTCGAGCGCGAGCGGGTGAGAGTCCGGAATTCCGAATCCTTGAGTTTGAGCGTGATGCTCCGCCCCGCAAGATCCGCCGCTTTGAGGCGCCGCGAGACCTTTTCGGCGAGCCGCCACAGGATCGGCTCGAGATCGTCGAAAGCGCGCAGGTCGGTGTCGAAGGTGGTCTCGGCCGAGACGCTCTTGGTCTCGCGTTCAGGCGTCACGCGTCGGTCGTCCTGCCCCCAGGCGAGTTTCGCCAGCCTCTGCGAGTCGCGGCCCAGCGCCTCATAGAGGGAGCGCAGCGTGCCGTCGCGCAGATGGCCGATGCGCGTCATGCCCGCCTTCGCTAGCCGGGCCTGAGCGGCAGCGCCGATGCCGGGAATCATGGAAACCGGCTTGTCGGCGAGAAAGTCGGGCGCCTCCGCGCGTCCGATGATCGCAAAGCCTCGCGGCTTCTCGAAATCGGACGCGATCTTTGCCAGGAACTTGTTGTAGGACAGGCCCACCGAGACGGTGATGCCGACCTGATCCTCCACGCGCCGGGCGAAGCGCGCGAGCGTCACCGCCGGACTGCCATGATGGAGGCGCTCGGTGCCGGAGAGATCGAGAAACGCTTCGTCGATGGAAACCGGCTCGACAAGGGGCGTCAGGTCCCGCATGAGCTGGCGCACTTCGCGCCCGGCGACGCGATACTTCTCCATGTCGGGCTTGACGACGACCGCATGCGGACAGGCGTCGAGCGCCTTGAACATCGGCATGGCGGATCTGACGCCATAGGTACGCGCCACGTAGCAGCAGGTGGATACGACCCCGCGCTTGCCGCCGCCGATGATCACGGGCTTGTCGGCAAGCTCCGGATTGTCGCGCTTCTCCACGGCGGCGAAGAACGCGTCGCAATCCACGTGCGCGATGGCAAGCACGTCCCGCTCTGCGTGGCGAAGCAGGCGAGGGGAGCCACATAAGCTGCAGCGCGACGCCGCTTCGTCCTTGGCGAAGGTCAGGCAGTCCCGGCACAGGGGCGCGGCGCTCACGACGGGTGCTCTACTCGAACTCGGAGGGCGACAGCGCCAGATGGGCGGCCATGAGGCGTTCCGGCCGGACACCCAGTTCGGTTGCGAGCGCCACGAGGAGTGGCTCGTCCGACACCACATATTCCAGGATGGCCGGCAAAGAACCGGGAGGATTCCGCCGCCTGGCGAATCGTCTCCGGCCTCAGGCCCGAGATGCTCATGAAGCGGCTCATCCGCTCCTCGTCTCCTGTGATGGCCGAGAACGCCGCCACCGCGAGGGTTTCGGCCTCCTCGGTGCCGATTTTCTGAGGCGCGGCATAGTTTTTCACGGCGGGATTCTCATTTCGTCAATAAGTTGCAAATTAGGGTCATCATCGGATGAATATGCGGGCCGGTGAAGTCGGTAATTGGCCCCGTACTCGAGTTTCAACCCACGATCTTGCGGCGACAAATCCCTTCGCCTGATCATGCTCTAGGATCGCGGCAATGAAAAAGACCGTGCTCATCGTCGAGGACAATGAGCTCAACATGAAGCTCTTCAACGACCTCCTGGAAGCGCATGGCTACGCGACGCTCAAGACGGGGCACGGCATCGAGGCGATGGAGCTCGCGCGGGCCCACAAGCCTGACCTGATTCTCATGGACATCCAGCTACCCGAGGTCTCCGGGCTCGAAGTGACCCGGTGGCTCAAAGCCGACGACGAGCTCAAGTCGATCCCCGTCATCGCCATCACGGCCTTCGCCATGAAGGGGGACGAGGAGCGCATTCGGGAGGGAGGCTGCGAGGCCTACCTGTCCAAGCCGATTTCAGTCGCGAAGTTTATCGCCACGGTGAAAACCTATCTTGAGGCGGACGCCCCCTGAACGCGTAGGCGAAGGCCTCCCTTGCCTTTGCGCGCGCACCTGATAGCGTGCGTGTCACATATCGGGATATGAGGAATGTCGGGCTCTTGTTTTGTCCGATGTTTCCTTTATGTTCGTCTTATACGCCCCGAGTCTCGGGGCCCCTATGCCTTACGGATGCTCAGGTCCGCCGCATCTCCTGGGACTTCGTAGGCTCGGCCGGGCTGGGGATGTTTGTTGCCTCTACAACATCGTCTCCAGCCGGCCAACTCGTCACTTCCCATGCGAAGCGACTTTGCCGCCTCATCATATTCAAGCCAGCTTGGGCCATTACGGCGGAGGGTCCTCGGTAACCGGTCTCCATGCTGGAGGATGATGTGTCTACTTCCCTACGGCTCACGTTCCGCACCCTGGCTTACAACAACGCCTGGGCAAATCACCGTCTTCTCAACGCCTGCGCGGGGCTCCCGCAAGCAGAGTTCGAAGCGACCCGCACGAGTTTTTTCCCTTCCCTCCAGGCGACCCTGAATCACAACCTCACCGTCGACCTCTTCTATGTCGACGGGCTGGAAGGCGGCACACTTGGACACCGGGTGTTCGATAACCCGCTTCCCTGTCCGACGATGGGCGAGCTTTTCGTCGCGCAGGCGGCCGTGGACCGGCGGTTGATCGCGTGGTGCGAGGCAATCGGGGAGGGCAGCCTCGACCGGATCGTTCACCTTCATCGGAGCACGGGGGTGCAGAGCGAGCGCGCGGATCGGCTGTTGCTGCACCTTTTTCAGCACCAGATCCACCACCGCGGCCAGGCTCACGCCATGCTGAGCGGGACGAACATTTCGCCGCCACAGCTCGACGAGTTCTTCACAGAGGCCGATGCGCCGTTGCGAGCCCAAGAATTTGCCGAACTGGGCTGGACCGAAGAGATGATCTGGCAACCTTAAGCCAACGAAAAAGCCGCCCGAAGCGGGCGGCTTGAGCTTCGGCGAATAAAGGTTCGCTTACTTGATCTTGTATTCCTTGAACTCGACGTGCTTCTTGCGCGACCGGGTCGTATTTCTTCATCGACAGCTTGTCGGTCATGGTGCGGGAGTTCTTCTTGGTGACATAGAAATAGCCCGTGTCTGCGGTCGAGACGAGCTTGATCTTGATGGTGGCGGCTTTGGCCATGGTCGGGACCTCTTGGTTGGTTTCGACGCTGCTCTCAGAGGCGAAACGCAAAGGCCGGGCGAACCCGGCCGAAAATCGTTGGCCACCCTGTGCCTGATTACGGCACTTTCGTCAAGGGTTCTCGGCTCTTGTCCGCTAGCCCGCTACGCCGCAGATCGGCTCGGCCCGAAGCTTGGCGGTCCGTCGCGAGCAGACCAGCAAAAGCGCGGAAGCCGGAAAGAGCGCCGCCACCCAGCCGAGATCGCCGATGGAACCGAGTTGCAGGACGAGGCCGCCGATGAAGGAGCCTAGCGCCACGCCCAGATAGAGCGCCGAGCCGTTGAGGGAGAGCGCCAAGGGGGCGCTCGCAGGTGCGATCGCCAGCATGCGGCTTGCCTGAGCGGGTGGAAACGACCACGACATGATCACCCCAGGGCAGCAGCATGGCGAGAAATGACGGGCCGATCCAGGCAACCGGCAGATGCGTCAGCAGCGAGAACAGGGCCAGCATGCCGGTGTTGAGAATGAGGGCCGCCGTCACGACGCGCTGGGCGCCCCAGCGGTCCGCGGCTTGGCCCCCGACGTAGTTCCCGATCGCCGCGCCTACGCCGTAGATCAAGAGAATCGCCGGCAGCATGGCGGGGCTGAAACCCGCCGCCTGAATGGCCATGGGGGCGATATAGGTCAGCACGGCAAAACCGCCGGTCATGTAGAGCAACGTGGTCGCCAGCGCAGGCGCGATGCTCGGCTGAGCGAGGATCGTGAGGCGTGCTCTCAGCGGCAGTTTTTCGCCGCGCAGGCCTGACGGCACCATCACCCAGATCGCGCCGGCGGCGAGAAAGCCTGCGGCCGCAATGGCAACGTATGTGCCGCGCCACCCTGCTACGGAGGCGATGAAGGCGCCCAAGGGCGCGCCGAACGCAACCGCCAGCGAAGTCCCTCCGACGATGACCGAGATGGCGCGGGCGCGATGGTCCTTGGGCGAAATCGCCACCGCGGTGGCTTGGGCGGTGGCCGCGTAGAGGCCTGCCGCGCAGGCGATCACCATCCGGGAAGCGAGCAGAACCGCGTAGCCATGGCTGAGGCTCGCCCCCAGCGCCCCGGCGGCGAAGACCAGCGCGCTTCCGGCCAGCACGATCCGGCGGTCGCGGGTCCCGGTGAGGGCGGTCAGGATCGGCGCTCCGATCGCGTAGGTGAGGGCGAACGCGACCACGAGATAGCCCGCCGCGACGAGCCCGACATCGGTGTCATGGGCGATCTGCGGTAGCAGCGATGAGATCACGAAGCCTTCGGCGCCGATGGCGAAAGTGCCGAGTGCGAGCCAGAAAAGTCGCTTGTTCATGGAACGCGCCTTGTTCAAATTTCATTGAACAATTGAGCGGCCTTCGCAATCTGTCAAGCGAAAGTTCAATAGACGTTGAACCAGCGGGTAAAAATCGGTAGAGATGGGGGATGACCACCCTGCCTCACCCGGAAACAGAACAGATCGCCTTCGCCGATGTGCTTGCGGCGTTGGGCGACGAGACGCGTCTCGCCATCGTCGCGACCCTGGCGCAAGGCGATCAGAGCGAAATGACCTGCAGCCAGTTCCTTCATCTCGGCTCCAAGACGGGCCTGAGCTACCATTTGGCGAAGCTGCGGGAAGCCGGACTCGTTTACGTGCGCCCGGAAGGAACGAAGCGCCTGATCAGCCTCAGGCGGTCCGACCTCGACGAGCGCTTCCCGGGTTTTCTCACATCCCTGATCGCCTGCCACGCGGCGGCGTCGCGCTAGAGCAGATCGGACTCTAGAGCAGGTCGCAGATCGAGCGGCCGCCACGGTGGTGATAAAACGGCACCGGAAGTTCCGGCGCGAAACCGTTGGCGATGCGATCTTCCAGGTCGGTGAGAATGACGCGCGTGATGTGCGGAAGGTCGAGAGCGCGCGCCTGCGTGAATGTCACCCAGGCAAGTTCGACCAATTCCGATTGCGGTCCTACCGTCCCCTCATTGACGTGGCCGATGGCGCGCCGGTCGACGGCAAAGAAGCGCGTATCGAAGCGCCGTGTCCGCTTTGAGGGCGTGATTGCGCGGGCAACGAGCTGAAGCGCTTCGAGATCCGGCAGCACTCCAAATTCCCGGAACGCCTCCCAACCGGCATTCGGAATTTTTTCGGGCGGGCCATAGGCGCGGCTGCCGAACAGAATTCCCGTTTCCTCGTACATCTCCCGGATGGCCGCCAGCGCCAGCGCCCGGCCTTTTTGGGCTGACGGACGCGGCGTATGGGCCATCAGCGCGCGCTCGGCGCGCGGATGAAGCGCGCCGACGACCGACATCATGGCGTCGCCTTTTTCGATCCGTCCTCCGGGAAAAACAAATTGGCCGGGCATGAATTTCAAATCCGGGTGCCGCTTGCCCATCAGAAGCTTCGGTATCCGGTTCTTCCTGTCGATGACGATCAGAGTGGCGGCGTCCGACGGACGGATTCGCGGCTTTGATTGCGGCGGTACCGCCGCCTTAGCGAGGGGAAGCGTCACGGAATTCGATCCATTGCGGCCGGTTCACCATCTGTCGCGAAGCCTTTCTCTGCGAGCGCTCTCGCGGGGCCGAATCCATGCATTCCGAGGGCGAATTGCAGACCGATGATGGCGCCTTTGACCGGTTGGAGAAGCGCCAGGCACAGCGCCAGAGTCAACGCCGGCCAGACGGCGATCTGAACCGAAAGCGGCACCTCGAAGCGCGTCTCGGAGACGAGAACGCAATAGCCGATCACGTGCCCGACGATGAACATGACGATGTAGGGCGGCATGTCGTCGGCGCGATGATGGTGAAATTCCGTGCCGCAGCGCGCGCAGGCATGGTTGACCTTGAGGTAGCGACCGAAGAGGCGCCCTTCGCCGCAAGCCGGGCAGCGGCAGCGAAAACCACGCTTCATCGCCGTGTATCGGCTGACCGCCTCCGGCAGCCTCATGGCAAGTTCCGGCATCGTTTTGATCCTGTCAGGCGCTGCGTTGCCGCCGGCCCTTGTTCTTGACGCGCGGCGTCGTCTTTCGGTTCGTGGCGGATTTCGTCGTTCCCCGGGCGCCTTTATCGCCAGCACCCCTGCCGCCGGGCTTCTTGCGGCTGAAGCGTCCTTCGGAGAGAAGCTCGAACCGCAGCGCACCCGCGACCGGAGCCGCTTCCACGAGCTTCACCTGCACGCGGTCGCCGAGCCGGTAGGTTTCTCCCGTACGCTCGCCGCGCATGGAATGCGTCCTGTCGTCGTAGCGGTAATAATCAGCCCCGATGGTGGCGGCCGGCACGAAACCGTCCGCGCCCGTCTCGTCGAGCTTGATGAAGAGACCCGACTTGGTGACGCCGGAGATCTGGCCTTCGAATGTGGCGCCGATGCGGTCGGCCAGGAAATGGGCGATCAGGCGATCGTTGGTCTCCCGTTCCGCCGCCATGGCGCGGCGCTCGGCCGCCGAGATGCGGGCGCTGATCTCGATCAGCTCGGCGCGGGTGGTGTCTGGCGGCAAGCCGTCCTTGCCGAGCTTCAGCGCGGTAATGAGCGCGCGGTGGACGATCAGGTCCGCGTAGCGGCGGATCGGCGAGGTGAAATGCGCGTAGCGCTTCAGGTTCAGGCCGAAATGGCCGTAATTGTCGGCCGAATACTCGGCTTGCGATTGCGAGCGCAGCACGACCTCGTTGATGAAGAGCTGGTGCTCGGATCCGTCCACGCTACGCAGGATGCGGTTGAAAAGCTCCGGACGGATCGGCCCCTGCGTCGGCATCTTCAGCGCGATGGAGGCCAGAACTTCGCTCAAAGCCCGCATCTTCTCGAGCGACGGCTCGTCATGCACCCGGTAGATGAGATCGGACTTTGCCTTCTCCAGCGTCTCGGCGGCCGACACGTTGGCGAGGATCATGAATTCTTCGATGAGCTTGTGAGCATCGAGCCGCTGCGGCACCAGAACCCGATCCACCGTACCGTCGGGCTTCAGCAGGATCTTGCGTTCCGGCAAATCGAGAAACAGCGGCTCGCGGATGTCGCGTGCGCGCTTCACCGCCTCATAGGCGTCCCAGAGCGGCTTCAGGATCGTCGCGAGGAGGGGGCCGGTCGTATCGTCCGGCGTGCCATCGATCGCAGCCTGCGCCTGCTGGTACGACAGTTTCGCCGCGGAACGCATCATGATGCGGTGGAAAGTGTGGCTGCGCTTTCGGCCGTCGGCGCCGATGATCATCCGTACGGCGAGCGCCGGGCGCGGCTCATGCGGGCGCAACGAACAGAGATCGTTGGAGATTCGCTCCGGCAGCATCGGCACGACGCGGTCGGGGAAATACACCGAGTTGCCGCGTTCCTGCGCTTCGCGGTCGAGCGCTGTGCCGGGCCGCACGTAGGCGGCCACGTCGGCGATCGCGACGGTGACGATGAAACCATCGGGATTGTCGGGATTGTCGTCAGCCGCCGCATGGACGGCGTCATCGTGGTCCTTGGCGTCCGGCGGGTCGATGGTGATGAGCGCAAGGTCGCGCCAATCCTCGCGGCCCGCGAGTTTCGCAGGCTCGACCCGGTCCGCTTCCACTTGAACTTCCGGCGGGAACGCATTGGGAATGTTGTGGGTATGGATGGCGATGAGGCTGACGGCCTTCTCGGATTTCACCGAGCCGAGGCGCTCCTTCACCTTGGCGTGCGGAAGCCCGATGCGGGGATGCTTCACCACCGAGGTGGCGACGAGATCGCCGTCCTGCGCGCCGCCCTCGTCGCCCGGCATGATGTGAATTTCGCGCTCGCGGGATTTTTTCTCGACCGGAATCAGACGGCCGCCGCCCTCAGGCAGGCTGCGGAAGATGCCGAGCACCTGGGCGCGCTGCTTTTCGAGGATCTTCGTCACCCGTCCGGCATAGCGATGAATGTCGCCGCTGGTGAGCGGGTTGACGCGGATCAGCGCGCGGTCGCCGACGCCCGGGACAGGCGATCCGGGCCTTGGCTTGCGCGGCATCGAGATGATGATGGTGGGGATCGGACCGTGCTCGTCTACGTCCCACTCGGTCGGTTCAGCGATCAGCTCGCCGTCGCGATCCCGCTTTTTGATGTCGGCGAGCACTACCGGCGGCAATTGCCCGGCGCGGTGAACGTTCTTTCCCCGCCGGTCGACGACGCCGTCGATCTCGAGATCCTTCAGCATCTGCTTCAACCAGATCCGGTCGCCGCCCTTGATGTTGAAGGCCTGGGAGATCTCGCGCTTGCCCACCTTGCCGGGCGTTTCGGCGATGAAGGCGACGATCTGTTCGCGGGAAGGGAGCCCGGAAGGTGCGGGTTTGTTGCGTTTAGCCAAAGGGACAACTCGGTGAGTGCATGAGGTCTTGTCGCATGCGGGGAACAAGGCCGCTAGCTCTGACGTTCCCGGCCATAAATTTGGAAGGCCCAATTGCCCGCGGACAAAAAAAAGGCCCCGTTTGAAGGGGCCTTTAAGGGACCGGCTCGTGGGGGCAGAATGAGCCGGTGATGGTCTTCAACGGCCATGCCGAGGCAAAGTTCCCGGGATGTGGGAGATTTTTCAAAAAATTTTTCATCAGCGATCGGGCGGCTTTTCTTGGCGCTCCGCCTCAAATATCCAGCGCTTCCTCGTCGGCGAAGGCCGCGCGTTCCTGGATGAAAGCGAAGCGCGCCTCGGGCTTGTTGCCCATCAGGCGCTCGACCGCATCGCCCGTCTCAGGGCGCTCGTCGGCGTCGATCACCACCTTCAAAAGCATGCGCTTCTTCGGGTCCATGGTGGTCTCCTTCAGCTGCGCCGGCAGCATCTCGCCCAGGCCCTTGAACCGCCCGATCTCGATTTTGCCGCTGCCCTTGAAGGCTGATTTCACCAGCCGGTCCTTGTCGGCGTCGTCGCGGGCATAGACGGTCTTCGCCCCTTGCGTCAGCCGATAGAGGGGCGGGACCGCCAGGTAGAGGTGGCCCGCATCGATGAGGCGCGGCATCTGCCGGTAGAAGAACGTGATGAGCAGCGACGCGATATGCGCGCCGTCCACGTCCGCGTCGGTCATGATGACGACGCGCTCGTAGCGAAGGTCGGCATCGCGATAAGCCGTGCCCATGCCGCAGCCGAGCGCCTGCACGAGGTCGGAGAGCTGCTGGTTCTGGTGCAGCTTGTCACGGCCCGCCGACGCCACGTTGAGGATCTTGCCGCGAAGGGGGAGGATCGCCTGGCTCTTGCGGTCTCGCGCCTGCTTTGCCGAGCCACCGGCCAAATCGCCCTCGACGATGAACAATTCGGAGCCGGCCGCGCCCGCGTTGGAGCAATCCGCGAGCTTGCCGGGGAGGCGCAGCTTGCGGGTCGCGGTCTTGCGGGCGACTTCCTTCTCCTGCCGCCGCCGAAGCCGCTCGTCGGCGCGATCGAGGACCCATTCGAGAATTTTGTTGGCCTGGAGCGGGGAGGCGGCGAGCCAATGGTCGAAGGTATCGCGGATCGCGCTCTCGACGATGCGGCCCGCCTCCAGCGTCGCCAGCTTGTCCTTCGTCTGCCCTTGGAATTCCGGCTCGCGGATGAACACCGACAGCATGGAGGCGCAGGTCGACATCACGTCGTCGGTGGTGGCCGGCGCCATGCGCTTCTGCTGCCCGACACGTTCGGCGTGATCGCGCAATCCCCGCAGCAGCGCGATGCGCAGACCGTTCTCATGCGTGCCGCCATCCGGGGTCGGCACGGTGTTGCAATAGGATGAGGAAAAGCCGTCCTCGTGGGCCATCCAGGCGACCGCCCATTCGAGCGAGCCATGGCCGCCCGGCTTGGTGATCTTGCCGGAGAAGATCTGGTCGGAAACCAGCTCCTTGCCCTCGATGTCGTGCGCCAGGTAATCCTTCAGGCCGTTGGGAAACTTGAACGTGGCCTCGGCCGGAACGTCGGTGCCGGCAAGCAGCGAGGGCGCGCATTTCCAGCGGATCTCGACGCCGCCGAACAGGTAGGCCTTCGAGCGCGCCATCTTGAAGAGGCGGCGCGGCTGGAAATGCGCCTCCTTGCCGAAGATCTGGTGATCGGGCTTGAAGCGCACCTTGGTGCCGCGGCGGTTGAGGACGCGCCCGACCGTTTCGAGCTTTGTCTGCGGCAGCCCGCGCGAAAAGGTCTGGCGGTAGAGGGTTTGTCCGCGCGCGACTTCGACCTCCAGCGTTTCCGACAGCGCATTCACCACCGAGACGCCGACGCCGTGGAGGCCGCCGGAGGTCTCATAGACCTTCGAATCGAACTTTCCGCCCGCATGAAGTGTCGTCATGATCACTTCGAGGGCCGATTTCTTGGGGAATTTCGGGTGCGGGTCGACCGGGATGCCGCGGCCGTTATCCGTCGCCGAGAGCCAGCCGCCTTCTTCCAGCTCGACTTCGATGAAGGTGGCGTGGCCGGCCACCGCCTCGTCCATGCAATTGTCGATGACCTCCGCGAAGAGGTGATGATAGGCCTTCTCGTCGGTGCCGCCGATATACATGCCGGGCCGGCGGCGAACCGGTTCGAGGCCTTCCAGCACCTCGATATCGGACGCGTCGTAACCGCTCTCCTCGGGCAGAGCCTTGGAAAGCGCGCGCGAAACTTTCGCCGTCGCGGCTTTCGCAGATCCGCTCCGCCGCGCCGATGCTGCGCCCTCTCCGAAAAGATCGTCGTCGTTATTCGTCATAGGGACCTTGGTCCGTGGTGATTTGCGTTTGGTCGAAGAAGCACTCATACCTCATCTCATACGGGAACAAATCGGAAACGGGAAGGCTTTCCGGTGGAAACTTGTGGGCGATCGGCGGTTCGCCCAAGCCGTGCCCCGGCTCCATGGTTCTTCTAAAGGATGGCTATTCAGTTACGTGAAGAACTGTTTATCTCAGGTTCACGTTAAGGCACTCAAAGTGCACCGAGCTTGACGGGAGATGAGACGTGACGCGGATTGTGGCAACCAGCTCCATTCACCTCGATCGTGCGGCACGGGTCGCCGGGGAAGCCTTCGCGTTCGACGAACCGGACTACGCTCCGGTCGCCAAGTCCGGCTGGGGCACCATCCTATGGCTCACTTTCGGACTTGCCGCGCTCTGTGTGCTTTACTTCATCGTGTGATCGCGTTTTCGATTTTTCGCCCTTGAGCCAACGGTGGACGATCCCTTCCAGTGCCTTGCCGAAAACCAGAAGTGTCAACGCCATGGCGGCCCCGGCGAAGGTGAGAAACCAGGCGCCGAGACCCGCGGTGATTCCGAAGGAGGCGGCGATGATCACGGTCGCTGCGGTCGTGAGGCCATGGACCTCCAGCTTGTCCTCTTCTCGCATGATGACGCCGGCACCGAGAAAACCGAGCCCGGTCAGGATGCCCTGGATCACGCGGCTTGCTGCATCCTGCTGAAAATGAAGGTCGCCGTAGCTCGACCCGACCAGCACGACCATCGCCGAGCCCAGCGAGACGAGACCGAGTGTGCGCGTGCCGATCGGCTTGTCGTGAAGGTCACGATTGAGGCCGATCGCCATGCCGGCCAGCATCGCCGTCATGAGCCTGAGCAGCATCTCCATGTGATCGTCGGTGATCATTTCCGCCAACGTTACCATGGAGTTGAACTACGTCCTCAAAGTTGTTCTTCAGGCTGATTTCTTCGCCACGGCGACCTTCGAGGCCGATTTTTTGACGGCGACCTTCTTGCCAGCGGCCTTCTTGGTGGAAGTTTTTTTGGCTGTTTTCTTGACCGCGACTTTCTTCACCGCCGCCACCGCCGACTTCGCCGCTACCTTCTTGGTGGCCGTTTTCTTGGCCGCGGCCTTTTTGGCCGGCGCTTTCTTGGTCGCAGCCTTTCGGCCCCGAGCGGGCTTTTTCGACGGGCCGGCGGCCCGGCGCGCCACGAGAAGCGCGATAGCCTCCTCCAGCGTCACCGCCTCGGCGGTTACCGATCGCGGCAAGGTGGCGTTGGTCTCACCGTCCGTCACGTAGGCGCCGAAGCGGCCGGCCTTGACCACGATGGGCTTGGCCGATTCCGGATCTTCTCCGAGCGGTCGGCCGGGATCGGCGGCGCCGCGACGAAAACCACCGCCGTTTTCCTTGGCGACGATGAGATCGATGGCGCGGTTGCCGCCGATCTCCAGCACGTCGTCGTCATTGCCGATATTGGCGTAGACCTTGCCGTGCTGAACATAGGGACCATAGCGCCCGATGCTGGCGAAGATCGGCTCGCCCGAAACCGGGTGCCGCGCGACTTCGCGGGGCAAGGCGAGCAGTTTCAGCGCGGTCTCGAGGTCGATCGAGGCCGCGGAACGCCCCTTCGGCAGCGACGAGCGCTTGGGCTTTTCGCCTTCGCCGAGTTGCACGAAGGGACCGAAGCGGCCGTCGCGGATCGTCACCTGCTGGCCGCTCTCCGGATCGTCGCCGAGGACGCGCACGCCGGGCTGGCCACCGTTCTCGGAGGTTCCCTCGCCCTCGCCATTGGCGCCGGTCACGGCGAGCTGGCGGGTGAACTTGCATTCCGGATAGTTCGAGCAGCCGATGAAGGCGCCGAATTTTCCGAGCTTCAGCGAGAGCTGGCCGGTGCCGCAGGTCGGGCAGGTGCGCGGGTTCGAGCCGTCGCCCTTGTCGGGGAAGATATGCGGGCCGAGGAGTTCGTTCAGGCTGTCGAGAACCTGCGTCGTCCGCAGGTCCTTGGTCTCGCCGATGGCGGCCGAGAAATCGCGCCAGAAATCGCGCAGGACCTGCTTCCAGTCGATCTCGTGGTTGGAAATCCGGTCGAGCTGCTCTTCGAGGTCGGCGGTGAAATCGTATTCCACGTAGCGGCGGAAGAAGCTTTCCAGGAACGCGATGACGAGGCGGCCCTTGTCCTCGGGAACGAGGCGCTTCTTGTCGATGCGCACATATTCGCGGTCACGCAACACCTGCAGCACCGCCGCATAGGTGGATGGGCGGCCGATGCCGAGCTCTTCCATGCGCTTGACGAGGCTCGCCTCGGAGAAACGCGGCGGCGGCTCGGTGAAATGCTGGGTCGAGACGATGCGGCGGCGGGTGAGCGGGTCGCCCTTGCTCATGGGCGGCAGGCGGCCTTCGTCCTCCTCCGCCTCATCGTCCTTGCTCTCGTTGTAGAGCGTAAGGAAGCCGTCGAACTTGATCACCTGGCCGGAGGCGCGCAGGTCGAGCTTGCGCGGGCCGACCGCCGCCAGAATGTCCGCGGTGGTGCGCTCCAGCTGCGCCAATTCCATCTGGCTCGCGATGGTGCGGGTCCAGATCAGTTCGTAGAGACGCGCCTGCTCGGGTTCGAGGTACTTCGCCACGTGCTTGGGCAGACGGCCGATGTCGGTCGGGCGAATGGCCTCGTGCGCTTCCTGTGCGTTCTTGGCTTTCACCAGGTATTTGCGGGGCGCGCCCGGGACGTAATTGTCGCCGTATTCGCGGCCGATGACGCGGCGGATTTCCTGCACGGCCGGCGGATCGATATCGACGCCGTCGGTTCGCATATAGGTGATGAGACCCACTGTCTCGCCGCCGATTTCCACGCCCTCATAGAGCCTCTGCGCCACGCGCATCGTCTGGGCGGGAGCAAGCCCGAGCTTGCGCGAGGCTTCCTGCTGCAGGGTCGAGGTGGTGAAGGGCGGATAGGGGTGCCGCTTGGCGGGCTTGGCCTCGATGTTCGAGACCGAGAAGGTGGCAAGCTCCAGATCGCGCTTGAAAGCCTCGGCCTCCTCGCCCTTGCCGATATCGAGGCGGGTGATCTTGCGACCGTCGGCGCCGACGAGACGCGCGTCGAAGACGCCGCCATCCTTCGTCGCGAGAGTAGCGATGAGCGACCAATATTCCTGCGACCGGAAGGTTTCGATCTCGAGCTCGCGGTCGCAGACGAGGCGCAGGGCCACCGATTGCACGCGGCCGGCCGAGCGGGCGCCCGGAAGCTTGCGCCAGAGGACAGGCGAGAGATTGAAGCCGACGAGATAATCGAGGGCGCGGCGGGCAAGATAAGCATCGACCAGCGCCTGGTCGATCTCGCGCGGGTTGCTCAGCGCCGTGAGCACCGAATCCTTGGTGATGGCGTTGAACGTCACACGCTCGACCGGGATGCCCTTGAGAGCGCGCTTGTTGTTGAGCGCTTCCAGAACGTGCCAGGAGATCGCTTCGCCTTCGCGGTCCGGGTCGGTGGCGAGAATGAGCTTTTCGGCGCCTTTGACGGCGCGAGCGATGTCGTTCAGCCGCTTGCCGCCCCGGTCGTCCAGCGCCCAGATCATCTTGAAATCGTCTTCGGGATCGACCGAACCGTCCTTGGCCGGCAGGTCGCGGATATGCCCGAAGGAAGCCAGGACCTCGTAATCCTTGCCCAGGTACTTGTTGATCGTCTTGGCCTTCGCGGGCAACTCGACGACGAGGATTTTCATGAACGACTTCCTGGCGATAGCCGCGAGCATTGGCTCGATGGACGAGGGTGGAAAGCGGCAACGAGCCTGACTTTTCAAGCCTGACTGCCGGGGGCGGATAAGTGGGTGATGATCGCCGACAAGTCAAATCGGCCTTGGAGGCGATCCCGCTATATGGGTTGGAAAACGCGGCGGAGCAAGGCTTCACCGCTGGGCCCGAGATCGTTGGCGCCGATCATGCCCGGGTTGCGGGCGAGCCTGGTAAGCGCCCATGCCTCGGTGATTTCAGGCGGAGCCGAGCAGGCGAGAGCCGCTGTCGCCGCCAGCGCGAACAATCGTTCGGCGACGAAGCGCGCCCGCGCCTCGACAGCCTCTGACCGAAGGGCGGCGAGGATCTCGCCTGCGGTTTCACGAGCGCCGGGAAGCCCCTCGATTTGGGCCATCAGGCCCGCGAGGACCGCCGCCGCGATCTCGGGCTCCCGATTTTCGATGCGCAGGATATCGAGCGCGATGACATTGCCGGAGCCTTCCCAGATCGCGTTGACGGGCGCTTCCCGATAGAGCCGGGGCAGGGGACTTTCCTCCACGTAACCGTTGCCGCCGAGGCATTCCATCAACTCGTAGAGCAGGCGTGGGGCGGCCTTGCAGATGCCGAATTTCGCCGCCGGCGTGATGAGGCGGGCGTAACCGGCCTCCGTGGGGTCGGTCCTGGAGAGGTCGAAGCTGCGCGCCAGCCGCAGCGACAAGGCGGTCATCGCCTCGGATTCGAGCGCAAGATCCGCAAGCACGCTGCGCATCAGCGGCTGATCGATGAGCTTCTTGCCGAAGACGCTGCGATGAAGGGCGTGATGATGAGCGTTCGCAAGCCCCATCCGCACCAGTCCGGCGGAAGAGACCGCGCAATCGAGGCGCGTCAGTTGCACCATCTTGATGATGGTCGGAACCCCACGCCCTTCCTCGCCGATCCGCCACGCGAAGGCGTTTTCGAACTCGACCTCGGAGGACGCATTGGAGCGGTTGCCGAGCTTGTCCTTCAGTCGCAGCAACCGCAGCGCGTTGAGGCTGCCATCGGGCCGGAAGCGCGGCAGCAGGAAACAGGTCAATCCGCCGGGAGCCTGCGCCAGCATCAGAAAGGCGTCGCACATGGGCGCCGACATGAACCATTTATGACCGCTCAGGGCATATTCGTCGCCGGCTGCCATGACGGCGCGCGAGGTGTTGGCGCGAACGTCGCTGCCGCCCTGCTTCTCGGTCATGCCCATGCCCAATGTCACAGAGTTCTTGTCCCAGAACGGGATGAAGCGGGGGTCGTAGCTGCGCGAGCGGATCTTCGGCAGCCACTCGGCCAGCCGCTCGGGATTGGCCGCGAGAGCCGCGACCGATGCGTGCGTCATCGTCAGCGGACAGATATGGCCGGCCTCCACGCCCGCGATGGCAAACAGCCTGGCGGCGCGCGCCACCGCCGGACGGGGCTCGGGCGCATTCTCGATCGGCGCATCCCAGGTCGACGCGTGGAGGCCATCCTCCATGCTCGCCGTCATGAGGGCGTGATAGGCGGGATGAAATTCGACCTCGTCGATCCGGTGGCCGCTGGCATCGAAGCTGCGCAGGCGCGGGGGATTCTCGTTGGCGAGGCGGCCGAGATCGAAACGATGGGCCGTGCCCCAGCGTGCGCCGAACGCCGCCAGGCCCTCGGCATCGATATCGACGCCATTGGCCGCGAGAGCGCTGCGAAGCGGGCCGTCATTCATCGTCAGGTTGATGTCGACGAAAGGCGGCGTCTGGTTGAAGACCTCGTGGGTATCCATGGCCGGTCCTGCTCTGGTCTGGCGGATTTTAGCGCTCCGCATTCATCTTGGCACCCGCTTCGTCATTCCGGCCGCGAGGCGAAGCGGGAATGACGGTCATCGGCCACGCGGCGCTTGCCGGGTTCTTCGACTCCCCCTATAGCCATCGCTTCAAGATGAGCGACACACCCCGACCTGTTTTCCCCCACCGCCACCTGCTCGGAATCGAGGGGCTGTCGGCGCTGGATCTGACGGCGCTTCTGGACCTCGCCGATGAGCAGGTCGAGGTCAGCCGTCAGGTCGAGAAGAAAAAATCGACGCTTCGCGGCCGCACCCAGATCAACCTGTTCTTCGAGCCTTCGACGCGCACGCAATCCTCGTTCGAGATCGCCGGAAAGCGGCTCGGCGCTGACGTCATGAACATGTCGGTGGCGTCCTCCTCGGTGAAGAAGGGCGAGACGCTGATCGACACCGCGGCGACGCTCAACGCCATGCACCCCGATCTCATCATCGTGCGCCATCACGCGGCGGGAGCGGTGCATCTGCTGGCGCAGAAGGTGGATTGCTCGGTGGTCAATGCCGGCGACGGAGCGCATGAGCATCCCACCCAGGCGCTCCTCGATGCGCTGACGATCCGCCGCAACAAGGGCGGGATCGCGGGCCTGACAATCGCCATCTGCGGCGACATCGTGCATTCGCGGGTGGCCCGCTCCAACATGCTGCTGCTGGCGACTTTGGGCGCACGGGTTCGGCTGGTCGCCCCCTCCACCCTGCTGCCGCCCGGCATCGAGGGCCTCGGCTTCGAAACCTTCACCGATATGCGACGCGGCCTCGATGGCGCCGACATCGTCATGATGCTGCGCCTGCAGCGCGAGCGCATGAACGGTTCCTTCGTCCCTTCGACAAGGGAATATTTCCGGTTCTACGGTCTCGATCAGGACAAGCTTTCCTGGGCAAAGCCGGATGCGCTGGTGATGCATCCGGGGCCGATGAATCGCGGCGTCGAGATCTCGTCGGACGTGGCCGACGGCGCCCAATCGCTGATCCGCGAACAGGTCGAGATGGGCGTCGCCGTCCGCATGGCGGTGCTCGAGGCTCTGGCGAGCCATTTGCCGAACAGGTGAGCATTTCCTCTCTCGCTGGGAGAGGACGAGGAAACTTCGCATGACGCCGACTGATCGCCCCTTGCTGCTGACCAATGCCTGGCTCGTCGATCCCGCGACCGGCCGCGAGGAGCGTGGCGGCGTGCTGGTGGTCGATGGCACGATCGCCGAGGTGGGCCCTGCTCCGGCTGCCGCCGACGCGGTTCTCATCGATTGCGGCGGACAGGTGCTGGCGCCGGGCCTGATCGACATGCGGGCGTTCATCGGCGAACCGGGAGCGGCGCATCGCGAGACGCTGAAAAGCGCCGGCGAGGCCGCGGCGGCGGGTGGCGTTACCACCATCGTTTCGATGCCCGACACCAACCCGGTCATCGACGATCCGGCCATGGTCGATTTCGTTCAGCGGCGCGCGCGCGATACCTCCATGGTCCATATCCGTCCCGCCGGCGCTCTCACCAAGGGATTGCTCGGGCAGGAACTGGCCGAGATCGGTTTGCTCAAGGAGGCAGGCGCAATCCTGTTCACCGACGGCGCCCGCTCGGTCACCAACGCGCAGGTGATGCGGCGCGCTTTGACCTATGCGCGCGACTTCGACGCCCTCATCGTCCACCACGTGGAGGACCCGGATCTCGTCGGACAGGGCGTGATGAACGAGGGCGAATTCGCGGCGCGCCTTGGCCTTCCTGGCATCCCGCGCGAGGCCGAGACGGTGATGCTCGAGCGCGACATGCGTCTCGTGCGCCTGACCGGCGGCCGCTATCACGCGGCGATGATCTCCTGCGCCGATTCGGCCGACATCATCCGCAAGGCAAAAGCGGCGGGATTGCCGGTCACCTGCGGCGTATCCATCAACAATCTCGCACTCAATGAGAACGACGTCGGCGATTACCGGACGTTCTTCAAGCTCTCGCCGCCGCTTCGGCACGAGGACGATCGGCAGGCGATGATCGCTGCCCTGGTCGACGGCACCATCGACGTCATCGTGTCCGACCACAATCCACAGGATGTGGAGACCAAGAGACTGCCCTTCGCGGAAGCCGAGGACGGGGCGGTTGGGCTCGAGACGCTGCTGTCGGCGGCGCTCCGGTTGGTTCATGCGGATCTGGTTTCGCTGCCGCAGATTCTTCACGCCTTATCCACGCGGCCCGCGGAAATCCTTGGACTTCCGGCAGGACGGCTGGAGCGCGGGGCGCCTGCGGACCTCATCGTGTTCGATCCCGATGCTCCTTATGTGCTCGACAAGCGGCTTCTGCGCTCGCTCTCGAAGAACACCCCGTTTGACGAAGCCCGTCTCGAAGGGCAGGTGACGCTGACGCTGGTTGCAGGCAGGATCGTGTTCGACCGCCGTTCAATCTAAAAAGGGAAACGAATGTCCGACGACGTCCATCTGCTTTTGCTCCTTGCCGCTCTGGTCGTCGGCTATCTGCTCGGTTCGATCCCCTTCGGCTTCATTTTCACCCGCATGGCCGGGCTCGGCGATATCCGGAAAGTGGGTTCCGGCAATATCGGAGCCACCAATGTGCTGCGCACAGGCCGCAAGGGGCTCGCGGCCGCGACCCTGGTGGGCGATGCGCTGAAAGGCACCGCCGCGGTTCTCATCGCGCGCCATTTCGGCAACGATCTCGGGGCCGTTGCGGCCTTGGGCGCCTTTCTCGGGCACCTGTTTCCGGTCTGGCTGAAGTTCCAGGGCGGCAAGGGCGTGGCAACTTTCCTAGGGGTGCTGCTGGGCTTGCAGCCGCTTGCCGCTCTCGCCTTTGCGCTCATCTGGCTCGCGCTCGCATATCTCACCCGCTATTCGTCGCTCTCGGCGCTGGTCGCGAGTGCGGCGTCGCCCATTGTCCTGTGGCTCCTCGGGGCGCCGGGAACCGCCGGGGTCGCCTTTGTCCTCGCAGCCCTGCTCTGGTGGAAGCACAGCGAGAACATCAACCGGCTGCTGGACGGCACCGAAGGCAAGATCGGACAAAAAAGTTGAGCGGCGCTTCCCTCACCGACGAGCAGCGCCTCGACTGGCTGCGCCTGATCCGCTCCGAGAAGGTCGGCCCGCGCACCTTTCGAGCCCTCATCAACCAATATGGCGGCGCGTCGGCGGCGCTCGAGGCCTTGCCTGACCTTGCGCGACGCAGCGGGCGTGCATCGCTGAAAGTCACCAGCCGCGCCGAGGCCGAGAAGGAACTGAAGCAGGCGGCGCGCCTCGGCGTTCGGTTCATCGGCATGGGCGAACCGGCTTATCCCAAGACGCTGCAGGCCGCCGATACGGCGCCCCCTTTGATCGGCGTACGCGGTTCGGTCGAGATCCTCTCGCGCCCGGCCGTCGCCATGGTGGGCTCACGCAACGCGTCCGCTGCCGGGCTCACCTTCGCGGAGCGACTTTCGCGCCAGCTCGGGGAGGTGGGTTATGTCGTCGTGTCCGGTCTCGCCCGGGGCGTCGATACTCGCGCCCACAAGGCGACGCTGGCCAGCGGGACCATCGCGGTGCTCGCCGGCGGCCATGACCGGATTTATCCGCCCGAAAACGAGGCGCTTCTTCTCGCGATCGTCGAGAATGGAGGCGCGGTGATTTCGGAAATGCCCATGGGCTGGGAGCCCCGCGGGCGCGATTTTCCAAGGCGGAATCGCATTGTGTCGGGCCTGTCCTACGGGGTGGTGGTCGTGGAAGCGGCACGGCGATCCGGCTCGCTTATCACCGCCCGCTTCGCGCTCGAACAGGGACGGGAGGTTTTCGCCGTTCCGGGCTCTCCGCTGGACCCTCGGGCGGAGGGGACCAACGATCTCATCCGCGACGGCGCAACGCTTTGCGCTTCGATCGATCACGTGACGAATGTGTTGGAGCCGCTGATCGCCGCCGGCCCGAAGGTCGACAAGGACATGAGCGAGCCCCTGCATCTCCTCGGCACCGAGGAGCTTTGGGACGAGCTGGACCTGCCCGATATCGCCCGGCCGCCCACCGGCATCGTACTGCCGCATGGAGGCTTGCTCGACGAAGCGGGAGAGGGGGATCGAATCGAGGTCGATCTCGTGTCGCTGCTGGGACCTTCGCCGGTCGGCATCGACGATCTCGCCCGGCAATCGGGGCTGTCGATCGGCCATGTGCAGATGGCGTTGCTGGAGCTGGAAATCGCCGGAAGGCTCGAACGCCACGGCGGCAACGCGGTGTCGCTGCTCGCGAAAACCTGAGGGTCAGGTTTCCGGGTGTCGCGCCTGCACGACCCGGATGGCTTCGAGCCGCGCCATGTCGAGCAGATAAGCCAGCAGGTCGAGCCGCGAAGCCCGGGCAAGGGACGAGAGCTCGAGGGTGAAATCCGCGACGAATTTCGCGGTTTCAAGCGGGTCAGAGCTGGCCCTGACCGGGTTGAGGTCAGTCTGCGGTAAACTTTTGGTTGTGCTCGGCAGCTTGGACATGAAACCTTGGTGGCGATAACGTTGCAATGTCGCTGAATAACAATACAACCGCCAATGCACAACCTTAAATTAATAACTACAGGTTGCGAGCCGTTTCAGCCCAGCAGAATAATCAACAGGGGCATCGATCCCATTGCCACAAGGGTCTGAAGCGTCAGGATTTCGGCCATCAGGGGTGCGTTGCCGCCCATCTGGCGGGCGAGCACAAAGGCGGCGCTCGCGCAGGGCACCGAGGAGGCGATGATCGCCACCACGAGATCGTTCCCCGAGACACCGGCCATTCGCGCAACCGAGACGACGATCAAAGGCAGGATCAGCAATTTCAGGACGCCCGAGATCACGTGCGGGAGGCCGGGCCTGGCAAGGCGGCGGATGTCGAGGCCCGCACCGACGACGAGCAGACCCGCCGCGAGCGCCGCGCGGCCCATCAATTCCACGTAGAGTGCCAGCGGCTGCGGCAGCGGCGGGACCAGAAAGTTGAGGATGAGCCCGATGGCGCAGGACCAGATGAACGGGTTGCTGGCAAATGAACGCAGGATCTCATACGGGCTCTGACGCGGCTGCCCGGCGAACCGGATGAAGACGTAGAACGCCAGCAGATTGAGAAGCGGCACCATGGCGGCGATCGCCACCGCGATCAGCGCCACGCCGCGCTGGCCGAACAGGCTGCCGGCGACCGACAGGGCGATGAAAGTGTTCCAGCGCGTCGCGCCTTGAAAGATCGACGTGAAGCTCGGTCCGTCGACCCGTCCTCCGCGCGACAGAACCTTGCGGAGCGAAAGCGTGATGATTGCGACGATGAGGATCCCGGCGATCAGCGCCCCGCCGACGCCTGCGACCGGGACATCCCGGAGATTGGCCCGCGAAAGGGTGTCGATGATGAGGGCCGGAAAAAAGATCGTGTAGGTGGTCCGTTCCAGCCCGGCCCATTGCCGGTCGTCGACGAAGCCTGTGGTGCGGCAGAGCCAGCCAGTCGCAATGAGCAGGAAAGTGGGAATGAGGCTGGCGAAAACCGCTGACATGGGGAGCCGGAATCTCGAAGCGCACCGCGCGGTTTTCAAATGCGGATTTCAGACGTGCATGAACCGGACGTGCAATTCCGGATGTGCAAGAGGCGCTTAGCCTCTATTGAGTGAGTTCACAAGCGATGCGGGGATCCGTCCCCCGATGTTCTTCTCGAGGCAGCATGATTCAGGTGACCCCTTCTCTGTCGATCGACGAGGACGAGCTGCAGGAAAGCTTTATCCGCGCATCCGGACCCGGCGGACAGAACGTCCACAAGGTCTCGACCGCCGTGCAATTGCGCTTCGACGTCCGCCATTCGCCGAACCTTCCCGAGGATGTGCGGGAGCGACTGGAACGCCTTGCCGGCCAGCGGCTGACCAATGACGGTGTCATCATCATCACGGCCCAGCGCTTCCGCACCCAGGAGCGCAATCGCGAGGACGCGAAGGAGCGCCTCGTCGCGCTGATCCGGCAAGCCACGGAGCGCCAGAAGCCAAGGCGTCCCACGCGCCCTACGCTGGCGTCCAAGCAACGGCGGCTCGAAGCCAAGGGGAGGCGGGCTGATATCAAGAAGGGACGGGGCGCCAAGGGAGGCCTGGACTAGACGGGCCCAATCCGATTGGACCGCAGGAAACGGATCGCGGCGCCGAACGACGTGGCATATCCAGAAATCTCTGGAGATCGTTCGACGCACAACCCGAAGCACGCACGACCTAAGGACCCGCCCGTGAACACGCAACGACCGCTTCCGCACTCAACGATCAATCGCACCATGACTTGGCGCGAATGGTCAATGCTGCTGGCGCTGTCGGTGCTTTGGGGCGGTTCGTTCTTCTTCACCGGAATCGCCGTGCAGGAGCTGCCGCCCTTCACCATCGTTGTGTTGAGAGTGGGACTTCGCGGCGATCTTCCTGCTCGCGCTCCTTCGCGTTCTGAACATCCGCATGCCGACGCGACCGCAAAACATGGTCGGCGTTCTTTGGCATGGGGCTTCTCAACAACGTGGTGCCGTTCTGCCTCATTGTCTGGGGGCAGACCCATATCGCGTCCGGCCTTGCCTCGATCCTCAATGCCACGACGCCGCTCTTTAGCGTTGTGGTGGCGAACTTTCTCACGACCGACGAGAAGATGACGGGCAACCGGCTGGGCGGCGTGATCGTGGGTTTTGCCGGTGTCGTATTTCTCGTCGGTCCCTCGGCACTGGAACAATCGGGAGCGAATATCACCGCGCAGGCGGCTTGCCTCGCGGCCGCGTTTTCCTATGCGCTGGCGGGCATTTACGGCCGCCGCTTCAAGCGTATGGGAGTTGCCCCCATTGCCACTGCGACCGGTCAGGTGACGGCCTCGACCCTCATGTTGCTGCCGGTCGCGCTGCTGGTCGATCAGCCCTGGACGCTGCCTCTGCCGGGTCCGGCGACTTTCGCCGCAATCGGCGGGATCGCGGCGCTGTCGACGGCACTCGCCTACGTGCTGTATTTCCGAATCCTGTCCACGGCAGGCGCGACCAATCTGCTGCTCGTCACGTTCCTGATTCCCGTCAGCGCAATCCTCCTCGGCTGGCTCGTGCTCGGGGAACGGCTCGATCACCGGCACTTGCTCGGCATGGCGCTGATCGGCGCAGGACTCGCGGCGATAGATGGGCGGCTGTTGAGGCTGCCGATGCAGAAAAATGCCAGAAGTTTGTAGACATCCAGCCGGGGTCAGGTCGGCGCGGCCGGCGGATACACATGCTCCGCACCGCGAAAATCCATGACCGCGTAGCATCCTTCTCCGATCGCCCGCATGCCACTCGCGCCAATCTCCGCTTTCCCGTGTCCGCCCGGAATATCGAGGATGTAGGTGGGCTGACAGAGGCCCGAGACACGGCCTCGCAAGGATGCCACCAAAGCCTGCCCCTCGGCGATCGAAAGTCGAAAATGGCTGGTGCCGGGCGCGAGGTCCGGGTGGTGGAGGTAATAGGGCTTGATGCGGGTCTCCACGAAGGCGCGCATGAGCCCGGCCAGAACTCCCGGATCGTCGTTGACGCCGCGCAGCAGCACCGATTGGCTGATCATGACGATGCCGGAATCGACCAGCCGGGCGCAGGCCGCCCGAGCCTCCGGGGTGAGTTCACGCGGATGGTTGGCGTGAAGGGCCACATAGGTGCTCTTGCCCGACGCTTTCAGGGCAGCAATCAGCGCAGCGTCCACATGATCGGGCTCCACCACCGGCACGCGGGTATGAAAACGGACGATTTTGACGTGCTCGATCGTAGCAAGCCGCCTCGTGATCTCCTCGAGGCGCCGAGGCGACAGCACGAGCGGATCGCCGCCCGTCAGGATCACCTCCCAGATTTCCGGACGACCGGCGATATAGGCGAAAGCCGCATCCATGGCCTCGGGCGAGAGCGTGCCGAGCCCTTGCGGTCCCACCATCTCGCGGCGAAAGCAGAAGCGGCAATAGACCGGGCAGACATGGACGGCCTTGAGCAGGACGCGGTCGGGATAGCGGTGGACGATTCCTTCGACGGGACTATGCGCGAGATCGCCGATGGGATCGGCGCGCTCCTCCGGCGTGGTTGCAAGCTCCACCACATCCGGCACGAATTGCCGGGCGATCGGATCGTGCGGGTCGTCTGGATCGATAAGGGCCGCCATCGCGGGGCTGATGGCGACGGCATAACGGTCCGCGACCTGCTCGATGTCGCGCTGTAATTCCGGCGCGATCATCCCGGCTTCCACCAGTTCGGCGGCCGTCCGAATGGTACGGGCGACATTCATGAGCGGGTCTCCGGCAAAGGCGTCCACAACACCTGTTCGATCCGGGAGGCGCCGGTCGCGAGCATGACGAGACGGTCGAACCCGAGCGCGATGCCCGACGCCTCTGGCATCGTCTCGAGCGCGCTCAGAAAGTCCTCGTCTATCGGATAGCTTTCGCCATAGACGCGCATTTTCTCCGCCATCTCCATCTCGAACCGGCGGCGCTGCTCGCCCGCATTCGTCAATTCCCCGAAGGCATTCGCCAGTTCGACGCCGCAGGCATAAAGCTCGAACCGCTCGGCCACCCGGGAATCGCGGGCGGTCGGACGGGCAAGCGCTGCCTCGACGACAGGGTATTGGTCGAGGATCGTGGCGCGTCCAAGGCCCAGCTGCGGCTCCACCCGCTCGACGATGACGCGGCTGAAGAGGTCGGACCAGGTATCGTCTTCCGCTACGCGAAGGCCTGCCGCCTTCAGCGCAGCCGCGAGTTGTGGCGCGTCGGTTGAACCATCCTGTGCGATAGTCGCCAGCAGGTCGATGCCTGCAAACCGCCAGAAGGCCTCGGCGACCGTAAGGCGCTCGGGTTCCTGAAACGGATCGGTTTCGCGGCCCCGATAGGTGAGGACCTTCGTCCCTGTCGTCTCGGCCGCAAGCGCCAGCATCTCGGCGCAATCCCGCATCAGGACCTCATAGGGCTCCCCCGCGCGATACCATTCGAGCATCGTGAATTCCGGGTGATGCAAGGGGCCGCGCTCGCGGTTGCGGTAGACATGGGCAAAGCACGAAATCCGCCGCTCTCCGGCCGCCAGCAGCTTCTTGCAGGCGAATTCCGGCGAGGTGTGGAGGTAGAGGTTGGTGCGCTCGCCAGCTGGCGACAGGGCCTCGGTCGCGAAGGCGTGGAGATGGGCCTCGTTTCCCGGCGACACCTGCAGGGTCGCGGTATCGACCTCGACGAAATCCTGGCCGGCGAAGAACGCACGGAAGGCTCCCTGAATGCGGTTCCGCGCCAACAGGAACGGGCGCCGGTCCGCATGGACGTCGGGCGTCCACCAGGGGGAGGCCGCAGCAAGGGGGAGGGAGGGAGGCATGGTGGCTTTGGTGTTTTCCACGTTCGGGGTCGGTTCCAGCCGGTCAGGCTGGCGATTTGTGCGAAGATAGGCTAGTGCGGCAGCGAAACAGTTTTCAGGCGTCGCCGGGGCAGGTTCTGCCGCCCCTTCGACGTGCCCCTATCTCTCACAAGGAACGCTTCCCGTGAAGGTCATCGCCTCTACGCTCCGCAAAGGCAATGTCGTCGACGTCGACGGCCGGCTTTATGTGGTTCTGACTGCCCAGAACATCCATCCCGGCAAAGGCACACCCGTGACGCAGATCGATATGCGCCGGATCTCGGACGGGGTGAAGGTCTCGGAGCGGTATCGCACCACCGAGCAGGTCGAGCGCGCCTTCGTGGAAGACCGGGAGCACACGTTTCTCTATGCGGATGGCGACGGCTATCACTTCATGAACCCCGAGAATTTCGATCAGGTGCAAGTCTCGGAGGACATCGTCGGCGACATGAAGCCCTACCTTCAGGAGGGAATGGCGGTGATGCTCTCGACGCATAACGGGCTCGCCATTTCGCTCGAACTGCCGGCCCGCGTGACCCTCGAGATCATGGAAACCGAGCCAGTGGTGAAGGGCCAGACGGCCTCCTCGTCCTACAAGCCCGCGATGCTCTCGAACGGCGTCCGCACCCTCGTGCCCGGCCACATCATGCCCGGCACCCGCGTCATCATCATGACGGAAGACGGCTCCTACGTGGAACGCGCCAAGGATTGAGCCGGACGTGAGTCTCAGCCCATGAAAAACCCCGTCGCGCAGTCCGATCCTCGGGTCTCGCGCGGCGGCTTGGGCGCGTCAGGGCGATTTACCCGGGTAGGTAAGCAGACGTTACCCTATTTCTGGTCCGCGGTGGCGGTCGGGCTTGCGGCGCTGGTCGGCCTCGCGCTTACTTCCCAGATTCGCCTTCCGAACGTCTCGATGATTTTCCTCCTGGCGGTTCTGTTTTCCGCCGCCAGGTTCGGCATGGGGCCCGCGCTGTTTTCGTCCCTGCTGTCGTTTCTTGCCTACAATTTCTTTTTCATCGAGCCGCTGCACACGTTTTCGGTGACCGAGCCTCACGAGTTGCTGTCGCTCTTCGTCCTGCTCGTTGCCGCAATTCTGACCTCCGCGATCGCCAGCCGCATGAGGAACGAGGCGAGGCGGGCGGCGGAAAAAGACCGCGCCTCCCGCCGTTTGTACAAGTTCGCCCGGCACCTTTCGCGCGCAGCCGACGAAAACGCGGTGGCCAGGCACGGCGCGATGCAGATCCACCATATTCTGCGGCGCTCCTGCGTGGTTTACCTGGTTCGCGACGACGCACTGGAATGCGTCGCCGTTTGGCCGCCCCAAACTGTCCTGGACCCGGAAACATCGTCGGCAGCGGAACGTCTCCTGCGGGGCGAGGCTCCCGCCGGCGCCCAACAGGCGGCCGATTTCGGTCCGTGGCTGTGGGTTCGACTGAATACCTCTGCGGGGCCGGTCGGAATCATCGGGCTTGCCTCGTCGGAAGGCGATCCCCTCGATGCCGGTGCAAGCACGCTTTTCGAGACATTGGCGGAATTGATCGCCAGCGCGCTGGAGCGGGCGCGACTCGGCCTTGCAATCTCGTCCGCAAGGTTGGCGACCGAGACGGAACGCCTGCGCAATACATTCCTTGCGTCCATCAGCCATGATTTTCGCACGCCCCTCGCGTCTATTTTGGGAGCGGCCACGAGCCTGATCGAGTACGGTGCAAAGCTGCCTAAATCCACCCGGCGAGATTTGCTCGATCAGGTGAAGGACGAGGCCGAGCATCTCGACGGGATGGTGCGCAACCTGCTTTCCCTGACACGTCTGGAGGCAGGCGCGCTCGAGCTTCATCGCGATTGGGTCGATCCAAAGGAACTGCTCGACCGCGCCGTCGCGGCAGCGCGGCGTCGGGGCGCCGTGCAGATCTTCCGGGTTGAAGCGGAGCAGGCCATGCCCCTTGTCGTCGCGGACCCCATGCTGCTGGATCAGGTTCTGTCCAACGTGATCGGCAATGCGGTACAACATGCGGGGCCGGGCGCGAACATCACGCTGTCGGCGACACGTTCGGGAAGCGAGGCCGTGCTGTCCGTGACCGACGACGGGCCCGGAATCGCCCCCGATGTTTTGCCTCGGATATTCGACAAGTTCGGCAAGCCCCTGACACAGGTTCGGGACGGGAGCGGAACAGGTCTCGGCCTTGCAATCGTGAAGGGGATTGTGGCTGCTCACGGCGGAACCGTCTCGGCTACAAGCCCGGTTTCCCGAGGCGGAGGAACCCGCATCGAGATCAGGTTGCCGCTACCGAAGGATGCGCCATGACCAATGCAACGCGCGTTCTTGTGGTCGATGACGAGGCCGCCATCCATCGTTTTTTGACCCCCGCTTTCGAGGCAAACGACTTCACCGTTCTGAAAGCCGACAGCGCAGCACTCGCCCTTCGCAAAATCGCATCGGACGCGCCCGACATCGTCATTCTCGACCTCGGTCTTCCCGACATGGACGGCATGGAGGTGATCGCCCGGGTTCGCGAATGGTCCGACGTGCCGATCATCGTTCTGACCGCCCGCGATCGAGAAGCCGAGAAAATCGCCGCCCTCGACCTCGGGGCTGACGATTTCGTCAACAAGCCCTTTGGAATCGGCGAGTTGATGGCTCGGGTGCGCGCGGCGCTCCGGCATCGCATGCAGCGCAATGGCGAGATCGTCGTTCTGCGTGTCGGCGGGCTTGAGATAGACCTCCCACGGCACCGGGTCACACTGGAAGGCGCCGATATCGACCTCAGTCCAAAGGAATTCGCCCTTCTCACCACGCTGGCGCGCCATGCCGGAAAGGTGATGACGCACCGCCAGATTCTGACCGCGGTCTGGGGCATCGCTCACGAGCACGACACGCAATATCTGCGGGTCTATGTGGGCCAACTTCGCCAGAAGATCGAGGTCAACCCGTCCGACCCCCGCTTCCTGCTCACCGAACCGGGTGTCGGCTATCGGCTGCTCGATACGCTGTAATCGGGATCTTTATACCGCACTTACATTCTGCACCCGACTTCCACATCGCAATTTTATCCGTCGCTGGATCATATTTGGGGCCTGAACGAAGGCGCCTGACAGTGACGATGACAGACCGAACGAGCGCGGAGACCGGCGGTCCAAGCGCTGGGGCGAGACACGCGGTGCCGGTGATATTTCGCCCATCGCGTGCTTGGACGTTAATGCTCGGCTCCCTCGGTGTGGTCTACGGCGATATCGGAACCAGCCCACTTTACGCGTTGAAGGAATCGCTCTCGGCCGCGGCTGGCGGCGGCGCCATAACCCGCGCCATGGTATTCGGCATCGTATCGCTGATCCTTTGGGCGCTGATCGTGGTGGTGACGATCAAATACGTGCTCTTCATCCTCAGGGCGGACAATAACGGCGAGGGTGGGACGCTGACGCTGATGGCGCTCGCACAGCGCGCCATGGGGCACAACGTGCTGGTGATCTCCTTGCTGGGCATGGGCGGGGCGGCACTGTTTTACGGCGATGCCATCATTACGCCGGCGATTTCCGTGCTCTCGGCGGTGGAGGGACTGAATCTCGTCACCCCCGCCTTCGCGCCCTACGTTCTGCCGCTGAGCCTGCTGGTCCTGCTCGGCCTGTTTGCACTGCAGAGCCACGGTACCGCCCGGGTGGCCGCGTGGTTCGGCCCGATTACAGGCGTGTGGTTCGTCGTCATGGCGGCCGGCGGAATCGTTCACATCGCGGACGATCCGAGCATCCTGGCGGCCCTCAGCCCAACCTACGGCGTCGCGTTCCTGGCAAGCCATGGCATGGCGGGGCTTTTTGCTCTGGGGGCGGTGTTCCTTGCCGTGACAGGGGCCGAAGCCCTCTACGCCGATATGGGCCATTTTGGGCGCAGGCCCATTCAGAGAGCCTGGTTGTGGTTCGTCCTTCCTTGCCTGGCGCTGAATTATACGGGGCAGGGCGCAATGCTGCTGGCGGACCCGGGCAAGATCGAGAACCCGTTCTTTCTGCTTTATCCGGAATGGGCGCTTCTCCCCATGGTGGGCCTGGCGACCATCGCCACCATCATCGCCAGTCAGGCGGTTATCAGCGGCGCCTTCTCGCTGACGCAGCAGGCAATCCAGCTCGGTCTTCTGCCGCGTATGCAAATCCGCCGGACCTCCGAAACCGAGAAGGGACAGATCTACGTACCCCGGGTGAATTTGCTGCTCCTGATCGCGGTGCTGTTCCTGATTGCAGTGTTCAAGACGTCGAGCTCTCTGGCCCATGCCTACGGTATCGCGGTGACGGGTACGATGGTCGTCACGACCATCATGGCTTTCTTCGTCATCTGGCGGTTCTGGAAGTGGCCGCTTTGGCTGGCGGCCACCGTGATCGCGCCGCTTCTCTCCATCGACCTGATCTTTCTTGCGGCGAACGCCCTCAAGATTCCCGAAGGTGGATGGGTGCCTCTCGTGGTGGGCGCAATCCTGATCGCCCTCATGATGACATGGCGACGCGGAACGAAGATCCTGCTGGAGAAGACCCGCAAGCTCGCCGTTCCGCTGCTCCAACTGATCGGCATGCTGGAGAAAAGCGACCCCTATCGGGTCCCCGGCACCGCTGTTTTCCTGACGAGCGAGCCCGATTTGGCTCCGTCGTCGCTGCTGCACAATCTCAAGCACAACAAGATCCTGCACGAACGGAACGTCATCCTGACGGTGAAAACCGACGATGCTCCGCGCGTCGGCGATGCGGATCGGATCTGTGTCCAGAAGCTCGACGCCGGATTTTGGCAGGTGGTGCTCACCTATGGCTACATGGAGACGCCCGATATCCCGTCGGCACTGGCGCGCCTGAGCTCACACGGGCTGAAACTGGAGTTACTCACCACATCGTTCTTCGTCTCACGACGGGCGATCCGGCCATCGCTGCATTCCCTCATGCCATTCTGGCAGGACAAGCTCTTCGTGAGCCTGGCCAAATCCGCCAGCGACGCGACGGAATTCTTCCAGATCCCCGCAGAGCGCGTGGTGGAAGTCGGTACGCAGGTGACGGTCTAGGATGGATTCGCGATCAGATCACCGCGGCAGCGACGGCCTCGATCTCCAGCATGAGATCTGGCCTTACCAGATCCGGGATGATGTGGGTGGTCCAGGTCGGAACGTGATCTCCCAAAATCTCCTTTGATATCGCGGTAATTCTCGCCCGATCTTCATCACGCGTCGGGCGATAGCGTTCGACCAGAAGCGCCGTGCATTTCACGATGTCCTTGAGGTTCATCCCTCCAGCCTCGACATTCAACACGACATTTTGGAGCGCATGTCGCCATTGTTCTTCGTAAGTGGCGCCCAACTCTCCTTCGGAATTCATTCCCACCTGACCTGAGATCAGCAGCAGAGTGGCGTTCGGCGGAATTGTGACGGAATGGCGGTATCGGCCTATGGGTGGCGCAACCGTGGGCGGATTTCTGAATACGATCATTTCTGACTCCGAGGGACGCAGCGTCGAGGGGAATGGAAAGAATAGCTTACCGTATCATAGTTGCATCAAGGTTGGCGGGGAGCTGTATGACGCCGGGGGTCGATTAGACCCGCCCGACCTTTCTTGATATGGCGTCGGCGTTCCAACAGGACGCACCGTCATGACAACCGCAATGTCGATCGCCATCAATCCGCTCGTCGCGGATGTCGGATCGCCGCCCGTTCCCGAGGCGCAGGCGTGGCTCGCGCGGTATGACGGCGCCTACGGGCCCGCCATCAATCTGTCGCAGGCGGTTCCCGGTTCGGCGCCGCATCCCGAGATGCTGGAGCGGCTGGCGCGGAGCGCGGGTGCGGCGGCCTCGGCGAAGTACGGTGGCATCGCGGGCGATGAAGACCTTCGCGCCGCCCATGCGGCCGACCTGTCGTCGCTTTACGAGGGACGGATCGACGGGCGCGACATCGCTGTCACCGCCGGCTGCAACATGGCGTTCTTCGCCACCATGATGATGCTGGCGCGGCACGGCGATGCGGTGCTGCTGCCGACACCCTGGTACTTCAATCACCAGATGAGCCTCGACATGCTGGGCATCGAAGCGCGGCCACTGCCATGCCGCGCCGAGGCGGGATTCGTACCGCGGGTGGAGGATGCCGCGCCTCTGATCGACGGCAAGGTCCGCGCCGTCATCCTGGTGACGCCCAACAATCCGACCGGCGCGGTCTATCCGGACCACGTCATCGAGAGCTTTGCGTCCCTGTGCCGCGAGAAGGGCGTTTATCTCGTTCTTGACGAGACTTACCGCGATTTTCTCCCGAACAGCGCGAACCGGCCGCATGGCCTTTTCACCGAGAATTCGTGGCGCGACACCGTGATCCAGCTCTATTCGTTCTCGAAATCCTACGCGATCCCGGGACATCGTACCGGCGCCATCACGGCGGATTCTGCCCTTGTGGAGCAGGTTTGCAAGGTCCTCGATTGCATCCAGATCTGCGCTCCGCGGACAGCCCAGGCCGTCCTGCCCTGGGCGATCGAAAATCTGCGGAGCTGGCGCGAAGAAAATCGCCACAACATCAACCATCGGGCGCAGGTGTTCCGGGAGGCATTGGCGCCGCTGCCGCAATGGCGGATCGATTCGGCCGGGGCCTATTTTGCCTATCTGACGCACCCCTTCGAGAGTGCGAGCGCCCAGCAGGTGGCGGAAAAGCTCGCCACGGAGCGCGGCGTGCTGGTTCTTCCGGGCAGCTATTTCGGGCCGGGACAGGAGCGCCAGCTGCGCGTCGCCTTCGCCAATGTGAGCGCCGATGTGCTGGTGGGACTGACGGAGCGGCTACGCAACTTTTCCGTCTAGCTTCCGCCTCCACGTCACGGTCCGTCCGCCTACCTCGTCGGGACCCTTGGCGAAGATGGGCCGGACAGGTAGTCTCACGCGCAACCGACGTCGGATTCCGGCGCCAAGGATCACGTTTTGACGAAGTACGAAGCGATTGCCGGAGCCGATGAGGCGCGGTCGAATCCGGTGTCCGGATCCGAGCGTGATTTGCGCTGGTCCAATGCGGGCGGCGATCTGCCCGAGCGGCGCGAGCGGCGCAAGGCCGGGCGCAGCTACGCGGCTCTCGATCTCGGCACCAATAATTGCCGCCTGCTGATCGCCGAACCGGCCCATTTCGGCTTCCGGGTCGTCGACGCGTTTTCGCGAATCGTCCGGTTAGGCGAGGGGCTTGGACACGGCAACGTCCTCAGCGCCGAGGCGATCGACCGCACCGTCGATGCCCTGCGCGTCTGTCGGGACAAGATGGACGCCAAGGACGTGTTTCGCGCCCGCCTCGTCGCAACCGAGGCCTGCCGCCTCGCGAGCAACGGCCCGGCTTTCATCGAGCGCGTCCGCGAGGAGCTTGGGCTGACGCTCGAGATCGTCGACCGCAAGACGGAGGCCTATCTGGCGGTGACCGGCTGTGCCTCGCTGGTCGATCCGGACGCGGATTCGGTGGTGGTGTTCGACATCGGCGGCGGCTCGACAGAGATCGCCTGGCTCGACGGCCCTGCCACCAACATGCTGGTCGATCCCTGCGGACGAATCCGCGCCTGGGATTCGCTCCCGGTCGGGGTGGTGACCTTGGCCGAGCGCCATGGCGGCGTCAGGGTGAGCCGGGCGAGCTTTCGCGGCATGGTCGAGGAGGTGTCGGATCTTCTCGTCAATTTCAATCTGGCCGCATCGGCGTCGGGCGAGGGCGCGAATTTCCACCTCCTCGGCACGTCCGGCACGGTGACCACCATCGGCGGCATCCACCTCGGGCTTCAGCGCTACGACCGGCGGCGCGTCGACGGCATGTGGATGCGCAATTCTGAAATCACCAGCGTCCTCGAAGGCCTTCTCGCTTCGGATTACGACCGTCGGGCGGCCAATCCGTGCATCGGGCGCGAGCGTGCCGACCTGGTTCTCGCGGGCTGTGCCATTCTGGAAGCGATCCGGATGGCGTTTCCGTCGGATCGCCTGCGGATCGCGGATCGCGGGCTGCGCGAGGGAATTTTGATGAACATGATGCGCGACGACGGGGTCTGGCGGCAGGAGGCGTACCGATGACCGCCGGCAAGCCCGGATCGGGCGTCCGCAACATGAAGCAGACGGTGAAGAGCGCCAACAAGCGCACGCTCTCGTCCAAGATCTGGCTCGAGCGCCAGCTCAACGATCCGTACGTGGCGCGGGCGAAGCGCGAGGGTTACCGCTCGCGGGCGGCCTTCAAGCTGCTGGAGATCGACGAGAAGTACAATCTGCTGAAGCCCGGCCAGCGCGTCGTCGATCTCGGCGCCGCTCCCGGCGGCTGGGCGCAGATCGCCGCCCGGAAAGTCGGCGCGAAGGGGCGCGTGGTCGGCATCGACCTCCTGCACATCGATCCCCTGCCGGGGGTCGATTTTATCGAGCTCGACTTTCTCGACGAGAGCGCACCTGCGCAGCTGATGGAGCTTCTCGGCGGACCTGCCGATGTGGTGATGTCCGATATGGCGGCCAACACGACGGGCCACAAGAAAACCGACCACCTGCGCATCATGGGCCTCGCCGAGGCCGCGATCTTCTTTGCCCGCGAGGTGCTGGCGCCCGGCGGCAGTTTCATCGCGAAGGTGTTTCAGGGCGGCACGGAAGGGCAGCTTCTGGCCGATTTGAAGCGCGACTTCGCGGTGGTGCGCCACGTCAAGCCCGCCGCCAGCCGCGCCGGTTCGGCGGAACTCTACGTGATGGCGACCGGCTTCAGGGGCACCGCCGGCAACGAGCAGCCCGACTACTAGGATTTCGCGAAACGGTTCAGCTCAGGAGAGGTTCATGGCTCCGTACCGCATCGGCATCATCGGCTTCGGCAAGATCGCCCAGGACCAGCACCTGCCGGCTATCCGCGCGAACCCGGATTTCGAACTGCTGGCAGTGTCCAGCCAGCGCGGCTTGTCGCCTCAGGATGCCAAACATACGTTCGTCGACTACCGCGAGATGCTGAAGCTTCCGGATCTCGACGCGGTGGCGATCTGCACGCCGCCGCAGGTGCGCCACGACATCGCCAAGCAGGTCCTTCAGGCCGGCAAGAGCGCGCTTCTGGAAAAGCCTCCGGCCGCGACCTTGAGCGAACTCGAGGACCTGAAGCGCATCGCCTCGGCGGTGGGCAAAACGCTGTACACGGCATGGCACGCCCAGCACAATGACGGCGTGGATGCGGCCGCGAAGGCCCTTACCGGGCAGAGCCTCAAACGCCTGCTCATCACCTGGAAGGAAGATGTGCGGCACTGGCATCCGGGACAGGAATGGATCTGGCAGGCGGGCGGGTTCGGCGTCTTCGATCCCGGCATCAACGCCCTTTCGATCCTGAGCCGGATCATGCCGCAACCGATCTTCGTCAAGCAGGCGGCGCTGGAGTTTCCCGCCAACCGCGACGCCCCGATCGCCGCCAACCTCGTCTTCGCGTCGGGTCTCGATGGCGAAGACCTGCAGGCTGCGTTCGACTGGCGGCAGACCGGCGAGCAGACCTGGAATATCGACATCGAGACAGCCTCGGGCCAGCACCTGCTTCTCTCGAAAGGCGGGGCGCGGCTCGAGATCGACGGCAAGGTTGTGGTGGACCAGGTCTCGGCCGAATATACGGGCATTTACAAGCAGTTCGACGCACTTCTGAAAGCCGGCGCCTCCGATGTAGACGACATGCCGTTCCGGCTCGTCGCCGACGCTTTCATGATCGGCAAGCGGGTGCAGGTCGAGGCGTTCGCGAGTTAGACAATCCTCATGCTGAGGCGGGCGAAGCCCGTCTCGAAGCACGCAACTTCGCTGGAGGATCCTTCGAGACAGCGCCACGCGCTTCCTCAGGATGAGGGGGGCTGGAACGCTAGGCCAGCTGCTTTTTCAGGAACCCCACGGTCCGCCTCCAAGCCAGATCCGCCGCTTCCTTGTCGTAGCGGGCCGCATTGGTGTCATTGTTGAAGGCGTGGTTGGCGCCCTCGTAGGTGTGGATCTCGTAGGTCTTGCCGGCTTGCTTCAACGCCGCCTCGAAGGCCGGAATGCCCGCATTGATCCGCTCGTCGAGGCCGGCGTAATGCAGCATCAGCGCCGCCTTGATCTTCGGCACATCCTCGGCCTTCGGCTGGCCGCCGTAATACGCAACGCCGGCCGACAGGTCGGGATCTGCCACCGCCAGATTGTTGACCGCGCCGCCGCCCCAGCAGAAGCCGATGGCGCCGACTTTGCCGTTGCTGTCCGGCAGGCCCTTCAGATACGCGACTGCGGCCTTGCCGTACGCAACCACGTCGGGCTGCTTCAGCTGGCCGATCATATCGCGGCCCTTGTCCTCGTCGGCCGGCGTGCCGCCCATCGGCGCCAGGTAATCGAGGCCGAGGGCGACGAATCCCTCGGCAGCCATGCGCCGGGTGACGTCCTTGATGTGCGGATTGAGGCCGCGGTTCTCGTGGATCACCAGCACGGCCGGCAGCTTGCCGCCGGATTTCGGCTTGACCAGATAACCCTTGAGGCCCGGCGCACCGGGAATATCGACCATCGCCGCCACGATGCGGGAATCGTTCTCCGGAATGGTTTGTGCCTGCGCGTAGTTGTTCTGCAGCACCGGCAACAGGGCGGTGGCGGCCGCGGTGCTGCCGGCGAGGGCTGCGAGCCGGTCGAGAAAGGCGCGGCGGTTCATGCCGCCATGGGTGAAATCGTCATAGAGATCGATGATGCGTTTATCCACGGAGGCGCTCCTTGATTCAGAGCAAGGATAGCGCAACTTCAGCGCGGTTCCACCGGAAGCTCCATCCCGGATGACGGTGGCTGGTTTTTGATGGCGCGGTGACCCGACATTTCGGCCCCGGCATCCGGCGGCAGGCGCAGGAAGACCAGCGCCGACAGGGAAGCGATCGCCGCCACGATCCAGAAGGCGATTGCGAAATCGCTCGCGTCGATCGAATGAGCGCCCCGCATCCAGGTCGAGGTTTCGAGCGCTCCGGCGCCGAGCGCGACCCCGACGCTGAGCGCAAGCTGCTGCGAGACGCTGGACAGGCTCGTGGCCGAGCTCATGTCGCGATGCGACACATCCGCATACGCAATGGCATTGATGCTCGTGAACTGCATGGAGCGGAAGCAACCGCCAGCGAACAGGATTGTCATCATCGCCCAGTGAGGCGTGGAGGGCGTGAAGAAGCCGTTCAGGCCGATGAAAACCGCGCCGATGAGGGCGTTCACAACGAGGAGACGGCGAAAGCCCGTCAATTCGAGGACGCGCTTGGCCAATGTCTTCGTGCACAAAGCTCCGACGGCGGCGATGAACGTGATCGAGCCTGACGCCAGCGGCGACAGGCCAAACCCGACCTGGAGCATCAGCGGCAGAAGGAACGGAATGGCGCCGATGCCGATGCGAAACAGGAAGCCGCCGATGATGCTGGCGCGGAAGGTCTGCAATTTCAGCAGGCCGAGCTGCATCACCGGATGAGGCGTGCGGCGCGCATGAAGCACGAACAGCACGACGCAGATCGTGCCGACGACCACGCAGGCGATCGAGACCCGCAAGGGGATCAGGTGGCCGCCGGACGCAAACCCCAGCATCAGGAGCGCCAGTCCGACGCCCGAGAGGATGAAGCCGACGAAATCGAGCCGGGGGACGTTCTCTTCCTTGATGTTGGGAATGAACCGGAGTGACAGCGCGATTCCCAGGACGCCGATGGGAATGTTGATGAAGAAGATCCAGCGCCAGTCGAAATAGGTGGTGATGAAACCGCCGACCACGGGCCCGAGGATAGGCCCGATCATGGCCGGGATGGTGAGGGTGGCCAGGGCCTGGACGACCTCGTTCCGCGGCACGCTGCGCAAGATCACCAGTCGGCCTACCGGCACCATCATGGCGCCGCCCATTCCCTGGATGAACCGCGAGATCACGAACCCTTCGAGCGAATTCGCCCACGCGCAGGAGAGCGAGCCCGCCATGAACACCGCAAGCGCGGCCGAGAAGATGCGCTTGGCGCCGAAGCGGTCCGCCATCCAGCCCGAAATCGGGATGAAGATGGCAAGGCCCACCAGGTAGGACGTGATCGCGAGCTTCAGGGCGATGGGGTCCACGCCGATATCGCGGGCGATCATCGGCAGCGACGTCGCGATCACGGTCGAATCCGTGTTCTCCATGAAGAGGGCGGTGGCGATGATCAGGGGGAGGAGGCGCGAAGGTCGCATGAGCTGTGGAATTAACGCCATGGCGGAAAGTTGCAAACCAAATCGTCGAAATCTCCACCGATCGATACGCAATACAGCCCTTCGCGGATTGCGTGTGCGGAATGCTTTGCGAAAGCTGAAGCGCGTGCTACGGACCCTCGCCAACCTCAGATCGCGGCGAAGCCCGATCCGTTCACCCCTTGTTCCAGGAGTTGGCCATGGCCCGCATTATCGATCAGCTCATCGAAGGCCTCACGTTCGATGACGTCCTGCTGCGGCCCGGGCGCTCCGAGGTTCTCCCCAGCGACGTCGATATCGCGACAAAGCTCACCAAGACGATCAGCCTGTCCCTGCCCATCGTCGCCTCCGCGATGGACACGGTGACCGAGGCCAAGATGGCCATCGCCATGGCGCAGAACGGCGGCATCGGCGTCATTCACCGCAATCTGGAACCCGACGCCCAGGCCGAGCAGGTGCGCCTCGTCAAGCGCTACGAATCCGGCATGGTGATGAACCCCATCACGATCCATCCGGACGAGACCCTGGCGGATGCATTCGGGCTGATGAAGCATCACGGCATTTCGGGGATTCCGGTGGTCGAGCGCGGCCCCGGCGGGTCTAACGGCAAGCTCGTCGGCATCCTCACCAATCGTGATGTGCGGTTTGCCAACAACCCGGCGCAAAAAGTTGCCGAGCTGATGACCAAGGACCGCCTGATCACCGTCCGCGAGGGCGTCAGCCAGGACGAGGCGCGCCGGCTGCTGCACCAGTTCCGCATCGAGAAGCTTCTGGTCGTCGACGATCATTACCGCTGCATCGGACTGATCACCGTCAAGGATATCGAGAAGCAGGTGGCGCATCCCAATGCGTCCAAGGACAGCCAGGGCCGCCTGCGCGTCGCCGCCGCCACCACGACAGGCGACCAGGGATTGGAGCGCTCGGAGCGCCTGATCGACGCCGGTTGCGACGTGATCGTGGTCGATACCGCGCACGGCCATTCGGTGCGGGTGCTCGAGAGCGTCACGCGGGCAAAGAAGCTCTCCAACGCCGTGCAGGTCATCGCCGGCAACGTCGCCACGCGCGAGGGCGCCAAGGCCCTTATCGATGCGGGCGCGGATGCGGTGAAGGTCGGCATCGGACCGGGCTCGATCTGCACGACCCGCATCGTCGCGGGCGTCGGCGTACCGCAGCTCACCGCCATCATGGAGGCTGTCGATGCCGCCGTGGAAGCGGGCATTCCCGTCATCGCCGATGGCGGCATCAAGTTTTCGGGCGATCTCGCCAAGGCCATCGCGGCGGGCGCCTCATGCGTGATGGTGGGCTCGCTTCTTGCCGGCACCGACGAGACCCCGGGCGAGGTCTTCCTCTATCAGGGCCGCTCCTACAAATCCTACCGCGGCATGGGCTCGGTGGGCGCCATGGCGCGCGGCTCGGCGGATCGGTACTTCCAGGCGGAGGTTCGCGACACGCTCAAGCTCGTGCCGGAAGGCATCGAAGGTCAGGTCGCCTATAAGGGGTCGGTCTCGGGCGTGCTCCACCAGCTCTCGGGCGGCCTTCGCGCCTCCATGGGCTATGTGGGTGCCGCCAATCTGCAGGAGTTTCACGAGAAGGCGCAGTTCATCCGCATCACCAATGCGGGCCTGCGCGAGAGCCACGTTCACGACGTGACCATCACCCGTGAGAGCCCGAACTATCCCGGCCGCTCCTAATGCGGTGTCATCAACCTGATCCGAAAGATATCTCATGACCATCACCGCTATCCTGCTGCCGGTCTTCGTTCTGGTGGCGGTGATCTTCTGTCTGCTGATCTGGACCGGTCGGGCACGCATCGGGCATCTACGGCAAGGCGACGTGAAGGTCGCCGATGTGGCGCTGGGCCAGTCGAACTGGCCGACACGCGCGCAACAGGTCTCGAACACTTATGCAAACCAGTTCGAACTGCCGATGCTCTTCTTCCTGCTGGTGGCGTTCGCGCTGATCACCCGCAAGGCAGACATTCTCTTCGTGGTGATGTCGTGGATGTTCGTGGTGACGCGGATCTTCCACGCCGGCATCTACGTGACGTCGAACCGAATCCAGCACCGCTTTACGGTTTTTCTCATCGGCGCGATCATCCTCTTCCTGATGTGGATCATCTTTGCGCTGCGGATCTTCGCGGCGGAACTTGGCGTCTGACCCTACCTGTCGATCGGCGGCGGCGCGGCGCGATTGCGCTCGCTGCGCTCAAAAAAAGATTGTGATGCCTCATGACACCCGCAGCCCGCCTTTCCGCCGCCATCGAGGTTCTCGGCGACATCGAGACCCGTCGCCGCCCCGCCACGGAGGCTCTCAAGGATTGGGGGCTGTCGCACCGCTTCGCCGGCTCCAAGGACCGGGCGGCGATCGCCAGCCTCGTGTATGATTCTCTCCGCCGCAAAGCCTCTGCCTCCTGGGTCATGGGCGAAACCACGCCACGGGCGGTGGTGCTCGGCATGCTGGTGCTTCAGCGCGGGATGACATTCGCGGAGATCGCACGATTGTTCTCGGGCGAACGATTTGCGCCCGAACCGCCGACAGGCGAGGAGCGGGCGAGGATCGAAGGCGCCGATCTCGCGAACGCGCCTGCCCACGTTGCGGGCGATTTCCCGGAATGGATCGAGCCTTCCCTGCGGGCGTTCCTGGGCGAAGATCTCGTGCCGGAATTGCAGGCCCTGACCGGCCGCGCGCCTCTCGACCTGCGGGTGAATGCTTTGAAGGTCCAATCGCGCTCCGAGGCCCACGATGCTCTGCCGCATCTCGGCGCGGTGGAGACCCCGCTATCCCCCTATGGCCTGCGGATCCAGCCGGGCGAGGACGGGCGCGGCCCGGCCGTGCAATCGGAGCCTGAATTCATCAAGGGATGGATTGAGATCCAGGACGAAGGCTCTCAAATCGCTGCGATTTTGTCAGGCGTCCAGCCGGACGAGCAGGTCGTCGACCTTTGCGCCGGAGGCGGCGGCAAGACGCTGGCGCTGGCGGCGATGATGAACAACCACGGCCAGCTTTACGCCACCGATTCCGATGCCCGCCGCCTCGCGCCGATCCACGAGCGCGTCACGCGTGCGGGTGTGCGCAACGTGCAGATCCGGACGCCGCGCGCCCGCGCCGATGCGGTGTCGGACCTCGATGGCAAGATCGATTGCGTGGTGGTCGACGCGCCCTGCACCGGCATCGGCACCTGGCGCCGCAACCCGGACGCCAAGTGGCGCCTGCGTCCCGGCAGCCTCGATGTCCGCCGCAACGAACAGGCCGTCGTGCTCGATCGCGCGGGGGCGCTGGTCAAATCCGGCGGGCGGATCGTCTACATCACGTGCTCGATCCTGCCGGAGGAGAACGACGGGGCGATTTCGGCCTTCCTCGACCGGAACGCCGGTTTCACGCCGGTCGCGCGTGCCGGAGGTGCTGGCCCGGGCCGAGATGGACAAGCTCGCACCCCTCATCCGCACCACCGCGCACGGGCTGCAGATGACGCCGCTCAAGACCGGCACGGACGGATTTTACGTGGCGGTGCTTCGGAAGAACTGACGCCCTTCAAGGACCCGACTGCTTCACATTTGCCCAGAAAACCGCAAAGCCCTAGAACCCGCTTCATGACCCAATCCCCAAAAACCTCCGCCCACGACAAGATCCTCATCGTCGATTTCGGCTCTCAGGTGACCCAGCTCATTGCCCGGCGCGTGCGGGAGGAGGGGGTCTATTCGGAGGTTGTGCCGTTCCAGAAGGCGGCCGAGGCCTTTCGCGAGATGAAGCCCAAGGGCGTCATTCTCTCGGGCGGGCCGGAATCGGTGACGCTCGCCACTTCGCCGCGCGCCCCGCAGGAATTGCTCGAGGCCGGCGTGCCGGTCTTCGGCATCTGCTACGGCCAGCAGACGATGGCGTCGCAGCTCGGCGGCGAGGTCGAAGGTGGGCATCATTCCGAATTCGGCCGCGCCGAAGTCGAGGTGCTGACCGAGAGCCCGATCTTCCAGGGCGTCTGGCAGGTGGGCCACAAATATCCTGTCTGGATGAGCCATGGCGACCGCGTGACCCGGCTGCCGGACGGTTTCGAGACGCTGGCGGTCTCCCCCAATGCTCCGTTCGCGGTGGTGGCGGATGAGAAGCGCAAGTTCTACGCGGTCCAGTTCCATCCTGAAGTCGTGCACACGCCGCAAGGCGCGCAGCTGATCCGCAATTTCGTGCGCGAGATCGCCGGCTGCCGCGGCGACTGGACCATGAAGGCGTTCCGCGACGAGGCCATCGAACGCATTCGCGCGCAGGTCGGCACCGGCCGGGTGATCTGCGGATTGTCGGGCGGCGTCGATTTCGGCAGTGGCGGCCGTGCTGATCCACGAGGCCATCGGCGATCAGCTCACCTGCGTGTTCGTCGATCACGGGCTCATGCGCGAGGCGGAAGCCGAACAGGTCGTCACGCTGTTTCGCGACAGCTACAACATTCCTCTTGTACATGTGCAGGCACAGGATCTCTTCATCGGAGCGCTGGAAGGGGTCTCCGACCCCGAGGTCAAGCGCAAGACCATCGGCCGCCTCTTCATCGACGTGTTCGACGCGGAAGCGACGAAGATAGGCGGCGCGGATTTCCTCGCGCAAGGAACGCTCTATCCGGACGTGATCGAGAGCGTGTCCTTCACCGGCGGCCCTTCGGTGACGATCAAGAGCCACCACAATGTGGGCGGCCTGCCCGAGCGCATGAACATGAAACTGGTGGAGCCGCTGCGCGAGCTCTTCAAGGACGAAGTCCGCGTATTGGGTCGCGAACTCGGCCTGCCGGAAGCCTTCGTGGGACGTCATCCATTCCCCGGTCCGGGCCTCGCCATCCGCGTGCCGGGCGAGATCACCCGCGAGAAGCTCGACATCCTGCGCAAGGCCGACACGGTTTATCTGGACGAGATCCGCAAGGCCGGACTGTATGATGAAATCTGGCAGGCCTTCGCGGTGCTGCTGCCGGTGAAGACCGTCGGCGTGATGGGCGATGGGCGCACCTACGATTTCGTCTGCGCCCTTCGCGCCGTCACATCGGTGGATGGCATGACGGCGGATTTCTACCCGTTCGAGATGTCGTTCCTCGGCCGCGTTGCGACCCGCATCATCAACGAGGTCAAGGGCATCAACCGCGTCACCTACGACATCACCTCGAAGCCTCCCGGCACGATCGAGTGGGAGTGACGAACGACAGGTTCTAGGTTGCAGCGACGAGGGCGTCGGCCTTGGCAAAATGCGCCATCTGATCCGCGTGCGCCTTGACGAATGCCGGGCGGGCCGTAGCGCGGGCGACATAGGCGTGGCAGGCGGGATATTCCGCCAATCCCTCGAACCGGTCGGTCAGGCGCAGCACGTCCGCCATCATGATGTCCCCGATCGAAAAGCTGCCGGCGAGCCATTCCCGCCCTTTCAGCACGGCTTCCATATGCTTGAGACGCATGTTGAGGAAACTATCGAACTGCTTGTAGGCCGCGGACTCCTTCGGCACGCCGGAGAACTGGAACAGCGCCCAGGGCAGGCCCGCCATCTCGACAGAATTGAGCGCCGCGAAAAGCCATTCTGTCGCGACGCTGCGCCCGCGCGGATCGGCGGGCATCAGCCTGTCGCTCAACTCGCCCAGATGCAGCAGGATCGCGCCGGTCTCGAAGATCGAGATGTCGCCATCGGTCAGCCACGGCACCTGGCCGAAAGGCTGATGGGCGAAATGCTCGGCGTTGCGGTCGTCGAACGGCACGCTCTCGACGCGGTAGGGCAAGCCCGCTTCCTCCAACGCCCAGCGCACCCTTATGTCGCGCACGAATCCGCGCGGCATCTGGGGAACCCAGTTGAAGGTGGTGAGGGTCAGGTCGCTCATTGTCTCTCTCCAAGAAAAATCGGCAGCTTGTCGAGCAGGCCGCTCCAGCCTTTCTCGTGGCTTTCGCGCGCTTCCTCGTCGGGCAGACGCTCGTGGGTCAGGATCAGCTCGGTGCCGCTGTCGATCCGCTTGAGCAGGATCGTCACCAGCGACTCCCGTTCGGGCATGCCGGGCCATTCCCAGGTGAAGACCAGCTTCTGTTCGGGAAGCACTTCCTGATACACGCCCGTAGGATTGTGCTCTTCGCCGTTCAGCAGCCGGAACACGATGCTGAACCGGCCGCCGGGCCGCACGTCAGCCTCGACCTTGAGCGTGGGTCCCGCATCGGGGCCCCACCATTGCAGCATCTGTTCGGGCCGGGTGATCGCCGCCCACACCTTGGCGGGCGATGCCTTGATGCGGCGGATTATGGTCACGCTGGGAAGGCTGCGGTTCATCACGCATCATCCTCTTCGACGAACGCGACAAGCCGGTCCATGCTCGCCGTCCAGAAGCGCTCATAACGGCCGAGCCAAGCCATCGCTTCCTGCATCGGACCCACCGACAGGTTTACCGCTACGGTCCGGCCGGTCTTGGTCCGGGTGATCAGCCCAGCGTCGGAGAGGACGTCGAGATGCTTCATCATCCCCGGCAGCTTCAGAGAAAGCGGCCGGGCAAGCTCGCTGACCGAAAGCCCCGGTTCGTCCTTCAGCCGCATCAGCACTTCCCGCCGCGTCGGGTCGGAGAGGGCGGAGAAGGTGCGGTCGATGGGGGATGCCTGATACTTCACCATGTAGCGAAGTATTGTCCATGCGCGAGGCCGCGTCAACGTTCAAAAATTCGTCAAGGATGATCGTCCGCGAAACGCGGTCTGAACGTCGTAGCGACCGACCAGGGTGGTCTCCGCGCATCGATTGATCCTATGTTCGTCTTCGGTGCCGGCTCCTCGTTGACGAGACAACAGAGGCCGAGGGCATCGTCAGAGCTAACGACGCGACAGGAAAGATGCATCATGAGCAAGAGCCCGGCTCAACCAGCGCAATCCCCATCCCGGTTGATCGACGAGCGGATCAGGGAGCTCGGCGACTGGCGGGGCGCGATGCTGGCGCGGGTTCGGGCCTTGATCAAGAAGGCCGACCCGGAGGTCGTCGAGGAGTGGAAGTGGAGAGGCGTTCCGGTGTGGTCTCACGGCGGAATTATATGCACCGGCGAGACCTACAAGAACGTCGTGAAGATGACCTTCGCCAAAGGGGCCGCGCTCGATGACCCCTCCAGGCTCTTCAATGCGAGTCTCGAAGGCAATACGCGGCGCGCCATCGACATCCGCGAGGGCGAGGAGATCGACGAGGAAGCTTTGATGGCACTCATTCGCGCGGCCGTGAGGCTGAACGCGTCGCGTTGAACGCGGGCGTTCGCCGCGCGTCCGGCTCAGGGGATCTTCGGCGGCGGCGGTGCGTCGAAGTTCAGTCCCGGCAGGCCGCCATCCGCCGGCAGGCCCGGCATGAGAATGTTGTCGAGGCTCTTCTGCACCGCGGCCGGATCGACCGTTACGCCGCTGCTCTTGTAGTGCATGACGATGTTCGGGAACAACACGACGATCGCCACCATGATGAGCTGGATGATCACGAACGGCACCGCGCCCCAATAGATCTGGCCGGTCGTGACCGGCTCCATGCGCTTGCCGGTGACACGATCGATATAGGGAACTTTCGCCGCGACGGAGCGCAGGAAGAACAGCGCGAAGCCGAAGGGCGGATGCATGAACGAGGTCTGCATGTTCACGCCAAGCATCACGCCGAACCAGATCAGGTCGATGCCGAGCTTTTCGGCCGGCGGCCCGAGCAGCGGCACGATGATGAAGGCCAGTTCGAAGAAGTCGAGGAAGAACGCGAGGAAGAACACCAGCACGTTGGTGAACACCAGGAACCCGGTCTGGCCGCCCGGAAGCGACGTCAGCAGGTGCTCGACCCAGACGTGCCCGTTCACGCCGTAGAACGTGAGCGAGAAGACCCGCGCGCCGATCAGGATGAAGAGCACGAAAGCCGAGAGTTTGGCCGTCGCCTCGGTGGCTTGCCGAACGAGATTCCAGTTGAAGCGGTTCGGGTTGTTGTCGAGCCGGCGCTTGATCGCAGCAAGGATCAGCGATCCAAGCGCGCCCATGGCGCCGCCTTCGGTGGGCGTCGCCAGGCCGATGAAGATCGTGCCGAGCACCAGGAAGATGAGCAGGAGCGGCGGCACCATCACGAAGGTCGTCTGCACCGCCATCCGCGACATCAGGCGCAAGCCGGTGAATTTCTCCACCAGCCCGACCACAAGGGCGTAGATGGCGCCGGCGAGGATCATCTCCATGAGGAGCGCGAGCGACTCGTAACCGGCACTGTGCAGCCAGGCATAAAGCGCCAACGAGCGCAGCCACGAGGATCACCGAGATGACCACCCGGCGCGCGCCGAGCATCCGGTCCATGAGGGCGCAGATCAGCGCCACCACGGTGGCGACGCAGATGGTGAGAATGACGAAGTCGGCGCCGGCTTTGGTGGCGGTCTGCGACAGCACGTAATAGCCGACGAAACCGGAAAACAGCACCAGGACGCCGAGCTGCCACACGCCGCGCGATCCGTTCGGCTCACGGAAGCCGATGGCCTCGAGCGGGAGGCCCGGTGCGGCCTTCGGAAAGAGGATGCGCCATGAGCGCCACATAGGCCGCGTAAAGACCCGCCAGGATGATGCCGGGCAGGAACGCGCCCTCGTACATGTCGCCGACGGAGCGGCCGAGCTGGTCGGCCATCACGATGAGCACCAGCGACGGCGGGATGATCTGCGCCAGCGTGCCTGACGCGGCGATCACGCCCGATGCAAGGCGCCGGTCATAGCCGTAGCGCAGCATGATCGGCAGCGAGATCAGACCCATGGAGATCACGGATGCCGCGACGACGCCGGTGGTGGCGGCAAGCAGCGCACCCACGAAGATGACCGCGAAGGCAAGACCGCCGCGCACCGGGCCGAAGAGCTGGCCGATGGTGTCGAGCAGATCCTCGGCCATGCCCGAGCGTTCGAGAATCAGCCCCATGAAGGTGAAGAACGGGATGGCCAGCAGCACCTCGTTCGACATCGTGCCGAAAACGCGGTCGGGCAGGGCGCCGAGAAGCGGCCAGGAAAGGTTGATGGTCTCGGGCGCGTAGGGCGCGAGCTCCACGGCGAGAAAGAAGAACAGGAGACCGTTCGCGGCCAGCGAGAACGCCACCGGGTAGCCGATGAGAAGGAAGATGACGAGGGCGCCGAACATGATCGGCGCGAGGTTCTGGGCGAGCAGGACGGCCATGGGCAAAAACTCCGGAAATCAGGGACGCGGGCGGGATCCGTCTAGCGGACACCATCTCCCGGAGGTTCACCGCTGTGAGGTGTGACGGCGTCGCCCAGTTCGGCGAGCAGCCGCTCGGCTTCCGCCTCGGCGCTATGCGTGGTTGGCGCGTCGTCCTGAAGGTCGCCTCGAATGATCGCCGCCCGTTTGACCAACTCGCTGAACCATTGCAGCCCGAGCAGGCAAAAGCCCAGGAGGATGAGCCCCTTGGCGGGCCAGATCAGCAGGCCGCCGGCGTTGGACGACACTTCGCCCGACTGGTACGAGCGCAAGAAATACGGCACCGCGAGGTAGATCATGACCGCGACGAACGGGAACAGGAACAAGAGGTGCCCCAACAGGTCGATCCAGTCGCGTTTCCGCTTGGACAGCATGTTCGAGACGATGTCGATGCGGATATGCTCGTTGGCTTTCAGGGTCCAGGGCGCGCAGAGCATGAAAACCCCGCCGAAAAGGTACCATTGAAGTTCGAGCCACGCATTCGACGACACGCCGAAGATGCGCCGGATGATGGCGTTGATGGCGGAGACCAGGATTGCCACCACGATCGCCCACGCCACCGTCTTGCCGACGCGTTCGTTGAAGCTGTCGATGGCCCGGCTTATTCTCAGGAGCGCTTCCATCGGTGTTTCCCCCTGACATTATATCAGTTGTGATTTGATGTTTTAGCTACCGAACTCGGTGGCCCGGCGCTAGCCCTCCGCAACCTTCAGCCTATCCGACTTAAGGCGGGTGGCTACGTTTTCGCGGGCAAAATCCTGCCGACAGCCCCTAAATCGCGGTGGAAGGCCGATCAACACTGGAATCTGCCCAGATTATCGGCATCTTGTCGCCAGTATCCGATAACTCCAGCCGCGAGGCCAACGGTGACCCTTCTCATTCTAGGCCTGCTCCTGTTTGTCGGAATCCACGCGTTCAGCATGGCGCGGGGGCAGAGGGCGGCTCTCATCGCCCGTATGGGGGAGGGGCCCTATAAGGGCCTGTACTCGCTGGTTTCCCTGTTGGGCGTCGTTTTGATCGCCGTCGGTTTCGGGCGATATCGCGCGGCGGGCTACATCCCCGTGTGGGATCCGCCGACCTGGACGCGCCACCTCGCTCTCCTGCTGGTCTGGTTCGCCTTCGTCAGCGTCGCGGCCGCCTACCTGCCGGGACGGATCAAGGCGCGTCTCAAGCATCCGATGCTGACCGGCGTAAAGATCTGGGCCTTGGCGCACCTGTTGGCGAACGGCGATCTTGGTTCGATCCTTCTGTTCGGCGCCATCCTCGTCTGGGCCGTTCTCGCGCGCATCAGCGCCAAGCGCCGGGATGAAGGTCCGCCGCATGGCGCGCCCGCGGCCCCACCGGCGGGTTTTCGCAATGACGCGCTTGCGGTTGTCATCGGGACCGTGGCTTATGTGGCGTTCGCCCTGTGGCTTCACCCGTTGCTGATCGGCGTCGCCGTTCTTCCTTCGCAAGGCTAGAGTTCGTTCCATGTCCGCTCAATCCGAGACCCGCCGCCTGACCGCTCCCGATATCCGCGCGCGCAAAGGCGGCGAGCCGATCGTCATGCTCACCTCCTACCACGCCCATACGGCCCGGCTGGTGGACCAGCATGCGGACGTGATCCTGGTGGGGGATTCCCTCGGCATGGTCATGCACGGCATGGAATCGACCGTGCCGGTCACCCTCGACATGATGATCCTGCAGGGGCTGGCGGTGATGCGCGGCTCGAAGCGGGCGCTGGTCGTGGTGGATATGCCGTTCGGCGCCTACGAGGAAAGCCGCGAGCAGGCCTTTCGCTCAGCGGCGCGCATTTTGAAAGAGACCGGCTGCGGGGCCATCAAGCTCGAAGGCGGCGCGCGCATGGCCGACACCATCCGCTTTCTCACCGAGCGCGGCGTGCCGGTGATGGCCCATGTGGGCCTGACCCCTCAATCCATCAACGCCCTCGGCTCCTTCAAGGCGCAGGGGCGGGACCGTGCCGATTGGCCGGTCTTTCTCGCAGACGCCAAGGCCGTGGCCGATGCGGGGGCCTTCTCGGTGGTGGTCGAGGCGGTCGCAGAACCTCTCGGGCGCGAGATCACCCGGGCTGTCGACATCCCGACCATCGGCATCGGCGCATCGGTTGCCTGCGACGGGCAGGTCCTGGTGCTGGAGGACATGCTCGGCCTCACTCCATGGTCGCCGAAATTCGTCAAGCGCTACGGCGAACTCGGGCCCAACATCGCGAAGGCCGTGGAAGCCTACGCGCAGGAGGTCCGCTCGCGGGCCTTTCCCGGGCCGGAACACACCTATGCGGAGCGGAAGCCTGCCAAATAGGCAGCTGTCTGCCACGCCCTCATCCTGGCGATCGCGAAGCTGCGTTTCGAAGGATCTCCAGCGGCCTTGCGTGCTTCGGACGGGCTGCCATTGCGGAAAGAGGTCCTTCGGAACCGCATCCCTCTCGCCTTCCACAGGGGGGTGTGATAGGCGACCCACTTCGGTTTATGGAGGCGGCCCGGCCGCAGGAGAAGCATGGCTCCCAACGACGAGTTTATCCGCGAGGTCGACGACGAATATCGCCGCGACCGGGTCGCGCAGATGTGGAAGCGCTATAACGGCCTGATCATCGGCGGCGTTCTCGTCATGCTGGCGCTGGTGGGGGGCTGGCGCTACTGGGAGCACGTGCAGGAAACGCGCGCGCAGGAAGCCGGCGCCCGCTTCGAGGAAGCGCTGCGCCTGTCTCGCGACGAAAAGAGCGACGGAGGCGAAACCGGTCTTCGAAGCGCTCGCGAAGGAGGCCGACGGAGGCTACACGCTCCTGGCTCGCTTCCGCCTTGCTGCCGAACTCGGGCAATCCAATGCCGAAGACGGCGCGACGGCCTACGACGCTCTCGCAGCCGACACGAAATTGTCTCCGCTCTGGCAGGATCTCGCGCGGCTACGCGCCGCCTGGCTGCGTCTCGACAGCGCGGAGCCATCTGTGGTTCGCCCGCCGCTTGAGCGGCTGGCCGTGCCGACGAATCCCTGGCGCCATTCCGCACGTGAGCTTCTCGGCCTGTCGGGCCTGAAGACCGGCGAGATGGATTTCGCCGGCAAATGGTTCGACCAGATCGCCGCCGATCGCGAAACGCCCGCAGTCCCTGAAGCAGCGTCTTGCCGTCTATACTGCGCTGGTCGCGGGCGGTCCGGTGCAAGTGACCCAGTGAGGACATGACATGACGCCTCTCGTCGCCATTGTCGGGCGGCCGAATGTCGGCAAGTCGACCCTGTTCAACCGGCTGGTCGGCAAGAAGCTCGCGCTCGTCGACGACAAGCCCGGCGTCACCCGCGATCGTCGCGAAGGCGAGGCGCGTCTCGGCGATCTCGAATTCCGCATCATCGACACCGCCGGCCTTGAAGAAGCCACCGAGGAATCGCTCCTCGGGCGGATGCGCGCGCAGACGGAGGCCGCCATCGGCGATGCCGACGTCATTCTCTTCGTCATCGATGCACGCGTCGGCATCCTGCCCGCCGACCGCCCCTTCGCCGAAATGGTGCGCCGCTCCGGCAAGCCCGTGATCCTCATCGCCAACAAGGCCGAGGGAAACGCAGGCCTGGCCGGCGCCTACGACGCCTTCTCGCTGGGCCTCGGCGATCCGGTCCCGTTTTCGGCCGAACACGGCGAAGGCCTGTCGGATCTGTTCGAGTCGCTGATGCCGTTCTTCCCCGATCCCAACGCGGAGCCCGCGGAGGACGAGGAGGAATCGAAGAAGCCGCTGCAGGTGGCGATCGTCGGACGGCCGAATGCGGGCAAGTCGACGCTCATCAACCGCATGCTCGGCGAGGATCGTCTTCTGGTCGGCCCGGAGGCTGGCATCACGCGCGACTCCATCTCCCTCGACTGGAGTTGGCACGGGCGCGAGATCAAGCTGTTCGACACCGCGGGCTTGCGCAAGCGCGCGCGGGTCGAGGACAAGCTGGAAAAGCTCTCCGTCGCCGATGCGCTGCGGGCCGTGCGCTTCGCCGAGGTGGTGGTGATCTTGCTCGATGCCACGATCCCGTTCGAGAAGCAGGATCTGTCGATCGTCGATCTCGTCGAGACGGAAGGGCGCGCCCTTGTCATCGGCGTCAACAAATGGGACCTCGTGGCCGACCAGCAGGGCCTGTTGAAGGAGCTGAAGGAAAAGGCGACCCGGCTCCTGCCGCAGGTGCGCGGCGCGCCGGTGGTGCCGCTCTCAGGGCTTGCCGGCACCGGCATCGACCCGCTCATGAAGGCGATCCTGCAGGTCTTCGAGACCTGGAACCGCCGCATCTCCACCGCCAAGCTCAATCAGTGGCTGGCCGATGCGCTGGAGACCAACCCGCCGCCGGCGGTGTCCGGCCGCCGGATCAAGATCCGCTACATGACGCAGATCAAGGCCCGCCCACCGCATTTCGCCATCTTCGGCAACCAGCTCGACGCCCTGCCGAAATCCTACTCGCGCTACCTCGTCAACAAACTGCGCGAATCCTTCGACCTGCCCGGCGTGCCGATCAGGATCTCGATGCGGATGGGCACCAATCCGTTCGACAAGGACAAGAAGTAGAAAAGGCGTGAGTGGCGAGTGGTGAGTAGGAAGCTCTTGCCCTTCACTACTCACTACTCACCATTCACTCCTACTCCGGCAGCTGCGGCGTCAGCACTTTGCCTTGCGGGAAATCCCAGATCTTGCCGGTCTCGTTCCATGAGGGCAGGGCGAGGTTCAGGATGTGCGGCGCGAGGTCGTCCGGCGTCTTCAGCGTCGTCGGGTCTTCACCCGGCATCGCGGCGCGGCGCATGTTGGTGCGCAACGGGCCGGGATTGAGAAGCATTACCTTCAGCGGCGTCGTCAGCGTTTCGGCCGCATAGGTGCGCACCAGGATTTCGAGAGCTGCTTTCGAGATGGCGTAGGGTCCCCAATAGGCCGTTGCCTTGTGGGCGGCGCCCGACGACACGAAGATCGCGCGCCCTGCATCGGAGGCGCGCAGCAGCGGGTCGAGAGCGCGGATCAGGCGATAATTCGCCGTCACGTTGATGGCCATCACCTCGTCCCAGACCGGCTGGTCGATATGGGTGATCGGCGCGAGTTCACCGAGAACGCCCGCATTGCCGAGCAGGATATCGAGCTTGCCCCAACGCTCGTGGATCGCTGCGCCCAGCCGGTCGAAAGCCTCGAAATCCTTGATGTTCACCGGCACGAGAGTGGCGGATGAACCCTTGGCGCGGATCTCGTCGTCGAGGGATTCGAGCGCCCCTTGGGTGCGGGCAAGCGCGATCACGTGGGCGCCTGCTTCGGCGAAAGCCAATGCGGCAGCGCGCCCAATTCCGCGCGACGCGCCGGTGACGACTGCAACGCGGTTCGAGAGTGGCTTGGTCATGGGTCCTCGAAAGAGAGTTCAGGCCGGCTAATCGGCCTCGGCCAGAAGGGAGAGACGGCGCGGCGTCGCTATCGTGAGATCGGTCAGCGCCGTCGGATAATCGCCCGTGAAGCAATGATCGGTGAATTGCGGCTGCGCCGGATTGCGCGCCGCCTCGCCCATGGAGCGATAGAGGCCTTCGACCGACAGGAAGGCCAGCGAATCCGCGCCGATATAGGCGCGCATCTGCTCGAGATCGTGGGTTGCTGCCAGCAGCTTGTCCTTCTCGGGCGTGTCGATGCCGTAGAAATCCGGATGGGTGATCGGCGGGGAGGCGATGCGGAAATGCACTTCGCGCGCGCCGGCTTCGCGCATCATGCGCACGATCTTCACCGACGTGGTGCCGCGCACGAGACTGTCATCCACGAGCACGATGCTCTTGCCCTCGACCGCCGCGCGGTTGGCCGAATGCTTCATGCGCACGCCGAGTTCGCGCACCGATTGCGTCGGCTGGATGAAGGTTCGCCCCACATAATGGTTGCGGATGATGCCGAGTTCATAAGGCAAGCCCGATGCGCGGGCGAAACCGAATGCAGCGGGCACGCCGGAATCGGGCACCGGGATGACCACGTCGGCATTCGCCGGCGATTCGACCGCGAGCTGCTGGCCCATTTTCTTGCGCACGTCGTAGACGCTGCGGCCGTTCACGATGGAATCGGGCCGGGCGAAATAGATGTATTCGAAGATGCAGGGACGCGCGGGCTGCTTCGGCGCGTAGCGATAGGATTCGATGCCGTCGTCGGAGATCACGACGGCCTCGCCGTTCTCGATGTCGCGCACGAAGCGCGCGCCGATGATGTCGAGCGCACAGGTTTCCGACGTCAGGATATAGCGTCCGTCGAGTTCGCCGAGCACCAGCGGACGGATGCCGAGGGGATCGCGGGCGCCCATCAGCTTCTTGTTGGTGAGCGCGACGAGCGAGAAGGCGCCCTCGATGGTTTTGACCGCTTCGAGGAAACGATCGACCACGCGCTCCTCGCGACTGCGCGCCACAAGGTGGACGATGACCTCGGTATCGGTGGTGGATTGGCAGATCGCGCCGTCGCGGATGAGATTGCGCCGAAGGGTCAGGCCGTTGGTGAGATTGCCGTTATGCGCAACCGCGAAGCCGCCGCCATCGAGTTCGGCGAAGAGCGGCTGGACGTTGCGCAGGATGGTGCCGCCGGTGGTCGAATAGCGCACGTGGCCGATGGCCGAGAGGCCTTCCAGCCGTTCGATCACCGAGCGGTCGGAAAATCCGTCACCGACCAGGCCCAGGCGGCGTTCGAGATGAAAGACATGGCCGTCGAATGAGACGATGCCGGCTGCTTCCTGCCCGCGATGCTGCAGGGCGTGGAGGCCGAGCGCCGTGATGGCCGCGGCGTCGGGATGTCCATAGATGCCGAAGACGCCGCATTCCTCACGCAGGGTGTCGCCTTCGAGGTCGAGGTCGATTGCCTTGGGCTCGACCTGCCTCGTCTCGGACCATGCAGACATGTTCTTTTCCCCGGATCTGCGAACCTGTCAGGCCCGCCAGAACCCTATGTAGGCGGCCTTGCGCCAAACCGCCAATGTCCATCCGTATCGCCTCCCATGCGGAGGGCGCAACATCTTACCCGCGCGGCTGCGGCGGCTGGCCCGGACGCGGAGCGGGCGATCCGCGGGCGCCCGGGGTGCGGGCGGCGCATTCGCGGCGGGCGGATTGGCTGTCGGGGCCGCGCGCTGCGGATCGGGCTCGGCCGGTTCAGCCGGATCCGGCTCCCGGTTGGCGCCCTTTTCGCGCAGGCGCTGCAGCAGCGCTTCGGCGTTCTCGGGCAGCATCGCCACGATGTTGTCGCGGGTGTTCTCCATCGCCGAACGGGTCTTGGACGTCGCGGCCCAATCGGGGTTCTTGCCCTGGAGCAGCCAGCCCATGAAGGCCCAGCCGATGACGCAAATCAGGAACCCGCGCAGCGCGCCGAAGAACAGACCAAGCGTGCGATCGAGGGCGCCGATGCGCGAATCGAGGATCATGTCGGAGATTTGAACGGTGATGATCGACACGATGATCAGCGTGACGACGAATATCGCCGCCGATCGAGGCCACCAGCGCGATGGTGCCGTTGTGAATGTATTGCTGCGCCAAGGGCAGGAGCATCGGGTGCAGGTACCAGGCGACCGCCGCTGCCGCGACCCACGCGACGATGGCCAGCACTTCGCGGGTGAACCCACGGACGGCAGCCAGAAGAGCCGAGATCACGACGACGCCGAGGACGACGAGGTCCAGAATAGAAAAGGGCATGAACCAACCTGACGAGATGGGGCCGCCTTCGCGGCTTCGAGGCGAGGGGGTGTATAACCTCAAGAAAGCGCGTTCGTCACCTCATCGTGTGGACGTAGTGCCGGAGTTTTGCCGGTTCCAGTCATTCCGGGAGGCGGAGCCGGGCCGGGAACCCATAAACGTCAGCGGTCTGACGGATAGGGGCCGAGCGGTTGCGGCCTTCTCGAACAGCGCTGGTGTTGACGGGTTCCGGGCTCCGCCTGAGCGGCCCGGAATGACGGAGTGTCGCGCTCGACGGGAGAATTCAAACCGGGTCGCGATCTCTGAACGAGGTCTTCGACGACTCCGTCGGGCAGCAAGGCCGACTGTGACGACCGAATCTGCGGCCTCGTGTCCAAAAACAAAAGCCCCGATGGCAAGCATCGGGGCTTTGAAAGGCTTGATCGCAGTATTGATCAGACGAACAGGAAATCGTCCGCCGAAACTGTGGTGCCCGGCTTCAGCTTGAGAATTTCGATTCCCTTGTGATGGCCGGATCCATCCGCATCAAGATAAACGAAGCCGTTTTTCTTGTTGTAATAGACGTAATCGTTCTTGTCCTTGGACTCGCTGCCGACCGTGAAGAACTTCTTGGGCAGCTTGCCGTGCTTGAGCGCCTTGACGTTGAACGATTTCAGCGCCGACAGATTGAACTGAAGGGTGTCGTCGGCCGAGTTGAAGTCGGTCACCTGGTCGAAACCGCCCTTGCGGAGGGCAGCGTCGAACACGAAAATGTCCTTGCCCGGCGCCGCCGGTGAGCTGGTCCTTGCCGAGGCCGCCATTGATGATGTCATCACCGCCGAGGCCATAGATCTTGTCGTTGCCGGCATCGCCATTGATGACGTCGGCGCCCTCGGTGCCGGTGATCTTGTCGTTGCGCTTGGTGCCGGAAACCGTGTCGATTCCATCATTCACGCCGATGGTGATGGTCTTCTCGAAGGTCAGGCCGCCCGCATCCTTGACCTGCAATTTGATCTGATGGGACGTCGCGGTCTCGAAATCGAGCTTCGCGCCGTCAGCCACGAGCAGCTTCTTGCCGGAAGCATCGAGCTTGAAACGGCCGCCGGCGCTGTCTGTCAGAGTGTAGGTGAACGTGTCGTTCGCGTCCGGGTCAATCGCCGCGAGCGGGCCGATCTCCGTGCCGTTGGCAGCGTTTTCGGCAATTGCGGGCGCGGAAAGCGTCAGGACACCGACGTCGATTGGGGCCTCGTTGACATTGGTCAGGGTGATGGTGAATGGAGCCGCGATGATGACCGTCGTTTCGTCTGCCGGTCGCGGAGATGGCAAGCGCGAAGGTGTTGATCCCTTCGAAATTGAACAGGCTGGTGTCATCGGCACTCGGCGCCGATCTTGACAACAAGATCGAATCCCGTGGCCGTGGCCACGATTTCGAACCGATCGCTGAAGTTGTCGGCAAGCGTATACTTGAATGTCTCGCCAGTCGCCGCCGCCTGTCACGCTCAGAGAGCCGATGACGGTGCCGTCTTGAGGGGTTTTCCGCAAGGGTCGTGTGCCGAGAGATCGATGGTAGCGGCCATGCGTATTCCTCGAGGTAAAGCTCTGGGCCTCATCTCGTCGGGCTGCGTAGCTTCGGAATTCGGATCGTAAATTGATACAATATTTCAACAAAAGTGTCAAATGCTGATTCGGTCGGTGCGAGTTCCTATCAGTGCGATAGCATTTCGTACCATTTCACCGCCTCCGCGCCGCGATCCCCGCCACCAGATCGGTGATGTGCGCCATTGAAGCGGCTCCCACCGGCAGGCGCTCTTTCTTGTCTCCCCTCGGCGCGGGCATCACGGCGCTGGAAAATCCGAGCTTGGTCGCTTCCTTCAGTCGGGCTGGCGCCTGCGCCACGGGCCGAATCGCACCCGATAGACCGAGCTCTCCGAAATAAACCGTATCGGGCGGCAACGCGGAGCCGGAGAGCGACGAGATCAGGGCCGCCGCCGCCGCAAGATCCGCCGCCGGCTCGGAGATGCGCAAACCGCCTGCCACGTTGAGGTAGACATCATGCTGGCCGAGCCGCAGGCCGCCATGGGCCTCGAGCACCGCCAGCACCATCGACAGCCGGCTCTGATCCCAGCCAACGACGGCCCGGCGCGGCGTGCCCAGCGATGAGGGCGCGACCAGCGCCTGGATTTCCACCAGCACGGGGCGCGTGCCTTCCATGCCGGCGAATACGGCGGTTCCGGCGGTGGCGAGGTCGCGGCCGGCGAGGAAGAGTTCGGACGGATTGGTCACCTCGCGCAGGCCCTGATCGGACATTTCGAAGACGCCGATTTCGTCGGTCGGCCCGAAGCGGTTCTTCACCGCCCGCATGATGCGGAAATGGTGGCCGCCATCGCCCTCGAACGACACCACCGCGTCGACCATGTGCTCCACCACGCGAGGACCGGCGATCTGCCCGTCCTTGGTCACGTGGCCGACAAGGATGACGACGGTGCCGGTGGTCTTGGCGAAGCGGATCAGCGCCTGCGCGCTGCCGCGAACCTGCGTCACCGTGCCGGGCGCCGATTCCACCGTCTCGGTCCACATGGTCTGGATCGAATCGATGATGGCGAGCGCCGGCGGCCGCCCTTGCGACAGGGTCGCGATGATGTCCTCGACGTTGGTCTCGGAGGCGAGTTCGACGGGCGATTGGCCGAGCCCCAGACGCTCGGCGCGAAGACGCACCTGCGCCACCGCCTCTTCGCCCGAGATATAGGCGACCCGATGGCCCTGGTTGGCGAGCGCGGCGGAGGCCTGCGTCAGCAGCGTCGATTTCCCGATGCCCGGATCGCCGCCGATGAGGATCACCGAGCCGTGGACGAAGCCGCCGCCGGTGACGCGATCCAGTTCGCCGATGCCGGACGGCATGCGAGGCGCTTCCTTGGTCTCGCCGGAAAGCCCTTCAAGCGTGAAGATCCGGCCCTTGGCGCGCGACGGGCGGGTGGCGACCGGACCCGCCATCGCGCTCATGGCGCCGATTTCCTCGACGATGGTGTTCCATTCGCCGCAGGCTTCGCATTTGCCCTTCCAGCGATTGGTGACCGCGCCGCAATTCTGACAGGCGAAAGAGGGTTGGCGTTTCGCCATCAGGATTGCGCCTCGCGGTAATGCCGCGCATAGCGCGCACCAAGGTTGGTGAGAATTTCGTACCCGATGGTGCCGGCGCGACGGCCGACTTCGTCGATGGTGAGATCGCCGCCGATGAGCGTGACGCGGTCGCCGCGCGCGATCTCGCCTTCCGGGCACATCCGTGACGTCGATGATGATGAGATCCATCGAACCGTGCCGACAAACGGGCACGGGCGTTCGCCGATCATCGCCATGCCGGCAAGGATCGATTCGCCGCTGCCGCCGCGGGCGCTCGCGCCGCGGGGATAGCCGTCCGCATAGCCCACCGAGAGCGTCGCGATCCGCCGACGCTCGGTGCGCGACCCAGCGGGCATTGTAGCCGACGGTGTCGTCACGCCTCGATCCAGCGCAGCTGCACGATGCGGCCCTCGAGCCCGACCACCGGACGCATGGGGTTTTCAGCGGAGGGCGTCGGGTTGCCGCCATAGAGCGCGTAGCCGGGCCGCACGAGGTCGAAATGCGGCTTGTCTTTCAGGAAGATGCCGGACGAATTCGAAAGCGAGGCGCGAACGCCCGGCAGCGTATTTCGCACAGCCTGAAACGCCTCGATCTGGCGCCGGTTGATCGGATTTTCGTTTTCCTCGGCGCTGACGAAATGACTCATCAGCAGCGCGGGCGTGAAATCCTTCAAGTGCGGATTGTCCTTCAGCACCATGCCGTCGCCGACGGCCGAGTCCGAGCCGGTTCATGCCGGTATCCACGTGGATGGCGGCCTCGAGCTTTTGCGACTGCGCGCGGCAGAAGCCCGCCCATTCGTCGACATCCTCCGATGAGCCGAGAACCGGCCGAAGCCGGTGTCGGAAATAGGCGTCGGTCGATCCCGGCAGGAGGCCGTTGAGCACGTAGATGATGGCGTTCGGAGCGACCGCCCGCGCACGAACGGCCTCGCCGATATGCGCCACGAAGAATGTCTCGCAGCCGGCTCTCGCCAGTGCGGGAACCGCGCGCTCGATGCCGATGCCGTAGGCATTCGCCTTGACCACCGCGGCGGTCTCCGCACCGCCTGCGGCGTCGCGCAAGGTACGCCAGTTACGCGCCAGCGCGTCGAGATCGATATGGAGAATTCCACCCGCTTCGGCGTCGGGAGGTTCGGGGCTGTCGTGTGATTGTCGACATCGTCACACGCTAAACCCATGGCGGCCGCACGTGAGCTCTCCTCCCCCTTGCGGGGAGGAGCTGGAGGTGGGGGTGGATCGACCGGGTGAGCCGTGAGTGTCGACGTCGTAGAATGTCGTGCGACGCCATTGCTCGAGCGAGACTCGACTTTTCAACCCCCACCCTCGACCCTCCCCGCAAGGGGGAGGGAAGAGCGCGGCGCGAACCTGCGGCGAATCAAATGAAGGCGTCAATCGCCCATCCGTTCGGGAAGCTTGTCCTCGTCGGCGAGGTTGGTGAAGCGGGTGATGTCGGCCTGGAAGGCGAGCTGGATCGTGCCGGTCGGGCCGTGACGCTGCTTGCCGATGATGACTTCGGCCTTGCCGTGGACCTGATCCATTTCCGACTGCCACTTGAAGTATTCCTCGGTGCCGGGCTTCGGCTCCTTGTTCTTCAGATAATACTCTTCGCGGTAGACGAACATCACCACGTCGGCGTCCTGCTCGATGGAGCCGGATTCGCGAAGGTCGGACAGTTGCGGCCGCTTGTCGTCGCGGGATTCCACCTGACGGGAGAGCTGGGAGAGCGCGATCACCGGCACCGCGAGTTCCTTGGCGAGCGCCTTCAGGCCGGTGGTGATCTCGGTCAGCTCCTGCACGCGGTTCTCGCCCTTCTTGGCCGAACCCGAGAGAAGCTGGAGGTAGTCGACGATCAGCACGTCGAGGCCGCGCTGCCGCTTCAGACGCCGGGCGCGGGCCGCCAGCTGGGCGATCGAAATGCCGCCGGTCTGGTCGATGTAGAACGGGATCGACTGCATCTCGCGCGCCGCTTCGGTGATCTTGTAGAAATCGTCCTCGCGCATGTCGCCGCGGCGGATCTTGTAGGACGGCACGCCGGATTGCTCGGCGATGACACGGGTCGCCAATTGCTCGGCGGACATTTCGAGCGAGAAGAACCCGACGATGCCGCCGTTGATCGGTCTTCATCGTGCCGTCGGGCTGCCGCTCGCCCTCGTAGACCTTCGCGATGTTGAACGCGATGTTGGTCACGAGCGCGGTCTTGCCCATGGCCGGACGTCCGGCGAGGATCACGAGGTCGGACGCTTGCAGACCGCCCAAGGGTGCGGTCCATGTCGACGAGACCGGTCGAGATGCCCGACAGCTTTCCCTCGCGCTTGTAGGCAGCGGCCGCCATGTCGATGGCGTGGGTGAGGGCTTCGGAAAAGCGCTGGAAACCACCATCGTAGCGGCCGGTTTCGGCCAGTTCGTAGAGACGGCGCTCGGCTTCCTCGATCTGGTCGCGCGGTGAGGTTTCGACAGGGGCGTCATACGCGACGTTGACCAGATCCTCGCCGATGCCGATCAGGTTCCGGCGGATCGCGAGGTCGTACACCGTGCGGCCATAATCCTCCGCGTTGATGACGGTCGTGGCCTCGGCGGCAAGGCGGGCGAGATATTGCGAGACCGTCACGCCGCCGAGGTCCTGGTCGCCCATGAAGGTCTTCATGGTCGTCGGCGTTGCGACCTTGCCGGCCTTGATCAGGCTGGTTGCCACTTCATAGGTGCGCCGGTGCAGATCCTCGAAGAAATGCTCAGCCTCGAGGAAGTCCGAGACGCGGTAATAGGCGTCGTTATTCACCAGAATCGCGCCGAGCAGAGCCTGTTCCGCGTCGATATTGCTGGGCGACGCCCGGTATTCCGGGACGGCCGCCTCAATACGGGCGATCAGGGCGTTGGCGCTGGCCATCTATTACTCCGAAGACAGGGAAGGGCAGGGCGATCCTCATAGGCGAGAATCAGCGTGCCGAAGGTGACCGGATGGCCACATGGTGCCACATCTCGCCCGATCCTCGACGTCCATCCACGTTGTCCTCGCTACTCACACCACACCAAGAAGGGTTCCATTCGCGCCCTTGACTCGAAACCTGTCGACACGGCGGGAATCCACCGAATCGAGATCGTGTCAGACGCTAGAACATAAAGTGAACAAACGCAACCAGACTGCTTGCACCAGGTGCGACCATTCTCCCGCGGCGTGAATTTTTTCTATCGCCGCCGCACGCGCTCGTGCCACTTTGGGCAGGCGATCCGGCGTTTCGCGGATCGATCCCATTCACCACCGGAGCGAGACCTTGCCGTCAGTAGAACTCCTGATTGCTTTTTTTGTCACCACCGCGGTGTTCGCCTTGGTGCCGGGGCCGGCGATGCTTTATGCGGCAGCGCAGACCTTGGCTCGCGGCCGCGGGCCGGGCCTGCTCGCCTCACTCGGCATTCACCTCGGCGGCTATGTGCATGTGATCGCCGCCGCCGCCGGATTGTCGGTGCTTTTCCACGCGGTGCCGCCGCTCTACATGGCGGTCAAACTGGCGGGCGCGGCCTATCTCGTCTGGCTCGGTGTCGCGCTTCTGCGCGCAAAGGAGCAGCAGGAAGCCACCCTGCCGCGTCTCGGGCCGAAATCGGGCCGGCGCGCATTCGTCGAGAGCATCACGGTCGAAGTTCTCAATCCCAAGACGGCGATTTTCTTCGTGGCGTTCCTGCCGCAATTCATCGATGTGTCTGGAGCGTTTCCGATCTGGTTGCAGTTCGTCGTTCTCGGAACGATCGTCAACCTGATGTTCTCAACGGTGGACGTGTTGTGCGTTGTTCTGGCAGGAGCGGTGATCGCGAGATTGCGGCGTTCCAGCCGCGCGCAACGCCTGATGCAGCGTGCCGGCGGCACGGTGCTTGTAGGACTGGGCGTCCATGTGGCTTTTGAGAAAAGCTGACGCCACTTAGCGATGAGCGGCGGCTCGGATCGCAGGTTCCGCCGCTCGCATAAAAAAGGCCGCCCCGGATTGCTCCGAAGCGGCCCCTTGCAGGATCGTCTCTGCTTACATTTCGACGTCGCCGGCCTCAGCCAAAGCTGCGCCGACTTCGAGACCGAGATCGTCGAGGTTCATTTCCTCGCGGGTCGAGACTTCCTCGCCACGGGCCTGACGCTCTGCCTCTTCGGGGCTGCGGGCGATGTTGATGGTCACCTTCACCTCGACCTCGGGGTGCAGCGAGACGGGAACGGTGTGAAGGCCGAGGTTCTTGATCGGCGCATTGATGGCGATCTGGTTGCGATCGACCGAGATGCCTTCAGCCGAGATCGTCTCTGCGAGGTCGCGGGTGGAAACCGAACCGTAGAGGACGCCGGTTTCGCCGGCCTGGCGGATGATGACGAAGCTCTGTCCGTCGAGCTTTTCGCCGACGGTCTCGGCTTCCTTGCGGCGCTCGAGGTTGCGGGCTTCGAGCTGGGCGCGCTGCTTTTCGAAATGCTCCGTGTTGGCCTTGGTGGCGCGCAGCGCCTTGCCGCGGGCGAGCAGGAAGTTGCGGGCGTAACCGTCACGCACTTTCACTTTTTCGCCCATCTGACCGAGCTTGGCGACGCGTTCGAGAAGGATGACTTCCATGATGATTCTCCTTGGGGTTTTTACGAAGACAATGTGGGTGGTGGAACATTCGGGTTTACGCCGGTGCGGCGAAATCCGAAGACGGTATCGGCGAGGCCGAAGAGCGACAGGACGATCATCAGCGCGCCCTGGGTGAGAAACAGCAGCACGTAGAGTCCGGCGAGGATGATCGGACGAAAGGCGCGGCCGCGGGTGCGGTCATGCACGATCGCCAACCCTTGAATCGAGAACGCCGTAAAGAGCGCGCCGAGCAGCGCCGTTCCGAAGGTTCCAATGAAGCTCGACCGGAACAGGAAAGCCAGCAAAGCGGCGCCGATCAGCAGAATGCCGACCCGGCCGGGCATCCGCAGCATCGCAATATCCGGCCAGGGTCGCGGAAGCCGCTTCGACAGAAACACGATCTTGGCGGCTGTATAAAGATACAGCGAAAGCGCGATGGTGAAGCCCTGTGCGGACAGGAACGGGATCAGCTGCGCGACCCACTCGACGACACCTTCGCGCAGCTTTGCGTCCAGGGATTCTTTGCCACCCTGCGGAAACTGAAGGTTGACGAGTGCTTGCGAGACCTCACGGGCATTCTGGTGGAACTCCGCGTGATCGCCCCCGGTCGTAGAGGACTCCCGCCGCCACGATCGTCAGTGCGGCCGTGGCGGCCATCCAGACGAGGAGGCGACCGACCGGATACCACTCCATCGTGCCATCCTGGTTGGGACGGCCGAGAAGTGCGAGGTAGGACAGCCACCAGGCCGGAAGCGCGGTGACGACGGCAAAACCAAGGCCGCTCAACGGCGACAGGAAAGCCGCGATGACGGCTCCGCCGACAGCCGTCGCGATGAGCCCGGCGCGGTGGTTCCAGCCGAGGGAGACGATCAGGACCGGGATGGGGGAGAGCAGGTACAGGATCGCGGCAAGCGGCGTGGCTTTGGTCACCACCGCGGTCAGAAGGGCCGATACGAGGCCCGCGCCTATGCCTGTCAGTACGAAGTTCATGGTCTCGCTGTCCCGCTGCTTTTCGCAGGGTTAGGGGCATCTGGCCCCAACAATCCCGGAGGGTTCTCACCGCCGGGTGACGAAAATCTGGCGCGCCGTCATCCCCGGGTTTGGCCCGGGGACCCACGACTCGGCCCGTTCCCGCAAAAAGACGCGGATGGCCGGGTCAAGCCCGGCCATGACGGTCGGGCTTGAATATCGGTTTTCTTAGCGGATCACGTAGGGCAGGAGGCCCAGGAAGCGGGCGCGTTTGATCGCCTGGGCGAGCTCACGCTGCTTCTTGGCCGACACGGCCGTGATGCGCGAAGGAACGATCTTGCCGCGCTCGGAGATGTAGCGCGAGAGAAGCTTCGTGTCCTTGTAGTCGATCTTCGGAGCGCCTTCGCCCGTGAACGGGCAGGTCTTCCGGCGACGGAAGAACGGACGACGGCCACCGCCGCCTCCACCACCGCCACCCGCTGCCGCACCTGCGCCACCGCCGCTACCACCAGTACCGAATGCCATGATTATGCCTCCTCGCTTGCGCCGGCGTCGAAGCCGCCACCGTCGCGGTCGCGACGTTCACGATCCTTGCGCTCGTCGCGGTCACGCTTCTGCATCATCACCGAAGGCTCGGCATCGAGCTCTTCGACGCGGAGCGTCATGAAGCGGAGAATGTCTTCGCTGATGCGCATCTGACGCTCCATCTCGGCGACCGCGGGAGCGGGAGCGTCGATGTTGAAGAGCGTGAAATGAGCCTTGCGGTTCTTGCGGATCCGGTAGGCGAGGGACTTGACGCCCCACATCTCGGTCTTGTCGACCTTGCCGCCGTTCTGCTCGATGATCCCCTTGTAGGTATCGACCATCGCCTCGACTTGCTGGGACGTAACGTCCTGGCGAGCCATAAAGATATGCTCATAGAGAGGCATATTGGGGCCTTTCTTCAGGTTGAGTTCAAGCCCCGACACGGTTTTGACGTGAAGCAGGCCGGTTCACCGCGTCCGTTCGGCGCCAAGCCCTTCGAGCCTGCAAGGCCCGAGCGGTTGTCGAAGGCGGAGACACGGGACGACGGAACCGAGAAGTTCCTGCATGGCAAGCCATACCGTCCGTTTAGCCCCCGGCCGGAGCGAACGCGAAGTGGGGCCTATAGACCCAATCCCCCTGAAAGGCAAGGCGAAGATGCGGCTTGGATCATCGGCCTCGTGGAGCGCATTTGCCATTGGCAAGGCGGTAACCCGCGCCTCCGCGGCAGCCGCAACCGCTACAGGCCTGAACGATGCGTCCGTCCTCAATCGCGGGTTTAGCTGGCATTCCCGCAAGAGAGCTCGTCGGAGGGATCTGCCGCGCTTCTGCACTGATCACAAGGATAAAAGCAAAAGCCGCGAAAAGTCCGATATGGCGCATGTCTTCCTCCGGTTGAGCGAAGGTTGAATGTAATCATAAGTTGTAAATGTCCGCAACTCGCCACTTGAAGTGGGGTTTGCAAAAACCGCATGTGCGCTAGAAAAGCCTTATGACACCTCCACCACTTCGCCTCGGCGTGAACATCGACCACGTGGCCACCGTGCGGAATGCGCGCGGCGGCCCTTATCCGGATCCGATCCGGGCCGCCCACCTGGCGGTATTCGCGGGCGCGGACGGGATCACCGCCCATCTGCGCGAGGATCGGCGGCATATCCGCGACCTCGACATGGAGCGCCTCAAGCGGCAGCTCTTCGTGCCGCTCAATTTCGAGATGGCCGCGACGCCCGAGATGATCGGTCTGGCGGTGGCCCTGCATCCGCATGCGTGCTGCCTCGTCCCCGAGAAGCGTGAGGAGCGCACCACCGAGGGCGGGCTCGATATCATCGCGGGGCATTCTCACCTGCGTCCCGCCATCAAGGAATTGTGCGATGCGGGGATTCGAGTGTCGCTGTTCGTCGAGCCTGAAGTGGAAATCATGGAGGCGGCGCGAGACCTCGGCGCCCCCGTGGTGGAACTCCATACCGGCACCTGGTGCGACGTCGTCGCCGAAGGCGACCCGGCCCGCGAGGCCCACGAACTGCAACGCTTGAAAACGGCCGCCGAACGTGGCGCGGCCCTCGGCCTCGAAATTCACGCAGGCCACGGCCTCAACTTCGAGACGGCGCGGACCATCGCCGCGATCCCGCAGATCGTGGAGCTCAATATCGGGCATTTCCTCATCGGCGAGGCGATCTTCCTGGGCCTGGACGAGACCGTGAAGGCCATGCGCATCGCCATGGACGAGGGCCGGGCGCAGGCCGGCTCATGATCATCGGAATTGGGTCGGATCTCTGCGATATCCGCCGCATCGAGCGCTCGCTGGAACGGTTCGGCGACCGTTTCACCCACCGGATCTTCACTGCCGGAGAGCGGGCCAAAAGCGACCGCAGGGCCGCCCGCGCGCCATCTTACGCCCGCCGTTTCGCCGCCAAGGAGGCCTGCGCCAAAGCCCTTGGAACGGGCATGAGCCATGGGGTCTTCTGGCGCGACATGGAAATCGTCAACTTGGCCGGCGGCCGACCGACCTTCCGGCTCACCGGCGGCGCTCTCGCGCGGCTGCGGTCGATGACCCCGGAGGGGCACGAGGCGGTGGTCCATGTGTCGCTCACCGACGACCCGCCGATGGCGCAGGCCTTCGTGATCATCGAGGCCCGACCGACATTAAGGTGATTGGCCGCGTTGCAGCCGGTCGCGCCTTGGGATAGACCCCGCCTCACGTCGAGGCGGCAGGCTCTCCTCCGCATTCCTCAAGCATGGACCACATACGTGAGCGACAACGCGAAGAAATACGCCGCCGGCGACACCGTCAAAAAGGACGAGGGTGGCCTCTGGGAGACCGTCAAGGTCATCATCCAGGCCCTGCTCATTGCCGTCCTGGTCCGCACGGTGCTGTTCCAGCCCTTCAACATTCCGTCCGGATCGCTGATCCCCACGTTGCTGATCGGCGATTACCTGTTCGTATCGAAATACTCCTATGGCTATTCGAAACATTCGATTCCGTTCAGCCCGCCGCTGTTCAATGGACGCATCTTCGGATCGCAGCCGAAGCGGGGCGACATCGCGGTGTTCAAGCTGCCGAAGGACAATTCCACCGATTACATCAAGCGCGTGGTCGGGCTGCCGGGTGACAAGATCCAGGTGATCGGCGGGGTCCTGCACATCAACGGTAAAGCGGTCCAGCGCGAGCGGGTCGAGGATTTCAAGACCACGGATCTCTATGGCCGCACGGTGGCGGTGCCGCGCTACAAGGAGACCTTCCCCGAAGGCACATCGCATTACGTGATCGAGCGCGACGCCGACCGGGGTTATTGGGACAACACCGAGGTTTATACGGTCAAGCCCGATCACTTCTTCATGATGGGCGACAACCGCGACAATTCCACCGACTCGCGAGACGAGGCGAATGTCGGAGAGGTGCCTTTCGAAAACTTCGTCGGCCGGGCCGAAGTCATCTTCTTCTCCATCGACGAGAATTCGTCCTTATGGCGTCCTTGGGAATGGCCGACCCACATCCGTTGGAACCGCATGTTCGAGCGGATTCGCTGACCCGTGTCCAGGCGCGCGCCCCCTCTCGACGTCCTCACCGGGCGGCTTGAATACGCGTTCAGGAACCCGGAGCTGCTCGACGAGGCGCTGACCCATGTGAGCGCGCCGCAGGCGAGGGGAAAGAGCTACCAGCGGCTCGAATTCCTCGGCGACCGCGTTCTGGGCCTCGCCATTTCGGAGTTGCTGTTCGTGACCTTTCCGGCAGCTCCCGAGGGCGAACTCTCACGGCGGCTGGCCGAGCTCGTGCGGCGCGAGAGCTGCGCCGAGGTCGCGCAAAGCTGGGATGTCGGCCCGCATCTGAAGATCGGGGCGGGCGAGGCGACAGCGGGCGAGCGCCGCAATCCGGCGATCCTCGCCGACCTTTGCGAATCGATTATCGGCGCGGTTTTCATCGATGGCGGATATGATGCGGCGAAGGCGCTCATCGGACGCGCTTTCGCCGACAAGCTCAACGCGCCGCAACGCGCCATGCGCGATCCCAAGAGCGCGCTGCAGGAATGGGCGCAGGGGCGGGGATTGCCGCCGCCGACCTATGGCATCGTCGAGCAGACCGGCCCCGATCATGCTCCAATGTTCAGGATCATGGTCAAGGTGAAGGGCACCGAGGGCGAGTTCGGACTCGGCGCATCGAAACGTATTGCCGAACAGGCAGCAGCACGACGTCTTCTCCTACGGGAAGGCGTCTGGACGGAGGACGACCATGGCAGCGCCTGAAGAGACCGACGCCGACCCGGCCAAAACAAAGGCAGGCTTCGTGGCGCTGATCGGCGCACCCAATGCGGGCAAGTCGACCCTGCTGAATTCGCTCGTGGGCTCCAAGGTGTCGATCGTGTCGCGCAAGGTCCAGACCACGCGCGTGCTGGTCCGCGGCATCGCCATCGAGGGTGCGTCGCAGATCATTTTCGTCGACACCCCCGGCATCTTCAAACCAAAGCGCCGTCTCGACCGGGCGATGGTGACGTCGGCCTGGGGCGGCGCCAGCGATGCCGACGTGGTGGCGCTCCTGCTCGATGCCCGCAAAGGCATCGACGAGGAGGCGGAAGCGATCCTCGCCAAGCTGCCCGAGGTGAAACGGCCCAAGATCCTGATCCTCAACAAGATCGACCTGATCGAGCGTTCGCGCCTGCTCGCGCTTGCCGGGGCGGTGAACGAGAAGGACAACTTCGCCGACACGTTCATGATCTCGGCGCTGAAGGGCGACGGCCTCGACAAGCTGAAGGCCTATCTCGCCGAGAAGATGCCCGAGGGTCCCTGGCTCTACCCGGAGGACCAGATCTCCGACGCGCCCCTGCGGATGCTCGCGGCCGAGATCACCCGGGAGAAGATCTACGAGCGCCTGCACGAGGAACTGCCCTATCAATCGACCGTCGAGACGGACCAGTGGCAGCAGCGGCCGGACGGCTCCATCCGCATCGAGCAGACGGTCTTCGTCGAGCGCGACAGCCAACGCAAGATCGTGCTCGGAAAGGGCGGCCAGACCATCAAGGCGATCGGCCAATCGGCCCGCAAGGAGATCGCCGAGATCGCCGAGGCGCCTGTGCATCTCTTCCTGTTCGTGAAGGTGCGCGAGAACTGGGGCGACGATCCCGAGCGCTATCGCGAAATGGGCCTGGAATTTCCTCGCGGGGGGTAGTTTTCAGCCGAGGAGGGCAAGGCCAGCTCCTCGCGAGGGCACCCGGAAAAGAAAAAAGCAAGGCTTTCGCCTTGCTCAACTGCCTTTTGGCAAATTTTATCCCTGGCGTTCTGATGCCGTCGCCTGATGTGGCGCACGAGGATGTTGTTCCTCCCGAAACTCGGACCGTCTCCCCCGACCTTTGCAGGTTCTGGAGGTTAGCGTTCTCTTCTTAGAGGGCAGGACAGATGATGTCATCTTTTTTGAGCACCCGGTGATGCAATTTTTGGCACACGCGGCATTGATCTTTGGTATTAGAGACTGGCCGCCACAACCTTCGGGGCGATGACAGCTTGTGTTTTGACAAGCGGCTCTATTGTGTACAGAGGCTATCGTGTTTCCCGACGTCCGCTATTCCTGCAAACCCTGTCGATTCTGAAGGCGTTCCATGCGTTTGAGCCGCTTCTTCCTGCCCATCCTCCGCGAAACCCCAAAGGAAGCGGAGATCGTCTCGCATCGCCTCATGCTGCGCGCCGGCATGATCCGTCAGGAATCGGCAGGAATTTACGCCTGGCTTCCCTTGGGTCTGCGGGTGCTCAACAAGATCAACGCCATCATCAGGGAGGAGCAGAACCGCTCCGGCGCCATCGAACTTCTGATGCCAACGATCCAGTCCGCGGACCTGTGGCGGGAATCGGGCCGCTATGACGCCTATGGCAAGGAAATGCTGCGCATCACCGATCGCCATGACCGCGAGATGCTCTACGGACCGACCAACGAGGAAATGATCACCGAGATCTTCCGCGGCTATGTGCGCTCGTACAAGGATCTGCCGCTCAACCTCTATCACATCCAGTGGAAGTTCCGCGATGAGGTGCGGCCGCGGTTCGGCGTCATGCGCGCGCGCGAATTCCTCATGAAGGATGCGTATTCGTTCGATCTCGATCAGGCAGGCGCGCGCCATTCCTACAACCGGATGTTCGTCGCCTACCTGCGCACCTTCGCGCGCATGGGCCTCAAGGCGATCCCGATGCGGGCCGATACCGGACCGATCGGCGGCGATCTCAGCCACGAGTTCATCATCCTCGCTGCGACGGGCGAGAGCGAGGTGTTCTGCCACGCGGATTATCTCGATTACGACACGCCGGGGATCGATACCGATTTCGACAATGCGGAGGCGCTGCAAGGCCTCGTCGATAAGTGGACGTCGCTCTACGCGGCAACGTCCGAGATGCACGACGCCTCGGCATACGAGGCAGTTCCCGAGCCCAAAAAGATGTCGGCGCGGGGCATCGAAGTGGGCCACATCTTCTATTTCGGCACGAAATATTCGGCTTCCATGGGCGCAAAAGTGATGGGGCCGGACGGCAAGGACCACGAGGTCCATGGCGGCTCCTACGGCATTGGCCCGAGCCGCCTGATCGCGGCGATCATCGAGGCGAGCCATGACGAGAACGGCATCATCTGGCCGGAAGCGGTGGCGCCGTTCGACGTCGCGCTGCTCAACCTGAAAGCGGGCGATCCCGGCACCGATGAGGCGTGCGCCAAGCTCTATGGCGAGCTGACGGCAGCCGGCCATGACGTGCTCTACGACGACCGCGACGAACGTCCCGGCGGAAAATTCGCGACCGCGGATCTCATCGGCATTCCGTGGCAGGTGGTGATCGGCCCGAAAGGTGTCGCCGCCGGCATTGTGGAGATGAAGCATCGCGCCACCGGCGCCAAGCAGGTTGTGACAATGGGCGAAGTCGCGTCGCGCCTGACCGCGCGTACTTGAAGCGCTCCATGGCCACCAGCGCGACGCCGAATAGCGGGACGAAAAGCAACTCCGGCACGCGGCCCTTCTCGCTCTTCGAGTGGATGCTCGCCGGGCGCTACCTGCGCACGCGCCGACGCGAAGGGTTCGTGTCGGTCATTGCCGGCTTCTCGTTCCTCGGCATCATGCTGGGCGTCGCGACGCTCATCGTCGTGCTGTCGGTGATGAACGGATTCCGCAAGGAATTGCTGGACAAGATCGTCGGCATCAACGGCCATATCTTCGTTGCGCCCATCGACAGCCCGCTGACCGACTACGATGCCGTGGCCAGGCGCATCTCGGCGGCTCCCGGCGTGAAACGCGCCATGCCGCTTGTGGAGGGGCAGGCGTTCGGCTCGTCGCAATATGGCGGCAGCGGCGTTCTGGTGCGCGGCGTGCGCGCCGAGGACCTGCGCAAGATCGATCATATCGCGGGCAACATCCGGCAGGGTACGCTGGAGGATTTCGACAAGGGCGAGGGGGTTGCCATCGGCCGCCGACTGGCGGAATCCCTGTCGCTGCAGGCCGGCGATACGTTCACGCTGATTACGCCTCGCGGCGCGTCGACGCCCTTCGGCACCGCGCCGCGCATCAAGGGCTATCCGGTGAAAGCCGTGTTCGAGATCGGCATGTCGGAATTCGACTCGACCTTCGTGTACATGCCGCTCGCGGAGGCGCAGAGCTATTTCAACCGCCCCGACGACGTGCAGCTGATCGAGGTCTATCTCGACAATGCCGACCGCGTCGACGAGGCGCGCGTCGCCATCGAGGAGGCGGCGGACCGACCCATCGTCATGACCGATTGGCGGCAACGAAACCGCACCTTCTTCGGCGCCCTCGAAGTGGAGCGGAACGTCATGTTCCTCATCCTCACCCTCATCGTGCTGGTCGCCGCGCTCAACATCATTTCGGGCCTGATCATGCTCGTGAAGGACAAGTCGAGCGACATCGCGATTCTGCGCACCATGGGGGCCACCAAGGGCGCAGTGATGCGGGTGTTCCTGATCACCGGCGCGTCGATCGGCATCGTCGGGACGCTTGCAGGGTTCGCTCTCGGCCTGCTGCTTGCGCTCAACGTGGAGAGCATCCGCAATTTCATCTCGCACCTCACCAACACCAACCTGTTCCCCGCCGAGCTTTACTTCCTCAGCCGTCTCCCGGCCGACGTTAATCCCACCGAGGTTCTCACCATCCTGTTGATGGCCATGGTGCTGTCGCTCCTCGCGACGCTCTACCCGTCCTGGCGCGCCGCGAAGCTCGACCCGGTCGAAGCCCTTCGATACGGATAAGAGATGTCATCCGGCCAACCGCAACCAGCTCTTTTCCTCTCCAAGGTCGAGCGTCGTTATCCGCAAGGCGAGACCTCGCTCGAGGTGCTGCGCGGGGCCGATCTCGCGATCTGGCCCGGCGAGATGGTGGCGCTGGTCGCCCCCTCCGGCACCGGCAAATCGACGCTGCTGCATGTGGCGGGTCTGCTCGAAAAGCCGGATGGCGGAGAAGTCTATGTGGGAGGGCGGCCGACCGCCGCCATGGACGATACCGAGCGCACTCGCATTCGCCGGGAAGATCTCGGTTTCGTCTATCAGTTTCACCATCTGCTGCCGGAATTTTCGGCCCTCGAAAACGTCGTCATCCCGCAGCTCATCCGTGGGCTCGCCAAGGCCAACGCTCATGACCGCGCAAGCCAGCTCCTGACTTTTCTCGGCCTCGGCAAGCGCCTCGAACATCGTCCCGGCGAATTGTCCGGCGGTGAGCAGCAGCGCGTCGCCATCGCCCGCGCGGTCGCGAACGCGCCTAGGCTCCTGCTCGCGGACGAACCAACCGGCAATCTCGACCCGAACACCGCCGACCGGGTATTCCAGACCCTCGTCGCCATCGTGCGTGCCTCGAAGCTCGCGGCCCTCATCGCCACCCACAATCTCGAGCTCGCCAGCCGCATGGACCGGCAGGTCACGATCCGCGACGGGCTCATCGTCCCGCTGAAGTAGTGTCGCCAGGCATCAGGGCCGGAGTTATTGCGCGTGCCACGCTGAAGAGGGCGGGATTCTCCAACCTTCCTTTTGCTGAGAAGGGCGTCAGCCCGTCTCGAAGCACGCGACCCCCTGGGAGGGGTCCTTCGAGGCCCCTTGTTCCCAGCTTGTTAACCCGTCGTTGACTCACTAGCCAAGCACCAACTTATCCCCACTTTACACAGAACATACAGCGAACAATAATGAACATGTCAGGAACATGGAGCAAAGACATGGTGCGCAACCTTATTGAAGCCGCTGCTGAAATTGCGTCGCTGGCTGTTTTCGGCAGCGCCGTGGCTTTATGGGCCCTCGCTCTCTCCCCGATGGCTTGACCCCGTAGTTCACAGGCAAAAGGGCCTGCGGCGCCATTCCCCTCGATCCGGTCTGGCGAGGCCTGCGCGCCGCATGCGAAACTCTGAATCTGTCTGAGTCGGGGTTCCATGGCGCGTCTTCTGCAAGATATCGGCTTCGTGCATCTGCACGTGCATTCGTCCTATTCGTTGCTTGAAGGGGCGTTGAAGATCGCCAAGCTGGCGGAGCTTGCAAAAGCCGACCGGCAGCCGGCGCTGGCGCTCACCGACACCAACAATCTTTTCGGCGCGCTCGAATTCTCCGAAAAGCTCGCCGGCTCCGGCATCCAGCCCATTCCCGGCGTGCAGCTTTCGGTCTGTTTCGAAGAGGCCGACCCGGTGGCGCGTATCGTGCCGGTGCCGACCAACATCGTGCTGCTGGCGCAGACCGAAGAGGGCTACCGCAACCTGATGCGTCTGGTCAGCCATGCGTATTTCGGCGTGCCGCTGGGCGATGCGCCAAGCGTCGCGGCCTCGGCACTTTCGGCCCATTGCGAGGGTCTGATTGCGCTTACCGGCGGCCTGACGGGTCCTCTCGACACCGCCTTACGGGATGGCGGAAGGCCTGATGTGGCGCAGGCGCGTCTCGACGTCCTCAAGAATGCGTTCGGCCACCAGCTCTACGTCGAAATCCAGCGTCACAGGCTCGACGAGGAGCGGATGGTCGAGGGCGAGCTCATCGCTCTCGCCGATCGCAATGGATTGCCGCTGGTCGCCACCAACGAGCCGTTTTTTGCAGCCCCCGCCGATTTCGAAGCGCATGACGCGCTGCTGGCCATATCGAGCGGCCGCGTGGTGTCGGATGGCGCGCGCCGCCGTGTTTCACCGCAGCATGATTTCAAGACGCGACAGGAAATGATGGAGCTGTTCGCGGATCTTCCGGATGCGCTTCAGGCCACGGTCGAGATCGCCCTGCGCTGCTCGACGCGAGTCAAGACGCGCCAGCCCATCCTGCCCCGCTTCGGCCTCGGGTCCGATGCCATTCCGGTCGACGAAGATGCGGAGTTGAAGCGGCAGGCGGAGGAGGGGCTGGTCAGGCGCCTTGCGGCCCACGGAACCGCGCCGGGGTTTACGGAGCAGGATTATCACGACCGTCTCGCGCTCGAGATCGGCGTCATCCAGCGTATGAGGTTTCCCGGCTACTTCCTGATCGTCGCCGATTTCATCAAATGGGCAAAGGACAACGATATTCCGGTCGGCCCGGGGCGCGGTTCGGGTGCGGGCTCGCTTGTCGCGTATGCGCTCACGATCACCGATCTCGATCCGCTGCGGTTCGGCCTGCTGTTCGAGCGCTTCCTGAACGAAGAGCGCGTGTCGATGCCCGATTTCGACATCGATTTCTGCGTCGACGGGCGCGAGCGCGTCATCGATTACGTGCAGAAGCGCTATGGCGAGGAGCAGGTCGCGCAGATCATCACCTTCGGTACGCTTCTGGCGCGGGGCGTCATTCGCGATGTCGGCCGCGTGCTGGAAATGCCTTACGGCCAGGTCGACAAGCTCACCAAGCTGGTGCCGCAGAATCCCGCCAGTCCGGTCACGTTGAAGCAGGCCATCGAAGGCGAGCCGAAACTGCAGGCTGCCATCGACGAAGAGCCCGTTGTGGCGCGGATGCTGACCATCGCGCAGAAGCTCGAAGGTCTCCACCGCCACGCCTCGACCCACGCCGCCGGCGTCGTCATCGGCGACCGTCCGTTGCAGGAGCTGGTGCCGCTCTACCGCGATCCGAAAACCGGAATGCGGGTGACGCAATACAACATGAAATGGGTCGAGCAGGCCGGCCTCGTGAAGTTCGACTTTCTCGGCCTCAAGACGCTGACCGTTCTGCGCGCTGCCGTCGATCTCATCCGGCGCAAAGGCGTCGAAATCGATCTGTCGGCGCTGCCGCTCGACGATACACCGTCATATGAAGCGCTCTGCCGGGGCGAGACCGTCGGCGTGTTCCAGGTGGAAAGCGCGGGCATGCGCAAGGCCCTGGTGGAGATGGAGGCCGACCGGTTCGAAGACCTGATCGCCCTGGTGGCGCTCTATCGCCCCGGCCCGATGGCGAACATTCCGGTTTATTGCGCGCGCAAGCTCGGCAAGGACGAGCACAACAAGAAGCACTGGTATCCGCACCCAAAACTCGAGCCGGTGCTGCGCGAAACCTTCGGCATCATCGTCTATCAGGAACAGGTGATGGAGGTGGCGAAGGTGCTGGCGGGCTACTCGCTCGGCGACGCCGACCTTCTGCGCCGCGCCATGGGCAAGAAGATCAAGAAGGAGATGGACGACCAGCGCGAGCGTTTCGTCTCCGGTGCGATCGCGGGCGGAGTCGACCGGGGCAAGGCCAACGAGATTTTCGATCTCCTGGCGAAGTTTGCCGATTACGGCTTCAACAAGAGCCACGCCGCAGCCTATGCGCTCGTGGCGTTCCAGACCGCGTATCTGAAAGCCAATCATCCGGTCGAATTCCTGGCCGCGTCGATGACGCTCGATCTCGACAACACCGACAAGCTGTCGGAATTCCGCCGCGAGGCCCAGCGCCTCGGCATCAAGGTCGAACCGCCCTCGGTGAACCGCTCCGGCGTCGTGTTCGACGTGCTGTTCGACGCTGAAGGGCAGGGCTCCATCCTGTACGCGCTGGCCGCCATCAAAGGCGTCGGCCGGCAGGCCATCGAGGCGCTGCTGGAAGCGCGGGGCGACGAGCCGTTTCGCGACCTCGCGGATTTCGCCCGCCGCATCAATCCGCGCTCGCTCAACAAACGCACGCTGGAAAATCTCATCGCCGCCGGGGCGCTCGACGAGCTGGAGCCGGATCGCGCCAAGGCCGCGGCATCCGTTGAGGCCGTCATGAGCCTCGCACAGCAATCGCATGACGCCGCCAATGGGGGCATGGCGGATATGTTCGGCGGCGTCGGCTCATCCGACGTGCAGCTGCGGATTCCGCCCTACGAGCCGTGGGCCGCCTCCGAGCGCCTGCAGCGCGAATACGACGCTGTCGGCTTCTTCCTGTCGGGCCATCCCCTCGACGAATATGGCGAGTTGCTCAAGAAGCTGCGGGTGCAGACCTGGGTCGAATTCTGCCGCTCGGTGAAGGCCGGTAATTCGGTCGGCCGCATCGCCGCCACGGTGCTCGACCGGCAGGAGCGCCGGACCAAGACCGGCAACAAGATGGGCATCCTCACGCTCTCGGATCAGACCGGCCATTTCGAAGCGATCCTCTTCTCGGAAGGCCTGCAGCGCTATCGCGACATCCTCGAACCCGGCAGCGCCGTGGTGCTGATGGTGGCGGCGGGGCTTGAGGGCGACGAAGTGCGGGCACGGATCGGGACCGCGGAAGCTCTCGAGGAAGCGATCTCCAAGCACCAGAAGGGCATGCGCATCTTCCTGCGCGACGAGCGCCCCATCGGCAGCGTCTTCGAACGCCTGAAAGTGAAAGGCGAGGGCGAGGTGTCGCTGGTTCTGATCCTCGAGGATGGCGACCGCGAGGTGGAGGTGAAGCTCCCCGGAAAATACATGGCCTCGCCGCAGATCGCCGGGGCGCTGCGGGCGGTGCCGGGAGTGGTGGACGTGCATATGAATTGAGGCTCGCCCGCTGCCGAGTTTTCCGCGAATATGTAACTCGCAATCATCCGCCACTCAGGCTTTTGGCAATATGGTCTGTGGGCAGCCGGGGCAACTTGTGCTATTGTCACGCTGACGCTGCGTTATGCCAGGTTGTTATGCGTCGATCTTTGCAGCGTCAAAGACGTCGAACGTCACGATCGACGATTCTCAATGGCCATCTAAAGCAAGGAGGCAGTCGTGAACAAACTTGCCGTTCTTCTCAGTGCCAGTTGCTTAGCCCTCGGGGGTATCGCGTCCGCGCAAGCGCAGCCCAATCCTATTCAGGGGACGCCGAGCTCGCTTTTCCCATACGCGGCGCCCAATGAGGTCCAGATCATCGGCGGGGTGCCATGCAGGACCGTTCTCGTCCAGGGCACCAATACGCGGGTCCCGGTGGAATGCGCCGGTCAGGTACCGACCGGTACGTTTGATCCGGGCGCGACCGGAAGCATCCGTATCGAATCCGGTGCGCCCCTTTCGGGCACGCCCAATTCACCCTTCCCCTATGCTGCGCCCAATGAGGTTCAGATCATCAACGGAATGCCGTGCCGCACCGTCCTGGTGGAGGGCACCAACACCCGGGTTCCTGTGGAATGCGTCCGATAACGCCGTCTTCGGCGTGACCCCCGACCACGCCGGCGACGCCTGAAGTGCCATCTCCAGGCTCGATCCTGGAGATGACGCCTCTGTGCCGCTGTGCATGCCCCGGTTTTGCGTGACGTTTCGCCATCTCTCAACCCTTGCCTTCCCGCCAATTCTCCCCTATAGGCGCGCTCATCCCACACGCGGAGCTTGCTCGATGATTTAATCGGGCTGCCACCGGTGGCCGGTTTTCCGGTCCACTGCTCCGCGGAGGCCTAACCGGAGAAACAAAATGGCACTACCTGAATTTTCCATGCGTTCGCTGCTCGAAGCCGGCGCCCACTTTGGCCACCAGTCGCACCGCTGGAACCCGAAGATGGGTCAGTACATCTTCGGCACCCGCAACAACATCCACATCATCGACCTCGCCCAGACCGTCCCGATGCTGCACCGCGCCCTTCAGGCCGTCAGCGACACGGTCGCCAAGGGCGGTCGCGTGCTGTTCGTCGGCACCAAGCGTCAGGCGGCGGATTCGGTCGCCGATGCGGCCAAGCGTTCGGCCCAGTATTACGTGAATTCCCGTTGGCTCGGCGGCATGCTGACGAACTGGAAGACGATCTCGGGTTCGATCTCGCGCCTGCGCAAGGTGGACGAGATCCTCGGCGGCGGCGGCGCCGGCCTCACCAAGAAGGAGCGCCTGATGCTGTCCCGCGAAAAGGACAAGCTCGAACGCGCTCTCGGCGGCATCAAGGACATGGGCGGCACGCCCGACCTGATCTTCGTCATCGACACCAACAAGGAGCAGCTGGCGATCCAGGAGGCGAAGCGCCTCGGCATCCCGGTGGCGGCGATCGTCGACACCAATTGCGATCCCGATGGCATCACCTTCCCGGTCCCCGCCAATGACGATGCGGGCCGTGCCATCACGCTCTATTGCGACCTCATCGCCCGCGCGGCTCTGGACGGCATCTCACGCGGCGCAGGCGCCATGGGCATCGATATCGGCGCTTCGGAGAACCCGATGGCCGAAGAGATTCCCGCCAACGACGCCGGTGTCGCTCCCGAGCAGGGCGAGCAGTTCGAGCGGCTTGCTGCACCTCGCGGCGCTCCGGACGACCTGACCAAGCTCACGGGCGTCGGCCCGCAGCTCGCGCAGAAGCTCAACGAGGCCGGTATCTTCCATTACTGGCAGGTCGCCGCCATGCAGCCGGCCGACATCGCGCAGCTCGACAAGGACGCCAAGCTGAACGGTCGCGTCGAGCGCGACGGCTGGATCGGTCAGGCCCGGGCAATGCTCGAGGCGGCCTAAGGCCCGCTGACCTGCTTCGCCTTGTCCCGGGGAAACACTCCCGGGCACGGCGCGACCTGAGTGTATCGATCAAGCCCGGCGTTCCCTGAGCGCCGGGCTCCCTGTAGATCACGATGAGTGTCGGCCGAATGGGCCCGGACTTGTGAATCGTGATCGATTCCGATCATCGGGAGCATGATGTCGTCTCAAAAACGGCTTCACACTTTTCGGCATCGTGCTTCATCTGTGAACCTGTGAAAGGACGAACCATGGCGAATATTACCGCTGCGATGGTGAAAGAACTGCGCGAAGCGACCAGCGCGGGCATGATGGATTGCAAGAACGCCCTCAACGAAGTCGGCGGCGACATCGATGCCGCCATCGACTGGCTGCGTAAGAAGGGCCTCTCGAAGGCCGCCAAGAAGGCCGGCCGCGTTGCTGCCGAGGGTCTGGTGGCGGTCGAGTCCGCGGGCCATACGGCGGCGATCCTGGAAGTGAACTCCGAGACCGACTTCGTTGCGCGCAACGAGCAGTTCCAGGCTTTCGCCCGGGAAGCCGCCAAGATCGCCCTCATGGGCGACGGCACGGTGCCTTCTCTCGAAGCAGCTCATTTCCCCGGCTCGCAGACCACCATCAAGGATCGCCTGCAGGAGTTGATCGCCACCATCGGCGAAAACATGAGCCTGCGCCGCGTCACCAAGCTCGAAGTCTCGAAGGGCGTCATCGCAAGCTACGTGCACAATGCGGTCACCGACGGCCTCGGCAAGATCGGCGTTCTCGTGGCGCTCGAATCCGAGGGCGACGTGACGGCCCTGTCGACCCTCGGTCGCCAGATCGCCATGCATGTGGCCGCCACCAACCCGATGGCGGTGGACGCCTCGGGCGTCGATCCGGCGGTTCTCGATCGCGAGAGCGCCATCCTGCGCGACAAGAATGCCGGCAAGCCGGAAAACGTCATGCAGAAGATCATCGAGAGCGGCCTCAAGAGCTACTACAAGGAAGTGACGCTTCTCGAGCAGTCCTTCGTGCACGATCCGTCTAAGACGGTGGCCCAGGTGCTCAAGGAAGCAGAGTCGAAAGCCGGCAAACCGGTGGTCCTGAAGGCCTTCGTGCGCTACGCGCTCGGTGAGGGCATCGAGAAGGAAGAAGCCCCGGACTTCGCGGCCGAAGTCGCCGCAGCGGCCGGGCAGAAGGCCTGATCGGTTCTCAATCAAAACGGCGGCTCCGAGCCGCCGTTTTCATGAGAGGCTGGTCGCAGAAGGTCGCGATCTTATGTTTGAGGACTAGGCGCTCTTCTTCCCTCCCCCTTGCGGGGAGGGTTAGGGTGGGGGTCGGACAGTCAGAGCTCGAAGCGACTTTCAACGAACGCCCGGTTGTTACAGCTTCCCTTCGCGATCTCACACCCGGTCATTCCACCCCCACCCTTAACCCTCCCCGCAAGGGGGAGGGAAGAGTGGGAGCCAAACTTGAAGTCGCTACGCACTGGCCCCCCCACCGACACGAGGTCCTGCAGTGAAAGAATTCCGTCGCATTCTGGTGAAGCTCTCGGGCGAGGCCCTCATGGCCTCCGACGGCTACTGGCTCGATCCGCAGACGCTGTCGGGGCTCGCCGAGGATCTCGGCGCCGCCACGCGAGCCGGCTTCGAGATCGCGGTGGTCATCGGGGGCGGCAACATCATCCGGGGCGCCCGCATGAGCGCCGCCGGGTGGATCGACCGTCCCACCGCCAATTCCATGGGGATGCTCGGCACCGCCATGAACTCGCTTGCCATCGAGACGGCGCTCAACGCAGCTGGGGTATCGGCCCGCACCATGTCGGCGGTCTCCATGCCGTCGATCTGCGAAACCTACGCGCGCCAGCCCGCTCTCCATCACCTGCAGAAAGGCCAGGTGCTGGTCCTGGCCGGCGGCACCGGCAACCCGTTTTTCACCACCGACACCGCGGCAGTTCTGCGGGCCGCGGAATTGCGTTGCGATGCGGTGCTGAAGGCCACCCAGGTGGATGGCGTCTATTCGGCGGACCCGAAGACGAACCCCGACGCGGTCCGTTACGAAAAGCTCACCCACGACGAGGCCATCTCGCGCGACCTCAAGGTGATGGATACGGCGGCGTTCGCGCTCGCCCGCGAAAGCCGCATCCCGATCATCGTCGGTTCCATTCACGCGCCGAGTTCGGTGACGGCGATCCTCAACGGGACGGTCCCATCGACCATCGTCGCCCCTTGATGCGAAGCCGACGGAGGCGTAAGCCCCTTTTTACGCAGTTGGAGTAAGGATTCCTCACGATGGCCACCGCTTTTGACCTCGAAGACGTGAAACGCCGCATGACCGGCGCCATCAATGCCTTCAAGCACGACCTCGGCAGCTTGCGCACGGGACGCGCATCGCCATCCCTGCTCGACCCGCTTCAGGTGGACGCCTACGGCGCTTCGATGCCCATCGTGCAGGTTGCCACCGTGAGCGTGCCGGAGCCCCGGCTTCTGAGTGTGCAGGTGTGGGATCGCGGCATGGTGGCGGCGGTCGAAAAGGCGATCCGGGAATCCGATCTCGGCCTCAACCCGCAGACCGAGGGACAGGTCATTCGCCTGCGCATCCCCGAGATGAACGAGCAGCGCCGCAAGGAAATGGTCAAGGTCGCGCACAAATATGCCGAGGAGGCGAAGGTGGCCATCCGCCACGTTCGGCGAGACGGTCTCGACCTGTTGAAGAAGCTCGAGAAAGACAGCGCGATCAGCGAAGATGACAACAAGCGCCATGCCGATCAGGTGCAGAAGGCCACCGATCAATTCGTATCCGATGTGGACTCTCTGCTCGTCGCGAAGGAAAAGGAAATCATGCAGGTTTGAACCCGGGCCTGCATCGGAAGAGCGATCATGAACGGTGAAGCGAAGTTGTCGGTTCCGGATCTTGCCCGCAAGTCAGCAGGCGAGAGCATCCCGACGCATGTCGCCATCATCATGGACGGCAATGGCCGTTGGGCGGCCAAGCGCGGATTGCCGCGGTTCGAGGGCCATCGCCGCGGCGTTGAAGCGATCCGTCGCGCCGTGCGCACCGCCGGCGATCTCGGCATCCGCTACCTGACGGTCTACAGCTTTTCCGCCGAGAATTGGCGGCGCCCAGCCCAGGAAGTCTCGGACCTGATGGGGCTTCTGAAGCGCTTCGTCCGTCATGATCTTGCCGAGCTGCACGCCAACAACATCAGGGTCCGCATCATCGGCGAGCGGCGTGGATTGACCGGCGACATCGCGATCCTGCTCGATGAGGCCGAGAACCTGACGCGCCGCAATACCGGGCTGACCCTGGTGATCGCCTTCAATTATGGCGGGCGCCAGGAAATCGTCGGCGCCATGCGGGCAATTGCCGAGATGGCCAAAGCCGGCACGCTTGATCCGGCGAGCATCGACGTCGAACTCGTGGAGCGGCATCTCGACACCCACGGCATCCCGGATCCGGACCTCGTCATCCGCACTTCGGGTGAGCAGCGGGTCTCTAATTTTCTCACCTGGCAGACGGCCTATTCGGAATTTGTCTTCATTCCGGAATTCTGGCCCGATTTCGACGACGCCACGTTCCGGGCGGCCATCGACGAATATTGCCGGCGCGAGCGCCGCTTCGGCGGCCTCAGCGCCAGGGCCGGCTGAGCATGGCCGCTGGAAACGGCTCCCTGCCGCAAGCTGCCGCCTCGTCCGAACTGAAAAAGCGCGTCCTGTCGGCAATCGTGCTGGTGACGATTGCTCTGGTTACGGCGATCGTCGGCGGCTGGGCGTTCGCGCTGTTCTGGCTCGCCGCGGGCATCGCAATGATGGTCGAGTGGACGACCATGACGCGGGTTGCGCCCGCCCGGCCCGTCAAGGGTGCTTTCGCCGTGGGCCTCGTCGCGGCCACCATACTGCTGCTGGTCGGCGCCGGTTTCGCGGCCTTTGCCGGGCTGACTGCCATCGCGCTCGCGGCAGCGATCGTCCTGGGGCGGACCCCCGGCGACAAGCTATGGGCCGCATCCGGCTTTCTTTACGGGCTCGTCATCGTTCTGGTGCCGCCGCTCGTGCGGGCGCATCCGAATCTGGGCCTCGTCGGCCTCCTATGGATGTTCGCCGTCGTCTGGGCGACCGACATCGCGGGCTATTTCACCGGCAGAACATTCGGTGGACCGAAGCTTTGGCCGAGGGTCAGCCCGAAGAAGACCTGGTCGGGATTTATCGGCGGCGTGATTGCCGCGGCGATCGCAGGCTTTCTGGTGGCGTGGATTGCGCAGCGCGTACATTGGATGCCGTCGTTCAGCCTGCGCAACACCGTCATGCTGTCCATCGTCGCCTCGATCGCGAGCCAATTGGGAGATCTCGGCGAATCCGCCCTCAAGCGCCACTGCGACGTCAAGGATTCGAGCCAACTGATCCCCGGCCACGGCGGCGTGATGGATCGCCTCGATGGTTTCTGGGCGGTTTCGCTGATCCTCGGCATCGTGCTTTTCCTGACCTGGATCGCAGGCTGATCGTCCGATGGCGCGGACCCTCACGATCCTTGGTGCGACGGGCTCTGTGGGTCGCTCGACGGTTGACGTGGTGCTGCGACACAAGCCGGAATTTCAGGTGGTATCCGTCGTCGGCGGGCATGACGCGCAGGCGCTGGCAGACGTGGCGCGCCGGCTCGGCGCACAATTCGCCGCCTTGGCGGACGAGAGCGCCGGAGCGGACCTCAAGGCGGCATTATCCGGCTCTAGCATCGCCAGCGGGGCAGGGCGCACTGCCGTCCTCGAAGCGGTGGACCGGGAGGCCGAGATCGTGCTGGCGGCCATCAGTGGTACCGCAGGGCTGGAGCCTACCGCCGCCGCCCTGAGACCCGGCCGGACGCTCGCGCTCGCCAACAAGGAAAGCCTAGTCTGCGCGGGGGCCGCCTTCATGCGCGAGGCGCGCCGCCTTGGCGTCACCATCATGCCGGTCGATTCCGAGCACAATGCCTTGGACCAGGCCCTGACAGCGGGGCGCAACGAGGACGTCGAGAAGGCGATCATCACCGCAAGCGGCGGGCCGTTTCGCACCTGGACACGCGACAGGATCGCCGGTGCGAGTGCTGCCGAGGCCTCGGCTCACCCCGTCTGGTCCATGGGATCCAAGATCAACATCGATTCGGCAACCCTCATGAACAAAGGGCTCGAGTTAATCGAGGCCCATCACCTCTTCGATCTCGAGCCGGATCGCCTGGGCGTGGTGGTGCATCCGGAAGCGATCTTCCACGGGCTCGTGCAATGGCGCGACGGAGCGCTCACGGCGGGTCTGGCTTTGCCGGACATGAAAGTGCCGATTGCCAACGCCCTGCGTCACCACGAGCGCCTCCGGATGGACCTGCCTCGTCTCGATCTTGCCGCGATTGGGCGGTTAACGTTTGAAGATGCGGACGAAACTCGGTTTCCCTGTCTGTCGCTGGCAAAAGCCGCGCTGCGGGCCGGTGGCGCGATGCCCACGGTTCTGAACGCCGCAAACGAGATCGCGGTGGCGGCCTTCACGGCGGGCAGAATAAATTTTTACGCCATATCAGAGACGGTTGAGCGGGTTTGTTCAAGATTTGGCGGGCGTTCCCTGCCGGCGCCTGCTACCGTTACGGATGCGGTAACCTTAGATATGGAAGCTCGGGGTTCGGCAAGACAGCTGCTGTCGGCTTGATTAGGTGCGCCCTTCGGGACGTAAAAGGTAGTGATTATGGAATGGCTTGCGGCTTTGTCCGGTGCGACAGGTTCGGTTGTGCTCACGCTCGTCTCATTTGTGGTTGTGCTGAGCGTTGTGGTGTTCATCCACGAGTTCGGCCATTTCTGGGTCGGTCGCCTCTGCGGTGTCGGGGTGACGGCCTTCTCGATCGGCTTCGGCAAGGAGCTGTTCGGCCGGACTGACCGCCACGGTACGCGCTGGAAATTGTCGGCGATTCCACTTGGCGGCTACGTCAAGTTCGTCGGCGACCTGAATGCCGCCAGCGTGCCGGACCAGAACCAGCTTCCGCAGATGACGGAAGCGGAGCGGGCCGTCAGTTTCCCCCACCAAAGCGTCGCGAAGCGGGCCGCCATCGTGGCGGCGGGACCCATCGCCAATTTCATCCTCGCCATCGCGATCTTCGCGGGTTTCAACTATTTCAGCGGGCGCCAGGTCATCGAACCGCGGATCGAGGCGGTCCAGCCCGGGAGCGCCGCCGAGAAGGCCGGGTTCCTGCCCAAAGACCTGATCCTGGAGATCGATGGCCGGCGCATCGAGACTTTCGCCGACATGCAGCTTCTGGTGAGTTCCAGCGCCGGCGAGCCGCTGGCGTTCAAGATCGAGCGCTCGGGACAGACAGTGGCTCTGACGGCGACGCCGAACTTCACCGAGCGCACCACGCCGTTCGGAAAGCAGCGCATCGGCCTCCTGGGGGTCGAGGCTTCCCGTGATCCCGCGGCGGTCAAGCGCCTGTCCTACACCCCCTTGGGCGCCCTGAAGGCCGGTGCGGTCGAGACGTGGAACCTCGTTGACCGGACCATGAACTTCCTTCGGCGACTCGTCGTGGGCAAGGAATCCGCCGATCAGCTCTCGGGACCCATCGGGATTGCTCGAGCTTCCGGTACGGCATTCGATGTGGGCGGGATCTACAGCCTCGTCGGATTGATCGGATTCATGTCCGTTTCGATCGGTCTCATTAACCTTTTTCCCATTCCGTTGCTCGACGGCGGCCACCTGCTTTTCTACGCGGTGGAGGCTCTTCGAGGCCGTCCTTTGAGCGAAAAAGCCCAGGAAATCGGCTTCCGGATCGGCTTTGCGCTGGTGGCGATGCTCATGCTTTTCGCCACTTGGAATGATCTCGTTCACCTTGGTGCGAGTTTTATGGCGAGAGGTACGTGACACAGACGCAACGCCCGTTAGAATTGCTACTGTGTTGAGTAATCCGCCGTTTGCAATGACGGCGAAAGTTTGTACAAGCGGACCTCACCGATAGGGTTGGCGCCTTTTATAGCCAATCTGGCGGGCGCCCCGCTAGGCAAATACAAAGAGACGGGCCAGTTGATGATGTCGACGACCACGAAACGCCGGAAAAAGCCGGCCACCACCGCCATTGTCGCCATCAGCGCGATGATAGCAGGAGTGACTGCCGCAGAGACGGCTTTCGCGCAGCAGACGGCCCAGGGCAACCGCAGGGCGGCCGCTTCACAAGGGCCGATCGTCAATCGCGTTGTGATCGAAGGCAACAAGCGCGTCGAGAAGGGCGACGATCGAGCCGGTTCTCGAGACGCAGGCTCGGCGTCCCTACAATCAGGCCACGGTGGATGCGGACGTTCAGCACATCCTCGAAGTCTATCGCCGCCAGGGCCGCGGCCTCGCGAGCGTCACGCCGCGCGTCGTCGACCTGCCGAATGGCTACGCGGACGTGGTCTACAGCATCAACGAAGGCGACAAGACGGGCGTCAAAGAGATTCGCTTCGTCGGCAACAACCAGGTTTCGGCGAGCCGCCTTCGCGGCGTCATGGCAACGACCGAGTCCAACCTTCTGAGCTTCCTCAAGAGCACGGACGTCTACGATCCGAACCGGATCACCGCCGATCTGGAGCTCATCCGCCGTTATTACCTGAAGAACGGCTACGCCGATTTCCGCATTGTTTCCAGCGATGTGCAGTTCGATCCTAACGCGGGCGGCTACATCGTCACGGTCGCTGTGGAAGAAGGCCCGCAATATCGCGTTGGCGCCGTGAACGTCGAATCGCGCATTCCGGAACTCGGCGAGGACGTGGTTCGCCGCAACATCTCGACCACGGCCGGCTCCGTCTACAACGCGGACGCGGTTCAGAAGTCCTTGCAGGACGTGACCGTCGATGCGGCCCGCAAAGGCCACGCGTTCGCCCAGGTCCGTCCGGTCGGCACGCGCGATCCCGCGACCCAGACCATCAACCTCGGCTACGTGGTCGAGGACGGACCGCGCGTCTATGTCGAGCGGATCAACGTGCGCGGCAACTCCCGCACCCGCGATTACGTCATCCGCCGCGAATTCGATCTCGGCGAAGGGGACCCCTACAACCGCGTGCTCGTCGATCGCGCCGAGCGCCGCCTCAACAATCTCGGCTATTTCAAGACGGTCCGCATCTCCAACGAGCCGGGTTCCGCGCCCGATCGCGTGGTGCTCAACGTGGACGTGGAGGATCAATCGACCGGTGCATTCTCGGTCTCGGGCGGTTACTCGACGTCCGACGGTTTCATCGGCGAAGTCTCGGTCAGCGAGTTCGAACTTCCTCGGCCGTGGCCAGTTCGTGCGCGTCGCCGGCCAGCTCGGCCAGCGCTCCAACGGCGTCGATTTCTCGTTCACCGAACCGTACTTCCTCGGCTACCGCATGGCGGCCGGTATCGATCTGTTCTCGAAATTCAGCGACCAGACGAAGTACGCCCGCTACGAGAACCGGATGACCGGCGGTCAGCTTCGCCTCGGTTTGCCGTTCACCGAAGAATTCACCCTGACCCTGCGTTACTCGCTGTATCAGCAGGATCTCCAGATCCCGAACGATTACAAGCAGCCCTATAACGACTGCTCGATTCCGCTCCCCGGCTATACGGTGCTGAACCCCGACGGCACGCCGAACCGCCTGTTCTGCGAAAGCAACGGCGAAGCGTCGCTCGCCATCAAGGAATCGCAGGGCCGGACAATTACTTCGCTTGCGGGCCTGACCTTCAACTACAACACGCTCGACAGCACGAAGGACCCGCGCAACGGTTTCTATGCCGAAGGCAAGACGGATTTCGCAGGTCTCGGCGGCGATTCTCATTACTTCCGCGCGACCGGCGACGCTCGTTACTACCGCGAGCTGTGGGAGGATATCATCGGTATCGCCCGCATCCAGGGCGGTCAGATCTTCGGGCTTCGATGGGGGCGACAAGGGAACGGTCGGCAGTGGCGGCGACCTTCGCATCGTCGACCAGTTCTTCCTCGGCCCATCGCTCGTTCGCGGCTTCGCCACCAACGGCATCGGCCCGCGCGACATTTCGAGCTACGACGTGAACGCCAACGCAATCGGCGGCACGACCTATTTCGGTGGATCGCTCGAAGTTCAGTTCCCGATCCCCGGAATTGCCGCGGGAACTCGGCCTGAAGGGCGCGATCTTCGCAGATGCCGGTACGCTGTTCGGCTATAAGGGCCCGACCCAGTTCGACACCAACGGCAACGGCATCATCGACGGCTTTGCACCGACGGGCTGCACGCGGTCGGACATCGTCGCGCAGGAATGCATCCTGGTGCGCGACAGCAAGACGATCCGCTCAGCGGTCGGCGCCTCGATCCTGTGGACGTCACCGCTCGGTCCGATCCGCTTCGACTACGCGTTCGCCCTGACCAAGGATGAAGGCGTCATGACGCCGGCTGGTATCCGGGTCGGCGGCGACCAGACACAGGCGTTCCGCTTCTCCGGTGGATCGCGCTTCTAAGGATGATGCGGAGCGGGACCACCCGGTTCGCGCTTGCCTTTGGAGTTGGGAGATCGTGGCTCAAAGCCGCCGGTTTCCCGGGATCCGAAACCACTCAGAATGGAGAGGGCGCCCCAGCGGCGCCCTCGCTTTTTATTCATGACTGACACAAATTTCTTCCCGCAAGCCCGCACCCTTACCGTTCGGTCAGGTCGCCGAAATGGCGCAGGCGGCGCTTCCCGCGGGCGTCGACGCGACATCGTCGATCAAAGGCGTTGCTCCTCTTGAGACCGCAGGGCCGAACGATCTGGCCTATATGGACAATTCGGCTTACGGAAAGGCGCTTCAGGCGACTCGCGCAGGCGCTATCCTGGTCACGCCGCGCTATGCCGCGAAAGTTCCGGCAGGCAGCCTCGCGCTCGTCACGCCGCAGGCCTATCGCGTCTTTGCGCAGGTTCTCGCGCTGCTGTTTCCCTCCGCCATGCGGCCCGAAACCTCCTTCGCCTCGACCGGAACTTCGCCCGGATCGTTCGTCCACCCGACTGCGCGCCTCGAGCATGGCGTGAAGGTCGATCCGGGGGCGGTCATCGGACCGGACGCCGAAATCGGCGCGGGCACCCTGGTGGGAGCCCACGCGGTGATCGGCCCCAAGGTGAAGATCGGTCGCGATTGCTCGATCGGCGCCACCGTCACGGTCTCCCATGCGTTTCTGGGCAACCGCGTGATCCTGCATCCGGGCGTGCGCATCGGGCAGGATGGTTTCGGTTTCGCCATGGGTCCGAAAGGTCACCTCAAGGTTCCGCAGATCGGCCGCGTCATCATCCAGGACGACGTCGAGATCGGCGCCAACAGCACGATCGATCGCGGCGCCAGCCGCGACACGGTGATCGGCGAGGGCACCAAGATCGACAATCTGGTGCAGATCGCCCACAACGTGGTCATCGGCCGCCATTGCGTGATCGTCGCCCAGGTCGGCATCGCGGGTTCGACAACGGTCGAGGATTTCGCCGCGATCGGCGGGCAGGTTGCGGTCAACGGGCATCTTCGGATCGGCGCAGGCGCTCAGATCGCCGCCACCAGCGGCGTCAACGGCGATGTTCCGGCCGGTGCCCGCTGGGGCGGCATTCCCGCCCGGCCCATGCGGGAGTGGTTCCGCGAGATCAATGCGCTGAAAAAACTTGCGTCAAAATCCGATTCCGGCGATTCCGCCAACTCTGACGACGTGTCTTCGGACTCCTGAAGACAGACTGCACTATCCGGAGACCGATTTCATGAGCGAGGCGCCGAGCACGCTTCAGACCGCCGATATTCTGCAGATCCTAGAGCTGCTGCCGCATCGCTATCCGTTTCTCCTGGTCGACAAGATCATCGAGATCGACAGCGACAGGTCCTGCATCGGCATCAAGAACGTCACCTATAACGAGCCGCAATTCACCGGCCACTTTCCCTCCCGGCCGATTTTCCCCGGCATCTACCTGATCGAGGGGATGGCGCAGACGGCCGGCGCGATCTGCGTCGCGTCGAAAATTGCCGAGCAGGCGAAGCCCAAGCAGGTCTTCTTCATGACGATCGACAAGGTGAAGTTCAGGAAGCCTGTCGAGCCCGGCGATCGGGTCGAGTATCACATGAAGAAGCTGAACAACCGCCGCAACATGTGGTGGTACAAAGGCGAGGCCAGGGTCGATGGCGTGCTGGTCTGCGAGGCCGAGGTCAGCGCCATGCTGGTAATGGATTGATGGAAACCTTCATTCACAAGACCGCCATTGTCGAAGACGGCGCGAAAATCGGCGCGGGCGCGAAGATCGGTCCGTTCTGCATGGTCGGCCCCGAGGTCGAGCTCGGCGAAGGTTGCGAACTCGTCAGCCACGTGGCGGTGGCCGGACAGACGACGATCGGCGCTCGCACGCGGATCTTCCCGTTCGCCTCCATCGGGCATATTCCCCAGGACCTGAAATATCGCGGCGAGCCGTCAACTCTCACCATCGGGTCCGATTGCACCCTGCGCGAGGGCGTCACCATGAATCCGGGCACCGAGGGCGGCGGCCTGAAGACCGTGATCGGCGACCGCTGCGCGTTTCTCGCCAATTCTCACGTGGGCCACGACACCAAGGTCGGCAACGACGTGATCCTGTCGAACAACGTGATGCTGGCGGGTCATGTGACGGTGGGAGATTTCGTGATCTTCGGCGGCGGCGCTGCCGTCATCCAGTTCGCACGCGTCGGCTCGCACGCCTTCGTCGGCGGCCTGACCGGACTTGAGAACGACCTCATTCCCTACGGCATGGCCATGGGCAACCGGGCCCATCTGGCCGGCCTCAACATCATCGGGTTGCGCCGTCGCGGCTTCACCCGAGAGCAGATCCACGAGATCCGCCGGGCCTATCGCCTGCTCTTTGCCGATGAAGGCACGCTCGCCGGAGCGGGTCGAGGACGTGGCGGGCGAATTCGATACCCATCCGTTCATCCACGAGATCCTCGATTTCATTCGCGAGGGCAAGGACCGGGCGATCTGCACGCCGCGGGATCCTGTCGCCGCCAATTGATGTCAGAGCCAAGCGGCGCGAAGACCGGGCCGGTGGCGATCCTGGCCGGGTCCGGCCAGTTGCCGATCCGGCTCGTTCACCATCTGGAGCGAACCGGCCAGGATTGCCGGGTTCTGGCGTTTCGCGGTTTCGTCTCGGCGGAGCTGCGCCGGCGTGCCGATGCCAATGTCGATCTCCTCGACCTGAAAACGATCATGCGCCGGCTCGAGGAATGGCAGCCTCGCGCCGTCGCCTTGGTGGGCGCGGTTCGGCGTCCCGGTTTCTCCGCGTTGGTCGGCGCGTATTCGCTGCTGCGCAACCGGCAGGAAGTGCGTGAGGTCATCGCCACGAGGCGACGATCAGGTGCTGCGCGGCGCCGTGATGCTGCTGGAGGAGCGCGGCTACAAGGTCGTGGGCGCGCATGAACTCGCGCCCGACCTCGTGGCGCCGCCTTCGCTGACCGGAATACACGCACCGAACGAAGAGGATGCCCGGGCCATTTCGGTCGGTCTCGATCTTCTGCGCTCGCTTTCGGCTTTCGACATCGGACAGGCCACCATCGTGGCGCGCGAGCATGTGCTGGCGGTGGAAGGACCGGAAGGTACGGACCGGATGCTCGGCAGGGTCGCGGCGATGCGCCGATCCCTGCTCGGCTTCCGCAAGCGTCGCGACGGCGGTGTCCTGATCAAGGCGGCGAAGAGCGGGCAGGATCTGCGGGTCGACATGCCGGCGATCGGGCCGCGAACCGTAACCGAGGCGGCCCGCGCCGGGATTGTCCGGCATCGCCGTGGGCGCCGGCTCCACGCTGGTCCTCGACCAGGACAAGACCCTCGCGCTCGCCGATCGCCTCGGCCTGTTTCTGGTCGCGGTGGAATTGCCATGGATGGACCATTCCCATGGATCGTGACGGCCCTCTGACGATCTGGATCGTGGCGGGCGAAGAATCCGGCGATCAGCTCGGGGCCAAGCTGATGCGGGCGCTCAAGGCGCAGAACGGCGCGGAGCGCTTGCGGTTTCGGCGGCGTCGGCGGCCATGCGATGGCGCAGGAAGGACTGGCGAGCCTGTTCCGCCTCGAAGATATCGCCGTCATGGGTTTCTCGGCCGTTATCAATCGCTTGCCGACGATTCTTCATCGAATTCGGCAGACCGTCGAAAGCGGTCGTGGCGGCCAATCCCGACATCCTCATCATCATCGACAGCCCCGATTTCACCCATCGCGTCGCAAAGGGCGTTCGCCAAGCGCGCACCCCAGATTCCCATCGTCGATTACGTCATCTCCCTCGGTCTGGGCGTGGCGACCGGGAAGGGCGCTAAGATGCGCGCCTACGTCGATCATCTGCTGGCGCTGCTGCCGTTCGAGCCCGACGGCGCACCGGCGCCTCGGCGGGCCGCCGACCACCTATGTGGGTCATCCGCTGATCGAGCGCCTCTCCGAGATCAGGCCGGCCGCCGGCGAGCGCGGAGCGCGCATGGGAGCCCGCTGCCAGCTCTCGTGCTGCCCGGCAGCCGTCGCTCCGAGGTCAGCCGGCTCATGGAGCCGTTCGGCGCAAGCGCTGGACATCCTGCGCCGCACGTCCAGCCACGGCCTTTCGACGTTACGATTCCGGCAGTCTCGCACTGGCCGATGAGATCGCGCAGCGGGCGAAGAGCTGGAGCGTGATACCGACGATCGTAAAGGGCGAGGCGGCCAAATGGGCGGCGTTCCGCACGGCCGACGCAGCGCTCGCCGCCTCCGGCACCGTGACGCTGGAACTCGGCCTCTCCGGCGTGCCGATGATCGTCGCCTACCGCGTCTCGAAGATCGAAGAGATCCTGAAATACCTCATCAAGGCGCATTCGATCGTGCTCACCAACCTTGTGCTCGGCGAGAACGTCATTCCCGGAATTCATCCAATGGGATTGCACGCCGGACAAACTCGCCGAAGCGCTGCTGCCGCTCCTTGTCGGACACACCCGAGCGGCGCCGCCAGGAGGAGGCGTTCGCGACGCTCGACGGCCTGATGCGGATCGGCGACGAGATGCCGAGCGAACGGGCGGCGCGGGTCGTCTTTGAAACCCTTCGTGGTCATTCCCGGGCAAGCGAAGCGAGCGCCCCGAACCCATAAACACAACGGTTCAGGGGTCTCCGGGTATCGTCAGCGCGTCTGGGTTCCGGGCTCCGCTTTCGCGGACCCGGAATGACGACGTCGCATTTACCCCCGCGACGCCACCGTCGCGTAGTCCCGCGGCGGGCGAGCCCACATAGAGCTGGCGCGGGCGGCCGATGCGCTGGGACGGGTCTTCGATCATTTCGCTCCACTGGGCGATCCAGCCGACCGTGCGCGCAAGCGCGAACAGCACGGTGAACATCGAGGTCGGGAAGCCCATCGCCTTCAGGGTGATGCCCGAATAGAAATCGATGTTCGGATAGAGCTTCTTCTCGAGGAAGTAATCGTCCTTGAGGGCGATCTGCTCGAGTTCGATCGCAACGTCCAGCAGCGGATCGTCCTTGACGCCGAGTTCGTTCAGGACCTCGTGCGTGGTCTTCTGCATGATGCGGGCGCGCGGGTCGTAGTTCTTGTAGACCCGGTGACCGAAGCCCATCAGGCGGAACGGGTCGTTCTTGTCCTTGGCCTTGGCGATGATAGTGCGGAATGCGATCGGGGGTGCCGATCTCTTCCAGCATCTTCAACGCCGCCTCGTTGGCGCCGCCATGGGCCGGGCCCCACAGGCAGGCGATGCCGGCGGCGATGCAGGCGAATGGGTTGGCGCCCGACGAGCCGGCAAGGCGCACGGTCGACGTCGAGGCGTTCTGCTCGTGATCGGCATGGAGGATGAAGATCCGGTCGAGCGCCCGCGAGAGCACCGGGTTGACCTTGTATTCCTCGCACGGCACCGCGAAGCACATGCGCAGGAAGTTCGACGTGTAGTCGAGATCGTTCTGCGGATACACGAAGGGCTGGCCGACCGAATACTTGTACGCCATCGCAGCAAGCGTCGGCATCTTGGCGATCATGCGCATGGAGGCGATCATGCGCTGCTGCGGATCCGAGATGTCGGTCGAGTCGTGATAGAAGGCCGACAACGCGCCGACCGACGCCACCATGATGGCCATCGGATGGGCGTCGCGGCGGAAGCCCTGGAAGAAGCGGTTCATCTGGTCATGCACCATGGTGTGGCGCGTGACGCGGTAATCGAAATCGGCCTTCTGGGCCGCGGTCGGCAACTCGCCGTAGAGGAGCAGGTAGCAGGTCTCGAGGAAATCGCCGTGCTCGGCGAGCTGCTCGATCGGATAGCCCCGATACAGCAGCACACCCTTGTCGCCGTCGATATAGGTGATCTTCGACTCGCAGCTCGCGGTCGAGGTGAAGCCCGGATCGTACGTGAACGTACCGGTCTGGGCGTAGAGCTTCGAGATGTCGAGGACGCTCGGACCGATAGAGCCGGTTTTCACCGCCAGCTCGACGTTCTTGTCCTCGAAATTCAGAGTTGCGTCGTTCGCGCTCATGCGTCTTCGCCCTTTCAACTGGAGGCCGGGGAGTACCTAGTGCGGTCACGGAATTGGAGAAGGTGTCTCCGTGCCGCGTAGAGGTTCGCCGGTCGGTCAATATTCGTCGTTTGGGTAGCTTATCCGTATGGAGGGGGCAAGCGTTCCAAAGGGCGATGCGCGGCGCTATGCAGCCGACGCACCGCTCAATTGATCGCGTAGCCGTGACAAGGTTTCGTCGCGTCCCAGCACGGCCATCACGTCGAACAGGCCCGGCGAGGTTGCGCGGCCGGTCAGCGCCGCCCGCAGCGGCTGGGCCACCTGGCCGAGTTTGACCCCCAGCGCTTCCGCGTGCTCGCGCACCACAGCCTCGACGCCGGCAGGGTTCCAGTCGGAAACCGCTTCGAGTTTCTCGACAATTCCGGCGAGCCGCGCGCGGCCGTCTGCCAGCAGGGCCGGCCGCCTTCTCGTCGAGCGTCAGCGGGCGCTGGGCATAGAGGTAATAGGCGCTGTCGAGGAGTTCGACGAGGTTCTTGGCACGCTCCTTCAGGCCCGGCATGGCGGCGACGAGCTTTGCACGCAAAGCAGGGGTGAAGGTGTCGCCCAGGCCGCGCTCAGCGCCGATCTCGGGCAAGCAATCCCTCGATCGCCGCCACCAATTCCTCGTCGCCCGTCTGGCGCATGTAATGGCCGTTGATGTTTTCGAGCTTGACGAAATCGAAGCGCGCCGGCGAGCGGCCGATGCTGGAGAGATCGAAGGCCGCGATCATCTCGTCGGTGGTGAAGAATTCCTGGTCGCCGTGGCTCCAGCCGAGGCGCACCAGATAGTTGCGCAACGCGACCGGCAGGTAGCCCATGCTGCGGTAGGCTTCGACACCGAGCGCGCCGTGGCGCTTCGACAGCTTGGAGCCGTCGGGGCCGTGGATGAGCGGAATGTGGGACATGCTCGGCACCTGCCAGTCGAGCGCCTGATAGATCTGCGTCTGCCGGGCCCCGTTGGTGAGGTGATCGTCGCCGCGGATGATGTGGGTGATGTTCATGTCGTGATCGTCCACCACCACGGCCAGCATATAGGTGGGCGTGCCGTCCGAACGCAGCAGCACGAGATCGTCCAGATCCTTGTTCTGCCAGACGACGCGGCCCTGCACCGCATCCTCGACCACCGTCTCGCCTTCCTGAGGCGCGCGCAGGCGAATGACCGGCTTGACGCCGGACGGCGCCTCGGACGGGTCGCGGTCGCGCCAGCGGCCGTCGTAGCGCAAAGGTTTGCCTTCCCGGCGGGCCTCGGCGCGCATGGCCTCGAGCTCTTCCTGGCTCGCATAGCAATAATAGGCGCGGCCGCTGGCCAGCAGCGACTCGGCCACCTCCTTGTGGCGGGCCGCGCGGGCGAATTGGTAGACCACGTCGCCGTCCCAATCGAGGCCGAGCCAGCGTCAGGCCCTCGAGGATCGCCTTGATGGCGGGTTCGGTCGAGCGTTCCCGATCCGTGTCTTCGATCCGCAGCAGCATCTGCCCGCCATGCCGCTTGGCATAAAGCCAGTTGAACAGGGCCGTGCGCGCGCCGCCGATATGCAGGAAGCCGGTGGGGGACGGGGCGAAGCGGGTAATGACGCTCATCGGCAGAAGACCTTGGTGGAGAGAACTTGAGAACAGAACGCGATCGGACGCGACCTCCGTATGAAGGGTTCGCCGATGCGTGCCGTCGTCTACCATGTAAACCCGCCGGACGTTAAGCCGAACCGATGCAGCCCGCCGACAATCGCCAGAATGGACGCAGGGGCCGCAGCGTCGCGCAGGCTCTCGCATGGCCGCGCCGGTTTGCAACCGACCTTCGACATCAGTCTGGTGGATTGGCACGGCTGGCTGTCGCGCGGGTTGGCGCGGGAAGTCGAGCAGCGGCGGCTGTTTCCCTGGCTCGCGGTGTGCTTCGGTGCCGGCATCCTGCTGTTCTTCCAGGCCGAGGCGAACCCGGCCTTGTGGGCGCCCCTCGCCGGCAGCGGCCTTGTTCGGCGGCCTTGCAATCGCGTTCCGGAGCAGGCTGGCGGTTCTGGCGATGTGTCGTCGGGCTCGCGATGGTGTTCGCCGGATTTGCCGCCGGGAGTCTTCGCACGCGCGATGGTTGAGGCGCCCGTGCTCGGTCGCATCGTCATCGCGACCATGACGGGCTTTATCGAGACGGTGGAGGACCGGCCGGACGGCAAGCGCCTCCTGGTGCGGGTCGCGGACCTGCAAGGTGTTGGCGCGGCGACCCGCCCGCGTCTGGTCCGCGTGACCGTCCGGCGTGGCGAAGGCTTCGTGGCCGGGCAATTCATCAGCGCCCGAACCCGCCTTCTGCCGCCGCCCCAGCCGGCCTGGCCCGGCGGCTACGACTTCGGACGTGACGCGTATTACCGCGGCATCGGCGCGGTGGGCTCCGTTCTCGGGCGCGTGACGACGCTCGACCCACCGGTTGCGGCACCCCTGACGCTCCGCATCGCGGCGGCCGTCGACGAGGCGCGCAACGTTCTCACGCGGCGCATCGCTTCCGCCATCGGCGGCGCGGCCGGCGGTGTCGGCGCGTCGCTCGTCACCGGCAAGCGCGGCCTCATTCCCGAACCGACCAACGACGTGCTCCGAGCCGCGGGCATCTACCACATCGTGTCGATCTCGGGGCTTGCACATGGTGCTCGCCGCCGGGACGTTCTTCTGGCTCGCGCGCGCAATCCTGAGCCTTGCGCCCGCGCTCGCCCTGTTCTGGCCGGTGAAGAAGATCGCCGCGGTCATCGCGATGGTCGGCGCGACCGGCTATTGCGTCTTTTCAGGCTCGGACGTGGCGACGATCCGCTCGCTCATCATGACGCTGGTGATGTTCGGCGCGGTGCTGGTCGACCGTCCGGCCTTGAGCGTGCGCAATCTCACCATCGCCGCCATCGTGGTGCTGGCGCGCGAACCGGAGGCGCTGCTCGGACCGAGTTTCCAGATGTCGTTCGGCGCCGTCGCGGCGCTTGCGGCTTTCGTGCCGGCGCTGCAACGGGGCGGTGTTTCCGGTCGCACGGACAGCCGCGTTGAGGCGGCGCTGCGGTGGGCCGGCGGGCACGCGGTCGGGCTGGTGACGACCACGATGGTCGCGAGCGTCGCCACCGCGCCTTTCGCCGCCTACCATTTCCAGACCCTCAATCCTTATGGCCTCGTGGGCAACGCGCTGGCGCTGCCGCTGGTGTCGCTGGTGGTGATGCCGTCGGCGGTCCTCGGCGTCCTTGCCTATCCGTTCGGCCTCGACCGTCCCGTCTGGCAGATGATGGGCGTGGCCGTATCGCAGGTGCTCGACGTCTCCGCCTGGGTCGGTGCCTTTGGTGGATCGACGGTGGTGATCCCGGCTCTGGGCTTGGGCGCGCTGGCGCTCCTGAGCGTCGCGCTTCTGTTTGCGTCGATCGCCGCGTCGTCGCTGCGATGGCTGGCGCTCGCGCCGGCAATCGCCGGGCTCGCTTTCGCCGCGGCTCCGACGCGTTCGGACATCTACATCGACCGGGCCGGGCAGGGCGCCGCCATCCGCAACGCATCCGGTCGGCTGACCCTCGTCGGAAAGACTTCGGGGTTCGTCGTCGAGCAATGGTTGCGAGCCGATGGCGATGGGCGGGACGCCGCAGCGGTCTGCCGGCACGAAGGAGGGCGCGCGCTGCGATCCGGAAGGCTGCGTGGTCGAGACGCCGCAACGGCGCCACACGTCGCGTTCGTGCAAAAATCCTCGGCCTTCGAGGAGGATTGCCGCCGCGCCGACATCGTCATTTCGAGCCTGAAGGCTCCGACCGCTTGCGCCGCACGGCTCGTCCTTGATCGGGACGCGCTCATGGCGCGTGGCGCGACGACGCTCAGGATAACCGATGCGGGAATCGCAATGCGCTCCGTTCGCAAGGGTTACGAGCATGTCGCCGACCGCACCCCCTCGCCGACGGCTCCAACGAGCGCCGCAACCGCTCCGGCGCAGCCCGCGAAACCGGTTCCCGAGCAGGACATTCCAGCCGACGATCCCGACAGCGACGCGCTCGACGGCGCGACGTCCGAGGATTTCAGTAGCGGCGCACCAGACTGACGAGCTTGCCCTGGATCTTGACCCGATCGGGTCCGAGAACCCGCGTCTCGTAGGCTTGGTTGGCGGCCTCCAGCGCAATCGACGAGCCTCGGCGACGGAAGCGTTTGAGGGTTGCTTCCTCCTCGTCGATGAGCGCCACGATGATGTCGCCCGTATTGGCGTTGTCCTGTCGGCGGATCACCACGAGATCGCCCTCGAGGATGCCCGCGTCAACCATGGAATCGCCGCGCACTTCGAGCGCGTAATGCTCGCCCTGGCTGAGGAAATCGTTGGAGAGGGTGATGGAATGGCTGCGGTTCTGGATCGCCGAAATCGGCGTACCCGCAGCGATCCGTCCCATGACGGGAATCGAGATGTCGCGGCTGCGCTCGTCGGCCGGTGGCGGCGCGGTTTTTGCCTTGTTGGCGAGCCCCCCTTCGACAATGCTCGGCGTGAAGCGTTTCTGGCCGGCGGCTCCGCCGACGGTCTCGGGAAGGCGAATGACCTCGAGCGCCCGGGCGCGGTTCGGCAGGCGGCGAATGAAGCCCCGTTCTTCAAGTGCGGTGATGAGGCGATGGATGCCGGATTTCGATTTGAGATCGAGCGCGTCCTTCATCTCGTCGAACGAGGGCGGCACGCCGGATTCGCGCAGGCGTTCGTGGATGAAGCGGAGCAGTTCGTGCTGTTTTCGCGTCAGCATGGCTGGCCTTTACTGCTCCATCCCGTGGAGCGATTCTGAAACAAAGCAGGAACAAGGTAGCTGTTCTTGCTGTGTTCCGCAAGTCCAGCGCCAAGCTCGGGAGCTACGCTCAGCAGAAGTGCCGAAGACGAATGATTCTGCAGCTTTCTCCGGCCTTTTGCGAAGGCGCGTGAGGCGCTCGCACAAGCAGCGCATCGGACCGCGCGAGGACGCCGAGCATGGACGAATCCTGCACCGTGTGAGCAGTCGCGACCGGACCCGCGTCGCCGGCTGAAAGCGTCGCGCGCATGTAATCCTGCCGGTCGCCATTGGCCGGGAGATCCGCGCCGAGGATTGCGGGTTCGGTCGGATCGCGACCCGGGTCGGCGTGACCTTGAAGCGCGCGAATAGCCGGAACCAGAAACAGGATCGCGCAGACGATGGACGAGACCGGATTGCCCGGCAGACCCAGAAGCGTCATGGCGTCGAGCCTGCCATGCATCAAAGGTTTTCCCGGACGAAGGGCCACGCGCCAGAAACCGAGCTGCATGCCCTGTCGGCTGAGCGCCTCCTGCACGAGATCATGATCGCCGACGGAAGCTCCTCCGAGCGTCACGAGGATGTCCGCATGCGCCGCTTTCGCGGCAGCGATCCTGTCGTCGAGGGATTCGAGCGTGTCCCGGGCGATGCCGAGATCGATCGCCTCCGCGCCGGCCTTGTCCACCAGTGCCAGCAGGGCCGGCAGGCTCGACGCGGCGATTTGATCGGGGCCGGGGTGCTCTCCCGGCAGCACAAGCTCGTCCCCGGTGGCGAGGATCGCGACCCGCGGTTTCCGGCGCACCGGCAGCGAGCCGTGTCCCATGGCGGCGGCGAGCGCGATGGCAGACGCGTCTATGATCCGGCCTGCCTGCAATCCGATTTCGCCGGCCTTGAAATCCAGGCCGGCCGGGCGGATGTGCTGCCCGGCACCGGTGTTTCGTTGATGATCACGGTGCCGTCGCGGCTATCGGCGTTTTCCTGGATGACGATGCTATCGGCACCTTCCGGAAGCGGCGCTCCGGTGAAGATCCGCACGGCTTCGCCCGCAGCGATGGCGCCTTTGAAGCGATTACCAGCCGCGCTGATGCCAATGATGCGCAGGGATGTCGGGGTTTGCGCCACATCGGAGCATCGCACCGCGTAGCCGTCCATGGCCGAGGCAGGGAAGGGCGGTTGATCGCGGCGCGCCGCGATGTCTTCGGCAAGCACGCGCCCGGCGGCGTCAGAGAGCGAGACACGTTCAGCCGCGAGCGGCGCTCCGATGGTGGCGAGCACTTGCGCGAGCGCGTCCTCGACGCTGATCAGGCTCATGGCTGCTGGTAATGCCCGGAGCGGCCGCCGCTTTTCTCGCGCAGGCGAATGTTCTCGATGCGCATGGCGCGGTCGGCGGCTTTCACCATGTCGTAGATGGTCAGGCAAGCGACGGAAACGGCGGTCAGCGCTTCCATCTCGACGCCGGTCTGGCCCGACACCTTCACGTCGGCGGTCACGCGTACGCCCGGCAGGGTGTCGTCGAGAACGCAATCCACGTTCACCTTCGAGAGCAGCAGCGGATGGCACAGCGGAATGAGGTCGTGGGTCTTCTTCGCCGCCATGATGCCGGCGAGCCGCGCGGTGCCGAGCACGTCGCCCTTCTTGGCATCGCCCTGCCGGATCAGCGCCAGCGTCTCGGGCTGCATCACGACGCATCCTTCGGCAATCGCCCGGCGGTGGGTGACGTCCTTGTCGGACACGTCAACCATGTTGGCGGCCCCTGTGGCGTCGAGATGCGTCAGGGCAGTCATGCGGCCTCGCCGAACAGAAGCCGCCTGGTGGCCGCCGCCACATCGCCTTGCCGCATCAGGCTCTCGCCGACGAGCAAGGTGCGGATATTCACCCGCGACAGCCGTGCGACATCGTCGATTGTGAAAATGCCGCTTTCGCCCACGACGATGCGGTCTTCCGGCACCAGCGGCGCGAGTTCCTCGCTGACGGAAAGCGACACCTCGAAGGTGCGCAGATTGCGGTTGTTGATGCCGACGAGCCTGGTGTTCAAGCGGCAGCGCGCGGTCGAGTTCGGCGCGGTCATGCACCTCCACCAGCGCGTCCATGCCGAGCCCATGCGCCGTGTCGATCAGCGCACGCGCCTCTGCATCGGTCACGCTCGCCATGATGACCAGGATGCAATCCGCGCCCCAGGCGCGCGCCTCGAACACCTGATAGGGCTCGAACATGAAATCCTTGCGCAAGACCGGAAGGCCGGAGGCCTCGCGGGCCTGCTGAAGGTATTCGGGCCGGCCCTGAAACGACGGCGTATCCGTAAGAACGGAAAGGCACGTCGCACCGCCCTCAGCGTAGGCCTTCGCCAGCGACGGCGGATCGAAATCGGCCCGGATGAGACCCTTCGACGGGCTCGCCTTTTTGACCTCCGCGATCAAAGCAGGGCGTCCCTCAGTGAGATGTTTTTCGATTGCGGCGGCAAAGCCACGGGCCGGGGAGGCGGTCTCGGCCCGACGTTCGATCTCGGCCTGCGGCACCGCCGATTTCGCAGCGGCGATTTCCTGACGCTTGTAGGCTTCGATGCGGGCGAGAACGTCGCTCATTTCAACAGGACTCCGATCAGGCGTTGGAGGCTTTGACCAGGCGATCGAGCGTCGCTCTCGCGGCGCCCGAATCGAGCGCCCGGGATGCCCGGTCAAGACCATCACGAAGGTCGCGCGCTTCCTCCGCAATGACAAGCGAAGCAGCGGCGTTCAGAAGCGCGATGTCGCGATAGGGAATGCGCACGCCGTCGAGCACCGCGCGAAGCTGCGCCGCGTTATGGGCCGGATCGCCGCCCCGCAGATCCTCGAGTTTCGCCACCGGAAGACCGACCTCTTCCGGGGTCACGATGAAGCGGCGGATCTTGCCGTCCTCCAATGCAGCCACATGGGTCGGGCCGGTCGTCGTCATCTCGTCGAGGCCGTCCGATCCATAGACCGCCCACACGCGCTCGGAGCCTAGCTCCTTCAGGACTTGGGTGAGCGGTTCGAGCCAAAACTCTGAAAAGACGCCGAGAAGTTGCCGTGTCACGTTGGCGGGGTTCGACAACGGTCCGAGCAGGTTGAAGATGGTGCGGGTGCCGACCTCGACGCGAACCGGCGCCACATGGCGCATGGCCGCATGATGGGTCTGGGCGAACATGAAGCAGAGACCGGCTTCGTTGAGGCAGCGCTGCAACCCCGCCGGGTCCGAGCCGAGCCTGAGGCCCAAAGCCGCCAGAACATCGGCCGTGCCCGATTTCGACGAAGCTGCGCGGTTGCCGTGTTTTGCGACCTTCACGCCGGTCGCCGCCACAATGATCGCCGCCAGCGTCGAGATGTTGTAGCTGCCGGAATGATCCCCGCCGGTGCCCACGATGTCCATCGCGCCCTTTGGAGCCTTCACCGTCAGCATGCGTCCGCGCATCGCCGAGACCGCGCCGACGATCTCGTCCAGCGCTTCCCCGCGCACCCGCAGCGCCATCAGGAATGCGCCGCTCTGCGCCGGGGTGACTTCGCCCGACAGAATGTCGTCGAAAGCGGCACGCGCTTCCTCGCGCGTCAGCGAGGCGCCGGTTGCGACCTTGGCGAGGTACGATTTGAATGATTCCATGAGCACTCTAGCTTGCTGATGAGGGCGCGTTGGCGCGCTGCGGCTTGGCGTGGGCACTCGCATTCCACGCTCCCGCCAGGTCGAAGAAATTGCGCATGATCGTGACGCCGTGCTCGGACAGGATGCTTTCCGGGTGGAACTGCACGCCGTGGATCGGCAGGGAGCGGTGCGACAGGCCCATGATCAGGCCATCGCCGGTCTGCGCCGTCACCGCGAGGTCGGTCGGGCAGTTCTCCCGTTCGACGATCAGCGAATGATAGCGCGTCGCTTTGAATGGCCCGTTGATGCCGCGGAACACCGCCTCTCCCCGATGCTCGACCTCCGACACCTTGCCGTGCATCGGCAAGGGAGCGCGGGAGACCGTGCCGCCGAAGGCCTGCCCGATGGCCTGAAGGCCGAGGCACACGCCGAAAGTCGGGATCTCCGGAGAGGCGCGGCGTACCAGATCGAGGCAGATTCCGGCCTCGTTGGGGGTGCAGGGCCCGGGCGAGAGCACGATGGCGTCTGGCCTGTCGGCCAGAACGTCGTCGGTCGTCAGCGCGTCGTTGCGGACCACCTGCACGTCGGTCACGAGCGGGCCGAGCAGATGCACCAGGTTCCAGGTGAAGCTGTCGTAATTATCGATGACAAGGACGCGGGTCATGGCGTGAGGACGTTTGCGTATGCGCGAAGCGCGGTCAAGGGAGGCATCGGAGGGAGGCTCACTGGCCAAACCTCGCGCGGCTGGCGAAGCGCACCGCGTCCTCGGCGGCCCGGAACAGCGCCTTGGCCTTGTTGATGCATTCCTGCTGCTCGGAGGCGGGATCGGAATCGTACACGATGCCGGCGCCGGCCTGCACGGCCATGCGGCCATCCTTCACCAAAGCGGTGCGAAGGACGATGCAGGTATCCATCTCGCCGTTGGCGCCGAAATAGCCGATGCAGCCGCCATAGGGGCCGCGCTTGTGCTTTTCGAGATCGTCGATGATCTCCATGGCCCGGACCTTCGGCGCACCGGAGACCGTTCCGGCCGGAAATCCGGCAACCAGCGCCTGCAGCGCGTCGTAGCGCTCGTCGAGCGTGCCTTCGACGTTCGACACGATGTGCATCACCTGGCTGTAGAATTCGAGGAAGAACGAATCCGTCACCGTCACCGAGCCCATCTCGGCGACCCGGCCCACATCGTTGCGCCCGAGGTCGAGCAGCATCAGATGCTCGGCGCGTTCCTTCTGGTCGGCCAGCAGGCTATCCGCATGCGCGCGATCCTCCGCGGCCGTGGCGCCACGCGGGCGAGTTCCGGCGATGGGCCTGATTGTCACCTTGTTGTCGCGAACGCGGACAAGGATCTCGGGCGACGAACAGACGATCTGGAAATCCTCGAAGTCGAGATAGCACAGGAACGGCGCGGGATTGATCCGGCGTAAGGAGCGATAGAGCGCGAAGGCGGGAAGCGGGAAGGGCAATTCGAAACGCTGCGACAACACCACCTGAAAGATGTCGCCGGCGCGGATATATTCCTTAGCGGTCGCCACCATCTCCTCGAATTCGCGAGGCGTCGTGTTCGAGATCGGCGGCTCGAAATCGATGCTGCGCGGATCGATCCGCGCATCGAGCGGCAGAGGACGTTCCAGCGCGGTCGTGACTTCGTCGAGGCGCGCAAGGGCGGTCTCGTACGCGGCGCGCGGGGCGATCTCAGGCCGAACCCGCACGGGCGTAATCAGCGAAATCTCGTCCTTCACCGCATCGAACACCACCATCACGGTGGGACGGATCAGGATCGCGTCGGGGACTTCGAGCACGTCTTCGTTGGGCTCGGAAAGGCGCTCCATCTGGCGCACCATGTCGTAGCCGAGATAACCGAACAGGCCCGCAGCCATGGGCGGAAGCTCGTCGCCCAATGGCAGGGCGCTTTCCTTGATCAACGCGCGAAGGCTGTCGAGCGGGGCGCGATGATCCGCCTCGAAAGCGTTGGTCCGGCTTAACGCATGACGATCGATGGCGGCAGCCCCGTCCTGACAGCGCCAGATCAGATCCGGATCGAGGCCGATCATCGAGAACCTTCCGCGAACCGCGCCGCCCTCGACGGATTCGAGCAGGAATGCCGGACCCTTTCGCTCGTGACGCAGTTTGAGGAACGCCGCCACAGGGGTCAGCAGGTCCCCGACCAGCGTAGTCCGGACGATGCCGGGCTCTCCCGCCGCATAGGCTTTAGCGAAGGTGTCGAAATCCGGCGTCGCTGTTGACATGGCCCTATAGGTCGTTGTTGCCGGTCGCCTGCCTCAGCGCCTGCTGGTTGATGGTGACGCCGAGATCCTGGCGGATTTGGGCGATATATTCGCTGATCAGGTCGTCGCCCATGCCGGTCTTGAGCTGGGTCGCGATTTGGGCTGCTTCCTGGGTGGTCGTGGCGAAGGGCGGGACGGTTGCGGCGGTGACCTTGAACACCGCCCGGGTGCCCGTACCGTTGGCGACGTTCCCGGCCTTTGCGACAGGCACGGCGAAGATGCGGTTCACCGCCTCGGCCGAAAGATCGTCCTTGGCCGCGTTGCGCGTGAGATCGTCGGCGCTCTTGACCGTCGCGGTCGCGTCTTTTGCCACCGCTTCGATTGAATCGCCCTTGTCGAGACGTTCCGTCATCGCGCGGGCCTTCTCGGAGAGACGCTGGGCCACCTGTTCGTCCCGCCACAGGCTCGCCACCTGGTCGCGGATTTCGTCGAGGGTCTTTTCGCGCGCCGGATCGATCCCGGTCACGTCATACCAGACGTAGCCGCCGCTCGGGATGCGGACCGGCTCGTTGTCGGCTCCGATATCACTGGCGAAGATCGCCCGTAGGAGCGCCTCGCGTTCGGGCAGGTCGATGACGTTGCCGGCCTTGTCCCGTCCCCCGTTGTCGGTGGCGGGGATTTGCAGGAGGGCGAGGCCTTTTTCCTTCGCGATATCGGCCAGCGGGCGGGCGCTGGCGCGCTGATCCTCGATGGCGTCATGCACGTTGTCGATTTGGGCTTTGGCGCGCGACTGCGCGAGCTCGGTCCGGATCTGAGCCGCCACCTCCTCGAAGGGCCGCACCACCTCAGGCTGGATATCGGTGACACGGACGATCACGGGGCCGAAGCGTCCGGCGATCGGGGCGCTGACAGCGTCCTTTGAAAGCGCGAAAGCCGCGCTTGCTACCGCCTGGTCCAGCATCTCGGCTTTGGTGAAGGTGCCGAGCTCGAGATCGCCGGCTGGAACCGCCCGTTCCGCAGCGATCGCCTCGAAGGTCGCGCCTTCCTTGATCTTGGCTGCCGCCGCGTCGGCTTCTGCTTGGGTCGGGAAGGTGATCTGCTGAATGGTGCGGCGCTCAGGCGTGCCGAACTTTGCCTTCTCGAGTTCGTAGGCGGCGCGCGCATCCGCGTCGGTGATCGCCTCAGGCTTCGCGAGGCTGGCGGCGTTCACGGCCAGCACCGAAACCGCACGATATTCAGGCGCTTGGAACGATGTCTTGCGTTCATTGTAGAAGTTCTGCAGCTGCTCGTTGGAAGGAGCCTGGATATCCCCGGCCATCTCGCGCGTCAGCACGAAGTAGGCGGCCGCGCGGCGCTCGTTGGCGTAACGATGAAAGGCGTCCTGAGCCGCGACCGGGACGGTCAGATCGCCCGCGATGGCCTCCGCCAGGTGGATGCGCGTTATGGCGCCCCGCTGTTCGCGGAGGAAACCCGGCTCGTTCAGCGAAGCGTTCCGGAGAGCCTGATCGAACAGCGCACGGCTGAACTGACCGTCGGCGCCCCGGAAATTCGGGTCTTCCATGATCGAACGCGCCACCGCCTGATCGGAGATGCCGAGGCCGATGGCCTTGGATTGCTCGCTCATCACTGCGTCCCTGACGAGGGTGGCAAGAACGCGCTGATCAAGCCCGAAGGTGCGCGCCTGCTCGGGGGTAATGACGGTGCGGAACTGGCGCCCGAGGCGCTGGAGCTCGTTGGTATAGGCAATCCGCATTTGATCGACCGAGATCGAGGTCTTGCCGACCTGCGCCACCACGCTCGGAGGCGTCGTGCGGAAAATGTCGCCGATGCCCCAGACCGCGAAGCTGAGGATCAAAAATCCGAAAAGGACCGTCGCGATGATCTTTCCGACCAGGCTCTGCCCGGCAAGCCGCATTCCTCGAAGCATCTCAAATCCGTTCCATGAAACTCGTTATACAGGCCGATAGCCGATCGGAGGCGCGGCGAAAAGGGCAAGACGTGTTGAAAGACGCCCCATGCGTCTGCTAGTCCGTCTCTCACTTGGCGACAGGAGTGCCCAATGAGTGTCGAACGGCCGCGCCCGCTGGTGGCGGGCAACTGGAAGATGAACGGCCTCAAGGCCTCCGCTTCGGTCTTGACGGAGATCCAGGAAGGCTTCGTCGCTTCTTTGCGCAGCAAGGTCGATCTGGCGATCTGCCCGCCCGCCACCCTGATTGCGCAGATGGCGGACCAAGCGGAGGGATCGGGCGTCGCCATCGGAGGTCAGGATTGTCATCCACGGCCATCCGGAGCCTTCACGGGCGATCTTTCGGCCGAGATGCTGGCCGATGCGGGCGCGACCTGCGTTCTTGTGGGCCATTCCGAGCGGCGGCAATACCACGCCGAGACGGATGCGGACGTCTCCGCCAAGGCCGTGGCGGCGCACAGGGCAGGGCTCGTCGCGATCGTGTGCGTCGGGGAAACCCGGGACGAGCGCGAAGCAGGGCGGACTCTCGACGTCGTTCGCCGGCAACTCGCCGGCTCGATCCCCGAAGGCTCCGATGGCCGGAATCTCATCGTCGCCTATGAGCCGGTCTGGGCGATCGGCACCGGCCTGACCCCCACTTCCGCCGACGTCGCAGAGGTCCATGCGGCTATTCGCGCCTCCCTCGGCGAACTCGTCGGCCCGGGCGAGCAGAACGAGGTTCGAATTCTCTACGGCGGATCGGTCAAGCCTTCGAACGCCGCCGAGCTGATGGCGGTCGCCAACGTGGATGGCGCGCTGGTCGGGGGCGCGAGCCTGGTGGCGGCGGATTTTCTCGGGATTGCGGCGGCTTATCTCGGGTGAAGGGTGAAGGGTGAGGAGTGAGTGGTGAGTGGTGAGTGGTGAGTAGGAAAAGCCTGGGCTTGGTCCTATCCCCGGCCTCCGCCTGCCATCGATCCTAACGGCTCACTACTCACCACTCACCCCTTCACCATCGCATTTCCCGCTTGCGGGCCTTTGATCCCGTACACACCTATGCTACAGCCCGCCCAACCAATGGAAAGACGAGCGGTCGGCGTCCCTGTGCGCGGCCGCTTGAGGTATTGAAACAAGATGCAAACGATCGTCATCATCGTCCACCTGATCATCGTCCTGGCGCTGATCTGCGTGGTTCTCCTGCAGCGCTCCGAGGGCGGCGGCATGGGTCTCGGCGGCGGGGGCGGCGGCGTCTCGGGGTTCATGACCGGCCGTGGCCAGGCGAACGCCCTGACCCGCGCGACGGCGATTCTCGCCGCTCTGTTCTTCGTCACCAGCCTCGGACTGACCATCATGGCGAGCTATGGCCGGGCGCCTCGTTCGATTCTCGACGGCGCCACTGCTCCGGCGGGCCAGCAGGCTCCGGGCGCGCCACAGGGCGGCAATGTTTTAGAGCAACTGCAGCGGATGCAGGGCGATCAGGCGGCTCCTCCGGCGACCGGGATCCCGGCACCGACCGCGCCCGCAACTCCCGCGGCGCCGCAGGTGCCTCAGTCGCAGTAAGGCTGACGATCAGGGCCGGAGCTTCCGGCCCTCTCTTTTTGTGGATGGCAATCTGGGTGCTGATTTGGCGTTTGCGAATTGGCAGCCTTTCTTTTGGATAGGGGTCCATGACGCGGTACGTATTCATCACCGGCGGCGTGGTGTCTTCGCTCGGAAAGGGTTTGGCGTCAGCCGCCCTCGGAGCGCTTCTCCAGGCACGCGGCTACTCGGTCCGGCTTCGTAAGCTCGACCCTTATCTCAACGTCGATCCGGGGACCATGAGCCCCTATCAGCACGGCGAGGTTTTCGTCACCGATGACGGCGCCGAGACCGACCTCGACCTCGGCCATTACGAGCGCTTTACCGGCGTGCCGGCCACCAAGGCCGACAACATCACCACCGGCCGCATCTATCTCGACATCATCACCAAGGAGCGGCGCGGCGATTATCTCGGCGCCACCATCCAGGTGATTCCGCACGTGACGAACGCCATCAAGGATTTCGTGCTGACCGGCAACGAGGGTTTCGACTTCGTGCTGGTGGAAATCGGCGGCACCGTCGGCGACATCGAGGGGTTGCCCTTCTTCGAGGCCATCCGGCAGCTCGGCAACGACCTGCCGCGTGGGCAGGCGATCTATACCCACCTCACCCTGCTGCCCTTCATTCCCTCGGCAGGCGAGCTCAAGACCAAGCCTACACAGCATTCCGTCGCGGAACTTCGGTCGATCGGCATTCAGCCCGACATCCTGCTCTGCCGGACCGATCGGGAAATCCCCAAGGACGAGCGCCGCAAGCTCGCGCTGTTCTGCAATGTGCGCGAAACCGCCGTCATCGAGGCGCGCGACGCGCCCTCCATCTACGACGTCCCCCTGGCTTATCATCAGGCCGGATTGGACGGAGAGGTCCTGGCGGCTTTCGGCATCGAGAATTCTCCCGCGCCGGACCTGACCCGATGGACCACTATCTCCGGCCGGGTCCACAACCCGGAGGGCGAGGTCAACATCGCCATCGTGGGCAAATATACCGGCCTCAAGGACGCCTATAAGTCGTTGATCGAGGCGCTTCACCACGGCGGCATCGCCAACCAGGTGAAGGTCAATCTCAACTGGATCGAGAGCGAGATTTTCGAGCGCGAGGATCCGGCCCCGTTTCTGGAAGGCATTCACGGCATTCTCGTGCCGGGCGGCTTCGGCCAGCGCGGTTCCGAAGGCAAGATTCGCGCCGCGCGTTTCGCCCGCGAACGCTCGGTGCCGTATTTCGGTATCTGCTTCGGCATGCAGATGGCGGTGATCGAGGCGGCACGCTCGCTCGGCGGCATCGCGGATGCGGGCTCCACCGAGTTCGGCCCGACCGCCGAGCCGGTCGTCGGCCTTCTCACCGAGTGGTTGCGCGGCAACGAGCTCGAAAAGCGCGCAGCCGGCGGCGACCTCGGCGGCACCATGCGGCTCGGCGCCTTCAAGGCGTCCCTGTCCCCCGGCAGCAAGGTGGCGGAGATCTATGGCGCAACCGACATCTCCGAGCGCCATCGCCACCGCTACGAGGTCAACATGACCTATCGCGACCGTCTTGAGAAAAAGGGCCTTCGGTTCTCTGGCGTGTCGCCCGATGGCGTGCTGCCGGAAATCGTCGAATACGACAATCATCCGTGGTTTATCGGCGTTCAGTATCATCCCGAGCTGAAGTCACGTCCGTTCGAGCCGCACCCGCTGTTCAAGAGCTTCATTCACGCGGCGGTGGAGCAAAGCCGACTGGTTTGACGTTAGGGGTGCCCGGCCCTACGTGATACGAACCTCGAAGCAGGGGGATTACATGCCGCGCCGCATCGATCACCTCGTCATCGCCGTCCGGGATCTCGATGGGGCTGCTGCTTTTTACCAGCGGCTCGGTTTCCAGGTCGGCGCCCGCAATCGACATCCGTGGGGCACCGAGAACCGGATTGTCCAATTCAGCACGTCGTTCCTCGAGTTGATCGCGTTGGGCGAGAATGCGGCCGTCGCACCCCATGGCGAGACGTTCTTCAGCTTCGGCGCCTTCGTTCGCGATTACCTCAAACGCCGCGAAGGTCTCGCCATGTTGGTGCTGGACAGCGAGCATGCGGAAGACGACGCGGCGCTGTTTGCCCGGGAGGGTATCGGCACCTTCGAGCCGTTCTTCTTCGAGCGAACAGGGCGCAGGCCGGACGGCAGCGAAATCCAGGTGGCGTTTTCGATGGCCTTCGCGCGTGCTCCGAATGCGCCGCTTGCGGGCTTCTTCGTCTGCCAGCAGCACTTTCCTGAGAATTTCTGGAACGCGGCGTTTCAGGTCCATCCCAATGGCGCGCAGGATGTGGCGGTGGTGGCGCTGTCGGCACCTGAGCCGGATGCCGAAGCGGCGTTTCTGAGGGCCTTCACGGGTGTCGAGCCCACGAGCCCGGCCGAGCACGATCTGACCTATCCGCTGGCCGGAGGCCATTTCGACGTGATGACACCCGATGACGCCGCTGAGCTCTACGGGTCCGTCGAGGCGGAAATGGATCAGCCATCCTTCGTGGGCTTCACCATTCGTGGCGGAGATATCCGCGAGCAGGCTCTGCTCCTGAGCAGAGCGCTGGTTCCCTTCCAGCAGATCGGCGATCGCCTCATAGTCCCTGCAAGCGCTGCATTCGGCGTCGCGATTGCGTTCGAAGCAACGTAGTAATCTTGCGGCATTCTGCGCGGTCCTCGACGAAGCGGTCGCTCAGGGCCACAAATATCTCGAGCGTATGATCATCGCTGTGAGACCAGAGAAAGGGTGAGCTGCAGCTGCCGCAGCAACTCGAAATCACCCGAGCGGGTCGCGCTGTTCCTCTCACGCGATACCCCCGCCCGCCACGCAGAGCGTCCTGAGCGACACATCTGCAATCAGGCTCGAACTCGCCAGCTCGGCCGTTCTAACAACCTTGAATCTGCGCCAATCATGCCACTTGACGCCAAGGTTGTGGGATTATAAGCACCTTTCGCTACATCATAACGTAACTGTGTTTTGCTGCCCGGAGGTGAGTGCAGCGTTTTAGACGGAGAGATGGTTTGCAACGAGAGCACACGCGGGACACCGTGAACCTCCTGCGCGTAGTCGCTCTCGCAGCCTTTTGCCTGCTTGTGCCGTTGAGTTCGACAGGAAAGGCCTCCGCCGAGGTTAGACGTTTCGGCGACTGGGAGCTGGTTTGTGAGCCAGCCACGCTCGGGATTGGCACACAGACCGGAAACCCCGCAGTCCAAGAAACAGCCTGCAAGGCAGTCCAGCGTTTCACTGCCGGCGCCACCAACGAGACGGTCTTCATCTTGACAGCTCTGCAGGGTGAGAAAGGAACTTCCGTTGCCATCGTCTCCGTCCCACTAGGCGGCTACTTGGTTCCAGGCATCGAGCTGAGCATCGATAACGGAAAAACCTATAAGCTTCTCATCGAGACTTGCACTATTGCCGGCTGTCATGCGGGCTTTTTGCTCAGCGGCCGGATCGACAGAGATTTACGCACAGGCCGAGTGGCGAAGTTTCGTGTGTGGACTGCAAAGAGTGCGCCAATCGATGTCAGCGTTTCGCTGAATGGCTTTTCCGACGCCTTGGCTCATTTGCGGGGGCGGTCGTGAAACTTGCCCGGTTTGTCGTCGTGTTTCAAGTTCTTGGCAGTATTCAGTCGGCAGTGGCGCAGGTCGTGCCCGATCGCATGACCACGACGACCGTCACCAATACGTCAAACCGGATGACAGTTGGGATTGCTGCCGCGAACAAGAGCGGGATTAGTCATAACACCTACACCGAGTTTTCGGTCCCCAAAGCGGGTGTAAATCTCAACAATCGTGGAATCGATGCGACGACCATCGTCAATGAGGTCACTTCGACCCGACGGAGCTTGTTGAACGGACCGCTGGAAGTGCTTGGCTCACGCGCGCACGTGGTTGTCGCGAATCCCAACGGCATGACGATCGACGGCGCCCAATTCATCAACACGGGCGGTGTGGCTCTTTCCGGCGGAAGAGTCCGCTTCGACAACGCTGGCGCGACTGGGTCTGTTAACTCTGTCCTTTCCACAGGCGAGGGCGACGTCACTGTGTCAGGTGCGGGTCTCTCCGGATCCATGACCACCCTGCAGCTGATAGCGGGCCGGATCAAGATCGATGGCGCCGTCGTGAATACTCATATCAGTCCTAGCGCAGATGTCGGGCTGGTGGCGGGCCGATCCGAAGTGACTTTCGAATTCGACGGTTTCCCCCCTTGTCACCTTGCGGCCCCTGACGAGCAGGCGCGATCTCGATGCGAGCAGGAAGGAGTTGCTTGTCGACATCACGCCTCGCGGATCGTTGACGGCAAGTCGTATAGCCATAGCGGTCAATTCGCGGGGCGCAGGCGTCAGCTATGCGGGCCATGGACAAGCAACGATCGGCGACTTTCATATTGATGCCAATGGTAAAGTCACAACGAAGGGAGCGACGATCAAGGCTGAGAAGGGCGTCAAGATTGTCGGCAGAGGCATAGACGTACTCAACAGCACTCGCCGACAGAGCAACGTTAGTTCCATCACGAAGGGCGTGACCCTTCTTGCAACGCGGGCGGATATCAAGCTTCACGGTGCGCTGACCGGCTCTGAACGTACCGAGGACGACGAAGTCTCGAAGGGCGGCGTCACTCTCAAGGCGGCTGGAAGCATTCGCTTGCTCAGTGCAAACGCCAAGCGCTTGGCAATCGCCTTCTCGTCGAAGGACGACCTCTACGTTGAATCCGGTAAGGGGATAATCAACGACACCGGCCGACTCCTGTCGAACGCCACTACAATCATTAGGACGAGTGGCACGCTTGCCAACGTCACCGATCTGCCGACGTCAACCTCTGGAACGACAATCGTCAGACGTAATAATGGTGGTCTGCTTGGCTCGTTGTTTGGTTTGAAGCGGACCGTTGCGATAACGAATTTGAAATTCGGCCAGACTCGAATACCAGGCCAGCTCGGTTTCATCGCTGGCGAAGCCATCGATATCGAGGCGGGACGAGTTGAGAATTCCGGCGAGATCGATGCGCTCAAGGGCGCGCTCCTGATAAGAGCTCAGACGGTCGTCAATTCCGGTTTCTATTCTGGAGGTTCCTCCTTCAGCCAAAACTGCGGCATTATTTGTTGGAGCAAGGGTACGAGCGACATCGGGGTCCTCGGGGGTAAAATCAACGCAACAGGCAGCGCAGAGATTGTGGCGAGTCGCACGGTGGAGAACGCCGGCGACATCGTGGCGTACGGAAACCTGTCAGTTAAAGCCCGGAGTGTAACCGGGCTTGCGATGTTCGCACCGGACTTTGCCAACCGTCCCGCCGGATTCTACAACCTGTTCACCGGCGCGAAGGCACTCGCATTCTTCTCACCGATTGGCGGCAACTTTCTCGCACCTGCCGGAATCGTTTCGATACAATCAAAAACCCCCCTCGTTCTGGCAGGCGGGACGGCAAATGGGCAGGTGGCGACCGAGATCTCGGCCGGCATCGTGCAAAGCACGCCCAGCCATCCGAATTTCGCGGGCGGATTCCACCACATTGGCCTTCTGCGGTCTTGGCTGCAATGAACTCATTGGCGATGCCTAAATCACAGCTCGTTCACGATGGGAGCAAGGTGCTAGCGTGGATCACGCTGGTTTCCGCCGGTATTTTGCTATTCGAAGCGACTGCCTTGAAGCAGGCTCACGCTAAAACCAACGAAGTAGCGCCGAAACCGGATCCGGCTGGCGTGACATTGACGCTGGCAACCCACTCCCCAGTGAAGACCCCGAGGGCGGGTTGTTCGCGAATTCGGCGTCTGGAGGTCCGTGGCATCCTTTCGATTGACGTCAACACGTTCAAAGAGAGGCTTGAACCGCTCGCGCTCAACTGCGTCGGGAACGACGAGATCAAGGCGATCCTGACTGCCATCAACGAGATCTATTCCGACAACGGGTACGTAGCTACGCAAGGCTATCTTCCTGAGCAGGACCTGCAGGCCTCCGAAATTCTTGGCGTCAACGTCATTGCGGGACGTGTCGATAGCATCATCTATCGCGAAAATCGGGGCGACGAGGCGCTCCCCATGACGGAGAGGTGGGGGAAAGCATGGTCAAAGGTCAGAGAGAGTAGGGGCCCCTGGAATTCGATCACGGCTTTGTCACAGCTGTTTGATCGCCTTGACGATCCTCTCGACAGCTTTCAGCTCCTTCCGCGCGATCTCAAAACCGACCCCAAGGTCTGGACGAGCTTTATCGTGGATTCCGGCGAGGTGGTGCAGATCGACGCAATTCAGCAGGGTGTCGACCAGATCAATCGGGTCGCATCAGGCCACTCTCAGGTCAAGCTCGAGCCGGGCGACGGACCAGCAACCTCGAAGGTCGTCGTCGAAAATAACCAGGAAGATTCGTTCCGGGTCAATGCGGGTTATGAGCTGAATGGAGCCGATATCAACGGTTCGGGCAACACGGTGCCGAACCGGTTCAAAATCGACGCAGCGAAGGACAATCTCATTGGCGTCAATGACGCTTGGCGTCTGTCCTATGCGGGCGGACTCGATTCAAACGAAGTGCGCGGCGCATTTTCGATGCCATTTCGGCGCGCCACCTTCTCCTTCGATGGTGGTTACTCGGAATCTCTGAGCGAAGTGGCCTCAGGCGTTGAGATGTTCTCACGCGATGGAACGATCAGTACCAGTCTCGGATACATGCTCTACAGATCGCGTGACCGGCAGATCAATCTCGATACGTCCCTGTATTGGCGCAACAACGAACGCTTCATCAATGGAGCATCGTTGACGCCGCAGACTGTCACTCACGCACGGATAGGCATTGCAGAGACCCGGACATTCGACACGGTCCAACTGAATTACGGTCTCGGCGTCGATCACGGCCTTCCGATCCTAGGAGCATTATCGGACCCAGCAGACGCCTCTCGTTCCTCGCCACGCGCGGAATTCTTCAAGCTTGATGGCCAAGCGTCGCTTGCAAAAGTGCTCTCCGAAATTGGCACAATGCGCGTCGAATTAACTGGGCAATGGACTAACCGACCTCTGTACTCGGACGATCAGTTGGTTCTCGGGTCGATTTCAACGGTTCGTGGATTTACCAACGGCTCGGTGCGAGTTGATCGCGGGGCAGTGGTGAGAACGGAATTTTCCCCCGCAATTCCGGTCGACAGTCTAATCGGAGAGACAAAGGACGGCGGGGGGTTTTTAACCGAGATGCTCACGGGCCTTCAGCCTTACATTTTCGCCGACTACGGGGCTGGCCACGACATCGCAAGCAACGAGACATTGCAGCGCGCCGGGATCGGCGCGGGTCTTCGTTATCGGCACGGCCGGATAAACCTGGACCTGAGCGTCGGCGAACCTGTCTATCGCAACGGGGGTGTCAACGCCAAGGATTGGCAATCACCCGAAGCCTATTTGTCACTGTCAGTACGACTTCTGTAACTACGGGGTAATTTCCATGATCTCTCGCCTTAGCTCTACGTTGCTATTTGCGCTTATGACCACCGCCGTCCTGGCACAAACCAAGCCGCCTGTCGCAAAACCACCAGCTGACAAATCTGCTGCCGTCTCACCTCCTGCTCCCGTAAGCGGTGATCCGTTGAAGGATGGTCTTGCGGCACTCGAGGCCAAAAATTATGAGGCTGCTTTAAAGGCGTTCAATGACGCTTACGTGTCTGGGAAGGCCGATGGCGCTTTCTATCTTGGGCGTATGGCAGAGCTTGGTGTCGGAATACAAGCCGATCCGGAAAAGGCGCGTTTGCTCTATCTGGCAGCCGCCGACAAAGGCAGCGCCAAGGCTCTTAACCGCATCGGTCTGATGTCATTTCGCGGCGAAGGCGTGTTGCAGGACTACAAGGCAGCTCGCGAGATGATCTGCAAGGGATCCGACATGGGCGACGCAGATGCGGAGTTCAACTGCGCTGGCCTTCTTACACAAGGCCAAGGCGGGGAAAAGGATGTTGCCAAGGCCATCGCAGTTTACGTTAAGGCGGCAGATCAAGGACACATCGGCGCTTTGAATGCGCTCGCGGTTGCCTATCGCAATGGCGAAGGGGTCGCAAAGGATGTGGAGAAGGCGAGGATTTATTTTGATAAGGCTGCGGCTAAGGGCAACCCCGTTGGCCTTTACGAAATAGGGCTTCTGTACGAAGCCGGCACCGGCGTTCCACGCGACCTCATTAAGGCCCACCTCTATTTCAATTTGGCCTCGGCTCGCCAGCATCCTCAAGCAAATGAAGCCATGCAGCGCATCTCCGCACAACTGACTGCGGAAGAGGTTGAGAAGGCCCAAGCGGAGGCACGCGCCTGGAAGGCCACACCTTAAGGCAACTAAGAACCGGTACGCATTTCCGGATGCATAAAAGTGAGTCGCTCAATCGCGACAAGAAGAAGGGGCAGGGCAATGTTGACGGCGAAGAAGACGAGACCCTCTGACGACACACTCCTTCATGCATTCGGCAGATCGATGCGCAAAGGGATGGGTCAACGGATAGGCTCCGGCCTCGCTATGCTTGCACTAGCTTCGTCGCTCTATTCGCCAGTGGCGATGGGGCAAGTCATAACCGATCCGCGGGCGCCCATTCAGTTCAAGCCAACGATCGGCAAATCAGCAAACGGTACCCCCGTCGTCGATATCGCGAAGCCATCTTTTGGGGGGATCTCTCACAACAAGTTCCAACGCTACGATGTCGATACCCGAGGATTGATACTCAACAACTCGAAGCTTACGGGTACGTCGCTCATTGGCGGCAAGGTGGTGGCAAATCCCAATCTTGCTGCCGACAGGCCCGCCCGAGTAATTTTAAATGAGGTCACCAGTACTGACGCTTCCACGTTGAACGGAACCACGGAAGTCTTCGGCACGCGGGCCGATGTCATCGTGGCGAATCCAAACGGCGTCGCGTGTAACGGATGCTCCTTTGCAAATAGTGGACGGGTGACATTGTCCACCGGACGACCGTTGCCGGATTATCGCCGAGGCACAGTAAAATTTGATGTCGGCCAGGGAAGTGTGTCCGTTAACGGCGCAGGCCTCTTGGGTATGGGGGAAATCCTGAGCAATGTTGACCTGATAGGGCGCCAGCTCAAGATCAACGGGCCGATTCAAACGAAAGAGGGTGTTCGGCTGCGGGCCGGTGGAATGGTTTACGATCAGCGCGCCGATACCGCTGCGGCGAAAGCGCAATCGGAGATTCTTCCGGTCACCGGGCCCGCGATTCAATCTGGTTCCACCGGCAAGATCACAGCCGGCACGCTGTCCGTCCTGTCGCGAGATTTGGATCTCGGCATTCAGCTCGATGGCGACCTCGCGGCGAATGCCGGATCCATCGCTATCCGATCCTACGGTGATGTCTCGATGGCATCAGCGACCGCGCAGGGGGACATTCAGCTCAACGCAAGCGGCCAAATCCAGCTAGTCGGTAACAGCACCGCTCTCGGACGCATCGTTGCATCCGCAAATAGAATCGAGGTTGCACTCGACAAGGAACTGGTGGCCAACGACACAATCGTCTTCGAGGCGCTGCAGTCGCTATCAACGCGCGGCATCCTGAAGGCGGGCAAAGCTATCAGTCTCGTTTCGGGCGGCAAGCTTGTCGCCGAAGGCTTGATCGCCGCAAATGGCGAAATCGCCTTTGAAGGAAGATCATTCACGTCCAAGGGACTTCGTGTCAGCGGTCAATCAGTGTCCATCGCTGGTCTCGAAGGTGCATCGCTTGAGAATACGGAGATTGTGGCCACCAAGGATAGCGTTAAGGTTGGAAGTCTCGCGATCGAGCTGGGCGAAGGAACCGTGTTTCAAGCAGGCGATCGCATCGTTGTGGACGCCAAGGACACGCTGACGAACGGGACGTCGCTCAACTACACGAACCTCGATCTTTCGGTGCGCAACGCCTTTACCAATACGGCGACAGGCCTGCTGGTCCTGGACCACATTCTGCTCAACACGCGTGATGCCGTCACCAATGCTGGAATTATTTACGGCCGCATTGACGCTAAACTCAGCGTCGGATCGCTGACAAACACTTCAACGGGCGTCATCAACGGTCCCGAGATCGTCCTGACCGTTGCAAACGGATTGACGAATCTCGGCCAGATTCTCTCCGAGCGGACCTTTAAGCTTATCGCGGGCGACATCGTCAACGATGGGACGATCCAGTCCGGCACCGAACTTACGCTCAATGCCAAGAGCTACCGGGCCAATTCGATTGCGGCCGTTCTGGTGGGCGCGACAACCGAACTGGTCCTGACGGAGGCAGTCGAAAATAGCGGTCAGATTCTCGGCATCAACAGACTCACAATAGGCGCAGAAGGCTCCATCATCAACAATGGCGCAATCCAGACCGAGGGTCAGCTCACGGTCAGGGGGCAAAACTATTTTTCCGCTGCCACTTCTATTTTGACCAGCCGTAAAGCCGACGTCATCGCGCTCGGCGACTTCGAGAACCGTGGCCAGATTCTTGCCTCTCAGAAACTGACGGTTGAATCGCTAGGGTTGAGAAATCTCGGCGTCGCTTCGTCCATCACCGGTGCGAACGTCACGCTTATCGCTCATCACGATGCGCTCAATGAGGGCACGATCGGCGCAATCACAGGAGTTTCCATCGATTCCGGTGGCAACCTACTATCGCCGGGCTCGATTGCCGTCGGCGGGACTGCTCCAGCCAACCTTGACGCGGACGCGACGGGCGAGGCAGCATCCTGCTGACGGCGGTCGGAAACGTGGCTTCTGGCGGGGACCTCATCGCGTCTGGACGCGTGGCAATCAAGGGCGCGGAGTTTGAGGCGAACACGACAAAAGCGCGTCTGGGTGGCTCCGCGATCACCATCGACGTCACGGGGGCGTTTACAAGTCTCGGCCAAACGACCAGCGACGGCGACATTTCAGTTAAAGCGGCGTCAATTGGGTTCGGGGCGTTCGATGCCGCCAAGACATTCGGCACACTCACTGGTAAGTCCGTGACGCTTGAAGCTCGCAATGGAGATATCAGCAACAAGGCTCTGATCAGCAGCGCCGAAGACTTCACCCTCAAGGCAGTAGGCCACAAGGTGATCAATGCCGGCGTGCTGGCAGCCACGACGACGTTGAATGTGACATCGGCAGATTACCAATCAACCGCGAACGCCGAACTCGGTGGTACAGAGGTCACGTTCCGACTGACAGGTCATCTCGCGAACGATGGCTTCATATCCGGCACGACCAAGGTCGATATCGAGGCCGGCGATCTATCGAATGGCGCAAGAAGTGCCGACAGCCGTGCGGGTCAGATTCTCGGCACGACCATCACTCTGGGAAACGCCACCAAATCATTGGGGGATCTGACCAACAATGGGGCGATCGAGGCAGCAGGTGAAATCAACATTCATTCCGGAGCGCTGACGAATGCCGGCAGCCTGATCTCCGATACGAACGCCAAGCTGATCATTGCGGGACATGTGTCCAACAGCGGCACGATTGGATCCGCGGATATTCTCACGCTGAACGCCGGTTCCTACACTGCAACAGGGCCCGCCGCGCGCGTTTACTCGAAAATCGTCACTGTCGATTTGGGAGGCGGCGCCCTGGATAATGCCGGGACAATCTACGGCTCGACGCGCTTGACGCTAACCTCGGGCGCGTTGACGAACCGCGGTACTGCTTCGGCGATCGGCGGAAAGACTGCAACGATCACGACCAATGCTAGTCTTTGGAATGAGGGCGAGATTTCGGGCGATGATGGCCAGGATCCTGAGGAAGACGCACTCAACCTGACAGTCCATGGCAGCGTCAACAATTCGGGAATGATTGTTACAAGCATTGGAAATCTCACACTTGCGGCCGATCATGCTGTCTCGTCGACCGGAGTTCTTGCAGCAACGGGGGCGCTCTCGATCACGGCGGCCTCGCTGTCAAATGCGACGGCCGGGGCGCAGTTGGGCGGCAGCACGGTGACCGCCTCGCTCTCGGGCGATTTCAACAACGTTGGATATGTGAACGGAGGAACGACCCTCAGTATTAGCTCGCAAGGGTTCTCTAACGGGCCGTTGGCAGGCACGGCGGGCTTGATAGTGTCAAATTTTGTCGGCATCTCAGCGGGCCGCATACTCAATCTAGGGAGAGTTCGAATCGAGCGGTGCTGCCACTGTTGTTTCGGGATCGGATCTCGTCAATACGGGTTCGATAATTGGCAAAAGCAGTCTCCTGCTTATCTCAATCGGGGATGTCGACAACTTTGGCGAGATCGGATCGGATGCGACATTAACGTTGCTAACCGCGGACTATTCGGGGTTTGCCGGTTCGGCACTAAACGGTTTCGACATTTCAGCTAATTCACAAAATTTCTATAATGGGGGGAAGATCGACGCGCGCTCGCTGCTGACGTTGAACGCCGCCAGCGTTTCCAATGCCGTAGGCGGAAAGATGTCTGCCTATGTTATTAAGCTGGGCACAGGCGTCCTCGACAATGCAGGGAATATCGAGAGCGAGGAATACGCGGAGCTTACAGCGTCGGGATCGCTGAGGAACACAGGGACGATTGCCTCAGAGAAGAGTTTGCTCCTCACCGGCACCGGCGCCTTTGACAACTATGCTCTCATTCAGGCGAAGGACGGCCTCGCCGTTAACGGTGGCGTCTTCACGAACCGTAGCAGCGCCAAGCTTCAGGGCAAGAATGTGTGGCTGACCTCGACCAATGGTATGGAGAATGCCGGCATCGTCGACGGGTCTGATCAGGTCGTCATTTCAGCCTCGAGCTTTATCAATCAAGGCGCGAGTTTGGCGAACTACGCGTCGATCTCGAGTAAACTGCTGAAGATCGATGTCACCGGCGACATCACGCTTGGCGCAAACTCTCTCCTCCAGGGAACGGATGATGCCATCATCAAAGCGGCAAAAGTCAGTTCCGGATTTTTCTCGAACAATACCGCGAAAGGGCGATTCATCGCCGGGAGGAATCTGGACTTCACCCTCACACAAAGCGGCTGGACGTTCGACAAGGATTTGAAGGTTCTCGGAAACCTCAAGTTCAGCGTCTCCGGCGATCTCGTCAACAACGCTGTAGTCGCCGCCGGAGGCACCTTAGACCTGATCTCGACCGCAGGTTCGATTATCAATGGGAGTGACGATCCCGCGAATCCAGGCGGCGGTTCGATCTACTCCAATGGAGACATGAACCTCGATGCACATGACAACATCAAAAACTATGCATCGACAATCGTAACCGGCGGAAACCTCACCCTCCACGCAGGGAAGCAGATTCTCAATACACGGACCGATACGACGACGTCGACGAGGAATTATGTCATCGATGGTGCGAAACCCGCTTACGTCACTGAAGTGACCATGCACGAGACCTCAGGCCCTGCCTCCATCGACGCAATGGGAAACATCACCGCGACGGCGAACACGATTAGAAATGTTGCGTCGAGTATGACGGCTGGCAACAACCTCACGCTTGTATCCAACACGACCTATAATCTGGCCCGCCAGTTGACTCAGACGGTGACGGCGGTGAGGGACGGCGTCATCTATGGCCCTACCGTGACGGTTCTAAGCGAAAGCCCGGCGCTGCTGTTCGCAGGCAATCAGTTTACTAACACTGGTACACTCGTCGATACAGGTACTGCCCAGGGAAATGTCGTAATCGTCCATGGGAAGAGCGTCACGATTGGGTCCAACTCTGCGACGCCGCCGCCGAGGCTCCCCGATCCTGTCATCGACCTCGCGGACGCCCTAAAACTGATAGGAGGAGGCCTCGTCCCCGGAGACGGACCCGCTTACATTCCCGATCCCAACGCAAGTACCGGCTCGGTCAATGGCCAGAATGTCAACGCACTCACGGCCGATGTAGACGCGAACGGCAGGCCGATCGTCAGGCCTGGCGACAAGCCTGTGAAGGTCGGCGGCAAAATCTCGTTTCTCAATGCGACGCCTGTCCCCTCGGGCGCAACGGATCGCAATCCGAGCTGGATATTTGCGCAGGTCGGCGCGGACGCCACCAACATGACCTTCTTTGCCGATCCTGCGACGGAGCGCAGGCTCATCCAGCAGGCCCTGATCGAACAGACGGGACGTGGCATTCTCGACCCGAAATATGCCAATCCCAAGGACCAGCAGGAGGCCCTTTATGAGGGGACGGTCGATTTCCTGAAGGCCAACCCGGAGATCAAACTCGGCGCCACTCTGACCAGCGCCCAGCGCGCCAAGATCAACAAACCCATTCTCTGGTATGAATATCAAAACATCGATGGCAAGCGCGTGCTGGTTCCCCAGCTCATCCTGCCCGAGGATGATCTCGCGAAATACGCCATGATCTCAGGCGGTGCGATCCTCGCCGGCGACATCCAGATCAAGACCGACAAATTCACCAATACGGGCACGATTCTCGGCCGTCAATTCGCTCAGCATCGACGCCAAGGAGTTCCTGAACGAGCGCCGCGTTGCGCAGACCGGCGGGTTGAACTCGCAATTCGCCGTGCAGGCTGGCGGGGTCATGAGCGCCAAGACCATGATCATTACGACAACGGGCGACCTGACCAATCGCGGCGGGTCGCTGGTTGCAAGCAACGCCCTCTTGCTAAAAGCCGGCGGCAATATCGTCATCGAAGCGCAGACAGTCGCCAACACGACGATGACCGGCAACAAGAAGAACTGGAACGTCACGACGGACGTCACCCATGTGGCAGCCCTGGTCTCGTCCGGTGGTACCCTTGTCATCGATTCCAAGAAGCAGCTCAACATCCTCGGTTCCGTCGTGGCCGCGAAGGACGACGCGCTTCTCGTCGGCAAGGAAGGCGTGACGATCGCATCGGTGCTGGACCAGCACGAGGTCGTGGCTGGCGGCAAGAAGAACGGCTTTTTGAAAAGTTCGAGCTTTTCCTACAATGAGAACGGCGTGACCAATCTCAGCTCCGTGGTCTCCGCCGGCAAGAACCTGAGGGTGCGTTCCGAGAGCGGCGATATCCTGATTGCTGCGAGCCACCTGGTGGCAAAAAACGATCTCACGGTGCTGGCGGGCTACGATTCGCAAGGCAACGCCATCGAGGGCTCGAAAGCCTCGGTGCATATCCTCTCCGGCCAGGATGTCGTGGACACGGCATTTTCGCAGAAGAAGAGCGGGATCGGGCTCTATACGACGGGCGGGGGTGTCGATATCTACCATTCGACCAAGACGGCGCTAAACACATCCTCCGCGACGAACGTGGCCTCGTCGCTGACCGCCGGCGGCAACATCACCGTAAAGGGGACGCGGGACATCAACGTGATGGGCTCGCTCATCAACGCGCAAGGTTTCGTGACGGTGGACGCGACGCGGGACGTGAACGTGGGAACGGGCACCAATGCCACCTCCTACGAATACTCCCGTAAGGAGCGCGGGGTCGGGATCAGCTTCGAGGCGAGTGATAGCGGCTTCAGCATCAAGACCGGGCTTCATGCGTCGAGCCGTTACGATGCCTATGATCGCGCATCGGTTGCGGCGTCGGTTATCTATGGCAAGAAGGGCGTTGACGTGCACGCCGGCGGTGACCTCACCACGGTGGCCGCTCGCGTGGTGTCGGACGGCCGTGTGAACATGCACGCGGACGGGGACTTGAACCTTCTCGCCGGAACCAACCGGGAATCGTCCTTGCAGACGACCAAACAGATGTTTGTCGGCATCACCGAGAGCGTGAGCCAGAACGTGACCGGGGCGGTGAAGCAGCTGCAATCTGCGCCGGAGACATTCGCGTCGGGCTATGGCGGGGCGGCCTATAAGGCGCTGGGCGTGGCAAGCGGCGTGATGCAGACCATCGACGGGCTGTCCCAGCTCTCGAATCCGACGATCAGCGCTTCGGTGATGGTGGGTGCGAACGGCTCGCGTTCGATGAGCCAGAGCGTCAGCTCGACGGCGGTGGGCACGACGTTCAAGGCCGACAGCCTGAGCCTGACTTCGGGCGGCAACATGCGCCTGCAGGGGACGCAGGCGACGATTGCGCACGATCTGACGCTCGATGCGGGCGGCAAGCTGAAGATCGAGAGCGCGCAATCCTACACCGCCACGGCGACGTCCTCGTCGAGCTGGAACGCGGCCGTCGGCGTGTCGGGCAGTGTCGGCGCCTCCGGGGTGTCGCTTGGCTTCACGGCGGAGGGCGGGTTTACGAGGGGCAAGACCCAGTCCGGCAGCGTGACGCAGCTCAACAGCCATCTGACGGCGGGCGGCACGGTGTCGATCCGTTCGGGCGGCGACACGGTTGTGGCGGGTGCGGTGGTCAAGGGGGACGACATCCTGCTGAATGTCGGCGGCGACCTGATCGTGCAATCGCGGCAGGATGCGCATGCGGGTTCGAACAGTTCGGCGAATGCGCAGGGGTCGGTGACGGTGGGGATGATCGGCACCTCCTCGGCCTCGGTTTCGTTGGGCGGCGGGCAGGGTTCGTCGCGCGGCCAATGGGTCACCGAGCAGACCGCCTTTCTCGCCAGGAACAAGCTCGACGCCTATGTGGAAAACCACACCCAGATCGACGGGGCGGTGCTGAACTCGGCGAGCGGCGATCTCAAGCTCGACACCGGCACGCTCGGGTTCAGCGACATCACGGATTACGACAAGGCCACGCAGATGAGCGGGCAGGTCGGGCTGACGACGCCGGGCGCCGCGGGCAAGATGCCGGGTGTGACCTTGCAGGGTTCCTACGCGAGCCACGACACCGAGCAGAAGACGCGCGCGACGCTCGGCGAGGGCGAGATCGTCATCCGCGACGAGAAGAAGCAGCAGGAGATCGAGAAGGCGGGCAAGACGCAGGAGCTCGCGTCGATCAACCGCGACGTGACGAAGGCGCAGGAGATCACCAAGGACGAACGGGCGGGGGTGAAGGTTTATGCGTCGACCGCGGCGATCAAGGCGATAGAAACTACCTTGGAAAAAACGCCAGTTCGGCCGGCGATCCTCGCCGATACATTCGAAGAGCAAGATCCGACGCGAATGAGTGACCCAGAATATCGCAATCCTTGCGATATTTCAGATCGTCTTGCTGCTCTGGGCGGCGGGACGACGAGGCGGCAAGACTCTCCAAAAGGCGCAACCCAGTTTATCTTCCCAACGAGACGGGAGAGACAGGGTCCGCATATAAATATCGAGTGGCCAGGTACTGACATCAATCATCAGATAGATCTGAAGCCCTAGAATCGCGAGAGTACGGTCTATGCCAACTTATGATTTTAATGTGCTTAGTGCCGCAGCAGCAGATTTCTATCGGCAGAATAGATTTCATGATTCTTTGAAAATCTTTTTGTTCATCGCTGTTATTGACACGGAATCTGGCTTTTACTCCGAGAGAGTAGGCAGTTGCTATGAGAATATCGGGGACCTTCATTCAGCGAAATATTGGTATGGAAAGGCTGTCAAAGAAAATCCCACTATCGAACCCTATGTCAGAGCGCGGGAGCGCCTAAAACATGTGAACATTGATTTTTTGCTCGACCCGAAATCGTACATCAAATAACTTGCCCCGGCTTCTGCAAAGCCACCTGCCCAGCCTGGACACGTGGCATGATCGGCAGCGGCGAATTCGTCGATCGTGCAATTCCCGGCGAGCGCTGCATTCGGCGTCGCGATTGCGTTCGAAGCAACGTAGTATCGAGCACGAATCAAAAACGGTTCTGAACGACCGATCATTGGGGGACACATGACTTCGACTCTCGCGGGCTTGCTCGATTTCATCATCCTGTTCGTGGTCGCGCTCGCGCTGATCGCGCTCTATCTGGCGATCTATACGCTGGCGACGATGCACAACGAATTCGCGCTGATCCGCCACAACGTGATCTCGGCGGCGACCGCCCTGGGCTTCAGCCTCGTCGGGTTTGCCCTGCCGCTCGCCAGCGCCATCGTGCACGCCCAGACCATCGTCGATTGCCTGATCTGGGGATTGGTGGCGCTGGCCGTGCAGATTCTCGTCTATTGGCTCGTGCGGATCGTCATGCCGAACCTGTCGCTTCGAATTGCCAAGGGCGAAATGGCGGCGGCGCTTTTTCTGGGCGCGGCCTCCCTTGCCGCCGGCATCGTCAACGCCGCCGCGATGACGTTCTGATATGTCGACCGACCCTTTGCCCGCCGCAAAAAAAGGCGTAGGGGACGCGGCATGAACCAGACAAACCAGACACCTTCGATCGTTCAAGCCGGCAATGTGCGCTTCGGCAACCATCTGCCGCTCGCCATCATCGCCGGGCCCTGCGCCATGGAAAGCCGCGCGCACGCGCTGGAAATGGCCGCGGCCCTGAAGGAGATCGCGGATCGCCTCGGCATCGGGCTGGTCTACAAATCGTCCTTCGACAAGGCGAACCGCACCTCCGGGTCGAGCGCCCGCGGCATCGGCCTTGCCAAGGCCATCGAGGTTTTCGCCGAGGTCAAGGAGACGTTCGGCCTGCCGGTCATCACCGACGTCCACGAGAACGACCAATGCGCTGCCGTGGCCGAGGTCGTGGACATTCTGCAGATCCCGGCTTTCCTGTGCCGCCAGACCGACCTTCTGATTGCCGCCGCGAAGACCGGCCGGGTCGTCAATGTGAAGAAGGGTCAGTTTCTTGCGCCGTGGGACATGGCGAACGTCGCCGCCAAGGTGACCCAGGCCGGAAACCCCAACGTGATGCTGACGGAGCGCGGCGCTTCGTTCGGCTACAATACCCTTGTGTCGGACATGCGCTCGCTGCCGATCATGGCGGCGACCGGCGCGCCGGTCATCTTCGACGCGACTCATTCGGTGCAGCAACCCGGCGGGCAGGGCGCCACGTCGGGGGGGCAACGCGAATTCGTGCCGGTCCTGGCGCGAGCAGCGGTGGCGGTGGGCGTCGCCGGATTGTTCATCGAGACGCATCAGGACCCCGACAGGGCGCCCTCCGATGGACCCAACATGGTGCCGCTGCGCGAACTCGAAAGTTTGCTGTCGCGTCTGAAGGCTTTCGACGCGCTCGCCAAAAGTTGATCGGCAGCGTCCATGACGCTGCGGAAAGGCAGACCCGCGCCGATGCGGGTCGCCCTTGCCGAGGGTCGTGCTAAGGAGAGCGACGCTTAGCCCCTGCCAGCTCTCTGCGACATGGATTCATGACCCCGCGCAACCTGATCCTCATTCTGGCGACAAGCGGCTTTGCCAGCACCTTTTCGTCCCGCGCGGTCGAGCCGATGGTTGGCGTCATCGCTCGCGATCTCGGCACCGACGTCCAGACCGCGGCGCTTCTGTCGGCGGCCTTTGCGCTTCCCTATGCGTTCGTCCAGCCCATCCTCGGACCGGTGGGCGACGCCGTCGGGAAGGAGCGGGTCATGAAAGTGGGACTGATCATCGCCCTTTTGGCGCTTGCCGCATCGTTCTTCGCCCCCGATATCCGAACGCTCTTCGTCCTGCGCATCGTCGCGGGCGCCGCCGCCGGTGGCGCCGTCCCCATGTCATTGGCGCTGATCGGCGACCGGGTGCCGATGGAGAGCCGCCAGCTCGCCCTGAGCCGTTATCTCGTGGCGGTGATCACCGGGCAGCTCGCCGGTTCGTCGCTTGCCGGGCTACTGGCCGACTCGGTCGGATGGCGCGGGGTCTTTGCTGTCTCGACCGTGCTGATGGTGTTCGCGACCGGAGCCACGATCATCGGATTTCGCGGCACTGTCGAATCCGGCAAGTTCGATTTTTCCCAGGCGCTGCAACGGTATCGAGGAATTCTCTCGAATCCGCGCGCGCTCGCGCTGTTCTCCTTCGTCTTCGTGGAGGCGACGGCCATTTTCGGGGTCTTCCCTTACGTCGCGCCTTTGCTGGAGCGGACGGGAGGCAGCGCGACGCAGGCCGGGGTTGCGCTCGGCGGTTTTGCGCTCGGCGGGTTGATCTATTCGCTGCTGGTGAGCTGGATGCTGAGAGTCCTCGGCCTGCCGCGCATGCTGATAGGCGGCGGCCTCTTCGCGGCTTTGGCGCTGCTGACCATCGGATGGGGCGGAGATTGGCGCCTTTACACCGCCGCCATGATGGTGATGGGCTTGGGTTTCTACATGCTCCACAACACATTCCAGGCTCAGGTCACCGAGGTGGCGCCGACTGCCCGTGCGTCAGCCGTGGCGCTGCACGCGTTCTCGTTTTTTGTCGGCCAGGCGCTCGGCGTCGTCGCAATGGGATTTGGCCTCGCTCATGCGGGACTTGCCGCCTCCACCATCGGTGCGGCGATCGTCATCGTCGGCGTCGGTGTCGTCGCCGCATCGGTCCTGCGCCGCCCCGCTCAGCCTCGCGCCCGATAGGGAGCAACGCCCTGGTCGGGCAGCCAGAGGTTCTTTGGCATCTCGCCTGTCTGCCAGAAGACGTCGATGGGGATGCCGCCGCGCGGATACCAATATCCGCCGATGCGCAGAAAGCGCGGCTCGAGCAATTCGGCCAGGCGCTTGCCGATGGCGACCGTGCAATCCTCATGGAATGCGCCGTGATTGCGGAAGCTGTGGAGATAAAGCTTCAGGGACTTCGATTCGACCAGCCACGGCCCCGGCACGTAGTCGATCACCAGCAGGGCGAAATCCGGCTGCCCGGTCACCGGGCAGAGCGACGTGAATTCCGGCGCGGTGAACCGGGCCACGTAATCGGTATCCTGGTGCGGGTTCGGCACCCGGTCGAGCTGCGCCTCCTCTGGCGAGTCCGGAAGGCGGCTTTCCTTGCCGAGTTGCAGCGATGCGTCTGTCATGGGCTGATGACCTTGCGTTGAGGATCACACGTCCTTGCCCGTTCCGCCGTTTCGGTCAATAAGCCGTTCCATGCATCAAGGCCGCATGGCCGCCCTTTCAGCCGCAGGAGCATCTTCCATGACCGCGATCATCGACATCCACGCTCGCGAGATTCTCGACAGCCGGGGCAATCCGACGATCGAGGTCGATGTAACGCTGGAAGACGGCTCGCATGGGTCGCGCCGCCGTTCCCTCCGGTGCCTCGACAGGCGCTCACGAGGCTGTGGAACTGCGTGACGGCGACAAGAAGCGTTACATGGGCAAGGGCGTGCTCAAGGCCATCGAGGCGGTGAATACCGAAATTCTCGACGCCATCGGGGGCCTCGATGCGGAGGAGCAGATCCTCATCGACGAGACCATGATCGAACTCGACGGCACCCCCAACAAGGCGCGTCTCGGCGCCAATGCGATCCTTGGCGTTTCGCTGGCCGTCGCCAAGGCTGCCGCCGACGCCTCGACCCTGCCGCTCTACCGCTATGTGGGCGGCACGCAGGCGCGGGTTCTGCCGGTGCCGATGATGAACATCATCAATGGCGGCGCCCATGCGGACAATCCCATCGATTTCCAGGAATTCATGATCCTGCCCGTCGGCGCCGACAGCATCGCCGAGGCCGTCCGCATGGGCTCGGAGGTTTTCCACACCTTGAAGAAGGCCCTCAAGGATGCGGGCCACAACACCAATGTGGGCGACGAGGGCGGCTTTGCCCCCAACCTTCCCAGCGCCGAGGCGGCGCTCGATTTCGTCATGAAATCCATCGAGCAGGCCGGCTTCAAGCCAGGCCGCGACATCTATCTCGGCCTCGATTGCGCCGCGACGGAATTCTTCAAGAACGGCGCCTATGTGTATGAAGGCACGGGCAAATCCCTCACGCCGCAGCAACAGGCCGAATACCTCGCCAAGCTGGCGGCGGATTATCCCATCGCGTCGATCGAGGACGGCATGTCGGAAGACGACTGGGACGGCTGGAAGATGCTCACCGATCTCGCCGGCGCCAAATGCCAGCTCGTCGGCGACGATCTGTTCGTCACCAATGTCACGCGCCTGTCGGACGGCATCAAGCGAGGCGTCGCCAACTCGCTCCTCGTGAAGGTCAACCAGATCGGCTCGCTGACCGAGACGCTGGCGGCCGTCGATATGGCCCACCGGGCCGGCTACACCTCGGTCATGTCGCACCGCTCGGGCGAGACCGAGGATTCGACGATCGCGGACCTCGCGGTGGCGACCAATTGCGGCCAGATCAAAACCGGCTCGCTCGCCCGCTCGGATCGGACGGCCAAGTATAACCAGCTCATCCGGATCGAGGAGGAGCTGGGTGAGCAGGCGCGGTATGCAGGGCAGGGGGCGCTGAAGGCGTTGCGGTGAGGGGAGCGCATCGCCCAACCTTCGGATCCTCAAATCATGGTGTTTGGCTGAAATCCGCGGGCGTCTTTTAAGGCGCGGGCGCCGGCAATTCCTCTGCTTTTCCTTGATATAACGTTGCTTTCGCGGTAACAGGGCGCCAGACGGCGACCTCACGCCTGGCCGTCGGGCCCGGAATGTCATGATGCTGCCGATTAAACCGATGATTGCGGACGCGAATCCCTTTGCCGTTGCGATCGATCCTGCGCCATTCGGAATTTATCTCTCCGGCTTCGATGGAGATGCGGTCCGGGGCGCGGGTGGCGGAGCGGTGAACCTCGATCTCGGCGGCGACGCTACGCTGGAATCCAGCAATCCCTTGGCCACCATCGATACCATGACTCTTCTTGTCTGGAATGCGTTCAGCGGAGATTCCTTCAACGTTGATGGAGCCAACGGAGTGACCGTTTCGGACGGCCTCGTACAAGGCAGCGTAATCACCGTAGGACAGACCGTGATCGGGACGGTGGAGGTCGGTGATGAATGGGGCTTCAATATCGTATTTGATGAGAGCGCGACGCCCGCCTTGGTGCAGTTGTTCTTGCGATCCCTCACCTATGTGAGCGCTTCCCCGGCCGACTTTATCGGCTTTAACTTTCTCGAGATTGCGATAGTGGGCAGCGATGGAAGCGAGAACTATGCCTACATATCCGTAACGACCGCGCCGGACGATGCCACGATCTTCACGCCTGGGATGGACAACATAGTCGGGACGGCGGGCGCCGACGTGTTCGAGGGCGACCAGCTTTACATTGGCTTGGGTGACAAACTCGATGGCGGACAGGGAGATGACATTTTCCGGCTGAAAGGTGATGGGGATACTCAGTCTAACGACTTCTATCTCGAGGCTATGGCATCGATTACGGGCATCGAGACCATTGAGGGCTCGGACGAAGACGATTTCATCAGAATCAACGCGACGGATCTGGCCCATCTCAAGAAGCTCGATGGAAAGGGGGGCGCCGACACCCTCGTGCTCTATGGCGCGAATGTCAGCGTCGATCTCTCGAATACGGACATCACGGGGATCTCATGGTTCGCTCTGCAGGACGACGGCCTGAATCTTACGGTCGATAATTTCGAGACGGCGGAGCTTATAAACGGCTCCTTGTCCGCCAACGACGTGCTGAACGTGACCACGGTCGAAATTACCCAGGCCCAGCGGCTTGAACTTCACCGTCATGGGATCGACACCGTGACGGCCGTGGATTCCATCACCCATTCGAGCCTCACCACGTCTTATCTCCCAGTGCAGGTGACGGGACTCGACGGGGATCATGTGGCGCCGAACGGCAACTACCCTGTGTACATCGATTCCGGACGCGACGTTATTATTGCGGCCCAGGATTATATCAGATCTCTCGAAGTACATATGGACAGTCCGGCTTCGAACGACACGACAAAACTCGCAATCGATGTCAGCGGAAGTATCAAACTGTCCCGTGGCATGTTCAGCGGCAGCGTCATCAGCGTTGGCAACACCGTTATCGGTGAGATCTACTATGCCTTGGGGACGTCGCTCAGTCTCACCCTCTATGAAGCTGCCACGGCTGCGCGCGTCCAGGAGCTGGTTCGCGCCTTGACCTATTCCAGCACGGAGGTCCATGAGAATCCAGGGAGGGTTGTCATCGATCTCACGGATTCAGGCGGCCGCGTCGCCTCCTCCACTGTGATCATCGACCTGCAGGGGGCCGTCGTCCCGCCTGTCGAAGCACCTGCGACGCCGACTGGCATCAGCGCGACTGGCACCAGCGTTGCCGAAGGCGCAGCAAGCGGGACCAGTGTGAGCGTCCTCAAGGCCATCGACGCGAATGCCGGCGACACCTTCACCTACAAGCTCGTCGACGACGCAGGCGGCCGGTTCGCGCTGAACGGCAATTCGCTTGTGGTGGCGGATGGTGGAAAGCTGGATTTCGAGCAATCGACATCCCACTCCGTGACGGTCAGGGCGACCGACCAGACCGGGCGTTTCGTCGAGCAGCGCATCGCCATTGCGGTGAGCGACGTGGCGACTGAGAGCCTCAAGGGCTCCTCCGGCAACGACGTGTTCGTCGGCGGCGGAAACGCCGACCAGTTCGATGGTGCCTTCGGCGACGACAAGCTTTCGGGCGGTCTCGGGAACGACATCCTGACGGGGGACAAGGGGCGCGATATCTTCGTGTTCGATACCGGGCTGAACAAGAAGACCAATGTCGACAAGATCGTCGATTTCAACCACCGCGACGACACGATCCATCTTGCGAAGTCGGTGTTCTCGAAGATCGCCAAGAAGGGCGTTCTCTCCAGCAAGGCGTTCTGGGTCGGCGACAAGGCTCATGATGCGTCGGACCGGATCGTCTATAACAAGAAGACTGGCGCGCTGTTCTACGATCAGGACGGCAACGGCGCGAAAGCCGCGGTGCAATTCGCGACCCTGCCGAAGAAGCTCGCGCTGGCGGCGAACGACTTCTTCGTCGTGTGAGAACCACGTCGCTTCTATTCTCGACGTCATGCCCGGGCTCAGCCCGGGCACCCGTTTTGTTCTGCACGGTGAAACGAGCGCCGCGCCGAGGGAAGCCAGTCATGACGACCGCTTGGTCAGTCTGAACTCGAAGCGGCGGACGCTTCTTCCGGTTTTTGCTCAACCACTTTTTAACCATAAGCCGGTACGACTCGCCGCATGGTCATCCGCAGGCGTCTCCGCCGATTCCTCATTCCTTTGACGCTCTACGCCGTCTCAGCAGCGGTCGTGGGGTATTTCGTGCATCATGCCCATAGCGGTGCGAGGGGTTTCGAGGCTCGGGAGAAATATGAAGCGCAGGCGCAGGATCTCACCAACGAACTCGAGATCGTTCGCTCGGAGCGGGCCGATTGGGACCGGCGCATCGCACTCCTGCGCAGCGACCAGATCGACCGTGATCTGCTGGAGGAGCGCGCCCGCATCATGCTCGGACGTGTGCACCGCAGCGATCTCGTCATTATCCTCGGCAACGACAAAAATTAACGGAAATTCTGATCAACTGAATTTAAGTTGATCGGAATTTACCTCGCATCCACAGATGGCTTGGACGTTCACTGTATCGTTGAAACACCTTTTCGGGCCTCTCGATTTCCTCGAATGACTGCGCTACAACTTTCGTCGAGGAAACCCTTCGGAGGAACCCGATGGCTGTTGCTGCCCGCAAGGCGAACAAGTCCACGCCAATCAAGAATGCGGCTCGCAAAGCCGTCCCCAATTCTCCCCAATTCGACAAGGACCAGGATCTCGACGCCTACCGGGAAATGCTGCTCATCCGCCGCTTCGAGGAGAAGTCCGGGCAGATGTACGGCATGGGCCTCATCGGCGGGTTCTGTCATCTGTATATCGGTCAGGAAGCGGTCGTCGTCGGCATGCAGCTCGCGACCAAGCCCGGCGATCAGGTGATCACCGGCTACCGCGACCACGGGCACATGCTGGCCTGCGGAATGGAAGCCCGGGGCGTCATGGCCGAGTTGACCGGCCGTCGCGGCGGCCTGTCGAAGGGCAAGGGCGGCTCCATGCACATGTTCTCCAAGGAGAAGCATTTCTATGGTGGCCACGGCATCGTCGGCGCTCAGGTGTCCCTCGGCACCGGCATCGCCTTCGCGAACCATTACCGCCAGAACGGCAATGTGTGCCTGACCTATTTCGGTGACGGCGCGGCCAACCAGGGCCAGGTCTACGAGAGCTTCAACATGGCGCAGCTGTGGAAGCTGCCGGTCGTCTACGTGATCGAGAACAACCGTTACGCCATGGGAACAGCGGTCAGCCGGGCCTCGGCGCAGACGGATTTCTCGAAGCGCGGCGTGTCGTTCAACATTCCGGGCGAGCAGGTCGACGGCATGGATATCCGCGCGGTCTACGCCGCCGGTCAGCGCGCCATCGAGCATGCGCGGACCGGCAAGGGCCCGTACATCCTCGAGATGCAGACCTATCGCTATCGCGGCCATTCCATGTCCGACCCGGCGAAATACCGCACGAAGGACGAGGTGGCCCGCATGCGCGAGGAGCACGATCCCATCGAGCAGGTTCGCCGCCGCCTTCTGGAGAGCTGGAAGCTTTCCGAAGACGAGCTGAAGGCCATCGACGGCAAGGTGCGCGAGATCGTCAACGAGGCGGCTGAGTTCGCCACCCACGATCCCGAGCCGGACCCGGCCGAGCTCTACACCGACATCCTCCTCGAAGCGTAACAGCGCTTTCCGCACTAAAATTTCGGCCTCCATTACTCGCCGCAGCGGCAACTGGAAAAGAGTCTTCCATGGCGATCGACATTCTCATGCCCGCCCTGTCTCCCACCATGGAACAGGGCAAACTGGCCAAATGGCTGAAAAAAGAAGGCGACGCGGTCAAGCCCGGCGACGTGCTGGCCGAAATCGAAACCGACAAGGCCACCATGGAGGTCGAGGCGATCGACGAGGGTGTCCTCGCCAAGATCCTCGTGGCGGACGGCACCGACAATGTGGCGGTGAACACGCCTATCGGCGTGCTGGCGATGGATGGCGAGGATGTGAGTTCGGCAACGGCCTCCGCGCCCGCAGCGGCGCCGGCGCCGCGGCAAACCGCACCGACGCCCGACTCGCAGGCTGAGGGTCTGACGGATGCCCCGTCCTCGACCGGCCGGGGTCCAGACACGTCTCCCGACGCGATGCCGGCGGCGCCCTCGATCATTTCCTCGCGGTCGTCGCACGATGCCATGGCGGAGATTCCGGAAGGCACCGAGATGGTCACCATGACGGTCCGCGAAGCGCTTCGCGACGCCATGGCGGAGGAGATGCGCCGCGACCAGAACGTCTTCGTCATGGGCGAGGAGGTGGCTGAATACCAGGGCGCCTACAAGGTCACGCAAGGATTGCTGCAGGAATTCGGCGATCGTCGCGTCATCGATACGCCGATCACCGAACACGGTTTTGCCGGCGTCGGCGTCGGCGCGGCGTTTACGGGCCTGCGCCCGGTCGTCGAATTCATGACATTCAACTTCGCCATGCAAGCCATCGACCAGCTGATCAATTCGGCAGCGAAGACGCTCTACATGTCCGGCGGCCAGCTCGGTGCGCCAATCGTGTTTCGCGGTCCCAACGGAGCCGCGTCCCGCGTCGGCGCGCAGCACAGCCAGGATTTCGCCGCGTGGTATTCGGCGGTGCCCGGTCTCAAGGTGGTGTCGCCTTATTCGGCGGCCGACGCCAAGGGCTTGCTCAAGAGCGCGATCCGCGATCCCAACCCGGTCATCTTCCTCGAGAACGAGATCCTCTACGGCCAGTCGTTCCCGGTTCCCAAGCTCGATGATTTCACGGTGCCGATCGGCAAGGCGCGCATTCACCGCGAGGGCACGGACGTCACCCTCGTGACATTCTCCATCGGCGTCAGCTATGCGCTGAAAGCCGCCCAGGAACTGGAGAAGGAAGGCATCAGCGCGGAGATTGTCGATCTTCGCACCATCCGGCCGATGGATACCGACACCATCGTCGCTTCGGTGATGAAGACCGGGCGCTGCGTGACCATTGAGGAGGGCTATCCGCAATCGGGCGTCGGTGCTGAAATCTCCGCTCGGATCATGGAGCACGCCTTCGATTATCTGGATGCTCCGGTCATCCGCGTCACCGGCAAGGACGTGCCGATGCCGTATGCTGCCAACCTCGAAAAGCTCGCTTTGCCGTCGGTTGCCGAAATCGTCCAGGCGGTGAAGGCCGTGACCTACAGGTGACGCGATGACCACGCACAAATTCGATGCCCTCAACATTCCGCCCGACGCTCTCGAAAAAGGCGGCGTGGAAATCTTGCGGGCGTCGGTGGTGGACGGGGCGGTGAGCATCGCGCTCAGGCGCGCTTTCGACGATCCGTTTACCTGGGGCGTGCTGCTCGTCGATCTCGCCCGCCACGCGGCGCGGGTTTATGCCGCCGAGACTGAATTTTCGGAAGCCGAGGCGATGGCGGAGATCACCTCCGGCATCCAGACAGAACTTGACGATCCCTCCGATCCCGGCCCGACCCAGGCCCTCAACTGAACTCAATCGCTCAGGATCCATAACGCCATGCCCATCAATATCCTGATGCCTGCTCTCTCTCCCACCATGGAAAAGGGCAACCTTGCCAAGTGGCTGAAGAAGGAAGGCGACACGGTTAAATCCGGCGACATCATCGCCGAGATCGAAACCGACAAGGCCACCATGGAAGTCGAGGCGGTGGATGAGGGAATCCTCGCCAAGATCCTGATTTCCGAAGGCACCTCCGACGTGCCGGTGAACCAGCCCATCGGGGTGATCGCCAGTGAGGGGGAGGACCCCAAGAGCGTAACGGGCGCCGCATCCGGCGGCCCTGCGCCGATGACTGAAGCGGCTGCCCCGCCGACCGCTGCATCAGCGCCAGCGGCACCGGCACCTGCAGCAGCCCCTGCTGCCCCTGCGGCAGCTCAGGCTCCTGCGGCCGTCGCGAAACCCAACGGCGGTGCCGGGCAGGGCGGACGCATCTTCGCCTCTCCGCTCGCCAAACGCGTTGCGAAGGAAGCCGGCCTCGATCTCGCGGCGATCCAGGGCTCCGGCCCGTATGGCCGCATTGTCGAGAAGGACGTGAAATCCGCTGTCTCGGGGGGAACCGCGAAGCGCGCGGCACCTGCCGCCGCACCGGCGCCGAAAGCCGCACCGGCGACCGCGCTTGCCAGCTCGATGTCGTCCGACCAGGTCAAGGCCATGTTCGAGGCGGGCACCTATGAGGAAATCCCCCTCGACGGAATGCGCAAGACCATCGCCAAGCGACTCGTCGAATCCAAACAGACGGTGCCGCATTTCTATCTCGCGCTCGATTGCGAACTCGATGCCCTCATGGCCATGCGCGAGCAGATCAACGCCGGCGCGCCGAAGGACAAGGACGGGAAGCCCTCCTACAAGCTCTCGGTCAACGACTTCGTCATCAAGGCACTGGCGATAGCATTGCAGCGGGTGCCGGCCGCCAATTCGGTGTGGGCGGACGATCGTATCCTGCGGCTGAAGCATTCGGATGTGGGCGTGGCGGTTGCCATCGAAGGCGGCCTGTTCACCCCCGTCATCCGCAAGGCGGAGCAGAAAACGCTCACCGCCATCTCGGCCGAGATGAAGGATCTCGCGGGCCGCGCCCGCAGCCGTCGCCTTAAGCCCGAGGAATACACGGGCGGGTCAACCGCGGTTTCCAATCTCGGCATGTTCGGCATCAAGGATTTTCTCGCGGTCATCAACCCGCCGCAGGGCACGATCCTCGCGGTCGGCGCGGGTGAAAAGCGGATGGTGGTGAAGAACGATGCGCCCGCCATCGTGCAAGCCATGACGGTGACGCTGTCCTGCGACCACCGCGTCGTCGACGGTGCGCTCGGCGCGGAGCTGCTCGCCGCGTTCAAGGTGCTGATCGAGAACCCGATGAGCATGGTGGTATGATGGACAAGACGGTGCGATCAACTGCCGTGTTTCCTCCCTCCCCCTTGCGGGGAGGGACCGAGGGTGGGGGTGGTGACACGCGCTGATGCCGCCAGAACTCGCTGAACCCCGGAATCGCTCGATGTCCTGGAACCAAGACGTGAAATACGTGTCTCGGGCGGCCGTCCGGAATGCGCGCCAGCTCCGCAAAGCCATGACCGAGTCGGAGAAGCGGTTGTGGTGGCATCTTCGTTATCGGCTTCCAATTGAAGGCTCTCATTTCCGCCGCCAGATGGCTATTGGTCCCTATGTTGCGGATTTCTGCTGTCTGACAGCACGACTCGTCGTCGAAGTCGACGGCAACCAGCACGGGACCGACGAGGCGATGGCTTATGATGCCCGCCGAGCGGCATTCTTGGAGTGCGAAGGTTTTCGCGTTCTTCGCTTCTCCAACGCCGACGTGATGCGAGACATCGAGTCGGTTCTTGATACCATCTATGCCGCGCTTGGCGGCCACCACCCCCACCCCTAACCCCTCCCCGCAAGGGGGAGGGGAAGCGAGGCGAGTTATGAGCGAACCATACGACATCATCGTCATCGGCGGCGGACCGGGCGGCTACGTCGCGGCGATCCGGGCAGCGCAACTCGGGTTCAAGACCGCGATCGTTGAGCGCGAGCACATGGGCGGCATCTGCCTGAACTGGGGCTGCATTCCCACCAAGGCGCTGCTGCGTTCCGCCGAGATCTATCACTACATGAATCACGCCAAGGATTACGGTCTCGTGGCCGAGAAGATCGGTTTCGATGCGGCCGCCATCGTGCAGCGCTCGCGCGGCGTGTCGGGGCGTCTCAACGGCGGCATCGGCATGCTGATGAAGAAGAACAAGATCGACGTGATCTGGGGCGAGGCGAGCATCTCGAAGCCCGGCGAAGTCGTCGTCAGCGAGCCGAAGAAGGCCCCGGTGCAGCCGCAGACGCCGCCCCCCAAGGGCACGCTCGGTGCTGGAACGTATCAGGCCAAGCACATCATCGTGGCAACCGGCGCGCGGCCGCGTGCGCTTCCCGGAATCGAGCCGGACGGAAAGCTGATCTGGACCTATTTCGAGGCCATGAAGCCTGAGGCGATGCCGAAATCGCTCCTCGTCATGGGCTCGGGCGCCATCGGCATCGAATTCGCCTCGTTCTATCGCACCATGGGCGCGGAGGTCACGGTGGTGGAAGTGCTGCCGCAGATCCTGCCGGTCGAGGATGCGGAGATCGCGGCTCATGCGCGCAAGCGCTTCGAGAAGCAGGGCATCAAGATTTTGACCGGCGCCAAGGTCACAAAGGTGGAGAAGGGCGCCAATTCCGTCACCGCCACCATCGACGATGGCAAGGCCACGCAAACGATCACCGCCGAGCGCTTGATTTCGGCGGTGGGCGTTGTCGGCAACATCGAAAATCTCGGGCTGGAGAAGCTCGGCGTGAAGATCGATCGCGGCACGGTCGTGACCGACGGATTGGGCCGCACGAACGTTCCGGGCATCTACGCCATCGGCGACGTCGCCGGGCCGCCGATGCTGGCGCACAAGGCGGAGCATGAGGGCGTCATCTGCGTCGAGACCATCAAGGGGATGCACACGCACCCGATGGACAAGCTGAAGATCCCCGGCTGCACCTATTGCCATCCGCAGATCGCATCCGTGGGCATCACGGAAGCAAAGGCGAAGGAGCAGGGCATCGACGTGCGCGTCGGCCGGTTCCCCTTCATCGGAAACGGCAAGGCAATCGCGCTCGGTGAGCCCGAAGGCCTGGTCAAAACGATCTTCGACAAGAAGACCGGTCAGCTGCTCGGCGCACATCTCGTCGGCGCGGAAGTCACCGAGCTGATTCAGGGGTTCGTCATCGCCATGAACCTCGAGACCACCGAGGAAGAGCTCATCCACGCGGTCTTCCCGCATCCGACGCTGTCAGAGACGATGCACGAGAGCGTGCTCGATGCCTATGGACGCGTGGTGCATATGTGATGGCAGGCTGGGAGGGGGCTCACCCTCAGCCTGGGGCAAGCGGAGTCTCGAAGGACGATCCAGCGAAGTGCGGCCCGCCTGACGGCGGCTTACCCCGCCCGTAACAACCTGATCGCGGCATCGCGCTCGAACAGATAGAGCAGCACTCGCAAGGCCTCGCCGCGCGTGCTGGTCAGATCGGGGTCGCGCTCGACGATCAGACGTGCGTCGTCGCGGGCGGCGGATAGGAGATCGGCGTCCGATTCCAGCCGTGCAAGCTTGAAGCCGGGAAGCCCGGATTGCCGCGTCCCCAGCACCTCGCCTTCGCCCTCGCAAACGCAGATCCTCCTCGGCAATGCGAAAGCCGTCTTCGCTCTCGCGCATCATCTCGAGGCGCGCCTGCGCGGTCTGTCCCAGCGGACCCTTGTAGAGCAGGAGGCAGGTGGAAGCGCGCGAACCGCGTCCGATGCGGCCGCGCAGCTGATGAAGCTGCGCCAGCCCGAAGCGCTCGGCGTGTTCGATGACCATGATCGAGGCATTGGGCACATCGACGCCGACTTCGATGACGGTCGTCGAAACAAGGATCCTGGTTTCGCCTGACGAGAAACGCTCCATCGCGGCGTCCTTGTCGCGGCCAGGGAGCTTGCCGTGAACGAGACCGACGATGTCGCCGAAGATCGATCGCAGCTGCTCGTAACGCTCTTCAGCCGCCGCAAGGTCGAGCGATTCCGACTCGCCGACGAGCGGGCAAACCCAATAGACCTGATCGCCGTTCTCGATCGCTCTGCCGATGCCGCCCACCACTTCGTCCAGGCGCTCGATGGAGATCACCTTCGTGGCGATGGGCTTGCGGCCGGCGGGCTTCTCATCGAGTACCGACACGTCCATGTCGCCGAAATAGGTCAGCGCCAGGGTGCGCGGGATGGGGGTCGCGGTCATCACCAGAATGTCCACGGCCTCGCCCTTGGCCCCGAGCGCCAGACGCTGGTGAACACCGAAGCGGTGCTGCTCGTCGACGACCGCGACGCCGAGATCCCGAAACGCGACTCCCTCCTGAAACAGCGCGTGGGTGCCGACCGCGATCTGGATCGAGCCGTCGTCCAGGCCGGCGAGCACGGCCCGGCGTTCGGCTCCCTTGTCGCGGCCGGTCAGCAGCGCGATCGACAGGCCCGCATCGCGAGCCATGGGGGCGATGCGCTCGAAATGCTGGCGCGCCAGAATTTCCGTCGGCGCCATCAAGGCAGCCTGCCGCCCGGCTTCGATGGCGCTCGCCATCGCCAGCAGGCCCACGACCGTCTTTCCCGATCCCACATCGCCTTGCAGCAGGCGCAGCATCTTCTTGTCGGAGACGAGATCGCGGCGAATATCCTCGACAGCCTTCTCCTGCGCGCCGGTGAGGCCGAAAGGCAGCAGGGCGCGAAGAATCTCTACAAGCCTGCCATCGCCCGCGTTCACTCGCCCCGGAAGGCGGCGCATGCGGCTCCGAACCAGCGCCAAAGCGAGCTGGGACGCCAGCAACTCGTCGTAGGCAAGCCGCCGCCGGGGGAGGGAGCGCGCCAACATCTCCTCGGTGAGAGCCCTGGCGTCGTCGGGGCGGTGCAGGGCGCTCAGCGCGTGGTGGAAATCGGCCGAGCCGTTCTGCCTGAGCCAGGCCGGATCCTGCCATTCGGGAAGGGCCGGCACCTTTTCGAGCGCGGCGCTCATGTAGCGCCCGACCATGCGGGAGGAGAGCCCTTCGGTGAGGCCGTAGATCGCCTCGACAGCCGGCAAGGTGGCGAGGCCGCGCTCGTCGAGAACCCGGTCCGGATGCACCATCTGGCGCATTCCGTCCCACATCTCGATCTTGCCCGACACATAGCGGCGCTCCCCCAGGGGCAGCAGCTTTTCCAGACGGGCCTTGTGGCCGTTGAAAAACGCCAGCGTCACGTCGCCGGTATCGTCCTCGACCAATACCTTGTAGGGGCCCCGGCGACCCGGGGGCGGTGGACGATGGGCCGTCACGGTCACGGCGAGCGTCACCGGCTCGCCGACAGGCGCATCGGCGATCGAGCCTTTCAGCTCGCGGGCAATGCCGCTCGTCGGCAGGTGGAAGAGCAGGTCGGCGACGCGCGCAGGCCTGCCCGGTTCGCCGAGCAGGCGGTCGAGGAGTGGCGCGATCTTCGGCCCGACGCCCGGCAGCGTATGGGCCGGAGCGAAAAGCGGATCGAGAACGGAGGGGCGCAACGACATTCGAACAAACGATTGGGTCTGGAAACGGGTGGCAAGATGAGCGTGGGCGGTTATATAGCCGCAATGCCGCCTCAAGGCGACGCCATCTTCCCCGGAGCCCGGTCATGAGCGGAACCACACGCAGCAGCGCCGATCTCGATGTCCGCCGCAAGCAGATCCTCTATCGCTCGTGGCACAGGGGCATGCGTGAAATGGACCTCATCATGGGACGTTTCGCCGATGCGGAGATCGGCACGCTTCCGGAGGCGGAACTCGCCGAATTCGAACGCCTGATCGACGCCATCGACCGGGATCTGTTCGCCTGGATCACCGGCGAGGCGGAACTGCCGGCGGAATACGACACGGCGCTCTTCCGGCGCATGAAGGCGTTCCACACACATTCGTCGCCCATCCACACGTAAGCGCTCCTTCAGAACAGAATTCGACCCCATTGCCATGAAGTCACCACTGATCCGCGCCCTGGACGCCCTCAAGAAGGGCCAGAGCCTGACATTGTCCAGCGTCCCGGATGGATTCGACACGCTCGCCGTGGCGGACCTCGCGCGTGGGCTGTCCGGCAAGATCGAGGGACCGGCGGTTCTCGTTCATATTTCGCGCGACGGACAGCGCCAGCAGAACTTCGTCAACGGGCTAGGCTTCGTCGCGCCCGAGATCGAAATCCTGCAATTCCCGGCCTGGGATTGCCAGCCCTATGACCGGGTGTCGCCCAACAACGCCGTGACCGCCCAGCGCATGACGACGCTCTCCCGTCTGGCGCGCTCCAAAACCTCGGAGGACAAACCACGCATTCTCTCCACCACCGTCAACGCGGTGGTCCAGCGGGTACCGCCGCGGTCGAGAATCGCCGCCGAGACGTTCTCGGCAGCACCGGGAAACGTGGTCGATACGACGTTGCTGATCGCCTGGCTCGAGTTCGAACGGATTCGTTCGCAGCGGCACGGTTCGCGATACGGGCGAATACGCGGTTCGCGGCGGCATCATCGACCTCTTCCCCGCAGGCATGCCGAACCCGGTCCGCCTCGACTTCTTCGGCGATGCACTGGAATCGATCCGCTCTTTCGATCCGGAGACGCAGCGGACTGTCGGCACCCTTCGCGCCCTCGATCTGGTTCCCATGAGCGAGGTGCAGCTCACCACGGACAGCATCAAGCGCTTCCGCCAATCCTATGTCGCAGCCTTCGGCGCTCCGACCCGCGACGACCGGCTCTACGAGGCCATCAGCGAGGGCCGCCGCTATCCGGGACACGAGCATTGGCTGCCGCTCTTCCACGACAGGCTCGACACGCTCCTCGACTATGTTCCCGACATTCCGGTCCTGTTCGACAGCATGGTCGACGACGCGGCGGGTGAACGGCTGGCGCAGGTGAAGGATTATTACGATGCGCGGCGGGAAGCGATGGGCCAGAAGCAGCCCGGCGTCGCCCCCTACCGGCCGCTGCCTCCCGACGCGCTCTATCTCTCCCCCGAGGAGTGGGCCAAGCGGACGGGCGACCTCACGCTGGCTCGACTGACGCCGTTCGCGGTGCCGGAGCAGAGCGGTCGGATCGTCATCGATTGCGAGGCGCGACGCGGCCGCAATTTTATCGCCGAGAGGGCAGACGAGAACGCCAACGTCTTCGAGGCGGCGATCCGGCACATCCGCGACCTGCAGGGACAAAAGATGCGGGTGGTCCTCGGCGCGTGGTCGGAGGGCTCGCGAGAGCGCCTCACGCATGTGCTTCAGGATCACGATCTGCGCCAGACCAAACCGATCTCGAAATTCGACCAGGCGATGGCCTATCCGCGCAATGAGGTGCCGGTGGGAGTCTGGAGCCTCGAATCGGGCTTCGAGGTCGGCGATCTCGCGGTCATCAGCGAGCAGGACATTCTCGGCGACCGGCTCGTGCGCCAGAAACGCAAGGCCAGGCGGCCGCAGGATTTCCTCACCGAGGTGGCGGCGCTCACTCCGGGCGATCTGGTGGTCCACGTGGACCACGGCATCGGCCGGTTCGAAGGTCTCCAGACCATCGAGGCCGCCGGCGCGCCGCACGATTGCCTCGAACTGCATTACGCGAACGGCGACCGCCTCTTTCTGCCGGTGGAGAATATCGAGCTTCTGACCCGCTATGGATCGGAGGAGACCGAAGTCCAGCTCGACAGGCTGGGCGGCGGCGCCTGGCAATCGCGCAAGGCGCGGATGAAGCAGCGCATCCGCGAGATGGCGGGGGCGCTCATGAAGATCGCCGCCGCCCGCATCCTCAAGGATGCCCCGCGCCTGACACCGCCCGAAGGCCTCTACGACGAGTTCGCGGCGCGCTTCCCCTACGACGAGACCGAAGACCAGATGAACGCCATCGAGGCGGTGCTGGACGATATGGGCTCGGGGAGGCCGATGGATCGCCTGGTCTGCGGCGATGTGGGCTTCGGCAAGACCGAGGTGGCTCTGCGTGCCGCGTTCGTTGCCGCCATGAACGGCAAACAGGTGGCGGTGGTGGTGCCGACCACGTTGCTGTCGCGGCAGCATTACAAGACGTTCTGCGAGCGCTTTCGCGGCCTTCCCCTCAACATCGCCCAAGCCTCCCGCTTCGTGCCGGCCGCCGAGATGAAAAAGGTCAAGGAAGGGCTGACGGACGGCTCCGTCGATATCGTCATCGGCACCCACGCTTTGCTGGGCAAGGCCATCGCGTTCAAGGATCTGGGCCTGATCGTGGTCGATGAGGAGCAGCATTTCGGCGTCAGCCACAAGGAGCGCCTGAAGGAGTTGCGGGCCGAAGTGCACGTGCTGACGCTCTCGGCCACGCCAATTCCGCGCACACTGCAATTGGCGCTGACCGGCGTTCGCGAATTGTCGCTGATCACCACTCCGCCGGTCGACCGGTTGGCGGTGCGCACCTTCATCACGCCGTTCGATCCGCTTCTCGTTCGCGAGGCGTTGCTGCGGGAACGCTATAGGGGCGGGCAAGCCTTCTACGTGGCGCCGCGTCTTGACGACCTCGCCGAGGTGAAGTCCTTCCTCGACCGGGAGGTGCCGGAAGCCAAGGTGGCGGTTGCCCACGGCCAGATGGCGGCGGGTCAGCTGGAAGACGTCATGACGGCTTTCTACGAGGGCAAATACGATATCCTGCTTTCGACGACGATCGTCGAATTGGGCCTCGATATTCCCACCGCCAACACCCTCATCGTCCATCGGGCCGACATGTTCGGCCTCTCGCAGCTCTACCAGCTCCGTGGCCGCGTCGGACGCTCCAAAACCCGTGCCTATGCGGTGTTTTCCGTCTCGGCGACGAAACCGCTGACGGTTCAGGCCGAGCGGCGCCTCAAGGTGCTGCAAACCCTCGATACCCTCGGAGCCGGTTTCCAGCTCGCCTCCCACGATCTCGATATCCGCGGCGCCGGCAACCTGCTCGGCGACGAACAATCGGGGCACATCAAGGAAGTCGGCTACGAGCTCTACCAGCAGATGCTTGAGGAGGCCGTGGCGCAACTCAAGGCCGGAGTCGAAGAACCGACGGAGGACCAGTGGTCGCCGACGATCTCGGTCGGTGCGCCGGTAATGATCCCGGAGCATTACGTGGAGGATCTTCAAACGCGACTGGGCCTCTACCGGCGACTATCGACGCTGGAGACCGACGGAGAAATCGAAAGCTTCGGTGCGGAGCTGATCGACCGATTCGGGCCGCTGCCCTCCGAGGTCGATCAATTGCTGAAGATCATGGCGATCAAAGTGCTGTGCCGAAGGGCCAATATCGAAAAGGTCGACGGCGGGCCCAAGGGCATCATCGTGTCGTTCCGCGGCAATTCCTTCGCCAACCCCACTGGCCTGGTGTCGTATGTGACCGAGCAGGCGTCGTTCGCGAAGGTCCGGCCCGACATGAAGATCGTCTTCATTCGGGATGTGGAAACCCCGGACGAACGCCTCAAGACGGCGAGGATTATCCTGCGGGAGCTGGTGCAGCTCGCAGAGAAGAAGGCTGCGTAAGCCCTGACAGGGCAGGCTCGTGGGGTATCGCCTGCGCGCCGAGATAGCTTTGCAGGATTGTGGCGGCACCGCCCACTCCGCCCGTCACGATGACCGGCGTGCCGCTTGCCCTCATGGCCAGGCGAAGACGCTTCGCAAGGTCCATGAACCGCGCCTGCTCGGCGGGGTCGCTGTGGCGCGACATCTGCAGGACGATCGCCACCGGGCGCGGCATCATGGCCAGAACCTCGTCGGCGGCCTCGAACGGAGCCGTTACGCTCGCATAACCCATCTCCGCCAATTCGGTCGAAAGCGCGCCATCGCAGTCTCTGCGACCATTGTCGACGACCAGGATTTTGGGCAATTCCGTCATCTTTTTTCCTGCAGTGCAACATTCGCCGGACGGCGTCGGTGCTCAGTAACGCACCGCTACACTCTTTGTTTCACTGCCCAGATGAACGGCACTGCAACATAAATCAGGGAGAAGGGCGGCTTTCCGCGCGCCACCAGGAATCGATCGTGGTTCCAAGAAGCGGAAGCTTTTCGGGTCGCCGGAGCTGACTGTCCCGCGCGAGCCACTGATTTCCGACGTAGAAAAGCGGCACGACGTAGAAGCCGGAGAGCAGGGCGCGATCAAGCGCGCGGACGGCGGAGACGAAGTCGTCGCGCTCCTTCGCCATCAAAAGCGCATCGATCATCCGGTCGATCGCGGGAGACGAAGCTCCGGCGTAGTTCAACGATCCTTCCCGATGCGCCGCCGCCGACGACCAGCGGTTGCGTTGCTCGTTCCCCGGAGACATCGAGGCCGCCCAGGAAGCTTGCGCCATATCGAAATCGAAGCCCGAAAGACGCCGCCAATATTGAACGTCGTCAACGAGGCGGACGCGGGCGCGGACCCCGATCCGGGTCAGGGATTCGGCGAAGTTGAGCGCAAGTCTCTCCTGCTGTCGCGAATTGACCAGCATCTCGAACTGGAAGGGTTTTCCGGTTTCCCTGTTTCGCAATGTTCCGCCATCGAGCTCCCACCCGGCTTCTGCCAGGAGGGCAAACGCCTGGCGGGCGGTGTCGCGATCCCGGCCGGATCCGTCGGAGGAGGGCGGCGCCCATTGGCCGGCAAGGATCGTGGGGTCGAGTGAACGCGCGAAGGGGGCGAGCAATTCCTGCTCCCGTTGAGTGGGCGGCCTCCCGGCCGAAGAAAGCTCCGAACCCGCAAAGTAGCTGTCCGAACGCGTGACCAAGCCGAAATACAGATTTCGATTGACCCAACCGAAGTCGAAAAGGTAGCCGAGCGCTTTTCGAACCCGCACGTCTTCGAATATCGACCTCCGCGTGTTGAAAACGAAACCGCTCATGCCTTTGGGTGAGCGGATCGGCAGGGTTTCCCGCACGATTCTGCCATCGCGTACGGCCGGAAAGTCGTAGCCGGTCGCCCAACGACTGGCATCTCCTTCAAGCCGATAATCATAAAGTCTGGTTTTAAACGCTTCGAACAACGTGTTGGCATCTCTATAGAAATCGTACCTGATCTCGTCAAAATTATAGAGGCCTTTCGTGATCGGGAGATCCGCGCCCCAGTAATCCTCCCGGCGCTTCAACACCAGGCGCTCACCCGGCCTGACCTCGCTGAGAATGTAGGGCCCGGAACCGACGAGGGGTGTCAGGCTGGTCTTTCCGAACGCCTGGCGATCCGTCGCATGGGCTGCGAAAATCGGCATCGTGGCGATGATCAGGGGCAATTCCCGATCCTCGCTGCCGGCGAGATCGAACCGTATTCTCTGAGGGCTCAAGATCTCGACCGCATGGACCTGGTCGAACGTGCTGCGGTGAAACGGCTTCCCGTCCTTCCTCAGCGCCTCGAACGAGAACCTCACATCCTCGGCCGTCAGCGGATGACCGTCCGAGAAGCGGGCGCGAGGATCGAGATTGAACGTGATGAAGCTCCTGTCCTCCGGCATCTCCACAGATCGGGCGACAAGGCCGTAGAGGGAAAACGGCTCGTCCTGCGAGCGGATCATGAGGCTCTGGAGTACATATCGCGGCACGGCGTCGGGGGCGACGCCAAGCACGATCAGCGGATTCAGGCTGTCGAAGGTCCCCTGAAGCGCGAGGACGATTCGGCCTCCCTTCGGCGCATCGGGGTTCGCATAAGGAAGATTCTGATTGTCCGAAGTCAGTGCAGGCTCGCCATACATGGCGATGCCATATCGGGCTGTCTCGGTGGCATACGCCGGGGCGGAGCAGATCAGAGAAACGCCGGCTAGCGCAACATTCCGCAGGAAAACCGGCATCTTGCAGGCAGGCATGAAGCGAGACCGGGAGCGCCGAAATCCCCACTGAATAGAGTCAAGAAAGTTGGACATCATGACTGGAAACCTACCTTGCGAAAGGTTAAAGGAGCCCAACACGTCATGTCTTCGCCTCATTCGGCAAAGATTCACCGTCTCTGAAGAAGTACGAATGCGCCGAGTTGTTCGGCCAAAGCATCAGAAAAGCCTTTTGCAAAGCCGACCTTCCGATTGAAGAGGATCTACAAAATGTCATTCGCGACCCGCCTCGCGAGCCTGGGGGGCACCCGCGGCCTGGCCACGGCTCTCGCCCTCGTCCTGGCCGCCTCGCCGGTGATGGCACAGACGGCTCCGGCGCAGCGCCCTGCGGCTCCCGCACCGACAGCCCCTCGTCCTGCCGCTCCCGCGCCCGCAGCTCCGATGGCTCCCGGTGCACCCGCAGCCCCAGGCGCCGCAGGAGCTGCCGGCCAGCAGGCCCAGTCTACCGGTCCGATGGTGGTGCAGGTCAAGGCCGAGCCCTCCCAGCCCGAATGGACGAAGGTGTGCGGCAAGGACCAGGGCACCAACGCGGAAATCTGCTACACAACCCGCGATTTCGTGTCGGATCAGGGCCAGCCGGTTCTCGCCGTCGCCCTCTATGACGTGAAGGGCGGACCGCAGCCGCAGAAGATCGTCCGCTTCCTCATGCCTCTTGGCCTCCTGCTGCAGCCCGGCATCCGCTTTACGGTGGATCAGGGCCAGCCGACGCCCGGCCGCTATGCCATCTGCTTCCCGAACGGCTGTTTCGCCGAATCGCAGGTGAAGGACGACTTCATCGCGGCTCTCAAGAAGGGCGCGAACCTGAACGTCAGTGTCCAGAACCAGGGCGGCCGGGAGGTCACGTTCGCGGTTCCGGTCGCGGGCTTCGCCAAAGCCTTCGACGGCCCGGCGATCGACCCGAAGGTTCTCGAAGACCAGCAGAAGAAGCTTCAGGACGAACTCGAGAAGCGCAGCGAGGAACTCCGCAAGCAGCTCGGGTCAGGCGCAAGCGCTCCTGGAGCCGCAGCGCCGGCTGCACCTGCGGCCCCCGCGGCAGCGCCGAAGCCCTGATCGGCCTTTCACAACCGAACAAAAAACGCCGGGCTCATCACCCGGCGTTTTTTATGCCTGCGCCCATCGACTCAGTGAGCAAGGGTCGCTTTCGACCGATAGGCACCAGTCTCATCCTGCTCGAACATGTCGTCTATCAACGCATTTCGAAGCGGTTGTCCCGAAGTATCGGGCAAGAGGTTCTGTTCAGAAACGTACGCGACGTACTCGGTTTCGGCGTTTTCGGCGAGCAGGTGGTAGAATGGCTGATCTTTGCTGGGCCTGATATTCTCAGGAATCGATAACCACCATTCCTCGGTATTGTCGAATTCCGGATCGACGTCGAAAATCAGCCCGCGAAATGAAAACAATCTATGTTTCACCACCTGGCCGATCGCGAATCTTGCTGTATTAGCTTTCATCGGTTTCTAACTCCTCGACCCCCCATATGGGATCGGCCGGCGCACGTAACCAGCCGAAGACCTTAGGTTACGGCGGGGGCGTTAACGAATCTGAAAAGCTCTGCGATTTCGGTCTGGCCCACGCGCGCCCGCCGCCATTGTGGCGCGCCTCGATATTTCGCCAGAAGGAAACGCGATGATCTCGTCGCGCGGAGCCGCCGATGTCCGAACTGATCGGGCTTTTCAATCTTCTTGCGCCATTTTTCGGCCTGATCGGTCTCGGCTTCTTCTGCGGCAGGGTCGTGCGTCAGCACGAAGCGGGCCTCGCCTGGATGCAGTTCTTTCTCATCTACGTCGCCCTGCCATGTCTGTTTTTTCGCCTGATCGCCGACAAGCCGCTCGATCAGCTCGCCAATTGGCGGTTCGTCGCGGTCACCACCCTGTCGACGTTCATCGCCTTTGCTCTGGCGTTCGGCAGCGGTTGGCGACATTCGCGCGATCTGCCGCAATCGGTGATGCAGGGTGTTGCGGGTTCCTATTCGAATGTCGGCTATATGGGGCCCCCGCTGGTGCTCGGAGCCCTCGGGGCAGCAGCGAGCGCTCCGGTTGTGCTGATCTTCGTCTTCGACAATCTGCTGTTGTTTTCGCTCGTGCCATTGCTGATGTCGGTGGCAGGCCTCGAAAGGCTCAGTTTCGGCGCGACTTCCAAAAAGATCGTCTGGCGGATCCTGACCCATCCGTTCAACGTCGCGACGGCTTTAGGGATCGCCGCAAGCTATCTCCACCTGCGCCTGCCACCTGCCGTCGACCAGATGGTCACTTGGCTTTCGGGGGCTGCCGCACCCTGCGCGCTCTTTATCCTGGGTGTGACCGTGGCGCTGCGTCCCCTGTGGCGCATTCCGGCGGGCGTACCCACGCTCGCGGTGATCAAGTTGATCGTCCATCCCTTGCTGATCTGGGTGCTGCTGTCCGCGGTCGGGGATTTTGGAGCCGTCTGGACCTACGCGGCCATCACCATGGCGGGGCTGCCGCCGGCTCTGAACATCTTTGTCATAGCGACCCAGTACAACACCGGGGTCGAACGCGCCTCCGCCTGCGTCCTGATCGGGACGCTTGCGTCGATGATAACCCTGACAGGATTGCTCCTGTTGATCCGCTTGGGCGCTCTACCGTACGATCTCTTTCCCTGAGAATTCAGGCAGCGCCTTTCATGAGCCTCGGCGTTCCGATCCGCGGCAATACCCCTTCGCGCATCACCGCCCGGCGCAATGGGCCAATCTGGCTAAGGCCGAGCAATCCCGCGCCGCGCAGAAAATCGGCCGGAAGAATGCCGTTCAGGAGGGTCCGGTTGAGGCTGTCCACAGCCGTGGTGCGCAGCCGGACATCGATGTCGCGGCCGAATTGATAGCGCGCCAGGGCCTCGGGCGATCCTGGGTCGCTGCCGGCATCGATCACTGCATCGCGCAGGGCCGCCACGTCACGCAGCCCCAGATTCAGGCCCTGAGCTCCGATCGGCGGAAAAACATGGGCTGCTTCGCCCGCCAGCGCCAAGCGGGGGGCAGTAAATTGCTCGACCGACATCCCGGTCATCGGGAAAGTCCCGCGGGCACCGTCTATTTTCATGGCGCCCAGAATCGATTGCGCCTGCCGCTCTATCCGCAATGCCAATTCGGCGTCGCCCAGCCCCGTCAGGGTCTCGGCCTCGTCGGGGCTCGTCACCCATACGAGGCTCGAGCGCCGGCCGGGCAGGGGCACGAGCGTGAACGGACCTTGCCGGGTATGGAACTCGGTGGACGATTCGCGATGCGGGCGCTCGTGAGCGAGAAGGGCCGTGACGGCCGATTGCGGATACGACCACCGCTTGGCTCCGATCCCGACGCTTTGCCGAAGCTGGGAATTGCGCCCGTCGGCCGCCACGCAAAGCTTCGCACGAAGCACGTCGCCGCCATCCAGGCTGATGACGGCCACGCCATCCTCGCTGGTGATTCCCGTCGCTTGGCCGTCGATGAGAGTCAGTCCTTCCTGCCGGCGCGCGGCGTCTGCAAGCAGTTCCACCAGATCGGCATTCTCGATGTTCCATCCGAAGGCATCGAGGCCGATCTCGGCCGCCCGAAACGCCACCGGCGGCGGACGGAAGAGGCTCCCGGTATCGTCGATGATGCGCATGGTCTCCAGAGGGGCCGCGCGGGAAGCGAGCAAGTTCCAGAGGCCCAGCGTTTCGAAGAGACGGACCGAGCCGTTGAGAAGCGCCACGGTCCGTCCGTCCCGGCGCGTTTCCAGACCCCCGACCAGCGCTGTGCGGTAGCCATCGCGCGCGAAAGCGAATGCGGCGCCGAGCCCGACCGCGCCGGCACCGACGATCGCGATGTCGAAATCACGCCCTGTCTCGGAGTTACGATCCGTCATGCAATCCTCTTTGGCCAAGTCCGCCGGCCGCCCATCATGTGCTTGCAAACTCACCATATTCGATGCATTCGCCATTGCCGATAGGACAGCGACCTCCCTATGATCGTTTGACCCGTCCAAGTGGAGGCCGCAAGGGATTGATGCGATACTTCCGCCCGAGCCTGCAAGATCCTCCCGCCACAAACGTCTTCAACCTTTTCACCAAGAGCTCCATTGCGTGAAGGCAGACCTTTCAACATCCGGACGGCCCCTCGTCGAGTTGCGGGGAATCAGCAAACGTTATGGCGAACTCCTGGCGAATGACGCGATCGACCTTTCCATCCGCCCGGGCGAAATCCATGCGCTCCTCGGCGAAAACGGGGCGGGCAAATCGACACTCGTGAAGATCCTGTACGGGGTCGTCGAACCGACCGCCGGCGAAATTTTCTGGGAGGGTCAGCCGGTAACCATTTCGTCGCCGGTCGAGGCCAGGGCTCTGGGCATCGGCATGGTGTTCCAGCACTTTTCGCTTTTCGACGAACTTACGGTCGCGGAGAATATCGCCGTCGCGCTGCCGGAGGAGTGGACGCTCGACGGAGTCCGCAAGCGTCTTGGCGATATCTCCCGCAATTACGGCCTTGCCCTCGATGCCGACCGCGCGGTCTGGACCCTCTCGGCCGGAGAGCGTCAACGCATCGAAATCGTCCGCTGCCTCCTTGCAAGGGCCGCGGCTGCTGATCCTCGACGAGCCGACCTCCGTGCTGACTCCGCAGGAGGCCGAGCATCTTTTCGTAACGCTGGACAAATTGTCGGCCGAGGGTGTGTCCCTGCTCTACATCTCGCACAAGCTCGAAGAGGTCCGCCGTCTCTGTCAGACCGCCACCATCCTGCGGGCAGGGCGGACGGTTGCGTCCATTGATCCACGCTCGAAGAGCGCCAGGGAAATCGCCGCGTTGATGGTCGGCAATGAGGTCGGCGAAGTGCGCAGCACGGTCCCGCATCGGCCCGGCGCAGAAATGCTGAAGGTCGACGATCTCTCCCTCGCGGCGGGTTCCCTGCACGGAATTTCTCTCTCCCGCATCAATCTCGTGGCCCATGCGGGCGAGGTCGTGGGAATTGCCGGCGTCGCCGGGAACGGACAAAGCGAATTGTTCGCCGCGCTGTCGGGCGAACGCGTTGGAGAATCGGACAGCGTGATCGTGATGGCGGGTCGTCCCTGCGGAACATCCGGCATCGACGCGCGACGTCGTCTCGGCGCGGCTTTTGTGCCGGAGGAACGGCTCGGCCACGCCGCTGCTCCGACGCATAGTTTGAGCGAAAACACCCTCATTTCCCATGCGGCCGCCGAGGTCAGCCGGGCGGGCTTCATCCTCGCCCGGGCGGCGCGGCGTTTCGCCCAGCGGATCATTCAGAGTTTCGATGTGCGAATGTCGGAGAGCGATCCGCAGGCGCGCAAATTGTCGGGGGGAAACCTGCAGAAATTCGTCATCGGCCGCGAAATGATCCGAAAACCCGCGCTCCTCATCGTCGACCAGCCGACATGGGGCGTGGATGCGGGGGCCGCGCGACTGATCCGGCAGTCGCTGGTGGACCTCGCGAGCGCCGGCAGCGCCGTGATCGTGATCAGCCAGGATCTGGACGAGCTTTTCGAAATCGCCGATCGCCTCGCGGTCATCCACCAGGGAAAGTTGAGCCCGTTGAAGACCCGTGTCGGAATGGACCAAGGAATCGATCGGGCTTGAAATGCTCGGCGTGGCCGGCAAGTCGCGCGAGGCGGTCGATGCGGTTTGAAGTGACGCCACGCGCCTCCGTGTCTGCGGTCTGGCGCGCGCTTGCGCCGGTCCTTGCTTTCGTCACCGCGTTCCTGATTGCCGGCATGGTCATCTGGCTGTTGGGCCGTTCGCCGCTTGCAGCCTTTCAGGTCTATGTCACGCAGCCGCTCAGCGACCCCTGGGCGTTGCAGGAAATCCTCGTCAAGGCGACGCCGCTCGCGCTCGATCGCCATCGGCCTCTCCTATTGCTTCCGCGCCAATCTCTGGAACATCGGCGCTGAGGGCCAATACGTAATCGGTGCGGTGCTCGGGAGCTGGATCGCGTTGCGGACTCACGGCGCGGATGCGGCAAGCTGGGTGCTCCCTGCCATGATGGTGGCGGGTATCGTCGGCGGCGCCCTCTACGGCCTCATCCCGGCCTTTCTCAAGACGCGCTTCGGCGTCAACGAAATCCTGACGAGCCTGATGCTGGTCTATATCGCGCAGCTCATCCTCGATTATCTGGTGCGCGGGCCATGGCGAGATCCGAAGGGGTTCAATTTCCCTCAATCGGTCACCTTCGATCCTTCAGCCACCCTGCCGCCGATCTTCGAGGCCGGACGCGTGCATTACGGGTTCGTTTTCGCGTTGGTGGCGGTTCTTGTCACCGCGATCGTGCTGGGGCGCACACTCTTCGGCTATCGCCTTCGCCTGAGCGGCGACGCGCCGCGCGCCGCGCGCTTCGCCGGCTTCAATTCGAAGACGACGACGCTTGCGGTCTTCGGCATTTCGGGAGGCCTCGCGGGGCTTGCCGGCATCTCCGAAGTGGCCGGCCAGATCGGCCAGCTCCAGCCGTCCATTTCGCCCGGTTACGGCTTTACGGCCATCACGGTGGCGTTCCTCGGCAGACTCAACCCCATCGGCATTCTGGTGGCGGCGCTCGTTGTGTCGCTGACCTTCATCGGCGGCGAGAGTGCCCAGATCATGCTGAAGCTGCCCCTCGACCTGACCCAGGCCTTCCAGGGCATCCTACTTCTCTGCGTGCTTGCCGCCGATGCACTGGTGAGCAATCGCGTTCGTGTCGTCAGCCGGGGAGTTGCCAGGTGACCACTTTCGAGGCGATTCTGCTCACCATCGTCACCGCATCGACGCCGCTGCTCATCGCCTCCCTGGGCGAACTGGTAGCCGAACGCTCCGGGGTGTTGAATCTCGGGCTGGAAGGCATGATGGCGATGGGGGCCTCGTGCAGCTTCGCCGCTGCCGTCACCTTCAACTCGACACTGATCGGGGTCGCGGCCGGCATGGTGGCGGGTGGGTTGATGGCGGTTCTGTTCTCGGTCGTGGTGCTGGGCTTTGCCGCCAATCAGGTCGGCTCGGGTCTTGCGCTGACGATTTTCGGCCTCGGCCTCTCGGGCCTCATCGGGGCGCCCTTCGTCGGCGCGCGCCGTGACCCGGTCGCGCCGGTGAACATTCCCGGCCTGACGGATCTACCGGTTGTCGGACGCCTGTTCTTTGGGCAGGACCTTTTCGTCTACGCCTCCATCCTTCTGACGGTGGCGGTCGCGCTTTACCTCAACCGAACGCGTGCCGGCCTCATCTTGCGGTCCATCGGCGAGAACCACGCCTCCGCCCACGCTCTGGGTCTGCCGGTGTTGAAGGCGCGCTTCCTCGCCATCCTGTTCGGCGGCGCATGCGCGGGCCTTGCGGGTGCCTATCTGTCGCTGGTCTATACCCGCTTCTGGTCGCCCGGTATGACAGCCGGACGGGGATGGATTGCGCTCGCACTCGTCGTCTTCGCCGCCTGGCGGCCGAAATGGGTGCTGATCGGCGCCTATATCTTCGGGGCCGCGACCGTGCTCCAGCTCCACGCCCAGGCCGCCCAGTTCGGCGTGCCCTCGCAGCTTCTCTCGGCGGTGCCGTATCTGGCCACGATCCTGGCGCTTCTGCTTCTGTCGTTGCGTCACGGCCGCGCCATCGGATCTCCGGGCTCGCTGGGTGTGCCTTTCGTGCCTGACCGATAGGCAAAGCGGTGTTAATGTCATCACGGCGGATGTTGCGGCGAAGCCGGCGACCTGCGAGGAATGTCCGGCAAGAATTTGTCCTGATTGTCAAACCTTAGGGATGCAAGCATGTCTTCACGGACCATCATCGGCGCTTTGGTCGGGGCCGCGGCCCTGGCGCTTTCGGCAGGCGGGGCTTCCGCCCAGCAGCAGAAGCTCAAAGTCGGCTTCATTTATGTGGGCCCGGTCGGCGACCACGGCTGGAGCTACCAGCACGATGTCGGCCGCAAGGCCATCGAAAAAGCCCTGGGCGACAAGGTGGAAACGACCTACGTGGAAAGCGTTCCGGAGGCCGATTCCGAGCGCGCCATCGAGCAGCTTGCGCGCACCGGGCATGGCTTGATCTTCACCACCTCGTTCGGGTTCATGGAACCGACCCTCAAGGTCGCCAAGAAATATCCCAACATCAAGTTCGAACACGCCACAGGCTTCAAGCGCGCGCCGAACCTTTCCACTTACGCGGCGAAGTTCCACGAGGGCCGTTATGTCATCGGGCAGATTGCCGGCAAGATGACGAAGAGCGGCACCATCGGCTATGTGGGCGCCTTCCCGATTCCGGAAGTCGTGTCCGGCATCAACTCCTACTTCCTCGGTGCTCAATCGGTTAATCCGGGCGTCAAGCTGAAGGTCGTGTGGGCCAATTCGTGGTACGACCCGGCGAAGGAAGCCGATGCCGCCAAGGCGCTTCTCGACCAGGGCGTGGACGTGCTCGCGCAGCACACCGACAGTCCGGCTCCGCTGCAGGCTGCCGAGGCACGCGGCAAGTTCGGTTTCGGTCAAGCCTCCGACATGGAGCGCTTCGCCCCGAAAGCTCAGCTGACGGCCATCGTCGATAATTGGGCGGACTATTATGTCGCCCGCACAAAGGCGGTGCTCGACGGCACCTGGAAGTCGGAAGACCTTTGGGGCGGCTTCGACAAGGGCATGGTGGTGATGTCGCCGTTCAAGAACATGCCGGACGACGTCAAGAAGATTGCGGAAGACACCGAAGCGGCGATCAAATCCGGCAAGCTCAATCCCTTCAAGTGCCCAGTCCTCAAGCAGGATGGCAGCGAAGTCGAGTGCAAAGGAAATGGCGCTCTCTCAGACGAGCAGGTTCTGGGCATGAACTTCTACGTCAAGGGAATCGACGACAAGCTTCCCCAATAAGACATAGTCTATGCGACGAAAGGCAGCCGTTCACGCGGCTGCCTTTTTGTTGTCCGCCGCAAGGGCGGCAGGCTCATTGGTCCTCTCGCTCGTACTCGACCGTGAGTATCACCTAGTGTAGGAGCCGCTCGCCCACGTGCGCGCATGGCGAAGACGGATGTGCCACGGCGTGGTTGGCCATGAGCGACATCTTCGGCGATCTCGCGCAGGACGAGCGTTATGTTGCGGCTTTCTCTCGTGCTCTCGCGGAAATTTGGGCACGCGGGACGCGCCATACCCTGACCCTGTATCTCGATGCCGTCTGATTTGAAGGTCCAAGTTCGATGATTCTGGTCTGTGGTGAAGCGCTTGTCGACCTGTTCGTCCAGGACCATGGCCCGGATGCGCTCAAGACCGATGCGGTTCTTGGAGGTTCGCCTTTCAATGTAGCAATCGCGCTGTCGCGCCTCGGTCAGGAAGTCGGCTTCTACAGTGGCATTTCGAGCGATGTATTCGGCAACCTGCTCGTTGCCAAACTCCGCGCCAGCAATGTCGATCTGAGCCACCTTGTGCGGTCCGATCGCCTCACCACCATCAGTGTCGTGGCCACCGACGAGAGCGGGTCTCCGTCCTATTCTTTTCATGGCGACGGCAAGGCAGACCGGTTTGTCGGGATGGACGATCTCCCGGCGAGACTTCCGGAATCCGTTCACGCGATCACCTTCGGGTCCTACACGATTGCGGTTCCGCCCGTCTGCGACACCCTGCTGGCCTTTGCGAAGCGCGAGGCTGGAAAGCGCACGATTTCGATCGACCCGAATGTCAGGCCGAACGTCACCCCCAAAATGTCCGAATGGCGCGGCCGCTTCGAAGCCTTCCTGCCTTTTGCCAATGTGGTGAAGGCAAGCGAGGAGGACCTCATGGTTGCCTATGGCCAGCGCAACGTTGACGAACTTGTCAGCCATTGGCACGACGCCGGTCCCTCCCTGGTGGTCGTCACACACGGTGCCAACGGTGCGACCGGATACCTGCGCGGGCATCCGCCGACCTTTGTCCCCGGGCGCAAGGTCGAGGTGATCGACACGGTTGGCGCCGGCGATACCTTTCACGCCGCCCTTCTGGCTCATCTCGCGATGAGCGATCGCCTGACGCTTCGGCGTTTCCTGGAAATCGGCCCAACAGATCTGGAAGCCGCGATGCGCTACGCCGTCGTCGCGTCGTCGATCACCTGCACCCGACAGGGCGCAGCCGTCCCGACGGCGGAAGAGGTCGCGCACGTCATCGCGTCGACGCGCGGCTCCTCACAACAGCCTGATCCATGACGAGCTGCGGCGTCTAATCCTCAGGCTGCGCCGGCTCCGCCGGCGGGTTGCCGATATCCCGAAAATAGGGCTCGACGGGTCCCTTCAGCTTGATCGTCATCAGGTTCCCGGCGCGGTCCTTCGCGGCCCCGGCGGTGAGGCGCACCCAACCCTCGCTGACGCAATATTCGTCCACATTGGTCTTTTCGACGCCTTTGAAACGCACGCCTACGCCGCGTTCGAGCAGCTTCTCGTCGTAATAGGGACTGTTCGGGTTGCCGGAGAGGCGATCGGGAGGGGTATCGGTCATGTCATGGCGTTCCAAAAAATGCGGCCCCACAGATAGCCATTTCCAGCCTCGATGCAAAGCGCGGGTTCAGGGCACGTCCTGGCAGACATCCACCCACGCCGCGCCGGCGAGAACGGCAAGCCGATCCGGGTGGATGCGCACCGCACTATGGGTCGCCCCGGCTGCAGGAATGACCTCATCGAACGCCTTGAGGCTGACATCGCAATAGACGGGCAGGGGGGCTGCCATCCCGAACGGACAGACTCCGCCGACCGGGTGCCCCGTCCATGCCTCCACCTCATCGGCTGGCAGCATCCTGGCCTTCCCGCCGAAAGTCGACTTGATCTTGCGGTTGTCCAACCGCGCGTCGCCTCGGGCAACCACCAGGACGATCCGCTCGCCGATGCGCATCGACAACGTCTTGGCGATCTGCCCCGGCGAAACCCCGTGGGCTGCGGCCGCCAGATCTACCGTGGCGGTGCTGGTGGAAAGTTCGATGACCTTCACATCCGGCGCGTGAAGGGCAAAAAATGCGCGAACGGATTCCAGGCTCACTCGACGGTTTCCTTTTTCAATCGATGCGGCGCCGCATGATCCAGTCGTTCCCGCCAGATCCAAAGCAGTACGAGCGAAACCGTGACCACGAGGGGACCCAGGATTAGCCCCGGAGTGCCGAACAGAATGATGCCGCCGACCACTGCGATGAAGGCCGGAACCGTATGCAACATCAGCCGACTACCGACAAGCACCGGGTAGAGCACGTTGTCGATGAGCCCGATCACGGCGGTGCCCCAAAGCGTCAGCAGAAGCGCGCTGCCCCATTGCCCCGCGAGGGCGAGGTACGCCGCCACCGGCGCCCATATGACGAAGGCGCCGAGGAAGGGCACGACGGATAGAAGGCCCATGACGACACCCCAGAACAGCGGCGCGGGAATATCCAGCCACCAGAACATCATGCCGCCGAGGGCGCCTTGCAGGGCTGCGACCACGACCGTGCCGTAGACGGTCGCCCGGACGGTGTTCTCGACCCTCTCCTTAAGCTTGGCGAATTCCGGCGCCGTCAGCGGCAGCAGATGCTGCAGCGCGGATTTCGCCTGGTCGCCATCCCGCAGGAAGTAGAACAGGAAATAGAACGTCAGCAGCAGATTGACGAAACCTGCGAAAGACCCCCGCAAGAGCGAAGCGCTGAAAGTGGTGAGCCAGCCTGTAATCGTGCCGAAGAGGTCGGGGAGATCCAGCCGCTGATCGATCCAGGATAGGGCCGGGCGAATCCACGGATGGGATTCGATTGTGCTGTGCCATGCCCCCGTCTCGACGGCCGAGGAAAGAAGACCGGCGCCTCTCACGGCCTCCCCCAGCATGGCGCCAAAGATGAAGATCAGCGGAATGACGACCAGGATCGCCACGAGCACGACCGTAGCCGACGCCGCCGCGCTCTCGGAGCCCCAACGGATCCCCAATCGCCTGCACAGAGGCCGGAACAGCACCGCAAGCGTGAACGACCAGACCAGCGGAGACAGGAAGGGAATGGCGAGCCGGTAACAAAGATAAAGCGCCAGCACGATGCCGGCGAGCAGGACGGCCGAAGATATATTGTAGCGACTCGATAGCTTCGGGGACTGCATTCAGCGGCGCTCCGGGAGTGGATACCTGTCAGGATAGAGGCCGGGACGTCAATGTAACCCCCGCAGACGCCTGGGAACGGCCCGCCCGGCGCCGAGTTGAGTTGGAATATCGGGGAACGTAGCATGGCGCCAAGAGCGAACTGGAAGGGCTTTCTGAAAGTCGGTGAGCTCTCGTGCCCGGTGGCACTCTACACCGCAGCGTCGAGCTCCGATCGCATCGCATTTCACACGTTGAATCGCGAGACAGGGCATCGGGTCAAGCGTCAGTTCGTCGACCCCGAAACCGAGGAGCCCGTCACCGCCGACCAGCAGGTGAAGGGATATGAAGTCTCCAAGGGCGAGTACGTGATGCTGGAACCCGAAGAGGTGGCGGCGGCGGTGCCGGAAAGCGACAAGACCCTCGACGTCGAGGCCTTCATCGATTGCGGCGATATAGACGACGTCTATTTCGACCGGCCGTATTATTTGGCTCCCAGCAGCCCCGCCGCGCTCCAAGCCTTCACGCTCATCCGCGAGGGGATGCGAACGAAGAAAGTGGCCGCTCTGGCGCGGGCCGTGCTTTTTCGGCGCGTCCGCACGCTTCTGGTGCGCGTTCACAATGAAGGGCTGATCGCCACGACTTTGAACTTCGATTACGAGATCCGGTCCTCCAAAGATGCGTTCGACGAGATTCCCGAGCGGAAGATCGAAGGCGAGATGCTGGAGCTTGCGAACCACATCATCAAGACCAAGCGCGGCAAGTTCGACCCCAGCGCGTTCGAGGATCGCTACGAGAGTGCATTGGCCGATCTCGTAAAGGCCAAGATGGAAGGCAAACCGTTCGCGCCTCCAAAGGCTGCTCCTGTTGGCAATGTCGTCAGTTTGCTGGATGCTCTACGAAAGAGTGCGGGCGTGGCGGAAAAACCGAGCGGAAAATCCGCTGGAACGGCAGCTCGTGGGTCTCGCAAAGCTCCCGCGGCCCAGGGAAAATCCGCGTCCGCATCCAAGAAAACCGGGGGGCGCAAGAGCGCGGCGGCCGCGCCTCCACGACGGAAAGCGGGCTAAGTCCGCTGCCGCGTCACTTTCCTTTTTTGGGTTTCTTTGCTGTTTCAGCCGCGATGCTCTTTTTGAGCGCGTCCATGATGTTGACGACATTGCTCGCGGGTTCCGGCTCGGCCTTTTTGCGGGCGGGCGGCTTGCCGCCTTGTTTCTTCTTTGATGCGATGATGTCTTTCAGCGCGTCCTGGACCGGGTCGCGGACGATGCTGGGGTCCCATTCCTTCGTGCGTTCCTCGATCAGTTTCGTCACGAGCGATTTCAGCTGAGGCTCGACCTTCTCGTCCTTCACGTCAGCGAAGTACTGGTCTTCCGGGCGGACCTCGTCGCCATAGCGCAAGGTCCAGAGCACGATACCGTTGTCGCGCGGCTCCAGCATGACTGCACGCTCGCGTCGGTAAAGCACCACACGGGAAATCCCCACCATCCCGGTCGATTTCATGGCCTCGCGGATGACCGAATAAGCCTCCTCGGCGACGGGATCGGCGGGCGTCAGATAATGCGGCTTGTCGTACCAGATCCACTCGATAGAATCCCGCGGCACGAACATGTCGATATCGATGGTCCGGGTACTCTCGAGCTTGACGGCATCGAGCTCCTCGTCCTCCAAAACGATGTAGGCATCGTCGCCCGTCTGGTACCCCTTGACCTCGTCTTCCCTCTCGACCACATCGCCCGACACCGCATCCACGTAGCGGCTCTCGATCCGGTTTCCGGTCTGCCGATTAAGGGTGTGAAAACGGACTTTCTCATTGTCCGACACGGCAGGCGTCATCGCCACCGCGCAGGTCACGAACGAGAGTTTCAGGTAGCCTTTCCAGAACGTTCTCGGTGCCATGGGCTTGCCCTGAGCTTGGCTGCGCGATAGCGGAACAACCGCCCATGCGCCTCATCGTTCCTCGTCCTGCCATGCAACGAGAACCAAAGCCCGACCTTGAGCGTTACCGCACGCCACTCTTGTAGAGTGAAGAACAAGCCGGGTGACTTATCGTGGCGCAAGACAGCAAGCTCTCGAAATATCACGCCAAGCGCGACTTCACCAAAACCGCCGAGCCAAGAGGCCAGATCATCTCCCACGACGGGAAAGCGTCTGCGTTTCGTCATCCAGAAACACGCGGCGACCCGTCTGCACTACGATCTTCGCCTCGAACTCGACGGCGTTTTCAAATCGTGGGCGGTGACGCGGGGACCATCCCTCGATCCCGCAGGACAAGCGGCTCGCGGTCGAGGTCGAAGATCATCCGCTCGATTACGGCGATTTCGAAGGCACCATCCCCAAAGGCCAATATGGCGGCGGAACGGTGCATGCTGTGGGACCGCGGCTATTGGGAGCCGGAAGGGAACGAAACTCCCGAGGAGGCCCTGGCCAAAGGCGACCTCAAGTTCACCCTCGAGGGTGAACGCCTGCACGGCAGCTGGGTGCTTGTCCGCATGAAGAACGATCGCACTGGCGGCAAGCGAACCAATTGGCTGCTGATCAAGCACCGCGATGCGTTCAGTCGAGACGGCAACGGCGACGCAATCCTTGCCGACGACACCTCGATCGCGTCGGGCCGCACGATGGCGGCGATCACGGAAGGCAAGGGCACGGGGCCGAAACCGTTCATGCTGGCGGGAAGTGGCCCAAGCGAACCCGACGCGGTGTGGGACAGCAACCACGGAAGCGCGGCGGAGAAGCGTCGACAAAAAGCGCCGGCCGCACTGAAAAAGACCCCGAGTTCGGCCTCTCGCAAGTCGTCCGATCCTCCTTCCGGATTTCATCGCCGCCGCAGCTCTGTGAGCCCGTCGAGCGGCCGCCGGCCGGGGCGGGCTGGGTACATGAGATCAAGTTCGACGGCTATCGCGTACAGCTTCGCGTGAAGGTGGAAAGGCCGAGCGTAAAGACACGCAAAGGCCTCGACTGGACGGAGAAATTCAAGGCGATCGCGCGAGGAGGCCGGCGGCGCTGCCGAATTGCGATCATCGACGGCGAGATCGTAGCCCTCGACAGCAATGGCGCACCCGATTTCGCGGCCCTGCAGGCTGCCCTGTCGGAGCAGCGACACCGACAATCTGATCTTCTACGTGTTCGATCTCCTTTTTGACAGGCGAGCGACGATCTGACAGTCGAAGCCGCTCCGTCGAGCGCAAGATCCAATTGCAGTCGCTCTCTCGAGGCAGGAGACGCCGGAAACGACACGCTCATCCGCTATGTCGAGCATTTCGAGAGCGGGGGCGACGCGGTTCTGCGGTCGGCTTGCAAGCTTTCTCTTGAAGGGCATCGTCTCGAAGCGAGCTCGATGCACCCTACCGGTCCGGACGCACCAATAGCTGGACCAAGGCCAAGTGCAGAATTGGGCATGAGGTCGTGATCGGCGGGTGGACGACTACGGCGGGGAAGTTCCGCTCCCTGCTCGCGGGCGTTCATCGCGGCGACCATTTCGTCTATCTCGGCCGTGTCGGAACCGGCTATAGCGAGGCGAAGGTTAAGACACTTGCTGCCGCGACTGAAGGCAGTCGAGAGCGCCAAAGTCGCCCTTCACCGGTGTCGGAGCACCGCGAAAGGATGCGAACGTCCATTGGACAAAGCCCGAACTCGTCGCCGAAATCGAGTTCGCGGGATGGACCGGCGACGGCATGGTTCGACAGGCGGCCTTCAAAGGGCTGCGCGAGGACAAGCCCGCCGACGAGGTCGAAGCCGAGACGCCCGCACCGGCCGAAAAAGACGGGAGTGTCGTTACCCAAGCCCGCGGCGAAAACGAGCGCCGATACGGACGCAAAGCCGGTCGCAAAAATGCCAAGCCGGTTGTTATGAGTGTGTTCTGTCCAGTCCAGACAAGCAGCTTTGGCCGGATGCCGATGACGGCGTGCCCGTGACGAAGCTCGAGCTTGCCCGCTATTACGAAGCCGTCGGACCTTGGATGATCGGCCATATCGAAGGGCGTCCTTGTTCGATCATCCGCGCCCCGGACGGCCTCGGCGGAGAGCAGTTCTTTCAACGTCACGCCATGCCGGGCACGTCGAACCTTCTCGAACTCGTCACAGTTTTCGGCGACCGCAAGCCTTACTTGCAGATCGACCGGGTCGAGGGGCTCGCGGCGGTAGCCCAGGTTTCCGCTCTCGAGCTTCATCCGTGGAACTGCCAGCCAAAGCAGCCGGAGATCCCTGGGCGGCTGGTGTTCGACCTCGATCCCGGCCCCGACGTTCCTTTCGCGGTCGTGGTCGAGGCCGCGAAGGAAATGCGCGACCGGCTGACGGAGCTGGGGTTGGTCAGCTTTTGCAAGACCACCGGGGGCAAGGGGTTGCACGTGGTGACGCCGCTCGCCACGGCGAAGAAAAGCAAGCTCACATGGCCGGAGGCGAAGGCTTTCGCCAGGGAGGTGTGCCTGCGGATGGCCCGCGACAATTCCGATCGCTACCTCGTCAACATGGCGAAGAAACTTCGCAACGGAAGGATCTTTCTCGACTACCTCCGCAACGATCGCATGGCGACCGCAGTCGCACCCCTGTCTCCGCGGGCGAGACCCGGCGCGACGGTGTCGATGCCGCTCACTTGGGCGCAGGTAAAGTCGGATCTCGATCCGCGACGCTACACGATCCGGACGGTGCCGGACCTCCTGCGCAAGAGTAAAGCCTGGGCCGAATATTGCGACAGTGAACGGCCTCTCGAAGACGCGATCAAGCGGCTCGGCAAGGCGAGGATCGCAGCTTGAAGAGGCCCGCGGCGGCGGCGCGCGTGGTTAGGTCAACGTTCGGACTTCCCCTCGACACTCCGCCCATGGAGGCGAAGTCCGCCGAGAATTTGCCGGGGGACAAAGGAGCCTGGCAATACGAGCCGAAATGGGATGGGTTCAGGTGTCTGGCGTTCAAGGACGGCGACAATGTCGAGCTGAGAGCGAAATCGGGAAAGCCGCTGGGACGCTACTTTCCCGAAATCGTCGCATTGCTGGGCGAGCTTGCGCTCCCCGATTTCGTCGTCGATGGCGAATTGGCAATCGAGCTCGATGGCCATCTCGCGTTCGACGCCTTGCAGATGCGACTTCACCCGGCGGAGAGCCGGATTCGAAAGCTGTCGGTTGAAACGCCGGCGCGGTTGATCCTTTTCGACATGCTCGTATCACCGGGCGGCGCCAGCCTGCTCGAACTGCCGCTGTTGGAGAGACGCGCGGCGCTTGAGGCTTTCATGAAGAAAGCCGGGATCCCGAAGAAGCTGGTGCTATCGCCGTACACGCGCGATCGAAAGAAAGCTGCCGGTTGGCTCAGCTCGTCGGGGCATGGCGAGACGGACGGCGTCGTCGCAAAGCGCCTCGACGGACCGTACACCCCTGGTGAACGCACGATGATCAAGGTGAAGCGACTTCGCACCGCCGATTGCGTCGTCGGCGGCTTTCGGTATGAGAGCCGATCGCGGGAAGTCGGCTCGCTGCTTCTCGGGCTTTACGACAACGCAGGTCGGTTGAACCATGTGGGCTTCACCTCAACCATCACGGCGAACGAGCGGCCGGCATTGACGAAGCGCCTCGAAGCATTGCGGGAGGCGCCCGGCTTTTCGGGAAAAGCTCCCGGAGGCCCGAGCCGCTGGAGCACCGAGCGAAGCGGCGAATGGGAACCGCTTCGGCCAGAACTCGTCGTGGAGGTGCGCTACGATCACGTCACGGGTGACAGGTTCCGCCATGGTACCAAGCTGATGCGGTGGCGTCCCGACAAGGACCCGCACCAATGCACCTGCGAACAGATCGAGCCGCCGCTGGCTGATGTAAAAGCATGAACGCGACTAGAACGCCGCTTCGTAAATTTGCAACGCATCCTCGTAGGTGACGTCGCGCGGATTATTCACCAAAAGCCGCTGGACGTTCATCGCGTCGCGGGCCAGCAGCGGAAGATCGTTCCTCGCCACTCCGACATCCTGCAATCGCTGAGCGAAGGGCATCTTGGCCACGAGGTCCCTCATCTCTCTGAGAAAAGCGTCAGCGCCCTCCGCCGCATCGGCGAAGCGCCGGTCCGGCAGGATGGCCTCAGCGAGCCGTGCATAATAACGATCCGCAACGGGGCGGTTGAATGCCATCACCGGCAGCAGCACCAGCGCGTTGCTCAAACCGTGCGGGGCATGAAAGTGCCCGCCCAAAGGATAGGCCAGCGCGTGAACCGCGCCGACCGGAGCGTTCGCAAAAGCCATGCCGGCAAGCAGGGAACCCTGCAGCATAGCCGCGCGGGCGCGTTCATTCGCGCCGTCACTCACGGCGGATCTGATGTTTCCGAAAAGTAGTTCCAGCGCCTTCACCGCAAGTGCGTCGGAGACCGGGTTCTTCTTGTGGCGGCTGGTAAACGCCTCGATGGCATGAACCATGGCGTCGATCCCCGTCATGGCTGTCACATGGGGCGGCAGGCCGAGGGTCAATCGCCCGTCGAGCAACGCGATATCCGGGTAGAGCAGGGGCGACACGACACCTTTCTTCTCGTGCGTCGGGGTCGTGACGATGGCAATCGGCGTCACCTCCGAGCCGGTTCCCGCAGTCGTCGGCACCTGGATCAGCGGATGGCGCGGACCGCGCGCCAACCCGATTCCGTAAATGCCTTGGATGTCCTGCGGCGCGCCGCTCAAAAGGGCGACGAGTTTTGCCGTGTCGAGCGAGCTCCCGCCGCCGATGCCGATCACCCCATCCGTTCCGGCGCCCAAAGCTGCGCTGACTGCCGCAAGGATGGTTTCCTGCGGGGGATCGGCAAGGACGTCCGGGAACAGCGTCACGCCGATTCCGGCGGCTTTCAGGGTGGCCATGATCGGTGCAAGCACACCTGCCTGGACGAGGCCCGCATCCGTGACGATGAACGCGTGCCGCATCCCTAATTCGCGAGCAAGTTCGCCCAGGCGGCTGCTGCCGCCTGCCTCACAGATGATGCGTGGTGTCGTCTCAAACAGGAAATCGTCCATCGGGTCCTCGAGATCGATCGCCCTTAGTCTACGCGGTCCGCGGATCGGCGTCAGCCTGTGCGGATCAGGCCGCGACCGAGGCGGCTCCTTTCAGCCGAAGCATCTCGCGGACCTCGTCGGGAGTTGCAACACGATGGCCCAGCTCCTCGAGCACGTTGCGCATCTTGCCGACCTGCTCAGCGTTGCTCGCGGCCAGCTTCCCGCGCTCGATCATCAGATTGTCCTCAAGCCCGACGCGGACGTTCCCGCCCAAGATGACTCCCATGGTGCCAAGCGGAAATTGATGACGCCCTGCGGCGAGAACGGAGAAGTGGTAGTCATTCCCCAGCAGACGATCGGCCGTCGCCTTCATGTGCATCAGCTGCTCGGGCGCCGGATCGATGCCGCCGAGAACGCCGAGCACGAACTGCAGGAAGATCGGCCCTTTCAGCAATCCGCGCTTGCGGTAGAACGCAACCGTCTGGATGTGGCCGACGTCGTAGCATTCGAGTTCGAAGCGAACCCCTTGGCCTTGGCCGAGATCGGCAAGAATGGCTTCAATGTCCCCAAAGGTATTCTGAAACACGATATTGCGCGTCGCCTCGAGAAATTTGGGCTCCCATTCGTGCCGCCATTCCGTCTGTCGCTCGGCCATGGGAAATAGCCCGAAATTCATCGAACCCATATTGAGAGAGCACATCTCGGGCTTCAGAAGGCGAGCAGCCGCCAGGCGTTCGTCGAGACTCATGCGCGAACTGCCGCCGGTCGAAATGTTGAGAACGGCGTCGGTTTCCTTCGCAATCATCGCCAGAATCTGCCGGAATAATTCCGGATCGGAGGACGGCATTCCGGTTTGTGGATCGCGGGCGTGAAGGTGAATGATCGCCGCACCGGCCTGGGCAGCGGCGATCGCCTGTCCGGCGATCTCTTCCGGCGTCACCGGGAGATGCGGGCTCATCGAAGGCGTGTGAATCGAGCCGGTGATGGCGCAGGTCACGATGACAGGCTTGCTCATGCGACGGCTCCATATTCCAGACCGGTATCATTGGCGAACACATCGAGGCTGTCGGTGAGAATCGTCATGATCTCGTCGATCTGCTCGTCGGTGGTGATGAGGGGAGGGCAGACGAGGAAGTGATCGCCGATGCGACCGCCGCGCGTGCGCCGCGAGTAAATAATCAGGCCGCGCTCATACGCGATATCCACCAGTCGATTATGCGCGTCGAGCTTGACCGGCAGCGGCTCCATCGTGTCGCGATCGGACACCAGCTCGAAGGCCAGCAGAAGACCCTTGCCGCGAACATCGCCGATGAAGCCGTATCGCTGCATCAAGCCTTCTAGCCGGCCCTTGAGCTTTGCGCCTTGGTCGCGAGCGGCATCGATCAGACCCAGCCGGTCGATTTCACCCATCACCGCGAGTCCGGCCGCGCAGGCAAGCGGATTGCCCGCATAGGTGAACCCATGGACGAAGCCGCCATTGTCGATGACCGCATCGGCGATGCGGCGGTCGGCCACCATGGCGCCGAGCGGCACGTAACCGGCGCCGAAACCCTTGGAAAACGCGATCAGATCCGGGCGCAGGCCCCAATGGTCGGTGGCGAGGTATTTTCCGGTGCGTCCGGCGCCGCTCATCACCTCGTCGGAGATCAACAGAATGCCGAACTCGTCGCAGATCCGGCGGATCTCGGCGTAATAACTGTCGGGCGCGACCAGCGCGCCTGTCGAAGCGCCGCCTACCGGCTCCATGATAAAGGCCAGCACCGTTTCCGGGCCCTGGCGAAGAATTTCATCGCGCAGGTAGCGCGCATATTTCAGGCCGCGCTCGTGATCGTTGAGATTGTCGCGATCGAGATAGCAGGTCGGCGCGGGGATCTTGGGCATCTCCCGCATCATCGGCGAGAACGGTGCGCTCATGAGCGACATGCCGGTGACGCTGAGGGCGCCAAGGCTCGATCCGTGATAAGACGGAAACCGCGAGATGATCTTCCACCGTGACGCCTCGCCGATCGCGATCGCGTATTGGCGCGCAAGCTTGAGGCAGCTCTCCACCGCCTCTGAGCCGCCCGAGACGAAGAAGACGCGGTCAAGGCCGGTCGGCATCCGCTCGGATATCTGACGGGCGAACTCCTCCGCCGGCTCGTTCTCGAAATGCAGCCGATAGCCGAAGGTGGATTTTTCCATCTGCCGCCGCATGGCTTCCAGCACGACAGGGTTGGAATGGCCGATATTCGACACCATGGCGCCACTGGAGCCATCCAGATAGCGCTTTCCGGTGGTGTCCCACATATAGACACCTTCGGCACGCTCAAGGAGAGGGCGGCGCAGCCTTGTTTGATAGAATAGATTCGACATCTTTATGATCTCGCTCCGAGCTCGATACTAGTCCGATAATTTTCTTGAATAACCGACCAGATTCATATATTCGGAACCTTCGGGAAATCGGGTTTCTGGAATTCTTTTCAATTTAGTTTTGCCGTTTTGAAACTTGCGTACGAAGTATGCGGGCGTTCTGTCGACGTTTGCTTCAACGATGCGGATATGCGTCATCCCGAGTGCTAAAGGCTCCGCAATCAACAAACATGCCTCGACAACAATGAGCAAATAAATAGGATGAACGATCGGCATTCAAAAAGAGAATGGGCTGGCAGCATGCGTCCACGGCCACAACGGTTCGTATGGGATATCGACTGGAACCTGCTGCGGACCTTCATGGTGATCGTGCAGGAAAAGGGAATCACCTCGGCGGGGGAAAAATTGCGCCTGAAGCAGCCGACAATCAGCAATGCGCTTCGACGGCTGGAGGGCCATTTCGACAGCCGTCTTATCGAGCGGAGGCCTGGCATCTTCGAGGTCACACCCGCCGGTCAGCGCCTCTATGCCGAATGCGTGGCTTTGTTCGATTCAGTGTCCGGGCTGCACACTCTCGTCCATGACCAGCCCGACGAAGTGACCGGCCGCATCGACATGGCGTTTGCCAGCCACGTGGTGTGCCCCTTGCTCGACGAGGTTCTCGCAGCATTCCACCGCGACCATCCGCGGGTCACCTTCGCCACCTCCGTGTTGTCGAGCCAGGAGGTCATCACTGCGGTGGCTCGAAAAGACGCCTCCATCGGCGTCTGCCTCATGCATGAGCGCCACCCGAAACTCGAATTTCAGCCGCTCTACCGTGAGAGTTTCGGCTATTTCTGCGGACGGCCGCATCCCTTTTTCGGGAAGGAAGGGCTGAACGTCGCGGATCTTCGAACGCAACCGTACGTGTCATTCAAGACAGACCAAATGTCGGATGCCCTATGGCCAATCGCCATGTTAAGGCAACAGGAGGAGTTCATTGGTCCGATCATCGGCACGTCGTCGCACCTCGAAGAGGTCAAGCGCCTCATCATCGCGGGGTTTGGCTTCGGCCCGCTGCCAGTTCACGTGGTCGAGGAAGATGTGCGCCGAGGTCTGCTGTGGCGGCTGCCGCCTTACGAAAACCCGCCGGAGATAAATGTCTATCTGGCGTTCAATCCTGTCGCCAGGCGAACCCGCGCCGAGGCGCTCCTGCTCGATCGCTTGGTGACGGCAATTTCGCAGACGCCCCTTGAAGAGCGAACCTACCCCAGCGCGGCTTGAGCGCGAGCCCCCAAATTCACTGAGAGAACAGTGTCATGGAAGTTCCCTGGATATCAGTCCGCGAAAAAGTGCGCGACGAGTGGATCGATTTCAACGGGCATATGACCAACGCAGCCTACGTGGCGGCGTTCGATATCGCGTCCGTGGCGCTGCTGCATCGCATCGGGATCGATCCCGACTATCGTGCGCGAGAAGGGTGCTCGACCTTCGCGCTTGAACTGCACACGATATTCCATCGCGAGCTTGCCGCGGGCGACCCATATCTCGTCGAAACGCGGGTTCTCGGAGCGGACGCGAAGCGCATTCACATCTATCATCAGATCAAGCACGCGGAGGAACACTTTGCCGCCGCCACTCTGGAAATCGTAACGATCCACGTCGACCTGAAAACGCGGCGATCCAAGCCGTTTCCCGCTGATATCGGCGATCGGCTGACAAGGTTGCGCGCGGCATCCGACACTTTAAGCTGGCCAGAAATGGCCGGGCGTAAAGTCGGACTGCATCCAAGGTGAGAATGTTGTATCGCACACTCGCCCGCGCGGTCATTCCGCCACGCGCGGCAGCATTCATCAAAGCTATCAAACTTATTCCGAATATCTATTTGCGAAATGATCCCGTGCTCCTTCTTCTAGTGCGCTGAAATCAGATCGCTCGTTCTGGCTGGTGTCCCGAGAGCCAGAACGATGACATAAGGAAATCGGGGCCGGAGGGTAACAATGTTTAATTTCTCACCTCGTTCTTTTGCAGCGGGCATCACCACCGCCCTGGTGCTCGCATCCGCTGTTGCGCACGCCGATGGTTTGGCGGACGTCAAGAAGAGCGGCGAGCTGAGCGCTGCCATGAGCGCCGCATATCCGCCGTTCAATTTCATCGATTCCTCGACCAATAAGGTCGTTGGCTTCGACGCATCGATTGCAGAGGCGATTGCTGAACGTCTTGGCGTGAAGGTGAAGATCGTCACCACAGCGTGGGACGGTATCATCGCGGGACTTCTCGCCAGCAAGTACGATTCCATCGTCGGCAGCATGACGATCACGCCTGAGCGCGAGAAGGCCGTGGATTTCGTGGGTCCCTATTACCATGCCGGCCGCGGCGTTTTCGTCAAGGATGGCTCGGCGATCAAGAGCCTGGCCGAAATCAAGGGCAAGAATGTCGGCGTGACGCTCGGCGAGACGCACGAGAAGTGGGCGCGCCAGCAGGAAGGCTGGACGATCAAGACCTACAAGGGCCTGCCGGAACTTCTTCTCGAACTGAAATCCGGCCGTGTCGATGCCATCATCGCTGACAACATCGCGGTGATCGTGGCCGCCAAAAACAGCGGCGACAAGGTTGCCCAGCTTGAAACGCCCGGCATCGAAGGCGGCAGCGTCGGGATCGGCATCGCAATCCGCAAGGACAATCCCGAGCTCAAATCCGCCATGCAGAAGGCGCTGGACGACATCATGAAGGACGGAACCTACGAGAAGATTTCGATGAAGTGGATCGGCCGCGACATCCGCTAATCTCGTGCTATCCCTCCGGCCTCGGGGCTCATCGCCCCGAGGTTTCGTTTATTTAGGCTTGAATGCAGGAGCGCCGCATGGATTTCGGCCTGATCGCCCGCATCATCCCGTTTTTTCTCGAAGCGGCGCTGGTGACGGTTGAGCTGTCGCTCCTGTCACTCGCTCTCGGGCTCTCGGTGGCGGCCGTCGTGACAGCCGCAAGATTGTCGCGATCGAGAATTCTGCGCGCTGTCGGCGCGACCTATGTCAGCGTCATCCGCGGCACTCCGTGTCTCATCCAGCTCTTCCTGCTTTATTTCGGCGGGCCGCAAGTCGGCATCAACCTCAGTCCGTTCGCTGCCGGTGCGATCGGTCTTGGGTTGAATATCGGCGCCTACATGTCGGAGGCGATGAGAGGAGCGATCCTGGCCGTTGATCGTGGCCAGGACGAAGCATCCCGGGTTCTTGGGTTCAGTCATTATCAGACCATGTGGATCGTGGTGCTGCCACAGGCCGCCAAGCTCATGATCCGGCCGCTTGGCGTGAACGCCGTCGCGCTCGTGAAGGGCACCGCGCTCGTGTCGACGATCTCGATGGTGGAGCTGACATATACGGCGCAGCGTTTCATCGGATCGACCTACAAACCGTTTGAGATCTTTGCCGTCGCCGCGCTCATCTACATGGCGATCATCTACGTCCTGTCGAAATTCGTCGACGTTCTCGATCGCCGCTACGCTGCGGTTTGAGGGAAAGAGCGCAATGCAAGGTTTGGATTTCAGCGTCGTCACACCTTATCTCGATGTCATCTGGACAGGCGTGGTGTGGACCGCAATCATCACCGTTTGCGCTTCCGTGGTCAGCATTGTCGGCGGCATCGCTCTTGCGGTCGCCGTCCTGTACGGACCTCCGTTGCTGACCTATCCGGTGCGCCTGTTCAGCTGGGTTTTCATGGGAACCCCGCTGCTTCTGCAACTCTACCTGATCTATTTCGGGCTCGTGCAGGTCGGCATCGACGTTCCGGCGCTGATGGCGGGCATCATCGGCCTGGGCCTCCACTTTGCCGTATACAATGCGGACATCCTTCGCGCCGGCATCCTCGGCGTCGAAATCGGCCAGACCGAGGGTGCGCGCACGATCGGCTTCTCGAAATGGCAGACGCTTCGATATGTCGTCGTACCCCAGGCTGTCCTCAACACCGCACCTCCGATCGGCAGCAATCTGATCGCGCTGCTCAAGGAATCGTCCATTGTCTCGGTGATCGGCGTCGCCGAACTGGTGCACTCATCGCAACTCGCAATCAGCGAAACCTATCGTCCATTCGAGTTCTATCTGGTGGCGGCCGCTTTGTACTACGTCCTGAACCTTGCGCTTGAAGGGATCGTCAAATTCGTCGAGATCAAAGTGGAGGCCACCCGATGAGCCTGGTCGAGAAAAACGCCAACACTTCCAGCCGCCCGATGGTGCAGGTCATTGACGCGCACAAGTCGTTCGGACCCCTCGAAATTCTCAAGGGAATCAACCTCTCGGTGAATAAGGGACAGATCGTTGCGATTATCGGACCGAGCGGTTCTGGCAAGAGCACGCTGCTGCGGTCGATCAATCACCTGGAGCAGCTCAACAAGGGCGAGGTGTGGGTCGACGGCGTTCTGGTGAACAAGCCGCTGAGCGGCCGTGCCTTCGAGCATCATATCAACAAAGTGCGTCAGCGCATGGGAATGGTATTCCAGCAGTTCAATCTTTTTCCGCACATGACGGTGATCGAGAACATCACCGCGGGACCGATCAGGCTGAGAAAAATGCCGGCGGCGCAAGCTCGCGACCTTGCCATGGAATTGCTGCGGAAAGTCGGTCTGCAGGACAAGTTCGATGCTTATCCGTCGAAGCTCTCCGGCGGCCAGAAGCAGCGCGCGGCCATTGCCCGGGCGCTGGCGATGGAGCCGTCCGTGATGCTTTTCGACGAAGCGACGTCGGCGCTTGATCCTGAACTCGTGGATGAGGTCAACCTCGTGATGAAGCAACTCGCTCGCGAGCACATGACGATGATCATCGTCACGCATGAAATGCGGTTTGCCAGCGAGGTCGCCGACCGCGTGCTGTTCATGGATGGTGGCGTGGTGGTCGAAGAGGGGCCGCCGGACCAGATTTTCGTCAATCCGCAGGTCGATCGCACCCGCGCATTCCTCAAAAAGTATCTGGCCGTTTGACGCAATCGACAAATCCGGCGGCGTGACGCCGGCACGCAAGAAGCAGGATTTTACACTATGGCAGGGCATCACTTTCCGGATTTCGGTCTCACGCACGAGGAGCGGCGCCGCGCCGTTCTTGGTCATTATTATGAGCAACCGGGTATGGACGGCGCTCGGGGTGAGATCTGGTGCTACACTGATCGCTATTCGTATCAGCCCGGCGAAACGGTGACGCTGTTTGTCAGCTCGACGGCGGAGCGCTACCGGCTCGACATCGTTCGGGACGGCGGCGTCGAAACACCGGTATCGAGTGTCGAAGGTTTGAGCGCCCGGTGGCAGGATACGCCCGACCAATGTTCGGTTCATGGCTGCGGCTGGCAAGGTTCGCACGCGTTCCGCATCCCGGCCGAGTGGAGCTCCGGCGCCTATCGCATCACCCTGACGGCGGAAGGCCGGGACGGGCGGCTGATCCGCTACCATCATCTGTTCATTCTGCGGCCCGTCGCGGGAGCAAAACCCGGCCGCATACTGCAGGTCGCCGCAACCGGCACATGGACCGCATACAACACCTGGGGCGGCTCCAATCATTATCAGGGAATAACCGGTCCTGCGCGCAATCAGTACGCGCCGATGGTGAGCATCGAGCGGCCGTTCTGCCGCGGATTCGTCGTGTTGCCGCCCGAGGCCCCGCGCGTGCCGCTGGAAGTTTCGATTCCACCCGCGATGCCGCCGCGCTACCCGCACATGGAATGGGCCTATGCCCATGGTTACAGCAAGAAATATGCGTCCTCCGGATGGGCAAGCTACGACAGCCATTTCTTCCGCTGGGCCGAACGATCCGGATTCGCCATCGATCTTGCAAGCCAGCATGAGCTCCACTTCGCGCCGGAAATCCTCGACGGTTACGATTGCGTCGTGTTCGTCGGCCATGACGAATACTGGACCTGGGAGATGCGCGACGCGGTCGAGGCTTACGTGAAGAAGGGCGGCAAAGTCGGGCGCTTCGCCGGAAACTTCATGTGGCAAACACGTCTCGAAGACGAGGGGCGGCGGCAGGTCTGCTACAAATATCGCGCGGCCGAGGATCCGATCCTGGACGGCGGCGATCTCAGCCGTCTAAGCACGTCCTGGGAAGACCCGCGTGTCGGCCGTCCCGGATCGGAGACCTTCGGGCTGCTTGCCACGCGCGGCATGTATATCGGCTGGGGCGGTTGTGCCCCCCGAGGTGCGCGCGGCTTCCCGATCTACCGCCCCGAGCATTGGGCCTTCGAAGGGACGGGCATTTATTACGGTGATATTCTGGGCGCAGATTCGCACGTCTTCGGTTACGAGGTGGACGGGCTCGATTATGTCATCGAAGGCGGCTTGCCGCGTCCTGCGGAAGATAGCGGCGCGCCTGACGGTCTGCAAATCCTCGGTCTTGGCCTGTCCTCGCTCAAGGAGGAGAGCGCCGATATTCCTGCGGACGATCAATTCCTCTCGGACGAGGACGCACGTTTTGTCGCGCGGACTCTCGTCGGCAACGACGAGCCCGAGGCAGTCGACAAGGTCAAGCGCGGCGCCGGAATGATGGTCAACTTCCCGATGGGCGACGGCGAAATTTTCCATGCCGGAAGTTGCGAATGGATCGCCGGCCTTCAGCGCAAGGATCCGATGGTCGAACGCGTGACCGCCAACGTCATGAACCGCTATCTCGGCAAAAAATGAAAGCGGAATTCACTGGCATTCGCCTGGCAGCCGTCAGCTTGTAAATCAAAGCGAGAAGCCGCCATCGACCATATGGACGGCTCCTGTGGTGTACGAGGACTCGTCGGATGCAAGATAGAGGGCGAGTTTTGCGACTTCTTCGGCTGTGCCGAGCCGCCCGATCGGCTGGCGTGCGATAAACGCCTGGCGGATTTCGTCCGTGGACTTTCCGAGTTCCTTTGCCTGTGCGTCGATCCGCGCATCCAGGGAGGGCGATTTCGATCGTGCCGGGACAGATGGCGTTGGCGCGTATCCCCTGCCGAATGAAGTCGGCCGCAACGGATTTCGTGAGCCCGATGACCGCGGCTTTGCTCGCGCCGTAGACATAGCGGTTCGGTAATCCACGGACAGACGACGCGCCCGACGAAATATTGACGATGGAGCCGTTTCCACGCGCGAGCATTCCGGGAAGAAACGCGCGCAACATGCGATGCATGGATTTCACGTTGAGGTCGAACGAGAAATCCCAGTCCTCCTCCGTGCAATCGAGAACGGTGCCGTGATGGACGTAACCCGCGGCGTTGACGAGCACATCGATGCCGCCGATCTCGGCCGCGAATGCGTTGACGGCACTTGTGGATCGCACATCGAGAGGGCGCGTCTTCGCCTTCCCGAGATCCGCCAGTTTACCGGGATCGAGATCCGTCGCCCAGACAATGCCGCCTTCCGCCTCGAAGGCTTCGGCAATGGCCCGCCCGATCCCTTGGCCGGCGGCTGTTACGACGCAGATTTTTCCGCCCAAGCGGCTGGACATGGCTCTCTCCTACGGCTTCGGTATTGATCAAAGTCAGGCAAACAAAGCCGCCGGGTTGGCGACGAACTTTGCCAGTTTATCCCGGTCCAGCGCTACGCCAAGTCCGGGCCTTTCCGGGATTTCCAGATAGCCGTCCTGATCGAGAGCGAAGGGTTCGGCGAGGATGCCGTCCACATAGGGGCTGCCGCCGATATACTCGACGAGATCCGCATCGGGGAAGGCTGCGGCCATCTGCAAATCGGCAGCAAGGCCAAGGGCGGTGTTCCAGCCGTGTCCGATGTACTTGACGCCGAAATCAGCCGCCATCCAGGCGATGCGGCGCTGCTCGCTGATGCCGCCCACCTTCGTGACATCGGGCTGAACGATATCGAACGCGCCTCGTGTCAACCACGGAATGAACGCCTGACGTCGAGTCAAAACTTCTCCGCCGGCAATCGGCACCGGGCTGACGCGCCGAAGGTGGCAGAAATCGTCGATGGCGTCTGGTTTGACCGCTTCCTCAAACCACCCGATATCATAATCCTTCAGCATTTCGGCTGTTCGCATGGCCCATTTCAGACCGTGCGGCCAGTTCGCGTCGCTTGCGCCGGCATCGACAAACAACTTGTTCTCCCCACCCGCCGCATCGCGCGCCGCGCGAACGATGGCTTCGTCGAGCTTGGAATCGAGCGCGCGCCCAAAAGGCCCCCAGCCGATCTTGAAGGCGCGAAAGCCTTTCTGTCGGTACTCCTCGACCACTTCACGCATGCGGACCGGCTCTTCCATGAGCAGCGAGCAATAGGGCTGAACCCGGCGACGACAGGTACCGCCGAGAAGCCGGCCGACCGGCATGCCGGTTGCCTTCCCCAGGATGTCCCACAGGGCAATATCGATGCCGCTGATGGTGTGGGTCAGCGTGCCGCCGCGACCCATCCAGAAGGTGTTCTGATGAAGTTTGTCCGCGACGCGCTCCGGCTCCAGCGCGTTCTCGCCCGCATAGAGCGGTTCGAGCACCTGCAAACCGGCTTGGATGAGCCGACCATCCGCGAAGGAACTGCCATAGCCGGTAATGCCCGCATCGGTATGAACCGCGATGATGGCGTGAATGGAATCCTCCGGCCTGATTTCCTGCGACCATCCACCCTTCGGGCTTTCGCCCAACAAGGGAGCTGCCTCGATCGACCGGATCTTGATCGGCGGAAGGGCGGCCTGATGAGAAAGATCTGCCGGCATGATTGTCCCTGTCGTTTTCGCTTGGTGGAATGAAGTTGAGTTCAGGTTTTGTCGGCCGCATCCCGTTCAGCGCGGCGACGTTCGATGATGGCGAGAAAGTCGAGCGCGTGGGTCTGGACGTTGATGTGATCGTCGAGCGCCTTCGTCATGCCCTCGACGTCACCGGAGGCGAAGACGTTCACAAGTTTACGGTGCTCGTCGACGATATCCGCCATCGCCTTTCCCAAGGTCGACAGCCCGACGATGATCGTCAATTGGCGCGACAGCATCTCCCAGAGATCGCACACGACCTCGTTGCCGCTGAACTGACACAGGGCGCGATGGAAATCCGTATCGGCGCTTGCAAATCCGTAGGCATCCTGCCGCGCGCCCATCAACTCCAGCTCATCCACATGCCGGTTGAGAATCTGTACCGCCTTGGTGTCGTTGCGGCCGGCAACGATCGCGCGAACGGCCGCGGTGGTCTCAAGAGCCACCCGCGCCTCAATGAGATGATCGATGCGCTCCTGCGTGACCGTCCTCAGCCTGATGCCCTTGTAGGGTTCGTTGACGACTAGGCCCTGGCTTTCGAGAATACGCAGGGCTTCTCTCACTGGCACGCGGCTGACGCCAAGCCCCTGGGCAAGGTCCAATTCAACGATGCGATCGCCCGGAAGGATGCGGCTCGAAGCTGCTGCCGCCACAACTTCGTCGATGACCGCATCCACAAGCGTGCGCGGACGTAAGGGTTGCCACCCGCTGCCGTTTGGCGCTTCCACCGCTTCTAATCCCGGCGTTTGTTTCAGTCGCATTTTGGTGACGATCATAACCGCTCAAGTTTTAAGCCCTGCAACGCGGAAGCAAATGCGTCCGGCGCTGCGTCCCATTATCATCGATTGCCCGAGCGAGCTTATCGAAACAACAGCCATTGACTTTTCGTAAGATCGTATACCATCATACGAAATACAAAACAAGATTACTTCGGGGCAGGGTGATGGCTGAAGCCGAGACCAAGAGTCGGATCCGTTGTGAAATCGACTTCGACAAGGACGGACGCCAGGCTGGCTACCTGCGCGCACCTTTGTCGCGCAATACATCTGGATGGGGGACGATCGAGATCCCGATCGTCTGCGTCAAAAACGGCATTGGACCGACCGTGTTGTTCACGGGGGGAGTGCACGGCGACGAATATGAAGGTCAGATTGCCGTATCTCGCCTGGCGCAGACGCTGCAGGCCTCTTCTGTGCAGGGCCGCGTCATCATGCTGCCAGCGGTCAATGTGCCGGCGGTCCTGAACGACACGCGCCTGTCTCCAATCGATCAACGCGACATGAACCGCTGCTTCCCCGGCAACCCGCGCGGCACGTTTTCCGAGATGCTGGCGCATTTCATCGACACAATGTTGCTGCCGCTCGTCGATGTGTCGATCGATCTCCACACCGCCGGTCACTCGATGGAATCCGCGCTCTCGACGAACATGCATTATGTGGCGGATGCCGCGTTGCGCGAGCGCACGATGAAAGCGGCTTCGGCGTTTGGTGCACCTTACAACGTGGTGTTCTGGGGCGTGGACGAAGGCGCCACGTTAACGTCTTCCGTCGAGCGCCGCGGAATTCTGTCGGTTGGGACGGAACTCGGTGGATGGGGCCGCGTCCATGTCGAGGGCGTTCGCATCGGCAAGCGCGGCCTTGACAATATTCTCAAACATCTTGGCATCCTCGAAGGCGAGCCCGATACGACGCAGCGCGATGGCTCGCCGGCGACGCGCCACATGATGGTGCGCGATCCGAAATGTTACTTGTTTGCACCGGCGGGCGGTGTGTTCGAACCGCGACATCTCGCCAGCGACCCGGTGGATGAGAACGAGGTAGCGGGTTATCTTCACTTCGTTGAAGATGTCGACCGGGCGCCGATCGAAATGCGCTATCCGCGAGGCGGAATCCTCTGGATGGCTTCCGGCCCCGGGCGGGTGCAGCGTGGAGACGTCGTCGCTGTGGTGATGAACGATTACGACGAAACGTCGGCCTCCCAATAGGGACACGACGCAAGCGTGAAATGGCCAGGCATCGGAGATCGGCGCGCTCGATCATGACAAGGTGCAAGCCCGAACGTCAGAGAGAACCGGCGATTTGTGCCACCAGGATGGAGGATCAGATGAAACGATGGTTTGATTTCAGTACGGCTGCACTCGGTGCGGCTGTCCTGCTAACGACCTCGGGCGGCGCTTTCGCGCAGACCAAGGGCGGCGATATGGTCATTGCGATCACGCAGGCACCCCCGTCGCTCGACGCGCAGGTGACCTCCGCGCAAGCCGCGCGCAACATCACCTTGCAGATTTACGAGACGCTCTACGCCCGCGACGAGAATGCAAAGCCCGTTCCGGAGCTGTCCGAAGACGTCAAAATCTCGGAGGACGGGAAGACCTACGTGTTTCCGATCCGCAAGGGGGTTAAATTCCACAACGGGAAGGAACTCGACGCCAAAGACGTCGTCGCCTCGCTGGAACGCTACCGCAAAGTCGGCGCATCCGCGCCGCTGCTGAGCGCCGTCGACAAGGTGACGGAGACCGGCCCCTATGAGGTGACTGTGACGTTGAAGGACGTGCAGTCTACTTTCCTCGATAACCTCTCCTCGCCGCGCGCGCCGATTGCAATCTATCCGGCAGAGGAAGCGGCCAAGCCCGCCAACCAGATCAACATCATTGGTACCGGGCCTTTCCGTTTCGTGGAATACAAACCCGACAGCCATGTCAAGATCGCGCGTTTCGACGGCTACGTTCCCAACCCAAAGGCCACGGGGCGTGATGGCCTTGCGGGCAAGAAGGAAGTGTTCCTCGACACCGTCACTTTCAGGTTCATGCCTGAAGCGGGTGCACGAAACGCGGCCTTCGAGGCAGGTGAGGTGCAGCTTCTCGAAACCGCCGAGGGCCCCACGGCCAAAAGGCTCGAAGCCGACAAGCGCTATGTCGTCTACAAGGTCCTGCCGTTCGCCTTTCAGGTGATCAAGTTCAATCACGCGCAGCCGCCGACGAACGACGTCAACTTCCGGCTTGCTGTGCAGGCCGCCCTCGACATGGAAGAGATCATGGCGATCTCTTACCCGGACATCAGTCAGATGGACGGCGCGTGGCTCTACCCCGGCGCACCTTTCTACACCAAGACGGGAACCGAAAAGTACAATCAGGCCGATCTCAATGCCGCCAAGGCCTTGTTGGCGAAATCCGGCTACAAGGGCGAGAAGCTCACCTTCATCGTCGACAACCTTCGCGCCAACACTGATACGGCGACCGTCGTTCAACAGCGCCTGAAGGACATCGGCGTCAATGTCGAATTGTCGGTCGCCGATTGGCCGACGGTATCGAAGATCGGTTTCACGCCCAATGGCTGGCAGTTCTGGGCACACGGCTACGGGATCGAACCCTACGAAGGACCCGCATCCGTGATGGCTCCCTGGGTCAATGGAACTTCACAGCTCAAGAAAGACGACAAGATCGACAGCCTGTATGCCACGCTCAACACCACCATGGACGAGGGCAAGCGCAAGGACGTCTTCGTCGAATTCCAGAAGCACATGTACGATAACGCAGTCGCCATGAAGGCAGGAAATTACGGGCTGTTCCAGGTTGCCACGGCGAAACTGAAGAACTTCAAGCCATATCGCATTCCCCGCATGTGGGGCGTCTGGCTCGAGAAATAAGGAAGAGCGGCCGGCGGGGCCATTCGTCTCGCCGGCCGAAATCCAGGAGCCGTAATGTCGAGATTTCTAGCAAAGCGGCTTGCCGGGGCGTTTGTGGTTCTGGTTCTGGTCTCGTTGATGTCTTTCGCGATCATCTGGCTCGTACCGGGCGATCCGACGGCTGCATTCCTGGACACGAGCGCGACGCCCGAGCAGGTTGCGCGTCTGCGCCAGGAACTCGGTCTCGACAAGCCAATCGCCATGCAGATGCTCGACTGGTATGCGCGCATCATTCAGGGCGATCTTGGACGCTCCATTTTGTTGAACCGCAGCGTGACCGCCGCGATCATCGAGCGTCTTCCGGTCACGCTCTCGCTCGCCGGGCTGGCGCTCGTGTTCGCTCTCGTCATGGGCGTCCTCGCCGGCATCGTGGCCGCGGTTCATCACAATCGCTGGCCCGATCAGGTCGTGATGACCCTTGCTTTGTTTGGATTATCCGTCCCCGATTTCTGGCTTGGGATCATGCTGATCCTGCTGTTTGCCGTGAAACTCGGATTCTTTCCAACCGGTGGCTATGTGCCCTTTACCGAAGACCCTATCGGTTGGGCCGGAACGATCATCATGCCGGCCCTCACTCTCGCCATCATCCAGGTCGGTTTCGTCGCACGCATGACCCGGGCATCGATGCTTGAAATTCTGAACCAGGACTTCATCCGGACGGCCGATGCCAAGGGATTGAAGCGCGCCGAGATTATGCTGCGTCACGGGCTTCCCAATGCGTTGATCCCTATTCTCACAGTCGGCGGAATCGTCGCCGGCGCGCTGCTCGGAGGTGCGGTTATCATCGAGCAGGTGTTTTCGATACCTGGCGTCGGCCGCTTGATTATCGGTGGGATCTTGTCCCGTGATTACCCGGTGATCCAAGGTGGATTGCTGTTTCTTGCGGTCATCTATCTGACAGTCAATCTTGCGGTTGACATTCTGTACGCAGTTGCCGACCCGCGGGTGCGTCTCGAATGAGCGTCGCGATCTCGACACCAAAGGCAGCCACACGCGGCCCCACGATGATTGCGATCGTGCGGCTGCTTCAGAGCCGCTCGTTCCTGATCGGCGCGGTGGTGGTTATCACCATCGCGTTGATCGCCGTGTTCGCCGACGTCCTGTCGCCGTACGATCCTTTACGTAACAGTTTCCGCACACGCCTGCGGCCACCGGACGAGACCTTCTGGTTCGGTACGGACCATTTCGGTCGCGACATTCTCTCGCGGGTCATCCACGGCGCGCGGATTTCGCTGATCATTGGTCTGATGACCGCATTGCTGACCGGCATAGCGGGCACAATCATCGGTGCCGCCGCGGGATTCTTTCCAGCCCTCGACAATCCCATCATGCGGCTCATGGATGCGCTCATGGCTTTCCCCGCCATCGTCCTTGCCATCGCGGTTGCGGCGGTGCTCGGCGCGTCAGTGGTGAATGTCATCATTGCGCTTTCCATTGCCACGATGCCGCACACGGCCCGCATTGTCCGGGCCTCCGTCCTCGTCGTTCGCGAACGCGAATTCATCGAGGCCGCGAGAGCGCTGGGTGCGTCCGAAATCAGGGTCCTGTGCCGCCATGTGCTTCCGAACGCCTTCGGCCCCTTGATCGTCCGCCTCACTTACGTGTTTGCGACGGCGATTCTTGCGGAAGCCGCCTTGTCGTTCATCGGCGTTGGACCTCCACCGCCGGCGCCGTCCTTCGGCAGCATCATCGCGCAGGGACGGGACTTCATCACCGAGGCCCCCTGGATCACGATCTTTCCGGGCCTCGCCATCATCGTGTCCGTGCTCGGCCTCAATCTCCTCGGCGACGGACTTCGCGATGTTCTCGATCCGCGGATGAGGACGTAGCATGATCGGCGACATGCAGCAGCCGATCCTGTCGGTGCGCGGCCTCACCACGTCGCTCGCGCGATCGCGCGCGACGATCCTCGAGGACATCTCGTTCTCCATCGCCCCCGGAGAGGTCGTCGGAGTGGTGGGCGAATCCGGCAGCGGAAAAAGCATGCTGGCTCTGTCCATCATGGGGTTGCTGCCCAATGCGGTGCGACGCACCGCCGGCAACGTCATGCTCGACGGGGACGAGTTGACGGGACAATCGTCCGATCATTGGCGCGAGAAGCGCGGGCGTGATCTGGCGATGATTTTCCAGGAACCGATGACCGCGCTCAATCCGGTCATGCGTGTCGGCAACCAGGTGGTGGAAGTCTTGCGCCGCCGCCGAGGTCTGTCGGCCTATGAGGCCCGCAAGGAAGCGCTCAACCTGCTGCGCCTCGTCGAAATTCCGTCGCCCGAAAAGCGGATCGCCGCATATCCATACGAACTCTCCGGCGGGATGCGCCAGCGCGTGATGATTGCGATCGCGCTTGCGGCAGACCCGAAGGTGCTGATCGCCGATGAGCCCACGACCGCGCTCGACGTGACGGTTCAGGCGCAGATTCTCGACCTGCTCCGCAAGCTGCGTCGTGAGAGAGGCCTGTCGCTTCTGTTCATCACGCACGATCTCGGCGTCATCGCGGAAATCGCCGACCGCGTGATGGTCCTCTACGCCGGCCGCATTGCGGAGATTGCGCCTGTCCGAAAGATTTTCGACAACCCGCAGCACCCATATACCCAGGCGCTGCTCGCATCGATCCCGGACATGAAAGGTCCGCGCGGGCGGCTGGTGACGATCGAGGGGTCGGTGCCGGCGATCGGTCAGATGATCGAAGCGTGCCGGTTTTCCCCTCGCTGTCCGTTCCGGCGCGACATCTGCGAACGGGAAAGGCCTTTGCTCGGAATTGTCTCTGACGAACAGGCGGCCGCCTGCGTTCGTCCCTTCGGTTACGAGCAACCACGGGAGGCCGTTGTATGACGATGGACGTTACCATCGAAGCCAGAGGGCTGACCAAGGTTTTCGGCGCGCGGGGCAGCGTGTTCGGTCGGAAGCGGGGAGGCGCACGTGCCGTCGACGGTGTCGACCTGACGGTGCAATCCGGCGAAACGCTGGGTCTGGTGGGCGAGTCGGGTTGTGGAAAGTCGACAACGGGCCGCCTTCTGCTCCGGCTGATCGAGCCGACGGCGGGTTCGGTTGCGTTCAACGGGCGCGACCTCACGGAGCTGACCAAAACCGAGATGCGACGGAGCCGCCGGGAGATGCAAATCATCTTCCAGGATCCGTATGGCTCTCTCAATCCGCGCATGACGGTCGGCGATGCCATATCGGAAGCTTATGTGATTCATCGCATCGGCGATCGCGCATCGCGTGCGAAATCGGTGCTCGAGATGCTGGATCTTGTCGGCCTGCCGCGTTCTGCCGCGGAGCGCTATCCGCATGAATTCTCGGGCGGGCAGAGACAGCGGGTCGGCATCGCGCGCGCCCTTGCCTTGCGGCCCAGCTTCGTCGTCTGCGACGAGGCCGTGTCGGCTCTCGACGTTTCGGTGCAGGCGCAGATCATCAACCTGCTCCAGGATCTGCAGCGGGAGCTGAATCTCACCTACCTGTTCATTTCGCACAATCTTTCGGTGGTCCGGCACATTTCGGACAGGGTTGCGGTGATGTATCTCGGCCGCATCGTCGAGATCGCGGATGCCGACAGCTTGTTCGGGACGCCGGCGCATCCCTATACCCAGGCGCTGCTGTCTGCGATCCCACCGTCTCATCCCGACGAACCTCGCCACCGCCACGAACTCGTGGGAGATCTGCCCAGCGCGCACGAGATCCCGGTCGGATGCCGCTTCGCTGCGCGCTGTCCCTTCGTACAGGACCGTTGCCGCGCCATCGATCCGAAATTGACGCCGCTCCCCGGTGGTCGTCTCGTCGCCTGCCATCGGGCCGTCGACGGTTCGCTTCCATCCTATCGTTTGAATTCGTGAGGATACGCAAACGCCATGCCGAAAATCCTGATTGCCGAATGCCTGCAGGAAATATCGTCCTTCAATCCGCTGCCATCCGGATATGAGAATTTTCACTTCGAACGAGGTGACGAGCTTTATGTGAAACGCGGCTTGAACACGTCGATCGGCGGCGCTCTTGGTGTCTTCGAGGCTGAGCCGGACATATCGGTTGTTCCCGTGATCAGCGCTCATGCAGGAAGTGCGGGTCTGCTCGCGGCGGATGCTTGGAAAAAACTCTCGGAAGAGATCCTGGATGCCGTGCGCGCCAAGCTTGATGGCGTGGATGGCATCTACGTGTCACTGCACGGGGCCATGGGCGCGGACGGGGAGCTTGATCCAGAGGGTCACCTCCTCGGTGAAATCCGCCGGATGGCAGGGCCGGATATCCCGATCGTCATATCGCTCGACCTTCATGGCATTCTCACTGACCGGATGCTTCGTCAGATAGACGGTCTCGCGATTTATCACACCTATCCCCATGTGGACTTCGCCGATACGGGCGAGCGCGCGGCGCGTCTTCTCCTGCGGTTGATGCGAGGCGGCATCAGGCCGGTCATCGCCCGCGTGGTCATTCCGGCGCTTGTCCGCGGCGACGAATTGATCACCCAGACGGGCTGCTACGGCGACTTGATCGGCGAATGCCGCCGGATCGAACGGGACGGCACCGCAATGGCAGCCGGCATCATGATCGGCAACCCATTCACCGATGTGCCCGAGCTTTGCTCGCAAGTTCTGGTGATGACCGACGGCGATCCCGCGAGCGCCGAGCGGGAAGCCGTACGGCTTGCTGAGGAGTTCTGGCCGCAGCGGTTCAGAATGCAGGGCAAGCTGGTGAGCCTCGATCGGGCGATTGCGCAGGCGCGCAGCATCGATGGTCCGGTGGTCTTCACCGACGCGGCCGACGCGACGTCCTCCGGTGCGACCGGAGATTCGAACATCATTCTGAGAGGATTGCGTGACGCGCGATATGACAAGCGGGTGCTGGCCCAGATCGTGGACCCGAATGCCGCGGCAGCGGCGCACGCGGCCGGTGTTGGAGCAACCATCGAGGTCGATCTCGGTGGCCATTTCGATCGCAACCGATTCACCCCGATGCGGGTGCGCGCTCAGGTGCGGCTCCTGTCGGATGGTCGGTCGCGACTGGAGACGATGAAGACGCCTCTGAGTGCCGGACCCACCGCGGTGCTCACTTTCGACAATTTCACCGTCGTGGTCTTCAGCCGGTCGATCAGCTTGTTCGATCGGGCGATGTATTACGCGAACGGTCTCGACCCGGTCGATTTCGACCTCATCGTGGTCAAGTCGCCGCATACGGAACACCACATGTACGATGGATGGGTCGCGAAAAACTTCAATGTCGACGTGGCCGGTTCGACCTCGGCAAACTTGAAAAGTCTCGGCCACAAAATCTGCGCGAGGCCAATCTACCCGCTGGACGAGGGCGTCACTTTCAGCCCGAAGGCGGTCATCTACAATCGTACTCCGACAAACCACCAATCGCGGTGACCCTCATGAAGATTGATGCAGTCGATTTTTTCTATCTCTCCATGCCCGAAGTCACCACCGAGGCAGACGGCAGCCAAGACGCCCTGCTCGTTCGGGTTTCAGCGGGCGGACATGTGGGGTGGGGCGAGTGCGAGGCGTCGCCACTCACATCCATCGCGGGCTTCATCTGCCCCATGTCTCATGGGGTATGCCGACCGGTCCGAGATTCCGTACTCGGGAAGCAACTCGACAGCCCGGCCGATATCGCCAGGATTGCCGCGGAGGTCGAGTATAACAGCATGGACCTGCTGCAAGCGGCCCACACCTTCTCGGGCGTCGAGATGGCCATGTGGGACGTTCTTGGCAAGGCCAGGGATGCTCCTGTCTGGACGCTCCTCGGCTACTCCGCGTCGCACAAGAAAACACCATATGCGTCGCAGCTCTTCGGTGACACGCCGGAAGAGACATTGAGAGGCGCCCAAAAGGCGCGACGGGATAATTTCACGGCGGTGAAATTTGGATGGGGCCCGATCGGACGCGGCACCGTGCAGGACGATACCGATCATTTCCAGGCCGCACGTGAAGGCCTTGGGCCTGACGGCATTCTGCTTGTCGATGTCGGCCAGATCTGGGGTGAGGACGTTGGAGCCGCCAAGGCGCGATTGCCAGCTCTCGAAGCCGCCGGTGCAATCTGGCTCGAGGAACCTTTTCACGCGAGCGCGCTCGATGCGTACGGGAAATTGGCGAAGTTGAGCCCCAAGGTGAAAATTGCCGGCGGGGAGGGCGCTCACAACGTGTCCATGGCGCGCCACCTCATCGATTACGGCGGCATCGGCTTCGTTCAGATCGATTGCGGCCGCATCGGCGGCATCGGACCGGCAAAGGCGGTGGCAGATTACGCGGTGGAGCGAGGCGTGACCTATGTGAACCACACCTTCACGTCTCACCTTGCACTGAGCGCGTCGCTTCAACCATTTGCGGGCCTTGCCGATCACCGCATTTGCGAATTTCCATTCGCCCCGAAGGCTCTCGCTCGAGATATCACCGCCAACCGTCTGCAGCGGGATAAGAACGGCGAAGTATCCGCGCCGGACGCTCCCGGTCTCGGGATCGCCATCGACATGACGGCGTTGCGCCGATACCTCGTCGATGTTGAAATCAAAGTTGCCGGTCGCGTGCTCTATGCGACACCCGAACCCGCGTAATCGAACGAAAGAAGCAAGCGATGATCAGCCAGCGATTTGCAGGCAAACGGGCCGTCATAACGGGCGGCGCATCGGGAATCGGGCAGGGTGTCGCCGCGAGGCTCGCAGGCGAGGGAGCGCGCGTTGCGATCTGGGACATGAACCAGGCCGCCATCGATGCAACCTGCGCCGCCATCCAGGGCGAGGTAGACGGCGTTCAGGTCGATATCACCGATGCGAGTGCTGTCGCGGCAGCTCGTGCCGAGACGGTCTCGCGATTGGGCGGCATCGACATTCTGGTTGCGAGCGCCGGCATCACGGGTCCCAATACGAAGGTATGGGAATATCCGGTCGACGCCTGGCGGCAAGTCATCGATGTCAATCTCAACGGCCTGTTTTATTGCAACCGTGAAATCGTCCCCGTCATGCTGAGCGGCGGCTATGGGCGCATTGTCAATGTCGCCTCCATCGCCGGCAAGGAAGGCAATCCCAATGCGTCGGCCTACAGCGCGTCCAAGGCCGGCGTGATCGGGTTGACGAAGTCGCTGGGCAAGGAATTGGCGACAAGCAACATCACGGTCAATTGCGTAACGCCGGCGGCGGTGAAGACGGCGATCTTCGACCAGATGAGCCAGAGCCATATCGACTTCATGCTGTCGAAAATTCCCATGGGACGGTTCGGCGCCATCGACGAGGTGGTTGCCCTTATCTCATGGCTCGCGAGTGAAGAATGCTCATTCTCCACGGGCGCGGTCTTTGATGTGTCGGGTGGACGCGCGACCTACTGAGGCCCGCCAGCGAGCCGAGATCGACACCCGGCATGGAACTCCGAGCTGTCTGGCTTCTTGTCAGGAAGGACAAGAGTCGGGAGATGGCGATGAGATTGGCGGCGTTCGCGGCGTTGGGGATTGGAATTTTCTGGTATCCGGCCTTTGCGGCACCGGCGCAGCCAAAGCGGCTGGATATCGATGCAGTGAACAATGCGGATCGGTCCACGCCTGCCGTGAAGCGCATCAGTCCGGCTCTCATCAAAGCGCAGGTGCTGCTCGACCGTAAGCGTTTCTCGCCCGGCGTCATCGACGGTCACAATGGCGACAACCTGAAAGACGCCCTCAAGGCGTTTGAGCGTGCGCGCAACCTGAACGTCGACGGGGAACTCGACGATGAGGTCTGGGCAAAACTGAACGAGGAATCATCCGAACCGGTCCTTTTCGAATACAAAATCAGCCGCGAGGACGTCGACGGGCCGTTCGTCAAGCACATCCCTGACAAGCTCGAAGACCAGGCGAACCTGGACCATCTCGGCTATACCGGACCCACGGAGCTCCTGGCAGAAAAGTTTCACATGGATGAGGATCTCCTGAAGGCACTGAACCCCGGCAGGCGCTTCGATCGTGCTGGCACGGTGATCGTGGTGGCCAATGTGCGGGAACGACCGAAGCTGGATAAGAACCGGCAAAAAGTGACCAAAATCGAGGTCGTGAAAAGCGACCACATCCTGCGCGCCCTGGCTGAGGACGGCTCTCTGATCGCGGTGTATCCGGCATCCATCGGCAGCAAGGAGAAGCCTGCGCCGAGTGGAGATTACACGGTTCGCGCCGTTGCCGAAGACCCTACCTATACGTACAATCCGGATTACGGCTTCAAAGGCGTGAAAGCCGAAAAGAAGTTCGTGATCAAGCCGGGACCGAACAATCCGGTCGGAAGCGTCTGGATTGACCTGTCCGTCGATTCTTTCGGAATTCACGGCACAGCAGAACCCGCAAAGGTCGGAAAGACCTATTCGCATGGCTGCGCCCGATTGACGAACTGGGATGCTGAAGATCTCGCCAAACTGGTGAGCAAGGGCACGACGGTCACATTCGTCGAGTAGCGTCACGGCCGCGAGAACGTTGGCACCGGATCGCGTCGTTCGCTGCAACACGACAACCCTGTGTTCATGCCAGGCGGGCGCGGCGGGCTATTCCTTCACGGCCCCCGTCATGGAAGACACGTAGTAATCCACGAAGAACGAATACAGCAGGACCACCGGCAGCGAGCCCAGAAGCGCGCCTGCCATCAGCGCTCCCCATTCATACACGTCGCCGCGCACGAGTTCGGTTAACACACCAACAGGCACGGTCTTGTTCTCGGAGGATTGGATGAATGTGAGCGCGTAGATGAACTCGTTCCACGAAAGCGTGAAGGCGAAGATGCCCGCCGAAATCAGGCCCGGTATCGAAAGCGGCAGCATGATCCGAACGAGGATCTGCCACCGTGACGCCCCATCGACCAGCGCACATTCCTCGAGTTCATAGGGGATCGAGCGGAAATAGCCCATCAGCAGCCAGGTGCAGAAGGGAATGAGGAATGTCGGGTAGGTGAAGATGAGGGCAAGTTTGGTGTCGTAGATTCCGAATTTGAAGATCATCACCGCGAGCGGAATGAACAGGATGGAAGGGGGCACCAGATAGGCAAGGAAGATCGCAAGACCGGTCCAGCGCGATCCCGGAAACCGGACGCGCTCGATCGCATAGGCGGCAAAGACGGAGGCGACGAGAGAAATGATCGTCGAGCCGATCGACACCAGCATGGTGTTGAGAAGCCAGCTTGGATAGGACGTCTCGAACAGCAGATAACGGATATGACGGAACGTCGGGCTTTCAGGCCAGAGCGGATTATAATCCCGGAAATTGGTTAGCTCTTCGTTGGGCTTCAAAGCCGTGATCGTCATCCAGTAAAACGGGAACAAGAGGACGACGACGAAAACGAAAAGCGGCAAGTACACCGTCAGGAGGCGACGGGGCGTCTCATTCAGATAGCTCATGCCGACGCTCTCGTCGGCGACGCCGGCTGCGGGGGCGGTGAGGGGGGACGTCATGAATCGCTTCCCCCTTGCTGCCAACGGCGACGTTGCAGCCCGAAATAACTGAACAGGATCGCGCCCAGCAGGAACGGCACCATGGATACCGCAATGGCCGCGCCTTCCGCCAGCTGTCCCCCTGGGATCGCACGCTGGAAGCTCAGGGTGGCCATGAGGTGAGTGGCGTTGAGAGGACCACCGCGCGTGAGAACGTAAATGAGCTGGAAATCCGTGAAGGTGAAGAGCACCGAAAATGTCATCACCACCGCGATGAGCGGCGACAGCATGGGAAGCGTGATGAATCGGAAGCGCTGCCATGATGTGGCGCCGTCCAGCGTCGCGGCCTCGTGAAGAGAAGGCGAGATCGTCTGGAGGCCGGCCAGCAAGGTGATGGCCACGAACGGAATGCCACGCCACACATTGGTCAGGATGACGGTGATCCGCGCGTTGGTCATGTCGCCGAGAAAATTGATCGGCGTTTGGATGACACCGAGTTTCAGCAGCGCCCAGGAGATGATGGAATACTGCGTGTCGTAGATCCACCAGAACGCGATCGCCGACAGCACTGTCGGCACGACCCAGGGCAAAAGCACGATCGCGCGGATGAAAGCCTTGAACGGCAGATGTTCGTTGAGGAGAAGGGCGAGCCACAGACCGAGGGCGAATTTCAGAATCGAAGCCGCCACCGTGTACAGGATGGTGTTGAATACCGAGAGCCAGAACAGGCTGTCGTCCCAGAGCGAGCGGTAGTTCTCGAGGCCGACGAACACGCCACGTCGGCCGATGGTGGTATCGGTAAAGCCGAGCCAGACTCCGAGCCCGAGCGGATAGGTGAGAAACACGATCAGGAATATCGCCGCCGGCAGCATGAACAAGAGGCCCACGAAACCTCTCCGCTGCATGAACGGCAACGACTTCGGCGCTGGCAGGGCCGCGGAATGCGCGATTGTTGCTTGCGTCATGACAATTCCCCGTCGTTCCGGGAAGTTCGGGGCGGCGCGGCGCCGCCCCGGTGGCTCAAACGCGGTAGTAGCGGTTCGCGCGTTGCTCGGCGCGCTTGACAGCCTCTTCGGGTGTACGTTGTCCGGTGGCTGCTTCCGCCACCATGTCGACCATCACGTAATCCGCCATCGTCGCGGCCGACGCGTATCCGAGAGGACCTGCGTAACCGTTGGGGCGAAGCGTCGAGGACGCTCGCTTGTAGGGCTCGTTTACCGGGTCGGCGGTCCAGATCGGGTTGTCGATCATGCCTTTCAGCGGCGGGCAGCAATATGCGCTCGAACCCGAAATCCACGCGTCCATCTGCGGCTTGTCGAGCATGTACTGGAGATAGGCGCGCGCCGCATTGGGATATTTGGAATAGCGAAAAATCACCGCCGAGGTCGTCTGGTGCAGCTCCACCGGTTGTCCGACGGGACCTGTCGGCAACACGGTCGACCGGATATCCTTGGCGAGGTCGGCCATTTTCGGATCGTTCTTCGCCGAGTAGTAGAGCGAGACGCCGTTGGCCGTGACGGAGATATCGCCGGACAGGAACACGCGGTTGTTATTGATGTCGAGCCAGCTTTCGGTGCCGGGGATGAAGGTCTGGTAGAGTTCCCGTGCGTACTGAAGCGCCTTGATGGTCTCGGGCGAGTTGATGACCACCTTGCCGCCTTCGTCCACCATTTTGCCGCCGTGGCTCCACACGATCCAGTGAGCGAAGTTGTTGCCGTCGCCCACGGCCTTGCCCAATGCGAAACCGGCCGGTTTGCTCTTGGCCTTCAGCGCTTTGCACATCTCCAAAAATTCGTCGGTCTTCTCGGGAAACTTCGAGAAGCCGGCTTGCTGGAGCATGCTCTCCCGGTAAAGGATTCCGTTGCCGATGGCGGCGAGAGGCAGGGCGATGAACTTTCCGTCTTTTTTTGCGTAACCTTCGAGGCCCGGATAATACCCCCCGTAGCGGCTGGAAAAATCCGTCGCGATGTCGGTCACATCCAGGAGCTTGTCGGGATATTGGAATGGATCGTCGAACCAGACCAGCATGACGTCCGGCCCTGCGCCCACGTTGGCTGCAACCGCGGCTTTCGGGCGGATGTCCTCCCAGCTCTCCTTGTCCACGCGCACCTCGACGCCCGTGGCGTCGGAAAACTTCTTGGTGTTGGCAAGCCAGGAATCCTCGTCGCCCTTCACGAATGGCGTCCAGCGCAGCACTCTTAACGTCGCGCCGGCCTCCGGCTTGAAGGCAGGCGTCGTGCCTTGAGCGAAGGCAGGCGCAGCGCCGATGAGCTGCGCACCAGCAGCACCCGCGGCAACGCCGGCGGTCCCGAGAAGCAGATCACGTCTAGACAGCGTCATTCTCATTCCTCCACTTGTCCGGGATCATGAAGTGCGACGCGGGAGTCCCGGTTGACCGCGTGCCTGAAGCTCAGTTCAGCCGTCGACCTGTCTCCTTGTCGAACAGGTGCACCTGGTCGCGTTCGGGGGCGACGTGGATGATCTCGCCCGGCCGCGCGGCGATGCGCTCGCGGAACACGCAGGTAATCTCGCGCCCGCCGGCATTCGCCACCACCTGCGTCTCGGAGCCCGTAGGCTCGGTGACGATCACTTCGATGGGCACGCCTTCCTGACCGGTCAGTCTGAAATGCTCGGGTCGAATCCCGTAATAGGCAGGACGACCGTTGGACGCCGCCGGAGCGTTGCCGATCGGCAAAACCAGATCGCCCATGACGAACCCGGATCCATCGATGCGTCCCTCGAGCACGTTCATGGCAGGCGAGCCGATGAAGCCGGCAACGAACAGATTGACCGGACGATCGTAGAGTTCGAGAGGCGCGCCGATCTGTTCGACAATGCCGTCATGCATCACGACGATCTTGTCCGCCATGGTCATGGCCTCGATCTGATCGTGGGTTACATAAACGGTCGTGGTCTTCAGCCGATGGTGAAGCGCCTTGATCTCGCCGCGCATGGAAACACGAAGTTTCGCGTCGAGGTTCGACAGCGGCTCATCGAACAGGAACACCTGCGGATCGCGAACGATCGCGCGCCCCATGGCCACCCGTTGACGCTGCCCACCGGAGAGTTGGCGCGGGTAACGGTCAAGCAATGGGGTAAGGCCGAGGATTTCCGCGGCGCGGTTCACCTTGGCGGCTATCTCGCTCTTCGGCGCATTCTTCAGCTTCAGCGAGAACGCCATGTTGTCTGCGACCGTCATGTGCGGATAAAGCGCGTAGTTCTGAAAAACCATCGCGATATCGCGTTCTTTGGGTGGCAGATTATTGACCACCCGCGGACCGATGCGAATTTCGCCCCCGGTGATGTTCTCGAGCCCGGCGACCATACGCAGGAGCGTTGACTTCCCGCAGCCGGAAGGGCCCACGAGGATCACGAACTCGCCGTCTTCGATATCGACGGAAACGCCGTGGATCACTTGCGTCGCGCCATAAGCCTTCTTCACGTCTCGAATTTCAACCGCGGCCATAGATCACCTTATTTTGTGCCGAAACGCTGGCGCATCGGGCAGGTCGGATAGGAGGGTGAGACAACCCAAGCGTCGCACAACATCCGGCGCGTCAAGGCAGGGGGACGGCGTTGCGGACATTTGCTTCCTCCAGTCACACATTGGAAAAGCTCGTCTGATGCGAGCTTGGCGGATGACCGCACGGCATTATTCGAGGAGTATGGGCCCAAGATCAAGCGTTGCGGCCGCAAATTCAAAGATCTGGATGAAAACGATTTTTGCCAAAAAGTGGTCCGGTCGCGCGCCCTTGCTTGCGGGTTGCGCCCGTCCACAGGCCTGATTTGCCAGACCTATACTTTAGTCGGTCGCAAACAGGTCGTTGCCAACTCGAAGGCCAATGTCCAGACTGCCTTGAACGCAGAGGAACCTTCGCCAATGGAAATCCTGATACTTGGTGCTGCGGGGATGGTCGGCCGCAAGCTCGTGGACAGGCTGGTCACGGAGCGGCAAATCGGCGGCCGCCAGATTACCAGTGCAATCCTGCACGACGTCGTGGGGCCTTCGGAGCCGGAACATGCTGCGTTTCCCATCAAGATTTTGACCTCGGATTTCTCCAGCGCCGAGGAAGCTGCAAAGCTCGTCGCCAGCCGCCCCGACGTGATTTTCCACCTTGCCGCCGTGGTGTCTGGCGAGGCCGAAGCCGATTTCGAAAAGGGCATCCGCATCAACCTCGATGGAACCCGGCATCTGTTCGACGCCATCCGGGCGATCGGCGACGGTTATGTCCCACGTGTCGTTTTCACGTCCTCGATCGCAGTGTTTGGAGCCCCTTTCCCGGAGGCGATCAGCGACGAATTCTTCCTGACGCCACTCACGAGCTACGGTACGCAAAAGGCCATCGGCGAACTCCTCCTTTCCGATTACACGCGCCGCGGGTTCTTTCGACGGGGTCGGTATCCGGCTTCCCACCATCTGCGTCCGGCCTGGCAGACCCAACAGAGCCGCATCGGGATTCTTTTCCAGCATCATCCGCGAGCCACTGAGCGGGCACGAAGTCGAATTGCCCGTTCCGGACGAAGTCCGCCACACGCATGCGTCGCCCCGCTCCGCCGTAAACTTTCTCCTCCATGCGGCGGCCCTCGATGGTTCGGCATTGGGACCGCGGCGCAATCTCACGATGCCGGGCGTGTCAGTCACTGTCGCGGAGCAGATCGAGGCTTTGCGCCGTATCGCAGGCGACCGCGTTGCAGCTCGCATCCGCCGCGCGCCGGACCCGAGTATCATGAGTATCGTCGAGGGTTGGCCTCGCCGGTTCGATGCGAAACGGGCGAAAGCCCTCGGATTCCGGGCCGAGGAAAGCTTCGACGAGATTATCCGAATCCATATCGACGACGAACTCGGCGGTTCGTTCGCCGCGTGAGCTCACCATTGCGCGAGGCGGCGGCGGACCGGCGAAATCGATCTGAAAGGCGACAGAATGGCGGAGAGACCCAAGATTGCGATCGTGACGGGCGCGGGAAGCGGGGTTGGCAAAGCGATCGCGCGAGCTCTCGTTCGAACCGGTTTCACATTAATCCTCGCGGGACGCCGCAAGGACGCGTTGGAAGCGGCAGAGCACGAGATCGCCGTACCCGGTGCTACAGTGCTTTCCGTCCCGACAGACATCACCGACGCTTCGTCGGTTGCAGCCCTCTTCGCGCGAACGAAGGAGGCTTTTGGGAGGCTCGACCTGCTGGTCAACAACGCCGGCATCAATGCTCCCCCCGTGCCGCTGGAGGAGATCACCTGGGATCAATGGCGGAGTGTTGTCGACACCAATCTGACAGGCGCGTTCCTTTGCACCCAGGAAGCTTTCCGTCTGATGAAATCGCAGGATCCAAGAGGCGGACGGATCATCAATAACGGATCTGTCTCGGCCTATGCACCCCGCCCGAACTCAGCCCCGTATACTGCCACCAAACACGCGATCCTCGGCCTGACCAAATCGACGGCATTGGACGGGCGAGCGTACGATATTGCGTGCGGGCAGATCGACATCGGCAATGCCGCGACTGAAATGACGTCAAAGATGGCGACCGGCGTCCTGCAGGCCGACGGTAAAATCGCCGTCGAGCCCACCATCGATTCCAGGCTTGTGGCGGACGCCGTGGCCTACATGGCAGGATTGCCGCTCGACGCCAACGTCCAGAACATGACGGTCATGGCGACAAAGATGCCCTTCATCGGCCGCGGCTGACCGAGACGCGGCGCTGCTCACGCATCCCGGGGCAGGGCAGTGTAGACGCGTACGATGAACTGGTGAAATTCCGCCATGTAGTTCGTCAGAAACTCGGCCGTGGATTCCACCGTGACTTCGCCGTCATCGGCGATCAGCCCGGGCGTGAACTGGATGTAGGCCTCCGGCGCATTCATCTGCGGCGAGTTGCAAAAGCTGAGCACACTGCGCAATTGCTGCTGGGCGATGGCCGTCCCGATGGCGCCCGGCGAGGTGCCGATTACGGCGGAGGGCTTTCGTGCGAACGAATTCTTGCCATAAGGGCGGCTTGCCCAATCGATTGCATTCTTTAGCCCGCCCGGAATCGAGCGGTTGTATTCCGGGGTCACGAACAGCACGGCGTCGACGCTCGCGATGGCATCCTTGAAGGCCTTGGCAACGGGCGGAAAATCGGCATCGTAGTCGTAACTATAGAGCGGCAGGTCGCCTATCGGGATCTCCTTGAACTGAAGGTGTTCGGGGGCGAGTCGCGTCAGAGCGAGGGCAAGCTTGCGGTTGATCGATTGTTTGGCAAGGCTGCCGATCAGATAGCCGACCGAGAACGTGGTCATCGGACTCTCCGTCGTTCAGGGGGCACACGTCATATCGGGGTAAGTTCTAACACAACTCTCTGGCCGCAATGTGGTTGCTGCGCCATCCTGAGCCTGAGGCGCGCCGTCCGCCGTAAGCGTGGCTACCTTCGCGGGACCGCTTTCGGCCATTCCATTAGGCCGCACCTTCCTGGTGCATCCTTCATTGAGGGAAAACTACACTTAGGAGTGATTGCTCCACTGTGTCATATGGTGGCTACTAGGTGCGGGGAATCATAGTTTTGGGCGCTCCCTTGGAAGGGCGCGGTTGCGATTTGTCGGGTACAGGAACCGCGATGCTCAGAGATCCCGTTCATCGGCTTTCTCATCTCGACGGTATGCGTGGCATTGCGATACTGCTTGTCCTGCTATTCCATGCTTACGCAAGATGGCCCGACCACGTACCGTTCGGTGCTGATTTTGCGGAAGTTTTTATTTTCAAGACAGGTTTTGTCGGCGTCAATCTGTTCTTCTTGATTTCAGGATTTGTGATCCTGATGACGCTGGAAAAGTGCGCGTCATTCGGCATTTTTTTTACGAAGCGCTGGCTTCGCTTGTTCCCCGCTATGCTGGTTTGCTCCGCGATCGTCTTCGCGACAGCACCGCTCTTTCCCGAGCGTCCGGCGGGCCTGCCGGCTGCCAGAGACTTGCTTCCGGGTCTGACGTTCATCGATCCGGCGATTTGGCAAAAAGTGATTGGCGGTTCCCAAGGATCATTGGAGGGAGCGTTCTGGTCTCTTTATGTCGAGATGAAGTTCTACGTGGTTTTCGGGATCCTTTATTTCGCCATCGGCCGGTCGTGGGCGATCGGGGCGCTTTGTGCGATCTTTTTGTTCGGTCTCGCAATTCCCGCCCTCACAGCGCTGATACCCGATCTGGCGTTTGCAAGTCGACCGTTGGCGCAAATGTTCGGAATTCTGGGCGCAGAATACTATGGCTGGTTTGCAGGCGGCGCCATGTTCTACCGATACTTCAGCGACAAGAAACTTGGCTGGCTGATGGGCGGACTTGGTGTCTCGTTGCTCAGCGCGGGTATGATGGTTGAGCCATCATCCAAAGTCGCCGCTATGTTGATCGTAGCGCTCTTTGCTGTTTCGATGGTGAGCAGAACAGTCCAGAACTTGCTCAGCGCGCGATGGCTCTTGTTTGCCGGTTTCGTCAGTTACCCGCTGTATTTGCTGCACGAAAATTTGCTCGTTGCCGGAATGGTAAAGCTTGGCGTGGCGGTGCCGGGTCTACCTGCCTTGCTCTATCCGATTTTCCCGGCCTTCTGTCTGTTCGGTCTAGCCTGGCTTGTCGCTTCCTACCTGGAACCCGTAGTCAAACGGGGCCTTCAGGAGGGTCTCGAGGCCATTGGCGAGTTGAGGCCGAACCCCAAGGCCTAACCCACTCCGCCGCTTGGAACCTCAACAAGACATGCGAGGCGATCTCCCATGCTCGGTTATCGGGTCCGTCTCACATAGCCCGAGTAGGGGGTTGCAAGCTCGAAATGCGACCGGTCCATATCCTTGAAACTGTGGAAATGGCCTCCCCAGCGGAGCGACACTCGCAACTTTGCGGCTGCCTGCCTCATCGCCGCGCTGACCTGGCTGTAAGTCGGTGGATCAAAGAGGACGCGGCCCTGTGCGTCGAGCGGCCATAAGTCGACAGCGTTTCCTACGCGGTGAGGGCTGTCCATGGTCCTGGACCACCCCCAGGCCACGGCCTTCCGTTGCTGTTTGTCATCGCGACGACCTGAGCCGATCACGAAGAGCAGTCCGGGATGATCCGCCCTCGCTCTGCGGACCACCTCGGCGAGCATGGGGTTGATGGCATTGAGGTTTGCTTCGTGAAGGCCCACGGGGTCTGGGTTCCACAGGCGGAACATTGCGAGTTGATCCCGCCCAAACTCATCCTTCGCTGGAATATTCGCGTAGACATCGCCCGGACCGTAGAGCGCGCTGTTTGAGGCGGTTGGAGACCGGCGAGTGTCCGCGGTTTCATCCTTTGCAAGCGCACTCACGACGAGACTAACGGACGCGGCAACGGGCAACCCGAGCCTGAGGATGCGCCGGATACGATGAAAGAAAATCAAAGTGTGAGCCACCAACGGTCGCCACCGATGGTCAACGTGTCGTCTCATAAGTCAGTGCCGGTTCTCAGGCGAACAAGAATTTTGGCTTGTTCCAAATGCGCCCATTAGCGGGTATGCATGGGGAGGTCGACCTTGATGAATAACGGAGTCATTGTCCAAGGCAACAGGATGGATGTCTACCTTCATCATAATTATATCTCCGGACCGGATTGTGTTGACTCTCCTCCATGAAATCGAGCGTGCGTTAGGTCTGAAGCACTATCGGCGTTTGGCCGGGCGATCTTGATCCAGCAGCACCCGCCGCCACGCGCCTCGCTCCAGGTTTGATTTGAGAAGTCGAGCCCCGCGCCCTCGAACAGCCCTTTGTCGAAAGCGCCCGCCAGGCGGCAAAGAGTGGCGACGCGCTCGGGTGGCAGGTCCGCTGCCTGCCACGCATCTTTCAGCGGGCAACGCTTCACGCGGATCTCCATGGCGCCGGGCGTCACCTCGGCTTCATGCGGATACATGCGGCCCTCATCCGGACTTACAGAGAGAAAACGGCGGCCCACCGCTGCGGGCTCAGGCGGGGTGTCGCGGAAAAGAAGCGCTGCGACCTCGCGGCCGCGACGCTCCAGTGCCCGCGTCATGACAGCTACGGCGCGATCGTGGCCGATCTCGGTCTCAAGTTCGTCGAGCATCAGCCGATAGAGATGCGCCCGGTTCCGGAACGCGTCTTCGAGTTCGCGCCGAAGCACTTCGACCGTATCGCTCATTGGGGTTGATCCTCCGGCTCGGTTCAGCAGCGCGCAGTATTTCATCATGCGCCGCTCTGTGCTTTGATGAAGGCGGGTTCTTGATCGGATTCTGATGGACGAGTGGTTTATCTCAGCCTTGCGTATGACCACAAGGCTGATCGAGATCGGCGGCATTGCCATTATCGTCATCGGCCTGCTGTCGGGAACGATCGCGTTCCTTCGCGAAATCCGACTGGTCGATCACGGATCGCAGGCCTATTCGGATTACCGGTCCCGCGTCGGCCGCGCCATTCTTCTGGGGCTCGAATTCCTGGTCGCGGCGGACATCATCAACACGGTCGCGATCGAACCCACGTTGCAGAGCCTCGGGATCCTTGCTGGCATCGTGCTGATCCGAACCTTCCTGAGCTTCTCGCTGGAGGTCGAGATCGAGGGCCGGTGGCCGTGGCAGCGAGCCCTGCCGCTGCGTGACGAAACTCAACCCTAGCGTCCAGGGGTTTCCCACCTATGGGCGGGTGCTGGACCCGATTAGCTATCTGCCGCTTTTTAGGGGAGCGACGGCCGATCTCGACGGGCCGAAGAGGCGGCGCCCGCGATGCGGCGCATGATGGGAAACGCCCTGTTGGCTCTCTTCGTCAACCCCATTCCGACGCTCTGACCGTCTGCTCGAGCTCCCCCGATCTGAGAGGCAGCGGCCTCAAGGGACTTATTTGCCCCCACCCCCATTATTAGCCGGCAACCTGATTGCGGGATCGGCCGTGCCGGATTAAGCAGGAGGTTTGTGATCACCCCTGGCCCTGAGGAATGAATGTCCGCGACTGCCGTCCTGATTCACCTGTTGGGTGAAATTGCCCTGCTCCTCTGGGGCATCAACATGATCAGCAGCGGGGTCCAGCGGGCCTTCGGCAGCGACCTCAGATGGATCCTCGGCATAGGGCTGCGTACCCGCATGAGGGCGTTTCTGGCGGGCCTCGGCGTGACCACAGTGCTCCAGAGCAGCACTGCCACGGCCTTGATGGTGTCATCGTTTACGGCAGGCGGGGCGGTGGATCTCGTGCCCGCGCTGGCGGTGATGCTGGGCGCGAATGTCGGCACGACACTCATCGTGCAGGTGCTGTCGTTTGATATCTCGCTGATCTTCCCCGTGCTCATCTTCGTCGGCTATTTCGGCTATCGACGGGGCTCTTCGAGCCGCCTGCGCGACCTCGGTCGAGTCACGATCGGCCTTGGATTGATGCTGCTTTCGCTTCATCTCCTCTCCGACACGATCCGACCGATCGAATCGTCGGTCGTCCTCAAGAGCCTGCTCGCGTCGATCGCACCCGATCCGCTCATTCTCGTTCTGTTGGCCACGCTTTTCGCATGGGCAGCCCATTCCAGCGTCGCGGCGCTGCTGTTCATCATGTCGCTCGCCACGGCGGGCGTCATCGACGCGCACTCGGCCCTCGCGATGGTGCTTGGTGCCAATCTCGGCACAGCCCTCAACCCGTTGGTCGACGCCATGGGTGGCGATCCGGTGAAGCTGCGCGTGCCCATCGGCAATCTTGCCATCCGAATGATCGGCTGCGTCATCGCGCTGCCGCTCCTCAATCCCATCCTGACCTATCTGACGCTGTTCGATCCGACACCGGCCCGCCTTGCGGCGAACTTCCACTCCATCTTCAACGTGGTGCTGGCCGCCATCTTCATTCTGCCGCTGCCATGGATCGCCAGGGCTTTGATGAAGGCGTTCCCCGACAAGGTTCGTTCGTCGGACCCCGGAGTGCCCCAATACCTCGATAACGATGCCCTCGACACGCCGTCCGTGGCGCTCTCGAACGCGGCGCGCGAAGTGCTGCGCATGGGTGACATCGTCGAGACGATGCTGCGCGGCTCGCAGGATCTCTTCCACGAAGGCGACATGAGCGAGGTGGAGGCCATCAGCCGTACCGATGACGTCGTCGATCGGCTCTATAGCGCGGTCCGCCGCTATCTCAGCTCGATCAATCACGAGGCCCTTAACGACGAGGAAGCCAAGCGGCTTTCGGATATCCTGGCCTTCGCCATCAACCTCGAACATGCGGGCGATATCATCGACAAGAACCTGATGGAGCTCGCAGCAAAACGCATCAAGAACCATCTTCGCCTGCCGAAGGATAGTCTCGCGGAGATCGACCAGATGCATGGCAAGCTCATGGAGCACCTGCACCTGGCCGCATCGGTCCTGATGTTCCAGGATATCGGCTCGGCCCGTCGGCTGGTGGCCGAAAAGGAGCGCTTTCGCGAGTTCGAGCGCACCATGACGCAGCGGCATTTCGAGCAATTGCGTTCCGGCAAGTCCGGTGGCGACACGAGCGCGCTGCAACTCGACATCGTGCGGGATCTCAAGCGCATCGAGGCTCACATTGCCTCGACGGCTCATTCACTGCTGGAACAAAGCGGCGACCTGAAACCCAGCCGCCTTACCTCGTGAAGGATGGGACGAGGAATACTCGGAGGGCCGAGGATGCTGATCCGCAGCCTCACCCCCCTGTTTTTGTCATGAGCGGATAATTGCGTCGCGGTAGGCGATCGCCACTCGTTTCGTCGGATTCCTAAATAACGAAGAAATCGTGGTGGTTCAGGTTCGGGTGTTTGCTCCCTGTCCACATTGTCGCGAACTGGATAGCCGCATGGCTGCCCGCGCCGTCCTGGTCGTAGAGCAGTGCGCCGGTCTTCTTGACGTAAATGATGCGGTCGTCCTTATCGTGCGCGGCGTTACCGGCATAGAATGCGCCGCTGCTCAGCGCGCCCTTTTTTGCGAGCTTGGTAAACACACTTTTCGCCAGCTGGATCGTATCGTCCCGCACTGAGAAATCAGTGATGCGGTCGAGGTTGGCGGCCTTGTTGGCTGCGTTCGTCCTTGCCAGTTTCGCGTCGAACACGAAAACGTCCCTGCCGGCACCCCCGGTGAGAATGTCCTTCCCTTGGCCGCCGAAAAGGGTGTCATTGCCGATGCCGCCATTGAGCACGTCGCCACCGCCGAAACCGAACAGGATGTCGTCGCCCTCCATGCCGTTGAGCGTGTTGGTGGCGTCGTTGCCGTTGAGTGTGTTGCCCGTGGCGTTTCCGTCGATGGTGGCCGCGCCCGTCGTCGCAAGCCTGGCGGTCTCAATCCCGTTTAGATTTGCAAGCGAGCCGGAGCCCGACAAGAACACTGTGTCGTTGCCGGAGGTATCGATCACGACGTCACCGAGATTGTCCACGTAGTAGATGTCGTTTCCGGCCCCGCCCATCATGGTGTCGGCGCCCGCGCCGCCATTGATGACATTGTCGGCGCCGTTGCCCGTAATGGCGTTGCCGAGATCGTTCCCGGTGAGCACGAGCGCCCCCGACCCGGTAGCGATGAGATTCTCGACATTGGCTGAAAGAATGTGGCTGACGCTCACGTTGACGGTGTCGATGCCAGCATTGGCGGCTTCGACGACGATGTCGGTGCCGTCCTGGATCGTGTAAGTGTCGTTGCCGTCGCCCCCGTCGAGCCGGTCCGCGCCTGTGCCGCCGATCAGCGTATCGTTATTGGCGCCCCCCACGAGGGTATCGTCGCCGGCCTCGCCTCTGAGCAGGTCGTTGCCGCCAGCACCGACGAGACTATCGTTGAACTCCGTCCCCACATAGGTGTCATTCTGGCTTGTGCCGATGACGGTTACGGCGGCGGTTCGGGTGTCGACGATAGTTGTTGAAATTATCCCGTGGAGCGTGCTGTCGTCCTGCCAGGTGACGGAGAGGCGTCCATCCGCCATTTCGGCGATGTCGACGTAGTATTGCGCGCTTTTACCGTCGATGGCCGCACGCGCATTGATCTTGATCGGATCTCCCAGGCTGTCGCCATGCACAGTCCTGACGAACACGTCGCCGCGATCCGCCGCAGGATCGGCGTCGTCCGGGTTTGTCGAGGGTTCGATATAGACGACCGCATATCCGCCATCCTTCAGCGCAGTCGCCGCAAGGTTGAGGTTTCCCGAATTTTTGCTTCCTACGACGGTAGTCACATTGCCATCAATCTCTCCGCTGGCTTTGAATTTTTGTGCGACGATGGATGTGCCGAGATCCGAGACGATCACGAACGCGCCGGTCGGCTGACCATCCGGGCCCAGCAACGCGATGACCTCCGCATCTTCTACACTGTCGATCTGGGCACCGGAAAGGATTCCAGAAGGTGCGACGATGGAATAATACTCGCTCGCACCAATCGAATAAAGAGCTAGGTATTTTTCATTCCCGAGATAGGCCAACCGAGGTTCGCTCGTACCATGCGTATTCGTTGTGATTACGCTCGCCGGCAAGTCATTCCTGCCCATCTCGGCTATCTTCAGGACGGTATCATGCACGTAAGCGAGAGCCCATCCATCGCCTTTGCTTGTCGTGACGAAGGGCCATTGCGGCGCAGTAGCGTCGGAGATGAAGGTGCTCTTCTCGCCAACCGCGCCATTCGAATCGTACACCTGCGTGAAGATCGTGCTGACAGCCGCTGTCGTCTGTTCGAACCATGTGATGACGAATTTTCCGTCCGAACCAAATGCCTGTGCCTGCGAGTATTGCTGGTTTGTGGTGGCGCTCGCGTCGACGAATTGGACGCCGCCGACCTTAACTCCCAATGCATCATAAATCTGGAATGCAGCCCTTCCCGAAGCCGTCTCACCCTGGTTATCACGCCACGTGACGACATAGCCGCCGGTTGACAGCATTTCCACCGAAGAGCGGGTGCCATATTCCCGGACGGCGTCTTCCGTTCCCCAAACCGAATTCGCCATGAAATCATTCCCTCGATCAAAAGCATGCCCGGCGATGTTCGCTGGAGCTGCAGGCAAAAGTTTGGGGAGTAATAACGTTATCTCGTAGCAAAAGCAATGACCCGGATAGCGCTCCGAGGGATCTCAGTTCTGCGACTCAATGCATGTTCGGCAGGCAAGATTCACTCACCAGCATCGTGACGAAGGTTACGTTCCGCACTTCCGACATTCTCGATTGCGGCCACGACTAGGTCGGGCGCCGTCTGGTGGATCATGTGCCCGACATTGGGCGTTATCTGAAAAGTGCTCTGCGGCAGCTCGTCGTGAAGCCGTTGCGATTGCTCATAAGTGTCGACGAGCCTGTCGTCCGATCCTGCCAGAATGGCGACGGGCAGTTTCAACGCCGAATCTCGTGTCCGGTCGTTGGCGTTGATCGGCAGCAGCAGACCGCTCTCCTCGGCGGCTGCCCGGATCTGCGACGGCCGCAGAGCCATCTCGACGGGAAAATCTCTGTCAAAATGCGAAGGAATGGGCGCCGGCGCAAAGAGCATGGCGATGATCTTGCGCGCCAGGAGACGGCCGAGCACCGGCGAGATCGTGTAGCGCATGACATCGCCGATGACACGAAGGGCAGGTGGGGACATCAGTGCCGCATCGAGCCGCATCTTGGGGTAATAGTGGCCCGAATGTCGCACGACGATAGGTCGTTCGATGCCGAGCATCTTCAGCGCTCCACGAAAGAGCTCGGCCTGCGCGCTCGCAGTCCACACGCGTGTGCGGGGCCGCTGACTGTATCCGTAACCCGGCCTGTCGAAGACGACGACCCGGTGCCGCTCTGCCAGGCGATCGACGATCCCGCTGGCGACGTCAGAACGCTCGCGGCAAAGACAGCCGTTGCAAGGCGAGTCATGAGGATCTCCTGTGATCGAATGCTTGCAACGCCTCCCGGAGCGGTTTGTTCTCCCCTTGCGCGGACGGTTCTGTTACCGAAGTGTATAAAGATAAGCCGCCGCATCCCTCGCTTCGTTTGGAGAAATTCCGGTGACGGGCATGGCGGTCTGCGGGTTTACGCCGCGGGGATTAACGATCCAGCGGATCAGGTTGTCGGGCGTATTCGGCAGCATTCCGGCGACGTAAATCCGACCATAGAACGAGTTCGAGCGGCGGTCCGATCAAGCCGTCGGCGCGCGCGATTCCGGGGATCGTATGGCAGCCGGCACAGCCATATCGGAGCAGCGACGCTTCGCCTCGGTGCGGGTCGCCGCCTGTCAGACGCGCGGCTCGCTGTTCGCGCTGCCGCAGGTTGGCGAGACCGTCAACCGCATAGCTGGCAGCGCCCAGGATCGCGATGACCAGTGCGGCGACCATCGCACCTCGCGGTGGGCGGTAAAGCGATACGCGGTATGGGTCAGCCCGTTCTTCGATCCGCCGCTTCAGCAACGCGTCCCGCTCCTTGCGTCCCGAACGCCGCCCCATGGCCCGTGCGGCGATGCCGACAGTAAAGATCGTAAGTCTAGCGAGACGTAACGGCATGGCGCCCTCCCGGTGAGGACATGGCACTCGATCGCGCAATCCAGATTCCGAGCATCACAAGTGTTGCGGCCGCATAGGCGATGCCGGCAGGCACCCACATGATGAGGCCCGCCATCTGTTGATCCTCGAGCGGCGACAGGCCCCATGCGGCCGCGCCGACCGATTGACCTGGGTAAATCGGCTCTCTTGCTATCGAAAGGAGAATTCCGAGGAAGCCTGAATGCAGCGCGGTGACGAAGAGGTAGAACGCCGCTGCACCATAGGCCCGTGTCCGCGTACGCCCTTGCAACAGCGCCCACCAGAAGAGGAGCGCGGAGCCGAAGAAGCAGACATGCTGAAAGCCATGCATCACTGGATTGCCCAGGGCCGCGTTGAAGAGCAGGGGAACATGCCAGATCCAGATTGCGGTGCCGTGCACCAGCGTCGCGACGACGGGGTCGGTTAGAAAGCGCCAGGTCGCGGAGAGATTCCGATGTCGGCCGACACCCCCGATCCTGCGCCGCCAATCGGCCGGGAAGGCCCAAAGGATTCCCCCGACAGGTCTTGCGAGCACCAGAAGCGGTGCCGCCAAAGTCATCAGGATCTCGTGCTCCAGCATGTGCACGGCGAAGATCCTCTCGCCGAGTTGGTGCATGGGCGATACCAGCGCGATGGCCAGCAAAATCCATCCGCACGCAAAGCAGAGCGCTTGCCAGATCTGCACGCCGCGGCCAAGCCCGAGCCGCGTCCAGAGCCGGAGCACGCCCACAACGTACAAGATGCCTGAGAAAAGGAGAGGGACGGCGACCCAGGCTTCGAGTGAGAAGGGCGACGCGACATCGTGGCTTCCGCCATGAGCCAGAGCGGGAAGCGGTATGAGGGTTGCGAACACGATCGCTAGTCGTTTCATCGCTCGCACCCGTGCAGAACCAAAGCCGCCGCTCCCTGGGTGAGGATGACAAGGGCGAACAGCAAGGAGATCCCGATGCCGACAATCGCCGTGAACCGATGCGGACGGCCGGCTGCTGAACTGTCGGGCGGCGGCGTCACTGCAGCGCGATCATAGGCTCGCCACGAGATGAAACCGCCCGCGAGGCTGAGCAGAGCCATGACGATTGCGATCGCCGGTACGATGGGCATCTGGTGAGCGCAAATCCATGGCACCAGCGCGTAATTTGCCTGCGTGTTCACGAGCCAGGCGGCGGGGCCTGCGAAGATGCCCGCCGAAGGAATTCCTGTCCGCATGAATGAGGTCATTGTCGCCTCACAGCCTCGGCGCCCAGTACAACAACCCATAGATGGGAAGCCACGAGAGGACGACGAAGTTCCAATAGAACGCATTGTCGCTCACGTCGCTGAAGCGCTTCCCATGCGCGTGGCGCGTGAACATCAACGCCGTCAACACCAGGGTGTCGGCGACGTCCGTGATGATGTGGGTCGCGTGAAGGCCGAGCAGAGCCCACAGCAGCGACCCGTAAGCGTTCTGGTCCCAACGTACATGCAGCCGCCCGAATTCGAGAAAGCGCAGGCCGATGGCAACGAGGCCGACCACGCTCATGACGAGGAGATAAAACTGTACTTTCGGAAGGTCTTCGCTCTCGCCATATCGCTTAGCCATGTAGTTCGGCACGAGGCTCGCAAGCAGAAGGAGCGTCAGCAGGCTCGACCAGATGAGGTCGGGCGGAGGTGCGCTCAGCGGCCATTGCGGGTTCAGGAAGGCGAGGTAGAGATAAGCTCCTACCGCAAGCGCGAAACCGGTACCTTCGAGCACGCAGAAGGCCACGGTCCCCCACCAGACGGGGCTGCGCGCGCCGTAGCCGTAGGTGGGCAAAGGCAGAACGTCGAGAACGATCCGGTGCTTCATCCCTCGTCCTCTTTCGACCCTTTGGGCCAGAACCATCCGATCAGCGCCACACCCGTCACCGCGCCGCCCCACACCACAGCCCACGGCGTGAAGATCGAGGCCAGGAACGTGACCCCTGTGGCGATCGCCGCGAGAAACGGCCAGATCGACGGTTCCGGCGAAGGCTCGCGAATGTCGGCGCGCGCTTCCGACACCGTGCTGACGATCAGTTCGCGATTGTCGACGCTGAGCCCTGTGGCGACAGGTAGCGTCACACGCTCGGCCCAGAGCGGTTCGCGATTGGTCACGACGGGAATGCGGTCGAAGTTCTGAGGCGGCGGCGGTGATGTGGTGGCCCATTCGAGCGTACCGGCATCCCACGGATTGTCGCCCGCAACATCTCCGCTTTTGCCGCTGGAAATGACATTCCAGAGAAACACCACGAAGCTGAGAAAGAACAATCCTGCTCCCGCTGTCGACAGCAGGTTGAGGTTGCCCCAGCCCATTTCCGCGCCGTAGGTGTAGACGCGGCGCGGCATCCCCATGAGGCCGGTGATGTGCATCGGGAAAAACGCGACATTGAAGCCGATGAACGCCATCCAGAAATGCCAGCGCCCGATCCGCTCGTCCATGAGGCGACCGACAATCTTCGGATACCAGTAATAAACCGCGCCGAGCAAAGGAAACACGGCGCCGCCGATCAGCACGTAATGGAAGTGGGCAACGACGAAATACGTGTCGTGGATTTGCGTGTCGATGGGTACGGAAGCGAGCATGAGCCCCGACAATCCGCCGGCGACGAAGATGAAGAAAAAGCCGAGCACGAACATCAGGGGTGTTTTGTAGATCGGCCGGCCATCCCACAGAGTGGCAATCCAGCAGAAGATCTGAATGCCATTGGGGATCGCGATAAGCATGCTGGATGCCGTGAAGAAGCTTGCGCCGAGCTGCGGCAATCCGGTGGTGAACATGTGATGAACCCATAGGCCGAACGACAGGAATCCGACGGCAATCAGCGAAAGCACCAGCGCGAGGTAACCGAACGTCTTGCGCCGCGAGAACGTGGTGATAATCGCCGACACCATGCCGGTGGCGGGCAGGAAGATGATGTAGACCTCGGGATGCCCGAAGAACCAGAACAGGTGCTGCCACAGGAGCGCATCGCCTCCCTCCGCGGGATTGAAGATATGCGTGCCGATGAGACGGTCGAGGATCAGGAACGTCGATGCGATCATGACCGCGGGCATGGCGAAGATGATCAGGAATGCGGTGACGAACATCGCCCATACGAGGAGCGGGATTCTGTCGAGGGTCATGCCGGGCGCGCGCTGCTTGAGAACGGTCACGACGATCTCGACGGCCACCGCCAGCGCGGAAACCTCCGTGAAGGTGATCATCTGCGCCCAGATGTCGGCGCGTTTCCCCGGAGAATATTCGGGACCCGACAGGGGCACATAGGCGAACCAGCCGACATCGGCGCCGACATTGAGCATGAAGGCGACCCAGATCATGAGCCCGCCGAACACGTAGACGTAATAGCTGAAGGCGTTGAGGCGCGGGAATGCGATGTTGCGCGTGCCGACCATGAGCGGAACAAGGTAAACCGCGAAAGCTTCCATCACCGGTACGGCGAACAGAAACATCATCGTAGTGCCATGCATGGTGAAAAGCTGATTGTAGAGATCGGGACCGATCAGCCGGCTTTCCGGGCGCGCAAGCTGAAGTCGCATGGCCACCGAGGCGAGCCCTGCGAGGAACAGGAAAATGAAAGCCGTGATGATGTAGCGCCGGCCGATGATCTTGTGATCGACGGTCGAGAGCGCGCCGATGAGGCCTTTCGCCGTGCCCCATGTTTTTGCAAGCCGCGCCGTCAGCTCCGGACCGTCGATCTGGTGATCCCGCAGCTCTTTCGGATCAGGCGCCGCATATGCTTCGCTCATTTCAGACCTTCCAGATAATGCGCCAGCGCATTGAGGTCCTGAGGCGGAACCTTGATGATCGGCATGTTCGCCCCGGGCTTGATGCGCTGTGGGTCGACGATCCACGCTGCGAGATTACCGCGGGTCGTCTCGAGGGTTCCGGCCGCGATGTAACGACGGCTGCCGACATGGGTCAGGTCGGGTCCGACTCGGCCGCCAGCGCTGGTGCCCCGCACGGTGTGGCACATCACGCAGGGGCTGGAGAAAAACACCTGCTCGCCGTGCTTGCGCTCTTCGTCGTCTACGGTCGAGGCCGCCGCGATCTGACGGTCGCGCCATTCCTCGAAGGCGGCGCGCGGCTGGGCGTTGATGAGCATTCCCATATGGGCATGTTGATAGCCGCAGAATTCGGCGCATTGGCCGCGATAAATTCCTTCCTGATCGGCCTGGAATTCCAGGATGTTCTGGCGTCCGGGAATGGCGTCCATCTTGCCCATGAGGCTCGGAACCCACACGGAGTGGATCACATCGGAGGATTCGAGCTTCAGCCGAACCATTTCCCCGACCGGGATGTGAATCTCGTTCGCGGTCGTGAAGGTGCGGCTCGGCTGCGGATCCTCGTAATCTACCTGCCACCACCATTGATGGCCCGTGATCTTGATGGTGAGAACGTCCGCAGGCTGCTGGAAAATGCCCTTCTGATAGGCGTAGCTGAGGCCTGTCAGTCCCAGCACGGTAACGCCGGTGAGGGCGACCAGAACTGTGATCGTGCGGGTCATTCGGGATTGCCGACGCGGATCCTCCGCCAAAGGGTCGGCCTCCGGTCCGCGCCGGCTCCGCAACGAAGCAAGCAGCCCCACCATGGTGAGCACCCAAACGGTGCCGAGAATTGCCAGGAAAAGCCAGAACAGGATTTCGAGCGACCGTGCTTGTGGCCCATGAGTATCGAGCGCCGATTGCCAGCCCTGGCATGCGGAGAGCGGAAGGAACGCCAGAGCACCGAATGGGCGAAGACGCATGGCCGCGCTCTTATTGTGGCTGCTCGGCAGCCGCTGGCGGGCTGCCTCCGGGAACAGGGCTCGGCGGCGGCATCCGGTTCTCGGCGGGATGGGGATGGAGGTCGTCATTACGTCCCGGGGCCGCGGCCTTCGGCTCGAGCCCGCTCATGGAGCGCACATAGGCGGCGAGCTCCCAGATCTGATCGTCCGGCACCTTGCCGCGGAACGACGGCATCCCGTTCGGGCGGCCCTCGCGAATGGTCTGGACGATGTTCTCCAGCGAACTGCCGTAGATCCAGCGATCGTCCATGAGGGGAGGCCCGGAATCGCCGCCGCCGTTGGCGTGGCAGCCATTGCAGTTGAACCACGCGTAAAGGCGCTTGCCCTGACCGATATGGTAGGCGTTGCCTTCGAATTCGTTGGCCTTGCCAGAGACCTGCTGCCGGGGAGGGCCGGAGCCAGGTGAGAGCGAAACCAGCGCTGTCTTCTCCTGGGTTTCTTCCGCTGCCGGCTCGCCGCGAAAGTCGCGCTGCTCACGCTCGCAGGCACAGAGTGTCATGCACACGCATAAGAAGGCCGGAATCGCGGCTCTCATGGCTTCACCGACGTAAGCTGGGGGTTGGAATCGACGCGCGGAACGCCGAACTCCGCCAGAATGCGATCGACTTCGTCGCGACGCCTCCGCAGAACGTCGTCAATTTCATCCCGGAGCCGGTCGTCGTCTTTGCGCACCGCGAGCGAGATGTCCCAAACCATGGGAAGCTGGGGGCCGTCGAATGCCGGGCTGACCGCAGCGATCTGCAGCGGCACCTTTTGACGGGGCGCGATAATAACCCGCCAAAGGCCCCCATGCCACAGCGATATCGATCTCACCGTCCGCAACGGCTTTGACGATCCGCGAGGGTGGGCTTGGCTCGCGGTAATCGCCATAAAGAGTGTAGCCGCGAATGTTATCGGTGATCCCGCGCCGCGCCAGAGCATGCGCCGGAGGCGTGTTCCAGCCGTCATCGCCAACCAGCTGCACACCGACGCGACGCTCACGCAGCAGCGGATCGTTGAACGAGCGCGGCAGCGGATCGGAGGAGCGCACGACGAATTGGTAGCTGGAGCGATAATAAGGAAGCGTGGTGCGCACGCCCTCGAGATTGCTCGGCAGCCCTGGCACCACATCGCAGTTGCCAGCCTTCAACGTCTCGCGCAGGAAGCCGCGCCGCTGGGCATGCCAGTAATATGTCACGTCAGCATCGAGTTCCTGCGCGATCAGCTCGACGATGCGGTTTTCGAAACCTTCGCGTGCTTCGTTTGAGAACGGCAGATTGTTAGGATCGGCGCAGACCCGCAAGTCGCGCCCGAATGCGGGTGTCGCCACGATCAATGCACCGGCGAACCAGACCTTAAGGGAGCGCGAACACATAGAGCGTTCCTCCCTTGGTGGTGACGTTCTTCAACTCCCGCATGGCATTGACGAAACCTTTGGCGGCCGTGCCGTCGCGGGGATCGAGATCATTGGAGACGATGGCGCCGGACCAGCCGCCAACGCCCGATATGATGGCGACATATTGCTTGCCGTCCGGGCCGCGGTAAGTGGTCGGCTGGCCGATGATTCCGGAATCGGTCTTGAACCGCCAGAGCATCTCGCCGGTGCGTGCATCGATTGCTTTGAACCAGCCCTCCATCGTGCCGTAGAACACCACGTCGCCCGCCGTCACCATGGCGCCGCCCCATGCGGGAAACCGCTCGTTGATGGTCCAGACTTCCTTGCCGGCGATCACGTCCCATGCGGAGAATTCGCCCATATGACCACCAGGTCCCGGGATCATGCGCACCTCGGCTCCCACATAGGGCGTGCCCGCCACGTAGTTCGGCTCGACGCTTTCCCAATCCATGCAGAGGTTGTTGTGCGGGATGTAAAGCAGACCTGTCTTCGGTGAGAAAGCCGAAGGACTCCAATCCTTCGCGCCGGGCGCCGTCGGGCAGATATCCCGCACGACCTTGTTCTGCACCGGGTACTTGTCCTGGTTGATCTTGATGCGTCCGGTCGCGAGATCGACGCCCTGATGCACGTTCACCGCGTGATAGAAATTCGCCGACAGCACCTCGCCGGTTGTACGATCGACCACATAAAGCAAGCCGTTGCGATCCGGGTGGACGAGGGTTTTTCGACGCGTTCCTTTCCAATCGAGATCGAGCAGGATGTTCTCGTTGATCCCGTCCCAATCGAACAGGTCGTGCGGGTTCCATTGGTAGAACCAGTGAGCATCGCCGGTGTCGAGGTCGCGCGCAAAAACGCCGTTGGTCCACTTGTTGTCGCCGGGACGCTGGTTCGGGTTCCAGGGTCCGGGATTGCCGGGCCCATAATAGATCAGGTTGAGATCCGGATCGTAGGTGATGAAACCCCACACGCCGCCACCGCCCTGTTCCCACGCGTTCGGCGGCCATGACGTGACGCCGAGATCTTTCCCTTTTTCGGATTCGTAGAAGGCCTTGAAGGCGTTCCCGACCTTCACGTCCTGATCCGGACCGGTGCTGTAGGCCTTCCACACGCTCTTGCCGGAGTTTGCGTCGAGGGCCTGGATCCAGCCGCGCACTCCGTATTCTCCGCCCGAGATGCCGACCACGACCTTGTCCTTGGCGACCAGCGGCGCCATCGTCATGGTCTCGCCCATGTTGATGTCGCCGGTTTTGGTCTTCCAGATTTCCTCACCGGTCTCGGCGTTCACCGCCACCACATGCGCATCAAGCGTCGTGAAAAAGATCCGCCCATTGGCATAGGTAGGACCGCGATTAACCACGTCGCAGCAGGCGACGCCTTGCGCTGCAGCATCGGGCTTCGGATTGTACTGCCACTTCATCGGCGCGCCCGGCTGCGAGAGGTCGAGCGCGTAGAGGATATTCGGATAGGGCGAGAGGACGTACATGGTCGAGCCGACCACGAGAGGGGACGATTCCTGACCCTTGTTCACGCCGGTCGAGAACGTGAAGGCGACCTGGAGGTTCTTGGCATTCTGGATGTTGATCTCGGAGAGCTCGCTGTAGCGCGTTCCGGCGAAGTTTTTCGTCGGCATTGTCCACTGCCCGTCTTCCGCCGGCGCTGCGGATGAGGGAGGAGCGGGCGGAGCTGGCTGAGCGCTGGCAGCAGAGATAAAACTTGCGACGGCGACGGCGAACCAAGAAATCAAGTAACGGCCATGCATAAGGTTGCTCTTTGCCCGACGGCTCAGGTCCGATTCAACGGCCGGGATTTGGGTATGTTCCTCACGTTTTCGGTCCCTCTAGTCCGCCATTCTGCGGGTCCAAAACCCGCGCCCCGGGTCGTAGCTCCATACTGCGAGAAGAAGAAAAACCACCAGCGCCAGCCCGCAGATCGCGGCCTCCAGCGGCGCGAAGCGCAGGTAGAGAGTGAAACGAATAAGCTCGACCGCATGCGTGAACGGGTTAAGCCGTGCGATCCACGCTAGCGACGGGCTGACATCCTCCAGCCGCCACAGGGGATAGAGCGCCGTCGAGGCAAAAAAAGCAGGAAAAATGACGAAGTTCATCACCCCCGCGAAGTTTTCCAGCTGGCGCACGAACGACGACAGGAAGAGCCCGGCGGCGCCAAGCATCATCCCGGCGAGAAGTATTGCGGGCAGTGCCGCCACATAGCCGAGCGCAGGCGGACGGACGTCCCAGATCCTTGCGATCAGCAAGAACAGGTAAACCAGCGGAACCACCGCCACGGTGTTGGCGATCAGCCGCGCCGTCAGAAGCCACCAGCGAGGCAGCGGTGCGGTCAGAAGCACCCGCATGGAGCCCATCTCACGATCGTAGACCATCGACAGCGAACTCTGCAGGCCGTGGAACAGCAGCATCATGGCAACGAGACCCGGCACCACATAAACCTCGTAGAGGATGTAGGTCTCGTAAGGCGGCGTGATTGAAAGCCCAAGAACGGAGCGAAAACCCGCGGCAAAAAGCGCGAGCCAGACGAGCGGCCGCACGATTGCCGAAGCAAGGCGGCCATGCTGACCAACGAGCTTCAGCGTCTCGCGCCGCGTGATGCCGACTAATGCGCGAAGGGCGTGGCGCGCTCTCATGGGGCATCTCTCGTGAGCCTGAGAAACGCATCCGAGAGGCTTTCCCGCGGACGCGCCATATCCGCCGCCGCAGTTTGGGCCAGGACCCGACCGCGGTGAAGCACGATTACCGGGTCCTCGGCTTCGACCTCGTCAAGCATATGGGTAGCCCACAGGACGCTGAGCTCGCCCGCGCGGCAGAGCCCGCGCACCGTGGCCAGCAGGTCACGGCGGGCCGCCACATCGAGTCCGGCCGTTGCTTCGTCGACGATGAGAAGCGCGGGCTTATGCAGCAGCGCGCGGGCAATTTCGACCCGGCGCTTCATTCCACCGGAGAGAGCCCGCACCTTGTCGCGCATCCGAGCGCCGAGGCCCATCTCTCCAAGCAGGATTGCGGCGCGTTGGCGAGCGTCCTTCGACGAGAGTCCGTGGAGGGCCGCATGATAGATCAGGTTCTCGATGACGCTGAGGTCGAGATCGAGAGTGGGAGCTTGAAACACGACGCCGAGACGCGCGAGAGCGGGCAGGGGAGATGAGCGCAGATCATGTCCGAAAATGTCGATGCGGCCACGCTGGCAGGAATACAGGCCCGTGGCGAGGGATATCAGCGTCGTCTTGCCAGCCCCGTTGGGCCCGAGCAACACCGTGAAGGATCCCTTCTCGATGGAGAACGACACCTCGCAAAGCGCTGACGCGCGGCCGAAAGTGTGGCTGAGTTCGTTCACAACGAAGGCGGTCACGGCGCCACCACGATTCCCCACGGGGAACGTCCGACGCCAATGCTTTTTAGAACTGTCTGTTGTGCCAGATCAATGACGGACGCGTCATTCGAATTGCCGTTGGCGGTGTAGAGTCGCCTGGCGTCCGGGGACAGCGCCACGTGCCAGACACGCTGTCCCACGAGATAAAGTCGCAGCACCTTGTAGGTTCGCGCATCGACCTCCGCCACCCGATTGGCAGGACCCAACGCAATGTAAGCGCGCGATCCGTCGGGAGTGAGCTGCATTCCCACTGCCTGCACCATCTCACGCGGCAGGCCCGGAATTTCGAACCGGATGGTGGCAATCGGTTCGCGGGTTGCCGCGTCGAATACCGAGACCGTGCCCCGCAATTCCGACGACACCCACACCTGCTTGTTGTCCGGTGAGAACTGCACCATGCGAGGGCGAGTATCGACCAGCACATTGTCGATCAATTCGAGCGATTGCGCATCGATCATGTGGATCATGCTGGTGGTCTCGGAGGTCGCCGCCGCCATTCGTCCATCCGGGCTGACGGTGACGCCCTCGGGCTCCACCCCGACTTCGATCTCGTCAGTGATCTTGCTTTTCGAAATGTCGATGACCGAGATGCGGTTGTCGTCTTCGTTTGCCACGAACAAGCGTTTGCCATCAGGATGAACGGCGAAAAATTCAGGATCGCTGCCGGACGCAATCGAACCTTGGACACGGTGCGTTTCGAGATCGACGACGTCGATCCGGTTATCGTCCCCGACCGCCACATAGAGTTTGGTGCCCTCGCGATTGAGGGCGAGCCCACGGGGCCGCCGTCCGACCTCGATGGTAGCCGTGACCGCGAGGCTTTTCCCATCGATGACCGAGATTGTATTGTCCTGCTCATTCGACACGTAGGCGGTTTCCGCGGCTGCTTCTGCAGAAAGGCTGATGGCGAGCGCGAGGGCGCCGAATTTCAGGACTTGCATCGGCTCTCCTCCAGATCCTGACCAAGCGTGTCGAGTTCCGAATTGCGGTGCAGGAAGCCCAGCTGTGGCGAGGCGGATACCAACAATCGCGGACCCGCGATCAGGATAGGCTGACGCATCTGTCCGTCCCATTTTCTGAAGCTTTGGCCGGTTCCCTTGAAACCTGAAAGCAGAAAGTCGGACCCGCGCATGTAGGCCACGATCTTCTCGGGTTCCGTCGTGGCGGCCCGGATCGTCGCCTCTCCGATAGCCCGGACCGCAACCCACGCCGCATAGTCGACCGGCGTCATTCGCCGGCCTGCAAGTTTCATGAAGCGATTCTGAAGCTGGGTTGCGCCCCATTGCTCGTTCGTGGTGCTCCATCCCGCTGCGACGAGGCCATGGGTGCCGGCGATGGGTCGCGGGCGGCTGGTTCGACCGTCCAGGAAATCGCCGAATTCATCGGCTTCGTCCGCCACCACCAGCACGTCATAATCGGGGCCTTGCGTGAAGGCGGGAATCTCCGTCTGCAAGCTCACATGTGCCGTGTCCGCGCGCGCGTTGCCGGGCTGGAACGACCACGTCTTCTCGGACGTGACCTCGGCCCCGAATTTCTTCGCCGAGTTCCTGAAAGCATCCGCCAACAACCGGTCGCCGGCATTGCGTCCGGTAACGAGAAACCAGCGTTTCCAGCGCTTCAGAACGAGATATTGCGCAAGCCCGTCTGCCATCATGGCGCGGCTCGGGATGGTGTGCAGGAGATTGTCGCGGCAATTCTCGTTGCGCAGGTCGTCGTCCGGCGCCTGCGCGTTCAGAACCAGCATGCCACTTTCGCCTGCGGCTCTTGTGACAAGTGTAAGCGCCGGCGCGTCCGCAAGAACGACGGCGAACCGGATATCCTGCTGTGCGAGATCCGCCACTAATGCGGCGGGGTCGGCGCCCGATCCCATCGATTTCTCCACAAGCCGGAACTGCGTGCCCGTCAAGCGGCCTGTGGTCATGTTATCGGCGATTGCCAGCCGGGCTCCGGCGAGCCCCTCATCGGATGCGATCGTATCCAACGGCGAGACTGGTTGTCGTATCGGTCGTTCCTGCCTAATGATTGATATTGACACCGACCGCTCCTCCGCCTGGGCCGGTGCGACCACGAGCAGCAGAATGAATAAGAGCAGCGGCTTCATTCGGCAGCCCTCGGTTGACGAACGGGCGCATCGCGAACGATCCTCGCGGGAGATCCATCGAGCGCGACAACCCGCGTTGCGAGAGCGCCGACGTCGTGAGACGAATGAGTCACGAGCAGCACTGTCGTACCGCGACCCGCGACCTCATCGCGAATGACGCGCACCATCTGCCGCGTCGTTTGGGGATCGAGAGCCGCGAATGGTTCGTCGAGCAGGAGAAGGGCAGGCGCAACCGCGAGCGCACGGGCAAGTCCCACGCGACGCGCCATGCCGACGGAGAGCCGCGACGGATAAACATGCGCCGCGTCGGTGAGACCAACCTTCGACAGCCATCGACCGGCTTCGACTCGATCGCCGGAGAGAACGAGCGCAAGGTTTTCCTCTGCGGTCCGCCACGGCAGAAGCCGCGGCGCCTGGAACTGGTATCCGATGGAATCGGGCACGCCCGTGATCGTCCCGTCAAACTCGGTGTCGAGTCCCGCGACGATCTGCAACAGACTCGATTTCCCAATTCCCGTCTGCCCAGTAATGGCACAAATGTCGCCGATTTCGACGTCGAGCGTGAAAAGTTCTCGAAAACGCATCGTGCGGGCGCATCGTCCCGCGCTGGATAAACCTTGCGGTCGATACGGATCCGCATCGTCATCGCCGCCACCGCCCGATCGCTCGTTCGAACGGCAAAAACACGATTGCTTCGACCATCAGGACACACACGACAAAGGCCGCCGAATACGCCACGACGCGCTGCACATCGAAAAGCTGAAAATACGTCTGGAGCTGAAAGCCAATCCCGTTGGAACGACCGAGCAATTCCACCACGAGCACGATCTTCCAGACCAGCGCGAGACCATTTCTGGCCGCGGCGAGCAGATAAGGCCCCAGCTGCGGCAGGACGATTTCCCGAAGACTCTTGACGAATCCGAAGCGATAGACCTGCGCCACCTCCTCATAATCGCGATCAAGAGCTCTCGCGCCCTCACGGATCGTGACAGCGACACTCGGGATCTTGTTTGCGGCGACCGCGACGAGCAAAGCGGTTTCGGTCAATCCGAGCCACACATAGGTGAGGATGATGATCACAAGAGCCGGCACGTTGAGCAGGATCACCAGCCAGGGATGAAGCCAGCGATCGAGAGCCGCCGACCTGCCGAGCGCCAATCCAAGCGCGGTGCCGGCTATCATCGCGATGACGAAGCTGAACGCTACGCGAGCAAGCGAGATGCCGAGATGCGTCAGCAGCGCGCCGCTCGCGATTTCGACACGCAGAGCATCGAGAACTGCGACCGGCGTCGGGAAAAGGCGACTGCCGGCAATCATTGCGGCTGCCTGCCACAGCGCAAGCAGCATCAGGATCGAAGGGATAGCGTGCCATTGGCGGTTAGCAGCGATGTTCATGCGCGCCTACTCCTCGCGCGAACGCCAAAAAGTTGCGAAGTCCAAGCTCCGCGCCCGGCCGACCAGCCGCTCTCCACCGAGTTCGACCAGAACGTCGTAGAGGCGGGCGGCGGCGTGCCGCTCTTCGTCTCTCCAATGGTCGAGAATTCCGGCGCGGTAGCCGATCTTGAGCGCTGTGCGCACCTTCGCGTCGGATGTTCCGAGAAGCGGCGTCAGACGCTCCCACTCGTTTTCCGAGGATGCGAGTACGGTTTTTGCTTCGCGGGAGGCTTCTAAAAAATTCTCGATGGCCTCCCGGTGTTGCGCTGCCCACGCCTCATCGAACGCGTAGCCCAGCATGGGAACATCCGCGCTGCCGCCGAGCCTTTCGACCATATCCGCCACGCTCAGAAGCGGCGTTGCTCCGGCGGCTTCGAGCCGGGCCGCATAATGCCAGTAGGTCAGCACGGCTTCGACCCGGCCAGCGGAAAATTCTTCGCTCAAAAGTGGCGGCGCGCCGAAGACCGGCTCGGCCACATCGGCAAGGTCCGCGCCAATGTCGCGCTTCGACAAAGCGCGAAGCAGGAGCCAACTTTTGTCCAACGGGCCACCGACGACACCGACCCGCTTTCCTTTCAGATCCGCAAGACGATGAATGCCCGAGCCTGGTGCAACGAGGAGGGCTCCGACTGCTCGCGAATACGGCGTGAAGCTGAAGCGTGCTCCATCGGCGCGCTGACGCACGACCCATGGCCAATCAGTGACGATCAGGTCGACGGCGTCGGCCTGTAGCGCGATCTTGGCCGCGTCGTTGGTGGCAAACTCAATCGGCACGACCCGAATGTCATGCTTCGTGTCGAGGCGATGGTAGGTGATCGTATCGATCTCCCACGCCACCGTACCGAATTTCAACAAGCCTACGCGTAAAATGGCCGGTTCGGCTGACGCCACGCCGGTCGTGAGGACCAGAACGATGAGATAGAAGAGCCAGCGCGCCACTGAAATCCGATCCGTCGGGCAGATGCTGCTCCAACGGCCACGCTGGCTGCCGGTTCCTTAGTCGCGGACCTGGCAGAATTTCGGAATGCCGGGCGCGGAATCGCCGAAAGTGCTGTTGCTGCAATCAACCCCGTTGCGAAAACTGGCTTCGCGGAACCGCCCGCCAGCTCCGTATCGCACTCGCCCCTGGCCCTGGAACGAGCAGAATTCGCCTTCGCGTGCGCAAGTCCGCCATGCCGGCCCGTCCTCATATCGGGTCGGGCGACCATACTCCGCGCGCCGGTCGTAGCGCTCCGGTCGCTCGCGTTCGCGTCCCCGCATTTCATAAGCAGGTTCGGCACGCCACGGTCGCTCATAGCCACCGCCATATTCGGGCTGCGGCCCACGAACGATATAGGCGCAGCGCTTAGGAATACCGGGTGCGGGATCGCCGAAGGCCTGATTGGAGCATGGGATGCCGCCGCCCCGCACATCGCGCTCGGCGCTGCGCCCGGGAACACCGTAGATGACCCGCGTCGGATACGGCACACGACAGAAGCCGTGTTCCGGTGCACATGGGACGAGTCCCTGAGCCAGGGTCGCCGATGTGCCGAAAAGCAAAGTGCCCACGGCGAGGGATGCTACCGTAATGACCGATCGAAGCATGATGTTGTCTCCAGATATCTGTAAAAAGCGTAGCGCTTGCAGGTTAACAACGAAATAATGTAGCGAGATCTGTCCTTCTGTCGGGTCTTGCCGGCAGGTTGCGGTCGCTCTCTCGCGTGCTATTCGTCTGGACCAATCCTTAAAGAATCCTGATGGTCCACATGGCGCATCTCCCGAAATTCCTTCCCGCCGGTGATCGCGCCATCACGATCGAGCTTGGAAATGCCGTCGACGAGGAAACCAATTCGCTGGTCATTGCGCTCGATCTCGCACTGGCCGGACTGAACATTCCCGGAATCGTCGAGATGGTGCCGACATACCGGTCGCTGCTCGTCATGTTCGACCCCGCCGTCTTGTCACGGGAGACGCTCCGAGAGCGTGTTCTCTCCTGTTGGCCACCGGATACGGGGCGAGCGAAAGGCTACCGCCGCTGGACGATACCCGTGCGCTATGGAGGCGAGGAAGGACAGGATCTTGAACTCGTCGCGGAGATGCACGGGCTGTCGCCGGAGGACATCATCCGCCTGCATACGGGTGCGGAATACCGCGTCTATATGATCGGCTTCGCTCCCGGCTTTGCATATCTTGGCGGGCTGCCGGAAGCGCTTCATACAAGCCGGCGCGTCGATCCGCGCGAGCGCGTTCCCGCCGGCAGCATTGCCGTCGGCGGAAAGCAAGCAGCCGTATTCCCGCCGATGGAGCTTCCGAGCGGGTGGCACATGCTCGGCCGAACGCCTGTGAAGACCTACGATCCCGCTCGCCCCGAGCCTTTCCTTCTCGCCCCCGGCGACCGTGTGGTATTCGATCCGATTTCCAAAGAGGAATTCGTATCCTTCAGCGCCATGGCGGATGCGGGGGAGGCGGTTGCGAGAATGGAGATGGTCGATGGGTGAGCACCTTGCGGTCATCGATCCCGGCATGCAATCGACCCTGCAGGATTTCGGGCGCTACGGTTTTCAGCGCTATGGCATCTCGGCCGCCGGTGCGATCGACGTTCTGTCGATGCAGATCGCCAACGCACTCGTCGGCAACGCCCGCGACGAGGCCGTCATCGAACTGACGCTCTCAGGCGGCACGTATCGCGTCGAAGCCGATCACTGCCGGATGGCGATGGCCGGAGCCGCCATGCCCGTCACGATCGACGGAACCGCCGCGGATTGCTATCGCGCGCATGATTTGAAACGAGGAAGCGTGGTGTCCATCGGCTTCGCCCGCGCCGGCATGCGGGCTTATCTCGCGTTGGCCGGCGGCGTTGCCGTCGAGCCCTTGCTCGGCAGCCGTTCGACGCACCTCCGATCGCATCTTGGCGGCTTCGGTGGACGTGCCCTACGGGTTGGCGACCAGGTGCCGTTGCGAGGGGGCGGCAGCGCAGGGCGCCCGCTCATGCTCCGTGAACGAAACCGGCCGGTTTTCAGCGGACCCGTGCGCGTCCTGCTCGGTCCGCAGGATGATGCCTTCACGGCGGCGGGCATCGCGACCTTTCTTTCCTCGGCCTACACGGTCACCTCGCGGACGGACCGCATGGGGTGTCACCTCGAGGGGCCCTCCATCGAGCATCGGGATGGGTTCAACATCATTTCGGATGGCATCGTGAACGGCAGCATCCAGGTGCCGGGAAGCGGTATTCCGATCATTCTGCTGGCGGACCGCCAGACGACCGGGGGCTATCCGAAGATCGCCACGATCGTCAGCGCGGATCTCGGGCGGATCGGGCAGGCGCGCATAGGCGAGACAATCCGCTTCGAGGCCGTTTCGGAAGAAGAGGCGGAGCACTCTGCCCTCACATGGAAGCGAACGGATAGATCAGGTGATCGCGACTATCGAGCCGGTCGCATTGGACGGGTTATCGACCGATACCCTGATGAAGGTGAACCTGATCGGGGGGGTCGTCTCGGCGCAGGGGAGCGAATGAAAAAAGCCCCGCGGAAATCGCGGGGCTTTTGGCAATAGCTTTGCTGGAACTACGGATAGGTGCAGACGAGGCGCATACCGTTGCTCGACAGGTAAGTGCCGCTCGCCGGGTCATAAGAGCGGAACTTCCTGGCGCAATAAGCCGCGACGGAAGGGCTGACCGTGCCCGGAGGCGGCGGAACCGCGGGCTGGGCGGCAGCCTGGTTGGCGATGGCTCCGGCAATCAAAGCACCGGCTGCGACGCCCGCCACGCCGGCAGCAACGGCAGCGCCGTTGTTATGATAGTAGGATCCGCCATAGTAAGGCCGCCCGTAATAGGGACGTCCGTAATAGCCCCGACGATAATATTGAGAATAACTTTCCAGCGGCTGGTTCTGATCGACCGATGGCGCTGCCCGGCGCGGCGACACCTCAGCGACAGCCGGCAGAGCTGACGCAAGAATGGCTACACGCCGACGCGGCTGCGATAAATCTGCGCATTTTCTTTTCACTCCATCTGACAACGGCTGAGCCGCCATCCGTGTTGCCTAGCTTGCAAATATAGCGCGCTCTCCGTGATGCACAATCGGTGCGACGGTGCGACAGTCATCGTCGTGCGAAGACACACCTCCAGCCCCCTGTAAATGGTGAGATCAAACGTTATAATATTAAAACTGTCGCTGGCTGCCGACCTCGCGGGCTGTTTGGACCCGTCAATCGCTAGGGAAACGGGAGATTTATGATGGAAAATTCTTCAAAGATGTTATCGTTCTATTATAATCTCACTTTGCCGCCCCATCGCGAAATGAAACGGAGGATGAGGAATACAACTTCTGCTGGTATTTACGTGCAACCGGCTACTCATTGAACTCGCCATGAAAACCAAGCTGCAGAACTACAAAGCTGTTCTCATCATGCTCGTGGCGATCGCGGGGCTGGTGGCTTGTCTGGTGTTCACGGTTGCGCGCCTGCTCTACGTCGAAACCGATTTGCGAAGCGAGGACAGCCAAACGAGTTTGTGGCAGATCACCCAGGCGCAGTTTGAAGCCACTCTGGCGGCCGAAAGCTTTGCCCGGTCCGCCGCCGGCGAGGCATTTTCCACACCGGAGCAGGAACCGGCCTTTCGCATGGCCATCCTCGTGAGCCGGCTCGCCGTCCTCCTGGAGGGGCCCCAGGGGCAGTTGATCGACGGCATCGGGATGATGGGGAACCTCAAGCAGCGGTATCTTCAGCTCACCCTCACCGATCGCCTCTTAGAAAAGCCGCTCAGCTCCAACACCGCGCTTCAGCTACGATCGCAGACCAGGGATCTCGCCTACGAACTGCGCGATATCGCCAACCAGGTGCTGATGCTGTCGCGCGAACATGGTGCGCAGACACGCTCCACGTACCTGCGTGCGGTGGTCGAGAGCCTGGCGTTCATCCTCGGGATCGTCGTCATGGCATCGTTTCTGCTCCTGCGTCTGTTCAAGGGAATGCAGGAGGCCAATCAGGCGAAGCGCCTGCTGCGTCAGGAGCAGGAATTATCCGACCTCGTTATCAACAATATCAGCAACCAGGGCATCGTCATTTTCGACGAGCGGTTGCATTGCCTTCTGTGGAACCCCGGAATGGAGAGCCTTCTTGGGGTGAGACCGGACAACACGGTGGGCCAGAGTCTTCGAAATCTTGGACCCACTTTTCGCCCATGATGGGGTCGTCTCGGCTCTCTCGCGGGCAGTAGAGGGCGCGAGTTCCATCCGCGAATACGAGGCATTCGCACTCGACGGAAAAGAGAAATGTCTCGAGGTGAGCTGCTTTCCGCTCACGCTCGCCGAGAGGCAGCTGGGCATCGCTTTTGTGCGCGACGTGACCGAGCAATGGCAGGCGCGCAAGCAGGCGGAACGCCAGACCGTCGATCTCGAGATCAAAGTTCAGCAACGGACGGCGGCGCTCCAGCAGGCCGAGCAGCGACTCATTGCCGCCATCGAGGCCGCGCCGGACGGGTTTGCGGCCTTCGATGCCCGGGGCGACCTGCTCTTCGCCAACGAGCGGATCCGCGCCGCGGAGCCGGTGACCGTCTGGTGTGCCGAAGACATGAACCTCTCGGCCTTCCTACGGTGCTTCGCCATATGTGAGGGAGCCGACGACCGGCTGGTCTCCGATGAGGTGCCGAAGGAGGAGATCGAGCTTGATCTCTTGATCAAGCGCGATGTCTGGGCCCGCCTGTCCGTGACAGGCGCCAAGAGCGGCGTCATCTTCGTCCGATTGGTCGACATCTCGGCCTACAAGCATGCGGCCCGGGCGCTGCAATCGGCTCTCGACCGGGAGCGAGAGACAACGGGGGCCTATCGTAACTTCGTCTCCATGGTGTCTCATCAGTTCCGGACCCCCCTGGCCATCCTTGATTCCAGTGCCCAGCGCATTCTTCGGCGCGGTCAGGATGCGGGCCATGACGAACTCGTAGTGAGGGTTCAGAAGATTCGCAGCGCCACCAGCCGCCTCACGCGACTGGTCGACAGCGTGCTGAATGCGGCGAAGCTTGATGCTGGACGAATCGAGTTGAATCCCGCCTCTTGCGACCTCAACGAGCTTGTCCGGGACATCTGCGAACGACAGCGCGAGATCAGTTCCCATGCGGAAATTCGGGTCGACGCTCCGGACCTGCCGATTTCCGTCCATTGCGACAGCATCCTGATCGAGCAGGTCGTGGTGAACCTGCTGTCCAATGCGGTTAAGTATTCGGGCGAAATGCCGGTTGTGGAGGTCAAGGTATGGGTCGACGGGTCGCGCGCCTATTGTTCCATTCGGGATTGGGGCATCGGCGTCCCGGCCGACGAAGTCGCTAAGATCTTCGACCGGTTTTACCGGGCTCGTACGGCCACGGGAATCGCCGGCACCGGCATCGGGTTGAATTTTGCTCAGAAAATCATGCATCTTCACGGTGGAGACATCCAGGTGGAGAGTTATGAGGCGGGGGGATCGACGTTCACGTTCGACCTCCCCGTTTCCAATGCCGATCAGGCGCAGCAGGCGGCATAAAGGGGGCTTGCCAATATGAATGTCCAAAGGACGATCTTATGCATCGAGGATGAGGATGACCTTCGCAACGACATCGCGGAGGAACTCGCCGCAGCCGATTACAACGTGCTTCAGGCCTCCGACGGGAAAGAGGCGCTTGCGATGCTGGCGGCCCACCGCCCGGATCTGGTCCTGTGCGACATCACGATGCCGGGGCTTGGCGGTTATGACGTCCTGAAGGCGATGCGCGAAAAGACTGGCCTCGGGGACGTGCCGTTCATCTTTCTCACCGCGCTTGCCGACAGAAACGACGTGTTGGTGGGCAAACAGGCCGGAGCCGACGATTATCTGGTGAAGCCGATCGATTACGAGATCCTGCTGGCGACCGTGGCCGCGCGTCTCAGCCAGGTCGCCCGCGTCCAAACAGGGGCGGTGGAGCGTGCCGAGGAGGCTTGGCAGGAAGTTCTCAGGTCCTCCCGCGGGCGGACCGTGGAGGCACTCTACAAGGCGACGTTTGCGTTCGACCGGTTCCTTGTCGGCGTGGTGGTCATCGACGAGGTCGGCACCGTTCGCCTCATGAACAAGGAAGCTGAACGCATCATCGCCGAGCAGGATGGGATCAGCGTCGTGGCGGGCATTCTGAAGGGCGCTGCACCAAAACAGAACGCTAAACTGCATGAAGGCTTGAAGAAAGCTTTCGAGGAGGAGCTTCTGGACGAGATCGTGTCGTTCCCCCGCCAATCCGGCGGCAGGCCGTATCTGGTTCTCATCCCCGGTCAGCGGTTTTCGCCCGAGGAAAAGCCCGAAGCGGTGGTGTTGTTGCTGATCGATACCGAGCAGCGGACCAAGGTGTCGGGTGACACGCTCGTGCGGCTCTACAACCTCACTCCAGCCGAGACGCGGGTGGCGCTGATGCTCATCGACGGCAAACGCCTCGATCAGATCGCGGAAGAAAGCGAGATCGCCCAGACCACCGTGGTGTTCCACCTCAAGAACCTGTTCAGGAAGACGGATACCAACCGGCAGGCGGATCTCATCCGCGTGCTCTTGTCGGTCCCATTGCGCTCCGCTGCGGCGTGATGGGTTTACGGAATCCTTACCACGTCGGTAACAGAGCCCCCGCGACGCAACTTCGCCTTGGTTCGTTCAGCTTCCGGTGAGGCTCGGCGAAATAAAATGCGCTAGCGGAGGCGGATGAGCGCCTCCCGTTTGCTCAAGGTGACGCTCATGAGAGTTTTTCGCATTGTTTCGGGGGCGGTTGCGGCCCTGACTTTGGTCGGTGGCCTCGCAATATCCGAGCCTTCCGCCGCCAGTGATCGTTTTTCTCCCGGCGCTGCCGCGGCGGTCGGGGTGCTGGGTGGTCTGGCGATCGGCGGCGCGATCGCCGCCTCGCAGAGTCCGGTTTATGGAGCGCCCGTCTACGCGCCGCCGCCTCCGCCCGTTTATTATTCTCCGGAGCCGGTTTATTACGCTCCGCCTCCGCCGGTCTATCCCCGTTGCTTTACAGAGCGCTACAACGAATGGGTCCCCGGCTGGGGATGGCAGCCGAGTCGCCGCACGGTTTGCCACTGATCGTCGAAAAGGCCCCATTTCGTGGGCCTTTTCCTCAACGAAATCCTACAGTTTGTCGGGCTTTCCCATCCATCGGATGAGCGGCAGAAGCGGTACGATCCAGACCAGACCGAGCACGATATAAAACACGGTCTGGAGCAGTTTCGGCGCCCGCGTGATCGTTCCTTCTGCCGCTGCCATGGCGAACAGCACATAAAAGCCGATGAACGCGAGCATCAGCACGGTGCCGACCAGTTTTCGCGTGCGCATACGCATGTTCAGGATCCTGAGCCGCGCTTTTTGCCGGAATTGGGTGCGGCAACGGCATTGATTGCATTGAAACGATGCTGCCTCTATGGGACAGGCGCCGCCCTCGGTTCAACCCCTAATCGATTACGAGAACGCGCATGGCTGTCGCAGCCTCGACCGAAGAAGTTGTGCTTGATGGCGTTGTGTCGTCCCGCAGCAACGCGGTGAAAGCATGGCTCTACAGTCTCGCCGGCCTGGTCATCCTGATGATCGCGGTGGGTGGCGCGACCCGGCTGACGGGCTCCGGCCTCTCGATCACCGAATGGAAGCCGGTGACCGGCGCGATCCCGCCGCTCACGGAAGCAGCATGGCTGGCGGAGTTCGAGAAATATCAGCAGATTTCCCAATACGAGCTGTTGAACAAGGGCATGTCGCTCGCCGAGTTCAAGTTTATTTACGCTTGGGAATGGGGGCATCGCCAGTTGGGGCGCCTCATCGGGATCGTGTTCTTCCTGCCATGGGTGTGGTTCTGGCTCCGGGGCGCAATCACCGGTCGTCTCGCCCTTACTCTCCTGGGGGTCGGCGCGGTTGGCGGCCTCCAGGCCGCAATTGGCTGGATCATGGTGGCCTCGGGGCTGGAGCCCGGCATGACCGCGGTGGCACCCATCAAGCTGGCGCTGCATCTCGCCGTTGCCAGCATCATCCTGGCGCTGTTGGTATGGATCGCGGCCGGTCTCAGGCACTCCCGGGAGGCGTCGGTTAGGCTGCTCGCTCCCCGCGTGCTGCTTGGCTTGATCCTGTTCCAGATCGTGTTGGGGGGGCTGGTGGCCGGCTCGAAAGCGGGCTTCACCTACAATACGTGGCCTTTGATGGACGGTGCGTTTTTGCCGCCGACCTCGGTCCTCTTTAGCGGCACCCCTTTGATCGAAAACTTTGTCGACAACCTTGCGCTGGTGCAACTCAATCACCGTCTTGCTGCCTATCTGATCCTGGGTCTCGCGCTCTGGCACGCATTCCAGGTGCGGCGTTCTCATCCGGGAACGAAGGCCGCGCGCCGGGCTACCGGGCTGGCTGGCCTTGCGCTCGCACAGGTGGCGCTCGGGATCGCGACTCTGATCCTCGTTGTTCCGCTATGGTCTGGCCTTGCCCACCAGGTTCTCGCGATGCTGTTTTTGTCGATGGCGGTCGTTCACGCCCGGCTGACCTGACTTGGCCACAAGAAAGGGAGCGGCCAGACGGCCGCCCCCTCACTTACGTCGCAAGTTTTGCGTTTTAGCGGATGACCTGGACCACCCGATGAGTGCCGGGATCGACCAGGACCGGCGTGTCGTTCACGACCGTGTAACGGTAGCCCTTAACGCCGTATTCAGGCGGCACATCGTAGTAGGTCACGCCGGACGAGGGGAGAACCGCGCCCACGCGCACGTCCGATTCATAGCGGAACGATTGCGGATGCTGGGTGACGACGTATTCGCGGAACCTCGGCTGCTGATCACCGACGATGCCGCCGACAATCGCGCCCGTCACTCCGCCGACTGCCGCCCCGACAGGGCCGCCGACAATTGCGCCACCTACAGCACCGGTCGCAGCACCCGCAGCCGCGCCACCTTGAGCATTCGTCTGGGCGAATACGCTAGCGGGTGCAAGAACGGCGAGCAATGCGCCAGCAATCAGGATTTTCTTCGACATGTGGTGAACTCCTCTTACCTAAATCGTAAGGCTAACGGTAAAGTTATTCTCTGGTTCCGCTGCCAGGTTCTCTAATGTGGCGGGACCATACCCACTGTTGCTTGCTGCCACCTCAACACCCCCTAAACAATGCTTCGCGGCCAAGCTTTCTGCTCGCGGGCTCGAAGCCTCGAACGTCACGCGTCTCGCGGGGCCGGAAAAATTGTCCAGAGACAATTTGCCCTGCCAGCTTGGGTACCGGCGACTTCTCCTGCAAATTAGATATTGTATCGGAATCGCCCGGCATTTCGCTTCGGGCTTCATGAATGACCTTGATCAGGAGTAAGGCATGAACGTGCTGGTTTTTGCTTCACGGAAGGGCGGCTCTGGAAAGAGCACACTTGCCGCGCATCTCGCGACCTACATTGCCAGCCCGAGCCGTCGAACTCTCTTGATCGATGCCGATCCTCAAGGTTCGCTGTCGTTCTGGCACAAGATTCGCGGCAAGGAAAATCCAGCTCTCCGGCACGGCGTCCGCAACATCGCCGAAGCCGTCAAGGCGGCGAAGCGCGATGGTTACGAGTGGGTGCTCATCGATACGCCGCCGGACAAATCGAACATGGTGGCGGAGGCGATCAAGCAGGCCACTCTCGTGATCATCCCCATGCGCCCGGGGGTCTTCGACATCGCCGCGGTGCAGGACACCGTCGCGTTGTCCCGCGAGCTTCGGAAGCCCTATGCGGCCGTCATCAACGGCGCACCGCCGAAGCGGCACAATCAGGAAGTCGCCATCGTGGCCGATGCACGGGGCGCGCTGAACGCGCTCAAAATCCCGGTCTGGGCAGGCCAGGTGACCCATCGCGCCGATTTCTCCCAGGCTCTGAGCGGAGGCGAGGGCGCCGAGGAATTCGAGGCGGGCTCGCAGGCGGCAGAGGAAATGGAGCGTCTTTGGGTGGCCATCGACCGGTCCATGAAGGCCGTTCACGGTGCCTATGCTCGTGGAGCCCGCAGCGCCGCGTGACGCATCTTCTCAAGCTATTCGGGAGTCGGCGGGGCGTAAAGCACGCCATGCCGATCCAGTCCAGATTGGGCTCGCCGCGAACATCATCGCGGCGAGCCCTTTTCATTCCGCTCAGGCGGTCGCGAGAGCCTGGTCCAGATCGTCGATCAAATCGGCCACGTCCTCGATGCCGATGGAGAGGCGGACCACTTCGGGCCCAGCGCCGGCCTGCGTCTTCTGTGCGTCCGTGAGCTGCCGATGCGTGGTGGAGGCCGGGTGGATCACCAGAGAGCGTGTGTCGCCGATATTGGCCAGGTGAGAGAACAGCTTCAGGTTCGACACCAGCTTGACACCTGCGTCATAGCCGCCTTTGAGGCCGAACGTGAAGACGGCGCCCGCGCCCTTCGGGCAGTATTCCTGCGCCAGCTTGTAATAGCGATCGTCCCGAAGGCCGGGATAGCTCACCCACGCGACCTTGTCGTGGGCAGCGAGATGGGTCGCGACCGTGAGCGCATTATCGGAGTGACGCTGCATTCGCAGCGGCAGCGTCTCGATCCCGGTCAGGATCAGGAAAGCGTTGAATGGCGACAAAGCAGGGCCGAGATCGCGCAGCCCTAGCACTCGGCAAGCGATGGCGAAGCCGAAATTGCCAAAGGTTTCGCCCAGCACCATGCCGCCATATTCAGGCCGGGGCTTCGACAGCATGGGATAGCGATCGTCGCCGGCGAAGTTGAAGGAGCCGCCGTCGACGATGACGCCGCCGATGGAATTGCCGTGCCCGCCCAGGAACTTGGTGGCGGAATGCACGATAATGTCGGCGCCATGTTCGAACGGCCGGATGAGGTAGGGCGACGCCATCGTGTTGTCGACGATGAGCGGGAGACGGTGCTTCCGCGCAACCGCGGCGATCGCCTTGATGTCGACGATGACGCCGCCCGGATTGGCGATCAACTCGATGAAGATCGCCTTTGTGCGGGGCGTGATGGCGGCTTCAAAGGTGGAAGGATCGTCCGGATTGGCCCAGGCGACGTTCCAGCCGAAATTCTTGAACGTATGAGTGAATTGGTTGATCGTCCCGCCATAGAGCTTGTTGCCGGCAACGAACTCGTCGCCCGGCTGCATCAGCGCATGGAACACCAGGACTTGGGCTGCATGGCCCGATGCGACCGCGAGGGCGGCCGTTCCACCCTCAAGCGCCGCGACTCGCTCTTCCAGCACGGCGCAGGTCGGGTTTCCGATGCGCGAATAGATGTTGCCGAAAGCCTGAAGACCGAAGAGCGAGGCCGCATGATCGACGTCGTCGAACACGAACGACGTCGTCTGGTAGATCGGCGTCGCTCTGGCGCCGGTAGCCGCGTCGGGAGCCGCTCCCGCATGGATGGCAAGGGTGTCGAACCCGGGCAAACGGTCGGTCATGGCGCGTCCTCTGGCTATATCTTCGAAGGTTGTGTTCTATATAAAGAACATATCGTTCTTCGGTCAAGGCGGGGCTTGCATCTGCTCCTCAGAATGAGGCACGCATCAGGGCCGGTTTATGCTGAGTTTCTGAAAGCCCTTGCCTGACATCACGGGCTTTTTTGAGCTCAACATCCGCGAGTTGATTCCCTGCCAGGAGATTTCTCCCGAGAAGCGCCCGAACTCGATCTTGGGGCAACGATCCATCACCACCTTGATTCCACGGGCTTCGGCGCGGGCAGCGGCTGCGTCATCGCGCACGGACAATTGCATCCAGATCACCTGGGGCAGGGGATCGAGGGCCAGCGCCTCATCGGTGATCGGGCCGGCGGCTTCCGAGTTGCGGAAGATTTCGACCATGTCGAGGGGCACCGGCACTTCGGCAAGGCTCCCGTAAACCCGCTGGCCGAGCAATTCGCCACCCGCGAGGCCGGGGTTGATGGGAATCACCTTGTAGTCGCGTTCGAGCAGGTACTTGGTGACGATCCAGCTCGGGCGCGCCGGATTCTGCGATGCGCCGACAAGCGCGATGGTTTTGACGCTTTGCAGGATGCCCCGAAGGTAGTCGTTCGGATAATTGTCGTGGTTCATCGGCAAACCGTATGGGAGACAGTTAGGCAGTTCAATGGACAATGAGGCGATGACGACAGCTGAACCGACCATGAGTCTCGATGCCTTGCGCGCCTTCCTGGATGCCGAGTTCCCGCAGATGCATTATGGCGGCAGGACTTACCATCTGGAGGAGGTGGGGCCGCTCTCCGCGCGGGTCCGGATGGATTATCACGATCGGCACTTGCGGCCCGGCGGAACGATTTCGGGGCCAGCCATGATGGCTCTTGCGGACCTCGCCCTCTACGCGGCGATCCTCGCTCAGATCGGGCCGGTTGCCTTGGCGGTGACGACAAATCTCAGCTTCAACTTCCTGCGCAAGCCCGCCAAGAGGGCGATGATCGCCGAATGCCGGCTGTTGAAACTTGGAAAGCGGCTGGCTGTCGGAGAGGTATTGATGACATCGGAAAGTGATCCCGCGATCGTCTGCCAGGCCACTGGGACCTACTCAATTCCAGCCGTTCAATTTGCGGTATCATGATACCGTGCCTGAGAAAGCGCTGTATTTGCTGGCGTTCAGCGCCTCTTGCGGGTCGTGAAATTCATTGACAACGGGTGAGCTGCCGATTACACCCCGCTCCATCGACCGCCGCACATCGCGGCGGTTTCTTGTTTCTGAACCTGAGCCTCAAAAGCTCCAACGGGATATAGCGCGATGAAGACTACTTCGCTCAAGCCCGCCGAGGTCGAGAAGAAGTGGGTTGTAATCGATGCGAAGGGCCTCGTCGTTGGCCGTCTCGCTTCGGTTGTGGCTATGCGCCTCCGTGGCAAGCATAAGCCGAGCTACACGCCCCACGTCGATTGCGGCGACAACGTCATCATCATCAATGCCGATCAGGTGGTCTTCACCGGCCGCAAGCGCGAGCAGAAGGTGTATTACCATCACACCGGCTATGCAGGCGGCATCAAGGAGCGGTCTGCAAAGTTCATTCTCGAGGGCCGCTTCCCGGAGCGGATCGTCGAGAAGGCGGTCGAGCGCATGCTCCCCCGCGGCCCGCTTTTCCGCCAGATCCTTGGCAACCTCCGCGTCTACAAGGGCGCCGATCATCCGCATACCGCGCAGCAGCCTGAAGCGCTGGATGTCGGTGTCCTCAACCGCAAGAACGTGGGAGCTAAGTAATGGCGACCCTTCAGTCTCTCTCCGATCTCGGCCAGAACACCGAGGCCTTGGCTCCCGAAGCGCCGAAATACGTCAAGAAGGTCGACGCCCAGGGCCGCGCCTATGCGACCGGCAAGCGTAAGGACGCGGTCGCTCGCGTCTGGATCAAGCCTGGCTCCGGCAAGATCGTCGTCAACGGCCGTGCGCTCGAAGTCTACTTCGCACGCCCCGTCCTGCGCATGATCTTGAAGCAGCCCCTCGGCATCGTGAACCGCGACGACCAGTACGACATCACCGTCACCGTCAAGGGCGGCGGATTGTCGGGCCAGGCCGGCGCTGTGCGTCACGGCGTGTCCAAGGCGCTGACCTATTTCGAGCCGGAGCTTCGCGGCGCCCTCAAGAAGGGTGGCTTCCTGACCCGCAACTCGCGCGTCGTCGAGCGCAAGAAATACGGCAAGAAGAAAGCCCGCCGCAGCTTCCAGTTCTCGAAGCGCTAAGCTTTCCCTATCGAGTTCAAAAGGCGGCCTCCGGGCCGCCTTTTTTGTTCGGGGCACTACTTGCGAAACGTATCGTTTCCCGTTGAACAACGGACGGTTGATTGGTTTTGACTTGAGTGAGGATAGTTCCCGCGCCGAAAATCCGTTGCCAGCTCAAGGCAAAGATATATAGTAACAATATATTGAGTCCGGATATTTACCGGTCGCCCATTGCCCTAACGCGCCGAGTTTGCCGTGTTTTCCCGCAAAACAACGATCATCGCGACCGGTCTCTCGGTCGGAGCAGCGATCGTGCTCTTGATCCTGGTATCGCCGGTTCACCACCACATGCTCAATCCAGGAGTTATGACGCGCGGCCATGCGAACGTGGAATGCCTCGCTTGCCACAACGCGGCTGAAGGCACAACTCGGCAACAGCTCCAAGCCAACGTGGCATATCTTTTCGGATGGCGCACGACGCCCGCAACCTTCGGCTTTGGCTCTCCGGGAAATGTCGAATGTCTCACCTGCCACGTCCGTGAAACCGATCCGCATGCGGTGCACCGGTTTCTCGAGCCCCGCTTCGCATCTGCTTTGGCTAGCCTCGACGCAACGCAATGCGCCGGCTGCCACTCGGAGCATCGGGGTCGCCGCGTGATGGTAGCTGCGAACTTTTGCGCTTCCTGTCACGAGGACCTCGTGATGAAGGACGACCCCCTGGATGTTCCCCATGACGTGCTCGTCGCGAAGGCTCGCTGGACCAGCTGCCTGGGCTGCCATGATTATCATGCCAACCACGCTCGCAACGCTCAGCACCACATTGCCGACGCGTATGACATTTCGGCGATAGAGACGTACCTCGCCGGCGGCCACGATCCTTACGGCTCGACCAAGAAGCAGCCGGCACGGGAGCAGCATCGGTGATGCGACAGGTCATTCTCTCGCTCGCGCTGGCCGTCGCTGCCATCTATCTTTTCGTCAGTGCTCCTCCGCCCTTGCCGGAGGAAAACCGTGTTCCGGCCGCCTCAGGGCAGGCGATTCCCACCAAGGTCCTTCTCGACGCGGCCAATTTGGTCAACGCGGCCGCCCGTAAGATCTATACCGAGCGAATTGTCACCCGCGGACAAGAGGCAGGCCTTGCATTCAATGAGGATTGGCAATCGTCAGGGATAGAAGCAGGCCCGCTCCCCGCGCTGTTCCTCCGCGCAGTGGCAGATGAACTGGCCAGGATGCAATCTCCCCTCGGCTTGTTTCTCGGTTCCGACCAGCCCATCGTGCCGTCGAACGCCTTTAAAGGCGCGCAGACCGCCTATTTCGAAGGTGTGAGAGCCGATCGGGTACCTCGCTATTTCACCCTGTCCATGCCTGACCGGCAGGTCGCGCTCTACCCGGACATCGCGGTCGCGCCGGGCTGCGCCAACTGTCATAACGCTCACCCGAAATCGCCCAAGCACGACTGGAAGCTCGGCGACGTCATGGGCGCCGCAACTTGGACCTATCCAGCCGCGACGACATCGGACCGCCAGCTGCGGCAGGGCATCGCGCAAGTCTATCTCGCTGTGGAATATGCCTACGCGCGCTACCTGACGAAAACTCGTGGTTTTGCGGACGCACCGGCCCTCGGCGCGGGATGGCCCGAGAAGGGAAGGCGGGTGCTTCCGGACACCGCAACCTTCCTGGCAGCCGTCAAGGAGGCGACTGCCCTGCCCATTCTCAGCAATGCAGTGCTCCTGCCGTGAGCCCGCTCCTGGCCAAGTTCGCGCAACGTCGAACAGCCTACCTTCCCGTTGGCCTTGCTGTCAGCGGAGTGGCAGCGACCTTGCTGATTCTCGGAACCGGCGGACGCTATTTCGCCGCCGCGTCGCCCGCCGGAACCTTCGCATATGCGTTCGCGAGCGGAGCCGTGCTCATTGCCTCGCTGTTGTGGCAATGGCGGCTCTCTTTCGCGCGCAGAAGCCGGAATGCCGCAGCGATCCAGCGAGCTTACCGCACCCATCGTTGGGCCGGCACAATTCCGATCGGGCTGCTGGCCGTCCACATCGGCGGACCCAGCGCCTCGTTGCTGTCGATCATGAGCTATTGTCTGCTCGTCTCCTCGCTCAGCGGCATTTTCAACAATGAGATCCTGCGGCAGAAGCGCAGGGTTCTACGAACGATCTGGCTTTGGACTCACGTGGGCACCGCCGCCTTGATCGTCCCGCTGATCCTGCTTCACGTCTGGGCCGTCTTTGCCTTCAAGGGCCCGCAAATCCTGTTGACAGGGTCGAGCGGCGCCATCATAGAACGTCGATGATCGTCCACATGACCATGATCCGACGCCGACCGATCGCTCCAGAAGCGCGAGCGCGATGACGGCTGTTCAAGTCCGATCGTGAGCCGCGCCCGGAGCGCGGCTTTTTTTATGGGATTCCGTCCCATCTATTCAGATAATCAGCAATTCGATCACAGACTGCCGGAGCGGCCATGACCTCCACCACTCAAAGCCCAAGCGTTGCCCAAACCGCTAAGACCGTCTTTATCGACGGCGAAGCCGGCACGACGGGGCTCGGCATTCGCGACCGCCTGCGTCAGCTGTCGGGCGTGACCCTCCGCAGCATCGCACCCGAGCGTCGCAAGGATCCCGATGCCAAGCGCGAAATCCTGCGGGATGTGGACCTGGTGGTGCTCTGCCTGCACGATCAGGCGGCGCGCGATACGGTCGCGCTCGTGGACAGTATCGAGGGAGAAAAGCCACGGATCATCGATGCGAGCTCGACGCACCGCGTCACTCCCGGTTGGGTTTACGGCTTTCCGGAGCTGGCACCCGGCCAGCCGGAGTTGATCGCGAGGGCCGATCGGGTCGGCAATCCCGGTTGCTATCCCACCGGGGCCATCGCGCTTCTGCGGCCGCTGATCGATGCCGGGTTGATCCCCGCCGATCATCCCATCACGGTCAATGCCGTGAGCGGTTATACCGGCGGCGGCCGGCCTGCGATCGAATTGTTCGAATCCGGAGCTGCGCCATCTTTCGAACTTTACGGATTAGGGTTCGAGCATAAGCACCTGCCAGAGCTGCAACTTTTCACGGGCCTCACACGTCGCCCGATCTTCGTGCCGTCGATTGCGAATTTTCCGCAGGGCATGCTGGTCAGCATTCCGCTGCACCTTGATCTGCTGCCCGGAAAGCCGAAGGCACAAGATCTCGAAGCCGTATTGAAGGCCTATTACGCCCATGGCGGCAATGTGTCGGTGGTGCCGACATTGGATGGTGGCAAGGCAGTCGAGCGGATCGAGCCCGAGGGTCTGAACGATACGGACGGCATGGAATTGCGGGTCTTTTCCAACGAGGCTTACCGCCACGCGGTGCTGGTTGCGCGTCTCGACAATCTCGGCAAGGGCGCGTCCGGGGCGGCGGTGCAGAATATCCGCCTCATGCTGGGGCTTGCTTGAGGTCCGTACGCGCCGGGCTGCCATGCGGGCGATCACGGCGATCCACATTTGCGAATGGCCGCCTAAAGCCTTAAGTCATGCTTCAGGCAAATCTTTCGCCGATCTCGCTCAAGGATTCAGAAATCCATGGCTGTCGTTCTCGACCTCCTGAACAGGGATACCCGTCCCCGCCATCCGGAAAAGGCCCACCGGCCGGATCAACCTGTTCAGAGAAAACCCGATTGGATCCGCGTGAAAGCGCCGGGCTCGGCAAAATGGGCCGAGACCAACCGGATCGTCAAAGAGAACAAGCTCGTCACCGTCTGCGAGGAGGCAGGCTGCCCCAATATCGGCGAGTGTTGGGAGAAGAAGCACGCCACCTTCATGATCATGGGCGACACCTGCACGCGGGCCTGCGCCTTCTGCAACGTGAAGACCGGAATGCCCAAGGCGCTGGATCCCAACGAGCCCGAGAACGTCGCCATCGCGGTCCAGAAGCTCGGGCTCGAGCACGTGGTCATCACGTCCGTGGATCGCGACGACCTTGCAGATGGGGGTGCGCAGCATTTCGCCGATGTGATCCTGGCGATCCGCGCACGTTCGCCGGGGACCACCATCGAGATCCTGACGCCGGACTTTTTGCGGAAACCCGGCGCGCTCGAAATCGTCGTGGCGGCAAAGCCCGACGTGTTCAACCACAACCTTGAAACGGTGCCATCCAAATACCTGAAGGTGCGACCCGGCGCGCGCTACTTTCACTCGATCCGCCTGCTACAGCGCGTGAAGGAAATCGACCCCACCATCTTCACCAAGTCGGGCATCATGGTCGGGTTGGGCGAGGAGCGGAACGAGGTTTTGCAGCTCATGGACGACCTGCGTTCCGCGGATGTGGATTTCATGACCATCGGCCAATATCTGCAGCCCACAAAGAAGCATCATCCCGTCATTCGTTTCGTGACGCCCGACGAATTCAAGGCGTTCGAGACCACCGCTTATGCCAAGGGATTCGCGCTGATTTCCGCGACGCCGCTTACCCGCTCTTCCCACCATGCGGGCGAGGATTTCGCGCGGCTGAAGGCGGCTCGCCTGTCGAAGCTTGCCTGATCGCCTTTGTCTATGCTGCATGTCTTGATCATCGGGAACCCTGCGCGGGGGAGGCGAATGATGGAAACCATCCGTCCTTCGCGAAGCGCTTGGATCCGGCGCGCCGCAAACGATCCAGCCGCTTTCGAGAATTGCCTGATGTCGACAGCCGAGGCCGCCTGACGATGCCGACATTTCGCTCCACACGTCAGGTGAAGCACAGCGCCGCCGAAATGTTCGCGCTGGTCGCGGATGTCGAACGCTATCCTGAATTCGTGCCGCTCTGCGAAAGCCTGCGGGTGGTGCGGCGGGCCAAAAGCGGCGAGGGGATCGAGACGATCGTTGCGGCGATGAGTGTGGGCTACAAGGCAATCCGCGAGAGTTTCACCAGCCGGGTTGAACTGGACCATCCCCGGTTGCGGATCGACGTCGAGTATGTGGACGGGCCGTTCAAGTATCTCGAGAACCGCTGGACCTTCCGCGACGTACCGGGAGGCAGCGAAGTCGGGTTTTACATCAATTACGAATTCAAGAGCTTCGCACTCGGCATCCTGATGGGTGCAGTCTTCGACAAGGCTTTCAGGAAATTCGCCGAAGCTTTTGAAGAACGTGCTGATTTTGTATATTCGGCGAAATTGCGTGTGGGGAATGTCGGGCAACTCGGGCAGCCGCAGCCTTAATCCCCCAGGGTGCTTTCCAGAAGCGACAGCGCGTCCTCGACCGCTTTCATCCGAATGGCCTGTCTCCCTAGATCGCCGTAGCGGCGAACCAGCACCTTCGTGCCGCAGCCTTGTTGCGCCAGCCCAAAATGAACCAGGCCGACGGGCTTTTCGGCGCTGCCACCACCAGGGCCGGCCACGCCGGTAATCGAGACGGCGACGCTTGCGCGAGAATGCTTCAGCGCACCCTCCGCCATCGCCCGCGCAACCTCTTCGCTCACCGCCCCGTGAGCGGCGATGACGTCCAGCGGCACGCCCAACATCTCGGCCTTGGCATCATTGGAGTAAGTGACGAAACCCCTCTCGACCACGCTGGAGGAGCCGGGAATTTCCGTTAAAAGCGCCGCCACGAGGCCGCCTGTGCATGATTCTGCCATGGCGATCATCCATTGCCGCGTCTCAAACGCTTTGAGCAAGGTGGCGGCACGGGTTCTTAGCTCGTGAGTCATTCTCGACCTTTGCTGAACGGATCGCGGCGCCGTCTGCCAGCTAAACCGATATCCTGAGCGGCGGGCGGTGCGAACGCAAATGCCGCATGGGCATAACGACCAGACGACAAAGCTGAGGACTTGCACTCAACGCGCAATTGGCTATTCATTGGGCATAATGAAAACTGATCAAAAATTAGGCGTACCATCGCTTTCAGTCGGCGATGTCCAGATTCCAGTGCCGGCCGTCCTCGCTCCCCTTTCGGGAGTGACCGACGTCGCGTTCCGTCGGGCGGCGCAGCGTTTGGGTGCTGGCCTCGTCGTATCGGAGATGGTCGTATCCGACGAATTGGTGAAAGGCTACGAGGAAGCCCAACTTCGGGCAGAGGGCTCGGGCGTAGACCCGCATGTGGTCCAACTCGCAGGCTGCGATCCCCGTTCCATGGCCGAGGGCGTGCGCATCGCGGAGGCCGCGGGGGCGCGGATTGTCGACATCAACATGGGATGCCCGGCAAAGCGGGTCATTGGCGGGTACGCGGGCTCGGCGCTGATGCGCGACCTCGACCACGCTTGCCGGCTGATTGAGGCAAGCGTCTCGGCCGCCAGCGTTCCCGTCACGGTCAAGATGCGGCTCGGCTGGGATGACGCCACCATCAACGCGCCGGAACTCGCCCGCCGGGCAGAAGCGCTCGGGGTCAAGGCCATCACTGTGCATGGTCGCACCCGACAGCAATTCTACAAAGGCCAGGCAAATTGGAAGGCCATCGCACCCGTCGTCGAGGCGGTCGGCATTCCGGTGATTGCGAATGGCGATATCGCTTCGCTGGCCGATGCCCACCGGTGCCTTTCCGAATCGGGGGCTGCGGCCGTCATGGTAGGGCGTTGCGCGGTCGGTCGTCCTTGGCTGGTTGGGCAGATCGGAGCAGCCCTGCAAGGTCGAACCGTTGCCGACCCGACGCCTGAAGCGATGACCGCAATCGCGGTCGGCCATTACGAGGGGTTGATCGACCTCTACGGCGAGCAGGTCGCCATCCGTCACGCCCGCAAGCATCTCGCGGCTTACGCCGATGTGGCCATTGCGGACGGTTTTGCCTTCGATGTCGCGGCCCGGAAGACGCTCGTCACCACGAACGACTCGAAAGTCGTCCTCGACCTGCTCCGCTCGCTCTATGTCGAGCGGCTGTGGGAGGCCGCATGACGATTGGCGTCAACGACCGGGTGATGAATGCCCTGCCGCTGCCCGTGTTGACGATCGGCGCGTCGGGTACCGTCACGCACGCCAACGCGGCCGCCGAGGCGTTTTTCGACATGAGCCTGCGCGTCATGCAGCGTCAGAAGCTCAGTGATTTCATCCCGTTCGGTTCGCCCGTGATTGCTCTCGTGGAGGATGTGCGTCAGCGCGGGTCCAGCGTCAGCGAGCATCGCGTCGATATCGGTTCGCCCCGCCTTGGCCCGGAACGCATCGTCGATGTTTTCGCCTCGCCCATGGGAGAGGCAGGAGAAGACGTCATCGTGATGCTTCAGGAACGAACCATCGCCGACAAGATGGACCGGCAGATGACCCATCGAGGCGCCGCCCGGTCGATTACGGCGCTCGGCGCAATGCTGGCCCACGAGATCAAGAATCCGCTCTCGGGCATCCGCGGCGCGGCGCAGCTCCTCGAGCAATCGGCGAATGAAGAGGACCGGCAGCTGACGCGGCTGATCTGCGACGAGACGGACCGGATCGTGAAGCTCGTCGAACGGATGGAGCTTTTCGGCGAAGAGCGGCCCTCGGAGCGCGGGCCGATCAACGTTCACGGAGTGCTCGACCACGTGAAGCGCCTCGCCCAGTCGGGCTTTGCCCGCCATATCCGCTTCGTGGAGAATTATGATCCATCGCTGCCGCCGGTATTGGGCAACCGTGATCAACTCATCCAGGTGGTGCTGAACCTCATCAAGAATGCGGCGGAAGCGATCGGAATCGATGCGTCGGAAGGTGAGATCGTTCTGTCGACGGCTTTCCGAACCGGCGTCCGCTTGCAGATGCCCGGAGCGAACGAGCGTGTCTCGCTGCCGATCGAACTCAATATTCGGGACAACGGCCCCGGCATTCCGGACGATCTCGTGAGCGACCTTTTCGATCCTTTCGTGACGACGAAAGCCCAGGGAAGCGGCCTCGGTCTGGCGCTGGTCGCCAAGATCGTCGGCGATCATGGCGGTATCGTCGAATGCGATCCGGCCCCGCGCCGCACCTCTTTCCGCATCCTCTTACCCATGCATCGCGCCGGTGACGGGCGTGCGATAGAAACGTGAGACCTGACGCATGCCGAGTGGACAGATCCTGCTTGCCGATGACGACGCCGCCATCCGCACGGTGCTCAACCAAGCCTTGTCGCGGGCGGGCTATGAGGTGCGCTCCACCAGCAACGCGGCCACCCTGTGGAGATGGGTCGCCCAGGGGGAGGGCGATCTGATCATCACCGATGTGGTGATGCCGGACGAGAACGCTTTCGACCTCCTGCCCCGGATCAAGAAGCTGCGCCCAGATCTGCCGGTCATCGTCATGAGCGCGCAGAATACGTTCATGACCGCCATCAAAGCGTCCGAGCGCGGCGCTTACGAATACCTGCCAAAGCCATTCGACCTGAAGGAGCTCGTCGCCGTCGTGGGAAGAGCGCTGTCCCGCCCACGGGCGATGTCCAGCTCGCCGCCGCAGACGGACCAGGAGGAGATCCCGCTGGTTGGCCGTTCACAGGCGATGCAGGACATCTATCGCTCCCTGGCGCGGCTCATGCCGACGGATCTGACTGTGATGATCACCGGCGAGTCCGGGACCGGCAAGGAGCTCGTCGCCAAGGCCCTTCATGATTACGGCAAGCGCCGGCAGGGACCGTTCGTGGCGGTCAACATGGCGGCGATCCCGCGCGAACTCATCGAATCCGATTTGTTCGGACACGAGAAGGGAGCCTTCACGGGCGCCACGGCGCGCAATACCGGCCGTTTCGAGCAGGCGGAAGGCGGCACGCTGTTCCTCGACGAGATCGGCGACATGCCCATGGAGGCGCAGACCCGCCTTCTACGCGTCCTTCAGCAAGGGGAATACACCACCGTCGGCGGCCGCATTCCCATCAAGACCAACGTGCGGATCGTCGCTGCCACCAACAAGGACCTGCGGATCCTGATCCAGCAGGGTCTCTTCCGCGAGGATCTGTTCTTTCGCCTCAACGTGGTGCCATTACGCCTGCCGCCTTTGCGCGAGCGCGTCGAGGACATCCCGGATCTTGCCCGGCACTTCTTCGCCCTCGTCGAGAAGGAAGGGCTGTCGCGCAAGCAGCTCGATCCCGACGCCATGGATCGGATGAAGCGCTATCGCTGGCCTGGAAACGTCCGGGAGCTCGAAAATCTCGTCAGGCGACTCGCTGCCCTCTATCCGCAGGATATCATCAGCGGCGCCATCATCGAATCGGAGCTCGACGCCCAGCCTATCGCCACTCTCTTGAGTGCTGGGCGCAGCGATAGTTCGGATGCCGGCGAGGGGCTGTCGGACGCGGTCGAGCGGCATCTCGTCGATTACTTTTCGGGCTTCAAGGACAACCTGCCTCCGCCGGGGCTCTATCATCGGATCCTGCGCGAGATCGAAGGTCCTCTGATCGGCGCGGCGCTTGCGGCGACACGCGGCAACCAGATCAGAGCGGCGGAGCTCCTCGGCGTCAATCGCAACACTTTGCGCAAGAAGGTCCGCGACCTCGAATTGCAGGTGGTGCGTACGAATCGGTGAGTCCCGGCCATCTTTTGAGACTCTTCCGTCCGCTCCGCCTTATTGTGGTCATTTGACCACAGTGTTGTGTTGGTGCATCACCGTCCGACTCAGGCGGTTCTCAATCCGCCGACGACGCGAGGCATTTCTTGGATCAACACGCTCACCGCCCGGGCCAGGATACCAGCCAACTCGGATTCGGCTGGCTCGGCCCCGTCGCGGTTCTCTCCGCGCTCGGTTCCGCGCTGGCGACCTTTCTGGTGCTCGCAGGCCTAACCCCGATTCTCCCGACGCATTTCGTCGTGATCGGGGTATTTCGTGTTCAACGGCGCCCTCATTCTCCTGCTCATCGGGATTGTCGCCTGGCAAACAAAGCGGCTGGTCCGTGAGCGGCGGGCCGGCGCAGCGGCCGCTGGACTTCACGTCAGAATCGTAAGTCTTTTCAGTCTTGTGGCCGTCATTCCTGCGATTTTGGTTGCGGTTGTGGCGACGTTTACGTTGGAACGCGGCCTTGATCCGTGGTTCACCGGATCGATCAAGGATCTCATGGGAAATACCGTGGCTATTGCCCGTTCCTATCGGGAGTTGCAGTGCACGACGCTTGCCCGCGAAACCCAGCTCATGGCGGCCGACATCAATCGCGCCAAGGTCCTGTATGACGCGGACCGGTCGGTTTTTCGCGACTTCATGAACTCCCGCTCGGTGTTCCTCGGCTTTCCCCTCACGATGATCCTCGAGCCGGACGGCACGGTGGTCGAGCGCATCGAACCCAAAAAAGGTCGAGGGAATCCAACCGCCTTCGCCGGAGGACCTCAAGGAGGCCAATACCGAGGAGGCGATCTGCCTATTGCCGCGCGAGGGCAACATTTTCCGGTCCGTGTTGAAACTTGCTTCCCATGGCGGGCGCATTCTGTTCGTTGCCCGGGCTGTCGATCCGAGGGCGATCGACTTCCCGCCGATAGCTGAGGCGGGCGTCGCCCTCTATGGAGCGCTCGAACAAAAGAAGGCCGGCATTCAAATCGCCTTCGCGTCGATGTTCGCGCTCATCGCGCTGATCGTGCTGCTTTCGGCAATCTGGTTCGGCCTCAACTTCGCCAACCGGCTGGTGGCGCCGATCCGCCGGCTGATCCACGCGACCGACCAGGTCGCGACCGGCAATTTCTACGTTCAGGTGCCGGTCCGGCGCGGGGAGGGCGATCTGGCTCACCTTGGCGAAACCTTCAACAAGATGACATCGGAGTTGCGCCATCAGCATGACGGGCTGACCGCGGCGAGCGACTTGATGGATCGGCGTCGACGTTTCACCGAGGCGGTTCTCGCCGGCGTGTCGGCAGGCGTGATCGGCATCAACGCGCAAGGCGTGATCACCATCGTCAATCCGTCGACCGAGGCGCTGCTGACCACGTCGGCGGATAATCTCATCGGCGCGCCGATCACCAGCGTGCTTCCGGAGGTTGCGAGCCTCGTCGAGGAAATGCGCCAGGGACGGCACCGCCTGATGCAGCAGCAGATCATCATTTCGCGGCGAGGCAAGGAGCGGATCATCGACGTGCGCGTGACAAGCGAGCAGGCTCGCAGCGAGGAGCGGGATCTCGTCATCACACTGGACGACATCACCGATCTCGTGTCGGCGCAAAGGACATCTGCCTGGGCCGACGTCGCTCGCCGCATCGCTCATGAGATCAAGAATCCGCTGACGCCGATTCAGCTGGCGGCGGAGCGTATCCGGCGCAAATACGGGAAGGTGATCACCACCGACCGCGAGGTGTTCGATCAATGCACGGACACCATCGTCAGGCAGGTCGACGACATCAAGCGCATGGTGGACGAGTTCTCGTCCTTCGCGCGTATGCCGAAGCCCACGATCGATCGCGACGATCTCGCCGAAATGGTCCGGCAGGTGGTGTTCATGATGCGAATCGCGCATCCCGAGATCGTCATTGCCGAGACCCTGCCGGAAGGGCCTGTGCCGGCCCCGTTCGATCGCCGGCTGTTGTCCCAGGCCGTCCAGAACATCGTCAAGAACGCCACGGAAGCGATCTCGGCGGTGCCGGAAGAGGAGCGCGGGGAGGGCACCATCTCGGTGGTCCTCGACCAGTCGCATCCTGATTATTTCATCATCGCCGTCACCGATAACGGCAAAGGATTTCCCACGGAGGGGAGGCAGCGCTTGCTTGAGCCCTATATGACGACGCGCGAAGGAGGCACCGGGTTGGGACTTCCCATCGTTGCAAAGATTCTTGAGGACCATGGTGGCGGCATGGAGCTTGTCGACAATCCAGACGGTCGGGGCGGACAGGTTCGCATGTGGATACCGAAGACCAAGCAGATTGCGTTGGACGAAGCGGCCGGCCCTGCTGAAATCATTGCGAGCGGGGTAGCCCTATGAGTGCGGACATTCTTGTGGTCGACGACGAGGCCGATATCCGGGAACTCGTTGCGGGTATTCTCGAGGATGAAGGCCACAGGACGCGGGTTGCCGGCTCGTCGGACGAGGCGCTCGCGTCCATCGAAGCACGCCGTCCTCATCTGGTTTTCCTGGACATCTGGCTGCAGGGCAGCCGTCTCGACGGATTACAGGTCCTCGAACTCGTCAAGGCCGACCATCCCGATCTGCCGGTGGTCATGATCTCCGGGCATGGCAATGTCGAGACGGCGGTCTCGGCCATCAAGGCCGGCGCTTACGACTTCATCGAGAAACCGTTCAAGGCCGATCGGCTGGTGCTTGTGGCCGAACGGGCTCTCGAAGCCTCGCGTCTGAAACGGGAAGTGCGGGACCTTCGCGCCCGTTCCGTTCAGGCGACCCGGATCGCCGGAAAGTCCGTCACCATCAACCAGCTGCGCCAGGCGGTCGAACGAGCCTCGCCGACCAATGCGCGCATTCTCGTGACCGGCGCGCCGGGCTCCGGCAAGGAGCTGACGGCGCGGACGATTCACGGACTCTCCACGCGCGCCAGCGGACCGTTCGTCGTCGTGTCGGCGGCGACGATCACGCCTGACAACATGGAAGCCGAATTGTTTGGCTGGGAGGGCGACGACGGCAAGGGGCGGCGCGTCGGCGCTCTCGAAGAGGCCCATGGCGGCACGCTCTATCTCGATGAGATCGCCGACATGCCTCGCGAGACGCAGAGCCGAATCCTGCGAGTGCTTGTAGACCAGAATTTCCAGCGCGTCGGCGGCACCACCCGGGTTCATGTGGACGTTCGGATCATCTCCTCGTCGAGCCGTGACCTGCCGGCTGAAATAGCCGCCGGCCGCCTCAGAGAGGATCTCTTCCACCGCCTGGGCGTGGTGCCGATTCGCGTGCCGTCACTGTCGGAGCGGCGGGAAGACGTGCCCGAGCTGATCGAATTCTTCATGGACCAGATTTCCGCCACCACCGGCCTGCCGAAGCGCCGGATCGGCGAGGACGCCATGGCGGTACTCCAGTCGCACGATTGGCCCGGAAACGTGCGCCAGCTTCGCAACAACGTCGAGCGCTTGATGATTCTTCACCTCCGGCGAGCCGGACGCGCCGATCACGACAGATATGCTGCCGACAGAGATCGGCACGCTGGTGCCCTCGACGCCCGGTGGGGCAGGGGGCGAGAAGTTGATGAGCCTCCCGCTGCGGGATGCTCGCGAGATCTTCGAGCGGGAATATCTCCTGGCGCAGATTGCGCGCTTCAGCGGAAACATCTCGCGCACGGCGGAATTCATCGGCATGGAGCGCTCGGCCCTGCACCGCAAACTGAAGTCGCTGGGCATCGGCAGCTAGATCACAATGAAGGAAAATATGCAGCTGCTGCATTTTTAGGACGCGAGACCTCTTGCCTAACGGCAAGGTTCGCCCTGTAATAAGAGGGCCGGTCACCGACCGCACGAAAGCGGACAACCATATAAGCGGCCCCATTAGCCAAGACCGGCGGCGATGGGCTGGCGAGGCAACTTTCATGGCGGGCGATCGCGCGCAAAATCTTCAGGACACTTTTCTCAATTATGTCCGGAAGCAAAAAATACCCCTGACAATCTTTCTCGTGAATGGCGTCAAGCTCCAGGGAGTGGTGACTTGGTTTGACAATTTCTGCGTCCTGCTTCGCAGGGACGGCCACTCACAACTTGTCTATAAACACGCCATCTCGACGATCATGCCCGGGCAGCCGGTGCAATTGTTCGATCCTGTCGACGAGGTGAGCGAAAAGGCTTGAAGTGACGGAGCCACGCACGCCGGGTGAAGAGCGCCTTCTGCAACTGGCCGAGCCTGAGAAAGAGGTCGCGGCCGGTACCAACACGCTTGTGATCGGGCCTTATCTTACCCGCAAGTGGCGTCTCGGCGGCCCTCGTCGTCAGGAAGAGGAGGGCGCCAATCCGCGCCCCTCCGACGCACGTCTGGACGAGGCGGCAGGCCTTGCGGCTGCGATCGATCTCCACATTGTCCATACCCTGATCGCGCCTTTGAGCTCGCCGCGTCCCGCGACTTATATCGGCAGCGGCAAGGTGGAGGAAATCGCCGGAATCATCCGCGCCGAGGAGATCGGGCTGGTGGTGATGGATTGCGCGCTGAGCCCGGTCCAGCAGCGTAATCTCGAAAAAGAATGGGGCGCCAAGGTCATCGATCGAACCGGATTGATCCTTGAAATTTTCGGCCGCCGCGCGCGCACCAAGGAAGGAACGCTGCAGGTCGAGCTGGCGCATCTTTCCTATCAGAAAGGCCGCCTTGTCCGGTCATGGACCCACCTCGAACGGCAGCGTGGCGGCTTCGGCTTTCTCGGTGGGCCGGGCGAGACGCAGATCGAGGCCGACCGCCGGATGATCCAGGAGCGCATGACGCGGATTGAGCGGGAGCTCGAGACCGTCGTCAAAACCCGCTCGCTTCATCGCCAGAGCCGCAGGCGTGTGCCTTACCCCATTATCGCGCTGGTGGGTTACACCAATGCCGGCAAGTCGACGCTTTTCAACCGCATGACCGCGGCCGATGTCCTGGCCGAAAACATGCTGTTTGCGACCCTCGATCCCACCTCGCGCGCCATCGATCTTCCGCACGGCGAGAAGGCGATTCTGTCGGATACCGTCGGCTTCATCTCCGATCTGCCGACAATGCTCGTGGCGGCGTTTCGCGCCACTCTGGAAGACGTAATCGAAGCGGACGTCCTTCTCCATGTCCGCGACGTTTCCCATGGCGAGACGGATGCGCAGGCGGGTGACGTTGCGGTCGTCCTGCGGGAACTAGGCATAGACCCCGACGACACGAAGCGGATCATCGAAGTCTGGAACAAGGCCGACCTGATCTCGCCCGACGACCGCGCGAAGCTCTCGGCAAAGTCCAGCCGCACTGACGAGGAACGCCGACCCGTCCTCATCTCGGCGCTCACCGGCGAGGGCATCCCGGAGCTTCTCTCCATCATCGAGGAGCATCTGTCGAAAGGCCGCGTCAGCTATCGGGTCGAGGTTGAAGCAGCCGACGGGCAGGGCCTTGCCTGGCTGCACGAAAATGCCGAGATCCTGAAACGCGAGACGACGGAGGAGGGCCACTCCGTTCTGCGGGTCCGAGTTATGTCCGGCAAGGAACCCCGCCTCCTCAACCGCTTTCCGAACGCCCAGACAATCTAGACGGCGGTTCAGGCGCGCTCGGCGTTTTTGGCCGCAACCCAGAGCGCTTCCATCGTGTCGAGATCTGCTTCATCGAGGGTCTTGCCCTCGGCGGCCAGCGCACGCTCCACGGATCCAAACCTGCGTTCGAATTTGGCATTGGTGCGACGCAGCGCCGTTTCCGGATCGATCCCGTGGTGACGCGCGAGGTTGGCGACGGCAAACAGAACGTCCCCGATCTCATCCTCGAGACGGTTTCGGTCCTCGGATAACGCCGCCTCGGCGACTTCCTCCAGTTCCTCGTGGATTTTCTCCACCACCTGAGCCGTCTCGGGCCAGTCGAAACCAACCTTGGCGGCCTTCACGGTGAGCTTCTGAGCTCTCGTCAACGCGGGCAGGGCACTCGGAATGCCTCCCAGAAAACCCTCAAGAGGTTCAGTCGGGGCGCCAAGGGCTTGGCGGCGTTCCCGACGCTCATCTTTTTCAGCCCCTTTGATATCATCCCACAGATGCTTCACCTCCGCGGGTGACAGGTTTCGAGCCTCGCCGAAGACGTGCGGATGGCGTCGGATCAGTTTCGTCGTGATGGCCTCCACCACATCGCCGAACTCGAAGGCGCCTTGCTCGCGCGCCATCTGCGCGTGGAACACCACCTGCAGCAGCAGGTCGCCGAGTTCGTCGCGCAGGTCGACCAGGTCTCCGCGGTCGATCGCATCCGCGACCTCGTAGGCTTCCTCGATCGTGTAGGGGGTGATGGAAGCGAAGGTCTGCTCGAGATCCCACGGGCAACCGGTACCCGGCGTCCGGAGCGCCGCCATGATTTCGAGCAATCGGGAAATGTCGGAAGAGGGGGTCACTGGCAGCTCCGCATCGATGCCGACTTCATAGACCGGACGACAAGGAAATTGCCAGTTGTTTGGTGCCCGTTCGGGTCGAAAACCAGGCGTGAAAATTTTGCTTTTCTCTTTCTCTTCAGGGTCTTGAAACCCGGCATCACACTTCCTAGCTCTTCGGCGCCAAGGCCTTTGAGGCTTGGAACCGGCGCCGGAGGGTGTCCGGCGTCACCGGTCGCTAATGCTGCAGTGGAGGACGAGCATGAGAGCGCTGTTCGATCGGCGCTTGAGTCGACGTTGACGCCGAGCGTCCGCCGAGTCTGATGTTGACAGCGATACTCGCCGGATCGAGATCGGTCGTGGCTGGCGGAGCAGGCGCCCCGCAAAGATGTGCAGCAGGCAACACGCCGCTGGTCACGGGAGAATCGAAGGCGGCCTAGGGCAGCACCGGGGATTCAAGCGAGCATTGAGGACCACTGCCGCCTCAAACTCGAATTGAGCGATGAAACGCAGCGTGATCTGATCCTGGGCGTGGTCCCGGAACGAGGGAAGCCCCGAGTCGCTATCGCGAGGAGACAGACCGTTTCAGCGACTCTGCATCGGGAAATGAACCGTCTGTTCGATGACGTGGATTTCGCGGATTCGAAGGCGGCGTTCCATTCAGCAACTTCGGCCGAACGGCCGGCTGGCCCAGCGCATCGGGAGGTAACCGAGACGGACGACACCGTGCGGATAATGGCAGAGCTCCCGGGGATGGATGAGAAGGACGTCGAGGTCTTGATGCACGACGGCGCCCTAACCATCCGCGGCGAGACGAAATCCGAGACCGAGGATAAGGCCCGGTCATTCAGCCCGAACCGCAATCGATACGGACTTGCGGCTTCGATCATGGGCAATGCCCCGTAGAGGCGTCCGATTTGCGTCGAATCGCAGAAATGGCGGATGCCGGGATACCCGCAGCGCGGACGCAGCGTCGGATACCGCTGCCGTGGGAGGTCGAAAACGAGCAAGGTCGAGGCGACTTTCCCCGGAAAACCCAGACGCCGGCGGCGTTCTCACGGTCTCGCTGCCGAAATCGCCGAAGGCGGCCGAGCAGGTGAAGCGAATTGCGATCAATAACAACGACGCGACCAAACACTAAACGCAAAGCTCTCGGCAGGCGCCGGCACAGGTCGGCGGGCCTGCCCGAGGAACTGAGCAGGTAGGAAACGGAGCTGGAGGCGGGGAAGCGGCTCCCATCTAATTCGCATAAGATATATTATGGAACCTAATGGTTCTGTGAACTCGACCCGTGCATTTCCCTCGCAGGCCTCATCTAGCTCTCTGCCGCATGTGCCGCAGGTTCTGTCGCGGCCTTGTTGGCGGCGAGCGGAATTGCGCGACACAGCGGGATTTCGAACGAGACGCAGCCACGGCCGTCATAGCTGACGTCCGGCTTTGTCTCGTATTCGGCGAGGATGTCGACGACGATGCCGAGGCCCAGTCCGCTCGACGTGGTGTCGGAACGACCTGTGAGCCCGCGCTCCGGTAATCCTTGATCGGCTCCGCCTGAAAAACCGGGACCGTCGTCCTCGATCGTCAGGCGGACTTTGCCTTCGGCGATGTCTGCCCGGACCGTAACGCGGGTTTTGGCCCACTTCCTCGCATTGTCGAGAAGATTTCCCATCACCTCGCCGAAATCGTGAGGGTCCATATCGACGCCAAGTCCTGGAGGAATTTGAGTTTGCCAGGTCAGCCGCTCGCCGCGCGGCATGTGCTGCATCAGCCTCAGGAGCCGCGCCAGGGTCTCATCCACCGCCGTGTAGGCTCCGCAACCCACAGAGGCGCCGCTGGTCCGAGCCCGTGCGACCTCGCGGTCGACGTGAGTCCGGATCGACACGAGTTGTTCCTGCATCCGCTCTGCTTCCTCGCCCAGCCCTTTCATCTCGAGACGTCGCACCTCGCCTGCCAAAATCGTCAAAGGCGTCTTGAGCCCGTGCGCCAAAGCACCGGCGCGGTCTCGTGCCTTGCGGATGAGATTTTCCTGGCGATCAAGCAATTTGTTGATGCTCTCGACGAGTGGCGCGATCTCGTCGGCAAAGCGCTGCGGCATACGGCGGATGCGCCCGCTCTGAACGGCATTGAGTTGATGCCCCACCGTTCGCAGCGGACGGAGGCCGAGCCAGATCTGGATCCATGCGAAAAGCACCAGGACCGCCGCGATGGGAACCAGGACGCGTGCGACGTCCCACCCGAACGCTTGTCGCAATTCAAGGACCTGCTTGTGATCCACCGCGACCGCCAGATTGAAAATGCGCGGGCCGGAACTGCCGTCAATCGTGACGTCATGCGCCACGACATACAACTCCGCCCCGTCGGGGCCTTCGGCCTCGTAGGCGTTCTGGATGTCGGCATTCTGCGGCGCTGACGCGGGTGGGAGCTCTTTGTCGAACAGCGAGCGGGAGCGCAGGATGGGACGACCGCCTTCGGAGACCTGCCAGTAAGCACCGCCATACGGCTGCTGATAACGCGGATCCGTCAACCTTTGGGCGAGCCCCGGATCACCGTTCGGATCGAGTTCAAAGGCAGCAGCAAGCTCGGTCCAGTGCAGATTGAGATTCTGCTCCACATAACGCAAGACCTGCCGCTCGAAGAGAAATACCAGGGCACCGCCGGCAACCGCGATCGTCACGACGATGCTGGCAATTGCCACTGCGAGAACGCGCAGCCGGATGGAGTTCGTTTTCATGGCTGCGAACTTTCCATGATGTAGCCATGACCTCTGCGGGTCTGGATCGCGTTCGCGCCGATCTTTCGCCGGAGCCGCGTCAGCAGAGCCTCGACGGCGTTGCTCTCCGGCTCGTCGAGCCCATACACATGCTCCACGAGCTCGCTTTGCGACACGACGCGGTCGCGATGATGGGCGAGGTATCTCAGCAGGCGGAATTCGAGCGGCGAAAGTTCGACCGCCCTGCCGTCGAGCATCACGCCGAAGACGGCGTGTGTCGATGCAGAGAGATCCGATTTCGATCAGCGGCGTGACATGCCTGCCGACGCGACGCAGCAAGGCGGCGAGGCGCGCGAGAAGTTCCTCCATTTCGAAGGGCTTCGTCAGGTAATCGTCCGCACCGGCATCGATCCCCTCGACACGTTGGAGCCAGGCGCCGCGAGCCGTCAAAACAAGGATCGGAACCAAGCTGGCTTCCTCGCGCAGGCGTCGAACAACGGATAGACCGTCGAGTTTCGGCAATCCGAGATCCAACACCACGGCGTCATATTCTTCCGTTGAGGCACGAAACCAGCCCTCCTCGCCGTCTCTGGCGATGTCCGCGACATATCCTGCCTCCGCAAGAGCGCTTTCGATATCCCCGGCGATCGCCGGCTCATCCTCGATGATCAGAACTCTCATCAGCGCCTCTTTGTCTGGATGATCTGATTACGCCGTGCATCGACAACGACCTCGCGATAGCGGCGATCCGCGGTCAGAATGAGGAACTCGTAACGCCACTCCCCGCTCCAGCTCTGGCGCAGGTCAACCTGCAGGACCTGGCCTGGAACGTTTCTCATCACCATGGGCAGGATGGTGCTCAAAGGCAGCGCCCACCCTTGCGAGACGGCATCCCTCGCCTGCTCCGGCGAGGTGCTGCCCCAGCCGCTGCTTCGGGGTGCACGTCCGCCCCGGCCCCCGCCATCGTCATTACCCGGTCCGCTTCTACCGCTTCTGTCGTCTCCGCCACCGCGGCCGCTGGTATCGTCGCCACCGCCGCGACCGGAATGGTCATCTCCGCCGCCGCGACCGGAATTGTCATCGCCACCACCTCGGCCGCTATTGTCTCCTCCCCCCCGGCCTCCCCCGTCGCCGCCTCCCCCACTCCCGCTGTTGCCGCCCCCGCCTCCTCCGTCTCCATCCTTGGCGGTCGCAACCGATGGTTCCGCGATCCTCGCCACGGCAAAGGCCAAGATCGAGGAGAGCAGAACAAGAAAATGACGCCGTCTCATGAGGTCTTCCAAAGCTCGTCCAGCATAGCACTCCGAAACTGATATTTCGCTGACGTACCGCGTCAGGTTCCCGTTCCGCGCCCTCGTTCAGGTTAGGGCACATGAGCGCGACATCCCGCGTTCGGAACAATGGAGACTAACGATGTCCATGCGCATCAAAAATGGTCCAAGCGCCCTGGTTCTTACGGCAGTTCTATTTTCCGTTGCGGCGGCGGCCGTTCCGGCGGTCGTTGCGAGCGCGATCGTCTCGCCGGCTGCGGCAAAAGGCGGCGATGGCGGCGGCCATGGCGGCGGTGACGGAGGTGGCGGCCGCGGTGGAAGCGACAACGGCGGCAGCGGCAATAGTGGAAGCGGCCGAGGTGGAGACGATAGCGGTGGCCGTGGCGGCCGAGGTGGGGACGATAACGGCGCTCGCGGCGGCGACGATAGCGGCGGCCGTGGCGGTCGCGGCGGGGACGACAATGGCGCTCGGGGCGGCGACGATCGCGGCGGCCGTGGCGGGGCTCAAAGTGACAACCGTGGCGGCAGGGGCGGCGATGACCGGGGCGGTCGCGCGGGAGATGACAGTCGGACCGCACGGGGCGGCGAGAACGAAATCCGCGGCCGGGCCGGTGAGGATCATGCGAGAGGCCAGACGCGCGATCGTGACCGCACGCGGACCCAGACTCAGACGCAGACCCAGAGCCGGACCCGCAACCGGGGCTTGGACGATCTTGTCGAGGTGAGGAGAGCTCGCGGCGCGGACGATGCGCTCTCCGTCAGGGACGATAATGGCGGCCGCGTCAATCGGGACAATCGCTTCGAGGCGGGCGATGATCGCAGGAAAAACGGCCTGTAAGCGGGCGGAACTTACGGCATTTCACTGCCCGGCAAAGCGCAGGCTTGCAAACGAGCCTGCGCCTCGGCCCCTAGGAGCGGGTGCGCCGCCGGGAGAACTTGCAGTCGCGAACAAATTCGGCAGCTGCACCCTGCCCGTCTCGCCGCCTGTCGCTCAATCGGTATCGAGCGTGAGCGTCATGCCGTCGAAAGCCGGCTCGACATTCTCAGGCAGTTGCGCGCGTAGTTCTTCGTAATCCACGTCCGTGTGAAGGTTGGTAAGGATCGCGCGGCCCGGCTTCACCTGCTCGATGAGCGCAAGTGCCTCGCTGACGGAGAAATGTGTTGGATGCGGAGTGTATCGCAGCGCGTCGAGCACCAGGATATCCAGCCCCCGCAACATCTCGATGCTCTCCTTCGGCATCTGGCTCACGTCGGGCGCATAGGCCATGCCGCCGATGCGAAATCCGTACGCGTCCATGTCCCCATGGATCATGCGAAACGGCATCGCCGAGATCGTGCCGCCGGGGCCTGCAATCGAGGTCGGCGCCTGCCGATCGAGGTGGTGGACGGTGAGAATGGGCGGATAGCCGCTGCCGGCGGGCGCTTCGAAGCAATACCCGAACCGCGCCTGCAACAATTCACTCGTCATGCGGTCGGCATAGATCGGGATCTTGCGGCGCATGGCGATGACCAGTGGCCTGAGATCGTCGATGCCATGCACGTGGTCCGCGTGCGAGTGCGTAAAAAGGACCGCGTCCAGCCGCTTCACATGAGCGTCAAGGAGTTGCTCGCGCAAATCCGGCGACGTATCCACCAGGACGATCGTGGTGCCGTTGTCATTGTTGGTCTCGACGAGGATCGAGCAGCGGCGGCGGCGGTTTTTCGGATTAGTGGGATCGCACGCCCCCCAACCGGCCCCCACACGCGGAACGCCACCGGAGGAGCCGCAACCGAGAATCGTCACGCGACAGGTCATCTCACGAATACCCGATCGAGCGCATCGGCCGCCCGGGCTTTTTCGAACAATCGGTAGAAGTTTTCCGTCGTGATCAGCGCGATCTCACTTTGGCTGACGCCGACGACCTCTGCGAGAACGCGCGCCGTTTGCGCCACATAGGCCGGCTCGTTCGTCTTTCCGCGATAAGGCATTGGGGCGAGATATGGCGCATCGGTCTCCACCAGCAATCGATCATGTGGAACGGCCGCGGCAATCCGGCGGATATCGTCGGAATTTTTGAACGTCAGGATACCCGAGAACGACACATAGAGCCCCAGATCGACGCCCACCTCGGCGAGCCTTGCACCCGATGAAAAACAATGGAGAACGGCGTCGAAGCGCCCTCTCCCCATCTCGTCCGACAGGATGTCGATCATGTCGTCGTCCGCATTACGGGCGTGAATGATCAGCGGCAGACCGGAGGTGCGAGACGCTGCGATATGCGTCCGGAAGACCTGCCGCTGCACGTCGCGCGGGCTCTTGTCGTAGTGATAGTCGAGACCCGCCTCCCCGATTGCTATGCAACGTGGATGCTGCGCCAAGGCGACCAGTTTCTCGGCCGCCACATCAGGCTCGCTGCCGGCGTTATGGGGATGCGTGCCGATGGTGAAAAAGACGGAATCGTGAGCCTCCGCGAGCTGCCGGTAGGTGTCGTAACGGGAGACGTAAGTCGAGATGGTCACAATTCGCCCGACGTCGGCGGCGGAGGCGGCGTCGAGGATGGCCGCAAGCCTGTCGTGGAAGTCGGGAAAGTCGAGATGGCAATGACTATCGACCAGCATACCGGGAGCGCCCCCTCCTGGCGCAGGACCATTTCCGCGCCACATTGTTTTTTATAGAACCGATAGTGCCCCGTTCGTCCAGTTATCGCGCCGCCGATTTCTGGATAGCGTCCTTGGTCGCATTGCAGAGTCGGAGGTTGACCTGATCCCGGTGCCGCGGGACCTCCGGCTCCTCCACGAATTCCTGGGGCAGTGTGAGCGGCAGAATGAGGCAGACGCTCTGTGCCGGCAGCACGTCGCACCAATCCTCGATCAGTTGTTTGTAAGAAGTGCCAACCGGCCTGATGTTCCGGTCGAGGTCATAGAGTCCGACCGGGCAAACACGATTGTTCTCCTCACGCAGAGCCGTGTCCCAATCAATCTGATCGGTGAGAGAATACCAGGTGAAGCCCAGTATGGGCACGCCGGTATTGCGGACCCGAAGAACGTTCGCCCATTGTTTCCAGAGCCAGTTGACGGCTTCATCGCCACGCGGACCTTCCATCAAGTTGGTCTCGGTGTGCATCACCGGCAGCATGTAGCGTTCGTAATATTGGCGGGTGATTTCGTCATATCCAAATATGTCGCCTGCCGAAACGGTGGCGCCATTGGCATGAACGCGATGCTCGTTGGTGAGATAGTAATCGTTCCCCATAACGCTGTGATGGCGCAGCGAGGAGCGGCTCACGAAGAAGTGGTACTCGTCCCGGGTCATGCCGTTATCCATGACGAACTCGTACATTTCAGAATCAATACGGCGACCGTAATTGAGATCGAGGGAGAGGAATCGCTTGGCGTTCATCACCTCCGCGGGCTTGATCGCCGCCGGATTCTCCGCATGGAAGTATTCGGAGCTTTCGCTCTGGATGAAGATGGCGTCGCGCCGGACCTCCAGAATGCGCTCCATCGCAAGTACGTTCGCCTTGACGATGTGTTTAAGCGCCGTGACGAAGGCCTGATCGGTCGTGAGCTGCTCGTTCCACCAACCATAAGAGGCCGAGAATAGCGCGCAGACGAACATCTCGTTGATCGGCGTGTAGAGCTGGACCCATGGAAAACGCCGGGCGAAAGCCTCAGCGTAGACGGCGAAAAGCTCCGGAAAGTCGGGATTCTGGAAGTTGCCGATCCAGTCCGGCACACCGAAATGGCAGAGATCGACGATGGGGATGACGTTGAGCCGCTTGAGTTCGGCGAAGGTCATATCCGCAAAGGACCAATCGTATCGCCCCGGTCCTATGAAGGTGGTGTGCAGGGGCGGGCCGTAGCGAAGAACCTGAATGTCCATCTCGGCGAGGAGCGAGAAGTCCTTCTCCCACAGCTTATAGTGACCGCACTTCTCCATCTCGTCGATGCGGGTGCGGCCATTGTTAATGGTCGGAATACTGTTCTCTATTCCGGTCGCGAACATGAAGTTGGTGAACATCTGCTCTCCGAGGGAGGGCTCAGGCCTCCGCTTCGAGGTAACGCGGAAAGATGGGCTCAGGTTGCGGAAGGGGCTTCCCGGCCTCGAGCCGATCCGCCGATCCCACATTGGAAAGTTCGCGTTGCTCGGCAGGCACCGACAGCAATGCCAGCAATTTGTCGGCTGCTCCCGGCACGAAGGGCTGCGCCAGAATGCCCACGGCGCGAAGCACTTCCGCCGTGACGTAGAGCACCGTGGCCATTCGATCAGGAGCTTCTTTCCGAAGCTTCCAGGGCTCCTGCGAAGCGAAATACCGGTTGGCCTCAGCCACCACGGCCCAGATTTCCGCGAGTGCCGTGTGAAGAGCATAATCCGCCATAGCCGCACGCGCCTTCGCCGGCAGCGCATCGGCGAGCCACAGCATGTCCTGGTCGGCCTGCGTCAGGGCGGAGGGCGACGGCACGGCACCGTCGCAGTTCTTTGCGATCATCGACAGGGAACGCTGCGCCAGGTTGCCGAGGTCGTTGGCCAGATCGGCATTGATCCGGTTGACGATCGCCTCGTGGGAGTAATTGCCATCCTGGCCGAACGGGACCTCGCGCATGAAGAAATAACGCAGCTGGTCGACACCGTAGGTATCGGCCAGCGAGAACGGATCGATCACGTTGCCGACCGACTTCGACATCTTCTCGCCGCGGTTAAACAGGAAGCCGTGTCCGAAGATGCGCTTGGGCAGCGGAAGGCCCGCCGACATCAGGAATGCCGGCCAATAGACCGTGTGGAAGCGCACGATGTCCTTGCCGATGATATGCACGTCCGCCGGCCAATAGGACCAGAGCCTGGAATTTTCATCGGGAAAGCCGCAGCCGGTGATGTAGTTGGTAAGCGCGTCGACCCACACGTACATGACGTGCTTCGGGTCGCCTGGAACCGGGAGCCCCCAATTGAACGTGGTGCGGCTGATGGATAGATCCTGTAAGCCGCCGCGGACGAAACTGACGATCTCGTTCCGGCGCGTCGCCGGGCTGACGAAATCCGGGTTGTCCTCGTAATGCTTGAGAAGCCGGTCCTGATAAGCGGAGAGGCGGAAGAAATAGCTTTCCTCCTCGATCCATTCGACCGGCGTGCCGCTCGGCGCGCGCCAGCTTCCGTCGGGCTGCCTGGTGAGTTCGGCCTCGTCGTAATAGGCCTCGTCGCGCACTGAGTACCAGCCTGCATATTTCGACAGGTAGATGTCGCCCCGCTCCTGCATCCGGCGCCAGAGTTCCTGCGTGGAGGCAAGGTGGTCCGCATCGGTGGTGCGGATGAAGCGGTCGTAAGACGCCCCTACCCTGTCGGCCATGGCCTGAAACTGCGCCGCCATCTCGTCGACGAGCGCCTTCGGGGTGGTGCCCTTGCGGTCTGCTGCCTGTTGGATCTTGAGTCCGTGCTCATCGGTGCCGGTGAGGAAATAAACGTCAAAGCCATCGATGCGCTTGAACCGCGCGACCGCATCGGAGGCGATGATCTCGTAGGCGTGGCCGATGTGCGGAGCGCCGTTAGGATACGAAATGGCCGTTGTAAGGTAGAATTTCTGTTTCTCGGCCATGGGGCAACCTTGGTGAGTTCCTGAAGAGACGTCTCGGCGGCCTTCACGCGGTTCGGCGCACCGCATCCGCCAGATCGTCGAACATGCCGAGAACGAGCGGCCGGCGGTCGAGATTGTAGATGTCGATCTCGCGCGCTTGCCGGGCGATCTTTTCACATACCTCCACAAGGGGCGCAAGGCGCGCGGCCCCGAGTTCCGCGGTCTCGTGAAGGCGCGCTGACACCCATCTGTCGATGGTCTCGAGGGCGAGTTCGTAGGCTGCATCGGCGTCCCGCCGTGCAAGCGCTTCGCCGAGCGCCAGAACGGCTTTCGGGTCGGTTTTTGGCAATCGGTCGAGAACCGAGCGGACCTGCCCCACCAACGCGATCTTGTCGGGGTCGAGCAATTCAAGGGTGCGCCGAACCGAGCCTTCGCCGAGTTTGCGCGCCTCAGCCAGCAGGTCCGGAGCAACCTCGCTCCATGGCGAACCAAGAGACGCGATGGCGGAGCCGACATCAGCATCGGCAAGCGGCCTAAGCAGCAGGCGGCGCGATCGGGAGCGGATCGTCGGCAGCAGCCGTTGCGGCGCATGGCTGACAATCAGGAAGATGGATCGCGGCGGCGGTTCCTCGATAACCTTCAGGAGCGCATTGGCGCCCGCCGCAGCCAGATCCTCGGCACAATCGACAATGCAGACGCGGTATCCCCCGTCCGCGGATGTGGAGCCGAACATCTCGATGGTTTTTCGCACCGCATCCACGGGGATCGTGGTGGAGGCGGCTTTCTTGTCCGTCGCCGGCGTGCGGCGAAGCACGGACAGGTTCGGGTGGGAGAGCGCCGCGACTTGTCTCGCCACCCGGGAATCGGGCGGACAGTCGAGCGTGTCGATGGATCGATCATGGCTCCGCACCGGGTCGAGGACGGCTCGGGCGACGCGATAGGCCAGCGTCGCCTTGCCGATACCCTGCGGACCGCCGATGAGCCAGGCATGGTGCAACCTGCCCTGCCGCAATCCCTCGATGAAAGCGCTTTCGCCCTCGCTGTGGCCAAAAAAGGCGAATTGCTCGCGCGGATGAGGCGCGCCCTCGAAACCGTCGGGCTCCGTCTCGCGGATTTCACGCGCCATCTGCGGCCCTCGCGTGATGGCCGGCAAGTCTGGGGAGGCGCGCCTGCACGGCCTCCCAGATCGCCTCCTCAACCTCGTCGGGAGAGCGATCGGCGGCGATGATGACGCAGCGCCCGGGTTCTGCTTTGGCAATCGCCAGAAAAGTCTCGCGGAGCTTGCTGTGAAAGGCCGCATCCTCCTGCTCGAAGCGGTCAACTCCCTGGCCTTTGGCTTGGCGCCGCAACGCGGCTCGTTCCAGGCCGGCCTCCACGGGAAGATCGAGGATGAGGGTCAGGTCGGGCCTCAACCCGTTCAGCGCGGCGCGCTCCAGCGCGTTGATCAACGGCGCCTCCACATCGCCCGATGCGCCCTGATACGCGCGGGTCGAATCCGCAAAGCGGTCGCACAGAACGTAAGTCCCGGCCCGCAAGGCCGGCCCGATCGTATGGTCCAGGTGATCGATGCGAGCCGCCGTGAACAGGACCGCTTCGGCGAAAGGGCCAAGCTCTTTGGCTTTGCCGTCGAGAATGAAGGCGCGGATTTCTTCGGCATAGGGCGAACCGCCCGGTTCACGGGTTGCGACCACCGGCATCCCCAACGCCTCGATCCGGGCCCGAAGCCTCGATATCTGGGTGGATTTCCCGGCCCCCTCCCCGCCTTCGAACGTGATGAAAGTCCCTGCCATCAGATCCCGCTGAACACATCCGACAGCGTGCGGCGCACCCAACCGGTGCTGACCTCGAGCAGGCCGTCGAAAGCGCGCTGGCGCAGGGTTCCGACCTCGACATCCTCGCTTGCATAAAGCGGCATCTCGAGCGCCTTTGTGTCGCCTCTGGTGACCTCGATCTTTGCCACCTGGGCACCTTTCCTGATGGGGGCCTTGAGCGGGCCCTGATAGACGATGCGCGCCGAGAGTCGCTCGCCGTCTCCGCGACGCACGAGTACACGAACCGGACGCTCGGAGACAAGCGGCAGCGACCGGCGATCCCCGCCGAACACCTCCGCGTCGCCCACCACCTTCCCGGGCTCAAACAGAAGATGGGGCTCGAAGGAGCGGAAGCCCCATTCCAGAAGCTTGCGGGATTCAGCCGCACGATCGCGGGCGGTCTTCATCCCGTTGACGACGACCACGAGGCGCTGCCCATTCTGGACCGCGGAGCCCGCCAGGCCGTAGCCGGATTCGTCCACATTGCCGGTTTTCAGGCCGTCGGCGCCGATATCCATCGTCAGCAGCGGATTGCGATTGACCTGACGGATCTTGTTCCAGGTGAAATCCTTCTCGCCGAACATCTTGTAGTATTCGGGATAGGTCTCGATCACGTGCAGCGACAGCATCGCAAGTTCGCGGACCGTGACTTTCTGGTCCGGCTCGCTGTACCCGGTGGCGTTACGGAAGGTGGATTTCGTCAGCCCGATCTGGCGTGCTCGTTCGGTCATCAGCCTTGCGAAATTCTCCTCGGTGCCCGAGATCCCTTCCGCGATCGCGATTGCCGCGTCGTTGCCGGACTGGATGACAAGGCCGCGCAGGAGGTCTTCGACGCGAACCGGCTCGTTGACCTTGGCGAACATGGCCGATCCGCCCGAGCCCGCTCCGCCCTTTTTCCATGCATTCACCGACACCGTGAAGGTGCTGTCCATGGTCACCCTGCCGCTTTTCAGCTCGTTGAACAGAACCTCGGCCGTCATGATCTTGGCCATGCTGGCGGGCGCCACCAGTTCGTCGGCGTTTTTCTCAAAGAGTACCGCCCGGGTATCGGCGTCCAGCAGAATTGCCGTGGGAGCGATGGTCTGAAAGGCCTGAGCGAGCGCTTCGCCCGATGCTCCAGTTATCAGCAATAAGCCACTGATAAGGATACGGTTAAAGACCCTTGTGATTTGCTTTTGTGCCGACATGCCGAACTCTTCCCCTTAGGAGAGTTGAATTTGTAGCATGCCAAAGCGGGTTCAATGCCACGCTTGTTCAATCGGCTTGAAATTTCGCCAAAAATGCTCGTCGTACGCCTTTTGGCGTCACGGCACGGCAACCGATCCGCTGGCCAGGTCGATCAAGGCCCTGGAGGCGGTTTAGCGCGTGGCGAAACGCGACTGATCGAGCGGGGTAAAGCCGCTTGCCTTCTGGAACCCGCTCCGCGACGGCTCGTTTGCGGCGAAGTACAGACCGGCGACTGCCCGGGTCTGCATCGGGCTGGACGACAGCGAACTCACCTTTACGGGCGTCACAGCGCTCGGGATCGTACCCAAGTCAAACGGGCGCTCGGGCGGCAGCGGAACCAACGAGGCGGCCGCGATCTGGCGCGGCGCCGCATAGCTTTGGATCGGCTCATCGGTATCGAGTGGCTGCGAGGCGCGCGCCGCCGTGAGAACGGGCGCGGGCCGCGGCGTCGCTTCGGCGAGCATGGTCGGACGTCCGTTGAGCGACGCGGCGGTGCCATCCGTGCGCAGGCTTGCGAGTAGGATGCTGTCGTCACTGCCATTGGTCGACGCGCGACCGACATATTCAACGCGAACCCGTGCGGTGCCCTGCTGCTTGAACCCAAGGGCCATCGCGGCGCGCTCCGACACGTCGATGATCCGATTGCCATGGAACGGCCCGCGATCGTTGACGCGAACGATCATCGAGTGGCCGTTCTGGACATTCGTGACGCGTGCATAGCTGGGAAGCGGCATCGTCGTGTGCGCGGCAGCGACCGAGCCACGGTCAAAGACTTCGCCGTTCGCCGTACGGCGACCGTGGAAATTCGATCCGTACCAGGAGGCAAGGCCCTCGTTCTTGTAATTCGGATTTGCCGACGGCACATAGGTTCGGCCGGCCACTGTATAAGCCCTACCAACCTGCTCGCGTCCGCCACCTTTGGGAACGGGCTCGCCATCCCGGACCACCCGCGGGCTCGCCGCGACGCCGTATCTGGGATCAATGCCGCTGCGGATGTTGGAAGAGCAATTGGCAGCTGTCAGCGCGATGGCGGTGACGCCTACGATACGAAGGAGTGGAATGGAGCGGCGCAAGGCAGCATCCTGTCCGGCGTTCGATTCGGCGCGATCTGACGGCATCGTTCTTTGCATCCCCACGACCGCAAGGAGCGCGGCCAGTTTCGCAATCGTGGGACGACCACATCAATGGCCGTCCGGCGGCTAAAAGAAGGTAAAACCTCCGTTCTTGTCAATGGCGAAGCTGGTGGCGGCTGCACAATATTACACAACGGAAATGCCTATTCGAAATCAGATAGTTAGCAGCTAAATGAGTACTTCCCTGACCAAATACCCGCCAACGACCGGCGCTCCGTGTCCTGGGTAGGTAAGCGCGCTCCCCCTCACCTGTCGCCGCGTGTTCTCGTCTCCTGAACGAAATCAAAAACACATGTTAAACAATGACATAGTAAAATGAGTTCGCAGCAGGAAAGAGCGATTGATGACTTTCCCCCTGCGTTGTCCGGTTGCCGGTCAGCGCCAAAATTAACCTTGAGACCTGAAACCTCGGACCCGGAGCGAATTTCCACCGTTTTCGTGTCGCTGACGTGTTTCTGCCACAGATCCAGACCGCGTTGTGCCTCTTCTCCTCCCAGCTGTGGCGTTGCGAGTTGACGGCGAACTGGCCGGGGCTTTAGACAGCAGGAACTCTGCACGATCGCTCAAGGGTCAATATGTGTGGAGCGCCGGAAGGGTGGCCGAGTGGTTTAAGGCAGCGGTCTTGAAAACCGCCGTGGGTGCAAGCCCACCGTGGGTTCGAATCCCACCCCTTCCGCCAATTTCAATGAAGTGCTTTAACATTGTATCAGCTGCACTATTTCATAAGCTGGGCGGACTTTCCCCACAGGTTCTCCCCATAGGTTTCGCTTCGTTGGATTGTCCGTGATCGCCCCTGCGTGCATGGTGAAGGCATTCCCCTCAACGCATCTGGCCTTGGTCAATTATTGAGATAACGTACCCAGAAAGTCTCCGACACAGGGCGAGAGCACTGTGGCAAGCGATCTACAAGACATTTCCCGGCGATTGTTCGCCGCGGCCGATCAGCTTTGGACGAACAGCCCTGCGCCCTGATCAGTACGCCCAGCCAGTCCTCGCTCTAATCGCATTGCGACAGATGGAGGCGAATTTTGACAATGACTCGGTCCTCGATACCGACTCGCGCCCGCAATGTTGGCGGGCTTCGTCACAATTGGCGCCGGCTGGTTTATTCTGCAGCCGGCAATGGGCGGTGGGATTGCAGCGTTGAAACGACCCAACGTTAATCAGATCGGGCTCATGAGTATCGCAGGCCGCATCGTCTTTGGATTAGGGCTCTATTTCAGTGCGCTGCTCATCCGGTAATCTGAATTCGGAAAGCTGCTATTTATATCGATGTGGGGCGTTCAACTCCCGTTGCAATCGCCACTCTTTTGACCGCCGCCGGACCGCATTAACCGACGCGACCGCCTAAAAAACCCAAAAGTCACTGTGCAGAAGATCCGCGCCGTTGGACAACGTCGCGATCTCGATCGCAGCGCCGCTTCCCGAGCCGTCGGAATCATAGGTGAGTACGCCGGTCTTGTCGTTGTAGATGAGCCGATCGGTGGAATCGTGCGCGGCCGTTCCGACCCAGAACGCATCCTTGGATACGTTCCCGGTGGGTAGCGTGGTGAGGATCACGCTCGACAAATCGATACGATCCGAGCCCGAGACGAAATCGCTGATCGTCGTCTTGCTGGCTGCCGTGATCGTGGTGTTGAACACGAAAGCATCATTGCCTGTGCCACCGGTCAAGAGGTCAATTCCACCCTTGCCGTTGAGCTTGTCGTTGCCGCCGTAGCTCGTGATCACTTCGCTGCCCGAGGTACCGATCAGCGTGTCGGCGGCGTTGGTGCCAGCGATGATCGTCGAGTAATCAGGCTGCGGGGTCGGTGTGGGAGTAGGTGTCGGTGTGGGAGTTGGAGTTGGCGTCGGGGTTGGCGTCTCATCGAAAGCGCCTGCGCCGGTCTTGATGCTGAGATCCTTGTAGTTCACCGCGAAGGTCTCGGCGGCCGTCGAACGATAGATTCCTTCCTTCCAATAGGTCTGGGTCTGGTCGGTGTATCCGAGTGCGCCGTTATAATCGACGATCTTGACGCCGTCGCGCCAGATGTCGGCGCTGCCGTTGCCATACGGGTCGAAGTGAATGTTCATCTTCATCGTGTACCAATGGCCGCGCACGATATCCTGGCTGTCCTGATACAGATCCCGAAAAACGATGTTGCTGCTCGATCCGGACTTGCCGGAGATCGCCATCTTGTCGTTGCCGTTGAATTTGATTTCGACCGGCGGCGTCACGCTCAAGCCCGAATGGAGCTGGCCCACGACCACCCATTTGGCAGTGTTCTTGGCGCCCGCTTCGATCATGAACTTGTATTCGACGCTGATGTCCTGGTTGATGCTGTAGCGCACGGAATCGCTCATCTCAGCGCGTTCGACACCGATTGGATCCGTCCAGACACTGTCGGAGAACTGGTCGCCCTTTCGGACTTCAAACCGAAGTGTGTTGTTGTCGACCGAATTGAAGCTCCAGGACTTCTCGCCATCGACATAGAACTGCCGACCCGCATAGGAAATGGCGTCGTTATCGTTGATATTCTCTTGAAACTGACTGGGAAGAATAGGCATAGGTAATCCCTTCGTAATCGCAATGAAGGCGGAGATCTAAGGTTGAACCGAATATTGCCGAGTCAGTACCTCAAAGTGACCGCGCATCGACGCGGCCTTATGCAATATTCGTACGGGGTCGGGGTGTAATCAGTGAATAGAGAATCCGGTTGCATCGGTCATCGAGAGCAGTAGGTCTAACTCACCGTCTCGCGAGGACTCGCTGGACTCGGTAAGCCGCGAATACTCGGACATTATAAGACTTCTCATTAAATTCAATGACCTGGAACAGATGAAAGCCCTTGAGGCGCGGACCAGGACTCAAACCGAGCCGAGATATACCCTCGAGCGTGCCCCAAAAGTCCCATTGCTCGCTGGTGACAAAACTTGGAACCGGTTGGTCCTCAGGTACCGCACAACGCAGCTCCGGTTGAAGCTTGTGCCGGAAGAGGTTGTAACGCAATTCGCTGGCCGCGCTTGCTCGATCGGCCGCGATCTGACCCGTGTTCATCGACTTTTCTCCCTTGTCGTTGCGATGTGGGATGAGCCGCTGGGGCTCGTGTGAATTCTGTTTCCCGTTGGGTGGTGCTTTGCCCGGAATGCAATCGGCCAAGTCGCGGCTTGAACCTCACCGCCGGAGGTGGATGTACCCGGCCACCTGCCCGCGCCGGCCATACTGTTACAAAATCCGGGACTTTGCGAATACGGTCAATCGATCCTCGGGCCCACCCCAATGTCAGCAAATTTTGCCATGGAGCACTCCTGCAACATGGACGCCCACAACCTGACACTTGGTAACGGTTGTCTTGCCGGGATATTGGCCTGTAGGTAAAAAATCATTTCTCTTGGCAGATCCTGCGACCGGTAGAGCTGCCCATGCCTCGGCGTGTGCCCGATCATGCATCTGAGCCACTGCGGTTGGTCCCATCGGGAGAGCAACAGTTGGAGAATAGGGCCTCCCGCTCGTCACAACTGCCGAGCCGTAGAAGAGTCCGAGCAAAGCGAGGACGATCAGGGCGCGCGTTACCCTAGCGCGTCGTTGCCCTCCGCGATCGCCACACAGCAGCACGAAGGGGGATCCGGATTTTGCGAGGCCAGGAACTCGCAGATGGCCGACGGCGCCGGCGGGTCTCGATGCAAAACGGTCGAAGATTGACATGGTTTGCCTCTGCGCACTGTTCGTACCTGATGGCTCGGCGAGTATCGCTGGTTGGCGATACAGGAGCAGGCCGTCCCACAATCAGGAGGTTGCATTGTGGTGCGATGCTACAATGCCGAAGATTGATCGCTCTATTGTCTTGAGGCACATTGGCCTTGGGGACATTGTCCCGAAGTACAATGAGTTCGCGTTCCTCGCTGATTATCCAGATCGCGCCAGCACCTCCCGGCATGATGCCACCGGTGTAATCGCGTCTCTCCAGCACACCCCGGGAGGTGATCATGCCCCGCAAGTGGTCTCTCGGAGCGGGCGAAGAGTGCCTTTGTTGCAAGTCTGCGCTCAGCGGGACGGAAAGGGAGTGAGGCACGTGTCAGCGGTGGTGCATATCGTGGAGGATGACTCGTCGTTTCGCACCGCAACCCAGCGTCTCCTGCGCGCCTCCGGCTACGTCGTTGAGACTTATAAATCGGCAGAACAGTTGCTGCGGCGACTGCCGGACGATGCGGGTCCGAGCTGTATTCTTCTCGACATCAACATCCCCGGGCTGAGCGGGCCGGACTTGCAGGATCGCCTGATGGCCCTCGGCTCGCACCTGCCCATCGTCTTCCTGACAGGACATGCGGACGTACCTACCACCGTCAAGGTCATGAAGGCGGGTGCGGACGATCTTCTGACGAAGCCGGTCGCGAAAGAAGAGTTGATCGCTGCACTGGAGCGCGCGCTTGCCCGCAGCCGCGCATGGCAAGAGCAAAACGAGCAGCGTCTATCGCTGCTGAAGCTCGTAGACAGTCTGACGCCGCGCGAACGCCAGGTCTTCGAACGCGTTGCTCGGGGGAAGTTGAACAAGGAAATCGCGTATGAGCTTGGAGCGACCGAGCGAACGATCAAGGCCCATCGCAGCAGGATCATGGAAAAGCTGCAAATTGCATCCGCAGCCCAGCTCGTTCTGATTGCCGAGCGCCTCGGTCTCCTGACGGAACCGTTGGCCGAGGTCGGTCAATAATTCGAAACCTGCACTAAAGATCACGGTCCTGTTCCCCCGATATTGTCCTCAAGGACAATAGGAAGCGTGGCTGGATCCTGCAAAATCGATGGCAGAAGACGATAACTTTTTCCAATGAAGGAACCCTGTGAGCCGCTTCTCCCCTGAAGTCCACCAATGCGTTGACGGAGCCGGGTATGCGGTCTTCAACCACGAGCACGCGCGATCTGGTCATCGTTGTAGACGATGACGCAAGCATCCTCCGAGCGGTGCAGCGGGTGCTGCAGATCCATGGATTCGATACTGAGGTCTTCAGCAACGTTGAGGACTTCCTCCAGGGCGCGCATTTGAGCGAAGCCTCCTGCCTTGTGCTGGACGTTGATTTGCAACACCTGTCCGGGATTGAGCTGCGGCGTCAGTTGACGCGTTCCGGCCATTTGCTCCCCGTCATCTTTATCACTGCGGTCGACAGTGACGCCACCCGCAAGGCGGCTTTGGAATCGGGTTGTATCGCGTATCTGCACAAACCGTTCCCCTCCACACTCTTGATCGAGGCGATCGAGACGGTCTCTCGAAGCAGAAAGGGGCGGCGTTGATCGTCTTCATTGAATGCGAGACATCGGTTAGCGCGGTTTGACCGGGGCTAGGCGATGGGCTGTGTCACGAGAAACCCAGCGCCTCCGGAACGGCTTTCCGCCGAAATCTAGTCGCCGTGCAACTCGATGATGGTCTGGGCAATGCACAGCCCCATGCCCATGCCTTCCTGCTTCGTGGTAAAGAACGGCTTGAAGATCTCCTTTAATCAGTCTTCAGGAATGCCCGGACCGCGATCCGAGACGGATAGCGCGGCAAATCCGTCGACGCGCGAGGTCTGAATGCTGATGACGCGATCTTCGGCCGGGTTATCCCTCATCGCGTCCATCCCGTTCACGATAAGGTTGAGAATGACTTGTTGAAGTTGAATGTGGTCGGCGCGGATCGGCAGCGCATTCTGTGTGATCGCACTCGTTAGTTTGAATTTTCGTCCATTAGCAAGTGAAGAAAGCAATCAGCAAGCTGTCCTCATCCACTAGCGCCCGCATTCATAGGTCGTCGCTCGGCAAAGTAACTTCGAAGATCGCCCCGTACGGTCTGTTTGCTAATGCTACGAGGCTTCCGCCATGGGACTCGATGATCACCCGGCAGATGGTTAGCCCTACTCCGGTTCCGGTGGACTTTGTGGTAAAAAACGGTTCGAAGATACGGTCCTTGTCCTCACCACCGAGTCCCGTACCAAAGTCTTCCACGGTGACCACAACAGCGCAGGACCCCTGAACTACATGGGTGCGCACCTGCAAGTTGCGGGCACGATCGGTCACGGAGCTCATTGCTTCGATCGCGTTCGAAATTAAATTCAGAAATACTTGCTGCAATTGGCCGCGATCGCCCGACAGTTGGGGGATGCCGTTGCTTAGATCAGTTCTGACCGAAATTCCATAAGTGCGCAGATCGAGATCGAGCATCTTGAGCGTCTCTTGAACTAGCTCGTTTACATCTTGCAAGAGTTGCCCGCGCGCGCCCTTCTTGAACATGGACCGGATGCCACCGACTATCTCATTCATGCGGCGACCGTCGTTCACGATGTCGTCGAAGGCAGCGCACGCCTCATTCAGGTCTGGCGGCGTGCTCTTCAACAAGATCAAGCCCGTCTCGGCATTGGTTATCATCGCTCCTAAAGGTTGGTTGATCTCGTGAACGATCGAAGCCGCCATGGCGTCCATAGCAATCTTCCGTGCATGGCGTTCGTTCCGCTGCCTCGCGATTGATCGTGCGAGGCTTGCATAAAGTATGAGCGTCTCGGAAAGCAGCACGAGTAAGACAATAAACGTTGCCGCAATACCAAAGCTGCGGCCAGCATACCAACCAAGCTCGTATCGAGCGCCGACAAAGAGGGTAGCGGTTGCAGTTTCAAGCAACCACGCGCAGCACACGACCATAAGCCATAGATCGAGCACAGAGCGCCGCCTCATCCACAACAGCGCCAGCGCGCCGCCGGACAGCACCATGATCAAGCCACTAAGCGAAGAAGCGAGAACCTGGTTCAAGCGAATGCCGTCAGGTTGCACTATTCGCGGCAGAAACTGTTCTCCTGCGATCGTAATCCAGGTCAGCCCGCACACCGTCGCGATGGCGATAGCTATACTCAAACCAATGGCTACGAGCGGAGAACTCGAGATTCGCTCGGTTTGCTATCCGTATCTTTCAAGAGAACCGCGACAAGCAAAATTAGTGGTGACCCTATGTGCCAAGTAGTATAGAGCCATGCCGTGGTCTGCAACCCAGGGCCGAGAAGACCGGTGGGCGCGAATAAACCTGGAAATGTAAGCGCCCACGGAATGACTATTAACGCCGTAAACAAATACCCGCTGGCAATGACCAACAGTGTTCTCCGGCGCTCAATGCTGTACTGAGAAAACAACAAAATAGCGGTAATTAGATCGTTGATGAGCGTTGTGATTGCATGAATTGGAACGAATGCGTCAATGCGCGGGAGCGGAACATTCACATACCTGAGCGTGACGACGAACAGGACGAGCATGGTCACGACGATGCCGCATGCCAATCGGGTCTGTAGCCGGGACGGCGGCAGAGATGCCAGAAGTAGTGGCCGTTGATCGAGCGCTTCCTCCACCACCGCTGAAAAGGTCCCCCACGCGGCTCATATGTAGCATGAGGAGACGCCGTGGTGAACAAGGGCCGCCCGCTTCCCTGGGAGCATTCGCCAGATGACGGCAATTCACGATGCCGCACTGTACGTCCGTTCAGGGTAAAAGTAGGATGTAGAGTGCGCCCATTGGAGGTCCGCTTGCCCCTCCAATTCCGGACCTTTGGCTAAGGTCAGCGGAGAGCCAGAAGCGAATGTCCGAGACCTCAGTTGATTACTTCGTCGGCGCGCAATAGCAGTGACGAAGGCACCTTCAGCCGAGCGAACGTTCATGACCGTCTTGGCGGGCCTTGGGCGCTTGGGCGGATCCGTCATTGCCCTCACCATTGCTCCTGCTAGTCTTTTGGACGGGTCTATGGAGCTGCCATGCGTATCCTGTTCTCCACCTTCAAAGATATCGGGCACGTCACACCTCTCGTGCCCTATGCGCGACGTCTGCGCGATCTCGGGCACGAGGTTCGGGTCGCCACCTCGACCGACGAGGGCGCTGTGGCGGCGCTGAAGAAAGCCGGACTTGCGCACGCACCATTCGATCGCCCCGCCCCTGACCAGCTGCAAGCGGTCATGAAACGTGTGGATGAACTCAAGGGCGAAGAAGCGATCGCCTTTGCCTTTCGCGAAGGTTTTGCCGGCGTCGCCGCGCGTGCTGCAATGCCGAAACTGCAACAGACCATCCGGGAGTTTCGTCCGGATCTCGTCATCCGCGAATCTGCCGAGTTTGCCTCGCTGATTGCCGCGGAGGCGGCGGGCGTTCCGCAGGCCGGCGTCGCGGTGTATTGCAGCGAATACGAGTCCTGGATCGCCGCACAGGTCGCCGGAGCGGTCGACCAGCTCCGCACTCTGGTTGGCCTGAAGCCCGACAACGGGCATGCCCAGCGCAGCCAGCGCACCTTCACGTCGTTTCCGCCGTCATTCGACCGCGGTCCGCCATTGCCCGACCGGCCTGCGTCTTTCCGCGTCGCGCCGGAGATTCCGCCCCGGCACGCCGCCAGCGCGTTGCAGCCCGACTGGATGCCTGACGGAGACAAGCCATTCCTGTTCATGACCTTTGGGACGGTCGCGGGCCGTTCGGAGCGCGTGAGAAACGCTTATCGGGTCCTGCTGGAGGCGGTCGGCTCGCTGCCCGTGAAGGCTCTGCTGACCACCGGTCCGGTCATGCCGCGCGAAGAACTCGGAGTGATCCCGGACAATGTTCGTGTCGAGAGATTCGTGCCTCAGGTGGAGATTATGCCGTACACCAGCGCCGTCGTCTGCCATGGCGGTTCGGGGACTTTGTTAAGCACACTCGCCACGGGGTGCCCGGTTGTCGTCATCCCGCTTTTTGCCGACCAGCCTGCCAATGCACGTGCGGCGGAAGCCGCCGGAGCCGGGCTGGCAGTGTTCACCCATCATGCCGACGACATCGCGAAGGCGATCCGTGCTGTCCTTACAAGTGAATCCATTCGCGCGGGCGCACAAAACGTCGCGGCAGAACTGGCCTCCATGCACCCGATGAACGAGGCGATCGCCGAAATTATTTCAATAGCCGGGAAGTAATCTGATCACCTCGCCTCGAAGACCGCTCGGGGTCAAAGAGGAACGAACAGCAAATCGAACAAAGGTCCGCTTACCGCCGCATGCGCGGACCAGAGCATTTCGTCCGAGAGGTGCCAGGAGCGGCTTGGCCCACATCCAGTTGCCCACGGTAGCGCCGACGTAGATAGTTGACACGAAGTTGGTAGCGAGCCGATAGGCGCAGTTGCTGCGGCGCATATCCTTCAAGCGGTCGAACCTTGCCAATTTTTGCGCCAATCTGCCAAAATCAATTGAACGAGCGGAGGAGCCCGGCGTGGGAGACGCGCAGTCCAGTGACAGGTCAGTAATCCGGCGCACGCGCCCAGCGCGGTCGTTGGCTAGCATGCCTACGGCAAGCGGGGCTATTCTCCGACTTGCTGCGGCACGAATCCGGGATGCTGGCCAGGATGTCGAGGTCCTGCTGAAAGTGAATGCTAGCTTCTCTTGTCTTGGATGATCGGGCCGCCAGGCTCGGTGCCGAAGCCCAGATCAGGATTCTGGATGCGGCGTCCAAGGCGCTGAAGGATGATTGGCTCGGCCGAAGTCGACAACCGATACTCGCCATTTTTGCTCAACCGCTGTTCGAGACTCTCATGAAAATCACAGCTCTAGAGACCATCCGCCTCATTGAATTCGGCAATTTGGTCTGGGTACGGATTCACACGGACGAAGGCCTCGTCGGTCTCGGCGAAACCTTCATGGGTGCCGCCGCGGTCGAGGCCTATCTGCACGAGTCCGTCGCGCCGAAGCTGCTCGGGACGGATCCACTCCAGATCGAGGCGCGTAACGCCAGCCTCAGCAATTACCTCGGCTGGCGCAGCTCGGGTGTCGAAACGCGCGGCAATTCAGCCGTCGACATCGCGCTCTGGGACATCTTCGGCAAGGCAATTGGTAAGCCGGTCTGCGAGGCGCTGGGAGGCCGAGCCCGTGACACGATCCGAACTTACAACACTTGTGCCGGCTACAAATACATTCGCGACAGTGGCTCCCAATCCGTTGCCAACTGGCACGTCGGCGAACAGGGGGGGCCTTATGAAGACCTGGAAGGTTTCCTTCATCGGGCAGACGAACTTGCCCATTCGTTGCTCGAACAGGGAATCACCGGGATGAAGATCTGGCCGTTCGACATCGCCGCTGAACGTTCGGCGGGTTGGGACATCTCGCCTCAGGAACTCAGTACGGCGCTAGAACCCTTCCGCAAGATCCGGAAGGCGGTCGGAGATAAGATGGACATCATGGTTGAGTTCCACTCGCTCTGGAGCTTGCCCATGGCCAAGAAAATCGCCGAGCGGCTGGCCGAGTTTGACACCTACTGGCACGAGGATCCGTTCCAACTCGATAACGTCCAGGATCTGGCCAGCTATGCGCCCCACTCCAAGGCGTGGGTCTGTGCCTCTGAGACGCTGGCCTATACGCATTCTTTCCGCGAATATCTCGAGACCGGCGCAGCCGGCGTTGTGATGCTCGACTTGTCCTGGTGCGGTGGCCTCTCGGAGGCGCGCAAGATCGCCGGTATGGCGGAGGCTTGGCACACACCCGTCGCCCCGCATGATTGCACAGGTCCGGTGGTCTATGCCGCCTCCTGTCATTTTTCGATGCATGCGCGCAATGCCCTCATCCAGGAATCGGTGCGTGCCTTCTACTCCGGCTGGTATACCGAACTTGTCACGGACCTGCCCAAGACAGATAACGGCATGATCACGGTCTCCGACACACCAGGTCTCGGCGTCGAACTTCTGCCGGGCCTGGAGAAGCGCAGCGACGCCTTAGTGAAATTTAGCCGGGCTACAAGCCACTGAGGCGAATTGCCGATCAGAAAAGCACCGCCCACTCTGTCGCCCGCCTCCTTCATGGCGCGCCAGCGAGTGAAATGCCGGATGGTGCTGAGCCCGCCGCCGTCGGCGTGGCGACCTGGCTTTTTGATCGTCGCAACAGTTCTGGACGAGAGGCGATTGAGTGTCCGTGGCATCTGTTAACCGGTCGATCCTCAATGTCGGCCCCAACAAGGGCCCCAATCGTGGTGACATTGATCTTTATCCGACCAACGCCCGCAAGGACCGAGCCCAGAAAATGCGCCGAATGTCCGGCGGCAGAGTTTGACTCGAACCTGTCCGGCCGACCGCATCAGGTCGCAGTTCGGCCATGCTGCTAGCGGAGGCCTGTCATGGACCAGCTTTCTTCTCGCGGCATAATGCCAGTCGTCGGCTCGATCGTGTTTCTCTTCGCCGCGCCGGGTCTACTTGGCGTTTTCATCCCTTGGTACACGACCGGGTGGCACATGGACGAGCCGCTGCTCGGTTTTGAGCCGGTGCGCTGGCTGGGCGGCGCGCTGATCCTCGTCGGTGCCGCAGTCTTGCTCGATTCCTTCGCCCGCTTCGCGTTGCAGGGCCGCGGTACGCCGGCGCCGATCTATCCCACTGCGACGCTGGTGGTCTCGGGCACCTACCGCTACGTGCGCAATCCAATGTATCTCGCAGTCGCCGCGCTGATCGCCGGCCAGGGGCTGCTGATCGGCTCCCTGCCGCTGCTGATCTACGCACTGGCGTTTGGCGTCGTCACCCACCTCTTCGTGCTGATCTACGAGGAACCAACGTTGCGCAGCACCTACGGTGCGCAATACGAGGCCTATGCCGCCGATGTGCACCGCTGGCTGCCGCGACTGACGCCGTGGCGGAGCGAAGTCCCTTCGCGCCCTACTCCGCCGACATAAGGCCGCTTTGGGTGAGGTCGTTAGAAGATAAAACGCGTGTTGATGAAGTTGGATTTGTGCTCCGTTACGATAGCGTCGAGCAGTTGCTTGTTTTTATCCGTCTGTTTTGTCGCAATCATCGACCGAATGGAGAAGGAGCGCAGCGCATCGGTCACGGATAGCGTGCCCTCAGCCGAGTCTTTTCGCCCGGTGAAGGGAAACACATCCGGCCCACGCTGGCACTGACAGTTGATGTTGACGCGGCAGACTTGGTTGACGAGCGGATCGACGAGCCGGCCGATTTGGTCGGGGCTCGTGCTGAAGATGCTGACCTGCTGGCCATGCTCGGATGTGATGACGTATTGAAGTGCCGTTTCGAGATCCTCAAACGCCATCACCGGGACGACCGGTCCGAACTGCTCCTCTCGGTAGAGTTTCATTCCCTCCTTTACGGGGTAGACAACAGCCGGATAGAACAGGGTTCCGCAGGCTGTTCCGCCACCCTCGTTGACGACCTGCGCTCCCTTTGCTTTGGCGTCCTCAACGAGCTGCGTCATGTAATCGACTTTGCCAGGCTCAGGCAGCGGCGTGATGCTCACCCCCTTTTCCCAAGGCATGCCGACATGGAGCTTGCCCAACTCCTCTGTGAAGCGGCGCAAGAACGGTTCGACAATCGATTTATGGACAATCAGCATTTTGAGGGCCGTGCAGCGCTGGCCGTTGAAAGACAAGCTCCCCAGAAGGCACTCCTTGACGGCAAGCTCGATGTCGGCATCGGGCAGGACGATGGCGGCGTTCTTCGCGTCGAGACCAAGAATTGCCCGCAAGCGATGCGTCTTTGGGTGCAGTTTCTTGAGATGGTCGGCGACCTTGCTCGATCCGATGAGCGTGAGCACGTTCACCTTCCCAGAATCCAACAGGCGCGGCACGATCACCGAGCCGCGTCCGTAGACGGTGTTAATCACCCCTTTTGGGAAGGCGCTGCGGAAGGCCTCAAGCAGCGGGTAGAACAACAATGCACCGTACCGCGGCGGCTTGAAGACAACCGTGTTGCCCATGATCAGGGCCGGGATCAGCGTGGCGAAGGTCTCATTGAGCGGATAGTTGTACGGGCCCATGCACAGCACGACACCAAGCGGAGTGCGCCGGATCTGCCCGATCGTGCCTTCGACGATCTGGAACCGCGAGTTGCTGTTGTCGAGCTCTTTGAGTGCCTCGATCGTGGCCCGGATGTAATCGACAGTTCGATCGAACTCCTTCTCAGAGTCGGTTTGGCTCTTTCCGATCTCCCACATGATGAGTCTGATCACCTCCTGCCGAGAAGCGATCATTCGCGCCGTGAAGTCCTCCATGCAGGCGATGCGGCCGGCAACCGTCATGGTCGGCCAGACGCCCCGCCCCTCGTCGTAAGCCGCCACCGCCGCGGCGAGAGCCTCCTCGGCTTCCTGCTCTCCCCCGACGGGATAGCTCCCGAGCTCAACCTGTTCCAATGTGCCCTCGCCACGAACGCATACGGGGGAACGGACCGTCTCGAGGGGTCCCTCCCAGGGCCGCAGCTCCCCGTCGATGAGATAATGGCGCTGATGAACCGGGGACGGGGGTTGATGCTCGCTGAGGATATCGGCGGTCGGAAACAGTTGCTGAAGCGTGGAGGAGTCAATCATTTCCATATCTCCAATCTATTCCTGTGGGTGGTGTCAGCACGACATCGGATCGTTTGGACCAGAACACAGCTTTCAACGGGCTTGGGACACGCAATCATCGAAGCCCTCCAGAGAGGTGGAGGACGGCAGGGAGACCAAGCGACACGCCCGAGAGAAACAGGAGGACAAACACGATGTGCCTCATCGTGGCCGGCGAGAAGGGTGGCGGCCAGCGGCGGGCCGCATGGGTCATTCCGATCACGATCGGAATGGCGAAGAGGCCGGACCAAGTCGAACCTGACGGAAGATCGCCAGAGGCGGTCACAAGCCCGATGCGGACCACAGCGTTCACGGCAAATACCGTTACCAGAGTTTCACGTACAATCACCAGCGACATGGGCTGGCGATAGAAATGATAGACGAGCGGAGGACCGGCCGTCGAGAACATGCCGCCCATTACACCCCCAATCGCGCCGAAGAACAGGAACGACCGGTCGCTCGAACGTTTTGCGAGAGGCTGGGGTTTTCGCGCGAGCTGGAGACTTGAGACTATAATGACGAATCCGAGGATCAGGCGCAGAAGATCGGCACGGGAGCCGGCAAGTCCTTGCAACAACCAATACCCGATAAAAAGCAGCGGAACGCTCGTTGCCATAACAAGCCAGAATTCTCTCCATGCGACATCGCGCCAGCCCTTCCAAAGCATCTGCATCGAATTCACCATCGACAAGATGCTGACGATCATCGCTGCGTCAGCCAAGGACAAGAGCCCGGTGAGGCCTACCCCTGCCATGGTGATGAGGCCAAAGGCGAAGCCCGTCAGCGTCTGGGCATAGGCGGCTGCCCCCGTCAGCACCAGGAACCCAACGAGCTCCGCAAGCGACATAACTTAGAGGTCCCTCAACCCGGCAAACAACTCCGCAAACCGGCTTCCGGCACGGTGGAACACTGGCGGCTGGCCGAAGGGAGCAGCAACCGTTGCCTCCCGCCCACCCGCGAAGGTGCGGCCAGACCAGACATGAATCCAATCCGATCCTTCCGGAAGATAGGTGCTCCATTCGGACTTGCCCGACTGCCACACAGGGGCAACCAGGAGGTCCGGACCGTAGAGATAGGCATCCTGGATCGCGTAGGTACGGGCGTCGGCCTCGAAATGGAGAAACAGAGGCCGCTGCACCGGAAGACCGCGAGTGGACGCCTCCGCGACCAGGAACTTCAAGTACGGCACCAGATGCACATAGACCTGAGTCATGCGGGCGAAATGCGCCAGAACTTCGGGATCCTGATCGAGTTGCAGATTGTCGCGCGGACGGTTGCCTTCGTGAGTGCGCATGACAGGAGTGAAGGCAGCCATTTCGGCCCAGCGCATGATGAGTTCCGCGGTTCGAACATTTCCGAAAAGGCTCGTGTAACCGCCGATATCGGAATGATGATAGGCATTGCCGAGGAGCCCGGAGGACAGCGCGCCCGAGATGACCGTGACGAGACCGTCGTGACGCGTGAAATCCACGGATTGATCACCTCCCCACAGCAGCGGACAATATTTCTGAACGCCTGTGAATCCGGCTCGCATGAAGAACAGAATATCGCCGGTTCTCCCTCGTTTCTCGACCGCGCGCGCATTCACTTCGGCCCAAAGCGTTGGCCAGGCGTTGTGCATCAACTTCGCATCGACCCCGTTGGCCAGGTGGACGTCGAGGGGAAGGTACTCGCCGAAATCGGCCATCCATCCCGACAGGCCGAAGTCGATCATGTTACGGCCGATCACGCGCTCGGCGAACCATTCCGCCGCTTCCGGATTGGTGAAGTCAACGACGCCGCACTCGAATTCGCCGAAATCCACGAGTGCCGTCTTGTCCTTGTCGTCCATTGCAAAATAACCCGCGGCATCCGCTTCCAAGAAAAGCGGGCCGTCGACGGCAAGATACGGATTCACATAGCCGAGGAACCGAATGCCCCGGTTCTGCCAGCTCTGCGATGCGCTGAGGCAAACCAGGGTATCGATCCTCGTTCGCCTGCCAGTCCCAGAACAGCCGCGCCCCGAACGATGTATGGCGCAGACCAACCCAGTCTTCGCACCAGAGGCCGGAGACCTTGACTCCGGCGGCAATCATCGTTTCGAGCCGATCGAAGGATCGCGAGCCGTCCTTGAGGCCGATGATTGCGCCGCCATAAAGCCAGTCAGGAAGGGGTGGCTGGCGACCGAAGCGCTCGGAGAGCGCCTCGACCAAACCTGGGAAGCTCGGCCGGGCCGTTAGCTCGATGCGGTCCGGTACCGCCCAAACCTCGATTTCATGAAAGCCCGCCTGTCTGAAATCGAAGGCAGAATACGCGGTTGTTTCCACATGCAGCGCGTAGCGCCGAGATGAGACATAGGTCGGTTGCGGATAATTGGTGTTCCAGAAGTCACCGCCCGCCTTTCCGGCGACATCTGCCTTGAAGGTGATCTCCGTCGTCTTGTCGCGCCCGACACCCGGCTCCGAGGTCCAGAGCGGGAAACGACGTCCCCGCAAATCGAAATACGACATCTGTTCGCCGCCGCCCCAGACATGTTCGTTCTTTCCGGCGACGACACGGAGCCATATCCGATTGATTGACGGGTCGAGAGAATTGAAGAAGATGACTCCGTCACAATGACTGCCTGAGATCACGAGGGTGAGGCGAGCCGGTTGACCAGGCGCCGCGCAGAGAGAAACCTCGAACTCATCCCCGGCACCTGACACCTCCGCGTGAGAAAGCGGCGTGCGTTCGATAACGTAATCCTCGATGTCGAAATTCCCTCGGTACATATCCATGCGCGCGTCGCCCTGGCCGACAAATACACAGGGAGCATCGCTGCGGTGGCGAAGAATTAGCCTGCCATCGAGCAGGAGGTCGAAACCGTCGGGATAGGTCTGGATCTGCATGGGGCGCTCAGTTCTGCGTCAGGCCGGCATCGACGATGAAATTGGCGCCTGTGCAGCCGGCGCTTTCATCGGATCCGAGAAAAAGGGCAACCTTCGCAACATGGCTCGCGTCCAGACGGAACTTCAGGGCTTGAAGGTCGAGGAATTGCTGGTTGAGCTCGGGTGTGAGCCAGAGCTTTTCCTGTCGATCAGTCAATATAGCGCCTGGCACGATGCAGTTGACTCTGATGCCTGAAGAACCGAGTTCGCGGGCCAGTGTGCGAGTCATGCCGTTGATGGCTGCCTTGGCGGTGGTGTAGCCGACCATACCGGGGCGGCCCCGCATCCAGGAAACGGAGCCCAGCATGACGACGGAGCCGTGACCTGCTTTTGCCATCCCTTTCGAGACCGCCTGCGTGGCAAAAAATAGATGATCGAGATTGAGCGCCAGAGCGCGTCGCCAGTCATCCGGCTCGACCTGCTCCATATCATGGCGATCGTCCTTACCGGCGTTGTTCACGAGAACATCGATGCCATGGTGCTCATGCTCGACACGAGCCAGGCTTTCCCGCAGGGCTTGGATATCAGTCACATCGCACCTGTGGAACGAAGCGCCGGTTTCTGAAGCCAGGGCTGCGCCCTTTTCGGCATCGATGTCGATCAACGAAACGCGCGCTCCCTGCGCCACGAAGGCCTTCACAATCTCCTCGCCGATGCCCGAGGCGCCGCCGGTGATCACCACCGAGCGCCTCTGCAGGGAGCGGTACTGAACTGTTTGATAGTTGAAGGGCATCGGAACCTCGTGCGTCAAACGGCAGGATCAAAACGATGTTCTGGAAGGCCGGGCACCTCGACCCTCATGGAAAACAGGCTGCCGGAATGCGGCAGGGCTGCGAGTTCGTCGTCGGGACGGCTCGTCCGCGCCGAGGTGACATACAGGGTCTTGAGATCGGGGCCGCCGAAGGCAACCATTGTGGGGCAGCGAGCCGGAACCGGAAATTCGGCGAGAAGCACTCCATCGGGGGAGTAGCGCCGAATCCGGCCTCCCTCGAAGAGCGCCGTCCAGTAGCACCCTTGCGCATCGACAGCCGCACCATCAGGCCGGCCCGCGATCGCTTTCCGTCGGTGAAAGACGCGCGAACAAGGCGCGACCCGTGGCGTCGCCGGTAGCGGGATCGTAAGCATAGCGCCAGATTGTGAAGGTCGGCGTATCGGCATGATAAAGCGTGCGTCCGTCCGGCGAAAACGCGACGCCATTCGATGTGAGAAGCCTTTCCGCCAGCACGGAAAGACCGCGGGCGTCGTAGCGATACAGATGGGCCCTGCCGCCTAGTTTCGGCTCGTCGATCGTGCCCGCAAGGAATCGCCCCGCAGGATCGACGCGTCCGTCGTTGAATCGGCTTTGACTCTGATCCTCAGGGTTGTCGGCGAGTTTTTCCAGCCGAACGCCACTGGCATCGAGGAGCCAGAGGCCCGAGCGAAAGCCGGCGATAAAACCGCCACCTTTCTTGAACCCGATGCAGCCGATCTCCTCGGGCATCTGGATCGCAACATGCTTCTCGGCACGCGGCTCGAAACGGTGCAGCGCCCTGCCCTTGATATCCACGAAGTAGAGCGCCTGCTCCTCCACGGACCATATGGGGCACTCGCCCAATTCAGCGCGAACATCGAGCGCCACCGCGAAGGTCATCGAACCACCTCCACGCCGATCTTGACGGTTCCGGTCAGCGCCTCACGCGGCTGCAACACATGCAATCCGTGACGAACGATGTCGGGACGGTTGATGGCGTCGTTCAGATGAGTGACCGGTTCGACGGCGAAAAAATCACGCCCGGGCGGCACATAGACGACGAGGTGGCCGTAGACAGGATCGGCATCAAGTCGGAGGAGAATGCCCTCCTGCTCGAACATGATCTCGGCGTTGCCGTCCCAACCGTCGAAGCAATTGTCGAGACCGGGTTCGCCCAGATCCCGCATCGACGTGTAATCCCATTTAGCCGGTACAGGGATGCATTCGGCGGGGAGCGAGTCGGGGCCGCTCAAGTGGACGTTGCGGGCTGCGAATCTCAGCTGCACACCATCGCGCCTTGGAAAAAACGGATGCAGGCCAAGACCCGCCGGCATTGCGAGCGTGTCCATGTTCTCGACAGTCAGCGTGATGGACAGGCCATCAGGCGATAGCGCTAGCACCTGCTCGGCCCGATAAGCGAAAGGCCATGCCTCGGCGTCCTCCAGCGGTCGATGAATCAACGAGAGCCTGCAATGCGTATCCGTTGCTTCATCCACCTGCCACGGATTCTGCCACGCATTGCCGTGGATGGAATGCGGATGGTCGCCGAAATTCAACGCGAGCTGATGGGCGATGCCCTGGAATGAAAAGCGGCCATGCGCAATCCGGTTTGAATAAGGAATGAGCGGATAGCTGCTGGTTTGGCGAACAAGCCGTTGGCGGAGCGCTTCGTCCGGCGTCTCGCGCATCAGCGGCGTTCCGTTGTGCCAGAACCCCGCGATTGCGCCGCCGATCGACGGGGCTAAATCGACCTTCAACGCACCGCTTCTGAGAGTCACGACCGGGCAAGGCGCCATCACGACCTCAATACGCCGCGGTGGGCACGACCGCTTGAACAGGCTCTCCCCGCAGGGTACCGAGCCAGTCGGATGCCCTGCCGGTCATCATGGCGATATCGGAAGCGACGGCGGCAAAGTCGTAACCGTAATCGAGGAAGCGACGAACCATGTCGGGATTGGGCCCGACGATGCCGACGGGCTTTCCGGCTGCACGGGCGGCCTTTGCGGCGTTCTGGATCAGCGCCTGTACGTCGGGGTGAGTGATGTTGCCGATATGACCCATGGCGGCCGACAAGTCGCCGGGGCCGACGAAGAGGCCATCGACACCTGGGACCGCCGCGATTTCCGGCAGCCGCTCGATTGCATCGGGCGTTTCGAGCTGGACGATGACCGCGACCTCGCCATTGGCTCGCTTGAGGTAATCCGTTGCTCGTCCGAAGCGCGATCCGCGATGGACGGCCGCCACGCCCCGTACGCCCTCGGGCGGGTATTTGGCGAAGGAGACAGCCTGGCGCGCCTCTTCGGCCGTTTGCACGAAGGGTACCATGATGGTCTGAGCGCCTGCATCGAGAACGCGCTTGATGAGCACCTGGTCGTTCCACGCGAGGCGCACCACCGCATCAGCCGGCGTGCAGCCGATCGCGCGCAGGATGTGCGTGAGGTCCGACACTTCGATGGGCACGTGCTCCATGTCGACGACGAGAAAATCGAAGCCCGCATAACCCATGGCCTCCGCCGTTGCCGGCGCTGCCGCCATCAACCATGTGCCCAAGGGCGGACGCGGCCCCTCGCCTGCCAGCCAACGTTTGAAGCGGTTCTCGATATCGATCATGGCATCCTCAATAAATTGCTGGTTCCGCTACCGGTCCGGGCGCGCTCAGGAAGTCGAAGTCGCAGCCTTCATCGGCCTGCGAGACATGGCGCTGGTACAAAGCCGCAAAGGAGCGTCCGTAGACGGGAGCAGTCGGCTTCCACTCCGCCCTGCGGCGCTCCAGTTCGGCCACATCAACCCGCATGTCGAGGCGGCCAGCTTCAACGTCCAGTTCCACGAGGTCGCCGGTCTTGAGCAAGCCGAGCGGACCGCCCACGGCGGCCTCGGGCGCTACGTGGAGAATGCAGGTCCCATAATGCGTGCCGCTCATGCGCCCGTCGCAGATGCGAACCATATCGCGAACGCCTTGTTTCAGGAGCTTCTTCGGGATCGGCAGATTGCCCCATTCCGGCATGCCCGGTGCACCCACCGGACCTGCATTGCGCAGCACCAGCACGCTGTCTTCCGTGACGTCGAGGTCGGGATCGTCGATCGCAGCGTTCATCGCCGCAGGACTGTCGAACACGATGGCGGGACCGGTGTGTTTCAGGAAACGCGGGTTGGCCGCGGAAGACTTCATGACTGCGCCGTTCGGCGCGAGATTGCCGCGCAGCACCGCAAGGGTCTTTCCCCGCGAAAGCGGGACGACGGGGTTGGACGGGTCTCGGATAACATCGTCGTTCCAGCAATCTGCGCCGGCGATATTTTCGCCAAGCGTCCGGCCGTTTACCGTCAGCGCATCGGGATCGAGGTGCGACTCAAGTTTTTTTAGCAAGGCCAACAGGCCGCCCGCGAAATAGAAGTCCTCCATCAGATATTCGCCAGATGGGAAGAGATTGGCGCAGACCGGGACCTTGCCGGCCATCTCCGACATGTCGTCCAGGTTCAGAGGGACGCCGGCCCGGCGCGCCATGGCGACGAGGTGGACGGCGGCGTTGGTCGAGCCGCCGAGCGCCATATAGGCGACAAGGCCGTTTCGGAAGCTCCTCGCATCGATGATCTGCGACGGCTTGAGATCTTCCCAGATCATCTCGACGATGCGAGCGCCGCAGGCCGACGCCATGCGCGTGTGACCACTGTCGGCGGCGGGAATGGACGATGCTCCGGGAAGGGTCAGGCCCATGGCATCGACGATGGACGTCATCGTGGAAGCCGTACCCATGGTGTTGCAGGTGCCGATGGAACGCGTCATGCGACTCTCGAGGTCGACCCAGTCCTGCGGCGATATGTTGCCGGCCCGAAGCTCGTCCCAGTACTTCTTGGTATGCGTCCCGGCGCCCGTCTTTTGACCGCGCCACTGCCCGTTCGACATGGGTCCGGCCGGACAATAGATCACCGGGATATCCATGCTGATCGCACCCATCAGGAGTCCCGGGGTGGACTTGTCGCAACCGCCGAGGAGCACCGCGCCATCGACCGGATGCGAACGCAGAATTTCCTCCGCCTCCATGGCGAGCAGGTTGCGATAGAGCATGGTGGTCGGCTTCACCATCACCTCGCCGACGGACAGGGCCGGCAACTCGACCGGGTAACCGCCCACCTGCCAGATTCCCCGTTTGACCGCCTCCGCGCGCTCGCGCAAATGCGCGTGGCAAGGGCTCAGGTCGCTCCACGTGTTGAGGATGGCGACCACCGGCTTGTTGAGAAACTCCTCGCGCCGCATGCCCATCTGCTGGGTGCGCTGGCGGTGCGAGAAGCCGCGCATGTCGTCCGATGCAAACCAGCGCTGGCTGCGAAGTTCCTCGAGTGCTCGACGTGCCATTCGGAATCCTCACCCTTGGCTGTTGTGAGAGCGAACACGAACTCGACGAAATCACCGAGTCGAGTTTGCGATGTATCTGGACGCGCTCAGACCGGAAATGCTTGGCTACCTTGTTCGATCTTGACCGCACTGTCCTTTGACGTGTCGATCCGAATCTTCCCATCGACCGCAACGGTGCGTACCGAAATCGTGTCGAAAGCGGGCCGGTACGAACCGTCGGTGTCGACCGACAGAACCGGACCGTCTTTGCTACGGCGCAACTGGAAGCGAAGCTCCAGCCGGCGCTCGCCCCGCCAGTCGGTCGTATCGCCGTCATCCTCGTAGAGATATGCCTCGGAGACATCGGCTGGTACGCCGAACACCAGCAGTTCGCGCTGCGTGTCGAGACCCGGCTCGATGCGATCGATCTGGTTTGTCACCGGGATCATCGCGCCACACCGGGCGAAGACCGGCACATGGCCCAGGGGCGCTGCGACGGTGATGGTTTGTCCGCCGTCCACGTGGCGGCCATCGTGGAAGTCGAACCAGCCGCCTTCGTGCTGCGGCAGGTAAACCTCCCGATCCACCGCTCCCTCCTCAAGGACGGGAGCGACCAAAAGGTCAGGCCCCAGCATGAAGCTGTCCTGCACATGGATCGCCTGGCGGTCATTTGGGAAATCATAGAACAGCGGGCGAACCACCGGCTCATTGCGACGGGAAGCCTGCCACATCTGTGTGTAGATATACGGCATCAGGCGATATCGAAGCGTCATGGCCCCGCGCACCTGCGGGATGACGCTCTCGTGCATCCATGGAAGGTTGACGATGCCGTCATCCTTCCATGAATTCATGACGAAGCGCGGCCAGAGAGAGCAGAACTCCACGAAGCGGCAGAACAGTTCCGCGTTCGGGCTTGGCCCATGAAAACCGCCCACATCGTGACCGATGTTGAACATGCCCGAAAGGCTCATGTTGAGCCCTTGCGTGAGGTTGAAGCGCAGGGTCTTCCAGGCGGTCTCGTTGTCGCCCGACCAGGTCTGGGCGTAGCGCCACAAGCCCGCCGCTCCGCCGCGCGTGATGGCGTAAGGCCGCTTTCCGGGGGCGTGAGCGGCTTGCGTCTGATAGGACAGCTTGGTCATGAGCAGCGGCTGCGCGGCCCGGGCCAGCACCTGCGGGAACGGTCTGCCGTCCCCATTGCAAACGGCATCCTCGTCCCAGATTTCGTACTCGTTGTTGTCGTTCCAGATTGTGACCACCCCGTAATCGAGGAGCGCAGTCTGCATGCCGTCACGCCACCAGTCGCGTCCGCCGGGATTGGTGAAGTCCATGTGGAAACCGAGGCCGTCCCAGAACTGTGCGACGGCCGGTTCGCCCGTCGCACCATCCATCACCAGGATCCCTTGATCCTTTGCCTCCTTCAAGCGTGGATGATCGTCCAGAAGGCAGGGCTTGAGGTTGGTGACCGGTTGCATGCCGGCTTCTTTCAAACGCGCCATGGTCGCCGCCGGATCGGGAAACTTGTCCCGGTTCCAGTTGAAGGCGTAGCGACGCGGGCCGATGGAGCTGTAGCCGGATCCGAAATGGAAACTGTCGCAGGGAATGCGGTGATGACGGCACTTCTCGATGTAGTCCGTAATTCTCGCATCCGCATCCGGGGCGTCCGCGATGGTCATGGACGTGGTGCCGAAGCCGAGAGACCATTTCGGCGCGAAAGCCTGACCGCCGGTGAGCCAGGAAAAGCGGCGCACCACATCCGGCACGCCAGGCCCTGCCAGGACATAGAAATCCATGTCGCCGTCCTGGGCGCTGTAGGAGCGAAACAGGCCATGATAATTGTCGATGGTGCAGCCGAGATCCATCTCGCCGGCCGCATGATTATCGTAGAAGACGCCGTGCGCGCCCGTGTTTCCGTCGACGATGAGAAACGGGATCATCTTATAGAGCGGATCGCTCAGCTCCGCGTCGAATCCACAGGGATCGACCGCGTCGATCTTGAAGCGGCGGCCGGTGTGATCGAGAGGCCCGGCCTTGTCGCCGACGCCGTAGTGACGCTCATTCTCATGCCGCGCGACGACGTGCTGCAGCGCGCCGGACTTTCGCGACATGAAATAAGCCTGCGTGGGCCGGTCGCTGAGAAAGGGTTGGCTTTCCCCGGTTCGATGCCACGCCACGCCGAAGGGTGACAATCTGACCACGGCGGTCAAGCCCGCGGCTTCCAGCACGACCGTGCCGTCGCGTTGGACAACCGAGGCTTCAGGGCAGGTAAACCCCTCGATGGAATCTCGCGATCTTCCCTCGAAGGGAGGCTCGAGTCCATTGGGCGCGATGCTCCAACCGCGATCAAGCGCATAACCTCCTGCGCGCTTCATGACGACGCGGCCGATATCGTGTTCAAGGATGCCGACACGCAGCTCGGTATCCCACCCGAGATCGAACACAGCCCAGATTCCATCGCGACCGCGATACTGGCCCTCGGTCAATGCTTTCATTAAAAAATGTCTCCTCAGCAATATCAGCGGATGCGGATCGCGCTTCCGTCCGCATCGAAAAGGTGAAGGGCGTCGCGCTTCAATCGCAGGCCGAGCCTCTGGTTGCGATCATAGGCAGCCTGCCCATGCTGGCGCACGGTAAGCTGCGGCAGTCCGGGGGCCGATCCGTAAAGGTAGGTTTCACCACCGAGCTGCTCGACGAGATCGAGGGTGATCACGAGATCGGCCTGATCCTCTCCCACCACGTCGATATGTTCCGGCCGGGCACCCAAGGTGATATCGGTTCCGACGACAGCAGGGCCCGTGGAAGGCAATATGATCGGCCGCGTCTCGCTGCCGACCGCCACCCGTCCGGCATCCTGCTACCCGCGCCGGGAACAGGTTCATGCGCGGAGAGCCGATAAAGCCGGCGACGAAAAGGTTGGCCGGGTGATTGTAGACCTCGAGCGGCGTTCCGACCTGCTCGATGACGCCCGCTCGCAGCACCACGATGCGGTCGGCAAGCGTCATGGCCTCGACCTGATCGTGGGTGACGTAGATCATGGTGCCGCCGATCTCCGCATGGAGGGCCGCCAGCTCCTTGCGGGTGGCGACACGCAACTCCGCATCGAGGTTCGACAGCGGCTCGTCGAACAGGAAAATCTTGGGGTCGCGCACGATCGCGCGGCCGATGGCGACACGCTGGCGCTGCCCTCCTGAGAGAGCCCTCGGCTTGCGATCGAGGTACGCGGTCAGCTGCAGCATGTCGGCGGCGCGGCGGACGCGCTTGTCGACCTCACTCCTGCCAAGTCCCATATTCTCCAAGGCGAACGCCATGTTCCTATACACGCTCATGTGCGGATAGAGCGCATAGGACTGGAATACCATCGCAAGCCCGCGATCTGACGCCGGAACATTCGTGACGCTCTGGCCGTCGATCCGGATATCGCCGCCGCTGACCTGCTCGAGGCCGGCGATGATGCGCAGAAGCGTGGATTTTCCGCAGCCCGACGGGCCGACGAACACCACGAACTCCCCATCCGCGATGGCAAGGTCGATCCCGTGAAGGATCGTCAGGTTCCCGTAGGCCTTTTTGATGTCGGTGAGCTTGAGGTCAGCCATCAGTCAACCACGGGTTATTTCATCCCGGTATTGGCGATACCGGTGGTGATGAAGCGTTGCAGGAAGACAAAGACGATCGCGACCGGAGTCAGGGTCATGACGGTCATCGCAAGAAGGTATTGCCATTGGGTCTGCAGTTCGCCCTGAAACGCATTGAGGCCGATCTGCAGCGTGTAGACTTCTGTCTTGGTCAGAACGGCGAGCGGCCAGAGGAACTCGTTCCAGCGCCACATGATCGAGAAGATCGCCAGCACCGCGAGCGCCGGCAATGTGAGGGGCATCACGATGCGCCAGTAGATCTGCCACTCGGATGCCTTGTCCATGCGGGCGGCCTCGATGAGATCGCGCGGGAGGGTCAGCATGTACTGGCGCAGAAGAAACACGCCCGTCGGCGTCGCCGCGCCCGGCAGGATGACGGCCCAGAGCGAATTGACGAGCCCGAGCTTGGTCACCACAAGGTAGACCGGCACCAGGATGATGGTGATCGGAATCATGAGCGTGCCGATCACCATCAACATGGCGGCGTTCTTGCCTTTGAACTCGTAGATGGACAGCGCATAGGCCGCCATGGAGTTGATCAGCAGCGTGATCAAGGTCGCGACCACGGTCACGAAAACCGAGTTGGCGAGGAACCGCGGAAAGGCGAAGCGCGCCAGCGGCTCCGTGTAGTTTTCCGTCGCGAGCGAGAATTCGCGCACGGGAACCCGCTTGTCGATCGCCACACGATATTGCTGGCTCGGATTCGTCCGGGTCGACCATCTGGGACTGGATGCCGACGCGGCGAACTTGCGCCAGTTGCTCGCGTCGTTCCGTCCTCCATCGTCACCGTGAAGAGAGGCAGTGGCTGCGGGAATCCGGGGAGGGAAATCTCCTTCTGCGACATGGGCAGGAGCGACGGCGGAAACTCGAGCAGGCCCGCCTGCGTCTTGAACGACGACAGGACCAGCCAGAGCACCGGGCCGAACATCAGGAGGACACCGAGCAACAAGTATGCGTAGGCCGCGATGTCGGTCCAATGCCAGCGGCGGGCGTCGCGACGGGCGGTGAGGAGTTGCGCTATCTTCATGACATCCTCACGAGGACTTGCGTTGCGAAAACGCGAGTTGCGTCAAGGTCAGCGCAAAGAGCACGATGCCGAGCACCACGGACGCCGCCGCTGCGAGGCCGAAATTTTGAACCTGGTTCGAAAACGCCGTCTCGTAGATGTATTGCACCACCATCAGGGTGGAGGTGCCGGGCCCTCCTCCGGTCAACACGAAGACCTCGTCGAAGGTCTGCACGGCGCGGATCAGGGCCAGCACGATCACGACGATCAGGTTGGGCCAGAGAAGCGGAAGGGTAAGACGCCAGAACACGCGCCAGCGGGGCGTCGCGTCCATCTCGGCGGCCTCGTAGATATCCGCCGGAATCGCCTGGAGACCGGCGAGCAGGATGAGCGTGTAGAAACCCCATATGAGCCCAGACCGACACGAAGATGATCCAGAACATCGCCCAGCCCGGCTCGCTGAGAAACAGGATCTTGTCGCCGCCGAGTCCGGTGATGCCGGCATTCAGAAGCCCGTCGCGTTGCAGGATCCATTTCCAGATCAGCGCCACGACCACGGGAGACAGCAGAACCGGGAAAGAAATAAACGGCGCGGAAAGAAGCCGCGACCGCGGATTTTCATGTTCAGCACGATGGCCGTCAGCAGCGACAACACCACCATCGCAACGACCTGGAACGCGGTGAACCGAAGGGTGTTCGAAACACCGCGCCAAAAGTGGTCCTCGCGGCAGGAACTCGGGTCAACGAACGATCCGCAATCGAACAGGTAGGCGTATTGTCCAGCCCCGACATAAGGACGCTCGGATGGAAACAAAGCGGGTCCACCGGTCACCGAATAGAGGAAGTTGATGGCGATGGGGAGAAACACGAAGACGCCGAAGAAGGCGAGATTGGGCAGCAGGAAGGCGTAAGGCATTCGCCTCTCGCCGATCAGACGCTGCAAGCCCGTCATCGGCCAATCGATAAGCCGCGTGACCCATCTCAAGATGGGATGTGTGCCACGCTGGTTTGTCGAATCCGGCGCCATTACGGGAGAGGTTTTTGACGAGAGGGTCATGGTGTCCCCGGCCGAAGCTGGAACGTCCCGGGCCGGAAAGCCCGGGACGTGTTTCCCATTACTTCTTGGTGCGCTCGGCGATCTGCTGCTCGATATCGGCAGTGATGCGCTTGTACGCTTCGTCGAGCGTGGCTTCGCCGGCGATCGCCTGGCCGAGCCGGCTGATCACCGCGTTGAAGATCACACGGTTATGCACGTAGCCCTGCAGCTTGTTGGCGACCGGAGAGAGCGTTGAAACACCCTCGCTGAACACCTTGAGCGCCGCCTTGCCCTGCGGCGAGGCATCCTTGTAGGTAAGGCCCTGCTTGGCGAGACCGAGATGACCCGGGACGAAGAGCGAGCGATCGTAGAACTCGCCGACGATTTTCTCGCTGGCGAGATATTCGACGAGACGTGCGACCTCTTTCGGATGCTGGGTCGTCTTGATGGCGACCAGCGCCGCGCCGCCCGGCATGGGCGAGCAGTTGGCGGGCCGCAAGGGGTCGGGACCGCGACCCAATCGAAGGCGTTTCCGATGGTCTTGTCGAACTGGCCGATCTGCCACGAGCCCGACACGTACATCACGACCTGTGCGTTCTTGAACTCGTCGTTGGCGCCACGATAGGCGGTGCCCGCCACCGAGCCCCAGAGCTCCTTCGACATCACGCCGTTCTTGTGCCAGTCATAGACGAGCTGCGCGCCCTTCTTGAAGCCGTCATCCACGACGGCGGGCTCGCCCTTGTCGTTGAAGACCTTCGCGCCCTGCGTGATCGCAAGGCTGAAGAACCGGTGGCCCGATCGATCGATCGCGACCGGGAACGGCGCCTGTACTTTCGTCGCCACGTCCTTCGCGGCCTTGGCCCACTCTTCCCAGGTTGCCTTTGCACCAGGCATCGGGATGTTGGCTTGCTCGAACAAGGTCTTGTTGACCAAGCGGGCCCGTGAGGGTGAGCTGCGTCATGTATCCCGGGATCGAGGTCGTGTCGCCGGGAAGACGCATCCATTCGAGGAAGGGCCCGAAGTTGGTCTCGAAATAAGCGGGGTCCTTGAGCAGCGGCCGCAGATCCAACATGTAGCGTGCGACGCCACCGAGATCTGCGACGCGTGCGAGGTCAGGTCCCTGCCCGGCCGCCAGTTGAACCGGCAGGTTCTCATTGATGGCTTTGAACGGCACCTGATCGAGAACGACCTTGATGTCCTTGTTCTGCTCCTCGAAACGTCGCAACAGGTCGGTCATGACCTCGCCTTCGTTGCCGTCCGAATACCAGGTCATCCGCAAGGTCGTTTGTGCCTGTGCGTTGCTCGCTACAAGGCTCGCCGCGAGCAGGGCGCAACCCAGGAGCATCTTGGTGCCCTTCATCGTTTCCTCCGTTTATTTTGCTCTTCAAGATTGAAGATTTGCTTGAATCTATGGCGCCACCGGGGCGAACGGACTCAGAGGCCGGCTGCGGTGCCTGTTCGGATTACCTCCTTTCAGAAGGCATCCGACCCTAATCGGTTGGCGGCCGGTAGGGCGGCGAGTGGCCACAGACAAGCGTCGGGAGACCAGAAGCTCGATTTGCAAGACCAGTTTGGCAAACGTTTGCCGAGCTGTCCAGCACTCTTCAGGTCAGCGTTCTTGACCTACTCATGAGGGTCTCGACAGGCCCAGTCAAAGTGGTGAACAAGGAGCCATGAACAGGAAACGAGTTTCGGCGCAACAACCGGTCTTATTGGCAACGGTGGCGGCCAAGGCGGGCGTTTCGATTGCGACCGTCTCCCGCATCGTGAACGGGGAGACGGGCCGGGCATCTGCCGAAACCATCGAGCGTGTCCAGAAGATCGTGAGAGCGCTGGGCTACCGGCCGAACCATGTCGGCCGGGCCCTCCGCAGACGGGAAAGCCGTATCGTGGCCATGCTGTCGCCGAACCTCGACAACCCGGCCATGGCGGCCGTCGCTGCCTCCGTCGAGACAGCTCTGCGCTCGGCCGGCTATGTGATGATCCTCTGCGACACCCATGACCGCGCGGAACTGCAGGACGAATACCTGCACGCCATGAGGTCGCAGGCCGTGCAGGGCTATGTGCTGGTCAACGCGGTGCAAAGCGAAGCATTGTCCGCCTCGGTCGCCCGAGGCGACCCCATCGTTTTTGTCGGACGCCGGAACCCCGACGGGGCGGGATCCTTTGTCGGGATCGACAACCGGCGCGCTGGAGCCGATGCGGCCGATCATCTGTGGGCGCAAGGCATCAGGGACCTTGCCGTCATCCATCCTACGCAAGGATCATCGGCGTCGCGCGATCGTGTTGACGGCTTTGTGAGGCGCCTCACGGAGTTCGGTCTCCCCCGTGAAGCGATCCGTCAAGCCAGCGCCTTGGGCCTGTCACATCTGGAGGTGGGATACGCCGCAGCGCAAAGCCTTGTTGACGGGAAGCCGTGGCCCCGAGGGCTCCTGTGTCCGAGCGATATGATGGCTTATGGGGCCTACCGTTTGGCTTTGGAGAAGGGCATCCGCATCCCCGACGCATGTCGAATCGTTGGTATCGACGATAACGCCCTCAACGCTTGGATTGCGCCTTGGCTTATCTCGGTCCGGATTCCCTATTCGGATTTTGGCGCCAAGGTCGTCGGCCAGCTGCAAGCTCTTTGGGCTGGCGAGCAACCCTCGGAGCAGCTTTTGCCGCATGAGCTCATCGTCCGTTAGCGACTGGATTGATGGAGATACCGCGACAACTCATATGCTCGTTGATTGGATTAGGAATCTGACGTCGGCTACGCGTCAGGCAGTGAAGGTTGTTCCTTGAGAGGAACGTCCGATGTTCCTGTCTAAATGCCTAAATTGGAGACGACCGAGCAACCCGAATGAGTCCTAACCACCCGGAGAAATCCATGCCCAGCACCATCCGTCTACACCGCATCATCGCCGCAAAGCCCGAGAAGCTCTATCGCGCGTTCCTCGAACCCGATGCGATTGCGGGCTGGCTTCCACCCTACGGGTTTACCTGCACCGTCCATGAGCTGGATGCGAAGGTCGGAGGCAAACACCGAATGTCATTCAGGAATTTCACCACGGGAGACACTCACTCCTTTGGCGGATTTTATCTGGAACTCGTTCCGGGTGAGCGCCTCGTCTACACCGATAAGTTCGACGACCCCAACTTGCCTGGTGAGATGAAGGTCACTGTGGACTTGAAGGCCGTGTCCGTCGGCACGGAGGTCGACATTGAGCAGCAGGGCGTGCCGGACGTGATCCCCGCCGAGGCCTGCTACCTCGGCTGGCAGGAATCCCTACGCAAGCTCGCGAAACTCGTCGAGCCCGAGATCAACCAGTAGCGAGATCGATTCCGAAAAGGCTCCGGGAAGGCGTGTATCGGGTTTTCCGGTAAGATCCATCGCCCAACACGTGAAGGAAGCGGGCGCCCCGCATCGCAGGTACAGGTCAAGTTGATCTGACCTGCATGCTCACAAAGGAGGTTTCACCATGCGTGCTCAAAAAATTGCTTACCTTGGTCTGTTTGCCGGCGGTCTGTTACTCGCCCCAGGCGTCACGCTGTCCCAGGACGCGGCGCCCAAACCCCATGTGCCGCTCGAGAAAAGCATCGGGCGGGTTACGCCCACGGGTCCCGTCCCATCGCTTGCCGTCCTCAATGCGGCAGGCGCGAAACTGGAGGGCGGCAAGCTGACCCTGACCGGCGTGGCGCCGAATTCGATCGTATTTGCCGACCGCCCGGTGCGGGCAGCGGGTCACGTGATGACCGAGCAGTTCATCATGCAGTGGGACGAAGGCAAGGACAGCTTCGCCAAGGATCCACCCAACGCCACCGTGTCCGTCCTGGGCGGCGATGGCTCGAAGATCAGCGACGCCGTGGTGACGTTGAAAGCGCCAAAGCTCGAAGGCGGGAACCTCTCCTTCGACGTTGTCGTGTTGGAGGGGAACCTTGCCGGATCGAGTGGACCGGCTGCGCTGTTCATCGACCGATTCGGTGCCTTTGGCGGTGGCGATTTCCGCGCCGGCGGGTTTGAGGGAGCCCGTTTTGGCGGGTACCGTGGCGGCGCGTGGGCCGGTGGCCGCTATTGGCACGCTCCCGTCTATCGCGGTGCTTGGTATGGGGCGGGCGCCGGGGCGGCGGCTGGCCTTGCCGCCGGAGCTGCGAGGGGAGCAGCCTATAACTCATACGTCGTACCGGATCAGTGCGGGTATTACCCGTATTCCCCGTGCGAGTGATCAAGGTGTTCCCGCGGACTTAGACTTCGACAAGAAACGGGCCCACTCGTGCGGCTAATACCCGTATCCCTCGCGATACCTGAGCAGGGATCCCGAAAGTGGTCTCCACCTTTGGGATCCATTCCGAAGCTGCCGCATCACCGCACCGTCACATGTTCATCGCCCCTTCGTCGGGCATTCTATTGTCTGTGCCCATCTACAAGCCGACAAACGTAGAAGCCAAGATCGCCGCTGCGTACGCCGACACATAAAGGAACGGGCCAAGCACAGATGCTGACACGAGCAGAACAACCGAGGCTTTAAGGGTCCGCATCGTGTGGCTCCTATATTCAGGGCCTCAAGTCTACGGGTACGAAGGTTAATCTATAGCAAACGCTGGTAGTTCCCACTCAACCGCTCCCCTGCACCTGCACTAAGGGGCTGCATACCAGACGATCAGCCCGGCAATCCTCGCCGGCGAAAAGGGCTATGAGCTGGAACGCGTGCAGGTGAGGCCCACACTCGCGAAGCCTTCTCTTCGTCAGATGATGTAGGCTACGCGAGATCGCCTACCTCGACCTTGTGACGCGCCGGAGCAAACGCGACAGATCTTCGACTGCGTAGGGCTTATGCAGCAACTCAAAGCCGTGCCGGCCCTCCTCGGCCAGCACCTGGCTGTAGCCGGAGGTCAGCACAACGGGCAGACCGGGATGCCGCCGTCGGATCTCATGGCCTAGATCCACTCCGCTCATACCGGGCATGACCACGTCAGAGAATACGACATCGAACGGCTGGCCGTTTTCAAGACAATCCAGTGCCTCACCGGCGTTCGCCGCCCATGTCGTCTCGTAACCGAGATCATGGAGGAGCTGCGATGAGAACTCGCCGACCTCGCGGTTGTCTTCGACGACCAGGACGCGCCTCCCACCGCCGGTGTCACGCTGCATCTGCCTTGCGCTAGTCTGTGTCGAAATGCTTCCCTTGATGTGGGGCAGGTAGAGGGTAAAGGTTGTACCCCGCCCAACCTCGCTCTCCACATTGATGTCTCCGCCGGTTTGCTTGGCGAATCCGTAGACCTGCGACAAGCCGAGCCCGGTGCCCTTCCCGACTTCTTTGGTCGTGAAGAACGGCTCGAAGATCTGGGAGAGCTTCTCCGGTGCGATTCCAGTTCCCGTGTCTGACAGCGACACGGCCACAAACTCACCCGCGCCGCCCTCGCGGCTCTGGGTTCTGGGCATAATGGTAATGCTCTCGACCCGAACGGTGAGCACCCCCTCTCCGTCCATTGCGTCGCGCGCGTTCACAGCCATGTTGACCAATGCGGTCTCGAACTGGGTAATGTCCGCCTCAGTCAAACACCGTTCACAAGCGATCTCCGTCACGATCTGGATGCGGCCCCCGACGATCGTGCGCAGCATGTCGCCTAAGGCGCGCACACGCTCCGGAACGTCGAACACTTCAGGCTTGAGGGCCTGCCGACGGGCAAAGGCAAGAAGTTGTCCTGTGAGCTTGGATGCACGCTCGACGGTGTCGGAGATTGCGTCCACATACCGTCGGCGGCGCTCCTCGGCGAGGTCCGGCCGGCGCAGCAGGTCGGTAGAGGATTTGATGATGGTCAGCAGGTTGTTGAAGTCGTGCGCAACCCCGCCGGTGAGTTGGCCAACTGCTTCCATCTTCTGGGCCTGGCGCAGCTGCTCGTGTGCCTGCTCCAGTTCGGTCGTGCGTTCGGCCACGCGCTCTTCGAGCGTATCGTTCAGCTCGCGCAGGCGCTCCTCCGCCGCTCGACGTTCCGAGATGTCGTTGAATAAGATTGCGACGCGCCGCAGATGTGGATCGCCGACGCGCAGCGCGTGCACGTCGAACCAGCGATTCATCGAGTCCGCGCCGTTCTCGAAGCGCATCGGCTCGCCCGTGAGCGCGACGCGAGCGTACAGTTCGAACCAGTCCGGCTCCAGGTTCGCGACGAGTTCGCGGGCAGTGCGGCCGACCACGCCGACAAGGCCCGTCTGCCGCTCGAAGGCCGGGTTGGCCTCTACGAACCGGTAGTCGAGCGGACGATGCTGGTCATCGAAAAGCAATTCGACGACGCAGAAGCCGGCGTCGACCGACTCGAAGAGCGTCCGGTAGCGAGCCTCACTGGCGCGCAGCTCTGCTGTGGCCGCGACGCGCTCGACGTGCGCCCAGGAGCGCGCGGTGACCTCGCGCAGCAGGCCAAGTTCCGCCTCTGTCCAAACCCGGGGCACTCGATCATGAATGGCCATCAGGGCGGTGAGGCGACCTTCCTTCACGAGCGGCATGCAGATCGTTGCGGCGATCCCAATGCTCTGGAACGTCGAAGCTTCTTCCGGCGCGAGTTCGCGCAGGTTGTCGTTGACGACCAGCGCCAGACCGGCGCTCAGATTCTTCACCGCCAGCTTTCCGAAGTCTGCCAAGCTGTAATGCCCGAGAATGCTCCTCGATCCCGGTGCCGCCCAGTCACCCCGGATGGTGAAGCCGTCCTGGTCCTCGTCCATATCCGCGTAGGCGCAGACTGACAGGTTCATGTGCTCACCCAAAAGGCGCGTCGTGGTCGCCAGAATCGCGTCGGCATCAGCAAGGGGCGCCGTCGCGGCACCCAGCCGGTCCAGAAACGCCAAGCGCGCCTCGCTCTCGCGCAACTCGCTTTCGGCCATTCGCGACTCAGTGACGTCGGTGTTCACCGCCACCGCGGCTATGACCTGCCCGTCGATCACGACTGGTGCTGCTGCCGACCGAACGACGCGCTCCTCACCGGTAAGTCGATGCCGGACGCGCACGTTCCGGACGACGCGCTCGCCACCGAACGCTCGCGTGAAGGCCTGATCTTCGAACGCGATCAGTTCCCCGGTTTCGGCGTCCCGCGTCTGGACCTCGTCGGCTAGGGTGCTGACGTGCCGGTTCATTTCCTCGTAGGTGGCGAAACCGAGCTGATCGAGGGCCGGTTGGTTGGCAAGGGTGATGCCCTCGGGGGTACCGATGTAGACCCCGTCAGGCATGCTCTCAAGGATGGCGCGCAACTCGGCCGCCTTGCGCTCGGCCTCTGACAATGACTCGCGAAGGCGCGCCTCGCCCTCGCGCAGCGCCACTTCGGCGCGCTTCTGATCCGTGATGTCGCGGAAGAGCACCGCGACGCGGCGCGGGCCGCGAATGCGAAAGGCATAGACGTCGAACCAGCGGTCGAGCGGCGTCGAATAATTCTCGAAGCGGGCCGGCTCCCCGGTGAGCGCCACGCGGCCGTAGGTGTCGAACCAATGTCGGTCCTGATCCGGCGCGATCTCTCGCATCCACCGACCCGCACCGTTCTCGATGCCGGTCTGCCGCTCGAAGGACGGGCTGATCTCGAGAAAGCGGTAATCGACCGGGTTTTCATGTTCATCGAACGCGACCTCGATCGCGCAGAAGCCCTGGTCGATGGCATTGAACAAGGCAAGGTAGCGCTCCTCCGCTTTTCGGAGGGAGAGCTCTGCCCGCGCGCGCTCCGCTGCGGCCCAGGTGCGGTCGGCGATCTCCTCGGCGAGCGCGACCTCCTCGGCCGACCAGGCGCGCGGCGTCGCGCTGTGGACGGCGAGCACCGCGACGAGCCGGCCTGCTTTCACGAGCGGCACGTTAAGGAAGGCCAGGATCGAGGCGCGGGAGAAAGCTGCGAGAGCTTCCGAGGAGGACGTGCGCGGATCGATCCGCACGTCGGCAATCGCGACCGTTTCGCCCCGCCGCAGGTCTGCGATGAACACCGGTCCATAGTCGTCCAGCCGGTGGCGGCCGACGTTGCTTTTCGTCGCGCCGTCGTTCCACTCGCGCTCGATCAGCACGAACTCGTCACTAGGCTCGACCTCGCCGTAGGCGACTTGTCCCACGCCCAGGTACCGACCCAGCGCTTCGGAGGCGGCAGCGATCGCCTCGACAGGGTCGACGAGCCCGCGTAGGCGCTCCTCCAGATTGAGGCGGAACGCCTGGCGCCCCGCGTTGGCGCGCAGCTCAATGTCGGCGCGGTGCGCGTCGGTCACGTCGTGGCCTTCGACGAAGATGCCGGTCACGTGCCCCGCCTCATCGACGATCGGCTCGTAGATGAAAGTGAGAAAGCGCTCCTCCGGCGCGTTGCCCGGCGTTCGTTCAAGGTGAATCGAGATGTGCTCCGCGATGAAGCGCTCTCCCGTCGTATAGACGCGGTCGAGGAGTTCGAAGAAGTTCTGATCTGCCAGCTCCGGGAAGGCTTCGCGCGGCGTCTTGCCGACGTATCCGCGGTCGCCGAACAGGCGGCGGTAGGACGCGTTGGCGAACTCGAAGACGTGCTCGGGGCCGGAAAGAATCGTGATGAATCCCGGCGCCTGCTCGAAAAGCCTTCGCTGCCGCTCGGTCTCGGCCGCCCAACGCCGCTCGGCGAGCACCGCCTGCGTGGTTTCCGTGCAGACGACGAGGACGCCGCCGACGCCGTTCGGTGCAGTCTCGTCGTCGATTGGGCTGTAGCTGTAGGTCCAGTAGATCTCGTCGAGCTGGCCGAAGCGCGTGATTGGCACGGGCCGGTTCTCGTCCCAGGTCGAGCCGCGGCCCGCCATGACATAGTCGACTTGGTCGCCGATGAGGTGCCAGATCTCCGCCCACACCTCCCGCCCCGGCTTGCCCAGCGATCCCGGATGTCGCTCCGGCCCCAGGGTGCGGCAGTAGGCGTCATTGTAGAGGCACAGGAGGTCAGGGCCCCACCAGACATACATGGGATGCCCAGTGTTGAGGATAAGGCGGACCGTGGTCTTCAGCGGCAGCGGCCAAGCCTCAGGCGGTCCAAGCGGCGAGGCCGACCAGTCATGCGCGCGCATGAGCGCACCCATTTCGCCGCCGCCGGCCAGAAAGTCGAGACCGCGCTGGCGCGATTTAGCCTTGCCGTGCATCAGTCCTCCTCGACGAGGCCCGCGGCCTCTGCGGATTGTCGAACCTGGGAGAGATATCAGGCTCGTCACGCCGGTCCTGCCGCGTGAGCAGCCGGAGGTCTGCGTGAACCACGCCACTAGCGCTCTGGTACGGCCCGCAGGCGATCTGGTCGGTCTTGAACGCTTTCATTTCAGCCGTAAGGGAGACATCCCGGGTCGGGTCATTGTGCATTGCCGCAACGTCACACGCGCAAAAAAGGTTGTCAAAAATCGGGAACGGCATTCCCGTTCTGTCAAGCTAGGTCTGGATGAGAGCACCGGCCGAGGAAGCTTGGCGCTTCAGCGGCCCTGCCGGATGGCGTATTCGGCATTGTGGCAACAGGTCAGACGCAGGATGGTCTTACAAAGCGGGTGAGTTAAGGTACAGTCCCGACACCCATTGCGAGAATAGCGATAGTGACAGAGCCCCGCTCCCCGCAAAATGCACGTCTCAGCGATTTCATTCGCCTGAACGTCGAGCCGATCGTCGCGGAGTGGGTTAGCTTTGCTCAAACCCGCACTCCCGCAAGCGACGGCATGTCTCGTCTCGCGCTTAGGGATCACATTGAAGAGATTTTATGCTTTATCGCCGACGACGTTGAAACAACGCAAACCCCGAGAGAACAAGTCGCCAAATCGAGAGGTTTAGGCCCGGAGGATTCGCCGTTCACGCAAAGTGCGGCGGAGGTGCATGCGACACTTAAACTCGGAGATGGTTTCGACATCGATCAGATGGTTTCGGAATACCGTGCATTGCGGGCGAGTGTCGTGAAGCAATGGCTTGCAGGGAAATCCACGCTTGCGGCGACCGATCTTGATGAACTGACTCGTTTCAACGAGGCCATCGATCAAGCGATGACTGAGTCTGTGGCCCAATACACCAAGATCGTCACCAACTCACGGAACGTCTTTCTGGGAGTGCTGGGTCACGACTTAAGAAATCCGATCGGCGCAGCCTCCATGGCGGCGGAAGCGATGGTCCGAAACGGCATATCGGATGAACGGCAGAGGAAACTCGCCTCGCATATCGTTGAAACCACTCAGCGCGCGACTGCGATCCTGAATGATTTGCTCGATATAACCCGTTCGGCTTTTGGGTCGGATTTTCCGATGAAGAAAGCGTCCATGGATTTAGGCGAGCTTGCCAATCAGCTTGTCGAAGAAATGCGCGCAATCTCACGCGGTTGCTCGATTGAGATCCAAACTATCGGCAACGCGGTAGGCAGTTGGGACCGAATTCGGATCGGGCAAGTACTCTCAAACCTGATCGGGAACGCCATTCAATACAGCAGCCCGGGATCTGCGATTTCGGTGAAGGTTTCAGGTGGCACAGAGCAGGTGGAGCTATCCGTAAACAACAAGGGCGACCCAATCCCGCCCAACAAAATGAAAACGATCTTCGATTTCATGACTAGGGGAAGCGAAACCGACTTAGGTGGGGAAGTCACGAATAACCTTGGCCTAGGACTTTATATCGCAAGCAAGATCGTTTCGTCCCATGGCGGCGAGATGGCGGTAGCGTCTGATTTGGAAAACGGAACTACTTTCACAGTTTTTCTGCCAAAGGCCTAATCCAATATCCTTCCAGAACCGCGAATTGAGCGGAGTTCCCACCAGGCAGAGGAGGACGGCGTGCCAACCCGCACCCAGCCGCGTCTCGAAGTGTGGTGATGAGCACGTTGCCCCGATACGCTTGGGTAGAAACGGCAGACTCGCAGGCACTTAGTCTGAAGGGGGCGCCGCCCTGAGGTCAAAATCGGCCGAATGTGCGCCATCGCTCATGAACAGCACGAACAAGGTGAAGGCCGTCGAGAGAGCCTGCATGTTGATATCTGTGAAAAGGACTTCAATGCGGGCGTACTGGTCCTCCAGAATCTGCAATGTTTTCTCAGCCGACCCTTTTCCAGAACGGCAAAGCTGGCGTCAATCAACGTCTCATTCTTATGTGTCAGCGGCCCTACCGCGCACCGATCATCGTGGCAGGGGCGATCATGAGGATGTTGCCGCAGGGAGCCTGAGGAGTGATGACGGCGCTCGCTACGCCCAAGAGAAGCGGACCATTCCGGGTCGGTGCGACGACCGGACCCCCCGAGTCGCCCATGCAGACGCGGGCACCGACCGTGCGCGCGATGATCAGCCCGGTCTCGGTTATCGCAAGAGGCCTCAGGGTCGCTGTCTTGAGGGTTCCTGTCACCTGTCCCGAGAGGCCTACGGCGGCAAGCTGCAGATTAGATGGAATGCGTTGCGATCGGTCGGCAAGTCTGAGGGGCTTTCGCCCTTTGACTGGTGCCTCCAAGCGCAACACAGCAACGTCAAAGGAGACCTCGTTGAGCATGTCCGCCAAATCGCCGGACGCGAGGCGTCCTGACCCGACTGCATGGCGCGCCGCTTCCACAACTCGATAAGATGAAGCAATATCCCTACTTCCCTGATAGAAGACGACAGCCGCGCCCACCGGGTTATCCCGGATGCAATGCGCTGCCGTGAGAACGACATCCGGCGCGATGAGAGCTCCGGAGCAGCGGCTCAGCCGGAGAGAGCCGTCTTGCTGAGCAAGTGTACCGACCGCGACCGTCGCGCGGGCAAGTTCGTCTTGAGCCCGCACGAGGGCGCCTCCTTCGATGGCCTGCGCTTGGCCGATCTGCAACGTGAAAGCCGTTGCAATGACCCATGCGGAAAGACACCTGCGGGTACCGCATTTCTCTTCTGGCGCAGGAACGGTGAGGTTTTTCATGGCGGCAATCCGAATTCCGATCACAAAAAAAGCATCTCGAAAAGTCGAGGCTGGGTGCCGGAAGAGGTAGGAGCCCATCGTGTAGCTTCAAGGTAAGGATTACTCTGACTTTACCGGCCCGCTCATCTCCCAGCATGAGGCCCCATCGGTTTTATTGCCGATTGTCGTTCGGTCGCACGATCGAAATAGCCTTAAGCAACTAAATGAGTGCACTGGCTTGTGGAGCCAGCTACGCTCATCGATGATCGGACCGACCGGCGGCGTCGGCCACGCTTGAGCAGCACACGGAGATCGACATGCTGACATGTCGTCACTGGTCATTGAAACGGATACCGCCGATCAAACGCTACCGTCTTCGAGTTCGCCAAATGCTGACAGCAGCCGATGTAGTGACCTCCGCCGTCGTCACCCTCTCACCGCCGACCAGAAGGTGTATTCAACGGAGAAAAATAGGAGAATTCGCATGACCAGTTCGGATGTGGAGAAAACGATACTCCGCAACATGCTTCTCGGCAGGTGGGCGGCGGAGAAATTGGGAATCACAGGTTCGAAAGCAGAAGCCTATTCCGAGGCCCTCGCCAGGGGCGCGCTTAATCACGAAGGCAGCGATGTATTCAACAAAATCCGCAAGGACTTTGACGCCGCGGGCGTGGTGCAGTCAGACGAGCAAATCCTTGGCGTCATGACCGAGCTCATGCTCAAAGCGGGGAACCAAATGCCCGCTACAAGAAGAGGTTCGGTCGACGCCGCAACTGTGCTGCTCGCAAAAAATCTCAGATCGCGATGAGGCCGGTCAGGGACATCGCAAACGAAATCCGGTTTAAAATTTCGCGTCAACTGCTGGAGGATACCGAGGCGCCTCTCGGCCAGATCGCGCGGCCGCCCTCGACTACTCTGAAGCGAGCGCCTTTACGCGGCCTTCCGGTGCCCTGTCCAAGTATCTCGCAGCGTTCTGGCCCGGAATCGTGCGCCTAGGGAACTCAAACCCGAGTCACTTCCTCTTTGAACATTCACTCAGACGGATCACGTTCGTCGGCGCAGGCTGTGAGTGGCCCGCCAAGACCTTTTGCAGAGCGGTCTTCAGGGCATCAGGTTGGTAGGGCTTCGAAAGGAGAATAAAGCCCTCTTCGGTCGCCCGGTTGGCAGCCTCGCTGTAGCCACTCGCCAGCAGAATCGGCAAGGCGGGCCACTTCCGCCGAATGATCAGGGCAAGGCTCAAACCGTCATGCTTGCCCGGCATCACCAGGTCCGCAAACGCTAGATCGAACGTAAGGCCGGAATGAAGCATGCCGAGAGCTTCGTCGGCTGTTTCGGCATGGATGATCGTATGCCCCTGCTCGCTCATTATCGCGACCGCCACCTCTGCCACCTGCGGATTGTCCTCAACCAGCAAAATGCGCAAGGGTCGGCACTGCGCAATCGGCGCCGCCATCCTCTCGTCCGATTTCCGGGCCGGTTCTCGATTCCTGGGCAGGTAGATGGTGACGGTCGTTCCTCGACCCACCTCACTGCGGATGTCGACTGTGCCGCCCGTCTGTTGGGCAAAGCCATACACCTGGGGAAGCCCCAGGCCGGTGCCGTGCCCGACTTCCTTCGTCGTGAAGAAAGGCTCGAATACCTGCGACAGCGCTTCAGCCGGAATGCCCTGTCCCGTGTCGCTCAGGCTAATCGCGACAGCTTCGCGCAGTTCGCCCTGCCGCAGAACCGTGTTCTCGATCTTGACCCGGAAGCTTCCTCCGTCCGGCATCGCGTCGCGGGCATTAGCGGCGATGTTGATAAGCGCGATCTGAAGCTCGGTCGCGTCTATCTCGACCGGCCACACCTGCTCGGGCAAGTCTAAGTCGAGGCGAATGTCACCTCGCAGAGATTGCTTCAGCATGTCATCCATTCCGGCGATCATCGCCTTGAGATCCACGGATTCCGGGAACAGGGTCTGGCGGCGGCTGAAGGCCAGGAGTCGACCGGTGAGCTTGCGGCCTTGCTCCACCGCGTGCAGGGCGTTGTCGATCAGCCTGGGGCGACGCTCCTCCTTGGCGCGAGTGAGCATGTCGAGATTGCCCATGACGACCGTCAGGAGGTTGTTGAAATCGTGCGCGATGCCCGAGGAGAGTTGTGCAATGGCGGCCATCTTCTGCGCTTGGTTCGCCTCCGCGCGTGCCTTTTCCACCGCTTCTTCGGCAGCCTTGCGCTCGCTGATGTCGCGCGTGATCTTGGCGAATCCAATGAGTTGACCGCCCTGGTCGCGGATCGGCTCGATGACGACGTTGGCAAAGAACAGGCTTCCATCCTTGCGGACTTGCCAGCCCTCCTTCTCATAGCGGCCTTCTCGTGCGGCAGTCGCGAGAGCCTGAATCGGCAGTCCCGCCTCACGGTCCTCGGGCGTGTAGAATTCCGAGAAATGGCGTCCGACGATCTCCCGCTCGGTGTAGCCTTTGATTCGCTCGGCCCCGGCATTCCAGTTGGTCACATAACCTTCGGGATCGAGCATGTAGATAGCGTAGTCGCTCACGCCCTGGATCAGAAGGCGAAAGCGCTCCTCGCTCTGCTGAAGCGTCTGCTGCGCCAGCTTCCGCTCGCTCAGGTCGCGCGTGATCTTGGCAAAGCCGATGAGTTCGCCCGCTTCATCGCGGATAGGGTCGATAATGATACTCGCCCAGAAGCGGCCCCCGTCTTTCCGAACCCGCCAGCCTTCCGCCTCGAAGCGGCCCTCTCGGGTCGCCGTTTCAAGCGCACGGCTTGGCACGCCGGCGGCTTGGTCGGCCTCGGTGTAGAAGGTGGAGAAGTGCCGACCGATGATTTCGTCGGGAGCATAGCCCTTGAAGCGTTGCGCGCCGGCGTTCCAGCTGCTGACGATCCCGTGCGGGTCAAGCATGTAGATGGCGTAATCTGTGATGGCCTCGACCAGAATCTGGAAGCGCTTCTCGTAGGCGAGCGCGCCGAGACCTCCCTTGGAGCTGTTCATCGCTTTCCCCAACCCTTGCGCAGGGTGTTGTCACCACGCCGAAGCTACCAGCGAGGTGCCGTTGGATTTGAGACTCGCAACTAGCGAGAAGCGCGAGAGGAGTTGTTTGTGGGGTACGCAGAACCGATGCAACAATCTCCCCACCTCGGTGTGGTTACCCTGGCATCAGGCAGAACTCTTGTTGCCGGCTGCCAAACCCTTGCGGCTTTTGGCCAGCATTCGGTGGCGGGGTCATCGCTCGGCTAGATGAAATAGGTGAGAGTTCTCCCAATGCGTTGGGATATAAAGGATGATCCGATGCAAGCAGCCGGCGAGTTTCAAAGCCGGCGGGCCGCGGATGGGCGCCTTGCATACTGCAGACGCGACCTGTGTTATTCGCTTCGCCCGTGTAACGCTCCGCCCGCATGCGGCAATCAAAAGGAGGCCACTGCCTCCTTCTCTGTACCGTGCGGAACCTGTCGAAGCCGGTTGAGTGGGGCGGCAGGCACGCTGGGAAACCCGGCCCAGTGGCAGACATGCCGATCGCGAGCAACCCAACAACTGGCAAAAGCGCTTCGATGGGGGGTCCGCTCGACCAGCCCGGCTCGCTGATCGGTTGCCGTTCCAAGGTGTTACTCACGCGTTCGCTTGCGCCCTTGAAGATGGTGGGCCCGGCTCCTTAGCCGGGCCCGTTCTTGTTTAGATCACCCAGTCGCGGATCAGGATCGAGTCGAGCGAGAAGCCCGTCACGCTCAGCACCGGTCGAGACGTCGACCAGCTCCAGCGTGTGGGTCGGGCCCGCGTCGGCGTACGACGCGATGTCCACGTCGAAGTGGTACATCTTGTTGTCACCAGGCGAGGTCGCTGGCGTGATGTGCTTCACCGTCACACCGTCGATCCTGAACTCGAACGCCGCGTCTCGGCAGTCGCGTAGGCGGTGCCCTGATAGGTCAGGCTCTGCTTGGCGATGTCGAACGACAGCACCGCCGTCTTGCCCGCAATCGCTGCGGTCGTGTCGGTGAACGTGTGCGAGATGTCCACCTGACCGGGGGTGTTCTGGGTGTCGAGCCAGAAGCCTCCGGAGGTCGACGCGATGCCGCCGTAGCCGTTGGCACCGAGTTCGCTCTTGGCCGGGTCGCTGCCGGAGCCGATCCAGCCGTTCGCCGCCGCGAGATCGACCGCCGCGAAGACGCCGACTGCCACCGTCGTGATAGGTCGTCTGCACGGCGCTGGTCGTAGCCGTCGAAGTTCTCGGTGAAGAGAGCGTCACCGAGGTGCGGCACCGGCGCATTCACGTCGACGTCGGCCTGCGACCACGTCCCCTTGTTGCCGATCTGCACGAAGTACTTGATGTCCGTCGCGCCGACTCCGATGTCGAACGACACGAACGACTTGCCGGTCGGCACTGAGGTGCGCGGTGATGCCGTGCGCTGCGAGGTAGGCGACCTGTGCGGCGATGGTCGGGATGCCACCACCTGCCGGTGCAGTGTCGCCGAAGAAGAACTGCTTCGTCACATCGACCTTGGCTGCACCGCCGGGATCGTTGCCGAGAAGATCGGCGATGGTGAAGTTGAAGTCGCCGTTGAGGCCGACGACGTCGTCCTTGGCAGCGCCCGACAGCAGGGCAGATTTAGTCGTGGGAGAGGTAGCCATTTTCGAATGTCACTCCAGTAGAACCTCAGACAGAAGGACGCGGCTGAGGCGGACCGTGTCCTAGGGAAATGGCAAATCGACAGCGACGGTGAGCGTCTTCTGCTTCACCGGGCGCAAGTTCGCCCATCGGAGCGCGGATGCGCTCCTTGCCGATTGTTTTGCCGGTTGTGATGGGTCGTTATCGACGTCCTATGCCGCAGCCTCCCCCCAGAGTGACTGCGGCTTTATTAAGCAAACCGCTCACGAATTAAGCGTGGCGGTTCGCCGAATCCTATAACTCTTGCGGCTATGACCAGAATTAGACGCTCGTGTACCGCTTTTGCTCCAAGCGGCGCTTCCGAGTGGCCGGAAGCGCCTGGATCGTTTCTGGAGCCGTAGCACTACGTCTCCAACACCGTTGAACCGGTAGAACGTGAGCAAGCGCCACCGTCACGCAAGTGCCTACTTGCCCTTGCCACCATCGCCCTTGCCGCCGCCGTCGCTCTTGCCACTGTCGCCTTTGCCGCCGCTACCGCCTGTGGCGCTATTGCCGCCGCCGTGGCCTTTGTCGCCGCTGGCGTTCTCGGCGTTATTGTGGCTACCTGAGCCGCCGGGGGCAGCCTGGTCGCCGTTGCCGAAGCCGTTGTTTCCCTGGGGTCCGCCGTGGCCGTTGTCAGGCTTGCCGCTGTTGTCAGGCTTGCCGCCGTTGTCAGGCTTGCCGCCGTTGTCAGGCTTGCCGCCGTTGTCAGGCTTGCCGCCGTTGTCAGGCTTGCCGCCGTTGTCAGGCTTGCCGCCGTTGTCGGGCTTGGTACCACCGTCAGGCTTACCGCCGCCAGCCGGAGGGCCGCTGGGGCCGCCATTGCCAGCCGCATCGGTGTTGCCGGGCGATGTTGTCGCGCCACCGGCTCCCCCTAAAGCGCCGCTTGCACTGCCGAGAGAGGCTCCGGCAGCCTCGCCGGCCCTACCAGAGCCGTTGCTGAGAGCCGAATTGTTTCTGTTCCCCGAATCGCCAAAGGCGCTCGTTGCGCCTGCCGCGGCACCGGCCGTGGGGCCACCGGCACTCCGAACGTCGGCCTCGCCATTGCGGTCGGGAACGAGGCGGCCGTTCTGCAGACGCACGAACTCCTCCGCCGGGCCGAGATTCCTGCAGTCCCAGGCGGGGCGGCGCTCGCCGAACAGACCTCGGACGGAGACCTGACGGCAGATTTTGCGCATCGAGGGGTCGATGTTTTCGACATATTGCGCCGCGGCGGGCGCGATGAAGCCGGCTGGGACGAGGGCCGCAAGCGTCGCAACAAGAGCAAACTTCTTCATGGTCGTAAATCCTTCTGGCATCACGAAATGACGGGGAGGCTCGTGCTTCCCTGTGTGGATCAGCGGTCTTCGCCGCGCCGTAGCGACATCTCCGAGTCTGCTTCGCAGGCCATGGGCGGCGGCGCTCGCCGTGACGGTGAAGAATTCCTGCGACCTCACGGTCATAGAGGAAGCCCGGCTCCGTTCGCGCCGTGCGGCCTTGCCAAGTTTTGCGCCAATCTGCCAAAATCGATCGACAGCGGAGGGGCTAGGCGTGGGCGACAAGCAGTCCAGTGACAGGTCGGCAGCCCGGCACGCGCGCCCAGCCCAGTCGTTTGCCCGGATGCCCACCGCCAGCGGGGCCATTCTTCGCCTCGCGGCGGCACAGGTCCGCAGTGCCGGCAAGGATGTGGCGGCGCTGCTGAATGCCGGTGATCTTGCGGCTCGGGTCCTGGATGACCCCACGGCGCGCGTGAATGCCGACGCCCAGATCGAATTCCTGGATGCAGCCTCCAAGGCGCTCAATGATAATTGGCTCGGCTTTCACCTCGCCCGCGACCTGGACTTTCGTTCGGCGGGGCGATTGTTCTACGTCTTCGCGTCGGCGGCCCGGTTGGGGGACGGATTGGAGCGGCTGCAACGCTATTGCCGCGTCACGAACGAGGCGGTGCAGATAACCTATTCGTGCGGCACGGAATCGGCGATCACGATTTCCTATTCGGGCGTCGCGCGACACCGTGATCGACACCAGATCGAATTCATCATGACGTTGTTGCTCGGATTGTGTCGCTCGTTGACGGATCGCCAGCTGATCCCGCGTCGCGTCAGCTTCGCACACCACCGAAACCATGAAGCCTCACCCATGAGGCGGTTCTTCGGCACCGAGATCGAGTATGACGGCTCGCGAGACGAACTCGTGTTTGAACCGAGCGTCCACGCACTTCCGCTCGTCGGTGCCGACCCTTATTTGGGCGAACTGATGCAGGAATCCTGCGAAGCGGCGTTGGCGCGGCACTCTTCCAACGTCAGCCAGCTGCGCACAAGCGTCGAGAATATGATTGCTCCGCTGCTGCCTCACGCGAAGGTCCCGAGCCGGGAAGTGGCAGCCCGACTGGGCCTGAGCGAGCGGACCTTCGCGCGCCGTCTTGCGGAGGAAGGAACAACCTACGGCGAAATTCTCGATCAGCTCCGCCGGGAAATCGCCACCTCGTATTTGGCCGAAACGGATTTGCAGATTTCCCAGATCGCCTGGCTCCTGGGCTTCCATCAGGTCAGTGCTTTCACACACGCGTGCAGACGCTGGACGGGCAAAAGTCCGCGGGACATGCGAGCCTCTCTCACTGGGCGCTAGTCCGTTGGTCCTGTGCCACACCATCGCGCACAAATGATACGCTCTCGAACTCTGCCGGAAACGCAACGGTCCACTCCAGACATCAATGCTGGCGACCGACGGCATTCCAAGGCGTGCGGTCCGAGGCCGTTGAATAGCGGCTTTCCGAATTCAGCTTACCGAATGAGCAGCGCGCTGAAATAGAGCCCTAATCCAAAGACGATGTGCCCGGCGACACTCATGAGCCTGATCTGATTAGCGTTGGGTCGTTTCGACGCTGCAATCCCACCGCCCATTGCCGGCTGCAGAATAAACCAGCCGGCGCCAATTGTGACGATGCCCACCAGCATTGCCGGCGCGAGTGTCGGCTGAACCGACCATCCCTTCGGAACTATACTGAGAAGTATTGCGGCGAACAGGATTCCTATAACGTAGTGGCCGATCCAACCAATCGCTAGCTCGTGCCGAAATGGTTTTGCATTAGCGATGTCCTCGTGCAGGACCTTTCCCTTTGCGATGTGACAAAACCATCGTCCAACCGGTCGCCAGTTTGCCCCTGGTGTCTTCAGCACGTAATGGAGACCAAGGACCCACAAATCGAGAAGGGCGGTCGCTCCAATGCCGATCAGAACGGCGCGATACACGAAATCAATCACGGGTTTGTCCTTGTAGAACGCTTAAAGCCGACGCGGTGAGCTAGCCCCGTCTCTCTGTGCTTGCGGTCCTGCCCGGCGCAGGAAGACGCTCAATCTGCCCATTGGTGTTGACGGAAGCCGTGATGGGTGAAACCCAAGATCTCTCGAAAACGGGAGACGCGATGATCCCGATAAGCAGAGCGAACGCCGCTATGACAAACCCAACGTATCCACACCGAGCCACCAGATCCTTGCGCGTCATACAAAGCTCATCGGTTGTTGCGACCGGGAAGACCGTAGCCGTTAACATTTCGTTAGCCAAGTGAACGTAACGGCCGGTTTCTGATGTGGTTAATCGAGACATTAGCGACAAAAGATTGCCAGGGCGGGAGGTCTTGAGGTGAAGTGGATACTCCACCAACTGCATCTTTCGCACTCTCACCTTAGACCGGATCTCGCAATGTCACAGCCCGCTCCCGTCCTCGACCACGCCGTCGTCAACGTGCTGGGAGAACTCGATCGTGCGGCGGAGCAATATCGCCGTCTCGGTTTTCAACTCAGCGAGCGCGGACACCACACGCTCGGATCGAGCAATCATCTGGCGATCTTCGGCGAGAATTATCTCGAGCTCCTGGGTTTCGAGCCCGGCCGCAAGTCTGATCGGGCCGACCTATGGAAGCATCCGCCTGGCCTGACCGGCCTCGTGTTCAAGACGACAGACTCGTTAGGCTTGCATGCACGGCTGGACCGCGCCGGAATTCCCGTGGAAAATCCCGCCGAGTTCTCGCGCCCGGTCGGCTTGGCGGATGGATTACACGACGCGTCGTTCCGGGTCGTCAGGCTCGGATCTCAGCTTTTCCCCAATGGTCGCGTCTTCTTCTGCCATCACTTCACGCCCGAGTTGGTCTGGCGGGACGAGTGGCGCCAGCATCCCAACGGCGTCACGGACATTGCCGAGTTCTTCATCGCAGCGGGCAATCCACAAACGAGCAGCGAGCTCTATCGCGAGATATTCGGCCACCATGCGGTTTCCGAAGCGGTTGGCGGATTTTCCCTGCAAGCGGGGAAGGCGATGGTTTTCATTCTGACTCCGGAAGAGATCGGCCGACGCTTTGCGGGCGCTGCCCCGGTGAGCGAAAATGCGTCTGATCGCATGGTGGCGCTGACGTTCAGAACGCGCGCACTCGCGACGGTCGAGCGCCTTCTTGCGGCCAACGACGTATCGTTCCTCCGCGAGGGAGACCGCATCGTCGTGCCGCATAATCAAGCTGAAGGGGTCGCACTTTCGTTTGTCGAGAACTAACGAGGAACGAAGAACGGCGTGTCCCGAAGTTCCGGTTCGTCGAACGCCTCGAGCGCCTGGCGGATGGCGCCGATATCCTCCGCGAACAGGCTTTTGACGATGGCCGTCGAGACCCGCTCGGCCGCCACATTGACACCCGGAATGTCACTCGCAATCGCGCCTTGGCTCAATGCCGCGCCGTGATTGACGAGATGGATTCGAGAGAGAGCTGGACAACTCCCGGGCTCTCGCTCCAGCAATTCGAAACCCTCCCCCAGATATGGAAAGTCGCCGAGCTCCTGACGCTGCAAATCTTCAGGCGGCTCGTAACGATCACGCCAGCGCGCAACCAATGGCGTGAGATCGGCGATTTCCGGGATCGACGCGGCGTCGACCCGAAAGCCGGTGCCGACGATGAGAAAGTCGTGCAGTCTCGGCGCACCCTCCCCGCGGATCTGCACCAGGACCTTTCCGTCGAGCCGGGTCGCACGCTGGACCGGCTTGCCGAAATGAATGTGGAATTGAGGCTGGCGCAGAGCCCGCCTGACCGTCTCATGCGGCGGCGGAGCCTGCTCGTCGTTGAGATAAACGAACAGCGCCCAGCGGGCAGCGTCATCGAGCGCGGCCCAGCCATGGAAATAACCCGGCGATGCGGAGCCCCGACCTTTGTTGATCTGCGGGAGATGGTGGCGCCGCACGTACATGTCGACCCGCCCTGCCCCGCGTTCCAGAGCAGTCGCGGCGTTGTCCCAGGCGGACGCGCCGCCTCCCAGGATTCCGACGCTCCGACCAGCCAACGATGCAAAGTCGATCGCCTCGTTGGTATGCGCGGCGAGACCCGGCCACAGGTCCGCATCGATGAGATCCGGGATCTTGTCGCCCCCAGCCCCACCGCGGCCTGTTGCAAGCACCACCCTACGGGCATGAAACACGTTCGCGCCCTGCGGGGAGGACGTTGCGACTTTCAGGAACCTACCGGAGGGCACGATGCTGGTGACCTCGACCTGATGCTCCACCGGCAGGCTCAGAACGCGCTGCAGCCAGCGCAGGTAATCGACCCAGAGGGCGTTCTCGATCTTGTAGAGCGCCTCCCAGGCGTCGGTTCCGAAGGCAGCCTCGTACCAGGCACGAAAGCTCAGCGAAGGGATGCCGAGCGCTGGACCCGGCAGCGTCTTCGGCGATCGCAGAGTGTCCATGCGTGCGAAGGTGAGCCAGGGCCCTTCATTGCCCGCAGACGAGCGTTCGAGAATGCGCACGTTGCGCACGCCCTTGAAGATGAGCGCGGCGGCCGCGGCAATCCCGTTCATGCCGGCTCCCACGACCAGCACGTCGGTCACGGTTTCGCCGTCCGGCGTCAGGATGTGCGCGGGCCAGTTGGCAGCCGGTAGGTTCAGGGTTTCCAGGTCCCGCGCAACGCGGCGTTCGTGCTCCACGACGCCATTCTCCGGCGACAGGACAATGCTGTGCAACAGGCTATCCACGTCTTCTCCGTTCAGGCCTGTGTGTCGGCTTCGTAGCGGTAGCGGAAGTCGCAATGGCTTGCGCCTTCCATGATGGTTTGGGTGCGGGTCATCTTGAGCCGGGGATCGTAGCCTTCGCAGAACGATCCGTCGCGGTTGCACGAGAGAAGGCCACCGATCTCGCCGAGACCCATCTTCTTGTACATCTCTGCATAACGACAGCGCGTGACATTGAAGTCGAAATGCGTGTCGTCGCGATGGAGCGGCTCGATCTCAAGGGCGTTCTCGGCGGTCCAGTTGGACTGGATGTCGATGAAGCTCTGGAGGCTCGTGCCACCCTCGGCGGATTTCGCAAACTGCGCGGCCTGCGCGATGGAAGAGCGGCGGACGGATTCGGAGATCACGCTCCTGGCCTCGTCCTTGCCGATCCGCTCTAAAAGCGTGGTGTAGACCTCCTTGAGAAGTTCGGCCTCGATGCGGCGGCGCTCGATGATGGGAAGGGGCTGGGCCATTCCGGTACTCCGTTTAAATCTCGGACAGTTGGGGCGCGCGGATGAAATCCTCGGAGAGTATCTCCGCCGATGCAGGCGGCCTCCAGTCGCGACCGGGAACCGATGCGAGCAACGCTTTCGTGTAAGGATGCTGCGGCGCCGTGAAAACCTCCGCCGTCAACCCTTCTTCCACCACTTCGCCGTCCTTCATCACCGCGATGCGGTCGCAGATTTGCGCTGCGACCCGCAGATCGTGGGTGATGAACACCATCGACAAACCGAGCCGCTTGCGCAAATCTGCCAGAAGGCGGAGGACCTGCGCCTGCACGGAGACGTCGAGAGCCGAAACGGGTTCATCCGCAACAAGGACTTCGGGACGCAACGCCAGCGCCCGCGCGAGACCGATGCGCTGGCGCTGACCGCCCGAGAATTCATGCGGATAGCGTCCGGTGGATTCCGGGTCGAGACCGACAAGCGCGAACAGTTCCTTCACCTGCGCATTGGCACGCGCGCGGGTCTCCCCGTGAATGATCGGGCCTTGCGCCACCAGCTCCCCCGCCTTGCGGCGCGGGTTCAGCGATGCGAACGGGTCCTGAAAAACCATCTGGATGCGCTTCGCGGCGCCACGCATTTCCTTGCGCGACAGAGAGGCGAGATCGGTGTCACCGAGCCTGATGGCTCCGGAATCCGGATCGAGCAACCGCACGATGCAGCGCGCGAGAGTCGATTTTCCGGAGCCGCTCTCGCCTACGATGCCAAGGGTACCGCCGCGGGGGAGAACTAGGCTGGCATCCTTGACCGCATGAGTGACGCGGCGGTGACGCGCCAGCAAACCGCCTTTCCGATACGTCTTCGATACGTGCTCGATACGCAGGATGATGTCGCTGCCAGTTCTTTGCGCGGGCGGCGGCAAGAGCGGCGGCACGGCGGCAATCAGAGCGCGCGTATAGGGATGCCGCGGAGTGTTCAAAAGATCGATCGCCGGACCCTCTTCCACCACGCGACCCTTCTGCATCACCGCCACCCGGTCGGCGATCTCGGCGACAACGCCGAAATCGTGGGTGATGAAAAGAACCGCGGTCCCCTTACGCTGCTGCAATTCGCGGATGAGCTTCAGGATCTGCGCCTGCGTCGTCACATCGAGAGCTGTCGTGGGTTCGTCGGCGATCAGCACCTGCGGTTCCAGCGCCAGTGCCATGGCGATCATCGCTCGCTGGCGCTGGCCACCGGAGAGTTCATGTGGATAGGCACGGCGCGCCGCTTCCGGATCGGGGATTTGGACGTCCCGCAGAAGGTCGAGTACCCGCGCTCTGATTTCGGAGGAACGAAGCGCCGTATGCGTCTCGAACATTTCGCCGATCTGGTCGCCGATCGTCCGCAACGGGTTGAGAGCGGTCATCGGCTCCTGAAAGATCATGCCGATCCGTGCACCGCGAATCCGCCGCATCTTCTCGTCGTCGAAAGACAGCAAATTCTCGCCTTCGAGCACGATGCGTCCCGAGGTGGCATGTACCTCCTCGGGCAGCAGCCCCAGAATGGCACCCGCCGTCATCGACTTGCCCGAGCCGCTTTCGCCGACCACGCAGAGGATTTCGTTCCGATGGAGTTCGAGCGACACACCTTCCAGCGCATGCGGCCGGTCGCCCCCCACAGGCAGCGTTACGGTGAGTTGTTCGATGGTGAGGATCGCGCTCATCGCCGCTTCAATCTCGGGTTAAGCGCATCGTTGAGGCCCTGCCCCACCAGGGAGACCGCGAGCACGGTGAGCAGGATGACAACGCCGGGGATCGCCGACACGTACCATTGCGTGCGCAGCACCGAACGCCCCGTGCCGATGAGGTTGCCCCAGGATGGTACATTCGGATCGGACAGGTTGAGGAACGCCAATGCGCTTTCGAGAAGAATAGCCGTCGCCATGATGACGCTCGCATAGACGATCACCGGCGGAAGCGCATTCGGCAGGATTTCCCGGAAGATGATCTGGATATCGCGCATTCCGAGCGTGCGCGACGCCTGCACGAATTCGCGGCTCCGCAGACTCAGGAACTCCGCCCGCGTCAGCCTTGCGGAGGCGGGCCAGGACACAAGGCCGATGGCAACCGTGACGGTCTTGATGTCCGAGCCGAAAACTGCGACGAGCACGAGCAACAACAGGAAGTTGGGCAGGGTCTGGAACGCTTCGGTGATGCGCATCAGCACGTCGTCGACGATCCCGCCGTAATAGCCCGCAAGCGCGCCAAGTATGATGCCGATGGTGATGGCGAGCACGGTCGCTACAAGCCCGATAAGGAGCGAAATGCGCGCGCCATGAAAGATCTGCGCCGCGATATCTCGCCCCGTTGTGTCCGTGCCGAGCCAGAAGCGCACATTCGCGAAGGGCCATTGCAGGGGCCTTCCGGCAAGGCTGAGCGGATCGCGCGGAAACACAATGGGCGCGCTCAGCGCCATCGCTACCACCAGCAGGAGGAGCAACAGGCCGACCACAGCCGCCGGGCTCCGCGCGAGGCGCTTGATGATTTCCATCACGACCTCAAGACACGATGCGCGGATCGAGGCGCGCATAGAGAATGTCGACGATAAAATTCACCGCTATTACCAGAAGCGCGGACACGAACACGATGCCCAGCAGGGTATTGAGATCGCGCTGAACGACGGATTCGTAGGCGAGCCGGCCAAGCCCCGGAAGCGCGAACACGCTCTCCACGACAATCGAACCGCCCAGCATGGTACCGGCCTGAAGGCCGATCAGCGTGACCATGGGCAGCAGCGCGTTGCGGAGCACATGACGACGGACGACACGACCAGGGCTCAGTCCTTTCGCGCGCGCGGTGCGAACGAATTCCAGGTTCAGCACTTCCAGCATCGAGGCCCGCATGATCCGCAGATACGTGGCAAGGAAAATCAGCGCGAGTGTGAAGGTTGGCAACAGCAGGTGCCATGCGATGTCGACGAAGCGGCGAAAGCCCATATAGCCCGCGCCGATTTCCTCGAACCCGCCCGCCGGCAACCAGCCGAGATTGACCGCGAAGATCACGATGCCCATCAGCCCGAACCAGAATGACGGCGTGGCGTAGAAGATAAGCCCGACGGTCGAGATCAGCGTATCGGGCCAGCGATTGACCTTTCTCGCCGCGAGCACTCCTAGCGCCATTCCGCCCGCGAAGGCGAAACTGAGAGCAGAGCCCATCAGCAACAGCGTCGTCGGCAAGCGCTCGAGGATGACCGCCGATACCGGTTTGCCGTAGATCGCCGAAAACCCGAGATCGAGCTGCACTAGCCGCCAGAGGTAACGCCCGAGCTGGACGGCCACCGAAACGTCGAGCCCGTAAAAACGGCGCAGCTCTTCCATCATTGTGGCGTCGCCGCCGCCCATCTGGGCGACGAGCGCGTCTACAGTGTCGCCAGGAGCGAGCTGGAGCAGCAGGAACAAGCCCGCCAATACCACGAAAAGCGTTGGCAGACTTGCCGCAAGACGGCGAAAGGCGAGAAGGAGAACGCGCATGATCTTACGATTTGGCGATCCACGTATCGTGCCAATCGCCGGAATCCCAACGCGGTACGTTATGGTGATTCTGGACCTGCTTGCTGGTCGCGGCGAAGAACTTGCGCTCGGTGATCATCCAGACAGGAATCTCGTCGTTCACAGCCTTCACCCAATCCGCGTAGAGCGCCTTGCGTTTGGCCGGGTCGGTCTCGCTCGCCGCCTGATCGATGAGCTGGTCGACCTTGTCGGATTGCCAGCCGAACTGGTTTGTCCAGGGCGAACCTTTGGGCGAGCCGGAGCGGTACCAGACCGTGGTGGAAACAGCCGGGTCGCCACGATATTGGTGCCAGCCTGTCGCGAGATCGAAGTTCCAGTCGCGGTACACGGTGGTGAGTGCGCCCGCGATGTCGAGCTGCACGATTTCCACCTTGATGCCGATATCGCCGAGGGATTGCTGGATGAAGGTTGCGAGGAGCGGAACATCCTCGCCATTCATGATCGGCACGATCTTAAGGGTAAACCGATTGCCATCGGCACCGCGCTTGTAACCGGCCTCGTCCAGCAACGCCTCGGATTTCTTTTTGTCGAAGGTGTAAGGCGGCTTATTGCCCGGGTAGAACGCCGGCGACGATGAAGGAATGGGCCCGGTTGCGGGTTTTGCCTGTCCGTAGAGGAAATTTTCGATGAAGAAATCGACGTCGATCGCATGCGCGATGGCGCGTCGCACGCGCACATCGGCGAGTTCCTTGCGGCGCGTGTTGAATTCCAGGGTGTTGTTGAAGGCGTTCGCCTCGATCCCGCGAGTGGAGACCTCGAAGCGCTTGTCGCTTTTCAACCGGTCGAGGTCGGACAGCGAAAGACCGTTGTAAGAGCTGAGCTGGATCTGACCGGTCTCCAACGCGGCCGCGACCGCTGACTTGTCGGTGATGACGCGCCAGACGATGCGGTCGAGATAAGGGAAATCCTTGCGCCAGTAATTGGGATTGCGCTCGGCGATGATAAACTGGCCACGCTCGTATGATACGAACTTGAACGGCCCGGTCCCGATCGGCGCCGTGTTGGCGGGGTTCTCGAGAATATTCGTGCCCTCGAAAATATGACGGGGCGCGATGTAGCCGAGATCGCACAGCGCGCGCAGAAGAAGGTTGAGCGGCATCGGGCGCGAATAGCGGAACACAGCCGTGTGCGCGTCCGGCGTATCGACCGCCTCGAGATATTGCTGGAGCTGCGTGCCGTAATTGAGATGCTTCTTCCACATCTCGATCGCCGTGTACTGCACATCGGCGGAGGTGAACGGCTTGCCGTCGTGCCAGGAGACACCTTCGCGCAGCCTGAACGAGATCGTCTTGCCATCCTCTGCCGCATCCCAGCTGACGGCGAGGACGGGGGCCGGATTGCCGTTGGAATCGAGATCGACGAGCGCTTCCATGATCTTGCTGGTGATCAGATAGACGCCAGTCGAAGCCCGCAGGGCTGGATTGAGAATTCGCTGTTCGGAACCGAGATGGACAGTGAAGACGCCGCCGCGTTGAGGGGTCGTCTGTGCAAAGGATGCTCGCGGCAGAAATCCGCTGGCGGCAAAGGCGGTTGCGGATAGCAATGCATGGCGACGGGTCAGGCGCATCGGATAATTCCCTCGGTCAATAAGTCAGCAGAGCCTACGAAAGAAGCACCGAGAGTCAACGAGAATGTTCTTTTTACCGAACCTTCGATTCAGCAGCTTTCTTCCCCGGCCTCGAAGGCTCGAAGAAAAGGATTCTCTTGCATGCGGCGAAAGTTCGCGTGCGAGGCAATTCTTGTTTTTTGAAGGCACCTGATCAGCGCACTCGCCCGGACCCGCTTACTATGTCGTTCTTTATACCGGACGTTACTCGGGAAGGGCATTGCGCCCTCCCCGATCGTTTTGGTCGCTCAGCTCCGCTTGGGCGGCGTTGCCGGCCAGCTCTTGATCAGGGTGTCGTAGTCAATGGTCTCACCCTTTGGTTTTTCGTTTGCAAGCTTGCGCTGCGGCGCAACGTTGCCGTCCGCCGCGGCCTTCTTGTACCAATCCTCCGCCGAAGTTTTCGGGTTGAGTTTGGGTCCGCATTCGCCCTGCACATTGGCTCGCTCCAACCGTCCGAGAACGTCGTCCTGTCCGGCCGCAAGCGCGTCCATGGCGGCCTGCGGGGTCTTCGAGCCCGATGAGGCATCGCCGATATTCTGCCACCAGAGCTGCGCCATCTTCGGATAATCCGGGATGTTGTTGCCCGTCGGCGTCCACTGCACACGGGCCGGCGAACGGTAGAATTCCACCAGACCGCCGAGTTGCGGCGCGCGATCGGTAAAGCTCTTGTCCCAGATGTCGCTTTCCCGAATGAACGTCAGGCCCATATGGCTCTTCTTCAGCGAGACGGTTTTCGAGGTGACGAACTGAGCGTAGAGCCACGCCGCCTTGCGACGCTCTACCGGCGTCGATTTCAGCAACGTCCACGATCCGGCATCCTGGTAGCCGAGCTTCATACCCTCCTTCCAGTACGAACCGTGCGGGGACGGCGCCATACGCCATTTCGGCTTGCCGTCGCTGTTCATCACGGGCAGTCCGGGCTTCACCATGTCGGCGGTGAACGCCGTGTACCAGAACATCTGCTGGGCGATGTTGCCCTGCGCCGGCACCGGACCGGATTCCGAGAAGTTCATGCCGTTCGCCTGCGGGGGCGCGTATTTCTTCAGCCACTCGATATATTTGGTGATCGAGTAGACCGCAGCCGGTCCGTTGGTGTCGCCGCCGCGATCGATGGATGAACCGACGGGTCGGCAGCCTTCCATTCGCACGCCCCATTCGTCGACGGGCTTGCCATTGGGAATGCCCTTGTCGCCGCTGCCCGCCATGGACAACCACGCATCGGTGAACCGCCAGCCGAGCGAGGGGTCCTTCTTGCCGTAATCCATGTGACCGTAGACTTTGACGCCGTCGATCTCCTTGATGTCGTTGGTGAAGAATTCAGCAATATCTTCATAAGCCGACCAGTTCACCGGCACGCCAAGGTCGTAGCCGTATTTCGCCTTGAACTTGTCCCGGATGTCAGGACGCTGGAACCAGTCGTAACGGAACCAATAGAGGTTCGCGAATTGCTGATCCGGCAGCTGGTACATCTTGCCGTCAGGGGCGGTCGTGAACGAGCGTCCGATGAAGTCGGCAACGTCGAGTGTCGGCAACGTCACGTCCTTGCCCTCGCCCGTCATCCAGTCGTCGAGAGCGATGGCCTGCTTGTAGCGAAAGTGCGTGCCGATGAGATCGGAATCGTTGACCCATCCGTCGTAGATATTGCGGCCGGATTGCATCTGGGTCTGGATCTTCTCGACCACGTCGCCCTCTTGGATGAGGTCGTGGGTGAGCTTGATGCCGGTGATCTCGCTAAATGCTTTCGCAAGAGTCTTGGCTTCATATTCGTGCGTCGTGATGGTCTCGGAGACGACGTTGATCTCCATCCCGGCGAACGGCTTGGCGGCATTGACAAACCATTCCATCTCCTTCGCCTGCTCGTCTTTCGAGAGCGTCGACGGCTGGAATTCCGCATCGATCCATTTCCGGGCTTCGTCCATTCCGGCAAACGCCGTGCCGGTCCCGAGCGCCATGGCGACGACGCTGGTCGAGATGAGCAGTTTCACGTGCCTTGAGGTCGTTTTCATAGTCTTCCTCCGGTTCAGGTCCAGCCGACTTTTGTCGGTCTTTTCCCTTCGGCTCGCATGAACCAAAGGGACTTTGGTCTCGCTTACACGTAACGGAACACGAAGGCCGCATACGCAAGCGAGAGCCCTATGGCCCACACGGGATTCGGGCCCATGAGCCCGAGCCATGCGAGATTGATGAACGCTGCGCCAAGCAGCGAAATGAACAGCCGGTCGCCCCGCGTTGTCGGTATGCGCAGAACTCCGACGCGCTCCGTCTCGGGAAACAGGATCGCGAGCGCCGTCATGATTAACAAGAGCGAGCCGACGATCCCGAAGAACAGGGCTGTCTGCCAGGTCCATGCCATCCACGAGAAGTCCATTGGACAATCCTTACACGCGCCCGAGCGCGAATCCTTTGGCGATGTAGTTGCGGACAAACCAGATCACGAGCGCGCCGGGCACGATGGTCAGCACCCCAGCGGCTGCGAGCAACCCCCAATCCATACCGGCGGCCGAAACCGTTCGCGTCATGGTTGCGGCGATCGGCTTGGCGTTGACGCTGGTCAGCGTGCGGGCCAGCAGAAGCTCGACCCACGAGAACATGAAGCAGAAGAACGCCGCGACGCCGATGCCGCTGGCGATGAGCGGCATGAAAATCTTCACGAAGAAGCGCCCAAACGAATAGCCGTCGATGGCGGCCGTCTCGTCGATCTCGCGCGGCACGCCCGACATGAACCCTTCGAGAATCCACACCGCCAGCGGCACGTTGAACAGGCAATGCGCAAGCGCCACCGCCCAGGGCGTGTCGAAAAGGCCGATTGCGGAGTAGAGATTGAAGAACGGAAGCGCGAAAACCGCGGCCGGCGCCATGCGGTTCGAGAGCAGCCAGAAGAAGAGGTGCTTGTCCCCCACGAAGCGATAACGCGAAAACGCGTAAGCGGCGGGAAGCGCGAGGGTGATCGACAGAATGGTGTTGATGGCGACGTAGGTCAGCGAATTGATGTAGCCGCCATACCAACTCGGATCGGTGAAGATCTTGCGATAATGCTCGAACGTGATCTCCCGCGGCCACAGGGTCATGGTGGTGGAGATTTCGGTGTTGGTTTTGAGGCTCATATTGATCAGCCAGTAGATCGGCAGCATCAGGAACAAGAGGTAAAGCACCATCCCGACGGCACTGCCGCTGATCCAGGAGCCCGCGAGCGCGCGGTTGACTTTCGCCGGCTGAGCCGTGGCGCTGCGTGTTCCGTCCAGGACGGCGCTATCGCTCATGCGTCGATCCTTTCGCGGTCGGCGTTGGTCATGACCGTGTAGAAGATCCAGCAAACCGCGAGGATGATCAGGTTATAGACGATGGACATGGCGGCGGCTTTGCCGAGGTCGAACTGGCCGAGCGCGAGCTTGACCAGATCGATGGACACGAAGGTCGTCGCATTGCCCGGCCCTCCCCCTGTGAGAACAAAGGGTTCCGTGTAGATCATGAACGAATCCATGAACCGCAGCAGCACCGCGATGAGCAGGACCCGGCGCATTTTCGGCAGCTGAATGGTGCGAAACACAGCCCACCGCGATGCGCCGTCGATGCGCGCCGCCTGATAATAGGCGTCAGGAATGGATTTCAGCCCCGCATAGCAGAGCAGCGCCACCAGGCTCGTCCAGTGCCACACATCCATGGCGATGATGGTGATCCACGCATCCAGCACGTGACCCGTATAGTTATAGTCGATGCCGAGGTGGTTGACGCTCCAGCCGAGGAGGCCGATATCGCCGCGCGCGAAAATCTGCCAGATCGTGCCGACCACGTTCCACGGGATGAGCAGCGGAAGCGCCATCAGCACCAGGCAGGCCGCAACCTTCCAACCTTCGCGCGGCATGGCGAGTGCCACCGCGATTCCCAGCGGCACCTCGATCGCAAGGATGATCGCGGAGAACAAGAGGTTGCGCCACAGCGCCTCGAAAAACCGTCCGCCCAGCTCCTTCGACGGGTCGAGAAGATCCTGAAACCAGCCGACGCCGTTCCAGAAGAACTGGTTGTTGCCGAAGGTGTCCTGAACCGAATAATTCACCACGGTCATGATGGGAAGGATCGCGGAAAACGCCACGATGGCGAAAACCGGCAGGACCAGGAACCAGGCGCGGTTGTTGATGGGTTTCATGCCGAGGGCCTCATGGCGTCGCCCGTCACCAGATGTCCGTCCGCATAGATGTGAACGTGCCGCGTATCGATAAACAAAGCCGCCTCGCTGCCCGAGATCGACACGTTGTCCGGGAACGCTCGCCGACATTGCCAGCCCTGCCATCTCGACCCGGGCGATGCGGGCCCGGCCGATATCGTCGATGCGCCGCACCGTGACCGGAAACCCGAACCCCTTCGGTTGCAGCTGCACGAATTCCGGTCGGATGCCGAGCTCGATGCGCTGGCCGTGTGGCAGAGCTGGATAGGTGCGAAGCAACTTGACGGCTTCGTTCTCGATAAAGGCGGTGCCGCCATCGACGCGGCACGGCAGCACGTTCATGCCGGGCGAGCCGATGAAATGGCCCACGAAGGTATGAGCCGGGCGCTCGAACAATTCCTCCGGCGTGCCGGTCTGGACCACAGCTCCGTCATGCATGACCACGACCTTGTCGGCGAAAGTGAGCGCCTCCGTTTGGTCATGGGTGACGTAAATCATTGTGAGGTCGAGAAGCCGGTGGATTTCCTTCAATGTCGAGCGAAGTTGCCATTTGAGATGCGGGTCGATGACCGTCAGCGGCTCGTCGAACAGGATCGCCGCCACGTCGGACCGCACAAGTCCCCGCCCGAGAGAGATCTTCTGTTTCATGTCGGCTGTGAGGTTGCGAGCCTTTCGATCAAGCACGCGCGAGAGATCGAGAAGGCGGGCGATCTCCTCGACGCGGGCCGCGCTCTTGTCGATTGCCACATGGCGGTTCTTCAGAGGGAACGCCAGGTTCTCGCGCACCGTCATGGTGTCGTAGACGACCGGGAACTGGAACACTTGCGCGATGTTGCGGGCTTCCGTCGGAAGATCGGTCACATCCCGTTCGTCGAACAGGATGCGGCCCCGGCTCGGGCGGACGAGCCCCGAGATGATGTTGAGAAGCGTGGTCTTGCCGCAGCCGGATGGTCCGAGAAGCGCGTAGGCGCCGCCCTGTTCCCAGACATGGTCGATCTCCTTCAGGGCATAATCCTGAGGGCCCTTCGGGTCGGCGCCGTAGGCGTGCGCGAGATGATCGAGGGTGATGCGTGCCATGTCGCCCTCACGCCGCTTCGGCGAAATCGGCCGCCACGAGCCGATTGGCGGAGTCGAACAGAAAAACGTCCCCGGCGTCGAGATAGAGCGTCACCGACGCCCCCGGCTCCAGCCGTTTCACCCCGGGCACCAGGGCGACGAAACGGCGTTCCGCCGCATCCACGTGGAGATAGGTCTCGGATCCGGTGATTTCGGACACCGAGACTGTCGCGGGGATCGTCAGCACGTCGCTTCCACGGGGTTCGAGACTGAGGTGGTGGGCTCGGAAACCGACGTGATATTCCCCATCCGCCACGACCGCGAATGCACCGCCTGCCCGCGCCTCGCCGCCGGTGCTGAGACTGACGACGTCGCCGGTTTTGCGCGCCGTCAGGAGGTTCAACGGCGGATCGGAAAACACCTGCGCGGTGATGAGATCGTGCGGCTGGCGATAGACGCGGGGCGTTGGACCGAACTGCGTCAGCTCTCCCAGCGACAAGGTCGCGGTGTTGCCGCCGAGCAGCAGGGCTTCCGTGGGCTCCGTGGTCGCGTAGACGAAGATGCCGCCTGACGCTGCGAAAACTCGCGGAAGCTCTTCCCGCAGCTCCTCTCGCAGCTTGTAATCGAGGTTCGCGAGCGGCTCATCGAGGAGCACGAGATCGGCCCGCTTGACCAACGCGCGGGCGATCGCGGTGCGCTGCTGCTGCCCGCCCGACAGATTGAGGGGCCGGCGATCGAGATAGGGCTCTAGCTTCAACAGGCGGGCGGCCTCTCGCACCCGGCTTTCGATTTCACCTGCGGGAAGCCGTGCGACCCGGAGCGGGGACGCGATGTTTTCGTAGACGCTCAAGGACGGATAATTGATGAATTGCTGATAGACCATGGCGACGCTGCGGCGCTGCACCGGCAACCCCGTGACGTCCTTTCCCTCGACCAACACGCGCCCCGCATTTGGCACATCCAGCCCGGCCATCAGGCGCATGAGCGAGGTTTTCCCGGCCAGTGTCGGGCCTAACAGGACATTCAGAGAACCACGCTCGAGGCTCAGCGAAACATCGCGGATCCAGGTTTCGGCGCCGACCTTCTTGCTGACGTTGTCGAGGATGAGGGTCACCGGGTGAGACCTCCCGAAGAGGCAGCCTGCAACCCGTCGAGACCCTCGTCCAATGCGACGGCAGGGCCCGTTTTGGTGGCCGGAACGGGTCGTGCTCTGCGGATTGCGGCTGTCACACCCATACCTCCCTGCAGGCTTTCGACTTCTTTTCAGCGCGTCAAATGTCCAGAGGAGGCAAGGCTAGGCTGACACAATAAAGAGCACAAGATGCCGTTGGGATTTGCCCGGATCGGGTTGACTGGGGCATACGGATGATAGGCGCCATAAACCGGAGAATCAGCACATGGAACCTGTCTGGGCGCTCGGCCTCATGACCGGCACCGTTCTCGACGGTAACATCGACATCGCGCTCATCCGGACCGACGGTGAGGAGATCCAGGAATTCGGACCCTGGACGCTGTCTCCCTATCCGCCGGAGCTCGGGCCTTTGCTCCGTCGCTCGATGGAAACCGCGAGGACCTGGGCCTTCGAGGGTGCGGAGCCTCCGATCTTCGCCGAGGCCGAAGATGCACTGACACGCGCGCAATCCGCAGCCGTCAGCGCCTTTCTGTCGAAGAACGCCCTGAAACCCTCCGATATCGGCGTTGTCGGCTTTCACGGCCAGACGATGCTGCACCGCGCGCCCACACCCGCGCGCCTTGGCCAAACAAGGCAGCTTGGCGATGGCGCGCTCATGGCGCGTCTCGTGGGCACGAACGTGGCGTACGATTTTCGGACCGCCGACATGGCGGCGGGCGGCCAGGGAGCTCCGCTGGCGGCGAGCTACCATGTCGCTCTGCTCCGCCGGCTCGGGAGCGACCGCAAGGCGGCGGTTCTCAATCTTGGCGGCGTCAGCAACATCACATGGTGGGACGGTGACGCCATGGTGGCCTTCGACACCGGTCCCGCGAATGCGCCGCTGAACGACTGGGTTCGCCAGCACGGCCTCGGCGACATGGACCGGGACGGAGTATTGGGGGCGAAGGGCAAGGTGCATGAAGAGCGGTTGGCGCGCCTGCTCACCCATCCGTATCTTTCGGCGCCATCTCCGAAATCGCTGGACCGCAACGATTTCACCGCCGCCATGGCCGAGGGCCTGAGTGCCGAAGACGGCGCCGCGACCCTGACGGCCTTCACCGCCGGGGCGGTCGGGAAGGCCCTCGACATTCTGCCGACGCGGCCGGAGCGGCTCATTCTTTGCGGTGGGGGCCGACGCAATCCGACGCTGGTGGCAGCCATTCGTGAGCGTGCGAAGGTCGAACCCGTCCTCGCCGAGGCTGTTGGTTGGCGCGGAGATGCGGTGGAGGCCGAGTGCTTCGCCTTCCTGGCGGTTCGCACGCTGCGAGGGCTGCCAATCAGCTTCCCACGAACGACAGGAGTCAAAGAGCCCATGGCCGGCGGCCGGCTGGCGCCTTATCCGGCCGGGATCTGAGGCGTTGGGCGTTTTTCGCGCACGAGGAAAGGATTGGTATCATGGCACTCGAACTCTACTTCCATCCCTTTGCGTCGTTCTGTCAGAAAGCCCTGATCGCTTTCTACGAGAACGACACGCCGTTCGAGCGCCACGTAGTGGATCTCGGAGATGACGCCTCGCGAGCAGGGCTCAATAAGCTCTGGCCGATCACAAAATTTCCGGTGCTGCGCGATCATGCGAGGCAGCAGACGATTCCGGAATCGAGCATCATCGTCGAATATCTGACGCAGTATTATCCCGGGCCGTCCCGGTTGATTCCTGACGATCCGGAGCTCGCAATCGAGACGCGCTTTTGGGATCGATACTTCGATCTCTACGTACACGAGCCGATGCAGAAGATCGTGGGCGACAGGCTTCGGCCCGCGGAGAAGAAGGATTCCTTCGGAGTAGACGCGGCCAGAAGGTTGCTGACGACCGCCTATGGCATGATCGACGACCGGATGAGTGCCAGAACCTGGGCGGTCGGCCCTTCCTTCACCTTGGCGGACTGCGCCGCTGCCCCAGCTCTCTTCTATGCGGCGAAGGTGCAGCCTTTCGGTCAGCACACCAACGTGGCTGCCTATCTCGACCGCCTTCAGGAGCGGAAATCCTATGCCCGCGTGCTGGCGGAAGCTGCTCCGTATTCGTCACTGTTCCCAAGCGAATAGCGGACACGTCTCGCCACACGATCAATGCGTGTAGTTCCAGATCCCAATGGCGAAGAAAATGACCTGCGTGAGATAGATGATCCGCAGAACGCGGTTCTCGGATTTATCGTCGGTATCGGGCATCGCAATCGTCCTTGAGGCAATGCGATGGATCTAGATCCGCAATGTTGAACAAGAGCTTACAGCCAAGTTGGCAGGAATAAATGCTGTGGGTTCCTGTGCAGGAATGATGGCGTAAACGTGCGACGAAGGTGCGACGAAGGTGACATCCGCAAAAACGTGCGGATGAACCTTGTTTCAGTGTATACTGCGAGTCGCCGTCGAAACCTCCTTCAAGTCGGCCCTACAAGCAGTGGCGCTTCAAAGACCGCCAGATCGGACAGCCTTCCTATGATCGCCTGGATGAAGCTTGCCACAGATATGTCGATGCTTGCGTTGGAATCCTCCTCCGTGATCATGACCCGCATGACGATGCTGGCGACCGGCCGTGGGACAAACGCGGAAAACACCCGCATGATTTCCGAGAAGGTCTTCGCCGCTACCGAGGCTGCCATCACCATGGCGAGCGGAGGGACGCCCGCCAAGGTTGTCAGGGGATATCGGAAGCACGTCCGAGCGAATAAGAGACGTCTCAAGCGGGCCTGAACAGCCCGTCAGCGGGAGTTCCGCAACCCCAGCATTTGGCGGGCTTCCGAAGGCGTTGCGGCTCGGCGGCCATGTCGTTCCACGGCCATTACCGCCAGTTCGACCAGTTCCGCGTTGCTGGCCGCGAGACGATCCTTGGTGATCCTGATGTTATCTTCCAGCCCGGTGCGGACCGCATCGGCGGTTCGGGCCAACGCCCATTCCATCACCTGAACCTGAAACCGGCCGATCCCCGCCGCCGTCCAGGTTGCTTCGGGCAGCAGCCGTCGGGTCTCCGACAGAAGGATATCGAGCAGACGTTCCTCCGCGGGCAGCGCGTTCTTGACACCCAGGACGAATTGCACGTGCGGACTCTCGTCGATCAGGCCTTCGTCCAGCAATCTTCGCGCCGCATGGATGTGGGAAAGGTCGAAGATCTCGATTTCAGGCCTGATGCCGAACTCGCGCATCTGAAGCGCGAGGTTTTCCACCAGGCTGGTGTGATTTTCGTAGATGATCGTCGGAAAATTCACCGACCCGGTCGAGAGGGACGCCATATCGGGACGTAGGTGAAGCGAGCTTCCGCGCTGCCCCTGGTCACGCCCGCGCCCTCCGGTCGAGAACTGAACGATCATCCCCGGACAAGCCTTGCGGATACCCGCCTGCACAGCAGCAAACCGCTCAGGATTCGACGAGGACGTCTCGTCGTCGTTTCGTACGTGGATGTGGACGAGGCTCGCGCCCGCCTCATAGGCGGCCCGCGTCGAACTCGATCTGCTCGTCGACTGTAATCGGCACGGCGGGATTGTCTCGCTTGCGCGGGACTGATCCGGTGATCGCGACCGCGATTACGATAGGCGACGCCATGGTCATCCGCTCTCGCTGGAAATCGTGGAGAGGAAACTGTGTCGAGACCCGCGTGGGTCAAGCGATGCTATGGCCTCTCGGGCGAGCCCGCCTCCTCCGCCGCGATGGAGAGCTGCCGCAAAGTCTCCGCATCGACCGGGATGCCCTCCCGTAGACGTCGTTCGCGCGTGGCGAGTTCCGGCTCCCCGGGCACGAGAATCGAGGCGGTTCCGTTGCCGTTTTCAGAACGGAGCCAATCCAATACCGCTTCCAGCCGTTCCTTGAAGGGTCCGGCCGTGCCCAACCTTTCGGGCGAGACGATCACCGAGAACATCGAGTTGAAGGTCGCCGGGCTGCTTCGCGGGCCCGTCTGTGTTTTGGCGCCCGGCAATGCACCGGCGAGCAATTCGCAAGCCAGCGACAGGCCGAACCCCTTGTGCTCCCCGAAGCCCACGAGTGCGCCCGAAGGAACGCCGAACAACGCTGAAGCGTCCAGCGTCGGTTGTCCGGCGGCGTCGAGGAGTGTTCCCGGCGGTACCTCTTCGCCTTTGTTGAATGCGACGCGAACCTTGCCGACAGCCCATCTACTGGTGGCAAAGTCGACGACGATCGGCGGGCCCTCGGGGCGCGGAAAGCCGGCCGCGAAGGGGTTGGTTCCCAACCGCGGCATCGTTCCGCCGAAAGGTGCTACCGATGGCTCGCTCACGACGTTGACGAAGTGGATCGACACGAGGCCGGCCTCGGCGCATTGCTCGGCCCAATGTCCGATGCGGCCGATATGATGGCTGTCGCGCAGGCTCACGATGCAGGTTCCGAGGTCCCGCGCCCGTGCAATTCCCAGCACCATGGCGTCATGTGCCATCGCTTGCCCGGCACCTTGTCCCGCTTCGCAAAGCAGCAGGCCGCCAAGGTCGAGCGCGACCGAAAGCGATTGGTTGAGCACAAGGTCGCCGTCGCGGGCGCTGCGGACATAACCCGGAATGACTCCGACCCCATGGGAATCGTGCCCGCGCAGATTTGCTTCCACCAGATGCCGGGCGATGAGATCCGCCTCACGAGGGAAAGATCCGGCGGATTGAAAGATCGAATTCACGACCTCGCGCAGCCGGTCCGCGGAAATCGTTTTGCTTTCGGGCGCGCCCGGTCTCACGTTCATGCTGATGTCCCGTCGAGTACAATGGCGGCGCGTCAGATGGCGGCAGTTAATCCACCATCAACCGTCAACACGCTGCCGGTCGTGAAACCGGCGGCGCGTGACGCTAGATAGAGGGCCGCGGCTCCGAGTTCCTTTGGATCGCCCCAGCGACCCATGGGCGTGCGTGCGGAAATCCTCGGCTCGAAGTCGGGATCGCTCTGCCGCAGGCCGACGTTGCCCTCGGTGGGAAAATAACCGGGAGCCAACGCGTTCACGGTGATGCCGTTGGGCGCGAGTTCGACTGCAAGCGCGCGAACGAGCCCATGAAGCCCGGTCTTCGCCGCCACGTAACCCGTGACGCCGGGTCGTGCGACCGACCCCATCACCGAGGAGATGAAGATCATACGGCCATAACCTGCCCTCGACATGAGCGGCGCGGCCTCGCGGGCGAGGCGCCAGCCTGCGGTGAGGTCCGCATCGATGACGTCGCGCCAATCCTCTTCGCTCTGTTCGACCAGCGGCTTGCGCACGATCGATCCGGCGTTGCTCAACAGGATGTCGAGCCGACCGTGGCGCGCGGAGATTTGATCGACGGCGGATACCACCGCATTGGCGTCACGTACGTCAAAGGGCGCGATATCAGCTGAAAGCCCGCTCGCCCGCAGTGCGTCTCGTCGGGGCGACAGGGTCGCTTCTTCCCGGCCGTTCAGGACCACCGTCGCGCCAGCGCCTGCAAGGACTTGCGCGATGGCCCATCCGAGGCCACGGGATGCGCCGGTGACCAGCGCGACCTGGCCTGTGAGGTCGAACATCTCGGCCGGGCGAGACGGCGTCAATAGCGTCATGGGCTTCCCTCGATCAGGCGTATTCAATGCGGGGATCGATGTAGGCGTAGAGCACATCGACGACCATGTTGATGGCCACATAGATGACCAGAATGACCAGAATGCAGCCTTGGATAAGCGGGTAGTCGCGCGTGCTGATGGCGGTGATCAGCAGGCGCCCCAATCCCGGATAGGTGAAGACCGCCTCGGTCACCACCGTCCCGCCGATGAAATTCGCCATCATCAGACCCACGATGGTGACGAACGGAAGGAGCGCGTTCCGCAGAACATGGCCGCCAACGATGTCGCGCTCGCGAAGGCCTTTCGAGCGCGCGGTGCGTACGTAATCCGCCTGCAATTCGGCAACCAGCGATGCGCGCAGGAAGCGCGCAAGAATTCCCGACACGTAGACGCCGAGCGTCAGCGCGGGCAGCGCGATGTTTCTCAGCATTTGAAATGGCGATTCCCAGAACGGAACATAGCCCGACGCGGACGGCAGCCATCGGAGTTCGACCGCGAAGAGAAGGATGAGCAGAATTCCAAGCCAGAAGGTGGGAACGCCGAGCGCCAGCGCGCTCCAGCCGCTGAGAATCCGGTCGAGCCAGGAATTCGGGAACAACGCACTGGTCATTGCGACAGGAATTCCCAGCAGGAGGGCGATCAACGTCGAGGCGACCGCGAGCTGGAGCGTCGCCGGCAATCGCTGGGCGATCAGATCCAGCACCGGCTCGCGGCTGTGAATGGAAACGCCGAGATCGCCCCGCAGCGCACCGCCGAGCCACGCGCCATATTGCACCAGAACGGGCCGATCGAGGCCGAGTTGCTTGGTGGCGGCGTCGATCTGCTCCTGGGTGGCGTTCTCGCCGACGATGACACCCACAGGACCGCCCGGCACGGCGTAGATCATCGCCCAGATGCACAATGACGCGATAAGCAGCACGGGAAGGAGTTGCATGATCCTGCGAAGCACATAACCGATCATGGCTTTGCTCTCTCGACCTTGAGTTCGACGACGACGTCGTGCCCGCCTTCGAGAAGGCCGGTGAGCGCTCGCCCGATCGAGTCGAACGACAGGATCGTCAGCGTCAGCACTAGGCCCGGGAGCACGGCGTAATACGGCGCTTCGTGCAGAAACGACTTGCCGGTGCGAAGCATCTCGCCCCAGCTCGGGGTCGGCGGCGGAATGCCGACGCCGAGAAACGCCAGCGCCGCCTCGAGCAGTATCGCCACTGAGGCGAGCACCACCACCTGTACGAAAATCGGGCTCCACGAATTGGGCAGGATGGTGCGGAACATGTTGTAGGTGGAAGTTCCACCGAATGCTTCGACGGCAGTGACGAAATCACGTTTTCGCAATGAAAGAACCTGCGCGCGCGTGACACGTGCAAAGCTGGGAATCCCCGTGACGCCGACGGCGATCAGCGCCGCCGCCTGACTTCTGCCGATGACCGCGATCATCGCCATGGCGAAGAGAATGCCGGGCAAGGCGAGAAGCACGTCCACGGCGCGCATCAGCACCGCGTCCCGCCACCCCCCGAAGAACCCCGCCACGAGTCCAATCGGAATGCCGATCGCAGCCGCGATTCCGACCGCCCCCGCGGCCGTCAGAAGCGAGGTTCTGGCGCCATAAATGGCACGGGACATGATATCGCGTCCGAGTTCGTCCGTGCCGAACCAATGGGCGGCGGACGGCGGCTCGAGAGCGCTGACGAGGTCCTGCGAAAAGGCGTCGAGCGGCAGAAAATCGGCGAAGATGGCAGCGCCCGAGATCGCCGTGAGAAACACCACGCTGAGAAGCGCGCCTTTTCGCGCCATGAGCCGGCGTGCGACGGATGCGATGCGTTTCAATCTGCTCATGACGCGGCCTCCATCGAACGAAATCCGGTCGAGGCACCGAGTATTTGCGAACCGGATTCAACGAGCGGCCCCGCATGGTGGCAGGCGACATGCGTCGGCGTTCCGGGATACGGCTCGAAGGCTGGAATTTCCTGGGCGCAGCGCGCCGTCGCGCGGAAGCAGCGCGGGTGGAACGTGCAGCCGGAGGGTGGCGAGGCCGGGTTCGGGATCTCTCCTTGCAGCACGATGCGGCGACGGCTGCGCTGGATGACCGGATCGGGAACCGGTGCGGCCGACAGAAGGCTCTGTGTGTAGGGATGGGTCGGAAGCCCGTACAATCCGTCCCGGGTGCTCTCCTCGATGATCCGCCCGAGATACATCACAGCGACACGATCCGAGATGTGACGGACGACCGAAAGGTTATGGGCGATGAACAGGTAGGAGAGGCCGAGTTCGCGCTGGAGGTCCTGCAACAGGTTGATGATCTGCGCCTGGATCGACACGTCGAGCGCGGCGACGGGCTCGTCGAGGATGAGCAGGCGGGGTTGTAGCGACAGTGCCCTCGCAATGCCGATGCGCTGTTTCTGTCCGCCGGAAAACTCGCGCGGGTAACGTCCCAGCATCGTGCGCGACAACCCGACCATGTCGAACAATTCGGCAATTCGCGCATCGCCGCCCATCTCGTCGTAGATGCCGTGGATGCGCAGGGGCTCGGCAACGATCTCGCCGACACTCAGCACCGGGTTCAGAGACGAATAAGGATCCTGAAAGACGTATTGCATCTGACGGCGCGCCCGGCGCAAACCGGACCGGCCCAGGTTTCTGATCGATTGCCCGTCGAACCGGATGTCGCCGCCGGTAGCCTTGATGAGTCCCATGACGGCGCGGCCGGTGGTTGTCTTGCCGCAGCCGGATTCGCCCACGAGGCTGACCGTCTCGCCGGCATTCACCGTCAGGCTGACGCCATCGACCGCCCTCACCCAGCCCACCGTCCGTTTGAGGATGCCCGCCTTGACGGGGAAATGCACCTGCAGCCGGTCAATCACCAGCAGCGGCTCCCTCGTGATCTCGGCCTGAGCTATTTCACGACGCGGCTCTGCCGAGAGCACGAACGCGCGGGTTTCCTCGGCATAGTGACACGCCGACGATTGCGCCTCGCCGACACGCCGCAAGGCAGGATCCTCGATATGGCAGAGAACCCGGTCGTGACCGATCGGACAGCGGGGATGGAACGCGCAGCCGCTCGGGAGTTCGCTCGGAATTGGCGGCTGACCCGGAATGGGATCAAGCCGTTTGTCGCCGGTATCGACGCGCGGAATGCTCTGCAGCAACGCCGCGGTGTAGGGATGGCGGGGATTTGCAAAGATCTCCTCGACCGGTCCGGTCTCGACGATGCGGCCGCCATACATGACGGCTACGCGGTGCGCGACTTCTGCGACGACGCCGAGGTCGTGCGTGATGAGGATCACCGCCGCGCCCGTTTCAGCCTGGCGCCTCGCGAGCACCGACAAGACTTGCGCCTGCACAGTGACGTCGAGCGCCGTCGTGGGTTCGTCCGCGAGAATGAGTTTGGGTTGTCCGGCCATCGCCATCGCAATGACCGCGCGCTGCCTCATCCCGCCTGAGAATTGGTGCGGATATTGCTTGGCCCGGCCAACCGGATCTGCGATGTCGACCTCGCGCAGGAGCGCGACTGCGCGCTCGGGTGCGTCGCTTGCCGCAAGCCTGCCGTGAGCGACCTGTCCCTCGGTGACCTGGCGTCCAACCGGCAGGACCGGATTGAGGGTGGTGGTCGGGTCCTGGAAAATGAACCCGACCTCTTCTCCCCGCATGTTCCGGAGCGACTCGGGATCGGCGCCGATAACCTCGGTTCCGCCAAGAACAATCGAGCCGCGGACCCGAGCGGTTGCAGGAAGGAGGCCGGAGATCGCCAGCGCCGTAACACTCTTGCCGGATCCCGATTCCCCGACGATGCAGAGAACTTCGTTAGCGTAGACGTCGAAATCGATGCCGCGCACAACCGGCACCGGGTTGTCGCCTCCCCCGAAGGCGACCTCCAATCCGCGTACGGAGAGGACCGGTCCGGTCATGCGGATGCACCATGGCGGTGCGCTTTATTGGCGCCCCTCAAGGTTTGAACCCGATCGTTCGCGCGACCAACAGGTTGTCGATGTCGAGGGTGAACCCGCCGACATTCTTTGCCGCCACAATCAACCCGGTGTCGTAGGAATTGGTCGGAATGGCGAAGGCCGCCTCCACCATGACTTTGTTAAGGTTATCGTAAGCGCCTTTCACGTCGGCGCCGGGTCCGGACGCAGCGTTGACGCGGTCGATGGCGGCAACATATTCGGGATGCGGATGCGGCGTTCCGAGGATCGGGTTGTTGGCTGTCCGGTAGATGCTGTTCGTGGCCACGCGGGTCGGGAATTTCTGAATGTTGCCGACGGCGCCAAAAACCGCATCGAACCGCCCCTTGAGCAGCGCATCGACGAACTCCGCCCCTTGGAGCACGTCCAACTGGATATTGATCCCGGCTTTCGCGAGGGATCCCTGAACCACCTGGCTGATGGCGACAGCCGACTCGTCGGTTCCGTTGGTCAGAAGTTTCCAGTCGGACATCTCTGCGGCGGAGAGACCGGAGGCCGCGAGCAACTCCTTCGCCTTGTCGATGTTGAACGCGTATTTTTCATTGTATGTGGCGTCGAAGGCAGGGCCCGCCGGCGCCCACGGCAAGGCCACCACTTCTCCGAGATTAGCGTATCCGATTTTCAGAATACCTTTCCTATCCATTAGGTAGTTAAAGGCCTGGCGGAACTTCGCATTGCGGAACGGACCGCGAGTCGAGTTGATGCGGAAGACCTGGACGAGCGGTCCAGGCCCTTGAATGACCTGGTAGCCCGCATCCTTGAGGCGCACGGCGCTTCTGGCCGTCCCCCCGTAGATGATATCGGTGGCGCCGGATTCGAGCGCGGCGGTCGCTGCTCCATCTTCACTGAAGATCGTCAGAACCACCTCGTTGGAAATTGGCTCCTTCTCACGCCAGTAATTGGTGTTGGCCACGAGCCGGATGCGCTGCCCGACCACGCGCTCGCCCAACGTATAGGCCCCGGTTCCCGCGGGTTTCGTTTCGACGGTGTCGATTCCCGCAGGGTCTATCGGGCAGAGAAATTGAAGCAGGTCCGTGATCTGGCGCTCCGGCGCCGGGGCGTTGAAGTTCAGCGTGATGGTGGACTCGTCGTCGACTTTCCAATCCTTGACGAACGACATGGTGGCGTAGAGATTCTTGCCCTTCTGCGGGTCGGCAGCCTTCTTGAGCGTCCCCGCGACCGCTTCCGCGTTGAAGGGGGTTCCACTGTGAAATTTGACACCCTTGCGGAGCGTGACCGTCACTGACTTGTTGTCGGGGGCGATCTTCCACTCGGTGGCAAGGCTGGGAACGGTCTTACCATCCGGCGTGTATTCAATCAGGCTGTCATAGAGATTCTTGATCAGCGGAAAGTTATTGGTCGAGAATTGCATCGGGTCGAAATTGGTCATGTCGATCAGGACCGCGACTCTGAGCCGACCTCCTTTGAGATCGGCCGCTTGGGCCGAGCCAAGAGGAGCGACGCTGCCTGCCGCGAAGAACGTTGCCGCCGCGAGAAGCAGCAGACGCCGGGATGGGTGTGGAAAACCGAATCTCATGTGACTGCACTCCTGCTCGAATGGCGTTATGGCGGATCGATCACGCTACGTTTTTCTTCTCCATGGAACGGGCAGCGTTGGCCCGGGCCACCTCCCGCCAATCCTCAACGGGATCGAGGGGATAAACCGGTCGCGGAATGCGTTTCCACGGAAGCGTGAAAACGTCCGATTGGCCGGGTCCGCGCGTATCGACTCGGATCAACTGAGAGGTGAGCGGCGCGAAATACTGGAAATTCGAAGCAGTTTTCAGAACCGCGATCTTATAATCCGTAGGCTCGATCCCGAACGCCCGGTAGACGCCCGGCACATTGCCGGCGATGCCGCGCAATTCGCTGATCAGCATGGTGACCGGGCCGACATCGAACACTACCGTGCGTCCCATGTCGATGAAGCTTTGATGGTTGTAGTCGAGTTCGACGACACCGCCGCCGATCTTGCGTACGGTGCCGGTGACCTGCAGCGGCTTGAAGAATGCCGTCGCGGCGCTGCCGCCGAGCGGCAAAGTCACCTCAGCGCCCTCCCCGGCTTCGACAAGGATCGCAACGGCTTCCGGCGAGATCATCGGGATCAGGGCGCGGCTTTTGATTCCCAGCCGCAGAATGGATTCAAGGATCAGGTTGCTGTCGCCCGAGGAACCTCCGAAAACCGTATCGCCGGTGTCGCTGAGCACGACAATTCCCGCCTTCGCCGCATCGGCCATCCGAACGGCGTCATCGATCGGCACCGCATCCTTGATCTGGAAATCGTCGCGAAGCGACCAGACGAGATCCGAAAGCTCATCGGCGAGTTTTTCTGCAAGGGCACGATCGTTGTCGGTGACCACGATCGTCGACCAGCCTCCTTCGGCGACGTCGAGCCACGGCTGCATGGGATAGTTAGAGGCCTGCAGGACGCGCGGGTCCTTTTCCATGCTTCGTGCGCGGTCGAACCACGCTTTCATCGGGCCGCCCGATGTCAGGAACTGCTCCTGATGCGACAGAAGCGGAATCTTGCGCCACGCCATCACGGGCTTCGCGCCTTGCGTCAGGATCTTGAGCAGAAGCTCGGTCCCGATCTTGCCCGTGTCGAAAGGATCGTGGGGCTGCGTGCGGTGACCGACAATCGCCGTGCTGTTGTCGATGATTTTTTGCGTGACGTTGGCGTGATGATCGAGGCCAAGCACGATGGGAATGCGATCGCCCAGGATGGACCGGCACAGCTCGACCTGTGCGCCTTCCACGTCGTCGATCCCCTCGGCCGCGCAGGCGCCGTGGAGTTGTAGCGCCAGCCCGTCGATGGGTCCCGCTGCTTCGAGCCCGGCTTTGATGCGGTCGGCAAAAAAGTCGAAGGCCTCCCGCGTGATCCGGCCGCCTGCGACCGCGAGGCCGCGAATGATGGGAATGGTTTCGATTTCGAGCCCGGATTCCTGCACCGCCTGCAGGTGCCCGCCGATCTGCCCATGTTCGCGGAGCTTTTCGAGAATGTCGCTGCCCTCGAATATTCCGAATGCCTCGTAGTCCCGCAGCGTTGTCAGAACCGGATTGAAATCGTTGGTTTCCTGCGAAACGTGGATGAGCGCGATCCTCATGCCGATACTCCCACAGGGACGCCGGAGCGAGTTCTCGACCAAAACCGTCGCCTGCCTGCTTGTATCATCAACGTCCCCCCAAGTAGAACCCGCGATCTTACCTATGCTGCGTTCAAGCCATCTTCTACTTAACGCTAAGTCACGCTAGTAATCGGAAAATTTCGTGTCAAGGATAGGCAGTTTCGCCTTACGGAACAACCGGCATGGACATCTCCGCGCTCACGAAAGGGCGCGCTCAGACGTGCCAACCGAACCGTCCTCGTAGCGCGCACCTAGCTTGATCGAGATCCTCCGAGCGGCGGATTTCAAAGCCTCCACCGCATGGACGGTTACTTCCGGCTTCATGCGCCGCTCAGGCGCCGAAAGGCTCATCGCGGCGATCGGGTAGCCTGCGCTGTCGAGAAACGGAACGCCGATGCACATCTGACCGTCCTCGTTCTCTCCCATCTCGATCGCATAGCCGCGCAGCCGCACGTCGTCCATTTGACGCCGCAGCGCCTTCGCACTGGTGAGAGTCTTGATCGTCATCGCCTTGAGCGCATCCTCTGCGAACAGGTCTTGGCGAGGCTCCGGAAGGAATGCCGCGATGGCCTTTCCGAGCGACGTCGAATGGACCGGATGCCGGTCTCCCACCCGCGCATGTATGCGCGCCGTTCGCTGCGGCTCGACCATGTCCACGTAGACGATATGGCGATCCGAGAGGACGCCGAGATTAACGGTCTCGTTGAAAGTCTCCATCAGCCCAAGCATCTCCGGCTGTGCGAGAACGCGCAGGCGCTGGAGGTTCTTGTCGGCTTTCGCCAGCGCGCGGAAACGCAACCCGACGCCGTAGCGATCCCGTTTTTGATCGTGATGGAGAAAAGACGCGGCGGACAAGGTCTGGAGATATCGGAACACCGTCGTTTTCGGCAGCTTCAGCTCGGAGACGATCTCCGTCAGCGTGACCTCGTGGCTTTGCCGCGCCACATGCTCGAGAACCTGCAGGGCTTTCATCACCGGTTGAACGATGTAATCGTCTCCACGTTTTCTCATCGGTGCTCACCTCCCTGCCTGTGTATGTTCAGCTGTCGTGATCCTTGCCCGTCGATCGGAGCGGTCTGTGACCTTGAACCGGTCGGCTCTAGAAATACGTTTTCACCCCGCCCACCACGCCATAATCTTCGTCGACCATCATGAGCAGCGACCACTTGTCGAAGGTGGTGCAGGGATGGCCGATGCCGAAAGCCACCATGTCACCCACTTGAAGCGGACTTTCACCCGGTGTGCCGAGATGACAATGCTGGTCGTTGAGGGCGACGACCACGTGGCCCCGGGGCATCGGCTCGGGACGCGCCATCGTTCCGCCAGGGCGATACCAGCGCAGCGGTACCGGCAGGGACGAATCGTAGCTCACATCGCGCTTTCCCATCGTCAGGATCGTGCGTCCGTTTTCCGGCCGGGACTGAACATAAGCCCAGACTTCGAGCGCGGCCTCCAGCCCTCCCTCGGGCAGGTGGAGCGTCGTCTCGGCGACGATCCGGCGGAAGGCCGCCGCATAGCCGATCGAATCATGGGTAAGGTAGCAGCCGGAGCGGAGAATCTTGAGCAGTGGCCGGTCGAACGAGACGGCGCCGAACCTTTCGCCGACCCGGTCGAAGAAGGCTGAACCGCCGGCTGTCAGGATCATCGGCGCCCCGGCCGGCAACAGGCCTTCGTCGTTGGCGATGGCGGCTATGGCCGCGACCTCTTCGATGAGGCCGTCGGCTCCAGCCGGATCAGGCAGCAGACCTTCGAAACACTCGAACCCCGCAAGAGCGAGACCGGAGGTTGCGGCGACCGAGCGTGCGACCGCGAGAGCATCCGTTCGGTTGCGCGCACCCGCGCGTCCGCCCATAAAGCCGATCTCGACGAGAACGCGCAGCGGCTTTGTCTCCGGCGGCGGGTTGCGCCTTGCGCCCTCTGCAAGGAGCCCAACTCCCGCCACACTATCGGCCAGACAATACAGCTCGAGTTCGCGATCCTCCTGAAGCGCGCGGAAACACGCGTCGACGGATTGCGCTCCGATAGGCTGGTTCGCCACGATGACGCGCCCGACGCCGAAACGGCGGCATACGGCGAGCTGCTGCGCTGTCGCGACGGTGATCGCCCAAGCGCCGTCGGCGATCTGCTGATCGAAGAGCTGCGGCGCCATGGTGGTCTTGCCGTGCGGTGCGATGACAAGTCCGTTCTCCGCCGCGAAGCGCGTCATCCAGCGGCTGTTGGTCGTTCAGCACGTCGCGCCGGATGACAGCAAGCGGAAGCGGCAGGTCGCCCTCCAGCACATTCCAGCCCTGATCACCGATATCCGCAACCCGCATCGCCGGCGCATCGAGCGGAAAACCTTTCGTGGTCGGATCGACAACGTGGTTCTCCAGAAGCTGCAGATCGAGGCGCGGGAGCAAGGATTGGGCGTGGTCGATCAAAGCCATGGGTTCGGGTCCAGCGGCGCAAGCGGTCGGCGCGCCTTCGTGTAGGGTATTTTAGTCGTGTCGGAGGGGTACGGCCCTCCCGTGTCGAGATAGAATATGCTCTTGGCAACCGGCGCGAAAGCCGCATGAAAATGGTTGGAGGATTTCACCACGACAATCTTCTTGGTCGCGAGGTCGATGCCCAGATCGGTGAAGACGTGAGGGCTGAATGTCTGGGCACGGGTGGACGAGAGCACCACGTCGAGATTGCCGATCGTCACGGCTGCTGCGGGGCCAAGCGAAACCCAGCTCTGCTCGAACGGGAACGAGAAGATCGGCCGTCGTTGCGCGGACACGGACCTCCGCATCGACGGGAGGCCCGGAGGTTGCGGCGGCCTTGCCGCCAAACCGAAGGGAGATTGTCGCCCCTGCGCCGGCTGCGCGGCAAAACGTGACCGCGACGGGGTCCCACAGCGCGCCGATAGCTGCCGGGACGTCGGGGTGCCGCAGCAGGGCCTCGACCATGACGGTGGAATCGCCCGCCACACCGCCGCCGGGGTTGTCCCAGCGATCGGCGAGGACCACGGGTCCGCCTGAAACAGTCAGCGCCTCTGCGATCGCCTCCTCCGGTTTGTAATGACGGGGCGTGCCGCCGCCCGGCCCCCAGCCAAGGATCTCGCGACCGAGCCGCTCGGCCAGGATCCTGGCTTTCGTATCGTCGCCATCGGCAATGACGAGCACTTTCGTGCCCACGTCGTAAACGTCCGCAGCCTGGAAGCCGTGCGCTACCGAAATGCTGAGGATACCGTCGCGGCCCTCCAGCGCCTTCATGCGGTCAACGAAGCTTCGTCCAGGCTCGCGGCTGGTCATGAAGCCCGAGATCGAGCGGCAATCGAAAACCGCGCTTACGGGCTTCACCTCGCCCCTGGCCGCACGAAGGCAAAGGTCGACGAGGTCTTCCGCTCGCTCCAGAAAATCCGTATGCGGAAATTCTTTGAACGCCACGATGGCGTCCGCCGCCTGCACCATCTGGTCGGACAGGTGACAATGCATATCGAGCTCGGCACCGATGATGGCCTCGTTTCCCGCAATCGCGCGCGCATGGGCCAGCAGGTCGCCTTCGCAATCATCATAGCCCCGCGCCACCATCGAACCGTGAAGGCCGAACAGCACCACATCGACTGGCAATGCCGCTTTGAGCTGATCGAGAATTTCGTCTCGCAGGCTCTCATACGCCTCACGGGACACGAGGCCCGCGGGCTCGGCCCATGTGGCGGTTCCCTCGATGAGCGTGAACCCATCCGTTCGGGCCCGCCGACGCGCCGCAACCATGGGCGCAGAGCATAGCGTCGGCGTTTCTGGATGCGTGCCCGGGGGGCAATAGAAAGCGGATTCGAAGGCTGACCGGTCCACGTAGAGCGGCGAGAAGGTGTTTGTCTCGGTTGCGAGGGACGCCACGAAGACACGCATTCACAACTCCTCTTTGGCGGATTAGGCCAAGAACGCAAGCCCGCCGTTCCACGATGTGGGACCAATCATCGACGCACTCAAATGTAAGTGGATGAGGCCGTGCCTTGTCAACACCCTTTACTTCGCGAAACCTGCTATTTTGGACGTCTCACCCCCTTGCACCGCGTTTAGGGAAGGTGCTTACTCATAGCAGTTACGTCATGGGTCTGTATTCAACGATATGGAACGAGCATCTCACTCGGCGCATTCTGGCGATCGCGTCTGGCGTCCAAAGCGGAGCATCGGCGGCACGCAACGTTGCCGTTTCGTCGTATGGCGATCCTGGCGATGAAGAGTAGCACGCGGAGCGCGGGAGCGCGCAATCACGGTGTTGGACCCGTCGAAGCACTTCCGGTCGAAGCACGCATTCAGTCCATCGGGCGCGCCAAAGCACTCCTCGACGTGATGGCTGCGGGCAACTGGGTGTCGCTGCGCGATCTCGCTATGATGACCGGGCTTGCCAAGACGACTGCCTTCAATCTCGTGAGCGCGCTCGTCGACGTCGGTCTCGCCGAACGCGACGCAAAGGCCGGCGCTTACCGGCTGAGCCTGCAGCACTTGAGTTACGGCAAGGCCGTCGAGCGGCGGCTCGACATCGCGACCGTTGCACGGCCTCATCTCATCAGGCTTTGTGCCCTGACACGTGAAACCGTGAACCTTGCCCTTCCCTGTCCCACCGACAGCCTCATCGTGGAGAGCCTTGAAGGCAGCCAGACCTTGCGTGTGTCATCCTATGCGGGCACGCGCGCATCGTATCACTCGACGGCCTGCGGACGCGCGCTCCTCGCCTATCATCCGCTGCGTTTTCGGCAAACGATCTACAGCCTCGGCAACCTTCCGGCCTCGACGGATCGGACCATCACCGATCCGGAGATCCTCGAAGCGGTGCTTGCCGAATGCCGGGAAGTCGGCTGGACCTCGGAATTCGAAGAGAACGAAATGGGCGGTGTTTGTGTCGCCGCGCCGATTTTCGATCCCCACGGCGACGTCGTCGCGGCGGTAAGCATCGCCGGACCGGCAGCGCGGTTCACGAAAGAAACCATCGCGCGGCTCGGCCAGTTGCTTGTCGGCCATCTGGCCGAAATCACCGCTGAGATCTCGGGCGGTCCACACTCGCCTTCGGATTCGCCTCCAATCGCCCGGGTAATCGCATGACGCGGCGCCGTATTCTGCTGGCCGGAATTTTCCCGCTCAACCCGCCCTGGAGACCAGAATGATCGAATATCCGACGGATGCGGGCACGCCGCGCTCCCATCTTCCATTCAGTCCCGCGACGCGGGTGGGAAATCTCGTCTTCGTCTCGGGGCAGGCCTCCGTCGATGCGACCGGCAAGATCATCTCCGACACGTTCGAGGGCGAGATGCGCCGGTCCATCGAAAATCTCGAGAAGGTTCTGAAATCGGCCGGCAGCGACCTGGCGCACGTTGTCCAAACGCGGAACTATGTAAGAGACGGGGCCGATCTTGCGGATTTCAACCGGATCTACCCGGACTTCTTCAAGGAACCCTACCCGGCCCGCACGACAATCACCAACTGCCTGTCAGCTTCTCTCCGTTACGAGATCGAATGCATCGCAGTCGTTCGCGCGGGCGACTGACCGATAATGAAGAACTGCATTTTTTCGCCCCGCGAAACGATGCGGCATTTACTTGAAACCCGCCTTCGGGCCTGTTGTGATCGTCTCTCACACAAGGAGCGGCGCCTTGACCATTCAAGCGCAAGCTACATCGGCCGGTTCCCCGCAACGCTTGTCATTCGAACGATCGGCCGCGGAAATCCGCAATAATTCCCAGTGGATTGCCGGGGGCGTCAACAGCAATTTCCGCCTCAACATCGCACCGACACCGCTCGTATTCGAACGCGGGGATGGCCCCTATCTGCATGATGTGGATGGCAATCGCCTGATCGATTACTACCTCGGCATGGGTCCGATGATCCTCGGCCACCGTCCACAAGCCTTGTGCGATGCGGTTGTGGCGCAAGTCGAAAAGGGAATTCTGTTTGCGGGCCAGACGGCGATCGAGGCGGAGGCGGCGCGTCTCGTGTGTGAGATGGTTCCTTGCGCCGAACGCATGAGGTTCGGCAGCTCGGGATCGGAAGTCGATCAGGCCGCCCTGCGCCTTGCGCGGGCTGCGACCGGCAAACGGAAGATCATCAAGTTCGAAGGGCATTATCACGGCTGGTTCGACAACGTTCTGTGGTCGACCGCACCGGCGCTCGACGCGGCAGGTCCGGCCGATTCTCCGATTGCTGTCGCCGGAAGCAAAGGACAGGTGCCGGAATCCGGCGACGATCTCGTGGTTCTGCCCTGGAATAATCTGGAGCTGCTCGAGAAGCGCCTCGCGAAAGGCGACATTGCGGGCGTCATCATGGAAGCCGCCATGTGCAATGCCGGCGCCGTTCATCCTGCGCCGGGTTATCTGGAAGGCGTGCGGGAGGCCTGCACGCGCAACGGCGTCATCCTCATCTTCGACGAAGTGATCACCGGTTTTCGCCTTGCGCCCGGCGGTGCCCAAGAGCGTTTCGGTGTGACCCCGGACCTTGCGACCTTCGGCAAGGCTATCGCCAACGGCTTTCCAGTTGCGGCGATCGCCGGACGGAGAGATCTGCTCGACCTGTTCTCCACCGGCGGCGTGGTCCATGGTGGCACATACAACGCCCAACCCATCGCGATGGCGGCGACGGTCGCAACCCTGAAATCACTGACGCCATCGCTCTACGAGACCATCGATCGGCACGGCACGCATTTGATGGAAGGGATGAAGGACGCCTTTGCAAAGGCCGGCGTCAAAGCCGTTGTCACAGGATTTCCCGGAATATTCCACGTCGCCTTCGGCCTTGAGGAGCCGGCCCGCGATTTTCGTGATCTCGCGCGCATGAACAGGCCCGCCTATGTGGCTTTCACGACCGCCTTGCTGCACCGCGGAATTCGCGCGCTCGAACGCGGCGCCTGGTTCATGTCGGTGGAGCATGACGGCGCGGTGGTGGACAACACGCTCGCGGCGGTCGCTGACGCGGCGCGGGAGTTGAAGGCATCGGGCGTGCTTTAACCGGCACGCTCGCGTCCTCGAAAAACCGCATCAGATCAGCTGATCCTCCGGCACTTTGAGGACCGCGGACAACCGCTCCAGCATGTCTTCCTCGATATCGGCCTTTCCGTCCTCGATCTCCTCGATAATGGACTTGGAAATACCGCTCTTCGACGCGAGATCGTCGCGGGACATGTTTCTCCACCGGCGGTAGGCCATCAGCGCGGGCTCGCCGCCCTCGATAGCGTAGGTGACTTCCATCGGCACTCGGAACACGTCTGGCATTCTGGTTCCTCCCATCACGATCCTATCACGATCCGACAGTGGGACTATGGTTTTCGCCGCAGAGTACCCAGTTTCCCGAAGAGTGAAGTCATGAGATTGGGACGGATGGTGATGATCACCACGCCAGCCAGAGCGATTGCGGTTCCGAGTCCCATCCTGAGATCGAACGCATCGCGTGTGATCAAAATTCCCAAGATGACGGTCAGCAACGGAGAGAGGACGATCAGCGGCGCGATGAGATTGGCCGGATAGATCCGGATGAGGCCATAATAGATGGTGTGCGCCAGCATCGAGACAATCAAGGCCGAAAACAGAACCGCCGAGACGAACGGCCAACCGGCCGCCAGAGCCAGCGAATATTGATCGGTCTCAAAGGCCAAGGTCAGGATGATGAGCGGAATGACCGACGCCGCGCCGACCCAGGCCTGAAACTGCAACGGGCGCACGTTGTCGATCTGTTTCATCATGATCGCGGCGAGCGATCCGGTGAAGGCCGAGGCGAGAACGAGAAGAAGACCGCTCGACAACGAAAGACCGTTGGCGGGATTCCACATGACGATGATGCCTCCCACAAAGGTCAGCACCACTCCAACACCGCGCCTGAACGAGATCGTCTCGCCCAGCACCAACACCGACAACAGCACCGTTAACGGCAAGCTGAGTTGGCCGACAATCGCCGCGCTGGAAGGAGTCGAGGTCTTCAGGCCCGAGAAAAAACAGCGCGAATCCGCCCCCTCCCATCAAGAACCCGACGCAAAAAATTCGCCAGACAGGACGTGGAACCGGCAGCAACCACGGCAGGGCGACGACCGCCACCAATCCGTATCGCAGAACCGCGTAAAACAACGGCGGCACGTCCATGCCGGAAACCACGAGTTTGCTGACGATCGTGTGCGCCGCCCAGAGAAGGCATGCGAGGATCAGGAGACCAAAATGGCGCGGCGTCATGCGGGTGATTAAGCCAGGCTGGAAGCGGAAGACAAACGCAAATGGCGAATGTCTGACCTGTGTGCAACGGCTACCGCTGCGTCATCGAACTTGAAACTCTGCAATCTCATCGAGGGGCAGGATGGGACGCCGGATCTTCGTATAGGGTATCTTCGCAGGGTCGGGCGGATAGGGTCCACCACAATTGACATAGATGACGGCCTTTGCAAGCGGCGCGAATCCGGCGTGGAAATGGCTCGCGGATTTCACCACGACGATTTTTCGCGTCGTGAGGTCGATACCGAGATTGCGAAACACATCGGGATGGAAAGTTTGCGCCCGCTTCGATGACAGCACCACGTCAAGCGCGCCGATGCGGATGGCGGCTGCGGCGCCGAGAGACACGAGACTTTGCTCGAACGGAACGATGAGATCGCGTGTAACGGCCGTGACTTCTACCACCCCGTCCACAGGCGGCCCGGAGCTCGGCGCAACTTTCCCACCAAACCGCAGCGCCAGCTTTGCTCCCGCGCCCGCCGCGTGACAAAAGCTCACCGCAACGGGATCCCAGAGCGCGCCCAGGGCTGCACTCACGTCGCCATGCTTCAGCAATTCGTGAATCATGAACGTGCTGTCGCCAGCAACGCCGCCGCCGGGATTGTCCCACCGATCCGCCAGCACGACGGGACCGCCGGAAATCGCCAAGGCCTCGGCTACCGCTTGTGCGGGGGTTGGCATAGGCGGCAGACGGTTTTTGCCGAAGGCGAGCACTTCACGTCCCAAGGATGCCGCCAGTGCCCTACCCTTCTCGGGTGCTCCATCCGTGATCACAAGCACTTTGGTGCCAACATCGTAGACATCGGCTGCCGGAAAGCCGTGGATGATCGAGATGCTGAGAACCGCGTCGCGGCCCTCGAGCGCCTTGATGCGATCGACAAGCGAACGTCCGGGCTCCCGGCTGGTTATGAAGTTTGCAATCGCGCGACAATCGACGATCGACATCACAGGCGTGATCTCGCGGCGCGCCGTGCGCAGGCAGAGATCGACCAGCTCCTCGGCGCGTTCGAGAAAATCCGTGTGCGGGACTTCCTTGAAGGTGACGACCACGTTCGAGGTATCCACCATGAGGTCGCTAAGGTGACAATGTGGATCGAGCTCGACCCCGATCACCGTGTCAGGACCCACGATCGCACGCGCGCGCGCCAGCAGATCGCCCTCACAATCGTCATAGCCATCCGCCACCATCGCGCCGTGAAGGCCGAACAACACCACGTCGACAGGCGCGGCGGCGCGGAGCTGATCGAGAATCTCGTTCCGCAGGCCCTCATAGGTGGAACGCCCGACCAATCCGGCTGGCTCGGCCCAGGTCGCCGTGCCTTCGATGAGCGTGAGGCTCTCCGCCCTCGCCCGTTGTCGGGCTGCAATGAAGGTCGCGGAACATAAGGTTGGAGTCTCGGGGTGGTGACCGGGGGGCGCATAGAACGCGTCCTCGAATGCGCGGCGATCCGTCGGGATCGGCGAGAACGTATTGGTTTCGGTCGCGAGCGAGGCGACGAAGACCCTCATCGCGAGCGCCTTACGACGCGGTCGTTCTGGCGCGTGGGCAAACGCAGATCCGAGAGACTGTCCTTGACCTCCCGCAGGCGGCTCAACATCGGTTCGCCGAAGCTCAATGCGAGGGCCGTGGAGATGACATCGATGAGAACCGCGTGAGCGACGCGGGACGTCATCGGAGCATAGACCTCCGTATTCTCCTGCGCATCGAGTCCGAGCAGAATATCGGACGCTGCGGCGAGCGCCGTGCCCGGCCGTGTGATGCCGATGACCACTGCTCCGACCTCCCTCGCCTTCTGTGCCATCTTCACAGTGTCGCGCACTTCGCCGGTGTGGGAAAAGCACAAGGCCACGTCGCCTGAACGCAAGGTCGCTGCCGCCATGCGTTGAAGATGCGTGTCGCCATAGGTAATGACCGGAATGCCGAGCCGCATCAGCTTATGCTGCGCTTCGATCGCCAGAATGCTCGCCGCGCCGGTGCCGAAGCAATCGATGCGGCGGGCATTCCGAAGAGTGTCGACGGCGCGACGAAGAGCCACGTGATCGATCGATTGCCGAACCGAATTGAGGACGTAGATGCTCGAATCGAAAATTTTGCTCACGATCTCATCGAGTTGATCGTCCGGCTCCACGGCGCTGTGAACGTAAGGTGTACCGGAGACGATACTTTGGCCTGTGAGCAACTTGAGTTCCGGATAACGCTGGAGGCCAAGAGCACGCACGAAGCGCAGAACGGTCGGCTGGCTCACGCCCGTGACGCTGGCGAGCTTGGCGATCGACATCCGGATGACCTCCTCGGGATGGTCGAGCACGAAATCGGCAACCCTTCGCTCAGACGGCGAAAGCTGAGCCCGTCGTGCCGCCAGATTTTCGAGAAACCGGCTAGTGTCGCGCATATTCTCTCCGGATGGCGGGCGGATTGATAAATTTGAAAGCCCAAGCAAGGGAGCGTGTAATTTTACTCCGATGATCTTTGTTGAAACTCACCCTTGTGTTCCCCATTCTGACGAGAATTGTCTTTCTTGATCGACCATTTCCGATTGAATATCTCCGGCGCGCCTATGACCCGACATGAGGCAATTCCAACATCCGCCGATCATGAATCAAAACAAATTTCGAGAATTGCCTCTGCCGGATGGGGATTTTCTTTATCGCACTGCATTGGTCGTGATCTGATACTGTTTGCGTCATTGCTGCCTTAGTCCCAACCCCGGCCACCGGCGGTGCAACTTTGGTTGACTTCGGTCGCGACGTAATTAATCTACATCGTCATACGGCAGGGTTCAATGCGCGGCGATGCTGAACCATCGCCTTGAGATTTCCAGCATGACGCAGATTGTTCGTGATCCCACGACCGGGCTCGACCGCATGGTGCTGGCGCGGCTGCCGACACCTCTCGATGACGCGCCGACGCTCGCAGACGCCCTCGGTGTGGCGCGGCTTTCCATCAAGCGAGAGGACATGTCGGGATACGCCCTCGGCGGCAACAAACTTCGCCAGCTCGATTTCATTCTTGCCGAGGCGATTGCGGCCGGAGCCGACACCCTGGTGACAACGGCGGGAAGCCAATCCAACTTCTGTCGCTCACTCGCCGGTGCCGCCGCAAAGCTCGGCCTCGCCTGTCATCTCCATCTGCGATCTTCCACCGGAACAGCTTTTGTCGGCAATCTCCTGCTCGATGACATCCTCGGAGCGACGGTGACGTTCACGAACGCGACCGATCCTTGGGATCCGGTGGTGGCGCAGGAGCTGGCGGCGATCGCGGGCAGCTACGAAGCACGGGGGCGGAAGCCCTACGTGGTGCAGTTGACTGGAATCACCGCATCCACCGCTGTCGCCGGTTGGATGTCGGGCGCGGCCGAACTTGTGCACGACTTTCAAAATGGCGGATTGCCGACGCCTGATGTGATGATCGCCGTGTGCGGCTCTGGCCTGTCGCTCGCGGGGCTGGCGCTCGGCTTCAAACATCTCGCCTGCCCGACGCGATTGATCGGCATCAGCGCGCAGCAGCCGGCGTTGCGTCTCAAACCATGGATCGTCGGTGCGGCAGCGGAGGCGAGCGCGCGGATCGGCATTGAGACCAAACTCGGTCCCGAGGATTTCGACATTGTCGATAGCGAGATCGGTCCAGGATACGGCATGCCGTCCAACGCCAGTATAGAGGCGGTGCGGCTTGCGGGACGCACCGAGGGCCTCCTCCTCGACCCGGTCTACACGGGCAAAGGTCTCGCTGGGATTCAAGCATCTCTTCGCTCGGGCCTGATCAAGGCGAGCGACCACGTGGTGTTTCTTCATTCCGGAGGAACGCCGGGCCTTTTTGCTCACGCGGCTTCATTCATGAGGGAGAGTGCTGCGTGATCGCCCCGCGCACCGGCCCGGCTCGGCTCGATATCGATCTTGACCGCGCCGGGCGAAGCTGGGGCGCGATGCGTATTCCGTGGTCCGACGACCGCTCCGCCTATGGCCAGATCGTCATTCCAATCGCTGTGATCAGCAACGGCGAGGGCCCGACCGCACTCCTCACCGGCGGCGTGCACGGGGATGAGTATGAGGGGCAGATTGTCCTCGGCGCCCTCGCCCGCGATCTCGATCCCTCTTCGATCCGGGGGCGGATCATCATCATGCCTTGCGCCAACCCGGCCGCCGCGCTGGCCGGCCGCCGAACGTCGCCTGTCGATCACGGAAATCTCGCGCGTCTCTTTCCCGGCGATTCCGCCGGCGGACCGACGGGGCAGATTGCGGAAGGGATCACCCGATTGCTGCTGCCGGAGGCGGATTTCCTCGTGGATTTTCACAGCGGCGGCAGCACGCTTGATTATTTGCCCTGCGCCTTCGGTCGCCTGCCGTCAGATCCGCCGCTCGCGACACGCGTGCTCGATCTCCTGCTGGCCTTCGGCGCGCCCATCGCCGCGGTCATGCGGAGGCCCGAGGCGCGAGGCACGCTCGTCTCGACGGCGCTCGACATGGGAATCGCCGCGATGGCAACCGAACTCGGCGGTGGCGGCGGTGTGAGCGGCGATACGCTTGCGATTGCCAAGCGCGGCCTGATGCGAACGCTCGCCCATATGGGCATTGTCGAGGCCAACGAGGTGCCCCCGGCTTCACGCCTGCTGGCGATTGAAAGCAATCATTTCGTACGCTCACCTGGACGGGGCCTGTTCGAGCCGGCTTTCATGCTCGGCGACCGTGTGGAGGATGGCGACCTTGCTGGTCGCCTGAGCACCGTCGAGAGACCTGATCGGGAACCCGACGACATTGTCTTCGCCGCCCGCGGCATCGTGCTGTGCCGCCGCGTACCGACGATGGCCGAGCCGGGCGATGTCCTCGTCCATCTTGGCGAGGACATCGATCGCGAAACCTTGCTCAGCCAATGAGCTTCTGAACGCGAATTGTCAGGTCGTCCATGGCTTGCTGGGGAGTCTTCATTCCGAGTACGGCCGCTTCCGCTTCCTCTTTGAAGAAGTCGGCTGCGCGGGCGGCATTGTCGAAGGCCGGGAGCGGAACCCGCGAGACCTTGAGGACTTTGCGCTCGTCTTCCGAATAAGGAAGCTCCGCCTTGATGCGCGGATCGTCATAGGTGGAGTTGCGCACCGGGCCATTGCCGTTGAGAGCGGCCGCCAGGGTCGCCTCCTTCGCCGACATGGACTTGATAAAGGCCCAGGCCAGTTCCTTGTTCTTCGAATTGTTTGGAATCGCCATGCTCCAGAATTCGACCTTCGTAGGCGCGACTTCGTATTTTCCCTTGAGCTCCTGCGCGACGGGGAAAAAGGTCGTCTTGATTTTGCCCGCCACCTGCGACTTCGCCGGATCGTTGTAGAGGCCGTTGCGGCTCATGGAACTCGCGGCCATCGCTGCCCGTCCGTTCTGCATCCACGTATTGGCGTCTTCCGCCTTCATGCCGGTGAGATTCCGCGGAATGGCGCCCGCGGTGTAGAGGTCGCGGATCGTCGTCAGCGCTGCCACCATGGCCTTGGAATTCGCCACCACCTTCATGTCCGGCGTAATGAAATCCGCATCCCAGGCGCGTGCCACCGCGATCACTTCGGGGTATGCCACGCCCGGCAGGATCATGCCGATCACCGGTGTGCCGTCGGCGCGCGTATAGGTGCATTTCTTCGCTACCTCGACCAGCTCTTCCATGGTCTGCGGCGGACCCTTGATGCCGCGCTCGGCGAAGATCTCTTCGTTGTAATGGAGGCCGGTGGAAGCGTGCCGGAATGGCACCGCGAAGAGCTTTCCGTCGAGGGTCACGCCCTTCACAAGGCCGGGGAAAAGGTCGTTCGGATCCTCGATCGGGTCCTTCGCCATGTAGGGATCGAGGGGCTGGAAGAGGCTTGCGACACGAGGCGTCGCATAGGTGTTCAGGATGAACGCCACATCCACCGTCGACTCGCCGAGCGAGGCTTCGCGAAACAGTCGGTCATGGAGCGGGCCCGTCTCGAACGTTACCCAATTGACGGTTCCGCCGGTCTGCTTGGTGAAGCCCTGCGTGACGTCGCCGCCTTTGGTGCCGTTCGACACGTTTTGCAGCACCCGATGTGCAAACACGTTGATCTGCTTGCCCTGCGCTTGGGCGAATTGTGCGAAGGCCGGCAGCGCCGTTGCAGCCAACCCGCCTGCCAGAATGCCTCGTCTCGTTACGAACATGGTGAACCTCCCGATCTGGTCATGCGTCGCGCATGTTGTCATCGTCTGCGCAACAGGTTCCGATGAAACGTGGATCGCCGGAAGCGCAAATCGACCCTCGGTCGTCTTTTCCGACCGTCCTGTAGAATAATTACAATTATCTCGCGCAATCAATGAGGAACTTGACTCGGGCGTGGCAATTTTTTTAGTTTTACTACACACAGAGGATCACGCCGACAGACGGTCGGCCCAACTGGACAAGGCACGATGGACATCTCTCGCGCGACGATGCGCTCATGCGCCGCGCGCCGCCTCCCATGACGGCGCAACAACCTTCCGTCTCGCGCGCCGCCATGCCATGGCCCGCCATCTGGCTGATCTCGCCCGTGCAGCTTCTCATCGCCACGGTCATCTTCATCCCGTCGCTTTACGTTCTCTGGCTCAGCCTTACCGAATCGTCGTTCGGTCAACAGCCGGTTTTCGTCGGCATTGCCAATTACACGCGGGTTCTCGGCGATCCATATTTCTGGCGCGCGCTCCGCAACACGGTGCTGGTGGTTCTCATCGTGGTGCACGTGGAGCTGCTGCTCGGCCTCGGCATTGCACTACTGTTCGCCAGCGGCCTGCGCGGCATGCCGCTTCTGCTCGCAGCTGTCCTTGCGCCCTACGCGGTGAGCGAGGTGAGCGCAGTCGTGATGTGGCGCTATCTGTTCGACCTCGATGTAGGCTACGTGAGCCAGGCGATGGCAGCGATCGGGCTACCGCCGCTGGAATGGGCGATCAATCCCGTGCACGGATTGATCCTCGTGGCGCTGCTGAGCATATGGCTGCATCTGCCCTTCACCTTCGTCATTCTGTACGCGGCCCGCCTCGCGCTTCCGCAAGAGCTCTATGAGGCTGCCGAGGTCGATGGCGCGACGAAGCTCCAGCAGTTCCGGCGGATTACATTGCCGCTGCTCATGCCGGCCGTCCTCATCGCGGTGCTGTTTCGCTATATCTTCGCTTTCCGCCTCTTCTCGGAGGTCTGGCTGCTGACCGGTGGGGGGCCCGCCCGGCAAACGGAGGTGCTGGCGGTTTATCTCTATCTCGAGGCGTTTCGCTATAATGCATTCGGCGAGGCGGCCGCGACCGGCTGGCTGCTTGTTGTCGCATCGCTTGTCCTCGCCTTGTGGTACCTCCGTCGGCTCTACAAAGACATGTTTGCAACCTATGCGGCGTAAATCTTACCTCATCGTCGGTCTCAAGGCAGTCGCGGTCGCGGCGGTTCTGCTTTGGTCGCTTGTGCCGATCGCCTTGATCCTGATGTCGTCGTTCAAGTCCGATCGCGATATATTCGCAGTGCCGCCGCGGCTCGCCTTCGATCCGACGCTTGCGAATTATGCGAATCTTTTGTCGCGCTGGGGCGATTTCTTCACGGGATTGCTGAACTCGTTCATTGTTACGGTCGGCGCGACTCTGCTTGCGGTGCTCACGAGCGCGATGGCCGGATACGCTTATTCGCGTTTCCGTCACCCGGCACTTGCGGGCAGCGCTTTCTTCCTGATCTTCATCCGCCTCATCCCGCCCATCGTCATCACCCTGCCGCTGTTTCCAGCCGTGAATGTCCTTGGCCTCAGCGATACGCATTTCATCCTCATCGTGCTCTACGCGACTTTTTTCGTGTCCCTCGGCACGCTGGTCATGCGCACCTTCATCGACCAAATTCCGCGGGAGGTGGATGAGGCGGCTCATATCGACGGCGCCACACGGGGCCAGATCCTGCGCAAGATCATCCTGCCGCTCTCCGCGCAGGGCATGGTGGCAGTCGCGGTCTTCGTGATCGTCTATGCGTGGAACGAGTTTCTGTTCGCCTTCATCTTCACCACCACCCGCGCCAAGACGGCGCCGTTGGTGATCTCGGAAATGATCGGCGCGGTCGAGGGCGTCGAATGGGGCGTGCTGTTTGCCGCCTCGACGGTCCAGCTGCTTCCCATTCTGCTCTTCGTGGTGCTGGCGCAAAAGCACCTCGTGGCCGGCCTTACGGCCGGTGCGACGAAGGGCTGACAACCCATGTGCCATCGCAGGAGATTTCGCCGATGCTCGGCAAGACCCACACAACGCCCCCGCCTCTGACCTGGGCCGATCCCGCGCTCAGTCGCTTCGACCCGCTGTCGCGCATCATCGCCCTCGATGATTTCGATCGCGGATTTTGTGGCTGGACGCAGCTCGTGGGGAATTACGAGGACAGTCTCGACGCCATGCTGCCGGGCTACGCGCAGCACACCTCGCCCATGCTCTCGAGCCTCGCCCACTGGGATGCGGGGTCGCACAATTCCATGGACGGCACCTACGCGTTGAAGATTGCGACGCGGCCACGGCGCGGCGCGCAGAATGTTGCGATCAAACGGCTGACATTTCGCGAAGCCGGGCCCATCCGCATGGAGGCGTATCTCACCTTCAAGCCTGAGGCGACCGAGATGAAACTCTCGGAAGCCGACATCCGGTCGTTCGGCTTCCTCTTCGACCTTCAGGTCGGCGACCGCGCGGGCACTGGCGGCGAGCGCGTGATGCCGCATATGCGCTTTCTCAATGCGAGCGACGGCGAGCACGCCCAGCGCTGGCAGTTCAAGCGGCGATCGGTCCCGATCATCCCCATTGGAACCGACAACAAGACGATCAGCCATTACCATCTGGCACCTCAGGATTGGGAGAACCTGGCCGATGGCGATCAACGACTCTGCTACAACGAGATCCCCACCAAGGTGAACTGGCATTACATCCGTTTCGATTTCGATCTTGCGACCATGAAAGCAACGGGATTCCGCTGTAACGACCGCGTTTTCGACGTGTCGAATTTCAACTCGCTCCGGCTGCCCGCCATGAAGAACCTGTGGTGCATGCTCAATCTGGCGTTCTTCTGCGAGACCGACACGGACAAGCGGGCGTTTCTCTATCTCGATTCCGTCTGCCTCTCGGGAGATTTCTGATGCGCACGAGCACCAGCGCCATCGTCGCCCGCAATGAGACCTGGACCGGGAAAGCCGCGACCGAGCCTTATGAGGCGGGCTGGGCCAAAGAAGTCATCATCTTCGTCCGGTCACTTAAAATGCCCGAGGGTCCGGCTGGACGGGCCCGCGTGGAGATTTCGCCCGACGGCCTGCACTGGGTCCCTGAGGGAACCGAAATCGCGCTGCCGTCCGAAAAGAACGGCGTGACGTTCGCAAGGATCGCGCATTTCGGCACATGGCTACGCCTCGCAGCCGAACTGCCGGATAAAAGCAGCAACACCGTCCTCGTCACACTGCACCTGAAGAGCTGAACCATGCCGGCACATCACATCGCATCGAGCGACGAGAGAGGCATCATTCGGCGCGTGACATCGTACCCGCTTCGGGTCACGCTGCCAAAAGCGCAGCGCACGTCGCAGGGCGATTTTCCCGCCGTCGAGATCCTCGTGGTCGAGGTGGAAACTGAGAGCGGCGTCGTCGGCATCGGCGAGGGTCTCGCACGGCGAGGCGCGCGCGGTTATGCGGCCATGGTCGACGACGTTCTGACGCCGCGCCTGCTCGGCCAGGATGCGCGCGACCGACGCAGGCTCTGGCGAGCGATGCGCGGCGCGCTCACGGGACGGCCGGGCGGTCAGCTTGTCGAGGCGATCTCGGCCCTCGATATCGCCTTCTGGGACATCGCCGGCAAGCTCGCGGGCGAACCGGTGCATCGGCTCCTCGGCGGGATCGGGCGGCGGAGCGTGCGCGCCTACGCGTCGTCGATCAATTGGCTCGACGATGCCACGGTCGAGGCGGAAGTCGCAAGCGCTGTCGCGCAAGGCTTTCGCGAGATCAAGGTGAAACTCGGCAAGCCCGTCAAGGACGCAGTCGCCCGGGCCGCATTGGTGCGGCGGCTTGCTCCCGACCTGTTGCTCGGCGTCGATGCAAACTGGGCCTATGACGTGGACGAAGCGATGTTCATCGGCCGCGCGCTTTCCGATCTCGGCTACGACTTCTTTGAAGAGCCCATCGTTCCACAGGATCGCGCCGGTTACCGTCGCCTGTCGCAACACCTGCCGATCCGCCTTGCTGCCGGGGAAAGCGATTACGTGGCGGCCGAGGCGTTGATCTCGCTGGAAGACCGATCGATCGGCATGATCCAGCCCGACGTGACCCGCTCCGGAGGCATCACCGAAACGTGGCGCATCACCGAGCTCGCAGCCGCGCATCACGTGGCCTACGCGCCGCATGTGGGCTGGTCCGGCGCGATCTGCGTTGCGGCGAGCCTGCATCTCGCCGCCGCCGCCGAAACCTTCCGCACTTTCGAATGCATGGTTTACGACAACCCGCTGCGGGACGACCTCTGCGTTCCACGTGTGGGCAGCGCAGGTCAGCTCGTCGACGGCGAATTGCCAGTGCCGCAGGGTCCCGGTCTCGGGATAGAACTGGACCGCGCCGTTCTTGATGCTCACCGCATCGGATAAGGCTGGGCCTCAATCGCGGATAAGCAGGATTGCTTCGATCTCGACCGTCATGCGGTTGGGGAGCGAGCCCATGCCGACGGCCGAGCGCGCGTGTCGCCCGGCCTCGCCGAGTATTTCGACGAAAACGTCGGAGCAGCCGTTGATCACCTTCGGATGGTCGGAAAAATCAGGTTCCGCATTGACCATGCCGAGCAGCTTCACGACGGCTTCGATGCGGCTGAGTTCCCCGATTGCCGCTTTGGCGACCGCGAGAAGATTGAGTCCGGTGAGCCGCGCATCCGCATAGGCTTCCTCGACCGTTGCGTCACGACCGAGACGGCCCGCACGATACGTTCCGTCAGCGCGCTTGGGGCCCACGCCCGACAGATAGAGAAGGTTGCCGGCCCAACGATACGGGACGTAATTGGCGATCGGTGCGCCCACCTCCGGCAGCACGATTCCCAATGATTTCAGCTTCTCTTCCGGTGACATGCGATCCTCCCTCAAGCCTGATGCCAGACGCGGCCGTCTATCACCACGCCGCGGGCGGCCAGACGCGTCCTGCCGGCGAGATGTTCGCCGGTCGAGTTCGACATAATCAAACCTGCCGTCCTGCAATTCCAAGATCGAAGCATCGCCCACGCTGCCCGGCTTGAATGTCCCAAGGTCCGGCCGCTGCAGGGCCTTCGCCGCGTTGATCGTCGCCGACCTGATGACCTCGACCAGCGGCATGTCGATGCAGAGAAACTTCGACATGGTCGTCAGGAGGTCGAAAGCCGGCCCGTCGATGCAGAGCGCATGAACGTCACTGGAAATGCAATCGGGCATGAAACCGTTGTCCAGCATGACCCGTGCGGTCTTGAACGCGAAAGATCCCATTCCGTGCCCGATGTCGAAGATCACACCACGCTCGCGCGCGTCGAGAACAGCCGGATGCACCCGTCCGTCGGCTGTTGCCGGAGTGTTGGGAAACGCCCGGAAGCAATGGGTGAGAACATCGCCTTTCCGCATCCGCGCCAGCACGTCAGGCAATGTCGGCGGCGGATGGTCGATATGCACCATCATGGGCATGTTGACGCGTTCCGCGACCTGCCGGGCGACGTCCAGCGGGACAAGGCCGGAATTACCCGACGCGTGAAATCCGACGCGAACTTTGATGCCGGCCAGCGTATCTCGGTTTGCCTCCGCCACCTCGACCGCGTCGAGGGGCGCCATGAGACGGAGGTCTCCACTCTCTCCCACCATCACCCGCTTGGAAAAGCCGTAGATGCCCGCGAACGACACATTGAGATAGGCGATGATGCGCACCGGCGACGGCTTGATCACGTGTTCGAGGAAGCCCGCATAATTGCCAGGACCAGCGCTTCCGGTATCGACCAGCGTCGTGCAGCCGCCGCGCGCCAATATGAGCGGATCGACGCCGAGCGATGTCCCGCCCCAATAGACATGCGTGTGCAGATCGATCAGGCCGGGCGTCACGATCCTGCCCGACACATCGAGGACGCTGCCGGCGCCGTCGGCGAGATTAGCCCCGGTCGCGACGACCTTCCCGTCGGAAAAGGCCACATCCATGACGCCGTCGATGGACTGCGACGGATCGATGACGCGCCCACCGCTCAGAACGAGATCATAGCTCATCGTCAAAACAACCTCTCAGGAGTCAGGCTCCTGTTTTTGAAAACAAATTACATTTTCGAGGGCAGTTTTTCTCTTCCCGTCGAATGAGAGGCATAGAATGCCCGAAATATCCCGTTATGCAATTGACTTGGCAAGACTTGGCTTAATAATCTTTCATCGGCTGCGCGGAGCAAAAGGGAACGCACGTGTGAGCCTGGCACGGATTGGGAGGTCTGCATGAACGCTCGCATGGATATGAGAAGCGCGCCCTCGTGGCGTGGATTGGGGCTCGCCGCGTCGGGAGCGGCAGCTTTCGCATTGTTCTCGCCGGGTCTGGCGTCGGCGCAAGCGCCGAGCACCGCCAACCTGGCGATGGTTGCGGAGCCGCAATCCCTCGATCCGATGGCGTCGACCGCCGACCTCGTCGGCCTCATCATGCAGCACGTCTACGAACCGCTCTTCACTTTTGACGCCAAGTGGGCCGTGCAGCCCATGCTGGCCGCCGAGATGCCGAAGATGTCGGCGGACGGCAAGACCTACACCATCGAGCTGCGCAAGGGCGTCAAGCTGCATAACGGACGCGATCTCGATTCCGAGGATGTCGTTGCCTCGCTGAAGCGCTGGGTGGAGATGACGCCGCGCGGCAAGGCGCTCGCCAAAAGCATCTCGTCCATCTCCGCCAAAGGGCCGTCCACCGTCGAGATCGTCCTCTCGGAAGTGCAGCCGGCCCTGCTGGCGCATCTCGCCCTCCCCTCCGGTTACGCCGGCATCATGGCGAAGGAATCCATTGCCAATCCGCTGGTGGAGTTCATCGGCACCGGCCCTTACAAGTTCCGTGAGCGCAAGCCGGATCAATATGTCGTATTGGTAAAGCACGACGGCTACAGTGCTCGCACGGAAGCGCCGAGCGGCTATGCGGGCAAGCGTGAGGCAAAGATCGACGAACTCAGGTTCATCCCCGTTCCCAACGCGAACACGCGTGTAGAAGGCGTGGTGGCGGGCCAATATCAGTTCGCCGACCAGCTCCCGGTGGAGAGCAACAAGAAGGTGTCAGGCGCATCCGGCGTCGCGGCCGTCCTGACGATGCCCTACGGCTTCCCGTACTTCCCGACGAATACCAAACAGGGTCCGATGACGGATTTGAAGATCCGTCAGGCATTTCAGATGGCGCTGAACGACGAGGAGATTCTGCTCGCAGGCTTCGGCGACCCGAAATTCTACTCGGTTGCGGGCGAACACTTCCCCGAGGGGTCGCCGTTCAATTCGAAGGCGGGAACCGGCAAATACAACAAGGGCGACACCGAAGGCGCCAAGAAGCTGCTGGCCGAGGCGAAATACGACGGTACGCCGATCCGCATCCTCAACTCGAAGCAATACGACTTCCATAATCGCATGGCGCTTGTGATGGCCGAGCAGCTGAAGGCCGCAGGCTTCAAGGTCACGCTCGACGTTGTCGATTGGGCGACGCTCATCCAGCGCCGTGGCGATCCGGCCTTGTGGGACGTGTACATCACACATTCGGCGTTCCTGCCCGAACCGATGCTGTCGCCGCCGCAGCTCGGCGAAGGTGCGCCGGGCTGGTGGAAGACACCCGCCAAGGACGCGGCGCTCGCAGCCTTCAATGCCGAGCCCGATGCTGCCAAACGCGGCGCGCTCTGGGGCAAGGTGCAGGAAGTCGTCTATGACGAAGTGCCTTATATCCGCGCCGGCAATTTCGCTTCGCTGAGCGGTATGTCGGCGAAGATGAAGGGCTACACGCCGATGCCGTGGCCCGCCTTCTGGAACGTCGAGATCACCAAATAGCCGCCCATTTCCCGACAGCATCGTCAGGGGCGGCTTTTTCGCCCCTGACGCTTTCACGGAAGCGGAATTCATGTGGCATAACCTCGGCCGACGTCTCGCCGGTCTCATGATCGTGATGTTTCTCGTCGCCGCCATGGTGTTCTTCCTGACGCGGCTCGCGCCGGGCGACCCTGCCTCGCTCATGCTGGGCGATCAGGCGACCGCCGAGGACATCGCGCATCTGCGTCAGGTCTATGGTCTCGACAAGCCGGTCCTCGTGCAGTTCGTCCTTTGGCTGAAGGAGATCGTCTCCGGCAATCTCGGACAATCGATCTTCCTGCAACGTCCGGTGACCCAGGCGATCGCGGAGCGCGCCGAGCCGACCTTCTTCCTCGCGCTGTTCTCGGTCTCCATCGCGGCGCTTGTCGGCATCCCGGCCGGAATCGTCTCGGCGGTATGGCGCGGGCGCATTGTCGATCAGGTCGTCAGCGGTCTTGCGATGCTGGCGGCCAACGTCCCGAGCTTCTGGCTCGGCTTGATCTTCATCCAGCTCTTTGCCGTGAGGCTCGGCTGGTTTCCCGTCGCCGGTTATGGCGATCCCGGCGCGCCGTTCCTCGAACGCGTCGCGCATCTGGCGCTTCCCTCGGCCGTGCTCGGCATCGTCAATTCGGCGCTCATCATCCGCTTCACGCGCGCCAGCATGCTCGACGTCCTGAGCGACGACTACATCCGCACGGCACGATCAAAGGGCGTGTCGGAACTCCGCGTTGTGCTGCGCCATGCGTTCGGCAACGCACTGGTGCCGATCATCACCGTAGTGGGGCTGACGGCGGCGTTGCTGGTCGGCGGCGCCATCGTCACCGAGACGGTATTCGGGCTTCCTGGCATCGGAAATCTCGTCGTGTCGGCAGTGCTGCGGCGGGATTATCCCGTCATCCAGGGTGCGCTGATCGTCGTCGCGGGCATCTACGTGCTCATCAACCTCGTCATCGACATCATCTATACGTTCGTCGATCCGCGCGTGCGGTATTGATCATGGAGAAGTCCCCGATCCTTCTCTTCTTTCGCCGCCTGTTCCGACGCAAGCTCGTCCTCGTCGCGAGCGCCGTACTCTTCGTCATCGTCCTGATGGCGCTTCTCGCCCCGTGGGTATCCCCTTACGAACCGACGGCCATCCGGGTCATCCGCCGGCTGAAACCGCCAAGCGAACTCAATTGGCTCGGCACGGATGAGTTCGGCCGCGACATCCTCTCGCGCATCATTTACGGCGCGCGCGCGTCGCTTGGCATCGGCTTCGCGGTCGTGGTGGTGTCGATGACCGTCGGCACGTTGTTCGGATTGCTCGCCGGATATTTCAGGCCTCTCGACGGCGCCGTCATGCGCGTCGTCGACGCCCTGATGGCGCTGCCCGACATTCTGCTGGCAATCTTCCTCGTGGCGGTGCTGGGTGCCTCCGCGTTCAACGTCGTGCTGGCTTTGTCGATCGTCTACACGCCTCGTGTCATTCGGGTCGTGCGCGCGTCGACGCTGGTGATCCGCGAATTACCGTTCGTGGAGGCCGCCCGCGCGCTCGGCGTTTCGACGCGCCGGATCTTGACTGTGCACATTCTCCTCAACGTCGCCTCGCCGGTTCTAGTGCAGGCGACGTTCATTTTCGCCTACGCGGTGCTGGCGGAAGCCGGGCTGTCTTTTCTCGGTGCGGGCGTGCCGCCCGAATTGCCGACCTGGGGCACGATGATCGCGTCCGGCCAGCAATATGCGGACGACGCCTTCTGGGTGGTGCTGTTTCCGGGTCTCGCCATCGTGCTGGCCGCCCTGTCGCTACAGATCGTCGGGGATGGATTGCGCGACATGCTCGACCCGAAATTGCGGAAGGCTTTGTGATCATGACCGGCTCCGCTCTGCTCCGGGTCAACGATCTCGAAGTTCGTTTCCGAACTGAAGATGGCGAGACCACCCCGGTGCGCGGTGTCACGCTCGCCGTGGATGCAGGCGAGACCGTCGCGCTGGTGGGAGAATCCGGCTCAGGCAAATCCGTCACCAGCCTCGCGATCATGGGCCTGCTCCCGCGTCCGGCCGGCCGGGTTTCGCGCGGGCAGATTCTCTTCCGGCGTCGCACGGGTGATTCCGTCGATCTCGCCACCCTGTCTTCATCAGACATGCGGAAGCTGCGGGGCGCCGAGATCGGCATGATCTTTCAAGAACCGATGACGAGCCTCAACCCCGTCCTGTCGATCGGCGAACAGATCGCGGAATCAGCGCGGCAGCATCTGGGGCTCGGCCATGCGGGTGCGTTGAAGCGGGCCGTCGAGATGCTGGATCTCGTGGAGATTCCCGACGCGCGGCGGCGCGTGCACGAATATCCGCACCAGATGTCGGGCGGCATGCGGCAGCGGGTTATGATCGCGCTGGCGATGTCGTGCAATCCGTCGCTTCTCATCGCCGACGAACCGACGACCGCCCTCGACGTCACGATACAAGCCCAGATCCTCGCGCTCATCGACCGCTTGCGGCGTGAGATCGGCATGGGCGTTCTGTTCATCACCCACAATCTCGGCGTCGTTGCCGAAGTGGCCGACCGCGTCACGGTGATGTATGCCGGAGAGGTGGTGGAAAGCAGCTTCGTCGGAGCGTTGTTTCGCGCACCGCGCCACCCCTATACGAAGGCGTTGCTGAACTGTCTGCCCGCTCGGGCGCAACGCGGCCCGGACGGTCGCCGCATGGTTCAATCCATTCCCGGCACCGTCGGCCAGGTGAGCGACGGTTGTGCTTTTGCACCGCGCTGCGCTTACGCACTCGAAGTTTGCCAGCATGGTGCAATCGAGCTTGAGGCCGATGCGGATCGAAGCGCGCGGTGTCTGCGCTGGCGGGAGGCGCTCCTGTGAACGAAACGCCGCTTCTCTCGGTGGAGGGACTGACAAAACATTTCGGACGCGCACCTCATCTGCTCCGCGCCGTGGAGGATGCCAGTTTTCACGTGGCTCCGGGCGAAGTGCTGGGCCTTGTGGGTGAATCGGGCTCCGGCAAAAGTACGATCGGGCGTTTGATCCTCCGGCTGATCGACCCGACCTCCGGAACGATCCGCTTCGATGGCGAGGACATCTCTGCGTTGCCGGAGCGGCGATTGAAGGCGCTGCGCCGCAAAGCCCAGATGGTGTTTCAGGACCCTTATGCGAGCCTGAACCCGCGCCTGCGCGTGCGCGATATCATCGGTGAGGCGATCGACGCCCATCGACTCGCAAGCGGCGCGAGGCGCGCGGAACGGATCGGCGAGTTGCTCGAAACGGTCGGCCTGCCGGCCGCGCACATGGCGCGCTTTCCGCATGAATTCTCGGGCGGTCAACGCCAGCGCATCGGCATCGCCCGCGCGCTCGCGGTCGAACCCAAATTGATCGTCGCCGACGAGCCGGTTTCGGCCCTCGACGTGTCGGTGCAGGCGCAGGTGATCAATCTCCTGCAGGACCTCAGGCGGCGCTTCGAACTCGCCATGCTGTTCATCTCGCACGACCTGGAAGTGGTGGAGCTGATGTGCGACCGGATCGCGGTTCTGTATCTCGGGCGCATCGTCGAGATCGGGCGTGCTGACGATGTTTCCGCGCGCCCTCGCCATCCCTACACGCGGGCACTGCTCGCAGCCTCGCCAAAGGCCGATCCGGACGCGCCGAAGATACGCCGCCTGCTCAAGGGCGACATCCCTTCGCCGATGGCGCCCCCGTCCGGCTGCGTGTTTCGCACCCGCTGCCCGCATGCGACGAACGAATGCGCCCGTGTCGTTCCAGTGTTGCGTCCGGGCGGTACGGACCATAGGTTCGCTTGCCTGTACGATATCGTCGATGAAGGAAGGCCCGCCGCCGCATGAATGATGTTGAGCCGTCGCTATTGCTGGATGCGAGCTCGGACGTGTTGCGGGCGATCAACGCCAATCGGGACATCATGTCCTCGGGCCAGCGCCGGATCGCCGCAATGATCCTCGAGGACCCGCATTGGGCGATGCAATCGAATGTCGCGGAGCTCGCATCCCGCGCCGGCGTCAGCGCGCCCACGATCGTCCGATTTGCGAGAAGTGTCGGCTGCGACGGATTGCGGGATCTGAAATTGAAACTCGCCGCCGCTCTCGCCGTCGGCACGCCCTATCTCCATCGCAGCGTGAAGCCGGACGACAGCGCCGCGGACGTGGCGCGCAATGTCGTGGGCAGCGTCACCGCCGTCTTGGCCGAATGGCAGCGTCAGCTCATCCCCGCCGACATCGAGCGCGCCGCGGAGGCCATGCACCGGGCGCGTCGGGTCGATTGCTTCGGCACCGGCGCGACCTCGAACTTTCTCGCGCAGGATATGCAGGCCCGCCTGTTCCGGCTCGGCATTGTCACGAACGCGTTTTCCGACGCTCACCTCCAACTGGTTGCCGCCGCAACCGAGACGCGGGACGATGTGCTGTTCGCGATCTCGTTCGTCGGGCGAATGCCGGCCTTGCTCGAGGCCGTGGCGGTCGGCAAGAGCCACGGCGCGACGATTATCGCCCTCACCCGCACGAAGACGCCGCTCGCCGCCCTCGCCGACATCGTTCTTGGCATTGACGTGCCAAGCGACGCCACCATGCGGGTCGGCACCGACGCCTATGCGGTCCAGTTGCTGATGATCGAGATCCTGATGGTGATCATCGGTCTCAAACGTGGCCCGGCGGCGATTACTCGCCTCAGCGAAATCCGCCAGGTCCTGCAAACCCACGGCGTCGACAGCGACGATCCATCGCTGCGGCATCCTTGATCCGATCGACATCAGCAAACGTTAATGCTCGACCATCCGAAATAGATGCCTCGACACGCGGACGGACACGGCGATGAGCAGCAACGATCCCTTCGACCTCGAACGGTTCGTCAAAGCACAGGAGCCGGTCTTCGACACCGCGCTCCAGGAACTCAAGGCGGGCCACAAGCGGACCCATTGGATGTGGTTCATCTTCCCGCAACTAAAGGGGCTCGGACACTCTCCAACAGCCCAGTTCTATGGCATTGCATCGATCGAGGAGGCGCGAGCCTACCTCGCTCACCCGGTTCTCGGCCCGCGTATAACGCTTTGCACGCAGGTTGTTTCAGCACACGAAAGGCAATCCCTTGCCGAAATCTTCGGCTCGCCGGACGATCTGAAGTTCGTGTCGTCAATGACGCTGTTTGCGGCCGCGGCGGCGGATGAAGACGCGCCGTTCGCACGAGCTCTCGTCCGGTGGGGAGCCAGGGACGAGCGGACGTTGGCGATGCTGGGGCTCGCGCAATCCTCGCGACTCGAGATCAAACCAGGCGGATAAAGCTGGCGACCCCGCCTGGGCTCGAACCAGGGACCTACTGCTTAGAAGGCAGTTGCTCTATCCAGCTGAGCTACGGGGCCGTGATGGCGGCGGACCTTAGTGGGTCCAGGGATCGACTCGGTTGAATTTGAAATTGTCCGAATAGGCCATCGCGCGGCGCTTGGCTTCCTGCGGTTCTTCCACGCGATAGACGATGCCCTCGCGCTTGGCGTAGGCTTCGGCTTCTTCGCGGGTGTCGAACCAGAGGCGGATCTGCTGGCGTGTGTCGCCGTTGCTGGTCCAGCCCATCAGCGGCTCGATCTCACGAGGTTTGTCCTGCTCGAAGGCGAGAAGCCACTGCTTGGTGCGGGCCATGCCGGATTGCATCGCGGATTTAGCCGGCTTGTAGATCCGTGCTGCCATAAATTCGGCTCTCTTCCATCTTCCTCGGCAGAGATGGTCGGGGCGGCAGGATTTGAACCCGCGACCCTCTGGTCCCAAACCAGATGCGCTACCAGACTGCGCTACACCCCGATGTCTCAAGCCGAGAGGTTGCCTAGTGTCTTTTGCGCGGGGCTGCAAGCCCCTCGCGCCGATCAGCTGAATATAACGGCACTCCGGAGCTGAAGATCCCGTCCAATAAAGCGCGCGTTCCCGCCACATTCCGGCGGGATGTCGCAGGAACTCAAGCCCTGAGCCGTTGTTTCGTGTCCATAAAAGCGGAGTTTAGCCATGACCAGCAAGCCTCCCCCGGTGCCCCCGGCCAACCAGAGTCACAAGGGTCCGGGTGACCACAAATCCGCCAAGATGGATCAGACGCCGCACGGTTCCCAACGCGGCCAAAATCCCGACAAGCAGGGTCATCAGGCCAACACCAAGGTGAATACCACCCACCAAGGTCGCCAGCAGGACCGTTGAGAGACGAGGTGCTCCATGTCGGTTTCAAGCAAGAACCCCAACACCATCCGTCAGGGCGGCCCTGGGGCGTCCCATGAAAACGCCAAGGTTCCCCTCGACGTGAAGAAACCCCCGGCGGATTCCGATCGGCGAGAGAGAAGCAAGGTGTCCGGCGGCGGCGGTGAGCCGGACGGTCATCACACCCATGATGCCGAGAAGAAAGGCGGCGGGAGCCGGCCTGCTCACTAGGACCGTTTGCGATGCGGAGCACTTCCGCTCGCTGAGGAGAACAACATGCAAAACAACAAGACGCGCGAGCAGCAGCGCCGAATCCTTGAGCGTAAACCCGATATGCCGGACGGCAATCAAGCCATCGGCCGTCCTAAGGGCGGGGTAGCGCCTCCTCTTGATCCGCATGCAGAGGGGGGCCTCCATCGGGGAAACCGCGCCAATGACGATCGCAACAATCCGGGGCCGACCGGACATGAAACGGGGCAACACGCATCCGAGGAAGAGAAAGGGTAACGCCGGTTTTGAGAGAAGGCGCGGCACGAAAGGACGATGATCAATGGCGAATGCAAGCAAGAATCATCTAGGTCCGGGCGCGCAGAGCAAAGGCACAGGAACCGGTGCCCAGACCGACAATCCCAAAGACATCGATCGGCGAGAATATGATCCTATCGAACCGTGACAAGTCGAGGCATTCGGCCGAGCGCGGGCTTGATAGCAGGCAGATCCAGACCGAGCAGCTTCAGGACCATGCGGGCAATCGCCTCGCGGACGACTGAGGAATTGTCAGCGCTTGAAAAGCGGATGTTCGAGCCGGTCGCCGGGTTTGATGTTGAGCCGGGCGGCGGTGCCCGCGTTCAGTTCGAGCACGGCCAGAACCGGTTCACCCGACGGAATGGTTTGGGTCGACAGCGGCTCGGTATTGGCGGCAATTCGCGCGATGGTGCCATCCGGCCGGACGAATAGCATGTCGAGGGGTAGATAGGTGTTCTGCATCCACATGCTGACCGGCCCCACTTTGGCAAAGTCGAACAGCATGCCCTGATCGGCTGGCATGGCGCGGCGATACATGAGGCCTTGAGCGCGGTCCGCATCGTTTCGCGCAACTTCTACCTTGAAGCTATGCCGTTGTCCGCCCTGCCCCGCGATCGTGAGGGCTTCGAGCGTCTGCGCATAGGCTGCGGTGACGAACGCCAGCAGGGCCAGCGCCGCAGCTGAAGGCGCCATGCGCCGGGGAAGGCCTGCTGTCATGAAATGCAATCAGTGCGAATGGGGAAGCGCGGTGTCGGCTAGTCGAACCTCGGCCGCCATGAGCCCCTTCGAACCATCCCCGAACCGAACGAAGACCTGATCGCCCGGCTTCAATTCCATGATGCCGTAGCGCCGCAGGGTTTCCATATGGACGAAGATATCAGGCTTGTCCTCGCCCTGTGTCAGGAAGCCGAAGCCGCGCAGCCGGTTGAACCACTTGACCGTTGCGGCTTCGAGACCGCTGGTTGCCACCACCTGCACATGAGTGCGCGGCAACGGCAGCTCGGAGGGGTGAAGGGCCGTGGACTCATCGAGCGATACGACGCGGAAGGCCTGGAGACCGCGCGGGCGCTGGACAGCCTCGACGACGATCCGCGCCCCCTCATTGGCGATCTGGTAGCCGCCGCGTCGGAGACAGGTCACATGGAGGAGAACGTCGGGCATGCCGTTATCGGGCAGGATGAAGCCGAAGCCTTTGGCGACATCGAACCACTTGATCCGGCCGCTCACCTCGATGAGATCGAGCGACGCATCCGGAGCGGTGTCCTGCGCGACCTCGCGGCGGCTGAGATCCTGAGATCCTTCCTCGCGGAGATCGAATGATCGAGACCGAAAATCGCTAGCCATGTACAAACCCGAACTCAAACAAAACGCCGATTCTGAAAGGCAGGATAACATCGTCCTGTCTCAGCGAAACCCCAGAAACGCGCTTTGGCGCCCGAACTTTCTCCAGCATACGCGAATCACCCTAAAGATCATTGGCAATTTTGGACAGGATCGGCCCGATTTCTCCTGCAATTACAATGTCAGCGCAATCATCCAAAGGGGTCGGCTCGCGATTGATAATTGCCAGACGGGCGCCGTTTTCCTTCGCCAAAGATGGTAAAGAAGCGGCCGGATGCACCACCAGCGACGATCCGAGGACCAAAAAGAGGTCGCTCGAAAGCGTTAACTCCAGGGCGGCGCGCATCTTTTCCGCAGGCATGGCCTGTCCGAATGAGATTGTGGCGGACTTGACGATGCCGCCGCAATCCTCGCAGCACGGCGCCTCGCCCGTCGCCTCGAAACGGAGCCTTATAGCCGGGATCTCGTGACGGCGGCCGCATGACAGGCAAGTCGCATAAGTGCCGTTTCCATGCAGTTCGATCACCTGATCGTCAGCGAGCCCGGAGGCCTGATGAAGGTTGTCGATGTTCTGTGTGATGACCGCCGGCATCTTCCCGACCGCCACCATGGCTGCGATGCCGAGATGGCCGCGCGTCGGCTCGGCGTGGCGGTAGAGATCGTCCATCGTGAACTTTCTCCGCCACGCTTCACGCCGGGCATCTGCGCTTTCCAGGAAGAGCCGGAAGGGAATTGGCTTGTTGCGCATCCACGGACTGTCCGGAGAGCGGAAATCAGGCACGCCACTTTCCGTGGAGATTCCCGCTCCGGTAAACCCCGCAACGATGCGGGACTCCCGGATCATCTTTGAGAGCGTGGCGATTGACGTGGCGATCGGATCGGGCATGAAGCTAATATAGGCGTGCCTGTTTCAGGGTCACGCCATCTCATCCTGGGACGGATCGCATCGTGGACAACTCGCCATCGCACGCCCCTGCCGTCGCGCGCAGCCGATGGGATGCCGTCGACCTGGCCCGCGGCTTCGCGATCCTGGCGATGATCGTTTACCATTCGGGTTGGGATCTGAGCTTCCTGCAACTGATCGAGACCAACGTGGTCGCGATGCCGGCGTGGCGATGGTTTGCCCGCATCATCGCAGGCTCGTTTCTGTTTCTGTCGGGCATCGGCCTGGTCCTCGCTCATGGACACGAGATTCGTTGGCGCGCGTTCATCCGCCGCCTTGCCATTGTCGGCGGCGCCGCGCTGCTGGTCACGGTCGCGACCTGGTTCGCATTTCCCGAGAGCTTCATCTTCTTCGGCATCCTGCACTGCATCGCGCTCTCAAGCGTGTTGGCGTTGCCCTTCCTGCGCGCGCCCGTTGCTGCAACGATTGCGGTGGCGGCCTTCGTGCTGGCAGCACCTTGGCTCTTCACCCATCCCGCTCTCGACGCCCCGTGGCTCGATTGGCTTGGTCTCGGCACCTTCGAGCCCGTGACCAACGATTATGTGCCGGTCTTCCCGTGGTTCGCCATGGTGCTGCTCGGGATGGTTTTCGCGAGGCTCACGTTCAAGGATCGGCAAGCGAGCGGATTTCGTGCGACCGGGAAAGGGTCGCGAGCGATCATCTGGGCGGGACGGCATAGCCTGCCGATCTACCTTCTGCATCAGGTCGTGCTGCTCGGATTGCTCTACGGATTGCTGCAGCTCACCGGGCCCAATCCAACTGCCGAAGCACGGCCGTTCATCGCCGAATGCGAGTCGACCTGCCGCCTGCAGGGAGCGCAGGCTGTCACGTGCCGGGCGATCTGCTCCTGCGCCGTGTCGAACCTCCGCCAGGACGGCCTTTGGGCGAATGTCATGGCCAACGACCTGAACGACGAGCAGCGCCTGCGCGTCTCGCGTTCAACGCAGCAATGCCTCCGCCAGGCGCCGCCTTAGGACGGGACGACGTTGAGTCGGCGGTCGGTCCCGTCGCCCTGCTGCGAACGGCTTTCCGCCAGCAGGCATAGCAATTCGAACGCAACCGACGCCCCGACGAGCGCCGTATTGCCGGTCTGATCAAGCGGCGGCGAGACCTCCACCATGTCCGCGCCAACCAGATTGAGGTGGCGGAATCCGCGGACGAGTTGCAGGGCTTCGCGGCTTGTCAGGCCGCCGATTTCCGGCGTGCCGGTTCCGGGGGCGAAAGCGGGATCGATGGCATCGATATCGAACGTGAAGTAAGTCGGCGCGGCGCCGACAACCTTGCGCGCCTCGGCGATGGCATAGGCAATTCCCTTCTCGCCGACTTCCTCCATGTCGATGATGCGGATCCCCTGATCGAGCGCCCATTGTCTCTCGTCGGCCGAATACATCGTGCCGCGGATGCCGATTTGCACCATCCGGCGCGGGTCGAGCACTCCATCCTCGATGGCGCGCCGGAACGGCGTTCCGTGGGTCAGCTTCTCGCCGCCGAAAAAGGTGTCGCCGGTATCGCTGTGCGCATCCACGTGGATGAGGCCGAGCGGCTGCTTGGCACCGAGCGCCCGCAGAATTGGATAGGAAATCAGGTGATCGCCGCCGATGGAAAGGGGCGAGATGCCGGCTTGGGTGAGATGGCGGATATACGTCTCGATCCGCGCGAGCGTGTCCTCCACGTTCACCGGGTTGATCGCGATATCGCCGATATCGGCGCAGATGCAGAGATCGTAGGGCGCTACCAGCGTCCCGTAATTCACAAGCCGCATCAGCGACGATGCTTCGCGGACCTGTCGCGGTCCGAGCCGCGTTCCCGGCCGATTGGTTGTCGCTCCGTCGAACGGAATGCCCAAGAGAGCGATGTCGATTTCACCCGGCGCCTGTTCGGGCGCGATATGCGGTAGGCGCATGAAGGTCGAGATGCCGGCGAAACGCGGCACGACCATTCCGGAAAGCGGCTGGTATGCCTCGAGGCGCTTCGCACGTCCAGCATCGGCCACAGGTGTGTTGGGTTTCGCGGTGACGGTCATCGTTTGGTTCTTTCCGGTCAATGGATCGCGCGGGAGAAGACGCGTTCGACGCGTTCCATTCCCCAGTCGATCTCGTCGCGTGTGATGGTCAGGGGTGGAGCGAAACGCAGGACGGTGCCGTGCGTGTCCTTCGACAGGACGCCCTCTACGAGAAGCGCGTCGCAAACGGTGCGGGCCGAGGCCACCGCCGGGTCGATCTCGACGCCGACCCAAAGCCCCTTGCCACGAACTTCGGTGACGATATTGCTGCGGATCGCGCGAAGGCGATCCTGCATGTAAGCGCCCATTTCGGCACTCCGCTCGACGAGTTCCTCGTCCTCGATGATCGCAAGGGCCTCCGAGCCGATCCGCGCCGCAAGCGCGTTGCCGCCGAAGGTGGAGCCGTGCGAGCCCGGGGTGAAAACGCTCATGAGCTCCCGCGTCGCGACAAAGGCCGAGACCGGGTAGACGCCGCCCCCGAGGGCCTTGCCGAGGATCAGCCCGTCGGGCCGGATGTCCTCATGCTGATGGGCGAACCAACGACCGGTGCGCCCGAGACCGGACTGGACTTCATCGAGGATCAACAGAACGCGGTTGCGGTCGCATATTGCGCGAAGCTCGCGCAAATAACCCTCGGGCGGGACCACGATTCCGGCTTCGCCCTGAATGGGTTCGATGAGGATCGCACAGGTATTCGGCGTGATGGCGCTCGCCACAGCCTGGATGTCGCCGAACGGTACCGTTCTGAAACCGCCGTCGAACGGGCCGAAACCGCGGCGATAGGCTTCGTCCGACGAAAAGCCCACGATGGTGGTTGTCCTACCGTGAAAATTATTATTAGCAACAATGATTTCGGCGCAATCGTTCGCAATGTTCTTGAAGCCGTAACCCCACCGTCGCGCCGCCTTGATGGCGGTTTCGACAGCTTCGGCCCCCGTGTTCATCGGCAGCGCCATGTCGAGCCCGGTGATTTCGACGAGGCGCGCGAGAAACGGCCCGAGCAATTCGCGTGTGATAGGCGCGGCTGGTGACCGCGAGCCTGCTTGCCTGATCCATCATGGCCTTCAGGATTCGCGGATGCCCGTGCCCGAGGCTCACGGCCGAATAGGCGCTCATCATGTCGAGATAGCGCTTGCCGTCCGTGTCCCTCACCCAAACGCCCTTCGCGTCACGCAAGACGACAGGGAGCGAATCGTAATTAGCCGCGGTGACATTCTTTTCGAGAACGATGCTGTCCATGAGGACCTCCGCCCGAAAGCCTAGCGGTTCGCACGGTCCCGTTGGCGCTGTATTCCCCACCCGCACCAGCCAGATCGGCTGTCGCGGAAGCGCGGCGCGTCAATCCTGGCTGTCGCGGACAGGATACGAGTCGAAACTCTTGAGGGTCTTCAGCACGAACGTCGTATGGATGCGGCCGATCCCGAAACCCGGATCGGCCAGAAAGGCTTCGGTCAAAGCCTCGTAGGACGCTAGCGTCGGAGCGACGAACCGCGCCACATAATCGTTCTCGCCGTTCACCACGTGCAACTCGACAACCGACGGATGGGCGCAGAGCGCGCGTTCGAGACGCTGCCGCGCGGCGGCCGGAGGGATCGCGCATGGTGATGCCCGCGAGAGCAATGATGTCGTGGCCGACGGACAACGGCTCGATCAGGGCCGCGTAGCCGCGGATGACGCCTTTCTGCTCCAGACGCTTCACCCGCTCCAGGCAAGGTCGCGGTGAGAGCCCCACACGCTCCGACAACGCCTGGTAGGTGAGGCGTCCATTCTCCCTCAGCGCTTCGAGGATCGAGAGGTCGATCCGATCCAGAACGACTCGTCCGGTTCGTGGGGGCGGTTTCATGTCTCGTCTCACATATGGCTCGCCTGAGGGGACCACCGGCATTGCCCGCGTCTCTAGCTTAGCGCTGGGAATCAATCAAAGGCGAAGAAGTGCGCGCGCGGCCGTTCGCGGTGGTTGAAACGGATCGGGCGGCGGCCAAGTATCAGTTCGCGACTGCCGCTTCGGGAGCGCCGCGGGAGAATTGACGTGCTGCGCGAATATCTGACCGACCTGCCCCTCGTCGCCATCCTCAGGGGCCTTCGTCCCGAAGATGCCAAGAGCGTCGGGATGCGCCTTGTGGATGCGGGGTTTCGCATCATCGAAGTGCCGCTGAACTCGCCCGAACCCTTCAGGAGCATCGAAATTCTCGCGCGCGAGATGCCCGACTCCGTGCTCATCGGTGCCGGAACCGTCCTTGACCCCGACAGCGTCAATGGCGTCCTCGACGTGGGCGGCAAGCTGATCGTCATGCCGCATGCGGATGTGGCGGTGATCCGGCGCGCCAAGGAACTGCGCATGATGTGTACGCCCGGCGTCGCCACGCCGACCGAGGCTTTCGCAGCCCTTAAAGCTGGCGCCGATGCGATCAAGCTCTTTCCGGCCGAGGCGATTCCGCCACAGATCGTCAAAGCATGGCGCGCGGTGCTGCCGCAGGACACCATCGTTCTGCCGGTCGGTGGAATCAGGCCCGACAACATGAAGCCTTACGTGGATGCAGGCGCCCATGGTTTCGGACTTGGCTCGGCACTCTTCACGCCGTCGCTGTCGGCTGAGGATGTCGGCCGGAATGCGCGTGCATTCGCGGACGCATGGAAATCCTTGCGCGGCGCGTGAGTGCTAGCGCCGGCGGGCGCTTCGCTGGCCGCGAAAGAACGGCACGGTCAAGAGCCGCCGTCCGGTCTCGTCGGCGATTTCCAGCTCGATGTTGCCGGCATCGCCAAGCTGGTCGCGCAGCTCCTCGACAGTGGCGAGAGCTTCGGCGCGGGCCGCATCGATGTCGGGAAGTTCAATGCCCTCGTCGTCCTCGTCGAGATCGTAGCCGTCGCGGATATTGAAGAAGAAGCGGGGCATGGCGCACTCGGTATCGCAAGTTCAGAATCGGCAGCGAGCCGACTTGGAGCCTGATGGGAAGATCCGATTTCGTAAAGGGAAATAGTGGCGCGGCCTAGGGGAGTCGAACCCCTCTCCCCAGCGTGAAAGGCTGGTGTCCTAACCGATAGACGAAGGCCGCGGATCGGGGCTTAGCCGCCGAAGTGGGCGGACATATAGATGGGTTCAGGCGGAGGGGCAAGCGCAAGAATGACCTATTCGGGCCTCGCCGCATCCATAATGCGCAAGCCCACTTTTTCGCCGCCGCCCCAGCGATCGATGGACAATGTTCCGGCGATGTGAAGATTGCCTCCGACCGCATCGGCCAGTAATTGCCCAAGCGGCTGACCGGCCGCCCGAAAGGCGATGCCGCCGATGAAGGAGCCGTCTCCTGCACGCAGCTTTACCCGGATATGCCCGCCGTTGCCGACCTCGCGCGCTTCCACGACACGGTGATTGGCGAAGACGAAGATCGGCTCCGGATGCGCCGAACCGAAAGGCCCTGCCCGCTCGAGCGCTTCCACAATGCTTGTCTGGGCGCCCCCGGCGGTCAGCGTGGCGTCGATGGCGAAATGGTCCTGGAGAAGCGATTGGCCGACCCGGTCAGCTAGTCTCGTAGCGATGAAGGCCTGAAACTCCGGGAGTTTGTCAGCCAACACTGTAGCCCCCGCCGCCATCACGTGCCCGCCGCCCTTGAGCGCAACCCCCGAATCGACGGCGGCCCGGACCGCGCTGCCGAGATCGACACCCACGACCGAACGGCCGGAGCCGGTTGCAGTCCCGTCGGCGTTGAGGGTGAAGGCGAATGACGGGCGGCGAAAGCGCTCCTTGGTGCGGGCCGCGATCAGCCCGACCACGCCGGGGTGCCACTCGGCCGAGGAGGTCATGAGGATCGGCAGGTCGGGCGCTATTGCGAGTGCGAAGTGCGCCTGGGCCTCGGCTTCCGCCACGGCCTCGACCTCGATGGCCTGGCGCTCGCGATTGAGAAGATCGAGCTCGCCCGCAAGCTTGGCGGCCTCGATCGGATCTTCGGTGAGCAGAAGGCGCGCGCCAAGGGCCGCGTCGCCGATGCGGCCGCCCGCATTGATGCGCGGCCCGACGAGAAATCCCAGATGCCAGCATTCCGGCGCCCCGGCCAGACCCGCGACATCGAGAAGAGCCGCCAAACCGGGACGGCCGCGACCGCGCATGACGATGAGACCCTGCCGCACGAAAGCCCGGTTAAGGCCCACCAGCGGCACCACGTCAGCGACAGTCGCCAGCGCCACCAGGTCGATGCTTCTCAACAGGTCGGGCTCCGGCCTGTCACGAAAGAATCCCCGTCCGCGCAGGGTGCGATTGAGCGCGACCAGCGTCAGGAACACCACGCCGGCAGCGCAGAGATGGCCGAGGCCCGAGAGGTCGTCGAGCCGGTTCGGGTTAACGATGGCGACAGCCTCAGGAAGCTGCTCCGGCGCCTGGTGATGGTCGAGCACCACAGCATCGAGCCCAAGGCTTTTTGCTTCCGCAAGCGGCACGATGCTGGCGGTTCCGCAATCGACCGTGACGAGGAGCCCGGCACCCTGCTCCTTGAGGCTCCGGATGGCGTCGACGTTTGGACCATAACCCTCGGTGATCCGGTCGGGGATGTGGATCATGTAGTCGAGCCCGCAGGCCCTCAGATATTCCGCCAGCAGGGCCGCGCTGCACGCGCCGTCGACGTCGTAATCGCCGAAGATCGCCACTTTTTCTCGGGCAAGAACCGCGTCCGCCAGCCGGTTCGCCGCGACTTCCATGCCGGTCATGATATGGGGATCCGGCATGAGATCGCGAAGCCGGGGGCTCAGGAACCCTTCCACATCGGCGATTTCCACGCCTCGCCCGGCAAGAACCCGCGAGAGCACATCCGGCAGCCCATGAATCTGCGCAATGGCGAGCGCGATGGTTCCTTGCGCGGCATCGCAGCGCTCGACCCAGGTGCGGCCAAGCACCGAGCGAGCGATTCCAAGAAACGGGCGGGACATCGCCAAAGGAAAAGCTGATTCGTTCACCTCTCCACCTTACCGCTCAATCGCCGCAAAAGAAGGCCGCAAGCCTCCGAGGGGGATCTGGCATGGGGATAGCAAATGGAGGAATGGACGCGGCGCCAGGTTCAAGGCGCAGCGCGCTTCTCGGCGATCCTGCGTCGGACGACGGGCGCGACCTTCGTGCCGAAAAGCTCGATGGCCTTCATCAACTTGTCGTGCGAAATCGTGCCGATCGCCATCTGAAGCATGAAGCGGTCGTTTTGAAAGATATCGTGCATGGCGACGATCTTGTCGACGACCGTTTCCGGATCGCCAACGAAAAGCGCACCGTGCGGGCCGCGAGACTGATCGAACTGCGCCCGGCTCGTCGGTCCCCAGCCGCGCTCCCCGCCAATGCGGTTCATGACTTCGGCCTGCGGAAGATAGAAGTCGTCGGCCGCCTGCTCGGATGTCTCGCCGACGAAGCCATGGACATTGAGGCTGGTTGGAAGCGTCCGGGGATCATGGCCCGCTTTGAGCGCCGATTGACGGTAGAGATCGAAGAACGGCGCAAAACGGGCAGGTTCGCCGCCGATGATGGCGAGCGCCAGCGGCAGTCCGAGCGTGGCGGCGCGAACGACGGATTGCGGCGTTCCTCCGACGGCGATCCACAGGGGCAGTTGTTCCTGAACCGGGCGCGGATAGATGCCGCGATTGTCGATCGGCGGCGTGTGACGGCCGCCGGGCCAGGAGATCGTCTCCCCCTGCCGCAAACGCATGAGAAGCTGCAGCTTCTCGGTGAACAGCGTGTCGTAATCGTTGAGGTCGTACCCGAAAAGCGGAAAGCTCTCGATGAACGAGCCCCGCCCGGCCATGATCTCGGCGCGTCCATTGGAGATCAGGTCCAGGGTCGCGTATTGCTGAAAGACCCGCACAGGGTCTTCCGAGCTCAGCACCGTGACTGCGCTTGTCAGTCTGATGGTCTTCGTTCGGGCGGCAGCGGCCGCGAGGATCACGGCAGGAGCGGACGATATGTAGTCGGGCCGGTGATGTTCGCCGAGCCCGAATATGTCGAGCCCGACCTGGTCTGCGAGCTCGATCTCCCGCAGCAATTCGCGCATGCGTTTTTCACCCGCCGCTCCCGACGAGGCATCTGCCGGTGCGATATCGGCGAAGGTATAGAGGCCAAGTTCCATTATCGCCCTGCTCGATCGCTGCGAAGTTCGGCTGGCGGCTGGCCGATGTCAGCCTAGTCCAGGTGGAACTTCGACAGCTCGCGGTGCTCGCCGTAGATGCGGCGCACGGTGCCGGTGGCGGAGCGGTAGACGATGGTTTCGGTGGTGATCACGTCGCCGCCGAACTTCACGCCCTTGATCAGCCCGCCATCGGTCACACCGGTCGCCGCCACGATCACGTCGCCCCTGGCGAGGTCCCGCATGTCGTATTTGCGGTTTGGATCGGTAACGCCCATCTGCAGCGCGCGTGAGCGGGTTTCCTCGGTGTCGAGGATCAGGCGAGCCTGCATCTGGCCGCCGATGCACCGCAGCGCACCCGCCGCCAGCACGCCCTCAGGCGCGGCGCCGATGCCCATATAGATGTCGATTCCGGTCTCGGCCGGCTGCGTGGTGAAGATGACGCCTGCGACGTCGCCGTCAGAGATCAAGCGCACGCCGACGCCGAGCTTGCGGATCGCCGCGATCAGCTCCACGTGGCGGGGGCGGTCAAGGACGAGGGCAGTCAGCTCGTGGACCTTCACGCCCTTGGCTTTCGCCAGGTTGTTGAGGTTTTCCTCCGGAGAGGCGTCCAGATCGATGGTGCCCTGTGGATAGCCGGGTCCGATGGCGATCTTGTGCATGTAGACGTCGGGAGCTGCCAGCAGCGTGCCGGATTCGGCCATGGCCATCACCGCGATGGAGCCCGGCATATCCTTGGCGCACAGGGTCGTGCCTTCGAGCGGGTCGACCGCGATATCGACCTTCGGACCGTTCTTGTTGCCGACCTTTTCGCCGATGAACAGCATCGGCGCTTCGTCGCGCTCGCCTTCGCCGATCACCACGGTGCCGTCGATGGGCAGCTTGTTGAGCTCCCGGCGCATGGCGTCGACCGCCGCCTGGTCGGCCGCCTTCTCGTTGCCGCGTCCGCGCAGCCTTGCGGAGGCCACTGCGGCGCGCTCGGTGACGCGCACCAGCTCCAGCGTGAGAATGCGTTCGATGAGCTGACCGGGTTGAACGGTAATGCCTTGCGACATGGACGTGTCGTCTCCTGTTGGGTTTCGAGCCTTCGGCCTTCAGCGCCGGTTTGGCAAGCTTAGTCTGATTTCAACTACTCGCGCTCGATACGGATAACCTGGGGCGGCTCGGCGATAAGGCCATCCCCGGAGATCCGTTCGATCGCCGACCGGATGGCGGATTCGGTTGCCGCGTAGGTGATCAACACCAGCGACACCGGAGCGCCCGACCGACCGTGCTTGTCCTGACTGGCAGCATTCTCCGATCGCTTCTGCAGAATGCTCTCGAGCGAAATGTCGGCTTCGGCCATGCGAGTGGCCACCCCCGCGGCAACGCCCGGGCGGTCATGAATTGTGAGACGGACATAATAACCGCCCTCGTGCCGCTGCATGGGCGCGCGCGTTGCCTTCTCGAGCCGGCCGACAGCAGCATCCGAACGGATAGCGGGCTTTGCCCAACACCACGTCGGCAATATCCGCGACCACCGCGGACGCCGTCGCGTCGCCGCCGGCGCCGGGGCCGATCAGGGTCAATTCCTTCACCGCATCGGCGTCGATCGTCACCGCGTTGGTGACGCCCATCACCTGGGCGATGGCGGAGGTTTTCGGCACCATCGTCGGGTGCACCCGTTGCTCGATCCCCATTTCGGTGCGCTCGGCAACGCCCAGCAGCTTGATGCGGTAGCCAAGCTCCGATGCCATGGTGAGGTCGAGGGGTGTGATCGACGAGATGCCCTCCACGTAGATCGCGTCGGCGTCCGATTTCGGTCTCGAAGGCGAGGCTCGTCAGGATAGCGAGCTTGTGGGCGGTGTCGAAGCCCTCAACGTCGAAAGTCGGATCGGCTTCCGCATAGCCCAGGCGCTGCGCGTCCTTGAGGCATTCCTGGAAGGTCAGGCCTTCGAGCTCCATGCGCGAAAGGATGTAGTTGCAGGTGCCGTTGAGAATTCCATAAAGGCGCGAAATGGCATTTCCCGGAAGGGCTTCGCGCAGAGGTCTTGATAATCGGGATGCCGCCCGCGACCGATGCCTCGAACGCGAGCGCCACGCCCTTGTCCTCGGCCAGACGCGCCAGAGCCACCCCGTGCTTCGCCAGAAGTGCCTTGTTGGCGGTCACCACGTGCTTGCCGGCGCGCAGCGAGGCCTCGACGATCTGCCGCGCCATCCCCTCCGAGCCGCCTACCAGCTCGACCAAGCAATCGACCTCGTCGGAGATCGCGAGCTCCAGCGGATCGTCGAACCAGCGATAGGTCGAGAGGTCGAAGCCGCGATCCTTCAATCGATCCCGGGCGGAAATCGCCGTAACCTCGCACCGGTCGTCCGTGGCGGCTCGTCAGAATGTTATTCCGGCGGGCCAGAATCTGAATGACCGATGCGCCAACGGTACCAAGGCCGGCGATGCCGACCCGTAAAGGACGTGTCACGAACGAAAGCTCCCTTGGAAAGTCGGCATGCTCTTTACGAGAGCACCGTTCGCATGTCCATGCGGCGGCGATCTCGTCCGCTACACAGCCCTGATCAGCGGCACCACGTTGTGCAGGGTCGCGTCCGCGGTGTCGAAGAACTTGCGGACATTGCGGGCCGCCTGCCTTATCCGCTGCTCGTTTTCCACAAGGGCGATGCGCACGTAATCGTCGCCGAATTCGCCAAAGCCGATGCCGGGCGCCACGGCCACATCGGCTTTCTCGACCAGGAGCTTCGAGAATTCGAGGCTGCCGAGCGGGCGGAACTTCTCCGGGATCGGGACCCAGGCGAACATCGAGGCGGTCGGCACCGGAACGGTCCAGCCCGCCTTGCCGAAGGAATCCACCAGTACGTCGCGGCGGCGTCGATAGGTCGCGCGCATTTCGCGGATGCAGTCGTCGGGACCATTCAGGGCCGCGGTGGCGGCAACCTGAACTGGCGTGAACGCACCGTAATCGAGATAGGATTTGACCCGCGCAAGAGCGGCCAGCAGGCGCTCGTTGCCGACCGCGAAGCCGATCCGCCAGCCCGCCATGGAGAAGGTCTTCGACATGGAGGTGAATTCCACCGCCACGTCGATCGCGCCGGGCACCTGCAGGATCGAAGGCGGTGGATTGGATCTCGTCGAAATAGACTTCCGAATAGGCGAGGTCCGAGAGCAGGATCAGTTCGTGCTTCTTGGCGAAGGCGACGAGATCCCGGTAGAAATCGAGCGAAGCTACGTAAGCGGTGGGATTGGACGGATAGCAGACGACCAACGCGACGGGCTTGGGGATCGAATGGGCGACCGCCCGCTCGGCTGCCGGAAAGAACGCCGGCGTCGGCTCGGCCGGAACCGAGCGAATGACGCCGCCGGCCATCAGGAACCCGAATGCGTGGATCGGATAGCTGGGGTTTGGCACCAGCACCACGTCGCCCGGAGCGGTGATGGCCTGCGCCATGTTGGCGAAGCCTTCCTTCGAACCGAGCGTCGCAACCACCTGCGTATCGGGATTGAGCTTCACGCCGAAGCGGCGCGCCGTAATAGGCGGCCTGGGCCCGACGCAGGCCGGTGATTCCCTTGGACGCGGAATAGCGGTCGGTGCGGGGTTTTCCGACCGTCTCGACCAGCTTGTCGATGACGTGCTTGGGGGCCTGCAGGTCCGGGTTGCCCATGCCCAGATCGACGATGTCGGCACCCCCTGCCCGTGCCGTCGCCTTGATGCGATTGAGCTGCTCGAAAACATAAGGCGGCAGACGCTTGATGCGGTGGAAGTCAGACATGGCTTGGTCCTTGAGGCGGTCGGCGAGGGCTTAATCGGGTCAGGGTCTCTTGGGGCTGGGTTTCTTGGCCGGGGCCGGAGCAACGACCGGGGGCGGCGGCGGAGTGCCGCCGAGATTGGCAGCGGCGGTTCCGCGAGCCATGTTCCGATCCCGCTCGGCGTCGAGTTCCGCCTCCGCGGCTTTTACCTCGGCCACCGTGCGCGGAGCAGTGGCGCGGCCCGGATCGGCGGTCCCGATCGTCATGTAATTGAGCGGGGCTTGCGGCCGCGAGCGCGTCGACAAAATCGGCGCGAGGCGCGACCTTGGGCCCAAGGCCCGAGGATTCCATAAACTCGCCCGCGGGATTGTCGCTGGCGCAGGCCGACAGGCCGATGACGAAAAGGGCAGCCCAAAATAGCCGTTCGACCACATCTGGCCGTTGAAAAAATCATAATGAACCCAAGACTCATGACATTGCTCTGGCATAGTATGATGCCTCAATCGCTAAAATGTCGGAAATGCTCGTCGTGAGCAATGGCCGCGTGACCTGAGGGAGCCGCCTGATGGACAAACTGCCCGAAACCGAGCAACCCACGCTGGCAGCTCCCCGATTTCGACGAACTCTCCCGCAATCTAGGACTTTTTCTCGAAGGCGCCGGGAAAGCGACCGCGGCCTATTTCAAGCCCGGGGACGGGGGCGCCGCCAAGTCGAATTTCGCCGACGAGGCCGCGGAAGCCGTAAAAACCTTCGGCCACGTGGCCGAATCGTGGATGGTCGACCCGCAAAGGGTCGTCGAGGCACAATCCAGGCTTGGCGCGCAATTCCTGGAATTATGGGCTTCCACCCTGAGGCGGGCTCAGGGCGACGGCGCCGATGCCGTGGCCGAACCGGAGCCGAAGGATGCGCGGTTCCAGGACCCCGAATGGTCGAAGAACCCGATTTTCGATTTCCTCAAGCAGGCCTATCTCATCACGTCCCGCTGGGCTGAGGATGTGGTGGAAGGCGCCGAACATGTGGATGAGTCGACCAAACAGAAGGCGCGCTTCTACCTGAAGCAGCTGTCGAGCGCGCTCTCGCCATCGAATTTCCTGCTGACGAACCCGGAGCTCATCCGCGAGACGCTCCAGCACAACGGCGCCAACCTCGTGCGCGGCGTCGCCATGCTGGCGGAGGATATCGAGGCCGGCGGCGGCGAGCTGCGCATTCGCCAGACCGATCCAAGCTATTTCAAGGTGGGGGAGAACATCGCCACCACGCCGGGCAAGGTGGTGTTCCGCAACGATCTGATGGAGCTGATCCAATACGCGCCGACGACCGCGAAGGTGCTGAAACGCCCGCTTCTCATCGTTCCGCCATGGATCAACAAGTTCTACGTGCTCGACCTCAATCCGGAAAAGAGCTTCATCCGCTGGGCGGTCTCGCAGGGGCTGACGGTGTTCTGCATCTCCTGGGTCAACCCGACCGAGGCGCATGCGGCGAAAAGCTTCGAGCATTACATGCGCGAAGGCATCTTCGCGGCGCTGGATGCGATCGAAAAGACGATCGGCGAGAAGAAGGTGACGGCCATCGGTTATTGCGTCGGCGGCACGCTGCTGACAACGGCGCTCGCCTACATGGCGGCCAAACGCGACAAGCGGATCGACAGCGCTACGCTCTTCACCGCCCAGGTGGATTTCACCTATTCGGGCGACCTGAAGATGTTCGCCGATGCGGAGCAGATCGGCGCAATCGAGAAGGGCATGAAGAAGCGCGGCTATCTCGAAGGAAGCCATATGGCCAATGCCTTCAATATGCTGCGACCCAACGACCTGATCTGGCCCTACGTGGTGAATGTCTACATGAAGGGCAAAGCGCCCTTCCCGTTCGATCTCCTCTACTGGAACTCCGATTCCACGCGAATGCCGGCCGCTAACCATGCGTTCTATCTGCGCAATTGCTATCTCGAGAACAAGTTCGCCAAGGGAGAACTGGAAATCGGCGGCGTGCGGCTCGACCTGCATAAGGTCAAGGTGCCGATCTTCAATCTCGCTGCCCGCGAAGACCACATCGCGCCGGCCAAATCCGTCTTCCACGGTTCGAAGATCTTCGGCGGACCGGTGGATTTCGTGCTCGCCGGCTCGGGACATATCGCTGGCGTCGTCAATCCGGTGACCAAGCCGAAATACCAGTATTGGACGGGCGGACCGGTCGAGGGCGAGTTGCCGACTGGATCGCCAGGGCGCGACGGAGACGCAAGGCACTTGGTGGCCCTATTGGTTCTCGTGGATCGAGAAGCAGGCGCCCAAGCTGGTTCCCGCGCGAGATCCCGCCGCCGGAAAGCTGCCGCCCCTGGCGGATGCACCCGGAACCTATGTGCTGGAGCGAGCGTAGCCGCTCATCGAGACGGGCTCGCCCTCGGCATGAGGATGTTGAGGTCGGCGCAACCTCATCCAGAGGAGCCGCGAAAGCGGCGTCTCGAAGATCTCCAACGAAAAAGGCCGGCGTGAAGCCGGCCTTTTTACGCGATACTTAGCCGATCAGTATTTGCGAACGATCGGCGCGGGGATCGCGACAGTCGGATTGTCCCAGCGGTACTTGACCGAGGCCGAAATGATATCGACCGACGAATCCACGTCGGCTGCCAGCACCACACCGCGGGTCGGGAAGAGCGGGTTGCCCGGCGCGACGTTGATGTCGGTGTTGCCGACCGAGAAGATGTGGGTGTAGGCGAGATCGAACGAGAGCTGGTCGCTCCAGCTATACGTCGTCCCGACCGACAGCCAGACGCGATCGGAATCGGGCAGGCGCGGACTGCGCGTTTTCAAGGTCGATCGGCGCGATCTCGTAACCGAGACCGGCGCGGACCTTCCAGGCGGTGTTGACCTGATATTCGCCGCCGAGCGAGAAGAACCAGCCGTCGTCGTAATCGAGCGGCAGGTAGGGCGAGGCCGAAAGAAGCGTTCCGGTCGCGCCGTTGAAGACGCGCGGGAAGCCGAGGCGGCTCCAGTTGGTCCATTCCGCCGTGCCCTGAAGGGTGAACGACTCGCCGATCCGCTGGCTGATGCCGACGGTCAGCGATTCCGGCAGCATCAGGTTCGCCTTGATGGGAACGCCGAAATACTGGAACGAACCTTCGAGATCATGTTCGACCGCCGGAGCGGAAACCGATACCGATCGACGTGCCGGCGAACGGCGTCAGCGTCGCGCCGAGCGAATAGCCGAAGCCGTAGCTGTCGCCTTCGAGCCCGGCGCTGGCCGCATAGGGAGATGGGTTTGCGAGCGACGGCCCGATGGCCGAGAAGTAGCGCACCTTGAGATACTGGGCGCGCACGCCGGCACCGATCGACAGCCAGTCATTGACCTTGTAGCCGACGGTCGGCATGGCCTCGAACGAGATGATCGAGGTGGTGCGGGCATAGAGCTGGCCAGCCCAGATTTCGTTGGGCTTGGTCGCAAGGCCGAAAGGCGCGCCGCTATAGAGACCGAACCACAGGCGATCGTTGACCTGATAGGTGGTGTAGCTCGTCGGAACCACCGCATCGAGGCCGATATCGCCCGAAGGTCCGAGCCCGGCAAGTCCCGATGGGATCGTGTAGACCGGGGTGATCTTCGATTCCGGAATGATCGCGGTCGCGTGGAATTCCGATCTGAAAGCCTGGCGCCATCGTCATGGTGGCCGGGTTCCAGTACATCGAGGAGACGCCTGCCGAACCGGCTGCGACGCCCGCAAAGGACATGCCCTGACCGGTTGCGCTCTGCTCCCGCAACGCGAAGGCGCCGGCCTCGGCGCCGCCCTGCGCGGCCATCGAACGCCGCAAGCGAGACTGCGGCCAAGGTTACTGAACGGGTCAATTGACGCATAGAATACTTCCTGCCCTTGAGACTGCTTTTTGACTCTGGCGACCGAATCCGCCTCTGCGACCCACTCTGCCGTCGCTTCATTTTCGCCGCAATCGGCAAATGAGATCCGAACTCGGGACCGGCCGGCCCATGCCGAAAGATCAAAATTCCCGCCGTTACTTTCGCGAGTCGAGATTGTTGTTTTAAAACGGCAGATAAATCGCGGTCGTTCACATGTGAACGAGCGTAGTCGCTGGTAATTTGCCGGACCGCGGCTGGCGGCCGGCATATCTCCAAAGAGGTACTTTGCCGGCATTCGTGACAAAACAGCAACATCTTCAACACGCAAAAGCGCGTTGCCAGACCGTAGCCGTTATCGCGATAACACCTTCACCTTGCGTCAGGAGAACGAAATGAAATTGGTGAGATTCGGTGCGCTCGGGCGCGAGAAGCCAGGGCTGCTGGATGCGGACGGCAACATCCGCGACCTCTCGGGGCTTGTCCCCGACATTGCGCGCGATGCGCTCGGCGCCGAGAGCCTCGCGCGTCTCAAGGCCGTCGATCCCGCATCGCTGCCGCTGGTGCCTGCCGGCCAACGTCTCGGCGCATGCGTCGGAAATGTGGGAAACTTCATCGCCATCGGCCTGAATTATGCGGATCACGCCGCTGAGACAGGCGCTGCCATCCCGGCAGAGCCGATCGTGTTCAACAAGGCGCCGTCCTGCATCGTCGGGCCCAACGACACCGTGATCATTCCACGCGGTTCGCTGAAAACCGATTGGGAAGTCGAGCTCGCCATCGTCATCGGTGACCGCGCCTCGTATGTGGGTGCGAACGAAGCCCTGCAATTCGTCGCCGGCTATTGCGTCTGCAACGATCTCTCGGAGCGCGAATATCAGCTCGAGCGCGGCGGCACCTGGACCAAGGGCAAGGGCTGCCCGACCTTCGGTCCGCTCGGACCCTGGCTCGTCACCGCCGACGAAATCCCGGACCCGCAGAACCTGTCGCTCTGGCTCGATGTGAATGGCGAGCGGCGGCAGCGAGGGACGACGCGCACGATGATTTTCAACGTGGCGAAGATCGTCTCCTACGTGTCGCATTTCATGATCCTCGAACCCGGCGACGTGATCACCACCGGCACGCCGCCCGGCGTCGGCATGGGCATGATTCCGCAGCAATACCTGAAAGCCGGCGACACCATGCGTCTCGGCATCGAAGGACTCGGCGAGCAGAACCAGCGCGTGGTGGCGTTCGAGCAGAAGGCCGTCGGCACGAGCGCGAATGCGTAGTCCGCTGGAGGATCCTTCGAGACGCTGCTGAGGCGGCTCCTCAGGATGAGGCGTGGAGCATCACCCATGCTCCTCATGCTGAGGAGGGCGTCAGCCCGTCTCGAAGCACGCACGCCCAGAAGCCACGGGTCTTATTCCACCGTGACGGACTTCGCCAGATTGCGCGGCTGATCCACGTCTTTGCCCATGAAAACCGCGGTGTGATACGCGAGCATCTGGATCGGCACCGCGTGAACGATCGGCGCGACCATGGGGTGGGCCGACGGCATCACGATCGTCGCCATGGTTTCGAGATCGGTCTCCATGGCGCCCTTCTCATCAGTGATCAGGACGATGCGGCCGCCGCGCGCGGCGACTTCCTGCATGTTGGACACCGTCTTCTCGAAGACCGCGTCGTATGGCGCGATCACGATCACCGGCATGGTCTCGTCGATCAGCGCGATCGGGCCGTGCTTCAGCTCGCCGGCCGCATAGCCTTCGGCGTGAATGTAGGAGATTTCCTTCAGCTTCAACGCGCCTTCGAGGGCGAGCGGAAAAGACGTTCCGCGACCGAGATAAAGGACGTCCTTGGCCTTCGACAATTCGCGCGCCAGCAGCTCGACCTGGCTCTCGCGCTTGATCGCCTCGCTCATCAGGCCAGGAATGCCGATCAGCGCATCGACAAGTTCCTTCTCCTCCGCAACGCTCAGGGTGCCGCGCGCGCGTCCGGCCGCGATAGCAAGGCAGAGCAGGACGCTGAGCTGGCACGTGAAGGCCTTGGTGGAGGCGACGCCGATTTCGACTCCGGCGAGCGTCGCCGCCACCACATGGCTTTCCCGCGCCATGGTGGAGGTCGGCACATTCACGACCGAGAGAATGTGCTGCTTCTCGGCGCCGGCGTATCTGAGCGAGGCCAGCGTGTCGGCGGTCTCTCCCGATTGCGACACGAATATCGCAAGACTGCCCGGCTCGAGCGGCGCCTCGCGATAGCGGAATTCCGACGCGACGTCGATTTCGACCGGGATGCGGGCGAGACGCTCGAACCAGTATTTCGAGACCAGACCGGCGAGATACGCCGTCCCGCACGCCGAGATCGAGATGCGCTTCAGATCCTTGAAGTCGAACGGCAATTCGAAAGGAATTTCAACGCGTCCCGCGGTGAAGTTCACATAATTGGCGAGGGTCCGTCCGACCACTTCCGGCTGTTCGTGGATTTCCTTCGCCATGAAATGGCGGTGATTGCCCTTGTCGGCGAGATACGAGCCGGTGGCGATCTTGTGGCGGGTCCGGTGCACCATTTGACCGGAATCGTCGCGAATGTCGACGTTCTTACGCGTGACGATCGCCCAATCGCCGTCTTCCAGATATGCCACCTCGTCTGTGAAAGGCGCGAGCGCCAGGGCATCGGAACCAAGATAGTTTTCTCCCGAACCGTAGCCGATCGCGAGGGGCGCGCCATGGCGGGCGCCGATCATCATGTCGTCCTCGCCGACGAAGATGAAACCCAGCGCGAATGCGCCGCGCAGACGCGGCAGCGTCACGGCGACCGCCTCGATTGGTCCCCGTCCCTGATGCATCTCCCAAGTGACGAGTTGCGCCACCACCTCGGTGTCGGTCTCGGTCTGAAAGCGTACGCCCTTGGATTCGAGACCGGTCTTCAGCTCGCGGAAATTTTCGATGATGCCGTTGTGAACGACCGCGAGCTTGTCGGTCGCATGAGGATGCGCATTGGTTTCATTGGGCTTGCCGTGGGTCGCCCAACGCGTGTGACCGATTCCGATAAGGCCGGGCAGCGGCGAATTCTCGAGCTTCGCCTCCAGATTGCGCAGCTTGCCTTCTGCCCTTCGGCGATCGAGCCGGCCTTCATTGAGGGTCGCAACGCCTGCTGAATCGTAGCCCCGGTATTCCAGGCGCTTGAGCGCCTCGACGATCTGTTCCGCCACGGGCCGGGTGCCGACAATGCCTACGATGCCACACATGTTTACGCGTCTTTCTGGCGCTGATCGCCACCCTTGAGGTAGTGGCAGCTACAGATCGCGCCACGTCACCTCAAATCAACTTGCATGACGGATTGTGACACGGTGGGGATAGTGAGCGGTATCTCTTTGAAGGGTTATTTCTTTTTCGCCGCGAGGCTGGTCTCGCGGAAGGTCCGGGCCCAATCTTCCTTCACCACCTGACGTCCCCGTCCGAGAGCCAGCGCCTCCGCCGGCACATCCTGGGTGATGACAGAGCCGGAACCCACGAAGGCTCCGCCGCCGATGCGCAAGGGGGCGACCAGGGAGGAATTCGAGCCGATAAAGGCGCCCGGCCCGATCTCGGTGCGGTATTTGCCGAAGCCATCGTAATTGCACGTGATGGTTCCGGCGCCGATATTCACCTCGGCTCCCACATCGGCATCGCCCAGATAGGTCAGATGGCCAACTTTCGCGCCGGTGCCGAGGACCGAGTTCTTGATCTCGACGAAATTGCCCACCTTGGCCTTCTCGCCCACGGAAGCGCCCGGACGCAGGCGTGCGAACGGCCCGATTGCGGCGCCGGCTTTGATATGAGCGCCTTCGAGATGGCTGAAACTGTGGATGACCGCGCCTTTTTCCACGACCACGCCGGGTCCGAAGACCACATGCGGCTCGACGATCACGTCGCGCTCCAGACGGGTGTCGTGACTGAGGAACACCGTTTCGGGCGCCACCATGGTGACGCCGGACAGCATGGCGGCGTTGCGAAGCCGCTCCTGGATCATCCGCTCCGCGTCGGCGAGCTGCGAACGATCGTTCACCCCGTGCACTTCCGCCTCGGACACCACCACCACGGCGGCTTTATGGCCAGCCTGGCGAGCGAGTGCGACCGCGTCAGTGAGGTAATATTCGCCCTTGGCGTTTTCCTTGCCGATTTTCTCGATGATCGAGAGCGCCACGTCTCCACGCAGGGCCATCAGACCGCCATTGCACAGGGTAATGGTCCGTTCTTCCTCGGTCGCATCCTTGTGCTCCCGGATATCGAGCAACTCGTCGCCCGCCATGATGAGACGGCCGTAGCCCGTGGGATCACGGGCGTCGAATCCGAGCGACACGACCGCTGCTCCTCGCCGTAAAGGCTCGCGCAGCTTGGCCAAGGTCTCGGTGCTGACCAGCGGCGTGTCCGCATAGACGACGATGACATCGTCATCTTTTCGGGCCAGCGCTTCACGCGCGCTGAGGACCGCATGGCCGGTGCCGAGACGCTCCCTCTGTACGACGATCTCCACGGCAGCGTGGCGCGCGGCCTCCGCCGCCACCTTCTCGCCCTCTGGTCCCACGACGACGCAGATTTCGGGATGCACCCGCGTCCATCACGGTCGCGAGCACGTGGCCGAGCATGGAGCGGTTGGCGACTTCATGCAGGACCTTGGGCCGGTCCGAGCGCATCCGCGTGCCCTCACCGGCCGCCAGAACGATAGCCAGACAGGTTCGCGAAGGATGTGGGGCACGCGGATCTGAGATCGTCATAAGGTATCGAGTCCAACGATGAATTAACCCGAGCTATCGCATAAACGGGTGGTGGGGCAACGTCTTGCCCCCAAATTGCCAGGATCCCTCACCAACTCGTTTACATCGCCCCCGTGTTTACTGCTATGTACGGGCCTTCCAATCCGGGCTGTAAGGCCTTCGTTCGGACAAGAGTATCACCCGTGCCGGTATTGCCTGGGGGCGCGTCCCCATTCCTTCCTCGTCGGCGCGACGTGCTGGCCTATCTTGGTGCGGGCGTCGCTGGAGTTGCCTACGCCTCGGCGGCGCGCGCGCAGACCCCGCCGGCGATCATTCAGACGACGATGGGTGATGGTCAGCGCTTCGACCCCGCGACGGTCATGAACCTTGCGCGTCAACTCTCCCGCAAGCCCTATGTGGCGCCCCCGAACGACTTGCCGGACGTGTTCTCCAACCTCAACTACGATCAATACGTGGCGATCAGGAACCAGCGCCCTCCGATCTGGATCAACGACGGGCGCGGCATCGCCGTCGAACCGCTCCATCGGGGGTTCGTCTTCACCAACGCGATCGATCTCTTCCTGGTCGAGGACGGCGTGGTGCAGCGGGTGGGATATGACCCGGCGCAATTCGATTATGGCCGGCTCAATCTGCCGCAAAATCTCGGCGATGTCGGTTATTCGGGCTTCCGCCTCGTCGCCAATTCGGGAGACGGAAAGCCGTTCGACTTCGCCATCATCCAGGGCGCGACCTTTTTTCGGGCGATCGCCCGCGGCCAGAATTTCGGCGCCATCGCGCGCGCACTGACGTTGAAGCCGGCGGATCCCAAAGGCGAGGAGTTTCCCGTCTTTCGGGCGTTCTGGCTGGAGCGGCCGGCAGTCGGCAGCAACAGCATTACGGTCCATGGCCTGCTCGATTCGGAATCGACCAGCGGCGCCATCCGCATGACCTTCCGCCCCGGCGACATGACGATCGTCGACGTGGAGACGACTCTGTTTCCGCGCGTCAACATCGATCACGTGGGCCTCGGCGGCATCGGATCGACCTATTTCTACGGCCCGAACGACCGTCCCAGCGTGGATGACATTCGACCGGCGGTGTACGAATTGTCCGGTTTGCAGATGCTCAACGGCAAGGGCGAATGGCTGTGGCGTCCGCTGCAAAACCCGAACACGCTCCAGATTTCGGCGTTCGTCGACCAGGCTCCCAAGGGCTTCGGACTGCTCCAGCGTGACCGGGCGTTCGAGACTTTTCAGGACGACGATCAGCGCTTCGACCGGCGTCCGAGCCTCTGGATCGAGCCTCTCGGGGAATGGGACCAGGGAAGCGTGCAGCTTCTCGAAATCCCCACAGATGCCGAGATCAACGACAACATTCTGGCCTATTGGCGTCCCAAAGCCCCCATGCCGGCTGGTTCCGAGATACCGTTCGCCTATCGCCAGTATTGGTGCTGGGTGCCGCCGGAGCGGCCGCCTTTGGCAACCGTGCTCGCAACTCGCGTGGGACGAGGCTCGGGCGGCCGCCGCCGGCGCTTCGTCGTGGAATTCACCACCGAGGCGTTGGGGGAAAATCCGCCGCAGGACCTCAAGTCCGTCTTGACCGTTGGACCGGGTAGCTTCCAGAACCTTCGGCTCTGGAGCTATCCTGAGCGGAAGGTGGTTCGTGTCGGATTCGAACTTGACCCCGGCAACGAAAACGCGTGTGAGATGAGGCTGATCCTCGAGGCAAGCGGCAAACCGATTAGCGAGACATGGCTTTATCGTTGGACACCTTAAGTCTCGACACCGATCCGGCCCATTTGCGGCCCGACAGCGCGATGCCGCCTGAGAATCGTCTCGAGATGCCGACGCAATCTCTGCGTCGGTGGTCTCGGTCGCAGGAACGCAAGCCCGTCATCGATCGCTCGAAGCTCCGGACGCGGCTGGCGCGCCTCTTCGTCTTCGGCGGCGGCCTGCTGCTGACGGCATTCGGCACCTACGAGATGTACCAGGTGGTGTCGGTCAGCCGCACCACCGTTCTGCAGTGGGTGTTGGTGGCCCTGTTCACGGTGAATTTCTCGTGGATCGCCGTTGCGTTCACCAGTGCGCTCCTGGGTTTTCTCGCCTTGCTCTTCGGACGGCGGGCGCCTGAGGCGCTTCCGGCAAGCCTGTCAAAGCGCACGGCGGTGGTGATGCCGGTTTATAACGAGCAGACTGCGCGAACCTACGCGGCTCTCGAGGCGATCTACGAATTGGTCGAAGCCACCGGGCTAGGCGCCCATTTCGATTATTTCATTCTTTCCGACACCACCGATCCCGATGCGTGGATCGCGGAGGAGCGCGCCTTCCTGGCACTGCGCGAGAGGCTTGGCCCCGGCGCGCGATTCTATTACAGGCACCGCGAAAAGAACTATCACCGCAAGGCCGGCAATATCGCGGATTTCGTCGGACGTTGGGGCGGTCACTACGAGCACATGCTGGTCCTCGACGCCGACAGCCTGATGACGGGCGAATGCGTCGTGCGGCTTGCCGCCGCCATGGAAGCCGATCCGGATGCTGGCATCATCCAGTCGCTGCCGTTGATCATCAACCGCAACACCTTGTTCGCCCGCCTCCAGCAATTCGCCGCTCGCGTGACGGGCCCGGTGATTGCGACCGGTCTATCGGTCTGGATGGGCCGCGACGGGAATTATTGGGGGCACAACGCCATCATCCGGACCGAGGCCTTCGCGGCCCAGGGAGGCCTGCCTGATCTCAAGGGCAAGCCACCGCTCGGCGGGCATATCCTCAGTCACGATTTCGTCGAGGCGGCCCTTCTGCGGCGCGCCGGCTGGGACGTCTACATGCTGGCCGATCTTGCCGGCTCCTATGAGGAGAGCCCGCCGTCGCTGATCGACCTTTCGGCGCGCGACCGGCGCTGGTGCCAGGGCAACCTGCAGCACACACGCGTCATCGGCGCCAAAGGCCTGAAGCTTCCCACCCGGCAGCATTTCGCCACCGGCATCATGTCTTATCTGGCCTCGCCGTTCTGGCTCTTCCAGTTGATCGTCGGTATCGCGCTGGTGCTGCAGACGACCTATATCCGGCCGGAATATTTCGCCCGCGACTTCCGGCTCTACCCGATCTGGCCGCGCTTCGACCCGGAACGCGCGTTGACGCTTTTCGCCATCACGATGAGCATCCTCATTGCCCCGAAGGTATTCGGCCTCATTCTCATGCTGGTGCGCTCCAAGGACCGCCGCGCATCGGGAGGTTCGATCCGTCTCGTGATATCGGCCGTGATCGAGATCGCCCTTTCGGCGCTGATCGCCCCCATCCTGATGCTGATCCAATCCGGCTCCGTGTTCCAGATCATGCTGGGGCGCGATACCGGCTGGCAGCCGCAACGGCGCGATGACGGTTCAATTCCCTTCCGGGACATCGTGCGCCGTCACCGGTCGCATACGGTGCTTGGAGCGCTTGCGGGCATTTCGGCCTTCCTCATCGCCACGTCGTTGTTCCTGTGGATGTCGCCGACGATCCTCGGCCTCCTGCTGGCTATCCCGCTGTCGTGGCTCAGCGGCCAATTAGCCGCCGGTCTCGCGCTGAAGCGCCTCGGGCTCCTCAGGACGCCGGAAGAATTCGAGCCGCCGCCGATCGCAACGCGCGCCAACACCCTGCAGGAGCGCAATGTCGGTTTCGATTTCGACGACAAGGACGGTCTCGCGGCCCTCTATGCGGACCCGGTCCTGCGCGCCCGTCACGCCGAGATGCTGCCACCTCCGACGCCGCGTCGACGCGGTGAGGTCGACACCGAGCGGGCGCTCGCCGAGGCGCGCCTGAGCGATGCCGAGACGATCGAGGACGCCCTCGTCTGGCTGAAGCCGAAAGAGCGTATGGTCGTGATGAAGGACCCGGCGATGCTGGAGCGTCTGGTCCAGCTCAAGCCGACGGCCGCCGGCATGGCGAACGCCGCGGAGTAAGAGAGCTAGATCCAGTCCTGAACCGCCGCGATCGCGAAAACGCTCAGCGGTTCTTGGCGTAAAGCGCGCCGTAGGTTTCCCGAAGCATGTTCTTCTGCACCTTGCCCATGGTGTTGCGCGGAAGTTCGGGCACCAGGAAGATGCGCTTCGGGAGTTTGAATCTGGCAAGCCGCTTGCCGAGGTGTTCCAGAATGGCCGCCTCATCGATTTCGACGCCGGGCTCGGCAACGACGATTGCGGTGACGCCCTCGCCGAGGTCCGGGTGAGCAACGCCGATCACCGCGCTTTCCACGACGCCAGGCAGAGAATCGATCTCGCTCTCGACCTCTTTCGGGTAGACGTTGAAGCCGCCGGTAATGATCAGGTCCTTGCCGCGACCGACGATGCGGACATATCCGCGTTCGTCGACCTGACCGAGATCGCCGGTGATGAAGAACCCATCGGCTCTGAATTCCGCGGCAGTTTTTTCGGGCATTCGCCAATACGCCTTGAACACGTTCGGCCCTTTGACCTCGATCATGCCGATCTCGTTCGGCCCGAGAGGTCGTCCCGATTCCGGATCGACGACGCGCAGTTCCACATCGGTGAGCGGAAAGCCCACCGTTCCGGCAATCCTGTCGCCATCGTAAGGGTTCGACGTATTCATCCCGGTTTCCGTCATCCCGTATCGTTCGAGAATTGCGTGGCCGGTTTTGTCCTGCCATTCCCGGTGCGTCTCGCTGAGAAGCGGCGCCGACCCGGACACGAACAACCGCATGTGGGACGTTGCCTCTCGGGTAAGCCGGGGATCCTGCAGCATGCGGGTGTAAAAAGTCGGGACGCCCATCAGAAGTCGTGGCCTGGGGCAGATTCGAAAACACGCTCTCCACGTCGAATTTCGGCAGGAAGATCATCGACGCCCCTGCCAGCAGAACCACGTTCGTCGCAACGAACAGTCCGTGGGTGTGATAGATCGGCAGGGCATGGATCAACACGTCGTCGGCCGTGAAGCGCCACAACCGGGCAAGCACCGTCGCATTCGACGCGAGATTGCGATGGCTCAACATGGCCCCCTTGGAGCGCCCCGTCGTACCCGAGGTGTAGAGTATGGCCGCGAGATCGTCGGGCTCCGCAGGGTGGTTCTCGAACGTAGATTCGAACCGCGCGGCGTGCTCCATGAACGATCCGTCGCCGGCGCTGCCGAGGGTCTCGACCCGGCCGCCGACGCGAGCAGCGATCGGTTCAAGCCCGGTCCGGGAGGATGGATCGCAGACCATCAATCGGGGCTCGGCATCCTCGATGAAATAGGTGAGCTCCGACAACGTGTAGGCGGTGTTCAACGGCAGATAAACCGCGCCCGCCCGCATGCATGCGAGATAAAGCGCCAGAGCCTCCGGCGACTTCTCGACCTGGACAGCGACCCGGTCTCCCGGCCGAACGCCGAGACTTCTGAGCGCATGAGCCTGTCGCGCTGACAGTGCCATGAACTGAGCGTAGGTATATTGGGTGCCCTCGACAGTCTGGAGGAAGATCCGGCCCGCGTCGGGGGACAATTCGTGCAGCAGGTGAAGCAGGGTTTCGGCCATATTGCGTCCGTTCATGTGCTTGAAAGATCGAAGTCGTACACACCCGCTGCTCTGAACGATCTGCGCGGGATATCATCCTGGGCGACCTTCTCTCCCCCTTTCCGATTCATCTGTCCAGATTTCGAGCGGACCTCTCAGCATGGTCGCATGCGCTTCCGGATCAACAGGGTGGCCCGAATACGACAATCATCAAAAAACGAAATGTCGATCGTCAGCTGCCCTTGCGGCAGATCCGGCGATGGGCCTGAATACACCGGCAACGATCTCGTATTCGAGATGTGTTCGTCTGGATCCGAGTAATATTGGCACACTGAACTGTTGCCAATGAATTGGGGGCCGCATGAAGTTTGGGACACACGCCACGTCTATGGATCGGCGGCTGCGCCGCGTGTTGTTACTGCTACGCGCTGATTGCAAATCTGTCTCGTTCACGGGTCTGGCCACCATCGCACTTCTCGCCGCGTCCACGGGTTCGACACACGCCCAAACCGAATGGACGCGGACGATTCTCTTCCGAATTGGTTCTTGAGTGGCAATTGGACCGCCGGTCTTCCCAGGCAGACGACCGACGGAAACATCAACACCGTGACGCCAAATCCAACCGTGATCGATAAACCGGGGGCAGCGGCCAGAACCCTTTCCGTTGGTGCGAACGCGATGGGGATGCTCACCATCGAGAGCGGCGGGACACTGGCGGATTCCTTCGGGACAATCGGCAACCTAGCGGGTGGATTGGGCACGGTGACAGTAACCGGCGCGGGTTCCAGTTGGTCCAATGCCGGAGGAATCGTGGTTGGCGGCTCAGGCCGGGGTACTCTTAACATTCAAGACGGCGGCATGCTGACCGGCGGCGGCGGCTCGGTGGGACAGTCGGCGGGATCGGTCGGCACGGTGACGGTGACCGGCCCAGGCTCCCGCTGGATCAACGGACCGAGCGGCGGCCTCAATATCGGCAGTTTCGGCACGGGCACGCTCACGATCGCGAACGGGGGCACGGTTACCAATGTCGCCGTGAACGCGGCCAACATCGGCAATGCCGCAGGCTCGCAGGGCACCGTGACAGTCACCGGCCCCGGTTCCCGCTGGATCAACGATCTGGCGGTCAACATCGGCAACCGGGGCACCGGCACGTTGACGATCGCGGATGGCGGCAATGTCACCGGGCCGATTGTGATCGCGACGAATGCCGGTGCGATTGGAACGCTCAACATCGGCGCGGGCGCTGGCGATCCGGCCGCCGCCCCCGGCACGATCACCACGCAGCGCGTTGTATTTGGCTCCGGTACCGGTGCGCTGAACTTCAATCACACATCCGACGCCTACGTGTTTGCGCCGGCGATCACCGGCGACGGCACCGTGAATGTGCTCGCCGGCACTACCACGCTGAGCGCTGCCAACACCTACAGCGGCGCGACGAATGTGAGCGCAGGTACGTTGCGCGCCGGCGCGCCGGACACGTTCAGTCCGAATTCGGCGGTACGGGTCGCACGCGGCGGAACGCTCGATCTCGACGGCTTTAGCCAGACCATCCCTCGCCTCGCCAATTCCGGCCTCGTGACAATGGGCAGTGGCACCGCGCCGGGCACGGTCCTGACGATGACCGACTACACGGGAGCCCGTGGTACGATTGCCATGAACGCCGTCCTCGGCGCTGATAATTCGCCCGCCGATCTCCTCGTCATCAACGGGGGGCGGGCGACCGGGAACTCCTCTCTGGGCGTCACCAATGTCGGGGGCGGCGGTGCGATCACCACCGGCAACGGCATCCTCGTGGTCGACACGACGAGTGGCGGCGCCACCACGCCCGGTGCCTTCAATCTGGCCGGCGGATCCGTTCAGGCCGGTCCATACGACTACACTTTGTTTCGCGGCAGCGTCGATGCCTCGAACCGGCAGGCCTGGTACCTGCGCTCGACGCTCCCCGTTCCACCTGAACCAATTCCGCCCGGGACGATTCCACCCGGGACGACTCCGCCCGATCCAACGGCGCCAGTCCCGACGCCACCCGGTCCGACGCCACCGGTTCCGGTCCCACCGTCCGGCGGCCTCATGCCCAACATCCGGGCCGAGGTGTCCCTGTTCGCAGCGCTTCCCGCTATGGCGGCGCTGTATGGGGAGCGCCTGATCGACACCCTGCACGAGCGCGTCGGTGAGGAAGAGCAACTGCGCGGCCGGGCCGATCTCAGCCAGGGATACTTGAACGGCGCCTGGGGCCGCTTTCTCGGCCATCATGGTGAGCGCGAAGGCGATGGCATCCTCAGTGGCCGCCCAAAGTTCGACTACGACTTCTTCGCTTTCCAGACCGGCCTCGACATCTTCCGCCGCGAGGACCAGAACGGCTCCCGCGATCACGCGGGTCTCTATGTCGCGGTCGGCCATGGCGGCGGCGATGTCGAGCATAACCTTGTGGGTCTGCGGATACCCGGCGGCAGCAACGAATTCGACGCTTACACACTTGGCGGCTACTGGACCCATTTCGGACCGGGCGGCTGGTATGTCGACGGCGTCCTGCAAGGGACCTGGTACGACTTCACGGTCGATCCCCGGCGCCGCAGACCGACGGATGTCGACGGCTTTGGTGTCGCCGCCTCGCTCGAGGCAGGCTACCCGATCCAGCTCGGCTCGGGTTTCGTGCTGGAGCCTCAGGCGCAGCTCGTCTATCAGACCCTCGATATCGGCAATGCCGATGACGGCGCGGCGTTGATCCGCTTTCGCAGCGACGACTTCCTGACCGGACGCTTCGGTGTACGGCTCGCCAGCACCTTCGCGCTCGATCAGGGCGTACCACAGCCCCGGCTGATCACCACGTGGCTTCGCGCCAGCGTCTGGCACGAGTTCCTGGGCGAAACCAAAACCGAGTTCTCGTCGGCGCTCGGCTTCGTTCCGTTCCGGGCCGAACTCGGCGGCACATGGGGCGAACTCGGCGCCGGGATCAGCGCCCAGCTCAGCCGCACAGCGTCGCTCTTCGCCAACGCCAACTACCAACACGCGTTCGACGGCGACCGCCGCGCCTATGAGGGAAAGATCGGGTTGCGGTTCAACTGGTGAGCCTTAATCAAGCAACAGCTGCTTCGATTTCAGCCTCGAATCGAATGGCACGAGCTTAGATGACGAAAAAATCCGACGAGTTGAGCGTGGCCTTGTTGGCAAGAACCGCAATCTTGATTTGCCGAGCCGAACCCGTGCCATCGGCATCATAATAGAGCGAGCCGGTCGCCTTGTCGTAAATGATCCGGTTGAACACATCCTCGGCCTTTTTGCCGAGATGAAAAAGGTCGTCCTTGAGGACAACGTTGTCGAAGAATCCGAGATTTTTCAGGCGGGCGTTGTCGAGGTAAAAGAGGTCCGCCCCGGGCGTGAAATCGGTGATGTTGTCGACATTCGTCCGAGCATTCGGTTTGCTGTCGAACACGAAAACGTCGTCTCCCGAACCGCCCGTCAACGTGTCGCGTCCAGCACCCCCGGACATGTAGTCGTTGCCGTTTCCACCGCTCAGACGATCATTCCCGGAGCCGCCAAACAACAGATCGTTGCCGTCTCGGCCGTTGATACGGTCGTTGCCGCCTTCGCCTCGAAGGATTTCGTCCAGGATGCCGCCAGAGATGACATCGGCGAATTTGGAGCCGCGAACTTCCTCGAACTCCGAGAGAGCATCGTGGCCTCCAAAACCGTCCTTTGCGGTTCCCAAGGTCAAGTCGACACTCACGCCCCTGACAGCTGCATCCTTGCTGTAATCGACGCGGTCTTGCCCCGATCCACCGACCAGACTGTCGTTGCCCCGTCCGCCAATGAGGGTGTCATTCCCGCCGCCGCCGACGAGGAGATCGTTGCCGCGCCCACCGTCTAGAACGTTCGCATCGTTATCCCCGGTGATCCAGTCCGACCGGATCGAGCCCAGCACATCCTCGAATTCGTCGACAACATCGCCAAGGGCATCACCCGCGTATCCTTGGTGCTCGGCCAAATTCACAACGACCGCTTTGACAGAGTGGGCGTAGCTGAGTTGGTCACGGCCATCGCCGCCGGAGAGCCGATCTGCCCCCCGTCCACCCTCGATGCTGTCGTTTCCGCCCCATCCCAGAATCGTATCGTCGCCCGCAAGTCCGAGGAGCACGCTCGCTTTATCATTGCCGATGATCGTATTTGCGGTGTTGCTGCCCGTGAGATTCACCACCTTTTGTCCAACGGCCGCGAGCGTCTCGATCTCGGACGTCGACAACAGGACGTAGCTCACGCTGACACCGACGGTGTCGTCACCCTCTCCGGCGGCTTCGATGACCACATGGCGGGCATCGTCGATAAAGAAAGTGTCGTCCCCGCGCCCGCCGTAAAGGCGGTCCGCATCCCTGGCGCTTCCAATGAGGGTATCGTTTCCTTCCCCACCGTACAAAAGGTCTCTGCCACGCCTTCCATGCAATGTGTCATTGCCCGCGACACCTTGAATGATATCGTCGAGGAGTGAACCCGTAATCGTATCATCGCCGGAAACAAACAGCGCCATGGGGAGCCTGGGCGCGCGATCGACGGCAACGTTGGCGTCAGCAATCGTCAGCTGGATTCCGTTCTGACCAAAATCGGAGCGGGAGGCGCCCGTCAGGGTCAGCTCGCGAACGACCCCCGTTACCTTTTCGCTGATGTCGGTGACAAGCTCATCCCCGGCAGTGAGCGTGTAGGTGGTAAAATACGGGCCGGACTTGATGAGTCGTGCAACGAAAAACCCGTCCGCGGCCTCCTGGATATGCCAAAAGCTATTGAGCGCCGGAATGTTGCCGCTGACATCCATGCTGAGTTGGAAACCAGCGCTGGCTACAATCGTGGTCATCGATGATAATCCTCAACTCACAAAGAAAACGCCGCAAAGATCGTCCGTGATTTCGATCATCGAAACTGCACGCGAGTGACCCGTTTCAGAACGATGTAGAAGTCGCTCGCCTTCAGTGCCAGGCCCTTGTCCACTCGCGCAAACTTGGTCGCTGACTCTCCGCCAATTCCATCCGCATCGTAGAAAAGATAGCCATTGGTCTTGTTGTAAATGATCCGGTCATCCGCATCGTGCGCAAGCTTTGCACCCTTGGCGATATGGAAGGCGTTCGCTGTTAGCGTTCCGGTCTTGTCGAAAGCTCGAAAGATGGAATGATCGAGCCGAATGGTGTCATCGCGAACCGAGAAATCAAGGATCCTGTCGACATTGGATTTGCTCGAGAGCTTGGTGTCGAACACGAACGCGTCACGTCCCGGACCGCCGGTGAGGAGATCGTTGCCGCCTTTGCCGTTGATGACGTTCGAGCCGGCATTGCCGTTGATCGTGTTGGCGAATGGATTGCCCGTCAAAGCGATCGATTTTTTGGAACCCGGGTCGACCGCGCCCAGGATCTCGATCCGCGCCGTGCTCGCGAGCGTATAGCTCACGCTCGCATAGACAATGTCGTGTCCCGATGTATCGGCGATCGTATCGCGACGCGTGTTGACGTAGTACGTGTCGTCGCCCGCCCCACCCTTCATGCTGTCCGCGCCACCACGTCCGTCAAGGACGTTGGCGCTGCTGTTTCCCACCAGCCGATCGTTTCGTGAGCCGCCGATCGCATTCTCGACCACGACACCCTTTGCGATGGTAAAGCCGCCGCCGATGAGTCCCGCTTGCGAAATGAAACCGCCTCCCCCGGCGGCGCCCTTGAGGAGCGTCGCTGCGCGTAGATCGATTGTGACGCTCGCCGTGGATCCAGCCCCGTTGATCGTGTCGATTCCACCCGCGTCCCAGATGCTGGACCAGCCCGTGCCAATCGCATTTGTCAGCGGAAGGTCGTAAACGTCGTCGCCCGTTCGCGTATTCATGTTGGCGCCGTAGAGCGCCTGGAGGGCTGCGATATCGAACGCCCCCAAGCCACCCTGACTTCCGAACGCGATGGAGCCTGACGCCAGATCATAGGTGTTGTTGTAAGACATCACGGTGGCGACGCCCTGGTTCAATCGCCGGTCGCCGCTATCGCCCGCCCATAACACCCCTGAGAAGATGGTTGCGTCCGCCTCTCCGCCGCCGTCATGCGGGTGAGCAAGGCCAACGGCGTGTCCAATTTCATGAATGATGGTGTAGAGCCCATCCCCGCCCTTGGCTAAAAAACCCCACGACGCGGCAAGTTGATCGAAAGCTCCCCAGATCTGACGGTTATCCGCATCAGGGACCTCGTGAACGCCCAATGCTCCCTCGTCCAAAGGAGATTGCTGCCACCAGACAATGTTCGCTTCCGCTGCCGTTTTTGCTTCCTGGAAGGTCAGCGCGCTGACGCTGGAATACAGGTCTAGGGCATATCGGAAGGCATCCTTTTCGGCGATGGACCAAGCATCCAGACCGCTGCTGTCGAGCAATATCCCCTCGGCGTTATGGGCGCTGCCAGCCTTCGCGAAATCGCTCGCTTCGCCGAAATGAAAGGTGATTGGACCGCTAGCCGGATTCCATGCGGTACCGCCCCAGACAAGGGCATCAATATAGACATTGCCCCAACCCGAACCCGGCACAGACGTGCGAACGATAGCCATGCCGCCCCCGACAGTTTTACAGACCCTAACCTTAAGTCATTGCCAAAAACTTTACTGTGGTGATTTCATGCGGGTCAAGAAATACAGTTAATCTGCACACGACAACTCTCCCAGGCGGAACTCGCGACATTGAAGAGAACGAACGCGGCGCGCTGCCTCCCCGCGTTCCGTTGGGCAGAAACGCCAAACAATAGTAGAATCAGTTTAACGCGGTTGGAGGGTGTCTCGATGGCGATGCTGAGCGAGCGGGACGTGAAATTCTACAACGACAACGGCTACCTTTACCCCATCCCGGTGTTCGGCGAGGCGGAGACGGCGCAGCTCAGGAGGCGCTTCGAGTCGCTGCTCGCACGCGAGGGTGGAAAGCTCTCGCGCGCCACCAACACCCGGCCGCATCTTCTGCTCACCTGGATCGACGAGATCATCCGTGATCCGCGCGTCCTCGATCCGGTGGAATCGGTGCTCGGTCCGAACATCATGTGCTGGGCCTCCGGTTTCTTCGCCAAGGCGCCCAACGACGGCACCTTCGTCTCCTGGCATCAGGACGGCACCTATTGGGGTCTGTCATCCAACGACGTCGTAACGGCGTGGCTCGCCTTTTCGCCAAGCGTCGTCGAGAGTGGCTGCCTGCGCGTCGTCCCCGGCAGCCACAAGAAGCAGGTCGAGCACGTGGACACCTACGGCAACAGCAACCTGTTGTCGCGCGGGCAGGAGATCGCCGTCGAGGTGGACGAAAAGACGGCTGTCGATATCGAGTTGCAGCCCGGCCAGATGTCGCTGCACCACGTGCTGATCTTCCACGGATCGAAGCCGAACCTGGGCAAGGATTGGCGGATCGGCCTCGCCATCCGCTATATCCCCACCCATCTCAAGCAATTGGCGCCGATCAAAGACACGGCGATGCTGGTGCGCGGCGTCGACAGTCACGGTCATTTCGAGCACGAGAAGCGTCCGATGGAGGATTTCGGCGCTGACGCCGTTGCCTATCACGCTTCGGTGGAGCGGAGGCTCGAGGCCATCACCAGCCTAGGCGCGCAAAAGACCGGAGCCATGTGATCGCGGCACGCCTGTGCGGTCTCGCGCCAGATCGCTTGCGCCTCGTATCGGGCAGGACTTGGCCATTTAGGATAGCTCTGAGAGCGCCGGCCTGACGAGCGCGCGTGTAAAGCTCCAAAAATGTTCTGCAAAACGAGGCTTAGGAGGATCAGCCAAAATGCCGAAAAGCCGTATGATATGAATGGTCGGAGCGAGAGGATTTGAACCTCCGACCCCTAGTCCCCCAGACTAGTGCGCTAACCGGGCTGCGCTACGCTCCGACTGAGCCGCCATATAAGCCGACGGGGCGGAGGAAGCAATCTCTGGATGTTGGAAAACGACGATCTTTAATGGTTCGCGTCGGGCTCCGACCCGCCGCGGAGCAAGCTCAGCACGCGGTCGCATTCGAGGAGTTCGTCGAGGGCCGCGTGCAGGGCCTGAAAGTCCGCTGCGGGAAGCTCGGCCGCATCGCGATCGATGAAATCCCCCGCATGCCCGGCGCCATTGTCATCGTTGGCCCTATCCTGCGCTTCGCTCCGCATCACGCCGGTCGGCTGTTCCCCGCGACCGACGGATTGCACGAAGCGGATGCCCTCTTCCTTGAGGATCCGCTGCACACCCTTGATGGTGTAGCCTTCGCCATAGAGGAATTGGCGAATGCCCCGCAGCAGGTCGATATCGTCCGGACGATAATAGCGCCGCCCGCCGCCGCGTTTCAGCGGCTTGATGTGGGCGAAGCGCGTTTCCCAGAAGCGCAGGACGTGCTGGGGCAGGTCGAGGTCTTCGGCGACCTCGCTGATGGTTCGGAATGCGTCGGGGCTTTTGTCCATGGCAGCACTCGCCCTTGCGGCTAGTCTTCGCCGGTGGCGACTTCGCCGTTGATATGCGCCTTGAGGACGTTCGATGGCTTGAAGACCATCACGTGCCGCGGATTGATCGGCACTTCGATGCCCGTCTTGGGATTTCGGCCGACGCGCTCGCCCTTGCTGCGGACGATGAAGGAACCGAAGGACGACAGCTTTACCGTCTCGCCCGCGGCAAGCGAATCACAGATCTCGGCGAGCACGCGCTCGACAAGTTCGGCCGATTCGGTGCGCGAAAGGCCGACCTTCTGGTAGACCGCCTCACTCAGATCAGCCCGCGTCACTGTTTTGCCTGCCATCACCGCTCCCCAGCGTTCAGTTTCGAAATCGTCATCGAGACCTGATCGAAGACGCTATGCAGATGGGCGAACCGGGTCAACCGTTCAGCGAAGGGTCGCCGTGACTTACCAGCGGATCAGGGCGCTGCCCCAGGTAAAGCCGCCGCCGATGGCTTCGATCATCACGAGATCGCCGTCCTTGATGCGACCATCCTTGCGCGCCACGTCGAGGGCCAGCGGAATCGAGGCCGCCGAGGTGTTGCCGTGCTTGTTGACGGTGATCACGACCTTTTCGGCGGCGATGCCGAGTTTATCCGCGCTCGCGGTGATGATCCGGCGGTTGGCCTGGTGCGGCACGAACCAGGCCAGGTCCTCTGCCGTGGTCCCGGTCGCGGTGAACGCGTCGCGGATCACGTCGGTCACCATGCCGACGGCGAAGCGGAAGACCTCCTTGCCTTCCATCTTCAGAACCCCGGTGGTCTTCGTCGAGCCGGGGCCGCCATCGACGTAAAGCTTGTCGCGATAGCGTCCATCGGAGCGAAGATGCGACGTCAGCACGCCACGGTCCGCATTGGTGCCCTCGCCTTCCATTGCTTCCAGCACGATGGCGCCCGCGCCATCACCGAAGAGCACGCAGGTGGTGCGGTCGTTCCAGTCGAGCAGGCGCGAGAAGGTTTCGGCACCGATCACCAACGCGCGCTTGTGCGAGCCCGAGGCGAGGAACTTGTCCGCCACAGACACTGCATAAACAAAGCCGCTGCAGACGGCCTGCAGGTCGAATGCGGCGCCGTGCGTGATTCCAAGACCGGTCTGGATTTGCGTCGCGGTCGACGGGAACGTGTAATCGGGCGTCGAGGTGGCGCAGATGATGAGATCGATGTCGTCCGGCTCGAGACCCGCATCGGCGAGCGCCGCCTGAGCGGCTCGAGTGCCCAGCATGGACGTGGTCTCGCCGTCCTCGGCGATGTGGCGCTCCTCGATGCCGGTGCGCTGCACGATCCAGTCGTGGGACGTGTCGACGAACTTCGCGAGGTCGTAATTCGTCATGACGCGCTTCGGCAAATATGAGCCGACGCCGCGGACGATGGAACGGGTACGTTTCAAGTTGGAGCCTTCCTCAGGCCTGTTGGGCGATCGGGTCATGATCGAGCATGACACGGATTGTTTTCATCAATTCGAAATGGGCCATGTCATACGCGACATCGATGGCGCTCGCGAAATCCGAGCGCGTCCGTGCCCCCGTGGCTTTTTACCACAACGCCTTCGAGACCGAGAAACACGCCGCCATTGACCTTACGCGGGTCCATCTTGTCCTTCAGCGCATCGAAGGCCTGCTTGGCGAACAGATAGCCGATCTTCGCCATGATGGTGCGGCTCATGGCAGAGCGCAGATATTCGCCGATCTGCTTGGCGGTCCCCTCCGCGGTCTTCAGGGCGATGTTGCCGGCGAAACCTTCGGTGACGACGACATCCACCGTTCCCTTGCCGAGATCGTCACCCTCGACGAAGCCGTGATAATTCAGGTTCGGCAGGTTCGCCTCGCGCAGGATGCGGCCCGCCTCCTTGACGGCCTCGATCCCTTTGATCTCTTCCGTGCCGACATTCAGCAGGCCGACGGTCGGCCGCTCGAGATCGAAGACGATCCGCGCCATGGCGGCGCCCATGATCGCCATGTCGACGAGATGGCCCGCATCCGCTCCGATGGTGGCTCCCACGTCGAGCACGATGCTCTCGCCGCGCAGGGTCGGCCACATGGCCGCAATGGCCGGGCGCTCGATATGCGCCATGGTTTTCAGGCAAACCTTGGCGGTCGCCATCAGCGCGCCGGTATTGCCGGCGGAGACCGCCGCATCCGCCTTCCCGTCCTTCACCGCCTGCACGGCCCGCCACATGGAGGACTTGCCTCGTCCCATGCGGATCGCCTGGCTGGGCTTCTCGTCCATGCTGATGGCAAGATCCGTATGGAGGACCTCGGTGACTTCTTTGAGCTTCGGATGCTGCGCCAGCAGCGGGTTGATGAGCGCTTCGTTGCCGACCATCAGAAAACGGATACCGGGATGTCTCTCCAGAGCCAGAACCGCGCCCGGCACCACAACGGACGGCCCATGGTCGCCGCCCATCGCGTCAAGCGAAATACGAACTGGTTTTGGCATGAAGAGGCGTTTCTTTCTTTGGCCGGGAAGCAGCGGCCGGAAAATAGCGGTTTGCGGGGCCGCCGCAACGAAATTCTCCGGCTCGATTCGAGCATGCTGCGAACGCACCAGGGCGCGGGATGGCGCGCCCTTCTATTCCTTCGCTTTCATGACGTTCAAGCGCCGCAAAAGGCGACATCTCCGCGTCCGCCGGATCCTTGAAGTCGAAATCGACCCCCGGCTTGCGGGGATAGGGGTCGAGTCCCAGTGCCAGGAATTCGGCCACCACGGCGCCCAGATCGATCTTGCCGTTGACGATCTCGTCGGGCGGCTCGTATTCGTGCATCTCCGTGGGCGGCTCCGGCGGCATTCCGCCTGGCTTGGCGAAATCGACCTCGAATGTCTCGCTGACGGTGGAATCGAACGGGTCGAGACTGGCGACGCAGATCTGCGTGATGCTGGCCTTCACTTCGCCTGCCACGTGCACCCCCTCGACCGTGCTGGTGAGGGTCAGGTCGGCGGCGAGGGATTCGATCCCCGCGAGGCCGAAATCCTTCGCCAGAGCCGCGCATTCCTCCGCCGTCGCCCGGACATGCACATGCTTGCCGGCTGGCGGGACGTTGTTGACGTCGGTCGGCCGAGACAGCGGCCCAACGGATTCGGGGGTCATGGTTCGTGTGCTCCCATGGTTCGGCTCAAGCGCCGAAGGTATCGGGTTCTGGAAAAACGTGGCCCTCGCCGAGCAAGGCCGCAAGGCCCGCCTCCTTCAAGCCGCGATCGGCCGCAAGGGTGTAGCGGGCCAAGGGATGTGCCGGATCATCGGCGCCGAGGGCGTTGCGGCCGAGCGCGATTGCCAGCGCGGGCTCGTCGACCGCGTCGAGCGGACCGTCATAAGCATGGGCGCGGCCATAGAAAGCGGCCGCAAGCTTCTTCATGCGCTTGGGCACGACGGTGTCGCCGATGCCCATTTCACGCAATGATGCGTCGATATCCTGAAAGAAGGCGTCGGTGAGATCCTTGGCCACGTCGTCGGCCGGCGGCGGCAGGTCCCGCAACGCCCTGAGCACCAGGATGGTGTGGAGCGACACGGATTCGAAACGCCCCTCCAGGGTGTCCGGGATGCCCAGAGTGCCGTAAAGTCCCGGGCTTCGCGAAGCGTCGGCGATGCCGCGATAGAGTTTCGCGATCACGGCGCGCCGCGGATCCTTGCGGAACGGATTGAAGATCACTTGGGGATCGCCTTCCTGCCTTGTCAAAATGACCACCTCGGGGTACGCCATCCCGATCCGAAGGCGCAAGCTTATCCGCGCCGCATTCCTGGAAGAACCACACGATGCGTCGATATAAATCACTTTTCGTGCGCTTGGCCGCGGCCACCATCCTGGCCTCAAGCGTGGCAGGCTGCATGGGCGGCGAAACTTTCCAACGCGGCTATATCGTGGATGAGCAGGCGCTCGCGAAGGTCAAGAAGGGCATGAATGGCGAGCAGGTGCTCACCACGCTCGGCACGCCCTCGACAGTCTCCACCGTCGGCAACAAGTCCTGGTACTACATCAGCCAGAAGTCCAGCCGCCGCTTCCAATTCATGCCCGAATCCGTTGTCGATCAAACGGTTACGGCGGTTTACTTCGACAACAGCTTGAGGGTCGAGCGGATCGCGCTCTACGGCCTTCAGGACGGCAAAGTCTTCGACTTCATCAGCCGCACGACCCCGTCCGGCGGCCAGGAAACCAGCTTCCTCGGCCAGCTCTTCCGGGGCGGCAGCAGCTTCAATCCGTTCGGAACCTGATCGGAACTCAGGCTGCGAATTCCTCAGCAGGGGATGGTGGAGGTAGTCTCTCCACCTCATCCTGAGGAGCCGCGCCAGCGGCGTCTCCGAAGGAGGCCTCCAGCCAGGCTCGCCCATGCTTCGAGACGGGCTTCGCCCTCCTCAGCATGAGGATGAGACAAACGAAAACCCCGCGGCTCGAACCGCGGGGTTTTTTCTTGATCGTCGAAATTGATGGCGATCAGGCGCTGTGGGCCAGGATGGCCAGCAGCAGCAGCGCGATGATGTTGGTGATCTTGATCGCGGGGTTCACCGCAGGGCCTGCGGTGTCCTTGTAGGGGTCGCCGACGGTATCGCCGGTGACGGAGGCCTTGTGGGCTTCCGACCCTTTTTGGTGGATCACGCCGTTTGCATCCGCGAAACCATCCTCGAAGGACTTCTTGGCGTTGTCCCAGGCACCGCCGCCCGATGTCATCGAGATGGCGACGAACAGACCGGTGACGATCACGCCGAGCAACATGGCGCCGAGGGCCGAGAAGGCCTGCGACTTGCCGGCAATCGACAGCACCACGAAGTAGGTCACGATGGGCGCGAGCACCGGCAGGAGCGACGGAACGATCATCTCCTTGATGGCGGCCTTGGTGAGCATGTCGACCGCGCGACCGTAATCCGGACGCTCGGTTCCAGCCATGATGCCGGGCTTCTCGCGGAACTGCCGACGCACCTCCTCCACCACGGCGCCGGCTGCCCGTCCGACCGCCGTCATGGCGATGCCGCCGAACAGGAACGGGATCAAGGCCGCCGAACAGCAAGCCGACCACCACGTAGGGGTTGGTGAGCGAGAAGTCCGGCTTGACGCCCGCGAAATACGGGAATTGAGCCGCATTCTGGGTGAAGTAGTTGAGGTCGGAGGTGTAGGCTGCAAACAACACCAATGCGCCGAGGCCGGCCGAACCGATGGCGTAGCCCTTGGTGACGGCCTTGGTGGTGTTGCCGACCGCATCGAGAGCATCCGTCGACTTGCGGACTTCCTTCGGAAGACCCGCCATTTCGGCGATGCCGCCGGCGTTGTCGGTCACCGGACCGAACGCGTCGAGCGCCACGATCAGGCCCGCGATGGCGAGCATGGCCGAAACCGCGATGGCGATGCCGAACAGGCCCGCCAGCGTGTACGACGTGATGATGCCCGCGATGATGACGATGGCGGGTAGCGCCGTCGATTCGAGCGAGACGGCGAGACCCTGGATCACGTTGGTGCCGTGGCCCGTGACCGATGCCTGAGCGATGGACCGCACGGGCCGATAACCGGTGCCGGTATAATACTCGGTGATCACCACGATGAAGGCGGTGACGCGCGAGACCGACGACCGCGCACCAGAACAGGTTCATGCCCGTAAATGCCGCGCCCGCGACCGGGCCAAAGCCGATCATCGCCCAGGTGACGAGGGCGATGGCGCCCACCGACAGGATGCCGGTGGCGATCAGGCCCTTGTAGAGCGCGCCCATGATCGACTCGTTCTGGCCGAGCTTCACGAAGAAGGTGCCGATGATCGAGGTGACGATGCAGGCGGCTCCGATTCCCAGCGGGTAGAGCAGCATGGTGTCGAGGTTCGGCTGTCCGGCGAAGAAGATCGCCGCCAGCACCATGGTGGCGACGACGGTCACCGCATAGGTCTCGAAGAGGTCGGCCGCCATGCCGGCGCAATCGCCGACGTTGTCGCCCACGTTGTCCGCGATGGTGGCGGGATTGCGCGGGTCATCCTCCGGAATTCCGGCCTCGACCTTGCCGACGAGATCGCCGCCCACATCCGCACCCTTGGTGAAGATGCCGCCGCCGAGCCGGGCGAAGATGGAGATCAGCGATGCGCCGAAGCCCAGCGCCACGAGGCTGTCGATGACGACGCGGCTCGAGCCCGGCAGACCCTCGATCCGGGTCAGGTAGCCGTAATAAAGCGCGACGCCGAGGAGAGCGAGGCCGGCGACCAGCATGCCGGTGACCGCGCCGGACTTGAACGCGACGTCGAGGCCGCCGCTCAGGGACTGGGTCGCCGCCTGGGCGGTGCGCACGTTGGCGCGGACCGACACGTTCATGCCGATGAAGCCTGCGGCTCCCGACAGGATTGCGCCGATGGCGAAGCCGATGGCGACGCGGATGCCGAGGAGATAGGCGAGGATGACGAACAGGACGACACCGACGATCCCGATCGTGGTGTATTGCCGCCGAAGATAAGCCTTCGCACCTTCGGCGATCGCGGCTGCGATCTCCTGCATGCGTTGGGAGCCTGCGTCGCGCTTCATCACATCGTTGATGGCCCAGAGGCCATAGACGATGGACAAAAGCCCACCCAGGATAATGAGGGTCAGTGCCATAATGCCGTCCTTGTAATGGGAAGGCAGAGACACGCCCCCGCAAGCCTCAAAAGGCCAGCGAGTCGCCCTACCCCCAGCGAAGTTCACGAACGCTGCCAAAAATAAATGCGCGCCGCAACGCGACTTGAGCATGAATCACAGGTCTTGCGCCCGAAATCACCCGAGAGACGACGCGGGGGCGACTATTTTCCGCTGACTCTGCCAAAATAGCAGCGCGAGGGCGATGAGAACGGGCGGGAAAACGAGCCAGTTGACGCAGGTCCCAGCCGCTCAAATTGAGCAAGGTCCCGGAGCCGAAGGATGCGGTGGCGGTGGCGCCAAAAACCAGGAAGTCGTTCGCCGCCTGAACTTTGGCGCGCTCTTCGGGACGATAGCAGTCGGTGATGAGCGCGGTGGCGCCGATGAAGCCGAAGTTCCAGCCGATACCGAGAAGCACCAGCGCCCCGGAAAAATGCCAGACGGTCAGGCCCGAGAGGCCGACGATGGCCGCAAGTCCGATCAGGAACAAGCCCGCCGCCGTCACCCGTTCCTTACCGAACCGCACGATCAGCCGTCCGGTAAAGAAGCTCGGGGTGAACATGGCGAGGATGTGCCACTGGATCGCGAGCGCCGCGGTTCCGACCGGCAGGCCGCAGCCGATCATCGCGAGAGGCGCGGCCGTCATCAGGAAGCTCATCAGCCCGTAGGAGACGAGGCCCGACACCACCGCTACGATGAAGCGCGGCTGCGAGATAATCTCCCGTAAAGGGCGCCCACCCCCAGCTTTGACTGTGGTGACCACCGGCGGCGCGCGCAGGAACGATACGACCACGATCGCGATCAGCGCCAGCGCGGCCTGCCCGATGAACGCACCCGCAAATGGCAGGCCGCCGATCATGTCCTGTGTCCAGATCACCGTCTGGGGCCCGACGATTCCCGCCGCGATGCCGCCGCTCATCACCCAGCCGATGGCGCGGGGCCGGAAACCTTCCGAGGCCGTGTCGGTGGCGGCGAAGCGGTAGCTCTGGACGAAGGACGAGTAGAAACCGGCCACGAAGGTCGCGAAACAGAAGATGAGGAAACTCGTCGAGGCGATGCCGAAGGCCGCCATGCAGCCCGCCAGGACCCCGACGCATCCGCCCACGATGTACCCTGTCCGCCGCCCCATCCGCTTCATCAGCATCGCGGCCGGAATGGTGCCGAGCGCCAGCCCGAGATGGCTCAGGCTGACCGGCACGGTGGCAAACTGCTTGTTGTCCGCCAGCATCTGGCCGACCAACCCGCCGAGCGACACCACGATTGCGGGGTTTGCACCGCCGAGCGCCTGCGCGATCGCCAGAACGATGGCGTTGCGTTTGGCGAGGCGGTCTCCCGCGGACGGCGCCGGGCTTTCAGAAATGCGTGTATGAACCGACATCGTAGCGCTTTCCCACTCGCCCCAGCCTGAAGGTCGGCAATGCGCCGCCAGGAACGACCTGTCCGATAGCAGCGAGGGGAACGCCGACCCTATCTGCCTCTTTTCGAAAGCTGTCGAGGGCGTGCGGAGCCACGGTGCAGAGAATTTCGTAATCGTCGCCGCCGGTCACCAGCCTGTCGAGCAGCGACGGATCGGCGGTGACGAGCTTTTGCGCGGGAGGCGAGAGCGGGATTTTCCCGAGGTCCACGGTCGCGGAGACGCCGCTCGCCCGCATCATCTTGGCGAGATCTCCCGCAAGACCGTCGGACACGTCCATGGCGGCGCTCGCATGGTCCCGCAGGATCGCCGCAAGGCGATGGCGCGGTTGCGGGTGAAGGTAGCGATCGGCGAGAAACAGGCGCTCATCCGACTCCAGGCTCTCGGACCAATCGGGATTTCCGCGCAGATCAAGGCCCAGAGCCGCATCGCCGATGGTGCCGGTCACGCAGACGATATCGCCGGCCTGAGCCGTCGTTCGCCGTACCATCCTGCCCGCCGGAACCTCGCCGATCGCTGTCACTGCGACGGTCAGCGGGCCGCGTGTCCGCACCGTATCGCCCCCCAGGAGCGAGCAGGAGAATTCCGTCGCCGCCCTCCCGAGGCCGGCGGCGAAGGCCGACAGCCATTCCTCGGTCCAGTCCTCGGGCAGCACCAGGTCGAGGAGAAAACCGCGCGGCTCGGCGCCTTTGGCCGCGAGATCCGACACATTCACGCCGAGCGCCTTGCGCGCGATGGAGCCGGCAGCGTCCTCGGGAAGGAAATGCACCGATTCCACCAATGCGTCGGTGGTCAGCACCAGATCGTATCCGGGCCTCGGCGACAGGCAGGCCGCGTCGTCCCGCAACCCGAGAGCCGCCCTCCCCGGCAAGCGGCGCGAAATACCGCGCGATCAAGTCGTCCTCGGAGGGACGGGACATCGAACGATCCTAGCGCTTCCCCGGTCCGGCGGATTTCTTGTCGAGTTCGCCGCCGCGGACGTCGCGGGCGAGCGTGTCGAGGATGGCGTTGACCAATCCCGGCTCGTCCTGGTCGTAAAATCCGTGCGTCACGTCGATATATTCCGAGATGACGACGCGGGCGGGCACGTCCTTGCGGAACATCAGCTCGTAGCCGCCGGCGCGCAGGATCGCTCGCAACACCGCCTCGATGCGCGCCAGTGGCCAGCCTGCCGCGAGAGCAGCGTCGATCTTGAGGTCGATGGCGCGCTGATCCTTGACCACGCCTTCGAGGATGTCGCGGAAGAACACCGTGTCGGATGGCTGAAAGGTGATGCCCTCCACTTCGCGGCCGAGCCAGTGCGACTCGAATTCCGCGAGGGCGTCGCTGACGCCGGTGCCGGACACATCCATCTGGTAGAGCGCCTGCACGGCGGCGAGGCGGGCGGCGGAACGCTCGGAGGGTTTTGCCATGATCAGAGTCCCTGGACGTTGCGCTTGATGCGCAGGACGGCGAGCGCCGCCTCGACTGCGCCGCCACCCTTGTTCATCTCGCCGACTCTTGCCCGAGCCCACGCCTGCGCGTCATTCTCGACCGTCAGGATGCCGTTGGCGAGCGGAATACGAAGCGCGACCGACAGGTCCATGAGCGCCCGCGAGCTTTCACCCGCCACGATATCGTAATGTCCCGTTTCGCCGCGAATGACGCAGCCCAGGGCCACCACGGCGTCGTAGGGTTTGCCGCGCTGTTCCGCCGCTTCAATCGCGATGGCGATCGTCGAGGGAATTTCGAGGGCTCCGTCTACCGTCAGCACGTCCACGTTCGCCTGCGCGGCTTCGGCGGCGCCTTTCGCGCCCCGCAGAAGCTCGTCCGCGATGTCATCGTAGAACCGCGCCTCCACGATAAGGATGCGGGCTCCCGGCACGGGCGGGCGGGCAGTGATTTTGGCGTGCGTTGCGACCATGAAGCGACCGGCTCGGCTTGGCAGGACCTCATCCTGAGGAGAGCCGCAGGCTCGTCGCGAAGGATCGTCCCTGCACTCTGAAAGCGCCCCTCCTTCGAGATGGACCGGAGGTCCTCTTCGGGATGCGGCGGTTCGGTGAATAAGGACCGCCTCCCTAGCGCGCGCCGCCTGCCTCCGCAAGCCGCGCAGCGTAGCGCGCCATCAGATCGACTTCGAGATTGAGCTTGTCGCCCGCCTGCCGCTCGCCCCAGGTGGTGACCGCCAGCGTGTGAGGAATGATGAGAACCGAGAAAACGTCGCCCTCGACGGTGTTCACCGTCAGGGACGTTCCGTCGAGGCAAACCGAGCCCTTTTCGGCGATGAAGCGAGCGAGCGATGCCGGAACCTTGATGTCGAAACGCGCCGTTGGCCCCCACGGGTCGTCGCCGGCGGTGATCGCCTCGCGAGCGATGATCGTCGCAACACCGTCCACGTGCCCCGTGACGATATGGCCGCCGAGTTCGTCGCCGATCTTCAGCGAGCGTTCCAGGTTGATGCGGGTTCCCTGCTGCCAGTCGCGAACCGTGGTGCGATCCAGTGTTTCGGCGGCCGCATCGACCTCGAACCAGCAACCGTCTCCGTCGGGTTCGACGGCGACCACCGTCAGGCACGGACCGCCGCAGGCAATCGACGCGCCGAGCGCGATGGTGACGGGATCGAACGTGGATTGGATGCGCAGGCGCCTGAGCGAATCTCCCGCCGAGGCTTCGCATGATTGTCCCTACATCCGTCACGATACCCGTGAACATTCAGGTTTGCTCCCAGAACATGAAGAGATCCGATCCAAGCTGCTCGTCACCTGTCAGGCGCATGTGTTCCATGCGATTGCTGAAGCGCCGTACCGAGGGCCGGAATGTCGCCCTCGCCCCTCGCAGAGCGGCCGGTCACGAGAACGAGTTCGTCCACGAGATCGGCTTGCGCCAACCCTTCGGCCAAAGCGGGGCCGCCTTCGCAGAACACCCGCGTCAATCCTCGCGCGCCGAGCGCTTGCAATGCGTGCGGAAGGCTGACCCGTCCGTGGCTATCCGCATCGACCCGCAGAACCTCCACCCCGCGCACCGCAAGAGCCCGTTCGGCCTCGACGGGCGCGCGCAGAGTGGTGACGACCCAGGTCGGAACGCTCCGGGCTGTCGTGACGACGTGCGCTGAAGCCGGCAGCCGGAGATGGGAGTCGATCACGATCCGAACCGGCGAGCGATCCTCAAGACCGGGCAACCGAACATCCAATTTCGGGTCGTCGGCCAGAACCGTTCCGATGCCCACCATGATGGCATCCGCATGGGCCCGCATAAGGTGGACCCGCGCGTTCGCGGTCTCGCCGGTAATCATCAGGCGTTCGCCATTCCGCGTCCCCGCAAATCCTTGCGTCGTTCGCGCGAGCTTCACGGTGACCTCCGGCCGCCCCGTCTGCACTCGCATGAGATGGCCGCGATGGAGCCGGCGCGCATCATTCTCGAGACATCCGACACTGACTGAGATGCCGGCATCCCGCAGGCGGGTATGGCCGTGGCCATGCACCCGGGGATCGGGATCCTCGAGCGCGGAAACCAGCCGTGCGATGCCGGAATCAAGGATCGCATCGACGCAAGGGGGCGATCGGCCGTGATGCGAGCAGGGCTCCAGCGATACGTAAAGCGTCGCGCCCCGAGCGCGGTCGCCCGCTTCGGTGAGTGCGACCCGCTCCGCGTGAGGCCTGCCGCCCGGTTGCGTGCTCGCCTGCGCGACGATCACCGGCACCGTGCCGCTGGTATCGACCACGACCGCGCCGACGGACGGGTTCGGCCAGGTGAGGCCGAGATGACGTGCGCCCAACGCAAGGGCGAGCCGCATGAACCGCTCGTCGTGATCGGAAGCAGGCGATGGCAGGCTCATTCGGGTGCGCGGGCGTGGCGGGGCCCGTCCAATCCGTCATCGTCCGGATCCTCGCTCGCCAGGCGCACGAGAATCTCTTCGAAATCCTTGGCTTCGCGGAAGTTCTTATAGACGGATGCGAAGCGGACGTAAGCCACGTCATCGAGACCCTTCAGGCCCTCCATGACGAGTTCGCCGACGGTGTCGCTACGAACCTCGCCCTCGCCCATGCTTTCGAGCTGACGCACGATCCCGTTGATCATGCGCTCCACGCGCTCCGGCTCGACGCTGCGTTTGCGTAACGCAACCGCGACCGATTGTTCGAGCTTGTCGCGATCGAAGGGCACCCTCCGGCCCGAGCGCTTGAGGACGAAGAGCTCGCGCAGCTGCACGCGCTCGAAGGTGGTGAACCGGCCGCCGCAATCCGGACAGATGCGACGCCGACGAATGGCGGACGAATCATCCGTCGGCCGGGAATCCTTCACCTGTGTGTCCAGGCTCCCGCAATAGGGGCAACGCATCGGCGGCTATCGACCTCAGGCGTAAATGGGAAAACGACGCGTCAATTGATGAGCCCGCTGCTTGACGGATTCCTCAACGCTGCCATTGGCATCCGGTCCGTTCTTCGCAAGCCCGTCGAGGGTCTCGACAATGAGATTGCCGACAGTCTGGAACTCCGCGACGCCAAATCCGCGAGAGGTCGCGGCCGGCGTGCCGAGGCGGATGCCCGAGGTCACCATCGGCTTCTCGGGATCGTACGGCACGCCATTCTTGTTGCAGGTGATGTGCGCGCGGCCGAGCGCCGCTTCAGCGGCCTTGCCGGTCAGGCCCTTGGGCCGCAGATCGACCAGCATCAGGTGATTGTCGGTGCCGCCGGCGACGATCGCATAGCCGTTGGACAGCATGGTGTCGGCCAACGCCTTGGCGTTTTCCACCACGGCCCGGGCATAGATCTTGAAATCGGGACGCAAGGCTTCGTTGAACGCCACCGCTTTCGCCGCGATCACATGCATCAACGGTCCGCCTTGCAGGCCGGGGAAGATCGCCGAATTGACCTTCTTGGCGATGTCCTCCTCGTTGGTGAGGATCATGCCGCCGCGCGGGCCACGCAGCGTCTTGTGAGTCGTGGTGGTGACCACGTGGGCGTGCGGGAACGGCGATGGATGGGCGCCGCCGGCGACCAGCCCGGCAAAATGCGCGATATCGACCATGAACAGCGCCCCGACCTCGTCGGCGATCTCGCGAAAGCGCGCGAAATCCCAGAACCGCGAATAAGCCGAGCCGCCGGCCACGATCACCTTCGGCTTGTGCTCGCGGGCAAGCGCCGCGACCTCGTCCATGTCGATGGTCTGGTCGTCCTCGCGGACCTTGTAGCTCACCACGTTGAACCACTTGCCCGACATATTGACCGGCGAGCCGTGGGTGAGATGGCCGCCGCAGGCGAGGTCGAGGCCCATGAAGGTGTCGCCGGGCTTCATCAGCGCCATGAACACCGCCTGGTTGGCCTGGCTGCCGGAATTCGGCTGCACATTGGCGTAACGGCAGTCAAACAGCCGGCAGGCGCGCTCGATGGCGAGCTCCTCGGCGATATCCACGAACTGGCAGCCGCCGTAATAGCGCCGGCGCGGATAGCCTTCGGCGTATTTGTTGGTCATCACCGACCCTTGCGCCTCGAGGACCGCCTTCGACACGATGTTCTCGGAAGCGATCAGCTCGATCTCGTCGCGCTGGCGGCCGAGTTCGAGCGTGATGGCGCGCGCGATCTCCGGATCGCTGTCGGCGAGGCTCGCCGAGAAAAAGCTGTTGGACATGTGGCTCGACGCTTGGCTCGCGCTCATGGGTAATCCTCGCCTGCTGCAATCTCCGCCCCGAGCGGAGATCCGTCGGCCGCCCGCAGAGCGAGCAGACCCGGTTGGTGGCAGGCCTTTAACATGGCGGGGCGAGGCAGGCCAAGCGGCGTAGACGCACGACGCGCGTTTCGCCCACAAATCGCAGGCCGTCGGGAAACTGCATTCGGCGGAACAATCCTACCTCGAACGGTTGAGCAGAAGCACCTTCGGGTTGTCGGCCATGATTCCCTCTTCGCACGCCTTGGGTCCGATGGCGGCGGCAAGGCTCGGATAGGCCTTGGCCAGATCGTCGAGAGTGAGGATTTCGGCAATGCGGGGGCGGGCGACGCAGACGGCTCCGTCGGGGCCCCAGGCGGCTTCGAACGGCATGTCATTGTCGGCCGGAAAGTCGCGAATGCCGAGATTGTCCCGAAAGGCGATCAGCGTTCCGTCCCTGGTGTGGGACGTGCCGTCGCCACCATAATCCGCCCGTATCATCCGGATGCAGGCCGCATGAATGTCGCGAAGCGATGTCGCCCCGACCGATTCCCAGGGGCGATAACCCAACAGGATGCATTTGCCTTCGGCGCCGCTCGTGCAGGTAAGATTCACGTGGCCTGCCTCGTCGATGAGGGTCAGCGCGGCGTCGCGGCCACTGGCGTCGGGGTCGCAGAGACGTCCGAACGCAGTATCCGGATGTCGGCGCGCCGAGATCCGATAGAGCGGTGTGCGCCGGCCGGTATCGTCGACGTGCTCTTCGAGGCCGTCGATGCGAATCTCGATTGGGTTGCCGGTCTTCCCGAGCATCAGCGACTGGCCGACGAGATTCTTGCCCGTTAGCGAAACGCCGTCATCGCGCTTGAAGGAAAGGTGATCCGATTCAGTTGTGAACCGGCTATCGAGCGCCATCGCCGCTCTCCCCGCCTGCGGCCAGCAGCAGATGCCGCAAAGAGCGACTAAGAGGAGGAGCAGATTGCGCATCGGGAAAGTGCCCTCGCCCTTCGGCGAGGGCTCTTCGATCAGATTTTGACGATCAGGAGGCCGTCGGTGCTGCGGCCATTGGTGGCAAGACCGTCGCGGCTGCTGCCGTTGGTCGACAGGCCATCGCGGCTGCGGCCGTTGGCCGACAGACCGTCGCGGCTGCTGCCATTGGTGGCGAGACCATCGCGGCTACTGCCGTTTGCCGACAGCCCATTGCGAGGAAAGGCGCTCGTGCTGGCCAGAACCCCCATCAATGCGGTGACGCCAAGAATGTATGGAAAGATTTTCATTTAGTCCTCCGGGTCGAGAAGGCATCCCAGCCTTCTTCAACCACGACGCTAGAATAGCATAACATTGCAGTAAAGAACTAATCTGGCGATTTGCTTGGCGAAGTGTGGAGGGACACGGCTCGCAATCACAGGTTACTTCAGACAACCACAGGTAATCTGATCGTCGACGTTTGATCGAAACAAAAGAAAAGGCCCGCACGAGGCGGGCCATTCCTGAATGATCGGCGCGCAGAGCTTCAGTTCTGCAGGAACATCTCTTCGTCGGGCGCGGTGGGTACCCGGCTTGCCACCGGAATGGCGTTTCCAAGGCCGTCCTTGTTGTAAATGTCGTCGCGGAACTGCACGAGGCCGTCCGGCGTCGCCCAGGCGGTCACGTAAGTCCAGTAGATGTTGACCGGATTGGCAACGCGCGCATCGGTGCGGGCGCCGGACTTGAAGGCGGCGTCGATCTGCTCGCGGCTCCACCCGGGCGTGTCCTTCAGGAGCCATTCGATGTAGTCGCGCACGTTCTGCACACGCACGCAGCCCGATGAGACGAAGCGGAAATCATCGCCGAAGATGCCCTTCGACGGGGTGTCGTGCATGTAGACGCCGTGCGGATTCGGAATGTTGATGCGCACGAAGCCCATGGAGTTCAACTCGCCGCCGGGATCCTGCCGGAAGCGATAGCGCGTCGCCTCGTCGGAGAACCAGTTGACCTGGCTCGGGCTGAGTTCGTTGGCACCGTTGAAGATGCGGATCTTGTTGTCCGTGAGGTAGTTCGGCTCCTTCTGCATCTTGGGGATCAGGTCCTTGCGGATGATCGATGCAGGCACGGTCCAATACGGATTGAAATTGATCTCGACGACCTTGGAGCTGAGAAGCGGCGATTGGCGGTCGCTCTTGCCGACGCCGGCGGCATGGCGCGTATGCACCACCCCGTTTTCAACGGTTTCTACAAGCGCCGCCGGGATGTTGACCACCACATAGCGGTTTCCGAGGTTGCCCGCGTGGCTCCGCAGGCGGCCCATGTTGATTTCGAGCTGGCGGATGCGCACGTCGACCGGAATGTTCATGGCCGTGACGGTCGCGCCCGTCATGGTGCCGGTGGAGCTGAGGCCGTGGCGCGCCTGAAAGCGGCGGACGCCCGCCTCCACGTACGAATCATAGATCGGCGATTCGCCCGCGGAGGGATCAATATCGCCGGTCACGATCAGGCGCTGGCGCAGGGCTACCACCGCGGGGCTCTGGGCCCCCACCCGCAAGCCATCCGCGCCGCGCAAGACCTGCCAGCCGCCGCGGGCGGAGATGCCGCGATATTGCTCGATCATCTGCTCGGTGGCAGCAAGCGTTTCGGCCGAAAGCATCGGGGTGGTGGTGCGCTTGACGCGCGTGCGGGAGACAGCCTCGTAGTTCTGCGACCACTCGGCCTGGGTCTGAGCCCACACGGCGGTAGGCGTTGCAACGAGGGCGATCGTTCCTGTCAGGAGCGTACGGCGGGACAACATAAGCGCAGGCTCTTTCATGAGAAGGTAGGAAACCGGAGCAACCACGGAGGCGGCCGCTGACCTTTTCCCATTTGAGAAAGGACCATGCGGCCACACGATTAATGAAGGGTATCGAAAACGGCGAAGAAGGGGGCCAATTTAAGGCAGCTTTCGGGATGCCCGCTCGCAAAACTCCCGCCTGTCGCAACAATGCAACAGCGTGCACTCACCCCTCTCGGGCCGCCAGCCACGCTACCGCAAGGTAAACGACGACAAGTGTGAGAAACGCCGCCATCGTCGCAACGCCGCTCGATACGATTCCCGGGAAGAACGCCGCGAGAATGAGGTGGCTGAGCACCGCCAGCAGCCACATGATGCCGCCCCAGGTCGAGGCCATCCACAGGCCGATGGCGGCGATCAGGTCGATCAGGGCGAAATAGACGACGGTGGATTGATAGCCGGTCGAACGGCTCTCGAAATGGCCGATGGGGGTCCAGATGCCGAGGATGATTGCCCAGGCGCTCAGGCCCTTCATGATCCAGAGAAGCGCGAGCGCGCGCATGAACCAGGTCATGACCATGGTCCAGCGCTTCGTACCCCGGGCGGCGCGCTCCTCGATGCGGTCGGAAGGCGCCCGCATGGCGGCCTCCTTCTGGCCGCGATGATTGCCGATCCGCATCAGGGGAGCTCCAGTTCGTCAGGGCCGAGATCGGCGAAGTAGCGGTCGATGACGGAGCTGTCGATGGCCGCCAATGTCGCCGGCTTCCATTGCGGCTTCCCGTCCTTGTCGATCAACACGGCACGGACGCCTTCGAAGAAGTCACGGCCCTCGAAGATCCGTGAGACGATGCGGAATTCTGTTCTCATGGCATCCGCGAAGGTCAAGGCACCGCCGCGCCGCATCTGCTCGAAGGCAAGCGCCAGGCTGGTGGGGGATTTCGTGCGCATCGCCTCGTGCATTCGGCGAGCCGGCTCCGAGCCGTCCTGATCCAGGCAATCGAGGATGGTCGCGACATTGTCGGCTTTGAAGCATCGCTCGATCAACGCCGCCTCGTGGCGATAAAGGCGCCTCGCCGGGATCGACCGCGAAAGTCGCCAAGGCCTGCTCGACCGCTTCGCCGGCCGTCAGATGATCGATCAGCGCATCGAAATCCGCGCCGCCGACCGCATGGGTCGCGAGCCCGAGCATCATGCCGTCGGCGCGTTTGATCCGCTCCCCGGTGAGCGCGATATAGCGGCCCATGCAACCCGGCAACCGGGGCAGCGCGTAAGTGGCGCCCACATCGGGAAAGAACCCGATTGCCGACCTCCGGCATGGCAAACAGGTAACGCTCGCCAGCGACGCGGTAGCGGCCGTGGAGCGACAGACCGACGCCGCCGCCCATGACGATGCCGTCGATGAGCGAGATGTACGGCTTCGGGATAATCCTTGATGATGGCGTTGAGCTGGTATTCCTCACGCCAGAAGGCCAGCGCCTCCTGGGTTTGGCCCGCAAGACCGAGCTCGGTCAGGCGGCGGATGTCGCCGCCGGCGCAGAACGCCTTCTCGCCCGCGCCCTTGACGACGATGCGGGTTACGTCGGGATCGGCATCCCAGGCTTCCAGCACCCGCCGCATCTCGCGCACCATGCCGAGCGTCAGGGCGTTGAGCGCCTGGGGCCGGTTCAGCGTGACGAGACCGACCGGCCCGCGCTTCTCGGAAAGGATTTCGGCTTCGGCTTCCATCGGGCGTCCTCCTTCGGCATCCGGCTTAGGACGCTCCGGGAACCCAGGTCAATCGGCGAGGATCGCCCGGCACGCGGAATAAAAACTGCGCCTGCGACCGCGGGACCTTTTTTAGAGTAATTTAAATGTGCTAAGCGACAGGAAGGCCGGTCAATCAGCTGGCATCGGATTCAAAGGCTCATGTCGAAGCTGTCCCCGTTTCCCCGCCCGACTGCCCCGGAAGCCGCCAATCGCCTCGCTGTCGCTGACGAAGCGTCCGCGCCGGAACCGCAAGGCGGATTGGTCGCGACGTCTGGTGCGCGAGAACGTCCTGACGGTCGACGACCTGATCTGGCCTCTCTTTCTGGCCGAGGGAGCAAGCGGCCGTCAGCCGGTCCGGTCGATGCCAGGCGTCGATCGCCTGACGATCGGCGGAGGCGGTTCGGGAGGCCGAACGCGCCGCGTCCCTGCGAATTCCCGGCCATTGCGCTGTTTCCCAACACCGACCCTTCCTTGCGCGACCCCCGCGGCAGCGAGGCCCTGAACACCCGCAATCTGGTTTGCCGCGCTGTGCGCGAGATCAAGCGCGCGGTGCCGGAGATCGGCATCGTCACCGACGTGGCGCTCGATCCCTATACGAGCCATGGCCATGACGGGATCATGGAGGGTGACCGGGTTCTCAACGACGAATCCGTCAGCGTGCTTGTCGGCCAGGCGCTGCTCCAGGCCGAGGCCGGAGCGGATATCATCGCCCCTTCCGACATGATGGACGGACGCGTCGGCGCCATTCGGGCAGCGCTCGACGCGGCAGGTTTTCAAGACGTGCAGATCATGGCCTATGCGGCCAAATACGCCTCGGCTTTCTACGGCCCGTTTCGCGATGCGGTCGGCACCAACGCGACGCTGATCGGCGACAAGCGCACCTATCAGATGGACCCCGGCAATTCGGATGAGGCCCTGCGGGAAGTGGCGCTCGATCTCGAAGAGGGCGCCGACATGGTGATGGTCAAGCCCGGCCTGCCCTATCTCGATATCGTGCGCCGCGTGAAGGACACCTTCGCGGTGCCGACCTTCGCCTATCAGGTGTCGGGCGAGTACGCGATGATCGAGGCTGCGGCGGCCAATGGCTGGATCGACGGCGACAAGGCCATGATGGAAAGCCTTCTGGCTTTCAAACGGGCAGGCGCCGACGGCATCCTGACCTATTTCGCGCCGCGGGTGGCGGAGAAGGCTGAAGGCCTCGGCTAAGCGGCGTTCCGGATTCCGTCCATGCGCCGCTCGCTATCAGGACATTTCGCCGGGCGCCGCGCTCGTCTCGTTTGCACGTCGTTCTGCTGGCGGGCTGCGTCTCGTCGCTCGACGCGCAGCAGGCCGGGTGTGCCGCTCGACGCTCCCTGCCCTCAATGCGGGCGCGCGGATTACCGTCCGGCAGATCGAGACCGGGCCCGTGCCGCGCAGCCTGCAGGATCGAGTATGAGGCGGCGCTTCCCGGCCGTCCGATCCTCGAGCGCTCGGCCATCTGTCGCTTCGCCGCCGAAGGCTTGTCGCCCAACAAGGCCGAACTGATCGAGATCGTCACGGAGCAAGGTCCGCTGTCGGGCGCCAGCCTGTACTTGCTGAAGCGCTACTATCTCGACAGCCCGGAGGGGGTCGCCGGCGATCCCGGATCGCCTCCCGCGCTCACGGCCGCCGAGATCCCGCCGAAGCCGCGCTATCTCTTGCAGCAGCTCCTCTCGGGATTGCCGCGAACCGCCATCTACGGGCTGCTGGCGGTCGCCTATTCGCTGGTCTTCGGCCTGACCGGGCGCATCAATCTGGCCTTCGGAGAGATCGCGGCCATCGGCTCCGCCGCCACCGTCGCGCGCCGCCTCCATCGTCATTGCGGACAGGATCGAGCGCACCCTTGGCGGGTCTCGCGGCAGGACTCGTCGCGGCGATGTTCGCGGGCGCGATCTACAACGCGGTCGGCGGCTTTTTCGTCATCGGCCAAATCCAGACCCGGAGCAACCAGCCGAGCCTCATCGCGACCGTCGGGTTGTCGCTTTTCCTGATGGAATTTCTGCGCCTCGTGCAGAGTCCCGGTCACCGTGTGGCTGCCGCCGGTCTGGTCCACGCAATGGCCGGTCGCGAGGGCGGGCGATTTCCTCGTGACGCTGACGCTCCTGTCGCTCGTCACCTCGGGTATCGGGCTTGCCAGCCGCGGCCTTTCTCATCTGGCTGATGCGCTGCGAGCACGTTCGGGCGATGCTGGCGCGCCTATGCGGATGATGCCCGGGCAGCGGCCCTGTTCGGCGTCGACCGCGACCGATCTGCTGATCCAGACCCTGGCGCTCGCCGGCGCCATGGCGGGCTTGTCCGGGCTGCTGATCGTCGCTCAATACGGCGGGCTCGGTTTCGCGGGCGGGTTCCAGTTCGGCCTGAAGGCGCTGATCGCCGCCATCATCGGCGGCATCGGCTCCGTTCCGGGCGCGCTCGTGGGCGGATTGTTCGTCGGCTTGTTCGAAACTCTGTGGTCTGCCTATCTACCCATCGAGGCGCGCGACATGGCGCTCTATGCGACACTGATCGTCTTTCTGATCCTTCGTCCCGGCGGATTGCTCGGATTGCGCGATCCAACACCGCGATCCGTCTAACGGACGTCAGAGACACAAGCGGAGGCCGCCATGGCAGATTACGCCATCACCATCGACGACGTCAGGCGCGCGGCCGGCATCATCAAGGGACAGGTGCTGCGCACGCCGCTCGTGCCCTCCCCGCGCCTGTCCGAGCTCACCGGCGCCAGCGTCTTCGTGAAGCACGAGAACATGCAGCCGACCGGCTCCTTCAAGGAGCGCGGCGCGGTCACCAAGCTCGACAGCCTGACCGCGGAGGAGCGCCGTCGCGGCGTGATCGCCATGTCGGCCGGAAACCACGCGCAGGCGGTCGCCTATCACGCAAGGCGGCTCGGCATTCCCGCCACCATCGTGATGCCGGAGAGTGCGCCGCTGGTGAAGGCCGAGAACACGCGCTCCTATGGCGCCAAGGTCATTCTGTTCGGCGAGACGCTCTACGAATCGGCCGATCGGGCACGCGAGATCGCCGCCGCCGAGAAACTGGTTTTCGTCCATCCCTACGACGACCCGAGGGTTATGGCCGGCCAGGGTACCGATCGGCACTCGAGATGCTGGAAGATCAGCCCGATCTCGACCAGATCGTCGTGCCGATCGGCGGCGGCGGGCTGATCTCGGGCATCGCCATCGCCGCGAAGGCGCTCAAGCCGGAATCGAGATCATCGGCGTGGAGGCAGCACTCTATCCCTCGTTTCAGAACGCCATCGCGCACGAGGACCGCCCGATCGGCGGCGCGACCTTGGCGGAGGGCATCGCGGTCAAGACTGTCGGACAGCTTGCCGTTGCCGATCGTCCGCGACCTTGTTTCCGAAATCATCCTCGTGGAGGAACCGCTGATCGAGCGCGCGGTGAACGCCTATGCGACCTATCAGCGGACGATGGCCGAAGGGCGCGGGCGCTGCCGGGCTCGCGGCGATGCTGGCAAAGCCCGAGCGCTTCAAAGGCAAGCGCGTGGGCCTGGTGCTCTGCGGCGGCAACATCGACGCGCGCATCCTCGCCTCCGTGATGGTGCGCGAGCTCGAACGGGACGACCGCATCGCATCGTTCCGCATTACGTCGAACGACAAACCGGGCCTGCTCGGCCGCGTGGCGACCCGGCTCGGCGGACTCGGGCGCCAATATTCTGGAGGTTTCCCACGGCCGATTGTTTCTCGATGTGCCCGCCAAAGGCGTTTCCATCGACATCACTATCGAAACGCGCGACAGAGATCATACATTGGAGGTGTTCCGGGCCCTCGCGGCTGACGGATTGGACCCACAACGGATCGACTCGCGCTGCTTGTCGGAAACCGCCTACTGAGAGTGATGGAGAAGACAATGGCCAACGGGCCTATCGTGCAATCCCGGAGTGGACCCTATCAGGTCGATGCCCACCTCACCCGCGGCGTCATGAGCCGACGCTTCTGGGCGTATCTCGTCGACCTGATCGTGATCTTCGATCTGGTCAGGCATCGCCTCCATCGCGAATTTTGATGCTCGGCGTTCTCACCTTCGGCCTCGGCTGGGCGTCTGTTCGCCCTCGTGCCGCTCACCGCCATCATCTACAACGCTGTGACGATCGGCGGCTCGTCGCAGGCGACGGTGGGAATGCGCTTTGCCGGCCTTCGGGTCGTCGACGCCAATAACGGCGGACCTCCGACCGGCGCTTGCCGCCGCCGTCCACGCGCTGCTGTTCTATGTGGCGGTCTCGACCTTCATCCTTTGGGCCTGCGATATCCTGCTCGGAATGTTTCGCGACGACGGGCGGTTCGGGCACGATATTCTGACCGGCTTTCTTCGTCGTTCGGACCGCTTAAGCGCTTGCTAACCCTGCGTCACCTTTTGCTGGACGAAACCGGCCCCAATGTTATCCTTGGGCGTTCGAGTTTGCGCTCAAGGATTCCCCACGAAGGCAATGGCGTGACGAGTTAGCCGCGGGACGCACCCCAATTCTATCTCACTTCGCCGTCTCCCTGCCCCTATCTGCCGGGCAAGGAAGAGCGGAAAGTTTTCACGCACATCATCGGACGGCGCGGCCGGGAGCTCAACGAGATCCTGACCCAGGGCGGATTCCGGCGTTCGCAGACGATTGCGTATCGGCCGGCCTGCGATCTCTGCAATGCCTGCGTTTCCGTGCGGGTGCTGGTCGACGAGTTCGAACCCTCGGGCAATATGCGCCGGATCATCAAGGCCAATCGCGACCTCATCGGCGAATTGCTGCCGAACCGGCCCTCCTCGGAGCAATATTCGCTGTTCCGCCGCTACCTCGACAACCGTCATTCCGATGGCGGCATGGCGGACATGAGCGTGCTCGACTACGCCATGATGATCGAGGACAGCCATGTCGACACAAGCATCATCGAATACCGCCGCCGCGGGGTCGATAGCGGCATCACCGGCAGGGGCGAAGGCGATCTCATCGCCGTCTGCCTGACCGACGAGATGAGCGACGGCCTCTCGATGGTCTATTCGTTCTACGATCCCGGCCTTCAGGACAAACAGCCTCGGCACCTTCATCATCCTCGACCATATCCGCCGCGCGAAGGCGATGGGCCTGCCCTACCTGTATCTCGGCTACTGGGTCGATGGTTCGAAGAAGATGGCCTACAAGGCGCGATTCACACCGCAGGAACGGCTGCTGGCGGCGGGCTGGGCGCGGGTGGAATAGACGCCAGGCTCTAGCCTGGCCCTACCGTCGTCATGCGCGGGCTTGACCCGCGTACCCACGCCTTTCTTGCAACCGAACGGCACGAGGGGTGGGTGGCCGGGTCAAGCCCGGCCATGACTACGGAGGATTGTCATCCGAACGGCGACAATCGCCACGTCGACCCTCTCACTCGAACCGATTGCTCTTCGGAAACCCCTTCGGCGGCAGGCGCCCCGCCTCGGCGCGGTTGCCGATCCAGTCGCGCAGGTCGTCCTTGCCCACCGTCCAGGTGCGGCCGGCGGTGTCCTGCCATGTCAGTCCATCGGCGAGCCGGAACACCTTCGCGTCGGAGATGCCGCCGTCCTTGTAGCGCTGCAGGCGCACGCCCTTGCCGCGAGTCATTTCCGGCACTTGCGTCAGCGGGAAGACGATGAGTTTGCGGTTCTGGCCGATCACCGCCACGTGGTCGCCGTTCGCATCGGCGCAGATGACAGCTTTTGCGCCCGCATCGACGTTGAGGATCTGCTTGCCCTTGCGCGTGTTGGCCGTCACGTCGTCGGTCGGCACCACGAAACCGCGTCCGTCGCTTCCCGCCACCAGCAGTTTTGCGCCGCGTCTTATAGGGGAACACCGCGATGAAATCGGCGCCCTCTTCCAGATCGGCCATGAGGCGGATCGGATCGCCGAAGCCGCGCCCGCCGGGGAGTTTCGACGCCTCGAGCGTGTAGAACTTTCCGTTCGTCGTCACGACGACGATCTTCGCGGTGGTTTCGGTGAAGAACGACGTCTTGAGCTTGTCGTCGCCCTTGAACTGCACGCTGGACAGGTCCGCCAGATGGCCTTTCAGCGCGCGGATCCAGCCCTTCTCCGACACGATCACGGTGACGGGCTCGCGCTCCACCATCGCCTCGGCGAAGTCGATGTCGGAGGTGTCGGGGATTTCGGCGAAGGTCGTGCGGCGGCGTCCGATGGCGGTGTCGGGGCCGAAGGCCTTGCGGACTTCCTTGATCTCCCACGCCACCGTCTTCCATTGCTGCTTGTCGGAGGCCGAGCAGGTCCTCGATCGACGCTTTCTCGTCCTGCAGGCTCTTCTGCTCGCGCTTGAGCTCCATCTCCTCGAGCTTGCGCAGCGAGCGCAGGCGCGTGTCGAGGATGGCGTTCGCCTGCATGTCGGTGAGCTTGAAGAACCGCATCAGCTCGGCCTTCGGCTCGTCATCCTCGCGGATGATCTTGATGACGCGGTCGAGGTCGAGATAGACGATCAGCAAGCCGCCCAAGATCTCCAACCGCTTGTCGATGGCGGCGAGCCGGAAGGTGGAACGGCGCACCAGCACCTCGCGGCGATGGTCGAGCCATTCCCGCAGGCATTCCGCGAGGCTCAACACCTTCGGCACCTTGCCGCCGGCGAGCACGTTCACGTTCATCGGAATGCGGCTTTCGAGCTCGGTGAGCCGGAACAGCGATTCCATCAGGATGATCGGATCGACGGTGCGGGAGCGCGGCTCCAGCACCACGCGGATATCCTCCGCCGATTCATCGCGCACGTCGGCGAGCAGCGGCAGCTTCTTGTCCTGCAGCAACTCGGCGATCTTCTCGATCAGGCGGGATTTGGGCACCGAATAGGGAATTTCGGTGATGACGATATTCCAGGTTCCACGCCCGGTATCCTCCTTCTCCCATCGCGCCCGCACGCGAAACGAACCGCGGCCCGTCCGGTAGGTCTCGGCGATGGAAGCCGGATTGTCGACGATGATGCCGCCGGTCGGCAGATCCGGCCCCGGCACGAATTGCGCCAGATCGTCGGACGTCGCCGCCGGCTCCTTGATCAGGTGGAGCGCCGCGTCGCAAAGCTCATAGGCGTTGTGCGGCGGAATCGACGTCGCCATGCCGACCGCGATCCCTTGCGAGCCATTGGCCAACAGGTTCGGGAAGGCGGCGGGCAGCACCACCGGCTCTTCGTTGGTCTGGTCGTAGGTTTCGCGGAAATCGACCGCGTCCTCGTCGATCCCTTCGAGCAGCAGCCGCGCGACCTCGGTCAGCCGCGCCTCGGTGTAGCGCATGGCGGCGGCGTTATCGCCGTCGATATTGCCGAAATTGCCCTGGCCCTCGACGAGCGGGTAGCGCTGCGCGAAATCCTGCGCCATGCGCACCAGCGCGTCGTAGATCGATTGGTCGCCGTGCGGATGGTACTGGCCCATCACGTCGCCGACGACGCGGGCGCATTTCTTCGGCGCCGATTTCGGATCGAGCCGCAAGAGCCGCATGGCATGAAGGATGCGCCGGTGAACCGGCTTCAGCCCGTCCCGCGCATCCGGCAGCGCCCGGTGCATGATGGTCGACAGCGCATAGGCGAGATAGCGCTCTTCCAGCGCATCCTTGAGATTGACGTTCTCGATCTCGCCGCCCGCGGGTGGAGTGACCACCTTACCCATGAAGTTGCCTCGTCATGAAAATCCCCGACGCGAATCAGTTGTGGGCGGGAACATAGCAGAAACAGAGGCGAGGCGGTTTCGGGCACGGATTTAGGTGTGGGCGAGGCGTGACGGAGGGATGGAGGAAGGGAGCGACATTGCAAAAGGGATAAATAAAGATATGTTATTGCATTATTTTGCGCTTCGGCATTGGGAGTATGACCTATGTCCGAGCTCAGCCTTTGGGAATCCACAGTCACAGTCCCGTTTGATTTCCAATCCAATCGCTACGTCGCAAGCTTATCAGACGGGCGAGTGTTGCTGTCGGGAAGTCTAAACACCTCGGGTGACTTCGCTCGCGAATTTCTGACCATGAATGCCGATGGCTCGGTCTCGCGAGCCCTCACGGACGTTTTTACCGGCGAAGGCAGTTCAATGGTCACTGCGGCGCTGGCCAATGGAAATTTTGTCACTTGTTTTGCCAGTGATTTTTCCGGCGAGCGAAAATTATATTGGTATTTGTACAATAACGATGGCGATCGCATCAAGACAGGATCTCAAGGGAGGTCCTACAGTTTCAAGCCTGTCGTACGTATCTATTTGATTACAAGATCGCCGGCATATCGAACGGTAATTTTGCCATCAACTACTCGGGTGTAAATGCCTGATGACATTAAACAAACTATTTTAAATGGCCAAAATGGAGATCATATCGTAACGAATACAATAGAACCGTCTGATTTTGATGATTCTTATGGGAACGGCGACGGCGGAGGTCGCTGCATTAAAAAATGGTAAAATAATTTCAAAATTTATTAATTACGAACCGATTCTAATGGTAACAAATACGCTGATACCGTGCTTCGAAATTCGCAGTTCTACCGGTAATAGGACGAAGGATCCAACTGTCGGCTTCGGCGGATCGAATAGCAGACTCTGGTAACTTGGGGCCAGACAAATTCATGCTCGTTGATAGTCAGGGGCGTCCATAGCGCTAGATTTTTCGACAGCAACGGCAATTCCTTGGAGAATTGGATCTCGGCTTTTACACCTCCATTGTCGGCCTGGACGACGGCCGTTTCGCCGTCTTCATCGGAGGCGGTCAAATGGCTATCAAAGGGTGGAAATTCGGACCACAGAAGACGTCGTCGATCGTTCGGACACGGGCGGGAGGCGTCTCTCGCTGTTCCAAACGTTGATCCCTACTCCAGCCTCGCCAAGACGGCTGACGGCCGTCTGGTTTTATCGAGACCTACATTCGGAACGACCGAAATTCAGTTTCTCGACACTCGCGCGGCAGAGGACTGGACGAACGACTCCGGCATCGGCATCCAACACGCAGGCACCCGCTTCGCCGACAAGCTTACAGGCGGCGATGGCAACGACACCCTCTACGGCTCCGATGGCAATGACACCCTGAACGGCGGCGAAGGCGCAGACAGCCTCCATGGCGGCAAGGGCAACAACGTCCTTGATGGCGGCACGGGCGCTGATTTTTGGACGGCACGGGCGGCTATGGTCTTCCGTCTTATCTCGGACGTCCGACGGCGCCGGTAGAGATCCATCTCGACGTGAGGTCCCCAACCATGGCGGCGACGCGAAGGGCGATACGTTCGCAACATCAACGGCGTCATCGGTTGCGCATCAGCCGACACACTGATCGGCGACCACATGACGACAACTTACATGAGCGGCGGCACCGGCGACGATACGATCGTGGAGTGCCGGCGGCAGGGACGAATTGTTCGGAGAGGGAGGCGACGACCACCTGATCGGCGGCGCCGGCAACGACACGCTCCATGGCGGCTCGGGCAACAACGTTCTGGAGGGCGGCCTCGGCGCCGATCGGCTGAAGGCAAGGCGGGTTTGTCGCTCGCCTATTACCGCAACGCAGCGACCGGCGTGCAGGTCTTCCTTACGCCGACCGGGGAACGAATACCGGCGAGGCGTCGGGCGACACCTTCGACGGCGTATTGGGCATCGAGGGCTCGATTTTCGACGACGTCCTCGTGGGCGATGCGGCCAGCAACTATCTCGTCGGCGGGGAAGGCAACGACCGGCTGTTGGGCGGCACCGGAAACGGGTGGCAGCGTCGTATCTACGAGACTCCACACTGGTCAACGACAACCTCGGAGTTCGGCCAAGACGGCGGCGAACGCTGTTCGGCGGCGAAGGCTATCAACATCCTGATCGGCGGCTCCGGGCGCGCGACACGCTCATCGCCAATGATCGGATACCTGATGGCAGCTCGCGGCATCGTATGAGCACTCGACCGGGAACGTCAGCTATCAGTCGGCGCGGATGACAGCTCTGAATGCCGGCGGTGCTGCCGGCGACACCTACATCGACGTTCATGCCTTCTTCGGACAGCAGACGCTGGCGGCGTGTCTCGATTGCCGGCGCGGATCGGAACCGCGTTCAACGGCACCGGCAACGGCGACGCGAACATCCTCACGGGCAACGGCGACGCCAACGTCCTGACCGGGCTCGGCGGCGACGATTCCTTTATGGCGTCGGAAGCTGGCGACACGGTGGTAGAGGCGGTCGACGGCGGCACCGACACCGTCGAGTCCCGGTTACGTACGACACTTTCGAGGCCAACGTCGAAAATCTTATCCTGACGGGAACGGCTCTTGAAGGGTTCGGCAACAGTGGCGCGAACTACATCCGGGGCAATGACGAAAGCAATGGTCTCTTCGGGCAGGGCGGAGCCGACACGCTCGCTGGCGGTGGCGGCGATGACAAATATTATGTTGGCAGCGATGGTCTTGCCATAATACTGGAAGCGGCAGACGCAGGGAACGATTACGTTGTCGTGGACAACGATTACACCCTTGGGGCCAACATCGAGGAGCTTTACGCGGATACGAGCAAACCTGCCCACGCGCTGCGTCTCACCGGCAATGCGCTTGCCAACGTGATCGGCGGCAACGACGGCGACAATACGCTCGACGGCGGCGGCGGCGCCGACACTCTTGAAGGCTTCTTGGGCAACGACACCTATATCGTCGACAATGCCGGCGACGTCATCACCGAGGAGGTTGACGGCGGTCGGGATACGGCAGTGGTGTCGCTCAACTTCAGCATGGGATCTCTCGCGAACGTCGAGATCATCCGGTTGGCGGATGGCACGGAGGCTACCCGGCTGACAGGAGGCGACGGCGACAACTGGCTCATCGGCAACACCAACTTCAACATCATCGACGGCGGTCTCGGCGCCGATACCATGGAAGGCGGCGCCGGCAGCGACGTGTTCATCGTGGACAACGCCGCCGACGTCGTGATCGAGACGGCCGCGGGCGGCTCCCAGGATGCCATCCAGACCAGCATCAGCTATACGCTCGCGGCCAACCTCGACGTGGAATACTTGACTGCCATCGGCACAGAGGCGATCGATCTCACCGGTAATCAGCTCGCCAACACCATCTCGGGCAACGGGGCCGCAAATCGCCTCGATGGCGGCACGGGTGCCGACACGATGTGGGGCGGAAACGGCGACGATCTCTACTTGGTCGATAATGCCAATGATGCCGCGATGGAAGGCGTCGGCGGCGGCACAGACACGGTGCAGGCAAGCGTCAGCTTTACCCTGGACGCGGAATCCGAAGTCGAGTTCCTCACCGCCATGGGCAACGCCGCCATCAACTTGACGGGAAGTCGTTTCGCCAACACCCTCACGGGTAACGCTGCCGCCAACCGCCTCGATGGCGGCGCCGGAGCCGATACCATGGCGGGCGGCGAAGGCAACGACACCTACCTGGTGGACCATGCGGGCGACAAGGTGGTGGAAGCAGCCGGCGGCGGCGTCGATGCGGTGCAAACGACCATCAGCTACGCGCTCGCGGCCGACACCGAGGTCGAGAATTCACGGCTTTGGGCACCGGCAATCTCGATCTCACCGGCAACCAGCTTGCGAACGTGCCGCGGGCGCAAATCGTCTCGACGGCGGCGCAGGTGCCGACACGTTGGCGGGCGGCGCAGGCAACGACACTTACCTGGTGGACAATGCCGGCGACAAGGTGGTGGAAGCAGGCGCCGGCGGCGTCGATGCGGTCCAGACGACCATCAGCTACGCGCTCGCGAGCGATGCGGAGGTCGAGTATCTCACGGCTGTGGGCACTGGCAATCTCGATCTCACCGGCAACCAGTTCGCGAACATCATCTCGGGCAATGCAGGCGCGAACCGCCTCGACGGCGGCGCAGGTGCCGACATGATGGCGGGCGGTGCGGGCAATGACACTTACCTGGTGGACAATGCGGGCGATCAGGTGTCCGACACCGCCGGCCAAGGCATCGACCGGGTTCTGGCCAGCGCCAGCTTCACGCTCGCGGCGACGGCCGAGATCGAGTTTTTGGAAGCCGCGGTCGCAACCGCCGTCAGCCTCACCGGCAGCGCATTCGCCAACACTGTCTCGGGCAATGCCGGAGCCGACATCCTCAAGGGCATGGACGGCGACGACGTCGTGTCGGGCGCGGCGGGGAACGACAAGGTTTTCGGCGGTCTGGGGCGGGATATGCTCCTGGGCGGCGTCGGCAAGGACATTTTCGTGTTCGACACGGCGGTGGCCAAGAAGAAGAACGCCAACATCGACAAGCTCGCCGACTTCAACGTTAAAGACGACACGATCCATCTCGAGAACGCAATCTTCAAGGCGCTCGGCAAGAAAGGATCGATCGCAAAGCCCCAAAAGTTAAAGAAGGATGCGTTCTTCCACGGCAGCAAGGCTCACGACCGCGACGACCGCGTGATCGTCTCCAAGAATGGCAAGATCTACTACGACGCCGACGGAACCGGCCATCAGGCGCAGATCCAGATCGGCACCGTCACGGCGAAAGTCGCCAAGGCCATGACGGAGAAGGACTTCATGATCATCTAAAACATGATCCGGCGAAGTGGCAGCCAGTTCGCCGGATGATGCGGCATGACAACGAGATAGGAGCAAGGCCCTCGGGTCGCGGTCTCTGCGAGCCTCAACTTGCTGTCGCGGTCATTTGGCCTCCTGAGTGGCCAGCGCGATGAAGCGAGCGCGCTCTGCCGGTGCGGCTGTTCCCTGAGGCTCGAATACGAACTGGCGCAGGAAAAAATCCGTCAGCGCGAACGCATCGCGGATTTCATCCGCAGGCGGCCGGTTGGCGCGGCTCTGGCCGATGAGAAAAGACGGCAGCCGAAGCAGGCGATCCTTGTACGGTTCGCCTGCGAGCGCACTCACGGCGCGCCCGCTTTTCGGTGACACATAGACCAGATCGTCCTGCGCGCCCGAGGCTGCGCATGAGGTAAGATCGAGGCCGAAACCGAATTCAGCGAGGATCGTGAGTTCGAACTGAACGAAGAGCGGCGGCGCAAGATCGGGATCGGTGAGATTGTCCAGCAGCGTCGTCAGCGTCTCGTAGAGCGCCGCATGCGGGTCTCGCTCCGGCAGGTTGCGCAGAAGGTGCGATAGCGTGGCCAGACCGTAGAGGGCGAGCGGCGAGGCCATGAATTCCCCGGCGCGGAGCTTCAGCCCCTCGATTTGAAAGGTGCCGAGATGCTCATCGAGCCGCGCCCGCCATGTCGCCTGCACCAGATTTCCGGGCTGGAGAGTCGGCTGCCGCGAGCGCGAGCGTCCGCCGTGAACGAGCCCGAGATGGCGGCCATGCTCACGGGTCATCAATTCTACGATGACGCTCGATTCGCCATGCCGGCGAACCCCGAGCACGATCCCTTCATCGCTCCATTGCATCTCTCAATATCCTGCCGCGCAACGCCTCGACGGCCCATCGCAAGTTCTTGATGTCGCGCGTGCCGAACGAAACGAAACCGTCCACCGGAACCAATAGGCGGAGCGCGGATTGTCGCTGTTCATATTCATCACGCCATAATGGACAAATGAGAAATTCATATCTGCTTTTCGCCTCGACCGCTCTGCCGTTGATCCTTTTCGCACCGTACGTGACAGCCCAGCCCTCGGGACGTCCGGACATCGTCCCGTCGATGGTAGTCGCGCAGGCTCCCCCGGGCGCAGGCCCTGGGGATAATGACGCGCCCGGCCCGGACGGGCAGCGTAAACGTCGGGATAACCAGCAACGGCCCGGCCAGGGGGGCGAACACCGTCCCGGAGGGGATAACCAGGAACGGCAACGTCCAGCCGAAGGCCAGCGTCCGCCTCGGGAAGCGCCCGGCGCGGTTCTTCCTGCCGCCCCCGGCAATCCGGCCGCCGCACCGACGGCGCCGCGCGGCCCCCAGATGGCACCCGGTTTCCACGAAGGAAGACCTGAGGGGAGGCCCCCGCGTCCGACGCAACAACCGGGTGCCGCCTCCGCGCCCCCGGCTCCCCCGCCCACTGCCGCGCCCTCCGTCCCACAGGGCCCCGCACCCTCCGAGCGACCCGCCCCGCGCAATCCGCAGCCGGAGCGCCCGGCCGCCCAGCAGCCCGAGCCGGCGAGACCCGCTGCGGTTCCCGGTATGCCGCGACCAACGCCTTCGGGTGAGCCCACGGCGCCAGCGTCGCCTGCCCAGCGTCCGACGCCGACCGCTGCGCCAAGGCCAACTCCTCCCGCTCCTGCGCCAGCGCCAGCTGCGGCGCCTGCACCTGCTCCTGCGCCAGCGCCAGCTGCGGCGCCTGCACCCGCTCCAACTCCGCAGCCGGCACCGACAGCCGGGCCCGCATCCCCTGCCCCGGCTCAATCCGGTCCGAGAGGCCGGCCGCCTTTCCCCACGCAACCCATTCCCGGACAAGCGGCGCCGCAAGTTATCCCCGGACAAGTCGCTCCGGGCGCAACGCGGGGCGTCGACGGCCGTCCCCTGCCGCCGGCCGATATCTCCGAACGCCGAATCGAAGATCTTCGCGGCCAGCGCCGCGAGCGCAGCGAGGAAGGCGGTCGTCGGGTTATCATCGAGGAACCGGGCAACCGAACCATCGTTCGCGAAGGCGACCGCATGATCATCCGCCACGATGAATCGGAACGCTTCCGCCGCACCTATCGCGACGCGGATGTGCGGGTCGAGCGTCGCGACGGCAACAACTTCACGACACTCCGCCGACCGGATGGATCGGAGATCGTCACGGTCCTGGACGAGAACGGCAATCTCGTCCGGCGCGTCCGCCGGGTCGACGGTCGCGAGGTCGTGCTCATCGACAACCGCCGCGGCAACCGCCCGGACCGTGGTTATTTCGTCCAGGACGTTCTTCGTCTCCCTCCGCCTGTGGTGCGTATCCCGCGCGAAGAATATGTGGTGGAGATCGAGGACGCGTCGCAGGATGAGATCTACGGGGCGTTCGAGGCGCCGCCAATCCAACGCGTCGATCGCGCCTACACGCTGGACGAGGTCAGGCAGAGCGCACCGCTGCGCGATTACATGCGCCGCGTCGACCTCGATACGATCACGTTCGAGTCCGGATCCTGGGAACTGCCCGAGCAGCAGGTGGGTGCAATGACGGGGATCGCAGAGGCGATCAGGCGGGCGCTTGCCGGCAATCCCAACGAGATCTTCCTCGTCGAAGGTCACACCGATGCCGTCGGGTCGGACGAGGACAATCTCAGCCTCTCCGATCGTCGCGCGGAAACCGTCGCCACTGTCCTAACGCAGCGCTTCGGCATCCCGGCGGAAAACCTCACGACGCAGGGCTACGGTGAGCAATATCTCAAGGTGAACACCCAGACGGCGGAACGCCAGAACCGCCGCGCAACCATCCGCCGGATCACGCCGTTGCTGCAGGGCAACGCGCAATAGTTGCCGCGCGTGCGTGCTTCGAGACGGGCTTATGCCCGCCTCGGCATGAGGAAGGTTGGCGGAGATACGCCAACCTCACAAGCCCGCGAGCGGCAGCACCCCGGCCGTAAATACCAGCACGATGGCGGCCGCGAGGGTCGTCCAGAGAGCCTTCTCGCGCAAGGCAGGAGCTGCCGGGGCGCCGGGTTCGGAGCCGCGTACGACCTCTCCGACTTCGACCTGGCTTCGGATTCCGAACGGCAGGATCGCAAAGAGAAGGGTCCACCAGATGATGAAAAACAGGGCGGTTCCGCCGCTGATGCGCAGGCCGAAGACCGACACCACGATGGCGATGGGAATCGCGGCGCCGATCACCACGAGGGCGATGGTGCTCCAGAGTGAACGGGCGACGTACCTGATGAACGTAACCATACCGGCTCTCCTCAAGCCTGCTCGAGTTCGACGAGCGTGCCGTTGAAATCCTTCGGGTGCAGGAAAAGTACGGGCTTTCCGTGGGCGCCGATCTTCGGTTCGCCGGAACCCAGCACGCGCGCCCCGCTTTGCATCAGCTTGTCGCGAGCAGCCTTGATGTCGGCAACCTCATAGCAGATGTGGTGGATGCCGCCATCGGGGTTCCTGTCGAGGTATTTGGCGATTGGAGAATCGGCCCCCACGGGCTCCAGGAGCTCGATCTTGGTGTTGGGGAGATTGACGAACACCACCGTCACGCCGTGCTCGTCGAGCCTCTCGGGAGCGGAGACCTCCGCTCCGAGAATATCGCGGTAAAGCGCTGTAGCGGCCGCGAGATCGCGAACCGCGATGGCCACGTGATTGAGACGCCCGATCATGCGCTATCCCTCGAACAGATCCCGTCCCTATACCTCAATGACGAGCACATGGCAGGCGGGCTTCTTGCCCCAGGCCTCGTTGACGACGGCGCGAACCGCCCGTTGAACCGCGTTCTCGACCGCGTCCGCATCGCGGCGCTTGACCTTGGAGAGGCCGTCGAGGAGGTCGCCCACGACGTCGGCGATGATGTCCGTGAGATCCTCGCCCTTGCGGTTCTTCGCCGGCAAGCCCATGGCCTCCACGACCGGATCGCCCGCGATCTCGCCCTGCTCGTCGATGGCGATCGCAACGCTGACGATGCCCGCGAAGGCGAGCTTGCGGCGCTCCGGCAGCGCGCGTTCGCCAGGCTGGAGAACGATGGTGCCGTCCTTATAGAGGCGCCCGACCGGAATGGTGTCGATGATCTTCGCCGGGCCCGGCGCCAGGCGCACGAAACTTCCGTTACGGGCCTGCACGACCTCCGGAATGCCGAGACTGCGCGCGAATTTCGCGTGCTCGGCGAGGTGAAGCGCCTCGCCGTGAGCCGGGATCGAAATACGCGGGCGCGTCCATTCGTACATCTTGGCAAGTTCGCCGCGGCGGGGATGGCCGGAGACGTGCACCATCTCGGTCCGATCGGTGATGACCTCCACCCCTTGTTCGATAAGGCTGTTGATGATCGCGCCCACTGCCTTCTCGTTGCCCGGGATCGTGCGCGACGAGAAAATCACGCGATCGCCTTTCGACAACGCGATATCCGGATGCTCGTCCTGGGCGATGCGTGCGAGTGCGGCGCGTGGCTCGCCCTGCGAGCCGGTCAGCAGCGCCACGACCTTGTCGCGCGGCAGGTAGCCGTAGGTGTCGGGCGTGCGGAATTCCGGAATGTCGTCGAGATAGCCGCAATCGCCGGCGACGTTGGACACCCGGTCCATGGCGCGGCCGACCATCACGACTTCGCGCCCGCATTCGCGCGCGGCCTCCGCCACCGAGCGGATCCGCGCGACATTCGACGCGAATGTGGTGATGGCCACCCGATGCGGCGCATCCTTGATGAGTTCCGCCAGACGCCTGGCGACATCGGCCTCGCTCGGGCTCGTTCCGTCGCGCACCACGTTGGTGGAATCGCAGATCAGCGCCAGCACGCCCTCATCACCGAGACCGCGAAAGGTTTCCTCGGAGGTCAGGCTGCCGAGATAAGGCGTGTTGTCGAGCTTCCAGTCGCCCGTATGGACCACGAGACCGTGCGCGGTGCGGATGGCGAGTGCGTTCGATTCAGGAATCGAATGGGCGACGGGAATGTATTCGATCTCGAAGGGGCCGATCTTCAGGCGCTCATGGGTGTTGATTTCGCGAAGGTCGATCTTCGGCGCGCCGGCCTCCGACAGGCGGCGGGTTTCAAGCAGACCGACGGCGAATTTGGTGGCGTAGACAGGCGCGCGCAGGCGCGGCCACATCTCGACGAGCGCGCCGATATGATCCTCGTGCGCGTGGGTGATGAAGATGCCGAGCAGGTTTTTGCGGTCCTCCTCGATGAAGCGCAGGTCCGGATAGACCACGTCGATGCCCGGGAAGATGCTCCTCGCCGCCAAAGCCCATGCCGCAATCGACCAGGATCCATTGCCGGTTGTCCTCAGGACCGAAACCGTAGAGCGCGGCATTCATCCCGATTTCGCCAAGACCGCCGAGCGGGACGAAAACGAGTTCATCGTTGGGGGAATTCATTGATCAGAGCCTTGTCGTGCTGGCGAATGGCCAGCGTTATCGTAAAACAAATTGGGAAAATAAAGGTCGCCCGCGTCTATCAGTTCCAGGCCGCCGGCGCATCTCAGCTGCAGGCGACCCACAGAATCGAGCCCCTCGAAGGTACCGCGTTTCTCCCCCGAGGGGAGTCTCACGCTCACGGGTCGTCCAATGCCCGCCGCACGCTCCAGCCAGAGCCGGCGAATCGAGCCGAAGGGATCGGACGGGGTCACGCGCGCGGCATGATTCCAGGCGGCGAAGGTGCGGGCAAAGCTCGTCGACAGCGCCGCGAAGACATCCTGCGTCGACAGCGTCGCGGCGAATTCCCGCAAGGTCGTGGCCGGGTACGGCGTGCCGATCGGCGCGACGGACACATTGATGCCGAACCCGATGACGATCGCGAGCGACGATCCGGCATCGACCCGGTGACCTTCGAGCAAGAGGCCCGACGTTTTTGCGCCGTCGAGCAGCAGATCGTTGGGCCATTTCAGTGACAGGCGCGGCGCGCCGATTCCGGTGAGCGATTCGACAGCCTCGTGGAGCGCGAGCCCCGCCACGAAGCCGAGTTGTGGTGCGGTTGCGGGTTCGCATGGGTCGACGAGCAGCAGGCTTGCATAAAGGTTGCCCGGCGGCGACGTCCATTGCCGGCCATGACGCCCCCTCCCCGCGCGCTGCTCGCCTGCAACGATCCAGAGCTGCCCCGGATCGCCGGCCTTGGCCGCGGCAACGGCATCGTCGTTCGTGGATTCCGTCGCTTCGCGCCAGACGATCCTGTATCCGGCGGATTCTGTCTCGGGCGCCAGCCGCACGTTAGAACAGTGACCGCGCGGCAGCGCCCGCGGCGGCCGTCAGCGGTGCCGGGAAGAGGACGTAGAGCACGATGAAGGCGCTCGACAGGGCGAGGACGAAACGCACGCCCGCGGGCATGGGCTCGTAGGCTGCCACCGCGTCGTCGAAATACATCACCTTGACGATGCGCAGGTAGTAATACGCGCCGATCACGCTGGTGACGACGCCGATCACCGCGAGCGTCACGAGGTTGGCGTTGATGGCCGCCGTGAACACGGCGAACTTGGCAAAGAACCCGGCGAGCGGCGGAATGCCCGCAAGCGAGAACATCATCATGGCGAGGCAGAACGCCATCAGCGGGTGCGTACGCGAGAGACCCGAGAGATCCTCGATGGTCTCGAACATCCGGTCACCGCGCCGCATGCTGAGGATCACCGCGAAGCTGCCGAGCGTCATGGCGAGATAGATCGCCATGTAGATCACGACGCCCTGGATGCCCTCGTTGGTGCCGGTCGCGAGACCGACGAGGGCGAAGCCCACATTGCCGATCGACGAATAGGCCATCAGTCGCTTGAGATTGTGCTGGCCGATGGCAGCGAACGATCCCAGCGCCATCGACGCGATGGCGATGAACACGATGATCTGCTGCCACTGGCCGAGAATGCCGGGAAACGCATCGATGAAGACGCGGGTGGCCATGGCCATGCCGGCCATCTTGGGCGCGGCCGCGAAGAAGGCCGTCACGGGGGTCGGTGCGCCCTCGTAAACATCCGGCGTCCACATGTGGAACGGCACCGCCGAAATCTTGAACGCGATGCCGGCGGCAACGAAGACCAGCCCGAAGATGATCCCGAAGCCGGCATTGCCCTGCACGGTCGCGGCGATGGTGGGGAACGAGACGCTGCCGGTGAAGCCATAGACCAGCGACGCGCCGTAGAGCAGCATTCCCGAGGAAAGCGCGCCGAGCACGAAGTATTTCAGGCCCGCTTCGGTGGAGCGCACGTTGTCCCTGTCGAACGCGGCGATGACGTAGGACGACAGGCTCAGCAATTCGAGGCCGAGATAGAGTGCGATCAAGTCGTTCGACGAGATCACCATCATCATGCCGATGGTCGAGAGCACGATGAGGATGGGATATTCGAACCGGTTGATGCGCGCGCGGCGCATGAAGTCGATTGACAGGATGATCCCCGCCCCCGACGCGATCAGCGTCAGCGATTTCATGAACTTTGCGAACGAATCGACGATGAACGACCCACCCATCGTCTCGACCCGTGCCGAGGGAAGCATCAGAACGGCGATCAACGCCGCTCCGAGAAGGACGAGCGACAGGATATTGACCGTGTCGGCGGAACGTTCTCCGCGGATGGCGCCGAAGAGCACGAGCGCAAGCACACCCGCCGCGAGAATGATCTCGGGCAGAACCGGGCCGAAGGCGGGAATGGCGAAGGCGGTGTTCATCGAAACCTCAGTGTGCGGCGAGTGCCGCAGTTTTTACCGTGGCGAGCGCGGCCTCGTAGCTCTTCATGAGAGCCTCCGTCGGCGCAGCGAATGCGTCGAGGATCGGGGCCGGCTGCACGCCGTAATAGATGACGAGCAGGACGAGCGGCGCGAGGATGAGCATCTCACGCCGGTTGAGATCGGCGATGGCCTTGAGCTGCGGCTTGTCGAGGACGCCGAAGACGACACGGCGATAGAGCCAGAGCGCGTATCCGGCCGACAGAATGACGCCGGTCGTCGCCAGGAACGACACCGTGTTGTTGGCCTGGAAGGCGCCGAGCAGCGTCAGGAATTCGCCGACGAAACCGGACGTGCCGGGAAGGCCCACATTGGCCATGGTGAAGATCATGAACGCGACTGCGTAAAGCGGCATCCGCTCCACCAGCCCGCCATAAGCCGAGATCTCGCGGGTATGCAGGCGGTCATAAACGACGCCGACGCAGAGGAAGAGCGCGCCGGACACCAGGCCATGGGAGACCATCTGGAACATGGCCCCCTGCACGCCCTGCGGGTTCATGCTGAAGATGCCCATGGTGACGAAGCCCATATGCGCCACCGACGAATAAGCGATGAGCTTCTTCATGTCGGTCTGCACCAGGGCCACCAGCGACGTGTAGATGATCGCGATGACCGACAATGCGAAAACCATCGGGGCGAAATAGACCGAGGCTTCCGGGAACATGGGAAGCGACACACGGATGAACCCGTAGCCGCCCATCTTCAGGAGAATGCCAGCCAGGATCACCGAGCCCGCCGTAGGCGCTTCCACGTGCGCGTCCGGCAACCATGTGTGCACCGGCCACATGGGCATCTTCACGGCGAAGGATGCAAAGAAGGCGAGCCATAGCCAGGTCTGCAGGTTCGACGCGAACTTGAATTGCAGCAGCGTCGGGATGTCGGTGGTGCCGGCGGCCCAGTACATCGCCATGATGGCGAGCAGCATCAGCACCGATCCGAGCAGGGTGTAGAGGAAGAACTTGAAGCTCGCATAGATGCGCCGCTTGCCGCCCCAGATGCCGATGATCAGGAACATCGGAATAAGGCCGGCCTCGAAGAACAGGTAGAAGAGTACGAGGTCGAGCGCCACGAAAACGCCGATCATCGTCATTTCGAGCACCAGGAAGGCGACGAAATATTCCTTCACGCGATGCTGGATCGAATCCCACGATGCCAGAATGCAGAACGGCATCAGGAAGGTCGTGAGAAGAACGAACGGCATCGAGAACCCGTCGACGCCGAGCTTGAAGCGAATCGTGTCGGTCAGCCACACGTGGCTCTCGATCAGCTGGAACGAGGCCGTGCCGGTGTCGAAACGGCTCCACGCCACAAGCGACAGAATGAAGGTCAGCACCGTGGTGGCGAGCGCCGCCCAGCGCGCGTTCGCTTTTGCCGCATCGCTATCGCCGCGCAGCGTGAGGATGAACGCCGCGCCCACCAGCGGCAGGATCAGCAGGCCGGAGAGAATGCCGAAACCGAGCATCAATGTGCCCCCCGGAACAGATAGAAGGTGACGAAGGCCGCGACGCCGATGAGCATGGCGAAGGCGTAATGATAGAGGTAGCCGGTCTGCACCCGCACGACGCCGCGGGTCACGTCGAGGACACGCGCCGAAATGCCGTCAGGCCCCAGGCCGTCGATGATACGGCCGTCGCCCATGCGCCACAGGAAGCGGCCGATGCTGAGGGAAGGACGCACGAAGATGGCGTCGTAAAGCTCGTCGAAATACCACTTGTTCAACAGGAACCGGTAGAGAACCGGATGGTCCGTTGCAAGCTGCGCCGGCTTCTTGGTGTCGATGATGTACATATACACGGCGAGCAGGAAGCCGAGGATCATCATCAGGGTCGGGAGCAGCGGCACCCAGCCCGGAAGATGATGCATGGTCTCGAGGATGTGGTTGTCGGGCCGCATGAAGATCGCGCCCTTCCAGAACTCCTCCGAGGCCTCGCCGATGAAGGCATTGTGGAAGAGCAGGCCGGCGACAAGCGCACCGAGCGCCAACACAGCCAGCGGGATCAACATGACGAGCGGGCTCTCGTGGGGTCGATGATCGCCATGATGATCATGACCGTGCTCGTGCTGAGCGTGTGAGGCGGGCTCGACATCGTGGCTGTGGTCGTCGTGCTCGACACCTTCGTGGGTACCGCCCTCATGCGAATGCGACCATTTCGCGCCGCCCTCGAACGTCATGAAGAACAGACGCCAGGAATAGAACGAGGTCATGAACGCCGCGACGACTGTGGCGATAAACGCGAAGGTGCCGGCGCCCGTATGCGCCGCATACGCGGCCTCGATGACTGCGTCCTTCGAATAATAGCCGGCGGTGAACGGGAAGCCTGTGAGCGCGAGCGTGCCGATCGCCATCATGGCGGTGGTGAACGGAATATATTTGCGCAACGCGCCCATGTTCCGCATGTCCTGCTCATGGTGCATCGCGTGGATGACAGAGCCAGCGCCGAGGAACAGCAGCGCCTTGAAGAATGCGTGCGTGAAGAGGTGGAACACGCCGACTCCATACGCCCCGACGCCCATGGCCACGAACATGTAGCCGAGCTGCGAACAGGTCGAATAGGCGATGACGCGCTTGATGTCGTTCTGCACCAGCCCGACCGTGGCGGCGAAGAAGGCAGTGATGGCACCGATCACCGTCACGAAAGTGAGCGCCGTCGGCGCGTATTCGAAGACCGGCGACATGCGCGCGACCATGAACACGCCCGCCGTCACCATGGTGGCGGCGTGGATGAGCGCCGACACAGGTGTCGGGCCCTCCATGGCGTCCGGCAGCCAGGTATGGAGCAGGAACTGCGCCGACTTGCCCATGGCGCCCATGAACAGAAGCAGGGACGCGATCGTCAGCGCGTGCCATTCATGGCCGAGGAACAGGAAGCGAGCATCCGCGAGCTCCGAGACGCGCGGGAAAATCTGGTCGAACGCGACGCTGTCGAACAGAACGAAGAGCGTGAAGATGCCGAGGAGGAAGCCGAAATCGCCGACGCGGTTGACGATGAACGCCTTCATGGCGGCAGCGTTCGCCGATTCCTTCTGGTACCAGAACCCGATCAGCAGATACGATGCGAGACCAACGCCTTCCCAGCCGAAGAACATCTGCAGGAGGTTGTCGGCCGTCACCAGCATCAGCATGGCGAAGGTGAAGAGCGACAGATAGGCGAAGAACCTCGATCGGTGCGGGTCCTCGCTCATGTAGCCGATGGAATAGAGATGAACGAGGGCCGAGACCGTGTTGACGACGATCAGCATCACGGCGGTGAGCGTATCGATCCGGAAAGCCCAATCGACAACGAGATTGCCCACCGACATCCATTGGGCGACCTGGACGCGCGTCGCGCCGGAGCCGAAACCGACCTGGAAGAACGCCACCCACGAAAGCGCCGCCGCCACGAAGAGGAAAGCGGTCGTGACGATTTCGCTGGGACGCGGCCCGAGAAGCCGCCCGAACAGGCCTGCGATGAGGAAGCCGACGAGCGGCAGGAAGACGATTGCGTGATACATGTCGATATTTCTGGGCCCTAGATCACGGTGAGTTCGGATTCAACGGATCCAAACTCACGAGCGCGATCGATTTCTGCGACCTGGAGCATGATGTCGTGCGAAAGCCGCTCCACATTGTTCGGCATCATGCTCTAGCCCCTCATCATGTTGACGTCTTCAACCGCGATGGAGCCGCGGTTGCGGTAGAACACCACCAGAATGGCAAGGCCGATGGCGGCCTCGGCTGCCGCGACGGTTAGAATCAACAGCGCGAAGACCTGGCCGACGATGTCGTTCAGGTGGGTCGAAAAAGCCACCATGTTGATGTTCACGGCGAGCAGGATGAGCTCCACCGACATCAGGATGACGATGACGTTCTTGCGGTTGAGGAAGATGCCGAAAACGCCCAGCGTGAACAGCATCGCGGCGACCGTGAGATAATGACTGAGGCCGATGACCATCTGCGTCTCCTATATGCCTTGGCGGGACGGAACCTTGCGGAGCTCCACGTCCTGCTGCGTCCGGGCGTTCTGGACCGAAATGTTCTGGCGGCGGATGCCCTTGCGCTCGCGAAGGGTGAGCACGATGGCGCCGATCATGGCGACCAGAAGGATCAGGCCTGCGGCCTGGAAGAAGTAGAAATAGCGTGTGTAGAGCACCTGTCCCAACGCCTCGGTGTTCGTCATCACGTCCGGCGACGGAATCGGGACCGAAGGCGAGCGGACAAGGCCCGGATCGATGATGTAGGCGCCGATGACGAGGGTGAGTTCGAGGAAAAACAACACGCCGATCAGCGCGCCGAACGGCAGATATTGCAGGAAGCCTTGCCGCAATTCCGCGAAATCCACGTCAAGCATCATGACGACGAACAGGAACAACACCGCCACCGCGCCCACATAGACGATGACCAGGATCATCGCCAGGAACTCGGCGCCCATGATCAAAAACAACCCCGCCGCGTTGACGAAGGCCAGGATGAGAAACAGCACCGATTGCACGGGATTGCGCGACGCGATCACCATGAATCCGGACGCAACCGTGACGGTTGCAAAGAGATAGAAGAAGGCGGCGGTGACCGTCATGCGATATTCCTGTGTTCCTGGCGGGTAGCAAATTTCGAATGGTGGATGGTCAGGTCGCTGCAGCGGCAGTCCCGAGCGTCATCCATGATACGTCTCTTTCCATTCCCCATTCGCCACTCCGTATCCGCCCCTTACCGGTAAGGCGCGTTCTTGGCGATGTTCTGCGCGATCTCGCGCTCCCAACGATCGCCATTGTCGAGAAGCTTGGCTTTGTCGTAATACAGTTCCTCGCGGGTTTCGACCGAGAACTCCATGTTGGGGCCCTCCACGATGGCGTCGACCGGGCAGGCCTCCTGGCAAAGGCCGCAATAGATGCATTTCACCATGTCGATGTCATAGCGGGTCGTGCGGCGCGTGCCGTCGTTCCGGCGCGGGCCAGCCTCGATGGTGATGGCCTGGGCGGGGCAGATCGCCTCGCAAAGCTTGCACGCGATGCAGCGTTCCTCGCCATTGGGATAGCGCCGCAGCGCGTGCTCGCCGCGAAACCGCGGGCTGCGGTGGCCCATTTCGAACGGATAGTTGATGGTCGCCTTCGGCTTGAAGAAATACTTCATGGCGAGGATGAACCCGGCCACGAATTCCGTCAGCAGGAGGGATCTTGCAGCCTGATCGAGCTTCATCGATCGATCTCCTTATCGCATTCCCGGCGCAAGGCCGGTCGCCATCAGCACGCCCGCGACGATCACCACCATGGCGAGCGAGATAGGAAGGAAGACCTTCCACCCCAGGCGCATGAGCTGGTCGTAACGGTAGCGCGGCACCATGGCTTTCGCCATCGCCATCATGGCGAACAGGAAGCTCGCCTTGAGGATGAACCAGATCGCCCCCGGCACCCAGGTGAAGGGCGCGAACGGGATCGGGGACAGCCAGCCGCCGAGGAACAGGATGGCGCCGATCGAGCACATGGTCATGATCGCCACGTACTCGCCGAGCATGAACAGCAGATACGGCGTCGAGGAATATTCGACCATGTAGCCGGCGACGAGCTCGGATTCCGCTTCCGGCAGGTCGAAGGGCGGCCGGTTGGTCTCCGCCATGGCGGAGATGAAAAACACCACGAACATCGGGAACAGCGGCAGCCAGTACCAGCCGAAGATGCCCAGGCGCGTATTCTGCGATTCGACGATTCCCGACAGGTTCAGCGTGCCGGCGCACATGAGAACCGTGACGATGACGAAACCGATCGAGACCTCGTAGGAGACCATCTGGGCCGCTGAGCGAAGCGCGCCCAGGAACGGATATTTCGAGTTCGAGGCCCAGCCGCCCATGATGACGCCGTAGACGCCGAGCGACGAGATCGCGAAGATGTAGAGAATGCCCACATTGATGTTGGCGATGGCCCATCCGGCATTGATCGGGATGACCGCCCATGCGGCAAGCGACAGCACGCAGAACAGCAGCGGGGCCAGCAGGAACATGCCCTTGTTGGCAGGCGCCGGGATCACCGGTTCCTTCAGGACGAACTTCAGCAGGTCCGCGAAGGATTGCAGCAGCCCCCAGGGACCGACCACGTTCGGGCCGCGGCGAAGCTGCACCGCCGCCCAGATCTTGCGATCGGCCAGCAGCGCGTAGGCGATGAAGATCAGCAGGGCGACCAGCAGCAGCAGGCTTTTGCCGACCATGATCGAAAGGCTGAGGAGAATGTCTCCGAGTTCCATGTTCCGATCCTCTTACTCGGCCGCTTCGAGCCGGACATGGCGGGCGAGCGCGGAGCACTCGGCCATGACCTGCGACGAACGGGCGATCGGGTTCGTGAGGTAGAAATCTTTCACGGGGCTGACGAAAGCCTCGTGTCCAGGAGTGCCGCCGATGGCCGCCAGCGCCCTCAGGCCCGCCGCCACATCGCTTGTGGCGATGCTGTCGAGCGCGGCGAAATGCGGATATTCCGCGTAGAGCTTCTGCCGGAGAGCGCTGAGTGAATCGAACGGCAGCCGGTGTCCGAGGACATCCGACAGGGCGCGAATGATCGCCCAATCCTCGCGCGCGTCGCCGGGCGCGAAGGCGGCGCGGTTCGCCATCTGCACGCGGCCTTCCATGTTGACGTAAGTGCCGGATTTCTCCGTGTAGGTCGCACCGGGCAGGATGATGTCGGCGCGATGAGCGCCACGATCGCCGTGAGTGCCCTGATAGATCACGAAGGCGCCGGGCGCGATATCGATCTCGTCGGCGCCGAGATTGAACAGCACGTCGACGCCGCCATCCGCCATCTGGCGCGCGGTCAATCCGCCCTCACCCGGCACGAAGCCGAGATCGAGCGCTCCGACGCGCGAGGCCGCGTGATGCAGGACCGAGAAACCGTTCCAGCCTTCCCGGACAGCTCCGATGGTCTCGGCAAGCTGCGCTGCGAGCGACAGCACCGCCAACCCGCCCTCGCCCGCGAAAGCGCCGGGACCCACGATGATGAGCGGGTTCTTGGCGCCTTTCAGCTTGTCGAGGAAGCTGTGGCGACCGCCTGCCACATCGGCCAGCGTCTCGGCTCCAGCACCGAGATATTCGTACGGATAGGTGAGATCCACCCGCTCGCCGATCAGCGCGATCGGCGGAGGCGCCATGCGCCAGCGCTTGCGGATGCGCACATTGACCAGCGACGCCTCGATGCGCGGGTTCGCCCCGACGATCAGAATGGCGTCGGCGTCTTCGATGCCGGCGATGGTCGAATTGAACAGGTAGGATCCGCGGCCATGCGCAGGCGACAGCAGGCTGCCGTCCTGGCGCGCATCGATATTTGCAACGCCGAGGCTGTGCATCAGGCTCTTGAGGGCGAACAGATCCTCGACGGAGGCGAGATCGCCCGCGACGGCGCCGATGCGCTTCTTGTCGGTAATCTTCACCCGGGCCGCGATGGCCGCAGAAAGCCTCCTGCCAGGTGGCGGGACGCAGGCGTCCGTCGACCCGCACGAAGGGCCGGTCGAGGCGTTGGAGACGCAAGCCGTCGACGATCTGCCGCGCCTTGTCGGTGATCCATTCCTCGTTCACCGCTTCGTTCACGCGCGGCAGGATGCGCATGACCTCGCGGCCACGGGAATCGACGCGGATCGAGGAGCCGACCGCATCCATCACGTCGACGGAATCGGTCTTCGACAATTCCCACGGGCGATAGTGGAAGGCTTCCGGCTTGTGCGTCAGCGCGCCCACCGGGCAGAGATCGGCGACGTTGGCCTGCAGTTCCGAGCCGAGCGCCTTTTCGAGATAGCTCGTGATCTCCATGTCCTCGCCGCGCCAGATCGCGCCGAGATCTTCGACGCCTGCGACCTCGGTGGTGAAGCGGATGCAGCGCGTGCAGTGGATGCACCGGTTCATCGAGGTCTTCACCAGCGGGCCGAGATACTTGTCCGGCACCGCGCGCTTGTTCTCGTCGTAGCGGCTGGTATCGACGCCGTAGGCCATCGCCTGGTCCTGCAGGTCGCATTGGCCGCCCTGGTCGCAGATCGGGCAATCGAGCGGATGGTTGATGAGGAGGAACTCCATCACCCCTTCGCGCGCCTTCTTGACGGTCTTGGACTTCGTCAGGATCTCCGGCGGTTCGCCATTCGGTCCCGGACGACAGTCGCGCACGCCCCAGGCGCAGGACGCCACGGGCTTGGGCGCGCCCTTCACCTCGACGAGGCACATGCGGCAATTGCCGGCGATCGACAGCCGCTCGTGGAAGCAGAAGCGCGGAATTTCCGCCCCTGCGGCCTCTGCCGCCTGGAGCAGCGTGTATTCCGGCGGGACGTCGACTTCGACGCCGTCAACGATGATTTTTGCCATCTCGCTTCTCTACTCCGCCGCCAACAAGGCCGGCTCGGAATGCGGGTTCGCCGCGTAATCGTCGATCCGTTTTTCGATCTCGTGCCGGAAATGCCGGATGAGCCCCTGCACCGGCCATGCCGCCGCGTCGCCGAGCGCGCAGATGGTGTGGCCTTCGATCTGGGTCGAGACTTCCAGCAGCATGTCGATCTCGCGTTTCTGCGCCCGGCCTTCGGACATGCGCGTCAGCACACGCCACATCCAGCCGGTGCCTTCGCGGCACGGCGTGCACTGGCCGCAGCTCTCGTGCTTGTAGAAATACGAGATGCGCGTGATCGCCCGCACGATATCGGTCGACTTGTCCATGACGATCACGGCCGCGGTGCCCAGGCCCGATTTCAGGTTTCGCAAGGTGTCGAAATCCATATACGCGTCCATGATCTCATGGGCAGGAACGCAGGGAACCGACGAGCCGCCGGGAATGACTGCCAGCAGGTTGTCCCAACCGCCACGAATGCCGCCGCAATGCGTCTCGATCAGCTCGCGGAACGTCAGGCCCATGGCCTCCTCGACATTGCAGGGCTTCTCCACGTGACCGGACACGCAGAACACCTTGGTGCCGACATTGTTCGGCCGACCGATGCTCGAGAACCACGATGCGCCGCGGCGCAGGATCGTGCCCGCAACGGCGATGGATTCGACGTTGTTGACGGTGGTCGGGCAGCCGTAGAGGCCCATATTGGCGGGGAACGGCGGCTTCAGGCGCGGCATTCCCTTCTTGCCCTCGAGGCTTTCGAGAAGCGCCGTTTCCTCTCCGCAGATATAAGCGCCGGCGCCGTGGGCGAGATAGAGATCGAACGGGAAGCCGTGGATGTTGTCCTGACCGATCAGGCGCGCCTCGTAGGCTTCGTCGATGGCTTTCTGCAACGCGTAGCGCTCGGCGATGTATTCGCCGCGAATGTAGATGTAGGCCGCGTTCGCATTCATGGCGAAGGACGCGATCAGGCAGCCTTCCACGAGAAGATGCGGATCGTGCCGCATGATCTCGCGATCCTTGCAGGTGCCGGGCTCGGATTCGTCGGCGTTGACCACGAGATAGCTCGGCCGACCATCCGACACCTTCGGCATGAACGACCATTTCATGCCGGTCGGAAAGCCCGCGCCGCCACGGCCGCGCAGGCCGGATTTCTTCATCTCGTCGATGATCCAGTCCCGGCCCTTTTCGAGCAGGAACTTGGTGCCGTCCCAATTGCCGCGCATCTTCGCAGCCGCAAGGTCCGGCGAGTGGAAGCCGTAGAGATTGGTGAAGATACGGTCTTTGTCCTGAAGCATCCTACATCACCCCTCAGGACGGTTTCTTTGTGGGATCGGGAAGCGCATCGGGCTTGCTTTCGCTGCCGTCGCGGCGGGTCGTTGCGTGCGAGGGCGGCGTTCCCGCGATGGGCGTCGTCGGCGCATCAGGCGTGGGGCGCCCAGCTTCGGGTTTCGACGGCGTTCCCACATAGGATTTGTCGCTCTGCGGCGCCGGCACGGTCTGGTTCGACTCCTGCTTCAACGTCGTGGTTTTCGACGCATCGGAGCTTTCCTTGCGCTCGCTGAGGCTGACGGGAGCCTCGCCTTCTTTCACGCGCTTGGCCGGAGTATCCGCCTTCTCGGTAGCGATGGCGCGACCCGCATCGGGTTTTGCCGGTTTGGGATTGGAAGCCGCGGTGGCGGTGGCAGCAGCGGCCTCTCCGGTCTCGACCGCCTTCAAAGCTTCTTCCTCGAAACGCTTGCGCCAGGCGCCGATCATCGAGCCGTCGAAGAGCGACGGATCGGTCAGCGTCTTCACGTCGCCATGCGGCTCCGAGGTATGCCGTCCGTTTTGCGGGCCAGGCTTCACAGCACGGCCGGCGGCGAGATCATCGAGCAGCTTCTCGAAATTCTCAGCGTTCAGGTCTTCGTAGTAATCGTGATTGATCTGCACCATCGGCGCATTGCAGCACGCACCGAGGCACTCGACTTCGAGCCAGGAGAAATTGCCGTCGGCCGAGACGTGGTTCTGGTCGCCGACGCGGCGCTCCAGCACCTTCTTGATCTCGCCGGCTCCACGAAGCGCGCAGGGAGTCGTGCCGCAGAACTGGATGAAGTATTTGCCGACCGGTTCGAGGTTGAACATGGTGTAGAAGGTTGCCACCTCCATCACGCGGATATCGGCCATCCCGAGCCGGGCCGCCACCGCCTCGATCGCTTTGCGCGGCAGCCAGCCGCCGGCCTGCTCCTGCGCGCGCCACAGCAGCGGAATCACCGCCGAGGCTTGTCGCCCCGCCGGGTACTTGGCGATCTGCTCCTGCGCAAAAACCTCGTTCTCAGGCGAGAACGCGAAGCTCTTGGGCTGTATTTCCTCTGGCGCGAGCGCACGAACGGCCATTTCATCCTCTTTCAACCGTCATGGCCCGGCGTGACCGGGCCATTCACGACTTCGACTTGTGCCTCTGCTCTCGCAAGCGAGCAAAGGCCGAAAACTTTACCGGTCGACCTCGCCGAACACGATGTCGAGCGACCCGAGAATGCCCGCGACATCGGCCAGCATGTGCCCGCGGCACATGAAGTCCATTGCCTGCAGATGGGCAAATCCCGGAGCGCGGATCTTGCAGCGGTAGGGCTTGTTGGTGCCATCGGCGATCAGGTAGACGCCGAACTCGCCTTTCGGCGCCTCGACGGCTGCATAGACCTCGCCGGCCGGCACGTGGAAGCCTTCCGTGTAGAGCTTGAAGTGATGGATGAGCGCTTCCATCGAACGCTTCATGTCCCGTCGTGAAGGCGGCGCAATCTTGCCGTCGAGCGTGGCGATCGGCCCCTGCCCGGAAGGCTCGCGCAGCTTCGCGATGCATTGGCGCATGATGCGAACGCTCTGGCGCATCTCTTCCATGCGGATGACCTGGCGATCGTAGTTGTCGCAGTTCTTCCCCACCGGAATGTCGAATTCCATCTCTTCGTAGCACTCGTAGGGCTGTGACTTGCGCAGGTCCCATGCAGCTCCCGAGCCGCGAACCATGACGCCGGAAAATCCCCATTTCCAGCAATCTTCCAGCGACACCACGCCGATATCGACGTTGCGCTGCTTGAAGATGCGGTTGCCGATGACGAGCGTGTCGAGGTCGTCGACAACCTTCAGGAACGGATCGCAGAACGCCTCGATATCGTCGATGAGTTCGGGGGGCAGGTCCATGGCGACGCCGCCAGGCCGAAAGTAGTTGGCGTGCATCCGGGAGCCGGAAGCGCGCTCGTAGAAGATCATCAGCTTCTCGCGCTCTTCGAATCCCCAAAGCGGAGGCGTGAGCGCGCCGACGTCCATCGCTTGCGTCGTCACGTTGAGCAGGTGAGACAGCAAGCGGCCGATTTCAGAATAAAGCACGCGGATCAGCTGCGCCCGGCGGGGAACGCCGATACCGAGAAGCTTTTCCACCGCGAGGCAATAGGCGTGCTCCTGATTCATCGGCGCGACGTAATCGAGCCGATCGAAATAGGGCGTCGCTTGCGTGTAGGTCTTGTATTCGATCAGCTTCTCGGTCCCGCGATGAAGCAGGCCGATATGCGGATCAACGCGCTCGACCACTTCGCCGTCGAGTTCCAGAACGAGGCGCAAAACGCCGTGCGCGGCAGGATGCTGCGGCCCGAAATTGATCGAGAAGTTGCGGATGTTGTGTTCGGTCATTGGGTGGGAACCCGCGACTTGGAATGGGTGAGTAGTGAATAGTTAGTGGTGAGAAAGTGAAAAGTGAAAGCGTGAAGAGTTCTCATTTACCTATATCTCCACGGCGCGCTTCTGGAGATACCGGATGAGAGCTCTCAACATCTTCCCGATTCCCTCGCAATTCATCAGCAAAGGAGCAATTGCCAGCTCGGAGGCCAGCTTCACTTTTTCCGCCAGAAGCAAATGGGTCTCGAGTTCTTTCAACGATCCCTGCGCAACACGGAGAAACAAGATGAAGGGCCTAGGTTGCTCTCGGCCGAAACCCTCAGCGATGTTGGCAGGAATTGACGTGGCAGAGCGTCTGATCTGGGACGACATCCCGAACAACTCTTCCTTGGGAAGAGTGCGCGTGAGTGAATAGCAGCTTTCCGCGAGCGTCATGGCATCCTGCCAGACGCGGAGATCGCGATAGGAGCTGCCTTTCACGCGCTTCACGAGTGCGATTCCTTCTTCCCACTCACTACTCACCCTTCACCCCTTTCACCCCTTCACCCCTTGCGCCTTCTCATCGCCCGGCAGCACGTAATCCGTGCCCTCCCATGGCGAGAGAAAGTCGAAGTTGCGGAATTCCTGATTGAGTTTGACGGGTTCGTACACGACGCGGCTCTGGGCCTCGTCGTAGCGAACCTCGACGTAGCCGGTGAGCGGAAAATCCTTGCGCAGCGGATAACCCTCGAAACCGTAATCCGTCAGGATGCGGCGTAGGTCGGGATGTCCGGTGAACAGGATCCCGTAAAGATCGTAGGCCTCACGCTCGAACCAGTTGGCGGCCGGGTACACGTCGATGATCGACGGCACCGGCGTGACCTCGTCGGTCTGGACCTTCAGGCGGATGCGATGGTTCAGGTAAGGCGACAGCAGGTGATAGACGACGTCGAAACGCTTCTCGCGTCCCGGATAATCGGCCCCACAGATGTCAAGAAACGATACGAAGCGGCAATGCGGATCGTCGCGAAGAAAGGCGACAACCCGCACGATGTCCTTACCGCGCACCACGAGCGTGAGCTCGTCGTACGCGATCGCGCTCGCCGTGACGGCCTCGCCGAGGGATGACGCAACGTGGCTCTCGAGCGCCTGGAGTTCAGCCGACATGCCTTGGTCCTTGCCTCAACGCTCGATGGTGCCGGTGCGGCGGATCTTCTTCTGAAGAAGCAGAACACCGTAGAGCAGCGCTTCTGCCGTGGGCGGACAGCCGGGAACGTAGATGTCCACCGGCACGATACGGTCGCAGCCGCGCACCACCGAATAGGAATAATGGTAATAGCCGCCGCCATTGGCGCACGAGCCCATCGAGATCACGTAGCGGGGCTCCGGCATCTGGTCGTAGACCTTGCGGAGCGCGGGCGCCATCTTGTTGGTCAGCGTGCCGGCGACGATCATCACGTCGGATTGGCGCGGGGAAGCGCGCGGCGCGAAACCGAACCGCTCCGCATCGTAACGCGGCATGGACATCTGCATCATCTCGACTGCGCAGCAAGCAAGGCCGAACGTCATCCACATGAGCGAGCCGGTGCGTGCCCAGTTGACCAGATCCTCCGTCGAGGTGACGAGAAAGCCCTTGTCGGCAAGCTCGTCCTTGACGGAAAGGAAATAGGGGTCCGCCGCACCGAGAGGCTGCCCGGTGGCAGGATCAACAGCGCCGACAGGTTCCGGGGCGATAAGCGTGCCGGTATGAGGATTAGCGATCAATCCCATTCCAGAGCCCCCTTCTTCCATTCGTATACAAAGCCCACGGTCAGGACCGCTGAGGAAAATCATCATCGAGACGAATCCGAACCAGCCGAGGCCGCCGAACACGATCGACCAGGGAAACAGGAACGCCACCTCAAGGTCGAAGATGATGAACAGGATGGCGACGAGGTAGAACCGCACGTCGAATTTCATGCGCGCATCGTCGAAGGCATTGAACCCGCACTCGTAGGCTGAGAGCTTCTCGCTGTCGGGGCGGCTATAGGCGACGATGAAGGGCGCCACGAGCAGCGCCATTCCGATCAGGAGCGAGACGCCGATGAAGATCACGAGAGGCAGGTAGTCGGCGAGGAGATTCGTCATACGACACCTAAGAAACGAAGCGGGCGAAAAGCCCGCAACAGCCCATGCATTTAAGCCGCCAAGGGCCCTTTTGAAGGCCCTGCGACAAACCTTGGATTGCGCGCGAGGCTTAGCCGAGTTCCCCTGCTATGACAAGTGTTTGCAGCGCAGCAAAAGAATGGCTCTAAACTGGCTAGGCACGCCCGCTGGTGGCGTTGAGGTGACGGCGGCGCGACAGCCTTTTGGCGGTTTCCTCGTCCCCTTCCTTCTTTGCCCGGTCTTCCGCCTCCGCCAGGATCAAATCGAGCTCTTCCTGCGTCAGGTGCTCGATGCCGATGAAGGTATTGCGGGAGGCGCTGGCGCGGATCAGTTCGTCGAGCTTGGCCTGCATGGCCGCCCCATCCCGATTCTGCGTGTTCTGGATCAGGAAAACCATCAGGAAGGTGATGATGGTGGTGCCGGTGTTGATGATGAGCTGCCAGGTGTCGCTATAGCCGAAGATCGGCCCGGTCACGGCCCAGAGCACGATGATGGTGACGCAGGCCGCGAACGTGATGGGTTTGCCTGCCGCATGGGCGACAGCGTTGCAGACTTTGGTGAAAAACCTCGAAACCGACATTGCAACCCCGAAAAGCCTCACACCTGAGGATAACGCTCAGCTTGAACAAAAGTCGCAGCGGCGTGGTTCGGCCGAAAGCCCGCGGCAACCGGGAGGCTCAGAACCTGTCCGGGCAGAGAGTGCGATTTGATTTTGGGAGAACGAAATGGCGCGGGTGACGGGGCTCGAACCCGCGACCTCCGGCGTGACAGGCCGGCACTCTAACCAACTGAGCTACACCCGCGCAGGGCGCCCGCCGAAGCGGTGTGGGGGCGGTGTAAGGGGGGCTCCGACCCCTGTCAAGCGTTGCGTGTCTTTCGCCTGCGAAAACGCTGCGGAGCGCGTAAAATAGCGAGGCGGCGGCAAGCCCACGCGCAAAATTCGCGCCTCAATCCTCCGCGGATTGGTTGCATCAGGCTGCAGCCGCAGCGATCAAAAGAATGGCGCCCATCGCAAGCAATCCGATGCCGGGCAAATGCGCCTTGAGGTTAAAAAGACCGCTCCGGCCTTGGGGTTCGAGAGTGGCATCGACCGGTGTGGTTCGGGAGCGCCTGACTTGGCTCAAGGGCCCGGCCCAGATCATCCGCCCGGCGATGAGCACTAATCCACACAGAATCAGCAGCGCACCCAATCCGACGAACAACATGCTTGATGGCATGGGGACCTCCACGATCCTGCCGCGGCGTCGGATCCGAGCTTCTGCCGATCCCTGTCGAGCGTCAAGAGTGACCCCAGAAGCCAAGGCGCGTGCGGGTTTTGATCTTGGATCTGAAGAAAGTGGTGGGCGGTGACGGGCTCGAACCGCCGACCCTCTCGGTGTAAACGAGATGCTCTACCAACTGAGCTAACCGCCCGGCCTGGATACCGGCACTTCTGCTGAATCGCCGCGAGACCGCGAACAGCCCTGAGCTCGAAAGAACCCTTAAGTCCCATAGAACTTAGCGCTTCACATAAAAAGAGAAGACCGACAACGCAAGCGCCGCCGGCCTTTTTGTCGCTGAAAGTCCGCGAAAAGCGCTTACTTGTTGTTCACGGCGTCCTTGAGGCCAGCGCCTGCGCGGAACTTGGGAGTCTTCGAGGCCGGAACCTTCACCTTCTCGCCGGTGCGCGGGTTGCGCGCTTCACCAGCGGCGCGGTTTGTGACCACGAAGGTCCCGAACCCGACGATCTTTACCTCGTCGCCCTTCTTCAGGGCGCCGGTGATGACCTCGATGGCGGCGTCGATAGCCTCGCCAGCCTGGCCGCGGGACAGATTGACCTTGTCAGCGACAGCCGCAACGAGCTCGCCTTTATTCATCCTGATATCCTCCAGTGATCACGTGAGCATCGTAACAAATGTGCCAACGTTTCAGGGAACCTCGTGTGGCCCAATCCCTATCGGGGCGCAACCCCCGAAGGCGCCACGGATGGCGGTTTTTCGTAACGTAACATACAAAAAAAGCCCCCGAATCGATGATTCGGGGGCCGATTTTCTCGGCTTCCGAACGACAGCCTCAGTGAGCGATAACGCCCGTCTGATCGTCTTCCGCAACGGCAGGAGCCGGGTTCTTGAGCGGGGCAGGCTCGTCCCACTCGATCGGCTACCGGCATCCGCACGAGGGCGTGCTGCAGGACCTGGTCCATGCGCGAGACCGGCACGATCTCAAGGCCGTTCTTCACGCTGGCGGGGATATCCACCAGGTCCTTGGCGTTCTCCTCCGGGATCAGCACCTTCTTGATGCCACCCCGCAGGGCGGCAAGAAGCTTCTCCTTGAGGCCACCGATCGGCAGCACCCGTCCGCGCAGGGTCACCTCGCCCGTCATCGCGATATCCCGGCGGACCGGGATGCCCGTGATGACCGAGACGATGGCCGTGCCCATGGCGATACCGGCCGAAGGTCCATCCTTGGGCGTCGCACCTTCGGGCACGTGCACGTGGATGTCACGACGATCGAACATCGGCGGCTCGACGCCGAAATCGAGAGCGCGCGAGCGGACATAGGAGGCCGCCGCCGAGATCGATTCCTTCATCACGTCCCGCAGGTTGCCGGTGACGGTCATCTTGCCCTTGCCCGGCATCATGATGCCTTCGATGGTCAGGAGCTCGCCGCCGACTTCCGTCCAGGCGAGGCCCGTCACCGCGCCGACCATGTCCTCGGTTTCCACCTCGCCATAGCGGAAGCGGGGCGGTCCCAGGTAATCGGGCGAGGTTCTGCGCCGTCACCTCGACCTTCTTGACCTTGGAGATCAGGATCTCCTTCACGGCCTTCCGGTTGAGGTTGGCGATCTCACGCTCGAGGTTACGCACGCCCGCTTCACGGGTGTACCGCCGGATGAGCAGGAGAAGACCCTCGTCGTCGATCGACCACTCCGAGAGCGACAGACCATGCTTCTTCGTCGCGGACGGAATCAGGTGCGTCCGCGCGATCTCCGCCTTCTCTTCCTCGGTGTAACCCGCGATGCGGATGACCTCCATGCGGTCGAGGAGCGGAGGCGGGATGTTCAGCGTATTGGCGGTCGTCACGAACATCACGTTGGAGAGGTCGTAATCGACCTCCAGGTAATGATCGTTGAACGCCTTGTTCTGCTCGGGGTCCAGAACCTCGAGCAAAGCCGCCGACGGGTCGCCGCGGAAGTCCATGCCCATCTTGTCGATCTCGTCGAGAAGGATCAGAGGATTGGACGTCTTGGCCTTGCGCATCGACTGGATGATCTTGCCGGGCATCGAGCCGATATAGGTCCGCCGGTGACCACGGATCTCGGATTCGTCGCGCACGCCGCCGAGCGAAATGCGGATGAACTCGCGACCTGTCGCCTTGGCGATCGACTTGCCGAGCGAGGTCTTGCCGACGCCGGGAGGTCCGACGAGGCAGAGGATCGGGCCGGTGAGCTTGTTGGCACGCTGCTGGACGGCCAGATACTCGACGATCCGCTCCTTGACCTTGTCGAGACCGTAATGATCGGAATCGAGCAGGTTCTGGGCGGCCCCCAGATCCTTTTTCATCTTGGAACGCTTGTTCCACGGGATGCTCAGGATCCAGTCGAGATAGTTGCGCACCACGGTGGCTTCCGCCGACATGGGCGACATCTGACGCAGCTTCTTCAGCTCGTTCTGGGCCTTGTCACGGGCTTCCTTCGTGAGCTTGGTCTTCTCGATCTTCTCCTCGAGCTCGGCCAACTCGTCGCGACCCTCGTCGTCGCCGAGCTCCTTCTGGATCGCCTTCATCTGCTCGTTGAGATAGTACTCGCGCTGCGTCTTCTCCATCTGACGCTTGACGCGCGTCCTGATGCGCTTCTCGACCTGCAGCACGGAGATTTCGCTCTCCATGAGGCCGAGAACCTTCTCAAGGCGTCCTGCAACCGTCGGGATTTCGAGAATCGCCTGCTTGTCGGCGATCTTGATCGCAAGATGCGACGCGATCGTATCGGCAAGCTTGGCCGGCTCCTCGAGCTGGGTCACGGCGGACACCACCTCGGGCGAGACCTTCTTGTTGAGCTTCACGTAGTTCTCGAACTCGGACACGACCGAGCGGGCCAAAGCCTCGGCCTCGATCTGGTCTCCGAGGGTATCTGGAAGCGCTTCCGCCTCCGCCTCGTAATATTCATCGGTCCGGGTGTAGGTCTTGACCTGCGCACGGCTCTGGCCCTCGACCAGCACTTTCACGGTGCCGTCGGGAAGCTTCAGGAGCTGCAATACGCTGGCAAGCGTTCCGACCTTGTAGATCGCGTCGGTGGCCGGATCGTCATCCGTCGCATCGATCTGGGTTGCCAGAAGAATGTGACGGTCCCCCTTGACCACTTCCTCGAGCGCGCGGATCGACTTCTCGCGGCCGACGAAGAGCGGCACGATCATATGCGGGAAGACGACGATGTCACGCAGGGGCAGAACCGCGTAGGTTCCGGTCGAGCCCGGTTCAACGGGCTGACGTGGTTTCGACTGTGTCATGAAACGACATCCTTTCGACAGCGTCCGCGAAGCGCCTCGCATGAGCGCGCTTGTGAACGAATAACCGGAACGCTCAAGCTGTTGTTATTTGCTGCTTCCGGTACCCGGCTCCACCCCTCGTATTCATGAGCGGGCAGCGGCCGTGCAATGATGGATGTGGCGAGGCACGCACAATGTTTCAAGAACCGCGGCAAGCCTCATCCACCCCTTATAAAACAACGCTCCTATGCGCTGACGCTGGCAACCGGCTCGCCGCGATCGCCATGAATGAAGAGCGGCTTCGCCTTGCCCTCGATGACCTCTGGGCCGATCACCACCTGCTCGACCGAATCGAGACCGGGAAGATCGTACATGGTCTCGAGGAGGATCCCCTCCATGATCGAGCGCAACCCGCGAGCGCCGGTTTTGCGATCGATGGCCTTGCGGGCGATCATCGACAGCGCTTCGTCCTGGAACGTCAGGTTGACGTTCTCCATCTCGAAGAGGCGCTGATATTGCTTCACGAGGGCGTTTTTCGGCTCCTGCAGGATCTTCTTGAGCGCATCCTCATCGAGATCTTCGAGCGTTGCGAGAACCGGCAGACGACCGACGAATTCCGGAATTAGGCCGAACTTCAACAAATCCTCGGGCTCCACTGCACGGAAGATCTCGCCGGTCCGGCGATCGTCGGGAGACTCGACCGAGGCTCCGAAACCGATCGACGTGCCCTTGCCGCGGCTCGAGATGATCCGCTCGAGCCCCGAGAATGCGCCGCCGCAGATGAACAGGATATTAGTGGTGTCGACCTGCAGAAATTCCTGCTGGGGATGCTTGCGCCCGCCCTGCGGAGGGACCGATGCCACCGTGCCTTCCATGATCTTCAGGAGGGCCTGCTGCACGCCCTCGCCCGACACGTCCCGGGTGATCGAGGGATTGTCGGACTTGCGCGAAATCTTGTCGATCTCGTCGATATAGACGATGCCGCGCTGCGCCCGCTCCACATTGTAGTCGGATGCCTGAAGCAGCTTCAGGATGATATTCTCCACGTCCTCGCCCACATAGCCCGCCTCCGTGAGCGTCGTGGCGTCCGCCATCGTGAACGGCACGTCGAGGATCCGCGCCAGGGTCTGGGCAAGAAGTGTCTTGCCTGAGCCGGTCGGGCCGATCAGCAGGATGTTGGACTTCGCAAGCTCCACGTCGTTGTGCTTCGAGGCGTGGGCAAGCCGCTTGTAATGGTTGTGAACCGCCACCGAGAGCACCTTCTTGGCGTGCTCCTGGCCGATCACGTAATCGTCGAGAACGTGGCTGATCTCTTTCGGGGTCGGGACACCGTCGCGCGATTTCACGAGGGAGGATTTCGACTCCTCGCGAATGATGTCCATGCACAGCTCGACGCACTCATCACAGATGAAAACCGTCGGGCCGGCGATCAGTTTACGAACCTCGTGCTGGCTCTTGCCGCAAAAGGAGCAGTAGAGCGTGCTCTTGGAGTCGCTGCCGCCAGCTTTGGTCATTATCTTATCTCCAGCCGGAGCGGATCCGGCGCGCCGTCCCCGCTCCCTTTAAGTTTAGGCGCGTCGGAACTAATGAAAGGTTCCGACGCGAAAATAACAGGCTCTCAAATCGTAGCTTCCCCCGTCCTTATGCAAACACGCAAAGGAAGCATGATCAATAGCAACAGTGGAGCACGCCAAAAAGACGCACCGCAGCGTGTATTGTCCCCAGCTTTTGCAGATCAGAGCTGCGGTGTGGCGGGCTCGGGCCGCTTGGAAAGCACTTGGTCTATAATACCAAATTCCTGTGCGGCCTCGGCGGTCATGAAGTTGTCACGCTCCAGGGCCTGCTCGACCGCCGCAATGTCGCGGCCCGTATGCTTCACGTAGATTTCATTGAGCCGGCGCTTCAAGGCTTCGCTTTCGCGGGCATGGATCATGATGTCGGTCACCTGACCCTGGTATCCGCCAGAGGGCTGGTGAACCATGATTCGCGCGTTCGACAGGGCAAAACGCTGTCCCGCCTCGCCGGCGCAGAGAAGCAGCGAGCCCATGGAGGCGGCCTGCCCGACGCAGAGGGTGGAAACCGGGCAGCGGATGAACTGCATGGTGTCGTAGATCGACAGACCCGAGGTCACCACCCCACCCGGGGAGTTGATATAGAAGGAGATTTCCTTCTTGGGATTGTCGGCCTCGAGGAACAGGAGCTGTGCCACGATCAGCGAGGCCGTGTAATCTTCGACCGGTCCGGTAAGGAAGATAATCCGCTCCCGCAGGAGGCGCGAATAGATGTCGAACGCGCGTTCGCCGCGGTTCGACTGCTCGACCACCATGGGCACGAGCGTGTTTGCGTAAAGGGCGACCGGGTCTCTCATCGTCTCACTGCTCCAAAGTCGACCGCGCAATGGCGCGGTCGTCAAGATGATGCAAGCGCGAGACGCTTGAAGTCGCGCTACTCGCTCTTGCTGGCTTTCTTACCGCCCTTGCCCTTGGCCGCTTTCGATGCCGGTTTGGAGCCATCCTCCTCACCGTCCTCGTCACTGAAAAGAGCTTCCTTGGACACGGTCTCGTCGACCACCTTCACCTGGCTGAGGATCTGGTCGACGACCTTTTCCTCGAACAGGGGAGCCCGGATTTCGGCAAGGGCCTGCGGGTTCTTCTGATAGAACTCCCAGACCTGCTTCTCCTGACCCGGATACTGGCGGACCCGCTCGACGAGAGCCTGGGTGACCTCGTCGTCGGAAATCTTGATATCGGACTTCTCACCGATCTGTGCAAGGACCAAGCCGAGCCTGACGCGACGCTCGGCGATCTTGCGATAATCGGCGCGCGCGTCTTCCTCGGTCGTGTCCTCATCCGCGAAGGTGCGGTTGTTGGACTTCATATCGCCCTCGACCTGCGCCCAGACGGCCGCAAATTCCTGCTCGACCAGGCTCGGGGGCAGTTCGAAGCTGTACTTCGAATCGAGAGCGTCGAGGAGCTCCTTCTTCACCTTGCGGCGAGATTGAGCGTCGAAATCGCGCTGCACGGCACCGCGAATCGCTTCCTTCAGCTTGTCGAGCGATTCCATGCCGAAGCCCTTGGCGAGCTCGTCGTCGATCACCAGTTCGCCCGGCGCCTCGACTTCCTTGACGGTGACGTCGAATTCAGCCGCCTTGCCGGCGAGATGCGGCGCCAGGTAGTTCTCGGGGAACGAGACCTTCACCAGCTTGGTGTCGCCGGCCTTGACGCCGAGGAGTTGATCTTCGAACCCGGGAATAAAGGTGTTCGAACCGATCTCGACGCGGATGTCCTGGCCGTTGCCGCCCTCGAACTCGGTGCCGTCGATGCGCCCGACGAAATCGACCACGACCCGGTCGCCGTCGACAGCCTTGCCCTTCTTGGGCTCGAAGGCGCGGTTCTGCTTGGCCATGCGCTCGAGCGATTCGTCGACCTCGGTCTCGGCCACCTCGACGACCGGCTTCTTGACCGACACGTCCTTGAGGTCGACCAGATCGAAGACCGGCAGCACTTCGAGCGCTACGGTGAAGGCCAGATCGCCCTTGGCGTCCATGGCCTTCTCGATTTCGTCCTTGTTCTCGGGGAACTGGACCTGCGGCTCGAACGCAAGCTTGAGGCTGTTATCCTCGATGATCTTGCGATTGGCCTCGTTGACGGCGTTCTGAACCACATCGCCCATGACGGAGCGGCCATAAACCCGGCGCAGGTGCCCGACCGGCACCTTGCCTGGGCGGAACCCGTTGATTTTGACCCGGTCCTTGAGAGTCGCCAGCTCATCGTTGAGCCGCTTCTCCAACTCCGTTGCCGGGAGCACGACCTTGAATTCCCGTTTCAAGCCTTGGGACAGAGTTTCCGTCACCTGCATGGTTCTAACCGCCTTCGTTCTTGCAAAAAATCTGCGGCCCGGGCCACGATCGACGCAGCACACTGCATACGATCGGGCCGGCGGACCCATCCGGAAACCAACCCTGACGGGATTGGTGCGGGCGGAGGGACTCGAACCCCCACGACTTTCGCCGCTGGTACCTAAAACCAGTGCGTCTACCAATTCCGCCACGCCCGCGCGGGAGGCGGCGCGACACGCGCCCCTCGTCCGGGACGGGCGCTCTATACCACGCTCTTCAACGGGCGCACCAAAAAACTTCGTGTCGTCAGGGAAGGGTTTCAACCGACGCGACGGTGCCGATGGAAACAGGCGGCACTTGGCCGCTGCCGGTTCAGGCTGTAGGCCAGAAAGCCGTGTCGTCCTCCAGCCTGAAGGCCCTGCCCTCATGACCACCCGACGTGCCTTCACAGCCGGCATCGCGACCGCTCTCGTCAGTGTCCCGTTGCGAGCCAAGGCACAATCTGCGCCAGGCCTCGTCCAGGGTCTCGAAGGGAATGGTATTTCGCCCGAACTGAGAGCCGCCCCATTGGCTGTGCGCCTTCGCGCCGGGGGTAAGGATGCGGATGTCTGGACACTTGGCGGGAGGCTGGGTCCTGTCCTGCGGATCAAGCACGGGCAAGAGCTGAGACTGGCCCTCAAGAACGACACTGCCTTGCCGCTGTCCCTCCATCTCCATGGCGTTCGCGGCCCCAACCCGATGGACGGCGTCGGGAACCTGACGCAGGAGCCGGTCACGCCCGGCGGCCGATTCGATTACCGTCTGACCCCGCCCGATGCCGGCACCTTCCTGATCCGGCCCTGCCTCCCGGGCGGAAGCGCGGAGCCCCTGGAGCGCGGTCTGTCGGGCCTCCTGATCGTCGAGGAGCAGAACCCGCCAGCGGTCGATCGCGACGAGGCGATCCTGATCGACGATTGGCGGCTCGAGGAGGACGGCTCCCTCTCGCCATTCGCCGCGGAGACCGTCGGGCGGCTCGGCAACTGGCTCACCGTGAACGGCAAGGCGGTTCCCCTGAAGATCGAGGCGCGTCCGGGAAGCCGCGTCCGGCTCAGGCTCGCGAATGCGTGCAATGCGCGCATCGTGCGCCTGCGCTTCGACCGGCTGAAGCCCTACGTGATCGCGATCGACGGGCAGCCGACGGACACGTTCGAGCCGCTCCGCTCGTCGCTCCCGTTCGCCCCCGGCACGCGTTACGACGTGATCGTGGACCTGCCCGACGAGGCCGGGGCGAGCGGCGCCGTCACGGCCGTGATCGGCGATGGAATGCCCTTGGTGGAGCTGGTCGCCGCAGGGGAAAAAACGCCCGCTCGCCCACCAATTCAGCCCCTTGCGCCGAACCGGAAGCTCCCGGAGCAGATCCGGCTTCAGAATGCTGCGCGAAAGGATCTGGTTATCAAGGGCTCTGAGGGAGCCACGGTGCCCTGGACGATCAACGGCACGGCCGGGGATCCGAAGGTGCCGGTTCTCAAAGTGAAACGCGGCATGCCGGTCGTGCTGGCATTGAACAACCAGACCGACATGGTGCAGCCCATGCACCTTCACGGCCACGCCTTCCGTCTGCTGCACGGGCTGGACGATGGCTGGGAGCCGTATTTCCTCGACACCGTCCAGGTGCCGGAGCGCCGCACCGCGCGGATCGCCTTCGTGGCCGACAATCCGGGCAAGTGGCTCTTGGCGTCGACAATCGTGGAGCGTTTCGATTCGGGGCTCTGGACGTGGATCGAGGTCAGCTGAGAAGCCCTTGCAAAACCTTGGGAATCTGCTCCGGCAGATCTTCCGAAATCAACCCGGCGCCGAAGGCTGCTCCCGCCTCGGCATGGATCCACACCCCCATTGCGGCCGCCTCGAACGCCGGAAGATGTTGCGCCATCAGGCCGGCTATGATCCCGCACAAAACATCCCCCGAACCCGCAGTGCCCAGATAAGGCGTGCCGTTGACGTTGATCGCGGCGCGCCCATCCGGCGCGGCGATCACCGTATCGGCGCCCTTTAGCACGGTGACGGCACCCAGATAGGCGGCGGCGCGACGCGCCCTTTCGACTTTCGACGGTGGATCAAGGATATCCGGGTGTCCTTTGAACAACCGTCTGAACTCGCCGTCGTGGGGTGTGATGACGGTCGGAGCCGATCGGAACCCTTGATGCAGCTCTGAGGCCAGCCCCTCGAACGAGGTCAGCGCATCCGCGTCGAGCACCAGACGCCGCCGCGCCTGAGCCGCCACCGCGACCATGGCGCGGGTCGCGGCGGTGACTCCCAAGGCAGGGCCGATGACAAGCGCATTCAATCGCTCATCCGCGAGAATGGCATGGAGACCTTCCGCGCCCTCGCAACCCCGCAGCATGATGGCGGTGAGTTGAGCCGCATTGACGCCGAGCGCCTCAGGCGGAGACGCTACGGTGACAAGTCCGGCGCCGATCCGCAAAGCCGCCCGCGCTGCCAGCCGTGCCGCCCCTGTGCGGGTGGCGCCGCCGGAGGCGACCAGCACGTGCCCCCGATCATACTTGTGAGACGCGAGTTCCGGGCGCGGAACGGCAGCTCCCCATAATGCCGGATCGTTCACATAAAGCCGGGCCCCCGACCTTTGCAGATTGTCCTGACTGACGCCGATGTCGGAGAGAATCACCTCTCCGCAAAAGCCACGGCCGGGCAGGAGAAGATGACCCGGTTTTCGCGCCGCGAAGGTGATGGTCCGGCTCGCCTTGACGGCAATTCCCCGCACCGCTCCTGTTTCGCCGTCGATTCCGGATGGCAGGTCGACAGCCAGCACCGGCTTGCCGGATAAATTCAGTCTGTCGATGGCCGCTTTTGCCGCGCCATCGATGTCACGCGCAAGACCGCCGCCGAAGAGCGCATCGATGACGAGATCCGCCTTGGCGAAATCAGCCTCCTCGAGCGGCAGCGTCTCTCCCGACCAATCCTGCGCAACCACCGAGGCGTCTCCCCGAAGGGCGTCCCACCGCCCCAAAAGGCAGAGCGACACGTCATAGCCACGGGCCAGAAGTTGAGCCGCCGCAACGATGCCGTCGCCGCCGTTCTGGCCCGGCCCGACGAGGACCACCACCCGGGATCCCGGCGGCACCATCGCCGATGCCGCCGCCGCTGTGGCATTGCCGGCATTACGCATCAGAGCCACGCCGGGGGTGCCGTCGCTGACCGCGAAGCCGTCGGACTTCTTCATCTGGGAGGGCGTTAAAAGCAGCTCTGGTGGGGCCATGGAATTGATCTTGGGCGGAAAAGCCCCGGAAGGAGCGGAAAACTCGCAAGTGCACAAACTTTAGCCAGATGTTGCTACTTAAGGCAGCAAAACTTCCTGTTCGAAAAACAGGACCCCGTGGAAGGGCTTCATTTCTGGTGCTAAAAGCGGCAAATCCTCGAATTAGAGCGGTCCCCGGATGAAAAAAATCGAAGCCATCATCAAGCCTTTCAAGCTCGATGAAGTGAAAGAAGCGCTCCAGGAAGTGGGGCTGCAAGGGATCACGGTGATCGAGGCCAAGGGGTTCGGGCGGCAGAAGGGCCACACCGAGCTTTATCGCGGAGCCGAATACGTGGTCGACTTCCTGCCGAAGGTGAAACTCGAAATCGTGCTCGCTGACGATCTGGTCGACGCCGCTATCGACGCCATCCGCAAGGCAGCGCAAACCGGGCGCATCGGCGACGGCAAAATTTTCGTGTCGACAGTCGAGGAGGCCGTCCGCATCAGAACCGGCGAGACGGGATCCGACGCGATCTGAACTAGCATCTCAAACCACGGCGTTCCGCCGGGTCAAATCTCCAGGGCATGAGGCCGAAAATGTGCAACGGTTTTCGGATAATCGTGCCCCAAATCATTGAAATCGATCACTTTAGTGTCTTTGGACGGCCAAAGGCATCGTGATCAAGGGCAGAAGGGACTATACGATCATGCAGACCGCCAAGGATGTGCTGAAGGCGATCAAGGACAACGACATCAAGTATGTCGATTTCCGATTTACCGACCCGCGCGGCAAGTGGCAGCACGTGACCTTCGACGTATCGATCGTCGACGAGGAAGCGTTCGCCGATGGCGTGATGTTCGACGGTTCGTCGATCGGCGGCTGGAAGGCGATCAACGAATCCGACATGACGCTGATGCCCGATCCCACCACGGCGCAATTCGATCCCTTCTTTTCGGCCTCGACCCTGTCCATCGTGTGCGACATTCTCGATCCGGCGACCGGGGAGCCCTACAACCGCGACCCGCGCGGCATTGCCAAGAAGGCCGAGGCCTACCTCAAGTCGACGGGAATCGGCGACACCATCTTCGTCGGTCCGGAGGCCGAGTTCTTCGTGTTCGACGACGTGAAGTTCATGGCCGATCCGTACAACACCGGCTTCAAGCTCAATTCGTCCGAATTGCCGACCAATGGCGACAAGGATTACGAGGGCGGCAACCTCGGCCACCGCATTCCCATGAAGGGTGGGTATTTCCCGGTCCCGCCGCTCGATTCCGCGCAGGACATGCGTGGCGAGATGCTCGCCGCCATGGCGGCGATGGGCGTCAAGGTCGAGAAGCACCATCACGAGGTGGCGTCGGCCCAGCACGAACTGGGTGTGAAGTTCGACACGCTCACCCACATGGGCGACCAGATGCAGATCTACAAATACTGCATCCACAACGTCGCCCAGTCCTACGGCAAGTCCGCGACCTTCATGCCGAAGCCCGTCTATGGCGACAATGGCTCGGGCATGCACGTGCACCAGTCGATCTGGAAGGGCGGCAAGCCGGTTTTCGCCGGCAACAAATATGCCGATCTGAGCCAGGAATGCCTGTGGTACATCGGCGGCATCATCAAGCACGCCAAGGCGTTGAACGCCTTCACCAACCCGTCGACGAACTCGTACAAGCGCCTGGTTCCAGGCTATGAAGCGCCGGTTCTGCTGGCCTATTCGGCCCGCAACCGTTCGGCGTCCTGCCGCATTCCGTGGACGACCTCACCGAAGGCCAAGCGCGTCGAGGTCCGCTTCCCGGATCCGACCGCCAACCCCTACCTGGCCTTCGCCGCGATGCTGATGGCCGGCCTTGACGGCATCGTGAACAAGATCGATCCCGGCCCGGCCATGGACAAGGACCTCTACGACCTGCCGCCGCGCGAGTTGAAGAAGATCCCGACGGTTTGCGGCTCCCTGCGGGAGGCGCTCGTCAGTCTCGACAAGGACCGTGCGTTCCTCAAGACGGCCGGCGTCTTCAGCGATGACTTCATCGACAGCTTCATCGAGCTCAAGATGACGGAAGTCGCCCGTTTCGAGATGACGCCTCATCCGGTCGAGTTCCAGATGTATTATTCCTGCTGAGCAGGAATCATCCTCTCCGGGGCTGCCAATGCGCAGCTCCTTTCGCCGGGGCCCTCGTGGCTCCGGCTTTTTATTGCCCTGCCCTCGGAGGCGCTGAGACGACAGCACAACAAAAAAGCCCGGCGTTTCCGCCGGGCCTCCTGATCGCCGGAGCGAAGCAGATTAGTAGCTGCTGAACTTGTAGTTCAGGCCAGCGCGCACAACACCGAATTCGGTGTTGCCGTTAACGCCGCCGATGCGGAGGTCGAGGAAGTCGCGGTTGTCGCCGTCGATGGCCACATAGAGACCTTCGATCTTCGCGGTCAGGTTGTCGGTGAAGGCGTATTCGACGCCGCCGCCAGCCGTCCAGCCGACATTCGAATCGCCGTAAGCAACACCGCCGGTGGCGTAGACCATGAACCGATCGAACGCGAAGCCGGCGCGAACGCGGGTGGTGCCGAACCAATCGTTATCGGAGCCGTAGCGAACGCCGTTGACGACGAAGTTGCTGCCGAGATCGGCGTATTGCAGATCGGCTTCCGCACCGAGGACGAACATGCCCATCTGGTAGTTGTAGCCGAGCTGGGCGCCGCCGACGAAGCCGCCGTCGTCATTGCCGCGATTCACGAGACCGAAACCGCGGTTGTCGTCGTTGCCCCAGCCGTAGCCGGCGTTCACGCCGACGTAGAAGCCGGTCCAGGTGAAGACCGGAACGACGGGAGCGATCATGGCCGGAGCGTGGCGTGACGGAAGGTCCGCAGCAGCGGCAGTGACGGTGAGGCCGATGAGAGCGACCGTGGAGAGAAGAATTTTTTTCATTGCGAATCGAATCCTGTTTTCGAGAAGTCCAGTCACGCTGTTACCTCATCGCAACGTAATAAACTGTCACCCGTTTGCAACATTGTCTCGCATTGAAAGCATTCCCATGGGTCAGTCTCTGTCCAGCCAGAGGCGCATGGCGGTCGTCACCTGATCTGGCTCTTCCAGTGCCGACAGGTGTCCTGCCCCGCGGATGACGATCAGGGAGGCCCACTCGATCATCTCCGCCATCTCGCGAGCCATCTCGGGCGGCGTGATGAGGTCGCCTCCCCCACGGCGATCAGGGTGGGGATCTCGAAGCCCGGCAGCAGGTCGCGCGAATCCTTTCTGCCCATGATGGCTCTTTGCTGGCGGATGTAAGCCGGCGGCGCCGGTCTCCTGGAGCATCCTCGCGACACTCTGCTTGAGCGGCTCGTCTCGCTGCCGTTGGGTGGCCACCAGCTTTGGCCAGACATCTGTCGAGGATGTCATCCCAGCGCGCGGCTTCCGCAAGTTCCGATCAGGCGGTGGCGATTCTGCTTCGCTTCCGGCGAGTCGGGCTGCGCGCTGGTGTCGAGGAGGGCCAGCCGTCTCCACCCGTTCGGGCGCCTGGCGCATGATTTCCATGGCGACGTAGCCGCCCATCGACAGACCCGCGAGGGCGAAACTCGCCGGGCGCACAGCCAGTATCCGGCGCGCCATGCTTTCCATTGAATCGTCCCGCGTGATGGTCTGCGACCAGCACATTCATGAGCGGCGAGAAGGTCGCGATCTGATGTTCGAAGAGCCTGTGCGGTATTGCCGAGACCGGGAATCAAGAGGAGGGTCGCCGCCATCAAGTGATTTTCCTTGGATTGACAAGCGGATAGCTTGTCCTATGGTCCGGCCACACCTTTGCTTGGGCGGATACCTCAGGTAAAACTCGTTTTGCGCCGGTTTGTTGCCGCCTCGTGCGGTCGGGACCGAAAGCGCCTCCAGACCCCAAACGGTTATAGTTCTCATGTCTTTCGCCGACCTCGGACTCAGCGAGAAAGTTCTTCAGGCTGTCGCGGCCTCCGGCTACACGGAGCCGACGCCCATCCAGGCGCAGGCGATCCCGCATGTGCTCGCGACGCCGTGACGTTCTCGGCATCGCGCAGACCGGCACCGGCAAGACCGCCGCCTTCGTGCTGCCGATGCTCACGCGTCTCGAGAGCGGACGAGCGCGCGCGCGGATGCCGCGAACGCTGATCCTCGAGCCGACGCGCGAACTCGCCGCGCAGGTGCAGGAAAACTTCGACAAATACGGCATCAATCACAAACTCAACGTGGCCCTGCTGATCGGCGGCGTCTCCTTCGGCGACCAGGATGCCAAGATCGCGCGCGGGCGTCGACGTGCTCATCGCGACCCCGGGCCGGCTGCTCGACCACATCGAGCGCGGCAAGCTGCTCCTGAGCGGCGTCGAGCTTCTCGTCATCGACGAAGCCGACCGGATGCTCGACATGGGCTTCATCCCGGATATCGAGCGCATCGTGAAGATGGTGCCGTTCACCCGCCAGACGCTGTTCTTCTCCGCCACCATGCCGCCCGAGATCCAGCGTCTCGCCGACGCCTTTCTGCATACGCCCGTGAAAGTCGAAGTCGCGCGCGCCGCGTCGACCGCGGCGACCATCACGCAGCGCCTCGTCGCGACGGGCGCGAGGATTTCGACAAGCGCGAGACCTTGCGCGACCTCATCAACGGCGCGACGGATCTGCAGAACGCGCTCGTGTTCTGCAATCGCAAGCGCGATGTGGTCGTCGTCCATCGGTCGCTGCTGAAGCACGGGTTCAATGTCGCGGCGCTTCACGGCGACATGGATCAGCGCTCGCGAACGGCGGCTCTCGACGCGTTCCGCAGCGGTGAAGTCCCGCTGCTGGTGGCCAGCGACGTAGCAGCCCGCGGCCTCGACATTCCGGCCGTCAGTCACGTGTTCAACTACGACATTCCTCATCATGCCGAGGATTACGTGCATCGCATCGGCCGCACCGGTCGCGCCGGACGGACTGGCGCCGCGTTCACGCTGATGGGGCCCGGCGACGAGAAAAACCTCGCGGCGATCGAGAAGCTCATCGGCCAGTCGGTCGAGTGGGAAGGTCCAACTCTCGCCGAACGTCCGCAATCCACCTCGTCATCCCCCGACAGGTCTTCGAAGCGCCGGGTCCGTACAGGCGGAGTCCGACCGCCCGCGGGGCCGCAAAGGCAGCAGCCGCGAGCCGGCAAGCGAGAGACCTCTCGAGGCTGAGGCTTCGTCGCCGAGCCAGGAGCCGGAACAGGCCGCGCTGCCGCAGGAGCGTGCCGAGCGCCAACCAAGAGAGCGCGGCGAACGCCAGCGCCCGGCACGCGGATCGCGCAAGCCGCAGCAGCGCGAAGAAGTGGCGGCCGAAGTGGAGCGCACTGCAGCGCCCGTCGAGCGTTCGAGAGCACCGCGGCCGGAGGGTGGCGAGCGCACCAATTCCGACCGGCAGCCCCGACCGGGCGCGATCGGCACGAGGGACGTTCGGACGACAGATCCCGCCGTCACGAGCAGGACAATGACGCGCCGGTTCTTGGATTGGGCGAGCACGTTCCAGCCTTCCTGATGCGGCCGACCGCTCCGAAAAAGACGAAGTCCGAATAACGCGCCGGGCTCTGCGTCGGCTAAGAACGCTTGCGGGTTTTTCCCGTAAGCTTCTTTGCTCTTGCGCGCAGAGCAGCCCCTATCGCGAGCCTCGGCGAGATGGCCCGCCTCGTCGGGATCGTCGAGCGCATTCTCGGGAAGTCGCCAATAGCTCATCGCCAACGGCTTGCCGCTCCGGCCCGTATAGGTGAAAGGCCGCGACCCGAGATCCCGGAAGAGCGGCTAGGGTCTCGGCATCGACCTTGAGGTAGAGTTCGCCCCCGATCTCCAGCGCAAACATCAGCTCGCCTCTGATAGATCCCCTGCCCGCCGAACATCTTACGCAGCCGGATTGCGCCGACCTGGCTGAAAGATCTCGCGGATCGCTTCTGGATCCATCCTAGTGAGCGGCTGGCACCATCTCCGGCGCGACAGGCGTGATCGCGACCGATTCGCCGCAGCCGCAGGCCGAAGTCTGGTTTGGGTTCCGGAAGACAAACTGGGACGCCATTTTGGTGGTCTCGAAATCCATCTCGGTTCCGAGCAGGAACAGGACGGCTTTGGGATCGACCAGGAGGGTGACGCCCTTGTCCTCCACGACCTCATCGAGAGGTCCTGCCGCTTCGGCGTACTCCATGGTGTAGGACATGCCGGCGCAGCCGCCGTTCTTGACGCCGACGCGTACGCCGACGATCGGCCGGTCCGCCTTGCCGATGATGTCCTTGACGCGGTTTGCCGCCGCGTCCGTCAAGGTTACGACCTTAAAACCCGATAACGCCATTATTCTCTCCTGACGGCCGGGTTCAAGGCCCGGGCAGAACGAGGGATATATCCTGAAGATAGGAGATCGCAGGCCGAACGTCGAGGTCCGGCTACCACATGTCGAGGGAGACACGGGCCTCGTCGGACATGCGGCTCTGGTCCCAGGGCGGGTCGAAGACCAGCGCCACCGTGACGTTCTGAACGCCCTGGACAGTTGCCACCGCGTTCTCGACCCAGCCCGGCATCTCGCCCGCGACCGGGCAGCCGGGCGCAGTCAGCGTCATGTCGATGGCGACATTCCGGTCGTCGTCGATATCGACCCGGTAGATGAGGCCGAGCTCATAGATGTCGGAGGGAATTTCCGGATCGTAGACGGTTTTCAGCGCCGCCACGATGTCATCCGTCATGCGGTCGATTTCCTCGGGCGGAATCGCCGCATTCTGGGTCACCTGGGGCGCGTTCGGCGCATTCTCGACGGGTGCGTGGTCGGTCAACGGTCAATCCTCACGAGAACAGGGCCTCGGCCTTTTGCAGGGCATCCGCCAGTTTATCCACTTCCGCCCGCGTGTTGTAGAGGCCAAATGAAGCGCGGCAGGTGGACGTGACGCCGAAGCGCTCGAGCAGCGGCATGGCGCAATGGGTGCCGGCGCGGACCGCGACCCCCTGCCGGTCGATCACCGTCGCCACGTCATGTGCATGGGCGCCGGCCATCTCGAAGGCAAGGATCGCGCCCTTCCCCTTGGCGCGGCCGATGATGCGGATCGAATTCATGGCGCCGAGGCGCTCGTGCGCGTAATCCGACAAAGCCGCCTCATGGGCACGGATACGATCGCGCCCAAGCTCCATCATGAAGCGCAGGGCCGCATCCAACCCCACCGCCTCGATGATGGCGGGAGTGCCGGCCTCGAAACGATGCGGCGGATCGTTATAGGTGATCGAATCCATCCGGACTTCGCGGATCATCTCGCCGCCGCCCTGATACGGCGGCATCTGCGCGAGCAGCTCCTTCTTGCCGTAGAGAACGCCGATGCCCGTGGGCCCGTAAACCTTGTGACCCGTGAACACGTAGAAATCGGCATCGAGATCGCGCACGTCCACATCGAGATGGACCGCGCCCTGGGCTCCATCGACGAGCACCGGCACTTGATGCGCGTGCGCGATGCGGATGATGTCGCGGATTGGCGTGACGGTGCCGAGCACGTTCGACATGTGCGTGATGGCGACGATCTTGGTGCGCGGCGTGATCAGTTTCTCGAATTCGTCGAGGAGAAAATTGCCGTCCTCGTCGACCGGCGCCCATTTGATAACCGCGCCTTTGCGTTCCCGCAGGAAATGCCATGGCACGATGTTGGAATGGTGCTCCATGATCGACAGGATGATCTCGTCACCCTCCCCGATCGCCATGCGGCCGAAGCTGTCCGCCACCAGGTTGTAGGCCTCGGTCGCCGACTTGGTGAACACGATCTCGTCGACCGAACCGGCGTTGAGAAATTCCCGCACGGTCTCCCGTGCCTGCTCGAACGATTCCGTTGCCGCATTGGCCATGAAGTGCAGGCCGCGATGGACGTTGGAATAACCCGTCTCCATGATGTTCGCCATGGCGTCGATGACCGCGCGCGGCTTCTGCGCCGACGCAGCGTTGTCGAGATAGACCAGGGGCTTCCCGTAGACCTGCTGCGACAGGAGCGGAAACTGCGTCCGGATCGCATCGACATCGTAAGGGGCCACAATGGGTGCGTTCATCGATAATTCCTTGTAGCCGTCCATGCCCGGGCAGTTGCTTCACACCCGCGCCTTCAACCAATGCCTCGACGATGGCGATCAACGCATCGCGCGCCGCCTCGTTCTCGACGAACTCGACCGCCTCGCCAAGGAACGCCTGAACCAGCAGAGCTCTCTGCTTCCTTGCGCGGCAGACCGCGGGCCATGAGGTAGAACAGCAGGTCGTCGTCGAGCTGGCCGCACGTTGCGCCGTGGGCGCATTGCACGTCGTCGGCGAAGATCTCGAGCTCGGGCTTGTTGTTCATGGTGCCGCCCTCCGAAAGGAGGAGCGCCGCCGACATCATGCGGCCGTCCGTCTTTTGGGCATGGTGGGGCACGATGATCTTGCCCTGGAACACCCCCGTCGCGTCGCCGTCGATGGCGGTCTTGAACAATTCGCGGCTTTCGCAATGGGGCGCAGCGTGTTCGACGATCAGAGTCGAATCCGCGTGCTGTCCCGCCTTGATCATGGTGACGCCGTTGATCTGCGCTTTCGAGTTTTCGCCATCCAGAACCGCGAAAACCTGATGGCGCGAAACCGCCGAACCGGACACCACGTTGATGCTGTTGAAATAGGCGTCGCCGCCGAGCTTCACAGCCAAGGTCGAAAGCGCGAGCGTCTGGTCGCCCTCGCCGTTCAGTCTCACATGATGCACGTTGGTGCGGTTGCCGGCGATCAGCTCGATCACGTCGTTAGGTTGATGCGCCGCGCCGTCCGAACCTTCGTGGCTTTCGAGCAGCGTGACGGATGCGCCGTCCTCGATCAGAACGAGAACGCGCGTCGCGGTCGCAACGGCGCTGTTGCTCGATGTGACGAAGCGCAGATGAACCGGCTTTTCGACAGGGCCGGCGATGCGCAGCATCACGCCATCGGCCATGAAGGACGAGTTGAGCTGGTAGACCGGATTGTCTTTCGCCCAGGCCACGGGGCTGAGGCGGGCGAGCCATTCGTGGCCGGAGGCGAGCGCTTCCGCCAGCGGTACGATCTCGACGCCTTCGGGAAGGGCATCGAACCTCACTGTCTCGCGCACGAGGTGCCCGTTCACGAAACAAACCTGAAGAGCGTCGACATCGGCAAACGCGCTTGCCTTCGCCAACGCCTTGGCAGAATTGCGTCGCCGATGGCGTGGCCGCGAAGGGTGCGATCTCGCGCATGAGCGCGCGCAGGTCGGTGTATTTGAACTCTTCGACCCGGCGATGGGGCAAGCCATTGCGATTGAAGATCTCGAACGCCTGAGCGCGCGATTCCACGTCGCCCGGAAGACTGGCCTTGGCGGCCTCGAACGCCTGGACCAGCGCGGTCTCGCTCGGCGTCCTCATCAATGTGAGTTGAGCCATGTCACGCGGCCTCGATTTCGCGATAATCGGCATAGCCGTTGGCTTCGAGCTCGATCGCCAGTTCCTTGCCGCCCGACTTCACGATGCGTCCCGACGACATCACGTGCACGCTGTCGGGCACGATGTAGTTGAGCAACCGCTGATAATGCGTGATGACGAGGAACGAGCGATCCTTCGAGCGCAGCGCATTGACGCCCTCGGACACGATGCGCAAGGCATCGATGTCGAGGCCGGAATCGGTTTCGTCCAGAATGCAGAAGCGCGGCTCGAGCAGCGCCATCTGCAGAATTTCCATGCGCTTCTTCTCGCCGCCCGAGAAGCCCACATTGAGACCGCGCTTGAGCATGTCCTTGGGCACTTCGAGCTTGGCCGCGGCTGCGTTGACGCGCTTGATGAAATCGGGCGTGGTCAGCTCGGTCTCGCCGCGCGCCTTGCGCTGCGCGTTGATCGCAGCCTTCAGGAACGTCATCGAGGCGACGCCGGGAATTTCCAGCGGATATTGGAAGGCGAGAAACAGGCCGGCAGCCGCGCGCTCGTCCGGACCCATCTCGAGAATGTTCCGGCCATCGAGCAGTATCTCGCCATCCAGCACTTCGTAATCGGCCTTCCCGGCGATCACGTAGGAAAGCGTCGATTTGCCTGATCCGTTGGGCCCCATGATGGCCGCCACTTCACCGTCGTTCACGGTGAGGCTGAGGCCGTTGAGAATGCGGTTGTCCTCGATCTGCACGACGAGGTTATTGATCTGGAGCATCTTTAATTCCTTCATCCTCATCCTGAGAACGCGCATCCGCGTCTCGAAGGATGATTTGTCCGAGCGCCACCCCGTCCTTCGCGACGCCTTTCGAGACGCCCCAGGAAGAGGTGGTCGCGTTGTTGTTAGCCCACCGAGCCTTCGAGCGAGATCGAGATCAGCTTCTGCGCTTCGACGGCGAATTCCATCGGCAAGTGCTGGAGCACGTCCTTGACGAATCCGTTGACGATGAGCGCCGTTGCCTCCTCGGCCGACAGGCCGCGTTGTTGGCAATAGAACAGCTGGTCGTCCGAGATCTTCGACGTGGTCGCTTCGTGCTCGAACACGGCGCTCGCGTTTTTCGACTCGATATACGGCACCGTATGCGCACCGCATCGATTGCCGATCAGCAGTGAATTGCAATTGGTGAAGTTGCGCGCGTTCGACGCCTTGCGGTGTGCCGAGACGAGGCCCCGATAGGTGTTGTCCGAGCGCCCTGCGGCGATGCCCTTCGAGATGATCCGGCTCGTGGTGTTTTTGCCGAGATGGATCATCTTGGTGCCGGAATCGACCTGCTGCATGCCGTTCGAGACCGCGATCGAATAGAACTCCCCGCGGGAACCGTCGCCACGCAGAATGCAGGACGGGTATTTCCACGTGATCGCCGAACCGGTCTCGACCTGGGTCCAGGTGATGATCGAGTTCTTGCCGCGGCAATCGCCGCGCTTGGTGACGAAGTTGTAGATGCCGCCACGGCCCTCCGCGTCGCCCGGATACCAGTTCTGCACCGTCGAGTATTTGATTTCCGCGTCGTCGAGGGCAATGAGCTCGACCACCGCCGCGTGGAGCTGGTTCTCGTCCCGCATAGGGGCCGTGCAGCCCTCGAGATAGGACACATAGGAGCCCTTGTCGGCGATGATGAGCGTGCGCTCGAACTGACCGGTGTTCTTCTCGTTGATGCGAAAATACGTCGACAGCTCCATCGGGCAGCGAACGCCGGGCGGAATGTAGACGAACGACCCGTCGGTGAAGACCGCCGAGTTCAGCGTCGCGAAGAAGTTGTCGGTGACCGGCACCACGGTTCCGAGATATTGCCGGACCAGATCGGGATATTCGCGGATCGCCTCCGAGATCGGCATGAAGATCACGCCAGCTTTCGCAAGCTCAGCCTTGAAGGTCGTGGCCACGGATACGGAATCGAACACCGCATCGACGGCAACCCGGTTCCGCGGCTCGACGCCGGCGAGAACTTCCTGCTCACGCAACGGGATGCCAAGCTTCTCGTAGGTTTTAAGAATCTCGGGATCGACCTCGTCCAGGGATTTCGGCGACGGGAAGTTTTTGGGCCCGGCGTAATAATACATGTCGTTGTAGTCGATCTTGTCGTACGACACGCGCGCCCAGTTGGGTTCCTGCATGGTCTGCCAGCGTTTATAGGCGTCAAGCCGCCATGCGAGCATCCATTCCGGTTCGCCCTTCTTCGCCGAGATGAAGCGGATCACGTCCTCGGAAAGCCCCTTGGGAGCCTTCTCCATCTCGACTTCGGTCTCGAAGCCGTACTTGTATTGATCAACGTCGATCAGGCGAACCTGATCGATTGTCTCCTGCACAGCAGGCATCTGTCTCTCCCACCGTTCACGGTTTCAAGGACCGCCGGTTGATGTGGAATACGACGCGTGGCCGTTCAGGCCGCGCTCGCCTTCCGCCTATATAGGGTGTCGACCACCTTTTCGCACGCTTCCGCAAAGCGGCGTACATGCTCCTCGGTGCTCGTCCATCCCAAACTCACACGCAAAACGCCGTCGGCCACCGAGGGATCAACCCCCATGGCGTCGAGCACATGCGATCGCTTGACCTTGCCTGACGAACAGGCAGAGCCGGACGACAGGGCGATGCCCTGAAGATCGAAGGCGATCAGCGCTGTTTCGGCTTTCAGGCCCGGTATGGCAAAAGCCAAGGTGTTCGGCAACCGCTCCGAGCGCTCGCCAATAATGATCGTCTCTGGTGCCGCCTTGCGAAGCTCCCGCTCCGCCCTGTCCCGGAGCGACCTGAGCCGCGCCGCTTCACCGTCGAGGTTGGCTGCCACGATCAACGCCGCCGCGCCGAAGCCCGCGATGGCAGCGACATTCTCGGTGCCGGCCCGGTTTCCCCTCTCCTGACCGCCGCCCCGGATGAGCCGGTCGGCGATTTCAAGCTGGTCGGATGCGAGGATGACCGCTCCAGCCCCTTTTGGGCCGCCGATCTTATGGGCGGAGAGCGTCACCGCATCGGCGCCCAGGCTGGCGATATCGATCGGCAATTTGCCCGCCGCCTGCACGGCGTCCACATGGAGAAGCCCTGCTTTGGCATGAACGATACGGGCAACCTCGGCTATATCCTGGACGATTCCGGTCTCGTTATTGGCAAGCTGGAGAGACATCAGGACCTCGCCTGCATCTGCCCGGCTCAAGCGCTCCTCCACCCACGCCAGGTCGATCATCCCGTTGCTGTCGACAGGGGCGATCTCGACCTGGTCGGATCCGAACCGATGGCCGTACAACCCGCACGGATGCTCGGTGGCGCCCAGGATCAGCGTGCGGCAGCCGGCGCCGCCAAGACGGCGAAAGGTCGGGCTTAACACCATATTGGAGGCTTCCGTGCCCCCGCTGGTGAAGGTGACGTTCTTGGCCCTGGCCCCAACCAGAGCGGCGACCTGGTCCCGTGCGGCCTCGATCGCAGCGCGCGCTTCCCGGCCTTCGGCATGGACGGACGAGGGGTTGCCCGGCAATTCAAGGGCACGCACCATCACCAACGCCACCTCCGGCCGCAGCGGCGAGGTGGCGTTGTGATCGAGGTAAACGCGCCCTGATGAGGCCATCTGATATCCCGTAGGCGAAAGTCCCGCACCGGTTCGCACGAAAGTTTTGGTTCGGTTCGAACGAAAGTCTTTCCTCGACTCGAACGAAAGTCTTGCAATTGCCCTTGGTTGTCATGCTAAAGCACCGCAACCACATGCTACGCGTCCACGGTGCGGATAACCGCGCCAGTGACACAATGAAACAGTTTAGAATTGTTCTAAAAGTTTATCGGGGTTCGCAGGGTCAAGTCAAGGCCGCGGCGGATATTCCCTCTCGCAGCCCGAGAGGTTGATCAAGAGGTTCGCATTCAATGCCAGAGGTCGTATTCACGGGTCCCGCCGGCCGTCTCGAAGGACGCTACCAGCCTGCCAAGCAGCGCGGCGCCCCGATCGCCATCGTACTGCACCCGCACCCGCAATTTGGCGGCACGATGAACAACCAGATCGTGTATAATCTCTATTATGACTTTGTGAACCGCGGATTCTCGGTCCTGCGCTTCAATTTCCGCGGCGTCGGGCGCAGTCAGGGGGCCTTCGACCACGGTCAGGGCGAGTTGTCGGACGCGGCGGCGGCGCTTGACTGGGCACAGGCCATGAACCCGGACGCCCGGGCGTGCTGGATCGCCGGGGTGTCATTCGGCGCCTGGATCGGCATGCAGCTCCTGATGCGCCGGCCCGAAATCGAAGGATTCATTTCGATTGCAGCCATGGCCAACCGTTACGATTTCTCGTTTCTCGCCCCCTGCCCCTCGTCCGGGCTGTTCGTCCATGGTTCGGAGGATCGTGTCGCCCCGGTCAAGGACGTGGTTAGCGTCATCGAGAAGGTCAAAACCCAGAAGGGCGTCAAGCTCGAACATGCTGTGGTGGAAGGCGCCAACCATTTCTTCGACGGCCGCGTCGATCAGTTGATGACCTCGGTCGGCGCCTATCTCGATATGCGATTGGGAGCGACCGAAGAGGTCGCGTAGCCAGTTTCGTGCCATCAAGGAGGCCGCCCCGAGCCGGCAGCCTCCTTGGCAGGAATTAGATATTGAGGAAGTTGAAATCGTTGGGGTGAAGCTGCGCGAGCGTCACGCCGACGAGCTCAATGCTGAACTCGCCCTTGACGATGTAGGTGCTGCCTCCACTCTGGTATGAGGCCGCGTAAGCCTCCGCGAATGTCGAGAATACGTTCTTGTAGATGAAGAGCTGATCGGCAACGCCGGGGCCGGCAACAAAGTCGAGAATCTTGGCGTGCGTTCCGGGGAAGACGACGAACATGTCGTTGCCCGAACCTCCCACCATCGTGGCCGACCCACCTTCGTTGACGATGATCATGTCGTCGCCGTTTTCGCCCGCAAGATAATCCTCGCCGCCGGAGCCCACGATCTGATCGGGGCCATCATAACCAAGGATGGCGTTCGAGCCGGACGAACCGTAGAGAATGTCGCCATGCACTCCGCCGATGATGTTCTCAAATCCCGAGATTTGGTCTCCGGTCGCTATTCCACCCGAGACCACGTTCGTGCCGAGATTGACTGAAACCGATGTGGTGGCGTCGCTGTACTCGATTGTGTCGTAGGTACCGGCTCCACCGTCGAGGAAATCGGCACCCACGCCGCCACGGATATGATCGTTCCCTGCTCCACCAAGGAGGCGGTCGTTGCCGCTCGCACCATAAAGAGTGTCGTCACCGGCGTTCCCAGCCAGCACGTTATTGGCGGCATTGCCGCGCATGTCATCATGACCTGAGCCGCCATTCGCATTCTCGATCAGAGACCCCGAATCGCCGTTGAATTGGAATGCATTGTAAACGTTCCCCTTCGCGTAAAGGCCGGATCCGCGATAAGCGAGCTGTGATTGCGAGAACTTCACGACTCCGCCGGGAGCCAAATCGACGTCCAGGTTTCCGTTGTAATTCGACAGATCGTACGTGTCCGTCCCGCCGCCGTCCCATATCGTCATGAAGATGTAGTTCCTGACGGGAGCTCCCTGCCCAACGCCGTCGACAAAGGTCTGCCCGGTCGTCGGCGACCAGCTGTAAACGGTATTTCCGCTATTGGTGGTGAAATCCGCGCCATACATCGCCTGCAAGGCCGCAACGTCATATTGCATGAAGGTCTGCGGAACATCCGTATAACTCTTGTACGACATGACCGTGTACTCGGCCAAGTCGTGCTCAGCGCTCATCTTTGGAAGTGCTCCGCCCGAATCATGCGGATGCTTGAGGCCGAGCGAATGTCCAAGCTCGTGCAGAACCTCAAAGTGGCCGTAAGTTCCTACTCCGGCGCTAGAGGAGGCCAGCCAGACGTCGCCGTTATAAAGGGGCACGCCCGGATAATAGGCGTGGCTTCGGTTGATGACGCTATTCGGATTGAACCCTGCTACCTGGATGATTGCGTCGTCACGACCACTGTAAGTCAGCGATAGGTTCGTGATGCCCTCGACCGACGTCAGCGCCATATTCGAGCCACCAGCGTATGGGCTGTAACCCTCCAGGGCGTACCTGATGGACTGCTCAGTCTCGAAAGTGAGTGCGCGGAACCCGTCGGCGCTGGGATTGACCCATTGATAATCGCCACGCGCATCGGGAAGGCTATAGGTGATGCTGCTGGAGTTCCACTGTGAACCCGTCAGGAGTGCTTTGACATCGGAGTCGAGGTTCGAAGGAATGTAGAACCGCACGCCTTGCATCGAGTAAGGCGCTGTACTTGCGAGCGTCGAGAAGAGGCTAAGCGGAGCTGTCGATACATTCTGCGAAACCCAATCGTAAACAGCGTTCGTCTGACTCTCGATCCAGTTTCCAATGCTGCTGAATATGGGAGAACCTGCGGCCATGCTGGCAGCATCCATCGAATACTGATAGTCCAACGGACTTGCCGCTTGGGTGCCATAGTTCCAGCTATTCGCCAGCACCATATTGTGCATAAGGCTGGATTTCAGAATTCCCCGACTAATAGCTGACATCGATGCCCCCTTTTATAGAACGTTATCACATATTATTTCTGCCTGCGTTCTGGTCAAGTTTAAATGTGAACTGTTCCACCAGCATTGGTGTGCGCAACCGTAAGTAGCCCTTCGACGGGAGAGATTTGATCTGCCTGCTGGTACATTCACTGCTGGTTTCAGGCCGGTCCAATATGGCGGAAGTTGAAATGCTCCACCGGCAGGGCGCGGCGAGCGTCTGACGTGCACACCAGCCAACGTGCTTGATGTCGGGCTGCAAAAGGCGCGGTTAATGGATCGCCATTCCGGCGTTAGAACCTCCGTTCCTCCGTGCTCCGGCGATGCACGTGCAACGGGGTCAGGGGGAACTGGACGGCTCCTCGATGGAATGACCCGGCCCGCACCTTTGCTAGGCCATTCCCTGTCCAAGCTTCCGAACCTGAAAAACGAGATGAACGCGCTGAATCGCTCTACCTGACAGTGATATCAGGGCTCTTCATTCACCCGCACCCGAATCATATATTGAGGAAGTTAAAATCGTTGGGGTGAAGCTGTGCGAGCGTCACACCGACGAGCTCGATGCTGAACCCGTCCTTGACGATGTAGGTGCTCCAAAAGAACTCGTAGGATGCCGCGTAAACCTCCTCGAAGGACGAAAACACGTTCTTGTAGATGAAGAGCTGATCGGCAACGCCGGGGCCGGCAACGAAGTCGAGGATCTTGGCGTGCGTTCCGGGGAAGACGACGAACATGTCTTTGCCCGATCCTCCCACCATTGTGGCCGACCCACCTTCGTTGACGATGATCATGTCGTCGCCGTTTTCGCCCGCCAGGTAGTCCTCGCCGCCGGAGCCCACAATCTGATCGGCGCCGCTATTTCCCAAGATGACGTTCGCGCCGGAAGACCCATAGAGAATGTCGCCATGCGCCCCGCCGATGATGTTCTCGAATCCTGAGATGCGGTCACCAGTCGCTATTCCGCCCGAGACGGTGTTCGTGCCGAGATTGACGGAAACCGATGTGGTGGCGTCGCTGTACTCGACCGTATCGTAGGCGCCAGCACCACCGTCGAGAAAATCGGCGCCCTCGCCGCCGCGCAGATGGTCGGCGCCCGATCCACCGATAAGCCGGTCATTACCATCCGCTCCAAAGAGGGTGTCATCGCCGTAGTTGCCGTTGAGCGTGTTGCGGGCGGCGTTGCCGCGGATGTCGTCGTTGCCGGCCCCGGCCGATGACGTTCTCAATGAGCGATCGCGGGTCCTCCAGGTATTGAAGCGCGTTGAAGACATTGCCGCGCGCTTTATAGCCGTCGCCGAGATTGGCGAGCTGCGCCTCGGAGAAGATCGACCAGCCCCCTGGTGCAAGATCGATCGACGAATTGGTCGTATAATACGTCAGGTCATAAGTATCGATGCCGCCGCCATCCCAGATCGTCATGAAGATGGTGTCGCCGAGGGCATCGCCCTTTGCGTATAGAAAATCGTTATCGAGGAAGACCTGGCCGCTCTGCGGATCGAAGCTGTAGACCGTATCCGTGCTGTTGGTTTCGAAATCAGCGCCATACAGATATTGCAGCGCGGCAATATCGTACATCATCAAAGTGCTCGGCCCCTCTGCGTCATCTTCAAAATACGAGTCATTATCTCCGATATGATTCCTGTACGTCATGACCGAAAATTCTTTCGTGTCCCGGTCATACGTCAGGACGGTTTCGTTGGTCGCCCCTACCGCGCTGTCGGCCTCATGACCATGTTTCAGGCCGAGGGAATGTCCCAGCTCATGGAGTATGAGGTAGTATGAATAACTTCCGACCTGTGGAAACGCGATGTCGCTACGTAACCACACATCGCCTCCATTAACCGGATAATATGCGAAGGACTGTGCCAAATCGGTGTTTGTTGAGACGGAAATATCGGACGCGTTATAGCCGGCAAAAACGAGATCGAGGCTCGTAACCTGCTCCACGCTGGTGAGGGCCATATACCCGCTCAGGGTTCGCAAACCATCCCCTTCCAGGATGCTGCGCACCGCGTTCTGATCAGCCGCATTGGCCGCTTGGAAGCCGTCGGCGGCGGAATTGCCCGAACTGTAATCCGACCGGAGATCAGGGAAGCTGTAGGTGACCTCGTTCGAAGCCCATCGGCTTCCAGACAAAAGCGCTAGCACATTGTGTTCGGGCAACGCGGGCAGCGGCCACGATGGGTTCGGCGTATACACCATGTCTGATCTCTTGCGTGAGGGCGGGCCGGTTCGGCGATTATAATGTTACACTCTCGGACTATGTTGCATATAATCTTAGTGTTGAAAAAAAATCTTATTCACAACTCAGAATAGCGATTGTCCTTGCGCGCTCTCCGGCGCGAGGGCTCGAAAATCCTTGTCGCGCTCCGTCGCCCCGGATAGAGGTTCAGGCCATCATTCCAGACCCCGCACCATCGAGAAAAACGAGATGAACGCCCCGAAATCCGATTTCATGAAAGTGCTCACGGAGCGCGGCTTCATTCATCAGACATCCGATTTCTCTGGAATTGACGCAGCGGCGCTCGAAGGGCGGCTCACGACCTATGTGGGCTACGATTGCACCGGTCCCTCGCTGCATGTGGGCCACCTTCTGTCGATCATGATGCTGCACTGGCTGCAGAAAACCGGCGCCGGCAAGCCGATCACGCTCATGGGCGGCGGCACCACGCGGGTCGGCGATCCGTCGGGCAAGGACGAGAGCCGCAAGCTCCTGACGCCGGAGCAGATCGAGGAGAACAAAGCCAGCATCAAGGGCGTGTTCTCCCGCATGATCGATTTCGGCGAAGGCGCGCACGACGCCATCATGGCGGACAACGCCGAATGGCTGACCAAGCTCAATTACATCGAGTTCCTGCGCGACGTCGGCCGGCACTTTTCCGTCAATCGCATGCTCTCATTCGACAGCGTGAAGCTGCGGCTCGAGCGCGAGCACGAATTGTCGTTCCTCGAATTCAACTACATGATCCTGCAGGCCTACGACTTCGTGGAGCTGCACAAGCGCTACGGCTGCATCTTGCAGATGGGCGGGTCGGATCAGTGGGGCAATATCGTCAATGGCATCGACCTCGGCCGCCGCTCCGGCACGGCTCAGCTCTATGCGCTGACCTGTCCGCTCCTCACCACCGCTTCGGGCGCCAAGATGGGCAAGACCGCATCGGGAGCCGTGTGGCTCAACGCCGACATGCTCAGCGCGTATGATTATTGGCAATTCTGGCGCAACACCGAGGACGGCGATGTGGGCCGTTTCCTCAGGCTGTTCACCCTCCTCGACATGGATGAGATTGCCCGCCTGGAAGCGCTGGAAGGTGCTGACGTGAACGAGGCCAAGAAGGTGCTGGCGACGGAGGCCACCGCCCTCCTCCACGGCCGGGAAGCCGCGGAACTGGCGGCCGAGACCGCGCGGATGACCTTCGAGCAGGGGGCATTGGCGGAGAGCCTGCCGACCGTGGAGATCGCAGCGTCGTCGCTCGATGCGGGTCTGGGCGTCTTGACGGCCTTCGGCCCCGAATATGCGAAGCTCCTGCCCTCCACCGGCGAAGCGCGGCGGCAGGTCAAAAGCGGCGGCCTGCGGGTCAACGATCAGATCGTGACCGACGAGCGCGGGGTGCTGCGGACCGCCAATCTCACACCCGAAGGCGTCATCAAGCTCTCGTTCGGCAAGAAGCGGCATGTGCTGCTGCGGGCAGTCTGAGCGGCCTCCGCGCGCTGCCCGACACAAGCTGTAGCTAGCGCTCCGGGATGCTCGGCAGGGATCCAGTCGGCTGCTCGCCGCTGCCTGCTCCGAACAGCTTGCGCAGGAAGCCCGGCGCCACCGCCGAGAGCGGGTTGACGGTCAGAACCGGGTTGGCGACCGGACCCGCGACGCGGAAATTCACCGCGAACAGTCCCTCATATTGCCCGCCGCCGAGGAGCGGGCCGAAGAGTGGAACCTGCGCGAAGGCGTTGTTCAGTCCGTAGGCGGGAACGAAGGTGCCGGAAATATCGACCCGGTCCCGGGCCTGGTCGATGTAGCCGCCGAGGGTGAAACCCACCTGGCTCCCGAAAACCGCCGCATCCTTGAAATCGAGGCGGCCGGCCGTTCGCGTGAAGTCGACCCGCGCCTTGCTGAACCGCGCCTCGTTGATATCCACACGGACGTCCTGCGCATTGCCGGCGCGATCCTGTCCCGCCACAACCTGCGTCTGGGTCGGGATGATGCGCCGGAGCGCCGGCTCGTTGCTGAGCGCAAATTCGCGAACGATGAGATTACCGGTTTGCGGACCGTCGCCAGTGCCCATCTGCAGGACGAGGTCGCCGCCGCTCATTCGTTTGTAGATGTCGAGAAAACGCAGCAATGAGCCTGCGTTGTCCGATTGCACCACGATCTGCGGGCTGCCGGCTGCCGCCGCCATGGTGCGCGCGGTCAGGTTCGTCGCGCCGAGGCGACCCTTCAGGTCCAGCTGCCGGATGTTTTCCTTCCGCATGGACGCCTTGAGCGAAGCGTTGGTGATCGCCTCGTCGTTGTAACCGGTCAGGATATTGAGATTGAGATCGAGGTCGAAATCCTTGCTGTCGCGCGCCGCTGCGTTGCGACCCGACGGGGCCGCGTCCATCGCCTTGAGGAACGGTCTGGCGTCGCCGGTATTGCCTCGGACGGCGACCTTATAGACGCCTCCCGAGCGGTCTACCTGAGCGCGCATATCGTCTCCGGCGGAGATCTTGAAGGTCGACAGATCGGCTTTGTCGAGCGCGCCGTCCGCCGAAAGCGAAGCCGTGCCGCGAAACTGGGTCGCGCCGCTGTCGAGCTGGAGATCCCGGATCTCGGTCGTCTCTCCGTCGAGCATGACGAATGTCATCTTGGCCGACCTACCTGCTGGCTTCACCCAGCCGGGCACCAGCTGGTCGATCCCCGCCTTGGTCAGGTCCGCCTCGATCCGTATCCCCGCCTTTTCGTCCTTGCCGAAAGGAATCGTGACTTTCAGCGGCAAGGTCCCGGTGAGCTGCGACCCGAACGACATGCCCCGCTTCGCGCGGGCCGCCTCGTCGAGGCTGAACGTCACATTGGCATCGCCGCCGGCGGGGGTCTTGTGGAGATCGATACGGGCGGCGTTTCCGGCAAGCTTCCCGTCTCCGCGTACGGTCAGACTCGCCCTTGTCATACGTCACCGCGAGCTTGGCGGCTTCCAGGCGATCCTTGCCGAAAATCTTCTCGATCCCGAAGTCGCTGAGCGTCCCCGCCACGGAAATCGGGAGATCGACAAAAGCCGGAATATTCTTGACCGGAAGCGCGATCCTCACTTTGAGGTCGGCACTGCCCTTCATGGTCGCAGGGTCGATCTGGAATCCGGCGACCTCCTGGATCAGCGGCTGCTGCAACAACGCCCCGACGCCGTCGGCCGCGCCGGTCAGCCGGAAATCGATGAAAGCCGTGGCGTCCGCCTTCCAGTAATTCTCGAGGATGAAGCTTCCTCCCGACGCATCGAGGGCGCGTCCATCCATCTCGACCTTGCCGCCCGGCGCGCGCAACCGCACATCGACCCCGCTGACCGCGCCGGTGACGTTGAGTCGGGAGAGCGGCGGCAGGCCTTCGGCGGCCGCGAGGATTCCGTCGGAGACTGCGAAGCCGATCGCCAAGGCTTCCGGAGGGATCGGCCCGCCCGAGACTGCGCGGGTCATGTCGGCACCGGTCATCGCCACCTTGAGATCGATGGCATCGAGGATGCCACCCCCCACATGGCCGACAAGGAATTTCCGCACCTGCGGAGCAACCGCCTCGGGCCAAAGCCGCAGAGCCGTCCGGAGATTGGTTTTGGAGCCGCGCACGTCGAGATGGAGCGAAGTCGGATCGGCCGAAGGGACCAGGTAGCCGGTCACGTCGGCCGACAGGTCGGGCCCGCGCAGCTTCACCGATTTCAACACCATGCCGTCGGGGCCCGACAACTCGGCGCTCAGGTCGGCGACCCTGACCGGGCTGTCCTTTTCGGTGGCGCCCGACAACATCAGATCGCTGCCGGAAAGTGACAGATGCCAGCCCTCATCCGCGACCTTCGTGGTGAGCCGGCCTTTCAGCGTGACGTCATTGCCCCCGCCCTGCATATGCAACCGGGTCAGCTCGAGGGCCTTGGCGGTCTCGTCCCACGACACGTCGATGTCGGAGCGCTCGATGACCGCGGGAGACGTATCCTTGTCGTCCAGCTGAACAATGCCGGCCTTGCTCGACAGGCTCGACCGGAGTTCCGTCACGCGTCCTTCGGAGAAGGCAGCGTCGATCCGGCCCGAGAACTTGACATCCGTGGTTGCCGGCAACGCGGACAACCCGGACAGCAGGAGAATGTCCTGGATCGGCGCTCCCTCGGCGAGAATTTCCGCCCGGTAGGATCCCGCGCTCTCGCGGTCGAAATCGCCCTTCAGGCCCCAGGTTCCCTGCGGGCCTTCAAGATTGGCGAGGATCCGGCGGCCGCCATCCTCCGCCCAGTCGAAGGTGGCATCGAGCCGGTTGAAGGCCGCCCGCTGGCGCTGGTCGGCGTCCACGAAGACGAGCTTGGCGTTGGTGAGCTGCGCCCGGTCGAGGGAATTGAGGATGCTTTGGGGATCGACGATGAGCTCGAACAGCGACCCGACGACGTTGGAGATCGGCGAGGCTCCTTCGGCGGAAACCCGCGGCACCGGCGGAACAACGGGGGATAGATTGCTTTGCGGCGTCGCCAGTTCGCCACCCTCAGTGGGAGGGACCGGCGAGAAGCTGAGGGCTCCATCGCGGTCCACGAGGACCCGCAATTCCAGGTCGCGGACGGCTATCGCCTTGGGCTGCAACGTGCCGCCGAGAAGCGACATGCCGTCAACGCTCACGAGCGCATAGGGAGCGCGAAGAACGAGATCGCCGTCGGGATCGCGCACGTCGAGGCCATTGGCCCGTAACGCAGGCGCGCCGCCGTGCAGTTCGAGAGCGGTATTCCGCAAGGTTACCGACCAGCCCGGACCGATCCGCGCCGCGATCGATTCGGCAACCCGGTCAGGAAGGCTGCCAAAACTCAAGGGTCCGACGGACAGACGCATGTAGAGCATGCCGAAACCCAGCATGATCAGGACCACCAGCACCGCGCACGAATAGGCCGACCCGCGCACAATTCGTGCGAGGGGGCTGCGCTTCACCGACTTGTGCCGGCGGAACTTGAGTTTCGTTAACGGCTTCATTCCAGACGTCTGCAGTTCCGCTCAAGTTCGATCGACAGGGAATCAAGGGGGACCTTAACCCTCTTGCACATGCGCCGCGACCATGTCTTTCAATGAACGCGAGGGTTCCAACCACCCTATTCCGACGAAAGGAAGGCGATTCATGGCTTTAATCACCGGCGACCGTGCCCCGGCATTCACGCTGCCGGCGACCGATGGTCGAAACCTCACCCTCGAGAGCCTGAGAGGCAGGAAGGTCGTGCTGTATTTCTACCCCAAGGACGATACCAGCGGCTGCACCCTGGAAGCCCAGAATTTCCAGTCGTTGAAGGGGCACTTCGCAGCTGCCGACACGGAGATCGTCGGCATATCGCCGGACGCAATGAAGAGCCACGACAAGTTTCGCAGCAAATACGGCCTCGATTTCGCGCTCGCATCCGACGAAGAAAAGACGATGCTCCAGACCTATGGCGTCTGGGTCGAGAAAAGCATGTATGGCCGCAAGTATATGGGCGTCGAACGGACCACGATGCTCATCGACCGGGATGGCAAGATTGCGCGAATTTGGGAAAAGGTGAAGGTTCCCGGCCACGCTGAGGAAGTTCTGGCGGCCGCGAAGGCGCTGCCATGATGGTTCGAGCGGCGATGCCGCGGACAGGTCCTCTTGCAACTCAAGTGATGCTACAATATAGCCACACGTGCATCGGGGTTGTGGTGGATCGGAATTTTCCCGAGGACCTTCTCGCCTTGGTGAGTGAAACACCGGACCTGAGGCGGGTGTGATGTTCTGGTTCAACGAAGACCGTCAGCAACTATACGGCCCTCCTATCGGGGAAATCCTGGCTCGCGCCGGATGGCGATTCGATCGGGCCCAAACCGGTTTTCATCACCTATTCGTTCCAATCCCGCATGACGGATGCCGACAAGGATGCAACGGCTGGCAGCTCATCACACTGGCGTCCATTCTCAAAACACGACAAGGCGGATGCACGCTCGGCTCTGGCGCAATGGGGTGCTGCCTGCGGTATCAAATTTCTTGAGGCCAAAGGGAATCACGGGGACATTCAATTCTCGTGGTGCAGCCAGGAAGATACGTCCGGGTTCGGTTTTTTCCCGGAACCGGATGAGGTCGAGGACCAGTGGGATTACGTCAGCTCCTATTCCGATCGCTCTGGAAACATCTACCTCAACGTCGATGAACATGATCGTTTCGGCAGGGATCCGGCGTTCAAGAAATACGCGCTGCTGCACGAAATCGGCCACGCACTTGGCCTGAAGCACCCCTTCGACACCAGTTTCTACAACGGCCGAACGCTCAAAGAAAAATACGACAACGTCGACCACACCGTGATGGCCTATAAAGCCGATTCCGAAATCTCGCCGACCAAACTGAAGACCTTCGACATCCAGGCCATCCGCAAGCTCTATGGCTCGTCGGGCTCGGACGGCAAGCAGGTGGCGAAATGGAGTTGGAATGCGAAAACCGAGATTCTCACGCAACAGGGCAAGACGATCAACGACGTGCTGTGGGGCACCAAGGTAACCGACAAGCTCTATGGCAACTCCGGCAATGACCGTTTGCACGGCATGGCGGGTGATGATCTGCTGGCGGGCGGTTTGGGCAGTGACATCCTGATCGGGGGCCCTGGGCGCGACGTCTTCCGTTTCGACATCGGGCCCGCCGACCATTCGGTCGATACCATTCTGGATTTCGAGGCCGTCGACAGGATCGAGCTTTCAGCCGCGGCTTTCGCCGGCATCGGTCCCGCCGGCGTGCTGGAAGCCGGCAAGTTCGCCCTCGGGCCCATCACGAAGGACACGTCGAAGGACGTACGGATTGTCCTCGACTCGCATGCGCTCTTGTACGATGCGGATGGCGGAGGACCCGCCGCCGCAGCGGTGATCGCCACAATCACCTTCGCGGGCGTCGATTCCATCATCAACGCGAGCCATTTTTTCGTGATTTAGGGACCGGCGGCGCTGCCGTGTCCCTACTCGATATCCTCGACTTCTTCGGTCTTGCCAAATACGCGCTGCGCCAGGGACGCCTCGATGAAGGGGTCGATATCGCCGTCGAGTACGTCCTGCGGCGCTGTCGATTGCGCTCCGGTGCGCAGGTCCTTGACCATCTGGTAAGGTTGCAGAACGTAGGAGCGGATCTGGTGCCCCCAGCCGATGTCGGACTTCGAGGCATTCTCGGCGCTGGCCTTCTCCTCGCGCCGTTTCAGCTCGGCCTCGTAGAGACGGGCGCGCAGCATATTCCAGGCCGTGGCGCGGTTTTTGTGCTGCGAACGCTCCTGCTGGCACGCCACCACGATCCCGCTCGGAATGTGGGTGATGCGAACGGCGGAATCGGTGGTGTTCACGTGCTGGCCGCCGGCGCCCGAGGAACGGAACGTGTCGATCCGGCAATCGGATTCCTTGACCTCGATGTTGATGCGGTCATCCACCACCGGATAGACCCAAACCGACGCAAAGCTGGTGTGCCGCCGCGCATTGGAATCATACGGCGAGATCCGCACCAGGCGATGGACGCCTGACTCGGTCTTGAGCCACCCATAGGCGTTGTGACCCTTGATCAGCAGCGTCGCGCTTTTGATGCCGGCCTCTTCGCCGTCCGTAATCTCGAGCAGCTCGACTTTGTATTTCCGGCGCTCGCCCCACCGCGCATACATGCGCTGCAGCATCGACGCCCAATCCTGGCTTTCCGTGCCGCCGGCGCCCGAATGGACTTCCACATAGGTGTCGTTGCTGTCGGCCTCGCCGGAGAGCAGGGTCTCGACCTGACGCCGCGCGGCCTCGGCTTGAATGGCGCGGATGGTCTCCTCGCCTTCCTTCACGGTGGCGGCGTCGCCCTCGGCATCGCCGAGCTCGATGAGCGTGATGGAATCCTCGATATCCTGTTCGAGGCGCTTGATCGCGGCGATCTGGTCTTCGAGCGACGTGCGCTCGCGCATGATCTTCTGCGCCTCGTCGGCATCGTTCCAGAGGTCGGGATGTTCAGCGAAGGAATTCAGTTCGGCGAGGCGGCGCTGGGCATTGTCCCAGTCAAAGATGCCTCCTCAGCAGTGCAATCGACTGCTTGGCTTCGTCCACGAGATGTTCGATTTCGGCGCGCATGGGTTCCAGGGAGGTGTGAGTAGTGAAGGTAGTGAATAGTGAATTGCGAATGGTCAGTAGGTGCCGGAAGCGCGCGGTGTCAAGATTAACGGAGGTCATGCTCCCGCCAGTCTTTCCACTCACCACTCACCACTCCCACTCCCTAATACAACCCGCCGACGCTTCCCGGCGCGACGGCCCGCTGGGCTTCCGGCGGCGCCTCGGCCATCGGGTCGGTCTCGACCGGGGTATAGCTCTCGGGCGGCCCGGTGCCTGGCTTGAAAGCCTCGACGATCACGCCGCCGCCTTCACCCGATCCCGCGCGCAGTCCGGTGGAAGCATTGACGCGGATCAGCTTGATGCCAGCAGGCACACGGAACGGAGTCGCGGGCTTGTCCTTCAACGCCATCTGCATGAAATCGCGAAACACCGGCGCTGCATATTGGCCCGCGGTCGCGGCATTGCCGAGCGATTGAGGCTTGTCGTAGCCGATGAACACACCGACGGCGAGGTCCGGCGAGAAGCCGACGAACCACACGTCCTTGGCGTCGTTGGTGGTGCCGGTCTTGCCCGCGAGGGGCTTGCCCACGACCTTGACGCTTTGCGCCGTACCGCGCTGGACCACGCCCTCGAGAATGGACGTCATCTGATAGGCGGTCAGCGGATCGATCACCTGCTCGCGATTATCCCCAAGCCGGGGCGGCGCGCCGCCATCCCACTCGGCCGCATCGCAGCCGGTGCATTTGCGGTCGTCATGGCGATAGATCGTTTTCCCGCTTCGGTCCTGAATGCGGTCGATCAGCGTCGGCTTGATGCGCTTGCCGCCATTGACGAACATCGAATAGGCGGCAGTCATGCGCATGACCGTGGTCTCGCCGGCGCCAAGCGACATCGACAACAATGGCAGGAGATCGTCGTAAACGCCGAAGCGGCGGGCATATTCTGAGATCGCCGGCATGCCGACCTCGTTGGCGAGGCGCACCGTCATCAGGTTTTTGGAGTGCTCGACGCCATAGCGCAACGTCCGAAGACCCGAGGACTTGCCGTCATAGTTGGAGGGCGCCCAGGCCGCCTGTCCCGGTCCCATATCGAGAACGAACGGAGCATCGAGCACCTGGCTCGAAGGGGTGTAGCCTTTGTCCAGGGCTGTGGAGTAGACGATCGGCTTGAACGACGAGCCCGGCTGACGCATGGCCTGGACGGCGCGGTTGAATTCGCTCTGGTCGAACGAGAACCCGCCGACCATCGCGTGGACACGGCCCGTATAGGGGTCCATGGCGACGATGGCGCCTGAAATCTCGGGGATCTGGCGGAGGCGGAACTGGTCAGGCTTGCCTTCCATCGGCTCCACGTAGATCACGTCGCCTGCGGAAAGCGCCTTTTCGACGTTGCGTCGCGTCCACTTCACGCCATCGGCTGACACAAAGCCGGTCTGGCGTTCCGGAACGACCTGTCCGGACGCAGCCTTGCGAGGTTGCAGGCCGATCCGAGCGCGACCCGCGGCGACTTCCAGCACGACGGCCTGCCGCCACGGTTGGACATCGCCCAGAACCGGCAATTCGGCGAGCGCGAGGCCCCATTCGCGACCGGTCAATTCGAGCTTCTGTGGCGCCCCGCGCCAGCCGCGCGCCTCGTCGAAGCGCACCAGCCCGTCGACGAGCGCCTTGCGGGCCATCGCCTGCATCTGCGGGTCGAGCGTGGAGCGGATCAGGAGACCACCCTCGTAGAGCGTCTCTTCGCCATAGCGGTCGGCGATGTCACGGCGCACGCCCTCGGCGAAGTAGCCGGACGCGATGCTATTGGGCGAGATCGAGCGTGGGCTGACTGAGAGCGGCTCCTTCTTGGCAGCCTCTCCCTCTTCCTTCTTGATATAGCGGTTATCGACCATGCGATCGATGACCCAGTTGCGGCGCTCGATGGCGGCCTGCTTCTGGCGGTAGGGATGATAGTTGTTGGGCGCCTTCGGCAGAGCCGCCAGATACGCCACCTCGGCAATCGTCAGCTCATGCACCGACTTGCCGAAATAGTTCAACGCCGCCGCGGCGACGCCGTAATTGCTCAGACCGAGATAGATTTCGTTGAGATAGAGCTCAAGAATGCGATCCTTCGAGAACGTCAACTCGATCCTGAGCGCCAGCAGCGCCTCCCGGATCTTGCGCTCATAGGTTCGCTCGTTCGAGAGCAGGAAGTTCTTGGCCACCTGCTGCGTGATCGTCGAGGCGCCCTGCTCCCGCTTTCCGCCCGAGCGCAGATTGGCCACGATGGCGCGCACGATACCTTCGGGATCGATGCCCGCATGTTTGTAGAAATTCTTGTCCTCTGCCGACAGAAACGCCTCGATGACGAGCTTGGGCATCGCCTGGATCGGCATGTGGAGCCGCCGCTCACGGGCATATTCGGCAATGAGCGAACCGTCTGAAGCGTGGACGCGGGTCATCACGGGCGGTTCGTAATCGGCAAGCTGCGCGTGGTCCGGCAGGTCTTTCGAGACCATCCAATAGCCATACGCCAAGCCCGCGGCACCGATCAAAAAGAAGATCGCGCCGATGCTGAACAGAAAGCCGAAGAATCGTAGGACGAAGCGCATCCGAAGGTATTCCGTTCTTGGCGCCCGCGCGCCCGTTATGCTGTCTGCAAACGCCAGACCCGGCTGTCAAGCAACCGGGCGCTCTGACCTGCTGCCCTGTTAGCCGAGGAATCGCATCCCCGCCACGGATATCCACACGGTTTCTATGGTGAAACTGCGGCGGCCCCTTGTCGCGCCAGACGCGTCGCAAAGAACCGCTCGATGGCCACCGCTATGGAGGCGACGGCTTTTCCGCGCCACTCCTCGGAGACAAGCATGTCGAGATCCTTGCGGCTCGACAGGTATCCAAGCTCCAGCAGGACAGACGGAACGTCGTGGGCGCGCAGCACCTTGAAACCCGCTTCCCGTCGCGGGTTCTTGTTCAGCTGGGCCACCGAATCGAGCTCGCTCACCAGCCTTCCGGCAAACCGGTGCGAAAAGGTCCGCGTCTCCCGTGAGGTCAGTTCCTGCAGGATATCCAGGACCTCATCCGGGCCTTCGGCGGAATCGAGGCCGGCTGCGGCGTCCGCCTTGTTCTCCCGATCGGCGAGCCGGGCCGAATCCGCGTCGGAAGCACGCTCCGACCCGGTATAGACGGTCAGCCCGCGCACATCCTGGCCGCCGGACAGGGAATCGGCATGGATCGAGATGAAAAGGTCGGCCTTGGCGGATCGAGCCGCGCGCACCCGGTCGCCCAGCGAGATGAAGATGTCGGAATCCCGTGTCAACAAAACCCGATAATAGCCTGAACTCTCAAGCTTTTTCTTCAGATGTCGAGCAAATCCCAGCACCAGGTCCTTCTCGATGACGCTGTTGGCGCCCGCGGCCCCCGGATCGATGCCGCCATGGCCCGGATCGATGACGATCACCGGTCGCTCGTCCGTTTTTTCGACGGCCGCCCTGGCAGGCGCCGATCGGGCCGGCGTGACGAGGCTCGCGGTCTGGGCACGGCGGAACTCGTCTCGCCCGACCTGCTTCAACTCGACCACCAGAATGGAGGTGCCCGCCGGCTCATCGCTTTCGACCCAGATGCCCGCCACGACGGAAGGCTGCACGAGATCGATGACGACCCGCGACCGGCCGGGCGCGAACAGGCCATACCGATAGGAAGCGATCACTCCCTCGCGCTTCTTGCCGTTCTCAGCCGCGAGATGAAAGGCGACCTCGGGGAGGTCGACGATGACGCGGTCCGGGCTTTCCATCAGCTGGGCGTGGGCCTCGACCGGCTCAGACAAGGTGATGCGAAGCTGCGTGAGTTCGCCTTCGACTTCGGTCGCCACCGCGGCCGCCACGATGCTGGTAGTAGGCTTGGCGAGACTTCCGGTCCCGTCCTGGGCGCGCAGATTTCCAGCTCCCGCGGCGGCGAGCGCCGCTGACAGGAACAGGCGGATCAAGGTTCTGGATCGTCCGATATGCATCGCGAGCGCCGGTAATGAGTGCTCCTCATAACCCATAGGCAGCGGTTGGTTAACGAATAGTCACGAGAAACGACGCCAAATTGCAGCACTGTTGCGCCTGCGGCACAGTGGCGGTCGCGCCCGGCGGCACCTCGCATTCACCCCGCCTGCATCTTATCTTGCCAAATGCCTCCGAGGCTCTGTATTGATGGGCGTCCCGTCCGGCATGGCCGAATCTGGCGGCGGGTTCGTGGAGACGGTTGTGTTGACCGATCCTCTGGACCCTACGTCACCTCGACAGGCTCACGGACAGGCAAAGTGGCGATTTGATCGCCGTACATACCGGTGGCCGGCTTGGCTGGCTCATCGATTTCGAAAGGGCCGTCGTTGAATGGTTGCGCAAGCGAAGTCAGTTGTGACTGTCTTCTCAGCGTCGTTCAATGCGCGCGATCGGTTTCGCGCCCGCCCATGTTCCGCTCAACCCGGCATGGCGTCGGCCCAATTCAACCCAGAATGCGCCCCACTGAGGCGCACGATGGCGACCGACCGATATTTGAACGCAATACAGGCCCGCTGCCGAAGTTCGCGGCGAGGCCCTCCGCCCCTTACGCGGCTCCTGCCTCAGGTTCCGGCCCCGGTCGCCATGTCGAGAGTTCAACATGGCAAACAAGATGCTTATCGATGCCTCCCACCCGGAAGAGACCCGGGTCGTGGTGGTACGCGGCCAAAAGGTCGAGGAATTTGACTTTGAATCGGCCACCCGCAAACAATTGCGGGGCAATATCTATCTCGCAAAGGTAACCCGCGTAGAGCCGTCGCTGCAGGCGGCCTTCGTGGAATATGGTGGCAACCGCCACGGATTCCTGGCCTTCAGCGAAATCCACCCGGATTATTACCAAATCCCCGTTGCGGACCGTCAGGCGCTGCTTGAAGCCGACGCCGAAGCTCAACGCGAGGAAGAGCAGGAGGAGGAGCAGCGTCGCAATCGCCGTCGTCGTTCAGCCCCCAAGCGCTCGCGCGACGACGCCGCCGTCACCTCCTCGGAAGCCGAGGCCAATGGCGACGACAATTTTGAATCCGGGAACGGCGCTCCTGTCCTCGAGGGCGAGTTCCAGGTCCTGGGTGACGAGACCATCGCCACGACAGGCGAAGCACCCGCAGGCGATTTTTCGGGCGCGCTCCTCTCGGACGAAGTCATGGCCGGGACAGATGAGAAGGCGCAGGCCGACAACTCGGTTTCCGCCGGCGAGCACGACGAACATCACGATACCGCGCAGCATGATGAAGATCATGGCGAGGACGATCACGCCGACGAGGATCACGGCGAGGTAGAGCCGCACCATATCGTCGAGCAGTTGGGCGGCGGCGACGCCGAGGAGGATATCCCTCACCGCCCCCGCGTGCAGCGCAAGCAATACAAGATCCAGGAAGTCATCAAACGTCGCCAGATCCTGCTGGTCCAGGTCGTCAAGGAAGAGCGCGGCAACAAAGGCGCGGCCCTGACCACCTACCTGTCCCTCGCAGGGCGCTATTCGGTGTTGATGCCCAACACCGGCCGGGGTGGCGGCATCTCGCGCAAGATCACCAATGCGGCCGATCGCAAGCGTCTCAAGGAGATCGCGCAGGATCTGTCCGTGCCGGACGGCATGGGCATCATCCTTCGCACCGCCGGCGCCTCGCGCACCAAGCCCGAGATCAAGCGCGACTACGAATACCTGATGCGGCTCTGGGAGAGCGTGCGGGAACTGACCCTCAGCTCCTCCGCACCCTCGCTGGTCTACGAGGAAGGCTCGCTCATCAAGCGCGCCATCCGGGACCTCTACAACAAGGACATCGACGACGTAACGGTGTCGGGTGAAGACGGTTACCGCGAGGCCAAGGACTTCATGCGCATGCTCATGCCGAGCCATGCCAAGATCGTCCAGCCTTACCGCGATCCGCAGCCGCTTTTCGCCAAGTTCGGCGTCGAAGCGCAGCTCGATGCGATGTTCTCGAACCACGTGACGCTGAAATCCGGCGGCTATCTGGTCATCAGCCCCACCGAGGCGCTGGTGTCCATCGACGTGAACTCGGGCCGCTCCACCCGCGAGCACAACATCGAGGACACGGCCTATCGCACGAACCTCGAGGCGGCTGAGGAAATCGCCCGCCAGCTACGCCTGCGGGATCTTGCCGGCCTGATCGTCATCGACTTCATCGACATGGAAGAAAAGCGGAACAACCGCACCGTCGAGAAGAAGCTGAACGAATGCCTCAAGAACGACCGCGCGCGCATCCAGGTCGGCCGGATTTCGCCCTTCGGCCTTCTGGAAATGTCGCGTCAGCGTATCCGCACGGGCGTGCTCGAATCCTCCTCGATTCCTTGCGCCCATTGCGCCGGCACCGGCTTCGTACGCTCGACCCCCTCGGTCGCCCTGCACGTTCTGCGCTCCATCGAGGAAACGCTGATCAAGAATGCGGGCTACAACCTCGTGGTCCGCACGCGGACCGAGGCCGCCTTCTACATCCTGAACCAGAAGCGCGTTCATTTGCAGGAGCTGGAAACCCGGTTCGGCGTCGCCATCAGCATCATGGCCGATGACAGCCTGCTCGGAACCACCAACTACGCCATCGAACGCGGCGAGCCGGCCTTGCGCATCGAGCACAAGGCACCCGCCACCGGCGTCCAGATCGACACCATTCCGCCCGCCGATGAAATCGACGATGTCGATGAGGCGATGGAGGATGAACGCGAGGACGAGGCCGAAGCCACCGAGGAAACCGGCGCCGAAGCGCGCACGGACGGTGAGCGCGACGAGGAAGGCGATGGCACAGGCCGTCGCCGTCGCCGTCGCCGTCGTCGGCGTGGCCGGGATCGGGATGGGTCCGGAACGGACGGCGATTCCGAAGAGAGCGTCTCGGCCGGCGATGCCGAAGGCGAGCCCTCGGACGAGAATGCCGACCGCGAGAACGTCGTGGTGGCGGAGGATGGCAGCGCCGAATCCGAAGAGCGCAGCGCGCGTCGCCGCCGGCGTGGACGTCGCGGCGGCCGTGGCCGCGGTCGCGAGGAAGGCGGCGAAAGCCTCTCGGACGAGGCAGCCCTTTCGTCCGGAGACATCGAGACGTCTTCGTCCAGCGAGCCTGTCGCGGAGATCCGCGACGCTGCTCCCCCGCGCCGGGAACGCGCACCGCGCGAGGAAATCCGCTCGGTGCCGATCGTCGAGGCGATCACCAGATCGCCCGAACCCGCGCCGGAGCCGGAAGCTGCTCCCGCCGAGCCCTCAGCGCCGGAGCCCGAACCCGTCGCCATCGTCCTGACGCCCCCGGACCCGGATCGCCCGAAGCGCGCCGGCTGGTGGTCGAAGGCAAAGTCGGTGATCAGCGGGCATTAGACCCGGGCTAAAGTTCCTATAGCAACAGAAAGCCGGTCCAGTGTTGGACCGGCTTTTGCTTTGGGAGTCGCCATTTAGACACCGCCGTTCGAGCAGAGGCGGCACACCCAATTCCGCCATTGCACCGCGTGCATGCTCCAGATACTGATACGATATCACAGAGGGGTTCTTGATGTCGTTTGCGCCTGGGGAACGGAACTTCACGATCAGCGCCGACAGCGGCAACCTGACGATGCAAGCCGACGGCAGCTACTTGGCTGTCTGGATCTCTGGGGCGACCATCCGGGGACAAAGGTTCAACGCCGACGGTTCGCACGAAGACGGACAGTTCCAGATCGCGTCCGGGGGGATGGCCCCTCAGGATGTGAGCGCCACTCTCCTCTCCAACGGCCAAACCATCCTCGCCTGGGTCGAGAACGGCTCGACCTACGCACTGCGTCTTGGAGCCAACGGCGCGGTTATCGGCACGTTACAAAATTTGGGGTCAACAATGGTGCTCAACCAGCACGCCCCGCAAGTCTACGACATCGGCAATGGCGACTATAGCGTCCTCTACAAGGGACAGCGACAAGGTGACCACGTGGATATCCTGGCGCAGACAACTGTCGCGGGAGCTACGGTCACCAAAGTTCCTGTTGCATCCGCCAACGATTCTCATCACGCCTTCGTCGTACTGGGAAATGAAACATTCATCATTCTCTACCACAACCCAAATGCCATCCAGTTGGAAGACGTGACCCACCTTGGTGAGACAAAATATATCACCCGCACCGATGCTAGCGCGCCCCACAATCATTCTGCTACCGCTCTGGCCGACAGCAAGTTCGTCGTGGCGTGGCAGGATTCCGCCACGGTCGGTGGCACCTCGGTCATCAAGGTGCAGGTGTTCGACGCAGATCGCGACCCGATCGGAACAGCAGTCAGTTTCGCGACACCCGCGGGTGATGTCGGTGACCTCGCCGTCACGCAACTTTCGGATGGAGGGTTTGCGCTTCTCCTGACGATCAACAACGGAACGGATGACGACGTCTACGTCGCGAGCTGTTCGGCGGACGGCACCATACTGATAGAGCCGTCCCTTGTCGGCACGAGCGCCGCAGGTGACCAGACTGCACCTGACGTCGTCGCTCTCGCCAATGGCGAGTTCGTGGTCAGTTGGTTGGATTCGACGCACTCCCTCCTGATGACGGAGTTCTTCAACGGCGAGGAGCCGACACCAAATCTTGCGCCGACCGACATTCAGCTCGCCATCGGCGGTACAACGGCGCTTGTGCAAGAGAACAAAGCCGGCGGCACCGTGGTGGCGACAGTGACGGCCGACGACGATGGCGGCACTGCCGGCTTACGCTACTTCATGACGGACGGCACCTTTGAGATCGACGCCGTCACAGGGCGGATCAAGGTCAGGAATGGCGCGGTTCTCGATTACGAGAGCAAGAGCAGCCATTCAGTCATTGTGACCGTGAAAGATCAGGACGGCACCGGACTGTCGTCGACGCAGATTATCACCATCAATGTGAGCGATGTGCCTGAGCCGACCAATATCCGCCTCGTCGGCGGTGGAACAACGGCGCTTGTGGACGAGAACAAGGCCGGCGGTGTCGTGGTGGCCACCGTTACGGCCGACTACGATAGCGGGGCTTCCGGCTTGCGCTACTTCATGACGGACAGCACCTTTGAGATCGACGCCGTCACAGGTCAGGTCAAAGTGAGGAGCGGCGCGGTCCTCGATTACGAGAGCAAAAGCAGCCATTCAGTCACTGTGACCGTGACGGCGAAAGACCAGAACGGCGCGGATCTCTCTTCAACGCAGGTCCTCACCATCAACGTGAGCGACGTGCTGGAGGCCGTGAAGGGTACGAACGGCAAGAACGTGCTGACGGGAGGCATCGGCGCCGACAAGATCAACGGGGGCGCAGGCAACGACGTCCTCACGGGCGGTGGCGGCAAAGACATCTTCGTGTTCGACACGGCGCTCGGAAAGGGCACGACGTCCAAGAACCAGAACAAGAAGGTAAACTTCGACACCATCACCGATTTCAACACGGCGGATGATTCGATCTGGCTCGATAACCAAATCTTCAAAAAACTGGGCAAATCAGGTTCGGAGGCATCCCCGTCTGCACTGAACAAGAGCTTCTTCAGGGTCGGGAACGCAAAAGACAAAAACGATTACATCACCTACAAGAAGGGCGTCGTGTATTACGACGCCGACGGGTCAGGCGCTCGGTACAAGCCGGTCGAGATTATCAAGATCGGCAACAAAGCACAGCTGACCTCGGAGGACTTCTTGATCGTCTGAGCTCGCCGACTTTGCCGCCCGAGCCGAACATCATTTCAACCAGGTCGCGAGGCGGGAGATCGTCTCGCGACAGTCGTTTTCGGACCCGGCGAACGAGAAACGCAGGTAATGCGCGCCCTCGACCGGGTCGAAATCCAGGCCCGGCGTGGCGGCGATGCCGGTCTCGTCCAGCATCCGCTTGCAGAACGCGATGGAATCGTTCGTGAAGCGCGCCACATCCGCATAGATGTAGAATGCGCCGTCGACCGGGTGCATGTCGGCGATGCCGATGCGAGGCAGTTCCTCCAACAGGATCGCTCGGTTGCGAGCGTAGCCTTGCTTCACGATTTCCAGTTCGTCGATGGCGTCGAAGGATGCCAGTGCGGCCACCTGGGACAGGTAGGGCGGCGAAATGTAGAGGTTCTGGGCCAGCCTCTCGATCGGTCGCACGACCCGCTCCGGCACCACCATCCAGCCGATCCGCCAGCCGGTCATGCAGTAATATTTCGAGAACGAGTTGATGATGATCGCGTCGTCGTCGGAGGACAGAGCCGTCGAGGCCGGGGCGGAGTAGGTCAGGCCGTGATAAATCTCGTCGGAAATGAACCATAGGCCGAGGCGCCGGCACGTGGCCCCGAGCTCGGCGAGCGCATCCGCGGCCGATCATCGTGCCGGACGGATTGGCGGGACTCATGGCCAGAATACCGTGCAGCGGTTTTTCCGCGTGCGCCGCCGCGACTGCCTGCGCGGTCATGATCCAGCCGTCCGGTTTCGATAGCGGAATGACGACCGGCTCCAGCCCGAGAGCTTCAAGGATGTTGCGATAGGCCGGATAGCCCGGTGCGGTGATGGCGATGCGCTGGCCGGGGTCGAAGAGGCTCAGGAAGGCCAGCACGAACCCCGCGGACGAGCCGGTCGTGGCGATGACCCGCTCCGGCGCCACGCTGACGCCGTAACTGTCCCGGTAATGGCGGGCGATGCGCTCGCGCAGGGACCGCAATCCCAGCGCCTCCGTATAGCCGATGCGGCCCGTCTCCAGCGCCGCCTTGGCGGCCTCGCGAGCCGCCCTGGGCGCAGGCGCCGAGGGCTGGCCCACCTCCATATGAACGACGCTGTCGCCCCGCCGCTCTTTCGCCGCGGCAGCGCTCAGCACATCCATGGCAAGGAACGACGAGACCCGCTCCATGCGGCGGGCGATGACGGGCAAATGAATGTCGGGCAGGGCTTTTTTCATCGGCGCGTCCTACCCGCTTGCCGGCCGCACCTCAAGAACTTCGGTATCTCCACGAAGGCGTGAATTGAGGTCACGGGTTGAAACCGCTAGTCCTGTGGTGGAATCAGCAGGCGACTGCCGCGGATATTGACCGCGCGTGTCCGGGCGAGACATTTTCGCCACGTTTAGGCGACAGGGACTTCGCTCCCAGTAAGGAATCAAGATGCGTTTTACCCTGACCCAATCACTTTCGGCTCTGGCGCTCTCGAGTGTCCTGCTGCTTGGGGCGCCCGCGATGGCCCAGAATGCTCCGTTTTCCGAACCGCAACGGCAGGCCATCGGCGAAATCGTCCGCGACTACCTCCTCAAGAACCCCGAGGTGCTGACCGAGGTCATCGCCGAACTGGAAAAGCGCCAGGCCGACGCCCAGCGCGTCTCGCAGGCCGGCGCCCTCAAGGAGACGCGTCAGACCCTTCTCAATTCGCCGCATTCGCTCGTCGTCGGCAACCCGGCGGGCGACGTCACGCTGGTGGAGTTCTTCGATTATAATTGCGGCTATTGCAAAAAGGCGCTCTCGGACGTCCGCACCCTCGCCAAGAACGATCCTAAGCTGCGCATCGTTCTGAAAGACTTCCCCGTCCTCGGTCCCGATTCGGTCGAGGCGAGCCGCGTCGGTCTTGCGGTCAAGAACCAGCTGCAAGGCGAGAAGCTTCTCGATTACCACGTCAAGCTCATGGATAGCCGGGGCCGGGTGAATGGCGAGAAGGCGCTCTCGGTGGCGAAGGACATGGGTCTCGACGTCGCTCGGCTGCAGAAGGAAATGGCGGGCCCGGAGGTTCGCGTCGCCATCGAGGAAAATGCGGGGCTTGGCGACAAGCTCGGCCTTACTGGAACCCCCGCCTTCATCATCGGCGAAGAAGTCATCCCGGGCGCCGTCGGCCTCGATCCGCTGAAGCGTGTCGTCGCCAACACGCGGCAATGCGGAAAGGCCACCTGCTGATTCAAGAAAGCGGCGAGCGGAAAGTCGCCGCTTTCCGCTTCGTAAGTCAGTTTACTTCAGAGCACAGGCGCGCGCTGGCTCTGGAAAGGGATGGTTTTGCCCTTCCCCCTTGGCGGGGTTTTGTCTAAGACGGCCTTTCGGCTCCATTTCTGGTGCTCTCCTCTGGTGCTCTCCGGAAGATTTTGCGCGCAATGACCACGATCCACGTCCTCAACGGACCCAACCTCAACCTTCTCGGTCAACGCGAACCGCAGATCTATGGCAGCGTGACACTTGCCGACATCGAGCGGCAGGTCCGCGAGAAGGCAACGGCTCTGGGCGCGTCGGTCACGTTTCGGCAATCCAACCACGAGGGTCACCTGGTCGACTGGATCCAGGAAGCGGGCAAGCAGGGCGCCGGGATCGTCATCAATGCCGGCGCCTACACTCATACGTCCGTTGCCCTGCGCGACGCCATCTCGGGCAGCGGCGCGCCGACTGTGGAGATCCACCTGTCGAACGTCCATGCGCGCGAAGCCTTTCGCCATCGTTCGCTGATCGCGCCGGTCTCGATCGGGGTGATCTGCGGTTTCGGGCCCATGAGCTACCTGCTGGGGCTTGAGGCCGTTCACCAAACGCTGGTGAAACGGTCGCAGCAGGAAACGCCTTCAAAGCATTAGTTTCACAAAAGTAATCGTTCCCAACGACTAGAGGTTAGCCTCATGGCCAAAGACAACCCCTTCGATCCGGATCTCGTGCGGGAACTCGCAGCGCTGATCTCCGATACGGATTTGACCGAGATCGAAGTCGAAAAAGGCGATCTGCGCATCCGCGTCGCCCGGATGGTGACCGCCGCTCCGGCCGTTTCATACGCGCCCGCGATGCCGACCGCCGTGATCGCACCTCCCCCGACCTCAGCGGAAATCGCCAGCGGAAAGGCCGCCGCCGCCCACGCGGGCGCCGTGCTGTCGCCGATGGTCGGGACCGCCTACCGGAAGCCCTCGCCGGAGGCTAAAAACTTCGTCGAGGTGGGATCTAAGGTTCAGGCCGGCGACAAGGTTCTGCTGGTCGAGGCCATGAAGACCTTCAACGAAATCACGGCACCCCGTGCCGGAACCGTCACGGCGATCTATGTCGAGGACGGCACGCCCGTCGAGTATGGCGAACCGCTGTTCGTCATCGAGTAATGGCGATGTTCGACAAGATCCTCATCGCCAACCGGGGCGAGATCGCCCTGCGCATCTTGCGGGCCGCCAAGGAACTCGGCATCGCCACGGTCGCGGTCCATTCGACGGCCGATGCTGACGCCATGCATGTGCGCCTCGCGGACGAGAGCGTCTGCATCGGCCCGCCTGCCGCCCGCGACAGCTATCTCAACATCCCGGCCCTCATCGCCGCATGCGAGATTACGGGCGCTGACGCCATTCATCCCGGCTACGGCTTTCTTTCGGAAAACGCGCGTTTCGCCGAGGTGCTGGAGCATCACCACATCGCCTTCATCGGCCCGAAAGCCGAACATATCCGCATCATGGGCGACAAGATCGAGGCCAAGCGGACGGCAAAGCGCCTCGGCATCCCTTGCGTTCCCGGCTCGGAAGGCGGGGTGACGGACGAGGGCGAGGCCCTGCGCATCGCCAAGGACATCGGCTTCCCGGTCATCATCAAGGCGGCGGCGGGTGGCGGCGGTCGCGGCATGAAGGTGGCGCGGACCGAGGCGGATCTCGTCCATGCGCTGCAAACGGCCCGGACGGAAGCCAAGGCGGCGTTCGGGGACGATGCCGTTTACATCGAAAAATTTCTCGAGAAGCCGCGCCATATCGAAATCCAGGTTCTGGGTGACGGCCGCGGCAACGCCATCCATCTGGGGGAGCGCGATTGCTCGCTTCAGCGCCGGCACCAGAAGGTCTGGGAGGAAGGCCCCTCGCCCGCGCTCAATGTCGAGATGCGTGAGCGCATCGGCGGCGTTTGCGCGAAGGCCATGCAGGACCTGCAATATAGCGGCGCCGGCACCATCGAATTCCTGTACGAGGAAGGCGAGTTCTATTTCATCGAGATGAACACCCGCATCCAGGTCGAGCACCCGGTGACCGAGATGATCACCGGCATCGATCTCGTCAACGAGCAGATCCGGATTGCCGCTGGCGCGCCGCTGTCGGTGAAGCAGAGCGATGTGCGGTTCGACGGCCACGCCATCGAGTGCCGCGTCAACGCGGAACATCCTTCGACGTTTCGGCCTTCTCCCGGCACGATCAGCTATTTCCACACGCCGGGCGGACTCGGGGTGCGGGTCGATTCAGCCGCCTATCAGGGCTACCGAATTCCGCCCCATTACGACTCGCTGGTCGGCAAGCTCATCGTCCATGGGCGGACGCGCAACGAATGCCTGATGCGGCTGCGCCGGGCCCTGGACGAATTCGTCGTCGACGGCGTGGACACGACCCTGCCGCTGTTCCGGACCCTCGTCCGCAACCCCGACATCCAGAACGGCCAATACGACATTCACTGGCTTGAGCATTTTCTCAAGACCGGCGGCATCGAGGACGTGGACAACATCTGACGGGCCGGGTCGATGCCGAAATTGCTTCACGTGGGGTGCGGCCCCGTCCGCAAGGACCGGACCGTGAAGGCCTTCGCGTCCGCCGACTGGCAGGAGGTCACGCTCGACATCGACGAAACTGTCGAGCCCGATCTCGTCGACAGCCTGCCCGCGCTCGCGCTCGTCGAGAGCGCCGCCTTCGACGCCGTCTATTCGTCCCACAATCTCGAACATCTCTATCCGCACGAGGTGCCGATCGCGCTTGCGGCCTTCAAGCGGGTCTTGAGCGAGAACGGATTCGTGATCGTCACCTGCCCGGATCTGCAATCGATCGGAGAGGAATTGGCGCGGGGCGACATCGACAAGCCGGTTTATACCAGCGCGGCCGGGCCCGTCTCGCCACTGGACATGCTGTATGGTTTTCGGCCGGCCATGGCGCGGGGGAACCTCTACATGGCGCATCACGGAGGCTTCACGCTGCCCTCGCTGCAGGCGGCCTTTCGAGATGCCGGTTTCGCCGGCACTGCGGGCTTTCGACGGCCGAACAGGCATGATCTCTGGATGCTGGCCGCCAAGAAGGTCGCATCGGAGAGCGAATTGCAGTCGCTCGCCAAAACTTATCTCGTTCCCGCCTGACATTCGGCTCGGGCCGCCCTATTCTGCAAACGCAACCACAATGGTTTGACGGATGAGCAGGGCTTCCGATCGCGCTCTTGAGATTACGCCCGAGATCCTTCTCAGGGCCTATGCGGCAGGCATCTTCCCGATGGCGGAGGATGCGAACGATCCGACACTGTTCTGGGTCGAACCCCGCGAGCGCGGCATCATCCCGTTGCGAGGATTCCACGTTGCAAAGCGATTGGCCCGGACCGTTCGGTCGGACATCTTCGAAATTCGCGTCGACCAGGATTTCGATGCGGTGATCGCCGGCTGCGCCGCGCCGGGTTTCGACCGTGAGAAAACCTGGATCAGCGGCCGCATCCGCAGGCTTTACGGCGAGTTGTTCGATGCCGGTTTCTGCCACACCGTCGAGGTCTATCGCGACGACCGTCTGGTGGGCGGCCTTTATGGCGTCCGGCTGCAGGGAGCCTTCTTCGGCGAGAGCATGTTCCACCGGGAACGGGACGCCTCGAAGGTCGCCCTCGTGCACCTGGTGGCGCGGCTCCGGAAGGGCGGGTTCACCCTTCTCGACACGCAGTTCGTGACCCCTCATCTCGCCCAGTTCGGCGCCAGCGAGGTTCCCCGGCGGACCTACAAGCAGATGCTGCGCGCCGCCATGGACCATGACGCCGAATGGGATGTCTGGCCGCCTGACAGCATTGTCAGCGGCGACGAGGCCCTGCGGGCCATCGAGGAGGCCGAGCGCCGTTAGCGCGGGAGCTCAGCGGTCGTTGCTGCGGTCGTTATTGATGACCGGCGCCGGCCCAGGAGCGCGCCTTACTGGAGCTGGTGCACGCAATGGCGCGGTCTCCAGCGGTGGTGGAGGCGGCGCGGTCTGGGCGGCTGGAGCCGGCGCGATGATGTCGCTCGAACGCGGGGCTTCGGTCGCAGCCGGGCGCGTTTCTTCGATTGGCGGTAATTCCTCGGCCGCGTCCTTCGGCTCCGGAATGATTTCCTTCCCGCCTTTGCAATCAACCAGCCAGATATCGTAGACCGGATGCTCGATACCGTGCAGGCCCGGGCTCGATGCGAACATCCAGCCGGAGAAGACCTTGCGGGATTTACCGTCGGTTCCGGTTTCCTCGACCTCCACGAAGGAGGTTGTGTTCGGGCTCTCGTTGGGCGGCTTCGTGAAGCATACCTTCGACTGCATCCGCAACGCGCCGAACTGGACCGTCTCGTCGATGCCGACTTCGAACGACACGATGCGGCCGGTGATTTTGTCGAGGCCGGAAAACACCGCGGTGGGGTTCTTGATCCGATCGGCCAGTGCACCGCTCGCGCCGCCGACCAACGCTGTGAGGACCAGGGCGGCCCGCTTCCATCCGAAATTCATGTCGCCCCACGCTCTCGATAGGCGGCCAAGCGTGGCCGCCTCACATCCAGCCCCCGCGTTAACACGCCAACCGTGTTGGAAAAAGGGCATCGCGACGGAAAGCGCAGCGCGGTTGTGCATAGCGGGCGCGAGTTGCCGAGTGGCGTTGGACACGCCGCTTTGCGGAGGTAGATCAACACCACCCCCGCCAAAGGAACCAGATCTTCCGCCACTTCGCCATATCGACCGGCGTGTTGAAGGGGTCGTAATCGCTCCGCTCCATGAGCCTGAGATAGGGGCTGACGAGGGCCAGCGACCGATAGGCAGGCTGCGCCTCGGGACGTATCGTGGCGCGCAGGTTCCGGGTCTGCTCGAGATGCCAGCGGGCAACCGCGCGCAGGTCCGCAAGCGCACCCGCCAGGCCCGGACCGCCCCGCCCGGTCGCGATATCCTCCGCCACCACGCCGTGCCGCTTGAGGATCTCCGCCGGAACATAGTTCTGGCCGCGTCGGGAATGCCACGGAAAGGCGCGGAGAAGTCCGGTAATTCCGGAGGCGACGCCCGCGTGCCCGGCAGCATCAGCACTTCCCGGATCGGACCCGTCGCACAGGATGATCGAGGCGAACCGGAACAGGCTGGAGGAGGTCTCGCCGCAATAGCCTTCGAGATCGTTCAGGCTTGGCATCGCGTCGTCATAGAGATCGAAGACTCGCGCATCGATGAGATCGACCAGCGCCTGGCGCGGCAGGCGGAACTTGACGATGGTGTCGTCCAGCGCCGCAGCGATCGGGTTCGCCCGCACGTCGCCCCTCGCCTCGCCCTGAAGCGTGTCGCGCCACCATTGCAGGCGGATTTCCCCGATCATGGCCTCACGTACGGAGTCTCGCACGCGCGCGATCTCATGGCTGAAAGCGTAGAGCGCGAAGAGATGCGGGCGTTTGTCGGCGGGTGAAAACTGCGCGCTCAGAAAGCGGTCCTCATCCACGTCGCGGACAAGCTCCTCACAATGCTTATAGGCGAAGGCGAGCGCGTCGTCGGACATGTCAGGGCACGGCGATCAGCGCAGCGCCGACCTTGCGGTTCTCCGCCAGCAGGATGTTGTAGGTGCGTGCCGCGGCGCCCGTCTGCATGACGTCGAGCCCGATCCCGGCAGCGCGAAAACGCGCCCGCCATGTTTCTGGGAAAGCCGCGATATCGAGGCCGGTGCCGAACAGCAGCAATTCAAGTTCCGGGCCCTGCTCGAAAATCGGCGCAAGGCTCTCCCGCGTGACATCCGCCATGGAGGTTACGGGCCAGGCGAGGACGCCGGATGGCAGCATGAGGATCGAGCCGCGATGGGACATCTCGGCGAAACGAAAACCGCCATTGCCATAGGCGTCGATCAGGTGACGCCCGGGCACGAAGCCTTCGTAAATCCGGCCGCCCCCGCTCATCGCGCTTACTCCGCCGGCGCGACCTTGCCGCCCACCGCCTTTGTTACTTCCGAGCTGCGGAGGCCGATATAGATCAACATCGGAGACGAGATGCAGATCGCCGAATAGGTGCAGATGACGACGCCGTAGAGCATCACCTGGGCGAAACCTTCGATGGCGCGACCGCCGAAGAGCACCAGGGCGAGCAGCGACAGGGCGGTGGTCACCGCCGTCATCACCGTGCGCGACATGGTGTTGTTGATCGACAGGTTGAGAAGTTCGATGGACGGCATCGTCTTGTAACGCCGCATGAGTTCGCGCGTGCGGTCGAAAACCACGACGGTTTCGTTCAGCGAATAGCCCACGATCGTCAGAATCGCGGCGATCGACGTCATGTTGAACTCGTGCCGCGTGATCACGAAAAAGCCGAGCGTCAGCACGATGTCGTGCAGGGTGCCGATGATCGCCCCGACCGCAAGCTCGCGCTCGAAGCGGAACCAGAGGTAGAACAGCACGGCGATGACCGCCAGGATGATGCCGATGGTGCCCGATTGCACGAGTTCGCCGGATACGCGCGGACCCACGGTTTCCACGCGCTGGAACTCGTACTCGGCGCCGAACGTGTCGCGGGATTTCTGCACCACGGCGCTCTGGGCCGCCTCGCCGCCTTCCTGAATGGCGAAGCGCAGCGAAATACCGCCCGCGGTGCCGAATTCCTGCACCTCGACTTCGCCGAAGCCGAAGCTGTCGGCAGCCTGACGCACCTTGCCTACATCCGCCTTGCCGGACTTCGCCTGCAGCTCCATGAGCGTGCCGCCCTTGAAGTCGATGCCGAAATTGAGGCCGATGGTGAGCAGCAACACGATGGTGGCGACGGAAAACACGGCCGAAAGCGGAAACGAAAACCGCCGGAAGCGCATGAAATCGAAATGGGAGTCGTCGGGCCAAAGCCGGATGAGGCGCACGATGAGAACTCCTTAGAACGGAAGGGTTTTCGGACGCATCCAATGATACCAGAGCGCGATCATCATGCGCGTCAGGGTCACGGCGGTAAGAACCGTCGTCAGGATGCCGAGAATGAAGACGACTGCGAATCCGCGAACCGGACCGGAGCCGAGGAAGAACAGAATCACGGCGGCGATCGCCATGGTGCTGTTGGAATCGACGATCGTCGCGAAGGCGCGGTCGAAGCCTGCCTGAATCGCCGACACCATCGATCTGCCCGATTTGAATTCCTCGCGGATGCGCTCGTAGATCAGCACGTTGGAATCGACCGCCGTGCCGATGGTGAGCACGATGCCGGCGATGCCCGGAAGCGTCAGCGTCGCCTCGAGAATCGACATCAGGCCGAAGATCAGGCCCACATGGACCAGCAGCGCGATATTGGCGAAGAGGCCGAAAAGACCGTAGGTCGCGAACATGAAGATCACGACGAAGATCGTCGCCACGTAGGTGGCCTTCTTACCCGCCTCGATGGAATCCTGGCCCAAGCCGGGACCCACCGTGCGCTCCTCCACGATGGTGAGCTTGGCGGGCAAGGCACCGGCCCGCAGCAGCACCGACAGGTCGTTGACCTGCTGTACCGTGAAGCGCCCGGAAATCTGGCCGGCACCGCCGGTGATCGCCGATTGGATGGTGGGTGCGGAAATCACCTCGTTGTCGAGCACGATGGCGAGCGGCCGCCCGATGGCCTCGGTGGTCGCCTGTCCAAAGCGTTGCGCGCCGCGCACGTTGAAGCGGAAGTTGACGATGGGCTCGTTGGTGCGGCTGTCGAAGGCGGGCTGCGCATCCACGAGATCGCTGCCGTCGACGATGACGCGACGCTCGACCGGCACCTTGTTGCCGCCCTCTTCCTTCATCGGAAGCATGTCCACATCGGCTGCTCCCTGTTGGGCGAGCAGGCGGAATTCGAGCTTCGCGGTGCGGCCGAGAAGCTCCTTGAGACGCTGCGGGTCCTGGAGACCCGGAACCTGCACCAGAATGCGATCGGTGCCCTGCCGCTGAATGCTCGGCTCGGTCGTCCCCGTCACGTCGATGCGGCGGCGAATGACCTCGATGGCCTGGTCGACGGCGCGGCGCACTTTCGCGCTCACGCCACCTTCCGAATAGGTCAGCGTGATCAGCCCGTCCGGCGTGACCGACACGTCGATGTCGCGGCCGCCGCCCTGCCCGAGAACGGCGCTTCCCAAGGGTTGCGACAGTTCGCGCAGCTTCGGCAGGACCTTGTCGCGATCGGCGACATCGGGAACGCGGATCTGCGCGCCGCGAGGCGTGAGCTGGATTCCGCCCTGCGGCGTCACGCGGGTTTCGCGCAGGACCCGCCGAACGTCGTCCCGGAGCTGGGTCGTCTGGGTGCGCATGAGGTCGTTGACGTCGACCTCCAGCAACACGTGCGAGCCGCCCTGCAAGTCGAGGCCCAGCACGATGGCGCGGGAGGGAATGATCCAGGACGGCACCCAGCCGGGCAGCGCGCGCTGGAACGATTCGCGCTGCTCGCGGCTCATCATGCTCGGAACGGCGAGCAGCAGGCCGATGACGATGATCCCCACCGTGAAGATGATCTTCGATTTCGAGAAGCGCAGCATCGTCAACTCAACCTTTCTTTACGCAAGCCGATTCGTCAGGCCTTGACCGGCTCGCCCTTGGTGCGCACTTCCGAGATCATGGCGCGCGCCACCTTGACGTTCACGCCGCTGGCGATTTCCACGTCGATATCGGGCGTGCCGTCGACCACCTTGGTCACCTTGCCGATGATGCCGCCCGTGGTCACGATGGTGTCGCCGCGCCGCACGTTCTTGATCATCTCCTGATGCTCGCGCACCCGCTTCTGCTGCGGACGGATGATCAGGAACCACATGATGACGAAAATGAGGATGAACGGCACGAGATTCGTGATGAGCGAGGTCGCACCATCACCACCGAGAAACCCTTGAGCGTAAGCGGGCGAAATGAACAAGTGGCTCTCCATGGATGAAGGCGCGTGGCAGGCCGTGAAAAGGCCCACCCGCGCCAAATGGGGGTTAAAACGTGGCGGACTATACCCATCGACCTCACGAAATCAATGAAGTTGCGGGCTTTTCCTCAGGAGCCCCGCATGGACCCCCCGAGAACGTTGCGGTAAGCACAGCCTTTAGCTGATCGAGCCCTCAGAGTCCCCCATGCCGCATTCATCCTCCCCGCCTCCCCTGTTGCCGGCTTCACCCGATACCCTGGCGCTGTTCCGCCGGATCGCCGATGCGCTCGAGCGGATCGCTCCGCCGGCGCGGCTGGAGGCCGAGTTCGACACCGCCGACGCCTTCGTGTGGCACGCAACCGGGCGGCGCCTTTCGCCCGGTCCCCAAGGTGAACCGGGTCGACATGGACCTGCTGCGCGGCATCGACCGGGTGCGCGATATCCTGTCGGAGAATACCACCCGCTTCGCCCGTGGCCTCCCGGCCAACAACGCCCTGCTGTGGGGCGCTCGCGGGATGGGCAAATCCTCGCTCGTCAAGGCGGTTCACGCGGAGATCAACCACCTCCGCGAGCCCGCCTCGCGACCGCTGAAATTGATCGAGATCCACCGCGAGGACATCGAGACGCTGCCGGATCTCATGGCGCTCCTTCGCGCCGATCCACATCGGTTCATCATCTTCTGCGACGATCTCTCGTTCGATTCGGACGATACCTCGTACAAGTCCCTGAAGGCCGTGCTCGAAGGCGGGATCGAGGGCCGTCCCGACAACGTGATCTTCTACGCCACTTCCAACCGCCGCCACCTGATGCCGCGCGACATGATGGATAACGAGCGCTCGACCGCGATCAATCCCGGCGAGGCCGTCGAGGAGAAGGTGTCGCTGTCGGACCGGTTCGGCCTCTGGCTCGGCTTCCACAAATGCAGCCAGGACGAATATCTCGACATGGTCTTCGCCTATGTGGACCACCACGGCCTCGAAGGCGACCGCGACGCCATCCGCGCCGAGGCATTGGAATGGGCGACGACCCGCGGCGCGCGCTCGGGACGTACTGCCTGGCAGTTCATCCAGGATCTGGCCGGGCGGATGGGCAAGGCGATTTGACGGTGCTCCACCGTCATGCCCCGGGCTTGACCCGGGGACCCACGTCTCAACCCACATGGCGCAAGAAAACCGTGGGTGGCCGGGTCAAGCCCGGCCATGCAGGCGGAGGGCGATCTCGAACAAAAAAGGGGATGGCGGCTGAGCCCGCCATCCCCTCTGGACGATCCGCCTCGCTGGAGGCGGATCGGTAAACTCGAGTCGAAACTAGCCGCCGAGATGCTTCATCGGATCGACCGGAGTCGCGCCTTTGCGGATCTCGAAGTGAAGCTGGGGTGACGTCACGTTGCCGGTCTGGCCCGACGTTGCGATGACCTGGCCGCGCTTGACCGTCTCGCCGCGCTTGACGCTAAGCGCCCCGTTATGGGCGTAGGCCGATACGAAACCGTTATCGTGACGGATCAGCACCAGGTTGCCGTAGCCCTTCACCTCGCTTCCCGCATAGGTCACCGTTCCGGCTTCCGTGGCCTTGACCGGCGTTCCTTCCGGAACCGCGATATTGATGCCTTCATTGCCGCCATTGGCGCCGAAACCGGCGATGACGCGGCCGCGGGCCGGCCAGCGGAAATCACCGGATGCGCCGTCGCTCGCCACGCTCGCGGTCTGCTCCGGATCGGCTACTGGCGCTTTTGCCACCGGAGCCGGCGCTGCTTCGACTGCCGGTGCAACGGCCGCCGGCTTGACGGGCTTTGCCTCGGGCAGCGCCGCGACTTTCTGTGGTGCGACGGGCGCAGGAGCGGAGGTCAGCGGCTCGGCGCTGGCGGATGCGAGTTTGACAGGCTGCGCCGCCGCCATGCCGGGACGGACGCGCTTGGGGGCCTCGGCGACTGCGACATCGGTTTTGTTTTTCGACGCATCGACGAGACGGAATTTCGTCTGGCCCGTGGGTGCCGGAGCGGCAGCCGTGGAGACGGTCCGCACGGGAGCGGCTGCGACCTGGGTCGGAGCCGAGCCGTGTGCCGGGATCGTCAGGCGGGTTCCGGGGCTAACCTGGTTGGCATTCGCCATGCCGTTCGCCGCCAGGATGGCGCTGGCGGGCACGCCATAACGCTGGGAAATCATCGTCAGGCTGTCGTTCTGCGACACCGTGATCTGGGTAGCGCCATTCGAATGCGATGGCTGCTGCGACTGGAGCGGCGGCAAGGCCTGAGACTGCACCGACGCAGTCTGCATCGGCCGTTGCGCGGGAGCCTGTGAGCTCGCCTGCGCGCCGCTTGTTTCCACTCTCGAACTGCTGGCAAACGGGTTGGAAAACGGCGTCTCGGCGAACCTCATGGTGTCGGAACTGCAGGCTGCAGCCGCACTACCGATCAAGCTCACCAGAGCGATCCGCGATACCGCGACCCAATGCCCCGAACTCACACGCTGACGCATAATCCACCCCAACCACAACGCAACTCGATGGTGTGATTAAAAACAGATTCAGGTTAAGCATCCGTTGCTGCGTCACGATTTGTGGCAATTTCGTGCGAAATTTTTCAAAGCACTCAGAGCGTCGTTGCGGCACCCGGCAGCAGGGAAGACAACCGGAGATTCGCACCGACCTCCTGCCGATATTCGCCATCCTCAAGCCGATCGACGCGCACGAGGCGCGGCAGGCCGTCGGTCTCGATCGCGCCCACCACACGCCCGCCGGGTCCGAGAAGCGACAACAGGGACGCCGGCACGTTGGGCCAGGCTCCGTTCAGAAGAACCCGGTCGAAGCGCTCGCGCGGACGGACCGCCAGTCCATCGCCGGTCTCGATCCGCGCATTGGCGACCTCGACGATCTTGAGATGCTGGACCGCGCTCTCCGCAAGCGTATTGAAGCGCTCGACCGACACGACCTCCGCGCCGAGTCTCGCCAGAAGCGCCGTGACATATCCGCTGCCGGTGCCGATTTCGAGAATCCGGTGTCCCGATTGCAGGCCGAGCGCCAGCAGCATCGCGGCGACGGTGCGCGGCGCCGTCATGGTCTGACCGCAAGGGAGAGGCAGCGACACGTCCGTGCGCGAAAGGTCGGTGAAGCGGCGCGGCGCGAACACCTCGCGCGGCACGAGTTCCATCGCGCGCAGCAGACCGATGTCGCGAATGCCAAGCGCGCGCAGCGACAGGATGAAGGACGCGACGCCAACGGCTTCCCCGTCAGCATCGTCGTAGACCGGGCCTTCCGCGTCGAACGGGAGATGCATCTGGTTCGCTCGCGGAATTTTGCCCGTCATGGTGATTGGTTTTCCCTAATCGAACACTTGTGCGTAGCGCGTCAGCGTCGGTTCGTCGGTCATGTCGAGACGCAAAGGCGTGATGGAGATGCGCCTGTTGGCAATCGCCCACAGATCCGTGCCGTTGCCGGGCGTGAACGGACGCCGTTCGAAGCCGATCCAGAAATACGGATTGCCGCGTCCATCCGAGCGCTCGTCGAGCTTGAGCAGTTCCTGCGTGCGCACACCCTGATTGACCACGGCCGCGCCGACGACCTCGTCGGGCTCGCAATCCGGAAAGTTGATGTTGACGAGGATTCCCTTGTCGATACCGGCATCGAGGATGCGGCGCACCACCTTCGGTCCGTGATGCTCGGCGCAATGCCACTTGAGGTCCTTGCGGCTACCCGCACCATAGGCCTGCGACAGCGCGATGGACGGAACGCCGAGGATCGTGCCCTCGATGGCGCCCGCGACGGTGCCCGAATAACTCACGTCCTCCGCAACGTTCTGGCCCCGATTGACGCCGGAGAGGACGAGGTCGGGTTTCGCCTCGCGCATGAGATGGCGCACGCCCATGATGACGCAATCGGTCGGCGTGCCCTTCACGGCGAAATGCCGGTTCGAGATTTCGCGAAGGCGCAGCGGATCGTTGAGCGAGAGTGAATGCGACACGCCGCTCTGATCGGTCTCGGGCGCCACCACCCACACATCGTCGGACAGCGCACGGGCGATCGCTTCCAGCGTCTTCAGGCCGGGGGCGTGAATGCCGTCGTCGTTGGTGCAGAGAATGCGCATATCAATCCTGTTTCTCGATGCGGGTGATGCCGCCCATGTACGGCTGCAACACCGAAGGGATCGTGACGCTGCCATCCTCGTTCTGGTAGTTTTCGAGAACCGCCACCAGCGTGCGCCCGACCGCGAGGCCGGAGCCGTTGAGGGTGTGGACGAAACGCGGGCTCTTGTCGCCAGCGGCGCGATAGCGCGCATTCATGCGGCGTGCCTGGAAATCCCCGCACACGGAGCAGCTCGAAATCTCGCGATACATCCCCTGCCCCGGCAACCACACTTCGATGTCGTAGGTCTTGGTGGATGCAAAACCCATGTCGCCGGTGCAAAGCGTCATGGTGCGGAACGGCAGGTCGAGTTTCTTCAGCACGTTCTCGGCGCTCGTCAGCATCCGCTCGTGTTCGGCGGCCGATGTCTCCGGCGTCGTGATCGAGACGAGTTCGCATTTGGTGAATTGATGCTGCCGGATCATCCCGCGCGTATCGCGACCCGCGGAGCCGGCTTCGGCGCGGAACGAGGGTGTGAGCGCGGTGAAGCGAAGCGGGAGTTCTTCTTCGGTGAGGATGGATTCGCGCACGAGATTTGTGAGGGTGACTTCCGCCGTGGGAATCAAGCCGAAGCGTGCGCATCTCTTGAAGGCATTCGCGCAAGTGACTTCGGCGTCAACGCTCGCCGGACTGCCAAGCCATATGCGGCGAATTCCTCGAGCGCTCGAGCCCGCGAATGCCCAGAACTGATCATCCTCGAAATTTCGGCAATTGCGCCGTGCCGAACATCGCATCGTCGCGCACCAGAAGCGGCGGCGAAATCTCGGTGTAACCGTGCTCGTTCGTGTGCAGGTCGATCATGAACTGACCAAGCGCGCGCTCAAGCCGCGCGAGCCCACTCTTCAGCACGACAAAGCGCGCGCCCGACATCTTGGCGGCGGTCTCGAAATCCATCATGCGGAGATCTTCGCCGATCTCGAAATGCTGCTTCGCAGCCGCGAGGTTCCTGGGGTTGCCGACGCGGTGGCGCTCCACATTGCCATGTTCGTCGGCGCCGAGCGGCACATCGTCCTTCGGCAGGTTCGGGATGGCGGCAAGCGTTTCCTGCAGCGCTTTCTCCGCCGCGCGCTCCTGCTCCTCGAGCTGCGGCAGGCTTTCCTTCAGGGCGGAGACCTGCGCCATCAGTTCCTGGGCGCGCGCCTCGTCCTTTCTGGCCTTGGCCTGCCCGATCTCCTTCGAGAGCGCATTGCGGGTCTCGGTGGCGGCCTGGAGGGCCGAGATCGCGGCCTTCCGTTCGTCGTCGAGGGCGATCAGTTGCGCCGACAGCGGTTCCAGCCCTCGCTTCGCAAGGCCCTCGTCGAACATGCGGGGATTGTCGCGGATGGAACGGATGTCATGCATGGGAAAAGACCGTGCTCACAAAGGCGCGGTCCTGTCGCCGGAAACATGACCGCCTCGCTTAAACAATGCCAAGGGTGGCGGTCAGTTGAAAGGGCTTCAGGCCTGTTCGGCTGCCGCGCGCGCGGCCTCGGCTTCCGCACGCTTCTTCTCCACCCAGCGGACGGAGAGGATGGATGCCTCGTAAAGAAGCAACGTGGGCACCGCAAGGGCGAACTGGCTGATCACGTCCGGCGGGGTCAGAACCGCCGCCAGGATGAACACCACCACCACCGCATAACGGCGCTTGGCCTTGAGGAAGTCCGAATCGATGATCCCGGCCCGCGCCAGAAGGGTCAGCACCACGGGGAGCTGGAAGCAGAGGCCGAATGCGAAGATCAGCGTCATGATCAGCGACAGGTACTCGCTGACCTTCGGCAGGAACTCGATGGCAGGGCTCGAATCGGTGGCGATCTGCTGCATGCCGACCGAAAATCGCATCAGGAGCGGCATGGCGATGAAATAGACGACCGACGCGCCGATCGCGAACAGCACCGGTGTCGCGACCAGATAGGGCAGAAAGGCGCGGCGCTCGTTCTTGTAGAGGCCGGGAGCGACGAACTTGTAGATCTGGCCGGCAATCACCGGGAACGCCAGGAAGCCCGCTCCAAAGGCGGCGACCTGAAGCTGGGTGAAGAGGTATTCGAGCCCATGGGTATAGACCAGATGCGCCTTCTCGGGCGAACCCACCGCAACCACATAGGGCCAGACCAGGATGTTGTAGATGACCTTGGCGCCCGCGAAGCAGACGAAAAACATCAACACGAAGGCCACCAGCGCCTTGATGAGGCGGGACCGAAGCTCGGTCAGGTGCTGGATCAGGGGCGCGCGCGACGACTCGACCTCGTCCTCTTCGACAATCGGGTCGGTCATTCGGCTTTGGAATCCGGTTTGGTGGCGGGGACGACGGATGCGGGCGCGGCGGCCGGTTCCGCTCCTGACGAGGACGCGGTCGGCTCAGGCTCCTCCGTCAAGGCGTCGGTCCGATGAACCTCGGCCTCGTGATTAAGGCTCGAGGCGAACGATTCCAACGGATCGACGACCGGAGGGACAGCGGATCCCGGCAGAACGACAGGCGGCTCGATGGGCGCGACGGGATGCGCTTCGCCGCGCGCCTGGGCCGCCGCTTCGCTGGCGATCTCGGTCGCGGGCTTGTCAGGAGAGCCTACGGGCGCTTCGATCGCGCCCTTGAGCTCGTCGCGGATGGTCTGGATGGGGTTGATGCTGCCTTTATGGATCGACGACACGGAATCGTTCATCCCTTGCAGTTGCTTCTGGACATCATCAAGCTCGGCCTCACGCATGGCCTCGTTGAACTGACCCTGAAACTCCGCCGCCATGCGACGGACTTTCGCCGTCATGCTGCCGACCGTCCGCAGGGCCTTCGGCAGGTCCTTAGGGCCAATGACGATCAACGCAACGGCGCCGATCACCATTACCTCACCCCAGCTCATGTCAAACATGAAGCAGTCCCGACCTTGCCGTTAACGTTGAAGAACTTAAGCCTCGCGACGCCTGCGCCGATCAGCCGATCTTGTGGTCCGACGTCGCGTTGGTCGTGGTCGCGGCGGACGGGGTCTGATGATCGATCGTGCGGACAGGATCGGTTGCAGACGGCGTCTTCTCCGGCGCGTCCTCTTCGGACATGCCCTTCTTGAATGCTTTGATGCCCTTTGCGACATCGCCCATCATGTCGGAGATCTTGCCGCGTCCGAAAAGCAGGACAACGATCAGACCGACGACGATCCAGTGCCAGATGCTAGCACCACCCATGACAACCTCCTGCGCCTCTCGGGCGCGGCCTTTGATTTCGCGAACGTTGGGCCAACCTAGGGATCTGGCGCGGCGAAAACAAGGACATCCTTCGGATCGATTTCGATACCCACGTCCTGACCTTCCTTTACGCCGCCTGAATCGTGGATTCGACCCTGCAGCGGGCGTTCCACGCCCTGCACGTCGATATGGACGAGATCGACTTCGCCAAGGAAGCGGCGCGACACGACCCGGCCCGGAAGGCAGAAGCCGGCGGCCTTCAGCCTGAGGCCCTGCGGCCGGATGCAAACCACCGCGGGCCCATCGGCAATTCCCGCTGCGGCGAACACGCCCACCGCGCAGGAAACGCGGCCGTTCCGGACCTCTCCGGGGACTTCGTTGAAATCGCAGAAAAACCGTGCGGCGAAGAGGTTTGCCGGTGCCGAATAGAGTTCTTCCGATGACCCCTGCTGGATGATGCGACCGGCCCGCATCAGCACGATGCGATCGGCAATGCGCATGGCCTCCTCCGGATCGTGCGTCACCACGATGGTCGTGGCGCCGGTTTCGCGCAGAATCGCCACCGTTTCATCGCGCACGGCGTCCCGCATGCGGCGGTCGAGATTGGAAAACGGCTCATCCATCAGGAGCACGCCGGGGCGCGGCGCGATGGAGCGGGCAAGCGCGACCCGTTGCTGCTCACCGCCCGACAAGGTGTGAGGGAATTCATCCGCATACCGCTCGAGACCGACCCGCGACAAAGCGCGCCGGGCAGCAATCGCCGCCTCGCTGGCGGACAGGCCCTTGAGGCCGAACATCACGTTCTGTTGGACGCTCATATGCGGGAAGAGGGCGTAATCCTGAAACATCAATCCGATGCCACGGTTTTCCGGCTCGATGAAACCGTCACGTCCGCTTGCCAGCTGCCCGTCGATGAGAACCCGTCCCGAACTCGGCGTTTCGACGCCGGCTGCAATCCGAAGGAGAGTGGTTTTGCCGCAGCCGGAATGACCCAGCAGACAGACGAGTTCGCCCGGCGCGATCGTCAGCGAGACCTGGTCGAGCACATCGATTTCGCCGTATGTCTTGACGACGTCCTCGAAGGTCAGCTGCGCGGGAATCGATGCGCCGGCCGTGCCCCGCTGGCCCCAGCGCGGCAGACGAAACCGATCCCTCCCCTTGGCGGGGACGCTTTCGGTCATTCGTCGCCGTCTCCCAGGACGATCGGCTCGAAGAGGTCGTCCTGATCGAGCGGATCCTCGTCGTCGCGCAAGGTATTGTCGTCGGAGGGAACCGGGACGGAAAGACCGGACGGCACCCGACCTTCGAGGAAGCCCGCCCCTTTCAGCTCCTCGAGGCCGGGAAGGTCGTCGATGGCATCGAGGCCGAAATGGTCGAGAAAGTCAGGCGTGGTGCCATAGGTCACCGGTCTGCCGGGGGCTTTTCTGCGCCCCCGAAGGCGCACCCAGCCGGTTTCCAGGAGGAGATCGAGCGTGCCCTTGGACGTGGCGACACCGCGAATTTCCTCGATTTCCGCGCGCGTCACCGGCTGATGATAGGCAACGATGGCGAGCGTCTCCATGGCTGCGCGGGAGAGCTTTTTCTGCTCGACCACATCGCGCGACAGGACGAACGAGAGATCGCTCGCGGTACGGAAGGCCCAACCGCCGGCGACACGGACCAGATTGACGCCGCGCCCGGCATATTGCGCCGAAAGCTCTTCGAGGATCGCCGCCACATCGACACCCTCAGGGAGGCGGCCGGAGAGATCTTCGATGGTGAACGGCTCGACCGAGGCGAACAACAGTGCCTCGGCAATGCGCAAAGCTTCGCCCTGATCGGGAATTGGCCGCTCATCGCGAACCGCGTCTTCGAGCCGGTCGTCCGTCATGCTGTCCATTTTACGCTCCTGCGTCCACGGGTTCGGCCACCACCTTCACCCAGACCGGCGCGAACGCCTTGTCCTGACGGACGCTCAATTTGCCCTCCCGCACCATTTCCAGGGTCGCGGACAGGGTCGAGGCGAGGATGGTCGGACGCATGGATGGCTCGACCATGAATTCGAGGAGATAGACGTCGAGGCTCGTCCAGTCTTTCAGATGGCCGACCAGCCGCTCCAGCGCCTCTCGGGCTTCCGCGAGGGTCCAGACGTTCCGGACGTGCAGTTGAACCCGGCTGTTGAGCTGTTTCTGCCGCTGGCGCGCATAAGCCGCCAGGAGATCGTAAAGCGTCGCCTGGTACTGAGAATCCTTGTGGATGACCACAGGTTCGGGCGCCCCGCGGGAAAAAACGTCGCGCCCGAGCCAGTTGCGCTCGCCAAGCTTTTTCGCCGCCTCGCGAATGGCCTCGAGCCGCCGCAGGCGCAGGGCGAGAGCCGTCGCGAGGTCGTCGGCGCTCGGCTCCTCGCCCTTGGGCGGTTCCGGCAGGAGCAGTCGGGACTTGAGATAGGCGAGCCAGGCCGCCATGACGAGATAATCGGCCGCGAGCTCGAGCCGCATGCGGCGGGCTGCCTCGATGAACGTGATGTATTGCTCGGCAAGCGCCAGAATCGAGATCTTGTGGAGGTCGACCTTTTGCCGTCGGGCAAGCTCCAGCAGCAGGTCGAGAGGGCCCTCGAACCCGTCCACGTCGACCAGGAGAGCAGGTTCGCCATCGGCGCGCTCGACGCGCTCGACGTCCTCAAAAGGCAAGGCGTTCGCCATCAATCCTCATACCTGTCAGGTGATTCGCAGCTTCGGCCCCTTAGGCGACCATCGCAAGCGCGGCGTCAAGCCTGGCGCGGGCGTCCACAGGATCGAGCGGTTCAGGCTCGTGCTGGATGCGCTGGAGAGCAGATTGCGACCGGCGCAGAGGCTCTCCGGCCAGCAAAGGCGCCGCCTCGGCAACGGCCGCCATTTCATCCATGACCCCGTTGCAGTGGAGCGCCATGTCGCAGCCTGCCGCGAAGGCTGCCTCGGTCTTTTCACGAAACGTGCCCGAGAGCGCCTTCATGGACAGGTCGTCGGTCACGACGAGGCCGTCATAGGCGAGGTAGCCGCGGACGATCTCGTCCATGACGATGCGGGAGGTGGTGGCCGGGTTATGCGGGTCCAGCGCCGTGTAGACCACGTGCGCGGTCATCGCCATCGGCATGTCGGAAAGCATCCGGAACGGGGCAAAATCGTGCCCCTCCAGGGCCTCGCGCGACGCCTCCACGACAGGCAGCGCCAGGTGGCTGTCGGCGCCGGCGCGGCCGTGGCCAGGCATGTGCTTGATCACCGGCAATACACCGCCCGCGAGCAGTCCCTCCGCGGCGGCGCGGCCCAGGATCGCCACCTGATCGGGGGTTCGGCCATAGGCCCGATCGCCGATGACGTCGTGGGCGCCAGCGGTCGGCACGTCGAGAACCGGCATGCAATCCACGTTGATGCCGACGGCACGCAGATCATGGGCGATCAGACGAGCGCCGAGTCCGGTGATTTCCCGCTGCACCAGCGGATCGTTGACTTGAAGCGCCCCGTAAGCGCGGGCGGCGGGGTATTTTGGCCAGTGCGGCGGACCCATTCGCTGGACCCGGCCACCTTCCTGGTCGATGAGGATCGGCGCATCCCAGCCGACGCTCTCACGCAAATCGGCGCAAAGCGACGTCACCTGGGCGGGATTGTCGATGTTGCGGCGGAAAAGAATGAAGCCCCACGGCATCGCCTCCCGGTAGAAGGCGGCTTCGATGGGGGTGAGTGACGGGCCGGAGCATCCGGCGATGAAGGCGCGGGTGGTCATCCCCGCGCCTTACGTCCCCCGCCGTGCGGGGTCAAGGAGAGCCTGCTCGGGCGTCCTAATTCTTGGCCACGAAGCACTGGCCGCCCTGTCCTTGCACCGAGGAGCAAAGCTGTGCGGCATCGTCCCGCGACATCGGGCCGGCACGGACACGGAACACCGTGTTGCCATTGACCTCGGCCTTGCGGATCAGCGGCTGCTGGCCGGCGAGCTCCGGGTATTTCTTCTGGAACTGGCTGAAGGCCACCTGAGCGTCTTTTTCAGTGCCGCGGACAGCAAGCTGGACCGAGAAGCCGCCGATGGCGGTATCGGCCGCCGCAACCGGAGCCGGGGCTGCCGGAGCGGTCGGCTGAACCGACGCGACCTTTTGCGGTGCCGGAGCCGGAGCCGGAGTTTGCGTCGCGGCAACCGGTGCGGGCTTGGCGACAGGGGTTACGGGCGGTGTCGAAGCAGCAGGCTTGGGAGCCGCGGCGGGGGCTGCTGCCGCAGGCGCGGGCTGCGTGGCGGACGGCATCGTCATGGCGGGAGGCGCCACAGTCGCAACCTTGGTTTCAGGCTCCGGGCGAGCCAGGGTGCCGTCAGGCTTGATCGAGATGGTACGAACCTTGCGGGGCTCGCCAAGATTTAGTCCGGTCCCGGCATGAGGCGCAGGGCCGGCCGAACCCGTCGCATCCGCGACCGCGCCGCCACCCATCCGCACCGCCTGCTTCACGTCCACAGGCTGCTCGGAATTGCTGACAACCTTGGTCTCACCGCTTTGGGCGCGCTCGTAGATCTGCTTGTTCTGGTTCGGAATCTCGACGCCGCCCGGATTTTGGGGTGCGACCTTGATCGGCTCGTTGCTGGCGGCGATCAGCGGAGGTTCCCCGCTGGAGATGGCTGAGGATCGACCGCTGAACATGAAAGCCCCTGCGGAGCCGAGCACGACCACGCCAACGATCGCGCCGAGCGCGAGGACGCCTCTGCGGGAGCGTCCACGAGCGGGAGGATAGTAAGCCGCCTCGTTGTACGGCTCGGCCTGAGCGTGGCCATTGTCGTCGTCATATTCCGGCGTATACCCGCCCTGGTCGTATCCGCCTTGATCGTGGGCGTGCTGCTCGTAGCCGGCCGGCACAGCAGCAACCGGCTGCTGATACGCATAGGCCGATTGCGCGTGCTGTGCCTCGGGTTCGAACGTATCGTCGAAATCGTGAGGGGCTGGCTCGCGTGCGCCGGGAGCGCCATAGGAGTCCCCGCCCGCACCGCCGCGGATCGCGAAAAGCGGCTCGCGCCTTTGCGGCGGAGCGCCGCGGGTGCGCTCGTTCGCCAGTAGGGCCTCGAAGGGATCGTCCTGACCCCCGATGCGGGCCAGATCCGCGAGCGGATCGTGACGCCCGCCGGACGAGAATGGGGATGGGGCGGCAGACTGAGCCTGCGCGAGTTGACGCTCGATCTCATTCAGATCGACCGCGAAATGGGGCTTCTGTGTTCCGCTCATAGCGCCGGACCTCCGGTAATCCGCCGCGCACCAATGGTGCTGCGTCGGCACGACGTGACGGCTTCCGGCACAATAGACCAGAAACGATACTTTGTTTCCAGATCTTTAGCGCATTTCGTCGGGAGCCGTAACGCCCAGGATAGCGAGACCTGATGCCAGGACGCCCTTGAGGGCATGCACAAGAGCCAGTCTCGCTTTCGTTGAATCTTCATCACTTTGATTAACAAAGCGTAATTGCGGCAAGTCTTTGCCCTTATTCCACAAAGAATGGAAGGTGCTGGCGAGGTCATAGAGGTAGAATGCCGCACGATGAGGCTCATGTGCCTCTGCGGCAGCCTCGATCATTCGCGGATATTGGGCGATGCGGCGGATCACGTCCATCTCGGCGTCATCTGCTAGAACCGACAGGTCCGCTGTCGCCAACGACCGGCCCGAGAAGTCAGCCTGAGGGAACACTTCGCCTGCCTGACGCAGCACGGATGCGCAGCGGGCGTGGGCGTATTGCACATAGAAAACCGGATTGTCCTTCGATTGCTCCACCACCTTGGCAAGGTCGAAATCGAGGGTCGCGTCGTTCTTGCGAAACAGCATCATGAAGCGCACGGCGTCCCGGCCGACTTCATCCACCACTTCACGCAGCGTCACGAAGTCGCCGGAGCGCTTGGACATTTTCACGGGCTCGCCGCCGCGTAGAAGCTTCACGAGCTGGCAGAGCTTGACGTCGAGATCGCCCTGATCGTCGGTGACCGCCTTCACGGCCGCCTGCATCCGCTTGATGTAGCCGCCATGATCGGCGCCCCAGACGTCGATCATCTGGGCAAAGCCCCGCTCGAACTTCGACCGGTGGTAGGCGATGTCCGAGGCGAAATAGGTGAATGAACCGTCCGATTTCAGAAGCGGTCGGTCGACCTCGTCGCCGAAGGCGGTAGCGCGGAACAGAAGCTGCTCCCGATCTTCCCAATCCTCGTCCTTTTGCCCCTTGGGTGGCGCCAGCCGTCCCATATAGACGAGATCGCGGGCCCGCATCTCTTCGATGGTTTTGGCGACCTCGCCCCCATCGTCGTCCTGCAGGGAACGCTCGGAAAAAAACACGTCGTGGTGGATGTCGAGCGCCGCGAGGTCTTCGCGGATCATGTCCATCATCATGTCGATGGCGATCTGACGCACGAGCGGCAGCCATTCAGCCTCGGGCTGGTCCAGAAGGGCCGGCCCATGATCGCGCGCGAGCCTTTCGCCGACGGGCTTCAGGTAATCGCCGGGATAGAGCCCCTCGGGGATCGCGCCGATATCCTGACCGAGCGCTTCGCGGTAGCGCAAGAATGCGGAGCGCGCGAGTACGTCCACCTGCGCACCCGCATCGTTGATGTAGTATTCCCGGGTGACATTATGGCCTGCGAAGGCCAGCAATTCGGACAGCGCATCGCCAAACACCGCGCCGCGGCCATGGCCCACATGCATCGGGCCGGTCGGGTTGGCGGAGACGAACTCCACATTCACCTTCACCCCGGCGCCCTGCCCCGATCGGCCGAAACCATCGGTGTCGAGTGCGGCCGCGCGAAGGATCTCATGCAACACCTCGGGCTTGAGCCTGAGATTGATGAACCCTGGACCCGCGATATCGACCTTGACGACGCGCGGGTCCTCGCTCAGGTCGGCCACGATCAATTCGGCGAGCGCGCGCGGATTCATGCGCGCTTCCTTGGCCAGCACCATGGCGGCGTTGGTGGCGAGGTCGCCATGCGTTGTATCCCGGGGCGGCTCGAGGACGACGCGGCTCACATCGAGCCCGGCCGGGATTTTTCCCGTCTCGGCCAGACGGCCCAGAGCATCCGCCACACGTTTCTCAAACAGCCCGAAGATGTTCATAATTCTCAATCTCGATAGAGCCGCCGGCCCTTGAAAGCTTTGGCGCGCCTAGCGCAAGTCCGGCGTTACGTCAAACAAGCGCCGGTGTTCGAGGACCGCATAGCTGTCCGTCATACCGGCGATATAATCGGCCACCCGGCGGGCGAGGCGGCCCTCATCTTCGCGCGGCAGGTCGTCCTGCCACTCTACCGGCATGGCCTCTGGCTCGCGCATAAATCGCGCGAAAAGGTCGTTGACGATGGAATTGGCCTGCTCTCTCACCGCCATCACGTGCGGGTGGCGGTACATGTGCGGGTAGAGGAATCCTTTGATCGCCGCGTCCGCTGCCTGCATTTTCGGCGAGAACCCAATCGTCGTCGAGGAGGCATGCCGGATCGCCTCTGCGCTGGCGGGGGCAAGAGCTGCCAGTCGCCGCTCGCCCTCCGACACCACATCCTCGACGAACCGCGTAATGACCCGCCGCACGAGCTCGTGGATGCGGCGTGAGAGATCGAGACCGGGGTGACGGCGATCCACCTCCTGCAGAAGTTCGTCCACGAATGCCACCTCCCGCAGCGCCTCGATGTCGAAAAGTCCGGCTCTCAAGCCGTCGTCGATGTCATGAGCGTTATAGGCGATATCGTCCGCGACGGCGGCGGCCTGCGCCTCGCCGCTCGCATAGGTCGCCAGTTCGAGGTCCTGCCGGGCGTTGTATTCGAGGATCGCCAGCGGCACGCCCCGCGCCGCATAGCGCGAGGTGGGATTTCCGGTGGAATCGAGAAGCGGGCCATTGTGCTTGACCAGCCCCTCGAGGGTTTCCCAGGTGAGATTGAGGCCATCGTAATCCGCATAACGACGCTCGAGCCGGGTGACGATCCGCAAAGCCTGGGCGTTGTGATCGAAACCGCCGAATGCCGCCATGCGTGCTTCCAGCACATCCTCGCCGGTATGCCCGAAGGGCGTATGGCCGAGGTCGTGCGAGAGGGCCAGCGCCTCCGCGAGGTCCTCGTCCAGCCCAAGGGATCGGGCAAGCGCGCGGGCAATCTGGCTGACCTCGATCGTATGGGTCAGGCGGGTGCGGAAATGATCGCCCTCATGATAAACGAAGACCTGGGTCTTGTGCTTGAGGCGGCGGAAGGCCGACGAATGGATGATGCGGTCCCGGTCCCGCTGGAATTCGCTGCGCGTTGGCGATGGAGGCTCGAGATAGAGCCTGCCGCGGCTCCCTTGCGGGTCGCTGGCATAGGGGGCTCGCCATCTTTCGCCAAAGGGCCGCACGCGCCATCCCCGGGTTGAAGCTTCGGTCCCCGGCACTTACCTTGCTGAAGGGACATTGTCCAAGATAACGTCTCGCCCGAGGACTGGATCGACCATGACAGACATTACCCTGACCGAGCGCGCTGCCCGCCGTATCAACGAGATCATGGCCGGCGAACCGAGCGGATCGATGCTGAGAATCAGCGTCAATGGCGGCGGCTGTTCGGGCTTCCAATACGCCTTCGATGTGGACGCGGCCCGGCAGGACGACGATCTGGTGATCGAGCGCGACGGCGCGACCGTCCTGGTGGACGAAGTGTCGATCCAGTATATCGACGGCTCGGTGATCGATTTCGTAGACGACCTGATGGGACAGTCTTTCAAGATCGAGAACCCGCACGCGACGGCTTCCTGCGGCTGCGGGACCTCGTTTTCGTTGTAGATCGCCGACGGACAGGCGAGGAAATCACCCGCCTGGCGTTACCACCGGCGGGTTAATCTCAGGTGAGGCCGCATGAATCGCGTTCGTCAGGTCGTCGTCGGCGGATTTGTCCTTTTCGCGGGACTCGCAGTCTCGCAAGTACAAATCAACGTCCTCCGCGATCTTTCTGGCGACACCATTGAGGTCGGTGCCGTAAAGGTTCCCTTCTGGAGCGCCGCCCTTGCCCAGGACGCCCAGGCGCTGACGCTCGAGAATGTCCGCCTGACCCTTGGCAGCACCCTCTTCGAGGCCAAGCGCGTTGAGGTCGCGGGCCTCTCCGGATCGCGAGCCGATCTCGACGCTCTTCTGTCTCCCACCGCGAGCGAGCCGCTGTCGGTGCGCATCGGACGCGTCGGTGCCAGGACCGTCGCGATTCCAGAGTTGAATGTCACGACAAAAGTCGGCGACCAGATACGTAACGAAACGTACCAGCAGGTAACCCTCAAAGACTTGGTCGGCGGAAAGCTCAAGGAAGCCGTTGCGCAATCCATGACGGGCGAGATCGTCGATGGAAAAAACCAACGGACGGCCCCTTTCAGTTCGGCCGGGATATCCCTCGGCGATGTGGATCTGGCGGCGCTGGCTCGCCTTCAGGAGGTTCGCGCGACGCAACCCGATGAGCCGTGGTCACGGCTCTACGGTGCGGTCGCAATCGAGAACTTTGAAATTCTCGAACCTGCGAACAAGGCAAGAATCAGGTTCGGCCGCTTCTCGGGCCGCGACATCATGGGTCGGCCGACGAGGGAATCGCCGGCCGACATAACGGCCTTTCTGTCCGATTTCGGCCGTGGCGAGAAACATAGCGAGGGCGAAAGCAGGCGCGCGATCGAAGTGCTGGCGGACGTTCTGGGCTCGTTCCGCGTCGGTCTCGCTGAAGTCACGGACGTAAACGCCGAGCTCTCGGGCGACGACAAGTCGACCCTCGGAACCGTCAATATCGACCGTATGGCCTATACGGCCGCGAGCGCATCCGCGCCCGCCGATATGCGCGTGGACGGCTTCGCCCTCGACTCCCCTGAAGGCCGGATCTCAGTGGCAAGCACGAGCCTTACGGGCTTCTCTTTGGAACCCACGATCGAGAGTGTGAAGAGACTTCAGGGAAAAGCGCTGGCGGATTTTTCAGCCGCCGATTGGCGCAGCCTTATCCCGGTGGTGGGTACATATCGCCAGTCCGGCGTGCAAATCGATTTGCCGCGTGCATCGAAGCCCGTGAAAGCGGGACTGAAAGATTTTGAGTTCACAGCCGATAAGCCCGTCAATGGCGCACCGACCAATATCAGGCTGGCGTGGAACGGCCTTTCTCTTTCGCTTCCTGCGGGCGACACGGAAGATTGGGCGCGCGAAATGCGCGCGCTCGGATATGAAGCCATCGACACCTCGCTTGCCGTGGCGCTCAACTGGAATCCCCAGAACGAAGAGGTTGCGATTACCGAGTTGTCGATCGCTGGGCGCGAGATGGGCAAGATCTCGGTCACCGCGTTGCTGGGGAACGTCACGAGCGAGGCGTTCAGCGCCGACAAGGGAGCAGCCGCCGCGGCGGCTTTGTCGGCCAGGGCGAAATCCGTAACGCTGCACGTCGAGGACGCCCGGGAGCTTCTCGACCGCGTTCTTGCCAAAGCTGCCCGGGACCAAAACACGACGCCCGCCAAGTTGCGGAGTTTCTACGCCGAAGGCGCTGCCATCGTGGGCGTCAGCATGCTGGGAACCTCACAATCCGCCAACACCATCACGCGCAGCGTGGTCGATTACATCAAGGAGCCGCGCAATCTCACCTTGCGCGTCACCCCGCGCTCCCCCTCCGGCATCACCTTGCTGGAGCTGCTGGCCACTCAGGACCCCAAGAAGATCCTGGAAAAGCTCGAAGTCACTGCAACCGCCGAGTGACGCGGTCTAAATTCCCGCTGTGAGATGGGCTGCGGCGCGGCCCTCCTCCAGAGCCTGGGCCTCCACCACCGCAATAGCCGTGAGGTTGACGATCCCCCGCGCCGTTACTGATGGAATCAGCACATGGGCAGGTTTGGCGGGCCCGATCAGGATCGGCCCAACGGGTAGCGCATCGGCCAGGATCTTCGAGAACTGAAACGCGATGTTGGCGGCGTCGAGGTTCGGCATGATGAGCACGTTCGCCTCGCCCTTCAGGCGCGATTCCGGGTTCACCTTCTCGCGGATCATTTCCGACAAAGCAGCGTCGGCCTGCATTTCGCCATCCACTTCCAGCTCCGGTGCGCGCTCCTGAATCAGCGCCAGCGCATCGCGCATCTTGCGCGCCGAACGGGTGTTGGCCGCGCCGAAATCCGCGTGCGACAGAAGTGCGATCTTGGGCTCGAGGCCGAACCTCCGCACGTGGCTCGCGCAGGCAATCGTCATGTCGGCGATTTCCTCCGCATTCGGGTCCGGCTGCACATGGGTGTCGGCCAGGAAATAAGCGCCCTTGGGGGTGATGACGAGCGAAAGCGCCGCCATCTCATGCACACCGGGCGACAAGCCGATAATGTCCTTGATGTGTTTCAGGCGCGATTCAAACCGGCCCTCGAGCCCGCAGATGAGCGCGTCCGCATCGCCGCGACGCACCGCAAGCGCGCCGATCACCGTGTTGTTGGTGCGCACCAGGGTTTTGGCCGCATCGGGCGTGATGCCCTTGCGGACAGCGGCTTCCACGTAGGTCGCGACGTAATCGCGATAGCGCGGATCGTCCTCCGGATTCACCAGATCGAAATCGCGACCGATTTCCAGCCCGAGACCATAGCGCTTGATGCGCGCCTCGACCACGTTGGGACGGCCGATCAGGCTGGGTTTGGCGATGCCTTCCTCGACGATCACCTGCACGGCGCGCAAGACCCGCTCGTCCTCGCCCTCGGCGTAGATCACCCGTTTGGGGTTCGACTTCGCCTGCGAGAACAACGGCTTCATGATGAAGCCGGAGCGGAACACGAAGCGCGTCAGCGATTCCGTGTAAGCCTCGAGATCCTCCAGCGGGGTCTTCGCGACGCCCGAATCCATGGCGGCCTTCGCCACCGCGGGAGCAATGCGCAGGATCAGCCGGGGATCGAACGGGCTCGGAATCAGCGACTTCTTGCCGAAAGGATGCGCCTCGCCGCCGTAAGCGCGGGCCACCACTTCGGACGGCGCTTCGCGTGCGAGACCCGCGATCGCCTTCACGGCCGCAGCCTTCATTTCCTCGTTGATGGTGGTCGCGCCCACATCGAGCGCGCCGCGAAAGATGTAGGGGAAGCACAGGACGTTGTTGACCTGGTTCGGATAATCCGACCGGCCGGTGCAGATCATCGCGTCTGGACGCGCGGCCTCTGCCTCCTCGGGCATGATTTCCGGATAGGGATTGGCCAGCGCCATGATGAGCGGCTGGGGCGCCATTCGGGCCAGGAGCTCCGGCTTCAGAACACCGCCCGCAGAGACGCCGAGGAAGACATCGGCATTGTCGATGATGTCGGACAGCGTGCGCGCGTCGGTCTTCTGCGCATAGGCCGATTTCCAGCGGTCCATGAGTTCGTTGCGCCCGTCATGGACGACGCCTTCGATGTCGGACACCCAGATGTTTTCACGCCGCGCGCCGAGCGACACGAGGAGGTTGAGGCAGGCGAGCGCCGCGGCCCCTGCCCCGGAGGTCACGATCTTCACATCCTCGATGCGCTTGCCGGCCAGTTCGAGCGCGTTGGTCACCGCCGCGCCAACGATGATGGCCGTTCCGTGCTGGTCGTCGTGAAACACCGGAATGGCCATGCGGGCCTTCAGGCGTTCCTCGACCTCGAAGCATTCCGGCGCCTTGATGTCTTCGAGGTTGATGCCGCCGAAGGTCGGCTCCAGCGCGGCGATCACGTCCACGAGCTTGTCGACGTTCAATTCGTCGATCTCGATGTCGAAGACGTCGATGCCGGAGAACTTCTTGAACAGCACCGCCTTGCCCTCCATCACGGGCTTTGAGGCGAGCGGGCCGATGTTGCCCAGGCCCAGCACGGCGGTGCCGTTGGTGATGACCGCGACGAGGTTCTGGCGCGCCGTGAGGTTGGCCGCCTCCGCCGGGTCGGCCGCGATGGCCTCGCAAGGGGCCGCGACGCCCGGCGAATAGGCGAGAGCGAGGTCGCGTTGGTTGCCGAGGGGTTTGGTCGGCTGAATCTCGAGCTTTCCGGGACGCGGATAGCGGTGGTAGAAGAGCGCTCCCTGCTTTAGATCTTCCGAGATGTTGTCAGCCATCCCAAACGCTCCTCACGCTCGTCATTGTTCGTTGGTTAGGTCCTTGTGCGCGCCCGGCCCCCTGCCGTCAACGCCGTTCGCGCAGTCGGTGCTGACCCGATGAGCCTCCGGCACCGCCTGAAGAACTGGCGCAATCCCCACAACCAGACCGACCTTCACCTCGCCGCGCTGGCGAAACGCTACGGTTTCGACATCGGCGCGTTCAGCTATGGCCGACCGAAGGTGCGTTTCCCGCAATCGGGAAGGAAACTGACGATCGGGCGTTTTTGCTCGATCGCCGACAAGGTCGAGATCCTGCTGGGGGGAAACCATCGCGTCGATTGGGGCACCACCTACCCGTTCTCCGCCCTGCCCGCGCTCTGGCCATCCGCGCCCGACACGCGAGGATTACCACGGCTCGCGCGGGGACGTGACCATAGGGCATGACGTGTGGCTGGGTTCCGGCGCCGTGATCCTGTCGGGCGTCACGATCGGGCACGGCGCCGTGGTGGCGGCCCATGCTCTCGTCACGCGGGACGTGCCGCCCTATGCCATCGTGGGCGGGAACCCCGCGAAAGTGATCCGCTTTCGGTTCGACGAGAAACTCGTGGCGGCGCTACTGGAAGTCCGTTGGTGGGATCTACCGCGCGAGCGGATCGCGTCCCTCATTCCGCTTCTTCAGAGCGATCGCATTCCGGAGCTCATCGCGGCCGTGAAGGTGTTGCGCGCGCAATCGACGTGAACAACCTCTCGGCGCCATGGCCGGCTACGACAAACCTTCGCGCTCGAGCGCGCTCTTGCCGCGCAGGACCGCGAACGCGCCGGCGGCGGAACCCGCGTAGCGCTCGATGAGACCGCGCCTGAGGGTCAGGCATGCACCGACGGCCTTCACACCATTGACGAGGAACATCCCCAGAGCTGGCGCGGCCAATCCGTATTTCCGGCTCACATAGGCGCGCGACCAGGCTTGATGCCAGCGAGCTTTGAAGATGCGGCCGGGCTTCGGCCCGCTCGACCGTCCGCGTCCATGCCGCACCACGGCCTGCGGGACGTAGATGAGGGACGCGCCGCTATCCGCGATGCGGCGGCAGAGATCGTCGTCCTCGTAGAACAGAAAAATGTTTTGATCGAAGCCGCCGAGGCGCAGAAAGAGTTCGCGACGGACGAGGAAACAGGCGCCGGAGAAGAACGGCGCGCAGGCCTCGCCGTCCGGCACCGCAAGCTTGCCGCGGGGGTTCGTCAGGGTGGAGGCCAATAGCGAGCGCGGCTGGAAGAACACGCGCCCGCTCGGTTCCACGATCCGAGGCGCGAGAAGACCCGCATCGGGATAACGCCGCGCCGCGTCGATCAAAGCCGTAACCGCGCCTTTCCCAACGACGACATCGGGATTGACGACGAGCAGGAACTCGCTTGCGGCGGCGCGCGCGCCTGCATTATTGGCGCGGCCATAACCTTCGTTGCGCAGATTGCGCACGATGGTGGCTCCGCGCTTTTCCGCGATTGCGACGGTGTCGTCGAGCGAGCCGTTATCGACCACGATGACCGGAACGTCGTCCGCCCGCAACGCATCGAGACAATCCGGCAGCGCATGAGCGCTGTCGAACGTCACCACGATGGCCGTCGCGGGGATCATTTCTCCTGCAGGTTCAGACGAATGTGCAATTCGCGAAGCTGCTTGGGCGACACATCGGACGGCGCTCCGAGCAGCAGGTCTTCGGCACGCTGGTTCATCGGGAACAGGGTGATCTCGCGCAGGTTCACCGCGCCGCAGAGCAGCATCACGATGCGGTCGATACCCGCCGCCATGCCGCCGTGCGGCGGAGCGCCGTAATGGAACGCGCGATACATGCCGCCAAACTGCTCCTTGACTTCGGCCTCGCCGTAGCCCGCGATTTCGAAGGCCTTCACCATCCTGTCGGGACGATGATTGCGGATGCTGCCGGAGGCGAGCTCGTAGCCGTTGCAGACCATGTCGTATTGGAGAGCGGTGATCTTGAGGATCCGCTCCTTGTCCGACGGATCGAGCGCCATGAAGGCCTCGTCGTCGAGGTTCGCCATCGAGAACGGGTTATGCGAGAAGTCGATCTTCTTTTCGTCCTCGTTCCACTCGTATTGCGGGAAATCGACGATCCACGCGAAAGCGAACTGGTTCTTGTCGCCAAGCCCGAGCTCGTCACCGATACGCACGCGTGCCTTGCCGGCAAGCGAGGCGGCCTTGTCCTCGGTGCCGGCCGAGAAGAACACGGCGTCGCCGGCTTTCAGCCCCGCCTTTTCGCGGATTGCCGCCTGAACCTCGTCCGGTATGAACTTGGCGATCGGCCCTTTGCCGACGATCTTTCCGCCCTCGTCTTCGAACACCACATAGCCCAGGCCCGGAGCGCCCTCGGTGCGCGCCCATTCGTTGAGCTTGTCGAAGAACGACCGCGGCTGCGAGGCAGCACCGGTCGCGGGAATCGCGCGCACCACGCCACCGGACTTGATGACGTTCTTGAACGCGTTGAACGTCACTTCGTCGCGCGCGAACTCATCCGATACATCGGCGATGATGAGCGGGTTGCGCAGATCCGGCTTGTCGGTGCCGTACTTCAAAAGCGAGTCGAAATACTTGATGCGCGGGAACACATCGGTGACCGGCTTGCCCTCGGCGAATTCCCGGAAGGTGTCGCGGATGACCGGTTCCATGGTCTGGAACACGTCCTCCTGCGTGACAAAGCTCATCTCCACGTCGATCTGGTAGAACTCGCCCGGCAGGCGATCGGCGCGCGGGTCCTCGTCGCGGAAACAGGGCGCGATCTGGAAATAACGGTCGAAGCCCGAGATCATGATGAGCTGCTTGAACTGCTGCGGCGCCTGCGGCAGGGCGTAGAACTTGCCCGGATGCAGCCGCGACGGCACGAGGAAGTCGCGCGCACCTTCAGGCGAGGAGGCGGTCAGGATCGGGGTCGTGAACTCGAAGAACGCGCTCTCCTTCATGCGGCGGCGAATGCCGTCGATGATGGCGCCGCGTTTCATGATGTTCTGGTGCAGTTTCTCGCGGCGCAGGTCGAGGTAGCGGTACCGAAGGCGCGTCTCTTCGGGATATTCCTGATCGCCGAAGACCGGCATCGGCAATTCGTCAGCCGGACCCAGCACCTCGATCTCGGTGATGTAGAGCTCGATCATGCCGGTCGGCAGGTCGGGGTTCTCGGTGCCGGCCGGGCGCTTGCGAACTTTCCCGTCGACCCGGATCACCCATTCGGACCGCGCCGTCTCGGCAAGCTTGAAAGCCGGCGAATCCGGGTCGATCACGCATTGCGTCATGCCGTAGTGGTCGCGCAGGTCGATGAAAAGCACGCCGCCATGGTCACGGATGCGGTGACACCAGCCCGACAGGCGGGCAACCCCGCCGACATCGGTTTCGCGGAGCGCGCCGCAGGTGTGCGAACGGTAGCGATGCATGGGCGCGGCGGGGACGGGCGTGGAAGAGGCGGAGGACATGAGGGCCTGCTGAATGAGCCTGATCGGAGCAATGATCCGGCACCATTCATGGCGGCTGGGAGATGTCAAGGCGGAAGGGGGAAATCATCGCCCACGGCCGTTATGTGAGGCCGGATCGGAACAATCCGCAAGCCATCTGGCGGTGACATCATCCCGGGTTTGGCTTGGAAAAATGCCAGTCAATTATGATGATACGCGAATGCGCCATTCCCCTGGCAACAACTGCCAGGGGAGGAAACTGACATATGAGATGGATTACTTCTTGCCACCTTTTTTGGGCGGCGGCGGGGGAGCACGCCGTTCGGGAAAGTTTATGGTCGCAATCGTGCCGTAAGTGTCACCTTTTCGAGGCGGCATCGCCCCTCCCCGGAGATAAGCTTCCCATAAAAGTTGGTCTTCAGTCGTCGCACCGCCGGATGCCAACCGCAGGTCGTCATCCCGTAAGCTCGTAATCGCTGATGTCGTCATGGTCATCTCCTGGTCCCGCCGGCATCTCTTGAAACTCTTTGACGTCGGCTCGGCATATTCAGCAGACAACGATACAACGTTCATGACAATCAACCTTTAGTTTAAATGCGAACTATTTCGATGATGAGGCTTTTTCACTTGCAAAAATGCAAACGCAATTCTTGATAAAGAAGGGATTTTACCTTTGCGGCGGCATCTTCTCTTCATGGAATTTGCGATCTTGCAATATTCTTCTATGCGATGAAGCGCTTTGTCGGGCCCATTTTTTTACGTGCCGAGATAGACAATCCATGGCGTGAGACTGCTCTTTCAACTTTCCGGTGCAGCTAGTCGACATCGTAAGCGAATCCTGCCGTTCAATTGTAATGATTGATAACCGACATCCGTTTTCATCGGTGCTAGACGCAATCAAAAATTGATTGCCATGACCCCATAGATCTCGTTATGTAACATTATTGTGTAATATTGTTTTCCACCATGCTGCCGCCATTAGAGGGTTTCGCTTTGACTGAGCATTTCTTTCGCAAGGAAGTCTCGGCCCGAGCAGAAAAGACTGCTGCATCGATGCCGGCTGCGCCGATCGGCTGGCACGTACTTGGAGGATTTTTCGTCGCCGCCTTTCTGGCGTTGGCGACGTTCGTCGCAACCGCCGGCTACGCCCGTAAGGAGACGGCCAGCGGCGCCCTGATCTCGACGACAGGAATTGTCCGACTATCGGGTCGCACGAGCGGCGTTGTGACGGACCTGCATGTTGCCGAAGGCGACCACGTCGCGGCGGGCCAAACTCTTTTCACGATCGATTCGCAACAAGGCCTCGAAAGCGGGGGCACGTTGGCCACCGCTTTGATGGCGAGCCTCGACGCGCAGATCCAGCTGATCTCGCAGCAGATCGATTCTGAACCCACCCGGATCGCCAATGAAATCGTCCGGCTCGACGCCTCGATCGAGACCGTGAAAGCGCAGCGAGATGCGATCGCGTCCCAGCGTGCCCTTCAGGTCGAAAGGATCGGTTGGGCGCGAGAGCGCCAGAGCGCACTTGCCAGCCTCTACCAGAGAGGCAGCGTCACAAAGGTCGCTCTGCAGGAGCAGGAAGGCATTCATCTCGCCAGCCGCCAGAGCCTTGCCGACCTGGACAGGCAGTTCGCTGTGACGGAAAGGGACCTGGAGCAGTCGCGGTTGCAGCGCGAGCAGCTTCCGGTGCTGCAAAATGAACGGCTGTCTCAACTGCGTCTCAGCCTCGCGGACCGCGAGCGCGAGCGAGCGGAAGCCGCCGCGCGTGGCGCGCAGGTTCTGCGCTCGCCCGTCAACGGACGCGTCACCGCCATGCAGATCAATCGCGGGCAGATGGTCGATGCAAGCCGCCCTCTGCTGACGATCGTGCCTGAGGGCGCAGAGCTTAAGGCCGAATTGTTCGTGCCTAGCCGCGCCATCGGGTTCGTTAAGCCCGGTCAGCGCGTAAAACTCATGATCGATGCGTTTCCTTTCCAACATTTCGGCACACAGCAAGGCGTCATCGACACGGTTTCGCAAACCGTGTTGGCGCCTAACGAAATTCTTGGCGCGGTCGCGCTGAAGGAGCCTGCCTATCGCGTGACCGTGCGGCTCGATCGCCAGACCGTCGCCGCTTACGGACAGGCCATCCCCCTGCAACCGGACATGAGCCTGCAGGCCGACATCACCCTTGAGCAGCGCTCTCTGATCGCGTGGCTGTTGAACCCCCTGATCAGCGCGCGGGGGCGGATGTGAATCTTCTCGACAAGATCAATTTTTCCGGCGGCTCGCGCCTTTCCGTCGCGTTGCAGTCCGAGGCTGCGGAATGCGGGCTCGCATGCCTTGCGATGGTGGCGACCTTCCACGGCCACGACACGGATCTTATCACGCTTCGGCGGAAGTTCTCGATTTCGATGAAAGGCATGACCCTCAAGGACGTGCTGACGCTGGCGCAACGCCTTGACATGACAGGCCGCGGCTTGCGGCTGGAGCCTGAGCGTCTCAAGGACATCAAGACGCCCTGCATCCTCCATTGGGATATGGATCACTTCGTTGTCCTGAAAGAGGTCAAAGGCAACCGGATCGTGATCCATGATCCGGCTTTCGGCGTCAGAAAGCTCACCCTGGATGAAGTCTCGCGGCACTTTACCGGAATTGCGCTAGAGTTGATCCCAACCGGCGCCTTCAAGAAAAAGCAGGAAACCGCCAAACTGGCGCTCTCGGCCTTCTGGGGACGCCTCAAGGGCATGAATCGCGCGATCGGGCAGGCTCTGACACTTTCGCTGATCTTGCAGCTGCTGATGCTTGCCAGCCCGTTCTACATGCAGCTTGTCGTCGACGACGCCATCATGAAATCGGACGGCAATCTGCTGACCGCATTGGCGATCGGATTCGCTCTTCTGCTGCTTATCAATATCGGCGCCACGTGGTTGCGTTCGCAGGTACTGATGTTTCTCGGCAACGCGCTGAATTTCCAGATGAGCGCGAACCTGTTCAATCACCTCGTGCGCCTGCCGCTGGAATGGTTCGCAAAGCGCCACATCGGCGATATCGTCTCGCGTTTCGGTGCGACGGGACCGATCCAGCATCTTTTCTCGCAAGGGCTGATCGAAGCCGTTGTCGACGGCATCATGGCCCTGCTGACCCTGATCATGATCCTCGTCTATAGCCCGCCTTTGTCGTTGGCGGTGATGGCCGCGCTGATGCTCTACGCCATGCTCAGGCTCGCCACTTATGGAATCTTCCGTGAGAAACAGGAGGAAGTGATCGAAGCTTCGGCGAAGGAGGCGACGGTGTTCATGGAGACCGCGAGGGCCATTCAAAGCATCAAGATCTTCGGCCGGGAATCCGACCGCGAGGCGCTCTGGCAAAATCGACATGCGGATGTGATCAATCGCGGTATCGACCAACAGCGGCTGTCGATCGGCTTCAGCACCGCAAACCAGCTCATCTATGGTCTCGAAAATATCGTCGTGATCTATCTCGGCGCACGCGCCGTCATCTCCTCGGACATGAGCGTCGGGATGCTCTACGCGTTCCTGGCCTACAAGGAGCAATTTCTCAGCAAGGCCACCAACCTCATCGAGATGGGCATCCAGTATCGAATGCTTGATCTATACCTGTCCCGTCTCTCCGATATCGCGCTGACCGAGCAGGAACCCGGCTATCGCCGGGAGGCGATGATCGAGCGGCGTATAGAGGGCGCGATCACGCTGCGCGACATCACCTTCCGCTATGCCGAGACGGAGCCCGAAACGCTGTCCGGCGTCAATTTCCACATCGAGCCTGGCGAATTCGTCGCCATCACCGGCCCTTCCGGCGGCGGCAAGACTACGCTTCTCAAGATCATGCTCGGGCTATTCAAACCGAAAACCGGCAGCGTGCTGATCGACAACGTGCCGCTCGATCATCTGGGACTGCAGGCGTTTCGCTCGCAGATCGGCGTCGTCATGCAGGACGACAACCTGCTATCCGGGAGCCTTGCGGAGAACATCACGTTCTTCGACGCACAGCCGGATCTCGAATGGATCCGCGAATGCGCAGGCCACGCCGGCATCGACAAAGAGATTATGGCCATGCCGATGAATTACGCCACCCTGGTGGGCGACATGGGAACGACGCTCTCGGGTGGCCAGCGTCAGCGCGTGCTCCTCGCCCGCGCGCTCTATCGCCGCCCGCGCATCCTGTTCATGGATGAGGGCACTTCGAGCCTCGACCTCGACAAGGAGCGGGAGGTCAACCGCGCCCTGGCGACCCTTCGGATCACCCGCGTGGTCATTGCCCACCGCCCCGACACCATCAGGGCAGCCGACCGGACGATTTTGCTGACTGAGGGACGAGTCGCGCCAGGCCCCGATCTCATGACCCGGGAAACGCGTAGTCCCAAAAGCGCACTCGGCGCTGCCTGAATGGGCAAAAATTGCCGGTGAGAAGGGTTTTTCCGCCCAAAAGACCGGTCGCAGGATGACGCGGCTTCGGCTAAAAGCGTTTTCCATGGACCTGATTACATCCACCGATGCCCTCGCGGCAGCTTGTGCCCGCCTCGCAGCCCACCCGTTCGTGACGGTCGATACGGAATTCCTGCGCGAGACGACCTATTACCCCAAGCTCTGCCTCATCCAGATGGCCGGACCCGACCCCGCGGACGCGTTCCTCGTCGATCCTCTCGCCGAGGGCCTGAGTCTCGATCCGTTTCTGGCGCTGATGGCCGACCCTGCCGTCACCAAGGTCTTCCATTCGGCGCGGCAGGATCTCGAGATCGTCTGGAATATCGGCCAGATCGTGCCCGCGCCCCTGTTCGACACCCAGATCGCCGCCATGGTCTGCGGCTACGGCAACTCGGTATCGTACGAGCAGCTTGTCAATGACCTGGCAAAGGCGCGCGTCGATAAATCATCCCGTTTCACCGATTGGTCGCGTCGGCCGCTCACCGATGCCCAGCTGACCTACGCGCTGTCCGACGTCACCTATCTGGTGACGGTCTATCAGGAGCTTCTGCAGCAGCTGGAAAAGAGTGGCCGGGTCGCCTGGCTGAGCGAGGAAATGGCGGTCTTGTCCGCACCCGAGACCTATCAGGCCGATCCTGAGAATGCGTGGCGGCGGCTCATCGGGCGCCTGCGCAAGCCGAAGGAGGTCGCGGTGCTGATGGAGATTGCGTCCTGGCGCGAGCGCGAGGCGCAGAGCCGGGACGTTCCGCGCGGCCGCATCCTCAAGGACGACGCGCTGGTCGACCTCGCCGTGTCGGCGCCGCGCACGGTCGAAGCACTCGGGCGCTTGCGTTCCATTCCCAACGGGTTTGAGCGCTCTCGCACGGGAGCCGATATCCTGGAGGCAGTGGAGCGCGGCCTTGCGCGGGATCCCGCCACCGTTCCGGCGCTCGAGCGCTCCCGCGGACGGGGCTCGGCCGGCGCTGTGGTGGAGTTGCTGAAGGTGCTGCTGAAAGCGGTCGCCGAAGAGGAAGGCGTCGCACCGAAGATCGTCGCCACCGTCGACGAACTGGAAGCCATCGCCGAAAGCGACACCGCCAATGTGCCGTCGCTGAAAGGCTGGCGTCGCGAGCTTTTCGGCGAAAAGGCCCTGGCGTTGAAGAACGGCCGGCTCAGCCTGATCCTCGATCGCGGACGGGTTGCATTACGCGCAGTCACGCTGGCTTAATATCGGCTAAATCAGCCCCTTCAAACTCAGCAGCCCGAAAGCCGCGACGCTGGCGGCGTCCTTGATGATGCCGTTGAGCACCATGTCCTTCACCTCCGCGATCGGGAAAGCGCGGCAGATCATGTCCTGTTCCTCATGCTCCCGGCTGGCCTCGCCCGCCTCGAGATCCTGCGCGAGGTAGATATCGTAGCCTTGCGTCGAGTAGCCATAGCACTCGTAGAGATGGCCCACATGGGTCATGCGCCCGGCAAGAAGGCCCGTCTCCTCGCGCAATTCGGCACGCGCGAGGTCGAGCGGATCCTTCGTCGGGGCCTGCTCCCACGAACCCTGCGGAAACTCCCAGAAGCGGCCTTTGACCGGATAGCGGTATTGCTCAACGAGGTGAATCATGCCGCGGTGGATCGGCACGATCAGCGCGAAATCCGGCTTCTCGACAACGCCGTAGATGCCCGCCGAACCGTCACGCCTGACGACGCTGTCCTCGCGAACTTTCATCCACCGGTTTTCGTACACGATACGGGAAGCTGTGGTCCTGATGTCGATGGTCATGGATCGTCCGGGAATGTGGAGTTCCCGGACGATAAAGACGTAGGTTTAACAAACAATCGCTTGGCGTCGGCCAGCATCGGCGTGGCTATCGGCCGAAAATGCCCTTGAAGAACTGCGCGACCTTGTTGTTCTTCCGCTTCCGGTCGAGATCGGCCTGGCTCTTGACCCACGCGATCTGGACGACGCGCCGCTCGCCCACGAACGGCCTGTGACCGTGCCAGGAATTGTCGCCGCGCAGAAACGCAAAGAACGTGCCCATGGTGGGGGGGACCTCGGCGGCGTAAGGCTCGTAATTCTTGCCGTCGTAAAGCACGCGCAGGCGTCCGCCGTCGTCATTCCCCCAATCGTCGTTCATGTAGACGAGCATCGTCATCACCTTGGATGGCCCATCCGTGTGGATCGAGCCGTATTTCGGCTGCGACTGCTTCATGATGGTGGTGAGACGGGGATAGGGATGGAGGTCGATGCCGAACTGGCGGGACATGGCCTCGGTCAGCTCCGGGCTCTCCAATTCTTCGATCAACGTCTTGAACTTGCCGCGCAACTCCACGTCGTCAACCGTGAGATAACCGGGCTTTGCGATGTTGGGGAAGTCTCGCCGGAGATCCGAAACGACGCCATCTTTGAGGATGTTGGAACCGAGAAGAAATTCATAAGGCTCGTGGGAGCGTTTTGCTTCTCCGACGGCTGCGAGATTGAGCGTGATCATGGTCACTCCAGGCTTAGCAAAAACCGGACACACAAACCGGCCCCGACACCTTAATGTTCCCCTTACGCAAGGGGATGCCGGAGACAGCGTCGCATCGTATCAGGCGATTTCGATCAATGCCTCAAGATTCGTCAGTTTTCCCAAGGCGCGCATCCGGCCGGTCAATCGTTCGTTGGCAAGATCGGCCATGGATTTCGGCAAGCGCAACACTGCGGCGCGATCGCGCAGGAGCAGCGGCGTGTGCGGCAGCACGCCCTCCATGGCGACCGAAACCGGATAGGCGACGCGCATGAGCGCTGCGAGCAAGCGGGCCCGCTCCATCAGGCGCGTACCCGCGAGCGATTTGATCCGCGAGCCGACCTTGTCCGGCGACAAGCCCTCGTGCCGGAAGAAAATCGCCAGCGCCAGATAGGCGCGGCCGGGATGGTCGAGCCCCGCGAAGGCACCGTACGCGATCAGGTTCAGGCTCTGCTCGCCGCGATAATCGGGGTGCGCGCGCCAGCCGATATCCGCCAGGAGACACGCCGCGTGACGCAATCGCCGTTCGGATTCGGTCTCCGGCAGGCCGACGGAATCGATGAACTGGCTGGTCCAGATCCACAATTCCTCCGCATGGCCCGGCGAGCGGGATCGCAGCAGGTTGAGATCCTCGGTCGCCGAGATCAACGGATCGCGCCGTTGCGTGGCAGCATCGAGCTTTTGATACAGCACGCCCTCACGCACGCCGTAGGCCGAGATCGCGATCTCGCTCGGTTGCCCAAGTCGTATAATCTCCTCCAGCAGGATCGCGCCGTAAGCGAGCAGCGGGCGACGCGCCTCGGAGACGCTCTCGATGTCCTTCAGCGTTTTCGCGTCGACCTCTTCCACGAGGTGGAGGAAATCGAGGCTGTCGCGCGGGTCGATCGTATAGGCGTGCATCACATGCAGCGGGTAGTCGGTCGCAGCCTGATGAAGGCGCGCCAGCGCACGCCAGGTCCCGCCAACTGCGTAGAACGTCCGCCCATTGAGACGCGCGAGGTGTTCGGGTGCACGTTCAAGGGCGGCGCGAATGATCTTCTGAGCCTTTTTCAGCGACCCACCGCTCATGTCCTGGAGCGCCAATCCACCGAGCGGCATGGTGACGCCTTCACCGACGCTCTCGCGATTGACGTCGACCAGTTCGAGGCTGCCGCCGCCCATGTCGCCGACCAGGCCATCCGGCGCGTGAAAGCCCGAGAGCACGCCCATCGCGGAGAGTTGCGCTTCCTCGGCGCCCGACAAAAGTGCGATCTCCTGTCCGCACGCCTCCGAGGCCGCCGCAAGAAACGCCGAGCCGTTCGTGGCATCGCGCGCGGCAGCGGTCGCCAGCACGAAAACATGCGACACATTCATGGTCTGGCAGAGCACGCGAAAGCGGGCGAGTGCGCGAAGAGCGCGCGCTGCCGCCTCCTCGTCGAGGCGACCGGTCGTCGCCACATGACGACCGAGTCCGCAAAGCACCTTCTCGTTGTAGATCGGCGTCAACGACCGCACGAGGCCCTCATAGGCCACGAGACGCACCGAGTTGGAGCCGATATCGATGATGGCGATCGGCTGGCCGACTTTGAGGCGTCCCTGAGCTTCGCGTCTGTTGAGAAGATGCATCTCAGCGCTGCCCGCGTTTCGCCAGTGCCTTGGGGCTCGACGTTTTCAGCGATTTGCCGCGGCCCGACAGGCTTGGATTGGTCATGAAATACCTGTGCGCGTTGAAAGGCTCCTCCCCCTTCGCCAACGTGATCCGCTGGCTGCTGCCGTCGGACAACACGGTCCAGCTCTGTTCGTTGTCGAGAAGGTTCGCCAACATGATCTGTTCGAGCACCTGCTGGTGAACCGTCGGATTGAGGATCGGCAACAAGGCTTCCACCCGCCGATCGAGGTTGCGGGACATCAGGTCCGCGGACGAGATGTACACGTGCGCCTTGGGGTTCGGGAGAGTGCCACCGTTTCCGAACGCGTAGATCCGCGTGTGTTCGAGAAAACGCCCGACGATGGACTTCACGCGGATGTTCTCCGACAACCCTTTGATGCCGGGCCGCAGGCAGCAGATGCCACGCACGATGAGATCGACCTGCACGCCAGCGGCGCTCGCATCGTAGAGCGCATCGATGATGACCTGGTCGACGAGCGCGTTGCACTTGCACCAGATCGCGGCAGGCATTCCAGCCTTGGCATGCGCCACTTCCTCGGCGATGTGGTCGAGCAGCCGCTTCTTCAGCGTCAGCGGCGACACCGCCATTCGCTCGAGAGCGGCCGGTTCCGCATAGCCCGTGATATAGTTGAAGATGCGCCCGACATCGCGCCCGATCACAGGATCGGCGGTAAAGAACGACAGGTCGGTATAGATGCGCGCGGTGATCGGATGGTAATTGCCGGTGCCCACGTGGCAATAGGTGATGAGCTGGCCGCCTTCGCGCCGCACGATCATCGACAGCTTGGCATGCGTCTTCAGTTCGATGAAACCGAACACCACCTGCGCGCCCGCGCGCTCGAGGTCGCGTGCCCAGCGGATATTGGCCTCCTCGTCGAAGCGAGCCTTCAGTTCCACCAGAGCCGTCACGGCCTTGCCGGCCTCGGCTGCCTCGGCCAAAGCCGCCACGATGGGCGATTCCGATGAGGTGCGGTAGAGCGTTTGTTTGATCGCGACGACATTGGGATCCCGCGCTGCCTGTCGCAAGAACTGCACCACCGCGTCAAAGGATTCGTATGGGTGGTGGACGATCAGATCCTTCTCGCGGATCGCCGCGAAACAATCGCCGCTATGCTCCCTGATGCGCTCGGGGAACCGGGCATTGTAGGGCGTGAACTTCAGATCGGGCCGGTCGAGCGCCACCAATTGGGAGAGCTCGTCGAGACCCAACATCCCTTCGCCGACGAACATCTCGTCGCCGGAAATTTCCAATTCTTCGGCCACGAAATGGCGCAGGTCCTCGGGCATCGCCGCCTCGACCTCAAGCCTGATCACGCTTCCGCGCCTGCGCTGCTTGAGGGCGGATTCGAACAACCGCACGAGGTCTTCGGCCTCTTCTTCGATTTCAAGGTCGCTGTCGCGTATGACGCGAAATGCACCCTGCCCTTGCAGGTCGTAACCGGGAAAGAGCCTGCTCGTGTAAAGGCCGATTGCCTGTTCCAGAGCGATGAACCGCGTCGCGCCGGTTTCGGCGAAGTCCGGCAGGCGGATGAAGCGATCGGCCCGCGACGGCAGACGGATCATCGCGTTCAACACCTTGCCGTCGCTTTGGCGCGCCAGTTTCAGTGCGATCGAAGCGCCGAGATTGGGAATGAACGGAAACGGGTGGGCCGGATCGACGGCAAGCGGCGTCAGCAGGGGAAAGACGTGGTTAAGGAAATAATCTTCCAGCCACGACGCCTCGGCCTTGGTCAGGCCGGTGCCCCCGTCGACGAGGACGATGCCTTCCTCGAGCAGGCTGTCCTTCAGTTCACGCCAGCGGCGTTGCTGATCGGAGGCAAGCTGCGAGACCGCAACGCTGATGCGGCTCAACTGCTCCTGGGGGGTCAGCCCATCCTGCGAAGGCGCAGAGATGCCCGACCGTACCTGGCCGCGCAATCCCGCGACGCGCACCATGAAGAACTCGTCGAGATTGCCGGCTGAAATCGACAGGAACCGCAATTGCTCGAGCAGCGGATGGTTGCGGTTGGACGCTTCTTCGAGGACGCGCCGGTTGAATTGCAGCCACGACAATTCCCGGTTGATGAAGCGCTGTGGAAATTGCCGCAGGACCGCGCCGTCGAATTCGATATCGGGCGGCGCCTTCGGGGCCGGCGTTTCGCTGACGATCTCGGCTTTGTCCAGCACCAGGTTGGCGCGCACATCGCTCTCTGTCGTATTACGTGGCGGCGCGGCCCGTTTCGGCGCGGGTTTCGTGACCGTTTCACCCCGTGGCGGTGCGAGAGGTTTCACTCGATGTCATCCATATCCTGAGAGGATCCGAGAATCTCTGCTGCGATCGCACGCGAGACGCGACGGCCGCGGCTCAACGCTTCCTTGTCGAGGATTTTCACGAGCTCATCGGCCTTGGCGAGCGACCGTTCGATCCTGAGCGCGATATAATCCACAACGCTGGTATCGACCACGAGTTGCCGGTCGACGAAGAGCTTCACCAGCACGGCCTTCAACAGTGCATCGTCCGGAGCGCCGATCGACACGCTCGGCGCCAGTCTCAGCCGGGACAGCAGATCGGGTGTGCGCAGCCCCCATTGATCCGGCGGTTTCTCGCATGTGAGCAGCACGAAGGCGCGCTTCTCGCGCGCCAGATTGAGCAGGTGAAACAAGGCGGATTCATCCCGGTCCGACCTGTCGACGTCCTCGATGGCGAGCGCGCCTCCGGAGACGAGATGCGGGACCTGTTGTGGAACGACCTCGAACGCGTCGACTGTCCACGCGTGAGCGGTCGCCGCCCAGATTGCCGCCAGATGACTCTTGCCGCTGCCGCGCGGACCGCTGAGCACCAGCACTGTGTCGCTCCAGTCGGGCCAGCTCTCGACGCGCGTATAGGCCTGCTCGTTCGACGGCGAGACGAGGAAATCCTCGCGCCCGAACCGCGGATCGAGGGGCAGATCGAATGCGAGCTGCCGCGGAACCTCACGCATCGATATCGACCTTCGGGGTGATGATGGCCGGATCGGTGCCGCGATACAGCGGGCTCCTCAGGTATTGGTGAAGCGCGAAGCGGGCGACGACGCCAAGGGCCGCTGCGAGCGGCACGGCCAGAAGCAGCCCGACGAAACCGAAGACCGACCCGAACGCCAGCAGCGCGAACATGAGCCAGACCGGGTGCAGGCCGACGCTTTCGCCGACGAGCTTCGGCGACAGGATATTGCCTTCGACGAACTGCCCGAACACGAAGATGCCGAGGGCCGCCATAATCATCGTCCAGTCGGGCCAGAATTGCACGATCGCGACGCCCATCGCGAGGATCAGCCCCGTCAGCGAGCCCACATACGGGATGAAACTCAGCATCCCCGACGTCAAGCCGATCATGGCGCCGAAATTCAAGCCGAGCAGCGACAGCGCAACTCCGTAGAACGTGCCGAGAATGACGCAGACGAGCGCCTGTCCGCGCACGAAGCCGGCGATCGCCTTGTCGATATCGCGGGCGATTGCGCGGACGGTGTCCCGGTGCCGCGTCGGGATCCAGGAATCGACCGTGCCCACCATCCGGTCCCAATCGATGAGCATGTAGAACGCGACGACGGGCGTCACCACGAGAAGGGAGAAGATGCCGAGCAGCGCCTGCCCGCCGGACCACAACCCTTGCAGAAACGTGCCCGTCCACGCCATCCCCTGCGAAATCAGGTTGCCGACGGACGTCTGCATGTTCGACAAGCGCCTTCGAGCCGCCGAGCCGCTCGATCAGGGGCCCGCCCTGCTCCACCGCCAATTGCTGAAGCCGTGCCACATAGCTCGGCAAACGATCGACGAACTCGGCGAGTTGCTGCCCGAGCAGCGGGAGGATCACCATCAGGGCGACGATGAACAGGAGCACGAAAAGGACGAGGATGATGAGGCTGGCGCCGAGGCGCCCGAGGCCAACCCGTTGCAGCCGGTCCGCCAGCGGGTCGAGCATGTAGGCGAGCGCAAAGCCTGCGACGAACGGCAGCAGGATGGTGCGGAAGACGGCGAGCAAAAGCACCGCGACGGTAAGAGCCACGAGCCAGAAAATCACCTGCCGCTGGAGCGTCATCGTCTCATCACTTCCGATTGTCCTCCGCGGGACCTTTTTTGCACGGCAACTCGCCCCGAGATAGGCACCCGGGGGTTCGACGGTCAAGGCGCAGAGGCGGCAGGTCCCTCCCCGCGCTCGGCGTTACCCTTGGACAACCCTGGCACGCGGCTGCGGCGCCTGAAAACCACAATAATCCAACTTTCCCTTGCCCGGGGAAGGCACTTTCCCTTGCCTCGGGATCGCGGTCGTCTTACTCCCCGCGGGAGGACGGGGTGAGTGATGACCGAGAAATTGCCGAACGGCCTGACCTATGCGCAAGCGGGCGTCGATATCGATGCCGGCAATGCCATGGTGGACGAGATCAAGCCACTCGTGCGCGCCACCCGGAGACCCGGCGCCGACGCGGAAATTGGCGGGTTCGGCGGATTGTTCGACCTCAAGGCGGCGGGTTTCAGCGATCCGATCCTGGTCGCCGCCAACGATGGGGTCGGTACGAAGGTGAAGATCGCCATCGACACCGGAATCCATCACACGATCGGCATCGACCTGGTGGCAATGTGCGTCAACGACATCATCGTTCAGGGCGCCGAGCCGCTGTTTTTCCTCGATTACTTCGCGACCGGGAAGCTCACCCCTGAGATCGGCGTCGCCATCGTGCGTGGCATCGCCGATGGCTGCGTGCAGGCCGGCTGCGCCCTGGTCGGGGGCGAAACGGCCGAAATGCCGGGCCTTTATGCTCGTGGCGATTACGATCTGGCAGGGTTTGCGGTAGGCGCCGCCGAACGCGGAACGCTGCTGCCGAAGGACGTCAGGGTGGGCGACGTGCTGATCGGCCTGCCGTCCTCCGGCGTCCATTCCAATGGCTTCTCGCTGGTCCGCCGCATCGTGGAAGCCTCCGGTCTCGCCTGGACCGACCCGGCGCCTTTCGCGGCTGGGCGCAGTCTCGGCGAAGCGCTTCTCGACCCGACGCGGATCTATGTGAAACCGCTGCTCGCAGCCCTCAAAGCCGGCGACGGCATCAAGGCGCTGGCGCATATCACCGGCGGCGGATTTCCCGACAACATTCCGCGAGTCCTTCCCGAGGGCGTCGGCGTGCGCCTCGACGTTGACGCCATCCCGGTTCCGCCGGTTTTCGGTTGGCTTGCGCGTACCGGCGGCGTTGCCGAGGCGGAGATGCTGCGGACCTTCAATTGCGGCATCGGCATGATCGTCGTCGTCTCGCCCGATCGGGTCGACGCGGTCATGCAGAGCCTGCGCGAAGCGGGTGAAAATCCCGTCCGCATCGGCGAGACCATTGCGCATGAGAACGGCGAGCAGGTCCAAATTTCCGGACGTCTCAGGCTGTCATGACCCGTCGGCGCATCGCCATCCTGATCTCGGGTCGCGGCTCGAACAGCCTGTCACTGATGGCGGCCGCGCGCGCAGCCGATTTTCCCGGTGAGATCGCGCTGGTGCTGTCGAACCGGCCACAGGCGGGCGGGCTTGCCCTGGCGCGCGAGGCCGGAATCGAGGCGCTTGCGATCGATCACACGGCCTATCCTGACCGCGCGAGCTTCGATGCGGCGCTCGACGACGCTCTTCGGTCGCGCGCCATCGACCTGATCTGCCTTGCAGGTTTCATGCGCGTCCTCACCGACGCGTTCGTCGAAAGCTGGGCCGGCCGGATGATCAACATCCACCCGTCGCTGCTGCCGCTTTTTCGCGGCATCGATACGCACCAGCGGGCGTTGGACGCCGGCGTCCTCGTCCATGGCTGCACGGTGCATTTCGTGGTGCCGGAGCTCGATGCGGGGCCCATCGTCGCGCAGGCCGCGATCCCCGTGGTTCCGGGCGACAAGGCGGCGGATCTCGCCGGGAGAGTTCTGGCGCAGGAGCATGTGCTCTATCCGCAGGCGCTCCGGATGATCTGCGACGGCAGCGCCCGGCTCGAAAACGGCCGGGTCGTTTTCTCGGAAGGTTGGAGCGCCGGCGGATCGTTGCGATCCCCCGGCTGAGCCAGTTCTTACATCGCGGCCGCTGCAGCTTGCAGGAATCGAGAGAGGCCAGCGCCTTCGTTCGCGCGCCGCTTCGTTGAACACGCCGGTATCGCGATAGGACTGCACCTCGTCGGCGCTCAAGGCGCGCAGGGTCCGTCCCGCATAACAGTCACATTTGCGCGATCAGCGAGGTCGCGCTGACACCCTGGATCTTGGCCTGCGTGACACCACAGGCCTGACGGATGCGAGCCTGCAACTGGCCAACACTCTCCGTCTTGAGCGCGGGATCGGGCTGATAATTGGTGGGCGTATTGGACGCGGAGGCGAACACGGCGGTGGCGGACACAGTCAGGACTGCGGCAGCGAACAGCGTGCGAAGGGCGGTTCTCATCGGAACTCCATGATGCAATGATACGCCCGCATTTAAGAATAGTCTCTTCGTCCACCGTCAAGGGCAACCTGCGAAGAAGCTTAAAACTTGGCGAAGAAACCGTCCGAACTCCGTGTTGCCAGCGGCTAAACCGCACAACAAACAAGGACTTGCATGACAAACCTCTCCTCATTTCCGATCTTGGGACGCTGGCCGGCCCGCCATCCCGATCGCCTTCAGCTCTATTCCTGGCCGACGCCGAATGGCGTGAAGGTTTCCATCATGCTCGAGGAGATCGGCCTTCCCTATGAGGTGCATGCGATCGAGATCGGCAAGAACGAAACCTGGACGCCGGAATTCCTGTCGTTGAACCCGAACGGCAAGATCCCCGCGATCCTCGATCCGGATGGCCCGAATGGAGCGCCGCTCGCACTTTTCGAATCCGGCGCGATCCTTCTCTATCTGGCGGAGAAAACCGGCAAGCTCCTGCCCACGGACGCCGCTCTGCGCTACGAGACCATCCAGTGGGTGTTTTTTCAGATGGCGGCGGTCGGGCCGATGTTCGGCCAGCTCGGTTATTTCAACAAATTCGCCGGCCGGGAGATCGAGGACAAGCGGCCTCTCGAAAGATATCGCGCCGAGACCAAGCGGTTGCTCGGCGTGCTGGACACCCGGCTCGCCGGCCGCCAATGGATCATGGGCGCGGATTACACCATCGCGGATGTGTCGCTGCTCGGCTGGGTCCGCAACCTGATCGGCTTCTATGAGGCTCGTGAGCTGGTGGATTTCGACAGTCTCGCGCATGTTCCGGCATGGCTGGAACGCGGCCTGGCACGCCCGGCGGTTCAGCGCGGCCTCGAAATTCCCAAGCGGACGTCATAACCGAAACGGAAAAGGCCGCCCTCGAGGGCGGCCTTTTACGAGGTTGGCGTGCTGAACCTTAGCCGACGATCTCGTTGCCCGAGAAGAACTGGGCGATCTCGAGCTTTGCGTTGTCCTGGCTGTCGGAGCCGTGGACGGAATTCTCGCCGATCGACTTGGCATAAAGCTTGCGGATCGTGCCCTCGGCAGCGCTCTCCGGGTTGGTGGCTCCCATGATTTCGCGATACTTGACGACGGCGTTGTCGCCTTCGAGCACCTGGACGACGACAGGGGCCGAGATCATGAAATCGACCAGCTCGCCGAAGAAGGGGCGTTCCTTATGGACCGCGTAGAAGGTTTCGGCTTCGCGGCGGCTCATGAGAATGCGTTTCTGCGCCACGATGCGCAGACCAGCCTTCTCGATGACTGCATTGACGGCACCGGTCAGGTTCCGCTCGGTTGCGTCAGGCTTGATAATGGAAAATGTGCGCTCGGTGGCCATGAAAACTCACTCTTGAGAAGAGAAAAATGAAGGTGCGCGCTTATAGCCGTGCGCATCCCTGCCCTCAAGCTGCTTTTCGCATCTGCGAACCTGCAACGTCGCCCGGATGTGGAACCCTTGACGGCCGGCCGCTTTCTCCGTTGGAATTCCCCCCAAGGAGAAGGCCATGCGAACCGCGATCCTGACGGCGATCGGCGCATTGTTGGCCACATCTGCGATGGCGCAATCCGCTGATCCCCGGGGAATTTACCTGAGCGAGACCGGCAGAACCCGCGTTCAAGTCTCCAAATGCGGCTCCAGCTATTGCGGAAAGATCATTTCGGTCATCGGACAGACGCAGGACGTCAACAATCCCGACCCGGCAAAGCGCAATCGAAGCCTCGTCGGATTGCAGATGATTTGGGACATCAAGCCTGCCGAAGAGGGCTTTACCGGGCAGCTCTACAACTTCCGTGATGGCAAGGTATATGCCGGGAAGGCCACTTTCGAAGGGGAAGCCATGAGACTGACCGGCTGCATTCTTGGCGGGTTGATCTGCCGCTCCCAGGTCTGGACAAGAGCGAACTGACGGAAAAAAGCGGGCGCCCCTCCGGCCGCCCGAGACCGTTATCGCGCCTTCTGACCAAACAGCACTGCCTGCACGGCAGGATCCTTCATGTCGTTGGAACCGCGGTCTTCCGCTCCCACCGCGATGGCGCGCTGCACGGCCGGGCGATCGAGCACTTCCCCGAGCCAGCGCTTCACGTTCGGAAATTCCTCGATGTTCTGGCCCTGGCGCTCCCACAACTTGGCCCAGGGTGCGATCGCCATGTCGGCGATGGAATATTCGCCGGCGACGAAGCGGCGATCCGCCAATCGCTTGTTCAGCACCCCATAGAGCCGATTGGTCTCATTGGTGTAGCGGTCGATGGCATAGGGAAGTTTCTCGGGCGCGTAGATTCGAAAATGATGGGTCTGGCCGAGCATCGGGCCGAAGCCGCCCATCTGCCAGAACAGCCATTGATCCACCTCCACGCGGCGGCGCTCGTCGGCGGGATAGAACTGGCCGGTCTTCCGGCCGAGATATTGCAGGATGGCGCCGGATTCGAAGACCGAGATCGGCTTGCCGTCCGGACCGTTGGGATCGACGATCGCCGGCATCTTGTTGTTGGGCGAGATCGCCAGGAATTCCGGCTTGAACTGGTCTCCCTTGCCGATGTTGATCGGATGGACCGTGTACGGCAATCCGGCTTCCTCGAGCATGATGGTGATCTTCCAACCGTTCGGGGTCGGCCAGTAATACAGATCGATCGGGTGTTGGGCGGAAGCCGCCATAGCATGTCTCTCCTGGTCAGCGGGGGACGCGTGAGGGCGAGCCTAAGCCAAAGTTTTCGGCAAGGCACCCCCGCTTTGCGCAAAGCGGCCCGTCTCCCGACGCAAAGCCCTCAAACCGGAAACGGTGGACAGAGCATTTCAGCGGGTTCCGCTTCTTGAACGTTATGGTGTTTCGTTGGAAGCTGTAGAACAGCCAATTCCACCTGCGGCCGTTTCTGGAGAGTCCCATGATCAAGAGCATTCTGCGTTCCACAATCGCTGGCGCACTCGCGCTTTCCTGCGCATTCCCGGCTTTTGCCGCGATGGAGACAACACCCAAAAAGGAACCAAGCGCAGCCCAGATGGCCGCGCGCGAGCGCATGACGAAATGCAGAGGCGAATGGAAAGACGCGAAAGCCGGCGGCAAGGTCGAGGCCGGGATGAAATGGCCGAAATTCTGGAGCCAGTGCAACGCCCGCATGAAAGCGCCGAAGGCCTGATAAAGGCCGGCCTTTGACCGCGCGGGACGCTAGAGTTTCTTCTTAAATCCTTCGTGCGATCTCAAATAGCCGATGCGCTCATAGAACCGGTGCGCATCCTTGCGAGCCTTGTTTGAGGTCAATTCCAACAGGCTCGCGCCCCTTGCGCGGGCCTCGGCGGCGGCGAATTCCATCATACGCGCGCCAATGCCATGCGAGCGCCGGCTGCCCTTCACCTTCACGCTTTCGACCTTCGTGCGCAAAGCACCGCGGCCGGTGAGGTTGGGAATGAAGGTCAGCTGAAAAGTCCCGACGACTTCGCCATCGAGTAACGCCACAAAAAGCCGATTATCGGGACTGCGATCGATCGCCGCGAATGCCTTTTCGTAGGCGGCGCGGTTCTCAGCATTCCACGCATCGCCATGCGCCCCCAATTCGTCTTCCTGGTGAAGCCTGATGATGGCCTCGAGGTCGCCGGCCTGAGCTTCGCGGATTTGCAGATCGGTCATGGGTTGTTCTCGAAGGATGGGTGGGTTGTTTAGCCGAACGCGGCTCATGCGCCATAATGGAATCGACACATCGCAATCTCCAGCGCCTGATCGGGCACCGTCTCGGTCACCCGATAGACAAGCCGGTGTTCGCGCGTGATCCGCCGGGACCACCAGCCTCTCAGGTTACCTGCCAGCGGCTCGGGTTTTCCTATGCCGTTGAAGGGCGAGCGACACGCGTCCTTGATAAGGTCGTTGATCCGCCGGCACAGAGCTGGATCGGTTTCCTGCCAGAATAGGTAATCGACCCACGCCAGAGATGAGAAAACCAGCTTCACTTCTCGATGAGGCGCCGCTCCTCACCTGCCCCCGCATCGAGTTGCGCGACCGACCGCAGCAGCTGTTCGGCATTGGCTGGTGTACTCAGCAGATGAAGTGTCTCTCGCAGCCCCACGAGTTCGGCTAAAGGCATCAGGACGACAGGTTCGTGATTTTGCCGGGTGACCACAAGCTCGGTACGGTCCTGCTCAACGCGATCAAAATGCTTCGCCATGCTGGTCCGTAATTCGGTGAAAGTCACGTGGGACACCGTTTCGCTCCTCAAATGTATGTACAGATATAGGTACATACCGCCTGAATGGCAATCTGCCTCTGCTTTTCTCCTCCAAGTGTTGATCTCTGGACAGAAAGGATCAAAATCTCACCGCAGGCGGGAGCGTGAATATGCCTAAGTTACAGCAGGAGCGGCGGCGTCTTCAGCAAGTGGTGGCGCTGGTGGCGATCATTCCGGTGGCGGTCGGACTTTACGGGGTGCTGTTCGGGCAGGCGCTGACCGGGGACCGGGTCAGCATCTCGGCGGAAAGCCATTTCCGCTTCCTGTCGGGGCTGCTCCTCGGCGTCGGCATCCTGTTCTGGAGCACCGTGCCCAACATCGAACTCCATACCGGCCGCTTCCGCCTTCTGACCCTCCTTATCGTGATCGGCGGGCTGGCGCGCCTCACCGCCTTTGCGCTCACGGGCCTGCCGTCGTTTTTCATGATCGGCGGGCTGTTCTTCGAACTCGTGGTCACGCCGGTTCTCTGTTTGTGGCAGACGCGCATGGCCAACCGTTATGCGGAGGCGTTCGGGGTCGCCTGAGGGCCGCAACCACAAAATGTCCCATTCTGCGCTTATGAGGCTGCATGCCGCTGGTTGCGGCTTCGTTACCTCGCAGAGGTGGCCCATGACAGAGCAGGCGCTTTTCACCATTCTCCGCCAATCGGCGGACGGCCCGGTTGTCGATGCCATGGAGCGCGCGGTGCGCGACGCACCGGACGCTGCCCTCAATCGCATCAACGCGCTTGCGTTTGCCAGCAAGGAGGGCCTGGATGAAGAGCGCACCATCGCGGCTTTTCTCCACGCGTCGCGGCTCGGCATCTTCGAGATCTCGTGGAACGTGCTCTGCCCCGGTTGCGGCGGCGTGCTCGATGCCGGCTCCAGCCTCAAGACGATCCAGCAACCCTCCTATAGCTGCGCGCTCTGCGGCGCGGGTTATGAGCCCACCCTCGACGAGATGGTGGAGGTGACCTTCACGGTCACGCCCCGCATTCGCAAGATCGCCGGCCACGACCCCGAATTCATTGCCGATGTGGGATTACGAGCGCCAGTTCTTCTGGGGGTCGGGAGTCGATTTGCCCGACGACTTCGCGGAGATCGTCGAGGAGATCGTTCTCGATTCGATGGAATTGCCGGCGGGCGAACGGGCATCTCTGTCGCTCCAGCTTCCGGCCGAATTCGTCATCGTGTTCGACCCCATCACCCATTCGGCGCAGTTCATCGACGTGAAGGGCGAGCCGACGAAGGAGCGCCAGAACCTGTCGCTGGTCTTCAACGAGGCGCACGCGCAGCATCAGACAATCGAGTTGCAGCCTGGTCCCTTGCGCCTGACGCTCGACAACCGGACGACCAGGCGTGTGTTGCCGGCTGTCTGGGTGGCGGGCGACAAGCTCCACGCGATGCTGGGTCGGCGAAGACCGTTTCTGACGGCGAACCGGCTGCTCTCGAACCAGACGTTCCGAGACCTCTATCGCACCGATACGCTCGACATCGACCAGCGCCTGAAAATCACCAGCCTGACGTTCCTGTTCACCGATTTGAAGGGTTCGACACAGCTCTACGAGCGTGTCGGGGATCTCGCGGCCTACGATCTGGTGAAGGAGCATTTTCGTGTGCTCCACGACATCGTCGGCTCCGAAACCGGGGCGGTGGTCAAGACCATCGGCGACGCGGTCATGGCGACCTTCCCGACGCCGGATCATGCGGTGTCGGCCGCGTTGCGGATGCGCGATGAGATGCGCAAGCTCAACGACGCGCATGGTCGCGAAGATCTGTTGCTCAAGATCGGCATCCACGAAGGCCCGTGCCTGGCGGTGATGCTCAACGATCGGCAGGATTATTTCGGCCAGACGGTGAACATCGCATCGCGCGTGCAGAACCTTGCCACATCGCACGCCATCTACGCGACCGAAGCGGTGGTGGGAGATCCGCTGACCTTCAGGTTGATGGAAAGCCACGACCTCCATCCGACCCAGCGGCGCACGGCCTTGCGGGGCATGCAGGACGAGTTCTCGGTCTACGAGATTCCTTAGAGCATCCGCCAGAACTCAGAGCGTGCGCTCGAACCGAACTTCCATCGTGTTGGAAATGTCGCCCAGTGGACGCTCGCCGTCGACCTGATTGTAGCCTAGCCGCTGATACATCCGGTGCGCCGCGCTGAAGCGGGTGTCCGACCAGAAGAAGAGATGCCGCGCACCTTTCCGACGCGCGAAGCTCTCCACATGCGACACGAGCTTGCTGCCCAATCCGCGCTGGCGCTGGTCTGGCCGCACGTAGAGCCGGTGTAATTCGGCGATGCCGTCTTGCGGAAAATCGACCGCCACGCAGGCGCAGACGCGTCCCCGCTCGTCGTCGAGCACCCAGAACGCGCCGCCATTCTTTGCGAACGACTGCGCGGGTGAGCGAAGATCCGTCAGGTCGTCGTGCGGGTCGACGAAGCAGCCCGGATAATCCGCAAAGCACAGCGACAGCAGCCCGAACAGATCCTGCGAATCGTCATTGCTTGCCGCGCGAAGCCGCAGGTCACCGATTGTCATGAGCCCGCCTTCGTTCAAGGTTTATTCGATCCCGAGCTTCGACCGGAGAAGGTCATTCACGGCCTGCGGGTTCGCCTTGCCGCCCGTCGATTTCATCACCTGGCCGACAAACCAGCCGAGCAGCGTCGGCTTGGCCTTCGCCTGCTCGACCTTCTCGGGGTTGGACGCGATGATCTCGTCGATCGCCTTCTCGATTGCGCCGGTATCCGTGACCTGCTTCATGCCACGGCTTTCCACGATCTGCCGCGGGTCGCCGCCTTCGGTGTAGACGATCTCGAACAGGTCCTTGGCGATCTTGCCCGAGATGACGCCCTCCGCGATCAGGTCGACGATGCCGCCGAGCTGGTTTGCGGAAACCGGCGAGGCTCCGATTTCCTGGCCCTGCTTGTTGAGGCGGCCGAACAATTCGTTGATGACCCAGTTCGCAGCCGCCTTCCCGTCCCGGCCCTTCGCCACATCCTCGAAGAAATCGGCGGAAGAACGCTCTGCCACGAGAACGCCCGCGTCATAAGCGGTCAGGCCGTAATCGGCGATGAAGCGCGCCTTCTTGGCGTCGGGCAATTCGGGCAGATGCCGGGCCAGCTCGTCCACGTAGGCCTGATCGAATTCCAGCGGCAGAAGGTCCGGATCGGGGAAATAGCGGTAGTCGTGCGCTTCTTCCTTCGAGCGCATGGAGCGGGTCTCGCCTTTGCCTGGATCGAAGAGACGCGTCTCCTGATCGATCGTGCCGCCATCCTCGATGATGCCGATCTGCCGGCGCGCCTCATACTCGATGGCCTGGCCGATGAAGCGGATGGAGTTGACGTTCTTGATTTCGCAGCGGGTGCCGAGTTCTTCTCCGGGACGGCGCACGGAGACGTTCACGTCCGCCCGCAGATTGCCCTTGTCCATGTCTCCGTCGCAGGTGCCGAGATAGCGCAGGATCGTGCGCAGCTTCGTCACGTAGGCCTTCGCCTCCTCCGCCGAGCGCATATCCGGCTTCGACACGATCTCCATCAGCGCAACGCCCGACCGGTTCAGATCGACGAAGCTCATGGTGGGGTGAAGGTCGTGGATCGACTTCCCGGCATCCTGCTCGAGATGGAGCCGCTCGATCCGCACCGTGATCGTTTCGCTTTCGCCCACGTCCACGATCACCTCGCCCTCGCCGATGATGGGGCTCTTGAACTGGCTGATCTGGTAGCCCTGCGGCAGGTCGGGATAGAAATAGTTCTTCCGGTCGAAGGTGCTGCGGAGGTTGACCTCGGCTTTCAGGCCGAGCCCGGTGCGGATCGCCTGCCGGACGCATTCCTCGTTGATCACCGGCAGCATCCCCGGCATCGCCGCGTCGACCAGCGAAACGTGGCTGTTGGGATCGCCCCCGAACTCGGTCGAGGCGCCGGAAAACAGCTTGGCTTCGGTATTCACCTGGGCGTGGATCTCCAGCCCCAGGACGATTTCCCAATCGCCGGTTGCGCCCTTGATGAGTTTCTTCGGGTTCACTGGAGCGTTCATGCCGCCTCGCGCCTTCGATGTATGGCCATTCCTGCCCGGAGTAAGAGCCATAGGCGGCCCGGGTCAACCCCTTTCGGGAAGCCGCGGAATCCCGATTTGCGAAATGACGACAACTTTTATTTGCTACTTTTCCACAACCGATCAGGCAAATTGCCAAGCCTGGATGAAACCACACAGGAATTTGAACGTTGTGCCTGTGTAAAACGATCAAGGAGCTCACAAATGGCAATAGATCCAATGGATCGCGATCCCAACGTCTACAATCGCGAGACCAATGTTTATGAACGTGAAGGCCGCAGTTCCAACACTCTTGCCTACCTGATCGGTGGACTTGTTGTCGCTTTGGGGCTCCTCGCGTTCCTGTTCTACGATGGCGGACACCGCGATGTGTCGACGACCGGCAGCACCGCGCCGCAGACCCAGACTTCACCCGCCAGCCCGTCGCCGAATTCCAGCGCTCCGGCAACCCCGGCTCGCCCGGCTACGCCGGCTCCGGCTTCCCCGGCGACGCCCGCAACGCCCGCTCCGCAATAAGCGGATCGGCCCGAGTTTAACCGGAGGGCTCGGCTTTAAGCCGGGCCCTTCTTCATGTCAGGCCGGCACCCGCTCTGCCGGAGCAGGCCTTCGACCGGGAAGGGTCATCAACGCGACACCGGCGAGAATCAGGATCAGTCCGATGAAGGCGGAGGGATCGAGCCTTTCGCCCAGATAAAGCGCACCGATTGCGACCCCGATGGGAGCGCGTAAATAACCCTGGGCGGTCGTACTGAGCGAGCCGAGGGTCCGGATCAGCCGGAAATAGATCACGAACGCGATCGCGGTCGAGAAGATGGCAAGCCCGATCAGGGCGAGAACGGATGCGGTGGAGGGCGACAGAGTCCACGGCCGATCGACGATCAGGCTCACGGGGATCAGCATCGCGGCTCCGCAGATCAACGATCCGGCCGCAGGAGCCATCGGGTCCATGTCCTTGAAGGAACGGCCGAAGATGGCGGCTCCCGCATAGCAGATCGTCGCCAGGACGACCGCCAGCTGCGCGGCGAGTTCCTGCCCGATATGCTGGGTTGCCTGCATTCCAACGATGAAGATCGTCCCGGCCATTCCGAGTAGAATTCCCGCGAACCTCCGCGGGCTTGTCGCCTCGTGACGCGACCAAAGAAGGGTGATGAGGAAGGTGAACACCGGCGTCATGGAATTGAGAATGACGGCGACGCCCGCGTCGATGGATTGCTCGGCCCATGCGATCAACGTGAACGGAATGACGCTGTTGAGGCAGGATTGCACCAGGAACCGGCCCCAACTCGCCCGATCCCGTGGGAGCTGGACTCCGCGCATCAGCATGACTACCCAAAGGACAAAGCCGGCCAAGAGGGTGCGGGCGGCGATCAGCGTGATCGGCGGGATGGTCTCGATGCCGATCTTGATGAAGGTGTAGGACGCGCCCCAGAGAGTCGCGAGCGCGACCAGAAGAGCAAGCTCGACCGTATAATTGGGCTTCGCAGCCGGTAGCTTTGTCATGGTGAGGACCTGTCGGGGCTTGAATGCCGACAGATCGATAGCGCGGTTAAAGCACGAGATGCTTCGGCAAAGGCCGAACTATCCCGCCGTTTCACCTCATACGCGCGACAGGCGTCGGGCAAAAAACGCGAGAGCGGCCCAGACAAGGGCCGCGATGGCTCTCACCGGCAGCAGCGTCGGGTGCATTCCACCCACGGGCGCCATCCACGGCAAGCCGAGTGCTGAAATCGCCCAGGACACCAATACCGACGCGCCCAGCGCCGCGATCGCCGCGATGAAGATTTTGCCGAACTGATCGGCCTTCCAGCCCAGAAGGACGGCGATCACGATGAGGACAGGATCGACGGCGGCAAGAAGCCAGGTGGAGGCCGGGACGACGGGAGGGATCATGCCCCCGTCCACCACGGGGTCGGCAGCGTGATGCGTCCGGCCGCATCCTCGATCGCCTGGCCGGCGGCGAAGAGCGTCTCCTCGTCGAAAGGGCGCCCGATGAGCTGCAGGCCGAGCGGCAGGCCCTGCGCGTCGAGCCCGGCCGGAACCGCGATCCCCGGCAATCCCGCCATGTTCACCGTGACGGTGAAAATATCGTTCAGGTACATCTCGACCGGGTCCGCCGTACCCTTTTCGCCGATGCCGAAGGCGGCCGACGGCGTCGCCGGGGTCAGGATCGCGTGGACTCCCTGCGCATAGACTTCTTCGAAATCGCGCTTGATGAGGGTGCGGATCTTCTGCGCGCGGACGTAATAGGCATCGTAATAGCCGGCCGACAGCACATAGGTGCCGATCATGATCCGGCGCTTGACCTCGCGGCCGAACCCTTCCGCGCGGGTGTTCTCGTACATGTCGGCGATGTCTTTGCCCGGAACGCGCACGCCGTAACGCACGCCGTCATAACGGGCGAGGTTGGAGGAGGCCTCGGCTGGCGCCACGATGTAGTAGGCCGGCAGCGCGTATTTCGTGTGCGGCAGCGAGACTTCGACAATCTCGGCGCCGGCGGCCCGCAGCCACTCCGCGCCCTGCATCCACAATTTCTCGATTTCGGGCGACATGCCGTCGAGGCGGTACTCTTTCGGAATGCCGATCCGGAGGCCCTTCACGCCGCGCGAGACCGCCGCCTCGAAATCCGGCACCGGCAGATCGGCCGACGTGGTGTCCTTGAGATCGAGGCCCGCCATCGACCGCAGCATGATGGCGCTGTCGCGCACCGTCCGCGTGATCGGCCCGGCCTGATCGAGCGACGAGGCAAACGCCACCGTTCCCCACCGCGAACAGCGCCCATAGGTCGGCTTGATGCCGACGGTGCCGGTGAAGGCCGCCGGCTGACGGATCGAGCCGCCCGTATCGGTCGCGGTCGCGCCAAGGCAGAGATGGGCGGCGACGGCAGACGCCGAGCCACCCGGAAGAGCCGCCCGGCACCAGATGAGTCCCCTCGATGGCACCGGAACTTCCGGCGCTGACATTGGAGCCCTCTCGCCGCCAGGGGGAAACCACCGGTCCGAAGGCGCTGGTCTCGTTCGACGAGCCCATTGCGAACTCGTCCATGTTGAGCTTGCCGAGCATCACGGCGCCGTCGTTCCACAGGTGTTGCGTGACGGTGGATTCATACGGCGGCGTGAATGTCTTGAGGATGTTCGAACCGGCGGTCGACACCACGCCCTCGGTGCAGAAAAGGTCCTTGATGCCGAGCGGGATGCCCTCGAGGGCACCGCCCTCGCCTCGCCCGAGCTTCGCGTCCGAGGCAGAAGCCATCGCGAGCGCCTTCTCGGGCGTCTCCAGCACAAAGGCGTTGAGCGCCCTCGCCTTCTCGATCGCCGCGACGTGCGCCTTGGTGATTTCGGTGGCGGAGAAGCGCCTGGCCTTCAACCCGTCACGGGCTTCAGCGAGCGTCAGGTGGGTGAGTTCGGTCACGGGTTTCGATCCTCGTCATCTCGGGGCGCGCCGGAGCGCCGGACCGCGATGGTGGTGGGAAATTCTCAATCGGCGGCTCTCGCCGGCGCCGATGCGCTATTCGACGACTTTCGGCACGACGAAGAAGTTATCCTCGGTCAACGGGGCGTTGCGCAGGACTTTCTCCGGGCAATAGCCGTCGGTGACGCCATCCTGGCGCATCCGCATGACCATGGGCGTGACCGACGTCATCGGCTCCACGCCTTCCACGTCGACTTCGTTGAGTTGCTCGACGAAGGACAGGATGGCATTGAGCTCGCCCTGGAGATGCGGGACGTCTTCGTCCGCGACCGCAATGCGCGCCAGATGCGCGATGCGCCGAACCGTTTTCTGATCGACCGACATGGATCGAAACCCTTCCTTCGCGTGTCGGCGGGCTATAACACCCGCCCGCCACCAGCCGCAATCTCAGATGCGCAGGCCGACCGTCTTGTGGGGCACCACGACCTGGACGCCGCTGCCATCGAGGGCGGCCACGAACGTGTCGGCATTGGGCTCGATGATCGGAAACGACCCGTAATGACAGGGAATCGCCGCCTTCACGCCGCCGAAATAGCGCCGCACTGCCAGGGCCGCGATCTCCGGACCCATGGTGAAGCGATCGCCGATCGGCACGATGACCACGTCGGGCTTGTGAATCTCGGCGATCAGCGCCATGTCGCCGAAGATATCCGTGTCGCCCATATGATAGATCGTCGGCTCGCCGGGTGCCTTGACGATGATTCCATTGGCGCTGCCGACAGGCGTGTTGGCGCCCATTTCCACGAGCGCCGCCGAATGATCGGCCCGAACGAGCGTGACCGTAAATCCGCCCTGATCGGTCGTGCCGCCGGTATTCATCGGATCGACGCTCAGGCCTTGCGACCCTAGCCAGCCGGCAAGGTCCGCATTGGCGACGATCCTGGCGCCGGTCGCGTTCGCGATGGCCTGGGTGTCGCCAACGTGATCGCCATGGCCGTGCGTGATGAGAATATGCGTCGTGCCCGCGGAGGCCTTCTCGACACTGCCCTCAAAGGCAGGATTTCCCGTGAAGAAGGGGTCGATCAGCACGACTTTGTCGGCAAAATCGAGCCGGAATGCGGAATGTCCCAACCAGGTGATTTTCATGGAATCCTCGCTGTCTTCGGGTTGAGCTAGGGCATCTCTGGGAAAATGGCTATAACCCTCGGCCCATTCCACGGAGAGGAATTTCGGTGAACGCGACCGACATTGAGCTGACAGCCTTTATCGATGGGCTTGCCCCGCGCGCACGCCTGATGGGAGTCGACCTCGGCACCAAAACGATCGGCCTGGCGCTTTCCGACGTGGAATTGCGGATCGCCACGCCGCTGGAAACCATTCGCCGCGTCAAATTCACCCCGGACGTGCAGCAGATCAAGGCGCTGGCGGTGCGCTACGCGGTCGGCGGGCTCGTGATCGGCCTTCCGCTGAACATGGATGGGAGCGAGGGGCCGCGCTCGCAGGCGACCCGCGCTTTCGTGCGCAATCTCAAGCCGCATCTGGACCTGCCCGTGCTGTTCTGGGACGAACGCCTGTCCACCGTCGCAGTGACGCGCACGCTGCTGGACGCCGATGCCTCGCGGGCGAAACGTGCCGAATTGGTGGACAAGATGGCGGCCGCCTACATTCTGCAGGGAGCCCTCGACCGGTACGAGCGCATGGCAGCCGACGCCGAGGACGCCGCCGAGGAAGCAGCCCTGCGCGCGGACCAGAAAACGGAAACGCCGCCCGAAGGCGGCGCTCTCGACACTTAGCCGTTGCTGGATTCAGAAGCCGTTGGCACGGTTCCAGGCCCGCACCTGCTGCTTGGTATAGATCTGCGGGGCTCCACCAGGGTTGGCGGGACGCGGCTGCACCCGTGGGTCGGCATAGCGATACGGCGGCGGACCGCCCCGACCCCGCGGGGGACCGTAATACGCGCCCGCAGGGGGATAATAGCCGCGACGCGGGAGGGGCGCGTAATCGCCGTAATAAGGGGGCGGAGACGGCGCATAATACACGGGCGGAGGTGGCGGAGCGTAATAGACCGGCGGCGGTGGTTCATCGAAGAAGAACTGAACATTCTGCACTGAATGGTCGGCCAGGGGCGAAAGCGCCAACGGCGCGGCACCCGCGCCGCCCGCGCCAAGGATCAGGCTCGCGCCCATCGCTCCGAGAACCCATCGGATTGAAATCATTGTGTGAATCTCCTGCTCGACCGAATCCGGCCGTGCTCTGTAGGCGATATTGATCGGTTAACTTGAACAATCAATGAACTGTCGACCGAACTCTCCGGGTCCAACCGAGAGGGATAATTCGCTACTGCGCCGAAGTTCTTTCTTGCCAGAGCCGCTCGCCCGTTACTAGGTTTCGCCGATTGGGGAGGGGTTTATGGATCGTCTTTTTGCCGCGCTCGCGTTCACATTGCTGGCGATTATCCCCTCCTATGCCCAGGAGAAGCGTGCCGGCCCGCCGGCCAATACCCTCCGCGAGATGGGCGCGGCCCTCTGGTCCTGCTGGTTCCCGCCGGCCGGCACCCAGAACTTCCAAGTCACCATCATCTTCAGCTTCAAGCGCAACGGAGAGGTCCTCGGCAAGCCTCGTATCACCTATTCAACCTTCAACGGCGACGTGCAGGAGCAGAAGCGGATCATGGGCCTGATTCTGACCTCGCTCGAAGCGTGCACCCCGGTCGCCGTCACACCCGAACTCGGCGGGGCGATCGCCGGACGCCCCTTCACCATGACGTTCGAGTCTCCGTCCACGAAGAGCTAGAACATGGCCATCGCGCCTGATCGAGCGGCGGCCCGACTGCGCCGAAGCGCCCGACGTGCCCCGGTCGGACCTTGAGATTTTAAGGCGTTCAGCCCGGTTGACCCGGAATTAAAAAGCCCCTATCTCAGCGCGACCACGAACGTTGATCGCGCAATCTCCCGCGCGGCTGCCCGGCTTTCCCATAAAGCCCGCGATATCAATGTCTTCGTTGGGGGATAGTTTAATGGTAGAACAGCGGACTCTGACTCCGCTAGTCAAGGTTCGAGTCCTTGTCCCCCAGCCAGAAATTCATTTAATCTTCCGTACGTAATTGAAGCCCTCGAGTCCTCGTCTCACGAGGCGCCGTGCCTCGTGAGAAAGTGGGCCCCGACCAACTCCGCCTAAAGGATGAAGTCGCTTCGCACCATGGCGGCCGTGTAGCCCTGCAAGATCACCTGAAAATCTGCCGCCAGATCGCCGTTCACGTCAGCCTGCACCACCGTGTTGCCGGCGTGGTCGAGTTCATAGCGGAGCTGTCCCGCACCGCTGAAATCTGCCGTGCCGATGAAGGTGAAGGCCTGATTGGCGCCTCGGGTGAGGTTGGCGTCGATCAGATGGAGATCAATCACGTCACGGCGGGAGAAATCGGTGATGACGTCGCAGAGCAGAGGATCGGCCGCGCTGTTCGACGTGGCATGAAAATCGAACGTGTCTGCGCCATTTCCACCGGTCAGCAAATCACGCCCGCTGCGTCCGTAAAGAACGTCGTCGCCGGAGCCCCCGCTCAGGATGTCCGCACCGTTACCGCCGTTGAGATAATCGTCGCCCGAACTCCCCGAAAGCCTGTCGTCTCCCGAGCCGCCGAACAGGCGATTATCGTGACTATTGCCGACTATGACGTTCGCGAGAGAATTGCCGACAACGGAAAGGTTTGCCGTGCCCTGAAGAGTCACATTTTCCACGCCAGCAAGGTCTGCCTTCGTCAGGTCGAGCGAGATCCCGCTGAACACCCGATCGGTGCCGCCCGCCGATGTGGTGACGTTCTCTAACAGGCTGTCGCCGATGCCGACGTAATAGGTGTCGTCGCCGAGACCACCGCGCAGACGATCCGCTCCCAGCCCTCCCGAAAGCCGATCATCACCGGACCCGCCAATGAGGGTATCGTTGCCGACTTCGCCATAAAGGCGGTCGTTGCCATTGCCGCCATCGATGCGATCGTTGCCGGCGCCGCCGTAGATCCGGTCGGGCTGGTCGCCGCCAACGAGCCCGTCATTGACTTTCATGTCACCGACATGATCGTAGAGCGGAACATCTCGTGGCAATACTCCGATCGGAAGGTTCGTGCGAGCATTGATCCCGACCGTGTGCAGCACCGAGGCCGCGACCGTGTTGCTGTTCAAATCGGAGCCCGGAAATGCGTCGGCGATGTCGATGCTGTATTTGAGATCGGCTACGTTGATGTTGCGCGCGTGTTGGACCATGAGCGCCCACACGGCGTCGGGGTCGCGACCTCCGAGGTCGAGAACACGATGATTCCGATCCGCCAGCGTGTCGTCGCCGCGCGCGTCGGGCGATGCGGCCAACCGGACGTTGGACTGAGTGACAAGATCGTCGTCGTTGCCGCTGAATCCGCCGCGTATCACCCGCTCGTCGATGACATTGCCCACGTCGTCCGTCACCCGTTTCACCAGGTAGAGATGTTCGTACGGAGTCCGAACGCCGAGTTCAGTGACGGTTTTCGACTCGATTGCGATGATGGTCGGCATAGGTTGATCCTCAAAGGGAAGTGTATGTTCCTCCCGGTGGGATAACGAACTCGAATGGGATCGCGAGGTTCCGCCAAGGTATTCAAGGTTTCGCGACCCTATTCGCTGCTATGCAACGCTGATATCTTAAAATGTTCTAACGTTGTTGGTCGGTTCGACTTAAGCGGAGCCGTTGCACATTGTTGGTTCACGGGCTCGCGCTGCGCTCCTCTTGCTCGAAACCACGGGGCTGGAATTCAGTCGCGACGGCACCACCTTCATGACCACGGCATTGGTCCGCCCTTCCCTCTTCTAACTCGCGCAGGAGTTCCGCCATGCAGAACCGCCGACTTGGACAACTCGAAGTCTCCGCCATCGGTCTCGGCTGCATGGGCATGTCGGATTTTTACGGCGGACGTGACGAAGCTGAGGCGATCGCCACCTTGCATCGCGCGATCGAACTTGGGGTCACGTTCCTCGACACTGCCGACATGTACGGTGTCGGCCGCAACGAAGAGCTGGTCGGACGCGCCATTCGCGACCGGCGAGATGCGGTCGTCATCGCCACCAAGTTCGGAAATGTGCGCGCGCCCGACGGTACGTCCCTGGGGATCGACGGCTCTCCGGCGTATGTTCGCAAAGCCTGCGAGGCGAGCCTGAAGCGGCTTGGGATCGAGACGATCGATCTCTATTACCAGCACCGGGTCGATCCCAAGACGCCCATCGAAGACACGGTCGGCGCGATGGCGGATCTTGTGCGCGAGGGAAAGGTTCGGCACCTCGGATTGTCCGAGGCAGGGCCGCAGACCATTCGCCGGGCCCACGCGGTTCACCCCATTGCGGCTCTGCAGACGGAGTACTCGCTCTGGAGTCGCGATCCCGAGGACGAGATCCTGCCGACCGTGCGGGAGCTCGGGATCGGCTATGTGCCGTATTCCCCGCTGGGACGCGGTTTTCTGACCGGGCAAATCAAAAGCATCGACGATCTCGAGGATGGTGATTATCGGCGCACGACGCCGCGTTTCCAGGGCGAGAATTTCCAGAAGAACCTGGATCTCGTGCGCGAAATCGAAACCATGGCGCGATCGAAAGGCTGCACACCGGCGCAGCTCGCTCTCGCCTGGGTGCTGGCGCAGGGTGACGATATCGTGCCGATTCCCGGCACGAAGCGACGCCGCTATCTCGAGGAAAATGTCGGCGCTCTCGACGTGAGATTGACGGCCGCAGACCTCGCGCGAATCGACAGCGTCATTCCACCCGGCGCGGCCGCGGGGACGCGCTATGCGGCAGCCCAAATGCAGAATCTCGGCCGGTAAGCGGCCTAACGTGCCGGGCTGGCGTCTGGTAAACGCACAGCCCCGCGGAGCTTCACGCCATCGGCGCTACGATGCGCTTCCCAGGTCGCCTCGCGGGCACGGCGCTTGATGTCCCGGCGAGCGATGCCGAGGTCCGAGAGCTCACGCTCCGCGAGGGATTCGAGCTGGAAGACGGTATCGCGATAGGCGCGCCAGACGCGCAGCTTGTTCATGGCAATCGACATCAACATGGAGGTGGTTCCGGTTAATTGGATGTTGGGCGGTTCTAAGCGGTTCAGCCTCTGCTGAATCGCTCTCCGATCCGGCGTTCCACCTCGTCCGTGAACATGTCGCCGTTGCGGGCGAGAAAGTTCGCGACCTCGCGGTTGGCGCGCCGTTCGTTGGAATCGGCGATGGCGTCCGAGACCCGCGCAATGATCAGGCGAGCCTGTCTCGCAAACGAGAAACTGAAACGGGTTGGCGGCGAGGCGCGAAAGGCGGCGATCGGACCGGCGATGGACATGGTAATCTCCTGGCGTTGCAAGAGGGTCCAGAGCGCTTCCCGTGGCGAAGTCTTTTGTTCTTGCAACCATTCTATCGAGTTTGTTGCAGTGCGAAAGAAAGGTCAGCGCATGTGTCCTATGCGCGCTCGACAAAGCTTGAGTTCGGCATGCCGAGCAAAGCGGCAAGGTGGCTATTTCGCAGGCGGCACTTGCCCGATAGTCCGGCGAAGAAAGAATTGGACGCTAACGTCGGTCAAGGACGCTATAGGGCAGATCATCGGCCGTGGCGGATGACAACTGCCGGCTTGGCGGCACAATGTGAGATGTTAGCGGATCGAATGCGATCTGACGGCATAACGGAGACACGAAATGATCGCGCGCGCGATACGCATGGCCACTCAGGGCGGACCCGAGGTCCTTCAGCTGCAGGACATCGAAATCGGTTCTCCCGGAAACGGCGAGGTTCTGGTGCGTCAGACGGCCTGCGGGTTGAACTTTCTCGACGTCTATCATCGCTCGGGAGTTTATCCGCTGCCAACTCCGAGCGGATGCGGGAGCGAAGCCGCGGGTTTCGTCGAGGCGGTGGGTCCGGATGTTTCGGCGTTCAGCGTCGGCGATCGTGTCGCGTATCAAGGGGGTGAGCCCGGCGCATATGCGGACCTGCGGATCCTGCCCGCCACGCGCCTCGTCAAGGTGCCGGACGAAGTGTCCGACGAGGATGCGGCCGCGATACTCCTCAAAGGCATGACCGTCGAATATCTGCTCAACCGATGCGTGACGCTCAAGGCTGGCGATTTCGCGCTCATGTATGCAGCCGCCGGCGGCGTCGGTCTCATCGCCGGGCAATGGGCAAAGCATCTCGGCATCAAACTCATCGGAGTTGCCGGGGGTGAGGAAAAGTGTGCCAAAGCCTTGTCCAACGGCTATTTCGCCGTGATCGACCGGGACCGCGAGAACATCGTCGCGCGGGTCAAGGAAATCACCGGTGGAAAAGGATTGCCCGTGGTGTTCGATTCGGTCGGCAAGGCGACCTTCGACACGACGATCGCCTGCCTTCGTCCGCGCGGGGTGTTCGTCTCGTTCGGCGCGACATCCGGTCCGCCTCCCGCCGTCGAGGCCTCACTGCTGCAGAAGAACGGATCGCTGTACTTTACCCGCCCTACCCTTGCCACCTATGCGGGCTCGCCAGAGGAATACGCCGCTTCCTCAACGGCGGTTCTCCATCTGGCGGCGAGTGGCGTCCTGAAGCCCGTGATCGGGAAACGGTACCCGCTCGCCGAGGCCGCCCGGGCTCATGCCGATCTCGAAAGCGGTCTTACCAGCGGATCCACGATCCTGATTCCCTGACCGCGGGGCGAGACGACATTCCTCACGAAGAATTCAATCTCCTCCGCCATCGCCTTCAACTAGGCTCGGCGCGTCTGGTTTTGCGTTTCATGCAATAATAATCAGGAGGATGACGTGATCGGAACTCGCATATCGCTGTGGGGTGCCTTGGCCGGAATGGCCATTCTGTTGCCGTTGGCCCCCGCTTCGGCGCAGCAGGCGGGCCCTGCCAACATGACGTTCTTCGTAACCAGTGTCGGCTCCGGCAAGGGCGCCGATCTCGGGGGGTTGGAGGGAGCGGATCGCCATTGTCAGGCTCTCGCCCAGGCGGCGGGCGCCACAGGCAAGACCTGGCGCGCCTACCTGTCGACGCAGGGCGTTGGCGGCGCCACCGCCATCAACGCGCGCGACCGAATCGGCCGAGGGCCGTGGCAGAACGCCAAGGGTGTGGTCATCGCCAAAGACCTGGCCGAACTGCATGGCAACAACGCCATCACCAAACAGAGCGCCCTGACCGAAGCCGGCGCCATGGTGAACGGGCGCGGCGACACGCCGAATACGCACGACATGCTGACCGGATCGCAGCCAGACGGAACGGCGTTCGCAGGCGCCCAGGACCAGACATGCGGCAACTGGACCAAGAGCGGCACGGAAGGCGCGGCGATGCTCGGTCATCACGACCGGATGGGAACGACCGACGATCCCCCGGCGAAATCCTGGAACTCGTCTCACGCGTCCCGTGGCGGCTGCAGCCAGGATGCGCTGAAGGGCACGGGCGGCGCCGGCCTCTTCTACTGCTTTGCCGCCAACTGAGGCTGCTATCGATGGTCTCGTCCCGCCGGGAAAGCGGGACGAGGTTTTTACCCGATCGCCGGGAGTAGAGCCTCGATGTCGGCGCGGCGCGACTCGAGAAAGCGCGGCAACTTCAAGGCCTGCCCGAGAGATCCTGCCGGTTCATCGACCGTGAAACCGGGCTCGTCCGTGGCGATTTCGAACAGCAGCCCGCCCGGTTCGCGGAAATAGACCGCGCGAAAGTAATCGCGATTCTTCTGATCGGTCGCGATAATCCCGTGATCCTTCTCCAGTTTTGCGACCATCTCAGCTTGCGCCTCGTCGTTTGCCGCGCGAAACGCGACGTGATGCACGGTGCCGGCACCTGGCCTGCCTGCCAGGAAGCCGCCCGCCTCGCGCACATCCACAACCCCGCCAAGCGCGCCGCCTTCGGACCGAAAGCGGATTGTTGAGCCCTCGCGGCCGATCTCCCGAAAGCCGAGGACGCCGGTGAGGATCGAGCCCGTGGGCGCGGCTTCGCCGACCAGCAGCGACACACCGTGAAGACCTCGGATGGCAGCCTCGGCCGGAATGTCCGATGCACGCCAGCCCGATTCGGCCTCGATCTCGGGCACCGCCAACAAGGCGAGTCTCGTGCCGTCCGGGTCCTTGAACGACAGAACGGATTCCCCGAAGCGCTTGACGGGCGCCTCATGAGGAACGCCCCGCTCGATAAAACGGTGCATCCAGAAGCCGACAGCGCTTTGTGGAATGCGGAAAACGGTTTCCTGCGTCTCCCCGATTCCGATCCGGCCCGGAGCCGCATGTTCCCACGGAAAGAACGTCAGGATTGTGCCGGGACTTCCCGCCTCGTCTCCGTAGTAGAGATGATAGGTGCTGGGATCGTCGAAATTGACCGTCTTCTTGACGAGGCGAAGACCTAGCGTCCCCGTGTAGAAATCGAGATTTCGTTGCGCCGGACCAGCGATGGCGGTGACATGATGAATGCCGTTATGCATGACGACGTTTCCTTGGCGATGTTTCGTTGGCACGGCTGATGATCCGCGCCTCGAACGCCAAGATATGTCGAACATCGCAATGCGCCATGGGGTTTACATTGCGTTGGCGCAAACACGACATCGCATCGCGGCGGATTGCACAATATCCTGAAAACAAGAAAGCCGCCGCGACTTGTGCCGCGGCAGCTTGCTTTGTGGTGTGAGATTTCGCGATTGATCAATCAGACGATGAAAAAGTCCGACGCGGAGAGGGAAGGCGCTCCCTTCAATGTCGCAATATGAACAGGGGCGGCCATGCCGATGCCATCGCTGTCGTAATAGATCGCTCCAGTCACGTTGTCGTAGAGGATGTGTTGGTCCGCAGACGAGGCGAACGCGCCGACCGCGAAAGCCGACGAGGCCAGATGGCCTTTCGGCAGAGCCTTGAAGACCGAACCGGAAAGCTGGATGGAGTCCGCGGCTGAGTTGAAGTCGGTGATGGTGTCCGCTTGGCCCGAGGTCGATGCGAGCACGAACGTGTCCGCGCCCGAACCGCCCGTGAGAACATCCTTGCCGGTGCCGCCATTGAGCTTGTCGTCGCCGCTGCCTCCGAAGAGGCGGTCCGCGCCGCCGCAGCCGTAGAGATGATCATGATCGCTGCCGCCTTCGAGGCGGTCGTTGCCGGTTCGCCCATAGAGCGTGTCGTTACCCCCACCGCCGAGGAGGGTGTCTTGGCTGGTACCACCGTCCAGGCGGTCGCTCCCGCCAATACCGGCCAACTTGTCTCGTCCGCCATAGCCGCTGAGCGCATCATCGCCGGAAGTGCCTTGAAGATCGTCGTTACCGGAATTTCCCTGCAAGCCACCATTCGCCCAGTTGGCGACTTTGTTGCCGGCGGTTGCGCTCAGCGTCGCTTGTGCCGTTGCACTCGGCGTCGCTTGTGCGGTCGCGGCGAAAGCGCCTGCGCCGGTCTTGATGCTGAGATCCTTGTAGTTCACCGCGAAGGTCTCGGCGGCCGTCGCACGATAGACGCCTTCCTTCCAATAGGTCTGGGTCTGGTCGGTGTATCCGAGTGCGCCGTTATAATCGACGATCTGGACGCCGTCGCGCCAGATGTCGGCACTGCCGTTGCCATGCGGGTCGAAGTGAATGTTCATCTTCATCGTGTACCAATGGCCACGAACGATATCCTGGCTGTCCTTATACAGATCCCGATAAACGATGTTGCTGCTCGATCCGGACTTGCCGGAGATCGCCATCTTGTCGTTGCCGTTGAATTTGATTTCGACCGGCGGCGTCACGCTCATGCCCGAATGCAGCTGGCCCACGACCACCCATTTGGCGGTGTTCTTGGCGCCCGCCTCGATCATGAACTTGTATTCGACGCTGATGTCCTGGTTGATGCTGTAGCGCACGGAATCGCTCATCTCAGCGCGTTCGACACCGATTGGATCCGTCCAGACACTGTCGGAGAACTGGTCGCCCTTTCGGACTTCGAAATGAAGCGTGTTGTTGTCGACCGAATTGAAGCTCCAGGACTTCTCACCATCGACATAGAACTGCCGACCCGCATAGGAAATGGCGTCGTTATCGTTGATATTTTCCTGCCAGACAGTAGGGAGCAAAGCCATAAGTTAAATCCGTCCGTTTTAGGGTGATTTCGAGGTGGAACGTAACTATACGCAGCACTAGACTCGCCATCGCACAATATACGACTGTATTTAATCGATATGCAGGGCAGTGAGAAACTTTGAGGAACGCATTTGAAGCAAAACACGAATACCGACTACTTCCGGATCGTGTCTTGGGATGTAACGCCAGTTATTTACCAATGCCTGCCACGAACCGATCGTATAACGCGCATCCAGTAAACCTACAGGATCTTAAATATGCGTGTACAAACAGCAACAATACAATCTTCTGTGGATGATACTCGAGAAATGACACTCTTACCCGCCGGGGAGACGGGATTGAAGGGTGAGTTGACGACGTCGCCGGGGAAACGACGCTAAGACACCTACTTGAAGAGCTGAACAATGGGGCGAGAAAATGGCAGTAAAAGACCTCGTGCAGAGGAACAAAAACAAAGTAAAAGGACTTTTAACTTAGTAAGGGAGTCGTTTTATGCTTTCGCGCTTCAGCTCGCGCGTAGGAAAGCGTCGACCATCAAGGTGCCCGTGCGGGCCCGCTCCACGTGGATGCCCACACCGTAAGCATCCTGTATGGCATGGCCTTGCAACACCTCGTCCGGCGTGCCGTCGGCGATGATCCTGCCACGGTCGAGCAGCAGAAAGCGGTCGGCAAATCGGCCTGCAAGCGACAGGTCGTGCAATGCCACGAGCGTGATGATGTTTCGATTTATTGTCGCTGCGCGCACCAGCTCCATGACTTCAAGCTGCCGCCGAAGATCGAGAGCGCTTGTCGGCTCATCGAGCAACAGCACCTGCGGGGCGCGCACGAAAGCCTGCGCGGTGGCGACGAGCTGTTGCTGCCCTCCGGAGAGGTCGGCAACAGGGCGGTCGGAAAGCGCCTCGATGCCCAGCAGGTCGAGAACCTCCTCCACTTTGGCAATGTCATCAACCTTGGCGCGCCCGCCCCGATCGCTCTTTCGCGCAAGCAGAACCACGTCGAAGACGGTGAGCGCCGCCCGGATCATCATGTGTTGCGAGAGAAAGAAGATGGTCTCGTGCCGGCGGCGCTGCGGCAGATCTGCCATGTCCGCACCGTCCAGAGAAATCGAACCGCGGAGTGGTTGACGAAGCCCCGCGATCAACCGGAACAACGAGGATTTTCCGACGCCGTTTGGGCCAACGACAGCCGTGACGGTCCCGCGGCCGAGACCTTCGGCATGCAGATCGCGAAAGAGCGGCGTATCGCCGTAGCCGAAGCAGAGGGCGCGGAGATCCAACCCCATCACCAGCTCTCCCGACGGACGGAAAGAATGAGGCTCAGGAAAAATGGCACTCCCACCAGCGCCGTGATAATCCCGATCGGATAGATCACGCCGGGCGTGATCGCTTTCGACAATGTCGACGCGACCGACAAGATCACCGCGCCCGAGGCGGCAGCAACCGGCAGAAAAAAGCGCTGATCCTCGCCGACGAGAAGGCGCGCAATATGCGGGCCTACAAGTCCTATGAACCCGATGGTGCCGACGAAAGAAACCGCCGTGGATGCCAGCAAGGAGATGCACGCCAGCATTTCGAGTCTCAGCCTTGCAACGGGAATGCCGAGGCTCGCTGCCCTGTCGTCGCCCATCGTCAGGGCCGTCAGCATCCAGTTGCGGCTGATGCAGACAGGCAGGATCAGCGCAAGCAACCCCGCGCACACCGCGATTTTGGTCCAGGAGGCGCGCGCAAGACTTCCCATCATCCAGAAGACGATCTGCTGCAGCTGCGTCTCGGAGGATTGGTATTGAATGAAGGCCAGAAGCGCGTTGAAGGTGAAGAACAGCGCGATCCCGACAAGCACGAAGGTCTCGACGGTGACGCCGCGCATCCGCGTGAACAGGTACAGGACGAAGGACGTTGCGAGCGCGAACAGGAACGCGTTCGCGCTGACCAGGAATTCGCCCGCGAAGGGAACGAGCCCGACCCCTGTGGCGATCACCAGCGCGGCGCCGAAGCTCGCCGCCGACGAGATGCCGAGCGTAAAGGGATCGGCCAGTGGATTGTTGAGAATGGTCTGCATCTGCGCACCCGCGACACCCAGCATCGCGCCCACCAGCACCGCCATGACGGCGACGGGCAAGCGTACGTTCCAGATGATCACGTCGATCTTTGTGCCCTGCGAACCGGGATCGAAGATCGCACTCACTACCTGCGACAGGCTGAAATTGCCGGGTCCGATGGAGACATCGGTGAGGAGCGACAACAGCAATATCGAGAAGGCCGCCATGACAATCGCCACCTTGCGGAGCGCCCGACGCCGATAGCGGATGCCGGCCCGCACGCCGATTGTGAGTTGCGTCATCGCTCGTTCCTTCAGGAGAATGCGCGGGCATCAACGCCCGCGCCTTTCGCGCTACTTGAGTTCCGTCCAGAACACGCCCGTCAGTTCGATGGGCAGGAACTGCTTGTGTAATTCGACAAAGGTCGCTTTCGGATCGAGATCCTTGAACGCGTCCGGGTGCAGCCACTTCGCCAGCGCCTGAATGGCGACGAAATGGTACGGGCTCTGGTAGAACTGATGATAGATCGCCATCACGCGCTTGTTCTTGACGGCGGAAGTTTCGCCAAATCCCGGACGGGTGACCAAGCCTTTGATCTGCTCCTGCGCGGCGGATTCCTTCGTCTCGTAGCCGAGCCACACAGCCTTATTTCCGGGATTTGAATTCGACCAATTGGCGCCGGTCATCAGCAAGAATTGCGGATCGTCAACGACGATCTTTTCCGGATTGACCATACCGCTCATGCCGGAGAAAAACTTCGATCCCCAATTGAGGCCTCCGGCTTCCGACACGAATTCACCAAAGTTGAAGTTACCGAAGGCGCGGCAGCAAGCGCTTGGGTCGAGGCCGGCGGCCTGTTCGGCAAAGACCAACGGGCGCTCGTTCTGCTTCAGCTTCGATGTCACGTTGTAGACGCGGCGCATCTGCTGCAGGTAATAATCGACAAAGGCTTGGGCCTGTGGCTCGCGGTCGAACACGCGTCCGAGAAGCATCATGCTGGGCACGGTGTTCTGGGTCGGGCGCTCGCGGAAATCGATGAAGATCGTGGGAATTCCAGCCTTCTCGAGATTTTCGAGGATGCCGGTTTCCTTTGCCTTGTCGATAAAGCCGAGAGACAACACCACCAGATCGGCATTCAGCGCCACAGCTTTCTCGACACTGAAATCGCTCGATGCGAGGGCGCCCACCTTCGGGATGCTTCTCGTCTCCGGCACTTTCGCCAGATATTGGTTCCAGCTGTCCGGATCGAATTTTTCCAGATCGTCTCCGATTGCCGCAAGCTGCGCGAACGGCTTGTCCTTGTTCAGCAGGACGGTTGCGTAGAACAGGCGGCCTTCACCCAGTATTGCGTGCTCCACACCTTTTTTTACCGACACGGTGCGTCCCGCAAGGTCGGTCACCTTGATCATCTCGTCAGCGGCGCGCGCGCTGGAGATGGCGGTCATTGCGCTCAGCAGAAGAGCGCCCGCGACAGCCACACGTCTGGCAAAATGGTTGAACGGACGTCTGGTCCTTGTCGAATTTGGCAGTACTTCGCCCTGCATGGTCATTCCTCAATCAAAGGGTTCAAGGCCCTGTGTTGATTACGCGTCCCTCAAGCCGGAGGGACGCTCACGGTTTGCGGGCACGGATCGCGAAGCGATCCTGGCTTGCCCGTTCGAGTCGTTGGCGAAGCGGCATGTTGCGACCTTGCCCACGATGAATTTGTCGAAGATCGCGGTCGACGACGACGTCGCGAAAACCCGCCGCCGCGAGAAGCCCCATGATGCGATCGGCCTCGGCGCCGTTCGAGAAATAAACCTGGGAAACAATCCGCTCGTGGAGCGCGCGATCGATCCCCGGACCTGTCACGGGTAGCGAAAATCGCCCGATGAATCTGGCAAGTGCACGCAAGAATGCGGCGCGGCGTGTCCGTGGCGTCGGCGTATCGGCATCGACGATGAGCAGCGTGCCACCCGGGCGCAGGATGCGGAACCATTCGGCAAAAGCTGCCTCCGGATCGACCAGAGTCCAGACCAGATGCCGGTTCACCACGGCATCGTAGGATGCGTCCGCTTCAAGGGTTTGTTCCGCATCGCCGAGGACGAAGCGGATTGGTGCGTCCAACTTGTCGACCTTGGCCCGGGCGCGCGCCAGCATGGCTTCGGAGAAATCAAGGCCCGTCACGTTGAACCCGATGTCATGGAGCAGGAGCGAGATCACACCCGTGCCGCTCGCAACGTCGAGGACCGCACGGCCCTCACCCTCGCCGAGATGACGGCGAAATAGCCGGTGCCAGCCGTGGCGCTCTTCGTCGTTGAAGATCTGGTGCCCGGGCGAGAGATCGAATGTCTCGGATCGCTTGCTCCAGTAATCCCGGATTTCGTCCTTGATGGTATGGTTCAGGTTCACGTGTGGCGCTTTCGGGCAATCGTATCAATGCAGCGTTCGAGCGTATAAATATGTAATCGCGCGGTGTCACGGAGGATTATTCAGAATTTACAAATTTTTACTTTGTAATTGTTTTAATTAAAAAGTATTTCGCCGAACATGTTTCGCGAATACTTTTGAACGGTTCAAATGTAAATTCGGTCGCTGTTGCGAGCACCGGTTGCCACCCCCGATGACTTGCCAGGCTTTCCAGCTAGGATATCGGCGATCCAATCGCGCTCGCCAGGAGCCCACACGATGACGACGGAACTCACGCTTCTCGCCTGGACGCTCGTGCTGGCGCTTGTCCAGATCGCCCTGACGGCAATTCTTAGAACGGCGGAGACGGGTCCGGCCTACAATGCGGGCCCGCGAGACGAGCCCGGCCCTCCGGTGGGGCGGCTTACCGGCCGTATGGGCCGCGCGCAGAGAAACCTCTTCGAAACCCTGCCGCTCTTTGCGGCCGCTGTTCTGATTGCGCACGCTGCCGGCCGCGAGAATGAGCTGACCTGGTGGGGCGCGATGCTCTACTTCTGGGCTCGCGTCGCGTACCTGCCGCTTTATGCGCTCGGGATCCCTTACGTCCGCTCACTGATCTGGCTGGTGGGCCTCGCTGGAATCATCCTGATCATCTGGAGAATTCTCTCGCCCGCTTAAGGAACGCTTAGTCAGCTTCGGCAGGACAGGGCCAAGCCTTTGGCGCGGTCAATGCGGCGGGCAACTTCGTGTGGGAATCGCCGCACGCAATGTCGAGCTGCGCTTGTGTCAGGCCCTTTGCGCCGGCAAGGTTGGCACCGCTCAGCTGTGTGAGAAAAAGGTAGCTGCCCGTCAGGTCGACGCCGGCCAGATCGAGATTGGCCAGATTGGCGCGGGACAGGTTGGAATAGCTGAAATTGACCCCCGCGACTTTCGCCTTGGTGAAGGTCACGCGCGCGAGTTCGGCACGCGAAAGGTCTACGCCCGCGAGATCCGCCTGTGTGAAATCAGATCGGTTGAGTTCCGACTTGCTCATTTGGGCGCCGGCAAGATTGGCCTGGGTGAATGCAGAGCGACTCATATCGGCGCTCTGGAAAATGGCTTTCTGCAAGTTTGCCTTGGCAAAATTCGCGCGCCATCCGACGGCCTTCGTGAAATCCGCCTGTGAAAGATCCGCCCCTTCAAACCTTGTGCGAGTCACCTCGGCTTCGCCGAATTTCGCGCCGGCCAGGCGGGAGCCGCCGAAATCACTCGCGCCCAACGCCGCCTTCACGAAGATACTTCCGGTAAAGTCGTCGCTCGCGAGCATTCGCCGTTCCTTCGCGCAGCCAGTCCAGTTCACGCCTGGGCCTGGATTGTCCGAGCATCCGGCGCGTGCGGGTGCCATCTCCATGATCGAGATGGCCGCAACCCCGACGAGGATAAGAAGCCGGCGTTGGAGGGAAAGATGCCTGAAGCGGATCGCCATCGTTCGGTAGCCTCCAGCGGTTTTATAAAAGACGAGCGTTCGGGTAATGTGGAGCACTCGGAACGACCGGGAAAGGCTCCGCCTCGGGTAGGTGGCCGATAAAAAAAGGCCCCGGCGACGAATCGGCGGGGCCAGGTTCTCTTCTCGCCATTCCCCAGCTGCACTGAAAAATTGCTCATGAAAAAGTGCACGGTCCCGGAAGCGGGTCAATTCTATTCCTTAACTATCGGTAAACATGATTAAATTTACTTGCTATGTTACTATATTGCTTTCATATTTTGTTATCGCTGTTGCCAAACAGCCATAGGAAAATCAGCTACACTTAGGTAAGTTGGACACTCCGAAAGCACCAACAAGGGAAATTCCCATGCGCTCTTCTCTCCTCAGCCTGCTCGCCGGTACGGCAGCCCTGGCTATCGCTGCGTCCGCCGCTCAGGCTGCGGACCTGCCGTCGCGCTATGCTCCTCCTCCGATGGTTGCGGCTGTCCCGCTCTTCACCTGGACCGGCTTCTACGTCGGCGTGAACGCTGGCTACGGCTGGAACACCAATGACAGCAACACCTTCATCGATCCCGTCCTGGGCGTTGTCAGCGGTGGCGGCAGCGACGGCGGCTTCGTCGGCGGTGGCCAGATCGGCTACAACTATCAGTTCAACCAGTTCGTCATCGGTCTCGAGACGGACATCCAGTACGCCGATCTCGGCAACGGCCGCAGCACCTTCGGTCAGGGTTTCGCCGGTAACAACAACAACGGCAACTGGTTCGGCACCGTGCGCGCTCGCGCCGGCTTCGCCTTCGACCGCGCCCTCGTTTACGCCACCGGCGGTCTCGCTTACGGCGATATCGGCAACCGCAGCGCCGCTTTCATCGCTCCGGACGGAACCGTGTTCGCCGGCAGCGGCAGCAGCACCAACACCGGCTGGGTGCTCGGCGCTGGTGTCGAATACGCGTTCACCAACAACCTGACGGCGAAGTTCGAAGGTCTCTACGTGAACCTCGACTCGAACAACAACAACAACTTCGGCGTTTTCGTTGGCAACAACAACAGCGGCAACACCGAGTTCGGCGTGGTTCGCGCTGGCCTGAACTACAAGTTCAGCAGCTACTAAGAGCCGATCCGTCCAAAAAGAAAGCCCGGTGGAAACACCGGGCTTTTTTTGTTGGCGCTCCAAACCGTCAGGCTCGACTTCTGCCGCCGCCGTTTTAGGTAACTGCTCGCACAGCAAGGAATCCGACATATGATGCGCAGGCTGATTCCGATCTCCGTTCTCATCCTGTCCGCGATGCCGTTGGCAGGCTGCAACATCGGCGCTTCACCCGGTGTGCTGCCGCGGACGGACATCCCTCCCCCGCCCTCCGTGACCAGCCGCGATTCGCGCGGGAAAATTGCCGCGTCTGGACGCAGCGAGGTTTCCACCCGGCGTGCCGTCACCGTGCCGAGCACGCTCTCGACACCGCCCCCGCCGTCGAACGCCGTTACTCCCATGATGACCGGCAGCGGCGTCGGCGCCGGCTTCAAGTTTTAAAAAACACGAGCGAACGACTGTTCGAGAACGTGGGCAAGCTCGAAGCGGAGATCTCACGCCTCCGCAACGCCGCCATCGACCCCGACAATGTCGAACGATCGGTCTCCACATAGAGAACGCCAATCGGGCGAGGCATCATTCCGGGGCCCGCGACGCGCAAGCCCGGAATAACAAGTTCGTTCAACCGGAAAGTCAGACGATCTCAGGCGGCGCTCGATTGCTTGCCCTCGAGCGCAACGCGGAATTCCGCCTGTGTCTTGCCCTTGATCTCGTCGAGCGTGACACCGTCCGCGAGTTCGATCAGCGTCATGCCGGAGCCGCCCTTCTTGTCGACGGAAAACACGCCCAGATCGGTGATCACGAGATCGACCACGGCCGCGCCGGTCAGCGGCAGATTGCATTCGCGCAGCAGCTTCGGCTCGTCCTTCGCTGTGTGCTCCATGACGACGACGACGCGCTTCACGCCGGCCACGAGATCCATGGCGCCGCCCATGCCCTTCACCATCTTGCCGGGAATCATCCAATTGGCGAGATCGCCATTCTGCGCCACCTGCATGGCGCCAAGGATCGACAGGTCGATATGTCCGCCGCGAATCATGCCGAAGGAATCGGCGCTTGAAAAATAGCTGGTGGTCGGCAGTTCGGTGATCGTCTGCTTGCCGGCATTGATCAGGTCCGCATCTTCCTCGCCTTCAATCGGGAACGGTCCCATGCCGAGCATTCCGTTCTCGGATTGCAGCTGCACGCGCATGCCCTTCGGTATGAAATTCGACACCAGCGTGGGAATGCCGATGCCGAGATTGACGTAGTAGCCGTCGCGCAGTTCCTTCGCGGCGCGAGCCGCCATTTGGTCGCGGGTCCAGGCCATCAGACTTCCTCCCCGGCGCCCGCGGTAGCGGCCGCTTCGGCGCGCTTGCGGGTCGTTCTCTGTTCGATGTGCTTGACGGGATGTGCGACGTGCACGATGCGCTTGACGAAAATTCCAGGCGTATGGATCTGATCAGGCTCGATCTCGCCCGCCGGCACAAGATGCTCGACTTCGGCAACCGTGACCTTCGCGGCGCTTGCCATCATGGGATTGAAATTGCGCGCGGTCTTTCGATAGACGAGATTGCCCTCGGTGTCGCCTTTCCAGGCGTGCACCACGGCGATATCCGCAACCAGGCCGCGTTCCATGATGTAGCGCTCGCCGTCGAATTCGCGCTCTTCCTTGCCTTCGGCGATCAGCGTGCCGACGCCCGTCTTGGTAAAGAACGCCGGGATGCCGGCGCCGCCGGCTCGTATACGTTCCGCAAGCGTCCCTTGCGGATTGAATTCAAGTTCGAGTTCTCCGGAGAGGAATTGCTGCGCGAACAGCTTGTTCTCGCCCACATAGGACGAGATCATCTTCGAGATCTGGCGCGTCTCCAGAAGCCGTCCGAGGCCGATGCCGTCGACGCCGGCATTGTTGGAGACGAAGGTCAGGTTCTTCGCGCCCGAATTCCCGAATCGCCTCGATCAGCGCTTCGGGAATGCCGCAAAGGCCAAACCCGCCCGCCATGATGGTCATGCCATCCTTGACGAGGCCTGCCATCGCCGATGGCGCATCCTTGTAGACCTTATCCATACAACATCTCTCCCGGACCGAAGCTGCTGGCGCGGCCGAACCAATCCTCAAACCCGCCTCTCAGCGATCCGGCACACCCTGCAACTTGGCCTCAATTTAGACAATCCCTTCCTGTGCATATATGAAATCTCGTGTGGCACCGGGCGACCGACTGCCGCCGCTTTCTGATTCCACCTCCCAGCGGGACCAATGGTCCGGATTTCTCCCGAATGTCGCGTCGCGCCGTGCTTTCCCTCGCCCTCGTCTGCCTGGTTCTCCTGGGGGGCGCAGCTGTGCCGTGGACACTCTCGCCGAACGGACTCGCGGCCGCGGTCACTGCACATCTGAGAGCCCATTACGGCATCGAGCTCGCCGTCTCGGGGCGAAGCACCTTCGCGGTTCTGCCGAGCCCGCGAATCAAATTTGAACAGATTACCTTGCGGCAGGATTCGACATCGCTGAGGGCCGATGGCGGGACATTGCGGGCGGAGATCGAAATCTGGCCGCTCCTGCTCGGCCGGGTGGCCGTGGGCAGCGTATCGGTGAACGAAAGCCGTCTCAGCGCCTCCGCGAACGATTTGCGGTCGCGGGACTGGGCGAGCCTTGTCGCAGATGCCGCCCGCAGCGCGCCGATCGAGCGCCTCGTGATCTCAGGTTCGTCCTTCCGATGGAATGATCGGCCGGATGACGGTCTCGACAACATCAATGCGGTCTTTGCCTGGTCGGGGGACGACGATCTCCTCGGCATCGTCGGCTCCGCCACGTTCCGCGGCGAAACCGTGAAGGTCGAGGAAGCAACCTTGCAGCCGCTGGCGCTCGCATCGGGACGGGCCGGCCGCCTCGCGCTCAAGACCGTCTTGCACGCAGCGCAGCTCTCCGTCGACGGCACGATCCAGGGTGGAGCCGATCCGCGCTTCAGCGGCAAGAGCCTGTTCAAGGCGGCATCCGTGCGCAACTTCGCCCGTTGGAGCGGCCTCGATCTCCCATTCGGCTCGCTGCTGCGTGCCGCTTTCCGTGGAGGGCATGCTGTCGTTCGACAAACGGGGACTGTCGTGGCCCGCCGTCGTGGTGAAACTGGGACGCGACACTCTCGATGGCACGTTGGCGGTGCGGCTCGACGGCGAACGTCCGTTGATTACCGGAACACTGGCAGCGGATGACGTCGACCTCTCCGACCTCGCGATGCCGATCGCGCAGGCGATGACGTCCGCCGGAACCTGGAGCGAGGAAGCGATCGATCTGTCGCGAACCACCGCCAGCGACCTCGACCTGCGCTTCTCGGCATCCAACGCCCAGTTCGTCCGCATGCGACTTGGCGACATGGCGGCGAGCGTGCAGGTGCGGCCCGGCCGCATCGAAGCGTCCCTCGGGCGCGGCACCTTCCACGACGGCACCTTGAAGGGTCGGCTGTCGTTGATCAGCGCGGAAGGCGGGACCGAGTTTCGCGCCCAGGGCGCTTTCGACAATGTCGATATGGGAGCGTTTCTGACCGCGACCGGCCAGGGCCGGTGGATCCAAGGCCTTGGTCAGGGACAGTTCCAGATCGAAGGAACCGGGCGCACGCCCGCCGATGTGGTGCGCCATGCGGCCGGGCACACCAGCGTGACGATGAAGGACGGCGAACTCGTCGGCATCGGACTCAACGATGCCATTCGGCGGGCAGAGAAGCGCCCCCTCGCCACCTCCCTCAACTGGAAAGGCGGGCGCACGCCTTTCGATGTGGCGCAGGTCCAGCTCAATGTGGCCGACGGCGTCGCCGGCATCGCCGAGAGCCGCCTGACCGCACCGGGTTTGATGACGAGCCTGCGAGGCAAGATTTTCCTGCTCGATCGCGCGCTCGATCTCAAGGCCGACGTGTCGTCGCAGGCGGCGGCTGCCGTCTCGCCCGCGGCTTCAGCCATCGTGTTCGATCTCACCGGGCGCTGGCACGACGTGATCATCACCCCGGACGCCCGTTCGCTCATCCAGCGCTCGGGCGCCGCCAAGCCCCTCTTCGGAACGAACCCTCTCGCAAGCACCACACGCCCGCTCGCAACCGCTCAGTGATTCTTCGTGCCGCGGGCTCAATGCGGCGCGCTTGCTCAACAGGGTCGCGGTGAGGACACCGAGCGTCACGATGCCGACGAGAATCGCCGATGCGGCATTGATCTCAGGTGAAAGTCCCAGCCTCACCTGCGAATAGATGCGGATGGGAAGCGTGGTGGCGCCGGGACCGGTATTGAAGCTCGCAATGACGAGGTCGTCGAGCGACAGGGTGAACGCCAGGAGAAACCCCGCGACGACAGAGGGTGCGATCAGCGGCAGCGTCACGCTGAAGAATGTCCGCAAAGGGGGTGCGCCGAGATCCATCGCGGCTTCCTCGAGCGACCGGTCGAGGCTCATCAACCGCGCCTGCACCACGACCGTGACAAAGCACATGGTCAGCGTGGTATGCGCAAGCATCACCGTCATGAAGCCGCGATCAAGGCCGATGGCGACGAAGAACAACAGAAGTGAAAGACCCGTGATGACCTCGGGCATCACCATCGGCGCATAGACCATGCCGGTGAACAGCGTGCGTCCGGTGAAGCGGCCGTACCGGGTAAGCGCCAGGGCAGCGAGCGTGCCCAGCACGGTCGCGAGGCTCGCCGAGAGCAGTGCGATGCGAAGCGTCACCCAGGCCGCATCCATCAGCGCCTCGTTGCGAAACAGCGCGCCATACCATCGCGTCGAGAAGCCGCCCCAGACGGTTACCAGGCGCGAGTCGTTGAACGAATAGCCGACCAGCAGCAGGATCGGCAGGTAGAGGAACGCAAACCCCAGCACAAGCGACGTCACGTTGAACACCGACAGGCGGCGGTCCGTGGCTGATCCTGTCATGGGCGCGTCGCAAGGCGGCGGGATTCCACATCGCGATAGATCACGATGGGAACCACCAGAATGAGCAGCAGCAGAACCGCAACGGCGGAGGCGAGAGGCCAGTCGCGGTTCGAGAAGAACTCGCTCCACAACTGGCGCCCGATCATCAGCGTCTCGGATCCTCCGAGAAGGTCGGGGATGATGAATTCGCCCACCGCTGGAATGAAACACAACAGAGATCCGGCAATGATGCCGGGCATCGCCAGCGGCACCGTGATGCTCCAGAACGTACGCCACGGCGGCGAACCAAGATCGAGCGCGGCCTCGATCAACGTATCGTCCATCTTTTCGAGTGCCGCATAGAGCGGCAGCACCATGAACGGCAGATAGGCGTAGACGATTCCGATGAACACCGCTGTTTCGGTGTTGAGGATGTGAAGCGGCTCGTCGATCAATCCGAGGCCCATCAATCCCTGATTCAAGAAGCCTTCGGGTTTCAGGATCGCCACCCAGGCATAGATGCGGATCAGGAAGCTCGTCCAGAACGGCAGGATCACCAGCGCGACCAGCAATCCGCGATGTCGTGCGGGAGCGCGCGCCATTGCGTAAGCAATCGGAAAGCCCGTCAGCAACAACAGCAGGGTCGAGATGCCGGCGATGCGGACCGACGAGAGAGTCGCCGACAGGTAAAGATCGTCGGAGACCAGGGTGGTGAAATTTTCCAGGTCGAGCTGGCTGAAGAACTCTGCCAGATCGCTCCACGCGAAGAGCGGCCGGTAAGGCGGCTGTGCGACGGCGGGGTCAGACAGGCTGATCTTCAGAACGATCGCAAACGGCGCGAGAAAGAATATGCCGAGCCACAGGAACGGCAGCGCCGGCACGAGGGCACTCAGCATTCGTCTGGGAAGGCCGCGGATCATCTCCTATTCCGCCAGAATGATTGCCGCGTCGGGCGCGAACGTGACGTAAACCCGCTCGTCCCATTCGATGGGATTTTCCACGAAACGGGATTTATTGGCTCGCGACACTCGCAAAATCGCTCCGGAGGCGAGCTTGATGCGATAGATTGTCCAGTCGCCCAGATACCCGATATCCCACACCTCGCCGGCGAACACATTGTGCGAACCCGGAGCCGGCTCTTCCCGATGGATCAGCATCTTCTCGGGGCGGACCGCGATGGCGACGGATTGCCCCTCCTGCAGAACCTCGTCGGCATCGTCGATGATGAGCGCCGCCTGCGCCGACGCGCATCCGACCGTCCACAGCCCGTTCTGCTGACCGCGAACCCGGCCATCGAGAATGTTAACGTCGCCGACGAATTCGGCGATGAAGCGCGTGCGCGGCTGTTCGTAGATTTCGCCGGGCGTCGCCACCTGTGCGATACGGCCCTGGTCCATGACGGCGATCCGGTCCGCCATGGTCATCGCCTCTTCCTGATCGTGGGTGACGACCACGAAGGTCATGCCGAGCGTGTGCTGGAGATCCATCAGCTCGAACTGCGTCTCCTCGCGGAGCTTCTTGTCGAGCGCGGCGAGCGGTTCGTCGAGCAGCAGGAGCCTGGGACGTTTGGCGAGCGCCCGCGCCAGAGCGACGCGCTGGCGCTGGCCGCCGGAGAGCTGGCCTGGATAGCGCTTCGCAAGCCGCTCCAATTGCACCAACCGCAACATCTCCTCGACGCGCGCGGCGATTTCAGCCTTCGGCAGCCCGTCCTGTCGCAGGCCGAAACCGATGTTCCGCTCGACGCTCATATGCGGGAACAGCGCGTAGGACTGGAACATCATGTTCACGGGGCGGCGATACGGCGGCACGCCCGCAAGGTCGCGCCCGCCCAACGTGATGGTGCCCTCGCTCGGCTGCTCGAAGCCGGCGAGCATCCGCATCAGCGTTGTCTTGCCGCAACCGGAAGGCCCGAGCAGGCAGAAAAATTCCCGCTCGAAGATATCGAGCGACAGATTATCCACCGCGACCACATCGCCGAATCGCTTCGTCACGTTGTCGATGCGGATGAGGGGTTTGGCTGCCGGATCCGCCCAGGGAGCAAACGATCGTCGCACTGCGCCAACGGAGGGCGATTCAGATGAGGAAACCAAAATGTCGGAGCACCCTGCCTAAGCGTCGATACCGGAGCCGCAACCTAGAATGAACCGGGGCGCAGAACAATATCCAAACAGCCGGTCGTCCCCTGCCCCGTTCGGCCTAATGGGCGCCTGCATCGCCGGTGGGGATCGCCGCGGGCTTTCGAACGAGTGGGAGCGCGAAGATGAAGGCGGCGAACAGGAAGGTCAGCAGCATGAAGATGTCGGCGAACGCCATCACGAGCGCTTGCTGGCGCAGCATGTTCGAAATGGTCTTGAGGGCCGCGACCGACGCGTCGGAACCGAGATCGTGAAACTTCTGCGTGAGATTGTTCAACCTCTCGACCGCCGTCGAACTCCCCCATTCGACGCTTTCGCGAAGGCGCTGAAGATGCAGATCCCACCGGTCGTTGAGAAGGGTGTTGATCAGCGCGAGACCCACCGCACCGCCGAGATTACGCGTGAGGTTGTAGAGCCCGGCCGCGTTCTTGAGCCGAGCCGGCGGCAAGGTTCCGAGCGCGATGTTGTTGATCGGCACCATGCACACCATGAGGCCGACGCCACGCATGATTTGCGGAACGAAAAGTTCCCAAAAATCCCAATCCTTGGTGAGACCCGTGGCCATGAATGTGCCGCTTGCAAAGAACAGGAATCCGATCCCCATCATGACGCGCAGGTCGAGCTTTCGGGACAGAATGCCGGCGACAGGCGCCATCAGGAACATGCAGGCGCCGGTGACGAACATCGTCTCGCCGATCTGCAACGACGAATAGCCCCGCACGCGCGCGAGGTAGATCGGGTAGAGAAAGGTGAGACCGTAAAGCCCGATGCCCATCACGAAGCTGAAGGCGGAACCGGTTGCGAAATTTCGGTCGGAGAACGCCCACAGATCGACGATGGGATGCTCGCCCTTCAGCGCGCGATAGAAGAACGCGATGCCTGTCGTGACGCCCGTGATGGTGAACAGAACCACGGCTCGGTCATCGAACCAATCGTTGGTCGGGCCTTCTTCGAGCACGAATTCGAGGCTTCCGAGAAACACCGCCATGAAGCTCAGGCCGTACCAGTCGAAGGTCTTGAACAGGCTGAAATCCGGCTCGTCGAAATCGACAAGCAGATAGGTCGATACCGTGACGAAAATCCCCGGCACGATGTTGACGAGAAACAGCCAGTGCCACGAGAAAAGATCCGTCAGGTAGCCGCCGACGGTCGGCCCGATGGTGGGCGCGAGCGTCGCCACGAGGCCGATGATCGGCGAGATTATGGGCCGTTTGGAAGGCGGAAAGATCGTGTACGCGGACGCGAACACCGTCGGGATCATGCCGCCGCCGATAAAGCCCTGCAGGGCGCGCCAGACGATCATCTGTTCGATCGACGTGGAGGTGGCGCACATGACGCTCATGAGCGTGAAGCCACCGGCGGAGATCACGAACATCCACCGCGTCGACAAGATCCGCGACAGGGTGCCCGAAAGCGGAATCATGATCACTTCGGCGATCAGGTAACTCGTCTGGACCCAGGAAATCTCGTCGGCGGACGCCGAAAGCCCGGCCTGAATTTCGGCAAGCGACGCGGAGACGATCTGGATGTCGAGGATCGCCATGAACATGCCGAAGACCATGCAGATGAACGCGAAGGTTCTCCGCCGCTCCTGCGCGGGCGATCGTGCGGCCGGCTGCGCGCCAGGCTTTGCGGTGATGGCGCCGCTGCCGGCCATGGTCTCGGCCTAGCGCTGGGCAGTCTTGGACGTGTCGGAAGACGTGCGGGTATCCACATCGACCACCACCGACATGCCGGGACGGAGCAGATCCTGCTGCGCCACATCGGCGTCCACCGTGATGCGGACCGGGACGCGCTGAACGATCTTGGTGAAGTTACCGGTCGCGTTTTCAGGCGGCAGCAGGCTGAACACCGAGCCCGATGCCGGCGCCACGCTCTCGACCACGCCGCGGATATCGCGTCCGGGAAAAGCATCCACCCGGAGATGCACGATCTGGCCCGGCCTTACGGCTGCAAGCTGCGTTTCCTTGAAGTTGGCATCGACGTGCACGGATGCGAGCGGGACGATGGCCGCAAGCCGTGTGCCGGGTTGCACGTAGGTGCCGACCTCCACCGCCTTGTTGCCGACGACACCGTCGACGGGAGCACGAATTTCGGTGAATGACAGGTCGCGCTCGGCTTTGGCGACGGCGGTCTGCAATTCGGCAGCGAGCCGCTCGGCCTCGACCTGCTGTGCCACCAGAACCTCCACGTCGGCCTGGGCCGCCAGAAGAGACGCTTGGGCACTTTTCACGTTTGCGTTGGCGCGATCGCGCCCGGCCTGCGCGGTCTCGAAGGTCGCCTTGCTGGCGTAGTCGGCCTTCGCGAGCTGCTGCTGGCGGGCGAAATCGGATGCGGCCTGCTGGGCGTCGGCTTGCGCCGCGGCAACTTGCGCGTCGGCCTTCGCCACCGCGGCCTTCTCAGCCTCGATCTGCCGGCCGATCCGCGCGATCGCGCTTTTCTGCGTGGCGAGTTTATCCATGGCGGATTGACGGGCCAGGCGATAATCGCCGTCGTCGATGGTCGCGATGAGGTCGCCGGCCTTAACGCTCTGGTTGTGTCCGACCGCGAGGGACGACACATAACCGGAGACTTTCGCCGACAGGATCGTGATGTCGGCCTGCACATACGCGTCGTCGGTCGAGATCATGAAGCGACCGGTCTGCCACCAATGCAGCCCTTCATAGCCGCCGAAGGCGAATATGGCCGCTAGCACCGCCAAGACGACGAAACGCTTGGCGCGGCCGGATTTCGGCTTTGCCGGAACATTCTCCGCAATCGTCGAGATCTCAGCGGGAGCTTCGGCTTCGGGAGCCGGCACACGGTCGTGCAAGCGTGACCGGCCCTCTTCGCCGGCGGCTCGCAAATCCTTGTCATGATACGCCATATCAGCCTCTTGGTCGGTTCCCGACCGATCGCATCATTATGCCGAGGGGTCTGGACTACCGACTTCCTGACGACTATATGAGATGACTGAACGGTTCGGTCAATGGTCTTGGGACAAGAAAATTCGATGAGTAACGTGGACGACATCGTGGCGGAGGACCAAAGCGGGCCGGCGACGGCCCTCGCCGACACCGATGGCGGAGAGAACAGCAAGCGGCGTCAGATCTTGCAGGGCGCCCGCGAGGTCTTTCTTTCGCGTGGGTTCGATGGCGCCAGCATGGGCGAAATCGCGAAAGCCTCCGGCGTTTCCAAGGGCACCCTCTATGTGTATTTCGACAGCAAGGACAAGCTTTTCGAGGTCCTGACCATCGAGGAAAAGAAGACGCTCGCGGAAGTCCTGTTCAAGCTCGATCCCGAAAACCCCGACGTGCGGGCGGAGCTTGCCGCGCTCGGCGCCTCCTTCCTCAAACACATGGCCGAGCCGTCGCATATTTCCTCGATCCGGATGGTGATCGGCGCGGCGGAGAAGTTTCCCCGCATCGGCCAGACCTTCTACGAGGCAGGACCTCAGACAGGCATCGAACGCCTCGGCGCCTACCTGGCCCGCCAGGCGGAGGCCGGCCGTCTGACGATCCCCGACCCGAACGTTGCAGCGGGGCACTTTCTGGCGCTCTGCCAGGCAGAATCCATGAAGCGGCTGCTCTTCGCCGTCGATACCAAGCTCGATCCTGCCGACATCGAACCGCGTGTGACGGAAGCGCTCCGCATCTTCTTCCTCGCCTATGGGCCGAACGTCAGCGCGTCCTAAGCCTCCTCACGCATGGCCCCGTCCACCCGGGAGCGGAGAATTTCGGGCTTGCACAGCACCAGCGCGCCGCGGGTGCGTTCTATCAGCCCCTCATGCGACATCATGGTGAATTCCCGTGTCACCTGCTCCCGCCGGCAGCCGATGCGGGAAGCGATGATGTGGTGAAACGGCGGCGGCGTGATCACTCGCTCGTGAATTCGCTCGTGCCTGGGAGCCGAGAGGCGCAGCAATTCCGAATAAAGCCGGTGGCGGAGATCGAGCACGGTCTGCTCGACGAAGCGCTCGTTCAACTCGCGGATCCGCGACGACATCACGCAAAAAAGGCGCTCGGCCACGGCCTTATGGGAAAACACGATCTCGCGGAACGCGCTGGCGGGCATCACGCAGGCCTCTCCCCGGGTCAGGGCGCTGACGTTTGCCGAACGCTTGATGCCGTCCATCGCGGCGAGGTCGCCAAATAGCTCATTCGGCCGCATTTCGTCGAGGATCACCTCCTTGCCGGAGGCGGTGCGCATGAGGACGCGCACGTCGCCGGACAGGAGAAAATAGACGTCAGTCGAGAGATCGTCGAAATCGACCAACGTCTCCTCGGCATCGAAACGGCGCCAATTGCACCGTGCTTCGAAAGGAGCAAGATCGATGTTCAAGTCCTTGAACAGCAGTGCGTTTGCGAGCCGGGTCATGAGAATTCCCCAAACCACTGAAAGTGGGCCATGATTGAAGGTTAACGTCAACGGTCGTTGATGTTACGGTATTCTGTAACGTTATATTTTGCAGACGGTTCCATTCCGGCGAAATTTATTTTTCAGGCTCAACGCCGCCATCTGCGGGCGCGCCATTGGCGCCCTTGCAATACTCCCCTTCCCTTGTCAAAAGGCGGCCATGCTGCACGTCAACGATCTTACTTACCGTATCGGCGACCGCGTTCTGTTCGATCGTGCGTCCTTCGCGCTGCCGTCCGGTAGCAAGGTCGGGCTCGTAGGCCGCAACGGGGCGGGAAAGACGACGCTCTTTCGCATCATACAGGGTGAAATCTCCCCGGAGGGTGGCGACGTCACCCTGCCGCGCGGATTGCGCATCGGCGCAGTGTCGCAGGAAGCGCCTGGCGGTCCCGAAAGCCTGATCGAAGTTGTACTCGCAGCCGACAAGGAACGCACGGCCCTTCTCACCGAGGCCGAGAACGCGGACGGCTTCCGCCGCGCCGAGATCGAGACAAGGCTGAACGACATCGGCGCCTATTCGGCGCCGGCGCGCGCCGCCACCATCCTGCATGGGCTCGGCTTCGATTCCGAAGCACAGAACCGGCCGTGCTCCTCCTTCTCGGGGGGCTGGCGCATGCGCGTGGCTCTGGCCGCCATCCTGTTCTCGGAGCCGGATCTCCTGTTGCTCGACGAGCCCACCAATTATCTCGACCTCGAGGGCACTCTCTGGCTCTACGATTACCTCGGCCGCTACCCGCACACCGTGCTGGTGATCAGCCACGACCGCGAATTGCTCGACACCAGCGTCAGCCACATCCTGCATCTCGATCAGGCCCGTCTGTCGATCTATCGCGGCGGCTACACCTCGTTTGCCAAGCAATTCGCCGAGAAACGCGAGCTGACCGCGAAGGCGAAGGTGAAGCAGGACGCGGAGCGCAAACACCTGCAGGCCTTCGTCGACCGCTTCAAAGCGAAAGCCTCGAAGGCGCGCCAGGCGCAATCGCGGGTCAAGCGCCTGGCGAAGCTCGATCCGATCTCCACCATCGTCGAGGACGACGTGCTTCCCTTCGATCTGCCGAGCCCCGAGCGGATGCTGGCGCCGCCCTTGATCGCGGTCGAAGGGGTCGCGGTCGGGTATGGCGACCGCACCATCCTAGAGCGGCTGAACCTGACCATCCAACCCGATGACCGCATCGCGCTGCTGGGCGCCAACGGCAACGGAAAATCCACCTTCTGCAAGCTCATCGGCGGCCGCCTCGCGCCTCTGAAGGGCGAAATGCGAGCACCGGCCAAGATGGACGTGGCCTATTTCGCCCAGCATCAGGTTGACGAACTCAACCCGAACGCCACCGCTTACGACCACGTGGCGGCAAGGATGCCCGACGTGCCGGTCGCGAGGGCGCGGGCGCGGGCCGCGCGTTTCGGCTTCGGCGGATCGAAATCGGAGACTCCCGTATCGAGCCTGTCGGGCGGCGAGAAAGCTCGCCTGCTCATGGGCCTGGCCGCCTTCAACGGACCGAACCTCCTCATCCTCGACGAGCCCACCAACCACCTCGACATCGACAGCCGCACCGCCTTGATGGAAGCGATCAACGATTACGAGGGCGCGGTGATCCTCGTCAGCCACGACCGCTTTCTCATCGAGGCCTGTGCGGACCGATTGTGGATCGTCGGCAACGGCACGGTGAAGCCCTTCGATGGCGACATGGACGATTACCGGCAGCTCGTCCTTTCGGGCGATCTCGATCCACAGAAGCCCGAGAACAGGCCCGAGACGGCGTCGGCATCGCGGGTCGACGAACGCCGCGCCGCCGCCGAACGGCGCGTGACGCTCGCGCCCCTTCGCAAAAAACTCGACGCCCTGGAAGCGCGCATGGACAAGCTCGCGGGCGTCATCGCCAAGGTGGATGCAGCGCTTGCCGACGGCACCGCCTTCCTGAAGGACCCGGCGAAAGCCACCGACCTGTCGAAGATGCGCGCGGACGCAGCCGACACGCTGGCTTCCGTGGAGGAAGAATGGCTTTCGATCAGCGGCGAGATCGAAGCGGCCTCATCCTGAGGGCTGCGAAGCGACGTCCGAAGGAGTGCGCTACTTCACCACCCGGTCGAGGCGGTTGTTCACGAAGAGATAGAGCTCCCTGGCGCCTGCCTCGGAATAGAGCACCTGGGTTTCGCGGGTTCCCTGCCCCTCGCCCACCAGCACGTCCGTTGGAGCCTTGCCTTTGAGGCGAACGAGATCGCATTCGCCGATGCCGGGTTCGATGAGCGTTGCGGTTCCCGTAGCGGTACCAATGCAGCGGCCGTCCGATCCGAGCACGGCGCCATAATTGGCGGGCGCCGGAGCCGAGGCGGCGGGAGCCGTCGTCGGTGCCCTGAGCGCGACCTGCGATCCGCTGCTTGCGCAGGCGGCAAGGCCCAGCGTCGCCAAGGCGATTGTTGAGACGACCCTCATGTGCATCCTGGTTAGTCCTGGTTGGTGGTGGTGATGGCGCGTGCTTTCAGCGCATCGTCGTAGAGCCGCCGGACGTCGTCGCGGAAAGCCTGACGGGATGCGTCCCGCGAATAAAACATGTGGCCGCCCTCGTAAACCTTAAGAGAGATGCGCCGCTCCGGCCCGAGATCCGGAAGCTGATTCAGGAGAAGCTGCGTGCCGAAGTAAGGCGTCACCAGATCGGTGAAGCCATGTGTGATGAGAACCCGCATCTTGCCGTCGAGAGCCAGAACCTGCCGGAGTTCCGCGAGGTTCTCCGGCGTGTCGCGTCCGCTGTCCCATTTCCATCCGCGGCTCACCGCACCGTTTAGAAGCTCGTAGCGGCCTTCCGGTTTGTAGTTCAGGGTGCGGCTGAGATGGTCGATCATCGCGCTCGTCAGCGGCGCCGTCATCGCGCTGAGAACCGGATCGTCGAAGCGCGAGGATTCGGAATGTGGATTGGGATCGGCACTCGACACATCGGTGTCGTAGGCGCTGACCACTTCCGCCTTGCTTCGGCGAATTTCACGCTGAAACGTGCGTGTGTCGATGCGGCCCGCGAGCCGCTGCGTCAAGGCAAGATCGAGACCGGTGAGTTCGCTGGTCCGTCGCGCGATGCGATCGACCGCCGCCTTGTCGACGACCCCGCGCATCAGATCGACGAGATAATCGCCAGACGCGTAATTCTCCACGTCCTGCAGCGCTTCCCGCGAGACGGGTTTGCGACCAGCGAGCGCCGCTGCCGCCATGGAAGGCAGGCGCGCCGCATCGACCCACGGCGCGATCGTGGATTGCTCCATCCAGTCGAAATCGAGGACCGGCGAGACCAGCACGAGGCCGCTCAATCCGATTCCGAGATCGCTCTGGAGTTTTTCCGCCACCAGCGGCCCACGGAAGCCGCCATAACTTTCACCCGCGAAGAATTTCGGCGAGCGAAGGCGGTTTTTCTCCTTCAGCCAGCGCACGATGAAGGCCGAGAGTCCGTCGACGTCGCCTTGGACCGAGTAAAAGCGCTCGCGCACCTGATCGCCGCCAACGACGCGGCTATAGCCGGTGCCGGGCGGATCGATGAACACCAGATCGGTGAAATCGAGCCAGGTCTCGCCGTTCGGCAGCAGCGCCGGCGGTGTCGACGGGCTGATGCTCGGACCTCCGAGCGGCAGCCGCCACGGGCCGATGGCGAGCAGGTTGAGATAGGCCGAGGAGGCGCCGGGGCCGCCATTGACCGCGAAGGTCACGGGCCGCGTTGCCGGGTCTTCGTCGTCGCGCAGATAGGCCACGAAGCCATATTCCGCCTGCGGCGCGCCCTCCGGATTCGTCAGCGCCAGGCTGCCGGCGATCGCCGTGAGTTTGATGGTGCGCCCGGGCAGTTCGATGGTGTGCCGCGTCACCGATTCCGGCGGCAGCCGGGCCTCGCTCTCGGGGCGCGGGCGCCGGGCCTCCTGCCGCTCGGCAGATTGCTGAGGCCGCTGTTCTTCCTGAGCGAGCGAAAGCGTCGGGCATGCGAGGGTAAGGGCGATGCATGCGATGGCGGACAGACGAGCGAGCGACGTCATCGGTATGTTCCTCATGGCCTGCTGCAAATGGTACGCGACCGAATACGTTCCGAATCGGCGCTGCGGCCTCACGCCTTGCGCTCCCACCGGCCGTGCTCATCCTGCTGCCAATAGGTGGCCTCGTGGCCGCCTTCCTTCACGGCGCGCCATTGCTCGCGCGCAATCGCAAGAGCCCGGTCGTCTTCGCCGTCGAACAGGATGACGACCCGCTGGTAAGAGTCCATGTCGGCGGGCAGACCAGCGCTTTCCACGAGGAAGCGAATGGCGGCGTCATTCGGATTTGCGGCAGAGAGCGTCAGCAGGATGGGCTGCTCCTCCCCGTGCGGCTCCCGGTCGGTGCCATGGGCAAGGAAGCTGTCATCTGTGAATGTCCACAGGTGATCGTCGAGCGCCGTCATGCGTTCGTCCGTCGTCGCCTGCACGACGGCGCGCCAGCCCCGCTCCCGCGTTTTCTGCAAAAGCGTCGGCAGGACCGCCTCGAGAGGCTGTCGCTCGAGGTGGTAGAAGAGGACGTCAGGCACGGGCGCACCTCTGCCTGAAGCGTCCGAGGACTCGCGCTCCTCCGCCCTCGTATCGCGCGGGACGATTCATCGCTCGTAATGATCGTGGACGAGCCGATCCAGCAATCTGACGCCCCATCCCGACGCCCAGCCCTTGTTGATCTCGCTCTGCGGCGAGCCCATGGCGGTGCCGGCGATGTCGAGATGCGCCCACGGCACGTCGTTGACGAACCGCTGAAGGAGCGCCGCCGCCGTGCTCGATCCTCCGTTGCGGCCGGCCGAATTTTTCATGTCGGCGAATTTGGATTCGATCATCTTGTCGAATTCCGGTCCGAGCGGCATTCGCCACACGCGTTCGCCGGTATCCAGCCCGGCCGCGGTCAGGCGGCTTGCCAGTTCGTCGCTGTTGGAAAACAGCCCGGCATATTCCTGCGCCAGCGCCACGAGAATCGCACCCGTCAGGGTCGCGAGATTGACCATGAATTTCGGCTTGAAGCGGTCCTGCACGTACCAGAGCACGTCGGCGAGGACGAGCCGGCCTTCCGCATCGGTATTGATGATTTCGATGGTCTGGCCCGACATGGTGGTGACGATGTCGCCGGGGCGCTGTGCATTCCCGTCCGGCATGTTCTCGACGAGGCCGATAGCCCCGATCACATTCGCCTTCGCCTTCCGGCTGGCCAGGGCATGCATGAGACCGACCACGCAGGCAGCGCCCGCCATATCGCCCTTCATATCCTCCATGCCGCCGCCCGGCTTGATGGAGATACCACCCGAATCGAACACCACGCCCTTGCCCACGAAGGCAATCGGCTGGTCCGCCGGTTTGCCGCCGTTCCAGCGCATGATGGCCACCCGGCTCTCCCGTTCGGAGCCCTGACCGACACCAAGGAGCGCCCGCATCCCGAGCTTCTCCATCGCCTTTTCGTTGAGAATTTCGACTTCGACGCCGAGCTTCGTCAAAGCCTCGGCGCGCGCCGCGAATTCCTTCGGGCCGAGCACGTTCGGCGGCTCGTTGACGAGGTCGCGCGCGATGATGACGCCTGCCGCAAGGCCATCGCGCACCTTATTGGCTTTCTTGACGGCTGCCGGATCCGGAACCTGAAAGGTCAGGCGGGTGTCGCCGGCCGGTTGATTGTCGTCCTTCTTGGTTTTGTAGCGATCGAAGCTGTAGCCGCGCAGGCGGGCGCCCAGGGCCAGATCCGCGAGGTTGTCGGCGCTCGGGTCGAGACCGGGCAATTCCGCAACCACCGTCGCGCTGCGTCCCGCCACCTTGCCGGCGATCGCGCCGCCCAACTGAGCATAATCGGTCTTGGCCAGATCCTTGTCGCCGCCGAGGCCGACCACGACGATTCGGTCGACCGACAGGCCGGCGGGGGCAACGATCGTCATGGCGGACTTGGCTTTGCCCTTGAATTTTTCGGCCGCCGCCGCCTTGGCCAGAAGTCCGTTGGCCGCCGCGCCCAAGCGCTTTGCAAGTGCCGGCCCGGCTTTGAGATTTTCGCCGACAAAAACCACCAGATCGCCGCCATCCACATCTTCGAAGGAGCGGAAGTCGATTTTTAAGCTGTCGGCCATAAGAATCCTCTTGCCAGTTGGGCCGGCTTGAGCCGGCTGCGACGTTTCGGACATACAGTAATTCCCGCAGGGGATCACGTAAGGCTTTGCCGTGAAAGGGGCGCAATCGCAAGATGTTGAAAGGCCGTGTCGGATCGAGCGTCAACTTGCCTGGACGAATGTGACGGAGTACCGAAGTTCCCATGACACTGATCGAGCGCTATATCCTGAAGATCTCTTTTACCGCCTTCGCAGCGTGCCTCGTCGCGCTGACGGCGGTGATCTGGATCACCCAGGCCCTGCGCGAGCTCGATCTGTTGACCGGCAAGGGTCAGACGATCTTCATCTTTTTGACCGTCACGGGCCTCTCGCTGCCGGCCCTGATCAACGTCATCTCCCCGGTCGCGCTCTTCCTCGCGACCCTCTACGCGCTCAACAAACTGAACGGCGATTCCGAGCTGATCGTCATGAGCGCCGCCGGAATGCCGCCGCAGCGCCTCATGCGGCCCTTTCTGGCTCTGGGAGCCTTCGTGTGCGTCATCGTCGGGATGATCACTATCTACATCATGCCGGCGAGTTTCCAGGAGCTGCGAAACCTCGTCACGAAGATCCGTGCGGACTTCGTCGCCACCATGGCGAAGGAAGGCCAGTTCATCACTCTCGATAACGGGATCACGTTCCATTACCGCGAACGCTCGGGAGACTCGCTGCTCGGAATTTTCATGGAAGATCAGCGAGATAAGACCAAGGTCGTCGTCTATCTCGCAGAGCGCGGCCAGACCGTCGAATCGAACGGGCAGGCCTATCTGGTGCTCGAACAAGGCAGCGTGCAGCGCAAGGAGCCGGACAGCAAGGACAGCTCCATCGTGGCCTTCGACCGCTATGCGGTCGATCTGTCGGCCTTCAACCAGGATGGCGGCGAGATCGTCTACAAGCCGCGCGAACGCGGCACCACCCAATTGCTGTTCCCCAACAAGAACGAGGCCTTCTACAAGTTCCAGGAGGGCCGTTTCCGGGCTGAACTCCACGACAGACTTTCGTCCTGGCTCTATCCGCTGGCCATGATGGCGATTGCCTTCGCGGCGCTTGGCGACCCGCGCACGACCCGGCAAGGACGCGGTGTGGCCATGGCGGTGGCTGTCCTCGCCGTGGTGGTCCTCCGCGTAGCGGGTTTCGCTGCGTCGAGTGCGGTGGTCCGCACCCCATGGGCTGCGATCGGCGTCTATGGCGCGCCTCTGCTGGCCATCGTTCTGTCCCTCATGCTGATCCTGCAAGGATCGGTGATCCGAAGAGCTAGAGCCCGGATCGGCGCGCTCGGTCGTTCCCTGCTGCCCTCGCGCGGGTCACGATTGCAGAAAGCCTGACGATGATCATCGGTGCCACTCTCGGCGGGTATTTCTCGCGCCAGTTCCTGAAGACGATTTTCCTTGTCTTCGCAACGGTTTTCACCCTGGTCTACACCCTCGACTTCGTCGAGCTGATGCGACGCGCCGGCGACGCCGAGAATGCCAGCGCCGGGCTCATGGCGCAGCTCGCCTTGTTCCGCACGCCCGTGATCGCCGAGCAGGTCATGCCCTTTGCGGTTCTGTTCGGCAGCATGGCGGCGCTGCTCCAGCTGAGCCGGAAGCTGGAATTGGTGATCGCCCGCGCGGCCGGGGTGTCGGCCTGGCAATTTCTACAGCCCGGCCTCTTCGTCGCACTCATCATCGGCATTGCGTCGGTCGCGATCTACAACCCCATTTCGGCGCTCCTGAAGCAGCGCGCCGCAGATCTCGAGACCCGGATCTTCTCCCGGACCCTCCAGTCAGGCGGGAAGACGATCTGGCTCAGACAACGGAGCGTTGAGGGGCAAGCGATTTTTCGCGCGGACGGCGCCATCAACGACACCACGACAATCACCGGCGTGACCGTCTACACGTTCACCAACACGGGCACCTTCACCCAGCGCATCGAGGCCCGGGAAGCGACCCTCCACCAAGGCTTCTGGTCGCTCAAAAACGCCCGCATTCTCACGGCGACCGAACCTCCGCAGGCTTTCGAACAATACGTGCTCGCCTCGAGCCTAGAGCCAAACCAGGTCCGGCAGAGCTTCATCGAGCCCGATGCCGTGCCCGTTCTGGAACCTGAAGGAGACCATCGAGCAATTGCAGAAGGCCGACCTCAACGCCAACGCCTACAGGTTGCACTACAATGTGCTCCTTGCCCGCCCCTTGCTGTTCATCGCCATGGTGCTGGTGGCCGCTTCGGTTTCGTTAAGATTCTTTCGATTTGGCGGCGTCGCCATGATGGTTCTGGGTGGCGTGGCTGCCGGCTTCATGCTTTATGTCGCGACTGAGCTTATGGCGGAGCTTGGCGCCGCCGGAATCATCAGCTCGGCGGTCGCCGCATGGCTGCCCGCCATCGTTGGAAGTTTGTTGGGTATACTTGCCTTGTTGTACCAAGAGGACGGCTGATGCGCCTCGCGGTGAAGGCTTCGCAGGGAGTAGGAATGGAACGGCTCAAGACAACGATCGCATCGTCTGCGATCGCGATGGCGTTGTTATGCGCCGTCGGGTCGAATGCTGTTCTGTCCCAGGGCCTTAACCAGGTTCTGGCCGCCCAGGCGAAGCCCACGACGGGCGAGGACCGCCTGCTCGTCGACGCCAAGGAAATTATCTACAACAACGATAAGAACACCATCGCGGCCTCGGGCGACGTGCAGCTCAATTATCAGGGCCGATCCCTACAGGCAGATCGCGTGATCTACGACCGGAATACCGGTCGGGTCTACGCCGAGGGCCACGCCAAGTTGACGGACGAAAAAGGCGCGGTCCTGAATGCCGACCGCTTCGAACTGACGGACGATTTCAAGAGCGGTTTCATCGATTCGCTAAGGCTGGTCCAGACCTCGGTCGACGACGGCCGAAGTGTCACCACCCGGTTCTCAGCCCCCCGGGCGGAACGTGCCGCCGGCGAGACCACCACCTTCGAACGTGGCACCTACACGGCCTGCGAACCCTGCAAGGACCATCCGGAAAAACCGCCTCTCTGGCAGGTGAAAGCCGCCAAGATTATCCACAACGCCAGCGAGCAGACGATCTATTACGAAGACGCCACCATGGAGGTCTTCGGATTTCCGGTCGCCTACCTGCCCTATTTCTGGACCCCGGACCCAACGGTGAAGCGCAAGACCGGCTTTCTGGCGCCCGGTTACGTGATCTCGAACTCGCTCGGTTTTGGCGCCTCGGTGCCTTTCTTCTGGGCCATCGCGCCGAATTACGACCTGACCCTCAACCCCACGTTCCTGAGCCGCCAAGGGGTTCTGGGTGAAGTCGAATGGCGCCATCGTCTGGAAACCGGGGCCTACAACATCCGCGCCACCGGCATCATGCAGGGCGACAGCAGCGCGTTCCTGAAATCTCCCTACGGCGCAGGAGATCGAGACAATCGCGGCTCGCTTGAATCGACGGGTCTGTTCTACATCAACGAGCGGTGGAAATGGGGCTGGGACGTAGCCCTTCTATCCGACAAGTGGTTCCTGCAGAATTACAGCATCAAGAGCGAAAGCCTTGCGACGAACTACATCAGGGAGTCGATCTCCACCCTCTATCTCCAGGGTCAGGGCGACCGATCGTTCTTCGATGTTCGCGGCTACTATTTCCAGGGCCTCTCCACGACCGATTGGCAAAAGCAGCAGCCCATCGTCCATCCGGTTCTGGACTACAACAAGCGCATCACTCCGGCGAGCATCGGCGGCGAACTCGCCATCGACGTGAACGTGACGAGCCTGTCGCGTGCGGCGGCGCAATACCAACAGATCCCGATCCAGAACAGGTCGCTGTTCGGATTGTATGGAACCTGCACGGTTTTCGATCCGGCCACATGCCTCGTGCGCGGCGTGAGCGGCACGGACTCGAGGGTCTCCGCGAACGTGTCCTGGCGTCGTGAATTCATCGATCCGGTCGGGCAGGTCTGGACTCCTTTCGCCTTCCTGAGGGGCGACATCTTCGGCGTGTCGCCCGACTTGTCGGGCTACCAGAACAACCGGCTGACGAATTTCATCAGCGGGGACGACGAGATCGATTTCAGGGGCATGCCGGGAATCGGCCTCGAATACCGGTTCCCGTTCGTGGGCACGATCGGAACTTCCGGCACCCAGACCATCGAGCCTATCGCGCAGATCATCGCAAGGCCCAACGAGACCCTGATCGGCAAGGTCCCGAACGAGGATGCCCAGAGCCTTGTCTTCGAGGATACGTCCCTCTTCGAGTGGAACAAGTTCACCGGCTATGACCGCGCCGAGGGCGGCGTCCGCGCGAATGTGGGCGTCCAATACACCATCACGGGCGCCAACGATTTTTACGCCAATGTGCTGTTCGGACAATCATACCAGGTAGCGGGCCGCAACTCGTTCTCGCAGCCGGATCTCGTCCATACGGGCCTTGATTCCGGTCTCGATTCCGGGAGCTCGGATTATATCGGCCGCTTCCAGATCTCTCCGAACACGAACTTCTCCTTCGTGACCCGTGGGCGGTTCGACCAGAACGATTTCGCGTTGAACCGGCTTGAAACCGGCGTCTCGATGAACTTCAACCCCTACCTGCCGATCAGCACGTCGTTGACCTATGCGCGTTACGCGGCGCAGCCCGAAATCGGCTTCAGTCGCGCCCGCGAAGGCCTCGCGGCTTCGGCCCGCTGGAACGTGACGCCGAATTGGTATGTGTCGGGTTCGGTCCTGCTGGACCTCGACCGCTATCTGCTCGCCCGCGAAACCTACGTTGCGCAATTCGCCGTCAACCCCTCGACAGCCGTCTACAATAGCCAGAACAAGGCGTATCTTTCGGGCATGAGTGTCGGCCTCGGCTATGTCGACGAGTGCACGACCTTCTCGGTCAGCTACTCTCTGTCGCCCCGCGACATCGCCTTGACGTCCGGCGAAAAGAACCAGAACCAGACCGTCATGCTGCGTCTCGAACTCCGCACGCTCGGCGAAGTCGGCCTCAATCAGCGTATTGGCGACACCGCGTCGTCGGCGGAAGGCGTCGCCGCTCAGTGATGCGCGAGAGGCGTGGCCCGCTCCTCCTCCTCACGCAGGGCGACCCCGCCGGAATCGGACCCGAGCTGACGCTGAAGACCTGGATGCAGCGCCTCGATCTGGGCGTCCCACCGTTCGCGGTTCTGACAGATCCTGCCTACCTTACGAGAATTGCCCGGTCCTTCGGCTGGAATGTCCCGATCAAGATCGTTACTCCGGCCGAAGCAGCCGACGCCTACAACGCGGCTTTGCCGGTGATCCCACTGCAACGCCGGGTCAGGGCCGAGCCGGGAAAGCCGGTTGCTGCCAATGCTGCGTCGGTCATCGAATCGATCGAGATGGCGGTGCAGCTCGTCACCGCCGGCGAAGCGGACGGTCTCGTCACAAATCCCATCTCGAAGCACATTCTCTATGAGGCCGGGTTCAAACATCCGGGCCATACGGAATTCCTGGCCGCCCTCTCCGGTCCGGTGAACGGAAAACCGGCTCATCCGGTCATGATGCTGTGGAGCGAAGATCTCGCCGTGGTGCCGGTGACGGTCCACATTCCCTTGTCGGCCGTCGCGCCGTCCCTGACGACCGAATTGATTGTCCGCACCGGCCGCATCGTGGCGCGGGAATTGACGCTGCGTTTCGGCCTTCCGCATCCGCGCCTCGCGATCGCTGGCCTCAACCCCCATGCGGGCGAGAACGGCGCCATGGGCTCGGAAGACGACGCCGTCATAGCCCCGGCGGTGGCTCAATTGCGGGACGCAGGGATCCAGGCGTTCGGACCGCTTCCCGCCGACACCATGTTTCATGCCCGCGCGCGGAGCCGGTACGACGCTGCGCTCGCGATGTATCACGACCAGGCGCTGATCCCCATCAAGACGCTGGCCTTCGATGACGCGGTGAACATCACGCTCGGGCTGCCCTTCGTGCGCACCTCGCCCGACCATGGCACCGCATTCGACATCGCCGGCAAGGGCGTCGCCCGGCCCGACAGCCTCATTGCGGCGATGAAGCTTGCGGCGCGCCTCACACGGCATCCAGGACCATGAGCCAGATCGACGATCTGCCGCCCCTGCGCGATGTGGTGCGCCATCATGGCCTCCTGGCCAAGAAGTCGCTCGGTCAGAATTTCCTGTTCGATCTCAACCTCACCAGCCGCATCGCCCGTTCGGCAGGAAACCTCGAGGACACGACCGTGATCGAGGTGGGGCCGGGACCCGGCGGGCTGACGCGGGCGATCCTCGCTGCCGGTGCCCGCAAGGTCATCGCCATCGAGCGCGATCCCCGTTGCCTGCCCGCCCTCGCCGAGATCGCAGCGCATTATCCGGGACGATTGGAGGTGGTCGAAGCGGATGCGCTGACCTTCAACCCGCTTCCGCTGGTCGGCGGCGATCCGGCGTGCATCATCTCCAACCTGCCCTACAACGTCGGCACGGCCCTTCTCACCGGCTGGCTCGCCACGCCCGATTGGCCACCCTGGTGGCGTTCGTTGACGCTGATGTTCCAGCGCGAGGTGGCGGAACGGATCGTCGCCGATGAATCCGACCCGAAGGATTACGGCCGCCTCGGTGTCCTCTGCGGCTGGCGGACCGAAGCGCGCATTCTCTTCGACGTGCCGCCTTCGGCCTTCGTGCCGCCGCCGAAAATCACCTCCAGCGTGGTCCAACTGACGCCCCGGGAAGCGCCCCTTCCGTGTCGGATCGGCGCCCTTGAAGCGGTCACGCGCGCGGCGTTCGGCCAGCGTCGCAAGATGCTTCGCCAGAGCCTGAAATCCATTGCGCCGCAACCGGCCTCCATCATCGCCGAAGCCGGCCTTCTGGAGACAAGTCGGGCCGAGGAGATTCCGGTCGCGGGTTTCGTCGCGCTGGCGAATGCGTGGGATCGCAGCCGGACCGGCTGAGTTATTCCACCTTGGCGGAGAGAAGCCCGTCCACGAACGGTCCCATGTCGATCTGGCGCTCGCGCTTCAGCCGCTCGGCCGCCAAGATCGCCTTGAGGTCGCTGAACGTGCGGTCGAGATCGTCATTGACGAGGACGTAATCGTAGGATTCCCACTGGGCGATCTCGTCGCGGGCATTGCGCAGGCGGCGCGCGATGACTTCGGGTACGTCTTCGGCGCGACGTTCGAGCCGCGCCTTCAATTCCTCCATCGAAGGCGGAAGGATGAAGACGCTCACCACGTCGGCACGCATCTTTTCGACGATCTGCCTGGTGCCCTGCCAATCGATGTCGAACATCACGTCTTCGCCGCGCGCAAGCGCTTGTTCGACGGGTTTGCGGGGCGTGCCGTAGTAATTGCCGTGAACCTGCGCCCATTCGAGGAGATCGCCGCGATCGCGCATCTCCTCGAAATCCGGCACGCTGTCGGTGAAGTTGTAATGCACCCCGTTGATCTCCGACGCGCGCTTGTGGCGGGTCGTTACGGAAATCGACAGGCGGATGCCACGGTCCTCGCGGACGAGATTGCGCGTCAGGGTGGATTTGCCGGCGCCTGAGGGGGACGACAGGATCAGGAGCAGACCGCGCCGCTTCAGGGGCATCATTTTCAACTCCATCACTCGACGTTCTGAACCTGCTCGCGGAATTGCTCGATAACCGCCTTCAGTTCAAGCCCGATCCGCGACAGCGACACGTCGTTGGCCTTTGCACACAGGGTATTGGCCTCGCGGCCGAATTCCTGCGCCAGAAAATCGAGTTTGCGCCCGATCGGCCCGCCCTCGGCGAGGAGGGAGCGGGCCGCCTCCACATGCGCTCGAAGCCGGTCGAGCTCCTCGCGGATATCAGCGCGCGCCGCGATGAGAACCGCCTCCTGATGAAGCCGATCGGGATCGAGCCCGGCCTTGCCATCGACCAACTGGGCGATCTGGGTTTCCAGACGGGCACGAATGGCACCGGGCTGCCGCGCGGGCGACGCTTCCGCGTCATCGACAAGGGACGACACCAACGCCAGTTGCTGCAGAAGGACCGCCGCCAGTGCCTGCCCTTCGCGGAAGCGCGCTTCCTGCAAGGAGGCGATCAGCGCGGCGATAGCCCCCTTCAGCGCGGGGGCGAGTTCTGGATCCTGCGCGGGCTCGACTGCGCCCTCGTCCAACTCGACCACGCCCCGGATCGACAGCAAGCCGTCGAGAGAAGCGGGCGCAATCGTCGACGGCAAGTCGAGGATCGCGACCGCATCCATCAGCGACTTCAGTGCCTCCGTGTTGACGCGGAGCCTCGGCGCTGCCGATGCCTTGCTGATGGTCAGGTTGAGCTGGCCCTGGCCACGGCTGAGAGACTTCAGGATCGCGGCCCTGGCCTCTTCGCCGACTGCGTCGAGCCCGGACGGATTGCGCACCCGCACTTCGAGCCCCCGACCGTTCACGGTCTTGATCTCCCAGGCCCATTGATAAGGGCCGGTGATCCCGGTTTCACGAGCGAAACCGGTCATGCTCGCAATCGACATGCGGGAACCTCTGACGGCAGTAAATGGAGGCGGGACCATAATGCGCCGTCGGGCGGCTCACAAGGAGCGCAGGAAGATAGCCAGCGGGGCTTTCCGTGCTTCGAGACGGGCTTCGCCCTCTCAGCATGAGGAACCGTGAAACGCGCAAAGCGCCGGATCAGGGCTGCTTCAGAGCCGGAACGTTTTTGGGCGAGTTGAGGTCGAAGGACTTGTTCTTGAGCGGGTCCTTGTCGGTTCCCTCGCTGGCGTCGAAGCCGCGCGGACGCCCGCCGCGCAGCGGCACATCCTGAGCCAGGGTTCCGGCAGGTGAGAGCTGCGTGCGCGAATCCCCTTCAGGGTCGATCCGGTCGACAGCATTCGGGTCCGGCACAGGCTTTGCTTTCTCGAGCTGCCGCCAGCGCGCCACGTTGCGCTGGTGCTGATCGTAGGTTTCCGCGAAGGCATGGCCGCCGGAGCCGTCGGCGACGAAGTACAGGTCCTTGGTCCGGGACGGATTGGCGACTGCTTCGAGAGCGGCACGGCCAGGATTGGCGATCGGCCCCGGCGGCAATCCCTCGATCACATAGGTGTTGTAGGGCGTCGCCGTCTCGATCTCGCTGCGCATGATCCCGCGCCCGAGCGTGCCTTTGCCGCCGACGAGGCCGTACACGATGGTGGGGTCCGATTGCAGCTTCATCCGCTTCATGAGCCGGTTGATGAAGACACTCGCAACCCGGCTGCGCTCGTCGGCCCGGCCGGTTTCCTTCTCGACGACCGAGGCAAGGATCACGAGTTCCTGCGGGGTCTTGACCGGCAGCTCGGGGGAGCGGCGCTGCCAGATCTGGCGCCAGAAGCTGGCGATGCGCCGCCTGCATGGCGTTGATGATCTGCTGACGCGTCATTCCGCGCTCGAATTTGTAGGTATCGGGGAGCAGCGTGCCCTCCCGCGGCGTCTCGGCCACTTCGCCGTCGAGGATATCGTTCTCGAACAGACGCGCCACGATCTGTTCGCTCGTGAGGCCTTCCGGAATGGTGACCGAGTGAAGGATCGTCTTGCCTTCGACGAGGGTGTCGATCGCAGTCTCGATGCTGGCTCCGGCCTTGAACTGGAACTCGCCTGCCCTGAGAGGGCCACGTCGGCGGTTGAACAGCGCATAGGCCTCGAACAGCATGGGCTGGGTGATGATTCCCTCGCGCTGAAGAATATCCGCGATCTCGCCCGTGCCCGTGTTGCGAGGAATGACCACCACCTTGTCGGCCGCCAAGGGTCCGCTGGCGGTGACTTCCCGCTCGACCATGCTGAACCCGAACACCAGCGCGATCGCGATGGCGACGAAAAGCGTCAGCAGGCCGCTCGCCACCGAGAGCATTCCGCCGCGCTTGCGACGAATGCGGGGCGGCGGCGGCGGCGCGGCCATCGGCTTGATTGCCTCACTGGGCGACCGCGGCGCAATGCGCGGCTGCTGATCATCCGCTGTGCTCAGGCGAGTTGAGGAGAGTTTGCTTTTTTTTGCCGAACATCACTGCGCTTTTCTTGTGCCGGCAAGGTTTTGCCGTCGCTTGAACACCCTAAGGGGGATTATGGCAAAAAACCGTTGCCTGTCCCCGCGCGGCTCAAGATACACGCCGGAAAATCAGCGACGCATTGGTGCCGCCGAAACCGAAGGAATTCGACAGGGCCACATTCACGTCCTTCCGCTTCGCCCGGTGGGGCACCAGATCGATGGGAGTTTCGACAGATGGATTGTCGAGGTTAAGCGTCGGCGGGACGACGCCATCCCGCATGGCGAGAATCGAGAAAATCGCCTCGACAGCGCCGGCAGCGCCGAGCAGGTGCCCGATGGCGGATTTGGTCGACGACATGGTGAGCGTCGAGGCGGCGTCCCCGACCACTCGCTCGACGGCCTTGAGCTCGAGCTCGTCACCGAGGGGCGTCGAGGTGCCGTGCGCGTTGACGTAATCGATCTCGGCGGGGGAAATCCCGGCCCGTTTGATGGCAGCCGACATGCAGCGGAACGCACCGTCGCCGTCCTCGGCCGGAGACGTGATGTGGAACGCATCGCCGGACAGGCCATAGCCGATCACCTCGGCGTAGATCTTGGCGCCCCGCGCTTTCGCGTGTTCGTATTCCTCGAGAACCACCACGCCGGCGCCTTCGCCCATCACGAAGCCGTCCCGATCCTTGTCGTAAGGGCGGGAGGCGCGGGTCGGGTCCTCGTTGTAACCCGTGGATAGCGCCCGGCAGGCCGCGAAGCCTGCGATCGACAGCCGGTTGATGGGGGATTCGGTGCCGCCTGCCACCATCACCTCTGCGTCGCCAAGGCCGATCAGCCGCGCGGCGTCGCCGATGGCGTGGGAGCCCGTGGAACAAGCCGTCACGACAGCGTTGTTGGGGCCTTTGAGCCCATGTTCGATCGACACGTAGCCGCCCGCGAGATTGATGAGGCGACCGGGAATAAAGAAGGGCGAGATCCGGCGCGGGCCGCGCTCGATCAGGGTCGCGGAAGCTTCATAGATGCCGCCGATGCCGCCGATGCCGGAGCCGATCAGCACGCCGGTGGCGCATTGATCTTCATAGGAGGTGGGTTTCCAACCGGAATCGGTGAGCGCCTGGGTGGCTGCCGCCATCGCGTAGACGATGAACGGGTCGACCTTGCGCTGCTCCTTCGGCTCCATCCATTGATCGGCGTTGAAGGTGCCGTCGCTTCCATCGCCGAGGGGAATCTGGCAGGCGATCTGACATGCGAGGTCATCGATCTTGAAGCCTTCGATGCGGTTCGCCCCGCTTTTGCCTTCGAGAAGACGCGACCATGTCGGTTCGACTCCGCAACCCAGCGGAGTGACCATGCCGAGACCCGTGACGACGACCCGCCTCATACTGATTCCTGATCTCTGGATCACGATCGGTCCAACAGACTAAACGTGATCGATGCATCCGCCCAAAGGGCTTTGAAACCTAGCCTGCACGACGTGCCCAGCTTTGTGCGTGCAAGCGCGCCCTCATGGCGTGAAGATCAACGCCGCTGGGGGCAGTCCAGACGAAAATCGGGCGCCGAACGAAAAGGTGCGGCGCCCGAAGCGTTAGATTACGCGGCGTTCTTCTCAAGAAACTTGATGGCGTCGCCGACCGTCACGATGGTCTCCGCGGCATCGTCGGGGATCTCGACATTGAATTCTTCTTCGAACGCCATGACGAGCTCGACGGTATCAAGGCTGTCCGCGCCCAGGTCATCGATGAAGTTCGCATTGTCGACCACCTTGTCGGCCTCGACACCCAGGTGTTCGACAACGATCTTCTTCACGCGATCAGCGACGTCACTCATCGTTTTTTCCTCAGTGGCTGCCGCCTCAGGATAGGGCGGTCTAAAAATGGAAACTCAGATCAGCTGCTCAGCCGATAAACGCTGGAACGACTGCCTTGTGTCGTGGAAAGCCGTATTTTTCAGCGCCGGTCAACCCCTCCGACCCGAACAGGTCCATGATTAACACAAGCTTGTCGGCTCTGGCGAGGGGTGGCTTCCGCCTCGAAAAGAGATTCCACGCGCCCAGCTAAGTTTTTCTAGAACATAGCCATTCCGCCATTCACGTGGAGTGTCTGGCCGGTTACGTAAGCGGCTTCCGCGGAGCTGAGATAAACCACCGAGGCGGCAATTTCATCGCCTTGACCGAGGCGCGCCATGGGAATCGTCCCCAGGATACCTTCGCGCTGCTTGTCGTTGAGCGCATCCGTCATGGGTGACGCGATAAATCCGGGCGCCACGCAATTGACGGTAATGTTGCGACTCGCGACCTCGGCTCCGAGTGCCTTCGTCATGCCGACGAGACCTGCTTTCGAGGCGGCGTAATTCGCCTGCCCGGGATTGCCGGTCGCGCCCACCACCGAACCGATATTGACGATGCGGCCATAGCGCCGGCGCATCATGTTCTTGATCGCTGCGCGTGAAAGACGGAAAGCGGCCGTGAGATTGACCGCCAGCACCGTGTCCCACTCCTCGTCCTTCATGCGCATGAAGAGGTTGTCCCGGGTGACGCCCGCATTGTTGACCAGGATATCGAGGCCCTCCATGGCGGATTCGGCCGCGGGAACAAGGGCTTCCACCGAATCCTTGTCGCCCAGATTAGCCTCCACCACGTGGACACGCTCGACCGAGAGCGCCGGCAAGTTCGTCGAGCGCGCTGCGCCGTGTGCCCGACAGGGTGACGACGGCCCCTTGAGCGTGAAGCGCGCGAGCAATCGCGCCGCCGATGCCGCCGGTTGCGCCCGTGACGAGTGCCTTGCGGCCCGTGAGATCGAACATGGCTTTGTCCTTAACCTTGAAGAGCGGCTTTGAAGGCCGCGATGTCGTCCGGCGTGCCGATGGCCGAGCCGGTCGTCGTCGGCGCGATGCGTTTGCCAAGCCCGGTCAGGACCTTACCTGATCCCACTTCATAAAACGATCCAACGCCCTCGGCCGCCATGAAAGCAACGCTTTCGCGCCATCGGACCGTACCGGTCACCTGCCGGACGAGGCCGTCGCGGATCGCATCCGGGTCTGTCACCGGGGCTGCCGTCACGTTGGAAACCAACGGCACGCCGGGGGCTCTCAAGACGACGCCCGCCAGCGCCTCGCGCATGGCGTCGGCCGCGGGCTGCATGAGGCCGCAATGGAAGGGGGCGGAGACCGTCAGCATGACGGCGCGCTTGGCGCCCTTTTCCTGCGCCAGCACAATGGCGCGCTCGACCGCCGCCTTGTGCCCGGAGACGACCACCTGCCCGCCGCCATTATCGTTCGCGGCGTCGCAGATCTCGCCTTGGGCCGCCGCCCGGGCGACCTCCACGGCAGCGTCGAATTCGAGCCCGATCAGCGCCGCCATGGCGCCCTGTCCGACCGGCACCGCGCTCTGCATGGCATTGCCGCGAATCCGTAAAAGCCTCGCCGTGTCGGCAATGGTCAGGCTGCCGGCTGCGGCAAGCGCCGAATATTCGCCAAGCGAATGGCCGGCGACGAAGGCCGCGTGCTTCGTGAGATCGAGCCCGGCTTCCGCTTCGAGCACCCGGAAGGCCGCGAGACTAACCGCCATCAGCGCCGGCTGAGTGTTGGCCGTCAGGGTAAGGTCCTCGATCGGGCCATCCCAGATGATGGTCGAGAGCTTCTGCGAGAGCGCGTCATCGACTTCGTCGAACACCGCTTTGGCCTGGGGAAAAGCATCGGCGAGAGCCCGGCCCATGCCAACCGCCTGGCTGCCCTGACCGGGAAATACGAATGCGCGCTTCATGACGGCCGCCCTGTTCAATTGATCGAGGCGGGACTCGCATCGGGAGCCGGAGGAGTCAAGATTACTGCGGGCTTCGAGACGGGCTCGCGCCCGCCTCTACGAGCCGCACCTGCCATGTTCGTGGATGCGAGCACCGGCGTTGTTGCGGCGGGGATCTCCCTGAGGGAACTCCGTGAGACGGGCGACGACCGCTGCGATCCCCCCTGTCAGGCCGATCACGATGAGGAAAAACCATCCTGCTGCCATGAGCCCCTCCTTGGGTAAGCAGCCTCTCCTTAGGTAAGCGCAGGAGACTACCACCGCGATTCCGGGCTTCGGTGCCATAACGCACCCGCCGGACCTCCCTTGTCATTCGGCGCCATCCGGTGTAATCACCCCCGCTTCCGATATTCCTTGAACCACGAAAAGGAGCCGCTTCATGGCTCGTGTGACCGTCGAAGATTGCATCGACAAGGTCGACAACCGGTTTGAGCTCGTGCTGCTCGCCAGCCACCGCGCCCGTCTGATTTCGTCGGGTTCGCCGCTCACGATCGATCGCGACCGGGACAAGAACCCCGTCGTCGCCCTGCGCGAGATCGCCGATGAGACGATCGCGCCGGACGATCTGAAAGAGCAGCTCATCCATTCGATGCAGAAATACGTCGAGGTCGACGAGCCTGAGGCGGAGACCGTTCCGCTGCTGGGCAACACGGCCGCTGCGGCAACCGCCCGCAACGACAGCGACACGGACGTCACCTTCGACCGCATGAGCGAGGAAGACCTCCTTCGCGGCCTCGAGGGCCTCGTTCCCCCGAGCAGCAGCGCGGACGACGACGAGCGCGAATAGGCGCATCGATCTTCAGATTTTGAAAAAGCCCGGCTCGATGCCGGGCTTTTTTGCATTCCGGACCTGCGCGCTCCATTGAAGCCTTGCGGTTTTCTGCCGTTCCACAATATCCTTTTAACTTCAGCCCATTAAAAGCCTCTGAGGAGATTGCGGCCGGATGATGCGCCAGTACGAACTTGTCGAACGGGTGAAGCGCTATAACCCGTCGACAGACGAGGCGCTTCTGAACCGCGCTTATGTGTATGCCATGATGGCTCATGGCAACCAGAAGCGGGCGTCCGGCGACCTGTTCTTCGGTCATCCGCTCGAAGTCGCGGCCATTCTGACCGACCTGAAGCTCGACGACGCCACCATCGCGGCAGCTGTCCTCCACGATACGGTGGAGGATACCCAGGCGACGCTTGAGGAAATCAACAAGTCCTTCGGGCCCCAGATCGGCGCCCTCGTCGACGGCCTCACCAAGATCAAGCGGCTCGACCTGGTTTCCAAGCGGGCAGCGCAGGGCGAGAATTTCCGCAAGCTCCTGCTCGCCATCGCGGACGACGTCCGGGTGCTGCTGGTCAAGCTCGCCGACCGTCTCCACAACATGCGCACGCTCCAGTTCATGCCGCCCGACAAGCGACAGCGGATCGCCGAGGAGACCCTCGACATCTACGCACCGCTTGCCGGCCGCATGGGCATCCAGGAGATGCGCGAGGAGCTCGAGGATCTGTCGTTCCAGAACCTCGATCCGGAGGCCTACGGAGCGATCAGCCGGCATCTGCAGGAAGTCACCGCCAGAAGCGAGAAGCTGGTCGAGGAGATCGAGCAGACGCTGACGGCGAAGCTGAAAGCCCAGGGCATCAATGCCGAGGTGACGGGGCGTCAGAAGCGGCCCTATTCGATCTGGCGCAAGATGGAGCGCAAATCCGTCTCGTTCGAGCAGCTTTCCGACATTTTCGGGTTTCGGGTCATCGTCGAGACGGTCGACGAATGCTACCGGGCGCTCGGTGTCGTTCATACGAGCTGGCCGATGATCCCCGGCCGCTACAAGGATTACATCTCGACCCCGAAGCAGAACGATTACCGCTCGCTCCACACCACCGTGATCGGACCCAGCCGCCAGCGGGTCGAATTGCAGATCCGCACCGTCGTCATGGAGGAGGTCGCCGAATACGGTGTTGCGGCCCACGCGCTCTACAAGGAAGGCGTGAACGACAATTCGCGTCTCGCCGTGGAAAGCCGCGCCTACCAATGGCTTCGACGCACCATCGATCTCCTGGCGGAGGGCGACAATCCGGAGGAATTCCTCGAGCACACAAAGCTCGAGCTGTTCCACGACCAGGTCTTCTGCTTCACGCCCAAGGCCCGGCTCATCGCCTTGCCGCGCGGGGCTACGCCCATCGATTTCGCGTACGCGGTCCATACCGATGTCGGCAACACGGCGGTGGGCTGCAAGATCAACGGCCGCATGTCGCCGCTTCTGACCGAATTGCAGAACGGCGACGAGGTCGAGATCATCCGCGCCGAGGGGCAGACGCCGCCAGCGGCCTGGGAATCGCTCGTGGTCACCGGCAAGGCCCGCGCCTCCATCCGACGTGCCACGCGGGCGGCTGTCCGCCAGCAATATACCGGCCTCGGCACGCAGATCCTGGAGCGAGCCTTCGAGCGCGCGAATCGCGCCTATTCGAACGAGAAGCTGAAAGGCGCCCTGCCCCGGCTTGCGCGGCTGTCGATCGAGGATGTCTTGGCGGCGGTGGGACGGGGCGAGATGTTTTCAGGCGACGTGGTTCGCGCCGTCTATCCCGACTACAAGGAGGACCGCCGCGCGGCGATCATCAATCCGCCGGACGGCAAGGACGGAACAGCGCCCCGGCCCAATGGCGCGGGCGAAACGGTCACCGACGGCATCCCGATCCGCGGCCTCAGCGACAATCTGACGGTGCGGTTCGCACCTGAGGGCGGCGCGGTGCCGGGCGACCGGATCGTCGGCATCCTGACGCCCGGCGAAGGCGTCACCATCTACCCGATTCAATCCGCGTCGCTCGCCGATTTCGACAACGAACCGGATCGCTGGATCGATGTGCGGTGGGACTTCGAGGCGGAGCCGCAGCGCTATCCCGCTCGCATCAAGCTGCAATCGATCAACGAGCCCGGCTCCTTGGCGCAGATCACCCAGGTCATCGCCGATCACGAGGGCAATATCGACAACGTCGTCATGAAACGCCGCACCCAGGATTTCACCGACGTCACCATCGATCTCGGCGTCTGGGATCTCAAACACCTCAACGCGATCATCGCGGAACTGCGCGCCAAGCGCACGGTCAGCCGCGTCGATCGCATTACCGGATAGTCCGCAAATGAGCCGCAAGCCGCGCATCGCCATCATCATGGACGAGAACACCCAGGTCGACGGCACCCGCTACGAGGTCAGCAAAGCCTATTTCGTCGCCATTCACCGGGCTGGCGGGCTGCCTTTCGGCATCCCGTATCTCGCCGATCTCGTCGAGACGGTGATCGACGAATTCGACGGTTTCGTCAGTGTGGGTGGTCGCATCAACTTTCCGACCGAATGGTATGTGGACGGCGATCAATCCAAGTTCCCGGTCTCGGACCGCCTCGATGTCGACCGGGCGCTCATGAGCGGCTTCCTTCGACGCGACAAACCGGTCCTCGGCATCTGCAACGGGATGCAGATGCTCGCCTGTCTCAACGGATGCCGCATGGTGTCGGATGTTCGTTCGCTTCGTCCCGACATCATCCAGCATGACGAACGCGGCCTCCTCCATCCGGCAGCGATCAAGGCCGGAACAGCGCTGTCGCGAATCGTCGGCGTGGCCGAATTGAACGTGAACACCCATCACCGCGAGGCGATCGTCCATGTGTCGGACAACGTGGTCGCCAGCGCCTTCGCGCCGGACGGCACGATCGAAGCCATCGAGGTGCCGGCCCATCGCTTCGCCCTCGGGCTGCAATGGCACCCGGAAGCCTTCGCCACCGCCGACAACCCGGGAAATCGGATTTTCAAGGCGTTCGTGGACGAGGCGGGCCGTTGAAGATCCGACGTTTCAGAAGATCGTGAAAGACGGCCTCGCAATCATCAGCCACACGATGCCAAGCACCGCAAGGAAAGCCGGGAATCCGCAAGCGAACCAGATGCGATAAAGCTTGTGATAGGCGGCTGGCAACGCTTGGCCTCGTTGCGCGCTGACGCGCGCGATATCCCGCATCCGCAACTGGATCGCGACGACAGGTAACCAGAATACGCCCGTCAATGCGTAGAGACTGAGCGATACGAGAATCCATCCTTCGGTCAGTGACCATCCGGTCTCGCGGGCCAACGCTGCGCCCGTGACAGGTTGAAGCACGACCGCGGACGCAGTGAAGACCAGATCCGCCGTCACGACCGTTCCCGCCACGTGAGCGATCAGTTTCGGATCGCCGCTCCGGTGAGCCATGACCATGAAGAAGGCGATGCCAGAACCGGTGCCGAGAAGGATCGTGGCGCCGACGACGTGGAGCCAGCGAAGGATATCGACGATCTCCATCACCGTTCCTCCGCAATGGCCAAAGCCACGAGCGCCAGCACTGCGCCCGGAAGGGTCTTTATGAAGGGACCCAATGGATCAACCCATAGCAAAGGCGCGAGCAAGGTTCCCGCAGCGAGATAACCGACCGTCACGCCTATCATTCCAAGCGCGGCAGCCTTGTGCGTGGCACGGACGAGAATCAAGAGCGCAAGAGCGATATCGAGGAGACTTCCGGCGACGACGGCTGTTCTCGCGAGACGATCCCCGATGCCTTGCTGAGTCAGGATCCGCGTCGCTGCCTCGGCCTGCCAGGCCCCGATAATCCCGGACGCCAGCCAGAACGCGCTGAGAGTCGCGATAACGAGCGGCTTGAGCAGCCACAACCGGCCAAACCAGCGTTCCTGAATTGTCGAGGGGTACCGTCGCAGCGTATCACGCAACCCAGAAAGATTGCGTCCGCGCGCTTCGCGCCAGGCCGACGGATCGCCCGCGATGCCCGATTCGAGCTGCAGCAAGACGGTCGTTCGCAGCGGAGGCCTCCAGCCCAAATGGCTCAGGATGTCGCCGACGCCGAGCACCAGCGAAGCGACCCTGCGCGGAAGCTGCAGCACGAGCACCGGCGGCCGGCCGAGCCAAGACCGGAAAGCCGACACGACTTCCGGAAGGGAGTGCGCGTGGTCCTCCACGAGATCGTAACTTGCCCGGGACGGAACGCGTCCTTCCGTGGCCGCCACTACGGCGTCGGCGACATCGTCGACGTTGACGGTTTGAAGAAGTGGGGCGCCGCTTGCGAGCGGGAGCACGAAAGGGAATGACGCCAGGCCGCGAAGAAGCGCAGTCCCGCCGTAAGCGGCGGAAGAGATCACAAGCCCCGGGCGAAGAATGATCCACGACAGTTCGGATGCCGCCAGCGCCGCATCTGCTTCCGCTTTGGTCTTGAAAAAGCGTGTCGTGGCGAGAGGTGACACGCCAGCCGCAGAGACCTGCACGAAACGATCCACCGAGGCCATTTGGCAAGCGCTGAACAGAGCCTTCATGGCGTCCGATTGCAGCGCCTGAAGATTGTCCCGTGCGCTATCCTGGAGAGCCCCGGAACAATTCACGACGGCATCGATCCCGGACAGGAGCGGCAGCCAATCGGTCGGAGCCACCAGCTTCGCGATATCCCGTTCGATCCATGCGATCTCGGGGTAGGAAATGCGGGCCGACCGCACGGAACGACCCATGCCGGATATGCGATGTCCAGCTGCGGCCAGGCGCAGGGACGCGGAAAGCCCGATGAGGCCATAGCCACCCAAGACAAGGACATGCATGATCTATTCGGCCCGAGGGAGTAACCGAGGGTGGCGCGATGAGACGCAAACTAGTTACATCGGTCGGCTGCGCCTGTGAATTGGGAGTCGACTGTGAGGGATTCTATGGTCTAACCAGCCACAGCATTCTCAAAGAGGCGCCCATGACTCCCGACGACGTTCTCACTCCCGACGACGTTCTCGACGAATTCCGCTCCGCAGGCGCCCTGCTCGAAGGGCATTTCGTTTTGTCGTCGGGGCTGCATTCCCGGGTGTTTCTGCAGAAGATGTTCATCTTCCAGGACCCGGCCCGCACGGAGCGCGTCTGCCGCGCGCTGGCGGAGCGAATCAAGGACCGGTACGGAGCGGTGGATTACGTGGTGTCGCCGGCGATCGGCGGGATCGTTCCCGGATATGAGACGGCGCGGCAGCTTGGCTGCAAGGCGATCTTCGTGGAGCGCGAGAACGGCGAATTCGTTCTGCGTCGCGGCTTCACCATTCCGGAAGGCGCTCGGGTGGTGATGGTCGAGGACATCGTCACGACCGGGCTGTCCTCGCGGGAATGCCTCGCCGCACTGCGCCAACATCCCGGCGAGCTTCTGGGAGCCGCCTGCCTGATCGACAGGTCGGGTGGAAAAGCCGACCTTGGCGCGCCTCTGGTTTCGTTGCTGCAGCTCGATATTCCGGCCTATCCGGCCGACCAGCTGCCACCGGATCTCGCCGCGATCCCTGCGACCAAGCCCGGAAGTCGGAACATTACAACGTAGAACTGAAAAATCACGATGTCGTTTAATTCGGTTCCGAGCCTGCCATATTCTTGACACCTTGCGACCACGGGGCTCTACTCGTGATGTTGTCACTTTTACTCATCTATTGGGAATTGAGCAGCCTGTTTTCAGGCATGTCGCGCGCTGATCACGCCAAAGTATTGCAAGCGTAGATAATTCTGATCCCGATGTGCAATCGCGGCTGTTTTCATATCCCAACAGATTAAAACCAGAGAATATTCATGCCCGGCCAGCAACGGATTGCCCTCTTTATCGACGGCGCTAACCTTTACGCTACGACAAAAACGCTAGGCTTCGACATTGATTACAAGCGGCTGCTGAAAGAATTTCAAAGCCGTGGAACTCTCGTGCGCGCTTTTTACTATACTGCCCTTGTGGAAGACCAGGAATACTCCTCGATCCGTCCTCTGATCGACTGGCTTGACTATAACGGCTATCGCGTCGTCACCAAGCCCACGAAGGAGTTCATTGATTCCGCCGGCCGACGCAAGGTCAAGGGCAACATGGATATCGAGCTTGCAATCGACGCGCTCGAACTCGCGCCTTACGTGGATCAGATGGTGATCTTCTCCGGCGACGGGGATTTCCGCTCGCTGGTCGAAGCCCTGCAGCGTCGCGGCGTTCATGTGTCGGTGGCCTCGACCGTGACGACCCAGCCTCCCATGGTGGCCGATGAGTTGCGCCGCCAGGCGGACGAATTTCTGGAGCTGGCCCACATGGCCTCGAAGATCGGACGCGATCCGTCCGACCGGCCCGCGCGGGCATCCATGGACGGTGGGGATCGCCCCGACCACCGCCCTGACCGGGCTCGCCCAGCAGTCCCGGGTCCGGGACTTGAGCGGCGCTACGGCATTCGCCAGACGCAAGGCGATGACGTGGACGTGTAGGACCGGTTTGAAGGCTGAGCGAAGATCAGCCTTCAAACCGTAAAGCGTCACCGGAGAGTAGGCATCACCCCTTGTCGCGGAGGAGGCGGGACTTCTCCCGGTTCCAGGTGCGTTCCTTGTCGGCCTCGCGCTTGTCGTGGAGCTTCTTGCCCCGGCCCAGGCCAAGCTCGACTTTCGCCCGGCCGCGCTCGTTGAAGTAGATCTTCAGCGGCACCACCGTCATGCCGTCCCGCTGCGTCGCCCCGATAAGACGATTGATCTGCCGCTTGTGCAGCAGCAACCGGCGCGGTCGCTTGGTCTCGTGATTGAAGCGGTTGGCCTGCAGGTATTCGGGGATATAGGCGTTAAACAGCACGAACTCGGTGCCGGACGGGCCCGCATGCGCCTCGCCGATAGTCGCCTTGCCCTGGCGCAGCGACTTCACCTCCGTGCCGGTCAGCGCGATGCCGGCCTCGAAGGTGTCGACGATCTCATAATTGAAGCGGGCCTTGCGGTTATCCGCCACCACCTTGTTGGGCCGATTGGCCTTGCTGGTATCTTTCGCCATGGCGTTACGCGTTGACCAATCCGGCATGTATCATGGCCGAACGGACAACCTTTCTGGTGCCTTCGGTTACCGGCAGAAGCGGCAACCGCACATCTTCTTGCATGAGGCCAAGAACCGACGCGGCGTATTTCACCGGCGACGGATTGGTCTCGACGAACAGGGAATCGTGGAGCGGCATGAGGCGATCCTGCACTTTCACCGCGGCCGCATAATCACCCTTGAGGCAGGCATTCTGGAGCTCGGCGCAGAGGCGCGGCGCCGCGTTGGCCGTGACCGAGATGCAACCGTGGCCGCCATGAGCCATGAAGCCGAGCGCGGTGGCGTCCTCGCCGGAAAGCTGCAGGAAGTCGGGACCCATGGCCCGGCGCTGCTGGCTGACCCGGGCGATGTTGGCCGTCGCGTCCTTCACGCCGACAATGTTCGGAAGCTCATAGAGCCGCGCCATGGTATCGACCGACATGTCGATCACCGAGCGGGCCGGGATATTATAGATGAGGATCGGGATGCCGATCGCATCGTTGATCGCCTTGAAATGCGCGTACATGCCTGCCTGGGTCGGCTTGTTGTAATAGGGCGTGACGATCAGGACCGCGTCCGCGCCCACCTGCTCGGCATGCCTCGAGAACGCAATCGCCTCGGCGGTACTGTTCGACCCGGCGCCCGCAATCACCGGGACCCTGCCCCTGACCTCGTCCACCGTGATTTCGATGACCCGTTCATGTTCCTTGTGGCTCAGGGTCGGGCTCTCGCCCGTGGTTCCGACCGGAACGAGACCGTGGGTTCCATTCTCGATCTGCCAGTTGATGAATTTGCGAAAGCTCGCCTCGTCCACCGCCCCGTCCTTGAACGGGGTCACGAGCGCGGTGATGGAGCCTGCAAGCTTTGGCATCGAGAAATCCTCGTGAAATCAACACCCGGACGGTTCCAGGGGAGTGGGTAAGACATAAGGGCTGCGGCGCATCGGCGCAAACTCCCCGTAGAGAGGTTGTCGTACCCTCCCGGTTAGTGTTTCTTCAAGGTAATCGTCGTCACATGTTCGCAACCGGTGACGAATTGGGGATCTGATGAACCTCAGGACACGCCTTCTGGCTGGCCTTCTGGCTTCAGCAACGCTCTTTCCGGCGGCTTCGGCCCAACCGGCTTGGGCCGGCGCAGGCGTGACGCTGCCGCCGCCGCGCCCGGTATCCGAGACCTCCGATCCAGTTGCCCCAGGCAATCCGGATCTTCTGGTGTCGGCGAACCCGGCCGGAAACGACGTCGAATCGCTCCCGCTGATCTTCAAGGCCTACCGAGGCGGTGATTGGACGGAAGCGCTGATTCTCAAGAGCCGGCTGATTGATCCAGCGGCCGTGGCGCTCTCCGAGTGGTTCGCCATCAGGGCCGCCATTCCGGTGGGGTGGGCCCGGCTGAATGCGTTCGTGCGGGACAATCCCGACTGGCCGGCCTCAACCTTGCTTCGCCGTCGCATGGAAGACGCGCTTCTGGCCGAGCGCAGGCCGGCGGAAGAAGTGCGAGCGTTCTTCGCGTACCAGGCGCCGACCACCGGCTCCGGCCGCATCGCCCTCGCCTTCGCGTTGAAAGCCGAAGGTCTCGACGAACAGGCAAATGCGCAAATCAGGCAGGTCTGGCGCGAGGACACGTTCGGCGACGGACTGGAAATCCGGATTCTCGATCGGTTCGCGGGTGTCCTTAAGGAAGCCGATCACCGTTTTCGCATGGAGCGCTTCCTCCTGAAGGAGAACTGGTCCGCAGCCACCCGCGCCGCGGGTTTTGCAGGCAAGGAATACGGTACTCTCGTCAAGGCTCGGATGGGCATCTTCCGCGGCAAGAAGGCCGCCGAGAAGGCGTTTGCCGAGGTGCCGGCCGCGCTGCGCAAGGATGCCTCCTACATCTTCTCGCGCGCGCTTTATCTACGCCGCGACAAGCAGTTCCTGGAGGCAGCCAAAGTCCTTTCTCAAGCCCCGCGCGATGCAGAATTGCTCGTGGACGGCGATGAATGGTGGGCCGAGCGTCGCCTCGTAACCCGCGAATTGCTGGACAGGAACGACCCGAAGACGGCCTATGAGGTCGCGAGCGGCCATGGTGCGGAATTGCCCGCCCAGCAGATCGAGGCCGAGTTCCATTGCGGCTGGATCGCCTTGCGCTTCCTGAACGATCCGGCGGCAGCATCCCGCCACTTCGCGACGATCGCCCAGACCGGCTCGACGCCGATCTCGACCTCCCGCGTCGCCTATTGGCAGGGCCGGGCCGCCGAGGCCGAAGGGCGCACCGAGGACGCCGAGCGGTTCTATGCGGCGGCTGCCGAAAAGCCCACGACCTATTACGGCCAGCTCGCCACCACAAAACTCGCCCAACCTGTCGCGTTGCGGCAGGTGGAGCCTTTGCTTGCCGACGAGCGTGCGGTCTTTGACGCCCGCACCCCGGTTCGCGCCCTGAAGCTTCTGGCGCAAACGCCGGAATCGGAATTGCTGCTTGGCCTCTATAGCGATCTCGCCCAGACCCTCGGCAGCCCGGGTGAACTCGACGCCCTGGCGTCGCTTGCAGCCGAACAGCAAAATCCGCGCGCGGTGCTTCTCGTCGGCAAGGTCGCGTCCCAGCGCGGTTTCCCCCTCGACCTTCATGCCTATCCGCTTGCGGCCATTCCGGATTTCACTCCCGTGGGAGACGAAGTCGAGCCCGCGATGGTTTATGCCATCGCCCGTCAGGAAAGCGCCTTCAATCCCAAGGCTGTGTCGAGCGCCGGAGCACGCGGCCTGATGCAGCTCATGCCGGCGACCGCCAAACGGACCGCGCAGCGTTTCGGCATGGGCTTCGACCTCAACCGGCTTGTCGAGGATCCAGCCTACAATGCGAAGCTTGGATCCGCCCATCTGGGGGAATTGCTGGAAGACTGGAAGGGGTCTCACATCCTCGCCTTCGCGTCCTACAATGCGGGCGGCGGCAATGTGAAGAAGTGGATCGATGCCCACGGAGACCCGCGCCAGCCTGGCACCGACCTCGTCGACTGGATCGAACGCATCCCGTTTTACGAAACCCGCAACTACGTCCAGCGCGTCATGGAAAACTTCACCGTCTATCGGGAACGGTTGACCCACAGGCCGCCTGCGATCGTCGTCAATACCGGATCGACCCTCGGTGCCACGGCGGATGCGGTGCCGGGCGAATAAACTCCGCTTCTTCGAGATACAGGATAGCTCATGACCGCAAGGCTATCGGGACCTGTTCGTGTCGAGTGCCGACGGGTTGAAGCTCTATGCGCGCGATTACGGCCCGGATCGTGACGACGCGACTTCCTGTCGTTTGCCTGCCAGGCCTCGCGCGGACCTGCGAGGATTTCCACGAGCTGGCGACTGTCCTGAGCCACGATACGAGCCACCCGCGGCGGGTGTTGTCGGTCGATTACCGTGGCCGCGGGTCGCTCGGAGTGGGACAAGGATTGGAGACATTACGATGTGCGGATCGAGGCGAACGACCTGATCCAGGTGCTGATCGCCACGGGTATAAGCCAAGCCATCTTTCGTCGGCACGTCGCGGGGCGGTTTGATCGCCATGGCGCTCGGCGCCGTCAAGCCGAGCCTGATCGAGGCTGTGGTGCTGAACGATATCGGGCCCGTCATCGAGGGCAAGGGTATTGCGCGGATCAAAGGCTATGTGGGCAAGCTGCCGCCGCCGCGAGATTTCGCGGAGGCCGGCCAGATGCTGAAGCAGATCTCCGAAGCGCAGTTTCCCAAATATACCGACGCCCAATGGCGGCGGCTGGCCGAGGGCAACCTGGCGGGAAGATAACGGCCGCCTCATCCTGCGCTACGATCCGGCTTTGATGAGGATGCTCGATGCTATCGATCTCGGCATGCCGCTACCCGACCTATGGCCTCTCTTCGAGGGCCTTCGGTCCATTCCCGGTTCTGGCAATCCGGGGCGCAAATTCCGACATGCTGTCGGCGCAGACCCTTCGGATGATGGCCGAACGCCATCCGGCTCTCACCGCCCTCACCGCCCCCGACGAGGGCCATGCGCCGGCAATCGAGGGCAAGCTCATCGGCGCCATCATCGAATTCATCCGGGACGTGGAAAACGCACGGGCGAGAGCAGCTTAGGGCAGGTTCGGAAGCGCGCGGATCAAGGACGCATAGTTCAAAAATCGCCCATGGGCGCGAGCATCGGTCGGCAGAGTTCCCGACGCCCTTGGGTCCTCAATGGACCGGGCCGCCGGGGCTTTCCAACGAGCTCGGCAGAGGCTCAGCCTGCCGCCAAACCTCACGGCGAACCTGTCTGACGAATTCGGCGACCGAGCGGACGCCAAAAAAGAAAACCCCGGTGTTGCCACCGGGGTTTCCTCTAACCAATCGGTTTGAGCCGATTAGAAGTCGCGCTGTACGCGGAAGACGACCTTCCCACGACGTCAGACGAGCTGACCAGGTTGTACCAGCCGGGAACCGCGATACGACCGCGCGGATCGACGTTGGCGTAGATGACTTCCACGCCGAGGTCGAGGCCGCTGACCGGCTGCCAGAAGACGTTGGCGCCGATGCGGTATTCGCTGAAGTCAGGCAGACCGACAGTGGCGCCGGTGAGCAGGACCTGCGAAGCACCGCCCGAGTAGCTGATCGCGCATGTACGAACCGAAGAGGTTCGAACGGACCTGCGGGGTCCAGTAGTGGCGAAGACCACCGGCGATCGACCAGCCCTGACCCTTCTTGATGTCACCCGTGAGGGTGTTGATGTACGCATCGGCGAGACCAACGTTGCCGCCGCCGAAATCGGTGCGCGGGCTGATGATCGTGCCGGAGTTACCACCGTCGAGGTAGGCGAGAGCGCCGTCAGCGTAGGTTGCCGAGAACCAGAGAGCATCGCCGGGAGCGAGCGAAGGCAGGTTGATGCCAGCGCTTGCAGCAACTGCGAAGCCGTAGTCGGTGTCAGGGAAGTCCGTGAGGCCGAAGCCGTTGGTGCACGAGGTTCGCCGAGCGGATCTGGTGAACCGCACCGGACAGCTGAGCCGTGCCCCAGGTGCCAGCGTACTTCAGGTTGGCAACCACGTCGGGAGCGCGCTGACCGCCGTAAGCGATCGGCGCAGTGAATAGACCAGCACCAGCGACGAAGTTGTTGTTGCGACGCTCAAGGCCGTCTTCGAGCGAGATGCTGGCCGAGAAGCCGTTGCCGAACGAGAAGGTGTAGGCCAACAGATCGACGTCAGGCGCGTCGTCGAAACGCAGCGTGCCCATGTGACCGGTCGGGAGATCGCCGTTCGAGAAGAACGAAGTCACGCGACCAGCGGTGAGGCCACCGAACTGGACGAATGCCTGAGCAACCTGCGGGGCTGGCGATGGCCGATCGTGCCGGTGTTGCCGAACGGCGAAGCCGACGAACGGGTGATTTCGAAGCGGACGAACGAACGGAGCAGGCCGTAAGCCGTCGCCGTACGAGCGTCGAGCTGGATACGACCACGAGCGCGGAAGCCGACGCTGTCGACTGCGCGGCCGCGGACAAGACTCCGCAGGCTGACGGATCGGCGTGTTCCACAGGTAGTCGGCGCGAACACGGCCGCCGACGCGGAGGCAGGTTTCGGTGCCGGGGATGTAGAAGAAGCCTGCGCCGTAGGTGGAGCAAACGCGAACGTACTCGACAGGAGCAGCCTTCTTCGACGGGAAGATCTGCAGCCTGAGCGCCGGCAACGGCGGCGATACCCGCGACCGTTCCGAGAAGAAGGCTCTTAACGAGCTTCATAGTTGACCTCCAAAGTTTCGAGACCCTGGGGGGCCCGGGTTAGCGCTCTCAGCGAGAGCGCGTCCCATTTCCCCTAGAAATTGGCGGTACCACCCCTCATTGGGTGGAACCGTTGACGACTGGGGTGCCCCCGCCGTTGAAGTCACATTACTGCGAGCCGCCCCGCGCGCAATCGAATGAAGGCGCAAAAGGGGCCGATTGCGGGGCTTTTCAAAGGCCTGTTGCACATTGGCCACGTTCGGCCCACCGATCTTAATAACTCCGTTAACAAGTAGCCGGCAAATAGGCTTAACAACACCTTAGGGCCGAAAGGCTTTCGAGTGCCTAACCCCAGCCTCAGTGAAAAGCGCCCGAACGCGGCCAAATCGCGCCGAGATACTATCCGAACGAATGGGGAACGTGCTCCAGATCGGCATCGCCGCAATTCCGGCCGCTGGACATCGACAAGAGGCCGGAGAAAAACGCGCCGTGCAGCGAATCGGAATCGCTGACTGATTCGCTCAGGCTACCTTCGGCCCGAGCACGCCGCGGCGAATCTGGTCCTCTTCGATCGATTCGAAGAGCGCCTTGAAGTTCCCCTCGCCGAATCCGTCGTCGCCCTTGCGCTGGATGTATTCGAAGAAGATCGGACCGATGGCGGTCTTGCCGAAGCGCTGCAGCAGGACCTTCGTGAAGCCGCCTTCCACGACGCCCTCGCCGTCGATCAGGATGCCGTTTGCCCTGCAGACGGTCCAGCGGTTCTGCGTGGCTCGGCAAGCGCTTGTCGATCCGCCCATAGTAGATCTCGTTCGGACGCCGGCATGAAATCGACGCCCCGCTGCGATCAGGCTCTCGATGGATTGGTAGAGATCGGTGGATCCCAGCGCCACGTGCTGGATGCCCTCCCCGCGATATTCCTGAAGGTATTCCTCGATCTGGCCGCTCTCTCCCGCATCCTCGTTGATGGGAATGCGGATCTTTCCGTCCGGGCTCGTCATCGCGCGGGAATGAAGGCCGGACATCTTGCCCGCGATGTCGAAATAGCGAATCTGCCGGAAGTTGAAGAGCCTCTCGTAGAACCCGGCCCATTCCGTCAGCCGTCCCCGCACCACGTTGTGGGTCAGATGATCGAGGTAGTAGAGCCCGACGCCCTCGGGTTTCGGGTCGGCTTCGCCCGAGCCATTCGAAGTCCACATCGTAGATCGAGCCCTTTCTGGCCATAGCGATCGACGAGGTAGATCTGCAAGCCGCCGATGCCCTCGATGGCGGGGATTTCGAGCTCGTTGGGACCGGTCTGGCTTCGCACGGGCTTGGCACCCAGCGAGAGCGCCCGCTCATAGGCGTGCTTTGCATCGACGACCCGGAAGGCCATGGCGGGAGCCGAAGGGCCGTGCTGGCTGGCAAATTGCTCCGCAAAGGAGCCGGGTTGCGCGTTGACGATGAAATTGATGTCGCCCTGGCGGTAGAGCATCACGTTCTTCGAGCGGTGCTTCGCCACCAGCGAGAAACCCATCATCCTGAACAGGCGGTCGAGGATTTGCGGGTCGGGATGGCAGAACTCCACGAATTCGAAGCCGTCCGTACCCATCGGATTTTCGTCCGAGATGGCAGGTGGCGGTGCGTCGTGCGGAAATGGGCCCATGGCTTGTCTCCTTTTGACATCGGCAATGTCGGCCGAGCGATCAATGGACAAACGCGCCCAATGCGGGTGCGTTTCGGTAATCGAGGTCGGATCAGGTCTCGACTGCGTCAGCTTGGCGGGCGGGCGCCGCCTTCTCGAAGGCCGGCAGCTTTGAACATGCCACGTCGACGCTGGCGATCTTCGGGTAATCCGAGAGGGAAATGTCGAACCGACGGGCGTTGAAAACCTGCGGAACCAGATAGATGTCGGCGAGCGAGGGCCGCGTTCCGAAGGCGAACGGCCCCGGCTCGATCAAGGCTTCGACGGCGTCGAAGCCCGTGCGGATCCAATGGGCGTACCAGGCGTCCGCGCGGACTGATCCTGTCCAAGCTGATTCTTGAGATACGAGAGCACGCCGGAATTGTTGAGCGGGTGGATATCGCATCCGATGAGGCTCGCGACAGCGCGCACCTTCGCGCGCTGGATGGCACCGAACGGCAGGAGTGGCGGATCGGGATAGACCTCGTCGAGATATTCGAGGATCGCCGGAGACTGGATGAGGATCGTGCCGCCGATATCCAGAGCCGGGACACGATGCTGCGGATTGATCGTCCCGTATTGCGGATCGCGCTGTTCGCCCTTCAGCAGATTAACAGGGACCGACTCGTAGGCGACGCCCTTGAGATTGAGCGCGATCCTGACCCGGTAGGCGGCGGAGGAGCGAAAGTAGGTGTAGAGCTTCATCGTAACGACCTCCATTTCGGGCGCCATGATGCGTGCGTGCCGGGTCAGCTTGTCCATCAGAGACCGAAAGAGTTCTCTGCTCGTCGCCGGTCAGGACGGAGAGCGAGCTGCTGTTCGAAAGCCAGCGCCTGCGGCGCAAGCGCGGCGTAAATGGCGCGCCCTTGCGGCGTCAGCGCCAGCAAGCTCCTCGCGCCGGTCTTGCTGATTGGCTCGCCGAACCACCAGCCCCCGCGCCTCCAGCGCCGAGACGGCGCGGGAAATCGTCGATTTGTGCATGACGCCGTGCGCCGCGATATCGCGCGCGGTGCGCACCTCATATTGGCCGAGCGTCGCAACCACGCGCCAGGCCGGGATCGAGAGGCCGAAACGGTCGGCGTAGATCTGCGCCAGGGCGTTCGAGCTGAGGCTCGCCAGAACGTTCAGCCGATACGGCAGGAAACGCTCCAGAACCACCAGCGCGTCCAGATCGTCATTGCGGGCCGTCTGCCGTGATGCCATCGCGATTAAACCGTTGCCGGCGCAACCAATAAGCGATATTCGTTGCACAGGCAACCATTTTGTCCCGCCGCAACCTCGGCAGCTTCGAGGAGATGACGATGAACGTTCAGGGCGTTTCGAGCTTTCAGGATCGCGATCACCGGCGAAGCGCCATCTTGCCGGGCTACATGTCGGGCTTCGGCAACAGTTTCGAAACCGAGGCGCTGGAAGGCGCGCTGCCGATCGGCCGAAACTCGCCCCAGAAGCTGAATTACGGGCTCTACGCCGAACAGCTCTCCGGCTCGCCCTTCACCGCGCCGCAGGCCACCAATCAGCGCTCATGGCTTTATCGCATCAGACCGAGCGTCAAGCATTCGGGCCGCTACGTGAAAGTCGACAAGGGCCTGATGCGGACCGCGCCAACGCGAGAGGACACGGACCTGCCCATCGGCCAATTGCGGTGGGACCCGACGCCATTGCCGGACGGCGAGGTGACTTTTCTCGGCGGTCTGCGCACCATCACGACGGCAGGCGATTCCGACACGCAGGTCGGCATGGCGGCGCATGTGCTCGCTCGTCACCGCATCCATGACCGATGCGTATTTCTTCAATGCCGACGGCGAATATCTCGTCGTCGCGCAGGAGAATGCCCTTCGCTTCTGCACCGAATTCGGCATCATCGATATCGAACCGGGCGAAATCTGCATCATTCCGCGCGGCGTGATCTTCCGTGTCGAATTGCTGAACGGCCCTGCGCGCGCTTTCGTGTGCGAAAACTATGGCGGCGCGTTCACGTTGCCGGATCGCGGTCCCATCGGCGCCAATTGTCTCGCGAACGCGCAGAGATTTTCTCACCCCGGTCGCCGCCTACGAGGACAGGGAAGAGCCCTCGTGGCTCTTCGTCAAATGGGGCGGCGAACTCTACCGAACCGAGATCGGCCAATCGCCGCTCGACGTCGTCGCGTGGCACGGAAATTACGCGCCCTACAAATACGACCTGCGTCACTTCTCGCCGGTCGGCGCGATCATGTTCGATCATCCCGATCCGTCGATCTACACGGTGATGACCGCCCCCTCCGAGACACCCGGTACCGCCAACGTCGATTTCGTGATCTTTCCGGAGCGCTGGTCGGTGGCCGAGAACACGTTCCGGCCGCCCTGGTATCATCGCAACCTGATGTCCGAATTCATGGGACTGGTCTATGGCATCTACGATGCGAAGCCGGAAGGTTTCGTGCCCGGCGGCTTTTCACTGCACAACCAGATGCTCCCGCACGGCCCCGATGCAACGGCGTTCGATCATGCAAGCAACGTCGAGCTGAGCCCCGTGAAATTGACCGGAACGCTGGCCTTCATGTTCGAGACGCGCTTTCCGCAACGGGTGACGAAATACGCCGCCGAATTGCCGACGCTGCAGAAGGACTACATCGATTGCTGGCGCGATTTGAAGAAGATGTTCGATCCGGGAAGCCGTGAGCCGAAATAGATGCAAGTTCTCCCGTCATGGCCGGGTTTGACCCGGCCACCCACGACTTGCCACGATGCAAAGTCGTCATGCGCGGAATGATCCCCGGATCAAGTCCGGGTACGCGCATGACGACGAATTCTACGACCGTCCGCGCGTGCGGATCATGAACGTGTCGTAGGCGTATTCGTTGAGCTGCCACCACGGCAGAACCTCGCCGCGATAAGCCACCATCGAATCGTAAGCGCGCTTGAAATCCGCGTTCTTGGCCGAGATCTCGCCGTAGAGTTCGTTGGCGGCCTTGAGCGCCGCTTCCATGATCGGCTGAGGGAACGAGCGCAATTCCACGCCTTGCGCCAGAAGTCGGCGCAGGCCGCCGGGATTTACGTAATCGTACTTCGCCAGCATCCAGTTATTGGCCGCCTCGCAGGCATTGGCCATGATGGTCTGATAGCTCTTCGGCAGCTCGTTGTATTTCTGCAGGTTCACCATCAGGTGGAGCATGGCCCCGCCTTCCCACCAGCCGGGCGCGTAGTAGTACTTCGCGACTTTCACGAGACCAAGCTTCTCGTCGTCGTAGGGACCGACGAATTCCGCAGCGTCGATGGTGCCGCGCTCGAGCGCCGGGAAAACGTCACCGGCGGGAATCTGCTGCGGCACCACGCCGAGCTTTGCCAGCACGTCGCCGCCAAGACCGCCGATGCGGAATTTCAAACCCTTGAGATCGTCGACGTTGTTCAGTTCCTTGCGGAAAAAGCCGCCCATCTGCGTGCCCGATTGTCCGCAGGCAAGCGCGATCGCGTTGTAGCGGGCCAACACCTCGTTGGTGATTTTCGCACCATCGGCGAAATGCCACCAGGAATGCTGCTGCCGGGCATTCAAACCGAATGGCACGCCGGTGCCGAAGGCCAGCGTCGGATCCTTGCCGATATACATGTAGCTCGGGGTGTGGGCCAATTCGACAGTGCCGTTCTGCACCGCATCGAGCGCCTGTCCGCCGCCGACGATTTCGCCCGCCGCGAAGGTCTGGATCTGGAACTTGTTGTCGGTCGCCTCCGCCATGTATTTGGCGAAGATCTGAGCGGTCCCGTAGATCGTATCGAGAGCCTTGGGGAAACTGGAGGTCAGCCGCCAGCGGATTTCCGGGGCGGCCTGCGCGATCGCCGGCGCCGCAACCGTCCCGGCGGCGGCAGCAAGGCCGGCGCCGGCGAGGAAGCTTCTTCTTTTCATGGTGGTGGACGTCATAAGCGTTTCCCCGCAGATTATTTTGTTGCAAGCTCGTCCGAGCATAACAAACAGGCTGGTGGCTATGAAGCTTTCTTCTCTAAAGCAAGGCCGGGACGGCCGTCTTGTGGTGGTGTCGAAAGACCTCACGCGAGCGACGGATGCTTTTTTCATCGTTCCGACCCTCCAGCAAGCCCTCGACCAATGGGAAAAAGTCGCGCCGCTTCTCGCCGACCTGTCGGTGCAGCTCGAACTCGGCTCGGTTCCGTCGATCCGCTTCCACGAGCACGATTGCGCCTCTCCCCTCCCCCGCGCCTATCAATGGGCCGACGGATCGGCCTACGTGAACCACGTCGAGCTGGTCCGCAAAGCCCGAGGCGCCGACATGCCCGAGACCTTCTGGACCGATCCGCTCATCTATCAGGGCGGCTCCGACGCCTTTCTCAACCCGCGCGATCCTATTCCGGCTGCGGATGACTCGCACGGCATCGATTTCGAGGCCGAAATCGCCGTCATCACCGGGGACGTGCCCATGGGCGCCAGTCGAGAAGAGGCAGGCGCTGCCATCAGGCTGGTCGTTCTCGTGAACGACGTCTCGCTGCGAAATCTCATCCCCACGGAACTGGGCAAGGGATTCGGCTTCTTCCAGTCGAAACCGGCCTCATCGTTCTCGCCGATCGCTGTCACTCCGGACGAGCTGGGTGACGCATGGGAGGGGGGCAAACTGCACCTGCCACTGCTCTCCAGCCTCAACGGAAGCCTCTTCGGCCGTCCGAATGCGGGCGTCGACATGACGTTCGACTTCCCCACGCTCATCGCACACGCAGCGCGAACCCGCAGCCTCGGCGCAGGCACCATTATCGGCTCGGGAACAGTTTCCAACAAAGGAAAGGATGGCGGGCCCGGGCTCCCTGTCAGCGAGGGCGGCGTCGGCTATTCGTGCATTGCCGAACAGCGGACCACGGAGACGATCCGGAACGGCGAGGCAAAAACGCCGTTTCTCGCCTTCGGCGACACGATCCGCATCGAGATGAAGGACAAGGCGGGACATTCCCTGTTCGGCGCAATCGAACAGACGGTCGAGCGCTACGAAAAGCAGACATAGCCTTTCGCCTCCGACGAGCTTTCGTCCTACCCGCCGAGTTCTTCCTTGAGCATTTCGAGTTCGAGCCAGCGATCTTCCGCGGCAGCCAATTCGGCCTGCTGCACAGCGAGCGCCGCGGAGGCCTTCTGGAAGCGCTCGGGGTCGCGTGCGTAGAGAAGCGGGTCGGCCATGATTTCCTGGAGCCGCGCGATCTTCTCCTCGATGGCCGCCATTCGCTCCGGCAACGTCTTGAGGTCGTGCTGCTCGTTGAAATTCATCTTGCGCCTGGAAGCTGCGCCCAGCTGACGGCTGGGATCTCGCGACACTTTTCGGCTTGTCATCCTTCGGAACGACCCGCGCCTGAACGCCCTGCCCGCGCTGGTTCACCATGTCGGTGTAACCGCCCGCATACTCGATCCAGGCGCCCTCGCCCTCCGACACCAGAACGGAACTCGCCGTGCGATCGAGAAAGTCGCGGTCGTGGCTGACCAGGATGACGGTTCCCGAATAATCGGTGATCATTTCCTGCAACAGATCGAGCGTTTCGAGATCGAGATCGTTGGTGGGCTCGTCGAGAACCAGCAGGTTCGAGGGCTGCGCCAGCGCGCGAGCAAGCATCAGCCGGTTGCGCTCGCCGCCCGACAATACGCCCACCGGAGTGCGCGCCTGTTCGGGCGAGAACAGAAAGTCCTTCATATAGCCGACCACGTGCTTGGTCAGGCCGCCGATCGTCACCGTGTCGCCGCGGCCACCGGTCAGCGTTTCGGCGACGGTCGCCGTCGGGTCGAGGCTCATTCGCCGTTGGTCGAGGACGATTTTTTGCAGATTCGACCCGAGCCTGATCCTGCCGCTATCCGGAGGGGTCACACCGGTCAGCAGATTGATCAGGGTTGTCTTGCCGGCGCCGTTCGGCCCCACGATGCCGAGCCGGTCTCCCCGTAAAATCCGCAACGAGAGGTCCGAGACGAGCACGCGCTCGCCATAGGCCTTGGAAATCTTCTCGGCTTCGACGACCAGCGTCCCGGATTGTTCGCTTTCGGCGAGCGTCATGTTGACGGTTCCGAGCGCGCCCCTTTGCTCCCGCCGCTCCTGGCGCATGGCATGAAGGTTGCCGAGCCGACGCACGTTGCGCTTGCGCCGTGCGGTCACGCCGTAGCGGAGCCAATCGGCCTCCGCCGCGAGCTTCCGGTCGAGCTTGTGCCGATCGAGTTCCTCCTGCTCCAGCACGGCGTCCCGCCAGGCCTCGAAATGCGCGAAGCCCCGATCCATCCGGCGCGTCAGGCCGCGGTCGAGCCATATGGTGGCGTCCGACAGGCTTTCGAGAAAACGGCGGTCGTGGCTGATGAGGATCATCGCCGAACGCAGGCCCTTCAACTCGCCTTCCAGCCACTCGATCGCCGGCAGATCGAGGTGGTTGGTGGGCTCGTCGAGCAGAAGGATGTCGGGCTGCGGTGCGAGCGCCTGCGCCAGGGCGGCGCGACGGCCCTCGCCGCCGGACAGGGCCGCGGGCTTTTCCTCGCCGGTCAGACCGAGCTGCTCGAGAAGGTAGCGGGCACGATACGGGTCGTCGCCCGGTCCCAGACCCGCCTCCACGTAGGCGAGCGTATTCTCGAAGGCGCTGAGATCCGGCTCCTGGGCGAGGTAGCGAATGGTCGCGCCCGGTTGGACGAAGCGCGTGCCGCGATCCGCCTCGACGAGGCCGGCGGCGATCTTCAGCAGGGTGGATTTGCCGGAGCCGTTCCGGCCGACAAGGCAAGCCCGCTCGCCCGGCGCGATGGTCAATTCGGCGTTTTGGATGAGGGGTGTTCCGCCGAACGTCAGAGCGACGTCCTGGAGTGTCAAAAGTGGAGGTGCAGCCATTTGCGCTTCCGTGACACCTCCGGTGTGCGGATGCAAGTTCGATGCTGGGTTTCAGAGGGTGGACGCGTCCGGTTCTTTGTGGTCCCTTTCGGTTCTATCGGCTGGACCTCTGCATGACGCTTACGAGACGCCTGCTCCTCCTGGCGCTGATTTCGGTTCTGCCGGCAATCGTGATCTGGACCTATACGGAAGTGTCGCTGCGTCGGGCCAGAGAAGCGGAGGTCACCGACCTGGCGATCCGTCAGGCGCGGCTGGCGGCCTCCGAGCTCGAGCGCATCTTCGATGGCGTCGAGAGCCTGCTGCTGGCGGTGGACGAAACCGTATCGATCCGCACATTCAACACGCCGCTCTGCAACGCCTACCTGCAATCGCTCCAGCGAAAGGTGCCGCATCTTCTGTCGATCGTGGCGATCGACGTGGAAGGAAACGTGCGCTGCTCGCCCGGTGATTCTCCCGCGGCGGAGGCCCGCTTTGCCGACCGGCCCTACTTCAAGGCCTCACTGGCGAGCCAGGGATTTGCCGTCGGTGAGTTCATGCCGGAATTTCCCGAAGGAGGAATGGGGTTCCATCCGGTCCTCCCTTTGTCCCTGCCGGTCTGGGGCGACAATGGTGAAGTGATCGGCGTCATCGCAGCCGCGCTGGATCTGACATGGCTCGGCTCGAAACTCGAGGAACGGGTGCTCCCCACCGACGGGTCGGTAACAATCGCCGACCGAAACGGCACGATTATCGCTCGCGAGCCGCTGCCGGAGCGTTTCGTCGGCACCAGCATCCCGGCCCCTTTCATGAAATACGTGCAGGGAACCAGTATCGGCTCCTTCGAGACGGTGAGCCAGGACGGCGTCCAGCGCATCCTCGGCTACATTCCCGCCGGGGCGTCTCCGACGACAGGGATTTTCGTGAGCGCGGGCTTCTCGTCGAAGGCCGCTTTCAGCGCCATCAACAGGGCGGCCAATCGCGGTTTCATGATCATCGGCGCGGCCCTCGTTCTTGCTCTCTCGGCATCCTGGCTCGCCAGTCGGGCTTTCATCACGCTTCCGCTGGAGACTATGACCCACGCGGTGCGGGCCTGGCGGCGCGGCGATTACAACGCGCGCATGGACCTTCGGGGATCACCCGGCGAACTTGGAGTGCTGGCTCGCGCGTTCAATGACCTGATGGACGATCTGGCAGAACGTCAGCGCGCGCTCCAGGCAAGCGAGGAGCACGCCCGGCTCGCGCTCGAGGCCGGCGAGATGGGCACATGGTGGTACGATCACCTGAAAGGCACGGGTGGCTGGTCGAGCCAAGCGGCGTTGCTGCTGGGCCTGTCAGCCGATCAGATTTCCACCACCCTGCCCGCGTGGCTCAACCTCGTGCATCCCGACGACGCCGACAAGGTCATGGCGAACCTGCGTCTCTCCGCGCTGGGAGAAGGCGAGTACGAAGACGAATTCCGGGTGGTGCACCCGAATGGCGACGCCCACTGGGTCAATTCAAAAGGCCGCGTCTTCTTCGATAAGCTGAAACGTCCGGTCTATTTCGTCGGGATCTTCCAGGACATCACCGCGCGCAAGCAGTCGGAAAACCAACAGCGCCTCCTGCTCGATGAACTGAACCACCGGGTCAAGAATACGCTGGCGACAGTCCAATCCATCGCCGCGCAGACGCAGCGTTCAACACCCGACCCACGGGATTTCCGCGACGCTTTCGAGGGCAGGCTTCTGGCCTTGTCGAAGACCCACGATCTTCTGACCCGCAATTCCTGGCGGGATGCGGACCTGCAGGATATCGCCGAGCAGGAGCTCGCACCCTATCGCCGCGAGAAGGACGAGCGCGTCAGGATCTCGGGAACGAAGGTGAACCTCCCTTCCCGGCACGCCATCAATTTCGGACTTGTCCTGCACGAGCTGGTGACCAATGCGGTGAAATACGGGTCGCTTTCGAGCACCGGGGGGCACCTCGACCTGCACTGGTCGGTCGAGCCGCCTACCGACACCGGGTCGCCGAAACTGCACGTTTCGTGGCACGAGACCAACGGTCCCCCCGTCGCGGCCGCCACCCACCAGGGTTTTGGCACACGGCTCATCCGGCGAAGCATCGAAGGGGAGTTGGCGGGCACCGTGACGGCGCGTTTTGCCTCGGAAGGCGTATCGTACAAGGTGACCGTCCCACTCTAGGCGGGCTTCGCGACGCTCCACTTCCCGTCTCAAACCGCCGACGGCCCACCCGGTTATCCACCCTTGGGTTTTGCACAGGCTGTGAATCGAGGGGATATCGGGGAAAGCGTGTCAGAGCCTGCCGATGTGACGGAACAGTGTCACGGCCCTCGCGATTTACTCGATGGGTTGAAGGACAGCGTTTCCGTAGGAGTTCGACCGATGGCGCGTCACTATTTTCATTGCACCAACGGCGTAGACCTGGTGCTCGACCGACGCGGGAAGCGGATTCGCCCGCAGCAAATTCCCCACGCCGCCGCCGATGTGGCGGGGGCCCTCATGACCGGTTTGCCCGAGCTGAGCGATTGGTCGGACTGGCTGGTGAATGTCTACGATTCCGATGGCAGCGTCGTGGCGATACTGCCCTTTGTCCCTAACCAGGCATAATCGAGAGCGCTCGAAAGCGCAGCCGACCGCTTGTCGGTCAGCGCGGTCCGCCGACGGACGGGGCCATGCTGTTGTTGCCCAGGGTGTTTCCGTAGGGCGCCGGCGACTGATAGATCTGGGCCTGAACGTAGTTGGGTTCGCGAGCCGAGGAATTGGACGACGACGACATGCAACCTCCCATGAGAGAGGCGGCGATCAGCGCGAGAGCAATGTGTTTCATAGTCGGTCCTAAAAGGGCTCCGCGGCGCAGGGCAGCGGATGAAGTGAGTATCGGTCAGAGGAAATCGGCCGTGTGCGCCATCAGGCCAGCCGCTCGCGCCCTGGTCGTCCGGATTCGACTTTAGTCCTGTCGCCTCGGACGATTGCGTCTCACATGACCACCAGGCCCCGCTTACGGTCAAGTCAAAACGGAACCATCGCGAAAGGGAAGATCGAGACGTGGGGTTTTGGTGACACGTCCCTCCCGAATCAACAGATCGATGAAAGAGCCTCGCTTCCTGGTTGAACGGCGGCGGATCGAGGCGAATTGCTTGGGCGCCTCAAATGCCTGAATTCTGGCGAATTCCCCTGTGCAACAGGTCCGACCACCGGGCGCATTCCCCAATGTCGCAATAATATCCACTCTCTGGGCGGAGAGCAGACGGGTCTCAGGTCTTGGGCTATCTCTGGTTAACGCTCAGTCATGAAGTGGAACAACAGATGCCCCCGGAATTGAACCTCGACCTCATCGGCGCCCTCACCGGCTTCTCGGTCGGTACCCTCGACGGCCGCGACGCCATGATGGTGATCGAGATCGCAGCGAACGCCGAAGACTTCGCTCAGGGGATCCGTCACAAGATGCCCGTCGCGATGACGCCGGAACGTGCGCGCGAGTTGGGCGAGGCCCTGTTGATGGCCGCTGCGGCCGCCGTCATGGGCGATTCACCTTCCTACGCCGTCAACTGAGCTGACGGGAGAAGGCTAGACCGGCAGGCCGGTATAGTTTTCCGCCAGGGATTGGGCGGCCGAGCGAGAGGCCGCCAGATAGTCGAATTCGCTGCGCTGGATGCGACGGCCGAAATCATCGGTATCCGGGAATGTGTGCAAGATCGACGTCATCCACCACGAGAAGCGCTCGGCTTTCCACACCCGCGCGAGCGCCCGGGCCGAATAGGCATCGATGCCGGCGCGCGATCGCTCGCCGTAGAACTCGCTGAAACTTTCCGCCAGATATCGCACGTCGCTGACCGCGAGGTTCAATCCCTTCGCGCCGGTCGGCGGCACGATGTGAGCCGCATCGCCTGCCAGGAACAAACTGCCGAAACGCAGCGGCTCGGCGACGAAACTGCGCAAGGGCGCAATCGACTTCTCGATAGAGGGACCCGTGACGAGGTTTCCGGCCGTCTCAGGATCGACCCGTCGACGAAGTTCGTCCCAGAACCGGTCATCCGACCATTCGGCGACTTTCTCCTGCGCGGCACATTGCAGGTAATAGCGGCTGCGAGTCGGCGACCGCATGGAGCACAAGGCGAATCCGCGGCTGTGGTGGGCATAGATCAGCTCGTGCGCAACAGGCGGACGATCGACCAGGATGCCGAGCCATCCGAACGGGTAGACGCGCTCGAAAATGCGAAGCGAGTTCTCGGGAACGCTCTGTCGCGAAACGCCGTGATAGCCATCGCAGCCGGCAATGAAATCGCACGCGATCTCGTGGGTCGCTCCATCCTTCCGGTATCGGACCTTCGGGCTGTCGCCGTCAAAATCATGCAGCGTGACGTCCTCTGCCTCATAGATCGTTCGCGAACCTGACGCGTCACGGGCGTCCATCAAATCGTGGGTGATCTCGGTTTGCCCATACACCATCACGTGCCGGCCGATGAGGTCCTGAAAATCGAATCGGTGCCGGTCGCCGTCGAAGCAGAATTCGACGCCATCATGCACCAATCCCTCGGCATGCATGCGGTCTCCCACGCCCGCTTCCGTGAGCAGTTCCACGGTGCCTTGTTCGAGCACTCCGGCACGAATGCGCCCCAGCACGTATTCGCGGCTCCTGCCGTTCGACGATCACAGTTTCGATGCCGTGATTCTCGAGCAGCCGACCAAGCAGCAGGCCCGCCGGCCCGGCTCCGATGATGGCGACCTGAACACGCATGTGGGCTCTCCTTCGAATCGATGCGGGTTCAGCGTGAGGCGACGAAGCTCGCGCTCACGATCAACTCCCGGGCTTTCTCAAGGCCCGCCGCCGTGGCGATCGCCATCTGGGGCAGCACCATCCATTCAAGAGTCCACGCGGCGCCGGAGCGTTCGTTTTCGTGAACCTGTGCCTGATGCAAGGTGCCAAGAAGGCCGGCATTGAATCGCGCGAGCGTCACCAGGATTTCGGCCGCGACAGGATTCGATTTATGCGCCATCGCCGACGACCCTCCGCCCGAGGGCAAGCGGATCGACCCAACCTCGTTCTGCGCCATCAACGCGACATCCTGCCCGATCTTGCCGAGCGTGCCCGAGACGAGCGACAGAAACGATCCGAATTCAGCAATGCGATCGCGTTGCGAATGCCAGGGGGACGCCGCAGGGAGATCGAGCAGCCGCGCCAATTCATTCGCCACCACATCGCCCTTGCCGGCGAATTCCGTGCGCGTACCGACCGGCCCGCCGAGCTGGATCGCGAGGAGTTGCGGCCCCAGGACGCGCAGCCGTTCGCGATGACGTTTTAGCGGCGCGGCCCATGTATCGATCTTGTCCGCTGCGGTGAACGGCAGCGCCTGCTGCATGCGCGTATGGGCCATCAGCGAAACCGCACCGTCCCGCGCGCGCAATTCGCCCAAGGCGAACAGGAGGCCGTCGAGACGGCGAAGGTAAATCGCCAGAACGCCTTTCAGCCGCAGCATGAGAGCCGTATCGATGACATCCTGGCTGGTCGCACCCCAATGGACAAAGCCGTCATGCGGCTCGCCCACCGCGTCCCGCAATTGCCGGACCAGGGCCGGAACCACGACGCCGTCGCGCGCCAATCCTTCGGCGAGGGCGCGCCAATCGGGTTTGAAGTTATGGCAGACCTCACCGATTGCTTTCGCGGAATCCGACGGCACAAGGTCGGCCATGGCCTCCGCTTCTGCCAGCGCCGCTTCAAACCGCAACATCGCCGCAAGTTCGGCATCGTCGGAGAAGAACGCCGCGACCTCCTCGTCGCCAACGAGCGCTTGAAGAAGCGGGGCTGCGATTTTCCCTGTCATCATGAAAATCCTAGACCGCCTCGAGAGCGATGGAAATGCCCTGCCCCACCCCGACGCACATGGTGGCAAGCGCGCGCTTCTTCCCGGTCAATTGCAGTTCGAGCGCAGCCGTCCCGGTGATCCGCGCGCCCGACATCCCGAGAGGATGGCCAAGCGCGATTGCGCCGCCATTCGGGTTCACATGGGGTGCATTCTCCGGGATGCCGAGTTGTCGCAACACCGCGATGCCCTGGCTGGCGAAAGCCTCGTTCAGTTCGACGACGTCGAAATCCGTCGGCTTGAGGCCAAGACGCGCGCAGAGCTTTTGCGTCGCCGGCACCGGGCCGATGCCCATGATGCGGGGCGCAACACCTGCTGCGGCGCCGCCGAGAATGCGCGCGATGGGCTCGAGCCCGTACTTCCTTGCGCCCTCGCCCGATGCAACGATCAGCGCAGCCGCGCCGTCGTTGACACCCGACGCATTTCCGGCCGTCACGCTGCCACCCTCCCGAAACGGCGTAGAAAGTTTGGCCAGCATCTCCAGCGTTGTGTCGGCACGCGGATGCTCGTCCATGGCGACGACGACGGCCTCGCCCCGGCGCTGCTTGATCGTCACCGCCGCGATCTCTTTTTCGAACCGCCCGTTGCGCTGGGCCGCCGCCGCCTTCTGCTGCGAACGCAATGCGAACGCGTCCTGATCCTGTCGTGAGATGCCGAATTCCGCCGCCACGTTCTCGCCGGTCTCCGGCATGGAATCGACGCCGTATTGCTGTTTCATCAGCGGATTGACGAAGCGCCAGCCAATGGTCGTGTCGAAGATTTCGGCGTTGCGCGAGAAGGCCGTATCGGCCTTCGGCATCACGAAAGGCGCACGCGACATGGATTCGACCCCGCCGGCGATGATCAGATCCGCGTCACCCGAACGGATGGCGCGTGCGCCCGCGATCACCGCATCCATCCCGGAGCCGCACAGGCGGTTGATGGTGGTGCCGGATACGCTAGCCGGGAGGCCGGCGAGAAGCAGCGACATGCGAGCGACGTTGCGATTGTCTTCGCCTGCCTGATTGGCGCAGCCGAATATCACGTCATCCACGTCTTCCAGATCGATCCTCGGAAACCGCTCCATGATCGCGCGGAGCGGAACGGCGCCGAGATCATCCGCACGAACGCTCGCCAACGCGCCGCCGTAGCGGCCGATCGGGGTTCGCACATACGCGCAGATATAGGCCTCGCGCATGATCAGGCTCCCTTCCCGCGGTGAGCACGTTCGGTGCGGGCATGCAACTCGCGCAACGTTCTCAATTCCAACTCGCTCGGTGGCGGCGTCTCCTCGACGCCGTCGGCAAAGCGCACCTTCCACCCGCACGTCTCCTGCACCTGCTCGCGCGTCACGCCCGGGTGCATCGACACGACGGTGAATTCCTTGGTCCTTGCGTCCGGTTTCCACAAAGCCAGATCGGTCACGAGCAAAGTCGGTCCTTGCGTATCGATGCCGAGGCGTTGGCGATGATCGCCGCCATCGCCGTGACCGAACGACGTATAAAAATCGATCTTCTCCACCATCCCGCGTGTCGCCTGTTTCATGGTGATGAAAACCTGCTTGCAGGAGGTCGCGATCTCGGGCGCTCCGCCGCCGCCAGGCAGGCGAACTTTCGGATGGTGATAATCGCCGATGACCGTGGTGTTGATGTTGCCGAAACGGTCCAGCTGGGCGGCACCGAGAAACCCGACTGAGATGCGTCCGCCCTGGAGCCAGTATCGAAACATCTCCGGAACCGACACTGTGGTGACGGCAGTCTCGCAGAGCTCTCCATCGCCGATGGAAAGCGGCAGGACATTTGGCGCGGTGCCGATGGTGCCGCTCTCATAGATCAGCGTGATATCGGGCGCATGGGTCAGCCGCGCCACGTTGCATGCAGCCGACGGCGCGCCGATGCCGACAAAAACCACATCGTCGTTCGAGAGCGCCCGGGCGGCCGCGATGGTCATCATTTCGGTCGGCGTAACGCCTGATACTTGCGTCATGATCAGAGGCCCCTCACGCGTTGGGCGAAAATATCGGGCGTGGCATCGAGCACGTTCTCGCGCATCCACCGGGTGAACAGATCGCGGTCGGCGGAAATGCGGTCCCATTCAAGGTATGAGGCGTTGTCGCGCTGGTAATAGCCATGCGTATAGGATGGATGGGCTCCGCCCGCGACCTGCACGATCGCGTTGATCGTCCAGTGCGGAAGGATGCAGAGGTTCGGATGCAACCCATCGAAATCGTCGACGATTTCTTCCACGGTGACGACCGCACGTTTTGCCGCCAGAACCGCCTCCTTCTGCACTCCGATGATACCCTCGATCAGCACGTCGCCCCGTCGATTGGCCTTCTGCGCATGGATGAACGCCACGTCGGGCCGGTGCGCCGGAATGGCCGCAAGCTCCTCTCCGGTGAACGGGCACGTGACGCTTTTGATCGCCGGATTGACATCCTTGAGACCGGCGCCGCGATAGCCGCGGAAGATCGCGCAGGGCAAGCCCGCCGCCCCCGCCTCATAGGCGTTTGCCATGGCGGCGTGAGAATGCTCCACCGTTTCGAGCGACCGTGGCCACGCATTCTCGATGGCGTCGCGCATGCGACGCAACAAGCCGACGCCGGGGTTGCCCGCATACGAGAACACCACCTGCTTCACCAATCCCATGCCGATCATCTGGTCGTAGATGATATCCGGCGTCATGCGGATCAGCGTGAGATCGCGGCGGCCCTGCCGGATCGCCTCGTGCGCCGCCGCATGGGGAATAAGATGCGTAAAACCCTCGAACGCGGCGGTATCGCCGTCGTTGAGGTTTTGGGCGACAGCCTCGTGCAGGCTTTGGAACCGGGCCATGTCACTCTTTCGTTCGGTCAGATGTCGAAGAAGACGGTTTCGTTTTCGCCTTGCAGGCGAATGTCGAACGTGTAGGCGGCGATGCCATTCTCGTTCGAGCGCTGGGCGATCAGCGTAGGCACGCGCACCTTGTGCTCGATCCGCGCGAGGACCGGGCACTCGGCGTTGGCCTGCTCCTCGTCGCCGAAATACATTCGCGTGTGGAGGCCGATATTGATCCCGCGCGAGACGATCCAGAAAGTCACGTGCGGTGCCATCATGCGGCCGTCGCGATAAGGAACGCGCCCGGGCTTGATGGTTTCGAACCTGTATTCGCCGGTGACGCCATCGACCGGAACGCGCCCCCAGCCGCTAAAGGCTGGATCCGCCCTGCCGCGCTTTTCCTGCGGTGAATTGTAGAAGCCGTTTGCGTCTGCCTGCCATATTTCGATGAGTGCGTCCTTCAACGACGTACCGCTTCCATCGAAGACGCGTCCCTTCAGCAGGATGCGCTCACCTTGCGTGTCGGGGCCGACGAGAACGAGGCCGAGATCCTTCTCCCACACGCCGGTAATTTCGACCCAATTGGGATTGGTGCCGATATGAACGTAGGGCCCCGCGGTTTGCGAGGGCGATTCCTTGAGGCGGTCGAGCTTCTGTACCATCAGTTTCCCTCCGGCCGATTTTCGAACATCGTCGCGCGTCGTCCGCGCAACACGATGTCGAACTTGTAGGCGAGCGCATCCATCGGCAGCGTCGCTTCGCGATCAAGCGCGGCCACGAGCTGTTCGATCGCCGCCTTGTCGGGAATGGTGCGAACGATCGGGCATTGCCAGATCATCGGATCGCCTTCGAAATACATTTGCGTGATGAGGCGCTGGGCAAAGGCGTGGCCAAATATGGAAAAATGAATATGTGCCGGTCGCCAATCGTTGACGCCGTTCGGCCAGGGATAGGCACCCGGCTTGATCGTCCGGAAGGAATAGCGCCCTTCGGAATCGGTGATCGCGCGTCCGCATCCGCCGAAATTCGGATCCAGGGCCGCGAGATAGGATTCCTTCTTGTGGCGATAGCGTCCGCCCGCATTGGCCTGCCAGAATTCGAGCAGCGCACCGGGGACAGGCCGCGTATTCTCGTCGAGCACACGCCCATAGACGATGATCCGCTGTCCGATGGCATCGCCATCTTTGGCAAAGTTGCGGATGAGATCGTTGTCGAGAGGACCGAGGATCGAATCGCCGAAGACCGGGCCCGTCGTCTCCGAAATGGTGTTGTCGAGCGACAGCAGCGGAAACCGCGGCGCCCGCAGCACCGAAGTCTTGTAATCCGGCGTGAAGGCAGGCGGATGCCACCCCCGGTCGCGCTGGAAATAGGATCCCTCATTGGACATCTGATGCTCCTCGAAAGACCGAGCGATCGCTCAGCTCGATTCCATTTCGGCAAAAACCTTCTTGACGATCTTGAAGGCGTGATTGGCCGCGGGCACTCCGGCGTAAACCGCCACGTGCATGAGGGCCTCCGCAACATCTTCTTGCGTCGCGCCCGTATTGGCGGTCGCGCGCACGTGCAACGCGACTTCATCGTCGCGACCGAAAGCTGCAAGGAGCGCAATCGTCACGATGGAACGCTCGCGGAGCGTGAGATGGGGACGCGACCAGACCGAGCCCCAGGCAGTCTCGGTGATGAAGGCCTGGAAATCCGCGTCGAGGTCGGTGACCTGCGCGCTCGCGCGATCAACATGCGCATTGCCGAGAACCTTTCGGCGAACGATCATGCCGGTTTTGTAGCGCTCGCTCCGTTCCTTCTCAGACATATCCTGCCTCCCGAAGTTGCTGTTCGATGAGTCTTGCTGTTGCATCCGGCTGCTCGATGCCAGGGATGTGCCCTGCCCCTTCGATGATTTCGAAACCCGCGCGCGGGATGAGATCGGCTGTCTGACGCACGAGATCGGGGGGCGTCGAGCCATCCTGATCTCCCGCGATGCAAAGCGTTGGCACCGAGATCCGGGCGGCGCCCTCAGTCAAATCCGCATCGCGGATCGCCGCGCAGGTGCCCGCATAGCCGTGTGCGGGGGTGCGCACCATCATGTTGCGCCACCCGACCCAATCGGCTGGCCGCTGCTCACGAAACAGCGGCGTGAACCAGCGCTGCATGACGCCGTCGGCGACCGACTCGATGCCGGATTGCTGCACGGCTGCGATGCGCTCGGCCCAGCTCTGTGGCGTTCCAATCTTCACCGCCGTGCCGATGAGTACGAGCGCGGCGACACGGGATGGTGCGGTCGCCGCGACACGCTGAGCGATCATCCCGCCGAACGAAACACCGACCACGGCCGCCTTGCGTACGGCAAGGTGATCCATGAGCGCCAGGAAGTCGCTCGCATGGTCGTCCATCGTGTAGGGCGACGAGGGCGCATCCGACAGGCCGTGGCCGCGCTTGTCGTAGAGGACGACCCGATAGCGGTTCGCAAAAAACGGCACGATGTCCTGCCAGATCCGGAAGTCGCTGCCGAGTGAGTTCGCAAACACAAGCGGCGGCGCGTTTTCGGGGCCGACAACCTGGTGATGGAGAACGATTCCGTTTGCCCGTATGAATGCCATGGATGTCCTCAATGCAGCGTGCCGACGCCGATATAATTCTCGATCAGGCCGTCATTCGCCCGCAGCTCCGCACTCGTGCCGCTCCATACCGCGCGCCCTCGTTCGAGGAGCAATACCGTCTGGGCGAAATCGAGGGCCGCCTCCAGCCGTTGTTCCACCAGAACGATCGTCATGTCTCCACGGGATGCGAGGAGCGTCAACGCTTCCATCAATTCATCGCAGATGACGGGGGCCAGACCCTCGAGGGGCTCATCGAGAAGGAGCAACGAGGGGCGACCGAGGATAGCTCTCGCAGTCGAAAGCATCTGTTGTTCGCCGCCAGACAATTGCCAGCCGAGGTTCCGCCGACGCTCCTTGAGCCGCGGAAACATCGCATAGGCCTCCTCGATCACATTTCGCGGCCGGTCCTTGATGCCAGCGAGCAGATTTTCCTCCACGGTGAGCGAGCGAAAGATATCTCGCGTCTGCGGCACGAGCCCTACACCCCGCCTGGAACGCTCGGATCCGCGCAGCGGCGAGATATCCTCACCGTTGAGTTCGATCGCGCCGCCATAATGCCGCGTCAGACCCATGATGCTCGAAAGCAGCGTGGTCTTGCCCATGCCGTTGCGCCCGAGGACGCAGAGACGCTCGCCTGCCTTCACAGAGAACGACAGATCTTCAAGCACGATCGTCGGTCCATATCCGGCGCTGAGGCTGCGAACTTCAAGCGTGCTTGCGGGCATCGGCGTAATTTCCCAGATAGGCTTCGCGAACACGGGCATCGGCGGCGACTTCAGATGGTATCCCCTCAAAAATGATCTCGCCGGCAGCGAGAACGACGACGTGCCTGGCAAACCGGAACACGAGGTCCATGTCGTGCTCGATCATCAGCACCGCGAGGCTTGGCGGCAGCCGCTCAAGTGCCTGTTCGATGCGCGGTGTTTCGCTTTGCGGCACGCCGGCGGCAGGCTCGTCGAGAAGCAGCACTTTGGGTTTCAGGGCCAGTGCCAGCGCGATTTCCAGAAGGCGCTGCTGGCCGTAGGCGATCTCACCGACTTTTCGCCGTGCGACCTCGATCAGTCCGAGCGCCACGAGCAGGCTCTCGACTTCGCCGGCCACCTCCGCGTCACGACGGAAGCGGCCGAGAATTCTTGATGCGCGGCCCTCGCGCTGCAGGATCGTCAAGGTCAGGTGCTCTTCGGGAGTCATGTCTGCAAAGAGGCGCGTGACCTGAAACGTCCGCACCAAACCCTTGCGCACCCGGTGCACCGAACCGACCCGCGTCACATCTTCGCCGCCAAGCCAGATCGTTCCCGCGTCGGGGCGCAACTGCCCGGTGACGAGATTGACGAAGGTCGTCTTGCCGGCGCCGTTAGGACCGATCAGCGCCAGCCGGGCGCCTTCGTTCATGCTCAGCGAAATGTCACGACTGACGGTCAGGCCGCCGAACGCCTTGGATAGATGATCGACCTGGAACACCCCGCTCATGATCCGCGGCTCCAGAGCCTGTCGAACAATCCGCTGACCCCGCGCGGCGCCGCGAGGACGACGGCGATGAGCAACGCGCCCACCATGGTCAACCAATGGAACGGATTGATGGCCGAAACCACGTGCTCGAATCCCATGAAAAGGATCGTGCCGACGATCGCGCCATAAAGCGTGCCGATGCCTCCGAGCACCAGCATGACGAGTGCGTTGGCGGAAAGCTCGAAACTGATGCTGTCGAGGCCCACCACCTGCGTGGAAATCGCCGCGAGCGCTCCGCCCATCCCGGCAACGAATCCGGAGATCACGAACATCTTCAGGAGGTTCGGCGCCACGAACGCACCCATGGCGCGAATGCGGACCGGATCTTCCTTGATGCCTCGGCACAACATGCCGAAAGGCGACGCAACGACGAATTTCAGCGCCACGAACACCACCACCAGGAGAACGATCCCGAGCAGATAGGCGGTGCGTCCCCAAAGGTCGAATTCGAAGATGCCGAAGAGCGGCCCGACGGAAAGGCCCGCCAACCCGTCGCTGCCGCCCGTGTATGTCGATGCCTTGTTGGCGGCCTCGTGAAAGAGCTGCACGATGGCGATGGACAGGACGAGCTGCGCCAGGCCGTGGGCGCGCAGCATGATGGCTCCCATTAAAAGACCCGCGACAGCGCCCGCTATCGCGCCGATGCCGATGAGCGTCAGCGGTTCGGTGACACCATTGACGCAGGCTATGCCGGCCGCGTAAGCGCCCGCGCCGAAGAGCGCTGCGTGGCCGAGCGTTGCGATGCCGCAATAGCCGACCACGAGATCCAGCGACAGCGTCAACAGCGCAAGCGCAATCAGCCGCGTGAGCAGAGCCAGATTGTCGGGCAACAGAAAATAGCCAGCGATTCCGAGCGCCGCGATGGCAAGCGCGCCAGCCGCGTCGCGCGCGAGATTTCCGCGCGTTTCCGGCAGAGCTGGGACGGTTCCCGTTGTGGCAATCGCCCGCATCTATTGGGCCTTTCCGAGCAGGCCGCGGGGAAAGACCCACACGATGGCGATGACGGCCGCATAGAAAAAGAAATTGCCGAATTCCGGCATCAGGTAGCGCCCCGTGGTGTCGACCGCTCCAAGAACCAGACAGGCGATCAGGGCGCCAGGAATCGATCCCGCGCCTCCGACCGAGACGACCACCAGGAAAGTCACCATGTAGCGCAGCGCATAATAAGGCTCGATGGGCAGGAACTCCGCACCGACCACGCCGCCAAACGCCGCGAGACCCATGGCGATGGCGAAACTGATCGAATAAACCACGCGCGTGCGGATGCCGAGCGCCTCGGAAATCGACGCATTGTCGACGGTTGCCCGCAGCCTGATTCCGAACGCGGTCTTATCGATGAGGAACCAAAGTCCGACAGCGACGACCGCGCCGCAAGCCATGACGAAGAGCCGGTGCGCGGCAACCGACCGGAAGCCGAGATCGACAGATTGCGAGAGAAATGCGGGCAGCGGAATGGTCTTCAGTGTCGGGCCGAAAAAGTAGTTGGTGATGCCGATGACGCAGAACGTGATGCCGATCGTCATCAACACCTGCGTGAGTTGCGGCGAGCCGTAAATGCGGCGATACAGCAGACGCTCAAGCGGAATCGACACGGCAATGGTGCCGGCGATCGCCACCAGGATTCCCACCACGTAGCCGAGTGCCGAGGTCGCGCACCGCGTAGGAGGCGATGTAGCCGGCGATCATCGCGAATGCACCATGCGCAAGGTTCACGACCCGCATCAGCCCCATCGTCAACGACAGGCCGATGCAGATGATGAACAGCGCCATCCCGTAGGCGAGCGCGTCGATGGCGATGCTGAAAACAGTCTGCATGGAGAATGTCCCGTGCGGCGGCGCGATCATCGGCGCGAAGAGGAGCGCTCCCTTCTCGAGCGTCGAAGCGCTACGGTGCAACGAACCCCGGATCCTTCTGGTTGGCGAAGGTCTGGATTTCCTTGTTGTAAGCTTTTGCCCGCAGCATCCTTGGCCACTTCGCGCAGATAAATGTTCTGCGTCATGTGGCGGCTTTCCGGATCGATGCTGACGGGACCGCGCGGGCTCGTCCAGGTCAAGACCCTTGACGGCCGCGACAGCCTTCTCGGCATCCTGCTTGCCGTCGGTCGCCTCGATCATCTTGTAGATCACATACATGCCGTCATAGGCGCCGACGGCCGGGAAGGACAGTTGCTCCGGCGATCCGACCGCCTTGCTCGGCCGCCTCGACGAACTTCTTGTTCTCCGGGCTGTCGTGCGACACCGCGTAATGGAACGAGGTCAACAAGCCGAGCGCGCCATCGCCGAGAGCCGGCAGATCCGATTCCTGCGTCAGGTCGCCCGGCGCGAGAAACTTCACCCCCGCCTGCTTCAGACCCGGTGTCGTTATAGGCCTTGACGAAACCGAGCGTTGTCGGACCGGAGGGCAGAAACGCGAAGACCGCATCGGCTTTGGAATCGCGCACCCGTTGCATGATCGGGCTGAAGTCGTTGGTGTTGAGCGGCATTCTCACCGCTTCCACCACCTGGCCGCCGGCTGCCTCGAAGGCCTTCTTGAACGCGACCTCCGCGTCGACACCCGGGCCGTAATCGCTGACCGCGCTGATTACCTTTCTTGATGCCGCGATCGAACGCCACCTTGCCAAGCGGCGTGGTGGTCTGCGCCGTGGTGAAGGAGGTGCGCACCGACGAGCGGCGAAGTGTTCATGATGGCCGACGTGGCGGCGTTGAAGATGACGAGAGGCGTGTTCGCCTGCTTGAGAAGCGGCGTGATCGCCATGGCGTCGGGCGTGAAATAGACACCGCCGAGATACTGCACCTTGTCCTTGACGACCAGTTCCTGCGCGAGCGCCCGCGACTGCGCCGGATTGGCGGCTGGCAGGTCGCGATAGATGACCTCGACGTCGTGGCCCTTCACGCTCTTGCCGTTGAGCGCCATGAAGGCATCGACGCCGGCCTGAAAATTCTTGCCCTGGAGGGCGAACGGACCGGAAAACGGACCGATGATGCCGACTTTGATCGTGTCGGCGGACGCCGAGACCGTGCCGAGAAGCAGCGCGCCGAGCGCCGCTCCCCAATATCTTCGTTCCAACCATGGCATTTCCTCCGTGCTGTATCGCGACAGCCTGCCGTTGCACCCTAGGCCTTTCCGACCTCACTATGAAGCCACCCGGCCCCGGTCTCATTTGTTCGCATATCGAACATTGAAACTTCTAGCGAACATGAAGTACTATCGGCGCAGCAGGGAGTCAAGTCACCCCAAGTGGGAAGACTGGAAATCGTCATGGAGAGGAACCAACTGCAGGAGCAGCGCCAAACCCCCATGATCGCGGATGGACGCGAATTCGTCGCCAGCCTCGAAAAGGGTCTCGCGATTATCGAGGCATTCGGCCCGGACCAGCCGCGCCTGACCCTGACGCGACGTCGCCAAGCGAGCCGGCGTCACCCGGGCCGCGGCGCGACGCTACCTGCACACGCTGGCAAAGCTGAACTATGCTGATTTCGACGGCCGCTATTTTTCCCTCAGCCCTCGCATTCTCCGGCTCGGTTACGCCTATCTGTCGTCCTCGTCCCTGTCGGAACGCCTGCAGCCTGCTCTGGAGAGGATATCCAGCCTCACCGGCGAGTCGAGTTCGGCCGCCATGCTCGACGGCGACGACATCGTCTATGTGGCCCGCTCGGCCACGCAACGCATCATGTCGGTCAGTCTCGGAGTGGGAATTCGCCTGCCGGCTTATTGCACGTCGCTCGGGCGCGCGATCCTCGCACATCGTCCGGCGGAAGAAATCGAGAGCTATCTCAAGCGCGTGAAGCTCGAACCGCGAACGCCCAAGACGATCACGCGGAAAGCGGACCTTCGCGCCGCTTTGGAAGACGTGCGGCGCAGAGGCTGCGCGGTGATCGACGAGGAGCTGGAACTGGGGTTGCGGTCGATTTCCATCCCGCTGGTGCAAGCATCAGGGACGGTGCGTATCGCCCTGAACGTCAGCACCCAGGCGGCGCGGGTTGCCGCCGCCGACATGGAAAGTCGCTTTCTGCCCCACTTGCGCGAGGTGGGCGAAAGTCTTCGCCATATTCTGTAGAGACATTCTGTAGAGACGGCGAGCCGGGCGAAACGCAACGCTGCCCGGCTTCACGAAAAGCTGTGCGAACGGCGACGCCGTCCAGCTTTACTTGCGGGCGCGACGCTTGGCGTTGACGCGCTCTTTCATGCCCTTGGCCTGCTCGAACTTGACGTTCTTGGACGCGGCGATCTTGATCGCTTCGCCGGTCTGCGGGTTGCGGCCCTTGCGCGCCTTGCGGTCCACCAGCTTGAACTTGCCGAAGCCGAAGATCGAGACTTCATCGCCCTTGTGGATCGTGTCGCTGATCTTCTCGAAGAGGTTCTCGACGACGTCCTTCGCGAAGGACTTCGTCAGCTCGTATTCCTGAGCGATATGCTCGATGAGATCGTTCTTGTTCATCATGGTCCTCATGGTCCGAATGGGAAGCCGGACAGAACAGCGTTCCCCCGTAACGTCCGGTAGGCGCCGCCGTTGCATCATGGCGCGACCATCGTCAAGGGTCAGAGGCTGGCTTTTGTCGTCCTCTTCCGAGACTCGATACGTCACCTTTCGCCGGGTGCCAAGGCGTAAGGCCGGCGAGAATCGCACGAAATCACAGGGATTCTCGCGAATCGGCAGCCTGCGGGCACCGCATTCATGACAATTGACGTCCCAGGTCGGCGCGGGATTTCAGCGCCAGATAGGGCCGGTCGGTCGTGATCTGCCGAATCGGTTTGGCCAGCCACGGGGCCAGCTCGGCTTCGTCGATGGGCCCAGGCTAAGGCGTACCCGGCCGAAAGTCGCAAGGCAGGTCGGCAGGCAAAGGCCCGGAAGGACTTCTCGACGGTGAGAAGACAGCCGCCTCGATGCCGGCGAATCGATTCAAAGCGCGATTCCGGACTGCCGAAATGGATCGGCCCGCGGATCTTGCTCCCATCTCAAGCTCGGCTGATCCCTTGCGCGACAGCGCGGCGCCTCAATGGTAATGTCCGAAAACCGCCAGTGCACCCCACCGGGCGGTGGTAATTCTCGCGCATGTCCCTGATCGACCCACACATCGGCTATAGAGCCCTCCAGAGCCGCGACCCCCGATTTGATGGGCGGATGTTTGTGGGCGTTCTCACGACCGGGATTTACTGCCGCCCGATCTGCCCGGCGCGAACGCCCAAATTCGAGAACTGCCGGTTCTTCCCGTCGGCAGCGGCGGCGCAGGAAAGCGGTCTCAGGCCCTGCCTCCGGTGCCGACCGGAGACTGCACCCGACCTCGCCTTCTGGCGCGGAACTTCCAACACCGTCTCGCGGGCGTTGGCTCTCATTGCGGAGGGTGGGCTCGATGGCGATACGGCGGTGGAGCGACTGGCGGAACGCCTCGGCATCGGCGAGCGTCAGTTGCGCCGGTTGTTCAAGCAGCACCTGGGCGCCTCTCCGGTTGCGGTGGCGCAGACGAGGCGCGTGCTTTTCGCCAAGCAGCTGATCCAGGAAACGCATCTGCCCATGACGGAGATTGCTTTCGCGTCGGGTTTTGGTTCTGTGCGGCGATTCAACGAAACCTTCCAGGCCTTGTTTCAGCGTCCCCCGCGTGCATTGCGGCGCGGATCTGCAGCGGATCTGCCCTCCGGCACAACGGGCGAGGCCGGCGTAACGCTCCGCGTGCGCTATCGTCCGCCCTACGACTGGAACGCGATGATGGCTTTCCTGGAAGCGCGCACGATCGCGGGCGTCGAGGAAGTCGCGGGCGACGTCTATCGCCGCACTCTCTCGCATGACGGCGAATGCGGAACCGTGGAGGTGCGGCATGAGCCGGCGCGCCACAATCTGGCGGTGACGATCCGCTTCCCGTCCGTACGCGCCCTGCCCCATATCCTGACCCGGGTCCGCAGGGTCTTCGACGTGGGCTCGGATATCGAGACCATCGAAACGCACCTGTCGCGCGATCCTTTTCTTGCGAGGCTGTTGGCGCAACGGCCCGGATTGCGGGCGCCGGGCGCCTGGGATGGCTTTGAGCTCGCGGTGCGCGCCGTGCTCGGGCAACAGATCACTGTCGTGGCCGCCCGCCGCCTCGCCGGCAAGCTTGCCGCGTTGTGCGGCCAACGGGTTTCAGGCAGCGCCAACGAAGCCTTGACACATTGCTTCCCGTCTCCGGAGCAGGTGGCGGAGGCTGACTTGTCGCTGCTTGGCATGCCCAACGCGAGAAAAGCGGCACTTCGTGCGATTTCCGAAGCAGCGATCGCCGATCGCTCTCTCTTTTGCTCCATCGGAACGGTGGAGGATGCGGTCGCGCGGCTTCGCAGCATTCGTGGCATCGGAGATTGGACGGCGCATTACATCGCGTTGCGGGCGCTGCGAGAAACCGACGCCTTTCCGGCGACCGACATCGGTCTTTTGCGCGCTGCCGCTGACGATGTGGGCACGAGGCCGACATCCACCCAACTTCTCGAGCGCGCGGAAAAGTGGCGGCCCTGGCGGGCCTATGCGGCGCAGCATCTCTGGGCAGCGGACGCGGCCATCAACTGGAAGACCAAAGAGGCCTGACATGCCAGATATGCTTTACCTGCGCGTCGACCGCATCCCCACTCCCCTCGGCGAACTCGCAATCGTGGTCGATCAGCAGGATCGCTTGCGCGCCGTCGACTGGAGCGACCATGACGATCGACTCCACCGTTTGTTCGAGCGCCATTACGGTCGTGGCCGTTATCACCTGGAGGCAGCCCGCAATCCCGGCGGTCGTACCGACGCTATGGAGGCATATTTCGACGGGGATCTGGCGGTGATCGACACCCTGCCGGTTGCGACCGGCGGCACCGAATTCCAGCGGGCGGTGTGGGACGAATTGCGACGCATTCCATGTGGCAGCAGCATCTCCTATTCGGAGCTTGCGCGGCGCATCGACCGTCCTGCCGCTATTCGCGCGGTAGGTCTCGCGAACGGCGCCAATCCCATCGGCATCGTCGTTCCCTGCCACAGGGTGATTGGCGCGAATGGGACCCTAACGGGCTATGGCGGAGGCATTGCGCGAAAGAAGTGGCTCCTCGCTCACGAGGGTCGCGCAGCCGACGCCGCGCAACTGCCCTTGGGGCTATAGCGCGCCCTAGCCGCTAGCGGACGTTGCGGCCGCTGATCAGGGTCCAGAGAGTTGCGAACACGATCTCCACATCCATCGCGAAGCTGAATTCGCGGACATAGAAGAGATCGTATTCGAGCTTCGTCTTCGTCTCTTCGACAGTCGAGGCATAGCCATACGTGACCTGTGCCCAGCCCGACAGACCGGGCTGCACGGCATGCCGCAAATCGTAGTTCGAGACGATCTGGCCGTATTTTTGCACCAGCTCCGGCTGCTCGGGGCGCGGCCCGATCAGGCTCATCTCACCCTTCAGGATGTTGAGCAACTGGGGAAGCTCATCGATGCGGAAGCGGCGAAGAATTTTTCCAAGGGGGGTGATTCGCATATCGCCATGCGCTGTGGCGATCTGGAGAGCGCCAGACTTTGCCACATGCATGGTGCGCAGCTTGTACATGCGGAACACACGACCGTTTCGACCGACCCGATTCTGCGTGAAGAAAATTGGGGCACCCATCGTGAGCGCAATGGCCGCCCCGGCAATCGTCAACAGCACGATCGCGATCGGCGCCAATGCAATAACCGCGAGAATGTCGATGCAGCGCTTGACGGGAACATACATGCTGTTCATGCGCAGGTTGCGCTGGATCGTCTGCGGCTCGACGTCTTCGGATTGCAGGCAGGAGGTTCTCTGAACCGCATAGCTGCGCACGTGGCAAAGCTCGCAACCGGCAAGCGCAGCCGCGGACACGAAGGAGGTCCATTCGGCCGGCATGACAGTCGAAAAGTCGATCAGCAGAACGTCATATTGCGACGCATCGCCGGTGGGATCCGTGATGAGTTCGACGTCGCTGTCGAGGCGCCGCATCAGGTCTGGGACGGAGCCTACCGAAATCGCGCCGACGCGCCGGGGACGTGCGACCTTGCGAAACGAATCGACTGCAAGGCTGCAGGCGAGGGCTGCGAGATAGGTCCATGGCACATAGATCCAGCCCACCGCACGGTGCAGCAATTCCTGGTAGGCGAACCACACGAAGTGAACCAGGAAGCTGAAGGTGAAGGCGAGCAGAAGACGCGAGGTCGATTGCTGGCGCGTGAAAGTGGCGATGGCGATGATGGCGAGGGCGTTCAGGCCCACCACCTGCAGCATCGTCGCGCCGAACGCGACATTCCTCGGCGAGGCCTGAATCATGGTGCTGAACAGGATGGCCGATTGCGAGGCGCTGAAGAGACCTGCAAGCGCGGCAATGGCCGGCCATACGATCAGGCGGAGCGGCCGTGTCGCGACGAGATGAGTCAGCTGCGAAGCCTGTTCGGCAACCACCTCCCTTACTGGAAGCCTGGAGACAATTGCCATCGTGCAAACTCCCGTCCGTGCTCAAGAACACCAACCACCGCGACGCCACTCGACAAGCGGCGAACCGTACTGTGATCATAAGACAGGAAAATCGCGCGAAAGTTCAGACCCGAAGAAGGGGTAGTTCAGATTATTCGGAAGTGTCAGAAAACCGCCCCGACGCGCCAATCGTGCAATTCGGAGACAGGGCCGACGGGAGGGGCCGCATGAAAAACTGGCCCTGGTGCGAGGAGCCTATTAAAACCCGCACTGAAGTGAGCGCAACGCCAATTATTGTCTTATTGCGCCAACGGCCGGAGAGCTCGTCGGGCATCGCTTGGCGATTGCCCGGTCCAGCGCTGAAAGGCGTGCACGAAGGAACTCACCTCCGTATAGCCAAGCAGCCACGCAATCTGTGAAATCGACAGGTCTTTGTTCTGCAAGTAGCGATCCGAAAGGGCGCGGCGCAGCTCGTCGAGAATGCCACTGAAAGTCAGGCCCTCATCCGCCAACCGCCGCGAGAGCGTCCGCGTGCTCATGCCAAGGTCGCTGGCGATGGTGCCGATATTGACGGTCCCGTGCTGCAGCCGCGGTGAAATGGCGTTCTCGACCCGCGTGCGCAACGGATTCTGTCGCCAGTGTCGGTGCGCGACCGCCTCCTCGTAGTACGCCACCATGAACTTGTGGAGATAAGGATCCGCCGTCACGACCGGCATATCCGCCTCCTGCGGTTCGAAGAGAATCCGATCCCCCGACGCGCCGAACTCAACCGCGCAGCCGAAATAGCGCTCCATCTCCGACACATCCCCGATGCTGTGGTGAATGAAGCCGATATGATTCGGGACCAGCTCCCGATTCAGCAGCAGACGGGCCGCCTTGACCGTCCAGGTCACCGAGAATTCGATCTGGTGCCGGTCGAAATGCCGCTCAATACCCACATAGTTAAACTCGACCGACAGAGTGGACGCGCTGCGCGCGGAGACGAACTGCACGCCTTCATTGACCACGGGGCTGTAACGGGAGGCACAATCGAAAGCCGCGCCGAGTTTCTCGGAGGACGAAAGAACATAAAATAGCGGATCGAGTTCACGCAGGTCCGAATCCCGGGCCATGTGAAACCCGAGCAGAGGATCCTCGACAGCTTCCGCGATCAGATTGAGAAGGAGGATCTGGCTGCGCACATCCACCCTCATGCGCTCGTCCGTCAGCAGAGTCGCCGGGAGCCCGGCTCGCTTGATGAAGGGTGCAACGTCCTCGATGCCGGAGGAAATTGCCCGGCGCGCGGCAAGCCTCGCCATCACCCCGACCGCAGTCGGGAGTGTCGCGCCGTCGTTTGCTATGAGGCGACTCACCTTACCGTTCGACATCGGTCAGCCTTATCACGGCGACTAGTATCGATCCTTTCTCGTTCGCACAGGCAAGACAGCCCGGGTTGAGTGTGCAGGAAGCGAACTTCGGGATTACTCCTTACGGATGATGCAGCGCTCACCTTCGAAGGTCTTGGTCGCCCGCGAAGAACGGGTATGCTGCGGACTGAATATGATCACAGGCTCCGCCGCGCGCCTTCGTGCGGCATCGGGAAAGTGGGTAGCCAATGCGAATGTCCTCCTCACCTGTCCGCGTGCTTGCCGTGATCCCCGGCGACGAGGACCAACCCAGCAGCATGGTCTTTGCGCGCCGCCAGGTCGCGGCACTTGAGCAGCGGGGCATCGTCACACGCACGTTCTTTCTCTCGTCGCGGACGTCACCGGCGCGGTCCTTGCTGAAATGCGCCGGTTTCGACAGATCGTTCGTGCAGTTCGACCCGAGCATCGTCCATGCCCATTTCGGCACGATGACCTCGCTCTTTTGCGCGATCGCCACCTCGCGCCCCCTGGTCATCAGCTTCCGCGGTAGCGACCTCAACCCGACGAGCGACATCGGAATGTCCGCAGCCTGGTCGGCCTCGTCTTTTCACAGGTTTCCGTTCTTCGCGCGCGTCACGTCATCTGTGTCGCCAGGAACTCAAGGACGGCTGTGGATTCGCTCACGACCCGTTTCTATCATCTTCGACGGTGTCGATCTCTCGGCGTTCAGCCTGAGCCTCGGCACGAGGCGCGGCGGAAGCTCGGCTGGAATCCGGACACGCGATTCGTCTTCTTTAATCTCGGCGATCGCCCGGCCGGTAAGCGTCTTGCGCTGGCGGAAAGCGCCATCGCCTATGCGCGCCGTACGATTTCCGACATTGAACTCGTGCCGGTGAGCAACGTTGATCCCAATCGAATCCCGGATTTCATGAATGCATGCAACTGTCTCCTTCTCACAAGCGACTTCGAGGGATCTCCCACGGTCGTCAAGGAGGCCCTCGCCTGCAATCTACCGGTCATCACCGTCGACGTCGGCGACGTGCGGGATCTTCTCAGCGGCGTCGAGCCGTCACGGATCGTTGCGGATCAGGTCGAGGCACTTGGCGATGCTCTCATCGAGGTTCTGCGCCTCGACACTCGGTCGGACGGTGCAAGCCGCGCCGAAGAGCTGTCGGAAAGACGCACGACCGATCGCGTTGTCGAAGTGTTCGAGAACGCGATCCTCCCGTCGGCTGGCCTGAGGCTCGCGACGAATTAGCCAGCCGACGAGACTTCCGGCGCCAGACGGTCCTGAATCGGCTCGACCGCGCGCTCAAGCACCGATTCCAGCTGGCGTGCGAGCACGTCGCGGGCAAATTTCTTCTCGGCCAGGCAGCGCGCGTTGAGGTGAAATTCAGCGACTTCGTCCGGATGATCCCGGAGCCAGATAGCCTTGTCGGCGAAGTCGACCGCGTTGTCCGGCTCGACGAACACGCCGGTCTTGTCTTTTTCGGCGATATCCGCGAGCCAGCCGGGCATGTTCGTCAGGATAGGCTTTCCAGCCGCGAGTGCGTCGAACAGCTTGTTCGGCGAACAGGTCTGCAGGACGGGCACGTTCTTGAAGATCGTCATGCAGACATCCACGGCAGCGACCAGCTCCGCGACCTGGTGCTTGGGTGTCGGACCGGAAAACAACACGTTGTCCAGACCCTCGCGACGGGCACGCTCCTCCAGCGCCGCACGCTCCATGCCATCGCCGTGCAGCATCAGGACGATGTCGTCGACCCGGCGGCGCTTCAGCTCGGCGGCGGCGTCGAGGACGAAATCGAGACCGTTGGCGACACCCATGGTGCCGATATAGGCGAGCGAAAATTTCCCCTCGATTCCCAGGTCGCGCCGTTGCGCAGTCCCATCGACCAGTCGGGTGGAACAGGTCGAGATCCGCCGCATTGGGGATGACGGAAACCTTCGCCGACGGCGTACCGGTCGCGACAATGCCGTCGCGCATTCCCGGCGACAATGCGACCACATGAGCGGCGCGGCGATAGGCCCATTTCTCGAGCCGGCGGGCCAGCCATTTGGCAACGGGATTGGTCAGCACGCCGAGCTGGATCGCACCCTCCGGCCACAGGTCGCGAACTTCGAACACCATCGGGATCCGGCGCGCCCATGAGGCGTAGATCCCCGGAATCGCGATGGTCAGCGGACCGCTCGTGGCAAATACGACATCGCCGTCGATCGAGGCCGCGCGCCTTGCCGCGCCGATGGCAAAGCGTTGGAAGGCGTAGAGCCGCTTCTTGAAATCCATCTTGTTGGAATACGGCACCGGCAGCCAATGAACATCGGATGCCATCCTCAATGGTCTCGAACCATTCCGTGGAATCGCCTTCGCGGGCATGGGTGTGCGACGTGATCATGTGCACTTCGTGTCCCATTGCGACCAGTCGGCGGGCAAACTCGTACGACCGGTTTCCCGCAACACCGATCATCGTCCGCGTGAAGAAATATTGGTGGAGATAGATGATCCTCATGGAGACGAATCCCTCGCTCCGTGAACGCAACTTGGGGTAACGAACATTAGCAAGCCGCGGCCTGCGACGGAGCAACCCATTCGGACACCCGGATTGGCAATTTCGGGTGCCATCAGGCCGATTCAATCTGCCTGCGCTCCACGTGGTTGATGGCGGCCCACAGCACGATCTCGCCGATGATCATCACCAGCGTCGACCAGATCACGACACCGATGGGTGAAAGGTCGGGAGAAGCATGAGCACCGCCGTGGCCGCCGCGCGCCCAAGATTGACCAGGACGGCAAGCCGCAGCAGGTTTTCCCGCTGGACGCGCAGGTTCAGCAGCCCGACCGAGATCGTTATCACCGCGCCTCCGAAATAGATCAGGAAGAACCATCCGGCCAACGGAAACTGGGCGCCGTAGATCCAGTTGGATGAGCGCCGCAATGGGAACCGTCACGGTGATGAGCACGGCGGCGAACGCAAGAACGATGATGTTGAACGACCCCGCGCCGAGCCCGAAGACGTCGATCTCCTTCATGTCGCGGAGGAGGATTTGCGGAAGAACGTAGATGCGGAACGTCGTAATCACCAGGTCGACGGGCGAGATGAACAGGAGCGCGACGCCGAACGCAGAGGTCGCCAGCACATCTCCGCGATCGTGAAGGACGCTTTGAGTGATGAGCGACAGTGAACCCCAGAGCGAGATCGACAGGAACATGAGCGGCGAGACCGTCAGCATCGGGCGCAGACTGCTCAGAGTGATCGTCGACCGCAACTCGCGGAACGCCGTGGCGAACGTCGTGGCGTGAATGGGAAGCTGCGCGATCACATGCAAGGCGAGGACGATCAGCACCCAATCCCGGGAGGCGATCGCCAAACCGCCGACCACGATCCGGCTGATCGCGAATGAGAGGTTGAACCAGGCGAGCCGCGTGAAATGGCGTTCGTATTGTTCCACCACCCGGGTCGCGGACCAAAGCGCAACGCCGGCGGCGGCGGCCACGATGACCAGGTTGGCTTGGGGACCATACAAGATCGTTCCCACCAGGAAGACGCCGAACGCGACCAGAAAGAAGAGCGCCTTGGCAACCAGGTTGATGCCGATAAAGCTGCTGCTGTGCCGCTCGATCGACAGCTTGAGCGCGGTTTGATCCATACCGAAGCTGAAGATTGTGGCCAGCGTCATGATCCACGTATTGGCCATCGACAGGCTCGCGAACTCCGCCACGTCGAGGCTCTTCGAGGCGATGAACATCACGAGGAAGAATGAGACGTTCAGGAGGAGATGAGACGTGAAGACGCCAGCCTGCTCGCGCGCCTCGTCCGAGGCGTAGATCTTTTGAATTATTGTCAGCATACCGTGCCCCGCGCCCCCGCGATGGCGGGTTCGCCGGCCAGCGCCGGGCTGATCCTGCAATGCTTCATGACGTGGACCGAAGCGAATCGACCGGCGCCGAGTGTTCGGCGATCCGGCGACGCGGGCGCGTCGTGCGGTAGAAGTCTGTCGCTGCCAGCGCCGCCGCCTGCTTTCGCTTGAACGCTCCGCGCGCACCGACGGCGATCGCGATGGCAAGCGCCACATTCGACAATCTGAAAGCAAATGTGCTGTGGCTTGAAAGCATGTCGACCACGAAGACAACTCCAAAGCCAACCGCCACCAAGCGGTCCTTTGCCTGAGCGCCGATGATGAACAGGCGCGTCAGGAAGGTCATGAATATCGCGAAGGGGATTAGGCCCGCTTCGCCGATGATCATGAGGAAGGTATTGTGAACGCCCAGCCAGACCTGAAGGTCGCCGCGCGAGCCGCCCTCGAGGGAATGAAAGCTCCCCAGCCCGGAGCCGAACGGCAGCTGATCCTCGATCCGCCAAAGGCCCGTCTCCCACAGAATGGTTCGTCCCGTCGTCGCCCGCGTCGAGACTTCGCCACCCGCCAGATTGAGAACGTCCGCGATGCGTTCGCGCTGTTCCCGGCTTAGGCTGAAAAGATCGTTATCGAAGAGATACTGAAGTGCGATCCCCGCGATCGCGAAGACCACGATGGCAAGAAGGATCAACTTCAGGGATCGACGCTCGACCAGGATGAACATGGTAAGGAGGCCGAGACAAAGAATGCCGGCTTTCGAGAAGGTGAGCGCCAGCGCCACCAGCGCGATAGCGACGTGTATCGCGGTCACGAGCCGGCTTTTTGCCGGATAGGCGGCGATCAGGACTAGGCAATACAGGGCAGCCACCCCGGCGTCATTTGGACTTCCGAACAGCCCGGTCGCCCGGCCCTCGGGACCTTTGACGTCGAGATACGGCGCGATATACGGCGAGAATGGCACGAGCGCACAAGCGATCAGGAGAATACCTTTAAACAGACGCAACACCTTCTCGAATTCGACATCGGTGCATCCAAAGAGCCAGAAATAGACGCCCGGAATAAGCAGCAGCGTGGCCGTATAGATGGTCAGGTATGTGGTTTCGAAGCTGCCATTGATCAGGCTGATCACGGTCGCGGAGGCCAGGTACGACACCATGAAGGCCATGAACAGAACGAGGAGTTCGCTCACCGCGACCGGACGAGTATACCGCAGCCAAAGCACCAGCACGAAGACAAGCACGAGCGGCGACAGCAGCGCCGATTCCTTGATGAACATCAGGAACAAGCCGTTGAGATTCAGCCCCCCGAAGATCAGAAGCGCGCAGCCCGCGAGGTCATATTCCCGCGGTCGACCGCTTCGCTGAGCTGGGCTTGTCTGCACGACTAGTCCTCACCGCGTGCTAGCATTCGAACGATTCGACGGTTGCGTGGCTCCAGAGACGTCATCGTCTCAAACCTCGGCAAGGTGGCCGGCCACCCGCAGCGACATCTCGAGCGCTTCCCAATACACATCGAGGGTACGGTCGATGATTCCGTCGACCGCATAATGAGCTGTGGCGGCGCTGCGGATCCGCTCACGATCGAGTCCGACTTCGAGCAGGCGGCGCACCCTCGCCGCGTCATCCGTCACGTCCGGACCGTCGAGAAAAATTCCGTTGACCCCCTCGCTCACCATCGAGCGAAGACCGAAGGCCCGGGGCACCGCAACGGGAAGTCCGCGGCAATGAGCCTCGGCAACAACCATCGGGGCCATCTCCTGCTTCGAGATCAGCAGCAGCAAATCGGACCGATCCATCCATGCGGCAACCTCGGCCGGAGTCGCATTGCCGTGGAAGGTCACGACATTATCGAGGCCAAGCTTGGCAGCCTGGCGTAGGCAGTGCTGATGATACTTTACGTCGACGATCGGGCCGAGCACGTGAAGATGAACCGGCGTTCCGCGCCGGATCAATTCGCCCGCGATCTCGATCGAGGCCAGAATGTTCTTGAGCGGGCTGACGACCCCCACTTGCAGCATGTGATAGACGCCATCGGGCGAGCGTGGCGCCCGCGGCGCCTGGAAGAAGAGGTCGTCGACCGGGTTCGGAATGAGATGATAGCGCAGACCCGCCACATCGGGCATGGCTTCGAGCACATATTCGTTGATGGCGATCACCTCGTCGTAGCGATCCCGTGACTTTCGCTCCACCGTCCCGATCAGGGCGGCGCGGGCCGGAACCGTGATCCGTCGCAGAACGTCCTCGCCCGCTGTGTGCACGATGTCGACTTCGAGCACCCCATGCGCCGTGAAGATGATGGGACGCTTGCGCGGTTTTTTTCCGACGGGCCAGAAAAGCGCATCGCCCGCGACGCCCTGCACATGTACCAGGTCCGGGTTCATCCGTTCGATTTCTTGATAAACCGCAAGGGAGCTCCACGACCAATACGTCAGAAAGCCCGGGCCGGCACTTCGCTTCAGATAGGTGATTTCCCCGTATTCGTCGGTGGTACGCAGACCTTGACGCGCGCCGGGCACGACAAGCGATACCTGCATTCGTTCCGCCAGTTTGCGCCGAAGCACCTGGACCACGCGCTCGACACCGCCCTTACTCGGCTCGCCGGGCAATGCGTGGGCTCCCACCAGTGCAACGTGCATGGGCAACTCTTCCGATCCGCAACTTGACTCATGAATCCCAGTCGAGAGCTGGACCGTCGACCGTCGTCGTGGTGTGCTGCCACCTCCGAAGACCAGGTCGCGTCGGATGACGTCCCAGAACTGGCATTCTTGAATAACGGTACCGTCTGTTTCGTCACGATGCATCCTTTCGGACGGGGTAACCCTGATTTTCAGGCCACTTTCGCCTGGGATGAGGACACATGCTTGGAACGTTCGGGGCACTTGCCGTACAAGGCTTGTCATGGGATCGGACAGATTGGTGAACCATCGGCAGGCCACAGAGGTGGATTTTCGCGCGGCCCCCATGTCCGCCCGCGAACTTGCGCAGCCTGCGGACGGTGCAGCGGACGAAATTGTTGTGTTTCGTGGTGAAAAGGCCGCGTCTCTGCTTCGGGACCCCGATTTTCGTGCCGCCTGGATGGATCTGGCAGATGCCTGTCCCTGGGCGACGGCGTGGCAATCATACGGTTATGCTGAGGCTTGGCTGTCGGTCTATGACGACGTCTACGAACCGCTCCTCGTCGCGCAATATGCTTCTTCGGGCGCTCTGGCAGGCCTGCTCCCGTTGGCGATCGGCCGGAACGACGGGGCTTTGGTCCATGTGGGGGCCCATCAGGCCGAGTATCAGGGCTGGCTTGCGTGGCCCGACGCCTCCGACCGCTTCATCGAACAGGCCCTCGGCGCCGTGCAGCGGGCCTACCCTCACGGTTGCGTGGAGTTCCGCTTCCTTCCGCCCGGGACGCCGGTTGGCTGGTGTGCGAAGACGGCACAGCGCGTGATCCTGCAGGCCCATGCCAGGCCGCTCCTGGCCCTTGGTCCCGAAGGAGGCGTCGAAAAGTCCCTCAAGAAGAAACACACACGCAACCGGATCAACCGGCTGCAGCGCATCGCACCGCTGCGGTTTGTGGAACTCCAGTCCCGCGAAGAATTCGAGCGGGTGATCGACACCGTGGCCGATTTCTGCGACCTGCGGCAAGGCGCCGTGAACGCCTCGCTTCCCTTTCGCGACGATCCGCACAAGCGCGAATTCTGGCTTCGGCTCATGGAAACGCCGGGTCTGGCGCACGCATCGGTGCTTCTGCTCGGCGAATCCGTCATCGCAGCGCATGTGGGACCCATCAACCGCGCCTCGGTGGCGCTCGGGGTGATCGCCCACTCGCCCTTCGTCGCAGACAGTTCGCCCGGCAAGCTCCTCGTGTTGATGCTGGCGCGCGCGCTGGGACTGCAAGGCTTTCAGGATTTGGACCTCACTCCGGAAGGGACCTACAAGGAACGGATTGCTGATCACGCAGACGAGGTCCACCTGCTCGCCGTACATTTCCGATTGCCCGACCATCTCAAGGCGCGCGCCTTACAGCGGTTTCGCGACCGCCTGCGAAGCCTTCTTGGCGAGAACGGCCTGTCGAACGTGCGTCGCCTCCGGCAAGCGCTCACCTCTCGAATTCAGCCGGCCGGCGGCTGAGAAATCCCTGCCCCAGGAGATCTTCGCGCTCGCCAACCGCAAAGGCCCTGCCATCGGCCCTGCCTCCATTCGCTTGAACGTGAACAATCTGGCGGACCTGCTGCTCTATCGCCCCGCCGCGCCCTCGGACCTCAGTCAGACGGCGTTTCTGTCCCGCGCGCTCGAACGGCTCGAAGCCGGCGATCGGGCTTACACTTTGGCCAGCGATGGGGTGCTGCAATATTGCGGCTGGATGGGCTCCGCGCCGGCCCATGCCCTCGCTAATCTGCCGGAGGATATCGCTTCGGCTCCCAGCCCGCTCTTCCTGTCGGAGGGCCTTGTGCATGCCGCCGCGGCTGATCGCGACGTCCGGACGGCGGCGATTGCGCAGCGTCTTCATGAAGCGATGGAGCAATCCACCGACCGGGTGATCCTCGTGGCGATTCCCGTTGCGGACCGGCGATCAGCCGAGACTCTGATGAGCTGGGGTTTCAATACCACCCGCGCCGCCCGTCCGTAGGACCAGCCCGTCAGGCAGCGTCGTTCGTGATCGATTGGCGCTCCGCCGCCCGCCGCGGCTTGCGCCCGCCCCGGCGTCGAAACTTCTGGTATGCCGCCTTGAGTTCAGGGGGAATCCGGGGCCGGACCACGTTCTGATAAAACGCCCACGCCTCGACGCGAGGCAATTGCAGAACCGCCGCAACCGGACCGCGCCGTATCAGGTGCGCGTTCATGTATTCTTCCTGCTGCATGTGCCACGTCCGGTGAGCCTCGCCGTCGCTCATGGGGTTTACTTCGTCGATATCGCTGCGCGCGAATGCGTCCCGTAAAACCGCCTCGGTCAGCAGCGAGCCTGGCCGCGCCTCGGCGAAATCCTCGTCGAAGGAGTATTTCGGCAGCATCAGCCCGGAGCCGCAGCGCGCGCCCATCTGTGCTGCGACCAGCCGGTCATCCACGCGAATGGCGTGCCATTCCCATCGACCCTGGCGCGCGAAATTCTTGACCAGCGTTTCGTAGAAAGCGACCACGCGCGGGTTATTTGCGATCGCGGTGCCGTTTCGGCCCTTCCAGCCAGATGCCTCCAAGGCAATGAATTGCGGCAGGAACGCCTCGGTCGCATCCGCGCCTTTCAACAGCTCGACAGTAACGCTGCCGCGACCGGCGAGCTTCTTGCGGAAACGCTTGAGGTTCGACCGCAGCTTCTTCAACTCGCGAAAATAGGCGTCGACGTCGCCGTCCACAGGCAGCGACGAATATTTCGGACAGAAACCTTCGCGCATCACGTATCCGTCGACCCCGCTCCGCAGCGCTCCCCAGAGAGCGGAACTCCGTCGAACCGCCCTGAAGTCGACGCCCAGATGACGGGGCAATCGTCGCCGGACCTCGGCGAGCAGGGCGTTGATCGCCAAGGCGGCGTGATCGGGGGCCAGAACCACGTCGCCCGACGGCGTGAGAGCGTCATAGGGCGTGTAGAGGACGGGTCGCGAACGTCCGAAGATGGGATGCGGCGTCACGACGAGCGGCATGACACCAATGAGGCGATCGCCCAGATAGGCGAAGCTGCAAATCCAACTTTCGTTTGGAGCCAGACGATGGCGCAGATACGCATCGATCCACGCCGGCAACAGGTTCGGGATTCTTTGCGGAGCGTGCCAGGCAAGGTCGTCCCACGCGGCAAGATGCGGCGTCAGGGCCTCGAAATCGCTGACGCTGACAGTTCGCATCGTCTCCGGCCGCCGGCGTTGAACCTCGGGAAGCATCTCCAGGTTATTGGTATTGGATCGCATGAGATTCGCCCAGCTCGACGCCCGATATTGTCGGTATGCCAGTGTTCTGCTGCCCTTCCGATTGGATTGATGATAGAAACCCTGCGACAATATCCTATTGAATTATGCCGTCGCTTCCCTGTTCATTGGGGCTACTTCGGATGTCCGAAGGATGAGAGCGCTCCTGCCCCGCTTGACCTTGTAAGCTCAAGTGGCGGAAGCTCCGTCAAAGGCGTAAATTGAACGAGTGCCAAGCATGACATCGCCACGACAGATCATCATCACGTCCGCGGCTTTGGCTGTCGTTGGCGTGGGCGTTGGGCTTCTATCCTCGACCTCCGTCATGAGCCAATTCGGCTATCGCGCAATTCCGCCGTCGCAATGGAACAAGTCGACGCCCGAGGACGTGCTGATTGCCTATGCGGGCCGCCAATTCGTGATCAACGGTGCCAAACCGTGGAGCTTCAGCTCGCCGGATGACGACATCGTTCGATTCGAGGTGCGCAAGGGCGATCAGTATTCGGGCACTACCTGGACGGACGTGCAGGGCGTCGAGCGCGCCGAGATGGGCGATGCCCAACGCTATCCGATCAACCAGGATATCAGCGTTGAGTATTCTTTCATGGTCGAACCCGGTCCGAAGAATACCGCCCGCTGGGTGACCATCGGCCAGCTTCATTCGGGAATGGCGATGTCGCCCCCCGTCGAGATCAAGCTCAACGGCGACGATAAGATGAAAATCTCCGGCAATTCCGGGTTTGGCGGAGACACCACCAAGGCGGTCTACAACGATCTCTACGACGACAACGAGGACATTGTCCGGGGCCATTGGTACAAGATGAAGCTCGACATCCGGTTCGATCCGTCCGGCAAGGGCTACGCGGAGATCTGGCGCGACGGCAAGAAGATCGTCGATTACGATGGACCGCTTGGTTATTCCAACCAGAAGGTCACTTACTGGAAACAGGGGGTCTATCGTTCGACCGCCCCAGAGACGCTGGCAGTCTCGTACAAAGACCTGAAGATTCGCGTCCAGCCCCGTCTCGACTGAAACACAAGATTGACGTGCGTGCGGGTGAGACCTCCCCCGCGCCTCGCCTCACGGAGCTCTCGAGATGCCTCAATTGGAGGGCGTCGCGGGCGACAATTCAAACTTGATGGTGATCTCGACGACGTCGCCGGGCTCAACCGGGGAGTCCTCCGTCGCGGGAAGCCGCACCTGAGTATTGCCAGTCTTCCGGAAGATCGCCACCTGTACGGCGCTCCGCCCCGTCGCCTCTGCCTGCGACCCTATATTGCCCGAGAGCGCCAATTGCTCGCCCATCGCTTCCACTTGAGTCCCGAGCCCGTCGAGGGTGGCGATAGCGGCCTGCAATTCCTGCGGAAGTTTGGCCTGACGTTCATCGGCTCTCTCGACCCGGCGCGCCATCTCCTCGCGTGCCTGCCTCGCCTGCGCAAGGCGGGCGGCCGTATCCATCTCCCGACTTCGCGTCAGGACCATCGCCCGCTGCTCGTCGGTGGTCCGACCCGTTGAGGCGAGACCACGTTTTGTCAGATCGGCAACGCGTGCGAGCTCTTCCGATTGCTGCTTTGAGGCTTCCTCATCCACCTTCTGACCGCGATCCAACGCGCCGACCTGGGCATCGGCCAGCTGCAGCGCAGTGGCCAGATATTTCTTTTCCTTCTCGCGTTGATCCTGAATTGCCTTCAGCTGCTGGGTTTCGAGATCGATAAGTTCAGCGATCACCCGCTGGGAGCGCACGGAGCGGGGCAAGGCGCTCAGGTCCAGTTCCGACTTTCCTTCAGATTCGGCGCGCAGGCTGGCGACGCGAACTTGCTGCTTGGCGTAATCCGCTGAAAGCGTCCGATACCGGCCGCGCAATTCTGCCGACGCCACCGGCGTCGTGTTGCCCTGCGACCGGATCGTCTCAAAGCCTCCCGCGAGTGCGAGCGCGTGGCGCACGGTCATCCCAGGCCGGTACGGGTAGGAGCCTCCACGGGTGACGTTTCCGTAAACGTAAAATGGCCGGTGCTCGATGATGTCGACAAGGACGTCACCGCCGCGAACCGAATCGCTGGTCGCCATCAGGTCCTTGATCCTCGCGCGCAACTCCGACATCGTCAGCCCGGAAGCTGCGACCTCGCCGATGAGTGGAACCTGGATCTTGCCGTCGGGATCGATCATCGCGCGACGGGTCAGATCGGTCCGGCCAAACACGGAGATCTCGATGGTGTCGCCGCTGCCGAGCTTGTAATCCGCGTGGGCCGCGTTCGCCCACATCATCGCGGGCAGCAGCAAAGCGGGGGCAAGAAGACGAACTGCCCTGATGGCTGAGCTTGCGAAGGATCGTATTTCAGTCGCGACGACGGGACGCAACTTACAAAGAAAGATCGGCACGGGAGCCTCGCATCTGGGTGTAGGTCATGACTGTGTAGATGTCGACTTCGCTGCCGCGCCGGAGCTGTCGGATCGTCGACCGGATGGCGGTGGGCGTGGACGCGCCAGCCCTCGCAACGAAGAGCACGACATCGATGTCGCGCATGATGATCAGCGGCTCTGCCGACGATCCCACGGGTGGGGCGCTGAGAAGCACGAGATCATAATTGGCCTCCAGTTTGCGCAGGGTTTCCTTGACCCGGTCGGGATTGAGCAGCCATTCGGTGGGTATGGTCCCCGTCTTGCCGGTGGCGATCACCTTGCAGTTCGATTTCCGGTCGGATTGAACGACGCTGCGCTCCTCCGCCGTTTGCGCGAGGAGGTCGACTAGTCCAACCTCGTTCTTCAGGTCCAGGACCTTGTGCAGCGAAGGGCGTCTCAGGTCGCAATCGACGATCACAACGTTCAGCCCCGCCACGGCGGCAGCCCGGGCGAGAGACAAGGCGACGCTCATGCGCCCTTCGTGCTCCTCCGCCGAGGTCACCAGCACCAATCCAAGCTTGGAGCCGCGGTTTATCAGAAGCTGAAGGTTGAAATAGAGCCTGCGGATTGCACCCGAATAAGCCGAGCTGGGCCGCGTCAGAATATCATCCGACAACTTCGCAGTGTCGCCCCGTCGCGCCTTGGTGACATCCGGGATCGAGGCGAGATTCGGCACCCCGGACAGGAGTTCGAGCTCGTCTTCGGTGTGAACCCGGCGGGAATAGACATCTCGCAAGTAAGCCACCGCGAGGCCCGCCCCGAGACTCATCATGGCGCCAAGCAACACGAACAGGGCCGGCCGCGGGAAGCTCGGGATATCCGGGGCGCGCGCCCGGGAGGCGACACGCGAATCGGGTGCGACGGTCTCGCGACGCTGGGCGATCGCCTTGAACCGCTGGACGTTGTCCTGGTAAATCTGCCGGGTGCCGATCTGGCTCTCGGAGCGCTTCAGCTCCTCGTCGAGTTCAGCCAAGCGCCGGGAAATCGCGATGCTTGCGCGCTCGATACCCGCCAGTTTCGCCGCAACCTGCTCTTCGAGATAAGCTTCGGCGTAAGTGTTCGCGATCTGCGCCGCCCGCTCGGGCGTTTTCGCCGTTGCTTCGAGGGCGATGACATCGGTCAACCCGCGGCGTCGAACCGTGACGCTCTGCATAAGGAGCCGGACTGCCGTGGCCACGGCAGGCGAAGAGACTTTGAGGGCCGGATCGTTCGAGGGGGAAGCCTCGTTTGCCGTGGGATGCGCATCTGTGGCTTCGTCGTCGGAGTCAGAAATTCCAAACATTGCGATCAGGCGCCCGAAAAGCCCCGGTTTCGCTTGGATATCGTCGGCGAGGTTCAGCCGCTCCACGACGCGCAACGCAACACTGTCCGATTTCAGGATCTCCACCTCGCCATCGGCTTCGATCTTGTTCTGGGTGACAGGTTCCAGAAGATTCGAGCTGCGCTGATCGAGTATCAGCAGGGCGGTTGCGGTGTAACTCTTCTGAAGCGTGGACACCCAAAGCGCCACGCCCGCCGTCCCCAGCATCGTGATCGCAAGGATGACCAGCATCTGGCGACGCAGCAACCCGAGCGGGAACGATAATCCGAAGGGCGACTGGGCCGGCTCGAACGGCAGCTCCTCATGAAACCGGTCGAACTGGCCGATCTGACCCTGGGCCGAAATCTCCCGCAAGGAGGCGCCCGAATAGGCCGGCCCCTCCTTGTCCGACATCAGAACGCGCGGACGGGCAAGCATCTCGTTGAATCTCGGCCGAATTTTCATGCTACCCACTCTCTGCCACGTCGGCCGCCACGCGACACTCTCGGCAACTCTTTAATCAAACGCTCATCCCGCAAATCGGACCCGGCCAAACGCCGCGCCGTCTGACGTAACCGGGTGTTAAATTCTCATTTATGGAAACCCGACGCACTAACTCGTAAGGGCTATCCGTAAGAGCATCCGAGGGTGTCCGACTTTGGGATATCAAGATGGGCCAAGAAATGTAGGAATGTCGTCAAGGCTACCCGAGAGAAGGGCGGCGGTGCCTTTGACGCGTCGACCACGCTCTTCTCAAAAGCGCTGGGAAAGCGCAGGCTGCAAATAGTTCGCGCGATGGGTGAATGGGTACGAGAATGCTCACGGACAGGCTGGCCTCGTACATTCGGGACCTGAAGGGCGGAATCATCGGCGGCCGATGGCTCGGCCGTTATCATCGTGAGCGCCTGACTGTGATCTGCTATCATCGCGTCTGGCCCGCCGGCGATCCTCGCTTCGCCGGCTACAAACCGACCATCAGCGCCTCGCCGGAAGTTTTTGCGCAGCACATCGATTATATTCGGGAGCGGCACAACCCGATCTCGGCGTCAGATCTTGCCCATTGGCTCGAGGGCACGGGAACGCTTCCGCCCCGCCCCGCCCTGATCACCTTCGATGACGGATATCGCGACAACGCTGAAATTGCCTGGCCGATCCTGCGCGAGCGCGGCGTGCCTGCAGTGATCTTTCTCGCCACCGACTATATCGGCACCGGCCGCGCTTTTCTCTGGGATTTCGCCGCCTATTGCTTTTCGAAATGCAAGGCGACGAGCGTCGAAATTCCGCTGATCGGTGCGACGAATTTGTCCAGCGCGACGCAGCGCGACGCCGCCACGATCGCATGGGTAGAGGCCGCCAAACTGCTCCCTGGCGCCCTGCGAGACGAGGCCGTGGTTGCGTTGGCCGAGGCACTCGGCGTCGCCATGCCGGAGCCGGACGCCTTCCAGCATCTCTACATGGATTGGACGGACGTTCAGCGGCTGTCGCAGGAAGGCGTGGAATTCGGTGGTCACACGCACACGCACCCGATTCTGACGCGGTTGCCCCTCGACGAATCTTGTGCCGAAATCGACGTGTCGATCGAGCGCCTGACGGCCGCGCTCGGCGCAAGACCTCGCGCATTCGCGTATCCTAACGGTTCAGCGCAGGATTTCAGCGTCGACCATGAGCAGACCGCGCAGCGGGCGGGGATTTCGATGGGATTCAGCCTTGAGCCAGGCCCCCAACCCCTTGCCCAGGTGCGCGCTCGGCCCATGGCGATCCGACGAATTTATGTGGGCGAACGCGACAGCCTTCCTCGCTTCATCGCCAAGGTGAACGGAGCAGCGCGCCTTGGAGAGATGCTGCATCGGCCAAACCGCTTCTTCGCCTTCCGCCCAAGCGAAAACGGCCCCAGTCTTAACCGGGGCCGTGCATCGTGATTGAAGACTCTAGGATTTAAAAGACCCAGAAGTCCGTGTATGCGACTTTCCCTTTGTTGGACAACGTCGCGATCTCGATCGCAGCGCCGCTTCCCGAGCCGTCGGAATCGTAGGTGAGTACGCCGGTCTTGTCGTTGTAGATGAGCCGATCGGTGGAATCGTGCGCGGCCGTTCCGATCCAGAACGCATCCTTCAACACGTTTCCGCTCGACAACTTGGTGAAGATCGCGCGCGACAGATCGATACGATCCGAGCCCGAGACGAAATCGCTGATCGTCGTCTTGCTGGCTGCCGTGATCGTCGTGTTGAACACGAATGCATCGTTGCCTGCGCCACCGGTCAAGAGGTCGATTCCACCCTTGCCGTTGAGTTTGTCGTTGCCGCCGTAGCTCGTGATCACTTCGCTGCCCGAGGTACCGATCAGCGTGTCGGCGGCGTTGGTGCCAGCGATGATCGTCGAGTAATCAGGCTGCGGGGTCGGTGTGGGAGTAGGGGTCGGAGTAGGCGTTGGAGTTGGCGTTGGCGTCGGGGTTGGCGTCTCATCGAAAGCGCCTGCGCCGAGCTTGATGCTGAGATCCTTGTAGTTCACCGCGAAGGTCTCGGCGGCCGTCGAACGATAGATTCCTTCCTTCCAATAGGTCTGGGTCTGGTCGGTGTAACCGAGTGCGCCGTTATAATCGACGATCTTGACGCCGTCGCGCCAGATGTCGGCGCTGCCGTTGCCATAGGGGTCGAAGTGAATGTTCATCTTCATCGTGTACCAATGGCCGCGCACGATATCCTGGCTGTCCTGATACAGATCCCGAAAAACGATGTTGCTGCTCGATCCGGACTTGCCGGAGATCGCCATCTTGTCGTTGCCGTTGAATTTGATTTCGACCGGCGGCGTCACGCTCAAGCCCGAATGTAGCTGGCCCACGACCACCCATTTGGCGGTGTTCTTGGCGCCCGGCTCGATCATGAACTTGTATTCGACGCTGATGTCCTGGTTGATGCTGTAGCGTGCCGCATCGCCCATCTCGGCGCGTTCGACACCGATCGGATCCGTCCAGACACTGTCGGAGAACTGGTCGCCCTTTCGGACTTCAAACCGAAGTGTGTTGTTGTCGACCGAATTGAAGCTCCAGGACTTCTCGCCATCGACATAGAACTGCCGACCCGCATAGGAAATGGCGTCGTTATCGTTGATATTCTCTTGAAACTGATTTGGAAGAATAACCATAATAAAAATCCATTCGTAACCGCAATGAAGGCGGAGATTTAAGGTTGAACCGAATATGTCGAGGCAATACTCCGCCGTGGCCGCGCAAAGACGCAGCCTGTGTGCAATATTCTGGCGATGAATTGCGCTGGATGGGAATTAAGTGGTAGCGCGAGTTATGAATACACATGCATTTGCGTGTGATCTTGTGAAAAAACGCCACTTCTTTAGCAATACCGGCCAGCTTGGCCTTTAGCTTAGCAATCCTCTTACAAACTCTAGAACACTGCCGGAACGGCGGCAGCACTGTTCCTCTACGTTATGATAAAACGTTCCACAACTGACCAAACAGAGGGGAGCCGGCGCAATTTTGCGTCCGGGCGGATGGAAGCAGATTGCAATGGATAACGTCGCCGGAGAGCGACGGGATGAGAGAGGCTCAAGAGCTGATGAATTGGGCCGAATAGTGACGGCAGTGCGCGCAACCGCGACCGCGCGCAACGTTGTTCGGTGCATCCGCGCGGATCTGACGTAGAGTTTAAGCGACGTCGGTAAGAATTGCTGCCGATTGGCTCGCGTGCGGGTTCAACGAGGCCGATGACGGCGATTGCGAGCGATCGAGGAACATCCGGCTCCACAACTCGATGCTCATGAGCGACAGGAGCGTGTAGGTGCCGTCGATCTGCCCGCGTTCGTTCGCCGCGCGCAGGTTCTGAACCTCCGTCGGGTCGAAGAAGCCGCGGTTCTGCACCGATCGCCGCGAGAGCAGATCCTCCTGCATGTCTTTCAACTCATCGCGCATCCACACGCGCAGCGGCATGCCGAAGCCGGTTTTTGGACGATAGATGATATCCTTCGGCAGATGGCGCTCCATCGCCTTCTTGAACACCCATTTGCCCTCACGTCCGACTTGTTTGAATTGCGTCGGCAGAGATGCGGCAGCCTTGATCAACTCGATGTCGAGCAAGGGCACGCGGCACTCGACGCCGCACGCCATCGAGACTTTGTCGAAGAAATTGAGATTGTGATCGGGCACGAAGAACTTGCCGTCGAGATACAGCATTTGGTTCACGAGTGGCGTCGAAGCTGGCAGCCGCGCAAGTGCTTCCATGAGCGGTGCCTCGACGCGCTCTTGAGCAAGCCCCGCACGGATGTCGGGCGCGAGCATGCCGGAGACGACATCCGGATGCGCCCAGAAGAAATAGCTGGCGATCCGCTCCTGCTGCGGGAGATGAGCGTATGAGAATGCCTTGCGCACCTGGCGCATGCGCGGAATGCCGACCGGGAGACGGCGTGCGACTCCGGCCAGCGTCTTGCGGGCGGATTCCGGAAGCCAGCGCCAGTAACGCTCCTGTTCGAGCGCATAATGGCGTCTGTAGCCGGTGAGGATGTCGTCGCCGCCCATGCCTGAGAGCAATACCTTGATGCCGCGTTCCCGCGCGGCCGCGCTGATCAGGTATGCGTTGATGGGCGACACGTCGGCTTGCGGTTCGTCCATCATGTAGACCATGTCGGGCAGCATCCGCAGGGAATCGGGACCGACGGAAACCTCGTCGAGCGAAACGCCAAGATGACGCGCGACGCGACGCGCGTAGGGGAGATCGTCCTCGATGCCTTCTTGCTTCGCGCCGGCACGGGCGAAACTGATCGTGAAGCACGGAACGTCCCCTCCCTTTGCATGCTCCTTCGCGAAGGCGACGACGGAACTGGAATCGAGACCACCCGACAGAAACGCTCCGACCGGCACGTCGGCGACCATCTGGCGCTCGACGGCCGCTTTGACCCCGTCGTGAATCCGCTCGATGGCTTCTTCGGCGCTCAGGGGTTCGGGCGCGGTGTGATAGGGCAGATCGTAATACGACCACATCTTCTCGATGCGCCCGTCGCGCGCCAACATCGCATGGCCCGGCAGCAGCTTGCGGATGCCCTTGACCATCGTCGCCTCGCCGGCGCTCCATTGGTACGTCATGTAGGCGCGCAACGCGGTGTGATCGACAGTCCAGTCCACATCGGGAACGTCGAGAAACGATTTCATCTCGCTGGAGAAGAGCAGCCCTCGCTGCGTCTGCGTATAGTAGAATGGCTTAACGCCGACGCCGTCGCGTGCAGCAAAAAGCGTGCGCGAGCGCGGATCCCAAATCGCAAACGCGAAAATCCCGTTCAAGGCGTCGAGCATGTCGACTCCTTTCCAGAGATACATCTTGAGAAGAACTTCTGTGTCGGATTGGGTCCTGAACTGAAATCCCGCGCCTACAAGTTTTTCACGAAGCTCACGGTAATTGTAGAGTTCGCCATTATAAATCAGCACGACCTGGCTGGCGTCGTCGAACATGGGTTGGTTCGCGGCCGTCGAGAGGTCGATGATGGACAAGCGCCGATGGGCGAGGCCCGCATGCCCGTCGCGCGAAAACCAGATGCCCTCGCCATCGGGACCTCTGTGGGCGATGCGCCGGCTCATCGCTTCCAACTCGACCCGCTCGAACTGGCCCAGATATCCCGCAATCCCACACATCGCCGCCTCCACATACGCTCGAACGCCCACACGAAAGGGGCACACCACGGCCTCGGCCGGGAGCGGCCCCGAACGTTACTCTAGTCGATTGGCGGGCCGGCGCGCGGCGCTTCAGGGGTAAGCAGGAAGGTCATGGCTGGGGAGTGGCCCGCCGCCCGTCCTCAGGGGGCGGGATAATGTGCGACAGTGTTTTTTGCACCGTCGCGAAACAATTGCCGCAAGGCGCGGATCACCGGAACCGTGAAGGCCGGATTCTCAGGCAGGTCGTCCCCGAAGATCTCGCGGATGCCGAACAGCGCTTTGGCCAGCCGATCCGGTTCGCCTGCGGCGCCGTCTGCGAGGGCGCGCAGCTTCGCCGCCATGGGATCGCGCACATCGATGGCGCCGCCGGCCTCGTCGATGCCCGTGGCGTATCGCATCCAGGCCGCCACCCCAAGCGCGAGGCGATCGATTGCGCCACCAGTCTGCAGGCGATCGCGGATGGTGCCCAGGAGGCGTTGCGGCAGTTTTTGCGACCCATCCATGGCGATCTGCCCGGTGCGGTGCTTCAGGGATGGGTTCTTGAAACGCTCGATCAGCGCCCGTTTGTAAGAGGTGAGGTCTGCGCCCGCGGGCATGTGCAGGGTCGGCGTGACCTCGAGGTCCATCATGTCCTTGAGCAATCGCTCGAAGGCCGGATCGTTCATGGCGGTCGAGACGGTCTCATAACCGGCGAGAAAACCGAGATAGGCGAGTGTCGAGTGGCTGCCGTTGAGAAGTCTGAGCTTCATTTGCTCATACGGCTCCACATCGCTGACAAATTCCGCGCCGGCTTTTTCCCAGGCCGGGCGCCCTTGCGGAAAACGATCTTCGATGACCCATTGCGTGAACGGCTCGGTGACCACGGGCCACGCATCGCGAACGCCCAGTGCCGCGGCGATCCGCGCACGGTCGTCATCGGTCGTCGCCGGTACGATGCGGTCGACCATCGTGGACGGGCAAGCCACCTCGTTGGCAACGAACGAGCCAAGATCGCGATCGACGAGAGTGGCGTAACGGCTGAGGATCCGGTGGACTGTGCGGCCGTTGGACGGAAGGTTGTCGCATGTCAGGACCGTGAACGGCGCGATACCGGATTGTCGGCGTCGGCGAAGCGCCTCGACGATCAATCCCGTCGCCGATTTCGGGCGTTGCTGATGGGCGAGGTCATGGACGATGTCGGGATGGCGTTCGTCGAGTTCGCCGGTGGCCGGGTCGTGGCAATAGCCCTTCTCGGTCACCGTCAACGTCACGATGCGGGTTTTCGGATCGGTCAAGGCATCAAGCAACGCGTCCGGTTCCTGGGGTGCAAGGATCACCCGCGAGATGGACCCGACGATCCGCAACTTCTCGCCCGCGTCGGAACGGACCGACACCGCGTAGAGCCCGTCCTGCGGCTCGAGCGCGTCCTGCGTATCGGGACTTCGCAGACTGGCCGCCACGATGCCCCAGCTTGGATCGTGCTCCAGAACATCGTCCGTATAGACGGCCTGATGGGCACGGTGGAAGGCGCCGATGCCGAGGTGGACAATGCCGGTCTGAACCTTGCGCCTGTCGTAGCGCGGAACCTCCACGCCCGAAGGGAGCTGCGTCAGGCTGCCATTGTTCAATCGTCTGGTCATCGGGCTCTCAATGTGCCGGCTGTTGCTTGGCGCGCGTGACGATCTGTGCGGGGTTCACGAAGCGCAGAGCCACAAGGAGCCAGACGAGCGTGGTCGCCATGTAGATGACCGCCATCGCGTCGATTGACTGCACGGCGCGAACGCCGGCGGCAAAGACCGCGTAATAGAGCGCCACGACCAGTGTCTGGCTGGTGGGACCCGCGACCAGGAAGGTCAATTCGAACATCGCGATCGTGCGCACGAGCACGAGCAGCAGAGAAGCGAGAATCCCGGGCAGAAGGAGCGGCAGCAGCACGTGGATGAACAGCTTGAACGTGTTCGCACCGAACACCCGCGCCGCCGCCTCGATCTTGGGATCGATCTGCTCGATGAACGGGATCATGACAAGGATGACGAACGGCACCGTCGGCACGAGGTTTGCAGCAACCACGCCCCAGAACGTGCCGGCGAGACCCGTCTGGTAGAGCACGGTCGCCAACGGAATGCCGAAGGTGATCGGCGGGATCAGCAGCGGCAGAAGGAAGAGCAGCATGACCAACCGCTTGCCGGGAAATTCACGCCGCGCCAACGCATAAGCCGCCGTCACGCCGAGAATGCCGGAGATCAGCACCACGAGCCCGACGACCTGGAACGACACGATCAGAATGTCGCCGAGCTGGAATTCTGCCCAGGCGGAGGAATACCACCGCGTGGTCCATCCCGCAGGGAGCCATGTGCCGAGCCAGCGCGTGCCGAACGAGCTGACGATCACCGTGCCGATCATGGCGAAGAGGTTGAGGATGAAGAAACCGACGACGGCCCAGACAGCCGTTGCCCATAACTTCGCGCCCATGGTCGTGTCGCGGATCATGATGCTACCCCTTCGCGCCGCTGGCCGGGCCGCGGTAGAACAGCCCGCGCGATGCCAGAATGGCCACCACGATGGCAAGCTGAACGAACCCCATGATCATCGCGATAGCCGACGCCATCGAGTAATCGTATTCCTCGAACGCCGCCTGATAGGCCGCGATCGAGATGACGCGCGTCGGACCCGCCGGCGCGCCGAGCAGCACGGCCGACGGAAATACCGAGAAGGCCTGCACGAATGACAGGCAGAACGTAATGGCGAAGCCCGGCATCAACAGCGGCAGATAGACATGTCGGAAACGCTGCGACGCATTGGCGCCGAGAGTTGCCGCGGCCTGTTCCAGCGCGGGATCGATACCCGTCACATAGGACAGCGTCAGCAGGAACGTGAACGGGAATCCGGTCAGCAGGAGCGAGATGAAGACGCCCCAGTAATTGTGCAGAAGCCGCAAGGGCTGATCGACAAGGCCGAACGTCATCAGCGTACGATTAAGCCAGCCCTGGGGACCGAGATAGTTCAGCAATCCCTCGGCCACCAGAACCGTGCCAAGCGTGATCGGCAGAACCAGAATGGCCGTGAGGACACGCTGGTTGCGCATCAACCGCACGCGAAACGCGATGGGAACCGCGAGAAAGAGATTCAGGAGGGTTGTGGGCACCGACAGCCACAATGTCTTGGCGATCGTCTCGTACAGAAACGGATCGGAAAAAAAGCGGGTGTAATTGGAAAGCCACGAGGTGCCGGCCTTCGGCTCGAAGGACAGCACCAGCCCGAAGGCGAACGGGTAGATGAACAGCAGCACAAGAAAGAACGCAGCCGGCACGACCAGCAGGGTCACGGCGTCCAGACCGTTTGCTGCAAGGCGTTGTCGGAGACTGGGACCCTGACTTGAGGCCTGAAAGGTCGAATGCATTCGCCGTCCCCTTCTATGCCTTGTCTGCGAAGATCAGCACACGTTCGCCGTCGACGGTCAGGTGGATCGCCCCACCTGGTTCAACGGAATGGTGCGAGCGGAAGACGAAATCGGCGCCTTGGGCCGAACGGGCAGTTCCGACGAATTCGCGGCCGCGATATTCGATCGTCTCGACCGTCGCCTTGAGCGCATTGCCGCCGGATTCCGACAGCATCAGATCGTCCGGACGGATGGCCACGAACGCCGAGCTTCCGACCGGGAGATCTCCCTGCGCGAGGCCGCGGAATTGCGCGCCTTCCACGTCGATGACCGCGTGGCCGCCATGGTTCGAGACCACCGTGCCTTTGAGTTTGTTGCGGAACCCCATGAAATCCGCCACGTCCAAATGCGAGGGCGATTCATAGAGCTCCTTCGGCGATCCGACCTGACGGATCATGCCATCCCGCAGCACCACGATGCGGTCGGCGAGCGAGAGCGCTTCGTCCTGATCGTGCGTCACGTAAATGGTGGTCGCGCCGAGTTCGTTATGGATGCGCCGGATCTCGGCGCGCATCTCGAGCCTGAGCTTTGCGTCGAGGTTCGACAACGGCTCGTCCATGAGAACGAGGGGCGGCTCGATGACGATGGCGCGTGCGATGGCAACCCGCTGCTGCTGACCGCCGGAAAGTTGGCCGGGCAGCTTGTGTTCCTGTCCCTGCAGGCGCACGAGCGCCAGCGCTTCGTCGACCTTGCGTTCCATCTCGGCGCGCGGCGTGTTGCGCATCTTGAGACCGAAGCCGATATTTTGGCGCACATTCAAATGAGGAAAGAGCGCGTAGTTCTGGAACACCATTCCGAACCCGCGCTCCTCCGGCCTGAGAGTATCGACGCGGCTCTTGTCGAGCCAGATCGATCCGCCCGTCACCGGAAGAAGACCCGCGATGCAATTGAGAGTCGTCGACTTTCCGCACCCCGACGGTCCGAGCAGGGCGATGAATTCGCCTCGCTTGATCGTCAGGCTCACGTCGCGCAAAGCGTTGAGAGTCCCGAAATCACGGCTCACATGGTCGAGCCGCACTTCATCGAACTTCGAGAGAGCGATTGTCATCGCGGGTCCTTACCTTCGTTGATCTTATTTGCGCTTCGCGCCGCCGACCTGCTCGTCCCACATGCGGAACGCGACGACCATCTGGTCAGGCTGAAGCGGAACTTCGATCGGATTGTCCGCAATCATCTTCTCGTATTCGGGACGTCCGAATTCCTTGATGGCTGCCTGGCTTTCCGGCGGGGCCATATCGAGCGTGACGCCCTTAACGGCCGGACCCGGATAGAAATAACCCTCGTCGTAGGTGTAAGCCTGCTGCTCCTTGGTGAGCAGGAAGCTCATCAGGTCGAGAAGCACAGCCTGCTTCTCCGGCGACAGGCCCTTCGGCACGCACATGTAATGCGCGTCGGCAACCCAGTGGAAGCCTTTCAGCGCGCCCACCTTCGCCTCCTTCGGCACGACGCCGAGGACGCGCGGGTTGATGTCCCAGCCGGTCGTCGACACGGTCATGTCACGCGAACCTTCGCCAAGCTCTTTCATCACCGCGCCCGTGCCGGACGGGTAATATTCGATGTTCTGGCCGAGCTCCTTGAGGTAGGCCCAGGTCTTGTCCCAACCCTTCGCCGGATCCTGCGGATCCTTGTCGCCAAGAATGTAGGGCAGACCCATGATGAAGGTGCGACCGGGACCGGAATTCGCGGGGCGCGCGTAGATCAGGCGGTTCGGATTGGCCTTCGTCCAGGCGAGAAGTTCCTCGGCGGTCGTCGGCGGCGTCTTCACCCGCTCGGGCATGTATTCGAGCAGCGGTCCGGATGGATAATAGGTGACGACGACGCCCTGCCCTTTCGCGAGCGCCTGCATCTTGGCGGCGGCCGGCAGATAGATGTCGTCGAGTTTCGGCAATGCAGCCGCATGAGTCCCGAGCAGGTCGACCCAAAGCTTCTGGTCGATGCCGGCGGACAGTGCATCCGTGCCGGTCAGCACGAGGTCGATGTCGACACGGCCCGCATCCTGCTGCGCCTTGATCTTGCCCGCGAGCTCCGGCGCCGGGGCCTTGGTGAAGGTGATGCGGGAAACGAGATTGGGCTTTGCCTTGCGGTAATTTTCGATGGCCTTCTGCGTCAGCGCGAGATTGCCCGCGACATCGATGATGTTGAGCGCCACCGGCTCCTTCGGCAGCGCCAGCTGCGCGAAGCTCGGGCCGCCGAAGGCCGCAACGCCTGCCGCACCTGCAACACCGCCGACGAATGTCCGTCTTGTAATAGGGGTCTTCATGGTCTTCCTCCCGTTTCTGTGCGCCGCGACTTCATTGGATCGCGCCGATCGTCACAGTTTGTAGGCCTCTTTGGCGAGGCGATAAGCAAGATCGTAAGCCACCTCGTGCGCCTCGTCCTCTTCCAGGCGATGGCTTGTCACGAGGCCGGCGAGATAGGCGCAATCGACACGCCGCGCCATGTCGTGGCGGGCCGGGATCGACAAGTAGGCCCGTGTATCATCGTTGAAGCCGACCGTGTTGTAAAAGCCCGCGGTTTCGGTGGTGAGTTCACGAAAGCGCCGCATGCCTTCGGGTGCATCGAAGAACCACCAGGCGGGCCCGAGCTTCAGGGCCGGATAATGTCCCGGCAAGCGGCGCAAGCTCGCGCGAATAGGACGTCTCATCCAGCGTGAAGAGAATGATGCGCAACGTCGGATCGTTGCCGAACCGGTCGAGCAGCGGCTTGAGCGCGCGGACATAATCGGTGCGGGTCGGAATGTCGCCGCCCATGTCGCGCCCGAAGGTCCGAAACAGATCCGCATTGTGGTTGCGGAACGAGCCGGGATGGATCTGCATCACCATGCCGTCCTCGACGCTCATGGCCGCCATCTCGGTGAGCATCTGGGCTCGGAACAGCTCGGCATCCGCGGCGCTCGCGACGCCGGTAGAAACGCGTCGATACAAAGCTTCCGCCTCGGCCTTCGGGAGATCCGCGGTAAGCGCGCTCGGATGACCGTGATCGGTCGAGGTCGCGCCGTATTGCCGGAAGAACGCGCGGCGCTTGCGATGGGCCTCGAGGTAGCCATCCCACGTGGCGGTGTCGCAATCGGTCAGCTCGCCGAAACGCCGCAGATTTTCGCCGAAGCCCTCGAATTCCGGGTCGACGACCGGGTCGGGCCGATAAGCCGTGATGACGCGCCCTTTCCAGCCTGATTGCCGCACTTTCTCGTGGTGCTTCAAGGGATCGAGCGGGCTCTCGGTGGTGGCGATCGCCTCGATGCCGAACCGCTCGAAGAGCGCGCGGGGCCGGAACTCCGGGGTCTGCAAAGCCGCATCGATACGGTCGTAATAAGCGTCCGCATTCGCGGCGGACAGACGCTCGTCAAACCCGAACAGCGTCGCGAAGGTATGATCGAGCCAGGTTCGTGTCGGCGTGCCGCGAAACAAATGATAGTTCGATGCGAACAGACGCCAGATGGCGCGCGGATCTGCAGACGAAACCGCGCCTTTTGGCGCAATGCCGAGATCTTCGAGGCTGATGCCCTGGCTGTAGAGCATCCGTGAGACGTAATGATCGGGCACCACGAACAGTGTCGCAGGGTCCGGAAACGCTTCATTGTCCGCAAACCAACGCGGATCGGTATGACCGTGAGGCGAAACGATCGGCAGATCCTTCACCGATGCATAAAGGCTGCGCGCGATCGCGCGACCCGATGGATCGGCAGGAAATAACCGATCCTCGTGGACCAGCATGACGTCACTCCCAGGGGCCGGACTGGCTTCTTTCGGCCAATTTTTCATCCGATGCATTACCTTAAGGTGCCTCACTTCGCTTTGCAATGGTCTACTAGTATGGTAGCGTACCACTAATGTCTCAGAAACCACTCGCCAAGCTTGAAGACAGCAACGAGCCCATGGCCCGGCGTGTGACGCTGGCCCTTCGGCAGGCGATCGTGTCGATGCATCTCTCTCCGGGCGAAATGCTGTCCGAACAGGATCTGGCGCAGCGCTTCGGTGTGAGCCGATCGCCAGTCCGCGAGGCCTTCATCAAGCTCAGCCAGTCAGGCCTCGTACGGGTCCTGCCACAGCGCGGGACGCTCGTCGTCAAGATCTCGCCCGCGGCCGTCGAGGATGCGCGCTTCATCCGGGAGGCGGTCGAGTGCGCCGTGGTGCGGGAAGCGGCGCTGAAATCCTCTCCTGCCATGCTGGCGGGGCTCACAGACAGCCTGGTTCGCCAGAAACGAGCGTTGCGCACCAAGACCACCTCCGAATTCCTCGCCCTGGACGAGGAGTTTCATCGGCTTCTCGCCGAAAGCGTCGGCCGACCCGCCGCGTGGGAAATGATCGAGGACGTAAAGCCCCAGATGGACCGGGTTCGCTTTCTCGACATGTCGCAGGGACCCCAACGCGACAGGATCGTCGCGCAGCATGTCAATATCGTCGAGGCCATCAAGGCGCGCGACCCCGATCGGGCGATCAAGGCCATGCAGGATCACCTCGGCGAAATCCTTTTGTCCTTGCCCGAAATGGCCGCGCGCTATCCGGATCTCTTCGAGCCGGCCGCAGCCGAAACGCAGCCGGCGCTTAGCGCCTGAAGCCGTAAGACCATAGAGGCCGATCATGCTCGATAAACCTGCTTCTCCACCCCGCGTCGTTCGCCTCCATGAACGTGACAACCTTGTCGTCGCCGTCGATCCCATCGATGTCGGGATGGTGGCACAGGGCGTGACGGCGCTCGCACGCATACCCCGCGGCCACAAGATGGCAATCGCCGCGCTCACGGAGGGCGAGCCGGTACTCAAGTTCGGACAAACGATCGGCTTTGCCGGACATGCCATCGCGCCCGGCGAGTGGCTGCATGAACACAACATCGTGCTGCACGATTTTGCCCGCGATTACCGCCATGCCGAGGAGGCGCGAACCGAGAGCGTGTTGCCGGTGGCCGAACAGGCGACCTTCGAGGGATTCAGGCGGGCAAACGGCAAGGTTGGCACACGCAATTATCTCGCCATTCTCACCAGCGTGAATTGTTCGGCGACAGTGGCCCGTTTCATCGCACGCGAAGTCGAACGCTCCGGCCTGCTCGACGAATATCCCAATGTCGACGGTGTCATCTCGCTCGTCCACGGCACCGGGTGCGCCATGGACAACAAGGGTGAGGGCTATGACATCCTGAAGCGCACCCAATGGGGTTACGCCTCCAATCCCAACATGGCTGGCGTGCTGATGGTGGGTCTCGGATGCGAGGTGTTCCAGATCGGTCGCTGGAAGGAAGCCTACGGCATGGCCGAGAGCGACACATTCCGCACCATGACGATCCAGGATGTGGGCGGGACCCGCAAAACGGTCGCGGCGGGCCTTGAAGCGATCCGCGACATGCTGCCGGCCGCCAATCTTGCACGACGCGAAACGGTGCCGGCTTCCGAGTTGATGCTCGCGCTTCAATGCGGCGGCTCTGACGGTTATTCGGGCATTACGGCAAATCCTGCGCTTGGCGCAGCGGCCGATATTCTGGTGCGCAACGGCGGCACCGCCATTCTGTCGGAAACTCCCGAGATATTCGGCGCGGAGCATTTGCTCACGCGACGCGCTGCAACTCGCGAGATCGGCGAAAAGCTCGTCAGCCGCATCGCCTGGTGGGAAGAATACACCGCTCGCAATCGCGGCGAGATGAACAACAACCCCTCCCCCGGCAACAAGGCCGGCGGGCTCACGACCATCCTCGAGAAATCCCTTGGAGCTGCCGCGAAGGGCGGCACGACCACGATGACGGGGGTGTTCGAATATGCCGAACCCGTCACCACCAAAGGCTTCGTGTTCATGGACACGCCCGGATACGATCCGGTCTCCGCGACAGGGCAGGTTGCGGGAGGCGCGAACGTGCTCTGCTTCACGACGGGCCGGGGATCGGCTTACGGTTGCAAGCCGACGCCCTCGATCAAGCTTGCGACGAACAGCGAGATTTATCGCCGGATGGTCGACGACATGGACATCAATTGCGGCGACATCCTCGACGGTGTCTCGGTCGAGGAAAAGGGCGCGGAGATCTTCCGCGCCATCCTCGATGTCGCCTCAGGCAAGCGCACCAAATCCGAAGAACTCGGTTACGGCGACGCAGAGTTCATTCCATGGCAGGTCGGCGCGACGATGTAATGCGGACGTCAGGCACCCGCAATCTTGAGGGTCATGTCGACCATGGTCGCCGACCCGGATTGCTTGACGAGGCCAATGCCGTGTTCGCAATCTTCCCGGCGGCGATAGCCTTCGCCGGATTCCGCCACCACCTGGCCGTTCTGATGGCGAAGGCGCCAGCGCCAATCTCCCGCCGCATCGCGATAAACTTCAAAGCGCATTCGCATTCTCCCTTGCATCAGGGAAACAACGCTTAAGCTACGCTTGGGTTTCGAAGCCGTCATTGGTCCGGTTTTCCGCCACTCCACGCGGAACGCGCCGCGCATCTCGACCGTTGACGCGAGCGGCGGCTATTGCCGAGCTAACGAGAGAAGACGAGATGGCCAAAGACCGAGAGAGTTACTACAGCGCAGAAGTGGAACGGCATTTCCAGCGCGGCCGCGGCCTCAGCACTTACACGACCGGCGGCCTGGTCATCGCGGGTCTTGTCGGGGCTGGGATCGGCTGGCTGATCTATGATCGCATGTCCGCCCGGGCCGAGCAGGAACGTCGCGAGCAAGCGCGACAGATCAACAAGGCGAACGCACGCAGGGCGCTCGAGATGAAGAAAAACGCTGAAAAGCGCGGCCATCCTGAGACCGTCACCGCCAACGAGGGAATGCGCAACATCCCTGCCCGGTCGTGACCGGGACGCAAGAAAAGCCGACAACGGCCAGCATCGCAGACCCGCGGTCTAGTACCCCTGCCAGAGCCCCGGCGTTGCGATCTCCAGGAGATGCCCGTCCGGGTCTCGGAAATAGACGCTGATCCCGCCGCGAGGCCATTCGGTGCGGCCTTCGAGGGCGATGCCAGCGCCCACGAGGTGATCCTGCCATTCCTGCAATTCGTCCATCGCGATGGCGAAAGCCACGTGCACCGGTCCGCTGCCATCATGCGGCGGGATGGAGCCGCCCGGGGTCTCGATGGGCTTGAGCGACTGACCCGCCGGAAAAAGCAGCAGCACGCCGTTGCCCCCCACATCATAGGCGCGCATCCGGCGGTCAGCGTGTAGGGTTGGGAGACAGAGAATCTGGTCGTAGAACGCGCCTGCGCGCTCGAGATCGGCAACGTATAAGGCGGTCTCCAGAACACGTTCGAGTTTCGGCATTCCGGTTTCCTGCTATTTGAGAACGGAATGCTCAGGTGCGCTTCGCGTTCCGCTCCGCAATGTCGACCACGCTCTTTATCCACTTGGTGAACCGAGTTCCCGGAACAACGTTTAGGGATCAGCGGGTGTACTCATGAGTGATGCGATCAGCGTAAGCCGCACCGAAATCCTCCGGCTCCGGGCTCGGATTGTCGCTGTAGAGCGCACCGCGCTTGCGGCGCTCGAAGCGATGCTGCGCATACGACCGGAGGCGCTTGAGCTTCTCCTCGAAAGCACCCGAAAGGGTCTCGCGGAGGCCTACCAGGATTCGACCTTTGCCCCCGACCTGATCGACCCCAACGAACGGATTTTTGTGGCGGAAGAGGTCGAGCGGCTCTTGCGAGCCTTGCAGGCCGAGATGGATTTCAAGGGTGGAGTGCGCGGACCGGAGACAGGATAGGCCCTAGCGCCAAGGTCCGATCAGTCGCTCGTACTCGGCTTCAGGCACTCCGTAACAGGCGCCCGCCATGGCCTCCAATCCACCTCGGTCGAGAACCATGAGGTTTTTGCGAGTCGACTTGATGAGCTGTTCGCCTTCCAGAATGTGCAGGACCTGGGTCACCCCCGCTCGCCGTACGCCTAGCATGTACGCAAGAAAATCGTGCGTCAGAGCCAATTGTGGGCCAATGCGATCCGCGGACATAAGAATCCAGCGGGCAAGCCGTTCCTTCATGTCAAACCGGGCATTAGCGTAGGCGGTCTGGCCCGTCTGGGTCAGAAAAACTTGAGCGTAGCGGAGCAGCAATTTGCGCAGGGATCCGCTCTGTTCCATGGCGTCGGTGAGGTGAGCAACCCGGATACGCTGGGAGGGGCCGCCAGTCTGCATGAACACCTTGTGGGAACTTCGGTCAGAGTCGAGAAGCACCGATACGCCGATCAGCCCCTCGCGCCCCTGCATTCCGACCTCGGCCGTTCCGTGATACTCATCGGGAACGACTGTCGAACCCAAGCCGCCTTCCAGGAAATGGACGTACTCGATTGCTGCGTCCACCTCGATGCACACATCATCCTGCTCGAGCATCACGGGCTCAAGGTGAGGCTTGAGAAGGTCGAAGTCCTCTTGCGAGAGCGCTTGCAGCAGGCAATTGGCGTGGCGACTTAAGGCGGATGCGCGCTGGTCCATAACCGACCTTAAACTTGTTTCTGAGGTCGAAACAGATGGGCTTGTCGGATCATGCAGAGTAACTCCTTTCCCGATATTCCCGGCGCGTGGCCGTTATGAGCAGTTTCGTACGGCAACTCTTCGTGGCGATGGTTGTTGGGTGAAGGGAGGAGTGATCATGATCCAGTATTACTTTCACCTCTCTACGATGACGGAAGAACTCATCAAGGATGAGGAGGGATCCGATTTCGCGGATTTAAATGCGGCCAAAGAGGAAGCTCTCATGGCGGCACGAGAACTGATCGCCGATGCGGTGCATAGCGGTCGCGAGCTGACCACCGACGCCATCATCATCGAGGACGCCGATGGGCACGAACTCGACCGGGTGAGATTGCTGGCTGTTCTCCCGCGAAGTTTCCGCGGCTGAGAGGTCACTGACCGATGCCTCACTTTCGGTCGAAAATTCCTCAGTGCCCTCCCGTCCGGAGCGCACGGAGCCTGGCGTCGAGTTCGGACCAGCGGTAAGGCTTGCTGATAAAGGAAACCTCCTCGTTGAGCTGCACATCGGTGAGTGCCGACATCGGGTAACCAGAGGCCAGCAGCACCTTCATTCCGGGTCGCATCTGGACAGCCTCGCGGGCGAGCTCAACCCCGTTCATTGAACCCGGCATGACAACGTCCGAGAACAGGACGTCGATCGCGTCTTCACGCCTGAGCACCTCCAGCGCACCCGTGGCATTCGTGGCAGAGAGGACCTGATAGCCAAGGCTTTCGAAGATCTGCACCGCGACTTCCAGAACATCCGGCTCGTCCTCCACGACAAGGACTGTTCCGATTGTACTTCGGGTCTTCGGATACGCTCCGTGGTCCTCGTCGTCTCCCTCACCCGCACCCGCGTCGCTCTCAACCGCGGGCAGGAGAAGGTGGATGGTCGTACCCTTGGAAGTCTCGCTGTCGATTTCGACCTGGCCCTTCGATTGGGCCACGAATCCATACACCTGGCTCAGCCCCAACCCCGTGCCCTTCCCCACCTCCTTGGTGGTGAAGAACGGCTCGAACACGCGGGACCGTATTTCCTCGGGGATTCCAGGTCCGGTATCCGCTACGGAGACACAAACATAGGGGCCGGGTGGCAGCGCGAGGGAAGTCGCACGCTCGCCGGCAATCTTCAGGTTTTGCGTCGACATAACGATATTTCCTCCCTCGGGCAGAGCATCGCGGGCGTTGACGACAAGGTTCAACAAGGCGGCTTCGAATTGTGGCACGTCAAGGAGTACGGAGCGCATCGCCGGCGCAAGTGCGATATCGAACCGAACTCTCTCTCCGCACGCTCGGCGCAGAACTGCCTCGAAGCCATTGATCACGGTGTTGGGGTTTGCAACCTCCGGCTTAAGGGGCTGGCGGCGGGCAAAGGCGAGGAGCTGCTGGTTCAGGTTCTTGCCGCGCTCGGCCGCGCGTTGCATGCTTTCCACGATCCTGATCTCCTTTTCGTTCCGCACACCTCGCATGATGAGGTCGAGGCCATTGACCACAACGGTCAGCAGGTTGTTGAAGTCGTGCGCGATGCCTCCGGTCAGCTGGCCGATCGCCTCCATTTTCTGGGACTGAAAGAGTGCGCTTCGCGCTTTCTCCAGCGCTTCCTGCGCAGCTTTGCGTTCTGACAGGTCCCTGGTGATTTTGGCATATCCGATCAGGGTGCCGTCCGGTCCGTAGATAGGGTCGATGACGACATGCGCCCAGAAAGGCGTTCCGTCCTTGCGGACGCGCCACGCTTCCTTCTCAAACCGACCGTTTTTTGCAGCCGTGGCGAGTGACAGCTCCGGCACTCCTGCGCCGCGTTCCTCGGGCAGATAGAACCGGGAGAAGTGTTCCCCAACAATTTCCGCTTGCGTATAGCCCTTGATCCTCTCGGCGCCGGTATTCCAGTTCGTGATCCGCCCATCCGGGTCGAGCATGTAGATGGCGTAGTCCGTGACCCCCTGAACGAGAATCCGAAACCGTTCCTCGCTGCGGCGGAGGGTCTCTTCCGCTTGCCTGCGCTCGGTAATGTCCCGCGTGACCTTGGCGAAACCGGCAAGGGCCCCTGTCTTCGGGTCGCGGATCGGGTCGATGACAACGTTAGCCCAGAAGCGGCTGCCGTCCTTGCGCACCCGCCAGCCCTCATGCTCGAACCGGCCCTCGCTCTCCGCTATGGCCAAGGCTCGGGCCGGCAGCCCCGCGGCTCGATCCTCCTCGGTGTAGAAGCGGGAAAAGTGCAACCCCAGGATCTCGTGTGGCCGATAGCCCTTGAAACGCTCCGCTCCAGAATTCCAGCTTGTCACCAGACCATTAGGATCAAGCATGTAGATCGCGTAATCGGTGATCGCATCGACCAGCATCTGAATGCGAGCCTGATCCTTGTCAGGGTCCGGCCTGTCGGTTCTATCCATATTCTCCAGCCACTTTCCCAGTGAGTGTCAGCCGCAGTTCTACCGTTCACGCATTTGATTTCAAGCATGAGTGACAGTTAGAGGCCACAGCAACTATCTCCAGAGGCAGCCGGTTTTATCTCCTCCCTGCCCGGTGAAAACTCTGCCGGCATGCCTTGCAGACAGACAGGAATCGCACCCTCCTCCTCGAGGTTATATCGCCGCCCCCTTCGGGCCGTTGACCCAGCAACGCACCTTGTGCCCGTCGCTTTCTACAAGAGGTGGCATCTCCATCCGGCAGCGATCGATAGCGAGCGGACATCTCGGATGGAAATGGCAACCGCGAGGGGGGTCTATCGGGTTCGGCACCCCGCCTTCCAGCACAACATCCGGTTGTTCGATGCTCGGGTCAGGTATCGGGACCGCTGCCAAAAGAGCCTGGGTGTAAGGATGACGCGGCGACGTGTAGAGAACCGCTGTCGGTGCTTCTTCGACAACCCGCCCGAGATACATCACGGCGACGCGGTCACTCACGTGCTCGACCACACGAAGGTCATGCGAAATGAACAGATATGAGACGCCGAAAGCGCGTTGCAGGTCCTCGATCAAGTTCAGGATCTGAGATTGGATGGAGACGTCGAGAGCCGAGACCGGCTCGTCGCACACGATCAGTTTTGGCTCGAGCGCAAACGCACGAGCAATCCCGATGCGTTGCCGCTGGCCTCCGCTGAACTGATGCGGATAGCGGCTGTAATGCTCCCGGCGAAGGCCGACGATATCCAGCAGTTCCATGGCGCGCGCCTGCCGGCTGCGCGCATCTCCAATTCCATGCACGATCAGAGGCTCGCTGATGGTATCGCCAATCGTCTTGCGCGGATTGAGGGACGAGAAAGGGTTCTGGAACACCATCTGAATTTTGCGACGCACATGTTTCAATTCGCCGTCGGACAACATCGAGATGTTCTGTCCTTCGAAGATCACCTCGCCGGCAGTGGGTTCATCGAGGCGCACCAGCATTCGCCCAAGAGTCGATTTCCCGCAACCGCTCTCCCCCACCAGCCCCAACGTCTCGCCCGCTCGGATGGTCAGGTCGACTCCATCGACAGCCTTCACGCTGCGCACGCTCTTTCGAAATAACCCTCCGGGCAGTGGAAAATGCCGCCGCAAGCCTGTTGCAACGAGCAACGGCTTGTCGCTTGCGTTGTCGTCGGTGGACGTTCCGGCATTCGGCAGCATTCCTTCAGCACCGAGCGTTGTTGGCATCACGTTGCGCCTCCCGTCATTGGCGATCCTCGAGGTGCAACCAACACCGCACCTTTTGGGGACTTCCCGCAAACGGTCCGACAACAGGCTGCGACAGGGGCGGTTCCTCCTTGCGGCAGTGATCATAGACGTGGGGACAACGGTCTGCGAAGCGGCATCCGAGCGGCAGCTTCGCCAGGTTCGGAACGAGCCCTGGAACAGTGTGGAGGCGTCGACGCTCGCCCCCGGCGCGAGCGGTCGGAATCGAGTCGAGCAAGCCTTGCGTATAAGGATGAAGCGGTGTCGCAAAAATGGCCCCGACATCCGCCTCTTCGACGATGACGCCCGCATACATGACGCAGACTCGCCTGGCCATCCGAGCGACAACCCCGAGATCATGAGTGATCAAGAGAAGCGACGCGCCCGTCTCCGACTTGAGACGATTCATCAGCCGCAAAATCTGGGCCTGGATCGTCACGTCGAGGGCCGTCGTCGGTTCGTCGGCCAGCATGAGCTTCGGGCGGCACGCCAACGCTATGGCGATCATCACGCGCTGGCGCATTCCGCCGGAAAGCTGGTGGGGATATGCTTTGTAGCGCTCGCGCGGCGATGGAATCCCGACGAGATCCAGCATGGCGATCACCCGTTCGCGCGCCTCGGAGTGCGGGATCGCCTCATGGACCCGGATCGCCTCCTCGATCTGCCATCCGATCCGGAAAACCGGGTTCAACGACGTCATGGGCTCCTGAAAGACCATGGACACGTCTTGTCCGCGAATCTCCCTCATTCGTCCGGGACTTTGTTGGGCGAGATCGCCAACGCCCTGCAAGATGGCTCGTCCGCCGACAATCCGCCCGGCAGGTTTCGGCAACAAGCCCATGATGGCCAACGCCGTCATGCTCTTGCCGCATCCGGATTCTCCAACGATGCAAAGCGTCTCGCCCCTGCGGATGGTAAAGGAGACGCCATCCACGGCGCGCACCACGGCGCTTCCCACATGCAGATGTGCTTTCAGGTCCTCGACCCGAAGCACATCCTCGTCGCGCGGCAGGATCGGAGCGGATGGGGAAGTCGCCGCAATGTTCGATCCCAGGATCATTCGCCCCAGACCTCGCGGTAGACGCGCAGCAGATTGCCGCCCATGATCTTGTCGATGGCATCGGCAGCAAAGCCGCGTTTGCGCAGCGCCTCGATGAGACGAGGCGTCTGCGCGAGACTTCTCGTAGCCTTCGGTCAGTCGAGCGTTGAATTGGAACCACGGCCCGAGCACGGCCGTCACTTCGGGATAGATTCCGCGTGGACCGAAGCTCGCCTGCCACTCCGCCTCGGACTTGTATTTGTTTTCCGAGAGGTCGCTGCCGAACGCCACATGCTCGACCCCTACGAGGTTGACCATGTGGGCGATCTGCTCAGCCCAGTCGTCAACGGTCGGGCGTTTTTCATGGCGCACCATCGGAGGCCAAAGCGTTGCGCCGACAGTGCCGCCCGTTTTGGCCGCGGCGCGGATGAGCTCGTCCGGAATGTTGCGCAGGCTGTTGCAAAGCGTGAGGGCGTTGGAGTGGCTGAAGATCACGGGACGTTTTGAGAGCGTCATCACGTCCGCGGCCGTGCGGTAGCCCACATGCGAAAGGTCGATGAGCATACGCAGCTCGTTCATCAGTTCGACCCAACGCTGGCCCTTTTCTGTGAGCCCGTCATCGCCCCCCTTGGCAAGCACGCCGCATCCGAAACTGTTTCGCTCCATGTAGGTGGGTTGCAGAATGCGAAAGCCGATCCGTTGCAGAATGCGCAGGAGTTCCACGTCCTCCTCCACCACCACGGAGTTCTGGGCACCGAGGATGATCGCCAGCTTGCCCTCCGCACGCGCATTCTCGATGTCGCGCACTGAACGTGGGATGCAGGCGATGTCCGAGTTTGCGTCGATGCTCACCAACGTGCGCGACAGGTCTCGCATCGCTGTATTGAAGTCGTGCGGGGGCCGTATCGCCGTCAGGTTGATGGCCGTCACACCGCCTTCGAGAGTGCGGAGCATCTGATCTCTCGTGACGGGAGCGCAATTAAGTCCGTCGACAACGATGGCAGTCTGCGTCGAAGTGGCATTGTCCATAAACTTGTCTCCCCTGCTGATATGTGTTCGCGCGTTGCTGGTCGGTTTGATCGAAATCATGAATTAAAGTCGTTCGTCGAGTTGCGGGTCGAGCGCGTCACGCAAGCTGTCGCCGAGAACGTTGAAGGCTAAAATCACAAGGGCGATCGCTATTCCCGGAGCAAGAGAAACGGCCCAGGACTGGCTGACATATTTACGGCCGTCGCTGATCATTCCGCCCCAGGTGGGAGTCGGCGGTTGCACACCCAAACCCAGAAAGCTCAAGGTTGCCTCGAGAAGGATCATTCGCGCGATCTCGAAGCTCGCGTAAACGATGATCGCCGAAAGGATGTTCGGGAGGATGTGCTGGGTCATGATGCGCAATCTGCTGGCCCCGATCGATCGTGCCGCATCGACGAATTCGAGGTGGCGAACGGTCAAAACCGAGCCGCGGACAACGCGGGCAAATCGCGGCCATCCCGATAATCCCATCACGATAATCAGGTTGGTCAATGAAGGACCGACCACCGCCACGACAGCAATGACGAGGAGGATGAGCGGAAATGCGAGCTGGATATCGATCAACCTGAGGATGACGGCGTCGGTCTTGCCGCCGTAGAAGCCTGCCGCCAGGCCCGCCGCCACGCCGACGAGCCCCGAAACCGCGACCGCGAACAGACTGACCAGAACCGTGATGCGCGTTCCCTCGATGATCCGGGAGAGCGTGTCGCGCCCGAGCTGATCCGTTCCGAGCCAGTAGCCAGGCACGCCGCGCTCGGACCATGCTGGCGGGACAAGACGAAGCGACAGATCCTGCGCGAACGGGTCTCGCGGGGCGACGAGTCCGGGAACGAGCGAGCAGACGATAACGAGCGCGAGAATAGCCAGGCTGATTCTGGCAGCCCATGACTCGACCATGCGCGCCGCAACCGATCTGAGGCGGCTGATGGGCGCCTCGTCCGTCGGAACGGCGAGCGGCGCGGGGTCGATCAATGCGTTTGGCTCAACCATATTCTCTACCGATAACCGATGCGCGGATCGAGGACTGCGTAGAGCAGATCGACGATCAGGTTCACCACCACGAAAATGACCGCGAATACAAAGACCACCGCCTGGACCACGGGGAAATCGCGCGCGTAAATCGCCTGGATCGCGAGTCGACCAACGCCGGGCCACGAAAAAATCGTCTCTGTCACCACCACGCCCCCGAGCAGAAGACCCACCTGCAAGCCGATCACCGTGAGAACGGGAATGAACGCGTTGCGCAGAGCGTGCAGCCACACGACCTTGGTTTCCGACACACCCTTGGCGCGCGCCGTCCGTACATAATCCTGCTTCAGCACATCCAGCATGCAGGAGCGTGTCACACGCGCGATGAGCGCCACCAGATTGAACGCGAGCGTCGCGGCAGGAAGGATCAACTGGCCGAAACTGCCCCTTCCCCCAGTCGGCAGCCACCGAAGCCAGACGGCAAAGACGATGATGGCGACGACGCCGAGGAAGAACGAAGGCACCGCCTGACCGAGCAAGGTCACCAATCGAATGGATACGTCCGTGCTCGTTCCACGCCACACAGCCGCCACGACTCCCGCGGGTATCCCGAACAGAAGCGCCAAAGCCATCGTGGCAGCCGCGAGTTCGGCCGTGGCGGGAAGACGTTCCAGCACCAGTGACATGGCGGGCTGCCCAAAGCGAAGGGACGCGCCGAAATCCCCCATGACGGCGTTCCCGGCAAACCGAAGGAATTGCGTCCATAGAGGCTGGTCAAGACCGTGCACGACGCGAAAGGCTTCGCGGGCTTGGTCGGTCGCGTTTGGCGGAAGCATCAGGTCGGTCGGGTCACCGCTCAGACGCGTCAACAGAAAGGTGATCACCAGGATGCCGGCAAGCACGGGTATCGTGAGAAGGAGGCGTCGGGCGATATAGGCTCCCATTAGCGATAATTCCTTCTCCGCTTCGTCACCGAAATCGGGTCTCGGCGGGCTTTCGAGCGCTGGCCGGGAGAACGCGGAAGTTGGGAAGGGAAGGCTTCGACGAACGATTGTCGAAGCCTTCCTGGCGACGAGAGTCTCAAGGCTTTAGGGAAACATTTTGCAGAAAGAATCTCTGGTCTCCCCGCGGCACGATACCTTCAAGCTTGTTGCTGACGCCGTAGAAATCATACCCGCCGAAGAGAAACACGACAGGTGCCTCGTCATGCATAAGCTGAGCGGCTTTCCGGTAGATTGCCGCGCGTTTGTCACGGTCGACTTCTTTCGCCCCCGCATCGATCAACTCGTCGAGCGCCGCATTCCGAATGTAGGAGTAGCGCCAGGTGGAGCGGTATTGCGCGAGCTGGAAATCCGGATCCAGCGACGTCATCTTGGGAAGGATCGAAGCCGAGTTGTTCTTTCCGCAGTATTCAGGCAGAGGCCGGCGCGCGCGAAGTGCGTCAGGAACGGGAAGATAACCCGAGATACCCGATGGACTTTGCCAATAAGCCGTGTTTCGCTCCATCACGAGGCATGTCTGACCGGTCAATTGAAGGGCCCGGCCGACCGGCTGCGAAGGCTTCGAGCCCAATGCTCGTCAATATGCAGGCGGCGTGACATAGACCTGCGTCAACATAATTCGAATGGCGGATAAGGATGCTGGTATGAGAAGCAACTCGACGATGGCGGCCCGCAGATGTCGTCAAGATCGAACCCTTGGCCGGAGAAGCGATGCGCAGTTACCCGCCATTATGGGGAGCAGACAGCGCCATATTCGCGATGTTAAATCGTGGAAAGGAAAGCCTCGCGCTGGACCTTAAAACCCCCCACGACCTTGAACGGGTGCGGGATCTCGTTAAGCGAGCGGACGTTCTAGTGGAACAGTTCAGACCCGGTGTGATGGCACGACTGGGGCTTGGATATGCTGAATTGTCGGCGCTGAATCCGCGCCTGATTTATTGCTCCATCACCGGGTATGGCCAGACAGGTCCTCGATCCCACGAGGCGGGCCACGACCTTAATTTCATCGCCGACACAGGGGTTCTCGCGCTTTCGATGGGAGATGCCACGGCGCCCGTTCAACCTGCTGCGCCGATCGGAGACATCGCAGGCGGTTCGTATCCGGCCGTCATCAATGTCCTCCTTGCGCTCGAGGAACGACGTCACACGGGCCGCGGCAGGCACATCGACATTGCCATGAGCGAGAACCTGTTCGCCATGACCTATTGGGCTCTAGCTACGGGGTTTGCGACGGACGCGTGGCCGGGGAATGGAACCGACCTGGTGACGGGTGCTTCGCCGCGATACCGCGTGTACCCAACACGCGATCGCAAGGGCTTGGTTGTCGCCGCATTGGAACCAAAATTCTGGTCTGTTTTCTGCGATCTCCTGCGCCTCGATGCCTCGTTCCGCGACGATTCGATAGACCCCGCAAGGACGATGGCCGAGATTGCACGCATTGTCGGCGACGAGGATTCCGAGTTCTGGGAGAAACGCTTTGCCGGCGCGGATTGCTGCTGCTCGTTCGTGTCGGAGCTGTCGCACGCCGTGAGAGATCCGCATTTTACCGCGCGTGGCGTCTTTGCACACAGCCTCGCCAACGAGCACGGCGACACCATGCCGGCGCTGCCGGTTCCGATCGACGCGGGATTTCGTCAAGCGGCAGATGTCGTCGGCAAGGCGCCTGCGCTTGGTTCGACAAAGAGTGTCTGATTTTTGGTCTGCCGGAATGACGGCGAACATCCGCGGCTTGGCGCAACTCCGAGCGCAACAGCAAACGAGGAGCCACGTGCAATGCTGGATTCGACTGTCGTCGGCGCCACAGATAAAGATGTCGTGGTTTGTATCGAGGCGGACCAACTCGCTGGCTATGCGGATGCGATCGGCGAAACCAACCCGATTTACCGCAGCCGAAATGCTGCCGTGAGTTCCGGTTATCCCAACATCCCAATCCCGCTAACCTATTACTTCTCGCTGGGGTTGTTGCGTGAACGCCCTCTCGGCTTTTTGGTTGATCGGCAAGTCGATCTCCTGAAAATCCTGCATGGAGAGCAATCCTTCAACTACAAGCGTCTGGTCTTTGCGGGCGAAACTCTCACCGTGACACGTCGTGTCGTGGATTTTTACGAACGAAAAAGTGGAGACCTGCAGTTCGTCGTCCTCGAGACGTCGATCCGTGACACAGCGGGCGAGCTCGTCGTCACCGCCAACGAGACCCTTGTTCTCCCGAGGCAGCCCGCCATACGACAATCGGCTGCCGACGCTCATGCGTTTGCTTCAGGGCCGGCGGAGCCCGGTGATTTGCCGCAACTACGACCTGGTCACGTCAGCGAGGCAATTTTGAGCAGGTTCGCCCAGGCCTCGGGTGACCGCAATCCCATCCATGTCGACCGCGTCGCGGCCCGGAGCGCCGGCTACGATACCGTATTCGCTCATGGCATGCTCTCCATGGCGTGGGTCGGACGTATGCTGTCGGACTGGACGCGACAGGAGAACGTGCGTTCCTTTGCCGTCCGGTTCACCCAGCCCCTGCCCCTTCATGCGACGCCCGTTTGCAGCGGACGGCTGCGGGAGCAGCAAAATTCCGACGGCATCCAGACGATCGACCTGTGCATTCGGCTAGAAACCGGAGCCACGACATTGACCGGAACGGCGAACGTTATGCGCGCATGAATTGCCGCGAGTAGGAGGCGACACAAACCTCACCGACGAGCACGGAGGAGACCGCATCGCACCTCTCGATCCGGACTGAAACCGCCAAGACAAGGCTACACCGGGCGAGGAAACTGATGCGTAAAGCCATAGAAAAGGAGCTGTCCGGGGCGTTCTCAGAGGTCTTTCCATTCGGCGGAGCGCGCTACGCCAGCCTTGCCGATCGGGTCATCGAGAGGTTAGCGGTGCTCTCTCCTCACAAGCAGGAGTGTCGTTGACGATCCGCTGCGACATCGGAAACACCGACAGGACCAGATGAAAACCGCAGCGCGAGCGCCCGACAACGTCAGGATCGCCGCGAAAGGGAAAATATCTCCCGGTGGCGTCCAATTTTAGATGAAAATGCCCGCGATAAGTTGTTCTACATATAAAACGTTTCGGTTGACCAAAAGAACGAGATCGACGAATCTGGCGCTCCAACCTGAGAGCGAGCGAGATTGATGTCGAAGGTGTTTGTCATCCACGAGAACAGCGCATGGGTGGAACCGCTGAGAGCCGCCTTTGAGGCGATCGAGACACCGTATGAAGAATGGTTTCTTGATCAAGGCGTTGTCGACCTGCGATCGCCTCCACCGAATGGGGTCTACTACAATCGGATGAGCGCCTCGTCTCATACTCGCGATCATCGCTTCGCGGCCGAATACACCGGAGCCGTGCTGGCATGGCTCGAAAGACATGGACGAACGATTGTCAACGACAGCCGGGCCCTGCGCCTTGAGATCAGCAAGGTCGCCCAATACGAGGCGCTGGCGCCTTTCGGGATTCGGACACCTGACACGTTAGCGGTGGTCGGGAAGAGCGCCATCGCGGAGGCTGCCGGCCGGTTGGGCTATCCACTCATTCTGAAGCACAATCGTGGTGGAAAGGGTCTTGGAGTTCGACTCTTCCTGAGCGCAACCGCTCTCGCCGAGCATCTCGTTTCGCCGGAATTCGAAGTGCCAGTCGATGGCATCACGCTGGTCCAGCAATACATCAAGGCGCCCGCGCCCTTCATCACGCGTCTCGAGTTTGTTGGAGGACGCTTCCTCTACGCGGTGCGCGTCGACACCAGCGAAGGCTTCGAGCTCTGTCCTGCAGACGCTTGCCGGGTCGACGATACGTTGATTGGATCTGGCGCCTGCCCGGCGGTCGCTCCATCCGAGAAGTTCCGGATCATTGACGGATACGAAAATCCGCTGATCCCTACTTACGAGCGCTTTTTGGCTGCCAATGGCATCGGTATTGCGGGTATCGAAATTATCTCGGACGGCGATGGCGAGATCTACACTTACGACGTCAACACGAACACGAACTACAATCCCGATGCCGAGGCGCGCGCCGGACTGTTTGGTATGCGTGCCATCGCGCGCCATCTGGATGCGCTCCTTCAAAGGACTGATGTGGCCAAAGCTGCTTGAGGCCGTTGTTGCTTGGATAAAGCCCGGCGAATGCGATCGCCGGTCTCCTCGCACATTGACCTGGTCTCGGCCCCGGCGAAATCGCATGCCATTTCGCCGATCCTATCCTATCATGACAATTCCGATGTCTCCGTCCTTCGGCAGCATCGCGTCTCGCGGACCCCCAAGGATCAAAGCCATGGCAACACAGTACCGGAAACTACGCATTGTAGCCGTCGCCTTCGCGTTCCTCGCCTCTACGGCTTTGCCGGCGATGGCTTCGAAAGACAGGTTCGTCGTCGATCTCGTGAGCGAGCCATCTTCGCTCGATCCCCAGGTGCAGTGGAATCCGGACAGCTATTACGTCTACCGGAATATTTTTGATAACCTTGTAACACGCGACGAGAAGGGCGAGATCGTTCCGCAGGTCGCGACCTCCTGGAAGTATCTGTCCGACACCGAGATCAGCTTTGAGATTCGGGACGGTATCGTCTTTCACGATGGGAAAAAGCTGACGCCGGAGGATGTCGTCTTCAGTGTCCGCCGTATAACCGATCCGAAGTTCGGGAGTCCGCAGCTCGGACAATTCGACCAGATCGTGAAAGCGGAAGTCACCGGACCCAATACCGTGACGTTGACGACGAAGAGCGCCTATCCGGCGTTGCTGGCACAATTGGCCAAGCTTTCGATCGTGCCAAAGCATGTGGTCGAGGCAGTAGGCAAGGACGCCTTCAACATCCAGCCTGTAGGCAGCGGACCGTACCAGTTCGATGGCTGGCAGCGCGGGGTACAGGTAACGTTGAAGCGGAATGATGCCTATTGGGACCGTAAAGGGCCCTTCGCGGTCGTGGTCTTCCGGGCCGTGCCCGATGCAGCGACGCGGCTTGCCAACTTGCAGGCTGGAACCAGCGATCTCGGTGTGACACTCGACAGTGACCAAGCCGCGCAGTTGAAGAAATCGCCGAACGCGCAGCCCTTGACCGGGCTAACGGAGCGGGTCGCCTACCTTCGCCTGAACACGACCAAGCCGCCTTTCGACGACATCAAGGTCAGGCAGGCCGCCGCTTACGCGATCGACAAGGCGGGGATCGTGGACGGTATTCTCGGCGGATTCGACAAGCCTGTGAACGTCATGGCGGCGCCACCTGTCTTCGGCTTTGCCGCCGATGTTCCGGCTCCGACCTACGACCTCGCCAAGGCAAAGGCCCTGGTGGCCGAAGCCGGGCCTGGCGCAAGAGCCGAGATCGAGCTTGCCACCTCTCCCACTTTCGACCAGCGCGTGGTCCAGGCCCTGCAGCAAATGCTGAACGAGGCGGGACTCAACGTGAAACTCAATATGGCCGACATGGCCAGTTACCTTAAACGGGCTCAGGCGGGGCCGGATGCAACCTCCACGCTCAGTTTCGGTCGCTGGTCGTGTGCATGCCAGGACGCGGACGGCATCCTTTTCCCGCTTCTTCACAACAGCAGTTCATGGTCCGCCTATCGAAACCCTCAAACGGACAAACTTCTGGAGGAAGCGCGGCAGACGCTCGACAAGGAAAAACGCCTCGCGCTGTATCGACAGGTCCATGAAATCGTTGCCCAAGAGGTGCCTCTCATTCCGCTCTATCAGAGCGCTGTGATCTATGGTGCCACCAAGCATCTGAAGTGGCAGCCAACCCCTAACGAAAGCATGTTCCTCAACAGAATGGCCTGGACGGAATAATCGCGGCATCGATCTCTGACATCTTACAAAGTGACTTGTGAGATGTCAGAGACAGTGCTTACCTAAGGAAATGTTAGACCCGTCCTCCCCCTGCCGTTGCACGGCCGCCTGGGCCCGGGAGCAAAAACAAAGTCGCGATGATGCGACTTTGACATGCCCTCCTTTCCTGCGAACTTCCGCCGGGTTTTCACCAATTGAAGGCCTTCTTGAGGACGATCGTCTCTGGAGCATCCAAGGGCCCGCGATGGCAGCCCACTCCGAACGAGGGCCTGTTCCTCAATCGCATTTGCCGGAAGGCTTGACGGGGTGAGCACGCCAACGTGAAGCGCTTTCTCGCGAAAAGATTGTGGCAAGTTGCCGGCACCGTATTCGGTGTCATCACGCTCATCTTCTTCCTCCAGCATCTCACTGGCGATCCGACATACCTGCTCGTACCTGAGACCGCCACAAAAGCTGACATCGAAGCCTTGCGTCGGTCTCTCGGCTTCGATCGTCCGCTTGTCGTGCAGTACCTCTCGTTCCTGAAACAGCTGGCGAGCTTCGACCTCGGACGCTCTCTCGTTCAGAATGTGCCGGTCTCCACCATCATTGCGTCTCGGCTCCCATACACCTTGCAACTGGCCGGAGGGGCCCTGCTCGTCGCCTGCGGGCTTGGAATTCCCGTTGGGATCGCGCTGGCGCTCAATCGTGAAAGCGCAATTGCGCGCTTTCTCGCGAGCATTGTTCTCGCCGCGCAGAGCATGCCGACTTTCTGGAGCGGCATTCTGCTGATCATGATTTTCGCGGTGAACCTCGGCTGGCTGCCGCCGTCATCGACTGGCGGCATCGAACATCTGATCATGCCCTCGTTCGCTCTCGGGCTCCTAAGCATGGCAACCTTCGCACGTATCACCAGAACCGCGCTGCTGGACGAATTGTCAAAGGACTATGTGCGAACGGCCCGCTCCCGAGGCGTGCCCACCGGTCGATTGCTTCTCCGGCACCTCGCGCGAAATGCGTCCATCCCTGTGATCACTGTTGCGGCTCTGGAGATTTCGAATCTGCTCGCAGGAGCCGTCATCGTGGAGACCGTGTTCGCCTGGCCCGGGCTCGGTCAGGTGACCGTGCAATCCATTCTCGCCCGCGATTTTCTCGTCGTTCAGGGGGTTGTGCTGCTCGGTGCATTTGTGACGATCGGTCTGAACTTTCTTGCCGATGTCCTCTACAGCGCCGTCGATCCTCGGATCAGGCTCGATGGAGTGCGCGGATGACGACAGCGCGGATCATCCAGCAACCCATCTCCGTGTTTTCCCGTACCCGAAAGGGACTCGGGCGATGGTTGCCGGTGGCGATCATCGGCGTGTTCGTGATTGCGGCAGTTTTCGCCCCGTATGTCGCCCCATACGATCCAAATGCACAGAACCTCCTCGCGCGACTGAAGGCGCCGGGCACCGTGTCGCGGAATGTTCACTATCTGCTCGGCAGCGACGAGCTGGGTCGCGACCTCCTCAGCCGCATCATCTACGGGGCGCGCGTTTCCCTCGTCGTCGCGGTTGCATCGGTTATTCTGTCTGGCACGGTCGGCGTGCTTCTCGGTATGTTGGCGGGCTACCTGCGGGGCTGGGCCGAAACGGCCATCATGCGGCTGGTCGACGTCTTTCTGTCGATCCCCGCCATTCTGCTTGCAATCATCATTGTCGCGGTACTGGGCCCCGGGCTCGTGAACGTGATCGTCGTTTTGGCTCTCACCAGGTGGCCTCGCTACGCGCGTATCGCCTATGGCCAAACGCTCGGTGTCTCGAACATGCCGTATGTTCGCCTCGCGGCTTTCATGGGCGCGTCGCCGCTGCGCGTTCTGTTTCGTCATATTCTCCCCAACATCATCGGCGCGGTGACGGTAGTGGCGAGCCTGGAATTCGGGCTGATGGTGCTGTTCGAGGCCGGGCTTTCCTTCTTGGGACTCGGCGTGCAACCCCCGACCGCGAGTTGGGGAGCAACCTTGAGCACCGGCCGGAATTATTTGGCAACCGCTTGGTGGATCGCCACCTTTCCTGGCCTCTGCCTCTTCCTGCTCGTCCTGGCGGTCAATCTTTTTGGCGACGACCTGCGGGACCGGTTCGATCCCCGTTCACAGTGAGGACGACATGAACTCTTTCTCAGATCTTTCAGGCAAGCGGGTGGTCGTCACGGGCGCCTGCGGCATAATCGGGCGCTGGATCGCGGATGCGTTTCGAGCGAGCGGCGCCGACCTCTGCCTGACCGACGTCGACAAATCGTCACTCGAATCCGTTGCTTCCGAACTCGAGCTGAGCGAGGCCAGTTTCACCAAAGTGGCAGACCTGACGGATGAAGCCTCCATCGACAGCTTGGTCGATGAAATCGGACGGCGCTGGGGGAGCGCCGATGTTCTGGTAAACAATGCCGGAATTTATCCTAGCGGCTTCCTTCTTGATATCGGGTCGGAAGAATTCGACCGCATATTCGCGATCAATCTCCGCGCGCCCTTCCTGATCAGCAAGGGCATCGCCCGGCAGATGATCGCGCACGAGCGTAAGGGCTCGATCATCAACATCTCGTCCGGGGCCTCACGGAAGATGCGTCGGACCGTCGTTCCATATTGCACATCCAAGACAGCTTTGGACCGACTGACGAAGGGTTTCGCCATCGAGCTCGCCGAGTTCGGGATACGGGTGAACGCGCTGGAACCGGGCTTTGCCGCCGGTAGCACCGTCAGCAGTCTTACCGATGAACATGTCGCCAACACCATCGCGAACATCCCGCTGGGACGCCCCTCCTCGCCTCAAGATGTCGCAAACGGCCTTCTCTACCTTGCAAGCGATGCGTCTTCGTATGTCACGGGGGCGACGATCACCATAGACGGCGGAAATTCCATCGGATCGCTCGCCGTGCATCAGGCCAAGAAAAGCCCCCTCTGAAAGATTCCGAGATGACCGCAACGCCCTCCCGCTCCTCTCCGTGGCCAGCCTATGTGTGGCCCGAAGGCCGTCAAAGCGCCTTCTGTTTCACTGTCGACGTGGATGCGGAATCCCCGCTCCTCTGGAACCTGCGCGAGACCGACAGATCGCCGTTCATCGGACAATACGAACAGCGGCTCTTTGGCCCCCGCACGGGCATCTGGCGCCTCCTGGATCTTCTTGAGCGGTTCGGAATCAAGGGCAGCTTCTTTGTGCCCGGCGTTGTGGCCGAGCGATATCCGGAGCTTCTGCCCTCCTTCGTTCAGCGCGGGCACGAAGTCGGCCTGCACGGGTATTTTCACGAGATCGTCTCGCATGTCTCAGACGAGGAATTCGGTGGTGCGCTTGACGCGTCCATCGACATCTTCCGCAAGCAGGTTGGCTTCGTTCCCAAGGGATTTCGTTCGCCCGCGTGGGAAATGACGCCGCACATGCTGGGAGTTCTCGCGGCACGTGGCTTTTACGACAGTTCACTATCAGGGTTCGACCATCCCTATACAATTGGAAACGTCGTCGAAATTCCGGTTCAATGGGCCATCGACGACGCGGTCTATTTCAAGTTCGTGGGCGGCGGTGCGGATTCTTGGCCCCCTTCCGCAACAGGTCCAATCCTCGAGAGCTGGATTGATGAATGGGACATGCTCCACGCTGACGGAGGCCTTATGATGCTGACCGTTCACGACTGGATTTCCGGACGCGCCCATCGCATTCGGATGCTCGAAAGGCTTCTGGACCGCATTACCAAGACGTCTCAAGCGTGGATCACAACGGTGGGCGAGATTGCGGCCCATCATGCACATTCCATCAACAACGAGCGCTTCGCGGTGTCTGTGCGTAGCCCAGACAACATCGCGCAACGTCGCTTCGGAAGCAGAACCTGATGCAAACCTTTACGATTCACAAGCCGGAAATCCGCTCGCCACACGGTATGGTGGCTGCTCAGAATCGTCACGCTGCCATGGCGGGCGCCGCCGTTCTCGCCCGCGGCGGCAATGCCATGGACGCCGCGGTGGTCACGGCTCTCGTGTTGAGCGTGGTCGAACCTTGGCTCTCGGGGATCGGCGGCGGCGGATTTCTACTGCATGCCGACGGCGTAACGGGCGCCATCGATGCGCTCGATTTCAACGTGACCGCACCCCGTGGACTGGACACAAGCGAATATCCGCTCTCCGCAAACAAGGTGGGTAACTGGTTCGACTGGCCGTCCGTCGAAGACGACAGGAACGTGTCGGGCTATTCGTCAATCTGCGTTCCCGGCGCGGTTGCGGGTCTCGCCGAGGCACTGGCTCGGTTTGGCACCATCGGCTGGGCGGAGGCTCTCCAACCGGCGATCGAACACGCGGAGCGCGGGTTGGAGATCGACTGGTTCGCATCGCTGTCGATTGCCGTCGAGGCGGCTGCACTCGCCAAATTCCCGGCAACCTCGCAGATCTTCCTCGACGAAGGTCGGGCACCCCGCCCCGGCGACGCTGGTTCACCGTCGCGGAGACCCATGGCGGCCAAGGCGCGCCTGTTGAGACGCCTTGCGAGTGCCGGCGCACGCGACTTTTACGAAGGTGAGGTCGGCGCATTGATAGTGAAGGATCTGGCAGCGGGCGGGTCGCGCATCGTGGCCGAGGATTTCGCGACATTTCAGCCGCAATGGAAGCAGCCCATCAGGGGGAACTATCGTGCGTTCGAGATCAACGCAGTTCCGGGTCTGAGCGGAGGCCCGAGCCTTCTTGATGCGGCAGCGCGTCTCGTCAAAATGGGACTGTCAGGGTCGACCTCGCCGGCCGATGCGGCGCTGCTGTATGCGACGGCTATCAGGGAGACATACGAACTTCGCCTCACCACCTTGGGCCATCACGCTTCCCCCGCCGCCGGCTGTACGTCGCATCTGAGTGTCGTAGACGCGAACGGCTCGATGGTATCCCTCACCAATACGCTGCTCTCGCGGTTTGGATCGAAGGTCGTTTTGCCGGAAGCCGGCATTTTGATGAACAACGGAATCATGTGGTTTGATCCACGGCCCGGCCAGCCAAACTCGATCGCCGCGGGGGCGAAACCACTCGCCAATATGTGCCCGATCATTCTGCGCAAGGATGGGGTGCCGGTTCTGGCGATCGGCGCAGCGGGCGGACGAACGATCTTTCCAACCGTGCTCCAAATCATCTCCTTCATTGCCGATTTTGGCCTGTCGCTGGAGGAGGCCTTCCAACGCCCCCGAATTGACGCGAGCACTGCTGTCATCAAGGTCAACTCGCGTGCCGACCCTGCCGTTCTCAGCCGTGTTGGAGCGCGGTTCCCGGTCGAGATGGTCGAGGACACTCTCTACCCAGTCAACTTCGCTATTCCATCGGCGGTCATGCGGTCGGATTCCGAAAACATCGGCATGGCGCACCCCTTGAGCCCGTGGGCGGCGGTTGCCGTGGGCGCTCGTAAATGAGCATCAACCTCGAACCCGAAGACGCAAGGATCCTTCTCTCGATCGAGAACCTGCGCGTCCGGATTGCTGGCGTCGACGTGGTTGACGATGTGTCGCTGTCTGCGCGCCAGGGCAGCATTCTCGCCATCGTCGGCGAAAGCGGTTGTGGTAAAAGCCTTACGGCTTTGTCCATCCTGAGGCTTCTTCCCGGCGCTGCTCGCATGGCCGAGGGGGAGATCCACGTTGGCGACATACGTCTTTCCACCCTCGACGGAAAGGGGCTGGAGGCCGTTCGCGGAAACGTTGCGTCCATTATCTTTCAGGAGCCTATCGCGTCCCTCAACCCTCTGATGCGGGTGGGTGCGCAGGTTGAGGAGGCCCTCACTTTGCACCGCGGCGTGTCGGGTGCGGAGGCATATCGCCAGGCTGTCGCAATGCTCGCGCAAGTTGGCATCGCCGATGCCGAGCGACGCGCCAATCAATTCCCCTTTGAATTATCGGGAGGCATGTGCCAGCGCGTCATGATCGCTGCGGCACTCATTTGCCGCCCTCGCCTCCTCATCGCCGATGAACCCACGACCGCTCTCGATGTAACGATTCAGGCCCAGATACTCGATCTCATGAAGCATCTGCGTGATGAGGTCGGCACAACGATTGTCCTCATCACGCATGATATGGGTGTTGTCGCCGAGATGGCCGACGAAGTGGCGGTCATGTACGGCGGACGGGTTGTCGAAAGCGGTCCGGTGGATATGATTTTCGACGCACCGGCGCATCCGTATACGCGCCTCCTGCTCGCCACCGTCCCAAAACTCGATGGAGATCGGAAGAGCCTGCTACGGACCATCGAAGGCACGGTGCCCGGTGCGGATGCATGGCCTGAAGGCTGTCGGTTCCGAAATCGCTGCCCGTTGGCGTCCGAGATCTGTGGCACGAGACCGCCGCTCGCGCCTGTCGATAGTGTTGGCCACATGGCGGCGTGCTGGCATTCGAGTCAGGTCGGAGAGCTCGCATGAACATGCCAGGCGCTCCGCTGCTGAGTGTTCGCAATCTTCGGGTTCATTTTCCGGTGCGCGACAAACCGGGGTCGTTGGTGAAAGCCGTTGATGGAATAAGCTTCGATATCGAAGCGGGGCGGACGGTGGCGCTCGTCGGCGAGAGTGGCTGTGGCAAGTCGACGACAGCCTACGCCATCATCGGTTTCGAGCCCGTCACCTCCGGAACGATTCTGTTTGCGGGACGGGATATCACGCATCTCGGCAAACGCGAGAGACGCGCGCTCGCCAGCGAAATGCAGATTGTCTTTCAGGACCCGAGCGCCGCACTCAATCCGAAAATGACCATTGGCGAAAGCATCGCCGAGCCGCTGATCATCCAGAGAAAGACGAGTGCGGAGAGGCAGCGCCGCGTTGCCGAACTTCTCGAGTTGGTTGGGCTGCCTCCCGCCTACCGGGACCGGACTCCGAATGCTCTTTCGGGAGGACAGCGGCAACGCGTCGTGATCGCGCGTGCCCTCGCGCTGTCGCCGAAACTGCTTGTTCTCGACGAGCCCGTTTCCGCCCTCGACGTGTCCATTCGCTCCCAGATCCTTAACCTCCTGATGGAATTGCAGCGCGAACTGGGATTGTCGTATCTCTTTATTTCGCACGATCTTTCGGTCGTCAGGCATCTGGCGGACGATGTGATCGTCATGTACCTGGGCACAGTGTCAGAACATGGCGAGACTGGGGCCCTTTTCCGCGAGCCGCGGCACCCGTATACGGAGGCGCTGATTTCCGCGATTCCGATTCCTGATCCGCGCGCCCAACGCAAGCGGGATCGCATCATTCTATCGGGCGATCTCCCGAGCCCCCTTAATCCCCCTCCTGGATGTCCGTTCGTCGGCCGCTGTCCTATTCGTATCGACCCCTGCAGCCTCACCCGCCCTGCGCTCGTGCCGGTCCCAACCGGGACCGAAGTCGCTTGTCTTGTGCGCGCACCGGCGACACCCAGGCCGACCCTTTGCGAGGTTGCTGTCCCTCTTCGTTAAACTGGATAATGATTCTCTTTATCCAATGTCCAGCGCCGGAGCGGCTTCCGCTTTGGATCGACGGCGCATTGAAGTGCTGATTGATGCCGAAAGTGGAGGGCGTCGGAGCTCAACGGTCGAACCATGCCGTGCTGTGCGCGCAGACCAACTGCGCCAGGTTGTCCGAAGAAGCCCCGGCGGACGCACCTTTTGCATCCGCCCCCTTCAGCGGCGTAAGATTAGCGCTCGATCATCTTGTTCCAGCGGCTGTTCCATTCAGGACGCTTCTCGTTGATGGCATCCCAGTCCAGCGTTACTGCATTTTTCATGTAGCCATGGAACTTGGTGAGCTTGGCTTCGGCCTCCGGCGTCGCGGCCTTTGCCTTGGTGTTCGATGGCACGATGTTGCCGAATTGGAGTGCCTTGCTCTGCGCCTCGGGCGACAAGAGATAGGCCGCGAGCTTTTGCGAAAGCTCGGGCTCGCTGTTCTTGGCGATCACGCACTCGGCCACCATCAGCACCACCGAACCCTCCTTCGGCTGTGCATATTCTACCGGAATGCCCTTCTCCTGCAGGGCCGCCACCGCGGTCGGCGTCAGCGGGAAGATCGCCGCCTCGCCGGTTTGCACCATTTCGGAAATCTTGGCCGAGCTCGGGATGAATTCGAGCACGTTCGGCCCAATGGTGCTGCGGAACTTCGAGAAGCCAGGCTCGACATCCTTTTCAGTGCCGCCCTGAATGCGGTTGAACATCAGGAACGCGTGAAGGCCGAACGATGATGCGGAGGCGGATTGGAACACAACCTTCTCCTTGAATTTCGGGTCGGCAAGATCCGTCCACGAGGTCGGGGCTGCCCAGCCCTTTTCGTCGAACATCTTTTTGTTGTAGGCGAGGCCCGTCATTCCAAGATCAATGCCGACCGCCATGTCGCCTTTCATGCGGGCTCCGGGCGCGAGATCCGCCAAGACAGGGCTGTCCGCCATCTTCTGGCAGAGGCCAGCGCCGATGGCTCGCACCATCACGCCGTCGTCGAGAAACATCACGTGCATCTGCGGGTTGTCCTTGGCGGCCGTGGCCTTTGCCAGGATGTCGGACGAGGTGCCGGGGACGACCACCACCTTCACGTCGTTCGCTTTCTCGAAATCAGGCAGCACGTTCTGCGTGAAGGTTTTCTCGAAATTGCCGCCGTTCATGCCGACATACAGCGTCTTGGTCTCGGCGTGAGCTGCGGTGGCGAGCGAGGCCATGGCGACGGCGCTCAGCAAGACGTGTTTGATCTTCATCATTGCGATGTTTCCCTGTGGTGTGGCTCATTTATCGAAGCCGCACCCGAGCCATGGTTGGTGCGGTTGAATCGGTCGATTGAGAACGCCTCGATCGGCGTTGCGCTGTAACCGTCGCGAACGAGATCGGCCACGACCTCGCCGACGCCGGGTGCGATCTGAAACCCTGCGCCCGAAAACCCGAACGCATGGATGAGTCCCGGCGTCGTGATGCTGTGGCCGATGACGGGGTTGCGGTCGGGCGTATCGGCTTCGGTGCCGGTCCAGAAACGGATCGCGTGGGCATGACGCAGGGACGGAAACATTTCGGCTGCGCTGTTCATGACCGTGATCGCGGCCTTCCCGACTGGTCGCGAATAATCGGGATCGGCGAGGGGCGCGCCGCGCACACCGCCGACGATGCAATTGCCCCGCTCCACCTGGCGGGCATAGATGCCGCCACCTTCAGCGCCGATATTCACCGTCATGGTGGCGGCGAGCGGTTCGGTGACGATCAGGCACGGATAAATTCGACCGAGCGGCACATGTTCGCCGAATGCCTCGGCGAAAGGCGCGGCCCAGGCGCCGGCGCTGTTCACCAGATGCGTGGCCCTGATTTCGAGCCCATCGCCTGCTGACAGGCGAAAACCGCCCGGCGTCTTGTCCACATGATGAACTGCCGTCTGTTCGAGGACGGTCGCGCCCTTCCGCGCCGCCGCCCTGGCGAAGGCCGCCGAGACAAGGCGCGGATTGGCGTGTCCGTCGCCGGGGCAGAGGGAAGCTCCCACAATGCCGTCGGCGATCCAGGGAAACCGCTCTCGCAGGCCATTATGGCCGATGAGTTCGAGGTCGAGCCGCATGTCGGCGACGAGGGTCGCATAGTGTTCGAGGGAGACCATTTCGGCCTCGGTTCGAGCCAGCTTGAGATGACCCGAGGCCGAAAATTCGCCGTCGATGCCGATGAGCTCCTTCAGGCGCGGCCAGATCGCGTGGGCGCGCTGCGACAGCGGGATCTGCGCCGGCGGACGGCCTTGCCGGCGCACGCCGCCGTAATTGACCCCGCTCGCCTGGGCGCCGCAGAATCCCTTGTCGAGCAGCACCACCGAGAAGCCGCTCCGTCGCAACGCGAGGGCGGCGGAACTTCCTACGAGACCGCCGCCGATGATCGCTACATCTGCCGAGAGAGAGCGGCTCATGCGGCGTCCTCCTCAGCAGTCAGATCTAGCGGCAGCGGTTTGATCGGGGCCTGCGCGCGCAGCCGTCCCACGGCATCGACCGAACTCCCGCAGGATGCGGCGAGCACTTCCGCAGCGGACGTCCCGCACATCCGCCCCTGGCAGCGACCCATGCCGATGCGAGTGAGCGCCTTCAAACGATTGATCTCGACCACGCCCATCTCGCCTGCCGCAACCCGGGCATCTGCGACGGCGATCTCCTCGCACCTGCAGAGCACCACGTCGCCGGCAAGCTTTTCAGCCCAGCTGTCCGGGAACGGGAAAGCGCTCGCCAGAACCGAACGAAACCGATCGAGCGCGGCGGATTTTTGTTCGAGAACGCGGATGCGCGATTTATCGACCGGAAGACCGGCCTCCTCGATCACAGCCCAGCCAGCTCGCTCGCCGGCAAGTTCCGCCGCGTCGGCGCCCGCAATACCGGCACCGTCTCCGGCGATGTAGACGCCCGCGACGCTGGTGCGCCCGGCCACATCGCGTTCCGGACGCCAGGCCCGATCGCGTGTGTCGAAGATGAAACGGCAGCCGGCGAGGTCGGCAAGCTGAGACTCCGATCGCAGTCCGAGTCCGAAGGCGAGCGAGTCGCAGGTTATCCGCTTCTCTGTCCCGCGCTCCTGCCAGACGACGGCCGTGACACGCGCGTCCCCTTCCACGCGGAGGGGTTCGACGCCATAGCGAACCGGTACGCCGCGCGCCACAAGCTCCGCCGCATAACGCATGCCGCGCAAGATCACACCTGGCTGCAACGCAAGGCCCCGTAGCAGATTGAGTTTAGCTCGCAAAGGCGCGGTATCGAGAACGGCTTCGACCTTTGCGCCCGCGTTCATGTATTGCCAGGCGACGAGATAGAGAAGCGGGCCGGACCCTAGAAACACCACCCGCTCGCCGATCGCGCAGCCTTGCGATTTCAGCGCCACCTGCGCGCCGCCGAGGCTGAAAACGCCCGGCACAGTCCAGCCGGCGAAGGGCAGCACGCGGTCTGTCGCGCCGGTTGCCAAGAGGAGATGCGTGAAATCCGTGTGGCGGTTATGACCGTCCATCGCAATGTCGGCGACATTGCCGGCGACATTCCACACCAAGGCCTGCGGCCAGTAATCGAGGCGGTCGGCGAGTGCCGCAAGGGTCTTGTGCAACGCCGTCGCCTTCTTGGCCTCTGAGCCGTAAAGCGCGCGGGGTGAACGTTCATCGGGAACGAGACGCTGGCGATAGATCTGTCCGCCACCGAGCGGCGCTTCATCGACGAGGATCGGACGTATGCCCGCTTTCGCCAGGACCTCCGCGGCGCGAATTCCGGCCGGTCCAGCGCCAACGATCAGAGGTCGCAGCAACTGAGTCAAGACTGCTCCTCCAATAGCGTCCGCAGCTGCATGCCTGGCTCCAGGCGTGTCGTGCAGGCGCGCAGCCGACGACCGTCGGCGGTGACGACCCAGCAATCCTGACACGCGCCCATCAGGCAGAAGCCCGCGCGGGGCGTTCCGGAAAAATCCCCCCGGCGCAATTGATCCCTCAGCGTCAGCGCCGCGGTCATGATGGTGTCGCCGGCGCGGCCCTCGCACGCGACACCGTCGAGCACGAACCGGATGGCGGGGAGTTCACGTCTGGCGAGGCGTTTGAGGATGACCATGCGCATCCGCCCTAGCGTTGACCAACGAGGATCTTGTCGAGTCCGAATGCGCGGTCGAGCACCAGCATGGCAGCTGCCGTCAGCGCGATCATCAAGGCCGAGACCGCAGCCATCATCGGATCGATGGATTCAGTCGCGTACATGTACATGCGAACCGGCAGCGTGACGGTCGCGGGCGCCGTTACGAAAATCGACATGGTCAGCTCGTCGAAGCTGTTGATGAAGGCGAGCAGCCAGCCGCCGGTGATTCCGGGCAGGATCATCGGCGCGGTGACGCGCCTGAACGTCGTCCAGTTGCTCGCTCCCAGCGTCATCGCCGCCTGCTCGGCGCTGCGGTCAAGCCCCGACAGGGCTGCCAGAACGAGCCGGAGGACATAGGGGGTGACAATCACGATATGGGTGGCGACCAGCCACGCGAAGCTTCCGGTCGCGCCCACCAGCGCGAACAGGCGCAGAAAGGCGACGCCAAGAACGAGATGCGGGATGATCAGCGGCGAAAGAAACAGCGCGTTCAGCGCATCGCGTCCTGCAAAATCGAGGCGGCTGATGGCAAGTCCCGCGGGAACGGCGAGCGCCACGGACAGCGTCGCCGACAGGGTTGCCAGCCAGATGCTGTTCCAGAAGGATGCGACGAAATCCGGATGAACGAAAACCGCCTTGAACCAGCGCATCGAGATGCCCGTGGTCGGCAGTGACAGGGTGTTCTCGGGCGTGAACGCAACGAGGCAGATGATCAGGAGCGGCGCGAGGACGAATGCCACGACGAGGCTGTGAAAGATGAGGGCGAGCGGTCCGTTCTTTTGCATTGCGACTACCCGAGCATCCGTCGCGCCCTGGTCTCGACCATTCGGTTATAGGCCAGCATGATGAGCAGGTTGGCGATAAGGACGATGATCGCGATGGCTGCGCCGAGGGGCCAGTTCAGCTCATGCAGATATTCATCGTACACGAGCGTCGCCGCCATTTTTAACCTGCGGCCTCCGAGCAGGCCGGGAATCGCAAAGGCGCTTGCCGATAGGCCGAACACGATGAGGCAGCCGGATAGCATGCCGAGCGAAACCTGTGGCAGGACGACCCGGCGCAGTGCGGCGAAGCGCGATGCACCGAGACTCCAGGCCGCGGCCTCGACCATCGGATCGAGCTTTTGCAGCGATGTCCAAATCGGGATCACCATGAAGGGCAGCATCACGTGGACGAGGGCGATGACGATTGCGGTTTCGGTGTAGAGAAGCCTCGCGCTCGGCAAGCCCACGAGCTGCAGCGCTTGGTTCACAAGGCCTTGGGAACCGAGCAGCATGCTCCAGCCGAAGGCGCGCACGACCACCGAGACCAGCAGCGGTCCGATGATCACGAGAAGGAAGATCGAGCGCCACGGATTGCGCATCCGCGCGAGGATGTAGGCTTCGGGCGCACCGATGATCGCACAGATCAGCGTGGTGAGCGCGGCGATGCGCAACGTGCGCCAGAAGATCTCGAGATAATACTCGTCGGTCACCACCGCGATGTAATGCGCGAGCGTGTAAGTGTCCTTGATGCCCGTCGCATGATCGTAGCCGCGAAACGACAGGATCACCGTGAGCGCGAGCGGCAGCAGGATCATTCCGGCGAAGAACAGGGCGCCCGGACCCGCCAGGAGCCAAGGCGTCAAGACGCGGGACGAGTGCGGCCGGGGTGTCATTCCGCGCTCCTCACCGGCTCTTCTCGGATATCACGCGCAAATCGGCGGGCTGCCAACCCAGACCCACATGCGCGCCCTCCGCGGGCGGCTCATCGCCCTGATTGGGGATCGCTACCGTGATCGCACCGACGCGTGTGTCCACGGTGAACAGCCATTGGCTGCCGAGAAAGAAGCGGCTCGCGATGTGGCCGTCGAGCCGTCCTTCGCCGGCCTTGCCCATCAGGATCTTTTCTGGGCGGATCGACATGGTGACGGGCGTTCCGTCAGGAAAATCCGCGAAGAGCGCTTCGAGAAGCATGCCATTGAGGTCGACCGCGCAAGCCTCGCCTTCGCGCCGCCATGTCCCACCGATGAGATTGGTTTTGCCGACGAAGGAAGCGATGAACGCATTCGAGGGCTGTTCATAGAGCCTGTAGGGGGCGTCCACCTGGGTCATGCGACCCTGCTCCATCACTACCACGCGATCGCTGATGGAGAGCGCCTCCGCCTGATCGTGCGTCACCATGATGGTGGTGGTGCCGACCTTTCGCTGGATGCGGCGAAGCTCAAACTGCATTTCCTCACGCAGCTTGGCGTCGAGGTTTGATAGCGGTTCATCAAGAAGCAGAACCGGCGGTGCGATCACCAGCGCACGCGCAATGGCAACGCGCTGGCGCTGGCCGCCGGACATCTCGCGTGGATAGCGGTCGGCGAAAGCCGAGAGCTGGACGAGCGACAGCATCTCGCGCACGCGCTGCTGTCGTTCCGGACGCGGAACCCGGCGCATCTCGAGGCCGAAGGCGACGTTCTCGGCGACCGTCATGTGCGGGAAGAGCGCGTAACTCTGAAAGACGATTCCGAGGCCGCGTTTGCTCGGTTTTTCGTGCGTGATGTCACGGCCATCGAGGGTGATGCGACCGGCCGACGGCTCCACCAGACCAGCGATCATCTGCAGGGTCGTGGTCTTGCCGCAGCCGGAGGGACCGAGAAGCGATACGAACTCACCCTTCTGAATAGTGAGCGCGACGTCGTCGACCGCCGCCATAGGTCCGTAGTGCTTCGAAACCCGCTCAAGCGCCAGAAAGGCCACGTGGTTCTCCGATCCTGCATTCGGTTCCGGTCGTGGGACAAGCAATCCCATAGCCCTGCTCCGAATGACGGCTGGCATCGACTTCAGAGTCAATGCAACGATTCCACTAGAGGAAATCTTTTTGATTTTTATTCCATTCAATGGAATAACCGGGGCAGCACCACCGGTTTGTTTTCAGAACGAGAGTAGCGGCCATTTCAGGGATTCGGCGATCGTTGGGCGTCTTGAAGGTGCTGGGAACCGGGGATTCCGGCGGCATGCGGCTGATCGACGTGGCGGCAGCGAGCGGCTTGAACCAAGCGAGCACGCACCGGGCCCTAAAGGCGCTGATCGTCGAAGGCTTCGTCGAGCAGCTGACCAGCAGCCGAAAATATCGTCTTGCCCTGGGTTTTTTTGTGTTGGCGGCGCGGGCGGGTCAATCCGACGGCCTTCGCGATCTCGCCCGCCCGGCGCTGCTGCGTCTCTCGGCTACGTTAGGCGACACCATCTTCCTCCTGGTGCGAAACGGCTTCGACGCCGTGTGTGTCGATCGAATAGAGGGCCCGTTTCCGATCCGGTCGTTCACCGGCGACATCGGCGGCAAGGTTCCGCTTGGGATCGGTCAAGGGAGCCTTGCCATGCTGGCGTTCCTTCCCGACGGCGAGCGCGAGGCTGTCATCCGCTTCAATGTTCCGCGGCTATTGGATCGGGGCTTTCTCGACGAGGTCGGGTTGCGTATGCAGGTCGATCAGGTGCGGCAACTCGGATGGGCAAACATCAATACCGGGCTTATCCCGGGAATGGCCGGCGTGGGCGTTCCAATCCTGGATGCGGAGGGTCGCGCCGTTGCGGCGTTGAGCGTAGGCACGCTGGCCGAGCGGTTGAAGGACGACCGGCTTCCCATCGTGGTGCAGCTTCTGCGGAAGGAGGCCAACGAGATCGCCGAACGTCTCAATCCGTTCGATCCGACCCTGCGCTATCCTGCGCGCAGCTTTAGCGGTGCAACCACGCCTCACCATCAGTAGTGTGTGACGGTCGATCCGGGTGACGCGAGGCGAACTGTTGCTCGCAAAGTGCAGACTTATTGAAGGTACGGTAAACAGCAGGACACATTGCGGCAGACGCGCCGCCTCAGGACTAGCAAAAGACGGCAACCTCGATCGCCGCATGAGGCTCGTGATCGCAACGAAACACATTCCGAGGACAACCGGTGCTGAAAGCAAATTAGGCGAAGACGTCCGACGGTCCCGATGGCGATCCCGTAGGTCCGCTCTTGGCACCCCTACAGGCATTTCGCCGGATGGACTCGCGCAATAACGGGCGCTTCTCCCGCACGTCTAAAACGACAGGAACAGCGTGATCATAGCTGCATTAAACAAACTGCCAAACAAAGCCGATGTCAGCGGCAGAATGACGAAAGCGTTGGGCGATGGTCCATGGCGTTTAGTGACCGCCGTCATGGTTGCGATTGCCGAGGGAGTCGAACCAAGCGAGATACCTGTGAACCCAGCGCTCAGCACCGCAGCCTGATAGTCCTTCCCAAGTGCGGGAAAGACCCCGAGCAGCATATATATCACTGCAAGCAACGTCTGGACGCCGACGATGACAAGCATCGGCCCTGCAAACTTGGCCAGTGTCCAAATCTGCATACTCATGAGCGACATGGCTAGGAAGATGGATAGCGAATAGCTTGAAAGAAGTTCGAGCGATGCTGTCCGTGCTGGCCAGGGCCAACGGGGAAAGAGTTTCGGAACGGTATTTGACAGGACGATGCCCATTATCAAACAAGGCACGAACAGAGGCACCTTTATGCTGGTGGCCTCGGAAATCCAGTGGTGCACCAGATAACCAAGGATGACTGCGATGTTTACGATAAGCATCGCCCGCATCACCCCCATCTTGTCTATTGGAGCGCTGTCGTCTTCGGGCGCCAGCCCGATCGGCAGTTGGTCCGCCGACGCGGGGTGCAGGCCGTATCTTTCGATGAGGTATTTCGCGATCGGACCACCTAACACGCAGGCGATGATCAGCCCGAGCGTTGCCGCCGCGATGCCAGTCTCCATCGCCACGGGAAAATCATGCTCAGTGGCAATGAGAGGTGCCCACGCGATGGTAGTCCCGTGTCCCCCGGACAGGGCAATGGAGCCGAGGACAACCCCCGCTGCTGAGGGCATGCCGAACGCAAGCGCGCAAGCGATGCCGACGATATTCTGTATGCATATGAACACCGCCGAGAGCACACAAAGGACAAGCAAAGTCCGCCCGCCCGCCACAAGATCGGCTAGTCGTGCATTAATGCCGACGGCAGCGAAAAAAATTACCAGCAATCGGTCACGCGTCGTGAGGTCGAAGTCAATTTCCACGTTGAAGACAAAGTAGATCAACGAGATTGCGGCAACCGCTATAAATCCTCCGCTCACCGGTTCCGGGATGCTGAAATTGCGCAAGACCTTCACGTGCTGCGTGATCAGGACGCCTACGAAAAAGACCACGATGCCGATCGTGAGCGATAGGAAATCCGGCGCTAAAAACCGGGAGACTTCGCGGGTCATGGTATGCCTTCCCGCAGCTCGTGGGCCAGCGGTAGCTTCCGCCTTTAGCTGCACATCCGGTGCCTAGCCTCTGACGTGACTTGATATCATGGTTTTTGTTTGGATCCGATGATGAACAAATATCCGTTCGCCGACTGCGGCCAAGTCCCAGCGCACGAAGGATAGGTGATCGCCACGAGACGCTTCCACTCCCTTAGATCCGTCTCACTGACCGACCGGTCACGTTTGCGAACCCCCGACGAAGTCCTCCTGCATAGGCGTAAAAACGTCGAGCAAAACTGACTAGAACGCAACAACCGGAATCCATCCTGATCATCAGCAACCTGCTCAGCGGGTCATCTGAATTAGGCCAACATCGGGAAAGCAAGTCTGGTCGCGCCGCCTTTTTGCTTGCCACAGGCCAATGGCGGTGCGCGTTGCAAAACCGATCAGACCGTCCACCTTCCCCACGTCATAGCCTTCCGCCTGCAGGCGCTCCTGCATCGCCTGAATATCGCCGCGCTTCATGGGGCCAACGGGCACCCACGGCCCATTGAAGGCAGGGGCGCCACGCATCCGATCCGCGAGATGGCCGATGAAGAGCGCATAAAGGTCGGACTCATTGTACCGTTTGAGGACGTAGAAGTTCTCCGAAACCAGAAAGGACGGCCCCAGACGGCCGGCCGGCATCAGCAGGAAGGTGCTTGCGTTGCTGCTCTCGTCTGGCAAGGGGGCGCCGCCAACGGTGGTGAGGCCGAGGCGCACCCACTCCTGAACTGCTCTGCCCAGCCGCGGCCCTTCCAGTGTGCAAGAGACGCCTCCAGGCACGTGCACCTCTAATCCCCAGCTCCGATCCGGGCTCCAGCCGTGCTCCCGCAGATAGTTGGCGATGGACGCGAGGCTATCGGGTGCCGAGTGCCAGATGTCACGGCGTCCGTCGCCATCCCCGTCAACGGCGTAGCGCAGGAACTTCGTAGGTAGGAGTTGCGGCTGCCCCATGGCCCCGGCCCAGGACGACAGCAGGGCTTCCCCAGGCAGATGATCCTCCTCAAGGACCACCAGGGCCGCCAGGAATTCCGGGTAGTACAGCGCGCGCCGCCGCCCGATGAAGGCCTGCGTGGCGAGAACCCTTAGAGCCTGATGTCGCGGCTTGACACGGCCGAAATGCGACTCCCGTCCCCAGATCGCGACGATAATCTCACGCGGCACACCGTAGCGACGCTCGATCGCATCGAGGGTCGGCGCCCATTGCTTCAGGAGGCCCGTCCCCGCCTTTGCCAGGGAGGCGAGCTGGTCTTCCGCGAAATAGTGCTCCGGACGCTGGAACTCTGCCTGCCCTTGGTTCTCCGGCGGTGTCGCCAGGCCAGGCGGCTGGAGCTCCGGAAGGTCCCAGTCGAGCGTCATCCCAACCAGGCTGCGCTCGAACGTGTCCGGGGAGACGCCATGTTTTTGCGCCTCAGGCCAGACGGTTCGCGCCAGCCACTCCCGGAAATGCGCCTCAGTGACCGGCCGTGTTTCCAGCGCCTGTGTTTGCGCCCGAGAGGGCCTAGCGGCGAGAACGGTGCATAGGACGATCGCCACAAGAGCCACGAGTGCGTAGCGGGTGAAACGGGCGAGGATGGGCATGGCGTAGAGACTAGACTCGGATCGGTTCAGATGGAATGCATCCCGTCGGTGCCGTCGTTCGCTAGCGTTGCATGCTGATGGGCTCTCATCGAGCTCTTCTGCCACTTCCGTCCGCACTATGGGTCACAGGAAGAACCCGAGAAGAACCAGATGCCTTGGTGGGTGCACAAGGGCTCAAACCTTGGACCCGCTGATTAAGAGTCAGCTACTGCATTGACCGGGCAGTTGGAGGTATCATCGGAACAAACGCCTGAAAGACACGCGCAGTGCTGTTGGGGCCAAGGTTGGGGCCTAACTTGCAATTCACATAAAAAATGTTATTTTTCAATCGCTTAAAGACCAACAGTGGCGGAGACGGAGGGATTCGAACCCTCGATACCCTTTTGGGGTATGCTCATTTAGCAAACGAGTGCCTTCAGCCGCTCGGCCACGTCTCCGGGCGCAAAAACAAGAATAACCTTGGGAAATCTCGCTTCGCACAGGTGGCGCAATAGACGCGAACAGGGGCCGCGCGTCAAGCTCGAAAAAACCGTGGCATATCGGCCCGGTGGCCAGCGGCTCCCGGTCCCGGCCCGACTGCAACAACGCTTTCGGATCAATGGCTTACGGATTCTTCATCGACATCCGCACCAACGCATTCCGACTCCCGGTTTGACAAAACCTGCTTGAAGGGTAGCTTGTCGGCCCATGAGCCATTTTGTTCAACATTGCCGAGGCCCGCAGGGTGCGGGTTTACTCATCTGGCATGCCTAGCCCGAGCCAGCGACGCCGCGCGTCCCTGCTCGGGGGCCTATATTTTCCGAATTAATCAATCATCCATCTCCGATCTTTGCGAGCGATCGAAACATCGCTCGCGTTTTATGTCTGAAAGTCTCATGTCCCTTCCCCACACTGTCCGCGCCGAACGCCGTCCCAAGATCGTCATGACGGAGGCCGATCACGCCCGGCTGACCCGTCTGGCTGACGCTGCCGCGAGTCAGATGCCGGAGGTGTCCGAATATCTCCATGCCGAGCTTGAACGCGCAAAGATCGTGCGTCGCGGTCCCCTGCCCGAAAAGCTCGTCACCATGGGGTCGACGCTGACATTCCGTGACGAGCTGAGGAACCGCGTCGAGCGTGTGACGCTGGTGTTTCCGGAAGACGCCGACATTGCGGAGAAACGCATCTCCATCATGACACCGATCGGCGCCGCGCTGATCGGCCTGACCGAGGGCCAGTCGATCACATGGCCAAGCCGCACGGGCGAAATCCACCGGTTACAGGTTCTCTCGGTCGAGGATCAGCCGGCGGTTTGACGGGCGGCCACGCAGGAGGATTCGACGATGACGAACATCAAACGGATCGGTGTCGCGGCGCGCTACAGCGACATCGCCATATGGGGCGACACAGCGTATTTCTCCGGCTATGTGCCGGAGACGAGCATCGGTCAATCGACGGAGCAACAAACCAAAGATGTCCTCGATCAGATTGCTGAATCGCTCGCGGAAATCGGAAGCGACAAGTCGCGCATCCTGCATGCCACGATCTGGCTGAGCGACATCGCTTACTACGATGCCATGAATACGGTGTGGGACGGATGGGTGGTGCCGGGCCACGCGCCCGCGCGGGTCTGCGTCGAATCGAAACTCGCCGACCCTCGCTATAAGCTGGAGATCCGCATCGTCGCCGCTGTGTAGGTTTATTTGAGCTTCGTCTGATGCTCGCGCTTCTGCAGCATGCGCCGCTCGTAATGTTTGGCGAGCCGCAGATGGCGCGAGATGGCGTAGTTCATCGCTGTGAGGAATCCATAAGTGCCGCGAAGGCCGTGGCGGCGGCCGAAATAGGCCTTCACGAACGCCGCCGGCAATTCGAAGAACACGCGCCATGTGGGAATGGCAATGCCGCGGTCTTCGAGATCCTGCGCCTGCTGATCGGAATAGCGATTGAGTTTATGGAGCTGGTCGCCGAGAGAGCGAACCGAGCGGTGATGGATGACGCCGCGCAACGTGGCAACCTTCGTGCCAGGCTGAAGGTCGACCCGATCGTGAACCGGCGACGGCGAATACCGCCCGTGATCGGCGCGATAGAGGCGCACCGGCGCCAGCGCGTAAGCGAGCGGATGAGGCCCGTCCTCGCCTGGGAATACCTCGGCGATGCGGATGCGGTAGGCCTGCGCCGCCGGCTCCCCCGCGGCAAACAGGTGCTCGATTTCAGCCGCCAGATCGACTGGCACGACCTCGTCGGCGTCGAGGTTCAAGAGCCACGGATGGCGGCATTGCTCCTCGGCGAACCGCTTCTGCGGGCCGTAGCCCTGCCAGTTGTTTTCGAGGACACGCGCACCCAATTCGGCGGCGATCCTGCGGGTCTCATCGGTCGAGCCGGAATCGACCACCAACAGATCGTCCGTGAGGTGGCGCACGGCCCGGATCGTTTCGCCGATCCGGTCAGCTTCGTTCTTGGCGATGATGAAGACAGAGACTGGAAGCATGGTGATGGGCGCCGTTTTCAGGCTGCCTAGCGGTCCGAGCCTCGCGTGGCAAGGGGCAGACGCCCCTGCCCGCGAGGCTCCGGCCGATCAGGCTGCCTTCAGGAGGCCTTCGTCCTGCAGCGCCTGGCGCACTTTCTCGCGGTTCGCCACGCGGGCCATATAGGCAACGACGTTCTTGTAGCCCGAAATGTCGAATTTCAGCGGCTCGGACCAACGCAGGATGGTGAACAGGTAAGCGTCCGCGACGGTGAAGCGGTCGCCGACGAGGTAGGAGCGGCCCGCCAGCACTTCATCGAGATAAGCCAGCCGGCGGTTCAGATTGGCCACCGCGATCGTCTTGTAGGCATCCGGCGTATCGGGCTTGAAGAGCGGGCCGAAGCCCTTATGCAGCTCGGTGCTGATGAAGCCGATCCATTCCAGCACGCGATAGCGCGCAGGCGTTCCGAGTTCGGGAAGAAGGTCGCTCCCCGGTGCCTGATCGGCGAGATACTGGATCAGATTCGAGACTTCCGTGAGAATCTCGCCGTTATCGAGCTCAAGCGCCGGCACGTAGCCCTTCGGGTTGATTGCCGTGAAATCGGCACCGCTCTCGGTCTTCTTCGCCCGCAGATCGACCTTCTCGTAGGTCGCTTTCGAGCCCGCTTCGAGCGCAACGATGTGAGGTGCGAGCGAGCACGCGCCCGGGGAGAGATAGAGCTTCATGGGATAGACCCTTATGTGGTGGGGAGAGAAGTGCCCGAACGTAGTGCGGCACCTTGGCAACCGCAACCGCAAGGCGTCTCGCCTAAAGCAACTCGGTTTCGCCAATCCGCGCATGCGTCTTTCCGACGAGACGCGCCCGGCTGGGCACGCGCAGCTCGGCCAGAAGGGGAAAATGATCGGATGCAACCCGCGAAAGAGCCGTGCGGACGGGTGCGGCGCTCATCACCTCGACCGAGGGTGTGACGAACATGTGATCGAGTCGCAGCACCGGGGCGCGGGTGTGAAAAGTCGGTTGCGGCTCTCCGACCGGGTTGAAAAGTTGCGCATCCCGGAGGCGTCCGGCGAAAAGCCGGTAGGAGCGCGAATAAGGCGGCGCGTTGAAATCACCCAGCAGGATTGCCGGGTCGCCGCAATCGGGGTGGCCGATCCATTCGCTCCCCAATAGCGCCGCAGCCTGAGCCCGTCGCTCCCGCGAGCGCAGCGACAGGTGCGCATTGACCACCTGCACCGCATGCCCCTCGACCTCGATCGCAACCCAGAGCGCGCTGCGTTTCTCGAAGGCCGGGCCTGGCGACAGGCTGGGGAGGCGCCCCGATTTGACAATCTGCGAGGGGTGGCGCGTGAGAATCGCAATGCCGTATTGCTCCCCCAGAATCCGGATCGTGGGCTGGAAATGCAGTTCCATGCCGAGACGGTCCGCCACGATGGCGGCCTGATCCGCCCTGCCCTTGTCGATTTTGCCGACCCGGACCTCCTGCAACGCCACGATATCGGGCTGACACGACGCGATCACGTCGCCGATCCGCTCGGGATCGATCTTGCGATCGGTTCCGAGCCAGCGGTGGACGTTGTAGGTCAAGATCCGAAGGACCCGGCCATGCTTTTCGGAGTGCATCACTGAACGACTGCCGGGCGAGAGAATAGCTTGCTGATCATAAGGACCTGACGCTCGCACACAACGCCGGATAAACCGGCTTTTGCCCGATCTACACCGCGGAAGGTGCCGAAACAATCGCGTGGCCAAGGTGCGGTTCCAACGGCAGCGCGCCTGCCCCCCTGCCGGGGCCTTGCGGATCGCGCTTGACCTTCCCATCATTGGAAGGATTACAAGGTTCATCCTGAGCGATGATCCAGGAGATTCCAGTGGCCGACGGCAAGACTGCAAACGAGCATCTCACTCTCGATCTGGGAATACGGGGCATGACCTGCGCGTCCTGCGTCTCGCGGGTCGAGAAGGCCCTGCGAAAGGTGCCGGGCGTAATGGACGCTGGGGTGAACCTTGCAAGCGGTCGAGCAACTGTGCGCTACGTCGGCGGCACGGATACTATCGCGGGCATGAAAGCCGCCGTCGCCGCGACCGGCTACACGGCTGGCGAGATCGCCCCTGACCACCATTCCCACGAAGGCCCACAGGCATTCCGAAGAGGACGCGGCGGTGCTCGCCCGGTCGGTTCTCGTCGCTGCGCTCCTGACAGCGCCCGTCTTCGCTCTCGAAATGGGTTCGCATCTCGTGCCGGCCTTTCACGACTGGGTCATGGCGACGATCGGGCACAAAGCCAACCTGCTGATCCAGTTCGTGTTGACCACGATGGTGCTGTTTGGCCCCGGCTGGCGATTTTTCCGCGCCGGCGTTCCCGCCTTGCTGCGCCTCGCGCCCGAGATGAATGCACTCGTGGTCCTCGGAACGAGCGCCGCCTATTTCTACTCTCTCGTCGCCACCTTCATGCCGTCATGGCTGCCGCCCGGAACTGCCAACGTTTATTACGAGGCTGCGGCGGTCATCGTCACCCTGATCCTCCTGGGACGCTTTCTTGAAGCCCGGGCGAAGGGCCGGACGTCGGAAGCGATCCAACGGCTTGTCGGCCTCCAGCCCAAAACGGCCCGGGTCGAGCGCGACGGCAACGTCATCGACATACCGATCGAACAGGTCGCATTGGGCGACCTTGTTCAGGTGCGGCCGGGCGAAAAGATTGCGGTCGACGGCGACGTCGTCGAGGGCGCTTCTTATGTGGATGAATCCATGATCACCGGGGAGGCGACGCCGGTTGCGAAGGCGACCGGCGCTCCCGTGATCGGAGGCACTATCAACAAGTCCGGCGCTTTGACGTTTCGCGCCACGAAGATCGGCGCCGATACGGTTCTGGCGCAGATCATCCGCATGGTGGAACGGGCGCAAGGCGCGAAGCTGCCGATTCAAACCTTGGTCGACAGGATCACCGGTTGGTTCGTTCCCGCCGTGATGGCGTTGGCGGCGGTGACGTTCGCTGCCTGGGCAATCTTCGGTCCTGAGCCTGCTCTGACCTTCGCGCTCGTGAACGCCGTCGCGGTCCTGATCATCGCATGCCCGTGCGCCATGGGGCTTGCGACCCCGACCTCCATCATGGTCGGCACCGGACGCGCCGCCGAACTGGGAATTCTGTTTCGGCGGGGGGAAGCCCTGCAGAGCCTGAAGGAGATCTCGGTGGTCACCTTCGACAAGACCGGCACATTGACCATGGGCCAGCCGGAACTGACGGATTTCGTTGTGGCTGATGGATTTGTCGAGAGCGAGGTCCTCCGCCTCGTTGCATCCGTGGAAGCGCGCTCCGAGCATCCGATCGCAGCGGCCATCGTCGGCGCCGCAAAGTTGCGCGAGCTCGGGTTGGAAACACCCGCATCCTTTGAGGCGGCGGCAGGTTTTGGTGTCTCGGCCGTCGTCGCCGGACGGGAGATCGCGGTGGGCGCAGACAGGCTTATGAGCAGGCTTGGAGTTCGACACGCACGCGTTCGCGGATGTTGCGGCACGGCTCGGCGAGGAAGGCAAGAGCCCGCTCTATGCTGCGGTCGATGGCAAGCTCGCGGCCATCATCGCCGTCGCGGATCCGATCAAGCCGACGACGCGGGATGCCATTGCGTCGCTCCATGCGCTCGGCTTGAAGGTTGCGATGATCTCGGGCGACAACCGGCGGACGGCCGAAGCCATCGCGCGGATCGTCGGCATCGACATCGTTCACGCCGAGGTGCTGCCGGACGGAAAAGTGGCCGCGATCGACGCCATGCGTCGCGACGGCGCCAGGGTGGCGTTCGTTGGCGACGGCATCAATGACGCGCCCGCGCTTGCTGCCGCCGATGTGGGTCTGGCGGTTGGCACGGGAACGGACATCGCCATCGAGAGCGCGGATGTGGTGCTGATGTCGGGAGATTTGCGCGCGGTCGTGGGCGCCATCGCGATTTCGAAAGCCACCATCCGCAACATTCGCCAGAACCTGTTCTGGGCCTTCGTCTACAACATCGTGCTGATACCGGTCGCCGCCGGTGTTCTCTACCCGCTCGACGGTATCCTGCTGTCACCGATCTACGCCGCTGGTGCGATGGCTTTGTCGAGCGTGTTCGTGGTCGCAAATGCGTTGCGTCTTCGCCGCTTTCGCGGCCCTCTCACGACCGGAGCAACCGCATGAATATCGGGCAAGCCGCCGAGGCCTCGGGTGTATCGGCCAAGATGATCCGCTATTATGAAAGCATCGGTCTGATCGCCAAGACCGTTCGCACGCAAGCGGGTTACAGAGTTTATTCCGAGAGCGACGTGCACAATTTGCGCTTCATAAGACGCGCACGCGACCTCGGATTTTCCGTCGAACAGATCGGCGAGCTTGTTTCGCTTTGGCGCGATCGATCGCGTGCCAGCACGGATGTCAAGCGCCTCGCGCTCGATCACGTCAGCGCCCTCGAGCGCAAGGCCTCGGCGCTCCAGGCCATGGCCGACACGTTGCGGCACCTTGCGGACAATTGCCGTGGCGACGACCGGCCCGATTGTCCGATCATCGCGGAGCTCGAAGCCCCCGACGCCGAAGCACCGGGTCCGGCTCAATCAGGAAGACAACCGCGCGTTCCCGTTCGGCGCGGCAGCGATATTTCGCCCACGAAAGCGTGACCGCAGAATAGCGGAACTCCTTCCCACCTCGCGCTGTTGATGTGCCACAGGTTCGCCACAAAGTGTGTCCCGGACGCCACATGTAAGCTTCGCCATAATTCCGCCATGGGACACTCACGATCAGGCCACCTGCCCGCTCTCAACAAGAGACGTTCACGCCCGCTGATCTGTCGCTGATCTCAAAACAAAGAAACGGTGAGTCACAACTATGTCTTCCTTCTTGTCCCAATGTGCGTCTTTGTCGAAGCGCGTCCGCATCGCCGCTCTCCTGGTCCCGGTTTTTCTTGCCGGCTGCGTTTCGACCGCGCAGAACCCGCCGCAGGGACAGATCGCCCGACCCGACCCGATCTTCGCCGCCATGTACGGCCCCCGGCCCGACGAGAAATTCGATCTTCCGGCGACGGATATCACGGGCATCGACACGGAATTGCTGAGGCAGGAAGTCGCCTATCCGACGCGCGAGCAGCCGGGGACCATCGTCGTCGACACGACCAACCGGTTTCTTTACCTCGTGCGCGAAAACGGTCGCGCGCTGCGCTACGGCATCGGCGTCGGCAAGGAAGGATTGGCGTGGAGTGGGCGCGCCACTGTCGGCCGAAAGGCGCATGTGGCCGAGCTGGACTCCGACCAACGACATGATCCGCCGCGAGCCCGACCGGAACAAGAAATGGTCGGGCGGCATGCCCGGTGGGTTGGGCAACCCGCTTGGACCGCGCGCTCTCTACCTTTACGCGGACGGCAAGGACACGCTTTACCGAATCCATGGAACGTCGGAACCGCAATCCATCGGCACTGCCGTGTCGAGCGGATGCATCCGTCTGTTCAACCAGGACATCATCGATCTTTTCAACCGCGTGCCGACCGGCTCGCCGGTGGTTGTTCTGAACAACAAGATGCAGGAGCCCATGGTGGTGTCGTCCACCGCCCGCCCGATCGACGGTTTCTAAACGCACCATCGACAGCAATACTCAACGGAGGCGTTTTCCGCGCCTCCGTTTCTTCAAAACGATGCTCTAGTGGGACTCAGCGCCCGCCTGCGGCTTGAAGCAACCCGACGATGACCGCATAGCCTCGACGGCGCGCGTGCTGGAGCGCGGTGACGCCATCCTTGTCGGGAATGTTCGGGTCGGCTCGCCCACTCTCCAGCAGCAAGCGGACGATCTCCTGATGCGTCGCTCCGCCATCGCTGAGCACCACCGCCTCCATCAGTGCGGTCCATCCGAGGTTGTTCACGTGATTGACGTCGATCCCTGTGCGCAACAGCTCCTGGACAACCTCCACGTGGCCGCGCTCGCAGGCCGGAATGAGCGCGGTGCCGCCATACCGGTTCGTGCTGGCAAGGTCCGCTCCGTGGGCGAGGGTCATCCGCAGGATGTCGAGATGGCCCTGGGCGCCGGAGAGAAGATACGCGCTATCGCGCTGCCGGTCCTGCGCGTTCACGTCCGCCCCGGCCTCGATCAGCAAACGGGCAACCGCCACATGGTTGTTCTGCGTCGCCGCCAGGAGCGCCGTGCGTTGCCGCTCGTCCCGGGAATCCACCCCTACGCCGCTTTTCAGCAATTCCCGAACGAGCCCCTCGTCTCCTCGTTCGGCGGCTTGGATGAGCGCGATATCGTCAGACGCCATGGCGGGGACTCCGGAAAGAAACGAGAGGATCAGCAGGATCGCTGCTACGTGGGATCCGGCCACTCCGCTCCATCGCATCACGAGACGCTCCGTCGCTTTGCACCAGCGCGACATGGGACTTCAGAGCACCAGGATGTTACTTCGCGGCCGGCGCATTGCCGCAGAATTGCGGGGTGTTGAAGTTGGCATTACCACATTTGTCACATGCCGTGACAAGCAGGCCAAATCCAAGAATGGCGACGATTCTCAATGCTTGTTTCAATTTTCGAGCCCCGAATTCATGACATCGTGTACTTGATAGGAGCTTGGACTTCAACGGGACAGCGTTTTTTCGATGGAAGTTCCGGTGCAATGTAAAGCGATGAAGTCTCAATCCGAGAGACCGCGTCCTTCGATCCGCCAGATGGCCTCGAGGCTGTCGCCCCGCATCAGGTGGATCACGTCGTGCAGGTTGGAGGTCGGATCGCAATGCGGCACGGTGCATTCCAGGCGCGTTCCGGCAGGCGGCGGGGCAAAACCCTCATATGTTTTGAGGCGGCCGAATTCGTCGCCGGCCCAGACGATCGTCCCGATCTCGACACCGTCGATGAAGGCGCGCGGCGGCGGACCATCCACCGCGAAACTCTTGGTGCCGCCGTCGGTGATGGCCTCGCCATTGGCGCTATGAGCCGTGACCGTAACGGCGACGAACAACGCAAACCGAAAAATCTCACCGCCTGCGCGTTCCCTTTCGACCGGCCGATAAGCCTCGTCCATGAAGATGTATGAGCCCGCCTGCACTTCGGTCAGGATCTTGTCCTCGAAGTCCAGCGCGTGACTGCCGGTGCCCCCACCGCTAACGATCTCCGGCGGAAATCCCGCCGCATTCAGCGCGTCGATCATGGCTCTCAGGCGGTTATTGGCAACGCGATTGGCGACACGGCGCTCTTCGTAGTCGAAGACATGCTGCACTTGACCCGCATAGGCCTGGATCCCCGCGTAAGTCAGCCCCTCCTCGTCGACGATGGCGCGGGCAAGCGCAACCGCGGCATCGGGGATTGTGACGCCGGTTCGGCCGAGACCGGTATCGCAATCGATCAACACGGCGATTGTCGAACCCGCCTCCCGCGCAGCGGCGCCGTATGCGGCAATCAGGTCGGCGCGATCGACCACGACCGTAAGCTTTGCGCCGCGTGCAGCGGCCTGCGCCAGGCGCTCGATTTTGCGTGCGCTCGCCACCGGCGCCGTCAGCATCAAACTGACGATCCCTGCGTCGAACAGCGCCAGCAATTCGCCCGGTTTGGCGCACGCAATTCCCACAGCGCCTGCCGCCAGCTGAACGCGCGCGATATTGCTGCATTTATGCGACTTGGCGTGCGGACGCACACCGAGCCCGTTCGCCGCCGCCATGACCGCCAGCGTATCGACGTTGGCGTGGAACGCCTCCGCGTCGAGCAGCAATGCCGGCGTCTCTATTCGGGAACGCCCGCCCGCGATGCCGATCAGTGGCGCATTGAGGGCCGCGACTCCGTGCTTCATTCTGCTGCTTTCTTGATCGCGCCCGAGCGCAACGCCCGTGTGGCCGCCTCGTTGATGGTGAACGTGGTTGGATCGACGACGACGCCATAGTCGCGCGCCGCACCGCCCACGGTTACTTTTTCTTCTACCACATCGGCCAGCACTCGAGCCTGATCGCGTTCAAAGGGCGCGCCGTAACCGCCACCCCCCGCGCCAACGAGCCGGAATACGTCACCGGCCTTTGCGGTGAAAGCCCGCATCGGCATCGTCGGCAACAGGCATTCGGTGCCGTCCGGTGAGACGAGAATATGCGCGGACGGCGCGCCCGTGCCGCCACCTTCGATGCCGTAGGGCGGATGATCGCGTCGATCGCCGCGGAGGTTGAAGCTGGTTTCCTGATGGAACCGGAACTCGCGTATGAAAGCCATGCCACCGCGATTGCGACCCGGGCCGCCCGAATCCGGGACGAGCCCATAGCGCACGACCTCCACGGGCATTTCGGCCTCGATCATTTCGATCGGCTGGTTGGAGATGTTGGCGGCCGGATTGGAAATGCCCTCAATTCCGTCGCGATCTGCACGGGCGCCCCACGTGCCGACGAGCATTTCGTTGAGGACGAACTGACGGCCCTGGAAAGTGCCGCCGGCGGCCATCAGGAAAGGTCCTCCCTCCGAGCCGCCGATGGCACGTTCGGGAACGACCTTGGCGAGCGCCTGCATGATCGTGTCGAACACACGGTAGCCGACAACTCCGCGCGCGCCGCACGCGGCCGGGAACAGCGGATTGAGAAGGCATCCTTCCGGCGCCCGCACCGTGATCGGCCTCAGATAGCCGTCGCAATTGGGAATGTCGCGGCGCGACAGGCAGCGGATCGCAGTGAACGCCGCTGATTCAGGCAACGAGATCGGGCAGTTGATGCTTGCCGCCACTTGACCGGAGGTGCCGTTAAAATCGATGTCGATGGTGTCGTCGGCGATCGTGACCGTGGCGCGGATGCGGATGGGCTGCGGGTTCTCGCCCAGTCCGTCGAGGAAGTCCTCGCCCACATACACGCCATTGGGCAATTCGCGGATCGTCTCCCGCATCATCGCCTCCGCGTGCGCGTGCAGAGCCTCCACATAGGTGGAAAAGTCGGCGCCGTAGCGCTTGACGAGCGCGATCAATCCTTTCTCGGCAGTCGCGCACGCGGCAATCTGCGCGCGCAGGTCTCCCAGCACCTCCACCGGCTGTCGCGTATTGGCCTCGATCAGGCCGAGCAAGGTGCCGTTGGGACTGCCACCCTCGTGCAATCTCATCAGCGGGATGCGCAAGCCCTCCTGCTGAATTTCCGTGGCGTAAATCGCAACGCTCCCCGGCACGATGCCGCCGAGATCGGTGTGATGCGCAACGGTCGCGGCATAGCCTACCAGAGCATCGGCGATGGAAGATCGGCTTCAAAACATAAATATCGGGCAGATGCTGCCCGCCCGAGCCATATGGGTCGTTGGTGATGAAGATGTCGCCGGGCTTGAGGTCCTTGCCGAACCGCTCTTTCAGGAACCGCATGACACGCGGGAATGAGCAGAGCTGAATCGGCAGAGTTAATCCCTGGGCGATGATGCGGCCCTCTCGATCGCAAAGGCCCGTCGAGTAATCCATGATGTCACGCACCACCGGCGAATATGCGCTTCGCATGATGATAAGCGCCATCTCGTCCGCGATCGACGAAAGTCCGTTGCGGATTACTTCCAGGGTGATGGGATCGACGGAGCTCATTGTGGTGTGACCTCGATCTCGACATTGCCGAACGAATCCAGCGACGCCGCCGCGTTCGGTGGCACCACCGAGGTGCAATCATAATCCTCGATGATGAAAGGCCCATTTCGGGGCTGTCTGTCGAGTGCCTCTCGGCCGATGACCGCGGTCATCACGGCACGTTCTGCAAACGCCACAAGCCGGTCGCACCGCTCGAAGGCGGGAGCCGCGGCGAAGCGCGAGATTTTCGACGCCATCGGCACCCTGACGCTCAGTCGTACATTGACGATCTGCACCGGATCCCCGCTTGAGCGATGACCGTAGGTGCGCTCGTGCTCGCGATGAAAGCCTTCCACCAACTCGTCGATGGCGCCCGCCGCATCGGAGCGGATATTAAGCTCGTATGCCTGCCCGAAATAGCGCAGGTCTGCGCTGAAGCGACACTCGGCGTCGGTTGTCTGGTAGCCCGCCCGAGACAACGTGTCGAAGGCACGTGCGCGCAGGTCCGCCTCCAACTCGGACAACCTCCCGGGCGAAAACTGCGCGGCATCGACCAACACGGGCTGTACGAATTCCTGCTCGACATCCGAGCGCAGCAGACCGAACCCCGAAAACACACCCGCGGCGACAGGCACGATGATGCGGCGGATGCCGAGCGCCGCTGCGATATCGGCCGCGACGACCGGGCCGTTGCCCCCGAAAGCGACGAGCGTGAAGTCGCGCGGATCACGTCCCCGATAGGTCGACACGGCCTTGACGGCGCGCGTCATGGTGGAGACCGCGAGTCTGAGAACGCCGCGTGCCGTCGTCATCACATCCTGCCCGAGCGGGTCCGCAATCTGGCGCCGGAGTGCTTCGCGTCCAGCATCGGCATCGACCTTGATGGAACCGCCGGCGAGCGTCGTCGTTGTTGATGTAGCCCAGCGTTACGAACACGTCGGTGAGCGTTGGGCGCGTGCCACCCCGCCCGTAGCAGACCGGCCCAGGCGCCGCCCCGGCGCTTTCGGGACCCACCGTCACACGGAAGAGTCCGTCGAGCGCAACGATGCTGCCGCCCCCGGCGCCGATCTCCGACACATCGATGAACGGCATCTTGATCGGGTATCCGCCGCCCTTCACGAGCTTGCTCGACAGGTTGATCCCAGCGCCGACCTCGTATTCATCCGTGCGCGCCGCCTCTCCGTTCTCGATCAACGCCGCTTTCGCCGTCGTACCACCCATGTCGAACGAGATGATGTTGGCGCCGCTTCTCTCGCCGCGCACCAGCCGGGCGCAAGCGATCACGCCGGCCGCCGGACCCAATTCCACGAGCGATGCGGCGCGTCTGACCGACGCCGCAAGGGGCATGATTCCGCCCCCGGAATGCATCATCTCGATGGGCGCATCAACGCCGATGGCAGCCAATCTTCCGGCCAGCGCATCCGCATAGTTGCGGATGACCGGACCCACATAGGCGTTCACCACCGCGGTGGAGGTTCGCTCGTATTCGCGGATTTCCGGCAGGATTTCAGAGCCGCGGCAGATGTAGACACGCTCGCCAAGGATGTCGCGCAGGATCTCTTCCGTGCGCAACTCATGCGCCGCATTCGCATAGGCGTGGAGAAAGCTGATCGCCACCGCCTCCACGTTTTCAGCCTGAAAACGCTCCGCCGCGCGAACCACGTCGTCCTCGCATAGCGGAATCCTGACTCTGCCGTCGGGTCCGAGCCGTTCGCTCACCTCCAACCTGAGACGCCGCGGAACCAGCGGCGGAGGCTTGTCGTATTGCAGATCGTACAGAACCGGGACGCGCAAGCGACGTAGTTCCAGAACATCGCGAAACCCCGCTGTCGTCACAAGGCCGGTGAGCGCACCTTTGAACTCCAGAATCGTGTTGGTGGCGACCGTCGTGGCATGGACGATGCCAGTGATCTCCCTGGGGTCGATCGCGAGATCGGTGATTAGCTCACCAAGACCGCTCGCAATTCCACGGCTGTAATCGTCCGGCGTCGATGCAACCTTCCTGATCTCGACCGTCCCCGCATCATCGACCAATGCGATGTCGGTGAAAGTCCCGCCAATGTCTATGCCGATCCGGTAGCTTCGATGGGTCATGCATTCCCTGCTGGCCTCCGCTGCCGGGCGCAGCGGTTTCGAGAAGGCTGACATATCGCGTTCGATCGGCCCAATTGTATTCGCGACGCAAGCTGATAGGTTTTTCCTATCATGCGGCTCACCCTCGCGCAGATCGAGACGTTCTATTGGATCGCCCGGCTGGGCTCGTTCCACGCCGCCGCGCGCCAACTCTGCGTCACGCAGCCGTCGGTTTCAGGACGCATCCGCGAATTGGAGCGGGAACTCGGCTGCGCGCTCTTCGACCGCACAGGCGGCAGGGCAAGGCTTACCGAAACCGGCAAGGCCATCCGCCAGCAAGCCGAAACGATGCTGTCGCTGGCGCGCGAGATTCAAGACGGCGCGAATATCGGAAAGCTGCGGGGCCTGCTGAGATTGGGGGTCGTGGAAACCGTGGCGCACCTGGCTCTGCCCGGCCTCATCCGCCAGCTTAACGCCAGCCGGCCCGATTTAAGGATTGAGCTTGCGGTCGACGTCGGCGCGATGCTGCTTCGGCAGCTCGATGACCGGCAACTCGATGTCGCCATCACCACCGATGCGGTCGCCGCGGAAGGAATCACCGTTTATCCGCTCGGCGAAGTCGACCTGGCATGGGTCGGGCCCGCATCGCACCAACTCGCCGGAAAGACATTGACTCCCTCCGATCTCGTCGACGAGCCGATTTTTACCCAGCCCGAGATCTCGACCATCGGCAAGACCATTCGCCAATGGTTCGATTCCGGCCAGTGCGTTCCAAAATCGCTGAGTGGTTGCAATTCGCTGTCCGTCACCAGCGAATTGGTCGCTGCGGGACTCGGGTTTGCCGTCATGACACCCGCCATCGTGCGGGATGACGTGGCCGATCGAATCTGTCGGTTCGAGGCCGAGCCTCCCATCCCGCCGCGCACGCTCTCACTCGCAGCACTCAACGAGACGTGGTCGGGAGAAACGGAGTTCATCGCAACCTTCGTCGCCGAGACATTTCGAACCGAAGGCGCCTTGCGGTAGCTGGGCACTCACGTCGCCACCAGCGCTTGGACGAGAACAGGCGGCCCCCACTTTTGATCTCGCATGATCCCGGTGGGGAATTGAGCAAAAGTCAATGATTTCAATATCAAGAAAGAGATATGGTGCCCAGGACTGGAATCGAACCAGTGACACTGCGATTTTCAGTCGCATGCTCTACCAACTGAGCTACCTGGGCGGACACGGACGGCTTGGGGCCGATGGCGTCAGAGGCCGGTTGTATAGTCAGAGCCGGAGCTCATGTCCAGCGCTGTTCAGCCACAAGCTTGAGGAAAAAGGCGCCTCATTCGGGGAGGTCTCCGTCGTCCTTGTCTTCGTCGTCTTCGACCGCCGGAATAGCGTAGCGGCCGGTGAGCCAGCGGTTGAGATCGACGTCGGCGCAGCGCTTCGAGCAGAACGGCCGATGGGCGATTGTGGCAGGCTGCCCGCAGATCGGGCATTTCTCCGCCGGGATCGCCGGATCGTTCTCGTTGGCGGGGTTCTTGGGCGCTTTCATGTCACGCCGCATTAAGCCAGCTGAACCGCACCGGGTATCCCTCCCCGTCGAGGAGCGCCACCGTCTCGTAGAGCGGCAAACCCACCACGTTGGAATAGGATCCGACAAGCTTGATGACGAAGGTGCCGGCAAGGCCCTGGATGGCGTAGCCGCCCGCCTTGCCGCGCCATTCGCCGGATGCGAGGTAACCGTCGAATTCATCCTTTGAAAGCCGCTTGAAGCGCACCCGGGTCTCGACCATGCGTTCGCGGATGGCGTCCCTGGGAGTGACGAGGCAGACCGAGGTGTACACCCGGTGCGCCCGCCCTGACAGCATGCGCAGGCAGGCCGCCGCCTCGTCCACCACTTCGGCCTTGGGCATGATGCGTCCGCCGGCCACCACCACCGTATCGGCCGACAGGATAAAGGCCTCACGCAAGCCTTCATTGTGGCGTGCGGCCTTGCGGGCAACCTCGGCCTTCTCGCGCGCCAGGCGCTTGGCGAGCTGGCGCGGGTTTTCGGATTTCAGCGGCGTCTCGTCCACGTCGGCCGGGAGCAGCGCATCGGGTTCGATGCCGCCTTGCTGCAACAAGGCGAGCCGTCGCGGCGACGCCGAGGCGAGCACGAGTTTGGGCCGCCAGCTCGACGATGCGGTCTCTGAGGAGGACGCCACGATATTCTCCAACTCTTAGGCTTGCTCGGTGAGGATGATCATAGGGCGTCGATGGTTCGGCGCCACAATCGGCGGCAGATCAGGGCAGCGGCGGCACCACCGGCACCGGCTCCGGCGGGTTGCTCGCGTGATCCCGTGCAAGGCGGCGATACCGCATGACACCCAACGGGATCGTGCCGAGAAACACGAGGGTGATGCCGGTCAGCACCTCGAACGGGAAGCTCACCAGCAGGCCGAAGCCCGCGACCGACAGCACGAAGATCGGCAGCACCCAGTGGCGCGGGACGGATTTGCCCAAGGTCTTGCCGGAATAGACCGGGATCGTCGAAACCATCAGGAACGCGAGACCCAGCAGATAAACCAGCACCACCGGGGCCGCATTGTCCATGGGGATGCCGAGGAACGACAGATAGAGCGGCAGCAGCGACGTGACCGCGCCGGCGGGGGCCGGCATGCCGGTAAAGAAGTTCTTCTGCCAATCCGGGCGGTTCGGATCGTCCATCATCACGTTGAAGCGCGCCAGCCGCAGCACCATCGCGATGGCGAAGACGAGAACGGCGATCCAGCCCAGGGCTTTCAGATCCTTCAACACGAAGCTGTAGAGAATGAGCGCCGGCGTCACGCCGAAATTGACGAAATCGGCGAGGCTGTCGAGCTCGGCGCCGAACCGGGACGTGCCCTTCAGGAGACGGGCGATCCGGCCATCCACCCCATCGAGCACGGCCGCCGCCACGATGGCGATGACCGCCGGCTCGAACCGGCCCTCGAAGGCCAGCCGGATCGCCGTCAGGCCGAGGCAGAGGGCGATGAGCGTGATGATATTGGGAACGATGACGCGGAACGGCACCGGCTTGAACAGGCGCCTGCGGGGCTCGTCCGGATCGGGCGCGAAGGGGGGAAAAAGATCGCTCATGAAGAGAACCTAGGGGTTGGCCGGTCGAGCGGCAAGGAGACCGGCCTTTCCGGCCGGGCCTCAGCCGACCCGAAACTGGCGGGCAGGCTCCTTCACGTGGAGATCCGCCAGCACGGTCTCGCCTGCAATCGCCGTCTGTCCGAGACCGGCCAGGACCTGCGTGGAAAGCGGCACGTAGACATCGACCCGGGAGCCGAAACGGATGAGACCGAAGCGTTCGCCGGCCGAGAGGGCATCGCCGGTCTTGACGAACGACACGATGCGCCGCGCCACCAGGCCGGCGATCTGCACGACGCCGATCTTGACGCTGCCGGTATCGATGACGAGGGCGCTGCGCTCATTGTCCTCGCTGGCCTTGTCGAGTTCGGCGTTCAGGAAAAGCCCCGGCGTGTAGAGGATCTGCGTGATGCGGCCGGCGACCGGCGAGCGGTTCACGTGGCAATCGAACACGTTCATGAAGACCGATATGCGGGTCATCGGCTCCTGCGGCAGGTTAAGCTCCACCGGGGGCACCGCCGTGGTGATGAGGCTGACGCGGCCATCGGCCGGCGAGACCACGAGACCGTCCCGCACCGGTGTGACGCGCGGCGGATCGCGGAAGAAATAGCACACCCACACGGTGAGGATTCCGCCGATCCAGTACAGCGGCGACCACAGAGCGCCGAGCAGAATCGACGCCACCAGCGCGATCAGGATGAAGACGTAGCCTTCCTTGTGGATCGGAACCACGATGCGGCGGATCGATTCGAGAATGTCGCTCATGATGTGGTCTGGCCCTTTTGCGATGAGGGGGGATGGCAGGGGCGGAGCCTGCCGTCAAGCCGGCCGCCGTCGCGCACCGTCATTCCGGCGCGGCAACGGCGGAGCCGGGAATGGCGGGGTTCGGCAGGCCTACCGCCGTCAGAGCGCCGGAGCGGCGATCTCGCTGCGCTCCTCTTCCTCGGCCCGCTTGAGGGTCTGGCGCGCCTTCTCGGCTTCGCGCTGGCGGTTCCACATGGCGGCGTAAACGCCGCCCGAGGCCAGCAGGCTCGTATGGGTGCCGCGCTCCACGATCTGACCGTGATCGAGCACGATGATCTCGTCGGCGCCGATGATGGTGGACAGGCGATGGGCGATCACCAGCGTGGTCCGGCCGCGGCTGACGCGATCGAGAGCGTCCTGGATTTCCTTCTCGGTAAAGGAATCCAGCGCCGACGTCGCCTCGTCGAGAACGAGCACCGGCGGCCCTTTCAGGATCGTGCGGGCAATGGCGACACGCTGCTTCTCGCCGCCCGAGAGCTTGAGGCCGCGCTCGCCCACCGGCGTCTCATAACCCTCCGGCAGGTAGCCGATGAACCGGTCGATCTGGGCCAGGCGAGCCGCTTCCTTGATGTCCTCGGCCGCGGCGTCCCAGCGGCCGTACTGGACGTTGTAGCCGATGGTGTCGTTGAACAGGACGGTATCCTGCGGCACCATGCCGATCGCCTTGCGAAGGCTCGCCTGCTGCACCTCGGCGATATCCTGTCCGTCGATGAGAATGCGCCCGCTCGAGGGTTCGTAGAAACGGAACAGCAACCGCGAGATCGTCGACTTGCCGGCGCCCGAGGGACCCACGATGGCGATGGTGTGACCCGCCGGGACCTCGAAGCTGATGCCCTTCAGGATCTCGCGCTCCGGGTTGTAGGCGAAATGCACGTCCTCGAACCGCACGACACCTTGCGAGATGTGCAGCGGCCTGGCGCCCGGCCTGTCCTCGATCTCGGGGTTGCGCTGGAGGATCTTGAACATGTCGTCGATATCGATGAGCGCCTGTTTGATCTCGCGATAGAGCATGCCCATGAAGTTCAGCGGAATGTAGAGCTGGACCAGCATCGCGTTGACCAGCACGAAGCTGCCAATGGACACGCGGCCCGCCATGATGTCGCGCGCCGCCAGCACCATCACGATGGTCATGCCGATGGAGAAGATCACCGCCTGGCCGGCATTGAGCACCGCGAGCGACGTGTAGGTTTCGGTGGAAGCTTTCTCGTAGCGCTCCATCGACCGGTCATAGCGGATGGCTTCGCGCGCCTCGGCTCCGAAATATTTCACCGTCTCGTAATTGAGCAGCGAATCCACCGCCTTGGTGTTGGCGTCGGTGTCGGATTCGTTCATGCGGCGCCGGATCGACATGCGCCATTCGGTGGCCTGGTACGTGTAGGCCAGGTAGACCACCACCATGCCGAGCACGACCGCCGAATAGGTCCAGTCGAATTCCCACGCGAGGATTCCCAGCACGAGCGCGAACTCGAAAATCGTCGGCAGCAGCGTCAGGACGACCAGCCGAGACAATTCCTCGATGCCCTCGCGGCCGCGCTCCAGCACGCGCGTCAACCCGCCGGTCTTGCGCTCGAGATGGAAGCGGAGCGACAGACGGTGCATGTGCTCGAAGGTTTGCAGCGCGAGCTTGCGCACCGCGTGCATCGCCACCTTGGCGAACAGGCCGTCGCGGATTTGCGTCAGCAACGCCATGAGGACGCGGCTGACGCCGTAGAGAATCGTGAGCAGGATTGGCGCCCGCCAGAGCCAATCGCCGGATGTGGCCGCCTGCGTCGCCGCGCCTGCGGAACCCGAAACCGCCACGAGCGCGTCGGTCGTCCATTTGAATGCGAACGGCGTCACCATGGTGACGCCTTTGGCGACGATCAAAAGGCCGAAAGCCAGGAAGACCCGCCGCTGGAGATCGCGACGTCCATGGGGCCACAGATAGGGCCACAATTTGCTGACGGTGGCGAGCAGGCCGGGAGGATTGAGGGCGTCCGCGGGCTTCGCGGGCACCGCCTTTGGCGGGGACATTATTGTTTGGTTCCGTTCAAAAGTGCCGGCCCTGCATATAAGCGATCCCGCAGGAGAATTCACCCTGCGATTTCGTGACGGCCTGGAGAGAGAATCCCGTCATTCCGGGTCCGCGTGAGCGGAGCCCGGAACCTAGACGCGTTGACGATGCCCAATGAGGCGCAACGCGTCGATCCCTTTCTTTTTCCGTCAGCGTTTCTGGGTTCCGGGTTCCGCTGCGCGGCCCCGGAATGACGGAAAGGGACAACTCTCTCAGTTGGTGTTCTGGGCCGCGTGGTTCGGCAGCACGAAGATCTGGCCGGGATAGATGAGATTGGGGTTGCGGATCTGGGTCTGGTTGGCGCCGTAGATCACCGTGTAGCGGTAGCCCCGGCCATAGATCCGCTGGCTGATGCGCCACAGGCTGTCGCCCCGGGTCACGATGGCGGTGTCGATGTTGGGAATCACCACCGTGTTGGGCGGAAGCTCCGCCTGGTCCGTGGGAGCGGAGGCCAGGCGGCCGGTTGTCGGCATAGTTCCGGGGCTGTTTGCCGTCGGTGGCGTTGTCCTCGCGGGCGCGGTCGGCGAGGCTTCGGCGACCATCGCCGGAACGTTGTAGCCGACCTCGGCCCGGGACTTCACTTGACCCGAGACTGGATCCACATCGTCGAGGCGGACCCGGTAATCCCCAGGTTTCACGCCGCTGGCGATGGCGAACGACAATTTTCCGTCCCCGCCGGCGCCGCCGGGAGCGATGAAGCTCTCGTTGAGGTAGAGCCGAACGGTGGAGCCGGGCGCTGCTTCGCCGGAGACGTAGAGCTTCCCCTCCTCCGATTCGACGCTCATGATCTTGATCTCGGCCCTTGGAGCGGAAGCCCCCTGGGGCGCAGGCGCCGCGGGCGAGGCGCCATTGGGGGTGGCGTTCGCCTGCTGCTGCGGCGGCTGGCCCGGCGCGGGAGCAGCCTCGGCGGATTTCGGCCCGGGCGCCGGTTCCGGATTGGACAGAAGGACGGTGGGTTTATCAGGCGCCACGAGAGCCACCAAAGGCCGCGTCGTGCCGTTGATTTCGACCGTGACCGATTCCTTGGAGCGCTGACGCTTGCCGTCAGGGGCGATGGATTGCAGCACGATCTTGTGCGACCCGGAGGGCAGCGGCGGAGGCGTGAAGGCGAACAGGCCCGAATTATCCGCAACGGTCTTCGCGTGCACCTGATCGTTGCGCAGCAATTCGATGGTGGCGCCGGGTGCGGACCGGCCGGCAATGACGCTGTCGCCATTCGGCTCGACCCGGACGATGTCGAAACTTGGCGCGATCGCCTCCGGCGATGGAGCCGGCGTCGCAGCGGCAAGGGCCGGCTGGGGAACAACGGAAGCCGCCGGGGGTGGCTGGTTTTGGCCCGAGGTCGCAGGCGCCGCACCACTCGGCGCGGGCGCGGTGCCGCCCGGCGGGGCGGATGCCGGTTGCGACATTGTCACAGGCGCATTATCTGGTGTCTGTCGACCGAGCAAAGTGTCCCAGTTGAGAACGCCGAGCAACACCACCACGACGGCAATTGCAGCCGCCCCGATGATGACGATATTCCCCGCAACGGGTCTTTCGATTGCCATAACGCCTTTTCTCTAACGGGCACTTTCGTACATTTAAACCGTTTATCTTTCAAAAGGCTACGGTCATAAGGATTAATAATAATGCCCTACGAATCGAGCCGGACAGCCATGCAAATCGACACGCGAACCATGTCAGAAATCAAGTCCGTGTGTGTCTATTGCGGCTCCGGCTTCGGCGACGATCCGATATTCGCGGAGACCGCGCTGGCATTGGGCCGGGAGATGGCCGAGCGCGGCGTCAGGCTGGTCTATGGGGGCGGAAATGTCGGGTTGATGGGCACCATCGCCCAATCCGTTCTCGACCACGGCGGTTATGTGACGGGCATTATTCCCGACTTCCTGAAATCCCGCGAGAAGCTGCTGGACGACGTGCAGGAGACCATCGTTGTTCCCGACATGCACACGCGCAAGCGCCTGATGTTCGAGAAAGCCGACGCGTTCGTGGCGCTCCCGGGCGGCATCGGCACCCTCGAGGAGCTGGTGGAACAGATGACCTGGGCGCAGCTCGGGCGCCACACCAAGCCCATCCTGATGCTCAACACGAAGGGATTCTGGAAGCCGCTGCTGACGCTTTTCGCCCACATGCGCGACCAGGGCTTCATCCGTCCCGGCCTCGAACTCAGCTACCTCGTCGCAGAGAGGGTCGAAGACATCATGCCGATGCTCGACGCCTTCTCGCGCAGGGTCGGCGTGGTGCGAAACGAAGACGTGATCGAGCAGCGGTTTTAGCAGTGAACGCCTTCCCTCCCCCTTGCGGGGAGGGTCAGGGTGGGGGTCGAAAAGACGGAGCGCTTGCGACACCATCATGATGCCGTGGGATGTACAGCATCTCACTCCGAAGCCTCACCTGCCCTACCACCCCCACCTCCCACTCCTCCCCGCAGGGGGAGGAGAGTTAGCGCCCGCTACAGCACCGCGCCGCTTCGCAGGAGCTTGTAGACGATCGAATCCGTCAAAGCCTGGAACGACGCATCGATGATGTTGGGTGAGACGCCGATGGTCGTCCAGCTCTCGCCGTCGCCATCCGTGAATTCGATGAGAACCCTCGTCACCGCGTCGGAGCCACCCTGGTAGATGCGCACCTTGTAATCGGTGAGTTCGAGATCCTGAATGAGATCCTGATACTTCCCCAGATCCTTGCGCAACGCTACGTCGAGGGCGTTGACGGGGCCGTTGCCTTCCGCAGCCGAGATCAACACCTCGTCGCCGACACGGACCTTGACGATCGCCTCCGAGGCCATCACGAGTTCGCCCACCGCGTTGTAGCGGCGCTCCACGTTCACCGAGAACCGCTCGACGTGAAAGAAGGCCGGCACTTCGCCGAGCATGCGTTTCACCAGAACGTAGAAGGAAGCGTCGGCGCCCTCGAAGGCAAAACCTTCCGCCTCCTTGCGCTTCACTTCCTCGAGCACCCGCGACACGCGCGGATCGCCTCTTTCCAACGCGAACCCGAGACGCTTCAGTTCGGACAGCACATTCGACTGACCGCCCTGATCCGACATCAGCACCTTGCGCGTATTGCCCACAATCTCGGGCTCCACATGCTCGTAAGTGCGCGGGTCCTTCAGCACTGCCGATGCGTGAATGCCCGCTTTCGTCGCGAACGCACTCGCGCCGACGAAAGGCGCGTGGCGGTTGGCCGGACGGTTGAGGATCTCATCGACCTGCCGCGACATATGCGTGAGCTGGCTCAGACCCTCGCTGGTCACCCCGAGATCGAAACGCTCGGCATATTGATCCTTGAGCTTCAATGCGCCGATCAACGTCACGAGATTGGCGTTGCCGCAGCGCTCGCCAAGCCCGTTAAGCGTTCCCTGAACGTGCCGCACTCCAGCCTCGATCGCCGCCAGCGAATTGGCCACCGCGCAGCCGCAATCGTCATGCGCATGGATGCCGAGACTGGCACCCGGCACCACCTTTGCGACCTCCGCCACGATGGCGGCGATTTCATGCGGCATCGTTCCGCCATTGGTGTCGCACAACACCACCCAGCGCGCGCCGGATTCGTAGGCCGCCTTGGCGCAGGCTAGCGCGTATTCGCGATTGGCCTTGTAGCCATCGAAGAAATGCTCGCAATCGAGCAGCACTTCGCGCCCTTTGTCGCGCGCGGCAACGATGCTCTCGCGGATGCCCGCGAGGCTTTCTTCAATCGTGCACTCAAGCGCAACGTGGACATGATAATCCCACGCCTTCGCGACGAAGCAGATTGCATCCGCGTTGGCGTCGAGCAACGCCGCGATGCCCGGATCGTTGGCCGCCGAACGCCCTGCCCGCTTGGTCATCCCGAAAGCGCAGAATTTTGCACGAAGGACAGGTTTTTCCGCAAAGAATTTGGTGTCGAGCGGATTGGCGCCGGGATAGCCGCCCTCGATATAATCGATGCCGATCCTGTCGAGCAGGCCCGCGATGGTGCGCTTGTCTTCCAGCGAAAAATTGACGCCGGTGGTTTGCGCGCCGTCGCGCAACGTGGTGTCGTAGAGATAAAGGCGTTCGCTGCTCATGACGGCTTGCTTCCCTCAGCGGCTGCCGCAAGCACCTTGTCCATGGTGGTGTTGGCAAGCCATTCGTCGCCGATAGTCACCGTATTGCGGCGCTGCGGTTGAAATCCGCGCTTCTGGAAGAACGGCATCGCGGTGTCGCTCACTTCCGCGGTGAGACGCTGCGCGCCCCGCGCGGTGGCGAGCTTTTCGACGGCGTCGTACAGCATCGCGCCGACGCCCTGCCTCGCAACTGCGGGATGGACGAAAAAGAGGTCGATGTGGGTGTTGTCCTTCAGCGACACAAAACCCAGCGGCGAACCATCCATCGTGGCGACGAGCGTCAGCGCGTCCGACAGGCGCTTTTCGAAATTCTCGTCGTCCGCTCGCGACGCCCAGGCTTCCTGCTGCGCCTCGCTGTAATCGTCGCCCGTCAATTCCTCGATGCTGGCGCGAAAGATCTCGGCCAGCAGCGGAACGTCGGCGGGCAAGAATGGGCGGAGGCCGGGTTTGGGGAGAGATTGTCCCATCAGCATGCAACCTCGCGATTATGAGAACTCGGGTCGTCATGCCGGGCCCGGGTACCCACGCGTTCGACGCCCGCCGTCGCAAAGACGTGGGTGGCCGGGTCAAGCCCGGCCATGACGGCGGAGGATGCATTGACGATTGCGGGTGCGTGGACGGTGGAGGTTTTGATGAAAGTCATCGCGCAACCTCCCACGTGGTCGTGCCGTCCTTGTTGTCCATCAGCACAACACCCAAAGCCACGATCTCGTCGCGCAGACGATCGGATTCCGACCAGTTCTTCGCGGCCCGGGCGGCGACGCGGGCGGCAATGAGCGCGTCGACCGTCGCGGGATCGACGGACAGCGCGACCTGCCTGCGGCTGTTCCAGGCCGCAGCGCTCTCGGTCAGGAAGCCGAGGGCGCGGAGATTGGCACCGAGTTCGTCATGAGCACCCTCCCCGTCGAGCAGATGCAGCTCTGCGAGCATCTTCGGCGTGTTGAGATCATCCGCCAACGCATCGATGATCTGAGCCGACAAGCCGGTTGCCTCACCGTCGACCGCAAGACCGTACCAGCGATCGAGCGTCTTCGCGCTTTCCTCCAATCCCCGCTCCGTCCAATCGATGGGCTGGCGGTAATGCGTGCGCAGCATGTTGAAGCGCAGCACCTCGCCGGGCCAGTCTTTCAACAGGTCGTGGATGGTGAAAAAATTTCCGAGCGATTTCGACATCTTTTCGCTCTCGACCTGCAGGAAGCCGTTATGCATCCAGACATTCGCCATCCGCGCCGTGTCGAAGGCGCAGCATGATTGGGCGATCTCGTTCTCGTGGTGGGGAAAGACGAGATCGATGCCGCCGCCGTGGATGTCGAAGGTCTCCCGCTCATCGGCATCCTCGCATGTGAGCCTTGTCTCGAAAGCCTTGACCAGATGCTTCCACGCCATCGCCGAGCACTCGATGTGCCACCCCGGACGCCCAGGCGTTACGATGCCGCCGGGAGATGGCCAGGACGGGTCGTGCGGGCCGGATGGTTTCCACAACACGAAGTCCATCGCGTCGCGCTTGTAGGGTGCAACGTCGACGCGCGCGCCGGACAGAAGTTCGTCCAGCGAGCGTTTGGAAAACGCCCCGTATTTCGGAACCTTCGGCAGCCTCGCCATGGATTCGACACTGAACAGCACGTGGTCCTCGGCCACATAGGCCACGCCGCGTGCAATCAGGCGCTCGATGATCTGGCGCATCTCGGCGATGTGCTCGGTCGCGCGCGGCTCGACAAAACGCAGCGGCTTGCCGGTTTCGTTGACATCGTCCGGCATCAGCACGCCAAGGGCACGTATGTCGGCGTGAAACTGCTCCTCGGTCTTCTGCGTCACGAGGCGGATCGCGTCGTTGTGCGGAAGGTCGGGAAAATCGCGCGCCGCGCGGGCGTTAATCTTGTCGTCCACATCGGTGATGTTGCGCACATACGTCACCGCGTCCGGCCCATAGATCACCCGCAACAGACGGAACAGGAGATCGAAGACGATGATCGGTCGCGCGTTGCCGATATGGGCGTAATCATAGACCGTCGGACCGCAGACGTAGAGGCGCACGTTTTTATCGTCGATGGGGACGAAGACGTCCTTCGAGCGGGTCAGCGTGTTGTGGAGCCTGAGCGTGGGCGCCATATGTCCATACCTCTTCGGGCCGAGGGCCGGAGGATGGTTTCGATCTGTGAAATGAGAACGAGACGGCTCCAGCCAGCGGGTGCGCTAGCTGCAAATAATCCGGGAAATCAGGATCGATGCCGTTTTCATGTGAAATCAATGCCTTTAATGGGAGGTCGCGTCAAGGTTCCGTCGCGGGCGCAAAAATTTTTTTGACGCCGCGATGAAACGACGAATTGACAGCCACGTTTAAGCTTTATTCACGCCGACCGACGACAATCCGACACGAGTTCAAGACGATGAGGTCATCCATGCGCCGCGCATACGCCATGCTCGGGTTGGGCACTGCCGTGCTCCTTTCGGTCGCTTCCCTGACCTTCGTGCCGAAGAGCAGCAAGGCCTCGTCGACCGCGGCCCCTGTCGGGGAAGAGACTTTTCTGGTTCCGGCTCATGACGGCTACGAGGTCGCCGAGTGCCTGGTGTCGGGCCATACCTGCGGCCAGGCGGTAGCCGATACGTGGTGCGAGGCGCAAGGGTACGTCCGCGCCACCTCGTTCAGGCAGGTCGAAGCCGGAGACGTGACCGGGTCGGTTCAGAAGGTGGCCCTCTCCGCAACGCCCCAGCCCGTCTCCATCACCTGCACGAAGTAAGTTATCCCGTCACCCATTCGCCGCATCTTGGGGGTGCTTCCGCGCCCCATGGCATCAGGGGCACGCTCGAGGTCGAATTTTTCGGCGAGCCTTCGATCGGGCGGTCGGAATACACCATATAAACCAGCGTGTTGCGCTTCGCGTCGCAGCCCCGCACGATGTGCATCCGCTTGAAGATGAGCGACCGGCGCTCGCTGAAAACCTCGTCTCCCTGCACGAACTTCTCCTTGAAACGGATCGGGCCGGTCTGGCGACAGGAGAGCGAAATGTCCGAGACCTCCTCGGCGACGCCGAATGTGCCAGCGACCCCGCCCCGCTCCGGCGCCGTGTAATGGCAGGCGACGCCTTCGACCTTCGGGTCATCGAGCCCGTAGACCGCCAGCTTGTCGTTGGGGGTCAGCGCCCGCCACACGGTCGATTTCTTGAAGATCACGTCCGGCTCCTGCGCCGCGGCGCCCGTTATGGCGCCGGCGAGAAGGGTGAGAACCAGGGCAAGTCGCGCAAGCATTCGTCGTCTCTCCAAAGGTCAAGCTCACTATGTGGTGAGGCCTGCGTCATTTCACGAGGGGGCAAAGACCGTTGCGGCATTTGCCCGACAAGGCGTATGCGGGTAAATGCAAGTCCGGTGGCCCCTTGCGAGCGGGCGGATTCGTCATCGAGATGGCTTTGACCTCTCGATCGGCGAGGCTGCTCATCACATTAGAGCCCCTTTCGCAACGTCAGGTGCCTCCCGACGTTCGAAAATCGATGTCTGAACAACCGGTGCTGCGACAGGCCTTATGAAAAAAAGAAATCTTTTTCGCAATCTCCTCACTGTGGCGGCGTTTCTCGCCGCCGGAGGCGCAGCGTTCGCCCAATCCGCCGAATGTCAGCGCTTTCGCGCCGAGCTGGCAAACCTCGAGCGGGGCGGCGGCAGCCCGGCTGCAGGTCAGGCACAGGCGGCCCGCGCCGAGATCGGGCGGCTCGTCGGCTATTACCGGCAGATCGGCTGCGAACGCGGCCCGCTCGGTTTCCTGTCGGGAGCCCCGCCGGCGGAATGCGGCCCTATCGCCCAGCGCATCCGTCAGCTCGAAACGAACTTCGCGCGGCTGTCCGCCGAATCCGGAGACGCGGGGGGCACCGAGGTCCGCCGCCGCCAGCTCCTGGGCGCCATCCAGCAGACCTGCTCGGTGGAGCAGCCCCGCGGCTTCTTCGAGAGCCTGTTCGGCCCGCCGCGTAATCAGCAGCAGCCCCAGCAGCAGATCATGCCCGAGGGGCAGCCGATCATCACCGAGGATGATCAGAACCAATCTCTCGGCGGCCGCCGCCTGGTCTGCGTGCGGACCTGCGACGGCTCGTTTTTCCCACTCTCCAACGCGCCCGGCGGACGCCAGAACGCCGACGAGATGTGCCAGGCCCTCTGCCCGGGCACCGAGACTGTCGCTTTCGCCACCCCCGGCGGCGATAATGCTATGAACCGCGCCGTTTCCCTGTCGGGAAAGCCCTACGCCTCCCTCGCCAACGCCTTCAAGTACAAGAAGACCTATGACAGCTCCTGCGCCTGCAAGAAGGACAACGAGAGCTGGGCGGTCGTGCTGCGCAAGGCGGAAAGCATGCTGGAGCAGCGCAAGGGCGACATCATCGTGACGGCCGAAAAGGCCGAGGAGCTGTCCCGTCCGAAGGTCGTGCAGGCCCGCAAGGCGGTCGAGAAAAAGGTGCAGGACGAGGCCAAGGAAGCAGCCGAAACAGCCGCCGCCGCGCCCACCGCCAGCAAGGAATCCTCCGGCATCGGCCCGCAATCCATCGAGAGCAACCGGGTGGTGAACCAGGGCGAAGGCGCCAAGAAGGACGTGGTGACCGGCGACGGGCAGAAGCGCACCGTGCGCGTCGTGGCTCCGGACGTCATTCCGGTTCCGAACGCTAACTAGGATTGGGCTGGAGGATCCGTCGAGACGCCGCTTTGCGGCTCGTCAGGATGGGGTTGCACTAATGCCCAACCTCCTCATGCCCGTCTCGAAGCACGCGAAATCCGTATCAGGCCGCCTCGCCCGATAGACGCGCCCGCACCTTGTCGGGTCCGATGAGGGGCAGGAGAGACGCGAGTTCGGGACCGTGTTCCTGGCCCGTCAAGGCGAGCCGCAGGGGCATGAAAAGCGCCTTGCCCTTGACGCCGGTCGCGTTCTTCACGGCCTCCGTCCAGTTCTTCCAGGTCATCGTGTCCCAGGGGGCCGGCGGCAGAACATCGCACGCGGCCTCGGCGAAAACCCGGTCGACGATGACCGGCGTGATCGGTCCATCGACCACCGCCCACCAGCCGACCGCCTCCGCAACGGTGGCGAGATTGCCGCGAATGGCATTCCAGAAAGCCTCACCGCCATCCGCATCCATCGCCGCGAGACGCGATTTCACCGCCTCATAGGGCATCTCATGAACGAGCCTGGCATTGAGGCTATAAAGCTCCTGCTCGTCGAATTTCGCGGCCGAACGGGAGATGTGGTCGAAATCGATGAGACGCGCCAGCTCGTCGATTTCCGCGACCGCACGGACGGATTCGGCCGAGCCCACCAGCACCGCCAGAGACGCGACCGCCTGCGGCTCGAGACCGGCCTCGCGCAGGCTTGTGAGCGACAGGTGCCCGAGACGCTTCGACAGCCCCTCGCCGCTCGCGGTGGTGAGCAGGTTGACGTGACCAAAGGTCGGAATCTTCGGGCTCAGCGTTTCAAAAATCTGGATCTGCACGGCCGTGTTGGTGACGTGGTCCTCACCGCGGATCACGTGGGTGATCCTCAGGTCGATATCGTCGACGATGGAGGGCAGCGTATACAGGTAGGTGCCGTCTTCGCGGACCAGGATCGGGTCCGACAGCGAACTCGTATCCACATGCGAGGGACCCCGAACCAGATCGTGCCAGACCTCGTTGCGATGATCGAGACGGAACCGCCAATGGGGCCGGCGCCCTTCGGCTTCCAGCTTCACCTTGTCGTCGGCGGTGAGATTCAGCGCCGCCCGGTCGTAGATCGGCGGCAGGCCGCGCGCGAGCTGCCGCTTGCGACGAAATTCCAGCTCTTCGGACGTCTCGTAGCAGGCATAAAGCCGGCCCATGTCGCGCAGGCTCGCAACCGCATCGTCGTAGAGTTCGAACCGCTCCGACTGGCGCACGACGATGTCGGGCGGAATGCCGAGCCATGCGAGATCGACCTCGATCGAATCCGCATATTCCCGCTTCGACCTGGAAAGGTCCGTGTCGTCGAAGCGCAGGACGAACACGCCGCCTTCCCGCCGCGCGAACAGGGCATTCATCAGCGCCAGGCGGGCGTTGCCGATATGGATGCGGCCCGTCGGAGACGGCGCGAAACGAACGATGGGCTTGCTCATGGGCAACCTATGGCAAAGGGGGCGAACGGTGGCAATGGCGATGGAGTCGGAGAAGTGATCGCGGCCGAACCAACGCTCGTCCTGCCCGGGCTTGACCCGGGCATCCACGCCTTTCTCTTCCGGTCGGCGAAACGTGGGTGGCCGGGTCAAGCCCGGCCATGACGCGCGCTCTAGACCTCAGGCGCCACCCACCTTCGGCGCCCCGTTGGTCCGCAGCAATCCCCGATCGGGCTTCGAGGCCACCTCGCCCTGGTCGCGGAAGCGATTGACGATCGGGTAGCGGCGGTCGCGGCCGAAATTCTTGCGGGTGACTTTTACGCCGGGCGCGGATTGGCGGCGTTTGTATTCGGCGAGATACAGCAGACGCTCGACTTTCTTGACGGTTTCGAGATCGTGCCCTCGCGCCACGATGTCCGACACGCGCAACTCGTCTTCGACAAGGCCCCGCAGGATGTCGTCCAGCGCATCGTAAGGCGGCAGCGAATCCTGGTCCTTCTGGTTCTCGCGCAACTCGGCGGTCGGCGCCTTCGAGAGAATGTTCTCCGGAATGACGATTCCATCCGGCCCCAGGGCGCCGTTCGGCTTCCAGCGATTGCGGAGAGCAGAGAGCCGGTAGACCTCCATCTTGTAGAGGTCCTTGATGGGATTGAAGCCGCCGTTCATGTCGCCGTAGAGCGTCGCGTAGCCCACGGACATCTCTGATTTGTTGCCGGTCGTCACCACCATCGGGCCGAACTTGTTGGAGATCGACATGAGGATCGTGCCGCGCGCGCGGCTCTGGAGATTTTCCTCGGTGATGTCGCGAGGCTTGCCGGCGAAAAGCGGCCTGAGCAATTCCTCGAAACCTTCGACCGCCGGAGCGATCGGCAGCGTATCGTAGCGGACGCCCAGCGCCTTTGCGCAATCCTCCGCATCCCTGAACGAATCCGCCGCCGTATAACGATAGGGCAGCATCACGCAATGAACGCGATCCGGTCCCAGCGCATCCACCGCCATGGCGGTGCAGATGGCGCTGTCGATGCCGCCCGACAGGCCGAGCACCACACCGGGAAATCGGTTTTTTTCCACATAGTCGCGAAGCCCCAGGACGCATGCGGCATAATCCGCCTCATCGCCTTCCTCCACATCCGCCATCGGCGCTTGCGCGCAAACCCATCCGCCCTCGCCTTTCTCCCAGGTCGTGAGGGCGACGGTCTCCGCATAGGCGGGCAGCTGCGCTGCCATCGCACAATCGGCGTTGAGCACGAAAGAAGCGCCGTCGAAGACGAGCTCGTCCTGCCCGCCGACCTCATTGAGATAGACCAGAGGCAGGCCGGTCTCGGTGACGCGCGCGGCCGCGATGTTGAACCGTTCCTCGGTCTTGCCGCGCCAATAGGGCGAGCCGTTCGGGACCAGCAGCAGCTCCGCGCCGGTCTCGGCCAGGCATTCGACCACGTCGCCGGTCCAGATATCTTCGCAGACCGGAATGCCGATCCGAATGCCGCGGAAATTGACCGGTCCCGGCAGCGGACCGGGGGCGAAGATGCGCTTTTCGTCGAAGACCCCGTAATTGGGGAGATCGACCTTGAAGCGCAACGTGATGGAGCCGCCGTCGAGGAGCGCATAGGCGTTGAACACTTCGCCGCCCTCTTGCCAGGGCAGCCCGATCAGCATGCCGGGCCCGCCATCGGCGGTCTCGCGGGCGAGCCGTTCGCAGGCCTCGCGGCACACGTCCTGAAAGGCCGGCTTGAGCACAAGATCTTCGGCCGGGTAACCGGCGAGGAAGAGCTCGGTGAACATCACGAGATCGGCACCCATCAGCGCCGCCTCCGAACGGGCAGCCCTCGCCTTGGCTTCATTGCCGGCCACATCGCCGACGATGGGGTTGAGCTGGGCAAGCGCGAGTTTGAGTCTGTTCTGGGCCATGGGTGGGATTTAGCGCGTCGGCAGGGTGGCAGCAATGCAAACGGCATTTCTATTATGCCTCTTGCGCTCCGTCATTCCGGGGCCGCGAAGCGGAGCCCGGAACCCAGACGCGCCGACAGCACAGGAAAAAGCCGGAGCGGCGTTCGCTCCTCCTTCGGCGCCAGCGTTTATGGGTTCCGGGCCCGGCTCCGCCGTCCCGGAATGACGGCAGATCTTGCTGTTGCGGAACCCGTCCCGACCTTCGCCGTTATCGATCCACGAAGGCAACAGGAGACGGTGATGTTCAAAGGCGGGTTACTTTGGTTGATCGGTATTCCCATTCCGATCATCCTCATTCTGTACCTTATGGGTTGGCTTAGCTGATCTTCTTCTGCCTGACCTCCAGAGACCAAACTAAAAGGGCGCCTTTCGGCGCCCTCTTTTTACGTCGCGAGTGGGAAGCGGCCTACTCTGCCGCCTCGAGATCCGGCCGACCGCGGGCTTGCCGCTCGCGCTTGATCAATTCCGAGGTCAGGAACGCGATTTCGAGAGCCTGCTCGGCATTCAGGCGCGGGTCGCAATAGGTGTGATAGCGATCCGACAGGTCGGCGTCGGTGAGCGCACGGGCGCCTCCGGTGCATTCGGTGACGTTCTTGCCGGTCATCTCGAGATGGATGCCGCCCGCATGGGTGCCCTCCGCCTGATGGACGGCAAAGAAGTCCTGCACCTCGCCCATGATCATCTCGAACGGCCGCGTCTTGTAGCCCGATGCCGCCTTGATGGTGTTGCCGTGCATGGGATCGCACGACCATACGACCGTGCGACCTTCCCGCTTCACCGCGCGCACAAGGCTCGGCAGATTGTCGAACACCTTGCCGGCGCCGAAGCGGCAGATCAGCGTCAGGCGGCCCGCCTCGTCCTCGGGGTTGAGGCGTTCGATGAGCCGGAGGAGGTCCTCCGCCTCGAGCGTCGGTCCGCATTTGAGACCGATCGGGTTCTTGATGCCGCGCATGTATTCCACATGGGCGTGATCGAGCTGGCGGGTCCGGTCGCCGATCCACAGCATGTGGCCGGAGGTGGCGTACCAGTCGCCGGAGGTGGAATCGACGCGCGTCATCGACTGCTCGTAGCCGAGCAGAAGCGCCTCATGGCTGGTGTAGAAATCGGTCGCGCGCATTTCCGGATGGGTCTCGGGATTGACCCCGATGGCGCGCATGAAATCGATGCTCTCGGTGATCCGTTCTGCAATCTCGCGGTATCGCGACGATTGCGGCGAATCCTTCACGAATCCCAGCATCCAGCGGTGCGCATTCTCGAGGTTGGCATAGCCGCCGGACGCAAAGGCGCGGAGCAGGTTGAGGGTCGCGGCCGATTGCCGGAACGCCGAGATCTGGCGGGACGGATCGGGAATGCGCGATTCCGGCGTGAACGCGATGTCGTTGATGATATCGCCGCGGTAGCTCGGCAGCTCGACGCCATCCACCGTCTCGGTGTTGGCCGAGCGCGGCTTGGCGAATTGTCCGGCCGAACGTCCGACCTTCACCACCGGCGACGAGCCCGCAAAGGTCAGCACCACCGCCATTTGCAGGAACAGGCGGAAAAAATCGCGGATGTTGTCGGCGGTATGTTCGGCAAAGCTTTCGGCGCAATCGCCGCCCTGCAGCAGGAATGCCTCGCCCTTGGCGACACTGCCCAACGCCCGCTTGAGCTTGCGCGCCTCGCCTGCAAAAACCAGCGGCGGATACCCAGCGAGCTCCCGCTCGACCGCCGTGAGGGCATCGAGATCCGGATAGGAGGGAACCTGCTGAATCGGCTTTTGCCTCCAGCTGTCGGGCGTCCAACGCTCAGTCATGACACTTGTCTCCGTGTCGGTAAGAAACCTCATCGTTAACCGTGAAGATACGGCACGAAGGGGCTTCTATACACGAGGGCGGTGAAAAGGCGAGGGTTGAGGAGAGGCTTGCCCGGACTGATTCTATCGGCTTTGGCTCTGGCGGCTCTCGCGGCGGGACATCCAGAGCGCGCCCAGGCCCATGGCGACGGCAATCACGGGAATGCCGAAATACACATAGGGTTCAGGAGGGTCGAGGCCCGGAACCCCCAAGGATCAAGATGGCGGGATCGGGGTCACGACGACTTCGCGTTCGTGGGTGCCGATTGCGATCTCCCAGTCGGCCGAAGACCGCCAATCGCACCCACTATCAACCCGCCTCGTTAGCCGGCGGCCAGCTCGAACGGGCTCTACCCCACCCCCACCGGCTTCTTCACCACATACGGCACCCGCATCGTCACAAGCTCCTCGGACGCCGTCGGGTGGACCGCGATGGTGCGGTCGAAATCGGCTTTGGTGGCGCCCATGGTGACGGCGATGCCGGCGAGCTGGATCATTTCGCCGGCGTCGTGGCCGACGATGTGGACGCCCACGACCTTGTCGGTGGCGCGCTCCACGATCAACTTCATCATCACCCGCTCCTGAGAGCCGGAAAGCGTTGCCCGCATGGGCCTGAACGCTGTCTTGTAGATGTCGATCTCGCCGAACCGCGCCCGTGCCGATTGCTCGCCGCAGCCGATGACGCCGATCTCCGGAGTGGAGAAGACCGCCGTCGGAATGAGGTCGTAATCGACCATGGTGGGCTTGTTGCCGAACACCGTGTCGGCAAAGGCATGGCCCTCGCGGATGGCGATCGGCGTCAGGGCGGCGCGGTTGGTCACGTCCCCGATGGCATAGATCGACGGCACGAGGGTCTGCGAATAGCCGTCGACCGGAATGGCGCCCACCGCGTCGACCGCGATGCCGACCTTTTCCAGCCCGAGCCGCGCCGTGTTGGGGCGGCGTCCCGTTGCCACCAGAACCTCGTCCACATGCACCACCGAGCGGTCGGACAGCGTCGCGGCGATTCCGTCGACGGTGGTATCCAGGCGTTCCACCGTCCGGTTCAGCGCGAGCTTGATTCCACGCTCGGCATAGGCCTCGCCGAGAGCGTCGCGAACGTCCTCGTCGAAGCCGCGCAGAAGCTTGTCGCCGCGATGCAGGAGCGTGACCTCGCTGCCGAGGTTGTTGAACACGCCCGCGAATTCCACCGCGATATAGCCGGCGCCGACCACCAGGATGCGCTTCGGCAGGGTCTTGAGGTGGAAGACCTCGTTCGACGTGATGGCGAGGTCGCTGCCGGGAATCCTCGGCTCCAGCGTCGGATGGGCGCCTACCGCCACCAGGATGATGCGGGCGCGGACCAGCTTGCCGCTCTTCACGAGGCGGACCGTATGCGGATCCTCGATGACCGCGCGATCCTCGACGATCTCGACGCCCGCCTTGTCGAGATTGGCCCGATAGATGCCCTCGAGACGGTCGATTTCGCGATCCTTGTTGCGGATCAGGGTCGCCCAATCGAAACGCGGCGGCGTGACCGTCCAGCCGAAGCCTGCGGCGTCGTGAAAATCGTCGGCGAAGCGGCCGGCATAGACCAGCAGCTTCTTGGGGACGCAGCCCCGGATGACGCAGGTTCCGCCGACCCGGTATTCTTCCGCCACCATGACGCGTGCGCCATAGCCGGCGGCGATCCGGCCGGCACGCACGCCACCCGATCCAGCTCCGATGACAAACAGGTCGACGTCGAATTCGCTCATCGGGTTGTCTCCAGTTCGGTGCGGCGCAAAGCCAGCAGCCACACGATGGCGGCGGCAAGCGAGGCGGCCCACCAGCCCTGCCAGGCGCCATGTCCCACAAGCGCAACCGCGCTCGCGCCCGCCAAAAGGGCGAGCGACGCGGCGGCGACGACGCGTCGTTGTCTGGATATGGCGCGGAGGACTTGCAGAATGATCATCAACGTAAGCACGACGCCCACAATGCCAAGCTCCGCCCAAACCTGAATCGCGGCATTGTGAGGATGCCCCACGCCCAGAAGCTCGCGGTGTTCGGGCACGACCTTCCCGGCCATGGACGTCCGATTCATCACGGTGCTGATGCCGAAGCCCGCTCCGAGAACGGGGTCCTGCCGGATGGCGTCGCCGAAGCTGAGCCAGATGTCGATGCGATCCCGGGAGTGGTCGTTGGCAAGGCGCTCGTGCACGGAGGCCGGAATCGAGCCTGTCGCCGATCGGGCCGAGGAATGGCGCAAGCGCGAAGGTCGCGATGAACGCGATTGCCGCAACGGCCGTCATGAGCCGGGGAGCGAGCCACCCGAGGATGAAGACCAGGATGGCGGCGAAGAGGCCCAGCACGGCAGCCCCGCTTTCCGAGCGCGCGATCGCAAAGACGGCAAGGCAGGTCAGCCCGATTGCCGCGATGCCGCCCGCGCGGCCGCCTCGCAGGAGGAAAGCGGCGACCACCGGCAAGAGCACCATGAGGGTCAGCATCGGCCGGTTGAAGATGAAGGTGTTGGAGCGGACCTGCAGCGCGCGGCGCAGCGACATTCCGGTATGGAGCTCGACCAGCATCATCAAGGCTGCGACCGTGCAGGAGATCGCCAGGAGAAGGAAGGCCGAACGCGTCACCCGTGCGGGCAGGCTGATCGCCAACACCAACGCGAAGGCGACCGAGAGCCAGAACTCTCCGAGCGCGCGCAAGGACGTGACGGGAAATTCGCTCCACGCGACGGAAATGAAAGTCCAGCCGAAGAACGACAAAGCCGCGATCCCGAGGGGCGTGACCAGATGCTTGCGAGCCTCTCCGGCGAGTTCTCCGAGGCGGCCCTCGCTGAGTGTCGCGAGGATCGCCAAGACCGCCGCGAGACCGAGAAAGACCGGGCTCGAACGATGGGCGACGGCCATTCCCATGGGCAGGACAGCAAGCATGCAGATGGCAGCCCGCCAGAGGGCACGGGCGAGCTCCGTCTTTGGCCGTGGCGGGATGATCCGTCGACGCGATCTCGATTTTTGGGGCGCGGCTGCTCATGGGTGAGGCTCTTACGCGAAGGTTTAGCCACGATAAAGAACCAACCGCTTGCCGCCCCTCATTTCCCCCTTTACCGTCCCGCTCAGGACGCGGCCCGGGTTGAACGGCGGCGCCATAAGAGGAAACCAAAAGATGATCCATACCCGCAAAAGTCTCTGGCGCGGCGCAATCGCCGTCGCGGCCGTTGCAGGCTTTGTCACTTCGGCTGCCGCCCAGATGGAACTCAAGATCCTGGCTCCGGCGGCTCCCGGCGGCGGCTGGGACCAGACCGCGCGCTCGATGCAGCAGGCCCTGACGCAATCGGGAATCGCCAAGAGCGCCCAGGTGACCAACGTTCCGGGCGCCGGTGGCTCGGTCGGCATCGCCCAGTTCGTCAACAGCGCCAAGGGCGACGGCAACCAGCTCATGGTCATGGGCTACGTGATGGTGGGTGCTCTCCTCACCAACAAGTCTCCTGTCACCCTCGACCAGACCACGCCGATCGCGCGCCTGACGGCCGAATACGAAGCGCTCGTGGTGCCGGCGGACAGCCCGATCAAGAACGCCAAGGACCTGGCGGCGGCCGTGAAGGCCGATCCCGCGAAGGTGACCTGGGCTGGCGGTTCGGCCGGCGGCGTCGATCATATCGCGGCGGCACTGTTCGCCAAGGAAGTCGGCGCCGATCCGACCAAGATCAACTACATCCCGTTCTCGGGCGGCGGTGAGGCGCTTGCGGCAATCCTCGGCGGCAAGGTCACGGTCGGCATTTCCGGCTACGGTGAATTCGAGAGCCAGATCAAGGCCGGCAAGCTGCGCCTCATCGGTCTGACATCGGCCACCAAACTGGCGAACATCGAGGGCCAGTCGCTCAAGGATCAGGGCATCAATCTCGAGATCGCCAACTGGCGCGCAGTGGTGGCCCCTCCCGGCATCACCGCGGACCAGAAGAAGGCTCTCACCGAGGCCATGGACAAGCTGAGCAAGTCCAAGGAATGGATGGAAATCCTGAAGGCCAAGGGCTGGGACGACGCTTATCTGTCGGGCGACGCCTTTGCGAAATTCCTGGCTGACGATCAGGTCCGCACCAAGGACGTGCTGTTGTCCGTCGGGCTCGTAAAGTAAGCCTCGCGGCAGGATGAACCCTGGAAGCGCCGCAAGCTATCGCGGCGCTTCTTCTTTCCCCGGCGCCTTGTTGCGGACCTGGGAATGTTATTCTTGCAATTTCGGAGTCGATCCATGACTCGGCGCATCGACGCGGCAGGCCTCGTCATCGCACTCATTCTCCTGGCGATCGCAGGCGCCATCTGGTGGGACATGACCGCCCTAAGTATCTCCTCGGTCTATGGCGTCGGTCCAAAGGCCATGCCGATGATCGTCGCGGGCGGGCTCGCCCTGCTGGCAATCGGCAATCTCATCATGGCCTATCGCGGCGACCTGCCGGCACGCGACACCCTGGACTGGCGGCCCATCATCCTGATCATCGGCGGCCTTGCGGCGCTGATCGTGCTGATCAAGATCGGCGCCGGGTTCATTCCGGCAACCGCGATCCTGTTCGCCGCCACTTCGACGGCCTTCGGCCGGCGTGCCATCCTGGCCGATCTGGCTATCGGCGTTGTCATCGCGGTCGTGGTTTATCTCCTTTTTTCAAAGCTTCTCACCCTGTCTCTTCCGGTGGGTCCGCTTGAACGTTTGATCTGAGATCCGTCATGGAAGCGTTCCTCTCCCTCGCCCACGGATTGACCATCGCGATCCAGCCGATGAACCTGCTGTTCGCGCTCATCGGCGTGCTGCTTGGCACCGCGGTCGGCGTGCTGCCCGGCATCGGGCCCGCCCTGACGGTGGCTCTGTTGCTGCCGATCACGTTCAAGCTCGATCCCGGCGGCTCGATCATCATGTTCGCGGGCATTTATTACGGCGGCATGTATGGCGGCTCGACCACCGCCATCCTGATCAACACGCCGGGCGAGAGCGCCTCGATGGCGACCGCCCTCGAGGGCAACAAGATGGCCAAGGCCGGCCGGGGCGGGCCGGCGCTTGCGACCTCCGCGATCGGTTCGTTCGTCGCCGGCACCATCGCGACCCTCGGCCTGACGTTTCTCGCGCCGACCCTCGTCGATCTGGCGGTGAAGTTCGGCCCGGAGGATTATTTCGCCCTCATGTGCGTCGCCTTCGTGACGGTGTCGGCGACGTTCGGCGATTCACCCGTGCGCGGGCTGACCAGCCTGTTCATCGGCCTTGCGCTCGGCCTCGTCGGCATCGACATCCTGACCGGGCAATCCCGCCTCGCCTATGGGGTTCCGGAATTGTTCGACGGCATCGAGGTGACGACCCTCGCGGTCGGCCTCTTCGCGGTCGGCGAGGCACTTTATGTAGCGTCGCGCCGCCATATCCACGAGGAAAAGCTCGAGCCGGTTCGCGGCTCCCTGTGGATGACCAAGGAAGATTGGAAGCGCTCGTGGAAGCCGTGGCTGCGCGGCACCGCGCTCGGCTTCCCCATCGGCGCGCTTCCCGCCGGCGGCGCTGAGATCCCCACCTTCCTGTCTTATTCGACCGAGAAGAAGCTGACGAAGTATCCGGAGGAATTCGGCCATGGCGCCATCGAGGGCGTCGCCGGCCCCGAGGCCGCCAACAATGCGTCGGCAGCCGGCACGCTGGTCCCACTCCTGACGCTCGGCCTCCCGACATCGGCCACCGCCGCCATGATGCTGGCGGGCTTCCAGCAATACGGCCTCAATCCTGGCCCCCTGCTCTTCGCCGAGCGGCCTGATCTGGTCTGGGGGCTGATCGCCAGCCTGTTCATCGCCAACACCATGCTGCTGGTGCTGAACCTGCCGCTGGTCGGCCTATGGGTTCGCCTGCTGGCGATACCGCAGCCGTGGCTTTATGCCGGCATCCTGGTCTTCGCCACGATGGGGACGATCGCCGCCAACCCGTCGCCGGTCGAGCTGATGATGCTGACCGGGTTCGGCATTCTGGGCTTTCTCATGCGCCGGTTCGATTACCCGATCGCCCCCGTGGTGGTCGGCCTGATCCTCGGGCCGATCGCCGAGAGCCAGCTGCGGCGGGCGCTCTCCATCAGCCTTGGCGATCCCATGGTGCTGTTCCAGAGCCCGTTTTCCGCCACCCTGCTGCTCATCGCGCTGGTCGCGCTGATCCTTCCTTTCGCGCTGAAGGGCATGGGCCGGTTCAAGGCGGTGGAGGATTGAGGCAGGAGTTTGGAACACCGCTCAAAGGCGGGCATTGACACAGGGCGGTCCGACCGGCCCCGCTCGGCCACGCTTCTTGCGAAGGTGAGCCGGAGAGCATATCTTGGGATGACCATGGAAGCGCGCACGATGCACGTTCACATCAAGTATGGCCGGGACGCCGCGGGACTTCATACCGCGCAGACACCTCAGTACAGAGGGCTGATGGCGCGGGGCCAATCCGAGGCCGAGGCCGCTCGCGTTCTGATCGGACTGATCGAACTGACTGAGAAGAGCCGGGGCCACAAGGCGACCGCCCCCAAGGAAGTCATCTACGCCGACGTAGCGTAAGATTTTGATCGCCTGCGTCAGATACAAAGACGTTGAAGAAATCCTCCGAAAGGAGGGTTTTTCGTTTGTGGGGAGCACGGAGGGACATTTTCTCTTCGAAAACCCTCACCGTCCGGACGCCAAACCGCAGTTCTGCACCCTCCACCGGCCCAATCCGATGGACACGATCGCCGAGATTTCGGTCATCGAATCCTTTGAAGCCGCAGAAATCGACATCCCGAGATGGGACGTCCTGTGGAGTGACTAGCCGCGTTCGCGCGCCGAACGGCAGTTCGGCCGACGCGGCAAGCGCCGGTTACTGCAGCTGGTGGCCGCGCTTGTTCATTTCCGCGCGGGCGCGGATGATCACGTATTCGGAGACGTTCTGGGTCCAGGTCGGCCAGATCCTTGACGATGTCGTCGAGAAGGCCAGGCTGGACGTTGACGTATTTGACGCCGGTCGGGGTCTTGTAGAAGGCGGCAATCTCTTTCAGCTCGGGCTCGGTGAGCTGCAAAGCAAAGACGCGCGCGACATTGTCGAGCATCTTTTCCTTCTGCATCTCGATCTCCGGGCGCAGCATCGCCGTGACTTCGTCGAGATCCTTTTTGATTTCGGGACGCGTCACGTTCATCTGCTGCAACTGGTCGAGAAACGGTTCGGTCATGGCGTCGAACGAACGGGTCATGCCTGACGCCGCAGCGACGTCGCGTGCGGCCGCGAGATGGCTCGCAGTGGGCTGAGGGGCATTCTGGGCCATGTACGGGGGCAGCCAGCAAAGCCAGCGCAAAGGTTGTCGCAACGAGGCGAGTATTAAAACGGATCATGGGTTAGCTCCACACTGAATATGTTTCATGGTCAGACCTGACCGAGTTCGACAAGTCCCTCGCGGGTGGCGAGAATTGCCCCCGTGCAGAGACCGAGAAAGAGACCGTGCTCGACGACGCCCGGAATTCGGTTGAGCGCATCCGCCAGGGCTTCCGGACGGTCGATGCGGCCAAGATGCGCATCGAGAATGAAATGTCCGCCATCGGTCACCAGAGGCGCGCCCGAGGCGGTTTTGCGCAGGCGGAGATCGTCGGGAAGGCCTTGGCTTTTCAAAAGCTTAGCGATCGCTGTTTCGGTGGCCTTGAGGCCGAAAGGAACCACCTCGATCGGCAGGGGAAAGCGCCCGAGGACCGGGACATGCTTGGAGCCGTCGGCGATCACCAGCATGCGGGCGCTGGCGGCGGCGACGATCTTCTCCCGCAGGTGCGCGGCACCGCCGCCCTTGATCAGGCGAAGCCCATCGTCGATCTCGTCCGCGCCGTCGATCGTGAGATCGAGTTCGGGCATCTCGTCGAGGGTCGTCAGCGGAATGCCCTCGGCGGTCGCCTGAATGCGGGTCGCCTCGGACGTCGGAACTCCCACGACCTTGAGCCCTGCCCGCACACGCTCGCCCAACGCCGCCACGAAGAGCGCCGCCGTCGATCCCGTGCCGATGCCAAGGCGCATTCCGTCGGTGACGAGGGATGCGGCGCGTCTGGCTGCGGCGCGTTTGAGTTGGTCGCTCACGAGGGTGTCCCGATCATCATCATCCAAGGCGGCGAGCCCAAGGCCCGTGCCGCACGCCTCTAGCACAGCGTCCCCGGTAGAAGAAAGAAGGTTTCAATGCAGCGACCTAGGAAGTTTAAGGCCGCTGGGGCGAAGCTCCGGTTCCCGGGCGGGCGCTCGGGGTCGCGGCGGTCGCCGAACTTGCCGGCGCCGCAGCGGCGGGACTGGCCTGCGGCGTGCACACGACCTTGTCGTCGAACACGTAGCAGATGCTCATCTCGCCGGTGCGGAAATTGACCCGGAAGACACCGCCCTCGCGCTCATGCTTCGATGCCACAAGCCCATATTCTCCAGGGCCTTGCGGACCCGCGCCCTCACCGGAGCCGAAGCACAGGGTGACGCCGATGGTCCCTTCCTGGAGCCCGTATTGGCACGAGCTGATCTCGCCGGTGAAGCGGTCGATCCGGTACAGACGATTGAGATCGGTCTGGGGCGCGGGGACAAAATCGAAGGGCGCCGCCAGAGCAGGCGCCGCCACCGCAAAGCTTCCTCCCAGTGCCAGCGCCAAAAAAAGCGCCCTCGAGCCAACAAACCGCATTCAGCACTCCCGCTGGTAAGATCAAATCAACCTTGGGATCATATCATCCCGGAGCTTGATTCTCTCTTTGCGTAGAGGTAGCCGAGACCGATGGCTCAATTTGCCCCACCTATCGCCGTCTTCGACCTGGATGGGACGCTGGCGGATACCGCTGGCGACCTGGTGGCGACCCTCAACGTGATCCTCCACCAGGAAGGCCTTCCGCGGCTCCCGGTCGCTAAGGCACGCGACATGATCGGCGCCGGCGCGCGGGCATTGATCCAGCGCGGCTTCGAAAGCGAAGGCCGCACTCTCGCGCCGGATCGCCTCGAAGAGCTGTTCGGGCGCTTCATGGTGCATTACGGCGAGAACATTTGTGTCACGACGCGCCTTTTTCCTGGCGTCGTCGGCGCCCTCGACAGGCTGGAGAAGGCAGGATTTATCCTCGCGATCTGCACCAACAAGGTAGAGGCCCATTCGGTGCAGCTCATGGCGGAACTCGGGATCGGACATCGGTTCGCGTTCAATGCGGGCCGCGACACTTTTCCGTTTTTCAAACCCGATCCCCGCCACCTGACCATGACCATCGCGCGCGCCGGCGGCGATCCGCGTCGGGCCGTCATGGTGGGGGATTCGAACACCGATATCGCGGCGGCGCGAAACGCCGGCATCCCGGTGATCGCCGTGCCGTTCGGCTATACCGACACGCCGGTTCGCCTGCTCGGACCCGACCGCATCGTGGAGCATTTCGACCAATTGTTCGAAGCCGCCACCGCCCTCACCTGCAAGGCTGCCGCATAAGCGTTCAACCTCAGCCTCTTCGCTCGCGCAAATGTGAAGCTATGCCGTCAGGAGGAAATGGTGGGCGCGACAGGGATTGAACCTGTGACCCTTCGCGTGTGAAGCGAATGCTCTCCCGCTGAGCTACGCGCCCTGACCAGCGCCTTCTAGTGTCGTTTTTCCCTTGGCGTCAAGCCTTTGCGGTGAACCGACCGGCAACTTCCCGGCCACTCAATCATGGCAGCTTTGCTTTAACCACTTGCACAGCATGTGGCTTAAATAAGGCGTCGATATACTGGTGCATCGGCGCAAACCGCTGTAATGCAACGGATCTCAAACGCGGCTGTTGCGTTTAGCTATCTCCAACCAGTACCAAACTTGGTGACTTCGAGGCAATTATGAGACGCACCCGCGCCGCCCTGTCCGGGCTTGTCTGCGCTTTCGCCGCTGTTGCGACGCCGGCCGCAGCTTTCACTGCAATCGATCCTCTCACCCGCCAGCCTCTCTATAGCACCGAGGAATCGGCGCGGGCCCAGGCCTCTCCGATCCCGCGCGAGATCGTCGCCTTCGACGGCCGCCATGCCCCGGGCACCATCGTGGTCTCGACCACCGAACGTCGGCTGTATTACGTGCTGGGCGACGGCAAGGCCGTGCGTTACGGCGTCGGCGTCGGGCGTCCCGGCTTTCAGTGGGGCGGAGCGCATTCCGTCACCATGAAGCGGGAATGGCCGGATTGGCGCCCGCCGGCTGCGATGCTCAAGCGCCGCCCGGATCTGCCCCGCCACATGGCCGGCGGCCCGGAGAACCCGCTCGGGGCCCGCGCGCTCTACATTGGCAGCACCATCTACCGCATCCACGGCTCGAACGAGCCGGAGACAATCGGCGAAGCCGTCTCGTCCGGCTGCATCCGCATGACCAACGAAGATGTCACGGATCTCTACAGCCGCGCCAAAGTGGGCGCCCGGGTGGTGGTCCAGCGCTGAAGACAGCTGGTTTCCTGCCTGTCTGCGGATCAAACCGCCGACAGGCAGGCGGGACGATCAGGTGATGACGAAATCTGCCAAGACCAGCTTGGCCTTGTTGCTCGGAGCGTGGCGGAAATTTTCACCTGTGCCTCGCACCCGTGCCGTCAGATCGTATACAACGCACCCGTGGCCTTATGATAGATGATCCTATCCTCGGCGTCGGCTGCCGCGCTTCCGAAATGCAGGAGCGTCGGACGACAGCTTTCCCCGTCCAGCAAACCCGGCGAAGTAGTTCAGCCTTAGCTGAATCGTGTCATCGGCCGAGGCAAAGTCGCGGATCGTGTCAGCGTTCGTTGCGAGCGGTGCCGCAGCGAAGACGAAAAGGTCGTTGCCCTCTCCACCGGTCAGGTTGTCGTAGCCCTCGCCTCCGATGATCTTATCGTTGCCGCGCCCGCCGTTGATCCTGTCATTGCCGGTACCGCCGTCGATAACTTCCGATCCCAGGAACGGCCGTCGCAGAGAGACCGTACCATTGCCGCCGAGCATTTGGATGCCGCGTAGATGAGGCCCGTCGACTGTTCTGGTCGCCCCATAATGAACGCGCCTTCGCTCGACCTGCTCGTCGCTTCGCCAAGAAAGTTCCTGGATGGTGACGCTGCCGGAGCAGAGCGTGAGCGCGAGGTTTTCGACTGCTCCGCGTAGGCAGGGTGCCAAGCGCAACAATCCTGCGTGCTCTTTCAACGTCGATGAGTACCTTCGCAGGCTGCTGACTCCATGATATGAAGTATCTATGACCGCCGGAGCTGGACTGACCTTGTCGGCCACATCACTTAACGACCCAGCCCCTTCGCCTCCAGCTCGTCGAGATAGGCCTGCCAGCGGGTCGCCTGCTCGGAGCCGAGCTCGAACAGGTAATCCCAACCGAAAATGCCGGTGTCGTGCATATCGTCGAAGACGAGCCGCACCGCGTAATTGCCCACCGGCAGGACGCTGATGATCTGAACGTTCCGCTTTCCCGGGACGGTCTTGCGCTGCGCCTTGCTGTGGCCCTGCACCTCCGCCGAAGGCGAGGTCACGCGCAGGTACTCGGCGGGAAGCGAGAAGGTTGCGCCGTCGTCGAATGTGACGGTCAGGCTTCTCTTGTCCTTTGCGAGGCGGAGCTCGGTCGGCCAGCGTTGGGTCGTCATGAATTGCCTGCTTCCCCGTTTGGTGATTTGACGCTAGCGGGTTGAGAGTTAAGTTCCAACCGCGCCCATAACTACCGACAGCCAAAAGGACCATCGCCGGGATGCGGGGATTTCCTGCCCTTCCAGATCACGACCGGCCTCTCGTCGACCCGTTCGGCCGCGCGATCACGTATCTGCGGGTCTCGGTCACGGATCGATGCGATTTCCGCTGCGTGTATTGCATGTCGGAGGACATGGCGTTCCTGCCCAAACGCGATCTTCTCACGCTGGAGGAGCTCGACCGGATCTGCACGGCCTTCGTCGCGAGTGGCGTCCGCAAGCTTCGCATTACGGGCGGCGAGCCGCTGGTGCGGCGCGATATCATGACCCTCTTCCGGTCGCTCTCGCGGCACCTGGAGACGAACGCGCTCGATGAGCTGACGGTCACCACAAACGGGTCGCAGCTGGCCCGTCATGCCGCCGACCTCGCGGCTTGCGGCGTGAGGCGCATCAATGTGTCACTCGACACGCTCGATGCGGCCAAGTTCCGCGGCATTACGCGCTGGGGCGATCTCGCAAAAGTCCTCGCGGGGATCGATGCCGCCCAGCGCGCAGGCATCAGCGTCAAGATCAACACGGTGGCGCTGAAAGGCGTCAACGAGGACGAGATCGAGACGCTTCTGAGATGGGCGCATGGACGCGGCATGGATCTCACGCTGATCGAGGTGATGCCTCTGGGCGAGATCGACGGCGAGCGCGTCGACCAGTACCTGCCGCTCTCGCTGGTGCGCGCGAGGCTTTCGAAAAACCTCACGCTGGACGAGATCGATTACCGCACCGGCGGCCCCGCCCGTTATGTCCGCGTCGCCGAGACCGGCGGAACGCTGGGTTTCATCACCCCGATGACGCACAATTTCTGCGAGAGCTGCAACCGTGTCCGCCTCACCTGTACGGGCCAGCTCTTCATGTGCCTCGGGCAGGAAGACGCTGCCGACCTCCGCGCCCCGGTTCGCGCCTCCGGCGACGACACGGCGCTTCGCCAAGCCATCGGCGAGGCTATCGCGCGCAAGCCCAAAGGGCACGATTTCATCATCGACCGCAGGAACGCCCTGCCCGCCCTGAGCCGCCACATGAGCGTCACGGGCGGTTGACCGTCGCCGGCTCCCGCGGGGAGCGGCTTCGCGTCAATTGACAGACGCGGCCATTCGGCGAATATCGCTTGGTCATCATGGAATGCTGATCGTGTTGAAGGGCTTGCGTTTCCGGCCAAGGCTGTCGCTGTGTCTGCTGCTCGCTTTTGCGGCAGCGACCGCTATGCCGGCACGGGCCCAGGACCCGGCACCGATCCGCATCGCCATCGAGGGCGCCTACCCGCCGTTCAACTTCATCGATCAGAACAATGAATTGCAGGGCTTCGAGGTCGATCTTGCCAAGGCCCTTTGCGAGCAGATGAAAGCCGAATGCACGCTGGTGCAGCATGAATGGGACGGCATCGTCCGGGGCCTGCTCAACCACGAATACGACGCCATCATGTCGTCGCTGGAAATCCTCGACCAGCGCAAGAAGCGCATCGCTTTTTCCAACCCCTATTACCGCATTCCGGCGATCTTCATCGCGCCCAAGGACAGCGGGATCAAGGACCTCACCCCCGCGGGCCTTGCGGGAATCAAGATCGGCGCCACCATCAGAAGCGATCACGCGGATTATCTCGAGCGTTACTACAAGCAGTCCGAGATCGCGTTCTATGCCAGCCCGGTCGAGGCCACTCTCGATCTGCTCGTCGGACGACTCGACGCGGTGTTCGGCGACAAGCGCGCGCTGGCGACTTTCCTCGCGAGTCGTGAGGGCGAATGCTGCCGCATCCTCGGCACCGCCCCGGATACGCCCGCTTACTCACGCCAGTTCTACGGCGTCGGATTGCGCAAGGAAGACGCCGAGTTGAAGAACCGGTTCGACCAGGCTTTGGCGGCGGTTCAGGCGGACGGCACCTACGAGCGGATCCGCGCCAAATACTTCGACTTCGACATCAAGTAGATACGCGATGTAATATCGTGTATTGACTGCGGCTGCGGAGGCAGGGGACCGGAGAGGTCCATCCCCCTCCATGTCGCGGTTCGCCAAGTCGAAGGAAGTCTGCTGTGCGTTCAAAAATCGTTTTTGCGTGCCTGTTGGCCTCGATCACTCCGGTTCTCGCGCAACAAGCCGCTCAGCCTCTTCCCGGAGGACAAACCGGAATTCTGACCGTCACTATCAAGACCGTCGGTCTCGTCATGACCAGCAACAGCAAGAACGAGCGGCAGGACTGGATGATCCGGCGCAGCGCAGAGTTTCGGACGAGCCTGAAATCGCAAATGAGTTCGGCGTTCGACATGCTGGGCGAGGCGCCGGTGGCTCCCGCCATGCCCAAGGTCACGGCTTCGCAGGCGCAGATGATGGATCAGATGCAGAAGGCCATGAGGAGCTGCAAGGAAGACGATCAGAACTGCATGATGGAAGCGGCCAAACGCGCGGCCGGCAACGCTCCTCTGCCGGCAGCCCCGCAGGCAGCCCCGTCCGGCGCGATGGATTTTACCCGTTACCAATCATGGAACGCCCAGGCGGATAATGCTCCCTCCTGCGCGGTCGGAACCGCCTCCCTCGACGAGACCATGGACGGCAACTCGCTCTCGGATAATTCGGGCGCCATGTGGTCCATCGAAGGCACGCGCCGGGGCGAGGCCAAGTTGCCGCAAGGCTCCTGGTCGCATAGCTGCGACACCACGATCAGCTTCGACCGCAAGGCCGGCACCTACACGCTGCGGATCGGCGGCCTCAATCTCAACATTCCCTCAAGCCTGCATCTGCAGCGCAAAGGCGTCGCCAGCAGCGCGGCGAATTCGAAGCTCGGTTTCGGCCTTCTGGAATATGCGGACGTTCCGCTCGTCAATGACGGGATCGTCCTGAAGAAACAGAAAGGCGACCCGGCCTCGGTGGCGGGTGCGGCGACCTTCACCGGCACGGCGGTGTCCGAGAAGCGCGACGGCGGCTACGTGGTGAGAGTTGCCCCCAACGTCACGACGACGATCACGTGGAAATTGACGCTTCAATAGACCGTTTGACCCCTGCCCGCTCACTCCATAGAACCGCATCAGAAACGCGGACGTTCGGGAGCGGAAGATGGCGAAGATCGGTTTCATCGGGTTGGGGATCATGGGTGCGCCGATGGCGCGGCATCTCAAGGCCAAGGGCCACGAGCTGACGGTCTATAACCGAACCCGGGCCAAGGCCGAGACGTGGGTCGCCGACCACGGCGGACGCGTCGCCGAGACGCCTCGCGCGGCCGCCGAGGGCCAGGAATTCGTCCTCGCCTGCGTGGGCAACGACGACGATCTTCGCCAGGTCACAATCGGCAGCAACGGAGCCTTCGAAGGTCTTGGCCGTGATGCGATTTTCGTCGACCACACCACCGCGTCGGCCGAGGTCGCCCGCGAGCTTCATGAAGCAGCGGCGCAGAGAGGCGCGGCCTTCATCGACGCGCCGGTATCCGGCGGCCAGGCGGGCGCCGAGAACGGAGTGCTGACGGTCATGTGCGGCGGTGACGCCGCCGCTTTCGCCAAGGCCGAACCGGTCATCATGAGCTTCGCCCGCGCCTGCAGGCTGCTGGGTCCGGCCGGATCGGGCCAGCTCACCAAGATGATCAACCAGATCTGCATCGCGGGTGTCGTTCAGGGTCTCTCCGAGGGCATTCATTTCGGCCAGAAGGCCGGCCTCGACATCGAAGCGGTGCTCGACGTCATCTCCAAGGGTGCGGCGGGCTCGTGGCAGATGGAGAATCGCGGCCGGACCATGAACGAAGGGAAGTTCGATTTCGGCTTCGCGGTGGACTGGATGCGCAAGGACCTCGCCATATGTCTCGCGGAGGCCCGCAAGAACGGCGCTACCTTGCCGGTCACCGCGCTTGTCGACCAGTTCTATGCGGACGTGCAGGCAAAGGGCGGTCGCCGCTGGGACACATCGAGCCTGATCTCGCGGCTCGGAAAATAGGCGACTTGAAAGGGCCCCGCTGATGGAATTCCGCACGGCTTCAGAGGCAGACGACACGATCGTGGCGCGACATTACCTGTCGATCTGGGAGAGCTACGGCACGCCGCCCGAGCACTTCTACGAGGATGCCGAGGCGCGCGTCGTCGCCTTCCTTCGAGAGGGTCGGGAAAGCTGGAAATCCGGCGTGTTTCTCGCCATCGAGGACGGCCGTGCAGTCGGGTCGGCCGCATGCCAGATCCAGATCGCGCCCTACGCGGAAGTGATCAAGCCTGCGCATCGACGGTTCGGCTACATCTGGAGCGTCTATGTCGACCCGGCATTCCGGCAGCGCGGCATCGCGCGGCAGCTGGTCGAGCGGTGCGTCGCGCACCTGCGATCGATCGGCTGCACCAAGGCCGTACTGCATTCTTCCGACGCGGGCGAGCAGCTATACACTTCACTGGGTTTCGAGCGCGCCAAGGAAATGCGGCTGCCGCTCTAGCGCCTCTATCGGCACATGAACTGCGCCGGAAACACTCATAGTCGCAAGCGGATAGCAGCTAATTCGAAGACCTCGAGCGAAGCCAGCGACGCTACCTCCGGCTGATCGTCAGATAGGCGACGAAGCCGCCGATCGCCAGCGCCAGCAGGATCAACGCCGTCTGTTTGGTCTCACCCGAGAGCGCGGCGTCCCGGTACATCTGCGAGAGCGCCGCCGAGCGCTCGGGGTCGCGCGACACGAACAATCCTATGACGGCCAGAAGGGTGACGAGTCCGAGGATCAAATAATTCATGCGCATCGCAAACTCCTAGCCGCCATTGTAGCGAGGCGCGCGCTTTTCGCGGAAGGCCGCGATGCCCTCGGCGAAATCGTCGCTGAAGCCGGCCTGCCGCTGCAGGTCGGCTTCCAGTGCAAGCTGGGCCTCAATGTCGTTGCCGAGGCTTTTTGCCAGCGCCTGCTTGGTGAGGCGAAATGCCAGCGCCGGTCCGTCGGCGAACCGGCCGGCGAGAGCTGCCGTGTCAGTGTGGAAGGTTTCGTCCTCGAAGACTCGAAAGACCAGCCCCATCGCCCTCGCCTCTTCGGCAGGGATCGGCTCCGCCGACAGCATCAGCGCAAGGGCGAGCTTCGGCCCGACGATGCGCGGCAGGATCCAGGTTCCGCCCGCATCCGGGATCAGCGCGATCCTGGCGAAAGCCTCCTGCAGATAGGCGGAGCGCGCCGCCACAACCACGTCGCAAGCAAGCGCGATGTTCATGGACGCGCCGACCGCCGGACCGTTCAGCGCCGCGATCGTGACCTTCGGATAATTCATCAATTGCAGGATCAGCGGGTTGTAGTCCCGCGCCAGCGGCGGCCCGAGATCGACACGCCCGTTTTCGTCCCGCGGCAGATCCTCGGTGAGGTCCTGTCCCGACGAGAACCCCCGGCCCTCGCCGGTCAGGACGACGACGCGGATGGAATCGTCCTGTGCGTGGAGCGCCAGCGTGTCGCGCAATTCCCGATGCATCGCGCCGTTGAGCGCATTCAGCTTCTCGGGGCGCGCCAACGCAATGGTCGCAACGGCGCCCTGAACAGTGCAGCGCAAGGTCGTCAGGCTCATGCGGCCGTCTCCTTCTGGCGCGCCAGCATAGAGCGGACTTCCGCTCGGAGCACCGGCAAAAGCTCGGCTTCAAACCACGGATTTCGCTTCAGCCAGCCGTTGTTGCGCCACGATGGATGCGGCATCGGCAGGACGCGGGGACGGCGCGGCGTCGCCAGAATATCGCGCCAGCGCTCGACCGTGCGGGTCAACCCGTCCCGAAAGTCGTCGCCCAAATGCCAGGCCTGCGCATATTGGCCAATCACCAGGATGAGCTCGAGGTTCGGCAGCGCCGAAAACAGCGGCACGCGCCAGGCTTCGGCGCATTCACGACGAGGCGGCAGGTCGCCGCCCTTCGCGTCGTGCCCCGGAAAGCACGAACCCATCGGGACGATCGCCACCTGGGCGGCGTCGTAGAACGCCGCCTCGTCGAGACCGAGCCATGAGCGCAGCCTCACGCCCGAGGGATCGGAGAAAGGCTTGCCGCTGGCATGGGCGCGGGTGCCGGGAGCTTGGCTGGCGATGCAAAGCCGCGCCGACGCACTTCCCTGCAGAACCGGGCGAGGGTCATGTCCGAGAGCATCGCCGTAACGCGGTGCGTCGCGGCAGATCCGGCAGGCGCGCAACTGGCGAGAGAGGATTTCGAAATCGGCCGAGGAGGACATGTCGCGAGACATAGGGTGGCGGGGGCGGATTTTCGAGCCGCTAACTGGGATATCGGTCGACGGGGTGACGGCGTCGCCACTCCCGCGGCTGGTCGAAAGAACCGGCCCAGAGACCCGCCCCGCGGGCTCTCGCCGCAGCCTCTTGCCTGCTGTAATCGCCATAGCTCAAGGCCCACCCGGATGCCACCATACGGGCTCCCAGATCCACATCCCCGACGGAGCAGGTGGCGAGGATGCGCTTGTACTTGTCGCGCCCGGCCGATTTGCAGGTAATCTGGTTGTGGAGGATCAGCGACAGCAAGGTGTCGCGAGCATTCTCGCCGCACAGGTAAGTTTGGCCGCCGCGCCGGCAGATCTGGTCCAGTTCGGGGGCGTCGATCCCTTTCAGGCGGATGCGGGTGTTTTCGATGCGGATCGAGTTCGCCGTCGGCGGCGATCCCGCGTCCCTCCAGAATTTTGTCGCTGGGAGTCAGGACCAGATTGGCGCATCCGGCGATGCCGACGGCGATCAACAGCGACAGCACCCCGCTCGTGCGCAGCCGGCTCGAGGTCCGATAATCGTATTGGGCGGCTCGCAACATGGGTTCACAACCGTTCTGACACTCCGGATTGACCGAACGTCGCCATGTTACGATGCACCGTTACGGAAGTTTTGACAATCCCCGCCGCCAATGCCGCTCCGGTACCCTCCCCTAAACGCATGCCCAAAGCCAGAATCGGGACTTTGCCGAGCCGCTGAAGCACGTCCTGATGAGCACCCTCGGCGGAAAGATGACCGGCAATGCAATGGTCGAGGGTCGCCGGGTGAATGGCGTGAAGAATGGCCGCCGCCGCTGTCGTCACATAGCCGTCCAGAATCACTGGAATGCGCTGGAGGCGGGCCGCAAGGATAGCTCCGGCGATCGCCGCGACTTCGCGTCCGCCGAGGCGGCGCAGGATTTCGAGGGGGTCCTTGAGGTGCTCGCGGTGGCGATGGAGGGCGCCCTCCACCGCGGCGATCTTGCGCTTGAGGCCGTCGTCGTCGAGACCGGTTCCGCGCCCGACCCAATGAGCCGCGTCGCCGCCATAGAGCGCCGCGTAGATCGCAGCCGCAATGGTGGTATTGCCAATGCCAAGCTCGCCCACCGCCAGCAGATCGGTCCCGCCGGCCAGCGACTCCATCCCGAACGCCATGGTGGCGACGCAGGATTTCTCATCCATGGCCGCCTCCTCGACGATGTCGGCCGTGGGCATGTCGATGGCGAGATCGAAGACCTTGAATCCGAGCCCGAGATCGCCGCAGATCTGGTTGATGGCAGCGCCCCCGGCGGAGAAATTCTCCAGCATCTGGCGGTTGACCTCGGCGGGGAATGCCGAGACGCCGCGAGCGACGACCCCATGGCTGCCGGCGAAAACGCACACCATCGGACGGTCGACCGAAGGCGATTTGCCCTGCCAGGCCGCGACCCATTCGGGCAGCCATTCCAGACGACCGAGGCTGCCGGCCGGCTTGGTCAATTGCGCATCGCGGGCGCGGACCGCCTGGATGGCATCCTCGTCCGGTCCGGGCATGGTGGCGATCAGGCGGCGGATGTCGTCGAAAGGGGTCCCGGCGGCGTCGGTCATGGTAGCTCCAGCCCATCGGGCATTGCGAAACTCGAGGAGGCGTGACCTATAGCGGTCGTTCCGCGCGGGGTGAAGCATGCCAGATCAAATCGACCAGACAGGCAGTCGCGCGCATACCGTATGGCACCGGTGGCTCGTGCGGCTCGCGCAGGCCGTGCGGTTCTTCTCGCGCCTTCCCGTGCCGCGGCTGCGGTTTGAAACCGCCGCCCATTCCGCTCCGGATTTCAAGTTTCTGGTCCCCGTGGTTCCCCTGGCCGGATTGGCGATCGGGCTTCTTCCGGCGTTTTCGCTTGCGATTGCCATGACGCTGGGCCTCGGCCCTTTCGTGTCGGCTACGCTCGCGGTCGCCTCCCTCACCTTGATCACCGGGGGGCTGCACGAGGATGGTCTGGCCGACACATTCGACAGCTTCGGCGGCGCCACGCGGGAGCGCCGCCTTGAGATCATGCGCGACAGCCGGATCGGATCGTTCGGCGCGTCGGCGCTCATTCTCTGTTTCGCCCTGCGAATCGGGGCTCTCGCGGCCATTGCCGACCACAGCGATGCGCTGCAGGCCTCGCTCGCGGTGCTGATCGCCGCCAGCCTGTCGCGGACCGCGAGCCTGATGCCGCTGTCGTTCCTTGCGCCGGCGCGCGCCGACGGGGCTGCTCATGCAGTGGGCCGGCCGAGCCGGGAGGCGTTCTGGATCGCAGCGGCGCTCGCCGCCGCCTGCGCCCTGATCATCGGTCTTGTGGCGCGAGTATCCGACCTCTGCCATCACTCTCATGACCGCTCTCGCCCTTGCTGCCGGCTGGGGCATGACACGGTTCTCCGCCCGGCATCTTGGCGGGCATACGGGCGACATCGCGGGGGCGACCCAGCAACTCGCGGAAATCGCCGCGCTGATCGGTCTCTTGATCGCACTCGGATAAATGGCGACATAGAAGCCATGACCCGCGCCTCCAGTCCCTGCATCCGCGTCTGCATCCTCGATCCGGAAACCGGCCTGTGCGAAGGTTGCGGACGCACCACGGAGGAAATCACCCGCTGGTTTCGCATGAGCGAGGAGGAACGCCTCGCCATCATGGCGACCTTGGCCGAACGCATGCGCGCCGCCTTCTCGATCGAGAATGAGAAAAGCCGATGACCATGCCGGGCATTCGCAGCGCCGGCGGCATTCTCCTCGCCGCAGCCTTTCTGATCGGCTCCCTCGCGAGCCGGGACATTGCGGGTTTGTCACCTGAGGATGCCGCTTTGCTGGCTGGTTTCTTCGGCGTCTCGCTGATTCTCGCGGCCTCCATCGTCGATGGATTTGGCCGTCACTGGACCCACGGCATCCAGGCCATCGCGATCACCGCCGGCATCCTCATCGCCGCGCTGGTTCTCTACACGTCGCGCTCGGAGTTCCAGACCGTGCTCGACCACACCATCGGCGATATCGCGTCAGGCCGTACGGTGGTGACGCCTGAGGGCGAAGTGGTCGCGGCGCGACGCAGCGACGGCACCTTTCTGGTCTCGGGCGAAGTCAACGACCGGAATGCCCGCTTCATCTTCGATACGGGCGCCAGCACCGTGGTGCTGCGGGCGGAAGATGCGGAGGCCTTCGGGGTGCATGCGGAGGGGCTCGATTTCTCATCTCCGGTTTCGACCGCGAACGGTCTCGCACTCGCCGCCCCCGTCACCATCGCGAGGCTCACCGTCGGCCCGATCACCGAGCGCAATGTGAGAGCCATGGTGGCCAAGGCGGGCGTTCTGCAGATCAACCTTCTGGGAATGTCGTTTCTGGAACGCCTCGGCTCTTATGAGGTCCGCGGCAATCGGCTGATTCTGCGCGGCAAGGGCGCTTAGAAGCAGCCTCTACCCGATCAGGCTGATGGCGAAGCGGACGCAGACGATCACCAGGAATATGCCGAACGCCACTTCAAGCCGGCGCTTCGACAGGCGATGGGCCAGGCGCGCGCCGATGGGCGCCATCCATGCGCTGGTGGGCACGAACAGCACGAACCCGAGCAACGAGATGTAGCCGATGGCCATCGGGAATTGCAGCGCGACGACGTCGGGATACTGCGCTGCTCGCGGCAACCCGGCATAGATGTAGCCCAGCGCGCCGGGGATCGAGATGAGGATGCCGAGGCCGGAGGATGTCGCCACCGCCTGATGGATCGAGCGGTTGTAGAAGGTCATGAACAGATTCGAAAGCTGGCCGCCGCCGATTCCCATCAGCGCAGACAACACGCCGATGACCCAGCCATACACGATCATGATGGGCCTCGCCGGCATGTCGAGGCCGAGGCGCCAGGTATCCTTGCCGAACAGCAGGCGGATGGCCGACACGCCCGCCACCAGAACGAACACCGTCTTGAACAGATCGGCGGGCGCGTAGCGGGCGATGAAGCTCCCCATGATGACGCCGACGACGACGGGGATCGCCCAGACGCGCAAGATCGACATATCCACCGCGCCCTTGGCCCGATGCGCCGTGAACGAGCGGATCGATGTCGGGATGATGATGGCAAGCGACGTGCCGACGCAAAGCGGCATGCGCACCTCTTCGGGCACGCCGACCATGCGGAACAATTCGTAGAGGATCGGCACCGCGACCGCGCCGCCGCCGACGCCGAAAACGCCCGCCAGCAGTCCCGTGACGGCACCGGCCGCCAGCATCGAGACGGCGAGCCAGGAAAGATCGAAGATGGATATGCCGTACATTGCGTGACGCCCCGGATTGACGAAAGCCTCTGTGGGCGAAATCCGTTCCTGCGGCAAGCATCTTCCGGCGACGTTGGTATCCGTCAGCTCACTCGGCGCCGACGGAGCGATTGAACAATATGGCGTTGGGCGAAGCCCGCATGGCGTCTTCGGTGCAGAGAAGCGGGCCGAGCCGGCTTGCGAGATGGTCGAAGCGCGTGGCGATCTCCGCCAGGGTAATGTTCTCGCGGATGCGCGGATGGGCCACGCAGACCGCACCATCCTCGTTCCAGGCAGCCTCGAAGCTCATGTCCGGGCGCATAGCGGGCGTCTGGATTCCGAAGCGATCATAGACGTCGATCGCGGTGCCATTGCGCGTCGTCGGCCGATCGTCGCCGCCGTAATCGGCGCGCAGCATGTGCACGCAGGCGCGATGCAGGGCACTCATCGGCTTGTCCGAACTTTCCCACGGACGGTATCCCATCAGCACGCATTTTCCGGCAGCGCCGCTGGTGCAGACGAACTGAAAACCGCCGGCCTCGTCTGGCAGCGGAAAACCTAGACGGCGGCCGCGGATGTCGGCGTTGCAGAGATCGACCGGAGGACCATCATCGGAACCGACCGATGCCAGACGGTAGAGGGCAACCTTGCCCGATACCGTCTCGTCCGCGTCGGTTCCGATGACACGAAGTTCCACCCCGTCGGCTCCTTGCGAGGAAAGCCGCAAGGTCAGGCCGAGCAGGTCATCGCGCCGGAGAATACGGCCGTCGTCGAGCCGCAGCACGAATTCGGAGCCATCGACCTGGAGACGCCCGGCGAGCGCCGAAGCTTCTCCAGGGGCGAGTAAGCAATGAACCAGTATGACAATCAAAAGGGCGGTGAAACGATTGCGCATGGGGGAAGCTCGTTGAAACCTCCCCCATGTTCAGAGAGATTCATCCGCGAATGGGGAGAGTTTTACTTGAGAGTTACGAAAGAACCGTCGGACAATACAGCGGACTCGAGTTGAAGCGGTCGCGGGTAGATTGCGGACGCGGATTGCGGCGGTCGCGGGTACACCGCGGATGCGGATTGAAGCGGTCGCGGATAGACGGAAGATGCAGATTGAAGCGGTCGCGGATAAACGGCGGCCTCGAATTGAAGCGGGCGCGGATAGACGGCGAGATCGCGGCCATTAACGCTCAGGCCATTCACGCTCAGGCCGTTGACGCTCAGGCCATTCACGCTCAATCCGTTGACGACGTTGACGCTGAGTCCGTTGACGCTGAGCCCGTTGACGCTGAGTCCGTTGGCGACTTCATTCGCACTGGCGGATGATGCCGCAGAAAATCCCAGGGCAATTGCAGCAATCGCAATATAAACTTGAACAGACATTTTCATCTCCGTAGGGGTTAGCGAGCGCTAAATTCGTGATTACGTTGCTCGCCCAACGGAAGATACAAGCAACGGAATAACAGTAAAGCTTTAAAATAACATTTCATCGAGAAATCGTTGTTTTTCAAGCAAATACAGGCTTGAGATGAATCTAAACGCTTGAGATCAACTTTGGATTGCGCAAGATTCCCAAGAGGAATCTCGCTCATTCTCTTTGAACGGAAGTCCGCTGCCCAAGGGGTCCCAGAACGCAAAAAAGCCCAGGCTCCGGAACGGCGCGCAAGGGAATAACTCGCGCGCGCCGCCAACTACGGGCCTGGGCTGATTGGGGTCCCGACGGGCGCTCGCATCGTTAGGCGAGCGCTGGAACGATCGGGTCGGAGTACATCCGTCCTAACCCGATCTCATCGGAGCCAAAGCAGTAACGCCTGCCGCCCCGAAGTCCTCGCAATGTCCGCTGGGATGATGCTGATATAAGGAGTGAAAACCGATCCGCAAGGGCCGCTTGACAATTATTCCGGCACCTCACGGCGCCTTGTCGAGGAAGGCCCGCAAAGCCGCCACCGTCGCGGCGGGCTGCTCTTCCATCAGCCAATGACCGGATTTCGGGATCACCAGTTCGGTGACATTGGTGGCGACCTCGCGCATGACCACCGCCATCGTCGGGCCGAAGGATTGCTCGCCGCCAATGGCGAGCACCGGCATGGTCAGTTTTCCTTTCGCGGCCAAGGCCTTGTTGTCGCTCGCATCCTGCGTGAACGCCGCGAACTGGTTGAAGCCCGCATGCATCGCGCCCGGCTGCGCGTAGAGCCTGGCGTAATGGTCGCGTGAGGCATCGTCGAAATTCTTGGGGTCGGCCGAGAACTCGTTCCAGAGCCGGTCGAGATAGATGCGCTCCCGGCCGGCGACGAGGCGCTCGGCATCCGGTCCCTGGAACGAGAAGTGCCACAGGGGCTGCGCCCGAACGATCTGGTCCCACGGACCGATGCCCGGCAGCGGGGCATCCATGATGACGAAGCGTGTAACCGTCTGCGGGTATTGCGCGGCGAATGCGTAGCCCACCATGTTGCCGATATCGTGCGTGACCAGATCGGCGCGCTCGATCCTGAGCGATGCCAGGAGATCGGCGACGTCCTGTGCCTGGGTCTTCTTGTCGTAGCCACCCTCCGGCCGTGACGACAATCCCATGCCGCGAAGATCCGGCACGATCACCGTGTGGTCCCGGGCAAGGTCCGCCGCCACCGGCGCCCACATGTCGCCGGTTTCGCCGTAGCCGTGCAGCAGGATCACGGCAGGCCCCGTTCCCCCGATGCGCACGTGAAGAGCCGGCCCTTTGGTCTGGACGGTCTCGATGCGAAAACCCTCGGGGAAAGGCTGGATCTCCGCCAGCGCGGGTACCGTCGCTGTCAGAACACTCAGGGCGACGAGCACGGTCCGAAACATTTCCTGGTCTCCATGCTGACGGTGAGAAAGATGAGCGGCGCGATCGCGGGCATGACGATGCGACGTGCCCCCATCACGCCCCGTTTCGCGCCTGTTGTCGACTGAATTCTGGTTGAACGCGCCCGAGGAGATAGCGGCCGGTTGGCGAACATCTATAATGTCGTTCCGCGAGAGCCGGCTCGCGAGGGGAGCACGTCATGCACGACGCCGATTGGCCCGCCCTGCCCTATTCCGAATGGCGCGACACCGCCGCGACCCTGCAGCTCTGGACACAGGTGGTCGGCAAGATCCGGCTCGCCCTGACGCCCTGGCTCAATCACGGCTGGCAAGTGACGCTCTACGTCACCGCCCGTGGTCTCGGCACGGGACCCATGCCGATCGGCCGCGAGATCCTCGAACTCGAATTCGACTTCATCGATCATCGCCTTCGCGCTCGCACCAGCCGCGGCGAAGAGCAGGGTTTTCCCCTCACGCCGCAGACGGTCGCCGAATTCTACGCGCAGGTCCTCGACCTGCTGGCTCGCCTTGGCGTCTCGGTCAAGATCAACGAGATGCCGAGCGAAGTTGCCGATCCTATCCGGTTTTCGGAAGATCGGGTTCACGCGTCCTACGATCCTGCCGCCGCTCATCGCTTCTGGCGGGTGCTTCTGCGGGTCAACCACGTGTTCGCGCTTTTCCGCAGCGGGTTTCTCGGCAAGGCCAGCCCCATCCATTTGTTCTGGGGAAGCTTCGACCTTGCGGTGACGCGGTTTTCCGGAAAGCGGGCGCCTGTCCATCCCGGTGGCGTGCCCGGACTCCCGGACGACGTGACGCGAGAGGCCTATTCGCACGAGGTGAGCAGCGCGGGCTTCTGGCCTGGCAGCGACGCTTATCCGCACCCCGCCTTCTACTCGTACGCCTATCCCGAACCGGCCGGTTTCCGTGACCGGCCCGTGACCGCGGGTGCGCATTTCGATACGACGCTCGGCGAATACATCCTGGCATACGATACGGTGCGGAGTGCCGCCGATCCCGACGCGCTGCTTCTCGATTTTCTTGCCACCACCTATGCGGCGGCAGCGGATTCTGGCGGCTGGGATCGCGCTTCGCTGGAATGTGCGCTCGGCGTCCCGGCGCGTCCCCGCGCGGTCGCTTGAGGCCGGCATTTGGCGCGCCGCAGGAACCAAGCACGCTCGCCCCGGTTCACATCGGCGCGCTTATGGCGCACGACATGCACGGAACGGAGAATCGAGATGCGCAAATCCCTCATTCTGGCTGCTGGCCTCGCACTCGTGGCGACATCGGCCTTCGCTCAAGGCTCCCCGCGGGACCGTGACGACAGCAATCACGGCGGCTGGTCCGAAGGGCGCGGCGACCGCGGCCGCGATTTCGGCGAGTGGCGCGGTCGCATGATGATGCGCGGCGACGATCACCGGGATGACAGTTCGGGCAGCGGGGCGCGTTTTTTTCTGCGCAGTGGCGATACACAACTTCGCATCGTCTGCGGCGACCGGGAATCGACCCGATCCTGCGTTGACGCAGCCCTCATGTTGTTCGATCGCGTGCAGCCGCAATCGGGCACCCGCTCGACGTCCCCCGGCACGCCGCAATAAAAAAACTGGGCGAGGCGTCAGTCGTCGAAGAGATGACGGTGGCGGGAGGGCTGCGACCGAAGATACTGGTTCGGCGCCTTGACCTTCGCGCCCAGATAGGCCGCCGCATGCCACGGCCAACGCGGGTCGTATAGGATCGCGCGCGCCAACGCGATGCAATCCGCGTCGCCGGTGGCAACGATAGCCTCCGCCTGATCGTAGCCGGTGATGAGGCCGACTGCGATGGTGGGGAGGTTCGTCGCCACCTTCACGGCCCGGGCCAGCGGCACCTGATAGCTCGGGCCGGCCGGTATTTTCTGCGCCGGTGTCAGGCCGCCGCTCGACACGTGAACGGCGTCGCAGCCCTTGGCTTCGAGCGCCTTTGCGAACGCGATCGTCTGCTCGATGTCCCAGCCGCCTTCGGCCCAATCTGTTCCCGAGACCCGCATGCTGACGGGCCGGCCGGCCGGGAACGCATCGCGCACCGCTTCGAAGACTTCGAGGGGAAAGCGCATCCGGTTTTCCAGGCTGCCGCCATATTGATCGTCGCGCCGGTTGGACAGCGGGGACAGGAACTGGTGCAGCAGATATCCGTGCGCCCCGTGAAGCTGGATGGCATCGAGCCCAAGGCGGGCGGAGCGCTTCGCCGCCGTGGCGAAAGCGTCGCGGACCCTGACGAGCCCTGCGGCATCGAGCGCCAGAGGCGGATTCTCATGCGCCGCGAACGGTTCCGCTGACGGCGCCACCGTCTGCCATCCACGGTCCTGATCCGGGCGAATCTGTCCACCGCCCTTCCAAGGCGCGTGCGTCGAAGCCTTGCGCCCCGCATGGGCGAGCTGGATTGCGATCGGCATGTCGGAATGGCGGCGAACCGATTCCAGTACCTTGGCCAGCGCGGCCTCGTTCTCGTCCGACCAGAGGCCGAGATCGTCCGGGCTGATGCGGCCTTCCGGCACGACAGCCGTCGCCTCGATAATCAGGAGGCCTGCGCCCGACAGCGCAAGGTTGCCCAAGTGAATCGTATGCCAATCCGTCGCGCAGCCATCCTCGGCCGAATATTGGCACATGGGCGCAATCACGATGCGGTTGCGCATGTTGAGCGAGCCGACCTGAAAGGGAGTGAAAAGCGCGCTCATGCGGAGGTGATCCTTCGACAGAATGGTGTCGTTGCGGAGGTGTCATTTGTAGAGGCGGATCGACGAGTTGCAACCCTTCCAGCGTAGGCCTTGGATGCGCTCCACGCATGACATCGCGGCGATTGACAGGGACTAACCTGCGAGTGCGGACGTAAAACGCTTGACCAATGCCACCACTTCTTCGAAATCGCCCAAGTTCAAATCTGCCGGAGCTTTCCCCCTCGATGTCACTCAAATCGCCAGAACCGACTTTTCGCGTCGGACGCTCCAGAACGGGGCTCGGATTGTTCGCCACCGAAACCATCGAGAAGGGCACGTTCATCGTCGAATACGTGGGTCCCAAGATCGCCAATGCCGACGTCGAGCATCGGGCCGGGGCACGCTATCTGTTTGAGGTCAACAGCCGCTGGACCATCGACGGCTCTCCGCGGTGGAATGTCGCCCGATACATCAATCATTCGTGCCGGCCCAACGCCCAGCCGATCATTTCCCGAGGGCGGATCCGGATCATGGCGACAAAGCGGATCAGGCCGGGCGACGAGATTTCGTACAATTACGGCAAGAGCTATTTCGACACCTTCATCCGCCCGCATGGCTGCAAATGCCCCAAATGTTCGCCGGATTGAATGTGCCTTAACCACAAACCGCCATTGCAGGCTTGGCCGTAACTCACTAACATTCGCGGTGACACACGTCGCGATCGGAGTCATCGTTTGGCTCGTTGCAGCGACCTTGAGGCTACGCGCTTGCTGATCACACGACCCGGCCTCGTCCTGTTGTCCTACCTCGTCGCCGGCCTGGCGCTCGTCGCAACGCTGACGCTCGGCCTTCTCACGGTCCTTCTTGCCGGCCTTGCCGTCTGGGAGATCGGCAACCTGGCGGCGCCGACACTCAAGCGGATCGGAGTGGCGCATGAAACGGGCCGGACCGTCGCCGCGGCCCTGATCGCCGTCGTGGTATCGGGGCTGCTGATCCTCGCGCTTCTGGCGCTGTTGCCGCTGCTCAGCAATCATTCGGATAGTTTTGCCGCCCTGTTCAGCCGCATGGCCGACATCGTCGCGAGCCTGAAAGCGCACCTGCCGGACTGGTTGTCGGCCTACATTCCGGTGAACGGAGAGGATCTCCAAGCGGAAGCGACGCGTCTACTAAGGGAGCACGCAACCTACGCGCAATCGATCGGCCAGGACGTCGGCAAGTTCATGGCCCATGTGGTGATCGGGATGATCATCGGCGGCCTCGTGCTGGCAAGCGGGGTAGGCAGAACTACCGAATTGCAGCCGCTCTCGCGTGTGCTCATGGAGAGGATCCGGACATTCGCACTCGCGTTCCGCCGCGTGGTTTTTGCCCAGGTGCGGATCTCCGCCCTGAACACGTTCCTGACGGCTGTTTATCTGGCGTTGATCCTGCCGCTCATCGGAGTCCAGCTCCCGCTCATCAAGACGATGATCGTGCTGACATTTCTTGTCGGCTTGATCCCGGTTGCGGGAAATCTCGTGTCGAACACCGTGGTGGTGATCGTCAGCCTGAGCGTCTCGCCACTCGCGGCGCTGGTTTCGCTGGGGTTCCTGATCGGCATTCACAAGCTCGAATATTTCATCAACGCTCGCATCGTCGGCTCGCAGATCAATGCACGGGCCTGGGAGATCCTCATCGCGATGATCGTCATGGAGGCGGCGTTCGGGATGCCGGGGATTGTGGCGGCGCCGATTTATTATGCGTACCTCAAGGACGAACTCTCCAAGCAAGGCCTCGTCTGAGGCTCGATGCCCACCGCACCTATGTGATCCCGAAGCGGCGAATATCCGAAGGTTCGCTCACGATGCGGTCGCTGAGGCGCGCGTAGAACTCGCTCAGGGTCGGGAACGAAAGCTCGCTGAGGTTGACGCATTCGGCGAGTTTCCGACGCGCGACCGCTGGATTGCGAATATTGGCCATGAGCTCCGCATGACATGCCTGGAGCGCAACGAATTCCTCAGCGCGCGCGGTGTGCTCGTCGCCGACCAGAATGAACAATTTCTCCTTCTCGCGCTTGCCGCGAAGATCCAACGCGCCGACTTCCAAATAGGCGAATTCACTCGCCGCCAGCACGACGCTTTCTGCCACCAGAGCATCCGCGCCATTTGGTTTCGCCTGTCCCTCGACCCGGGAGGCCACATTCACCGCGTCGCCCACCACCGAATAATTGAAGCGGCTCTCGGAGCCCATATTGCCGACGAGCGCCGGGCCGGAATTGATGCCGATTCCAATCGCCACATCGGCCAGCGGATCGGCGCGGCGGCGAAAATGAAACGCATCGTGTTCGTTGAGCTGGTGCAAGGTCGAGCGCATGCGCAAAGCCGCCCGGCAGGCGCGGGCGGCGTGATCGGCCGTCTGCAAGGGCGCGTTCCAGAACGCCATGATGGAATCGCCGATATATTTGTCGATGGTGCCGCCCTCGGCCAGAATATCCGTACTCAGTCGCCCGAACAGGACGTTCAGGAACTCGACCACTTCGGTCGGCGACAACCTCTCGCTCAAGGCCGTGAAGCTGCGAATGTCCATGAACAGGATCGTCATCTGGCGTTCGTCGCCGCCGAGCCTCAGGCTCGCGGGATCTCGCTCGATCTGCGCCAGATAGGATGGCGCGACATATCGGGAGAATGCCTGGCGCACGAAACGCCGGTCGCGATCGGAGACGAAGTAGCGGAACGAGATCATCGCCACGTACAGGAAAAGCCCTGCGAGGCAGGATGACGTTGGATCGAGCAGAACCCCTCCCCAGCTGAAGGCCAACCACGCGATGATGCAGGTTAGCGCCGCCATCGCACCGCCATAAGCGAGTGCCGTCAGAGGCGCGCAGAGCGCCGCCACGAACGTCGTCAGGACGGTGAGCAGAAACATCCATGCCCATTCGAGCGGATCTGCCCAATCGGGACGGCGAAGATGGTCGCCGGCAAGGATCTGCTCGAGCGCCTGGGCGTGCACGAGCACGCCGGGGACGGTTTCGCCCAGCGGCGTCACCCGATGATCGTAGAGCCCTGTCGCCGAGGTGCCGACGAAAACCGCGTGACCGGCGATCAACGGGCGCAGACCCGCATCGTCGTTCTCCGCCAGCAGCCTTGCGGCCGAGATGATCCGCTCCGGTTTTTCGTGGCCGAAGCGCACGCGAATTTCTCCCGAGGCGGTTGTCGGAATGTCGTAGCGTCCGACGCGCAGGCTGGTGACCGCAAACGGCTCCTCATCGCGACTGTGAACGAGGAGCGTCGATTCCCGCTGCATGACCCGGAGCGTCTCCACCACGAGGCTGGGATGGATGCGGGCGCCGCCGTTCCACAGCAAGGGAAGCTGGCGGATCACTCCGTGAGTGTCGAGGGGGGACACCGTGATGGCGCCCACGCCTCGGGCCGCATCATCGAGCTCGGGCAGGTTGCGGGTCGCCGCCGCGAAGGACGGCAACGCGCTTCGCGGGTCCTCTCCGGTAAAGGCGAGGCCCGCCTTGACGCCAGGGCGGTGGTCGTTGGCGCCGGGAATAGCCGCGAAGCCGAGAATGACCGGCTTGCCGCGCATCGCCGCTGCGAAAACCTGGTCGTAATCGGCAACCGCGGGTGAGTTCACACGAGGCTGCGCCCCGCCGAACGCCGCCATCACCTCCGGCTGCTGCACCACCCGGGCTGGCGACAGCCGGTCGGGTTCCGGGAACACCATGTCGAATGCGATGGCCGAAGCGCCGAGATCACCGATGCGTTGCAGCAGCCGTGCAAGTTCGCTGCGCGGCCACGGCCATTGCCCGAGCCGCGACAGCGAATCCTCGTCGATATCCACCACGCGGACAGGAACCTGCCGGTCGTCTCTCGGAGCGGCCCGTTGGTAGGCGTCGAAGACCAGTTCGCGGGCGAGGCGGAATTCATAAGGATCGGAGATGCGAAGCGTTGTGCAGACGAAGACCAGCCACAGACCCAGCCCAATCGCGATCAACTGAGGCCGGGTGAGCGAAGATGACATGAGACGCCGCCCCGGCAAACGTCTCGCAGAATTCATCGGTCATTGCCCCGTTGTTCGGTTTCGCTATTGGATTCCTGACCGCCTCGCGATCCACCACCCGACCAGTCGCCCTGCCGGCCAGCGTTACCGCCGCCCCAGCCACCCTGATTTCCACCTCTGCCTTGACCTCCGGACCCGTCCCTGCCGCCACGGTCCCCTTTTCCGCCGTCGCCTTTTCCGCCGCGATCGCCTTTGCCGCCTTGATCACCCTTGCCGCCTTGATCACCCTTGCCGCTTTGATCACCCTTGCCGCCGCGGTCGCCTCTGCCGCCTTGATCGCCCCAGCCGCCTTGATCGCCTTTGCTGCCGCGGTCGCCCTTGCCGCCTTGATCGCCCCAGCCGCCTTGATCACCCTTGCCGCCATGATCGCCTCTGCCGCCATGATCGCCTCTGCCGCCGTGGTCGCCCCAGCCGCCGTGGTCGCCTTTGCCGCCATGATGGCCCTTGCCGCCATGGTCGTCTTTGCTGGGAACGTCAGCGGGTTTCCCGGGCCCCGCTGGCGGGCCGCTGTTTTGCGTTGGCTGCGCCTGAGCAGCCGGAGCGGGAGCAGCCGGAGCGGGAGCAGCAGGCGCGGGAGCAGGAGGCGCGGGAGCGGCGGGAGCGGGAGCAGGCGGCGCCGGATCGGGCCGCGAAGGCGAAGGCGCGGGACCGCGCGAGGGCGGGTTGGGGGTCGCCGGCGAGGGTGCCGCAGCAGAGGCCGCAAGAACACCCGCATCCTTCGATTCAGGTTCGGCCGCCGCAGCCGCGATATTTCCGCAAGTTCTGACATCCGTCCGGAATTCCGGCCTGAGACTGGCGTTCCTTGCGCGGATATACGGGAAATTCGCCCGCAGGCGCGCGTTGCGGTCCTCGCGGTCGAGCAATTGACGAATGGGACCAGCGCGCGGAACCGAAATCGCGCTGCAGGCACCTTGGACAATTGTACAACTACCCGAACGGTCGCAAACCTGCGCCGACCCGTGGAAAAGCACGAATTCAGTGCCGCCGTCCGGAAGCACCGCAAAGTCGAACTCGGTTCCCCTGACGCCGATCGTCGCTGTGGGCGTGTGGATCGCATAGGCCGGTTTCGGGCTCGTGCCGCTGATGAACCGGAACGTCCCGCGCAAGGCGCTCACGACAAAGCTGCTCATCGTCTTCTTGTTGCGCAGCACCGAATTGTCGATGAGGAGCGACGAAGAAGGGCCGACTACAAGGCGGGTGCTGTCGGCGAAATCGATTTGCGCCTCGCCGCTAGGACCGGTCTGGATGCTGTCGCCCATGTAGACGGGCTGCTGCACGCTCAAGGGCCATCGCCCCTCGGAGCGAAGCGCCGACGCGTCAGGAATAACCCCGACCGCTCGGCCGGAGGCCTGCTGCGCCGAAGCTGGATTTCCGTGTAGCTGGACGAACGACAACGCAAAAAAACTCGTCCATAGGCCGAGACAACGAGGCATTCGAGGCCTCCAGTGCGGTTTGGTGTTCCGCCGAAGACGCTAGGCGCAGCTTAACACTGCGGCAATGGGCGCAAAAGGGTCTGACCTGCCGCCGGCGTGCGCTTAAGTATGGTTTTGGCGGCGCGGCTCAGCTCACGGCGCATGGCCGGCTGACGACATTTCGGGCGCGACGCCCGGATGGTCGGAACGCGAAGACGGCACCCCATGCATGTTGAAGGCCCAGAGACAAAGACCGATGCCGATGACCACGGCGAGCCAATTGAGCATGCGCTCGCTGGTCCATCCCACCGGGATTTCGAGATCTTGATGAGGTTTTTTGGAGGGCGGAAGCTCGGTCGGCATGGCAATCCTCGAAGCCGTAAGCTTTGAGGCGCAGGATACGCCGGAAAGATCAGCAGCTGACTTTAGACCGCCGACCGATGGACACTACACGCCTTCGCCCATCTTTCACAGGTAAATGCCGAAACACTCAGGGCGATCGATGAACCTCCACGATCGTAACCTACGCGGCTATTCTGCGACAATTAACCTCGCCGCTGAGTGGCGGCCTCAGGAATTCTGCAGCAGCTCCGCAAAATCCTCCGGTACTTCGCCGAAAGTCGCGACGATCCGGATGTTGTCCACTTCGCCGGTCTCGTCGTCAGCCAACACCTCGATGGCGGCAGCGCCGCTTTTGCTCTGGGCGGTGTTCTCCGCCATTCGCATGGCCTGAGCCTCGGATTTCACGATCGTGCGGATTGTGGGCACCAACCGCTTGCGGTGGATTTCGAAGGTCTGGACCAGGTAGGTGGTTCGTAATGTCATGAAGCCTGATAGCTCGCCCCACCGAATTGCGCCAGCGCAGTCGAGCCGATCAGGCGGCGTCTTCCATCGGCGCCTTGTCACGGGAAATCAGCGCTACGGCCTCGCGCAGGGTGGCAAGGTTCGCACCGGCCTTCGTGCCCTCGGTCGCCAGGTGACGGCGGTAGGCACGTGCGCCGGGACGCCCTGTGAACAGCCCCAGCATATGGCGCGTGATGGTATGGAGCCGGTGCCCTTCGGCAAGCCGGGCCGCGATATAGGGCTCGTAGGCGTCGATCGCCTCGAACGCGTCGGCGACCGGGGCCGCCTCGCCGTAGAGTTCCGGATCGACCGACAGCAGGATTTCCGGCTCGTGATAGGCGATGCGCCCGAGCATGACGCTGTCCACGTGGCGCAGATGCTCATGTGCCTCCGCCATCGTCCTGATGCCGCCATTGATGCCGACGGGCAGAGACGGGCGCGTCGCCTTCAGGCGATAGACGCGGCCATAATCGAGGGGCGGAACGTCGCGGTTCTCCTTCGGCGAAAGGCCCTTCAACCAGGCCTTGCGCGCATGGACGACAAGCTCGTCGCATCCGGCGGCCACCACCGCATCGGTCAGCTTGTCGACGGCCTCCTCAGAATCCTGATCGTCCACGCCGATGCGGCATTTCACCGTGACGGGCAGCTCGACCGCGGCCTTCATGGCGGCGACGCAGTCGCCGACGAGCGCCGGCTCCAGCATCAGGCATGCGCCGAAACGACCGTTCTGCACCCGGTCGGAGGGGCATCCCACGTTGAGGTTGATCTCGTCATAGCCGTAATCGGCGCAGATCCGCGCAGCGCTCGCAAGATCCTGCGGATCGGACCCGCCGAGCTGGACGGCGACGAAATGCTCCTCAGGATCGAACCCGAGCAGCCGGTCCCGCGGGCCATGCAGAACCGCACCGGTCGTCACCATCTCCGTATAGAGCCGCGCCCGCCGCGACAGCACCCGGTGGAAGCTCCGGCAAAACCGGTCCGACCAGTCCATCATGGGCGCGACGCTCAACTTCATGTCTTTGAACTCAAACAATTTTCTCGGCCCTGTTGTCCATTCTAGATACAGCCACCAGACGTCCCATCGCGGCCGATTGTGCCAAAACTGCGCCGGTACTGCCCGATCGACCAGCTCTCGTCAAACTATTCGGAATTACTGCCGCTCAGCAATGAAAGCGCCTATCTTGGCGCTACTTGACAGTTAACTCGGCTCACCTGCCTATTTGTACTATCGACACGTCGATGCGCGGCTACGGGAGTTAATTCTATGTCGGATTGGCTGAAATACTCGTATCGAACCGCTCTTCTGGCTGGGATTGGCGCGCTGTTCTCAGTGAATCTCGGGGTCACGAATGCCAGCGCCTCAGTTATGAGGGATGACTCACTTTCCAGGGATGACGTGGACGGCTCCGTGCTCCTGAAGCAGGAGAACGGGTCTTGGCTGATCTCGGAACGCGGCGGGCCGTTCGAGCCACTGGATCTCGGCGATACGCCCGAAGCCAAAGAGTTCGAGACTCTCTTCGGACAATTGTCGCCAGATCGATCCGCCGTACACATTCCTGTCGATCGCCGTATCGTGGCAGATGGTGGGGTCGGAGTAGCGAAGGCCCAACCGACAAAAAGCCAGGACAAGCCGCCGTCGAAGAGGCGGTGACCATGCGGAGCACCTCGTTCCCGTGCAACCGGGTTCGCGATTTCACGCATGCTGGATAGCCTCCGGCAACCACTCGCAAAAGTACATTCCGGTGGTGGCCACCGCAGCATCCCGCCGGAGGAAACCCTTGCTCGAATACGGCCGCTCGGACCCAAGTTGGGTATCACGCGCCTCGGCAATGTGACCGGGCTTGATCGGATCGGCATTCCTGTCGCAGTCGCCGTCCGACCCCGGTCGCGCTCTGTCGCGGTCTCGCAGGGAAAGGGGTTGACGCTCGCTCATGCTATGACGTCGGCGTTCATGGAAGCCGCCGAACTGTTCCATGGCGAACAGCTTTGGACGCGGGTCCGGTGGGACAGCGAACGGGCGTTACGCGCGTGGAGCCGCACTCCCTCCATCGACAGCCTCAGCCGGACTTTGCGCCGTTTCGATACCCGAGCCAGGATTCCATGGATCGAGGGCTTTGACCTCTGCGACGGACTCCCGTGCTGGATCCCGGCCGAATTGGTGCACACCGATTACAAATCATCCGCACCGAGTTGTGGTGACTACTTCCTATCAAGCTCGAATGGTCTCGCATCCGGAAATCATATCCTTGAAGCGATCAGCTCTGGCATCTGCGAAGTGGTTGAACGGGATGCGTTGGCGCTTTGGGAACGCCGCACAACACTCGCTCGCGCGCGACGCAAGGTCGACCTGGCAACTATCGACAACCCGGACTGCCTCGCTCTCTTGGATCTCTACGAGCGCTCCGGCACGGCCGTGCAGGTTTGGGACATAACGACCGAATGCGGCATCCCCGTTTTCCTCTGTGACATCCGCCCCCGCGTCCATGATCCATCGGCGATGAGCCGGCGCTCACGCGGAGCCGGCTGTCATGCCGATCGTGCTGTCGCTCTCGCCAAGGCGCTGACGGAAGCCGCGCAGGTTCGGCTCACACACATCACCGGTATGCGCGACGACATTTTCTCCGATGCATACGAAGACGACCTGGCAGCAAGGGCCGGAGCGGCCTTTCTCGACGCCCGCGCTGCTCGCCTGCAACCCCGTTCCTTCAACGTGGTGCCGTCGTTCACGTCGGATGATATTGCGGAGGACGTCCGTTGGTTGGCGCATCGTCTGAGCGCTTCCGGGTTTCCTTCTCTGCTGGTCGTGGACCTCACGCGGCCAGAGTTCGATATCCCGGTCGTCCGGGTCATCATTCCAGGCCTCGAGGGCTACAGTGCTCATCCTGGCTATCGGCCGGGCGCGCGAGCACTTCGGGCGGAGGTCAACGAGTTATGGGAGTGATCGTATTCTCGGGGCCGTCCTTACCTCCGTCGACGATCAAGGCAATGCCGAACCTCGAATGGCGTCCCCCCTTACGGCAGGGTGATCTCCATCGTGCCGCACTCGAGCGTCCCACTGCCATCGGCGTGATCGACGGTTTCTTCGAAACGACGCCGACCGTTTGGCACGATGAGATCCTGTTTGCGATTGATCGCGGCATCGTCGTCTACGGAGCTGCAAGCATCGGCGCCTTGCGTGCCGCAGAGTTGCATGTCTACGGCATGATCGGCGTCGGCCGCATCTTCGAGTGGTTTCTGGATGGCACACTTGAGGACGACGATGAAGTCGCGATGCTGCATGGTCCGGCGGAGCTGGACTTTCTGCCGCTCACGGAAGCCATGGTGAATGTCCGCGCCACCATTGAAGAGGCTCTACGTCACAACACCTTCGATACCGCGACTGGTGCCGCGCTGATTACGACCGCCAAAAGCCTTTTCTACAAGGACCGAACGTGGGACGCGTTGTTCGAAGATGGAGCCATGCCGGGGATCTCGCGCGACGAACTCAACCATGCGCGCGCATCCTTGCCCGAGGCAAGAGTCGATCAAAAGCGCATCGACGCTCTGGCGCTTCTGAATTCGCTATCGCCGCATCTTTCCTGACACGACCCGTCTACACTCCGTCATCCGTGAGATTCAACGGGTGAAGCATCCCGCCTTTTGCTGGAGGACCGAAGAAGCAAGGAAAACCTGCGCGATATCGACTGGCGCCTTACCGTCTTTGAAGTCGACGACAAGCCTTGTTAGTTTTTGCGAACCAGAGCCGGTCAGAACCGCCATCGTGAACGTCTCCACAAAGTCCTCTTCGGGTGTGGATGTCGCCAGGAAACTTGCCCATCCTCCGCTCGCGTAAGTGTCTCGGAGATAATCGACGGCCTTCGCTGGCGTTCGCCTGATATCCTTCAGGCGCCACCCGACCGAGGTTTTGCCGTCTTGATAGCCAAAGGGCAGCATTCTCTTAGGCTTCTTGGGTTTCCCGTACTTATCCCACGTGAGATCATACTCGGCACTACATGCATCGACCACTTTGCCGGACCTGTACAGGATGTGACCCACCTCATGCGCCAGGATGGCTCGCAACAGCACGACTCTACCGTTTTCATTTGCACCACTATATGCGACCGCGGTGGATACCCCGACCGTACTCAGCATGCTGGCAAGTATATTGGTTTTGTACTGCGTTAACGATGCGAGCATTCCTCCAGAAGACGTGGACCAAACGCTTGGCGATATCCCTACAAAGCTGTTGCTTACTCCATGAGACGATTGATCTGGAGCCTCCCAGAACCCCCAACCGGCTGTTTCTTTGCTCGATAGGTTTCGATCGATGAAAAGATACTCAAGATTGCACAATTCCTTTTGGAAATATGCCGGCGTATTCCCGAATGCAGCTGCGTTGATGTCGTTCAGTATCGTTGTATCTGTTACCTCGGCACCTAGCTGAGGCGGCTGATATTTTCTCCCAAGGCCAGTCTTGCCGTTGGTGGCGTAGTCAAACTGCTTCAGCTCGAAAATCTTCCCGTCCAGGCAGCTGCCGAAATAACGTTGCGACGCAACGCCGAAGCTCGCCTGATTTCGGTTGGGTTCTGTGCAGGATCCAAGGATCAGTGCCAGTACCGCGACTGAACATGTCTTCCACATAGCCACTCCTCTACGATGCCGAGCGGCATCATCTCAAAGCTGCCAGAGGGCGCTGCTCGGTAACTCCCGATCCGGACCGTGCCTTCGCTTAACCTTAGCATTTGAGTACCCTTTCGTGCCTTCTTGCAACTGCTCTCACCCAATCGAGTGCTCGTAGTCATCCCAAAGAGCATGTTAGAAAGTTTTTGGCGTGTCCGGCGGAACGAACCCTGGGCTGAGCATGGAAGAGTGGCTGACATCGATCGGTCTTGCGGAACGCATCCCGGCTTTCCGGGAGCACAGGATTACGGCCGATCAACTCGGAGACCTTACCGAGGAAGATCTGCGTGAACTGGGTCTGACGATCGGTGAGCGGCGGCGGCTCCAGCGGGAACTCTCTGCATTGGCGCCGCGCCCTGCGATTGCGCCTGCAATCACGGCCGCCTCTGGCGAGCACCGGCCCCTTACGGTGATGTTTGTCGATCTTGTTGGGTCAACAGAGCTCGGCGAGCGCCTCGATCCGGAGGACCTGCTGGAGGTTATGAGGGCCTTTCGGGAGTTCTGCGGGGAAGCCATCGTACGATACGGCGGGCATATCGCTCGCTTTCTGGGCGACGGGATCCTGGCCTACTTTTGCTATCCCATCGCCAACGAGAACGATCCCGAGCGCGCCGTCCGCGCAGCGCTCGACATCGTACGCGGAGTGGGACAGCAATCGAATGCTGAAAGCGGCGAATTGCGGACGAGGATCGGACTGGCGACTGGCCGGGTGATCGTGAGCGATTTGTTTGCCGGCGGTGCGACCGACCCGGAGACCATCATTGGCTCCTGCCCCAATCTTGCCGCGCGCCTGCAGGGTTTGGCGCAGCCGAACGAGATTATCATCGCCGAACGGACCTACAGCCGCATCGCATCTCGTTTCGAGTGTGAAGCGCGAGGTCCGGTCGCCATCCGCGGCTTCGAGCAGCCGCATGAAATCTGGCGAGTCGTCGGCGAGCGGCCTACGCAGCAGATGCCGAGTGGGCCGGACGGATCCAACACAGCCACTCCGTTTGTCGGCCGCGAGGCGCAGCTCGAGCTGCTGCAAGTCCTCTGGCGCAAGGCAAGCGGCGGCAGCGGGGGAAGTGGCCTTGTGGTTGGCGAGGCCGGTATCGGCAAATCGCGGCTCGTCCAGCATTTCGTCGACACCTATGCGACCGACGCCATCAAGGTGCAGATCTCGGCATCACCTTTCGACGCGAATAGTCCACTACGGCCCTTCGTTCATTATCTTACCCAAGCGGCCGGCATCACGGCGGCAGACGATCATTCGGCAGCGATTGCCAAGCTTGAAGCCTTGCTTCCTCAAGCGCCGGAAGCCCGCGAGAAAGCGAAACTTCTCGCGGTGCTCCTCGGGCACCCGGATCCCAGCCCCGAAGCTGCGACACTCTCACCCGAGCAGCTCCGCGAGCAGACCATCGAAGCCGTGGTCGAGCATCTGATCGGGCTTGCTGGCAACGTGCCGGTTTGCATCACAGTTGAAGACCTCCATTGGCTCGACCCCACGTCGGCCGAGCTGCTTGAGTATCTTGTCGACGAACTGCCAACGCGTCGCCTGCTGCTCCTGATCACCGCCCGTCCCGAGATCCCATCGGAATGGAGCACGCTGGTTGACACGACTTTGCGGCTGGGCCGGCTCGAACCCGAGCACGTCGCCGGGATGATGCGCGGGTTGTTGGGCGCGGAATTTCTCGATGGTCTCGTTCGGCGTGTTGCCGAACGGACCGACGGCGTTCCTCTGTTCGTCGAGGAAGTCACTCGGGTCCTTCTCCACCGTCGGGCGGAGCCGGATCTCAGTGCAATCACCGATCGCTTCATTCCAGCCTCTCTTGAAGAAACGCTGATGGCGCGCCTGGATCGGTCGGGCATCGCAAAGGAGATTGCCCAGGCCGCATCGGTTGTTGGCCGCTCGGCCCGACGCGATATCCTGGCGGCGATCTGCGGGTTTTCCGACAACCAACTCGACGAGGCTCTCGCCATCCTCGTGCGGCTCAGCATTCTCGAGCGCGCTCACCATGTGGGAGTTGAGACGTACACGTTTCACCATGCGCTGCTGCGCGATGCGGCCTACACCAGTCTGCGGCGCGAACGCCGGCGCGATCTGCACGACCGGATCGCCCGCGCACTCCCACTCACGGACCCGGAGGGGGTTGCGCATTATCCCGAGATGCTCGCATCGCATCTGAGCGAAGCAGGACATATCGTCGAGGCGACCCCGCATTGGATCTCCTCTGCGCGCAACGCCTTGGCGCGGTCGGCCCAGACGGAGGCTACCCAGCTCCTGCAGCGGGCGCTGGCCGATCTTGAGAAAGTGCCTCAGGACGAACGCACGCGCCAGCTGCGGGTCGAAGTCAGCGCCCTGCTCGGTCCGGCCTTGATCGGCCTGAAAGGAGCAAGCGCGGCGGAAACGCAGGAACTCTATCGGCGCGCTTATGAGCTTTGCGAGCAACTGCCGGAGGACCCCGGCCATTTCCCGATCTACTGGGGCTGGTGGCGCTTGTCCCCGTTCAGCCCAGGACGCTCCGAGACACTGCTCCAGCGAGCACGACGGTCGAACGATCCAGAGTTGTTGCTCGAGGCGCACCATTGCTCGTGGGCCGTGCAGTTCCAGCGGGGAGCCTTTCACGACTGCCGCGCGCACATGCAGGAAGGACTGGCTATCTACGATAGTGGTGATTATGCGCATCACGCGCCGCTATACGGCAATCACGACGCCAAGGTATGTGCCCTGGGCAACCTCTCGCAGCTCTGTTGGATGGAAGGCAAGCTCAGGCAAGCGCGCGCGGAGGACGTTCGCGCCAGGGCGTGGGCTAACGAGACCAATCACCTCGGCAGCCGCTCGCACGCCATGGGACTAACCCTGCTGCACAGCGTTTACCGGCGCGATTTTCAGGAGGTGTTCGATCGATCCGCGGAGCTCATCAGTTTTACGGCCGAGCATGGTATGGCCGACCATGGCGCTGCCGGCATCATCTTCCAGGGATGGGTCACAGCTCTGCGGGACGACCCGGCAGCAGGCCTCAAAACCTTGGAAGAGGGCCTCGCCCGGCAGCGCGAGATTGCCACCAATGAGGACCTCTCGGTTTATCTGTGCCTGCTCGCGGAATGCCTGATCAAGGTCGGGCGTGCCGATGAGGCGGTCGCACGCATCATGCAGGAATTGCCCGATCTCGAAGCGTCCGACCTGTGGATCTGGATGCCGGAACTCTATCGCGTGCTGGGCGAGGCGATTCTGGCCGCGGACTCAGGTGCAGTCGATGCGGCGCGCAAGCGGTTCGTGCAAGCTGCCGCCCTCACCGCCGAGCAGCAGGTGCCGATGCTCGGCCTGCGCGTCGCTCTTAGCCAGGCCCGGCTGGGCGCCCGGCTCGGGGACCCAAGTGTCTTCGCGTCTGTGCACGCCGCGCTGGAGCAGATCTCGGAACGTGAACCGTCGAGCGACATTAGCGAGGCAGAGTCCTTCCTCAAGGAGGCAGGCCCGGTTCACACGCTTCACTAGGGCTCGATTGATGGCGCGGCCATGATCGACTTTACGGGCCCGGGACCATCGCCGTCAGTTCCAGAATGGTGAGTTCGCCGCCGAAGACCAGGCCGGTGTCGATGAAGACCACATTGCCGAGGCTTGTCACCTGACCGAACCGGCGTATGGCCGACGATCACGGCCTCGACGCCATGAACGTCGTCATCGCGTCCATATTGGATTCTCCCCCGCGACCACAGGCACGCCGTCGCCAGGCGGGGGTCGGAATCGAGCGCGGCGGGAAGCTCTCCCCATCGGGATACCGGACATTCCGCGTGAACGATCCCTATCAGCCCGTGGATGGTTTCGATCTCCATCGCAATGGGAAGTTCGCCGAAAGCCTGCAGGTAGGGTGCTCGGTCCTGTGGCGGCAGGGCGATGAACCAATCGCCGCCATTGGCCTCGTAGGAGGCGAAATCGAGACTGCCGGCAGCGAAATCGAGCGCCATCTGCTCGTGGTTGCCGCGGACCGCGTGAAACCACTTCTCCGCCAGATATTCCAGCGCGCGGGGCGAATCCGGGCCCCGGTCGACAAGATCGCCGACGCTGAAGAGCCGGTCCCGCGCCGGATCGAACCGGATTTGCCGCAGCTTTTCGTCAAGGGTGGAGAAGCACCCGTGAATATCCCCGACGACGATGTCGCGGCCGCTCAGGTTGCGTGTGAAGTGCTTGACCGTGTCCAAACCGGCCTCGCCCGACTTAAAGAAGCATCAGTGATCGTGTTTGTGGCCATGATGCCCGTGGCCGCAATCGGCCCCGTGCTTATGGTCGTGATCGTGGTCGTGACCATGATGGTCGTGGCCGTGGTCGTGACCATGATGGCCGTGACCGTGATGCCGTGGTCGTGGTCGTGGTCGCAATGGTGGGCGCTTTGCTCCGGCCGAAAGCCGCGCTCCACGGCGACGACAGTGCAGCCTTGGCCACGCGCCAATTCGGCGAGTGCCGGGCTGTCCTCGATATAAAGCGCGTCGCCGGTAAATTCAGCGAGGCCGTGCTGGCTGCCGAGATGCCAGGCGAGACGCATCAGGCGAAGCGGATTCTCGGCGCGTATCTCCAGCAGCTTTTCGGCCGCCGCCTTGACCTCAACAAGCGTTCCATCCTCCAGCCGAAGGGCGTCACCGTCATTGATGGTGGTCTCCATGTCGAGATCGAGATGGATCTCGGTGCCGGCCTCCCCGGTGAGATGGGCATGGCGCCGGTTGCGCGCTGCATGGTCGAGGGTGATCGCGTCGATCACGCGCTCCGGCTTCACGGCAGGCTTGCGGACGATGGTGGCGGCGCGGGGCATGGTGTGTCTCGTGAGAAATGGACGTTGAAGGCCAATATGGGAACGCCGAGGCGGGTTCCCTAATACCTCACCTTGTCGGCTTTGTCCGCCCAGGCGTCGAACACCGCCTTGGCCTCAAGGCTCGGCACATGATCCATCGGGATCACCCGCTCGGACACCGCTTTGGCGATCTCGTCGTAGATCAGGCTGTCGTCGAAGCCGATGGCGGCGGCGTCCTGGCGCGTATTGGCATAGACGATCCGCGAGACGCGCGCCCAATAGGCCGAGGCAAGGCACATTGGGCACGGTTCGCAGCTCGTATAGAGCGTTGCGCCCTGAAGCGAGAAATCGCCGACCGCCTCGCAGGCCCGGCGGATCGCCGTCACCTCGGCATGGGCCGTAGGATCGTTAAGCGATGTGACGGCGTTCCAGCCCTCGGCGAGCACCCGGCCCTCGCGCACGATTACGGCGCCGAACGGCCCCCCGGCGCCGTCGTTCATATGCTCCCGCGACAGCGCGACGGCGCGCGCCAGGTGGCGGAAATCTTCGTTCTGATGATCGGTCATGGGGCGCTTTTATCGCCAGGAGGGATCGGAAGCGAGAGGTTTGAAGCGGCCTTTTCGCGAAGTCGCAGCAATTGCGCCGTCACGGAGGCGGCGATGATGGCTGGGTCCTTGTCGGCGATGCCCGCAAGACCGATCGGGCAGACGAGCTCGGCGATGCGACCCGCCGCAAGGCCAATCTCGCGAAAACGCTTTTCGAACCGCGCCCGTTTGGAGGCGCTGCCGATCAGCCCCACATAAGGAAAGTCGCGAGAAAGTGCCGCGGCGGTGATGGCCAGATCCAGCGGATGGTCGTGAGTCATCACCAGCACGAAAGCATCGGGGGCCGCCGCGGCGATCTCCGCCTCGGAATCATTTAGCAGAATTGCCGTCGAATTCTGCGGAATATGGGCCGGGAAAGCATCGGGGCGGCTGTCGAACCATCGCACCGTAAAGGGCAAAGGGGCCAGCGCCAGCACCAGGGCGCGTCCCACATGGCCCGCGCCGAACAGCAGCACGGGGGTGCGGTTCTCGCCGTACGTCTCGCGCCATTGCGTCCAGCGGTCGTCACCGACCGATGAGGCGATCTCGCGCTGAACGAGGCCATCTTCCAGCCGGCATTCGAGAACGAAGACGCCCTTTTCCTCGATTGCGGCGAAGCGCCTGACCTGTGCCAGATGCTGCGGATTGAAGGTCTCGATCAGGATTTTCACGCGGCCGCCGCAGCATTGGCCGAGATCGGGGCCCAGGGCCTGATCCACCAGGCGGGCCTCGGCCACGCCCCCGGCGAGCATGTCGCCGGCGATGCTCAGCATCTTCATCTCGAGCTGGCCGCCGCCGATGGTGCCGTGGAACGCGCCGTCGGGCCGCACCACCATGCGGGCGCCGGGCTCGCGCGGGGCCGAGCCTTTAACATCGTGCACGCCGATCAGCGCCGCAGCCCTGTGGACGGCAAGAAATTCCGCCAGCTGCCGCCAGGTCTTCACCCGCCGCTCCGTGGCGGCATCGGGCGTCCGCGCAAGGCCTCGCAGGCGCGCAGGATCGCCTCCGGCGTCGCCGGCGCATCGAGAGGCACGGATTGCGACGGGTCGATGGCATGGATCGCATCCGCGATGGCGCAAAAGACGCTGTTCGCGAGCATGATCGGCGGCTCGCCAACCGCCTTCGAGCGATAGATCGTGTCTTGCGGGTTGGCATTGGGATAAAGCGCGACGCGGAAATCCTCCGGCACATCGGAGGCGACCGGAATCTTGTAGGTGGAGGGTGCGTGCGTGAGCAAGCGACCTTGCGTGTCGAAAACCAGTTCCTCGGTGGTGAGCCAGCCCATGCCCTGCACGAAGCCGCCCTCGATCTGCCCGATATCGATGGCCGGATTGAGGGAGCGTCCGACATCGTGGAGAATGTCCACGCGCCGCAGGCGGTTCTCGCCCGTCAGCGTGTCGACGACCACTTCGGAGCACGCAGCTCCGTAGGCGAAATAGAAGAACGGCCGGCCGGTGGCGCTCGCGCGATCCCATGTGATGCCCGGCGTCTTGTAGTATCCCGCCTCGGAAAGCTGGATGCGCGCCAGAACGCATTGCTTCGCCAGTGCGGCGAACGAGAGACTTTCGTTGCCCACGAAGACGCGGTCGTCGCGAAATGCGATCTGATCCTCCGCAACGCCGAAGGCCTCGGCCGCATGTGCGATCATGCGACGCTTGATGGCGCCCGCGGCAATCCGCGCCGCCATCCCGTTGAGATCGGAACCGGAGGATGCTGCCGTGGGCGACGTGTTGGGAACTTTCGCCGTGTTGGTGGCGGTGATGCGCACGCGATCGAGCCCGATGCCGAATTCCTCCGCCACCACCTGCGCGACCTTGATGTAGAGCCCCTGCCCCATCTCCGTGCCGCCATGATTCAGGTGGACCGAGCCATCCTGATAGACATGGACCAGCGCGCCCGCCTGGTTGAGGTGAACAAGCGTGAAGCTGATGCCGAACTTGACGGGGGTGAGCGAAAGTCCGCGTTTCATGATCGGCGACGAGGAGTTGAACGCCGCGATCTCCTGCCGCCTCGCGCGATATTCGCTGCTCTGCTCCAGCGTCGCCACGAGCCCGTGCAGCGTCTCGATCTCCTCGACCTCCATGCCGAACGGCGTGAAATTGCGTTCCTGGCGATAGAAATTCGCATAGCGCACGTCGAGAGGATCGCGGCCTGTGGCCCACGCAATCTGATCCATCACATGCTCGATGGCGAGCATCCCCTGCGGCCCGCCGAAGCCGCGAAATGCGGTGTTCGACACCGTGTTGGTCTTGAGCCGTTTCGAGCCCACATGAACGGCGGGAAGGAAATAGGCATTGTCGGAGTGAAACATCGCGCGGTCGACCACGCCGCCGGAAAGATCCGCCGAATAGCCGCAGCGGGCGAGATGGTCGACGTGATATCCGCTGACCACGCCGTCATCGTCGAAGCCGACTTTCCAGTCGCTGCGAAAATCGTGGCGCTTGCCGGTGAGCGCGAAATCGTCGTCGCGATCGAGCCGCAGCTTGCATGGACGGCCGGTGATGCGCGCCGCCAGCGCGGCGGTGACGGCCCATTGCGTGGCCTGGCTCTCCTTGCCGCCGAAACCTCCGCCCATGCGGCGGGTTTCGCAGGTCACATAGGCGTCGGGGATATCCAGCACCCGGGCGATCACGTGCTGAACCTCGGTCGGATGCTGCGTCGAGGAATGGACGAAGATCTCACCGTCCTCGCCGGGAATCGCCAGCGCGATCTGCCCCTCGAGATAGAAGTGCTCCTGCCCGCCGACGCGAAACTTTCCTTCGAGCCGGTGCGGCGCGCCTGCGATGGCGGCCTCGACGTCGCCGCGGCCGAACGCATAATCCGGCATGACGGTTTCGCCGCGTTCCAGCGCGTGCTCGACAGTGATGCTGGGACGCTCCGCTTCGGTCTCGATCCGAGCCAACCTTGCCGCGCGCCGCGCGATATCGCGGTCGATTGCAACGACGGCGAAAAGCGCCTGGCCGTGGAAGCCGATCTCGCGCTCGACGAAAAGCGGATCGTCACCGAAGGCCGGCGAGACGTCGTTCTTGCCCGGGATGTCAGCGACCGTCAGTACCGTGACGACGCCAGGAAGCGCGCGCACCGCATCGAGATCGAGCGATAGCAATCGGCCGCGAGCGATCGGCGATTGGCCGATGGCGACGTGCAAGGTTCCGTCCGGTTCGCGGATGTCGTCGATGTAATGGGCCGTGCCTTGCACATGCTTGATGCCGGAATCGTGCGGAAGCGCCTGACGGATGTGACGGAGGGGCTGTGCGTCACCCTCCCCTTGAGGGGGAGGGTCGGATTGCGTCGGCAATCCGGGGTGGGGTTGCGCCGACACCGGCAAAGTCGCGTTTCTCACCCCCTCCCGCGCCTGCGGCGCGACCTCCCCCCTCAAGGGGGAGATGAGCGTCTCACTGCTTTTCACCTCGTCGCCCATCGCGCTACTCCGCCGCCTGCAAGGCGTCGCGGTGGCCGATCAGCCGCGTGGCGCGGGTCTCGTCCGATGCGGTTTCGCTCAACGCTCGAAAAAGCAGATTGCGCGCGACCGTGCTGCGATAGGCAGCAGACGCGCGATGATCGTCGAGAGGTTGGTAGTCCCGCCCCAGCGCCGATAAGGCCTCACCCCACTCTGCCGCGTCATCGAGCGAAATGCCGACAAGCGCCGCCTCCGCTTCCGGCGCGCGCTTAGGCGTACCCGCCATGCCGCCGAAGGCCACGCGTGCCGACGCGATGCGGCGATCGTCCAGCGTGAACCGGAACGCGCCGAGGCAGGCCGAGATATCCTCGTCGAAGCGTTTCGTCACCTTGTAGGCGCGGAAATTCTCATTGGCTTTCAGCTTGGGAACGATGACGCGCCGAACGTATTCGCCGGGTTGCCTGTCCTGTTGCCGATAGGCGATGAAGAATTGTTCCAGCGCGATCGTCCGCACGCGCTCGATACTGCGCAGTTCGAGTTCCGCATCGAGCGCGATCAGCACCGGCGCGAGATCCCCGATGGGCGATCCATTGGCGATGTTGCCGCCGACAGTGCCGGAGGCGCGCACCTGCATGGAGCCAAAGCGCCGCACGATTTCGCCGATGTCGGGATCAATCGCCGCCAGACCCGCGAACGCATCCGCATGGCTCACCATGGCGCCGATCCTGAGCGCGTCCGCGCCATCCTCGATCTCGCGCAGACCGGCGACCCGTCCGAGCCAGATTACCTTGTCGAGGTCGACCATGTTCTTGGTCACCCACAGGCCCACATCCGTCGCGCCGCCGAGAAGAACCGCGTCAGGATGCGCCGTCACGAGAGCCGCAAGGGATTCTTCGCTCGCGGGGCTTGCGAAGAAACGCCCGGGATCGCCAACGACAACGTCGGCAGAATCGTTCAGGTTTTGCAACCCGACGGTTGCTTCCGAAGCTCGCTCCGAGAATGAATCGTCGGGATCGTCCGCACAGGCCAGCAAGGCTGCGTCGACAATCGGCCGATAGCCGGTGCAACGGCAGAGATTGCCCGCGAGCGCATCGTTGACCGCATCGCGGGTCACGGGCCGCTCGGCTTCGTGATACAGGGCGAAGAGGCTCATGACGATGCCGGGCGTGCAGAAGCCGCATTGCGAACCGTGATGCGCCACCATAGCGGCCTGGACCGGATGCAATGCGCCCTCGGTTGCGAGATCCTCGACGGTGACGAGTTCGGCGCCGTCGATCTGTCCGAGCAGGAGAATGCAGGCATTGACTGGTTCGTAACGGACGCGTCCATCGTGCATGCGTCCGAGCGCCACCGTGCAGGCGCCGCAATCGCCCTCGGCGCAACCTTCCTTGGTGCCGAAATGCCGCTGGTCCAGTCTCAGGTAATCGAGAAGGGTGGTGCGCGGGTGAAAACCCGAGATCTCAACGAGCTGTCCGTGCCGCCGAAAGCGGATCGCTTCTCGTGTCACAATCATCCTCCGCCGGAACAACCCGGCTCGTCATGGTGAGCCGGGTTGACGATCGGAGCAAGGCCTTTTGATAGTGACGTCATTCCGGGGCCACGAAGCGGAGCCTGGAAGCCTACCAGGCACCGGTATTCGGCATCGATGCCCACGGCTCCTGCGCCGGCTTGGCGGGTCCCCGCTGCAGCAATTCGATCGAGACGTTGTCGGGCGATTTGATGAACGCCATGTTGCCGTCGCGAGGCGGGCGATTGATGGTGATGCCCGCATCCATAAGCTTCTGGCAGGTGGCATAGATGTCGTCGACCTCGTAGGCGAGATGCCCGAAATTCCGGCCGCCGGTATAAGCCTCGGGATCCCAGTTGAAGGTCAGCTCGAGAAGCGGCGCTTTGGTCTGCGCGGCCGCATCAGCATCCCCGGATGCTGCAAGGAACACGAGAGTGTAGCGTCCCTTCTCGTTGTCGATGCGCCGTGTTTCCACAAGGCCGAATTTCGTCACGTAGAAGTCGAGCGCCTTGTCGAGATCCGCGACGCGAACCATGGTGTGCAGATACCTCATCGTGATTCCTTTCAAGCGACGAATTCGCCGACCGCAAGGTCATGGCGCATTTCTGAAGGAGTTCAAGGGGTATTCGCGTAGGCCGATCTCCCGGCGCCTCATGCCGAGGAGGGCTAAGCCCGCCTCGAAGCACGCAACTCCGCCGCAGAGTCCTTGGCGGTGCCTCTTCGCGGCTCTTCGGGATGAGGTCATGGGACAGCTCGCGAGGTCCCCTTGCGGTGAAAGCGACTTACCCTCACGTTAGGAATCGGGCACAACGGCGAGGCTGTGCCGTTAAAACATCCACAGAGAGAGTGTATTTCCCATGCGTAACGACGCGGCTCCGGTCATTCGCCTCGACGATTACCGGCCCAGCGATTTCCTGATCGACCGGGTGGAGCTCGATTTTCGGCTGCACCCGACGGCGACGCGGGTGACTGCCACCCTTGCGCTTCGCCCCAACCCGAATGGCCGCAGCGACGCTCCGCTGATCCTCGACGGCGACGAGGTGAATCTGAAAGCGCTCGCTCTGGACGGGAGAAGCCTGCCCGCCGGCGAATTCCAGGCCTCGTCGCAAGGGCTCACCATCGCGCAGCCGCCGCGGCGGCCGTTCACGCTCTCGATCGAGACTGAAATCGACCCGACGGCAAACACCAAGCTGATGGGTCTTTATCGCTCGGGCGGGAATTACTGCACGCAATGCGAAGCCGACGGCTTTCGCCGGATCACCTATTATCTCGACCGGCCGGACGTGCTTGCCGTCTACACCACGCGGATCGAAGCGGAGCGCGAGGAAGCGCCGGTTCTGCTCGGCAACGGCAATCCGGTCGAGGCTGGCGCCATCGCCGGCACCACCCGGCATTACGCCATCTGGCACGATCCGCACCCGAAGCCGGCCTATCTGTTCGCCCTCGTGGGCGGGCGTCTCGGCCGGGTTGCTAAGATCTTCACGACCGCGAGCGGGCGCGAGGTGCGGCTCGCGATCTATGTCGAGCCCGGCAAGGAGGATCGCGCCGGCTACGCGCTCGACGCCCTCGAGCGCTCGATGCGCTGGGACGAGCGCGTTTTCGGCCTCGAATACGATCTGGACGAATTCAATGTCGTGGCCGTGTCCGATTTCAACATGGGCGCCATGGAGAACAAGGGCCTCAACATCTTCAACGACAAATACGTGCTCGCCTCGCCCGAGACGGCGACGGACTCCGATTACGCGAATATCGAGGCCATCATCGCGCACGAATATTTCCACAATTGGACCGGCAACCGCATCACCTGCCGCGACTGGTTCCAGCTCTGCTTGAAGGAAGGCCTGACGGTCTTTCGCGACCAGGAATTCTCCTCCGACGAGCGCTCCCGCGCCGTCCATCGCATCGCCGAGGTCAAGACTCTGCGGGCGCGGCAATTCGCGGAGGATGCGGGTCCCCTCGCCCATCCGGTCCGCCCGACGCAATATCGCGAGATCAACAACTTCTATACCGCCACCGTCTATGAAAAAGGCGCCGAGATCGTCCGCATGCTGAAGACAATCCTCGGCGATGAGGATTTCAGGCGCGGCATGGATCTCTACGTGAAACGCTGCGACGGCACGGCCGCGACGGTGGAAGATTTTCTCGCCGCCTTCGCCGACGTGACCGGCCGCGACCTTTCGCATTTCGCCCAATGGTACGCGCAGGCCGGCACCCCGCGGGTGACCGTCGTGGGACATTACGATCCCGCCGCGCAGACCTATCGCGTCGACTTCACGCAGGCGACCAACCCCACGCCGGGCGAGACCGAGAAGAAGCCGATGGCGATCCCCGTCCGCCTCGGCCTGGTCGCGCCGGATGGGACCGCGCTTTCGCCGACGAGCGATCGTCTCGGGCCACAGGGCGTCTTCATGCTGGAGCGGGAAAGCGACAGCATCACCTTTGCGAATGTCGCGCAAGCGCCCGCTCTGTCCGTGTTCCGCGATTTTTCCGCACCGGTGAAAGTGGCACTCGACCTTTCGAACGACGAATTGCTGGTGCTGCTGCAGCATGACACGGACGCGTTCAACCGCTGGCAATCCGCGCAGAGCGTTTCGCTGCGCCTTCTGGTGCGACTTTCGAAAGGCGAGCCGGTAGACGATATGGAGATTGGGCGGCTGACCTCGGCCCTCGGCGGCTTCATCGAGCGCGATGCGTTGCGGGATCCGGCTTTCGCCGCGTTGGTGCTGATGCAGCCGGGCGAGGCCGAGATCGCACAGGAGATCGCCACTGACGTGGATCCCGATGCGGTTCACAGGGCACGTCTCGGCCTGCGGGCTCACATCGCAAAAGACAACGCAGGAACCTTGGCGAAGCTTTATGACGACCTCGACGGATTTGGGCGCTTATAGTCCGGATGCGGTGAGCGCGGGTCGACGCGCTCTGCGTAACGTTGCGCTCGACCTCCTGGCCGCCGCCGATCCTGCTGTCGGCGAAGCAACTGGCGGGCGCGCAATTTGCCCAGGCCACCAATATGACCGATCGGCTCGCAGCCCTCAGCACGTTGACGGCGATCCCCGGCGATGCACGCGAGAAGGCGCTGGCGAATTTCGGCGAACGCTATCGCGACGAGCCCCTGGTGCTCGACAAGTGGTTTACCCTCCAGGCCACGATCGAAGAACCCGAGACCCTGGCGCGCATCGAAACGCTGCTCAATCACCCGGCTTTCGCGTTGAGCAATCCCAACCGAGTCCGTTCGCTCGTCGGAAGCTTTGCCATGGCGAACCAGACCCAGTTCAACCGAGCCGATGGCGCCGGCTACCGCTTCATTGCCGCGACCATCCTGCGCGTGGACCGGCTCAACCCGCAGCTTGCCGCGCGCCTCATGACGGCGTTCAGTTCATGGCGGATGATGGAAAGCGGGCGCCGCAGCCACGCGGAGCAAGCATTGCGGTCGATTTCCGAGACGACCGGATTATCGCGCGACGCAAGCGACATCGTGCACCGCACACTGCAATAAAGCGAGCAATCGCAACGCCTTGAATCACCCGCTGACGCACCCGCATGTTCGTGCGCCGGCGCCGTATGGCCCGGTGCGGAAATATTTTATTAACCAAAGCGCTATCGCGGCTGGACAAATCACGCGTCCGTGATTTTATTGAAAGCGATTCGGAGAGATGCGGCACGTCCTTCCGAATGAGGACGACTAGGATTCCGGAGGTTACGCATGGCGGGGGCAGCTACCGCGAGCGTTCCCGCACGCGCGGGTACGATTTTGGGGGTAACGCGATCAGACGCGAACCCTACCTATCGGCGTCTCGAACAATACGAACCCCTGCTGCGGCTCGCCGTTCCGGCGATCCTGGCGCTGTTTCTCCTGACGCTCGCAGCGAGCGCCTGGATTCAAGTTCGCGAAGGGCGGGAAAGCACGCTCGCCGACGCGGTTGCGGATATCGACATCATCGCCTCGCTGTCGGCTGCCAAGCTTGGCGTTCATCATGCGCCTGCCGACCGCAACGCGGCGGCGGCCCAGCTCGACGCGGTCGTGCGCGGCATGCCTGCCGCCGCGTTCACCCAAAGCCGCACCCTCGTCCTCGTCGACGCGGCCGGCAAAGTGCTGGCGGTTCATCCGCCCGCCATGCCGGTTCCCGCAACCCTCATCGACCTGCTGGGTGAAGCGCAGCCGCTCTCCACATTCGCCGACCGCGCCGGCGTGATGACCATCAAGCTTGCAAGCGGCGTCGATGGCATTGCGACGGTGCGCTCGCTGCCCGCATCGTCCGGGCAGATCGCACTCGTGCAGCCGCTGCCGCGCGTGCTCTCCGGCTGGTGGTCGCGCACCATCGGACATGTCTCGCTGCTCGGCGCCACCATCGTGGTGCTGCTCGGCATCGGCATCGCGTATGTGATGCAGGCCAATCGCGCGCGAGCGGCCGATGAGGTCTGTGAGAAGGTCCGCGATCGGATCGATTCCGCTCTCAATCGCGGCCGCTGCGGCCTGTGGGACTGGGATATCGGACGTGGCCGGCTCTATTGGTCGGATTCCATGTACGAACTTCTCGGTTACGAGCGTCAGGACGAGTTCCTGTCGTTCGGCGAAGTCAACGCGATGATCCATCCGGACGACGAGGATCTCTACGCGCTGGCGGAACAGCTTGCTTCCGCCAAGACCTCGCTGCTCGACTACGAATTCCGCATCCGCAGCGCCGCCGGCGAATGGATCTGGCTGCGCGCCCGCGCCGAGTTGATGGATGATCCGGACGACGCTGCGAGCCATCTGGTGGGCATCGCCGTCGACGTGACCGAGCAGCGTGGTCTGGAGGAGCGAACTGCGAGAGCCGACGCGCGCCTGCACGACGCCATCGAGGCTATCTCGGAAGCCTTCGTGCTCTGGGACGCCAATAACCGCCTCGTCCTCTGCAACTCGAAATTCCACAAACTGCATGAACTCGCACCCGATGCGGAATTGCAGGGCAAGAGCTACGCGGAAGTGATGGCGCAAGGACGGCCCGCGGAAGTGCAGCACCAGTTCATGCGCCGCCAGGAAGAAATCGGCGCACGCAGCTACGAGGCGCGTTTGCAGGACGGACGCTGGCTGCAGATCAACGAACGCCGCACGAAGGACGGCGGTTATGTCTCGGTCGGCACCGACATCACCGCGCTCAAGCGGCACGAAGGCCGGCTCGTCGAATCCGAGAAGGAACTCATCGCCACCGTCATGGATCTCAAGCAGTCGCGCCAGAAGATGCAGGCGCAGACGCAGCAGCTCGCCGATCTCGCCGAGCGCTATCTCGACCAGAAGGCGCAGGCGGAAAGCGCCAACCGCGCCAAGTCCGAATTCCTCGCCAATATGAGCCACGAGTTGCGCACGCCGCTCAACGCCATCATCGGCTTCGCGGAAGTGATGCAGAGCGGCATCTTCGGCGCGCTGGGTTCGGACAAGTACGAGGAATATTGCGCGGATATCCGCGGCAGCGGCGAATATCTGCTGTCGGTGATCAACGACATCCTCGACATGTCGCGCATCGAGGCCGGACGCACGAGCCTCACGAAGCAACCCATCGCCGTCAACGCATCGATCCAGCGGGCCCTGCGCCTCGTCAGCGAACAGATCAAGGCCAAGAACCTCACCATCACGGTCGACGTCATCCCCGAGGATATCGTGGTGCCGGCGGATGAGCGCGCGATCCACCAGATCCTCGTCAACCTTTTGCAGAACGCCACCAAATTCACCAGCGACGGCGGCTGCATCACGGTCCGCACCCGTCAGGCGGGCGATGCCATCAACCTCTATGTGGAAGATAACGGCATCGGCATTCCGGAGCACGCGCTGCAGAAGCTCGGACGTCCCTTCGAGCAGGTCGAAACCGAGTTCTCGAAGAGCTACAAGGGCTCGGGCCTGGGCCTTGCCATCGCGCGCTCGCTCACCGAACTTCACGGCGGCGCCTTGCGCATCAGAAGCCAGGAAGGCGTCGGAACGATCGTCCTCGTCCACCTGCCGCTGACGGAAGCGAGCAACTCGGACATCGCGCTGGCCGATACGGCGGCGTAAGCAGCAAAACGCCGGCACAACCTTGCGCCGGCGTCGTTGAGTTCTCGCTCCATCGTGCAGGCCGCCGCTTTCGCGACGGCCGGCAGTTTTGCCTTACAGGATGAAGTTGTTCGCCGTCAGCGCGAGGCCGGTCGCCAGCAGTGGCGAACTTCACCGCGACACCGCCGCCGAGACCATCCGCGTCATAGGACAGGTCGCCCGTGCCGCTGTTGTAGATGATCTGCGCCCCGCCGCTATTGGCCATCGAACCGACCGCCAGCGACACCGACGCACCAAACCCACCGAAGACGCCGCGATCGAGCTGGATCTTGTCTTCCGCAACGCTGAAATCGGTGATCCGGCTGAAGCCTCCGGCCGCATCGAACACGTAGACATCCCGACCCGACCCTCCGGTCAGCACATTGCTGCCCGAGAAGCGGGTCGGCGATCCGACGAGGAAGTCCGCAGAATAGTCTCGAATCCTGTTCTGAACGTATTTCGGACAGCGAACCCTTGAGGCGCCCCCGGGGAGGTCGACGTACGGGGCCTCTCAGACGCGCAAGAAGCGCCCCTCGCGTGAGCGCCACGCCGTGCCGATTGCGGTGTATTCAGGAGCCGCAAAGCGCAGTGTCGATTGAGGGTTTCCAACGATCTTCTTCGTTCGAGAATTCCCCTCGAGTCCGTCAGGTTGAGGCGTAGGCGGCGCGGTTCTTCGATCGCGCCGCGATAAGTGTCAGGCGGTCACGACAGGAAGAACTCGTTGTGGAAGCGTATCGAGGGAGTTTCGAGGTCGCAGGGCTTCTTCCTTCAGCACGTCGTCGCGGATGTCGAGATGATGCAGTAGGCGGCGCGGTTCTTCGACCGCGCCGCGATAAGTGTCAGGCGGTCACACCACAAAAAACAGATCGGCCTTGAGCGCCGTGCCCGCGCTCACATCCACATGGGCAAACTTGACCGCGGCTTGCGAACCCCAACCATCCGCATCGTAGGACAGATCGCCGGTGGCGCTGTTGTAGAGAATGCGTTGAGCCGCAGACGTTGCCCAGGCGCCGGTGGTGAACGCCGCCGCCGAGAGCGTGCCGGTTGCAAGCGTCGTGAAGATGCCGTGATCGAGCTGGATCCGGTCCTCATAGATGTTGAAGCCCGAAAGTTGATCGACGTTGCCGGCCGCATTCAACGCCGTGTTGAAAACGAAGATGTCGCGGCCTGCTTCACCGATAAGCGTGTCGTTGCCGACGCCGCCGATCAACGTGTCGTCGCCGTTCGAGCCGTAGAGGATGTCGTCACCGCGCCCGCCGCTGACGAGATCGTTGCCGTCGCAGGCGACGATCCAGTTATTGCCGTTATCGCCGAAGAGCGAATCGCCGAAGTTCGAACCGAAGGCGCCGACGATGTTGATGTAGGTGTCGCCCACCGCCTGGTCGCCGGCATTGCCCGAATTGTCGAGATGCATCGTCACCGCCGTGGCGGCATTGCGGTAATCGGCAACGCCGCAGCCGTCGCTGCCGTCGAGAATGTCGGCACCAGCGCCGCCTTCCAGCACGTTATTTCCGGCCCCGCCAATGAGGTGATCGTTGCCGGCGCCGCCGATGAGCTGGTCGTCGCCTTCCGAGCCGTAGAGCGTGTCGTTGCCGCCACCGCCGGATGACGGTGTCGTTGCCGAGGCCGCCGATCATCCAGTTGGCATTGCCGTTGCCGATGAGCGTGTCGCCGAAGCTCGAGCCGAACGCACCATTGATGTTGATGTAGACGTCGCCAGCTGCCTGGTCGCCGGAATTGCCGGAATTGTCCAGATGGATCGTGACGGCGCCCTGTGCATTGCGGTAATCGGCGACGCCCCAGCCGTCACTACCGTCAAGAGTATCGGCGCCCTTGCCGCCTTCAAGCACGTTGTTGCCAGACCCGGCAATAAGATGATCGTTGCCAGCGCCGCCGATCAGCGTGTCGTCACCTTCCGACCCGTAGAGCGTATCGTCGCCCATGGCGCCGTCGATGAGGTCGTTGCCGAGGCCGCCAATCATCCAGTTGCCCTGGAAATTGCCCACGAGCGTGTCGTTGTAGTTGGAACCATTGACACCGTTGACGTTGATGTAGCGATCTCCCGCCGCCTGATCGCCCGCGTTTCCGGAACCATCCAGGTGAACCGTCACGGCCGTCAGAGCGCGCTGGTAGAATGCCACCGCCCAGCCGCCCGTGCCGTCGAGAAGATCCGCGCCCGCGCCACCTTCGAGGATGTTGTTGCCGCTGCCGGCGACAAGGATGTCGATTCCCGCGCTGCCGATGATGGTGTCGTTGCCGCCGCCGCCGATCAGGATGTCGCGACCGGTCACGAGATCGTTTCCGGCGGTGCCGACGGTCACTTCGGGATGATCCGGAAGTTGGAATTCGAACTCTTCCGCCATGAATCACGTGACGGGTCGAAGCTCGAACACCATCTCCGGGAAGGTATGATGCTGAGCAGTTGCGTGATCGACCAAACAGTTCTGCCATCAGCATCGACAAGCCCATGTCAGCCGTACCTCTGCGACTGTCGCCAACCATGTTGTCGTGCCGTCAGACCGTGCTGATTCGCCGTCACTCAAGTGTGAGTGCCGGATCCGGTGACGGATCGCCCACGACTTCCATGTCGATATAGACCCCGTTTTCGTCATACCCCGGCACGAACGACGAACCCGATACCAGCTGCCGCCGGTGGGATTGCCGGTGATCTGAGCGCCGGTGCCCGGTGCCGCCATACCAGACGGCTTTGCCGCTGAAAAAGGCACTCATGGATTCCATGAATTGATCCAAGATCGAAGACGCCATATCGCTCACCTGTTGATGCGGCTTCCCCGAGGAAACCGTCTCCAGAGATTCGGCCAGGCATCGAGAGCGTGGTGGGCTTTCGCAGACAGCCAAATCAGTTTCGATATGAACGTTATAGTATAATTCTAAGTTGGCAACCGCTTCCGCGGATTTTTAAAGCAAAAACTGCTCCACCTCAGATTGTTTTTGAATATCGTCTACAATTGTCATGGTTAAAACTGAAATTAGATGAACCAACATACACCTGCTTGACGTATTTTTTCTCTGATTACGAAGCGTAGATTACCCTTGTGAAAGATGCTGCGCCAGCAAGTGTCGAGAGTTAGATCCGATCCACTTATCCTCTGGACGCAAGCTATATCGTCGGTATCGCTCAGAACAATCCGGCAGCTCGTTAGACAACACGACGCGAACAAGAGCCCTACGTCACCTCAACCCGTTCGCGCCGCCTTGTTCAAGCGCACCGCGGTGGAGGCGACTTCAGCGCGCAGCCGGCCAAGATGCAGCTGCATCGCCTCCACGGAAGGAAGGCCCGCGACCGTAGCGAGTCGCTGGAGAATTGCTCGCGATTGGACGGCGGCGTCGAAAGGTCCTTCCACCATCAGACGCTGCCACTGGAAAACGTCACTCAGGGTGTGATGCGCTTCAAGCAGGGTTTGCGAATCGGTCGGGGAGAGAAGCCCGGATTCGCAAGCCGCCGCGATGACCTGCGGGGTCGATGCGCCGGGCTGCGTATCGATCTTGTCCGGATGCGCGAGCACGAGGCCCTGCGCGATGAAATCCAGGTCCGTCAACCCGCCGCGCGCGAGCTTGAGATCCCATGGGTCGTCGTCGCCCTTTTCCTGCGCGATCAGTTCGCGCATTTCCGCCACCTGCTTGAAGACTGTCGCGGCATCGCGCGGCGCGGCGAGGATGTTCGTGATGGCTGTCTCGACGCGTTCGCCGAATGGCGTCATCGCCGGCAATCACGCGCGCGCGCGTCAGCGCCATGTGTTCCCAGAGTTCGGCCTCGCTCGTCTGGTACTGGACGAAGCCGCGGAACTGCGAGGCCACCGGGCCTTTGCCGCCTTGCGGGCGAAGGCGCAGATCGACCTCATAGAGAAGCCCGCGCCGTGTCGGCACGGTCAATGCGGCGACGAGGCGTTGGGTCAGGCGGGTGTGATAGACCACCACGTCGAGCTTGCGCGGGCCGGTGCTTTCCCGGTTGTTCTCGTCGAAATCATAGATCACCACGAGGTCGAGATCGGAACCTGCCGTAAGCTCGCGCGAACCCAGACGGCCGAGTCCCAGAATGGCGATTTCGGCGCCGGGAACGACCCCGTGATCTACCTCGAAATTTCGGCGCACTTCATCAAAGGATGCGCGCACGATGGCGCACGCGATGGCCGCATAAGCCTCGCCTGCGCGCGTCGGAGACAGGATGCCGGAGAGCAGACGCGCGCCGGTGACGAAGCGCATCTGGCGCGCCGCATCGCGGGCGCGGTCGAGAAACTCTTCGTGATGGGCCGGGTTGGCCGATGATCTGGCGCACCTGTTCCTCAATGCCTTTCTCATCGCTCACCGGATCGACGAAAGCCGGGTCGATCAGCGCGTCGAGGACGTGAGGGGATTGCGCCACAGTGTCTGCAAGGCGCGGTGCGGTGCCGAGAAGATCGGCGAAGAGCAGCCGCAGGCGATCGTGCGATTGCAGGATCGTGAGGAGTTCGACGACGGCCGGCATGCGGCCGAAAGCACGGTCGAGAGCTGCGAGCGCCGCATCGGGGTCCGGCGTGCCTCCGAGCGCACTCAGAAGTGCGGGCACGAACTCCGTCAGCACTTCGCGCGCACGCTGCGACGTGATGGCGGCGCGACGGCCGAAATGCCAGCCGCGAATGGTCTCGGCTGCGCGCTCCGGCTCATGGAAGCCGAGCCGCGAAAGCGTGGCGAGAGTCTCGGGATCGTCGGTTGTCCCGGTGAACACGAGGTTGCCGATGTCGGATGCAAGCTCCGGACCTTCCTCGAACAACAGCGCGTAGTGGCGCTGCACGATCTCGGCCTGCGCAGTGAGCGCGCGGGAAAATGACGCGAGATCCGCATAGCCGCAGAAATGCGCGAAGCGCGTGAGCTCCGTCTCGTCGGCGGGGAGGCGCTGCGTCTGCTCGTCGGCCACCATCTGCAGCCGGTGCTCGATTTCGCGCAGAAACCGGTAGGCCACGCCGAGTTCGTCGCGAGCCTGATCGGTGATCCAGTCTTCGTCACGCAGAGCCGCCAGCATGTCGAGGGTTCGTCGCCCGCGCAAGGCCGGCCGCCTGCCGCCGAAAACGAGCTGCTGCGTCTGCACGAAAAACTCGATCTCGCGAATGCCGCCGCGTCCGAGCTTGATGTCGTGACCCGCAACGGCGATCTGGTCATGCCCGCGCACGGCATGGATCTGCCGCTTCATCGCATGCACGTCGGCGATGGAGGCGAAGTCGAAATACTTGCGCCAGATGAATGGCCGTAGATCGTCGAGAAAACGCTCGCCCAGCGCAACATCGCCGGCGACCGGGCGCGCCTTGATAAGCGCGGCCCGTTCCCAGTTCTGGCCGACGGTTTCGTAATAGGTGTAGGCGGAGGGAAGCGAGACCGCCGTGGGCGTCGAGGCGGGATCGGGGCGAAGGCGGTAATCGACCCGGTGCACGAAGCCGTCGGCGGTGCGCTCCTGCAGGAGCTTCGCGAGATGCTGGGCGATCCGCGTGTAGAGCGTCGGCGCTTCCGCGCCCTCGGGCAAGGCGGGCGATTGCGGATCGAAGAACACCACCAGATCGATGTCGCTGGAATAATTGAGTTCGCCTGCGCCATGCTTGCCGAGAGCCAGCACGGTGAAGCCCGAACCGTCGCCGGGATCGTCGGCATCCTGCAGGATGATGCGGCCAAGATCCGCCATCTCGGTCAGAACCAGATTGACGCCGCCGCGCACCGACGCATCGGCGAATTCGCTCAGATGCCGCGTCACCGCGACCACGTCCCAAATGCCGCCGATATCCGCGAGCGCCACAAGCAGCGCATGGGCGTTGCGGTTCTGCCGGAAGGTCGCGACGATCTCATCGCGCGAGAGAGTGCCGGCGCGAAATGCGCGAAAGAGCGTGGTTTGCGAATGCACGATCTCGGCGTGAACTTGCTCGGGCGATTGCAGCGCGAGACGCCGCAAGCGGGCCGGATCGTTGACGATCACCCGCCACAGAAACGGTGAGTGATCCGCGATCGAGAGCATCAGGTCCCGAAACAGGCCGCTCTCCAGCAGCGATAGCAGCGGCGCATTGTCCGGCTCGTCCCCCGCGCGCTCGAGAAAGTCCGCCAGCTGCTCGGCTGCGCGGGCCTTGTCGGATACAGGGGGCGCCTTGGTCAGGCGGTCGATGAGGGTGTCTGGTTGATCCGGCACTGGCATTCCATCGCGATGTCGATGGCCGAGTGTCCATTTCGCTTGCGGGGACGCAACCGAAATATTGCGTCGAGTCGTGATTTAACCGTCCTCGTCATTCCGAGGCGCGCGGCGAGAACCGGGAACGCCGTGTTTCGCCGCCAGCGTCAGCGCGTCTAGGTTCCGGGCTCCGCTGGCATTGCCGCGGAATGACGGAGGGTTGGGCCCGATACCGGCGCGAGCGGCAGGGCGAGGACCGCCCGCAGGCCGGGATGGTTATCTTCCAGCCGAAGCGCACCCTCATGCACGCGGGCAACGGCGGCTGCGAGGCTGAGACCAAGGCCGAAGCCCGGGCGCGAGCGCGCCGATTCCAGCCGCACGAAGCGCTCCAGCACGTGGCTTCGCTCGGCCTCGGGAATACCCGGCCCGCGATCGGCGATCTCGATCCGCACCTCGCCGTCGCTGACGCTTCGCCGTGACGGTGACCGGTCGAGCGGCGGCGTGTGACTCCGCCGGCGCTGCATATTTCATCGCGTTGTCGAGAAGGTTCGCGACCGCCTGCCCGAGCAACTCGCGGCTGCCGTGGACAGGCAGGTCGTCATCCACGTGGATTTCGAGCGGAATACCGGCTTCTTCCGCCAGCGCCTCGTAAAGTTCCGCCACGTCGCGAACGGCTTCGGCCGCGTCGAAATCCGACAAGCCCTCGCGCGCGCTTCCGGCTTCCAGCCGCGCGATCATCAGAAGCGCGTTGAAGATGCGGATGAGGTTGTCGCTCTCTTCGATATTGGCCTCGAGCGCAGCCTTCAATTCGTCGGGTGTCTTTGCCAGGCGGAGGGCTTCGTCGGCCTTGTTGCGCAGCCGTGTCAGGGGGGTTTTTAGATCGTGCGCGATGTTGTCCGAAACCTCGCGCATTCCGTGCATCAATTCGCCGATGCGATCGAGCATCTGGTTGAGGTTCTGGGCGAGGCGATCGAGTTCGTCGCCGGTGCCGGCCACCTTCAGGCGGCCGTTGAGATCGCCCGCCATGATGGTGCGGGTGGTTTCAGTCATGTCGTCGATGCGTTTCAGAACCCGACGGGTGATGAACCATCCGCCGGCGCAGCCCATCACGCCGATGAAAAGAAGGGAGTAGCCGAAAGCCCGGCGGATGACATCGCGCAGCCGCGAGCTTTCCTCCATGTCGCGGCCGACGAGCAACCGGAAATCGCCCGGAAGGCGATAGACCCGCACGAGCGCATGGCTCGGCGGTGCATCGGATTCGTCGGTGCGCGTGTAAGAGGTCTCGAATTGGCCGGGCTCATCGACGACGCCTGGAGGCAGCGCGCCGACATTTCCCGCCACCCTTTCGCCCAATGGCGTGGTGACGAGATAAAGCGACGCGCCGGGGGCGCGGGATCGGCGCTCGACGATATTGACGAGGCGACGCAACCCGCCGAGACGATATTGCTCGGCAAGGCCGTTGATCTCAGCCTCGATGGTGGAATTGAACTGATCCGCGAGAAGGCGCTGCGCGTTCCAGGCCACGTAACCCAAAGCCACGAACGCGAAGACCGCGAACACGACCAGATACGCAAAGGACAGCTTGAAGGCGGTCGTGCGAATGAGTTTGCCGAGCGCCGTCACTCGTCGGCCTCGCCACCGACGCGCACCATGTAGCCCGCGCCGCGAATGGTGTGGATCAGCGGCTTGTGGAAGCCCTTGTCGATCTTGGCGCGAAGCCGCGATACATGCACGTCGATGACGTTGGTCTGGGGATCGAAATGATAATCCCACACATGTTCGAGCAGCATGGTGCGGGTCACCACCTGATTGGCGTTCTTCATGAGATATTCGAGCAGCCGGTACTCGCGCGGCTGAAGCACGATCTCGTGGCCTGCGCGCGAAACGCGGTGGGACAGCCGATCGAGTTCGAGATCTCCGACGCGGTAAGTGGTGGGCTCGGCACTCGAGACGCTGGCGCGACGCCGGGCCAGAACTTCGATGCGGGCGAGAAGCTCGGAGAACGCGTAAGGCTTCGGGAGATAATCGTCACCGCCGGCGCGCAAACCTTTGACCCGGTCGTCGACCTGGCCGAGAGCCGAAAGAATGAGCACGGGGGATTCGATTTTCTGTTCGCGTAGGGAGCGGATCAGCGAAAGCCCATCGAGCTTCGGCAGCATGCGGTCGACCACCAGCACGTCGTAATCGCCGGATTCCGCCATCGCATAGCCGTCGAGACCGTCGGCCGCATGGTCCGCCATGTGGCCCGCTTCCCGAAAGGCCTTGACCAGGTAGGACGCCGCCTCCTTGTCGTCTTCGATGATGAGAATCCGCATGGCGTCACTGTATCGGAAAAAATGCTCGGGATAACGATTGTCTCGCGGCAGGCCGACCCTGGAGGGGGGAAGCGGCCAGCCTGCCGCGGACAAACGGCACCGGATTACGCGGGGCTATAGGCTAAGATCCCGGTGTCGAGCAACTTTCCGGGGGTTTGGAGCCCCCCGGAAAGGTTTCGGATCGAGGCAGGGCTCAGACGCCCTTGGGCTGGCTCGCCACCTCGAGTGTCACGTTGCGCTCCTTGCCGTCGCGATAGAGCGTCAGCGAGAGCGACTTGCCGGGGGCGACCTGCGCCACACGACGGGAGAGATCCCGGGCTTCCTTGATGCGCTCGCCATCGACCGCCACGATCGTGTCGCCGGTCTTGATGCCCGCTTTCGCCGCCGGGCCGTCCTTGATGGCTTCCGCCACCAGCGCGCCTCTGGGCTCCTTCAGGCCGATCGCCTCCGCGATCTCCTTGGTGACCGGCTGCATCTGCACGCCGATGAAGCCGCGGGTGACCGAGCCCTTGTCCTTGAGCGACGCGACAACGTTTTCGACCGTGCTCGCCGGAATGGCGAATGCGATGCCGACATTGCCGCCGGACGGCGAGAAGATCGCAGTGTTCACGCCCACGACCTCACCGGCGAGGTTGAAGGTCGGGCCACCGGAATTGCCCTTGTTCACCGAGGCGTCGATCTGGATGTAGTCGTCATAAGGACCAGATCCGATATCGCGGTGCTGGGCCGAGACGATGCCGGCCGTCACCGTTCCGCCGAGGCCGAACGGGTTGCCGACCGCCAGCACCCAATCGCCGATGCGGGCCTTCTGCGGCGCCAGTTTGACGTACGGGAAATCACTGCCCTCGACCTTGATCAGCGCCAGATCGGTTTTCGGATCGACGCCGATGACCTTCGCGTCGAGCGTCTCGCCGTTATCCATCGTGACCTGCACCTCGGACGCATTGTCGACCACGTGGTTGTTGGTCACCACATAGCCGTCGGCCGAGACGAAGAAGCCGGAGCCGAGAGACTGGCCGAACTGGCGAGGACGCTCCTGACGCTGACCGGGACGTCCCGGCTGGCCAGGCTGCATCTGATCGCGGAACTGGCGGAACAAACGCTCCATGGGACTGCCGGGGGGCAGATCGGGCATGGAAAATTGCTGGCCGTCCTCGTCGTCGCCCTGCTGGGCAGCGTTCTGGACTTTCACCTTCACGGCCACCACGGCGGGCTTCACACGCTCGACGACATCAGCGAAGGCCGGAACGCCGGTCACTGGCTGCGCCATGGAGCGGAGTTCCGCATGGGCGGGGGTGCTTGAGACAAGGCCGCTCTCGACGGCGCCGCCGGCGATCAGTGCCGCAACAGCGGCCGCGCCAAGAAACTTGACGGTACGGTTCTTGCCCCGACGGGAATTCGTATTCAACATGGTCGCTCTCCTCCTGAACCCTGTGGGTTCGTCATGAAAGCAACATGGGACCTGAAGCGTTACGTTGCGCCTTCGGGAAGATGAAATCTTGGTAAGGTTGGGAAGCCCGCTAACTGGCGCCGTCTTTATCGCGGCTCAACAATGCCTCGACAGCTCTTGCCTCCTCGGCGTCCAAAGTAGATGCCGGTGTCCGCCGCCGCATCGCCATATAAGCCCCCGCTCCCCCCAGCACCAACACCACCAAAGGGGTCAGCCACAGCACCAGCGTGCGGCCGCGGAAGGTGGGGCGGAGGAGAACGAACTCGCCGTAGCGCTGGACCACGAAATCGCGCACCTGCGGGTCGGTGTCGCCGGCGGTCAGGCGCTCGCGGACGAGAAGGCGCAGGTCGCGGGCAAGGTCGGCGTCGGAATCGTCGATGGATTGGTTCTGACACACAAGACAGCGCAGGCCCGACGAGATTTCGCGGGCGCGGCGTTCGAGCACCGGGTCTTTCAGGACCTCGTCGGGCTGCACCGCGAAGGCGCTGCCCAGGGTCAGCAGCAACATCGCCATGGCGAGAACGAAACGCATCGCGCTCATTCGGCGGGAAGCGGCGAGGCCGGCAGCCGCCGCGATTTCGCCGGCGAGGCGATGCGCAGACGGCGATCGGTGAGGGAGAGCGCGCCACCGGCGGCCATGACGACGGCGCCGAGCCAGATCAGCAGGACCAGCGGCTTGTAATAGAGCCGTATTCCGATTGCGCCGTCGGGCTGGATTTCTCCGACACTCACGTAAACCTGGCTCAAGCCGCGAGTCATGATGCCGGCTTCGGTGGTGGGCATGCCGCGGGTTATATAAAGCCGCTTCATGGTGTCGACGGTGCCGAGTTCATTGCCGCCGCCGAGAATCGTCAGGGTCGCAACGTCCTCGCGGAAATTCGCCTCGCGATGCGGCACGATGCGCTCGAGGCGAGCCTCGTAGGGTCCGACGCTCAGGCGGTCGCCGTTCCGCATGGTGCCAAGCGTTTCAGCGTCCCACGCAGTGGCGGCGATGCCGATGACCGTGAGCCCTACTCCCGCATGTGCAATAGCCGTCCCCCAGGCCGAGCGCGGGAGGCCGAGAGCCTTTCGTCCAATCACCGTCCAATCACCGCCCTTGACCCATGAGCGCGTGACGATCTCGTTGAGGGACCCGAGGATCAGGAAAGCGCCGAGGCCAATTCCGAGAGGTGCCGCAACGGGTCCGTCATGGCTGAACGCGAAGACCGCGATGACGAGCAGCAAGGCGGCCCCAAAGGCTGCGTAGAGTCGTTGCGCCGCACCGAGCAGATTGCCGCGTTTCCACGCAAGCGTCTGTCCTAGCGGCAAAAGCACGAGCAGCGGCACGATCAGCGGACCGAACGTCATGTTGAAGAACGGCGCACCTACCGAAATCTTTTCGCCCGTCATCACTTCGAGCGCGAGCGGGTAGAGCGTGCCGATGAAGACCGTCGCGCAGGCGGTGGCGAGAAACAGGTTGTTGAGCACGAGCGCACCTTCGCGCGAGATCGGCGCGAAAACACCGCCCTGCTGAAGCATCGGCGCACGCCATGCGAACAACGCAAGCGAGCCGCCGATGAACACCACGAGAATGCCCAAAATGAAGGTCCCGCGTTCGGGATCGACCGCGAAGGAATGCACCGAGGTGAGCACGCCGGAGCGGACCAGGAAGGTGCCGAGCAGCGACAGCGAGAATGTGAGGATAGCCAGCAGGATCGTCCAGACCTTCAGCGAGTCTCGTTTTTCCATCACCACGGTAGAATGCACCAGCGCGGTGCCCGCAAGCCATGGCATCAGGGACGCGTTCTCGACCGGATCCCAGAACCACCAGCCGCCCCAGCCGAGTTCGTAATAGGCCCAATAGGAACCCATCGCGATGCCCAGCGTCAGGAATGCCCAGGCGGTGAGCGTCCAAGGTCGAACGACGCGCGCCCAGACCGCGTCGATGCGGCCGTCGATGAGCGCCGCGCACGCGAATGCGAACGAGATCGAAAAGCCCACATAGCCGATGTAGAGAAGCGGCGGATGGATGGCGAGGCCGAGATCCTGCAGCAGCGGGTTGAGATCCTGCCCCTCGGCCGGCGCTGGAATCGCCCGGTCGAACGGGTTCGAGGTGATGAGGATGAAGGCGAGAAACGCCAGCGTGACCGCCGCCTGAATGGCCAGCGTGTTGGCCTGCAGCCGCGCCGGGACGCTATTGCGTGCCAAAGCCACGATGGCGCCGAAGAGGCTCAGGATCAGCACCCACAGGAGCATCGACCCCTCGTGGTTCCCCCACACGCCCGAGATCTTGTAGATCAGCGGCTTGGTCGAATGGGAATTCTCCACCACGTTCACGACGGAGAAATCCGACGTTACGTAAGCGTACGTGAGAGCGAAGAACGCGAAGGCGATGCAGGCGAGGACCGCGAGCGCGGCGGTGGGCGCCACGGACATCAGGACCGGATCGTTGGCGCGAGCGCCCCAGAGCGGCACGACGAATTGGATCAGCGACAATCCAAGCGCTAACGCAAGCGCGAAATGTCCAGCCTCCACCAACACGACGGGTCTCTCCTTAGGTTACGCGCCAGACTACTCGGCCTGTTTCGAGGCTTTTCCCTCGCCCTGCCAGTGGCCTTGACGCCGCAGGGCATCGGCTACCTCGCGAGGCATGTAATTCTCATCGTGCTTTGCCAGTACGCTGTCGGCCCGGAAAATGCCAGATGTGTCCAGGACACCTTCGGCGATGACACCTTGGCCTTCGCGAAAGAGATCCGGCAGCAGGCCGCGATACTGGACCGGGATCGCGCTTTGCGCATCCATCACCTCGAAGGCGATCTGCTGGTCTTCGCCACGCTTCACCGAACCCTCTTTCACAAGACCTCCGAGACGAAAGCGGGTTCCGGGCTTTACTCCACGGGCCACAACGTCGGCGGGCGAATTGAAGAACAGGATCGTGTCGTTCATGGCGTAAAGGACGAGCCCGAGGGCCAGTCCAAGCACGCATCCGGCAGCGAGGATCAGCGAGAGGCGACGCTGTTTGCGGGTCAGCCTCCGGGTCGGCGGGGTGGCGATGGTCATGGGTTGGCGGCGGTCAGTTGAAGTTCGCGCGACATCGCGTCGAGGGCCTGCAAGCCGGCCGCATTTCCCGCCAGCGCATGGCGCGCCTTGACCGCCGTCGCCAAGGCTTTGTCGCGCTGGCCCAGTACCGAATAGGAGCGGATCAGCCGAGCCCATTCGTCCGCGCTGCCGCCTTGGGATTCGAGCCGCGCGGCAAGGCTTGCCACCATGCCGGCGATGGCGTCGTTGTCGGTGGGCCGGGCGGCGCTTCCCGACAGGTTATCGAGACGCGCGATTTGTTCGCGAACCAGCGGCACCCAGGGAGCATCGCTCGGCGAAGCCGTCAGGATTGCTGCATAATCCTCCCGCGCCTTGTCGATCCGGCCGTCCTGTTCGGTGGCGCGGGCGAGATATAGCCGGGCCTTCGCAGAGGACGGATCGAGTGCGACTGCCTTCTCGAAAGCCACTTGGGCATCCCTCGAGACGAGGCCGTCCTTGGCGATGACCAGGGCCTCGCCGTAATCGGCCAGGCGTGCCGCGTTGGGTCCGAGATGACGCAGGGCGGCCTCGTAGGCTTTGATCGCGTCATCCATCCGACCCATGCGAAGATAGACCGGCGCGATGACCTCCCACCCACGACCGTCCTGCGGATTCTTGGCCAGATGGGCTTCGATCTGGCCGATGGCCGCGCCGAGATCGTTTGAGGAACCCTGTGTCGTCGAGGCAGCTTTCTGCTCCGCGATGTGCGGCGATCCGAGTGCGCCATAGACCGCCAGTGCCAGGATCGGCACCACCGAGAGTGCCAGCGTCGAGGCCGCTCTGCGGCGGCGAAGGGCTGGTTCGCCGACGGCCACGAGCGGTTCGCCGGCCGATTGGCTCGCCCGCAGCAGCCGTCGGGCGGCTTCCGCACGGGCAGCCTCGGCTTCCGTGGGCAAAAGGGCGCCGCGTTGGCAATCGCGCTCGATCTCCGCGAGCTGCTCCCGATAGAACCGCGTGTTCGGATCGGCCTGTTCTGCCACGACGGCGTGACGCGACAGCGGCCACAGGACCGCCATGACGGCCGCCGCCGTCATTGCCAGGAGAATGATCCAGATCATCATGAGAGCCTACTTAGCGTGCGCTCCCGTCAAGCACGATGGCGGCACGGTGTCACGCGGGAAAGCCCAAGGGGACGCCAGGACGGCCTCAATTCTGGCCCCCGGGCAATTCCAGCACCGCTTTCAGACCACCTAAGGTGGACACGTCGAGGCTGAGCGTGCCTGCATAGAGCGCCGCCAGGTCGCTCACGATCGACAGGCCGAGACCGGAGCCGGGCTTGGTCTCATCAAGACGGCGGCCCCGCTTCAGCATCTCGGCCCGGACCGCCTCCGGCAAGCCGGGCCCGTCATCCTCGATGGTCAGGAAGAACCGCGGCCGCTGGGGGTCGTCGCGGTTGACGCTGGCCTGCACCAGCACCTTGCCGGTCGCCCATTTGGCCGCGTTGTCGATGAGATTGCCCGCCATCTCCTCGAGATCCTGTCGCTCGCCGCGAAAGCGCAGGCCGGGCGGCACCTCAACCTCGATAGCAAGCTCCTTGTCGCGATAGATTTTTGCGAAGGTGCGGGTCAATCCGGCGATCACCGGCTCGATGTCCGTGAGCGTGCCGAGCGTTCCCGCAAGGGCGGCGGCGCGGGCGCGATCGAGGTAATAATTGACCTGATCGCGCATGAGGCCGGCCTGTTCGCGAATCCGGAGCGCCACTTCATCCGGTGCATTCTCGGCTTCGTTGACGACGATGCTGAGCGGGGTTTTCAGCGCATGCGCGAGGTTGCCGACCTGCGTTCGGGCCCGGTCGAGAATTTCGCGGTTGGTGTCGAGTAGCAGGTTGAGGTCGGTGGCGAGCGGCGCGATGTCCCGCGGATATTCGCCCACCACCCGGTCGGCCTCCCCTCGCCTGATCGCGCCAAGCGCGCTGCGCAGATCGGAGAGCGGCCTGAGGCCGAACCGGATCTGCAGCAAGGTCGTAAACCCGAGCGCGAGACCGAGAAGCGTGAAAGTAATGAGCAGCGCGAACACGAAGCGACGGGAATCGGTGGCGATCTCGTCGGCGGGTCCGGCTACGCGGATGATGAAGCGCCCATCCTCGCCCACGTCGATGTCCCGCTCGACGACACGGAGCTCGCGATCGTCGGGAGCCTTGCCGTAGCCGCGGCGGACCTGTCCGAAATCCTTTGAATCCGGAGGCGCGAGTGAAGGCAGCTGCCCGCCGAAGAGCGACTTGGAGCTGCGGATATCGACCGGCGCGGCGCCGGGCCGGCCGACCTGCCAGTACCATCCCGATAAGGGCAGCTCGAAGCGCGGGTCGCCCACGGGGCCGAGATCGCGGTCGGGATCGCCCGGCGCCACGAGGTTCGACGCCAGCGTGTTGGCATAGACCAGAAGCCGCTGATCGAAGGCCCGTTCGGTATTGTCGCGGTAGAGAGCGGACAGGATCAGCCCTGCGATCAGCAGGATGACGAAGCTCCAGAAGAGCGCCGAAACCGCAAGGCGTACCGCAATGGTCCGACCCGCCAGCCGATCGTAGATCGGGGCGAGCCGGTCGGAGACCGGTCCGAGCCGACCGAGGATCGCGCGGACGCCATTCACGTGCGGGTCTGGCCCGTATCGAGAAGATAGCCGAGGCCGCGGACGGTCTGGATGATATCGACGCCGAGCTTCTTGCGAAGGCGGCCGATGAAAACCTCGATGGTGTTCGAATCCCGGTCGAAATCCTGGTCGTAAAGGTGCTCGGTCAATTCACCCCGGGACACGATGCGGCCGGTATGGTGCATCAGATAAGAGAGCAACCGGTATTCGTGCGACGTGAGCTTGAGGGGATTGCCATCGACGGTCACGCGTCCGGAGCGGGTGTCCAGTTTCACCGGGCCGCAGCTGATCTCGCTGGTGGCATGCCCTGTCGCTCGCCGGAGAAGCGCCCTCACCCGGGCCAGCAGCTCTTCCATATGAAAAGGTTTGGTGACGTAATCGTCTGCGCCCGCATCGAAGCCCTGCACCTTGTCGCTCCAGCGGTCGCGGGCGGTCAGGATGATGACCGGCATCTTGCGGCCCTCCCGCCGCCAGGCGTTGAGCACCGAGACGCCGTCCACGTTGGGCAGCCCGAGATCGAGGATCGCCGCGTCGTAAGGCTCGGTTTCGCCAAGGAACTGTCCCTCCTCGCCGTCGAACGCCCGATCGACCGCATACCCCGCCTGTTCCAAAGCGGTGACAATTTGCTTGTTCAAAATCTGGTCGTCTTCAACAACGAGGAGGCGCACGCTTGGATCTTTCTTATGAACCGCTCAGGCGACGAAATCGTCGCCAAGACACCAGACTACACGCGACAACGCAACATACCGGATCGGGGCTTGGCAGGCGCCCGGGTTTAATGCACCGATTTCACGCGCCCGGACGGTCCATCGATCGTGATCTGCACGAGACGACCGTCCTTCTGCAACGCCATGATGATATAGACGAGAGCATCGTCAAGCCGGCAGAGATTGGCCCTCACAACGTCGGAATCGGGCACCTGCTGGCGCGCCGTCATGACGGCGGATGCCGGCGCCACCACGCCCTTGGCCGCAACCGCCTCCCGCATGGCGCGCGGAGCCAGGCAATCCTCGAGTGCGATCGCGGCACTCTGGGCGTGCGCCTGTCCCGCTGCCCCCAGGAGGGCCACGCTCAGGAGCGCCAGGCCCCGAAGGGCTATGATCCATTGTGCCAGACGCATCATGTGACCATGGCCGTGGGGCACTGAACAAAGGCTGAATGTAACCCTAATTCAGAATTTGCTTCGTGGCGACGATGCGAAACACCGTCGAGGCGATAAAGCCGCCAGCCGCGACCACTTGGGCGATCGCATCGGCAAAGGCGGGATTTTCGAGGCCCGTGACGTCGAGGCCGAAAAGACCGAGCCCGAGCGCGGCGAGGCCGATCAGGTTCGACCACACGGTGCGGCTCGACAGGATTGTTTTTTTATCGATCATGGAAATGTCCTTGTTCAAGAAGTTGGAATCGATCCCAGGATCAGCCGCAATGCGTCCTGTTCGACGGAGAGGACCCGCTTTCTCCACCCGCGCCCGAACACGGGCCAGGTCGGCAGGCGGGCGAGAAATGTCAGGCGGCCTTGAGTCAGTTGCCGAACGAGACCCGGCGCGTCCGCACGCGAGAGCGCCCGCAGGGTGTCGTCGCCGACGACGCCGTCGACGACGATCCCGAGGACGGATTGGAGCTGCCGAACGGCGCGCGGCACACCGGAATTGACGGCAAAATCGAACACCGCGAGCGCAACGCCTGCGGACATTTCCGATGCCCTGATCGTATCCCAGTAAAAGCGCCGGTAGATGGCGCAGGCCTCCTCCTTCGAGAGCAGCCGCACATCCGTTTCGGTGGTTTTCCGGCCTCTTGCGCGTGCGAGGGTGCTTTGCGTGATGCCGAAATTCGTGGCCGCGCCGGGATCGGCGGGATGGTGCACATATCCACCCTCATGCGCCAGCACGACATCGACGCATCGATCGAATTCCGGTTGATCGGATGCTGCTCCCATCTCAAAGCTCCGCCTGGAGGCCGATGAAGGCCGTATTGCCGAAATGGACCTGACAGACGGTACCGGCCGTGCCCCCAAACGAGATCGAGGCCTGGAATCGCAGCGCGATCGCCGAAGCGGAGATCGGGACCGCGGAGGTGATGAGGACGCTTCCCGAATTGAAGAGCCAGGTGGCGCCGACCGGGTCGTAACATGAAACCTGGTTGCCCACAGGCGAAGCGCCGACCCAGGACATGCTCGACGTCTGGATCACCGGAGCCGCGCGCATCGTCACCGGAAACAGGAATGGCAGCTCGATCAGGTTCGGACCTTTTCGTTGCGCCAGCCCTGCAACGGGGAGAAGCGTCGTGCCGGTTGTCGTAATGCGGTGGTAATAGCGCCGGCAACGATGCTCCTCGACATCGAGCCAGTTGCCGATCCACGGCGTGGCGCGTTCGCCGATTTCGAGCTTCGGACGCAGGAAAGTGGTTGTGCCGCTGCCCTGCAGACGCAGCAGCAGATGGCCGGTGCTCGACGCATCGAGCGTGACCGTCACAGAACGGCGGCCGGGGCCTTCTGTGAGGGACGCGGTTTTCGATCCGATGGTGACCGAGATAGGAGCCGACAGGTTCTCGACGGAGAATGTCAACGTCTGCCCGGCGAAATCGGGAGCTCCGATCAGCGAGGACGCCTGCGCCACATCGACGACCTGATCCAGAATGCCCGTGAACGATTGCGTGCCGTCTGCCAGTCGGCTCATGGTGCTTGCCGCCGCGCCCGACTTCCAGCGGTCGTAACCGTAGACGCCCGCCGTCAAGGCGGTTCCCGCATAGGCGCGCTGATTGACGAGGAATGCCGGATTGATGAGCAGGTTGTTGCCGGAAGCGCCGGCATATCCGCTCGGGAACGACACCATGCCGGTCGTGCTGTCGACCCGTAGGGCGTCGTGCCATTCGTTGCCGTCCGGCGAAACGCGAATACCGAAATCGTCATTGCCGACGAGACCGGTTTCGGCCCGACCGCGATAGCCGCTCTGGTACAGTTGCGACAAAACATTGCCGGATGTCTCTTTGTTGAGGACGACGCGCAGATCGCCGGTTCCGCCCTCGGCGTTCTCCTTCGCGGTGAAGAGCGCGGAGTTCAGTTTGGCCGCGAGCGGATTCTGAGCATCCGGTTGCGTGCCGATTCCAAGTTGGTCGAAAATCGCGACGTCGCCCGCCACATTGCGCCAGAGCATGCCGTTGAACACCACGATGGTTTCATCCGCCTCCACATAGGCGCGCCAGCCCGGATTCGGTTTTAAGAACCGCCAGATCCCGAGATCGAACAGCGCGATTTCGTCATTGTGACCGGCAAACGCGCCGATGCCGGCACTTCCCACGAGATAGCGGTCGCCTTCCGTTGGAGTGGCGGGCGGATTGTTTCGATCGCGCTCCTTGACGGAGAGATGCACGAGGGCATCGAGAGCAACCAGCGCCTCGTTATGCGTGACGTGTTTCTGCGCCTGCGCTGCGGCGAGCAGCGGCAGCGCCAGATGCGGCGTTGTCGACATGGAAAATCCTTGTGCTGAAGTCTTGCTGCCGGACGGCAGGTCGCGGGCGCAAATCGGGTCCGGCGTTGAGATTTATCGAACGATGATTGTCGCGATGGTCTCGAAGCCGCGGCCTGCGATGCCGCTCATCTGCACCACGCGCAGCCGCAAATTGCGCTGTTCCGCACCGAAATCCGCCAATTCAAAAGCATCCGGATAGATGAGCGACGGAGCATTGGACGAGAGCGTTCGCAGAACGGTTTCGCCGTTCATGATGTCGAGCTCATATCGCTCGGTCGTTTCGCCGAGCGGAATGTCCAGCGGCTCCCATGCGTCCCCATCAAGGCGCGAGCGCCGCAGCCAGGAGATCGACACGCCACCCGGCAGACGCTTCGCTGTGAGATGCACGGGGCTGAACGGACGTAACGCATCCCGGCCGACGGTGGCGGTGAATTCGACGAAGGCCGGATCGCCGTGATCGAGCAAGGCGGGTCCGACACGATAGCGCCAGGTTTGGCCGAGATCGCGAAGATCGCTCGTCAGCGGCACGATGGCCTCGTCGAGGCGCACGATCTGGGCACCGGCCGGAACGGTTCTGGCGGCCTCCGGCTCGCTGCCCGAAAGCCCCCGCAACAGGCGAGACAGGCGGTAGCGACGGTCGCCCACGAGCTCGGCCCTGGCGGCAGATAAAATTTCCCACCGACCGTCGAGGCCTCGCAACGCAAAGAGGTTGCCGCCGGCGAGTGCCGCCTCGTCGTCGATGGCCGCTATAGTGCCCGATGAAATCTCCACGTCGAGGACCACTTTCGGATCGAAGCGCCAAAGCGGCCCCGGCTCGAGCTCGCTCATGGTCGTCGCCGATAATAGCCGGCAGGTCGACAATGCGATGCGCGGTGTAGCTCGCGCCGTTCGACGAACGCCAGATGGTGACGGCGCTCGGCCACGGATCTGCCGCCACCGCAGCATATTGGAGAGGCGTCGGATCGCTGACACTTGCCGGCAGATCCAGCACCACGACCAGCGGCTTTCCGGCGATCGGCGGCGGGCGTTTCACCGGACGCTCGACGGACAATCCCGGTGTCTCGAATACGGTCGGCTCGATGGCACGCGACGTGATCTTGCGCGTGGGACCATCGGCAATGCGCACGATGCGATGAAGCTTCTCGCCCGCATCGGTCGGCAGCGACACCACGTCTCCGGGTTCGAGATCGATGCACCGATGGGACAATTCGAATTCAGCGCCTTCGCGCGCCGCCCACAAATCCTGCAGCCACGCATCCGCAAGGCGCTGAGCCTCGGCCCGCCGCGTGATGAGCGGCGAATCCGCGCGCGCTTCCCGGCGGCTCGATCCCGACAAGCGGCGTGACGCAACGGTGGCGCGCCGGTAATCGGTCTCCGAATCCGTAAAGCCGATTTCGACCTGCTGCGGCAGCTCAGTTTCCTGCGAGCGGGTGAGCTTGAGGGCCGGGCTCTTGTCGTCCATGACAAGGTCGTCCTTCGCAATGGGAATGACAGCGCGCCCACCGCGTCCGCGCCATCGCGTGGCGCCGCCGGACGCCACCGCGTCGATGCCGAACATCCGCATCAATGGCTCCATGGCTCCGCGTGCCGACATCGGTCGGTCGACCACGTAGCCGTCCACGAACCCGTCCACCGGGAGCGGTCCGGCATTGGGGACTCCGAAATCCCGCAGAATCGCAACGATCAGCCGGTCGAGCGCCGCGCCCTCGATCCTGCCCGTGATCCAATGCCCGGTTTCCCAGTTGCCGCCGTCCGCCCACACGGAGGTAAAATCCGGAAAGACCGGAAACGGCCGCGCATCCCAGGCCCAGACGAACATATTGGCGGGATCGATCATGCGTCGGCCGTCGACGGCCGAGACGGGATTGTAGGCCGGTTGAAAGCCGCTCAGCGCGGGATCGAAACGCGACAGGATCGCCTCCAGCCCGCGCGCCTGCATGAGATCGTCGCGCACGCCGCGGGAGAATGGCGGATAGGCGGATTCGGATGATTTCGGATCGGGAAAGACGTTCGGTCCATTGGTGCCTTTGTCCACCGCCGGAACGCCGATTTCGGTCAGCCAGATCGGCTTCGATTGCGCATGCCAGGCGGTGGTGCGGATCTCGACACCGCCAACGCGTTCCACATGCGCATTCGACCACCAGGACACGATGTCTTTCGGGCGAAACACCCATGGCTTGCCATGAGCTCCATCGGTGATCGGCGTGCGGGTTTGAGCGCTTCGGGCAGACGCGTCGGCATAAAACCAGTCGAAAGCCTCGCCGCCGCCGATGCGACCGCGCAGGTAATCCACATCGCTGACGCTGCGCGCGATCGCAAGGTCCGCGTGATCCGGCCCGTCGCGCCAATCCGAGATCGGCGGGTAGTAATCGATGCCGACCGCGTCGATCGCCGAATGCGCAAAAAGCGGATCGAGCGGAAAGCGCACTTCGTCACCGCCGTCGCGCACATGTGCGCCGTATTCGGTCCAGTCCGCCGCATAGACGAGATCGGTGCCGCCGCCGAGAATCTCCCGCACGTCGCCGGCAAGATCCATCAGCTGCGCCACCGCCGGATAAACGCCGGATGCGGAGCGCACGCGCGTCAAGCCGACGAGTTCGCTGCCGAGAATGAAACCGGAGACGCCGCCCGCTTCCTTCGCCAGAGCGGCGTAGTGAAGCGCGAGCCGGCGAAACCCCCATTCGCGCTCGAACCATTGCGAGACCTGCGCCGATGCCGCAGCCGTTCCGTCCGGCGATCCTGCAACTGCCGGGCGCCGGATGACAGGTGATGCGCCCGCGCCAGGGATAGGCCGGCTGCCCGGTTCCGCCATAGGGATCCGGAAGGCTGTTGCCGATTTTCACATCCATCATCACGAATGGATAGAGCACCACCTCGAGACCGCGCTTCTTCAGATCGCGGATCAGCCGGATCACGGATTCGTCCGACGGTGTGCCGCCGTACGCTGGCGCGCCGTCGACCTGCGAGACGGCCTTTGCGTCCGTGCGTTCGAGACCGGCGACGGACCATGTCGCCCCGTCGTTCTGCTTCGTGCGCAGTTCCACGCGCGGCGCGATCTCGCATTCGCCGGCGCGCAGATCGTCGCCGAACCAGCTGACCACCAGCGAGACACGCTTCAGGTTGGGACAAAGCGCCTCGAGCGCATCGAGCGAGGCTGTGACATCGCTCGTTTTCTGCAGCTGGTGGCGGTTTTCCGGACGGGTCGCGCCAAGGCCGAGATCCTGTGTTACGGCGAGATTGTCGTAGCCGAATTCACTCGCGCCGGGGATCAGGCAGACGGCGCGCACCATGCGGTTGAGACCATCGACGGGCCGGATGACTTCGAACGAGAATTGCGGCACGCGGTTGCCGAATTCGGCAAGCGACAGGCGTTCGAACACCACGTATGCAAGGCCGCGATAGGCGGGTGCGCGGGTCGATCCTTCCTTCGCAACAATCAGGGGATCGGCGGATTGCGAATCGCTTCCGCGATGAACCCGCATGGTGAGCGTCGTGAGATCGATTTCGCGTCCATCCGCCCAGACGCGACGGATATACGCGATCTGTCCCTCGCAGAGGCCGACCGCCAGATTGGCGAAGTAAGAATATGTGGTGGTCTTGGTCTTTGCGCCTCCGCCTCCGATCCCCTTGCCCCCCTGGCTGCCGGATCGTTCCGTCTTGGTGTTGGCCTCTTCGATCAGCCGCGTCGCCCAGATCAACTGGCCACCGATGCGCGCGCGACCGTAAACCCGCGGGATCGGCGCGCCTTCCGTGGATGTGAGGCCGTCGATCTCCTTCAGGCGCGGCCCTTCGACGACCTTGTCTTCCGAGCCGCTCATCAACGCATTGTCGATGGCGGCCCCCGCCAATCCGCCGAGCGCGCGGCCCGCCATGGCGCCCAGGGGCCCGCCGACCATGCCGCCGACGACCGAACCGACAGTTTGCAGAACGAGCGTGGCCATGAGGGATCTTTCACAATGTCTGTTCGGGAAAACGGAATGCGTAGGCGAGATGACGGCGCCACCAGGGGCGGAACGCCACTTCGGTGACGCACGCGCCGTCATGCGCATGCACCATGGTGTCGGGCGAGGTCGCAATCGCGCAATGCTTGGCGGGGCAATGATCGCGCCATCGGAACAGCAGCACGTCGCCGCCGCCGATTTCCGCCATGTCGATCTCGACGAGATGCCGGCGCGCCGCCATCACCAGCGTGTCGGCGCCCGCTTCCGCCCAATCCGCCGAATAGGGCGGCGGCAATTCGGGCTCTTCGCCCAGGACCTCGCGCCAAACACCGCGCAGCAGACCGAGGCAATCGCAACCGACGCCTTTGCGCGAGGCCTGATGCCGATAAGGCGTGCCGATCCATGAGCGGGCGATGGTGATGATTGATAGGGAAGCAGGTGAGAGGGGAAGGGTGAGTAGTGAATAGTGAGTGGTGAAGGGGGTGAGAGGTGAGAGGTGAAGGAAGGGCGCACGCCCGGTTTATGTTCGTCCACAAGATCCACAGCACTTCTCCAACTTTCACTACTCACTACTCACCACTCACTACTCACCCTCACCTCGCCTCACTTGAAAAAGCTTCCGCCATCGAAGCCCGGGCTCGCCCTGTCGCGGCATGCTGATGATGAAATCGTTGCCCGGCATGTGGGGAAAGCCGCGGAAATTCACGACGTTCTGGAATTTCTTGCGGCAGGTGGCATGGGTCTTGTCGCAGCCCGCCGTCACGCGAAAGGCATCGCCGACGACGATCGGTTGCGGCGCGCGCTGCCAGAGATCGAATTCGTCGATGCCGGAGATCGCGCGATGCACCTTCACTTCGACGGCGGTGCCCGCATTGGCGCCGCTGGTCCAGGTGAGCTGGCCCGCGGTGTAGAACCCGTCGGCGCCGGAAATTCCGGAGGCCGCGATCGCCAGAACGCCGTCTGTGCGCGTGACGATTCCCGTGTCGCTGTAGGAAGACGAGCCGAGATCGATTCCGCATTTGGCATCGCCGAGATCGGCCGCGCAGGTGGCGCGGAAAAGCCGCCCGCGCTCTTCGTCGAGCCGGTGCATCAGCCCCCTCACCTCTGCGATGAAACCGCCATCGGAGCGGCGGATTTCGCCGAGCGACCCGATATCGAGGAGCAATCGCTGCGAAACGTCGCTCCAGTTGACGAGCCAGGTTTCGACGCTGGCATCGTCGTAGAATCCCGACGAGATGTCGTCCTCGGTCAATCCGGCCGAGACGAGCGCGCCCGAAACCTCGCCGCCGCCGACAGCGAACCCGAGTTCCGCCGTCGCTTCGGCGGCCTCGAGCCCGGAGCGGGCCGCATAGACGATGCCCGCGAAGGCAAGATCGCGATCATGATCCGTAAAGCCGAATGTCACGCCGTCGCGGCGAACGAGCTTCCAGCAATGACACAGGTTCGTGGTCCCCTCCGCGAGATGCGCGGCGAGGTCTGCGGGGATGGTGCGCATGGGAGTTCCGGTTTGGGAGGAGAGGTGAGTGGTGAAGGGTGAAGGGTGAGTGGTGAGTAGTGAAGTAGTGAGTAGTGAGTGGCTAGTGGTTAGTAGTTAGTAGTCGGCTGTAGGTACCGGCCGCTGAACGACGGCGGCGAGAACCTCTCACCCCTCACCCTTCACCACTCACTACTCACCATTTCACCCCTCACCACTCGCCTACAAAACCTCCACCAGCGGAATCTGCGGAATGGCCCCGGCCTCGAAGGCCGAGAGGTCGATGTCGAGCTCGTCGGTGTCGAAGCGCACTGGCACATCGAACGCATATCCGGCGCTGATGATCGCCCCGGCCGCAGGCGGGATGGCAAGGGTCACGATGCCGGTTGTCGGATCGCACGCGAAGGCCGATCCGACGGCCTGCTCGACACCGTTTATGGCCACGCGCACCGATGTGCCCACCGGCTTGGTGATGAGCCGTCGATACGGCGCGTAGGAGCCGCCGTAGGTCTTCGTGAGGGCGAACAGCCGCGTCGTCCCGTCACCGGTGCCGATGTGCTGATCGAGCGGCGTCGGCTCCTTCGACGGTGCGCCGGAACGCCAATCGGCGCGATCGCGAAAACGGAACCCGGTCAGGCGGCCACGCCGCTCCTCGAAGAAGGCGATCACGGCGTGAAGCGCATCGATGCTGCGCACGCCTAACCCCGCGTCGTAGCGCCGGCGCGAATGCGCCCAGCGACTGTTGCGGTGCTCGCGCCCCGACGCCAGCGTGACGATATCGGTGCGCCGCACCGGCCCGCCCCGGCTGCCGAGACTGACATCGAGCGGAAACCGCACCTCGTGGAAATCGGATGCCATGAGTGAACCTCGTGAATGAAAATGCGGCGTGAACGGATCTGCGCCCGGATGCGTTGGTGCTTGAAATCAGACAGAGGAAGAACCGTCATGGGTCACGACTGGAGCCGTCTGGAGGAAGACTTTCCGGCGCAACGACAGCGCATCGAAAGCCTCAACGCGAGCGACGGCCATTTCGCGCGGCTGCTCGAAAAATATCGCGATCTCGACCAGGATATTCACCGGCTCGAAACCGTCCTCGACCCGGATCTCGACGACGAGCTCGAACAGCTCAAGCGCCGCCGCCTGCTGCTGAAAGACGAGATCGCCGCGATGATAGCGAGCGAACGCTGACGCGCTACATGCCGCGTTGGCCGCGCGCCACCGCGCGGGCAAGCGCCGCCGAGACCTGCGCTTCGGAACGGCGGAAACTTTCCGCATCCGGCGTCGAGACATTCACCGTCACCGACATGGGCCGTCCGCCGCCGCCGGAGCGCACGCCAAGGCGTCCATCCGGCCCGCGCGCCAGCGGCATCACCGCCTCCGCGCCTTTCTCGCCCATGACGCCGAGCCCGCGCCCGAGCGGAAAATAGCTTGGCGCGCTCACCACGCCGCCTTGTGCGAACGGCATCACCTGGCCGCGCGAGAACACGCCGCCATTGGCGAAGGGTGCCGCCGGCGCATTGCCGCCACCGCCGAACATCGAACCGAAGATCGATCCGAGGCCCTTGACGAGGCCGTCGAGCAGCCCGCCCGATCCTTCGCCGGACGAGCCCGTACCCAAAAGGCCGGTCGAGAGCGACTTCATGCCCTGGCTGAGCCCGATCTGCAGCGGCGCCAGCGCCATCTTCAGCCCGGTTTCCACAAGAGATCGCCGCACCGACTTCAGCACATCATCAAACTTCTTGCCCTCCGCGATGTTCTTCGCAAAGGCTGATGTGATAGAGTTACCGAATTGATCGGAGAGGCTGATGAGCGTGGTGAAATGGCGTTTGCGGTCCTCGTCTACAGGTGAATCGATGGCATTGGTAGTCTTGTCCCGTGAGTTCACGAAATTCTCCCTTGCGATCTGCGGCCTTTTCGTCATGACCTTGTTGGCTGCTTGTAACGCGCCAGCGACAAAGCACTTCCGATTCAATACGAGCGCAACCGATGCTCAGTTTGAACGAATGGAAGCCGAATGCGATTACGAAGCGACAAAGTCGACAGCTGCTGCCCGGCCTGGATCCATTCGCGCCCTGGATTGGCGAAAAATCTTTATCCAATGCATGGAACTGAAGGGCGCTCGCTATGTCGGGTCCTATGAAGCTGCCGAACCATCTGCGAAGAGACCGCAGTAGCGCCGCCGCGTGAGTGTCGCTGGATGCCTCAGCACGTTAGCGTCAACTTATGGCTCCGAAAATGTATTCTAAGTTTGACTCAACCCGATCTGCAGCGGCGCCAGCGCCATCTTCAGGCCGGTTTCCACAAGAGATCGCCGCACCGACTTCAGCACATCGTCAAACTTCTTGCCCTCGGCGATGTTCTTCGCGAAGGCTGATGTGAGCGAGTTCCCGAAGCGGTTTGAGAGACCAGTCAATGTGTTGAGCTGGTGTTCGCGATTTTTTTGACTTTCCGAAAGCTTCTCGTCCTGTTTTGTATTCTCGGTTCGCATTTCACCTCTCGCGCTCTTGCAAATAATTGTCTCGATGATACAATATAACGATGGGACGCTTGCTTTCTCGCCTCGTTGGCGCCGCGCTGATTTCTACTCTTGTGGCTTGCATGGCCAATACCGAGACGAGAATGCGTTTCGATCGAGGACGCATCACACTCGCGGACTGGCGTCGAGAGGCGGACGATTGTCGCTACCAAGCTCAAAAGGCCACCGCATCTGCTCCGGTCAATGTCGCCGGCTATCGGGAAGACCGACTGTTTATCGCCTGCCTTGAAAATAAGGGCGCAATCTATGAAGGCGTGAAGCAAGTCGAGATCGATTGAGCGAAAAATTGAGAGCGCGGTTGATCTAGTCCACTCAGCAGGTGCTTACTATCGCTCCTGTGCGCTTATCTTATGCCCTGGCTTAGCCCGATCTGCAGCGGCGCCAGCGCCATCTTCAACCCGGTTTCCACAAAAGATCGCCGCACCGACTTCAGCACATCATCAAATATCTCGGGCCCCTGATCCGGAATGCGGTCGGGTTCTCAGCTCCCGTTCAGGTTATGAAACAATATATCTATTCCGATCTCATGATCGGATGGCGCTATGAGTTTCACTAACGACATGCATCTTCGGACACGGCCCGAAACGCAGAAACGTTTTGGGGCTCGTACGGCGCACAAGGAGCGCCTCGTCCGACGCGGACGCGCGATGGTGCAAACATGCGCCCTCGTGGGCTTGTACCTTTGCATGACGGCCTGTGCCACCCCCACGACAAGCCCCATGCTATTCAAGACGGCAGGGCTTTCTGACGAACGCTGGGACAACGCCAGGAAGGAATGCGACTACGAAGCAGAAAAGGCTGTCGCCTCCGCCGGCCCCAAGACTCCTGTCGAATACAAGCGCCGCCGGCTCTTCGTCATGTGCGTGGAACTCAAAGGAGCCAAGTATGTCGGGTATGCGAGTGTGCCCGTCGAGCAATGGAACGCAATTCGGAAGCTCTGCACCGACGAGTTCGAAGCCGCGATCGCAGGATTGCCGGAATCCCCCAGGCGCGGCGAATTACGGGACCAACGAAAATTCGCATGCCTCAAGCGCAACGGCATTGCTCTCCAGGACGGCGTTCCCTAGTCGGGCGCGACGCGGCGAAGCGGCCGCGGGTTTTCCGAAACATCATCATCACCCATCCGGAAACGCCGTCATCAGTCGATCAAGATCCTGCCGTCCGGCAGGCGCGCTCTTGCGCTGCCCGGTGAGAGCGTGCCAGGCGGCGATCAATTCACGCGGCGTGGCGCGCCAGAACTCTGTCGGGTTCCACCGCAGAACGCCGAGCCCCAACGCCATCGCGTCCTCCCACGGAAAAGGCTCCGGTGGAGAAGCTTCAGGCAAAGAGGACGCGGGCGGGCTCATGCGTTCTGCGGCGGCTGAGGGTTTGGCGGCAATCCTCGCGAGGCGCTCGTAGTCTGTGCGCCAAAAGTGTTCACAAGCAGCGCCACGATAGCGTCCGCCACAGGTTCGATGCCGTCGCTCAAGGCGAGGTTTGCCACCTCCCTGTCGCTGATCGCGTGACCGCCGCCGCGTAGGCCCAGACTCAGGATCGTCAGCAGATCGCGGCTGGACAGACGCCCGGTGCCGAAGCGCTCCGCGAGGGCATTCAAATCCTGCACCCCGAATGCGTCTTCGAGTTCCGCCAGCGCGCCAAGCGTGAGGCAGAGCGTGTAGCGCTCCGCGCCCAGACAGAGCGAGACTTCGCCTCTTCGTGTATTGACCACCACGCTTCTCCTACAACGCCACGAAGGTCAGCGCGCCGGCGGATTCGAGCGACATCTCGAACGTCACCTCGCCCGCATGATCGCCGCGATATTCCAGCGTCGTGATGAGAAACGAACCCTCGACGCGGCCGAAATCCGGAATGACGATCTGATAGGTCAGCGCTTCGCCGTCGAAAAACACCTGGCGCATGCGTGCGTCCGACGTTTCATCCTTGAACACCCCCGATCCGGTGACGCCGGCGCGGCGCACGCCGACGCCCGCGAGCAATTCGCGCCAGCGGCCGGCGGATTCCGAGTTCGTGACATCAACGGTCTCGGCGTTGAACGCCACCTGGCGCGTGCGAAGCCCCGCCACGGTGACGAAGCCCGATGCGCCGTCGCTGATCTTGATGAGCAGATCCTTGCCCTTTTGTGCCGGCATATGAATGTCCTTGTGATTGTCCAGAGTGGCGCGTCGCAAAACCGTCAAAAAACTTCCGTCGCCGCCCGAAGTCGGATCGTCGCGCGGATGAGTTGGCTGTCGCGATCACGCGTTGATGCGATTTCGGTCACGCGCAGGTTGATGAGGCGATGACCGTCGAGACTGAGCGGGGCATCGTCGAGGATCGCCGCAAGGCGCTCGGCGGCCGCCAACGCATCTCGCGCGCTGCCGCGCTCGGCCCACACGACGATGCTGATATCCTGTTCATGGCCGCGATCGAAATCGGTCGACCAATCGGCGGCTTTTACATCGCCGAACAGCGCATAGACGGCAGGTGCCGCCCGCGGCGGTTCGTCGTAGAGCCGCAAGGCTCCGCCCATCAGGGCGAGCAATTCGGTATCGATGGCGGCGCGGTCGAGAATGGCGCGGCGCAGCGCCAGGATCGGGCTCGTCATGCGCGCACCTCCTCGACGAGGCACACGAGATCGCGCCGCGATCCGTCGGGATCGGAGGTGGTGCGAATGGCGAAGCGGCGCAGGCCCAGCGTCAGACGCATGGCGCCGGTGACGCCTTCCCGATAGCGCAGGGTGATGCGATGCGTCAGCGCCTGCTCCGACCGGTCGGCGCGGACGCGCTCGTTTCCCGACAGCATTTCCATCGCGCCCCAGACCTGCGGGCCGGAGGCGTAGCTTCGGATCACGCCGCCGAACCCGTCCGGACGCTCCTGCGGCAATTCGAGAACGAAGCGGCGCGCCCGCGCGCCGATGGGCTGTGATCTGGTTTTCATCGCAATCATTTCATGGTTGGCAAATTACAGGCGGCGGCGTTGAAACGGCGCGATCAGCGAGAGCGCTTCGGCAGGGAGCGATTGCTCCCCGGCCACATCGCCGCGGTTCTCGAACCAGCGCGCCACGATCACCTTGATGGCGAGACGCAACGGGGCCGGCACGTCCTCCGCGAGAGCGCCGTAGCCGGCTCGAAAATCCACCGCGATGCCGTGCCGCGACCGGCCGGGCGGCGGCGTATCGAGAAAGAAGATCCGCGGCGGATCGTCGTCGCTGTCGACTTCGATGGCCTGTGCCGCAAGCGGCGTCGCGAGGCCGGTCGCGTCGAATACCTCGACCTTGTCGATGGCGATGAGCGGCGAAAGGGGCAATGCGAGGGAGTTCGACGCCGGCCATTGATGCAGCATGAGCCGCCATTTCTGCGCGATGAGAACCCGACGGGACGCCGCCTCCACCATCAGGCGGGCGGCCGTGACGAGTCCCGCGATCAGGTCGTTCTCGGCATCGTCGTCGACGCGCAGATACGTTTTCATCTCGGGCAGCAGAACGGGCTCGACGGCCGGGCCTTCGACTTGTATCGGAAACATCGGAGTGGAATCCTTGTGATGATCAAACGAATTGTTCGCCCCTTCCCTGCCGCCGTTCTCGCGGTAGCCCTGGCGACGGCATCGGCGCAGGCCATTGTCGGCGGAGCGGAAGATGCGGGCCCGCTGTCGCGGGAAAGCGTGATGGTGCTGAGCTCGAATGGCGGCGTGTGCAGCGCCGTGATCGTTGCTCCGGACGTCATTCTGACCGCCGCTCATTGCGTCACCGGCGCGGATCAGCATCGGGTGCATTTTCGCGATGGCGGCGGCGAGCCGGTCTTGATCGTGCCCGCGGCGAAAGCGGTGCATCCGGGCTACGACGCGAAGGCGATCGAGAAGCGCACGCGCTCCATCGATCTCGCGCTGCTGCGGCTCCCGGCCCCCCTCCCCGCGCCGTTTCAGAGCGCGACTTTGGGCATGGGCAGACCCCCGAAGGGCGATGCCGTCACGGTGGCGGGCTGGGGCCTTTCGCGCGAAGGCGAGGCGAAAACCACCGGCACCTTTCGCGCGGCGTCCCTTGCGGTGAACGAGCCCTACGGCCCGAGCGAGATCCTGCTATGGCTCGACGGCAAGGGCGCGGGCGCCTGCCAGGGCGATTCCGGCGGCCCGATCGCGTCCGGCGACGCGGTCGTTGCCATCACAAGTTGGTCGGCCGGCACCAAGGCCGCCCGTTGCGGCGGCCTCACGCAGGGGATTCTCGTGGGCGCCCAGCGCGCCTGGATCGATCGCGTGGTCGGCGGCTGGCAACGTGTCGCGCGATGGGGTGGCAATTAGTCGGTGGACTTCGCGGCCCGCCCAGAACATGCGTTGGAGCCTCCCGATGGGACTTGTTCTGGTTTGTGATGGAAAATGCGCGCACAGTTTTGTCTGGTCCTGTTGGCTTTAGCCGCTCTCGTTGCGCCCGCCGGGGCGGTGATTTAGGGAACCCCGTCGCGGGATGCGAACGGTGTTCGGCGCGGCGTCGTCGCGGTTGAAAACTCCGTCGGCGAATTATGCTCCGGCGTTCTCATCGCGCAGGATGTGGTGCTGACAGCCGCCCATTGCGTGATGGACGAGGCATCTTACCGGATCGTTGCAGCCAATCGTGCGTTCAGGATGCAGGCCGTCAGCGTCAGGGCGATCGCCGTGCATCCGGCTTTCGTGCCGGGCACGACCCCGCGCACCCAACCCGGCGTCGATCTTGCGATGTTGAAGCTTGCGCAGCCGCTCGGGCCCGAGTTCGTTCCCTACGATGCTTTGTCGAGCGCAGCGATCACCGGTAACGATCGCGTCGCCATCGTGGGGTTCGGGCTTCAGGCCGAGAACCGGAAAAGCTCGGCCCGGACCTTGCGCGAGGCGGAGCTTGTGGCCAACGGCACGGTCGAGACCGCGAATTCCGTGCAGATCGCGGTCGATCCCCGCAGGCGTGGCGAGATCACCGGGGCCGGCGCGTGCCACGGCGATTCAGGCGGACCGATTTTCACCGGTCCGCCCGGTCGTCAGCGCCTTTCCGGCATCGTGAGCTGGTCGAGCGGGCCCCTTCGGCCAGGTGGCTCGAGCCTTTGCGGCGGCATGACCGCCATCACGCCGCTGGCCGACCATCTGGTCTGGGTCACCGACGCGTTCCGCAGGCTTGCCGCGACAGAGGGCGCGTGGTCGCGGCGCTGATTGCGACCACGCGGTCGCGCGTCAGGCTGCGAAGTTCAGCAGCTTGATGGCGGCGTAATCCTGCACGCCGCCGCCGACCCGCTTGGTCGTGTAGAACAACACGTAGGGCTTGGCCGAATAAGGATCGCGCAGGATCCTCAGCCCGGCGCGGTCGACCACCAGGTATCCGCGCTTGAAATCGCCGAAGGCGACAGCCCGCGCATTGGCGGCGATGTCCGGCATGTCCTCCGCCTCGACCACCGGAAAGCCCATCAGCGTCGCCGCCTGCCCGAGGCTTGCGGGCGGCGCCCACAGATATTGCCCCTGCGCATCCTTGAACTTGCGGATCGCGCTCTGAGTCTTGCGGTTCATCACGAAGGACGCGTTCTGGCGATATCCAGCTTTCAGCGCATAGATCAATTCCACCAGGACGTCGGAGGGATTGGCGGCCGGAAAGGTCGCGCCGCCGGTCTGGACCGTGCCGAGACGACCCCATTCCCAGATCTCGTCCTCGACCGTCGGGGCGGACAAAAAGCCCTTGGGCTTGTTGACGCCGTCGCCGTGAATGAAGGCGGCGCTCTCCTGCTCGGCGAAAGCCGACTCGACCTCGTCGGCGATCCAGCGGTCGATATCCACGATGCTGTCGTCGAGGAGCGTCTGGGTGGCGGCCGGCATGGCGTAGAGTTCCATGGCCGGAAAGCTCATCTCGGAGAGTTTCGATGCGGCGGTCTCCGGCCGCGCCGCCGTTTCGCCGACCCAGCCCGAGGCCGGTCCGGTGATCGAGAACGCGCGCTTGTATTGGCCGCCCGAAATCACGCGCACCGACGAGATGGCGCGGATCGGCGACACGGCGGCGAGCCGCTGCAGCACCTCGCGCTCGACGGTTTCCGGCACCAGGTAGCCGCCATCAGGCCCTGAGCCCGCCGAGAGCGCCTTTTCCTCGAGCCGCTTGAGGCCGGTGGCCTCGCCGGAACGCATATAGGCGCGGAAGGCGGTCTTGTGTTCGGCCTGCGCCGGATCGCGCGGCGCGTCTCCGGGGGATCCCAGCGGCGGCCGCGAGCGGTCGAGGGCGAAACGATCGAGACGCTTTTTCGCGTCGTCGAGGGCGGCATCGATGCGGATGAGCTTTTCGTCCGTCACCACGTCGCCGGACAGCCGCGTCTCGATCTCGCCAAGACGCGTGTCGTTGGTATCCTTGAAGGCCTCGAAGGCGCGGGCGAAATCCTCGAACGCGCCGGCCACGTCGTGGGACGATGATTTGGTTTCAACAACTGGGATCATGATTGCTCAATCTTCTTTCGGGAACAAACCCGCCGGGTGGCGGGCATAAAAAAACCCGCCGAGGTGGCGGGTTGGTCGGGCAAGTGGCCGGCGTCTCAGCGCGTGTTGCGCCTCACCGTTCGCGTCACAGTGGGACCCGCGACGGCACCGACACCGGCGCCCGCAACGGCGCCGACAGGCCCAGCGATCGCGCCGACGCCGGCGCCAACCGCCGCGCCGCCGACGCGCTCCTGGGTGGTGGTGCAGCCCGAAGCCGCGAGGGCCACGAGGGCGACGAACGCGAAGGTCTTCATGACAGGTCTCCTCTCGCGGACGGGAACAGGTTCATCCGCGAGGTCCGCACTCCGCCGGCATTTCAAACAACGCCAGCCACGACGCCGGGTTCATGCGAACAGGCGCGCGGCGGTCCGGCGGATCGTCTCCGCCAGCGGCGCTGCCGCGTGCTTGACGGTCTCGACCCGCGCACCCGGGAGCATCGGGAAGGTCACGATGGAAATCTCCCACAGGTCGAGCTTTTCGAGCCGCCTCAGCCCGGTCGGCCGTTCCGCCCGTGCCCGCTCGACCCGAAAGCCGATGGACAGGCCGTCGACGCCGCCGTCCTGCATCAGCGCATGGATATCGCGCGCCCGCTCCACCGCGAGGTTGAGCTTGCCGCGCACCCGCAAGCCCCGGCGATCCTCCGCGATGGAGAGCCAGCGCCCGATCGGCTCGGCGGGATCGTGCTGCCACAGCAGCCGGATATTGCCGACGCCGCGCTTGGCAAGACTATCGGCGAAGGCGCCGGGCACCACCACGTCCTTGCCGAGATCGGCGATGCCGAACAGGCTCGCATAGCCCTCGAAAATTCCGCTTTGTTCGATGGTTGTCAGCGGCTCGGTGAGCAGCTTGGTTTCACGCGGCACCAGGGCGGCGATCCCCATCAGAGACTTCCTTTGCCGACATTCCGCGCCGGGCGGCCGTCGAGCTTCTCGAGCTGACGGACAAAATCGCGAAAGATCACCGTCGCCCTGTCATGGGTGCGGCGTACGGGTTTCGGCGTGCGCGCGGCACTTGGTTTGCGGATGGCTTTTTGCACACGCGCGGTGGGTGATGTCATCGCGGACCTCTCTTTTGTCGACGGTTGAAGACGGAAAGCTCGCGCACGAATTCATCGAACCGCCGGTTCGCCGCGAGCAGGTCGCGCAAAGTCATGGCCAGCAACGCGGAGGCTCCGATCGCCCAGGCGAACAGAACCAAATGAGCAAGATCTCCCCGGCTGATCACAGCCTCGACGATCTGATCGATTGTGTTCATGTTTTGTTCCTTGTGGTTTGGGCCTCGTAGGGTGAGTGGTTGAGTATGTGAGTAGTGAGTTGGGTGCCGCCACGTCTTGCACTTTTAGCAACCCGCAACGTCTTTTTGGAAATCGCCGTCGTCATGGCGCGGATATTACGAACTCGCGCGATCGCACCCATCTCCGACGTGCGAGCAACCAACAGCGGATCTCGGATGCGTCATGGCATTGCCCCGTCATGGCCGGGTTTGACCCGGCCACCCACGTCTTTTCGGCGAGCGGGTTAAGGCGTGAGTACGCGGGTCAAGCCCGCGCATGACGAGTTGCAGGGGATTGTGAAAGTCACCCTGCCCTGCCGTATCCCACCGCCTCGCGTTTCTCGTCGTCGCTCAGGAAGCCCGCGGCCGAGACGCGGCGCCAGAGGCTTTCGCGCTCTGTCGACAAGGCCTCGATGGCGTCGAGATCGGGCTGCAATGTCAGCGTGTCGCCATAAGCCGGCTGCAGCCATTGCACGAGCGCCTCGGCGGTTCGGCGCACCAGCGGGATGATGGTCTGGCGGTAGAAGGCGCGGTTGGCTTCGGCGTAATTGGAATGCGTGTTGTCGCCCGGCAATCCGAGCAGCAGCGGCGGCACGCCGAACGCGAGCGCGATCTCGCGCGCGGCGGCGGCTTTCGCTTCGACGAAATCCATGTCCTTCGGCGATAGCGACAAGGGTTTCCAGTCGAGCCCGCCTTCCAGCAGAAGAGGCCGGCCCGCATTGGCGCCGCCCTGGTAGTTCGTTTCGAGTTCGGTTTTCAAACGGTCGAACTGCGCTTCCGTCAGCGATGTTCCACCCACCACGAGCGCGCCGGAAGGCCGCGCCGAATTGTCGAGCAGCGCCTTGTTCCATGCGCCCGCCGCGTTGTGGATATCGAGCGCGACAGCGGCTGCTTCCATCGGCGAAAGTCCGTAATGATCGTCCGCCGGATGGAACAACGTGAGATGCAGGATCGGCGGCATCGCGTCGTCCTGTGTTTGCGCGAACCGGATGTTCTGCGTGCCGATCGTGTAGTCGTAAGCGGCAGGCCAGCCGTCGGGGCCCGGCACCACGCGCATCCGGTCGGGACGGAGCGCGTGCAATTCGCGCAAGCGCCCGTCGATGCTCACCGCCTCCACATACGCGTTGCCCGACACCATCAGGTGCCCGTAAAGGCTTTCGAGAAAACGCTGTCCGCCCTCTCGCGCGTTGGGGCGCGCCAGCAATGACAGGATGTCGTGCCGGCTGAGTTCCGCATCGCCCTGCTTGAGAATGAGCGGAAGCGAGGCGGCGGCCTCGGCGACGAGCCGCACGGAACGATGCACCACGGCGTTCTTCTGAAAACCTTCCCGCGACAGAGCAGCGTAATCGCGCGGCGTCCAGACAGGGTGTCCGGCAAAATAGAGCGCCACGGAGGATTGAACGCGCGAGGCTTTCACTTCGGGCGGCGATTGAAACAAACGGCTCAGATTCTTCAGCATCAATTGACTCCGCGCGCGGCGATGCGCCTTACAATTTTTCAATTCAGTCGACTTGCGCGTTCAGAGCACGCGAAGCCGCGGCACTTTTTGTTCGCGCAACATCAATTCGGTGAGCGCCCATACCAGGGCGTCGAGCCGGTCCGGCGAGCGGCCGGAGGTGAGACCGCCCGGACCGAAATCGCATAACTCGTCTTCGAGTTCGGGCATCGCGCCCACATGGCGCACGCGCCCTTGCGTGTAGAGCACCGAGACCGGCTCGGCGCGCAGGTATTTTCCGCGCGTCGCCCGCACGCTCGTGACAGGAACCGTCGGGTCGACTTCGCGGATGACGCTTTCGACCATCTCGCCGCCCTGGTTGATTTCCACCACCAATGCGTCCGCCTGCAAACGCCGATACAGCGCCACCGCCTTCATGGCCCATTCTCGCGGCTTCAAGGCTGACGCGGTCTCGTCCGCCAGCACATACGCAACGCCGCCATCGTCCACGCCGGCGGCAACGATGCCGCACGCATCGGCGCGTTTTGTCGAGGAGGCCGGCGGGTCGACCGCAACCACGATGCGCGCCATCGGCGGCGCTCCATCGACGCGCAGAAGTTCGATGAGATCGCGCGTCCACAAGGCGTCCGGACGATCCTCGATCATCTCGCCGTCGAGTTCCTGACGGCCGAGGCGCGAACCGGCGTAGCGGCCCACCACGATGTCGAGAAAGGACGGCGCCAGATTGGCGGAATTGTCGGAAGTCCGTGCCCGCGACACCGCAACCGTCGGGTCGCTGAGAAAGCGTTTCAGCAGCGGGATCGGCCGCGGCGTCGTCGTCACCATCTGGCGCGGATGCGCGCCGAGGCGAAGGCCGAATTGCAGCATGTCCCAGGTCTCGTCCACATGACGCCATTTCGCGAGCTCATCGGCCCAGGCGGCCTCGAATTGCGGTCCGCGCAGAGAATCCGGATCTTCCGCCGAAAACACATGCGCGACAGCGCCGTTCTGCCATTCGAGCTTGCGCAGCGAAGGCGACCATGTCGGCCGTTCGCGCCGCTCGTGCAGGCTGAGAATTCCCGCCGGTCCTTCGATCATCACATTGCGCGCATCGGCAAACGTTTCGCCGACGAGTGCGATGCGACGCAACGCCGGCTCGGCGAAATCGGGTTGGCCCAGCGCGATGCCGCGCACCCATTCGGCGCCGGTGCGCGTCTTGCCGGCGCCGCGGCCGCCGAGCATCAGCCATATGGTCCAGGGATCACGGCGCCGGCACAGGCCGGGCACACGTTGTTCGGGCCGGCAGAGCAGCGGCCAGTGGCGCAGGATGCGGACGAAATCCGCCTCAGACCAGGAGGCCGTCGCTTCCCGCAGCTTCTTCCTCCGCCACAATGCGCTCAAGGTGGGAAGCAAGTTCGTCGCGCAATTCGTCGAGGTTGCGTGGCTTGCGGCCGTCGGGTTCAGGCTCATGAGGATCCGTCTCCTCCTGATCGAGAAGCGATTGTGCGATGGTCAATGTCTTGGCGTAGGCGGCAAGAATGCGCGCCGTCCGGTCGTGGTCGATGTCGGCCTGCGCAATCTGCTCGCCGATCAACGCATCGAGCCGCAGGCTGGTGACGTGCGCCAGGGATGCGGCGGCTTCACGAAGGCTGCGCTGGGGAAGCGGCTCGTCCGGTCGATGGCGGTCGCCGAAAGCGCTCGTCGGTGGACCCGCACCCCGCGCCGCGGCAAGCGCCTCGGCGCGCGGCGGCCAGCCCCATTTCCGGCGCAGGCTCCAGAACGTCTTCCTGTCGATGCCGAGATACACCGCGATGGCGCTGAGCGTCACGCCTTCATGGCAGGCGTAATAATCGAAGGCCTGACGCTGCATGTCAGGAGTGAGATTCAACGTCGCGTTCATCGCACCCAACAAAAAAACCGCCCGTGCCGAGGCAGGAGCGGTGCTGAAGTCGTCTGAAATCGGGGAGGTCAGTTAGTCACACTTCGTCAGTGTTCTTGTTTTGTACTCTAAGAGCGTCCCGCTGTCAAGCGCCAATGTTCGGTGTTCGGAGATTTAGGCGGAGCCGCGTCGGCGCAGATCGGCCAAAATACGCGGAAAAGCAGATCGTTGCCCGTTTGTTCTTTCTGGCACGAAAACCTATCCCAAAGATGGATAGTGTTACACAAATGCTGGATCAAAGCTCGAACAGAATCAACAATTAAAACGGAACAAATACTTTGTTGGACTATACGTCTTCGGGATACTATATGAACGTATAGCTATTTTAACGTACAGTGTCAAGCAAAACTCCTTGTTTGACCTTCGGTTCCTCTCCCGAAGCCATTTTTTCACTGCGGCTAGGGCGCAACTCGGTCCCGTGCCGTTCGAGGGACAGATCGAGCGCCAGCATCTCGTGATCCGAGACCGGTTTCCCTTGCGGATCGAGAGCCTCGATGATCCGCGGGCCCTCCGGCGAGACGCCCCGGACCAGGATCCAGTCGAGCTTGCGAAAAGGCGGCTTCGGCTTCCCGGACGGGCCGGTCCGCTGCGTCACCGCCGCCGGATTGGCACCGAGCCACGAAAAGCCTTCCCGGCGGAAATCCGCGAACAGCGGCTCGTGCCGTTCGGCATCGGCCAGGCACATTCCGTTGTGCGTCGGCGCCGGCCGGCATCGCCTTGGTGTTGAGATCGCCGCCGATGATGCAGGCCTCTCCCGCCGCGAAGGTGTCGAGCCCGCGAAGCAAGCGCCTGAACCTGAAGCTGGCGATCCTCCGGAGTGGTTTTGCTTTCCAGATGCACCGTCACGACCCAGAGCGGAATCGGCGAATCCACGAGACGCGCCGCAAGCGCCATGCGGCCCCCGATCCGCCTTTGCGCCCCGTCCTGGCCGGGAAACCAGAAGCCGCTCTCCTCCAGCGGAATCAGATGCGGGCGTTCGAGCCGCAGGTTGGACACGATAGCGTTGCCGTGGAAGCTTCTGGTATTGCGTCTCACCCGCATGTTCGCGCATCTCGATCTCGTCACCGAGATCCAGTTCGACGAATTCGACTCCGTAGAGGAAACCCTTCGCCGGTCGTGGCGGTGAGCTCCCTGCAGGGTGTGACGATTGCCGGAGCGGGCCATGCCCACATCGACCTCGGTCAGAAGGCCGATATTGGCCGCCGGCGAAATCCAGCAGGCCGCGAACCGCCGCGACGTCCGTCAGCCGCTCGGCGTTGAAGGACGGCGACGGAAAGGCGGGCCGGCCACGGCGCAACCTGCCGCGGCAGACACCTCCTCGATCAGGTGAAAGGGTGCGAGCGTGCGCACGAACCGGGCATGGTTCTCAGGGATCGGAGGCGAGCCTCGCGCCTCGTCCAGCAACTCGTCCGGCAATGGCGGCAGTTCCGCAATGGTCTCGGTTACGATTGGGCGCATGGGACCTCGCTCATCGGCCGGAAGCCTACCGAGCTCGGCGCCTAAAAAATAGCGCCGCAACGGCGCGAAGAGCGGCGATTTTCTCCGAATCACTCTTTCAAAAAAATAGTGATTACCTTAGGGAACTCTTGTCACGTTTGCGTGTTTAAACGCCGCACCACCAATTTTTGCCGGGAGACCGCCCATGATCACTTGGGCATCGATCATTGCGCTCGTCGCCGCCGTGGTTGCATTCCTGACCAGCGACTTGTCGTCGCTTTTCACCGGTATGGCTGAGCTTCTGGCCGTGATCGCGCTATTTACCCTGGTCTGTGCGGCAGAGGCCTTCAATTAGCGAAGGCTTGAGGCCGGGCGTGTTCTCGAGACAGGTTATCCTCTCGCGTCTAGCCTATTGGTCGATAGGCAGTCGAAACTATCTTGCGGGCATTCCGCGTTTCGGTTCAATACGCGACAGTGACCCAGTCACGAGTTCCAGGGAGGAAGACATAATATGAAACGTCGTCAATTTTTGCAGGCTGCGACAGTAGGCGCGGCCTCCACGGCTGTCGCCGCACCGGCGATCGCCCAGTCGATGCCCGAGATCAAATGGCGCCTGCAATCGGGCTTCCCGAAATCGCTCGATACCATCTACGGCGCCGCGGAAGTCATCGCGAAGTTCGTGCAATGAGGGCACGGACGGCAAGTTTCAGATCCAGCCTTTCGCCGCCGGCGAAATCGTCGGCACGCCGCAGGTTGCGGACGCGGTCGGCAACGGCACCATCGAGATGGGCCATACCTGCTCGTATTACTATTTCGGCAAGGACCCGACCTTCGCCATCGGCACCGCCCTGCCCTTCGGCCTCAACGCCCGGCAGATGAACGCATGGCTCTATCATGGCCAGGGCAACGAACTGCTCAATGAGTTCTACGCCAAGCACAACCTTTACGGCATGCCGGCCGGCAATACCGGCGTGCAGATGGGCGGCTGGTTCCGCAAGGAAATCAAGACCGTGCAGGACCTGCAGGGCCTGAAGATGCGCATCGCGGGTCTTGCCGGCATGGTTCTGGCGAAGCTCGGCGCCGTGCCGCAGCAGATTCCCGGCGGCGACATCTATCCGGCTCTCGAACGCGGCACGATCGACGCGGCCGAGTGGGTCGGACCCTACGACGATGAGAAGCTCGGCTTCGCCAAAGTCGCGCCGTACTACTACTATCCGGGCTTCTGGGAAGGCGGCCCGGCCATCCATCTGTTCATCAACCAGGGCAAGTGGAAGGAACTGCCGAAGGCCTATCAGTCGATCCTGACCGCAGCCGCCGGCTACGCCAATGCCGACATGCTGGCCAAGTACGACGCCCGCAACCCGGCAGCGCTTGCGCCGCCTGCTCGGCTCCGGCACCCAGCTCTCGTCCGTTCTCGCAGGAGATCCTCGACGCGGCCAACAAGGCAGCGTCGAAGTCTATGATGAGGTGTCGGCCAAGAATCCCGACTTCAAGAAGATCTACGACAGCGTTCGTGCCTTCCGGAACGAAGAATATCTGTGGTTCCAAGTTGCCGAATACGCCTACGACACGTTCATGATCCGCTCCCGCGCCCGCGGTTGATCGTACGGCGACAATGAGTTGAAAAAGGGCGATCGACAGGTCGCCCTTTTTTGTATCCGAGGTCCGCGCAGTCTAACTTCGACGCTTCGTTAATTGCGCGCTCCGCCAGAATTTTGAACCGGTGAATCCATGCGTTGGACGTTTCGGATTTTCTTCGTGTTGTTCATCGCCTGGGCGATCTTCATGGTGTCGCCGTTCGCGGCGCTCTACGATCTTGCGAAAGCCGTCGAGAGGCGGGACGTGACGCGCATCAAGGAGCGGGTGAATTTTCCGGCCTGCGCGTATCGATCTCGCGGCAGATTGTCGGCGACTATCTTCACACGCCGGAAGGCCGCGCCCAGATCGGCGATCTGGATCGGCGGGTCGCCACCAATGCGGGTGCGGCGGTGGTCAACCCGATCGTCGAGCAGCTCATCACCGCCGAGGCCCTCATCGATCTTCTCGATGACGGTTGGCCGCAGCGAGTCGCGGCGCCGGGAGCATCGCAAGCGACGGTCCCGGCTCTCGCTCGAATTCGGCTCGATGCAGGACACGGTCAAAACCTTCTTCGCATCGGAATCCAACGGCTTCAGGAGCCTGACAATCCCGTTTCCCGGTGGATGCCGCGCTCGATCGGCAATTCCGTGTGACGATGCGGCTCAGCGGAACGACCTGGCGTCTGACAGGAATCGAATTGCCGAAGGCCCTTGCGCGAGGACTTGATCAGTCGGGTTCGAAAGAAAACCCGCTGATTGCGCAGCGGGTCGGAAGCCTGCTTACTTAATTTGTGCAAGACCTGGACGCTTCGATCCAAGTCCAACACGACGCAAACTACGCTCAAGTCTACAAAAACGATAGTCAAACGCCCTGCACGAACAGCCAGCCGACCATCACGACGGGAAATACTGCTCCCAATACGAAACAGATCACTGTCGACGTCATCGCTACGTTCCTCCTGGTCTGTTAACCGCGCGTTTACCAATTCGTTCCTGCGAAGCGGAACGCGCAGAGCGATCAGGCGACGAAGATGATCCAGCCGACCAGAGCGAGCGGAAAGACGGCGCCGAGCAGGAAACAGATGAGCGTCGAGGTCATGACGGGACCTTGCGGATGGCGAGAAGTTGACCTTCCGTCAGCTTATAGCAACCGCAACGAAATCCCGGTACTCTCCTTCCGGACAGGTACCCTCACGTTTCGGTCGTATATTTGAGGATCGTCCGGGTTCTCGCTCCCGCGATCCTGCTTCGGCCAATCGGTAATCCGCTCCAGCAGGGCCGCCAGATCCGAAATCCTCCTCCGGACCCGCGACCCGTCCGCGGACGGACATTCCGGCCGCGTGAACGCTGTCCGGGTCCCCGGAGACGAGCGGGATGCCACCAGTAAAGGTCCTTCCCTTCATCGATCAGCCGATAGGCACAGGTCGGCGGCAGCCACGACAGGCTGCGCACGGCGTCGGTGGTGAGACGGACGCAATCGGGCACCTTCGCCTGCCGGTTGTCATAATCGGTGCAGCGGCAGCTCTCTCCGTCCAGAAGCGTGCAGCCGACATCCGTGTAGAGAATTTCGCCGAAATCCTCGTCCTCGAGCTTCACGAGGCAGCAGCGCCCGCAGCCGTCGCACAGGCTCTCCCATTCCTGCGCGCTCATGGCGTCGAGGGTTTTCTCCTGCCAGAACGGCCTTGTTTCGGAGGCGAGCCTGAATGTCGCAGAGTTTTCCATGTCCGGGCTCAAATCCTTTCTTTACGGCATCTTCAAGGTGATGCTCATATGCGGCGCTGAAAACTTTCTCCCGAAAGTCTCCAAGTCGTCCGAACCGCCTGCCGTGCTTCGCGTTATCGTCGAGGTATCGGAGCGACAGGTGTTCTGGCGTACCGACCCAACGACGCTATATAACAAATTATATCAGGTCTGCAGACCTGTCCGAGGACCATTGTGCGCCCTGCTTCCCAGACCCCCCTGATCACTCGGATCAAGCGCGCGGCCTTGGCCTCGGATGCGTGGCTCAATTCGTTCCTGTACCAATCCGGTCGCGGGCTGGCCCGACGGCTGGGAATGGTTCTCCGACTGCTCGAAACATCTGCGCTTTCGCGGCCCGCGTGCGGGTCCTTCTCGACCTGACCAGCGAGGCGACGACCCTTGGCCTGCTGGGTGGCGTGGTGATGCTGGCGCTCGCCCTGCCGGCCTTTCGCGAAACCGAAGAGGATTGGCTGAAGACGCAGGACCTCGCGGTCACCTTTCGTCGATCGCTACGGTCAGGAGGTCGGACGGCGCGGTCTGCGCCTCGACAATTCCTACAAGCTCGAGGAATTCCCGGATTATCTCGTGAAAGCGGCCCTCGCGACCGAGGATCGGCGCTTCTATGAGCATTGGGGCATCGATCCGATCGGGACGTTCCGGGCACTGACCGTCAACGTTCGCGGTGGCGGCGTCGTCCAGGGCGGATCATCGATCACGCAGCAATTGGCCAAGAACCTCTTCCTGACCAACGAGCGCTCGCTCGAGCGCAAGATCAAGGAAGCGTTTCTCGCCCTCTGGCTCGAATTCCACCTGACCAAGGACGAGATCCTCAAGCTCTATCTCGACCGCGCCTATATGGGCGGCGGCGCCCATGGCGTCGTGGCGGCGGCGGATTACTATTTCGGCAAATCCGCCAAGGACGTCACGCTGGCCGAAGCCGCCATGATGGCGGGCCTGTTCAAGGCGCCGACCAAATATGCGCCGCACATCAACCTGCCGGCAGCCCGCGCGCGCGCCAACGATGTGCTGCGCAACATGGTGGAGGCAGGCTTTCTGACCGAGGGCCAGATCCAGACGGCGCGGCGCAACCCCGCGACGCCGGTCAATCGCAGCCGCGAAACGACGCCGGATTATTACCTCGATTGGGGCTACGAGCAGGTCAAGCAACTCGCCGCGGACAGGGAAACTCGGCAACGACCGCGTCCTGACCGTCAAGACCCCCCTCGACACCCACCTCGCAGCAGCATGCCGAACAGACGCTCGAGAACATGCTGCGGCAGCATGGCCGGCAATACAAGGCTGGCCAGGGCGCGCTGGTCGTCATGGATCCGGACGGCGCGGTTCGCACCATCGTCGGCGGCAAGGATTATGGCCTGAGCCAGTTCAACCGCGCCACCGACGCTCTGCGCCAGCCGGGATCGTCCTTCAAGCCGTTCGTCTACACGACGGCGCTGCTGGCGGACCCGAAGCTCCGGCCGACCTCGATCGTGGTCGACAAGCCGATCTGCCTCGGAAATTGGTGTCCGCAGAATTACGGCCGCTCGTTCTCCGGCAGCATGCCGCTGACATCGGCGCTGGCCCGGTCGATCAACTCGATCCCGGTCTGGATGTCCCTGCAGATCGGCAAGGGCAACGCCAAGGCGGGCCGCGCGCAGATCATCGATACGGCCCGCAAGATGGGCCTGACGCATCCGCTGGTCGATTCGAGCTCGCTTCCCATCGGCGCCGCGGAGGTGACGGTGATCGACATGACGGCGTCCTATGCGGTCTTCGCCAATGGCGGCAAGCGGGCAGCGCCTTACGTGGCCTGGGAAGTGAAGAACTCGCAAGGCGAGCTGATCTACAGCCGCGCCACCGACAAGCCGCCGGAGCAGATCCTTCCGACGCGGCTGGTCCACGACATGAACTTCATGCTGAACAAGGTGGTGGAAGAAGGCACCGGCAAGCGCGCGATCCTCCCCGGCATCCGCGCAGCAGGCAAGACCGGCACCACGAACGCCTACCGCGATGCCTGGTTCGTCGGCTTCACGGGCAATCTCGTGGCTGGCGTGTGGTTCGGCAACGACGACCATTCGGCGATGAATAACATGACGGGCGGCACGCTTCCGGCGACCGCCTGGCAGGAGGTCATGGCGGTCGGCACACCAGAACCTCGAGATCAGGCCGATTCCCGGCCTCGAACCCGAGACTGCGCCCGAAGGTCGCAGCGTCGGATCGTGCTGGCGAACAGCCGCGCTGCGCCGCAGGCCTATCTCGCCGGAACCTTGTCGCGACGCTCCTATGAGGTCCTCGGCTCGATCGGCTCGCTCTTCAAATCCGCCGAAACCGCCCGCTCGGCTCCCGAACGACAGGCCGAACGGGAAACGGGTTCCTCCGGCACGGCGCGCGCGCGCCAGGTTGCCATGCCGTAGGGGAAGTTCTTGCTGCGTTCCCCTCGATGCCGGCGAAACCATAATTGCACCCGGCCGATGAGCGTCGTTAATGCGCGACGGGTCTTTTCATACTCGACCGAAACGGGCACAGGAAGGTTGACGAGAGTGGTTGCGGTGGCGTTCAAGCCGCCGCTGGCGAACAGACGAGTTCCGTGACCTTCAGGACCAGACAAACCGCATTGCTGACCGTTTATTCCCTCCTGCTGGCGCTCGTGCTGGGGCTCGGATCGGCTTGGCTCGTGCTCGACGGAGATCCGCCATTCGGCAGGCGGCGGCTCGGCCCATGGCTGACCTGGCCGAAGCTCGGCTCGCCGGAAGCCGATCCCTACATGAGAGCCATCGTCGCCAGACGAGGCGACGTGCCGCTGGCGGTGGGCGAAGGGCTTTCGTTCCTGGCCGACAAGGACAGCGGCGGGAGGCGTCTCGATTCGGCCTGTTCCTACCGCGTCGGCTCGGTGACGCCGCAGGCGCGATTGTGGTCGATGACCATCCATCCGCCAGGCAACGTTGCGGCCTCCGAGGTCGCCGCCATGTCCCAGCTTGGACGCAGCGGCTTCACATCGGCCGAAATCGTGCGCCGACCGGACGATGGCTTCGACATCTTTTTGTCGAAGGATCTGACCGCCGGGAACTGGCTCCAGCTCCCGACCGGGGGACCGTTCTCGCTCGTCCTGGCGCTCTACGACCTTGCCGGGCGCCGCCGGCCTCAATCTCGATGCCGACGAACTGCCGACGATCGAGCGCCTGGAATGCGGCTCATGACGATCAAGAGGCCGTTCCTTTTCGCCACCGCCGCGGGCATCGTCCTGGGCGCAGCAGCGCATATCTTCGTGGTTCTGGCGGCCCCCCGCTTCGCGGAGCACGATGCCATCGCCCGCGTGCAGCCAAATGACGAATCGGAAAACGCGACCCTCATCAGCTCTCCCGGCGGGGAACCGACCTGGCTCCCCCTGCCCGACCCGGCTCTGGCCATAGCCGCCTGCGCTTTCAATCTCGAAGACGGGCCGGCGCGGATCACGGCCCATCCCGGCCAATCGTTCCTGTCCCTGTCGCTCCACTCCAAGACGAGCGGCGTTTTCTTCGCGGTAACCGATCGCGCGGCAATCCGGGGCGAACTCGAACTCGTTGTGATGACGCAGCGGCAGCTCGATGAAGCGCGAGCCGAGGAAGACGAAAACGAACCCTCCCGTGACGTGAGAATCGTCGCGCCCTCCGAACAGGGCTTTGCCATCATCCGCGTGGCTGCCTCGATTCCGAGCCTGCGCCCAGCGGCTATCGCGGTCGCCAAGGAGGTGTCCTGCACGGTCGACGGAGACGAGGAAGAGGGCGAATGACGCTCTGGCGGCCGATGGAGCCTGTCGACCTCGAGGAGGTTCATTCGATCGCAGACCGAACGCACCCCGACCATCCCGAAGATTTCGCCGTTTTGGCGGAGCGCCGCCAGCTTTTTCCCGATGGCTGCAAGGTGCTGGATCGGGATGGCGCGATCGTCGGCTACGCCATCAGCCACCCGTGGCTATTCGGCGCGCCACCGGCTCTCAACTCGCTTCTGGGAGCTCTGCCAGCCGAACCCAATACGCTCTACCTCCACGATCTGGCGATCGCGTCCGCTGCGCGAGGAAACGGATGCGCCAGCCGCGCCGTTCAGCAGCTCGCAGGGCTGGCGACGCAACTGGGGTTGCCCAACGTGTCGCTCGTCGCGGTCAGCGGGTCGCGGGTTTTTTGGGAGAAACACGGGTTTGTTCCGAAGGCTTTGCCCGGCCTATCAACGAAACTCGCGAGCTACGGTGGCGATGCAATCTTCCTGGCCCGCGATTTGACATCGCCTGCATAAAGACAGGCGAACTTATGAACGGCGGCGGCGCGAACCGTTGGAGGCGACGGGCGGCGTCGGAACATTGTCGATACCGGTACGTTCGTAACGCACGCCCATGAACAGCAGGACGATCCCTGTCGGTTCGTCGGATGCGGGCGCCCGTCGATGCGGCCGGGATGGCGCGTCGGGAAACGGGATGATGTTGTCGCGGGCACCATCGCTGCGGGTCTCTGGCCGAACATTACGCATTCAAACCTCCGTCGGTCGAACTCCTGTTGCGTCCGCATCACCAAATAGAACCTTGGTTAACAGACGGTTTCCGATGGATCGTGTTCGTCGAACCGGCGTTACCGAACACGAGTTCTGGTAGGAAGATCATACCTCTCTGCGCGCTCGTCAATATGCCGTTTAGGGGCCTATTCCGAGGCGTCGTTCCGACCTGCGCGGAAGAAATACCGGTAACGTCCTGCAATCGCTTTACGTTTGGACAGCCGGTTGAAAGCACTGTCGAATCCGAGAAACAGCTCAGGCGCGCCGCGCGTGCGTTGGCACACGAAATTGTGCTCTAGCTTTCGTTCGCAAGATCTAGAAAGTGGCGGCCGGCGCGGTCGTCGACCTCGACAAGCCAGAGATCGGGATCGAACTTCAACTCGCGAGCGACCCGCTCTTCCACGTCGAGAGGCGTCGTATTGACCAAAACTGCCGAAAACAGGCGCTCGCCGCTGTCGTCCAGAAAGACTTGCGGGGCCGGGCCATAGAGCGACGCGGTGCCGTCGAGCCGGTCGACCTTCACGAACAAGGCGCCCGCCTCCGCGGCTCCCCGCTTTCGCAGCACGGCTTCGACGCCCTCCACGCCGCAGCGGCGAATATAGGCGGAGACCCAGAAATCCGATCGCAATCGATTCATTGCGGGATCGCGATTCCGGAAGCCGCACTGAGATCGCGAAGCGTCCGCGCGTTGAATTCGCCGGTCACCGGGAGACGGCGGTCCTGCTCGAAACGTTCGATCGCCGTGCGGGTCGCCGCGCCCATCATGCCGTCGGGTTTCACCGGATAGCCCAACTTCGCCAACGCTCGCTGCGCGGAAAGAACCGGATCGGCGCCATCGGGGCGGCCGACATTGGCGGGAGGCGTCGGCACCGCGCCGCCCATGCGGATCATCTCGGCGATTGTATCACGCGGCGCTGGCGGCTTGACGGCGCTCGCAGGAGGATTGGGCTGAGCTCGCGCCGCCGCAGGTTCGCCATTGTGCCGAATGAGGTCGGTGATGGCGCTTCGGGCCGGAGGGACCGGAGGCATTGTCGCGGCCGTCGGCGCCGGGTCGATCAATGACGGCATCGGCGCCGCGGGTGCCTGAGGTGTCGCAACGGCGCGGGCGGGAGGCGCCGGCATCACTGCCTGCGGTGCGACCCCCGGGTGATTGAAAAGCGGCGCGGGATGGCGGGCTTCCTGCAGGACGAGCGCGTTCCACGCGATCATGCCGGCGCATCCCGACAGCACCAGAGTCACCAGGACCCGGAAGGGGTTTTGGGCCACGCTTGAGAGCAGCCGCGCGGCGAAGCCGGCCTTGTTCTTTTTTGCCGGCGCGCGGCGTGTGGGTGCGGCCCTGCGCACAGCAGCGGGCCGGCGTGCGGGCGCGGACACCACGAAGTCGCGATCGGGTCGGGCGGCAAGGGCTTCGCGCAAAACTGTCATCCCGTCTTCAGAACAATCATATCGGATGGAGGCGCCAAGGCGAGAGCTGCGGGCGATGTCGAGGCTTCAGCAGCCTCTGCGTTGTCCCGCTGACCATCGATGGGCAGCGTGATCCGCACCACTGTTCCGTTACCGGGAGCAGAGCCGATGCGGATGCTGCCGCGATGCAGCGCGACCAGCCCGCGCACCACCGAAAGACCGAGTCCGCTTCCCTTTTCCTCGGGACGGCTTCGCCCCCGCCCGCGATAGAACCGCATGCCCAACAGCGCAAGATCCTCCTCCTCGACGCCGATGCCGGTGTCGTGGACGGAGATGGAAACAGCATCGCCTTGCCGTTGCACCTCGACGCGAATCTCGCCGCCGCGCGGCGTGAATTTCACGGCGTTCGACAAAAGGTTGAGCAGCATCTGGCGGCACGCACGCCGGTCCGCGATGATCTCCGGGATATCGTCCGGCAGATCGGTGTTCAGCGCGATGCCCGCCTGTTCGGCTCGCAATGCGATGACCGCGCAGCAATCGTGGACAAGGGCCGGGAGCGCAACCGGTTCGAATGCAAGCCCGTAATGGCCCGCCTCGATGGCGGAGAGATCGAGGAGCGTGTTGACGACGCCGAGCATGTGCTCGCCGGATTGATGAATGATCTCGGCGTAACTCTCGCGGCGTTCGAGCAGAACCAGGTTGCCGCGTCCCATCAAAATTTCGGCATAGCCGATGATGGCATTCAACGGGGTGCGCAGCTCGTGGCTCACGGTGGCAAGAAGTTCAGCCCGCGCATCGTTGGCGTTGACCGCGTCCCGGCGAAGCGCATCGCGTTCTTCCGCGTAACGGCGATGGGCCGAAATATCGCGCGTCACGGCGATCGCCGCGCAGGTGAGATCGTCGCTCAGCCGCACGCCGTGAACGCGCATCTCGACCCAGATGAATCCGTGGCCGTCATTGTCGTCCTCGCGCTTCACCCGAAACTGCGCGACAGCTGTGGCGCTGCCCCGCGCGGCGTCGCCGACGGCCTTGAGATAGGCGGGCCGGTCTCCGACGAGAATGCGGGTGAACAGGCCGCTGCCTTCGATGGCCGATGCGGGCGCGCCGAGAAGTTTTGTCGAGGCGCCATTGGAGCGCAGGATCGCGCCGTTGCGATCGTGCCAGGTCACGAGATCGTCCAGGGCATTCAAGGTTTCGTTCTGGTGGACCGACGCAGAGGGATGCCGGCGCGCAAGCATTCCGTCGAGTTTCGATTCCACCAGAAGGCGCGCCGACATATGCGCCAGAACGACCATTGCGGCGACCGTGAGAATGCCGAAGAGCGGCAGCGACAATGCGTCCGCCGGATCGATCTGGAAGGCCACGACGAACCCGATCAGCATCGACATGCCGGCTGCAAATAAGCCGCGACGCGAGCCCGAAGCCGCCGCCTCGAGCGGCACTGCGAGAAGCGCCACGCAAAGAGCCGGGACGGGAAGTCGCAAGGCGGCGGCTGCGACGACGATAAAGCCCGTCAGCGAAGCCGACACGATCGCCTGGGCCAGATCGAGGCGTCCCGTGCGGGAGAGTACATGCACCGCCATCAGCGACGTCAGGATCAATCCGCCCCAGACCGCCAGCACATCCAGTGGAGCTTCCGCCGCGAGGATCAGCGGGAAAGTGACGACGGAGAGCAGCGCCATGACGATGACGGCCGTGACGAAACGCGCGTGCCGGATCTCGTCGGCCAGACGCGCTCGCGCCGAGGGGTGAACGAGCCCGCGGAGCCATTCGTCAATCCAAAGCTCTCGGGAATTCGCCAGCAATCGACCGCCTCTTGGTATCGGCGCAACCGTGGCAGAGGCCGCTTAAGCGACCTTTAAGGCGCCGTCGTTCGCGCGGGTCCCAACCCTGAAAGGCGCGGTCGCGAAAAACGATGCCGGGCCGTCCACCGCCATCTTTTCGCCGTCAATTCAGGCGGTTGCCGTCGATCCCTGCGACGTCAACGATTCATTAATGCTGTTTGCAGATGAGGCCAGTCGCATCTACGCGCGTTCGCGGCAGGACGTTATGATGACTCGTTCCCGGTCCACACAAGCCGAGAGGAGCTGCCATGTTTTCTCTGCTGCGAGCGGCCCTCGTGATCGGCGCCATTTTCTATTTCTCGCCCGTTCGCCAGGGATCGAACGAGACATTGTCTCTCGATGCTTTGGCAGAAGCCGCGATCCGCGCTCCCGAAAAGATCGGCCAGACGCCGGAGCGTCTGCAGGCCGCCTGGAGCGTCCTGCCGGAGAGCGCCAAGCAGGCGGTGCTCGATCGAATCGCTGCGCCGCAAGCTCCTCGCGCGGGCGAGATCCGCCCGCCGCAAACCGACACGCTCCTGCCGGAGGATCATCGCCCGGCTTGGGGCGCAGCGAAGAAACCGGGCGCATAGATCGCCAAACTGCAGCCTAGCCCCTATATGGAGGCAAGGGATCGAACACTGGATCGCCATGCTGCCTCCGATTGACGAAATCATTTCGAATTTCGAGCTCCTCGACGATTGGGACGAGCGTTATCGCTACCTGATCGAACTCGGTCGGCTGATGGAGAAGCTTCCGGACGATGCCTATACGGACGCCAACAAGGTTCGTGGATGTGCGAGTCAGGTCTGGCTTACCACGCGTCTCGACGAGGCCCAGGATACGCCGCGCCTGCATCTGGTGGGTGACAGCGACGCACATATCGTGCGCGGTCTCGTGGCCCTGCTGATCGCGCTTTACAACGGCAAGACCCCGGCCGAGGCGGTTGCCACCGATCCGCAGGCGGTTTTCCGCGAACTCGAACTGGAAGAACACCTGACGCCGCAGCGCTCCAACGGCGTCAGATCCATGGTCGAGCGCATCCGCAAGGACGCGCAGGCCATGTTGGCCGCCACCCGGCAATCGACTTTCAGCCCGGCGTCGGGGCCGACATAACCGACCGGGTGAGCGCCTGAGGTTTCGCCAAGTTATCTTCGGCGGGGCTGCCAAGCTTTCATCGGCAATTTGGGGCGCGCGGCAACCCGTCAGCCGCCGCGCGCAAAACCCAGCCGCCTAGCGCATTCCGCCCTCGATCACGACCGCCTGCCAGGCGCGGATGCCGCGGGAGGCGGCCGGTCCCCGGGCCGAAGTCTCGATGCCGTAATGATCGGCCAGGCGCGAGAGGGCGAGCCGCACGACCACCTTCGCCGAACGCGAAGGCCAGTGGCGCTCCTGCTCGATCAATTCGAGGCCTTTGAGGAAGCCGCACAGATCCAGCAGAAGATCGCCGAAATCGCTGCCGATGGCATCGAAGGCGTGCCGCACCCTTTGCCCTGCCGCAACCATCCGGTCTGTCGCATCCGACGGCGAAGCACCGCCGCTCGAGGCAGGCATCGCATCCCACCGCGCGGTGACGCTGGGAAGCAGCCCCGCCTGCATCAGATCCTTCCGCAGACGCTCGCCTGCCTCATATTCGGCGGAGCTGATGAGCCGTTGGCCGTCCCGACCCTTTCGGCGGCGCAGCCAGTCGAGAGGGCTCTCGTCCAGATCGACGCGGACCCGTTTTGTTCCGGAAGCGGTTTCGACCTGAACCGAAGCGGTCTCGCGATGCTGATCGAAGAAGCCATCTTCCTCCTTGCTCGCCGCCTCTCGTCTGAGATGCGCCCTGCCCGCACCGGTGATCTCGAGGGTCAGGCGAGCGGCCTTCTGCCACCGCGCCAGATCCTGCCCTACCAGAAGGTCCGCGTGGCTGCGGGCATACCGTCCCCCGCTCACCGATACTGCTCCGCTTTTGGCGGTGACGATGATTGCGGTCTCGTCTGTCGGGTCGAGGAAGACCAGCGCGTTCGGCTTCGCCAGAGCGTTCAGAAGCCGCCTCGCCTCGTTTTTCGGTCGAGCCTTGCTGCCGTTCTTGCCGCCACGGACTGAGGCCTTGGAACTCCCGACCGTACTCTCAATAACAAATTGTTTGTTCATGTTTTGTTCCATAAATACACGCATCGAAAACGCCCTCTTGCGGGTTCCCATTGTGAGGCAATATTCCTATGTGTCAAGACATTTGCCGAGGCTGTGAATTGCGTGGATAAACTTAAGGTAGAAAGAAGCTTTCTTCGACGCTGGCCAGTCCGAGGCATTTGCAACGAATTTTTGCGAGTTTCTTGTTCGGGGTGGGAAAGGAACGTTTTATACGGGCTTGGCTGCGTTCTTCCTTAAGTTGCAATGGTAACGAAGGCCGTCGATCATCGCGGAAGGCTTTGTCTTACGGAATATCGAGCGTCGTAAGCGGAGCTGGCCCGATCGCGCGCCTGTCAAATTCTGTCAAATCCATTCGTCCCATGGCAGCGTGGAATCCGAATCCGGCGCCATCTGAAAGCTGGCCGATCGGCAAACGACCTCTGAGGCGACATTGATTGACTTTCCATCTACGGACGCCTACGGCCTCAGCATGATTATAACACTGCCCACCGCACTGTATTACGCGCCACTTTCATAGCGGCGGGTGTACTTTCGTGTCCAACCGCTGCTCAGCCAGCGGTTGAGTTCCAGCGGGACGCCCCTGGCTTCGCAGCCTTCCCAGAGGTTAGCCCATGCCAAACGACCGCGATACCAAACCAGGCCCACACATCGGCATCATAGGCTTCGGCGCCTTTGGGCAACTCGTCGCCCGCCACCTTCGACCGTACTTTCAGCTATGCGCGTATGATTCCGCCCCTGGGCTTCAGGCGATAGCGGCATGCCACGGCGTTGCGCTCACCAGTCTTGAGGAGGCAGCGAGATGCCCGGTGGTCGTGATTGCCACGCCCGTCGCACGCTTGCCTGAGATCGTCGATGCGATCGCCCCGCATATCCAGCCCGGATCGCTCGTGCTCGACGTCGGATCGGTGAAACTCGGACCGGCCGATATCATGAAGCGCGGGCTTCCGGAGCACGCCGAGATCGTCGCCACGCACCCGCTGTTTGGCCCACAAAGCGCGCGCCACGGTATCGCAGGATTGAAAATCGCCGTGTGTCCGATCCGAGGTCGCCGCTGCTTTCGTCTGGCGGCGTTCCTCCGGCATCAACTCCGCTTGAACGTCATCATGACGACGCCTGAGGACCACGACCGCGAAGCGGCGACTGTCCAGGGACTGACGCACCTCATCGCGAAGGTCCTGGTGCAGATGGAGCCGTTGCCGAAGCGCATGACCACGAAGAGCTTCGATCTGCTGCTTGAGGCCGTGAACATGGTCCGCCACGATGCGCCGGAGGTTTTTGACGCAATCGAGAGCGCCAATCCCTACGCGCCGGGCGTCCGCAGGAGATTTTTCGAACTTGCGTCAGCGTTGAACGCTGAGCTCGCGGATGGGCCCGTCGAGGTCCGCTCCGCAATCTCAGCGAGCAGGAGGCGAGGCTTCATCGGGGCAGGGCTGAAGCGCTAATAGCGACCACCGGACGTCGTGGCGTCCCAGCATGTCCTCGCGACCGGCGCGGAAGACCTCCGCGAAGCCGCAGCGCGATGCGAGTTCAACCGTCTCCTCGGCCGACACGTCAAACATCCGCCGTCCTTCCGGAATGGGACCATGCCGGAGCGACATGATGACGAGGCCATCAGGAGCAGTAAGCTGGCGCAGGCGCGGCATACCGCGCTCTCTTTCGGCAGCATCGAGGTGCATCCACACCGCCGTCAGGTAAATTCGGTCATAAGTTTCGCCGCGTCCAATAACCCGGTCCAGACCCGGCAACTCATCGTCGAGCCATTCGATTTTCGCGCCTGCATGAAGGCGCTCGCCGTGGCGGCGAAGCTCGACCGTGGGCTCGACGGCGACAACCGCGTGGCCGAGGGCCGCCAGTGCTGCGGCGTCGCGTCCGGATCCGGCGCCGATATCGAGGATGCGAGATGGCCGGTCGGGCAGCAGGTGGAGCGTTTGCCGGTGGGTTTGGGCAAAGGTGATGGTTTCATATTGCGCCGCCAGCGCGTCGGCGTTCTCGGCGTATCCCGTCTTGCTGTTCGATTCGCTGCTTTTCATGGCGATCGACGCCCTTTTGGCCCAAGTGCAGAAAAAAGCCGCCCGATGAGGCGGCTTTTTCGGTCGTGCTGTTCAGCCTCGGGCCGTGCGGCGTTTGCGCCGCTGTTGGCCGAGACCCATTTCCTTCGCAAGCTCGGATCGGGCCTTGGCGTAATTGGGGGCGACCATCGGATAATCGACGGGCAGACCCCATTTCTCGCGATATTGCTCGGGCGTCATGTTGTACTGCGTCCGAAGGTGGCGTTTCAGGGACTTGAACTTCTTGCCGTCTTCCAGACAGATGATGTAATCCGGCGTTACGGATTTCTTGAGCGAAACAGCCGGTTTGGGTGCTTCCGCCGGAAGCTCGACGCTTCCGCCGCCAACCCGCTGCAAAGCCGCATGGATGTCGCCGATCAGCGAAGGCAATTCGCCTGCCGGGACTGAATTGTTGCTCACATAGGCAGAGACGATGTCGGCCGCCAGCTCAATATAGTTGGATGTAGCGATTGTGTCGCTCATTGTACTTTCTTCCTTTCCGGCCCTGCAAGCAACCCATTCGGGCGTGACCGCGTTCAGGAGCAATTCTCGGCGAAGTAGGTCTGTCTTACCTTGCCACGAGCCGTAATTAAATAGAACACACGCTTGTTATTTGAGGTATGTCAGTTTGCTTGCGGTGGCAAGATGTTCGAAACGAAATCTCTGGAAAACTTTCTATCAACTTGAGCTCCGCAATATAAGCCGCAAAACCATCCCTAAAGCCTAACGCTTGGTAATGCCGACTCGTTAATGAATTCGCAAAGGCCAAAAGGAGCTTTCCTCCGGGCGCGCTCCGCCGCATGGTCGAGATCCGACACCGGACCTGCCCTGCTGCCGGAACGTTACTCTCACCCGAAGCCCCAGCGAGCCGCCGATTGATGACCAACCTCCCCTCCCCGCCGCCCCTCCCCGAAGCGCCGACTGTTCCTGCGAGAAATCACAGCTTCGTGGTGCATGGCACCCGGATCGCGGACGATTTCGCCTGGCTCAAGGCGGAAAACTGGCGCGAGGTCCTGAAGGATCCGAGCGCCCTCGATCCTGCCATTCGCGCCGTCCTCGAGCGGGAGAACGCCTATACCAACGCGGTTTTTGCCGGCACCGAGGGGTTCCAGAAGGGCCTGGTGGCAGAAATGCGCGGCCGCATCAAGGAGGATGATTCCTCCGTACCGGAACCGGACGGCGCGTTCTCATATTTCACGCGCTACCGTGAGGGCGGCCAGCACCCCCTCGTGTGCCGGGTCCCACGCGACGGGCATCTCGAGAGCATCCTCCTCGACAGCGACAAGGAGGCCGAGGGCCACGCTTTCTTCGACCTCGGCGGCGCCGACCATTCACCGGACCACCGGATGATGGCCTGGAGCGCCGACATCAAGGGGTCGGAATATTTCACCATCCGGATCCGCGACCTTGAAACCGCGCAGGATGGGCCGGAGGAGATCCCGCGCACCTCGGGCGGGGTGGTCTGGCTCGGAGATTCGAGCGGCTTCTATTACGTCGAGCTCGACGAAAACCACCGCCCCGTGCGGGTGAAGCGGCACCTTATCGGCACCACGGCCGAGCAGGATGCGGTGATCTACGAGGAGCCGGATTCAGGATTTTTCGTCAAACTCGGCCTGACCCAATCCGGCGCCTTCGTTCTCATCGAGGCGAGCGATCACGAAACCTCCGAAGTCCACCTTCTGGACCGTGCCGATTCTCGCGCCACTCCGCGACTCGTGGAGAGACGGGAGGTCGGGCTGCAATACGATGTGGAGCATCACGGGGGTGACCTCATCATCCTCACCAACGCCGACGGAGCCGAGGATTTCAAGATCATGAGGGCGCCGGTCGCCGATCCGGGCCGTGCCCGGTGGACCGATCTCGTCCCTTACCGGGCCGGCACCATGATCCTCTTTGCAATGGCGCTGTCGCGCTATCTCGTCCGCCTCGAACGGGAGGATGCCAAGCCGCGAATCGTGGTGCGGGAATTCGCCACCGGCCGCGAGGAAACCATCGGTTTCGAGGAGGATACCTACGCGCTCGGGATCGACCCGGGCTATGAATACGACACCAGCGTCATCCGCTATCGCTATTCCTCGATGACGACGCCGAGCGAAGTCACCGATCTGGATCTGGCCACCGGCACGCGGACGCTGCGTAAGCGACAGGTGGTCCCGAGCGGTCACAGGCCGGAGGATTATGTCACCCGCCGCCTGTTTGCGACCGCTCATGACGGTTCGCAGGTGCCGATCTCGGTGGTGCATCGGCGGGACGTCGCACTCGACGGTACGGCGCCCTGTCTCCTTTATGGCTACGGCTCCTACGGCGTTTCCATTCCGGCGGGCTTTCGCACCAACATCCTGTCGCTCGTCGACCGCGGCTTCGTCTATGCCATCGCCCATGTTCGCGGCGGCACGGAGAAAGGCTGGCGGTGGTATCAGGACGGCAAGCGCGAGCAGCAAGCCCAACACATTTGCGGATTTCATCGCCTGCGGCGAGGCGCTTGCGGCGTCCGGCTACACGGCGCAGAGGCCGGATCGTCGCCCATGGAGGCAGCGCCGGCGGCATGCTGATGGGGGCGGTGGCGAACCTCGCGCCCGACCTTTTCGCCGGCATCGTCTCAGAGGTGCCGTTCGTGGACGTCCTCAACACAATGCTGGACGCAGAACTCCCCCTGACGCCTCCGGAATGGCCCGAATGGGGCAATCCGGCAGCCGACGAGGCCGCGTTCCGGACCATCCTGTCCTATTCGCCCTACGACAACATCAGGGCTCAGGCCTATCCCGCCGTGCTCGCTCTCGGGGGCCTGACCGATCCGCGGGTGACCTATTGGGAGCCCGCCAAGTGGATCGCGCGCCTGCGCCAGACGATGACCGGCGGGGGGCCGGTGATGCTTAAGCTCAACATGGAAGCCGGCCATGGCGGCGCCGCGGGACGGTTCGACCGGCTCGAAGAGGTCGCGTTGACGTACCTTTTCGCACTTCGCGCTATTAAAGGATTTAAGCTTGAAACATAATTCAATTCGGCCGTTGATATTCTGAAACCTCTGAAGCCCCGGCAAGCGGACCGAACGAGAATATGTGTCGATGACAGACAGAGCCCCGGTGCCCCACCTGGAACGCCCGCCCGACAGCACTGGCGGCGATCTCCGGCTGGCGGATCTGGAAAGCCGCATCAGCTCCGTCGAAGACCTGCTCTACCGCAGCGAGGCGAAGCTGCGCATGGCGTTGGAGGTGGGCAAGTTCGGCTCCTTTGAATGGGACATGCGAACGGACGAAATCATCATGGAGCCGGGCGCGAGAAGCACCTGCGGCTATACGATGGCGGAGCCGATCCAGTGCCCCCAGTTTCAGGAATTGTTCCACCCGCACGATCGCAGCCGGGTCGAGCAGGCCATGGCTTACGCGCAGCAGACGGGGACCGATTTCAACACCCAGAGCCGGATCGTCCGGCGGGACGGCCAGACAAGGCTCATCCTGCTGCGGGGTCACATGGTCTATGACGACGATGGCCTGCCGGTGCGGGTGGTGGCGATCATCCAGGACGTGACCGAGCAGGAACGGACGCGGCTCGAAGGCACAATGGCGCAGCGCCGCCAGACATTTCTCCTGAACCTCAATGACCGCCTCCGGGATCTCGACGACCCCAACACCATCATGGAGGCAACCGTCAAAGGTCTCGGACAATTTCTCGAAGCCGATTTTGCCGGTTACGGCGAAGTCGACGAGGAACTCGGCATCAACGTGATCTCGCGGGAATGGTCCCGATGGGTTGTCAGCAACGAGGGGCGGCAGTTTCCGCTGAAAGATTTTCTCCCCAACATGGTGGAGGAACTGAAGAGCGGCAGGCCCTTGGCAATCGACGACGTGGACACCGATCCCCGCATGAGCGATCCGGCGGCGCGGGAGATCTACAACACGATCAACGCCAAAAGCGGGCTCGCCGTGCCGCTTCTAAAAAACCAACGCTTGGTCGCGCTGCTCTATCTCAACACCGCCAACCCGCGTAAATGGACCACCGACGAGCTGATGCTGGTTCAGGATGTGGCGGAGCGCACCTGGACTGCCGTGCAGAAGGCTCGCGCCGAAATCGAGCTTCGCGAAATCGAAGGGCGGTTCCGGATCATCGCGGAATCGCTCCCCGCACTCGTTTGGATCGTCACCCCCGATCTCGAACTGACTTTCACCAACGACCGCTGGGTTCGCTATTCGGGCTTCCCCAAAGAGCACGCGCTCGGCCATAGCTGGATGACGACGATCTACCCGCCCGACCTGGAGCGGATGCAGCAGGAAATCGTGCCGATTCGTCAGCAGGAATTGCCGTACGAGACCGAGGTCCGCTATCGATCCGCCGAGGGCGAATATCGCTGGCACCTGATACGGGCGGCGCCGTTCTACGGCGGCACCGGCACATTCCTCGGATGGTGCGGCACCAGCATCGACATCCACGACATCAAACAAACCGCCACCGCCCTGCGCGAAAGCGAAGAAAGACTTTCGCTTGCACAGCGCGCGCTCGGAATTGGCGTGTTCGACCTGGACGTTCGGTCCGGCCGGGTGACATGGTCGAAAGAGCAGGAAAGGCTGTTTGCCTTCGAACCTGGAACCTTCCCGGGAAGCATCGCCGGATGGGAGCTCCGCTTTGTCGCCGCGGACCTGGAGCCGACAAAAGCCGCGATCCGGGAGGCGATGGCGCGACGTGACCCGGAGATCGTGTTTTCACACCGCATCGCGCTTCCCGACGGGGCGATCCGCAACATCGAAGTCACGGCGAAATTCTTCTACGATGCCGACGGAAATCCGCTGCGAATGATCGGCGTCAACATCGACGTCACGCGCTACAAACAGGCCGAGGAACGTCAGCATTTGCTGATCAGAGAGCTGCATCACCGTGTGAAGAACACGCTGGCGACGGTTCAGGCCATCGTGGGCTCGACGGCACGCTCAACATCGAGCATCGACGAGTTCTACCAGAGTTTCGTCGGTCGCATCGTGTCCCTCGCACGGACGCACAATCTGCTGACCGAGGATTACTGGCAGAAGGCGTCGCTCGGAGATCTCATCCGCACTGAACTTGGTCCCTACGACGACGAGGCGCAGAAACGCGTCTTCATTCTCGGACCCCCTGTGGAGCTTACCTCCGAAGCAGCCGTTCCGATCGGCATGGCGATCCATGAACTGACCACAAATGCTGCCAAACACGGGGCGCTCTCGACCTTCGGCGGCAAGGTTGACGTGCATTGGAGCGTCGAGGAACGCGAGGGGCGTCCCACGCTCAACTTCTCGTGGCTCGAGCGTGATGGCCCCCCGGTCTCGACGCCGTCGCGACAGGGATTCGGGTCGCGGTTGCTGCAGCGGGTCTTGACGACCCAGCTCAACGCCCAGGTGAATATCGAGTTTCGCGAAGACGGACTTCGCTTTACGATGATCATGCCGATGCCCAGCCATCCGCCACCGCCTCCAATGGAGACTTGACCGCCGATGCTGCTCGATGCCGCGCGCTCTCATCTCGTCGTGGTCGACGTGCAGCAGCGCTTGCTCCCCGCCATCCTCGACGGTGACAAACTGCTTGCGCGCATCCTCATCCTGCTTCGATCGGCGGAGCGCCTCCGGATGCCCGTGACGATCACCGAGCAATATCCCAAAGGTCTCGGGCCGACGGTCGATGCGGTGCGCGAGGCCCTCCCCCCGGATGGAGTCGTTCTGCCGAAGCTGAGCTTTTCAGCCGCGCGTGATCGTGAGATCGCCGCACGTGTCCAGGCGCTCAAATCGCAAGGGCGCGATCAGCTGGTGATCTGCGGGACCGAGGCGCATGTCTGCGTGCTGCAGACGGCGCTTGAATTTCGATCGGCGGGTTTTGAGGTCGCGGTGGTGGCTGATGCCGTCTCGAGCCGCGCGGCGGAAAGCGTGAGCGCCGCCTGCGCGCGGCTTTTACATGCAGGTTGTCACTGGGTGACGACCGAAATGACGGTTTTCGAATGGCTTGCTCAAGCAGGCACGGATGACTTTCGCGCGCTTTCGGCGCTGATCAGGTAGAGGCCGCCGAGCCACCCTCGCCGCCCGCCGCGATGAACTCCTTCAACTCGTCGAGCGAAGCGAACCGAAAGAAGCCCTGCGGAGTCTCGGCCTCGATCGAACCGTCGGAGAACATGACATATTTGTTGTCGCCCGAATTATAGGTGCCGATCACAGCGGGCGAGCCGGGGATTTCGTCCGAAGCCGACGACTCCTCCGGTTCCGGCTCGATGGCAGGCTCAGCTTCCTCCGATAGGTCCGTCTCGAACACGTCCTCGTGGCCGGTATCCGTCTTGCCGGCAGCCGCGTGTTCGTCCGCAAGCTCGGGATCCGGATCGGGAGCGAGGGCGGGCGCCTCGCGTTCCGGATATATGCGTCTCGGTAATCACAGTCTCCTGATAGCGTTCGGCAAACAGGAAATCCGGCACCTTACCTTCAGACACTTCGTCAATCTCATGGCCGCCGGATCGCTCCCCGACCGCAGGCGGCTCCGTGAGCTCGGGGGGCGTCGCTGAGCGAAGCTCGAACGGCACCCTCTCCTCCTCGTCGTCGAGGCGGGTCTCCTCCGCTTCAGCCGAAGTGTCGTTATCTTGATCCACAGCACCCATTACGGGGTTGGAAGAGGCATGCCGGGAACCGAAAAATCCCGCGAGTGCGCCGACCCTGTCGCTTGCGACGTCGTCGATGATGCGACCGCGCGCCTGTTCGGCCGAGGTCGGAACGATGACCGTCTCGACATCGTCCTCGAGGCTGAGCTGGACACGCGCGAGCTCCTGCTCGATCCGCGCGAGCTTGCTGACGATGACGGCGATGCCGAGGAGAACGGCACCGCCGGAGGCGCCGATGATCCCCGAAATGACCATCGTCCAACCGCGCTCGACAAGCACGATATCCCACCCGAGTATGGCCGCTAGCAGGCCGCCGACGATCATCGCCAGGGCAAGGGCGTAAAGTGCAACGATCATGCAAACTCCGTGACGCAGAACAAAAGGTTGCCAAAAAAACGGGGTTTGCTTTGCCTGCTCAGGGGCGCAATTCCGTCTCTCATTTTGAACCCGGCGCACGATCAATGAGAAAGTTTGACATTCACTTTGTCGATCCTGCACGCGAAACGCGTTATTTTTATAGGGCACAGGGCCAATCAATGGAAGCTTGGCGTGAAAAAAGACCCGAGCTTCGCCGTTGCCCTCGGGCATCGAGCGCTTTAACTACAGCCATGTCCCCGAACCCTCGACGGAGATTGAGCTGAGGGACATGCGCAGGTTTACGATTTTGAGCGAATTCGCAGGGGTCGGATGAGGTCATCCGGCACAAGCCTTTCAAGCTCGGGTCGCTCAATCCTAAAAGGAGATGCCGATGTCATTCACTCTTCCCGAACTGCCTTACGCCTATGATGCGTTGCAGCCTTACATGTCGAAGGAAACGCTGGAATATCACCACGACAAGCACCACGCTGCTTACGTGAATACCGGCAACAACCTGATGAAGGGGACCGAATTCGAAGGCAAAAGCGTCGAGGAGGTCGTTACCGGCACCTATGGCAAGAACCAGCCGCTCTTCAACAATGCGGGCCAGCATTACAACCACCTTCATTTCTGGAAGTGGATGAAGCCGAACGGCGGCGGAGCCCTGCCGGGAGCGCTCGAGAAGAAGATCGTCGAGGACCTCGGCTCGGTCGAAAAGATGAAAGAGGATTTCGTCCAGGCCGGCGTCGGACAGTTCGGATCGGGATGGGCGTGGCTTGCGGTCAAGGACGGCCGGATCGCCATCATGAAGACCCCGAACGGCGAAAATCCGCTCGTGCACGGCGCCAAGCCGATCCTCGGCTGCGACGTGTGGGAGCATTCCTACTACATCGATTATCGCAATCGGCGCCCGGACTACCTGAAGGCGTTCCTGGATAATCTGGTGAACTGGGACTACGTCGCCGAAATGTACGATTCAGCCTCGCGCTGAGCCGCGTTGCGAGATGGGAACGGGCCAGCCGATTAGGGCCCGTTTCTCGCCGGGCTTTTCAATTCGAAAGCAAGACCCGGAGTGAGCCGCCCCGCTTGCCATGCCAGATTGATCTTCAGGACAGGCATGGATTGAGGAGCGAACCGATGAATGCTCTCGTCGAGATGAACCCGAGGGTCGAGACCCTCACGGAAAACGACCCCCGCTGGGCGCGCGTGGCGTCGCGCGACCGGACGGCCGACGGCGAGTTCTTCTACTCGGTGCGAAACCACCGGCGTGTATTGCCGCCCTTCCTGCCCATCACGCCTGGCAAACCCCAAGAACGTGCGGTTTCATGCCAGCCTTGAGGCCGCAGAGGCCGCAGGCTTTCGTCCTTGCAAGCGCTGCAAGCCCGACCAGCAGAGCCGCGAAGAGCTTTACGCCACCACGATTGCAGAAGCCTGCCGCGCCATCGAGGCTGCCGATGAAGCGCCTTCCCTTGCCAAGCTGGCGCAGGCGGCGGGGCTCAGCACGTTCCATTTTCACCGGGTGTTCAAGGCCGTGACCGGCGTCACCCCGAAGGAATACGCCATGGCGCAGCGGGCGAGCCGCGTTCGCGACGAACTTGCACGCAGCGCCACCGTCACGGATGCGATCTACGATTCGGGCTTCAATTCCAACAGCCGCTTCTACGAGAAATCCGAGGGCATTCTCGGCATGACGCCCCGGGCGTTCCGGGCAGGCGGCGTCAATCACGACATCCGCTTCGCGGTTGGACAATGTTCGCTGGGAGCCATCCTGGTAGCGTCGAGCGCAAAGGGGATCTGCGCGATCCTGATGGGCGACGATCCCGATGCGCTGGTGCGAAACCTTCAAGATCGCTTCCCGCGCGCCAATCTGATCGGCGGCGATGCGGGGTTCGAGCAGCTCGTGGCCCGCGTGGTCGGTTTCGTGGAAGCACCCGCCATCGGCCTCGATCTCCCCCTCGACCTGCGCGGCACGGCATTCCAGCAGCGGGTCTGGCAGGCATTGCGGGAGATCCCGGTCGGCCAGACCGCCAGCTATGCGGAAATCGCGCAGCGGATCGGCTCGCCCAAAGCCGTCCGTGGCGTGGCGCAGGCCTGCGCGGCCAATGCCGTCGCGGTCGCAATTCCCTGCCACCGTGTCGTGCGCAGCGATGGCGCCCTCTCGGGCTATCGGTGGGGAGTGGAGCGCAAGCGGGCGCTTCTCGAACGGGAGAATGCCGCGTGAGGGCAATCCGGGAGGATTGCTAGGACGTCGGCGCGATCGACAAGGCGATCCCCTGCTCCTCGAGGATTCGGCCGAATTCCGCCGACTTCAGGTATTCGAGTTCGGCCGGCCTGCTATCCACCGCCGGATCGAGGCCGCGCAATTCATCGTCCACGTAGCCCGGGTGGCACATGACCACCGGTCGGGGCCCAAGGGCGGTGAAGGCCGCCCCGAAAATCCGCTCCGCCGGCACCGCCGGGTCGAAAGGCGAGTAGCCGGAAAATCCCGAATTGGTGGCAAAGCCCGCCGCGCGGGCTCGGGCGCCGAAGCCGGACGCGAGAGCGCCGACCAGAAGCGCTTTGCCGCGCCCTATCGGTCTGCGGAGGATCGACCTTATTGGCTCGGCCGGGTCGCGCACCCACAGGCGGCCCTGGTATCCGCGCTCGGTCAGGACCGCCAGCAGCGCCAGCCGCACCACCGGCAGCACATGCACATGCTGGTGCCCGTCGACATAGGACGGCATTTCGCCGTGAACGGTCTCGAACGCCACGAACTGCCGGGCGATCTCGGCCCGCACCTCACTCAACGGCAGCCGACCCGAAAGGGAATTGCCCAACAGCTCCCTGAGGGCCGGAAAATGACCGGCGGGCGCAACAATGGGCATCGGACCGATCGGCGCGCCGACGGTCAGGTTCAGATGCAGTCCGATGCCGATGCGGCCGATCAGCGGCTTCAGCGCCTGGGCGGAGCGACGCCATCCCGGCATGTTGGTCATCGCGCCGGTGGCCGAGATCCGGCCGGCTTGCGCCAGTTCGAGGATTCCCCGGCTGACGCCATCCGTCAGGCCGAAATCATCGGCGCAGAGAACGACCTTGCGTGTCGCAGCCATCGAGATCCCTAAAAATCATGCCCCCGCCGCATCCTCGCCATGGCGATTGGCCACATCGTCGGACCATCGGTCCGGATCGGATGGGTCGCCCCACGCCGGCGAAGACTGGTGAAACGTGTCCGGTTCATCGGATTGGTTCATGATGTGACCCCAAATCCGCTTCACACTTTTCGGCATCATGCTCTAAGCCTCTTGAGCCCAAAAGCAAACTCGGCTTTCAATGCGGCCACCTTGAGAGGACAATCGCTTGGCGTCGCCAGAACTCAGCGTCATTATTCCGGTCCACAACGAGAGCGAGAACATCGAGCCTCTCTGCGGACGGCTCATCCCTGTGCTCAACCGCCTCACGCCGGTCTGGGAGATCATCTTCGTCGACGACGGCAGCCGGGACGATACGCTGGCGTTGGTCAAGGCGCAGAGCGCACGCGGACCCCCGCATCGGCGCAGTCTCGTTCAGCCGCAATTTCGGCAAGGAGGTGGCGATTGCGGCAGGGCTCGACCATGTGCGGGGCGACGCGGTGGTCATCATGGATGCGGATCTCCAGCATCCACCGGAGATGATCGAGGCCTTTGTCGAGAAGTGGCGACAGGGCTACCTGATGGTCTACGGCCAGCGCACCGATCGGTCCGACGAGACGCGGGTCAAGCGCGGTTTCGCGCACCTGTTCTATCGCCTGTTCTCCCGCTTCGGCGAGATCAGCCTGCCCGAAGGCGCCGGAGATTTTCGCCTCATCGACCGAAAGGGCGTCGACGTGCTGCGGACCCTTGGCGAAAAGGCCCGCTTTTCGAAAGGACTCTATGCGTGGATCGGATTTAAGAATACGGGCGTGCCGTTCGTGGTGGAAGACCGGCTGCACGGGGCCACCAAATGGGGCTTCCGCAAACTCTTCCGGTTCGCCTTTGACGGCATCGCGTCGTTCTCGACCGTGCCTTTACGAGTCTGGACTTACCTCGGGACGTTGATCTCCATCTGCTCGATCGCCATCGCGATCTACTTCCTCGTCAGAACGATGCTGTTCGGCACCGACCTGCCGGGCTTTCCCAGCCTGATCGTGTCGTTGACGTTCTTCTCCGGCGTTCAATTGCTGTCGCTCGGCATCATCGGCGAATATGTGGGCCGCATCTTCGCCGAGGTGAAGCGCCGGCCGCTTTACGTGGTGGCCGAACGGGTGGGCACCGCCGCTGAGGTCAGCAACTCGCTCGTCCAGGACGATCCTCGTTTGCGCCGGGCCTGACCGATGCTCAAAAAGATGATCTCGGTGGGCGGATGGACGCTCGTCTCAAGGCTCACCGGCTTTATCCGTGACGTCATCCTGGCGGCGGTGATGGGCGCCGGGCCCGTGGCGGACGCGTTCCTCGTCGCGTTTCGCATCCCCAATCATTTCCGGGCCATCTTCAGCGAAGGCGCGTTCAACAGCGCGTTCCTTCCGACCTACGCGCAGGTGCTGGAAACACATGGCGAGAGCCGTGCGCGATCTTTCGCGAGCCGCGTCACCACGCTCATGCTGATCGTGCAGATCGTGCTTCTCGCCGCGGCTCTTGTGGCGATGCCGGTGGTCGTCACCATGCTGGCGCCGGGCTTTTCAGCCGACCCGCCCAAGTTCGATCTGGCGGTGACGCTGACCCGCATCACCTTTCCGTACCTTCTGTTCGTCACGCTGGTGACGATCCTGTCCGCGATCCTCAATGCGCATGAGCGCTTCGCCGCTGCTGCGGCAGCGCCCGTTCTGCTCAACGTGTCGCTGATCGCCGCATTGGCGCTGGCGTTTCTGTTCCCCACCGCCGGTCACGCGGCAGCCTGGGGAGTCGCCTTCGCGGGCGTCCTCGAATTGCTGCTCGTGTGGCTCGCGGCCAAGCGCCTGAACGCCGTCCCGGTCATCGAAAAGCCGCGCCTCGATGCTCCCATGCGGCGCTTCTTCAAGACGCTCGGTCCGGCGGTCATCGGTTCGGCGGGCGTGCAACTGGCGCTGTTTGCCGACACCATCATTGCGTCGTTCCTGCCCACCGGCGCGGTGTCGTCGCTCTATTACGCGGATCGCATCTATCAGCTTCCCCTCGGCGTTATCGGCATTGCTGCCGGCACTGTCCTGCTGCCGGAAATGAGTCGTCGCATCGCGGCCGGCGATTCGGACGGAGCGCATCGCTCGCAGAACCGCGCCATCGGCCTGACACTTGCGCTCGCCGCGCCTTTCGTCGTGGCGTTCATCACGTTGCCCGAACTCATCATGTCGGCGCTGTTCCAACGGGGAGCATTCGATGCGGCGGCGGCGGCGCGTTCCGGCGCGGTACTTTCCGCCTACGCCATCGGGCTTCCCGCCGCGGTTCTGATCCGCTCGGCGGTGGCAAGTTTCTATGCGCGCTCCGACACCATGACGCCGCTGATAGCCTCGCTGGGAGCGGTGGCGGTCAATGTGGCGATCAAGATCATGCTGATGGACACCTACGGCGTGGTCGGGCTGGCGCTGGGCACCGCAATCGGCATCTGGGTCAATCTCGTTCTGCTGGTGATCCTCGCGACGCGGCGCCGCTGGATGGCGCCGAGCGCACAACTTGGACGTATCCTCGCGGCGATTTTCGGCGCCACCATCCTGCTGGCGGTGTATTCGCGATTCGCGCCCGCACCGCTCGCGTTGTTCGCGAGGGATTTTCCGCGCTGGCACGCCGAGATCCTGCTGCTCGCCGTGGGAACGGGCGGGGCCGTCGTGTACGGCATCGGCCTCGTGGCAGGGCTCAGGATCGCCGGCGTGAAACTCGCGCGCTCTTAGCGTCGCCGGCGCGCGAGTCTCGCTTCGATCAAGCGGCTGCGACGCCCTTGTCATGGGCGAAGGCCCAATACAATTCGCGCGCCCGGCGATAGAAATGCCCCGGCTGCAGGTTGCGGTCGTCGATGCGCAGGATCGGCATGACCTTCGAGTAATTGCCCGAGATGAAGATCTCGTCGGCGCCGGCGAAATCCTCGTAGCGCAGCGTCGTTTCCTGCACCTCGACCTTGTCGTCGCGCAGGAGCTGGATGACGCGCTGGCGGGTGATCCCGTTCAGGAAGGTCCCGTTGGGCGCCGGCGTGTAGACGATGCCGTCCTTCGCCATGAAAACGTTCGACGTGGTGGTCTCCGCCACATTGCCGAGGGCGTCGCAGACCAACGCATTGTCGAAACCCATCGCCTTTGCTTCCCGGATCGCGCGGGCGTTGTTGGGATAGAGGCAACCGGCCTTGGAATCCGTCGGCATGGATTCGAGCGTCGGGCGCCGGAAGCTCGACTTCATCACCGATACGCCGCCCGGCACGGGCATCGGCGCCTCGAACAGCGAGAGGCAGAACTGCGTCGATTCCGGATCGGGCGCGATGGTGGACATCCCCTCGGCCTCGCCCCAATACATGGGCTTGAGATAAAGAGCCGTCTCGGGCGAGAATTTTTTCAGGCCCTCCCGGATAAGTTCGACGATGCGGCCGGGCTCCATGGTGGGTTTAAGGCCCATGCCAATGGCCGAGCGGTTCACCCGTGCCGCATGCAATTCGATATCCGGTGTCACGCCTTCGAAATAGCGGGCGCCATCGAACACCGAGGAGCCGAGCCAGGAGACGTGCGAGCGCGGCCCGATGATGGGCGGATTGCCCTCATGCCAGGCGCCGTTGAACCAGTTCCATGTAGGCGAATACCAAGCCACGTGTTTCATCCCTTTTGGGTCAGTTTCTCTGCCCTATGAAGGCTTTGCGGGCAAATCCGTCAATCGCCGGCGGCCTGCCGGGCCATGAAGTCTTTTGATCGATCGTACATTCAAGACTGATCGATTGCGTTGGTTGCCGCCCGATGGCGGGTGTAAAGGTTATCCCATGAGCGCCGCCCCTGTCATCCAGGCCCATACCAAAGCCGTCATCTTCGACGCCTACGGCACGATCTTCGACGTGCATTCCGCCGTGCGTCTACACGCCGCCAGAATTGGCCCCGATGCGACGCACCTGTCTGATATCTGGCGCACGAAGCAGCTGGAATATTCGTGGGTCCTGTCGCTTGCGGAGCGCTATGAGCACTTTTCGAGCCTCACCGAAAAAGCGCTCGATTATGCGCTGGCCCGGTGTCCCGGTGTCGACAAGGCGATCAAGCCGCTGCTGCTTGCGGCCTACGCCAACCTAGACGCCTTTCCGGACGTGCGTGGCGCCCTCGGTACCTTGCGGGCCCGCTCGCTGAAGACCGGCATTCTCTCCAACGGCGATCCCGAAATGCTGGCCGCGTCGGTCTCGTCGGCGGGTTTGAAACCGCTCCTCGACGAGGTCCTGTCCGTCGACAGCGCGCGGGTGTTCAAGCCCAGCCAGCGGGCCTACCGCATCGTTCTGTCGACCTTGTTGCTGGCGGCGGACGAGATCCTTTTCGTGTCGTCCAACCGCTGGGATGTGGCGGGCGCGACCGCCTGCGGCCTCCAGAGCGTCTGGGTGAACCGTCAAGGACTACCGGACGAATACGCGGATCTTGCGCCCGCGATCGTCGTGGCATCCCTCGACGGATTGTTCTGAGCCAGTCCTACTTCGCCAAAGCCGCCAGGATGCGCGCCCATGAACGCGTGCCCTTTTGAAAGCTCTTGAGGTCGTATTTCTCGTTCGGTGAGTGAATGCGGTCATCGTCGAGCCCGAAGCCGACGAACAACGTGTCGAGCCCTAGCGTGCGCTTGAAATCGCCGCCGATCGGAATCGAGCCGCCCATTCCGATGACGACCGGCTCGGCCTTCCATTCGTCATGCAGCGCGCCCTTGGCGGCTGTGAGCGCCGGGAAGTCGTGCGGCAGCATCTGCGCGCGCGAACCCTTGCGAGGGATGAACTCCACGCTGCAATCGGAAGGAATGCGCTCATCGACGAAGGCGTGGAAATTGCGCGAGATCGCCGCCGGATCCTGTTCGCCGACGAGACGGAACGAGATCTTGCAACGGGCCTCCGCGGCGATGACCGTCTTGGCGCCCTCGCCCGTATAGCCGCCGATGATGCCGTTCACGTCGCAGGTCGGACGCGACTGGATCTGCTCGATCAGCATGCGGTCCTTTTCGCCCACCGAATGCTTGAGGCCGACCTGGCCGAGAAATTCCTCCTCGGTGAGGTTCAGCTTTTTCCACTGCTCCAGCATCTGCGTCGGCGTTTCCGGCACGCCTTCGTAGAAGTCCTTGATGGTGATGCGGCCGTTCTCGTCGTGAACCGCCGCGATGATCTTGGCCAGCACGTGGATCGGGTTGCGGGCGGCGCCGCCGAACTGCCCCGAATGCAGATCCCGATCGGCGCAGCGCACGATTACTTCCTCGTACACCATGCCGCGCAGCGACGACGTGATGGCAGGCGTGTTCTGATCCCACATGCCGGTATCGCAGACGAGGGCCACGTCGGCCTTCAGCTCATCCTTGTTGGCCTCGACGAATTCCGGCAGGAATTTCGAGCCGTCTTCCTCGGCGCCTTCGACCAGGAATGTGATGTTGATGGGCAGCGAACCGGTCACCGCCTTCCAGGCCCGGCAGGCCTCGACGAAGGTCAGCACCTGGCCCTTGTCGTCGGACGATCCACGCGCACTGATCACCTTCCGCCCATCCGGCAAGGTCGCCATCCTGGGCTCGAAGGGAGGCGCCTGCCAGAGGTCCAGCGGATCGACCGGCTGCACGTCGTAATGGCCGTAGAACAACACATGCGGCTTGGCCTCACCCTTTACATGCCCGACCACTGCTGGATGGCCGCCGGTCTCGCGAAGGCTTGCGTCGATGCCGAAGCCCTTGAGCTCGTCCACCAGCCACTGCCCCGCCTTGCGGCAATCGTCCTTGTAGGCCGGATCGGTGGAGATCGACGGGATCTTGAGCCAGCCGAAGAGACGTTCGAGCGATGTATCGAGATCGGCATCGATGCGGGCGAGGACTTGATCGAGCTGTGACATGTGAGAGCCGTGCCTGATGAAAAGGGAGGCGCACAGGTAGCCTCAATGCAAACGCGGTCGCAAGCAATATCGAGGCGGCGCTTCTTCCCTCCCCCTTGCGGGGAGGGACCGAGGGTGGGGGTCGAAAAGTCGGAGTGCTGAAGCGAATTGTAGATTTCTGCTATCAATACCAGGAGGCTGGTAGCCCAGTCGATCCACCCCCACCTCCAACTCCTCCCCGCAAGGGGGAGGAGAGCAGGCGCTACCGCCGCAGCAGACCGCCCAAGGTCCCGCGCACGATGGCCCGGCCGATGGAACTTCCCTGCCGTCCGCCGAGCGATTTGCCGAGCTGCGCCGCGAGCGATCCGACTGTCTGGTTGACCACCGTGCGGGTGACTTCACGGGTCACGCGCTGGGTCACCGTCATGGTGCCCTTGCGCGCGCCGCTGGTGCCGAACAAACCGCCGAGCATATCGAGGATACCGCCGCCGCCTTCCGCAGCCTGCGCGTCGGTTGCGGCCTTCTGGGCGCGTTTCGCCAGCAGTTCATAGGCCGATTCGGAATCGATCACCTGCTCGTATTTGCCGCGCAGCGGGCTTGCCGCAATGATCGCCCTGCGTTCTTCCGCGGTGATCGGTCCGACCTGTGCCATCGGCGGGGCGATCAGCGTGCGTTCCACCATCGACGGCGAACCCTTGCCTTCCAGCGTCGAGACCAGAGCCTCGCCGACGCCGAGTTCGGTGATGGCTTTTTCGGTGTCGAAGGCGGGATTCTGCCGAAATGTCTGCGCCGCTACACGCACGGCTTTCTGTTCGCGCGGCGTATAGGCGCGAAGCGCGTGCTGGACACGGTTGCCCAGTTGCGAGAGCACGGATTCGGGCACGTCGACGGGATTTTGCGTGATGAAATAAACGCCGACGCCCTTGGAGCGGATCAGGCGCACGACGCGCTCCACCGTCTCGACCAGCACCTTCGGCGCATCGCTGAACAACAGATGCGCCTCGTCGAAAAAGAACACCAGCTTTGGTTGATCGAGATCGCCCACTTCAGGCAATTCCTCGAACAATTCCGACATCAGCCACAGCAGAAATGTCGCGTAAAGCCGGGGGTTGTTCATCAATTGATCGGCCGCCAGGATGTTGACGATTCCGCGACCGTCCCGGTCCTTGCGCATCAGGTCCTTGATATCGAGCGCCGGCTCGCCGAGAAACTCTTCGCCTTTCTGGTTTTCAAGAACAAGAAGCTGGCGCTGGATGGTGCCGATGGTGGCTTTCGAGACATTGCCGTAGGTGGTCGTCAGTTGCTGCGCGTTGTCGGCGACGAGCTGCAGCAGCGCGCGCAGATCCTTGAGGTCCATCAGCAGGAGACCCTGCTCGTCGGCGATGCGGAACGCGATGTTCAGCACGCCTTCCTGCGTGTCGTTGAGATCGAGCAGACGCGACAGCAGCAGCGGGCCCATCTCGGAGATCGTCGCCCGGACACGATGCCCCTGCTCGCCGAACAGATCCCAGAACTCCACCGGAAAGCGATCCGGCACGTATTCGACGCCGATCTCCTTCGCGCGCTTGACGAAAGCGTCCTTGCCGGCTCCCGGAGCGGCAATGCCCGAGAGATCGCCCTTGATGTCCGAGGCGAAGACCGGGACGCCGGCATTGGAGAAGCCCTCCGCCAGCACTTGCAGCGAGACCGTTTTGCCGGTGCCCGTCGCGCCGGTGATGAGGCCGTGCCGGTTGGCAAGCTTCAGATCGAGGGTTTCGAGCTTGGTGCTTTTGCCGATAAGGATCTTGCCGTCTTCGAGCATCGTGAGACTCCGGTTGGTGACGCAACTCTAAGCAAAGGGGCTTCCAGATTCTACTGTCCGGTGCCCTTGAATTCGGACCCCTGCGCGGCGAACTATCCTCTGACACAGGACTCTGAGGGAGAATCACGTGGAAGAGCTTATCGCACGGGTCACGCAGAAGACCGGCCTCGATGCCGCCATTGCCCGAAAGGCCATCGGCATCATCCTGGCTTATCTCCAGAAAGAAGGCCCGACGGATGAGGTCAACCAGCTCGTCGCAGCCCTCCCCGGCGCCGATGACGCCATCGCGATGGCGGGCTCGGGCGGCGGCATCATGGGCATGGTCGGCTCCATGGGCGGCGGCGTGATGGCGCTTGGCGGTCAGTTGATGAGCGCCGGGGTTTCCATGGGCCAGATGCAGCCGCTCGGCCACGAACTTCTCACCTTCGGCCGCGAAAAGGCGGGCGAGGACGTAATCGGCCCGATCGTCGGGTCGATCCCCGGATTGGCGCAATTCGTGTGAGGGGAAGGGTGAATGGTGAGTAGTGAGTAGTGATAGGATCGCGGGACTCGCAGCGGCAGTCTTCTTCCTGCAAACATTTCACTACTACCAGTAACTCACTCACTCCTCACTCCTACTCCCGAGCCCCGATGACAGACCCGATCCTCGCCAACGACTTCCCGCCCGCCGCACGAGACGAGTGGCTGCGGCGCGTCGAAGGCGTGCTGAAAGGGGCGGATTTCAATCGGAAGCTCGTGGGACGGACCTATGACGGCATCGAGATCCAGCCGTTATACGACAAGGCCGAAGGCGCCCCACCCGTCGTTCGGAGCGAACCGGGACCCTGGCGCGTCTCCCAGCGGGTCGATCATCCCGACCCGCAAACCGCCAACGCGCTCGCCCTTGCGGATCTCTCGGGCGGTGCCGATGCGCTGACCATCGTGACCCGCAAGGCGCCGTCGTCGCGCGGGTTCGGCCTAGCTTTGAAGTCCATCGACGATCTCGACCGCGCGCTTCAAGGCGTGATGCTCGATCTCATCCACGTGCGCCTCGATGCCGGTGGTCACGGACGGCAGGTGGCGGCCCTGTTCGTCGCCCTCGCCGAAAGGCGCGGGCATGCGCTCTCGGAGCTTTCCGTCGATCTCGGCCTCGATCCCCTCGGCGCCATGAGTGCCATGGGCATCCTCTCGGCGTCGTGGGACGAGGTCGCGGGCCGGATGGTCGAGACACAGGCCGGGCTTTCCGACCGCGGGTTCTCCGGACGCATGTTCCTCAGCGACGGCAGGCCCTATCAGGAAGCCGGCGCCAGCGAGGCGCAGGAGCTGGCGGCGGTGCTCGCCACCGGATTGGTCTATCTGCGGGCTCTCGAGACTGGCGGCGTGCCGCTTGATGCCGCGAGGGACGCTCTCGCGTTCCTGCTTGTCGCGGATGCGGACGAGTTGCTCACAGTGGCGAAATTCCGCGCTTTGCGCCGCCTCTGGGCCCGGGTCGAGCAGGCCTGCGGCCTCGCGCCGAAGCCCATCCGCCTCCATGCCGAGACCGCATGGCGGATGACGACCCGGCGCGACCCCTGGGTGAACATGCTCCGCTCGACCGTCGCGACCTTCTCGGCCGGGCTCGGGGGGGCGGATTCGATCACCATCCTGCCGTTTACTGCCGCGCTGGGCCTGCCGGACGCCTTCGCGCGGCGGGTCGCCCGGAACACTCACCTGATCCTGATCGAGGAGGCCAATCTGGCGCGCGTTGCGGACCCCGCGTCCGGCTCCGGCGGGTTCGAGGCCTTAACCGATGCCCTGAGCGAAAAGGCCTGGGGCTTGTTCCAGGCCATCGAACGCGACGGCGGTCTCGTCGAGCGCCTCAAACGCGGCGCCTTCCAGCGCGATATCGCGGAGGTCCGCGCCCAGCGGGATAAAGGCGATCGCCACTCGCCGTGACCCGATCACCGGAACGAGCGAGTATCCAAACGTGGCGGAAGGTGACGTTGCGGTGCTGATGCCCTCGCCCATCTGGCCTGCCGAAAGCGCCGCCCCCGAGCCCCAACCCTCAGTCGAACAATCGGCCGTCGCGACGAGCTTCCTCGACTTGGTGGCCGAAGCAACCAACGGCCGAACCCTCACCGAACTCGCCCGTTCCGCCGCGGGCGCCGCGCCGCTCGCCATCGAACCGTTGCCGTCGACCCGCGCTGCTGCGCCATTCGAGCGCCTGCGCGATACATCCGACGCAATTCTCGCAAAGGACCGGAACCCGACCGCGCGTTTTTCTGGCGACACTCGGTAAGCCCGCCGCCTACACGGCCCGTGCGGGTTTTGCCCAAAACTTTTTCGAGGCTGGCGGCATCGAGGCCGTCATCCCGGACGGAACCATGAGCCTCGAGGATCTCTCGCGGTCGTTCGAGCAGAGCAAAGCGTCGCTGGTCTGCCTTTGCTCGTCCGACGCGCTCTACGCCGAGGAAGGCGCCGCAGCTTTGAAGGCCCTGCGAGCCTTGACCACGGGGCCGATCTACGTGGCCGGCCGTCCCGCCGAACTCGCCGACACCTTCGCAACATCGGGCGCGACGGGCTTCATCTACGCGGGCTGCGATGCGGTGGCGATCCTGCAGGACGCCCTGGCGGCTGCGGTAGCATCGCCCCGATGAATGGCCTAAAATACCGCGCGTTTCCGTCACGCAGGAGACTTGTCGCCATATGACCGGGATTCCGGATTTCTCCGCCGTCGATTGGGCCTCGGTACCTGTATCCGGGAGCCCTCACGATGCCGCGCCTTGGCTAACGCCCGAGGGCATTCCCGTGAAGCCCGTCTACGGTCCCGACGATCGCGCCGGCATCGATTTTCTCGATACCTATCCGGGCATCGCGCCCTACCTTCGCGGCCCCTACCCGACCATGTACGTCAACCAGCCCTGGACCGTGCGCCAATATGCGGGGTTTTCGACGGCGGAGGATTCGAATGCCTTCTACCGGCGCAATCTCGCGGCGGGGCAGAAGGGTCTGTCGGTCGCGTTCGATCTTGCGACGCATCGGGGCTATGACTCGGATCATCCACGCGTGTCCGGCGATGTCGGCATGGCGGGTGTTGCCATCGAATTCGATCTACGACATGCGAACGCTGTTTTCGGGCATTCCGCTCGACCGCATGAGCGTGTCGATGACCATGAACGGCGCGGTGCTGCCGATCCTCGCGCTCTACATCGTGGCGGCGGAGGAACAGGGCGTTCCACCCGAAAAACTCTCGGGCACGATCCAGAACGACATCCTGAAGGAATTCATGGTGCGCAACACCTACATCTACCCGCCCAAAGGGTCGATGCGCATCATCTCGGACATCTTCGCCTACACGTCGACGCATATGCCGAAATTCAATTCGATTTCGATTTCCGGCTATCACATGCAGGAAGCGGGCGCGACGCAGGATCTCGAACTCGCCTACACGCTCGCGGACGGCATCGAATATATTCGCGCCGGCATCGCCGCCGGGTTGACCATCGACATTTTCGCGCCGCGCCTGTCGTTCTTCTGGGCGGTCGGCATGAACTTCTTCATGGAAGTCGCCAAGATGCGGGCAGCCCGCCTGATCTGGGCGAAGCTGGTGCGCGAGTTCAATCCCCAAAGCGAAAAGTCTCTCGCGTTGCGCACCCATTCGCAGACCTCGGGCTGGTCGCTCGCAGCGCAGGACGTGTTCAACAACGTGGTGCGCACCTGTGTCGAGGCGATGGCCGCAACGCAAGGGCACACGCAATCGCTGCACACCAACGCGCTCGACGAGGCGCTTGCATTGCCGACCGATTTTTCGGCGCGCATTGCCCGCAACACACAACTCTTCCTGCAACAGGAAAGCGGCACGACCCGCATCATCGATCCGTGGGGCGGATCCTACTATGTGGAGAAGTTGACGCAGGAACTGGCGGCGAAAGCGTGGAGCCATATCCAGGAGATCGAAAGTCTCGGCGGCATGGCGAAGGCGATCGAAGCCGGCATTCCCAAATTGCGCATCGAGGAAGCGGCCGCGCGCACGCAGGCCCGCATCGATTCCGGCCACCAGAAGATCATCGGGGTCAATTGCTTCAAGTCCGACGATGAAGCCTCCATCGACATTCGGCAAGTCGACAACGCGTCGGTGCGTAACCAGCAGATCGAGAAGCTCCGCCGCCTGCGCGCAGAGCGCGATCAGAACGACGTCGATGCGGCGCTCGCCGATCTGTCGAAGGGCGCGGCGGGCAACGGCAACTTGCTCGACCTCGCGGTGAAAGCGGCGCGTGCCAAAGCGACCGTGGGCGAAATTTCAGACGCGCTGGAAAAAGTCTGGGGCCGGCACGTCGCGTCGATCAAGGCGATCTCGGGAATCTACAAACGGGAGATGGGCATGTCGCATCAGGCGATGGAGCAAGTCCGCCGGCTCGTGGAGGAATTCGCCGAGCATGACGGCCGCCGCCCGCGCATCCTCGTCGCCAAGATGGGACAGGACGGACATGATCGCGGCCAGAAGGTCATCGCCTCGGCGTTCGCCGATCTCGGCTTCGACGTGGATATCGGCCCGCTCTTTGCAACGCCCGGAGAGGCAGCGCGCCAGGCTGTGGAAAACGACGTGCACATCATCGGCGTCTCGTCGCTCGCAGCAGGCCATCTCAGCCTGGTCCCCGAACTGAAGGCCGAACTCGCGCGCTACGGCCGCGACGACATCATGATCGTCGTCGGCGGCGTGATCCCGCAGCAGGATTTCGACGCCCTCCGCGAAGCCGGCGCATCCGCCATCTTCCCGCCCGGAACCGTGATCGCAGACGCGGCGATCGGGTTGATCGAAGAGCTGAACCGGCGCTTGGGCTATGGGCCGAAGCAGGCGGCGGAGTGATCGCCTAACTCTGCGTCGCCCGCAATCCCACCGTCGCCACGCCGGCGCCGATCAGCAGCGTTCCGCCAACCTTGTTGATGACACCGATGGCGCGGGGATTGCTCACCACGCTGCGGGCCCGTGAGGCGATCAGCGCGTAGGTGAGCACGTTGACGAAAGCCAGCACGAGGAAGGTTGTGGCGAAGATGCCGATCTGCGGGGCGAACGCCGCCTTGGTGTCGATGAATTGCGGCAGGAACGCCATGAAGAACGTGAGTCCTTTGGGATTGAGCGCCGTCACCAGCCATGCATGGCCGAGCATCTTCAACGCTGACACGGCATCGGTTCGCGGCTTTGCATCGAGCGTGCCGCCGGCGCGCCAGAGTTTGATGCCGAGCCAGACCAGATAGGCCGCGCCAGCCCACTTGAACAGCGTGAACAAATTCGCCGATGTGGCGAGCAGCGCTCCCAGACCCAGTAGCGAAAAGCTCATGGCGGTAAAGTCGCCGAGCGCCACGCCGATCGCCATCGGCAGCGCCGTGCGCCAGCCCTGTCCCAGCGCGTAGGAGACGACCAGCAGGATCGTCGGGCCGGGGATCACGAGAAGGATTGCGGAGGCGGCCGCGAATGCGAGCCAGGTCTCAATCGTCATGGCGTAGTCCCTCGATTTCGCCAGGAGGGAGCCATAAAGCCGGGCCGGTGTCGAGAGCGATCAGGCACATCCTTGCGCCCGGTGAACTCGCTCGGCATCACCCGATCTTCGCGAGGACCAATCCCGTCACGATGGTGAATGCGGCAATCCAGCGTGGCGCGCCGAAGCGTTCCTTCAGGATCGCAGCACCGATGAATGCGGCAAACAGCACCGACACCTCGCGCAAACCTCCCACCAATCCGATCGGCGCTTTGGTCATCGCCCAGAGCGCGGTGCCGTAAGACACCGTGCCCATGGCGCCGCCGATCAGGGCTTTGGGCCAGAACGACACGATGGTGCTTCGCAGGGCCGGGCCGCGCAAGCCGAAGACAATCGGCACGATGAACACGCCCGTCAGCGCAACCAGTGACGACACGTAGCTCGCCGGATTGCCGGATGCGCGCGCGCCGGCGCCGTCGATCAGCGTGTAGGCGACGATGGTCAGGCCGGTCAGCCCGGCCACCACCATGCTGCGCCCGTTGAGCGCGCCGCCGCGCAGACCGTCCGCGCTTAAAGCCACGATCCCGCAACACAAAAGGATCAGCCCCGTCCACGCGAGAGGCGTCAGCAATTCGCCAAACAGGAACGTTGCCATCAGGGCCGTGAAGAGCGGCGCGCCGCCGCGCAGGAGCGGGTAGATCGCCGAATAATCGGCGTACCGATAGGCAAGACCGATGAGCATGAAATAGCCCACATGGATGATCGAGGACGCCAGCAGGTGAGGCCATGAAGCCGCGTCTGGAATCCCCACGATGGCGATGACCGGAAGCGCCGCGAGACCCGAACCGATGCCGATCAGCGCCGAGCGCGTGAGTGCATCGCCGCTCCCGCTCTTGGCGATCGCATTCCACGTCGCGTGCAGAAAGGCCGCGAGCAGAACCGCGACGAGAACTTCGGACGCCATGGAATGCCTTGATGACGGAAAAGCCGATTCGACCCGATTCGGAGCTTGGCACGCCGTGGCGGCAGACGAAACTCAGTTCGCCCGGTCGATGGCGCGCTTGACCACCTGCTGGACTTCCGGGTTCGACAGGAAGAGGTCGTGATTGATGATGCCGCCGCCGAATTCCGATGCGTCGGCGACCCGCACGCCAAGGGATTCAAGCCGTTCGCGATCAGCAGCGCCGGCCCGCACGATGCCACCCGCAAGCCGGCTCGACATGGCAAGCGCGCGGTCGTTGGTGGAGCTGATGACGGTGATTTTCTTCGCATCGGGCCCCAGCCGTTCAAGGCCGCGGGCGAACAGGTCGATGTCGATGTCGGGCGCGGCCATCACCACCGCGCCGATGCGCGACATGGCGCCTTCACCGCCGGACCCGCGCAGCATTCTCAAGGTTTCGAGCGTCAGCAGCGTTCCCATGCTGTGCGCCACGATGTGGATGCGCCCGCCGCTCGGCGATTTGGCAATGGCGGAGAGCAGGTCCTCCAAGCGCATCCCGCGACCACATGGCGCTCTCGCGGTCGCTCACATAGCTGAACGTGGAGCCGGCGGAGGGCCATGTGAACAGCCCCGTCGCACCCGGAAAGCGGATGCCTTCGGAGAGCTCGATGGTTGATGTTGCGGCGGTCTCGAAACTTTCGCGATAGCCGTGGATGTAAAGCAGGAGATCGCGGCCGAGCGCGGCCTGCGCGAAGGATTGCGCGGCGGTGGAGCGGTCGACGCCGTCGATCGACGCGATAGTCCAACCGCCGCCGCCCATGATGGAGCGGCTGGGCGGCGTCAAACGCGCCTCGGCAAACACCATGTCGGCGGATCGCTCGGCGCTGAACCACGGCTTCTTGATCGGATCGCCGACCGGCAGGCGGGTGGTGGCGATGAGCAGGCGCGGATCGTTGGAAAGACCTGGACGCGGTGCCGTGGCCGTTCCGGGCAGGAGCGATTCGCCGCCGACGCAGGCGGAGAGCGCGAAGCTTGCGAAAGCGACGACGGTGAGGCGGCGAGTGGGATGAAGCATGATGCCGGTGGTTCGAGGACAGAGGGCGGACTCGCTCTCTCGCTGTCGAACGTGGCGGACACAAGGCAGCAGCGGGGTGTGAGCCGATCCTTCCCGAAAGATGGTCAATCTTTGGTGAACAGGCACAAGCTTGATGCGGCGCATCATAGCGCCTAAATCCGCCGTGATGTTGCTCCTGCGTGTCCTTTTCATCATCGTCGGCCTGTTCATCCTCCCGCTTTGCGCCCATGCCTTGTGGTGGTCGTTGCGCGACGATGTCGCGCCGAATTATCGCCAGGCCGATTGGTCGAGCGCCCATCTGCTGCCCCAGCCCGCTGCCGCGCCTCAGGCGATCGTCGCCATCTATGCGGCCCGCGTCGGGCGCTGGCGCGCCATCTTCGCCCATCACACCTGGGTCGTGGTGAAGGCAGCGGGTGCGCAAAACTACACGCGTTACGACAAGGTCGGGTGGGGCTTGCCCGTTCGCACCAACGGCTGGGCGCCGGACGGCCGCTGGTTCGGCAATGCGCCCCGTCCCATCGTGCTGATCGAAGGCGACGAAGCCCAGAGGCTGATCCCGCAGATCCAGGCCGCGGTGGCAAGCTATCCCTACCAGGTGTCGGGCGATTATCAGGCGTGGCCGGGACCCAATTCCAATACCTTCGTGGCCCACGTGATGCGCTCCGTGCCGGAGCTCAGCGCCCCGCTGCCGCCGACGGCGCTCGGCAAGGACTGGCAGCCCTTGCGGGATATTGTCGGCTTCACGCCGAGCCGGACCGGCGTACAGGTCTCGCTCGGCGGTTATGCGGGACTCTCGGTGGGTTGGGTCGAAGGCATCGAGGTCGATTTCCTCGGCCTTGTGGCGGGAATCGACATCCGCCGCCCGGCTCTCAAGCTCCCCGGCTGGGGACGGATCGGAATGCAGCCGATCGTCTGGTGAAAAGCCGCCGCGAACACGCTAAAGCTTGAGTCATGACCGGGGGCTCCTCTCGCAAGACCGATATCAGGCCCGACGCTGTCGCCGGCGGCGATCGGGCGATGCTGGCCCGCGCCATCACGCTGATGGAATCGCGCCGGCCGGACCACAGGGCGAAAGCCCGCGAATTGCTGCAGAGCCTGATGCCGCGAACGGGAAAAGCGGTCCGGGTCGGCATTACCGGCGTCCCGGGCGTGGGCAAGTCCACCGCCATCGACGCACTGGGATCCATGCTGACGGCGCGCGGGCACAAAGTGGCGGTGCTGGCCGTCGATCCGACGTCGACCCGCAGCGGCGGCGCCATTCTCGGCGACAAGACGCGGATGGCGAAGCTCGCGGTCGATCCCAACGCCTTCATCCGCCCGTCCCCCTCCTCCGGCACGCTTGGCGGCGTCGCGGCGAAAACGCGCGAGACCATGCTGCTCTGCGAAGCGGCCGGTTTCGACGTGATTCTGGTGGAGACCGTCGGCGTCGGGCAATCGGAGACGGCGGTGGCCGACCTGACCGACTTCTTCCTGGTGCTGATGCTGCCGGGCGCCGGCGACGAATTGCAGGGGATCAAGAAGGGCATTCTCGAACTGGCCGACATGATCGCCGTCAACAAGGCCGATGACGATCCGCTGCGGGCAAAGGCTGCCGCTGCCGAATACCGGGCGGCGCTCCATATCCTGACCCCCGCCTCCACCAACTGGACGCCACCTGTCGTCACCGTCTCGGGTCTGACCGGGCAAGGACTTGATGAGCTCTGGGGCCGCGTTCTCGACCATCGCGGTCGAATGGAGGCAAGCAGCGAACTTGCGGCCAAGCGGCGGGCGCAGGATACGAAATGGATGTGGGCCCTCGTCCACGAGCGCCTGCACGAGAGCCTCGCACATGATCCGCAGGTGCGCGGGCGCGTGCCGGAGATCGAACGGGCGATTGCCGGCGGGACGCTCTCGCCCACCGCCGGAGCCGACGAGATCATAGGGCTGCTGGGCCTTTAGTTTGCGCTGGTCGCCAGGTCCGCGCCGGCCCGTATCTGACCCACCTCGATGCCGTTCCGGTTTCTCAACGCCGGCTCGGCAAGACCCTCGATGGCCCTGCGCTCCTCATCGCCGAGGTCGAGGTAACGGAGAAGCAGTGCGCCCATGGCAGCCTCGGCGGCGCGCGTGCCGCCATCATCGATTTTAAGCGCGATGCCGTAGCCGAGTTCCGGCAGGGCAGCGCAATAAACGCCTTCCGCTCCGACCTTGATGAAGGCGCGCTCGCCCAGGATCTCCATCACCCCGGTGTCGAAGTGATCGGTCCCAGCGACCATGAAGGGGTGCGATGCCACCGCCTTGCGGATCCGCGCCGCTGCTTTCGCGGTGTCCGCTGACACGCCGGTCCCGGTGCCGAAGCGGGCAAAGCCGAAGGCCATCGCGGGCAGCGGAATCGCGTAGGTCGGGATCGAGCAACCGTCGATGCCGCAATATTCTTCGTCGTGAGATGCGCCGGTGATTTCTTCCAGTGCGGCGCGGACCCGCTGCTGGACCCTATGGCCCGCCTTGATGTAACCGGCGGGATCGGTCCCCTCCCCGCAAGCGAGGCAGATGAAGCCCGCATGCTTGCCGGAGCAATTGTTGTGCAGCGCCGTGGGCATGGCGCCGCTTGCGGCGAGCGCCCGACTGGCGGCCTCGCCAGACGGCCAATGCGTGCCGCATTCGAGGCAGGATGCATCCCGCCCTGCCTTTGCCAGCATGGATTCTGCAACCGCCACGTGGCGAGGCTCGCCCTTGTGGGAGGCGCAGGCGAGCGCGATCTCCTCGTCGGTAAGCCCGAATTGCTCGGCGATGCCGCTCTCGATCAGCGGCAATGCCTGAAGCGCCTTGACGGCCGAGCGCGGGAAGACAGGCCGGTCCACGTCGCCCATCGAAAACACCACCCCGCCACCGGCATCCACCACCGAAATGCTGCCGCGATGGCGGGATTCCACCAATTGGCCGCGGGTGATCTCGGCAAGGACGGGATTGCTCATGGGTTGCCTCAAAGTGGGTGGGCGGGTCTTTTGTGCCGCCATTCGGTGGAAGTCAAAGACTCTCTTGCGTCGGAACCGTGCGCCCCCTGCTGCTTGCGGCAGCGCTCGCACCCCCTTAAACCGGGCAGGTATCAACCGGAGAGTCCCTGATGCGTGTCGCGATGATCGGAGCGGGCTATGTGGGGCTGGTTTCCGGCGCCTGCTTCGCAGATTTCGGCCATGACGTCTGTTGCGTGGACAATGATCCGCGCAAGATCGACGCCCTCAACCGCGGCGAGATCCCGATCTTCGAGCCCGGCCTGAGCGATCTCGTGGCCAAGAACGTCCGCGAAAACCGGCTTTCCTTCACGTCGAATCTGAAAGACGCGGTGGCGAAGGCCGAGGCGGTGTTCATCGCGGTCGGCACGCCGTCGCGGCGGGGTGACGGTCATGCGGACCTCACCTTCGTGCAGCAGGCGGCGCGCGACATCGCGGCGGCCCTCGACGGCTATACGGTGATCGTCACCAAATCGACCGTCCCTGTCGGCACCGGCGACGAGGTCGAGCGCATTATCCATGAAGTTCGCCCGGAGGCGGAATTCGCCGTCGTGTCCAATCCTGAATTCCTTCGCGAAGGCGCCGCCATCACGGACTTCAAACGGCCCGATCGCATCATCATCGGCACGGAGGACGATCGCGCCGCCAACGTGATGCGGGAGCTCTACCGTCCGCTCTACCTCAATCAATCGCCGCTTCTGGTGACGTCGCGACGCACGGCCGAATTGACCAAATACGCCGCCAACGCCTTCCTCGCCATGAAGATCACCTTCATCAACGAGATCGCGGATCTCTGCGAGCAGGTCGGCGGCAACGTTCAGGACGTGGCGCGCGGCATCGGTCTCGACAATCGCATCGGCGGCAAATTCCTTCATGCGGGGCCGGGCTATGGCGGCTCCTGCTTCCCGAAGGACACGCTGGCGCTCATCAAGACCGCGCAAGACCACGATGCTCCAACCCGCATCATCGAAACGGTGGCGGCCGTCAACGACCAGCGCAAGCGCGCCATGGGCCGCAAGGTCATCGCCGCGTGCGGGGGCTCGGTTCGCGGCAAGACGATCGCGGTCCTCGGCCTGACCTTCAAGCCCAACACCGACGACATGCGCGATGCCCCCTCGCTCGACGTCATCACGACGCTGCAGGATGCGGGCGCCAAGGTGCGCGCCTACGATCCCGAGGGAATGGCTGCCGCCAAGGCGCTCATGCCGGAGGTGGAATATGCGAGCGACGCCTATGATTGCGCCGAGGGAGCCGATGCGCTCGCCATCGTGACGGAATGGGACGCCTTTCGCGCCCTCGACCTGCGCCGCCTGCACGACCTGATGGCGCAGCCGATCGTCGTCGATCTACGGAACATCTACCGTCCCGAGGATATGCGCCGGCGCGGATTTACTTATGTGAGCGTCGGAAGGCCCTGACTTCACGCCGGGCAGCTTTCGCGCCATATAGGGGCGGCCAAGTGGACGCCGGTTCGCCGAAAGATCTTGCGGCAAAACACGAATGAGAGCCGGTTCAGATTCACCGATGATGAATCCGACTCCAGAGCACGCATCACGGAGCGCCTCATGCAGACTTTCTTCGTCGAGATCAAATGCAAGCTTGGACGGACCTACGAGGTCGCGAGCGCGCTGGCCGACCGCGAGATCGCGTCTGAAATCTATTCAACCGCGGGCAATTACGACATCCTGGCCAAGTTCCACGTGGATGATGACGTGGATATCGGCCATTTCATCGCCAAAAACGTCCAATCGATCGGCGAGATCGCCGACACGCATACCATCATCACCTTCAAGGCGTTTTGATCGGGACCGCAGTCTCCCGCGTTACTGCGCGGCTGCGTAGGCCTCGATGCGCGGCGCCGCCGTCGGGGCTTTCACCTCGGCGAGGATGGGTCCGATATCCTCGTAGCGGTCCATCCGGCGCACGATCTTCGAATCGATCTTGTTGTACAATTCCGCGACACTGACCGCCCGGCGCTTGCGGCCCTTGCCGTCCGTGAACAATCCCGCATTGGCCTTGGCGGCTTTCGGAAACAGCTTCGTGGCGCTCATGTTGGGGTCGGAATCGAGCACGTCGAGGAAGCGCACCGCGCTGCCCGCGCCGAGGAAATGCGCGAGATAAAGCTCGGCTTCCGCAAGTTCCCGCTCGCCCTGGGCCTGGAGCGCACGCTCCACGTCCTTGATGAGTTCACCCGCCATCAGGGCTGAGAAATAAGGGTCGGTGCGCAGGCTCATGATCCAGGCCCGATCCTTCTCGTTCTCCAGCGCCGGCTCGCCGTCGACGATCTTGATCGCCCTCGCGGCGGGTTCGAAACCGTAATCGGCGGCGTGGAAATGAACCGTCTCGAGCCAGGTGCGGTCGATGAACTGGAACAACCCCTGGGCGCTCGAGGTCGGCGCCTTCGCTTCGTTGGAAAGGCTCGATTCCACATCGGCGAGCGTCAGCATATAGACCGGGTCGACACCCGTGACATGAGCCGCTTTCAGCACCGAGAGGACCAGCCAGCGCGGGATCATGCGGCCGCCGAAGGGCATCAATTCGTCCGGGTTGCCGGCAGTCTCCACCGGAACGGAATCTTCCTGAGCGGGTTTTCTTGGTGCAGCCGCTGGAAAGGCGGCCTCAATGATGGAGCGGAAGAGCCCAGGATTCCTACGCAGTTCCGGTACAGGAGCAGGTGCAGAGACCGGGCGAGCCATGAGTGCGCTGGGCAATGTCGCGATGGCGGCGGGCGCAGCCGCCATGGCTTGAAAGCCAAGCACCAGACTGAGCGTTGCACAAAGGCGGATCGCGTGGCGGCCGCCTCGGTGGCTGTTGAGTCCATTACTCCCGCGCCGCGGAATCGCGCCCAAGGGCGTGATCGCAATTGTCGGCATCCGTTAAATTCCCCTGGATCCTGCCGGGAGGCGGATCCTTTTGCCCTGTCTTAGGAGCCTAGGGGTGGAGGGGATATGTGGCGATAATCGGTCAGCTTAACCGTTGATTAACGTCGATCTGGCTAAGCCACTGGCCGTTAAGAGAAAATTAGGCTCCGGATTTTGCCACCAACTTTGCGTTTGTCTGTTCGAGGCGCTTCGCGAGCTCCCGCATGACCGCCAGAGCCATTTGGGGAAACTGCGCGAGCAGCTCTAGAAACACGCGGCGGTCGATCCGCAGGGCCGTCGTCGGCTGCGACGCCATGATGGTGGCGGAACGCGGGGTATCGGACAGAATTCCCATCTCTCCGACAAGGGCGTTGCTTTCCAGCTCGGCGACCTTGATCTCGCCTGTCGGCGTCGTGAGGAGCACGTCGGCCCGACCTTCGAGGATCACGTAGGCCGAATCGGAAGCATCTCCCTGGGAGAAAAAGCGCTGCCGGTCGGCGAATTGCACGCGCTCGCTGGTGAAGGCCAGAAGTTTCAAGCGCGCCGGATCGATGTCCTTGAACATCGGCACCTGTCGCAAGGTTTGAACTTCTGCTTCAAGGGTCATGCAACCTCTCCTGCCATTCGCTGGGCGTTCGGTGATCGAGGTTCGGTTGCCTCGTCCCGCCCGGCATTACTTTCTGTCGTAATCTTTCCGTCGCCGAAGCGCATCAGAATATCGAAGTCCTGGGCCTGCCTGTCGTTCGGCAGGACCATGAACAGGCTTTTTCCGCGACCGAGCTCGATGAGAAGCTTGATCATCTTCTGCGCCCGTCCCTCGTCGAAAGGCGCCAAGGCGCCGTCGATCACCAGAATGTCGGGACGCTTGACGAGGCAGCGCACCAGATTGACGCTGGCGCGTTCCTGCGCGGTGAGCAGGCGCCCGGCGGTGCCCACCTGACGGTCGAGGCCGACGCGCTCGATATCCTCGAGGAGCCCGAGTTCCCGAACGGCCGCCGAAATCGCCTCCGCTACCCGCGCCTGCGCGTTCGCCACGCGATAGCTGACCCGCCCGAAAAGCAGGTTGTCGCGCACAGGCGCCGCAGCGCAGATTTTTTCCGGATCGTAGAATTCGACGCCAGCCTCGACCTTTTCAAGCTCATCGCGCACCAACCCACGCGCCTGCACGAACTGGATCTTGAGATTGTCGTCGATCAGCCCGAGACGATGGCGGGCCTCGATATATTGGAGGGGCAGCGAGAGAAGCCTCGCGCGCTCTTCCCTGGTCAGCGCCTCGTCCGACCGGCTGCGCCTGAGGATCGCGGCAAATTCCGGCAGTTCCTCGGCTCCGATGAAGGAAAATTGCTCGAACAGGGAATGCCCCGGCGGCAGGCCTTCGAAGATTTCCGTCATTGTCTCGGCGATCTGCCGGCCCATGCCGACGAGGTCGTCGAAAAGCCCCGCCTGGTCGATGGCAGAGCGAAAACTCGAGTTCTCCGCGAGATTGCGTCCGCGATAGGAATCCGAGGTCGGTACGCCAAACAGAAGGTTTTCGGCGAGCGTCGACTGATCGTTGAATTGGCGCAGATCGAACGGCTCGACGAGATCGGCCATGCCCTCTGCCTGAAAAGTCTCGCGCAGCCGTCCGCGAGCGTCCACGAGGCGGCGGGCGAAGTCAGGGTCCCGTTCCGGATCGATGCGGCCGGCAAGCCCGAAGAGATAGATCTCCGGGCCCATTCCGACCTTCTTCATGAGGTCGATCAGGATCAGGTCGAGATCCTCTTCGTCCTTGGCCCCGACCATTGCGTAATCGATCCACTGATCGGCGATATTCTCGATCGGATTGCCGGTGCGCTGCGCCTCCCTGAGGCGCCGAACCGCTTCACGCTCGTCTTCCTTGTATGACCCGAGCGGCTTGTAACGCAGACCGTACACAAGATTTTCGCGAATGCTGCCCGGAAACAGGATGGGGTCGATTCCCGCATAGGCGAGCTTTTGCCCGGCGATGGACTGTGGGATCTGGCGCAGGTCCTTTTCGCCGATGCGGATGGTGCCGCCGAAGTTCGTGATGCGGCGGGCGAGGATCTGGGCCAGGATGCTGGCGCTCGACATTCCGCCGGATATCATCGCCACCTCGGCGGGCAGCGGGATTTCGAACGACACATCGTTGAGAATGACGCCCCCATGCGGGTCGTTCACGCGCAGCTCCTCGGCGACGAGCGGGCCTTCGAGCGCCGGGAAATCGTCCGCGCGTTCATCCGCGAGAAGTATCGGCCCCAGCCGCTCCTCGGAGAAATGCGCCGCCACCTGATCGTACTTCACCTGCACGTCGAGGCGCTGCTGGTCCCAGTCGATGAGCTCCTTCAGCGGCGGCGGCAATTCGCGATAGGCAGCAATGACGGCGACAAGCTGGCCGATGTCGAGGGTGCCGCGGATCGCCAGATAGCCACCCACCGAATAGAAAAAGAAAGGCGTGAGCTGCGACAGGAAATTGTTGATGAACTTGACGACGAATTTCCGGTTGTAAATTTGCAGCCGCAAATCGAAAAGCCGGAACAGCCGCTGGCCGATTTCAGCCCTTTCCCAAGTGTAGGAATTATGGACCTGCACGGCCTCGATGCCGTCCGAAACCTCCGCGATGCGGCCGGCGAGTTCACGCGATGCGATCTGGCGCTGCTTGCCGAGACGGAGCAATTCGCGCCGCATGCGCGGGATGATCGTGAACTGGATGCCGACGACGCCCAGCGCCATGAGGCCGAGCCAGACATTCTGCACCATGATGAAGAACAAAGCGGTCAGCGCCTGCATGCCGAGGAAAACCGGCGTGATGAACGCGTCCCCGATGAAGCCGCCGACCGGCTCGACCTCATCCTTGATGATGGTCGCGGTCTCGGACGACTTGACCGTGCGCAAAGCCTCCGGCGTAAACCGCAGCACCATGGTGAAGAGATCGAACCTCAAGCGCCGCAGCATGCGCTCGCCGAGCACCCCTTTGGCGACGTTGATCCAGTACTTGAACGCCCCGTTGATGATGACGAAGAACAGGAACAGGCCGGAGAGGCCCAGCAGCAACCCGATGCGGCCGACCTCAAAGCCCTGAAAGATATGGATCGACGCGCCGCCGAGCCATTTCGGCAGCCCGATCGTCAGGGGGAGAAACGGCGCCAGGCTCTGCCCGTCCCGGAAAGCTTCGCCCTGGATAGCCTGGTTGACGATCTGGCGCGGGAGATCGAGCGACGCGAAATAGAACGGCTGCGACGCGAGCACGACCGCGCAGACGAGCACTTGGTCGCGCTTCGAATGGGTCCAGATATAACGAAACAGGCTCTTTTCCATTGGCCGGACGATATCACCAAGAGTTCGCGGCGCCATAGGGTTTCAACGCCCTCTTCCCGTTTTCAACGGCTGCCTTACCTACTTTGGGCAGGGCTATTGCAACCTCGGAACTCTGTGCCTTAACGTCTTTCCGTTAGCTTCTCTAAACCTGCCCTCCCGGCAGGTGGTCATGGACGTGATGATGGAACCCCTGCCGGCAAAGTCTCCTTCCTGGCGCAAAGATGCTTCCCGTGTGGTCATTTACAGCCACGATACCTTCGGTCTGGGCCATTTGCGGCGCTCCCGGGCCATTGCGAACGCTATCGTGGAGGAATGCCCCAGCACCTCCGTGGTGATCATCTCGGGCTCGCCGGTCATCGGCAATTTCGAGTTCGGCAGCGGGGTCGATTACATCCGCATTCCGGGCGTCACCAAGCTGCCCGATGGCGATTACCGCTCGCTGAACCTCAACGTGGAACTCGACGAGGCGGTCGGGTTGCGGGAGGCCCTGATCCTGCAGGCGGTCAAATCCTTCCGGCCCGACGTGTTCATCGTCGACAAGGAGCCCACGGGCTTTCGCGGGGAGGTCATTCCGGCCCTGGACTATCTCCAGCAGGCGGGATGCCGCCTGGTTCTGGGCATTCGCGATGTCATGGACGAGCCCGCGCTGCTGTTGCCCGAATGGGAACGCAAGGAGGCTCGCCAGGCCCTGATCCGCTATTATGACGAGATCTGGGTTTATGGGCTAAAGGACGTCTACGAGCCCCTCGCCGCCCTCGACCTGCCGCCGGATGTCGAGGCGCGCATCACCTATACGGGGTATCTTCGTCGGGAAAAGCCCGCGACCCCGTCGCTGGTGCGCTATCCGAAGCTGACCAAGCAGCCCTTCATTCTGGTCACGACCGGTGGCGGCGGCGACGGCGACGATCTCATCGACTGGGTGATTTCAGCCTACGAGGCCGACAACAGCCCCGACATGCCCGCCGTCATCCTGTTCGGCCCCTTCGTCAACCGCGACCAGCGCCGGTCGTTCATGGAGCGGATCTCCCGCCAGCCCAAACTCGACGCGATGTCGTTCGACACCAAGATCGAGCACCTGATGGACAAGGCGGCGGCAATCGTCGCCATGGGCGGCTACAACACCTTTTGCGAGATCCTGTCCTTCGACAAGCGGGCGCTGATCGTCCCGCGCACGCGCCCCCGGCTGGAGCAATATATTCGCGCCATCGAGGCCGAGAGACTCGGTCTCGTGAGCATGCTCAGCGACTACACCGAAGCGCGGGCTCCGGAGCGGATGGCGACGGCGTTGCGCAACCTGTCCATCCAGCCAAAGCCTTCCGAAGTCGTGGTGCCCGGCCTGCTCGATGGGCTTGACCGGGTGCAGGAGCGGCTTAAAGCTCTCACGGGCGCCCGTACCTACATGCCTGCCTCCGAGGCTGCCGAGTAACCGTCCAAATGTTGTTGTCGCCGCACGAGCCCCGACGCATCGCTGTCGTCGTCAAGGGTTATCCGCGCCTGTCGGAAACCTTCATCGCGCAGGAAATCCTCGCGCTCGAAACACGCGGGGTCGATCTCGAAATCTGGTCGCTGCGCCATCCGACCGAGCGCGCCGTTCATCCCATGAACCGGCAGATCAAGGCTCCGGTGACCTACCTGCCGGAATATCTCTACGAGGAACCCGTGCGGGTGCTGCGCGGCATGCTCTTCGCCATGCGCCAGCCCGCCATGCGCAAACTCATGCGGACGTTCTGGGCCGATCTCAAACGCGACCTGACGGCCAACCGCATCCGGCGACTGGGCCAGGCTTTCGTCATGGCCCGCGAGCTGGCCGCCGATGTCCGGCACATCCACACGCATTATCTGCATACCCCCGCGTCCGTCGTGCGCTACGCCGCGCTGCTGACGGGCCGCACCTGGACGTTTTCGGCGCACGCAAAGGACATCTGGACCACGCCGGATTGGGAGAAGCGCGAGAAGCTGGCCGAGGCTCTGTGGGGCGTCACCTGCACGGCGCAGGGAGCCGAGCATCTGCAAGCCCTCGGTCCATGCGCCGACCATGTCACGCTCGTCTATCACGGTCTCGACCTGTCGCGCTTTCCCTCGCCGCCGGATTCGCGTCCGATGCGGGACGGCTCCGATCCGGCCGATCCCGTTCGCATTGTCTCGGTCGGGCGCGCGGTGGCGAAGAAAGGTTTTGGCGATCTGTTGCGGGCTCTCGCTGCATTGCCGTCGGATCTGCATTGGCGCTTTGCCCATGTGGGCGGCGGCGATCTTCTGAACAGCCTGAAGGCGCAGGTTGCGGAGAGCGGGCTTGGCGATCGCGTGGCGTTTCTTGGCGCGAAGGCGCAGCCCGACATCATCGCGCTGCTGCGCGACGCGGATCTCTTCGCGTTGCCGTCCAAAAAAGCAGCTTCCGGAGACCGGGATGGTTTGCCCAATGTTCTGATGGAAGCCGCCGGCCAGAAACTCGCGATCGTGGCGACCGACTTCGCCGGCATCCCCGAATTCATTCGCCCCGGGATCGACGGCGTGCTGGTGCCGCCGGGCGAATGGGAATCGCTTTCGAACGCCATCAATCTTCTGGCGCGCGAACCGGAACGGCGCGTTGCGCTGGCGGATTCCGCCTTCGAGCGGCTGCGGCGGGATTTTTCCATGGAGGGCGGCATCGACCTGATCGAGGAGCGCTTTCGCGCGCTGCTTCATCCGGCCGCAACGATCCGGTTGCCCGCGTGAGCGCCGCACCAACGGTTGCATTCTATGCTCCGCTGAAAAGCCCGGATCATCCCTCCCCGTCTGGCGACCGAACCATGGCGCGGCTTCTGCTCAGGGCTCTCGAGGAGGCGGGTTTCGCGCCCGAAATCGCAAGCCGGCTGCGCACCCATGACGCGAAGGGCGATAGCGCTGTTCCAGGAGCGCGCGCGGCGTGATTCCATCGCGGAGGCCGATCGGTTGATCGCGCATTATCGCGGCCTGGCGGAACACCAGCGCCCGGTTCTGTGGTTCACCTACCATGTCTATTACAAGGCGCCGGACTGGATCGGCCCGCTCGTCGCCGACGCGCTCGGCATCCCTTATGTGATTGCCGAAGGATCGCGCGCGCCGAAGCGCGCCGAAGGTGCCTGGTCCGCGGGGCACCGGGCCGCCGAGCAGGCCCTCGACGGCGCCGCCCTCGTTTTCACCATGACCGAAAAAGACCGACCGGCGCTCGAGGCGGCCCGGCCGGTGCTGCAGCGATTGGTCGATCTTCCGCCGTTCCTCGACGAGACAGAATGGGCTCCCCTGCCCCCGCGCGCACGCCGCATCGAAGTGGTGCCCCGCCTGCTGACGGTGGCGATGATGCGACCGGGCGACAAGGCCGAATCGTATCGTATTCTCGCGGAGTCGCTCACGACGCTGCGGCACCTGCCATGGTCGCTCGATATCGTCGGCGACGGGGACGCGCGCAGCGAAGTCGAGACCTTATTCGCCAAGCTGGGATCCCGTATCCGTTATCATGGAGCCTGCGATGGGGAGCGACTTCGCGAGCGCTATGAGCACGCCGCGATGTTGGTGTGGCCGGCCATCAACGAGGCTTACGGGATGGTGCTTCTCGAAGCCCAACTTTTCGGAAATCCCGTCGTCGCGGGTGATTGCGGCGGCGTTGCCAGCGTGGTCAAGCATGGAGAGACCGGTATCCTGACGCCGCCCGGCGACGTCAACGCCTTTGCGCGGAGCGTCGGAAGCCTGATCCGGGACGCCATTGCGAGGCGTCGGATGGGCGAGCAGGCGCGCGACTTCGTTGTCGGCGAGCGAAACCTCGCGCAAGCGGCCATACGCCTTCGCGCCGCGCTGCTGCCGCTCGTCGAAGCGAAGGGCGCATGAGCAAGCGGGTCCTCATCGTGGTGACGCACCTGCTGGGGGCCGGGCACCTCACCCGCGCGACGGCTCTTGCGCGCGCTTTCGCGGAGGCGGGTCATGCGGTCACGCTGGTTTCCGGAGGCATGCCGACTTCGCTTCCCGCGCCGGACAACGTCACGTTCGTCCAGCTTCCGCCGGTGCAGATTCGCGGGACCGATTTCAGGAAGTTGCTTGACGAACAGGGCACGCCCATCACGGCGAAGGTCGCCGAGGCGCGTGGCGCGATCCTGCATGAGACGATCGGTCGGGCGCAGCCGGACGTTCTGATCACCGAGCTGTTCCCGTTCGGGCGCCGCGTTCTCGCGGAGGAATTTTTGGCGGTGCTGCACCAGGCGCATGCGATGCGCCCGCGGCCCCTCGTCCTGTCGTCGATCCGCGACATTCTCGTGGCGCCGAAGCGCGAGCGGATTGCCGAGACGGCGGCGCGCATCGATGAATTTTATGACGCGGTTCTCGTGCACGGCGACCCCGCTCTTGCGCCACTCGATCTGTCGTGGCCCGTCGACGAGACCTTCCGGCGAATCATCCACTACACCGGCTATGTGGACGAGGAAGCAGGGGCGCCGGAACAGGTGAACCGCGCAGGAATCGTCGTCTCGGGCGGGTCGAGCGCGGCCTCGCTTCCGCTCTACCGAGCCGCGCTGGAGGCGGCACGGATCGTCACCCATAAAGACTGGCACATTCTCATCGGGCGCGGGATCGACGACGTGGCGTTTGAGACCCTTGCCCGAGCAGCGCCGGCTCATGCGAAAGTCGAGCGGGCACGGCCGGACTTCCGCCGGCTTCTAGCCGCGCGCCGAATTGTCGATCAGCCAAGCCGGATACAACACCTGCGTCGATCTTCTGCGATCAGGTCCGCGCGCCATTCTGGTGCCATTCGAGCTGGACCGCGAAACCGAGCAGCGCCTGCGCGCCGAAAGCCTGCAACGGAACGGCCTCGCACAGATCCTGCCCGAAACGCGCCTGACCGGCCACGCACTTGCGGCTTCGGTCGCCTCTGCGTTGGAAGAGCCGCTCCCACCGCGTTCGAGCGTGGCGGTGAACGGAGCGCAGGAGACGGTCCGTATCGCCGACGCGCTGGCGGTGGCGCGACCCGCGTTGCTGCCGACCCCTGTCGATTGGAGCGAGGTGAATGATGCGCTCGCCTTTTCGCGCGATCGCGGTCGAGAGCCCGTCCTGTGGTGGCGCGATGACGACGCGGTGAGAGCAACGCCGCAGTTGAACCGGCTTCTGCAACTCGCCGCGCGCTTCGAGGCCGCAATCGCCATCGCGGTGGTTCCAAGCCGTGCCGAGCCGGACCTTGCGGAAAGGCTGCTCGATGAGGACCGTGCGTCGATCCTCGTTCATGGATATTCCCACTTGAATCACGCCCCTGCCGGCCAAAAGAAAGCCGAGTTCGGGCCCGGCCGCGACAACGCGGTCATGGCCGTCGAAGCGGGGCGAGGTTTGCAGGATCTCTCGCGTTATTTCGACGACAGGTTGCTGCCCGTCTTCGTGCCTCCCTGGAACCGGATCGCACCTGAGCTGGTCCCACGGCTTACGCTTGCGGGCTATACGGGCCTATCGACTTTTCGCGACCGCCCCGTCGCCCAGCCCGTTCCCGGCCTGACGCAGATCAACACGCATGTGGATCCGATCGATTGGCGTGGTGGCCGCAGCCTCGCCGATATCCGGACATTGACGGCTGCCCTGGCGAACGCCATCCGGTCGCGCGTCGGCGATGCTGCACCCGAGCCCGTGGGCTTCCTGACCCATCACCAGGTGCACGACGAGGCAATCTGGCGGTTCTGCGAAGAGTTTTTGGATTTTATGGCGCGCAAGAATCTTCGATTCGAGCTGGTTCAAAAGTTATTCTGTGACAATATCGGAAACGTCGTCGAGCTGTAGCGCGTTATCGTTCTATAATGCGCCTTTGTTGGAGAAGCCTATGGATGAGCCGCTCCTGTCCGTCCGCCAACTCACGGTGGATTTTGCAACGGATTCGGGAAACTTTCGAGCCGTCGACGGGCTGTCCTTCGATATTCCCAAAGGCAAGACCGTCGCCCTCGTCGGCGAATCCGGCTCCGGCAAGTCGGTGACCGCTCAAGCCATCCTCCAGATCCTGCCCAAACAGGCGAGGATCGGCGGCGGCGCGATCGTCTTCTCGGATCCTGGTGTCGGCGAATCGGTCGACATCGCCGGTCTCGAGGCCGAGAGCTCGGCCATGCGGCACATGCGCGGCGGACGCATCGCGATGATCTTCCAGGAGCCGATGACGTCCCTTTCGCCGCTGCACACCATCGGCGACCAGATTTCAGAAAGTTATCTCACGCATATCGCCGACGACCAGGCGGAAGCAAAAAAGCACACCCTCGACGTTCTGGCGCGAGTCGGCTTCCCCGACCCGAAGCGCGCCCTGAGGACCTATCCGTTCGAATTGTCCGGCGGCTTGCGCCAACGGGCGATGATCGCGATGGCGCTGATCACCAAACCTGCGTTGTTGATCGCCGACGAACCGACCACCGCGCTCGACGTCACGACGCAGGCGCAGATCCTCGACCTGATCAAGGAGCTTCAGGTCGAGACCGGCATGTCGGTGCTGCTCATCACTCACGATCTCGGGGTGGTGGCCAACGTCGCGGACGAGGTCGTGGTGATCTATCGTGGCCGCGTGATGGAAGCAGGTTCGCGCGAGGATTTGTTCCGCAGGGCGCAGCATCCTTACCTCCAGGCGCTCATGCGCGCCGTCCCACGCTTTGCCATGGCCGAAGGCGAACGGCTGACGCCGATCCGCGAGGTCAAGAGCACGGTGCTGGCGCAAACCGCACCGCCGGTCCGTAACGCTCCCGCGGGACCTATTTTGCGGGCAGAGGATCTCACCAAGACCTTCACGCTGCGATCCGGATGGTTTTCGGGCAAGGTCCGCTCCATTCACGCGGTCAACGGCGTGAACCTGGAATTGCCGGCCGGCAAGACTGTCGGGCTCGTGGGTGAATCCGGTTGCGGTAAGACCACCGTGTCCAAAATCATCATGCGGGCGATGAACCCCCAATCCGGCCGCGTTCTCTTCGATGATGGCTCCGGCCCCAGGAACGTTCACGAACTGGAGGGAGACGCACTGACGGCCTATCGGCGCAACGTGCAGTTCATCTTCCAGGATCCGTTCTCGTCCCTCAATCCGCGCATGACGGTGTACGAACTTCTCACCGAGCCGTTGCGCATCCACGATATCGGCACCTCGGACGAGCGGTACGCACGCGCCAAGCAATTGCTCGACATGGTGGGGCTCGATCAGCGCGTTCTGCGGCGCTATCCGCATTCGTTCTCAGGCGGGCAGCGGCAACGCATCGGCATCGCGCGGGCGCTGGCCCTCGAACCGCGCGTGCTGATCTGCGACGAACCGGTGTCGGCGCTGGACGTGTCGGTCCAGGCGCAGGTTCTCAACCTGCTGAAGGACCTGCAGGCAGCGCTCGGCCTGTCCTACCTGTTCGTCTCGCACAATCTCGCGGTCGTGGATTACATCGCCGACACCATCGCGGTGATGTGCCGGGGCTACATCGTCGAATCGGCACCCAAAACGTCCCTTTTCCGCAATCCGGTCCATCCCTACACGCAGGCTCTTCTGGCGGCGGTGCCGGATGCCGACATTGACCGGCCGCTTGATTTCCACAAGCTGCGGGTGGAGCGCTTCGCCGATCCTTCGCAATGGCCGGAACCGTTCCGGCTCAGCGAGGGAGAGTTCGGCAGCATGAAGGAAATCGAGCCGGGACATTGCATTCGCGTCGGCACCAACGTCGCCAGGGAGGCCGCATGATGTTCACCTCTTTCCGCACCAGGAACCTGGCTTCCCTTTGCGTCGCTGTTTTATTCTCGTGGCCGCTCGCCGCGCAGGCGTTCGGCGAGGCGCCTCTCCTCGCCGAGAAAGTCGGGCGCAACGAATTGCCGGCGGTCGCCGCTCGCCTGCCGCAGGCGCCGCTGGTTGTTGAATCGCCAAGCGGTCAAACCGGCCAATATGGCGGGGACATCGTCACCCTTGTGCCGCGTCCCCGCGACATCCGCTACATCAGCACTTTCGCGTATACGCGCCTCATCGGCTACGACCGCGATCTCAACCTGAAACCCGACATCCTCGAGTCGGTCGAAAACGTCGACGATCGCATCTTCACCTTCACCCTGCGGGCCGGTCACCGTTGGTCCGACGGCGCACCGTTCACGGCTGAAGATTTCCGGTATTACTGGGACGACGTCGCGAACAACCTCGATTTGTCGCCGGCGGGTCCTCCCGAATTCATGATCGCGGGCGGCAAGCCGCCGAAGTTCGAGGTCCTGGACGAGCAGCACGTGCGCTACACCTGGGACCATCCCAATCCGCGCTTCCTGCCGCAACTCGCCGGACCTGTCGATCCCGGCATCTATCGCCCGGCGCACTACCTCAAAAAGTTTCACGCCCGTTACGCCGACAAGGCGAAGCTGGAGGGGGAGGCGAAAGCACAGAAGCTGAAATCCTGGGCCGCTCTTCACAATCGCGTCGACGACATGAAGGAGCAGACGAATCCCGATCTGCCCGTGCTTATGCCTTGGCGCGTGACGACCCGTGCGCCGGCAACGCGCTTCATCTTCGAGCGCAATGCTTATTATCACCGGGTGGACACGGCGGGGCAGCAACTTCCCTATGTCGACCGCGTCATCATGGACGTCTCGGCAAGCGGCCTTTTCGCGGCGAAAGCCAATGCGGGCGAGGTCGATCTCCTATTCCGTGGATTGAGCATGGGCGACATCCCGGTGCTCAAGCAGGGAGAGAAAATGCAAGGCTACAGGACGTTGCTGTGGCCCTATGCGCGCGGATCCGAACTCGCGCTCTATCCCAACCTCAATGCGACGGACCCTGTGTGGCGCGCGCTGAACCGTGACGTTCGATACCGGCGCGCCCTGTCGCTGGGGATCGACAGGAAGACCCTGAACAATGCCCTGCTCTTCGGTCTCGGCATCGAGGGCAACAACACCATCATGGAGCAGAGCCCGCTTTCGCAACCCATGCTGCGAACGACGAATGCCGGCTACGATCCCGGCGAGGCCTCGCGCCTGCTCGACGAGATCGGACTGACCAAGCGCAATTCCGCGGGCATCCGCCTGCTGCCCGACGGCCGCGAACTCGAAATCATCGTCGAGACCGATGGCGAAAGTTCCCTCGTCGTCGATGGGCTGACGCTGATCGCGGAGTTCTGGCGCGAGATCGGGGTGAAGCTCTTCGTGAAACCGCAGGACCGGACGGTCATGCGCAACCGCGTTTTCGCCGGGTTGACCACCATGGTGGCGGGCCAGGGCTTCGACAATGCCATTCCGACCGCAGTGATGCCGCCGACGGAGTTCGCGCCCATGCGGCAGGATAATTATGCCTGGTCGAAATGGGGGCAGTACGTGGAGACCAAAGGCAAGACCGGCGAAGAGGTCGATATTCCCGAGGCCAAGCGCCTGCTTGCAGTCTACGATCTCTGGATGAACACCGCGAACCGCGCCGTGCAACGGGATGCGTGGGGCGAGATCCTGCGCAACCACGCCGAAAATCAATGGACCATCGGCACGGTGGCGGGCGCGTTGCAGCCGATTGTCGTGCGCAACGGATTGCAAGGCCTGCCGCAAAAGGCGCTGTATTCGTGGGAGCCGACGGCGATGATCGGCATCTATCGTGTCGATCAGATGTATTGGAACAAAGCCGTGCTCAAAGAGGCTCGCCGATGATCGCTTTCCTGTTGCGCCGTTTCGTCACCATGTGCGTGACGCTGCTGATCATCTCGGCGCTCGTTTTCGTGATCATCAAATTGCCCCCGGGCGACTTCCTTTCCAACCAGATCGCGGAGCTGCGCGCGCAGGGTGAATCCGCGTCTGTCGCAAAGGCGGAGTTTCTCATCAAGCAATACGGGCTCGACCGGCCGGTCTGGGAGCAATACCTGGTCTGGATGGGCTTCATGCCGGGCCAGAACGGGTTCTCCGGCTTGCTCCAGGGCGACTGGGGGTGGTCGTTCGAATACGACCGTCCGGTCACGGAGGTCATCGGCGACGCCCTGTGGCTGACGCTGCTGGTGAATTTCGCGGTCGTGATCTTCATTCATCTGGTGTCCATTCCCATCGCGATCTATTCCGCCACGCGGCAATATTCGATTGGCGACTATGTCGCGACGTTCATCGGCTATATCGGGCTTGCCACGCCGAGCTTCCTGCTGGCGCTGATCATGCTCTACTACGTCAACCGCTGGTTCGGCGTTTCCATCGGCGGACTCTACGATTCGCAATTTGCCGGGGAGCCATGGGACTGGCCGAAGATCCAGTCGCTGCTGTCTCATCTCATCGTTCCCACCCTCGTCATCGGGCTCGGCGGCACGGCGGCGATGATCCGGCGGATGCGCGCGAACCTGCTCGATGAACTCGGCAAGCAATATTATGTGACGGCGAAGGCGAAAGGTCTCACCGCGCGCAAAGCGCTTCTGAAATATCCGTTCCGGATGTCGCTCAATCCCTTCATCTCCGATATCGGCAATCTCCTGCCCCATCTCGTGTCGGGTTCGGTGCTGGTGTCGCTCGTTCTGTCGCTGCCGACCGTCGGCCCGATTCTCCTCAATGCGCTCAAGAGCCAGGATCAGTTTCTGGCAGGCTTTATCCTGATGTTCGTGGCGATCCTGACTGTGATTGGAATGCTCGTCTCCGATCTGCTGCTCGCCTGGCTCGACCCAAGAATTCGCATCGGGGGCGGCGCATGAACGAGCCTTTGTCGCTCAAGAAGCACTACGTCGAATTCCGCGCCCTTCGATCCCGGCGCGACCGAGCCCATGGGGGCCGAGAGCGAGAGTTTCTACCGCGCCTCTTCGTGGCGGCTGATGTGGTGGAAGTTCCGCCGCCACAAGGTCGCGGTCGCCGCGGCCTTCATCCTGCTCGCCTTCTACGCCATGGTTCCGTTCGTGGAGATGATCGCGCCCTACAATTATACCAAGCGCCACGGTGACTTCTTGTACGCACCGCCGCAATCCGTGCACCTGATGCACGAGGGCAGGCTGGTGGGTCCCTTCGTCTATCCGTACAAGTTCACCTTCGACATCGAGAGCTTCCGTCGCGTCTACACCACCGATACGTCGACGCCGCAGCCGGTGCGGTTCCTGTGCCGTGGCGATGGTTACGACTTCTGGGGATTGGTGCCAGGAGACGTGCATCTGTTCTGCCCGCCCGAGAACGGCACGATGTTCCTCCTCGGCACCGACAGGCTGGGCCGCGATCTCCTCTCGCGCATCATCTACGGGGCGCGGATTTCGCTCACCATCGGCATTGTGGGGATTGCGGTCTCGTTCACGCTCGGATTGTTCTTTGGCGGATTGGCGGGCTATCTCGGCGGTTGGGTCGATCACGTCATCCAGCGCCTGATCGAGATCCTGCGATCCCTGCCCGAATTGCCGCTTTGGCTCGCCCTCTCGGCGGCCCTGCCCGCGAACTGGAGTCCCGATCCTCGTCTTTTTCGGAATCACGATCATCCTCGGCCTGCTCGATTGGCCTGGCCTCGCGCGGGCGGTGCGCTCGAAGCTGCTGTCGTTGCGCGAAGAGGATTTTGTGAAAGCCGCGGAACTGATGGGCGCATCGAAGCATCGGGTCATCTCCCGCCACCTCATCCCGAACTTCATGAGCCACCTGATCGCGTCGGCGACGCTGTCGATTCCGTCGATGATCCTCGGCGAGACAGCCCTGTCCTTCCTAGGCCTTGGCCTGCGCCCTCCCATCACCTCCTGGGGCGTCCTGCTGAACGAGGCGCAGAACCTTGCCGCGGTGCAGCTCAACCCGTGGCTGCTCTTCCCGATCTTCCCCGTCGTCGTCGTCGTGCTGGCGTTCAACTTCATGGGCGACGGATTGCGGGACGCGGCGGACCCGTATCATTAGTGAAAGCGGTCGGTTGCATCTAGTACCGAAATTTAGTACTATCTATGAAGTCGAAGCATAGGTCTACGCTTGCTCTTGTGTTCAAACGACCGTCCAGCGGGTCAGTCCCGTGGCGGGAAATTGAGGCTCTTTTTCTCGCGCTCGGGGCGGAGTTGAGCGAACGGGAAGGCTCGCGGGTCGCGATTTTCTGGCGTGGCGAGGTGAGGGTGTTTCATCGCCCACACCCGTCTCCAGACACCGATAAAGGCGCTCTGGCGAGCGTGCGGAAATGGCTCGAGTTCAATGGGGTCGAAGCGTGAAGAACAATTTGTTGGATATCGAGGGACATAAAGCAGTGGTGGCTTATGACCCTGATCTGGAGATGTTTCGGGGCGAATTCATCGCGCTGAGTGGGGGAGCCGATTTTTATGCCGCCGATGTCGCAGGCTTGAAGGCCGAGGGCCAAATCTCTCTGCGGGTTTATCTGGAAGTCTGCAAGGAGCGGGGCATCGAGCCTTATCGCGACTTCTCCGGCAAACTCAATCTTCGACTAGATCCCAAGGTTCATGAAGCAGCGGTGGCGGCTGCTGCAGCCGAGAAGCTTAGTCTCAATGAATGGATCTCAGAGAAAGTGCGCGAGGCAGCTCTCTCAGATTAGTTGTCGGGCAGAGAATCCCGCCCATTGCCGCGTGCAACAAAAAAAGGCGCCCTGAGGCGCCTTTTCAATCTCTGTACATTCAAGCTCAGCGGCCGCGCGGGCCCTTGTCGAGCCAGCTCACCTGCCGGCCGTCGCCGCGTCCTTCGCTCGCGCTCGCCCGTGCGGGCTGCTGCTGGCGCTGTCCGTTGCCGGAGGTCGCGCCTGCGGGCTTGGCGCCACGCGGACGGTGACGCTTCGGACCGCGATCCGCATTGGGATCGGAGACGCGCGGTGCGCCGTGACCCTGGTTCCCGCGGGCATGAGGCGCCGAACGGGGACGCTGCGCCTGCTGCTGACGGCGCGGCTCGCGGGGTTCGTCCCGCTCGCCCGCCACCGGGCCTGCCTGGAAACCTTCCGGCAGCGGTGCGACCGGCACCTTCAGGCGCGTCAGCTTCTCGATGTCGCGCAGGAACGCCCGCTCTTCATCGTTGCAGAACGACATGGCGATGCCGGTCGCGCCCGCGCGGGCCGTGCGGCCGATGCGGTGGACGTAGGATTCCGGCACGTTCGGCAGGTCGTAGTTGATCACGTGGCTGACGCCATCGACGTCGATGCCGCGCGCCGCGATGTCGGTCGCGACCAGCACCCGGCACGAGCCGGCGCGGAAGGACGCGAGCGCCCGCTCACGCTGCGGCTGCGATTTGTTGCCGTGAATGGCCGACGCGTTGACGCCCGCCTTCTCGAGACCGCGCACGATCTTGTCGGCGCCGTGCTTGGTGCGGCTGAAGACGAGAACGCGTTCGATCGCCGGATCCTGCAGCACGGTCTCGATGAGAGCCTGCTTGCGGCCGGTCGATACGAACATGACGCTCTGCTCGACACGCTCCGCGGTCGTCGCGACCGGAGCCACGGCGACGCGGGCGGGATCGCGCAGGAAGGTGTCGGCCAAGGTCGAGATCGTCTTCGGCATGGTGGCCGAGAAGAACAGGGTCTGACGATCCTTCGGCAGCATGGTGACGATGCGCTTCAACGCATGGATGAAGCCGAGATCGAGCATCTGGTCGGCCTCGTCGAGGACGAGGATCTCCACGTCGCGAAGGCTCAGCGCCCGGCGATCGATGAGATCGAGCAGGCGACCGGGGGTCGCCACCAGAACGTCGACGCCGAACGACAGGTCGCGCTCCTGCTTGCCGATGGCGACGCCGCCGAACACCACCGAGGTGGTGAGCTTCATGTGACGGCCATAGGTGCGGAAGCTGTCGGCGATCTGGCTCGCCAGTTCGCGGGTCGGGCTCAGAACGAGAACGCGGCAGCCCTTGCGGACGGCAGCGCGGGGATTTTCAGTCAGGCGGTGGATGATCGGAAGCGCAAACGCCGCCGTCTTGCCGGTGCCGGTCTGGGCGATGCCGCAGATATCGCGGCCGGCCATCACGTACGGAATGGCCTGCGCCTGGATCGGAGTAGGCTTCTCATAGCCTTCGGTCGCAAGCGCCTTCAGGATCGGCGAGGCCAATCCGAAATCGGTGAAAAGAGTCAAAGTGGGTATCTTTCGAGCAGAAAAAATGAGCCAAAAAGGCCAAGTTCGTCATGCCAATGTGTTGGAAGACGGGCGCTGCCGGGCTCTTGGCGACCACCCGCGTGTGGGGCGATCGAGCGGTGGAGCGTTTGAAGAAGAGGGCCGGGGTCTCCACCATCCGGCGGATATCCGTCACGCAGCCCTGCTCAAGCGGCTCTCGATGAGAGCGCTGACGCCATGCTGTGCATATGAGGGATAAGGGACTGTTCGTCAAGCACGGCGGCTGACATAAGACCCGCCGGCGCCCTTTTTGCAGGGGGCGCGCGAGCGAGGTGAAGGTCGACATGACCCGTTCAGACCGGATGCCATGGGGCTTCGTGACGGCCCTGTCGGTGACCCAGCTCGTCTCCTACGGCACCCTGTTCTACGCCTTCGCCCTTCTGATCGAGCCGATGGAGCGGGATCTCGGGTGGTCCAAAGCGGCGCTGACGGGGGCTTACTCGCTCGCGCTCATCTCTTCGGCTTTCTTTGCGGTCCCGGTCGGCCGCCTGATCGATCGCGGCTACGGCCGCGCCGTGATGACCGGCGGATCGGTGCTGGCCGCGATCCTGTTGGCGCTTTGGTCCCAGGTCGGAGATTACGTGCTGTTCCTGTTGATCTGGATCGGCCTCGGGGCCTCCATGAGCGCGGTGCTGTACGAGCCGGGCTTCGCGGTCCTGGCGCTGCGGCTCGGTTTTCAGGCAAGGCGCGGCATCACCGTGATGACGCTGATCGGCGGATTTGCCAGCACCGTCTTCATTCCCGCTCACCCACCTGTTGATCGAGGCCTATGGCTGGCGCGGCTCGTTGCTCCTGCTTGCCTTGCTGAACCTCGCCATCTGCGCCGCGTTGCACGTGGTGACGATTCCGAAGGCCGCGGGAAAGCCCGCAAGGCACCGGGGCGCCGACATTCCTGGCGAGCGATCCGACCCGCGCCGGGTTCTCACCCAGCCGTCGTTCTGGTGTTTCGTGGCGATGTCGGTGTGCCAGGGGATCATCTCGACCGGCCTGCCCATCCATCTCATCCCGCTCGTCGTCGAGCGTGGCTTCACCCTCGAATACGCGGTTGCCGCCTATTCGATCATCGGTCCGGCGCAGGTTGCCGCCCGCTTCGCCACCGGTTTCGGCGAGCGGGCCATGAGCCTGCGGGCAATCGGTCTCGTCACGATGGCGTTGAGCACCCTGGGATTCGCGCTCCTGCCTTTCATCCCCGCGGGATCCTGGCTGCTGATCGTTTTTACGCTCCTCTACGGCGCGTCCAACGGGATGCTGACGATCGTCCGGGCGCTGCTGCCGCAGGAATTGTTCGGCCGCGAGGATTACGGCGCCATTCAGGGGATGATCGCTACCCCGGTCCGCGTCGCCCAATCGGCGGCTCCCTTCGCGTTCGGCGCTCTGTGGGCCTGGTGGGGCAGTTATCAGGCGGTCGCGATCCTTTGCTTCGTTATGGCGCTCGGCTCGCTGGTGGCGTTCGTGCTAAATCTTGCTCTCGCAAGGGAAGTCCCGAGCCGGTAATAAAATTCACTTGCCTTAGGCGGCTAAAGGAATCATTTGCAGAAAGGCCGGGAGGTCCGGTTTCGAAGAAAGACGCGCTCGTGACGGCAATAACCGATCTTCTCATCGTCGGCGGCGGCATCAACGGGGCGGGTATCGCCAGGGATGCGGTCGGCCGTGGCCTTTCGGTGGTTCTCTGCGAGCAGGGCGACCTCGCCGGCTATACGTCGTCGGCCAGCACCAAGCTGATCCATGGCGGCCTGCGCTATCTCGAATATTACGAGTTTCGCCTCGTACGCGAGGCCTTGTTCGAGCGCGAGCGCCTGCTCGAGGCGGCGCCCCACATCATCTGGCCGCTGCGCTTCATTCTTCCGCACGAGAAAGGCATCAGGCCCGCCTGGTTCGTGCGCCTCGGCCTTTTCCTCTACGATAATCTGGCGCCTCGTAAGCGGCTCCCCGGCACGGAGACGATCCACCTCACGCGCCACCCGGCCGGACAGGCCTTGAAGCCCGGCTTCGATACCGCGTTCGTCTATTCGGATTGCTGGGTCGAAGACAGCCGCATGGTGGCGCTCAACGCCCTCGACGCATTCGAGCGCGGCGCCGATATCCGGGTCCGCACGAAGCTCGTGTCCGCCCGCCGCGACAATGACATCTGGGTCGCGACCCTTGAGGAGACGCAGTCCGGCAGCCGGCAGGAGATCCGTGCCCGCGCGATCGTCAATGCGGGCGGCCCCTTCGTGGCGGATGTTCTCAACACGAAACTCGGCCTCAACACCAACAAGAACGTGCGGCTCGTCAAGGGCAGCCACATCGTGGTGCCGAAATTGTTCGAAGGCGATCAGGCGTTCATCCTTCAGAACAAGGACAAGCGCATCGTCTTCGCCATCCCCTATCAGGGCAAGTTCACGCTTGTCGGCACGACCGACATCCCTGTCGAGGCGGTGCCCGACAAGAAGGTGGAGATCAGCGACGGGGAGATCCGGTATCTCTGCGATGCGATCAATCATTTCTTCAAGCGCGAGATCGATCCCGGCGACGTGGTGTGGACCTATTCGGGCGTGCGTCCGCTCTTCGACGACGGTTCGAGCAGCGCATCGGCGGTCACCCGCGATTATGTGTTCGAGCTCGATGCGCCGAACGATCGTGCACCGGTGCTGTCGATTTTCGGCGGCAAGATCACCACGTTCCGCAAGCTCTCGGAGCATGCCCTGGAAGATCTGAAGCGGTTCTTCCCGGCGATGAAACCAGCCTGGACCGAGACCGCCAAACTGCCCGGCGGCGACATGCCGGATGCGGATTTCGACCGCTTCCTCGCAACTGTGAAAACGCGCTTTCCGTTCCTCGATGCGGCCCTCGCCTATCGCCTCTCTCGCGCTTACGGCACCCGCATTGCGGACCTCATCGGCACGGCCGCATCCATGGCGGATCTTGGCGAGGATTTCGGCGCGGGGCTCACCGCAGCCGAAGTCGATTATCTCGTTCGGCACGAATGGGCGCGCAGCGCGGATGACATCCTGTGGCGGCGCTCGAAACTTGGGCTTCACGTCCCGGCGGATAGTGCGGCGCGCATCGACGCTTACCTGTCCACACAAAGCGCACCGCGCGTTGCCGCCCAATAAGAGACGCAACGACAAGCGTCCTGAAAAGATCATTCCGGGAGCGTTTCATGGCCAAATATGTCGGGGCGATCGATCAGGGCACAACCTCCTCGCGCTTCATCCTGTTCGACCACGCAGGCTCGATCGTGTCGGTGGCGCAAAACGAACACCGACAGATTTACCCGCAAGCGGGGTATGTCGAACATGACCCGCTGGAGATCTGGCACAATACGCGCGCGGTGATCGACGAGGCGTTGAGACGGAAGGGTTTGAGCGCCCAGGATCTCGTTGCGGTCGGCATCACCAATCAGCGCGAAACGACGCTGATCTGGGACAAGAAAACCGGACAGCCGCTCCACAACGCGCTCGTCTGGCAGGACACCCGGGTTGATTCCATCGTCGCCGAATACGCCCGCGAGGGCGGCCATGACCGCCTGCGGGAAAAGACCGGCCTTCCGCTGACGAGCTATTTCTCGGGATTGAAGCTGCGCTGGCTTCTCGACAATGTGCCGGGCGCCCGCGAGAAGGCGAATGCCGGCGACGTCCTGTTCGGCACCATCGACAGCTGGCTCGTCTGGAACCTGACCAGCGGCCGACGCCACATCACCGACGTGACGAATGCCAGCCGCACGCAGCTGATGGATATCCGGAGCCTGCAATGGGACGCGGAGATTCTGAGGCTGTTCGATATTCCGGCTGCGTGCCTGCCCGAGATCGTCTCGTCGAGCGAGATCTATGGCGAGGCTGACGGAACTCTCGCGGGGGTTCCCATCGCGGGCATTCTTGGGGATCAGCAGGCGGCCCTGGTGGGTCAGACATGTTTCGAGCAGGGCGAGGTCAAGAACACCTACGGCACCGGTTGCTTCATGCTGATGAACACCGGCGAGACCCCCTACCCGTCCAAGCACGGATTGCTCACCACGTTGGGTTATCGGTTCGGCGAGGCGAAGCCCGTCTATGCGCTGGAAGGGTCGATCGCGATCGCCGGCGCGCTCGTCCAATGGCTGCGCGACAATCTCGGGCTGATCGCGAAGAGCAGCGACATCGAAGATCTGGCGCTGAGCGTTCCGGACAACGGCGGCGTGACGATCGTGCCGGCTTTCTCCGGCCTCTACGCGCCTCACTGGAATGCCCAGGCGCGCGGGCTGATCGGTGGCCTGACCCAATTCGCCAACAAGGGGCACATCGCTCGCGCAGCGTTGGAGGCGACGGCCTTCCAGACCATGGACGTGATCGAGGCCATGACCCGGGACACCGGGATCGCCGTCAAGGAACTCCGCACCGACGGCGGCATGGTGGTCAACGAGCTTCTGATGCAGTTCCAGGCCGATATTCTCAACGTGCCGGTGGTGCGTCCGATGGTGAGCGAGACGACGGCACTGGGATCGGCCTACGCGGCGGGCCTGGCGGTCGGGTTCTGGGGCGGCACAGAGGACCTCGTGCGCAACTGGGCGGTCGACAGGCGTTGGAAGCCCATGATGAACGATTCCGACCGGCTGCGTCTCCAGGCGGGGTGGGCTAAGGCCCTGAGCCGGGCGATCGACTGGGTGTAAGCCTCAGAGCGCGTGCTCTTGCTCTATCGCCCGGCGCAACTTTTCCGCGTGGGCGGCCAGGATTTCAGGCTTCTCCATGATCCCGGTATGCGGCTTGAGGGGCACGCCCTCCCAGCGCGGAATGATGTGGACATGCAGGTGGAACACGACCTGCCCGCCAGCGCTTTCGTTGAATTGCTGGATCGTCAGGCCATCCGCACTGAAAGCCCTCATGGCCGCCCTGGCGACCAGCTGAACGCCTTTCGCCACCTCGGCGAGGTCTTCGGGCAATACGTCGAGGATGTTGCGGGAGCCCTTTTTGGGAATGACGAGAGCATGCCCGTCCCCCCGCGGCATGATGTCCATGAACGCCAGGACGTGGTCGTTTTCATAGACCTTGTTGCAGGGGATTTCGCCCTTGAGGATCTTCGCGAAAATGTTGCTGTCGTCGTAGGCCTTCACGGGATCCGCTCCGGAGTTTGCGTGCGCCCCGTCACAGGATGCTGGGCGTAAGCGTTTTGAAAAGCACGGATCGAAAGCCGCGGCAAGCCGGCTCAATCAGCTGGATTTTCAAGGAAAAAGTACCATTCGGAGCTCAAGCGAAGGTTATGCCGATCCTAACGGAACCATCGCTAGTGCCCGCTGTTTTCACAGCAGACCCAACCTCCAGGAGGCTTTGAGATGGCGACAAGCAGTTCGACTTCGAAGCGAGGATTCGCGTCGATGGATGGCGATCGGCAGCGCGAGATTGCAAGCAAGGGTGGCAAGAGCGTTCCTGCCGAGAAACGGTCGTTTTCTCAGGATCGCGAATTGGCATCCGAGGCGGGACGGAAGGGCGGGCAAGCGTCCGGCACGAACCGCCCGGCACAAGAGTAACGCCGATAAAGGGGCCGCTGGACGGCCCCTTTATTTTTGCCCTGGTGACAAATTTTAGCTCTTGAATTGAAACGCCGCGTCATCGCCTCCGGACGGCGGCACCACTTTTTCTTCGGGCAAGGTCCGAACGATCGGCTCCTGTAGCGCGTAGAGCGAGGGCCACGGCAGGCCCGCCTGCTTGATCTGCGACGCGAGGTTGGCAGCCGCCACACTGCAAAGACCTCCGGCCGGTACGCCCAAGGTTGCGGCGGCCAGCGCCATTGCTTCCTCGCCAACCAGAACCGCGCTGACGAGCGCAATCAGCCGCCGCTCATCTGCGGAGGTCAGCCGCGAACCCTGCTGACGGTAATGAAGCAGCTCTTCCCTCTCGCGGGAGAGAGAGAACGCGAGCAGGATTGCGTCGGATATGATGGCCTTCGACAGGGCTGCGGTGGTCCAGCCTCCCAGCTCCAACTCCGCCTCGTGGGCGAGCTTGAGGTCGTGGGTGAATTCGAGTTCCGATTTAGAGCGGAACACATCCACCACTGGCACCGACGATGGATGAAGCAATAGCGCGAACGGACTTTGCGCGGCCTCTCGTGGTGCAGGGTGGGTCATCAGGCTCAACAGCTCCCTAGTAGAACAGACTTCGCTGCGCCCCCGGACCGGTGTCGATCGCGGGAACGATCAGATGCCGCCTCAACATGAGCGGGCACATCACCCCGTCCTCGTCCTTGGTTGGAACGAGGCCGCTGAGCAGCGATAGCGATGATGTATGATCACTTGGTGGCGAACTGGAGGCGAGACGGGAAAACTCGTCGGGCATATCCTCCCGACAGAGAAATGCCTCGATTTCATTGGTGGCGGTCACATCGTCCTCCTGAAGCCTGGCCGTCCGTACCTTGGCAACGGCCCAGCGCCTTCCGCGTTCCCGGTGCGGCAAAACGCGCGAAGGCGCGCGAAACAATGTTCGCGCGCCTTCGTTGATGCGAGATCGCTTTACGGCTTCTGCGCCGGTGCGGTCGGGGTTGCAGGCCTTGTGGTCGCATTGTTCCCGGTCGTACCGGTAGTGGTCGTGGAATCGCGGTCCGTATCGAAGGCCGGCGCTGCCTGAAGCTCAGCCTTGGTCATCCGCAGGATCACACGCTCCGGTTCTCCGTTATCCATCGACGAAGCTGACGAACTGCTGGTCGCAGGAGCATTCACCGCGGTGTTGCCCATCGTGCCGGTCGTGGCCGTCGTTCCAGTGGTCGTCGTGCCGGTCGTGGAACCCGTGGTGCTGACGGTCTTGTTGGTGTTCATGGCCTTGACCTGCTCACGAGTCGCGAACTCGAGCGACTTGAACGGCACGGCCACGTCTTTCTCGCCGATGCCCAGGAAACCACCGACGCCGACGACAGCGGCGACAGCCTGGCCGTTGCGGTCAACGATCACGTCGTTGATGTCGCCAATCGACTCATTGTTGGCGCTGATCACCTTGGTGCCGATCAGCTCCGAGGCGAGCATCTGGTGGGGATCGATCTTGGTCATGAACGAGCCGGACATTGCGCTGCCGGAGGTGGAGCTTGCGCTCGGCATGGCACTGGGAGCCGGGGTCGAAGAGTTCGGCGAAGGTGACGCCGGCGCCTGGGCGAAGGCCGGGGCTGCAAACATCGTCGCGACGAGACAAGCTGCCATATGCGTCTTGAGCATTGTGAACTCCTTCAGGTAATTACGTGGATATCTCTACAGTGCACATGCACTTGCTTTCACAACGACAGATCCCGCTGATCGTTCCGGCTTGCAGTAACAATATCGTTTTTCCACTCAGAGTTCTTCTCAAGCCGATCTGGCGAGACATACTGCGGCAAAGATCACGTCGGCGGACACATCTGCATGGAACGATAAACGCAATACTCACGCTGTGCGTGAGCTTGCTCTGATAAACGGCATGATGCTTGACGCGCTCTCCGCGCTCACTCGGCGGCGCGAGAAGCCGGGCGCTTGCGGAAGATGAGAGAAAACGCCCGACGCAACGCAAAGGTTGCCGGTGTCAACACCTCGTCGGCGACGAGCCGCGCACCGTCCTTGCGGCGGGCCAGGACGAGGCGGCGATTGTGAAACGCCTCCAGTTCGGGACGATGGCCGACGCTGATCATCGCGGCATCGGGCAGGCGCTGGGTGATGCGTTCCATCAGGATCTGCTGGGCGTCCCCGTCGAGGGCAGAGGTGGCTTCATCCATCACGATGATATCGGGCCCCTGGATGAACAGCTGGGCAAACGTCAACCGCTGCTGCTCGCCTCCGGAGAGGGTCCGCTCCCAAGGGACCTCCTCATGGATGCGATCGACGAGATGCCCCAATTCGGCGTCACGAAGCGCGGCCTTTACCTCCTCGTCCTCGAGGCTGTCGGTGGGATTGGGATAAGCGACCGCATGCTTCAGCGTTCCGATCGGCACATAGGGCCGCTGCGGCATGAAAAACAGCTTGGCGCCATTGCGGATCAGGATGTCGCCCTCCCCCCATGGCCACAATCCCGCGATCGCACGGATCAAGGTGCTTTTTCCGGCGCCGGATTCGCCCACCACGAGAACGCGCTCGCCGCCATCGATCCGGACCTGGGTCTCACCGACCACCGCGGTGCCGTCGTCGAGATTGACGGATAAGCCGCGCAATTCCAGGGCCACTTGGGTCCCCTCCTCGGAGCGCCTGATATGGCCGGCCCCGGGTCCCTCCGCCCGCTCGAGGCGATCGAGCGAGACGATCAGGCCGGCCACGCGATTGGCCGAGGCGGTCCAGTCCGCAAGCCGTGGATAGTTCTCGACGAGCCAGTTGAAGGATTGCTGCACGGTCACGAAGGCGGTCGCCGCCTGCATGACTTCCCCGAGGGACATGGTGCCGGCCAGATATTTCGGCGAACACAAGATGATCGGGATCACCGGCGCCAGAACGAAATTTCCGTAGGACACCACGGTCGTGCGCAGATATTGGCCACAAAGCTCCCGCCATCGCGTGATGACATTGCCGAGCGCGACACTGAGGCCGCTGCGCTCCTCCGGTTCGCCGCCAAGGAGCGCGATGCTTTCGCCGTTCTCCCGAAGCCGCGTGGCCGCATAGCGAAACTCGGCCTCGGCTTGATTTTTGTCCTCGGCGACTTGAACGAAGCGGCGTCCGATGAAGAGCATCGCTGTCGTGGTGATGATCGAATAGATGATGGCGACGAAAACCAGATATCCCGGAATGTTGAAGGTTCGCCCATCCCATTCAAAGGAGATCGCCCCGCCGACGGCCCACAAGACGCTGATGAAGGTGACGGCGGTGAGCACCGCCGTTGTCACACCGAAAGCAAAATCGACCGGAGATTCGGTCGCGATGCGCGTGTCGTCGGCAATACGAAATTCGGGGTTCTCGTGCTGCCCTTTGACGAGGTTGAGCTGGTAATAGCGGCCATTCTTGAGCCAGCGGTCGATCTGGTAATCCGTCAGCCACGCACGCCACGCCCGCTGGGTGGTCAATCTCCCCCACACCGAGCCCACATTGAACGCGACCGCGGCAAGCGCCAGCGGAATGAACAAAAGCGCCAGCGTTCCGACCAGGGAGATGTCGCGTTTCTCGAGAGCATCGAAGATCTGGCGGTTCCAGACGTTCAGCCGATATTGGACAAACAATTGGCCAAGGATGATCGCCAGCAAAGAGAGCGTGAGAAACCACGCCTCGCCTCTGCGCAGCCCCGTCCAAAATCCTGATGCGGCATTCCAAAACCGGGCGAACAAGCGCCGTCTTTCGAGGGTCGCGCCCGCGTCGCTCACATGAATCTCCGATAACGTTTTGATGGTTAGAGCCTGAGGCTAACCGTGGATGATGGGCCGGTTCTCGAGACTGGTCACACACAGGCTGGCGGCGGCTTCCTTCCCGGCCTGAGCAAGTGGGCTGACCGCGCCGATGCATCCATGGGGCTGGCCCCGCCGTTTTGGCGCGTCCGAATTATCACCGGACTGACGCGTCACCGGACGGCTCGTCACCGAGCTTCCATTCTCCTCCTTGAGCGTCACCACAGGAAGATCGGTGTCTTTCGAAAAGTAGGTCGTGTTGCTTTGCGGATCGGACGCAAACAGGACATTTCCCTGCGCATCCTTCAGAACCAACTTGACCTGCGAAACGCCTACCAGCTCAACGACGGATACGCTCTTCCGTTCGACGGCCGGAGCCGGTGCTGCCATGCGGTCGGATTTTCCAGTAGCAACCGCGATCTGGGAAACAGCCGCAAGAGCGCGATCTCCACCAACGGCGTCCCCTGCGGCGCTCGGTGCGAAGCTCGCGACCATGAAAGCGCTGCCGATCATTCCCATGACAATCGCGGGCACCTGGAACATCGTCGTCTCCGCCGGTAGAACTCGCCGTTAAACTTGGCGTTCGCAAACTTAACGCGGCTGTATCGCAGAGAGTTCCGGCCGAGGTTCAAACCTCCGTTTACCAAGATTCGCTGGAACTCTTGTTGTCGCTACGGCGTTGCAAAGATACCGGCCTTCTGGTCCTCCCCGCATTCCCCTTGTGCATCGGCCGGCACCTTCAGACGGGCGCTAAGCCCGTCTTTTTTGCGCAGCGCAGATGCAAAAAAACCCGGCGCCAAGGCCGGGTTTTTTCCTATAGGTCGGACGATATCCTCAGGCGGAGGCGCGAACTTCGCGGCGTCGCGCGCTCTGCTGGAAGAACAAGGCCTGGCTGATCACCGCCGACACATTCGCCGGCTGGAATGGCTTGGCGATCAGGAAGGCCGGCTCCGGACGCTCGCCGGTGAGGAAGCGCTCCGGATAGGCCGTGATGAAGATCACCGGGACCTCGAACGCCTTGAGAAGATCGTTCACCGCGTCGAGGCCGGAGCTGCCGTCCGCCAACTGGATATCCGCCAGGATGAGACCGGGGCGATGGGTCGACGCGAGCTTCACGGCTTCCGTGCGTGTCCGGGCGACGCCGGTCACGTTGTGGCCAAGGCCTTCGACCAAGCGCTTCAAGGTCCATCGCGATCAGCGGTTCGTCCTCGATGATCAGGATGTCGGTCGCCATATCGGCCGCCAGTTCCCGTCCGGCCTCATCGACGAGATCCCGTACCGTCGCGATATCGACAGCAAGGATTTTCCCGACTTCATCTTCGCCAAAACCTTCGAGGCAGGAAAGCAGGAACGCCTGCCGTGGGAGCGGGGTGATCTGGCCGAGGCGGACTTCCGCCGGCAGATCCCGCTGCGTGAGCTCGCTCCGGCCGTTGACCGACAGCGAATTCCAGATGCGTGTGAACACCTGAAAAAGCTCGACCTTCACGTTGCCGTTGGCCGCAATGGTATTGGGATCGCTGACGAGGGTCTCGAGGGTTGCCGCTACGTAAGCGTCCCCGGCCATTTGGCTTCCGGTGAGCGCCCGTGCATAGCGGCGTAGGTAAGGCAGGTATTGGACGACAAGCTGTGCTGTCGACATTCGCGTCCCCTTATTGGTGATTTTTAGCACTTGGTTTCGATACGAACGGATAAACTCGGCTGCTGGGCGAAAGTTCCCCCGATGGAACCGGGCGGCGGGTTTGGCGTTATCGCTCAAAAATCATATGACGGCACTGCCAAGCTTTTTGCAATCGACCAAGTTATTCTGCCGCTGGGGAGCAGGCCGCGAGGGGACCTAAATGACATCTGAAAAGGGCAACAACCTCGCCCGGGTGATCGCCGAAGATGACCTCGGCGAGAAGTTTGCGGCCGATCCGAGACTCGGTGAACTGAGCCAAAAACGGATCGGAGACCAACTCAGAGCTATGTACGACGACCTCGTGCAACAACCGGTCCCTGACCGCTTCAAGGATCTTCTGGCGGAACTGGAAGGGAAAGGTCGGGAGACCGAGAAGTGACGCTGGAGCCGGACCTGCGAGATGCGCTTCTGGCGGCCGTCCCAAGCCTGCGCGCTTTCGCAATTTCGCTTTCCGGGCAGGTCGACCGCGCGGACGATCTCGTTCAGGACACTTTGCTTCGCGCCTTGTCCAATATCCACCGGTTCGAGCCCGGCACCAATCTCAACGCGTGGCTTTTTACGATCCTGCGCAACCTCTTCCATTCGGAATACCGCAAGCGCCGCCGCGAGGTCGAGGACCCGGACGGGTCTTATGCGGGCCGCCTGACCGTCCAGCCCGAACAGGGCTCCAAACTCGACTTCGAGGATTTCCGCACCGCTCTTGCCAAGTTGCCTCACGACCAGCGCGAGGCGCTTCTGCTCGTCGGCGCATCCGGCTTCTCGTACGAAGAAGCGGCGGAAATCTGCGGCTGCGCCGTGGGCACGATCAAGAGCCGCGTCAACAGGGCGCGGTTCCGCCTCGCCTCCGTGCTACGGGTCGATGCGGAAGCTGATCTTGGCCCCGACAGCATGACACGCGCTGCCCTTCAGAGTTCGCGCTGATCCTCTGTCCTCCAGACATAAAAAAAGCGCCGCCCCAAAGAGGCGGCGCTTATTCGAAGGTCGGCCTTCTACATTGTATTTCTGCCGCGCAACAACCCGATGACCGCCGAGATGGCGAACAGAACGATTGCAACGAAGAAGATGAGCTTGGCGATTTCGACCGCCGTACCGGCAATTCCACCGAAACCGAAGAGAGCCGCAACGAGTGCGACGATGAGAAAAGTGACTGCCCAGCCTAGCATGGTGCTACCTCACAGAATGATTAATCGGCAGGTGCCGATGACAACAAAACAACTCCAAGCGGAACCGTGGAGTTCCGTGAAAAAGACTCATTCACGCGGTTTGGTCGAAAATCCTCGTTGTTGACCCAAGTAATCAGGAGCTGATGACCAGTATGGAACCGACCTCCCGGCCACACGTTTCCCCGAATATTCGGGAGGCGAATATGATGAATCGCTCGGTTGCCTTGCGAGCCTTCGCGGTCTTCACGACGATTACGGTGCTCGCCACGATGGCGGGAATTTCATCGCAGGCTGCCATCGCCGAAGCGATTTTCTTCATCGGGATTTTGCTTGCGGCGATCATGCTGGGATCGGCTCTCCTGGCGCCGAGCGCGCAACCGATTCCAGTCCGCGTCAGAACGCGTCGTTAAATACAGCACCTCTCGTGAGGGCGGCCCATCGGCCGCCCTTTTGTTTGATCACGACTCGGTTGCGTCCCCACCGTTCGGATGCAGCACGGCACCCGTCATGTAGGACGAATCCTCGCAAGCGAGGAACAGGAAACACGACGCGACTTCGTTGGGTTGTCCAGGCCGCTTCATCGGCGTATCGGACCCGAATTTCGCAACTTTCTCGGCTGGGAAAGTGGACGGGATGAGCGGGGTCCAGATCGGTCCGGGGGCGACTCCGTTGACGCGAATTCCCTTCTCGGCAAGCTTCTTCGACAAGGATCTGGTGAACGCCAGAATGGCGCCTTTGGTCGCGCTGTAATCCAGCAATTCGGGACTGCCGCGATAGGCTGTGACCGAGGTTGTGTTGACGATCGTCGCACCTTCTTTCAGATGCGGCATGGCCGCCTGCGTGACGAAGAAGATGCCGAAAATATTGGTTCGAAACGTCCGTTCCAGTTGCTCGGCACTGATGTCCTGCAGCATCTTCTGAGGATGCTGTTCGGCCGCGTTGTTGATCAGGGTGTCGATCCTGCCGAACTTATCGATCACCTGCTCGACGGCACGGCGCGCGAAGGCTTCGTCGCCGATGTCGCCCGCGATGAGAAGACATGAGCGGCCTTCCTGTTCGACAAGTCGGCGGGTCTCCTGAGCATCCTCGTTCTCGTCGAGGTACACGATGGCGACATCCGCCCCTTCGCGCGCAAAAAGCACCGCGACCGCGCGTCCGATGCCGCTGTCGCCGCCGGTGATGAGCGCGACCTTGCCGCTCATGCGCCCACTCCCGGGATAGCGCGGAGTGTATTGGGGTTTCGGGTTCATATCGGTTTCGTGACCCGGCTGCCGGTCCTGTGTCTGGGGAGGCAGGGTCTGTTGGCTATCTGCGAGTCATGGGCGCATCCGCTTGGTGAGAAAAAGCGGGCCTGCGACGTCACCGTGCAAAGAAAAGCCCGCGTCGGTGCACCAACGCGGGCCGCAATTGCGTGTTCCTGCGGCTGACCTAGACGTCGGCGCGCAATGTCGGCTCCTGTCGCTCGGCGTCTCGTCCCATATTGAGAAGATGATACAGGATGATGGCGCCGAAGGTCGCGGTGCCGATCCCGTCCAGTGTGAAACCGCCGACCGTGAGCTTGAAGTTACCGGCGCCGAGCACGAGCGCCACCGCAACGGTGATGAGGTTGCGCGGGTTCGAGAAATCGACGCGGTTCTCGACCCAGATCCGCCCTGCGGTCGCGGCGATCAGGCCAAACACCACGATGGACAAGCCACCCAGTACGGGGCCCGGGATCGTGCCGATGAAGGCGCCGAATTTCGGCGACAATCCAAGCACCAGTGCAATCGCCGCGGCGACGAGAAACACCGCCGTGGAATAGATGCGGGTGACCGCCATGACGCCCATGTTTTCCGCATAGGTCGTCATGCCGGTCCCGCCGGATGCGCCGGACAGCATGGTGGCAAGACCGTCGCCCATGAACGCGCGGCCCAGATACGGATCGAGGTTGCGTCCGGTCATGGCGCCGATGGCTTTGATGTGCCCAAGATTTTCCGCCACCAGGATGAGGGCGACCGGCGCGATCAGGGTCATGGCGCCCAGATTGAACACCGGCGACTGGAAGGTCGGCAGTCCGAACCACGCCGCCTGTCCGACTTTGGCGAAATCGATCGGCGCGCCGTAACCGAGCATGTTGGCGCCTATCAGGTAGGCCACGTAACCGATGGCGCCTCCGACGAGAACCGGCAGCCGCCGCCATAGGCCGGGGGCATAAACCGCCACCAGACCCACCGCCAGCACGGTGATGAGCGCGATCCAGCGGGCAAAGGATGTTCCGGCCTGGTTGTCGCCCCCAGCCCCTGACGCACTCGATATGGCGATCGGCGCCAGGACAAGGCCGATGGCCGCGACGATCGCGCCGGTCACCACCGGCGGCATCAACCGCTCGACCCAGCGGTGGCCGGCGATCTGGACGACAATTCCGATCAGGAAATAGAGCGCGCCGGCAGCGATGATGCCGCCGAGTGCCAGAGGAATGTTGGGATTGGGAGAACCGACGGCAGCGCCTGTGGCAACGAGCACGGGGCCGATGAACGCGAAGCTGGAGCCGAGATAGCTCGGCACCCGGCCGCCAACCACGAAAAAGAAGATGATGGTGGCGATGCCCGAAAACAGGATCGAGACGTTGGGATCGAACCCCATGAGAAGGGGCGCCAGCACCGTCGCGCCGAACATCGCGACCACGTGTTGAAGGCCCATGATCACGGTCTGCCCCATCGGCAGCCGCTCGTCCGGCATGATGATCCCGTCGGTTTTCAGGGTCCATCGAGGCAGGTAACTATCGGTCATTTTTTATATCCCCCACTTGGCCGCTTGGCACAGCACCGTAGCCCCCTGCCCGCGAGACTGACTAGGGTGGCGCGCCAGTTATTAACCGCCGTGACGGCCCGCTCTGGACATCGGCGTGTCAGCCCTTCACGCTCCTCCCAACCACCAGGGAGCACGCGAATGCGCAAGGATTTCAATGTTCCGGAAGGCGTCGTACACAGCCTCTGGATCGAGAGCCAGAGCCTCGCCGGAAACCTGCTCGGCGATCCGACGCGCAGGCGCGTCGACGTTTACGTACCGGCAGGACACGACGGACGCGGCCTGCCGCTGCTGGTCGATCTCGTCGGCTACACGGCAGGCGGGCCGGCGCATACCAACTGGAAGAACTACGGCGAGAACGTTCCCGAGCGTCTCGACCGGCTGATCGGCACCGGCGCCATGCCGCCGGTCGTCGTGGCGTTTCCGGATTGTTTTACGCGGCTCGGCGGCAACCAATATATCGACAGCAGCGCAACCGGCCGCTGGGACAGCTTCCTCATTGACGAGATGCTGCCCTTCGTCGAACAACGCTTCTCGTGTGGCGGCGATGGCCGACGAGGCGTTTTCGGCAAGAGCTCGGGCGGATACGGCTCACTCGTCCATGCGCTGCGCCACGGCGGCACGATCTGGTCGGCGGCGGCATCCCATTCGGGCGATGTGGGATTCGAATTTCTGTATCACCTCGGAGAGTTCGCCAGCGCCCTGCGCCACCTCGCCGATCACGACATGTCGGTCGAAAAATTCATCCGCAAATTCGAGGCGGGGCCCAAGGCCAAGGACACCGATTGGCACACCATGATGGTGCTCGCGCAAGCCGCGACCTTCGACCCCGATCCGAGCCAGTTTTACGGGATACGCCTACCAGTGGACATGCGCACATGCGAGCTGATTGCGGATCGCTGGGCGAACTGGCTGCGTTGGGATCCGCTCAGGATGGCGGACGAGGTGCAGCATCTGGAGGCGCTTCGCAGGTTGAAGCTTCTCTACGTCGATTGCGGCGACATCGACCAGTACAACATGGTGTACGGCTCGCGCCTCCTGCACGAGAAACTCGCGGCTGCCGGCGTGGCGCATATCTACGAGGAATTTCACGACAACCATTCGTCCGTCGATTACCGAATGGATACCAGCCTTCCGATGATGGCCAAGGCCCTGTCCTAGCAACAAGCACTCAGGCACCGCCGGGCTCGTCCTCCGTCGGCAGCTCGCAATGATTGTGAATGTGAATGGCGGCGACCGCGGCGTGACCCATGGCGACGACGATCTGGTCGAGACCGCGAACGATATCGCCCGCCGCATAAAGTCCACGGATCGACGTCTGACAATGAGAGTCGACGATCAAGCCGCCTGACGAATCGTGATCGGCCCCCAGCGATGAGGGCGAGTTCGGAGCGATAATGCAGCCCGAGCGCCGAATAGAGCACGTCGAACCGGTGCTCCTTTCCGTGCACGTGAATGGCCGCGATGCGATCGTTGTCCATATCCAGCGTCTCGACCGGATCCTCCACGACCTTGATATCGTGCCCGTCGAGCGTCGCCCGTTGGTCCGAGGTCAATTCCAGTTTCCGACCGAGAGTGAGCAGGGTCACGTCCTGCGAGTAAGTCCGGGCGATGAAGATCGCCTCCCCCATTCCGCGGTCGCCGTGCCCGATCACCGCCACTTTGCGATCGCGCGCCTCGTACCCGTCGCAAATCGGGCAATAGCGGACCAGGCCCCGTTGCACAGCGTTGGGGAGGTCCGGCAGGTCCGGCTCGACATCCACTGCCCCCGTCGCGAGCAGGACCCGCCGCGCCGCGACCTGGCGGCTGGTATCCCCCTCGCCTCGCACATGGGCGGTGAAGCAGCCGGAATTGCGGGTCAAAGCCTCGACCGTACCGCTCAAAACCGAGGCTTCGTAGGGCCTGAGGCTCTCACGCTGCCGATCCAGGATTTCATGGCCCGAGATGCCCGACGCAAAAACCGGGATGTTATGGCTGGTCGGTATCCACGCGGCCCTCTGCGCCCCGGCATCCACGATGATGAATCGGCGTCTCAGCCGCGCCAGGTAAAGCGCAGCCGTCAGCCCGGCCGGGCCTCCTCCGACGATCACGCAGTCGAGAATGTCGTTGTCATCCGGCATGGCGCCCCCTTCCTCAACTCAAACCCTCAATCCGCAAACGGTGAGCGGCAGCAAAAGGTCAATCAGAATGTTAATGGAGATCGATTTAACAGAGGGTCCGCTGCGAGCGGCACCAAAAGTGAAAATCAACCCCATGCACAGTAGAATCGCTGCTCCAATGCGATAAATTAATCGCTCTCGGGTCGGCGTCGCTCGGGATATGCCTGTCCCATGACGAAAGCCAAGCTCTCCCCCGATTTGCAGTCCCTGTTAAGCCGTATCAGGGAACGCCTGGCCATCACCGGCAAGAGTGAGCGCGGCGCGTCGGAAGCGGCCGGCCTGAGCAGTTCGACCATCCGCAACATCCGCGAAGGGAAGGTCGCCTCGCCGCGCCTTGAAACCCTCCGGCGACTGGCGGGCGTCCTTGATACGACGGTGGAGTGGCTCGCCTTTGGCTCAGAACCGATGGACCAATCCACCAGCGCATCGGCCGCAATCTTCACGTCGGCGTCCATGTCAGAGGGCGATTTCGAAGGGCCGGGAATTGTCAATGCAACGTTCCTCGGAACGGTCGAGGCGGGCGTCTTCCGCCCCGTCGAGGATTTTCCCGATGAGCACTTCATCGGCGAGCCCACTTTGCGCGACATTGATTTTCCCTCGGCTCGCTTGCTGAGCTTTACCGCGGCGGGTGATTCCATGGACAACCTCAAGCCGTTTCCCATCCTGCCGGGCGTGGGCGTGACGGCCCTTGATGTCAGGGACGCGCGCGTCACTCTCCGCGACGGCATGGTGGTGGTTGTCGAGCGCACGACGGACGACGGGCGCCTGTGCGAGCGTTCCCTGAAGCAGGTTGAACTCTACGAAGGCCGCACGGAATTGTGCCCCCGCTCGGCGAACGGGCAACACAAGCCTCTTGTCTTCCCGGCGAACGACCTCCTGGAGGATCGTCGCGACGTTAAGGTGTTGGGCATCGTGCGTCGGATTTCCGCCAAGGTGCCACTGAGCTAAAACTTCGGTCCTGCATGCGATCGCGTGAGGTCTTCGTCACCATCCTCAGCGGCTCGATGGGAGCGTGGAACGTTCGTCGGGCGCGGCCGCAGCTGGCGCGTTCGCGATCATTTGCGATAAAAAATTCGCTTTTCCCTTGACGCGATAAATTAACCTCACCAGAATGATGGCATCGCCGTAAGCGCGGCGAGGCCTGACATCATCGGCGCAGCGCCTCACCGGTGGGCGAGAAATCCTCTCGCGCCGTTCCGTTTTGCGACCAGAACCCAGGAGTGCGAGCATGACCACGATCATGTGCAATGAATGCGATGGCCTCGGCGAGTGGGACGAGGTTGTGCCGGTCGGGGGCAGTCCCTCGCACGCGTTCGAATTCGCTCGCGTTTCGTGTCGCGTGTGCCTGGGCCTCGGCTTCCTCGAGGGCGACGGCGCACGGGATCTCGTTGATGCGCAGGCGAGCCTGAACACGCCCAGCGAGACGACGGCGCGACGGCCTCTCGCTCGACTGCAAGGTCGCTCGCTGTCTCGCAAAACCAGCGTGCCCGTCACGGGGCGGCGTCCTGTGACCGAAGGATCGTCGACGAATGACAAAGCCGCGCGCCAACCCGTGCCGCGTCCCGGGCGGACTGCAACGTCGAGGCCCGCCACAACGCACAAGGAACCGCGCCACGCCTCGCCAGTGGTGAAGAATGTGACGCCACCGTCGCCTGCGAAATCCTCGAACGACCCGTGGACGAAGGCAGGCGTCGGCGACAGCCCGCCTGCTTTCAGTGACGTCGCGCCACACCGGCTCCACGGCCCCGCCAACGGCTCCAAGAGGGTTGCCGGGTCCAAACCGCTCACCCTCGGCACGCTCAGGCGTGCACCCAACACCTTGCCTCAGCGCCGCCGGGGGAGCCCGAGATTGCTCTCCACATCCACGCTTCGCATCACGGCAAAACCGAGAAACGGCGATGAATGACGCCATGACATTAACCCGCAAGACGCTTGAAGCGGCGCGCGTTCTCAAGGAGCAGATCGCCGAGCTTGCCAATGGCGACGCGGACTTCATCCGCGACACGCTTGAAGGCGAACTCGACTTTGACATCGTTGCGCGCTCGCTCGTCGCCAGCATTGGCGAAGACGAGGCGATGATCGCCGGGCTAAAGGCGTATTGCGACGATCTTTGTGCGCGAAAGGACAGGATCGCCGTTCGCATCCAAGTCAAGCGCGCGCTCATGGCGTCGACACTCGAGATTGCCGATCGCCCCAAGCTCGAACTCGACATCGGAACCGTCAGCCTCACGAAGGTTCAGCCCAGGGCGCACATTCTCGAAGAGGCGGACATTCCGGCCGATTTCTGGAAGCCACAGCCACCGAAGTTGGATCTCAAAACTTTGACGGCAGCGCTCAAGGAAGGCGTGCGCGTACCAGGTGCGACACTCACCAACGGCAGCCACACCGTCACCATTCGCAAGAGGTAATCATGTCGACCATTGTCCCTCTTGGCGCCTCGGCGCCACTCCCCTACGACGCAAGGATGCTTGCATTGATCAGGAGAACAGTGGCGTGCGATTGCAGCGATGACGAGTTTGACGTCTTCATTCACACCGCGCGCCGCCTCGGCTTGGATCCCCTTCGCCGGCAGGTTCAAGCCTTCGTCTCCAACAAGAACAGGCCCGACAGGCGTCACTTGTCGATCATCACGAGCATTGACGGCTTTCGCGCCATCGCCAACCGCACGGGCGATTACCGCCCGGATGAGGAGGAGCCCACCTTCGACACAAAACCGAGCTTGAGACGGGCCACCAATCCCGCCGGGCTCGTGAAGGCTACCGTCCGCGTTCACAAATTTTCGCACGGCGCCTGGCATCAGATCACGGCGTCGGCCCATTGGGACGAATACGCGCCCATCACAAGGGCGCCCGATGCAGTCGATGATTTCGCGGCAGCTTGGGCCGCGCCTGCGGTCGGCAAACGGTCCCCTCGCCGCCGCCTCGATCCGCGTGGCAATTGGGCCAAAATGCCGCGTTTGATGCTGGCGAAAGTGGCGGAGGCGCTCGCCTTGCGCAAGGGATGGCCGGATGACTTTGCGAACGTCTACGCCAGCGAAGAGGTTGAGTGTTCCCGCGGGGAGGACGTCCTGCCGTCTCAGGCGGCCCTCGCGTCCGCAGCGCGCGAGCGTCTCGGTGGCGTCAATACCATCCTCATCGACTGGATGGACAATCAGCCCCTGTCGGGCGTTCCCGTGGCGCAATTCGCGGATCGCGTGATGGCGTACCTGACACAGCAGCAGGGACAGGCGACGACCATCGCTGCGTGGGCGGAACGCAACCGCCACGCCCTTCGCGAGTATTGGAACCGGTCTCCCAGTGACGCCTTGGAACTGAAGCAGCACATCGAACGAGCGACGGGCGCCTGGGTGCCATCGAGCGAGCGTAATGCTCGCGATGGCCTGCAATCTCCGAGTTGTTGCATGCTCACGTCATCGCGCACACCGCCTGCCCGACAGGCACCTTCGACGATGTCCCACCGTGGCGAGGACGCATGATCCGCAAGGCATTCTCCAAACGCGACCTGGCCAAACGCCTGCACTCGTTTGGCTCGCGGTGTAGCGCGTGTCTGTGCAGCATCGACGGCACGTCAGGCCTTGAGTGGGACCATCGCATCCCGCTCGCCATTGGCGGTGCCGATGACCTTGTCAATCTGGAGCCCCTCTGTATCCGCTGCCATCGCCGCAAGACGCGATCGGATGCCAGTCGGATCGCGAAAGCCGAGAGGGTCCGCCAGAAGCACCTCGGCATCCGCCGCGCGAGCCGCTTTCCCGGGTCGCGCTCGTCACCCTGGAAGAGGAAACTCGACGGTTCCGTCGTGCGGCGGTAAGGCGGGAGCCGATCCGAAGAGAATTCTTACGTATGCCGCTGCAGGCACATTGGCGTGCCTCGCGGGAGGACGTGGCGAATGTTTTTCCAGCCCTTGTCAATTCGGCCGCGGCGTTCGGCGTGCGTCCTCATCCGTGCCATCATCCCGTGACGATGACCCAGAAGGCTCCGAACGAGATGAGGTGCTGGCAACCTCGTCAAGCAACTTGCGGGCCTCCTTTAAGAAGGCCCTCATGCGTTTGCGCTCGGCGATGGCCTCGCGGGTGTAAAACCCACTCTTGACGGCATTGCGATTGCCGATGGGCGCGCCGGACCCCGGCGCGCCACCGTGCATGCGACACCGTGCCTTGCCGGTGACGGCGGGCGCGCGGCAGGACCAACCGCCGCGGGTCCTTGCGCCGCAGCGCCGGCTGGCGTGCATGCCTGCCGGCAACGGGGACCTATTCACCCGGCATCCGCTTGATGCGCTCATCTTGGAATTCCGGCTTATCTGGCCCCCAATCAAGCCGCTCCGTCGGGACGGGATTGCGCACTCGCGCAGCCGCGCCGGAGCCACGCTTGCGGCGCGACGCGACCGGGGGCGTCTCCACGTTGCCGACAATGGCTTGACCGCCCGACCTCGACATTGACATTCTCGACGCTGACCCGGGCCGGTCCCCTCCCGCGACGCCGATCAAGGGCCTCCGACAGTCGAACGAACGTCTTTGACAACTTGTCGGCAAGGTGGAGATTTGTCTCGGCGCCGTGAGCGTCCCTCACGCTCTCAACCGCGGCGACACGGCGGAAGCGGTCCATGGCCATATTGTGCGCCGCGACCATCTGCGTCGCCAGCATCCCCTCGATTGCGTCCCGCGGATCGATATCCGCCATCAACGCCACCAACTCCGTCGCGGCAGCTTCCATTGTCGCGCGAGGCACGTCAGCCGGCACGATGAGCGTCAACGCCAATTGCCGCGTAAGCATTTTCACGATGTCCGGATTGTCACGAACTAGCGAGGCCGGGACAGGCAAATTGGACGACTTGCGGGCCGGCAGCTTTTTGGTTTCATCAGGCACGGTAAACCTCCTTGTCGTGCGTGGAACGAGTTCGGGACTTACCTTGACCGGCGATTAGTGCGCCACCCCCAGCAAGAGGGGTGGAGGGTCAGAACTGTGCACGCTTTCAAAAGAAGTTGGAGCTCGGGCGTCCTGAGGCGGCTCCTGGAATGATGCCAGCGGTCGAGACATTCGCCGAGGTTGCCGAATGCCTTTTCCGCTTCATCGAGGAGATCGAACGGTGGTATTCAGCCGCAAGTGCTGATTGCAACTTTAAGTAGTAACAAACCAAAGACTCGACTAACGAGAGAAGCCGCAACGACAGACGATCATCCGCTCAAGATGGAAAGGTTTCGCGGCATTGCGCATCGCGTTTGCGACGCAAGCGCGTTCGGCGACCCCAGGCGCCCTTTGCGGCCGCGCCAGGAAACCACCACGGATCGCCGACAAACTGCTGCCAATTATCGTCGCGGGAGCCGTCCCCTTCTAGCGTTCTTCGCCGCCGAGGATCGTCTGCAGACCCTCTCGAAACGGGATTTCCGCCGCTATGCCAAGCGTCCGGAGCGCCAGGTCGGGCGAGCCGAGGGAGGTGCGGATATCCCCCGGGCGTCCGGGTTCGTAACGGATCTTGCTGCCGTGGCGCTCGACGAGAATGCGTGCAAGGTCGGCGACCGAAGTCCCCTTGCCGGTGCAAACATTCACCACCGGGGCGGAAACGTCGGCCTTCTCCATGGCGGCCACGAGAAAGCGAGTGACGTCAGACACGTGGATGAAATCACGGCTCTGCCCGCCATCGCCGTAGATGACGAGATCCTGCCCGTCGACCGCTCGCTGCAGGAAAATCGAGACGACGCCGGAATAAGGCGAATGCGGATCCTGGCGGGGACCATAGACGTTAAAGAAGCGGAGCCCGAAGCTCGGCAGGTGGCGGGATGCCCCCAACGCCCGGGCCTGAAATTCATTGCTCAGCTTGTCGGAGGCGTAAGGCGACAGGGGCTGCGGCAGCGCCGTCTCCGGCAACGGCACATTCTCGTTGGCCCCGTAGGTGGCCGCCGATGACGCGTAGACCACGGGAACGCCTGCACGGCAGGCGGCCTCGAAGATCGTGGCGGTGCCCAAAAGATTGACGTCGCTGGTGTCCCGTGGCGCTTCGATCGACCTCTGAACCGACGCGATCGCCGCGAGATGAAAGCAGCCTGCGGCTCCCTGAAACGCCCTCTCGACCGCCGCCGGATCGCGGATGTCGCCCTCGAGAAATTCTGCACCGGAGGGCAGGTTCTCGCGCTTTCCCGACGACAGGTTGTCAATCACTCTCACATGATGATTAAGCGAAATAAGCCGATCGACGAGATGAGAACCGATGAAGCCGGCTCCGCCAGTGACGAGAAAAAGAGACATACCAGAAATCCTGCTGCGCGCTCTGTCCTGCACGACCGTTCAATCCCTGCGTTGCGAGAGACGTCACGATTCGCGCGCAAAACCTATCTTGTAACAGCGACACCTGTCCATTCGGACTGCGCTGGCCTAGGCGGGATAAACGGCGTGTAAGTCCGAAGAGTGCAGGTCGGATATTCGGACGTCGTTGAAAAACGCGGCGGGAGACACACGAGCCACCGAAGCGATGGTGAATGCCAGCGTTCAGATCCCGGTCGAGTTCCGCAACACGCCGTTCAGCACGCTTCATGAGGGATAGGCCTCGCAGCGTACACTCGAACACGCGATGATCGTGCCCTCGCCGAAAGCGACGCGCGGTCCCAGCTGCAAGTTTGACTGGCTTGCGACGTTGATGGACGAGGAAACCGTCGCCCTTGTGATTACCTAGTGCGTATGAGAGGCGGCTCGGCCAACTCAAAGCCGCGCGTACGCATCGTCGAGGCGCACGATATCATCTTCCTCCAGGTAGGCGCCCGATTGGATTTCGATGAGGTTGAGGGGAACGCGGCCAGGATTCTCGAGGCGATGGATGCAGCCCAGCGGAAGATAGATCGACTCGTTCTCCTGCAGCAGAACTTCCTCTTCGTTGCGCGTCACCAAGGCCGTTCCATTGACAACAACCCAATGTTCGGCGCGGTGGAAATGTTTCTGGAGAGAGAGCTTCTGACCCGGAGCGACCGTCACGCGTTTCACTTGAAAACGCTCACCGGCGTGAAGCGTCTGATAAAACCCCCACGGCCGATGCACGCGGGTCGAATGGAGCACCGATTTATGGCCCTTCGTTTTCAAACACTCGACCAGTTTTCGGACGTCCTCGCTGGATTTCTTCGACGCGACGAGGATCGCGTCGGTTGTCGCGACAAGCCTGGTCGTGTAATGGGCGTGGAGATCGAGGCGCCAGACGTCGGTGAGAAGCGGCTTGCCGCGTCTTTCGCGCGGCATTGAGCTTTGCGGAGACCTGTTTGAAAAACGGAGCGGGACGCGGACGTCGTTGACCAGAGAAAGAAGCGTGAGCGCCAGTCCCATATAGCCGAGGAGTCGGCGATTTCCGCCGTCGAGGCCTTGGTGTTGACGACCGCGACCGGCTCGTCCTCGCCGTCGTAAAAGACCGGCACCAAGGCGGCCATTGAGAGCCCCGACCTGCGCCGGACCGGATCGCCCACATAGGCGGCGACCGTGACCTGTTGCAGCAACCCCTTGTTGTCGCCGCGGCAGGCAAAGAAATATGGCATCCGGGTCGAGCGTGATCATCAGCGGCGTGACTGGGTATGGCAGGCGAAGCTTTTTCCAGATCTCCTCCGGCGCCCGAAGCAAGGCCAACTCGTCGAAGCTGATGCTGCCGAGATCGAAGGCGTGACCCTGGCGGATCGCCAGGACGGTCTCGCTCAAGGCGCCGTCGATCGGCGAAGACGTCGTTCGCCTCGTAGCGATTGACCGTCTTGCTGGTGCCGTCGGCCAAGTAGCTTCGAAACTAGCGGCACCGCCTTCACCGAGCAGGCTGGCGGACGATCCCGAAATAGTGCGCCGGTGAGCCGGCCCGCCACCGGGCTCGGTGGCGGTGTCGTCACTGTGGCGACCGATCGCCCGGTCGGGGCAGGAAAGGGGATAACGTTCACTAGCGCCTCCTACAGTCCGTTTGCGGACCCTTTGGGGGGCGGCTCTTGTCGGAGCGGCTGGCCGACTGTACATATTCAGCGTCGGTGGTGAAAAACGACGCGAACGTGTTGCCGGGCGGCTGCTGTGATGAGCGCCGCCCGTTTCTATTCGATCACCTGCTGGCGACCGTATTTCTGTTCGATCGCCGCCTGCGCCGTCAGGAACGGCTCCACCCGCATCGGTCCGGCCCTGACTTCGCCCGAGATAGCGTTTGATCGCGCCGAGCGTGTAGTACCGGCCCTTGGCGCCCGGCAACCGGACCCATTGCGGTCCGACGCCGATCTGCGCCAGGTCCGCATCGCTTCGGGGTCGCGCTGCATGATCGTCGCCAGCTCATCCTCGTTGAAGAGACGTCGTCGCCCATCAACAGATCGGCGCGCAGGCGCGCGTAGACGCTGGCGCTGATGCGCTCGACCAGGTCGTCGAGCAAGATCGCCGGATGCGGGAAGCGGAGGGGGGAGGGTCATTCGCCGGCCTTTTCGTGAAAGAGCTACCGGCGACCCATTATTCACATAAATCATCGGAAGTCTGGGCAAACTTCTCGGGGGATTTTGTCAGTTTTTTCAGCGCCGGGCGGCCGCCAGCATGGCTGCGACCGCCTGCGGCTCGGCGAGAATGGCGCGAATCTGCATAAGTTCTCCCATGAAGACGGGATCCCCGCTGCCGCCATGACGGGTCAGGTTTCCTTGCGCCTTCGCCCGCTCGATGAGGGCCGGAGCCTCGCGCGCCGCTTCCGCCAGCATCTGAGTCAGGGTGCGCCACGCCGTCTTGCCGTTCGGCATTCCAGGGTGGGCGTCACCCCGGTGATCCGGTTGCCGAGCCGATCGCGGCCGGTCATATGCTCGAGGACTTTCTCAGCCGAGGTCGCCTCGCCGGAGGCGATCCGGTAGGCCACATCGACCGCGAGCATCCGCGCGAAGTCCGCCCGTCTGGACGGACGCCCCGACGGACGCTTGCCGCTCGATCTCGTCCGCGCCGCAGGTCTCGATCCGCGGCGCGTGACGCTCGCGGAGGTTCTCGGCCTCGTCGATGCCGAGGCCCGGATGTACAGCGCCCGCGTCATGGCGGCGGTCAAACTGGACAAGGCGGAGATCCTGGTCACGCTGGCGGAAGCACAAGCGGTTCTCGATCTTTCGAACACTAACCGCGGTTTTGATCGATGAAGAGACGGATATCGCCGACCCGGAATTTCACGTTGCGGCCGAGTTCGGCGACCTTCGGCGCGGCGTCCGAATATGTCCAAGCCTTGAGCGTCGAGTTTCCGACGCCGAGCACCGCGGCGCATTCGTTGGCGGACAATAAAACGTCATCCGACAGCGACGAGAACTCGTTGCGGATGGCAGCCTTCGCGTCGCGGATCTTGTCGGCGTAGGCGGGCGAAAGCGTGCGCGAGCGCGGTTTGGTCCGGGGTCTTGGGAGGGTCTTCGTGAGGCTGGGCATGGACAGGTTCCATTTGGACAAAAGGAGGAAAAAGACCCCGGCGGGTCTGGTTGCCTGTCTGCTGTCTGGACCTGTCTGCTGTTTCGCTTTCCTGTTTCCTGACTACAGATGCGCCGGGATCGGAAAAGCGCCAGCTGTGTCGATGCGGCTGGCGCGAACCCATACCGCGCAGAAGCGTCTGCATCCGTCAATCGCACGGTTGCTGGAAATTGCGGGCTAAGGCGATCAGCCGGCTTTGCGGCGTTTCGCGGCGGCGGGTTTGGTTGCGCTGTAGCGGCGCTTCGATTTGGTGGGTGGTACGAGATCCACCTTCGGCGCGTCGCCGGCGCTTTCATTCGGCTGGTCCTAGGGCTCGAATAGCAGGTTCGGGTCGTCGATTTCTTCGAGCGGCGCGCCGGGATCGCCACGACGGGATTTCACTAAGGCCGCCTCGATGCCGTGGATGAGCCGGGTCAACTGTGTCTTCAACTCCGCCGCCTTGGCCTCGAGATCCTCCAGTGCGGCGACCTCAGCCTTTTTGGGTGGCGATGCGAGTTTCAAATCCTTCAGCAAGAGGCGGAACGCCATCGATTGCAGGCCCGCCGGGACACCGTCCCGCGCGTAGGTCTTTGAGGTTCTGAGGCCAATGCCGAAGCGTTCGGCGGCCTTCTCATGGGTCAGCTTGAGGCTGACGAGCATCTGGCGGTATTCGCCGGCTGTGAGGAAGGGCTGGGTACTTCATGGAATAAGTGCGAAATTGGCACAATGCAACCCTTGATAGGTGCCAGTATGACACGCTATTTTTAGTGCCAAAACAGCACCAAGGTGGAGGCGAGCATATGAACCGACGACGGTCTTCACCGGGCGCAAGGACCGCCGTAGCCAGTCGCGCCACGCCTGGCGAAATGCAGATCCGCCGCGATACGCTCCTCGCAATCCTGAGCGAAGGCCAGCCGATGGCCGCCAGGTCTTCTATGCCGCCACCGTCGTCGGCCTGGTGCCGAAGGACGAGAAGCGCGGTTACAAGCCGGTCAAGAGCCTGCTCGCCGAGATGCGCCTCGACGGCAAGATTCCGTTGGAGTGGATCGTTGACAACACCCGCGCCGTCCAAGATCCCAGCGGTTATGGTTCGGTCGCCGAATTTCTCGACACCGTTCCGTGGTTCTATCGCAGCGATTTCTGGAGCGACGAGCCAGTCGACGTTTCGTTGTGGCTCGAGAAAGATGGCTTGCCGGCGTGTTCGCGCCGTTGACGAACACTACCGGGTGCCGCTGCTGGTCAGCCGGGGCTATTCATCGCTCTCGTTCGTGCATCAGGCGGCCTTGGCCCTCTCGGCCGTCGGCAAGCCCTGTCACGTCCTGCATTTCGGCGATTGGGATCCCTCCGGCCAAGACGCGGCGCGCGACATCGAGGACAAGATCCGCCGGCTGTCCACGGCCGAGGTCACCTTCGAGCGTGTCGCGATCACCCGAGACATGGCGTTCTCCGGTCGTTATCCGAGCCGGCCTACCAAAGCGAGCGACAGCCGCACGCCGGCCTGGCAGCGCGCCGATCACGGCGACAGCATCGAACTCGATGCGATTCCTGTGGCCGAACTGCGCGATCTCATCGTCACGACGCTGGGGCGTTTCATGACCGACGCCACGCTGGAAAATCGCGAGGGCGGAAGCGGCGAACGCGCGAACTGCTGCACCGCCGCTTCAGCCGCATGAAGACCCAGCCATGGCGGAACGACAACGACATTCCACCGTGATCAGTGAGCAACGAACGTGGTCTGAACAAAGATTGTAGGCAACTGACGCTACTTCGGATGGCAACCAGAGCATTTTTGGCTAGCCGGGTCCGGTTAGCCGTCGAATGATGCAGCGGGCCAAAAAAGAGAGCTTTTTCCCTTGCGCGGAACCAGCTCAAATTAGTCACCATCGCCAAATTTCGATTTATAAGGGTGATGGTTATGAAAGCGACTATAGGGGTTTATTGGCCTATAGTCGCGAAAGCAATGAAATCGGCCTCACTGCTACACGTGTGTGCGCTAGAAGCAATCTCAAGATTTTTGATTTTTGAACTCTCGACGAATGGATTTAACCGTCCACACTAATCGCCGAATGATCGAAATTAA
>CAWHGT010000003.1:0-1462500 GCA_963828985.1 uncultured Alphaproteobacteria bacterium
ACAAGGGCTCGAACCTTCGACTCGCTGATTGAAAGAGTCAGATGTTTCGGCGCCCGCTGGTTAGGTCTCTCGTCTGCGCCCGCCAACATAAAGGCGTGTCGGCGAGACGGGTTGTCCCGACACCGTGAGGCAGCCTGCCCTCGACTGCTGCTCTCATGATCTCCGGCGACAGAAACGCGGGATTAGGGTCATCCGCGGTCGTTCACTGCATCCTTCCCGTCTCGCGATCTGTCCTGTGTCGGTCATGCGGCCTGTCGTCAGTTCGTCCAGCCACCGCCGCGCCTTTGCGATCCCCTCGACGAGGCGCGCCCGCGTCTCTGCCCGGATCGGGCGAGGGTCTTCGGTCACACCGGCTGGCAGAATGATCGCGCGCTTGCGCCGGCTCGGCACCGGTGTCCACGGCAAGGTGACCGGTTGCGGCGCTTCGGCGCCCTCGCGCAACGCCCCAGATCTCACTGGCACCCTTGCGGATGACAACGCGATCGAGCGCCTGCTCAATCAGACTTCCGGCATCGATCTCTCCTGCCTGGTCCAAGTACGCGCGGCCTTTCTGCGCTGAGGATCTGATCACTTGGACCACATGCGCCTCGATCTCCGCAGCCGGCACCCGTGCGATCGAGCCTGCCTCCTCTTTCGTCCCTGAGCCAGAACGCAGGAGGTGTAGTAGCGATAGCGCGCGCCTCCCTTCTTGGTCGTCGTCGGGGTCATGCGGTTGCCGCGGTCGTCGAAGATGCGCCCCGTCAGCAAGGACCCGGCGATCCGGTGCGTGCCGGTATTCCTGGCCTTCGCGGTCAACTCCTGCTGGACCGCATCGAAGGCAGCCTGCGGCATGATGGGATCGTGCTCTCCAGGATAGTACCGGCCCTTGTGGATCACCTCGCCGACGTAGACCCGGTTGCGGAGCAGATAGGCGAGCGCACCCTTGGTGAAGGAGATGCCACCCACGCAACGTGCCATCCCGTCTCCGACTGACCTTGGTGCGAACGCCCTCCTTCGCGAAGTGACCGGGCGAGCTTCGTCAGGCAGCCGAGCTCACCATACCTTTTGAAGATAAGTTGGACCTGATCGGCCTCGTCGGGATGGATCACGAGCTTCTTGTCTCGGACCTCGTATCCGAGCGGGACTGGCCCGCCCATGCGCATTCCCTTCTGCTTCGATGCCGCGATCTTGTCCCGGATGCGCTCGCCCGTGACCTCGCGCTCGAACTGCGCAAACGACAGCAGGACATTGAGGGTCAGCCGTCCCATCGAGGTGGTGGTGTTGAAGCTCTGGGTGACCGACACGAATGAGACCTCGTGGTCGTCGAAGTGCTCGACGAGCCTGGCAAAGTCGGACAGCGACCGCGTCAACCGGTCGACCTTGTAGACGACCACCGTGTCGATCTGGCCCGAGCGGATGTCGGCAAGCAGGCGCTGCAGGGCCGGTCTTTCCATGGATCCGCCCGAGTACCCGCCGTCGTCGTAACTCGTCGGCACCAGGTGCCAGCCTTCGTGGGCCTGGCTCTTGATGTAGGCCTCGCAGGACTCCCGCTGGGCATGAAGCGAGTTGAATTCCTGCTCGAGCCCGTATTCGGTCGACACCCGGGTGTAGATGGCGCAGCGAAGCCGCTTGATCGCCCTCGCCGTGTTCTCCCTCGGCTTCATGGGCGTGCCTCGTCAAGGCGCGCAGACCGCGTCGCGCAGGCCGAAGAAGCGGGGTCCGTTCCAGCGTGTGCCGGTGATCAGCCGGGCGATCTCCGAGAGGCTGGTGTAGGTGGTGGCGGTCCAGGCAAACCCCTCCCGTCACGACCGTGACCGTATGCATCCGGCCGCCGAACTCACGGGCGAGCAGGGTGCCCTCCTTCAGCCGGCGGCTGACCGGCACAGGCGGGACGGGAGGCGGTGCCTTCAGCGCCCTCCTCTCCCCGGCCTGGCGCCGGCGCGCCTGCTCGTTGGCGACGCGATCGAGGTAACGGGTCGTCTCGCGATCGAGTTCGCCGAGAACTCTGGCCTGGATCTTGTAGGCGAGGATCCGCACGAGCAGGCTGCGGGACAGATGCTCGGGAGGAGCGCTGCGCATCAGCTTGCGCCAGCGGATCCGAAGTTGATGCAGGTCGAGATGTGGCCAGGGCTTCAATCTCTGACGGCGAGGTCGACACCGGCCTTCGCCGGTATCGATGGCCTATCGGTGGAGGTCAGCGCCATCGCTCAGGCCTCCTTGCCTAAAAGCGCCGGCGCGCCAGCCGCGTCGACGCGGTAGACGGTCCGGCCCTCCCCGTCCTTCCCCGGGCGACGGCATAGGCTTTCTTGCGAAAGCCGGTCAGGGCGGCGCGGGTTGTGTGCGGCAGCCAGCCGGTTGCAGCCATCAGGTCATCGAGGGTGGCGCCCTCCTCGCGAGTAAGCAGATCGAGCACAACGGCCTGCTTGCTGCCGGCGCGGGGAGCCCGGGCGGGCCGCGATCCGGTATCCTCAATCGATGCAGGAGCACCGGCTTCGTCCGCCGCATCGAGACCGATGGCGGCAAGGCCCGCGTCCGTGATCCTCAATCCCACCGGACGAGCGTCGTCGTCCGCATTCCAGTGGGGCTGGTCGTGTCGGACCGGCACTTCCTCGACAAGGCCAGCCCGGATCAGCCTGATGACAAGGGAGCGGGTCGCCTTGCCGGTGAGGCGGTCGGGTCGCGGCATCAGACGAGCGTCGTGCTGAGCGGCAGCGCTGAGCAGAACGAGATGGGAATCGGTGAGCTTCATTGGGGATCCTTTCGGGTGCGAATGACGGGCATGCCGTCACCACCGCGACCCCGCTCGCGGCCAGAGGCCGGCGGGGCTGGATCCCGGGGAGCGCTCACGCGCTCAGGACAGGAGCATGGATTGCGTCGTTGGCGCCTGAAGTCCAGTCGGAAATCGGCGCAACGAACCCGCATCCGCCCAGACCGGATCGAACATTTGCGAACCGAATCTCTCGGTCTCGGCGAACCGGTCTCTGTCGCGGGCGGTTCGCCACGACGGAAAGTGCATCCAAACCACCGGAGAACAGGCCCCAAATCCAGGCTGCGAACGAACCGATTTTCGCCGGTGAGACAGCTCGCGGAAACAGGCCGATGACGGCAAGCCTTTGAAAACGCCCGCGTCTCTCGCCGACCCGGAAAAGAACGGGTTCGCCTGGAATGGGTGGTGGGCCCGCCCGAACTCGAACCGGGAACCAGACCGTTATGAGCGGCCGGCTCTAACCATTGAGCTACAGGCCCTTTGATCCCAAAGGGTGCTGGCTTGTAGCGGCAAAAGGGGTTGCTCCGCAACGGTGTCGCGTCGTCGTCGATCAGGTGAATTTCGGCTCAGGGCCGGTAAACCTCGATGGCGTCGTCGAACCCGTCGATCTGCTGGTAGCCCAGCGATACCGGATTTCCCCACAGGTGCTCCACGAAGGATTTCGACATGAGAAGCGGCTCGCCCAGGATCTTGTTGAGGTCGGCGATCCGGCTTGCAAGATTGACGTCCCGGCCGATCACGGTGAAATCCAGCCGCCGCCCTGAACCCACATTGCCGTAGGCGGCATCGCCGTGATGGAGCGCGATGCCGACATTGATCGGAACCGGGAAGCGGCCCTCGTTATTGGCCGCGTGCACCCGGCGGATCGCGTTGGTGGCGGCCGATAAAGCGGCCTGCGGCGCACCGCCCGTATCGTCACCCCGGTCGCGAACGATGGCGAGGAGGCCGTCGCCGAGATATTTCAGCACCTCGCCGCCCTCGTCCTCGATGGGCGGCACCAGGCAATCGAAGTAATTGTTCAGGAGTTCGACCGCGTGTTCCGGGCTGAGGGTCGAGGAGATGCGGGTGTAGTCGCGCATATCGGCGAACAGGATGGCGGACCGGATCCGCGTCACCTGCCCTCTCAGGATCGCGCCCGACAGAATCGCCTTATGGGGCTCCTCACCCACATAGATGCGCAGGACCTCATCGAGCCGGCTGCTGGTGGCGCGCAACTCGAAGACGAGGGTGAATGAGGGAATGACCATGCGCAGGACCGTCATCGCCCGCTGGTCGAAACCCTCGGGAGAGCGCGTCGCAAACGAGATCGCATTCTTGGCGCCGTTGCTGAACTGCATCGGGATGGTGAGATAGTGTCGATATCCGAGAGCCTTCAGCTCCGGCAGGATCGGGAACATCTCGTCCGGCGTTTCATCGAGATCGAGCTCCAGCCACTCGCCGGTGCGGTTCACGTGGGCAAAGGGGCTCGACATATAAACGAGGCCGCGCTGGTCCCCGTGCGGAAGGTAGCGCACCACGGTGCCCTCTTCGTGGGTCCAGAAACGCCCGATCCCCGCATATTCGGAATGAAGCGCCTCGACGGCGGAAGCCGCGCGGTCGATGGGGATACCCATATCCCGCAGCCGTTCGATGAACCCGGTCAGCAGCTCGTTGGGATCCTGGAGCTGGACGGCGCTCGTCACGAGCCAATCCCGCAACGCGATAGTCTGGCCCAAAGTCTCGGGTCCGAGGTTCCGGGCAGTTGCGATCTTGTCGGTGAGAAGAGCGGAGGAGAGATTCATATCGCCAAGGTGGGTTTCAGGGCGCGGACCTGCAAGCGCGAGAGAAGCTGCAAACCAGCATAGGTGAGTTTGCACCCGCCCGCAGCTTTCGTTTTGACAGGCTTCCACGCGAGGGCTAGAGCGGCAGCTGCTCCCGCCAGATTTCAGGACGAACCATGTCGAGCCTCGAGAACTCTCTTCGTCACCAAGATCTATCGCGCCGAGCTGGACGACCCCAGGCACACGGCCCTGAACGGAGAGATCGAGGCCGCGAGCCTGTCGATCGCGGAGGACGACGAAGCAGGGCAGCGCTGGTGTGAGAAGAACGGCTATCCAGGCTACACGTCCTATGCGTCGCTCAACGACCTGCCCTGGCGGGTGCCGGCATTCGGGCAGTTGCTCAAGCTGTTGAACACGCATGTGGCAGCCTTCGCCAAGGAGCTGGAATACGACCTGAAGGGGCGAAAGCTGGTTCTCGACAGCCTGTGGATCAACATCCTGCCTCCTGGTGGCGTCCATACTTCCCACATCCACCCGCATTCGGTGGTGAGCGGCACCTATTACGTCGCCATCCCGGACGGCGCGAGCGCGCTGAAATTCGAGGATCCGCGTCTCGGCTTCATGATGGCGGCGCCTCCGCGGAAGGCCAAGGCCAAGCCGGAGAACCGGCAATTCGCCTACGTGGCGCCCCGTGCCGGGACAGTGCTGTTGTGGGAGAGCTGGCTCCGCCACGAGGTTCCTGTCAACGAGGCCGAAAGCGAGCGCATCAGCATCAGCTTCAATTACGCCTGGCGCTGACCGGGATCACCGGCCTCGCGGGCGTTCATGCGGCAGGAAGAACGTCAAAAGACCGATGGCGGGCAGGAACGAGCAGATCTTGTAGACGAATGCGATGCTGGTCGCGTCGGCCAGCTGCCCGAGAAGCGCCGCGCCGAGACCGCCCATGCCGAACGAGAATCCGAAGAACAATCCGGCGATGACGCCGACCCGTCCCGGCACGAGTTCGGTCGCATAGACGAGGATGGCGGAGAATGCCGAGGCCAGGATCAGGCCGATGAGCACGCTCAGGACACCGGTCCAGAACAGGTTCGCGTAGGGCAGCGCCAGCGTGAACGGCAGCACGCCGAGAATCGAAAACCAGATCACGTATTTGCGGCCGAACCGATCGCCGACCGGACCGCCGAGAAGCGTGCCGGCCGCAACCGCGAACAGAAACACGAACAGGTAGAACTGGGCATCCTGAACCGAGAGCTGGAATCGGTCGATCAGGTAGAAGGTGAAGTAGCTGGTGATGCTGGCGGTGTAGAAGTTCTTCGAGAAGGTCAACAGCATCAGAATGGTGATCGACATCAGGATCTTGCGGCGGGTGTGAATGCGCGCTCGGTTCGGCAGAACGAGGCCTTGAGCGGAGCAGCAGGATGCGCGCCCGATACCAAAGCCCGACCCGGTACAGCACCACCATCGCCAGAAGCGCCACCACGGAAAACCACGCGATGCTCGGCTGTCCGAAAGGCACGACGATGAAGGCGGCGAGCAGCGGCCCGATGGCCGTGCCGGCATTGCCGCCGACCTGGAAGAACGATTGGGCGAAGCCGTGTCGGCCTCCGGAGGCCATGCGGGCGACCCGCGACGATTCCGGATGGAACACTGACGACCCCATGCCGACGAGCCCGGCCGCCAGCAGGAGCAGCCCGTAGGACGAGGCCTGCGATAAGGTGAGCAGACCGGTCAGCGTGAAGCCCATCCCGATGACCAGCGAAAACGGTCGCGGCTGCTTGTCGGTGAAATAGCCCACGAGGGGCTGGAGCAACGAGGCGGTGCACTGGAACGTCAGCGTGATCAGTCCGATCTGGCCGAAATCCAGCCGATAGGTCTGTTTGAGAAGGGGATAGATCGCCGGCAGAAGCGACTGGATCAGGTCGTTCAGGAGGTGGGAAAAGCTGATCGCCGCCAGAATGGGTAACGCCACAGCGTCCACAGGCACGGCGCGGGTGATCGGGGATTTGGTATCCATGGCGTATCTTCTCGAGGGGGTTGAGGACCCCCTTTCGCAGTTCGTCAGCGTTCCTCGAAATCCCTATAGACCAGATCGCAGCAAAATGTTCCCTGATGATTACGCAATGCTGGGTTGCCAGCCTGTCGGCGGCCCGATTTCTCACGTTGGCGCTAGCCTGCAGATCAAGAACCGGCACTGCGGTCGCTTCCTACGGCAGAAACCTCACCCGCGGAGAGTCCGCTCATGAGCGACATCCTTTACCGGTTCGCCGTAGCCTTGGCGATCGGTTTGCTCATTGGCCTCGAGCGAGGCTGGCGACAGCGGGAAGAGGCCGAGGGCGAGCGCACCGCAGGCCTTCGCACCTACACCCTGTCGTCTCTTTTGGGCAGCCTTTCCGCCACTCTTGCGGGAGCGACGAGCCAGGTCTTTCTGGGATTTGCGTTCTTCGCCTTCGCGCTCGGTTTCTGTGCCTTCGCCTGGCTGGAGGCGCGCGCGGAGCGGAATTTCAGCGTCACCGGTGTCGTCGCCGGAATGCTCGCCTTCGCGCTTGGCGCTTATGCGGTGGTCGGAGAAGTGCGGATTGCCATCGCGGTAGCTGTCGCCGTGACGCTGATACTCGCCCTCAAACAGCCGCTTCACAGCTGGCTTCGAACGCTCAGCTGGATCGAGATCCGCGCCGCGCTGATCCTTCTCGCCATGACGTTCCTCGCCCTGCCCCTGCTTCCCGATCGTGCTGTCGATCCCTGGGATGCGATCAACCCGGCCGAGATCTGGCTGCTCGCCATCATTATCGCCGGGATATCGTTCGTGGGGTACATCGCCATGAGGGTAATGGGCAGCCAGTCCGGCATCGCCGTCGTGGCGCTGGCAGGGGGCTTGGCCTCGTCGACCGCCACCACGCTGACTCTAGCGCGCCTTGCCCGGGAGCATCCCGGCGCCAGTCCGATCGTTGCCGGCGGGATCTTGTTGTCCGGCGCCGTGATGGTGATCCGCGTTCTGATCGTCGCCAGCAGCCTCAATCAAGCGCTCCTGCTGCCCCTGCTCTGGCCTCTCGGTTCGGGCGCGGTCGTGCTGATGGTGGTTGGCGCGGTGCTCTTCCTGGTCAATCGCCGCCGCGCAGACACCAGTCCGGCCATCAGGCTCAAGACGCCCTTCGACCTCGCCACGGCGCTGAAGCTTGCGGCACTCATCGCCCTCATCAGCCTCATGGCCAAGTGGCTGATCGCCGCTTTCGGCGAGAACGCGTTGACGGTCCTTGCGGCATTGTCCGGTCTTGCCGATGTGGACGCCATCACCTTGTCGCTCGCGCGGCTGTCGCGCGACACCATCGCGATCGTCACGGCAGCGGAATCGATCGGCATCGCGGTGGCGGTGAACACCGTCGTCAAGGCTGGGATGACCTTCGGGCTTGGGACAACCAAGGCAGGCTGGGTGGTCACCGCCGCAAGCACCGCGGCCATTGTGATCGGCGGCACTGCATTTCTCACGATGTCTTGAGCTTTGAGCGATCTTTTTATAACGCTATAATGTACCCATGAGAATTCGCCCTGCCAAGTTGGAGGATGCGGAGGCCGCCGCCGCGGTGCTGCGCCGGTCGATCACGCAACTCTGTGAGTTGGACCACCGGAATGACGAGGCCTTCCTCGCCCGCTGGATAGGAAATAAGACAAAAGAGAACGTTGCCGCCTGGACACGCGCGAGCCACGTCTACGTCGCGGAGGATGCTCGTGGCATCGTGGGGGTCGCAGCCATGACCGCTGCCGGAGAAGTCACGCTCAATTACGTGGCGCCTGAAGCCCGCTTCGAGGGAATCAGCAAGGCATTGCTGATTGCGCTTGAGGAGCGGGCAAGGCAGTCAGGCTGCGCTACCTGCACGCTGGAAAGCACGGAAACCGCTTTGCGATTTTACACTGCAGCCGGCTATCGCCGGCAGCATGCTGCGCCCGAAAGGCACCTGATCAAGGACCTGCGGCCGACCGCAAACTAAAGGCGGACCGAAGCCCGCCTTTTTTAATTGCCTAATTGTCGAGGAAGCTCCGTAGCTTCCGGCTGCGCGACGGATGCTTGAGCTTGCGCAGGGCCTTGGCCTCGATCTGCCGGATACGCTCGCGGGTGACCGAGAATTGCTGGCCGACCTCCTCGAGGGTGTGGTCGGTGTTCATGCCGATGCCGAAGCGCATGCGCAGCACGCGCTCCTCGCGGGGCGTGAGCGAAGCCAGCACCCGCGTGGTGGTCTCGCGCAGGTTCGACTGGATCGCGGCGTCGATGGGCAGGATCGCCATCTTGTCCTCGATGAAGTCGCCGAGATGCGAATCCTCCTCGTCGCCGATGGGGGTTTCGAGCGAGATCGGCTCCTTGGCGATCTTCAGGACCTTGCGGACCTTTTCGAGCGGCATGGCGAGCTTTTCGGAGAGTTCCTCCGGGGTCGGCTCGCGGCCGATCTCGTGCAGCATCTGGCGCGACGTGCGGACGATCTTGTTGATCGTCTCGATCATGTGCACCGGGATGCGGATGGTGCGAGCCTGATCGGCGATCGAGCGGGTGATCGCCTGCCGGATCCACCAGGTGGCATAGGTCGAGAACTTGTAGCCGCGGCGATACTCGAACTTATCGACCGCCTTCATGAGGCCGATATTGCCTTCCTGGATCAGGTCCAGGAATTGCAGGCCGCGATTGGTGTACTTCTTGGCGATCGAGATCACGAGGCGCAGGTTGGCCTCGATCATCTCCTTCTTGGCCTGCCGGGCTTCGCGCTCGCCCTTCTGGACCATCAGGACGATGCGGCGGAATTCCTGGATTTCCAGACCGGTCTCGGAGGCCAGATTGTGGATCTGCTCGCGCAGATCGTGGATCTGTTCCTTGCCCTTGGCGACGAAATCCTTCCAGCCCCGGCCGCCGAGCTTGGAGACGCGCAGCACCCATTTGGGGTCGAGTTCCCAGCCCTGCCAATGCTTCAGGAATTCGTCGCGGGCGACGCCATGGCTCTCGGCAAAGCGCATCAGGCGGCCCTCATGGGAGATGAGGCGCTTGTTGATGTCGTAGAGCTGCTCGACCAGGGCTTCGATGCGGTTGTTGTTGAGCGAGAGCGACTTGACGCTGGTGACGATATCGCTCTTCAGGGTCTTGTACTTGCGCTCCTGGGCCGGGGTCAGCTGCTTGTTCTGCATGCGCTGTTCCACATGCTCGACCTGCAGCCGGCGCAGCTTCTTGTAGTTGTCGGCGATCGAATCGAAGGTTTCGAGCACGCGCGGCTTCAGCTCGCTTTCCATGGCGGAGAGCGAAACGTTGTTCTCCATGTCGTCGTCATCGAGATCGTCCGGCGGGGTCTCGCCCTCGGGGGTCTCGCCTTCGCCCTCGGCCTCAGCCTCGACCTCACCGTCGATCCGCGGCGCGCCTTTGCCCTCGGGACCCGCATAGGTGGCCTCGAGATCGATGATGTCGCGCAGGAGAACCCGGCCTTCGACCAGTTCGTCGCGCCAGATGATGATCGCCTGGAAGGTCAGCGGGCTTTCGCACAGACCCGCGATCATCGCCTCGCGGCCGGCCTCGATGCGCTTGGCGATGGCGATTTCGCCCTCGCGGGAGAGAAGCTCGACCGAGCCCATCTCGCGCAGGTACATGCGCACCGGATCGTCGGTGCGGTCCGTCGGCTCCTTGGTGGTGGTCTCGCGCACCACGACGGCGCGGGCCTGCGAGGTCTCGACGAGGTCGCCGCTTTCGGCTTCCTCCTCCTCGGCCTCGGGCTTCTCGCCCTCTTCCGCCTCTTCGGATTCGACCACGTTGATGCCCATTTCGGACAGTTGCCCGAGCACGTCCTCGATCTGCTCCGAGGAGAACTCCTCCGACGGCAGGACCTCGTTCAGCTCGTCATAGGTCACATACCCGCGTTTTTTCGCGAGCTTGATCATCCGTTTTACGGCGGCATCGCTCAGGTCCAGAAGTGGCCCGTCGCTCTGTTGCTCCGGTGCCGCTGTCTCGCCTTCGTCCCGTTCGGTTGCCTTCGTCGCCATGCTTTGCCCAACTCCGGCGCTCCAGCGGCTTCCCGATTGAAACCGTGATGCGCGAATGGGCGGCGAAGCGTGTAAGCCTCACCACCCGAAATTCAATCCAATACCTAAACAGTGAGTCGCTTGACTAACCGTTAACCATCCCGCCCGATCTGCATCGCACCGACCTCCCGCATCCCTGACCCCGGGCCGTCAGTGGTCGCGGTGGACAACCCCGTTGTCCGAGTCGGCCTCCGCACCCTCAACCGAGGACAGTTGATTTTGGACCTCTCGCAGCCAGGCGAGATTGGCCTCGTTGTCCTCTTCGGCGAGCGCGCGTTCAGCAGCCCGAAGCTCGCTATGTAACGTGCGTGCGCGGCGATGCAAGGTGATGGCCTGCCTCAATGCGTCCTCAAGCCGCAATGAATCGGCGTGAATGTCGAGCATCCAGCGGTCTCCGGGGCGGACCTGGGAGGTCAGCTTCTCGGCCGCCGAGGTCAGCCCGGCACGTTCCATCCGGGTCTGCATCACACCGGCGTCGACGGCCTCCCCGCTTGCCGCTCCGTCCAGCAAAAACTTCCGAAAAGCGCCGGCGGCTTTGCCCTCAAGTTCAATCTCCGCAAGGGTTTCAGCGTGATTCTGCAGCAATTCTGGGTGGGCCAGAAACACGCACAGGATCACCGCTTCGCGGGGGCTTTCCGTGCCCCCGCCCATGAACAAGGTGCTTTGCGCCAGGAGCGGGCTGACGCTCAGTCGGGCATTGGGGGTGGTCGGGGCCGGACCCCGGCGATCCCACCTCTGGCCTCCGGGCTGGCGCTGGAATCGATTCTGCCGCGAATCCGGATTCAACGCCGAAATCCGGCTCTCGATATCCTCCCGATAGTATCGCCGCAACGTCTCGTCCCGAATCAGCGCAAGTGATTCGCGAAGCCGCCGCTCGAGGCCGGCCCGCCTTTCCGGCGTGTCGAGGGGACCGACCTCGATCTCCCGCGCCCACAGGATATCGACCAGCGGACGGGCGCTTGCCAGCACGCGTTCGATCGCGGCCGGGCCGCCGGAGCGGGCGAGATCGTCCGGGTCCTGCCCCTCGGGCAACAGGGCGAAGCGAAGGGATTTTCCAGCCACGAGATTGGGCAAGGCGGTGTCCACCGCCCGGAACGCCGCCCGGCGGCCGGCCTTGTCGCCGTCGAAGCATAGGGTCGGCTCGTCGCTGAGGCGAAACAGCAGGGCGAGCTGGTCCTCGGTCAGGGCCGTTCCCAAGGGCGCCACCGCATTGTGAAAGCCCGCGACGCTGAGCGAGATCACGTCCACATAGCCCTCGACCGCGATCACGGTTCCGCGGTCATGGGCGGGTTTGCGGGCCTGATGATAATTGTAGAGCAGCCGGCCCTTGTTGAAGAGCGGCGTGTCCGGCGAGTTGAGATATTTCGCCGGCGCATCGGCGCTCATGGCGCGGCCGCCGAAGGCGACGATCCGGCCGCGAACGTCCCAGATCGGGAAACATGATGCGATCGCGAAAACGATCGTAGGGGACCTTGAGGTCTTCGGCGGTGACCAGAAGGCCCGCCTCCTCCATCATCGCCGTGGGCACGCCCTTGGCGGCCAGATGGTCGCGCAGGGAATAGCGGTCCGGCGGCGCATAGCCGATGCGGAAGCGCGCCTGCGTTTCCGGGCTCAAGGAGCGTCCGACGAGGTAATCGCGCGCCTTGACGCCGAAACGACCCTTCAGCGAGGCCTCGAAGAATTCCGTCGCCAGATCCATCACGTCGTACAGGCTGTTGCGGCGGACCTCCTGCTCCTCGTCCTCCCGCGTCATCTTCGGCAGGGTCACGCCCGCCTCGGCAGCCAAACGCTCAACCGCCTCGGGGAAGGAAAGCCCCTCCGTCTCCATCACGAACGAGAAGATGTCGCCGTGCTTGCCGGACGAGAAGCAGTGGTAGAACTGCTTCTGGTCGTTGACGTAGAAGGACGGCGTCTTCTCGGCGTTGAACGGCGACAAGCCCCGCCATTCCCGCCCCGCCTTTTTCAACCGCACACGCTTCCCCACCACCGCGGAAGTCGGCAGGCGGGCCCGTATTTCCTCGAGGATCTGGGGCGGGTAGCGCAAGGCTCGTTCGTCTCCAAGGGCACTGTCAGACTAGCAGCAAATCGGGAGAATGAAGCAGTTCGACGAGCATGCCTCGACGGCCTCCCGTCCCTCATCCTGAGAGCAGCCAAAGGCTGCGACGCGAAGGATTAAAGATGAGGCTCAGGTCAGTGCGACCCCCTCACCCCTTCGGCAGCAATTCCTTCACCAGGCCGCTCGCCCGGCCGAAATCCATCTGGCCGGCGTATCTGTCGCGCAGAAGGCCCACGACCTTGCCCATGTCTTTCATGGAGGCGGCGCCGGTTTCCGCGATGGCGGCTTCGACGGCGGTCTTGGTATCGGCTTCGTTCATCTGCTTGGGAAGGAAGGAGGCGATGATGTCGGCCTCTTCCTTTTCCTGCTTGAGCGAGTTCGGGACGGTTGCCCTGCTCGTACATCACCATCGATTCCTGGCGCTGCTTGATCATTTTCTGGAGCAGGGCCAGAATTTCGTCCTCGGTCGAAGGGCCGCGACCGGCTCCCCGCGCCTCGATGTCCTTGTCCTTCAGCGCCGCCTGGATCAGCCGGACCGTGCCGAGCTTGCGCTTGTCGCCGGCCTTCATGGCCTCTTTCATTTCAGTCGTGAAACGTTCGCGCATGGCGCATCTCCTCTAATGGTATGGGTTCGAGCGTTGACGTGGCGCGAGCGGCCCCTTAAGTCACAGCAATAGTTCAAAAGCGGCCCATGGTGGCTTGCTCAAGCGCGGCCCGTTGGCCTGGGACTTAAAGAGATCATGACGATGCTGCAAGATAAACACGCCGCCGGGAGCTCCTCGGATGGCTGGTCGGAGCCGCGCGCGACCGCCCTTCTCGTGCTCCAGGACGGGACCGTTCTCGAAGGTTTCGGCATCGGCGCCGAAGGCGAGGCGACCGGCGAGGTCTGCTTCAACACCGCCATGACCGGCTATCAGGAAATCCTGACCGACCCTTCCTATGCGGGTCAGATCATCACCTTCACGTTCCCGCATATCGGCAATGTGGGCACCAACGACGAAGACACCGAGAGCGTCAACGCTGCCTCCTCGTCCGGAGTGCGGGGTGCGATCCTCGGGGCCGCCGTCACCGAGCCGTCGAACTGGCGTGCCTCCCGGCATCTCGACGGCTGGCTTAAAAGCCGCGGGATCGTCGGCCTCACAGGCGTCGACACCCGGGCCCTGACCGCCCTGATCCGCGATACCGGCATGCCGAATGCGGTCATCGCCCACGATCCCGATGGAAATTTCGATATCGCGGCCCTCAAGGCGCGCGCTGCGAGCGCCACCTCCATGGACGGCCTCGACCTCGTGCCGCTCGTCACCAGCGCGCAGCGCTTCGACTGGAATGAGGGCACCTGGATTCTGGGCGAAGGGCTATCGTCCAGCCGGCGAATCAAGGCACCACGTGGTGGCGATCGATTACGGGGTGAAGCGCAATATCCTGCGCCTCCTGACCGAAGCCGGCTGCGACGTCACGGTGGTTCCCGCGACCGCGTCGGCCGAAGACATTCTCGCGTTGAAGCCCGACGGCGTCTTTCTGTCCAATGGCCCCGGCGACCCGGCGGCGACCGGCGAATACGCCGTGCCGGTGATCCAGCGCGTTCTGGACGAGAAAATCCCGACCTTCGGCATCTGCCTCGGACACCAGATGCTGAGCCTCGCCGTCGGCGCCAAGACCATGAAGATGCACCAGGGCCACCACGGCGCGAATCACCCGGTCAAGGACCGGACCACCGGCAAGGTGGAGATCACGTCCATGAACCACGGTTTCGCCGTCGATCCCGCCACCCTGCCGGCGAATGCGGTCGAGACGCACACGTCGCTGTTCGACGGCTCCAATTGCGGCATCGCGCTGACCGACCGTCCCGCCTTCTCGGTGCAATATCACCCCGAGGCCTCGCCCGGCCCGCAGGACAGCCACTACCTGTTCGACCGCTTCGTCAAGATGATGGAGGACGGCAAGACCGGGCGTCGCGCCTGACCTCCCTAAACGAGGCGCGACAACGCGCCGATTGCGCCAAAGCTCCCTTCACGGTAACGGCTCGTTAACCATAAAGGTGGACGATCCGGACCGTCCCTGGGGCTTTTACACATGACGCTTAATGACGACGCTGGGCAGTTCAGCAAATTTCACAGCCTTTTCGTATTTCATCTGGGAATTGCCGTCGCGTTGGCGTGGCTGACCTCGTTTTCGGCCACATTCTACGCTCCGTGGGTCCGCAACATTCGTCCCCTGCTCGATCCGAATTATTCGGGACACGTCGAGAGCACCTGGTCGTTCCTGTTCGTCTTCCCCACAGTCCTTGCGGCGGCGTGGCTCCTGAGCCTCTTCGGGCAGAATGCCCTGCGCCAGTTCCAGATCCTGAAGAACCAGGCGGCCGAATTCGGCGTCGCGGCGCTCGTCGCCTTCGTGCTCTTCTATGTCTCCATCGACCGCGCGGTGGCCGCAATATTCCTGGGTCTTGCGGCCTAGCTATCATTCTGGTGGATTGAACGCGGCTGCGCTCTGCGGCAGGGTTCGCCGGGATCGTCCCCCGGAGCACCTGATTTCATGAACTGGCGCGACTACTGGAATCAGGACACCCCGATTTATTCGGGAGAGCGTCACAAGCTGCTGCATTACCGGCTGGTGGCGGACGACATCATCGCGCTGATCCCGTCGCGCGAGGCTCGCGTGCTCGACTACGGCAGCGGGGAGGCCCTGTTCGCCGACCGGATCGCCGCGCGAAGCGGGCACCTCTACCTCAGCGACGCGGCTGTGCTGGTGCGCGACCGCCTGCAGGAAAGGCTCGCAACCAACGCCAAGGTGACCATCCTCTCTCCCGACGAGGTTTCGGCCATCCCCGATGGCTCTCTCGACCTGATCGTGGTCAATTCCCTGCTGCAATACCTGTCGCTCGAGGAGCTGCGCGGGCTTCTGAAGCTGTGGAAGAGCAAGCTCAAAACCGACGGCCGTCTGGTCATCGCGGACGTGGTGCCGCCCGGCCTCTCTCCGCTGGTCGACGCCAAGGCGCTGCTGTCTTTCGCCTGGCAGGGCGGCTTCCTGAGATCCGCCCTGGTCGGCCTCGGGCGCACAGCCCTCTCGGATTACCGCAAGATCCGCGACGAAATCGGACTGGCGCAATACGGCGAAGCCGAAATGCTGGAGATCCTGGATGAGGCAGGGTTCGCGGCGGAACGGTCGGCCCGCAATCTCGGGCATAATCAGGCGCGTATGACGTTCGTGGCGAGGTCGCGCTGCGGCCTAGGCGCCAAGGCTCACGCAAACGTCCACGCCTTGTGCGCCGCAAAGCTCCACAGCATCACGATGCCGGTGGTCACAAGCTGCGCCGGCAGATAAGGCGCGCCCATCCACTCCACAAATGCGTGCATGAAGCCCCAGGTCAGGAGAAATCCCACGAAGGCCACCAGGGCGAAGCGCCAGGTGGCCTCGCGGTGCGGACGAGTGCTCTCATAGGTGTGGCGGCGGTTGAGCGCATAGGAGACGAGGCCCCCGGCGACATAGCCCAGCAGCGTTGCGGGCACCGGTTCGGCCGCGATTCCCTCCACGAGGGCGATCAAGAGGCCGTAATGGACGATGGCGGCGGCAATCCCGACGCCGAAGAAGGCGGCGAACTGACGGGCAAGGATCGAAGGGGTGGGAAAGCGGCTCACCCGGGTTCGATATCCCGTCCGGAGCGTGCGGTGAAGTCCGTATAACCGCGCCAAGCCACTTCCTTTGAACGGGAAGCCCGTGTAAGAGCCTCTCTCAACCTTCAATCTGACAACATCCCGGCTGCGCGAAGAGCGCCGCATCATGCGGTCGCGCGGCTGGACACGGGTGACCAATGCCGAAACGGACCGATATCTCTTCCATTCTCATCATCGGCGCGGGCCCGATCATCATCGGGCAGGCCTGCGAGTTCGATTATTCGGGCACACAGGCCGTCAAGGCCCTGAAGGAAGAGGGATACCGAATCGTCCTGGTGAATTCCAACCCGGCGACGATCATGACGGACCCGGATCTTGCGGACGCCACCTACGTGGAGCCGATCACCCCGGAGATCGTCGCCAAGATCATCGAGAAGGAGCGCCCCGACGCGCTTCTGCCGACGATGGGCGGCCAGACCGCGCTGAACTGCGCGCTGTCGCTCAAGAAAATGGGCATCCTCGACAAGTACAATGTGGAGATGATCGGCGCCACGGCCGAGGCCATCGACAAGGCCGAGGATCGTCAGCTTTTCCGCGAGGCGATGACCAAGATCGGCCTCGACACGCCGAAATCCCGTCTCGCCAACGCCTCGGCGCTGAAAAAGGCCGACCGCGACGCGTATCTCGCCGAACTGGCGCGCCTCGAACAGCTCGACCTTCATCCCGGCGACAAGAAGCGGATCATCGCGAGCTACGAGCTCAAATGGAACGCCGGCGAGAACGAGCGCCGCAAGCGCTATCAGGAACACGCCATGGGCGAAGCGCTGCTGGCGCTCTCGGAAGTCGGGCTTCCGGCCATCCTGCGCCCGTCCTTCACCATGGGCGGGACGGGCGGCGGCATCGCCTACAACCGTGAGGAATTCCTCGACATCGTCGAGCGCGGCCTCGACGCGTCACCCACCAATGAGGTGCTGATCGAGGAGAGCGTGCTCGGCTGGAAGGAATACGAGATGGAGGTCGTCCGCGACAAGGCGGATAACTGCATCATCGTCTGCTCCATCGAGAACATCGATCCGATGGGCGTCCACACGGGCGATTCCATCACCGTCGCGCCCGCGCTGACGCTCACCGACAAGGAATACCAGATCATGCGCGACGCCTCGCTGGCGGTTCTGCGCGAGATCGGCGTCGAGACGGGCGGCTCCAACGTGCAATTCGCCGTGAATCCCGAAAACGGCCGCATGATCGTCATCGAGATGAACCCGCGCGTGTCGCGCTCGTCGGCCCTTGCCTCGAAGGCGACCGGCTTTCCCATCGCCAAGGTCGCGGCGAAGCTCGCCGTCGGCTACACCATGGACGAGATCGCCAACGACATCACGGGCGGGGCGACCCCGGCCTCGTTCGAGCCCACCATCGATTACGTGGTGACCAAGATCCCGCGTTTCGCGTTCGAGAAATTCCCCGGCGCGGAACCGACGCTGACCACCGCCATGAAATCGGTCGGCGAAGCCATGTCCATCGGACGGACATTTCCGGAATCCCTGCAGAAGGCCCTGCGCTCGCTCGAAACCGGCCTCCAGGGGCTCGACGAGATCGAGATCGAGGGGCTCGGCAAGGGCGACGACCGCAACGCCATCAAGGCTGCGCTCGGCACCCCGACGCCTGATCGCCTGCTGAAGGTCGCCCAGGCCCTCCGTCTCGGCGTCAGCCACGACGAGGTCTATGACAGCTGCAAGATCGACCGCTGGTTCCTGGAGCAATTGCAGGCCATCGTCGATCTGGAAGCCAAGGTGAAGGCGCACGGCGTTCCCCGTACCGCCGGCGCATTCCGCCACCTCAAGGCGATGGGTTTTTCCGACGCCCGGCTGGCGGTCCTGACCCACACCACCGAAATCGAGGTGCGGGCTCTGCGCCGTTCCCTCGGGGTGCGTCCGGTTTTCAAGCGGATCGATACCTGCGCGGCCGAGTTCGCCTCGCCGACCCCCTACATGTACTCGACCTACACGGCGCCGTTCGCCGGCATGCCGGCCGACGAGGCGCGTCCCACGGACGCCCGGAAGGTCATCATCCTGGGCGGCGGCCCGAACCGGATCGGCCAGGGCATCGAGTTCGATTATTGCTGCTGCCATGCCTGCTTCGCGCTCAAGGATGCGGGCTACGAGACCATCATGGTCAATTGCAATCCGGAGACCGTCTCGACCGATTACGACACCTCGGACCGGCTTTATTTCGAGCCGCTCACCGAAGAGGATGTGCTGGAGATCATCGAGACCGAGCGCTCGAACGGAACGCTGCACGGCGTCATCGTGCAGTTCGGCGGCCAGACGCCGCTGAAGCTCGCGCGGGCGCTCGAGGAGAATAACGTGCCGATCCTCGGCACCTCGCCGGATGCCATCGACCTCGCGGAGGACCGGGACCGGTTCAAGCGCCTGCTCGACAAGCTGCACCTGAAGCAGCCCAAGAACGGCATCGCCTATTCGGTCGAGCAGAGCCGCCTGATCGCCACCGAGCTCGGCCTGCCTTTCGTGGTGCGGCCGTCCTACGTGCTCGGCGGCCGTGCGATGGCGATCATCCGCGACGAGGTGCAGTTCGAGGATTATCTGCTCGGCACCCTGCCGAGCCTGATCCCGTCGGATGTCAAATCGCGCTATCCCAACGACAAGACCGGCCAGATCAACACGGTCCTGGGCAAGAACCCCCTGCTGTTCGATCGCTATCTGTCCGACGCCATCGAGGTGGACGTGGATTGCCTGTGCGACGGCAAGGATGTCTTCGTCGCTGGCATCATGGAGCATATCGAGGAGGCGGGCATCCATTCGGGCGATTCCGCCTGCTCGCTGCCGCCCCGCTCCCTGTCGCGGGAGATTTTGGCGGAGCTTGAGCGCCAGACCAAGGCGCTGGCGCTCGCGCTCAATGTGGGCGGGCTGATGAACGTCCAATACGCCATCAAGGACGGCGACATCTACGTGCTGGAAGTAAACCCCCGCGCGTCGCGCACGATCCCGTTCGTCGCCAAGGTCATCGGCGAGCCCATCGCCAAGATCGCGGCGCGGATTATGGCGGGCGAGAGCCTCGCTCATTTCGGCCTCGTGGCGAAGGAGCTCGGCCATATCGGCGTCAAGGAGGCGGTGTTTCCGTTCGCGCGGTTCCCCGGGGTCGACGTCCTGCTCGGACCCGAGATGCGCTCCACCGGCGAAGTCATCGGCCTCGATCGCAGCTTCGGCGTCGCTTTCGCCAAGAGCCAGCTCGGCTCCGGAACGCACGTCCCAAAGACCGGGGTGGTGTTCGTATCGGTGCGGGACAAGGACAAGGCCCGCATCCTGCCGACCATCCAGGCGCTGGAGGAAAGCGGTTTCCGCATCGTCGCCACCACGGGAACCCAGAGGTTCCTGGCGGAAAACGGCGTCAAGGCGAGCCGTATCAACAAGGTTCTGGAGGGACGTCCGCATGTGGTGGACGCGATCAAGAACGGCGATATCCAGCTCGTCTTCAACACCACCGAGGGTGCGGGCGCCCTGTCGGATTCCCGCTCCCTGCGCCAGGCCGCCCTCTTGCATAAGGTGCCCTACTATACCACTCTTGCAGGGTCGATCGCGGCGGCCGAGGGCATAAAGGCCTATCTGGGCGGCGATCTCGAGGTTCGGCCGCTTCAGGACTACTTCGCCTGAAGCGCGAGCCTCCACACGGAACTGCGAAGCTTCAGGGAAGTTTTCGTTGATGAGCGAGGGCGTCGGAAACGGCGGCCTCGTACCTCTTTTTAGAACGAGACGAACGATGGAAAAGGTTCCGCTGACAATCAAGGGGCACGCCGCGCTCGAGGAAGAGCTCAGGCAGCGCCAGCAGGTTGACCGCCCGCGGATCATTCAGGCGATTTCGGAAGCCCGCGCTTTGGGCGACCTGTCGGAAAATGCCGAGTATCATGCGGCCAAGGAGGCGCAATCCCTCAACGAAGGCCGCGTTCTCGAACTGGAGAGCCTGATCTCCCGCGCGGAGGTCATCGACGTGTCGAAGCTGTCCGGCGACCGAATCAAGTTCGGCGCCGTCGTCAAGCTCGTCGACGAGGACACCGAGGAAGAGAAGACCTACCAGATCGTCGGCGACCCCGAGGCGGATGTCCGCTCCGGCCGCGTCTCGATCTCGTCTCCCATCGCGCGCGCGCTGATGGGCAAGACGGTCGGCGACACCGTCGAGGTCGTCACGCCCGGTGGGGGCAAATCCTACGAGGTGGTTGGCGTCAAATTCGGCTGACCGATAGCATGGGTGGGGGCGACTGATGAAAGTTCGGACAATGTCCAGTCTCTCACGTCGAACCTTCGTGGCCGGTCTCGGCGCCGCTCTGGTCCCCTTGGCGTCGGCTGCGAGAGCCCAGGCTTTCCCGCAGTTTTTCTCCTCGTTCGCCGTGGATGTGAGCGTGCTGAAGGCCAAGGGTCTCGGCCCGTTCGCCGACCTCGTGGCAGCAGCGACCCTCCATGAGCTCGGACGGTCCTTCGCCGATCGGGTCGATCCGCGCGGCCCGCGCCTCATCGTCCGCGTCACGGAGGTTGACCTCACGTCCAGTCCAGACGGCGGGGGCGGCGATCGTTGGCGCGGGGGAGGCTCGGGAGGCGGCACCGATTCGGTCAACGGTGAAGCGCTGGCGGTAGGACCGCGCGGCGAAATCCTCGCCAGGCATCCACAGCTGGCCGTGCTCGCTGTCAACACCAGCGCCATCAACCCGAACGAGCAAGGCCGCGCGATCGCAGTCGCGCAGCATTACGTGCGCTGGCTTCGGCGTGAATTGATCAGCTGATCTCGGCCCCGTCCTCGATCGGAATCAGCGGCTCGTCCTTGATCATGTCGAGGGCAAGCGCGGTCCTCACGTTGCGGACGTTGGGAAGCGACGTCAGGTCCGACACAAAGGCCTGGAAGGCGCCGAGATTCGGCGCCACGCATTTCAGAATGAAGTCGATGTCGCCCGAAAGCTTCCAGCATTCGCGCACGACCTGCCATTCGGTAATGTGATCCTCGAACGCCTTGAGCTCGGTCTGCCCCTGGACGGCGAGCTGCACCATGGCAAAGCAGACGATCTCGAAGCCGAGCGCCTTGGGATCGAGCATCGCCCGATAGGCCTTGATGATTCCCGCGCTTTCGAGCGCCCTTACCCGGCGAAGGCACGGAGGAGCCGAAAGGCCCACGCGCCGCGCCAGCTCCACATTCGTGATGCTGCCATCCGCCTGTAGTTCTTTGAGAATGGCCCAGTCGATGGAATCGAGGCGTCCGCGCACGTGATCTTCCCGAGAAAAGCTCGTCTCGGGTGAGTAGACGGTGTAGACGATGGACACAAGCAGCCCCATCCGCCCCATCGCAACGAACCTTATGAACTCCACAGGCACCGTGATCGATTGTTGCGCAGGCGAAGGACCATGACCCTCTCGGTTCCGCTCACCTCCTGGGTGCTGACCGATGGCAAGGCCGGGGATGAATTGCAGGCGCTCAGCGTCGCCGAAGCGATTGGTCTCCATCCGGAAGTCCGGCGCGTCCGCCCTCGCGCGCCATTCAGCTGGCTCATGCCGTGGGGGCCGATCGATCCGGGCGAACGGCCGGGCGCGCATAATTCTCCGCTCGCACCACCCTTCCCGGACATCGTCATCGCGTCGGGCCGCCGCTCGGTCCCGTATTTGCGGTTCATCAAGCACGCGTCCGGCGGCCGGACCTATACGGTGTTCCTGAAGGACCCCCGCACTGGACCGAATGCTGCCGATCTCATCTGGGCGCCGAGCTATGACCGCATCCGCGGCCCGAATGTCCTCAATACCCTGACACCCCCGCACCGGGTCTCGCCGGAGCGTCTCGCGCTCGCCCGAGCGGTTCCGGACGAGCGCCTGGCCGCTCTCCCCCAACCGCGCGTAGCGGTGCTGGCGGGAGGCAACAGCCGTCATCATCGCTTCAAGGATGCCGACGTGGCGCGTTTCGCGGGCGATCTGGCAACCCTTGCGAAGACGGGCGCGGGCCTGATGATAACCGTGTCGCGACGAACACCCGAAGCCCTCCGCGACAGCCTCAGGGACCTGGCGCGGCAGCATCGGCGGCTTCTTCTTCGACGGCGAAGGTTCCAACCCATATGTGGCGATGCTGGCGCTCGCCGATTTCATCGTCGTGACGGCGGATTCGTTCAATATGATCGGCGAAGCCGCGGCCACGGGCGTTCCCGTGCTGGTTTTCGAACTTCACGGGGGCCATCCCAAACTCGACACCTTCCTTCGCGGCTTGAAAGCCGATGGAATTGTGCATGGTTTTCGTGGTCGGCTTGAAGGCAGCCCCTACAAGCCTCTAAATTCAACCTTTGACATTGCCAACGCCATTGCCCAAGGCGTGGCCACTCATCGCCGCGCCCTCGGACTTGCCGCCGCGCCCGATGGACCGGAGAGACTTCGATGACCCATACCCATGCCAAACTCATCATCATCGGCTCCGGCCCGGCCGGCTATACGGCGGCGATCTATGCAGCCCGGGCCATGCTCGAGCCCGTTCTGATCTCGGGTTTCCAGCCCGGCGGCCAGCTGATGATCACCACGGACGTGGAGAATTATCCAGGCTTCGCGGATGTCATCCAGGGTCCCTGGCTGATGGAGCAGATGCGCATGCAAGCCGAGCATGTGGGCACGCGCATGATTTCGGACCATGTGATCAAGGCGGACCTCAGCGAGCGCCCGTTCCGGCTCGAGGCGGATTCAGGCGCGACGTTCACGTGCGACTCGCTCGTCATCGCGACGGGCGCACAGGCGAAGTGGCTCGGTCTCCCCTCCGAGGCGCGGTTTCAGGGTTTCGGCGTCTCGGCCTGCGCCACCTGCGACGGGTTCTTTTTCCGCGGCAAAGAGGTGGTGGTTGTCGGGGGCGGCAATACGGCGGTCGAAGAGGCGCTTTACCTTGCCAATCTCGCGTCGAAAGTGGTGGTGGTGCATCGCCGCGATTCCTTCCGCGCCGAACGAATCCTGCAGGACCGCTTGTTCAAGCACCCCAACATCGAGGTGGTGTGGAACTCCGCCATCGAGGATATCGGCGGCAGCGAAGCCCCGCTATCGGTCAATCATGTGAAGCTGAAGAACGTGGTGTCCGGCCAGATCTCGGAGCTGCGGACCGACGGCGTGTTCGTGGCCATCGGCCACAAGCCCTCGACCGAGCTTTTCGTCGGGCAGCTCGATATGAAGATGGGCGGTTATCTGCAGACCAGGCCAGGATCGACCGCCACCAACATTCCGGGCGTCTTTGCGGCCGGCGACGTGGCGGACGACGTCTTTCGGCAAGCCGTGACGGCAGCGGGACTGGGCTGCATGGCGGCGCTCGAATCCGAACGCTACCTGCAAGCGCTGGAGCTCGCCCGGGAAGCGGCCGAATGATGGAACATAACTGGCGCCCGGGGATTTTGTTTACCACTCGGGTAGAATTCCTATTGTGCCGCAAGGATAGTCGCAGGACATAGGCGTCTCAGGCGTGAGCGCCGGGTGCGGCTCCGCAGTTCGGCATGACGCTTTTGGGAAAAAACCGGCCACGCGTGCGCTGGACACAAGGAACACGTCGTGGATTGGGACAAGGTCCGGATTTTCTACACCGTCGCGGAGGCTGGCAGCTTCACGCGCGCCGGTGAGGACCTCGGCTTGAGCCAATCCGCGGTGAGCCGCCAGATCAGCGCCCTCGAGCGCGAGCTGCGCGCGCCGCTGTTTCACCGCCACGCCCGAGGGCTGATCCTCACCGAACAAGGCGATCTTCTGTTCCGTGCCGCTCGCGACATGCGGATGCGGCTCGAGACCACGAAGGCCCGGCTGGTGGATACCAGCGAGCGTCCTTCAGGGACATTGAAGGTCACCACGACAGTGGGTCTGGGCTCGATCTGGCTCGCTCAGCGCATCGGGGAGTTTCTCGACATCTACCCGGATGTCCGTGTCGAACTGATCCTGAACAACGAGGAACTCGACCTGGCCATGCGCGAGGCCGATGTAGCCATCCGGCTCCGCCGACCGGCGCAACCCGATCTCATCCAGCGTCGTCTCTTCACGATTCATTTTCACGTCTACGCGTCGAACGATTATCTCAAGCGGTTCGGGGAGCCGATGACGCTTGCGGATCTCGACAAGCATCGCATCGTCTCGTTCGGCGGGCAGGAGCCATCCTATCTGCTGGCCATTCACTGGCTTTCGACGGCGGGCCGCGACGGCGTGGAACCGCGCCAGTATCACTACATGGTCAACAATATCACGGCGCTGAAACTCGCGGTCGAAACCAGCGCCGGCATCGCGGTACTGCCCGATTATGCCGTGGTGGGTAATCCCAACCTGACGCAGATCCTGCGCGACGTGGAGATGCCCTCTCTCGACAGCTACCTCGTCTATGCGGAGGAAATGCGTTCCGTCGCACGCGTCCAGGCGTTCCGCGACTTCCTGATCACCAAGGCCCAGCGCTGGACATTTTGAGACGAGACTTGCAGTGCCATAGGGCGAGAGCCCCAGCCATGCGCTGGTTGCAGCCCCTTCATGATGCTCGCTGCATTGCAAACAGGCAGGATGCGGCCGATATCAGCATTGGTCGAATTCAACACGGCGTCACTTTCTTCCTCCCGGTGATCCCGTGTTCGGCCGTTCCCTCTGGAAGGTTTTGACTTTTTGTCGGACCTCTACTTTGCCGGGCCCTGTGCCCGGCTTTTTTTTGCGCGGTCCCGGACCGGGCAGCGTTCAGTGTACGCCCGCCACCTCGTCCTTCAGCACGCGCCGCAGAACTTTTCCGACATTCGATTTCGGCAGCGAGTCACGAAACTCTATTCGCTTCGGCACCTTGTAGCCCGTGAGATTTTCACGGCAGAAATTGCGGAGAGTCTCTGCCGTCAGCGTTGCGTCCTTGCGCACGACGTAGGCCACAACTGTTTCGCTGCCCTCCTCGTCCGGCACCCCGATGACCGCCGCCTCCATGACGCCCGGATGCATCGCCAACACGTCCTCGACTTCGTTGGGATAGACGTTGAAGCCTGAAACCAGGATCATGTCCTTCATGCGATCGACGATCTTCACCTGTCCGTCCGGAAGAATGACCGCCACATCGCCGGTGCGGAAATAACCGTCGGCCGTGGTGACCTTCGCTGTCTCGTCGGCCTTCTGCCAGTACCCGGCCATCACCTGCGGACCCTTCACGCAGAGTTCGCCGCGCTCGCCGATCGGCAGGATCGTATCGTCTGCCGCACGCACCGATATGTCCGTGGACGGAACCGGATAACCAATGGTCCCTGTGAAGTCCTTGATGTCGAGACGGTTGACGCACACGACCGGGGAAGTCTCGGACAGCCCGTATCCTTCGACAATCGGCGTGCCGGTCACCGTCTTCCATTTCTGCGCCACGGCTGCCTGGGTCGCCATGCCGCCTGAAATGGCAAAGACGAGGCTGGAGAAATCGACATCCTCGATGCCGGGCGCGTGGGCCAATGCGTTATAGAGCGTGTTGACGCCGGAGATCAGCGTGAACGGACGTGTCTTCAGAGTTTTGACGAAGGCCGGTATGTCGCGCGGATTGGTGATCAGGAGTTGGCAGCCGCCGATCTTCAACATCAGCAGAGCGCAGGCGGTGAGCCCGAAGATGTGATAGAGCGGCAGTGCCGTCACCATGACGTGGTCGGTGCGATCACCGAAATACGGCACCATCCAGGCTTCGCATTGCATCACGTTCGCCGCCACGTTGCGATGGAGCAGCATCGCACCTTTGGCCACACCCGTGGTGCCGCCGGTATATTGCAGGAACGCGAGATCGTCAGGCACGACCGTCACCGGATTTGGCTTTGCTTGCGCGCCTTTCGCCATCACATCCCGGAACGCTATCGCACCCTTGAGACTGAAAGGCTTGACGGCCTTTTTCACGTAGCGCGAAACCAGATTGATGATCGTGGCCCTTGAGGCCGAGCAGATCGCCGGGCTTCACGATGACGATCTGGTCGACCTTGAGATCGTTTGCCGCTGCTTCCACGGTGGGTGCAAAGTTCTCGAGCACGAAAAGCACGCGCGCGCCCGAATCGCGCATCTGCTGGATGAACTCACGCGGCGTGTAGAGCGGGTTGATGTTGACCACCGCCGCGCCCGCATTGAGCACGCCGTACATGATCGCCGGATAGGCCATGACGTTCGGCAGCATGATGGCGACGCGGTCGCCTTTTCCGATGCTGCGGCTCTGCAGCCATGACGTCACTTTGGCGGCTTCGCGCCCAAGTTCACCATAGGTCATGCGTTTGCCGAAGCTTTCGACGGCGGGGCGATCCGCATAGGCGCTTCGAGCGTGCTGAAAGAAATCGACGAGCGTGCCGATCCGGGCCTCGTCGATCTTAGCCGGAACTGCCGCCGGATAGGATTTCAGCCAGGGCCGCGCATTCGATGCGCTCTGGGAATTGGCCTCCGGACTCGGGATCTCAGCGGAACCACTGACGGTCATCGACGTCTTCCTCCGCTTGCACGCGGTTACTCACAGGGAGATGGCGTCTCCTCTCGGCTTAACTTGGCGCGACCGCCGGAGTTTGTCGATGGGCTGCCGCGCCGGTGGTGTCGGGCGGCACGCCGTCTCGTGGCTGTCGTAAGCCCTCAGATCGGCCTAATGGGACTTGTGCGTCACCGCCTCGGCCGGTTTTCCGCTCAATTCCGCCATGTGGTCGAACCGCGTCGAGAAAGTCCCGACTCCGGCTGTGGCCGAGCGCAATTCGACGATCAGGTCGCCGATTTCCGCTTCCGGGATCGTCGCGCTGATCACATCCCATCCCGACCAGCCGGGTCTGGAATCATAGCCGAGGATCTGTCCCCGCCGCGAGGTGACGAGGCCCGTAGCCCGCGATAACGCGTCGGTCGGGATCGTGATTTCAACCGCGAGGACGGGCTCCAGCAGAACGGGTTTGGCTTTGGGGAGCGCCTCCGCAAGGGCGAGTTTCGCCGCGGCCTGGAATGCCGCGTCGGACGAGTCGACGTTGTGATAGGATCCATCGGTCAACGTCACGGCGAGATCGACCACCGGGAAGCCGAGCGGCCCGCTCTTTACCGCGTCCCTGGCGCCGGTCTCGACGGACGGGATGTATTGTCTTGGAACGACACCGCCCGTGATGCGATCGACGAACGCGAAGCCCTCCCCTCGCGCCAACGGACGGATCTCGATCATGACATCGCCGAACTGGCCATGCCCTCCGGTTTGTTTGCGATGCCTTCCCCGCGCGGATGCTGGCGCACGGATCGTTTCGCAGTAACCGATCCGCGGCTTTGCTGTCTCGACGCCGATCTGGAAGCGCGATTGCAAACGCTCGACGCCGACCCGCAGATGCATCTCGCCCTGCCCGAGCAAGCGGATCTCGCCCATCTCGGGCGACGATTCGACGACAAGCGAAGGATCCTCTTCGGCAATCTTTGCAAGCGCGCCAGACAGGCGTACGTCGTCCTTGCGATCCTTGATGCGCAGCGACAAGGCATAGACCGGTTCGGGCGGGGCACTCGACAGAATGGCCTCCGGCCGCGTCTTGCCCGCCGCAAAGCAATCGCCGGTCGCAAGACTTTCGAGACGACCGAAGCCGATTGTTTCTCCCGCATTGGCCTCCGCGATACGTGCCGTGGCAGCGCCGGTCAGCGCCAGCAACGAACCGATGCGGGCTTCCCCTCCGCGTGAGCCGATGACCGTATCGCCCTCATGGAATCCGCCACGCAGGACGCGCGCGACCGACATCTTACCGCCCTGCCCCATATGCAGGGTCTTGACGATCTGGGCCAGCGGCGCGCCGTCGGACGAAACACCAAGCCTGGCTCGCGTGTCCGTCAGCCCCGGCGCTTCGTGCCGCAAGGCTTTCAACAACCGCGTCACGCCATTGCCGCGCTCCGCCGATCCGATGAAAACCGGCACGACGTGCTGGTCCTTCAGTTCTCGCGCAAGATCGTCGAAGACGCGATCGCGGGGCGGATCGATTTCCGAAATCAGATCTTCCATCAGCGCGTCGTCGTAATCGGCGAGTTTTTCCAGCATGGCGAACCGCGCCTCACGCTCGCGGAGGGTTTCACCCTCTGGAATTTCGACCACCTCGCTCGGGGCGTGTTCGCGATAGATGAACGCACGTTCCAGCGCCAGGTCGATAAACCCGACAGCAATGCCGTCCTTCCAGATCGGGATCTGGCGCAACAGAAGCGGCGTCCGCGACGCGCGCTGCAGGAGCGCCAGCGTCTCGCGTACCCGCCGGGCCGCGGTGTCGATCTTGTTGATGAAAAGGAAGCGCGGAATGTCCGCTTCCTCGAGCTCGCGCAGGACGACTTCGAGCGCCGGCAGCTTCCGTTCGTCCGCTTCGCATACGACGATGGCGGCGTCGCAGACCGGCGCGACATTGCGCATCTCGTGAATGAATTCCATGGAGCCGGGACAATCGACGAACGTCATGGTTCCGCCGAGGAACGACGCGCTCGCCACGTTGGGTTCGATGCTCATACCGTGGGCGCGCGCCTCGGGGCTGGAATCGCCGACGCTGTCCCGGTTGCCGACGCGCCCTGCGCGGCCAATGGTTCCGGTGCGTTCGAGAATGGATTCGAGGAGGGTGGTCTTGCCGCTCTGAAACGGGCCGACGATGGCGATGCACCGCGGGCCCCCGGCTTCTCTTCCGTTGATGGTCATGAAAGTCTCCTTTCCTGCCCCGAAAAAGCGCGCTCTTGCGGCCGCGTTGGCGCCAATGCTCTGCCTCTCGTGCCGACTTGGCAAGTTCTCCGATGCCAAACGAAAACGGCCGGGTCTGAGCCCGGCCGTTTCAAGATGCTTGAAGGAGAAGGGTCAGTGGCCGACGTGAAGTTCCAGATTGCCGACGCCGAGCGCGAAGTTCAGGCCCGTCTGCCCGCTGACCGACAAGGGCTGCAGCGCCACCGTGCGGTTATTCCCGCCGATCAGCGCATTCGCGCCAAGGCCAGCGCCGACGGTTGCCTCTGCGCTTGCCCCCACATAGGTGCCGGCAAGCGAGCCGGGCGCAAGATTTCCTTCAGAGAACACCGCCCATTTGATGACACCCCGTTGGGTCGCCCCGACATCGAGACCAAACTTGCGGATCACGCCGGTGTAGCGCTCGTTCCGCCCGCGACGCGGATCGAATATGCACGCCGTGGCTTTCTGCGACCCCAGGATCAGTCCGATGCCGCCCGCCACATTGCAGGTCAGCACCCCGGCGCGGGTCCGGCTTTGGGCGCTGGCCTCTGTTGCCCCGAGGGCGACTACGGCGGTCAGAATGGCAATTGAGGCGGCGGCGCGGACCATGAGAATCTCCCCAGCTCTGATTAGCTTGGCCGTTAACGGTCGAGACTGGATGAAGTTCCGTTCCGTGCCACTCGCCCCGGAGTTGCGGCTCAACCGTGACAATGGTCGAGCCGCACCGGGATCGTTCAACCGATCAGGTTGGTGTCACCGCAGGCCGCCGCAGAAGCGCTGGATGCGGTGACAGGCATCCTCGAGAACGTCCGTCGAAGTCGCGTACGAGATGCGCAGGTTCGGGCCTAGTCCGAATGCCGAGCCGTGAACGGCGGCGACGCCCTCGGTTTCGAGGAGCTCGGAGACGAAATCCTCATCGGTTTCGATGACCTTGCCGGACGGCGTCGTCTTGCCGATGGCCTCGGCGCAGGACGGATAGACGTAGAACGCACCTTCGGGCATCGGGCATTTCAGATATTTGGCCTGATTGAGCATCGACACGACGAGGTCGCGGCGCTCCTCGAAGGCCTTGCGGAAGACCTTGAGGTGATCCTGCGGACCGTCGAGCGCTTCCACGGCGGCCCATTGGGCGATCGAGCAGGCGCCGGAGGTCTGCTGACCTTGCACGAAATCCATGGCGCGGATCAGTTCCTCAGGGCCAGCCGCATAGCCGATCCGCCAGCCGGTCATGGCATAGGATTTGGAGACGCCGTTCATGGTCAGCGTCCGGTTATAGAGGCCGGGCTCCACCTGGGCCGGCGTGACGAATTCGAAATCGCCGTAGGTCAGGTGCTCGTACATGTCGTCGGTGAGCACCCACACATGCGGATGGCGCATGAGCACGTCGGTGATCGCCTTCATCTCGGCGCGCGTATAGGCGGCGCCGGTGGGGTTCGACGGCGAATTCAGGATGATCCACTTGGTCTTCGGCGTGATCGCACGCTCCAGCGGGCCGGGCTGGAGCTTGAAATTATGTTCCATCGTGGTGTCGACGGGGACGGCGGTGCCGCCGCACAAACCCACCATCTCCGGATACGACACCCAATAAGGCGCCGGAATGATTACCTCGTCGCCGGGGTTCAGCGTGGCCAGCAGGGCGTTGTAGATGACCTGCTTGCCGCCCGTTCCGACGATCACCTGCGAGGGCTTGTAGTCGAGGCCGTTTTCGCGCTTGAACTTGCGGACGATCGCCTCGCGCAACGGCACGATTCCGGGCACCGGCGTATATTTGGTTTCACCCCGGCGTATCGCCGCGATGGCTGCGTCCTTGACGTTGTCGGGAGTGTCGAAATCGGGTTCGCCCACGGAGAGGCTGATGACATCCCGCCCTTGCGCTTTGAGGTCCCGCGCCTTCTGCGTGATGACGATCGTCGCAGATGGCTTGATGCGGGAAAGGGCGTCAGACAAAAAGCCCATGGGAATCCTCCAAAGGGGGCGTTAGAAGGGAATCGAGACGGCGCGGGGCCACAAGCGCATCTGCTGGACGAACCCTTCGCGCGGGAGCGCCGAGGGCAGGCCCGGCCGGAACCTGTCCGTACCGGAAAAGTCGCCAAGACTTTCCGGGACCATGCTCTAGTCCGCCCACGCCGGTCAGGCAAGCAAAACAGCCCGTCGCAACCGGGTTTTTGAGGAGACGTCCCAAGCCATGAAATCAACTCTGACCCGCCGCCTAGCCCTGAGCCTGTTCGCAGGCGCAACGCTCCTCGCAACCGGCGCTTCGGCGCAGACATTTCCGGAGCGGATCATCAAGATGGTGGTGCCGTATCCGGCGGGCGGCCCTACGGACGTGATCGCCCGGATCGTTGCCGAAGAGATGGGCAAGACCCTGGGTCAGAACGTCATCGTCGAGAACCTCGCGGGCGCTTCCGGCGCAGTCGGAACCCGCGCTGTGGCGCGGGCCGAGCCCGATGGCTACACGATCGTGTTCGGCAACAACCAGACCCATGGCAACAACATGTTCCTGCTGAAGGAACCGGGTTACGACGCCATCAAGGATTTCGCACCGCTTGCGGGCGCCGGCGCATTCGAACACGTGTTCGTGGTCAGCAACATGCTGCCGGTGAAATCCATCCAGGAACTGATCGCTCTCGCCAAGGCAGATCCGGGCAAGCTGAATTACGGCTCGACCGGCGTCGGATCGGGGTCGCATCTGGCAACCGAGCTCTTCATGACCCGAACCGGCATCAAGATGACCCATGTGCCATTTCGCGGCGCGGCGCCTTTGGTGACCGAGCTCATGGCGGGCCGGATCGATGTCTCGAACTCCACGCTGCCGAGCGTGCTGGCGCAATTCCAGGCTGGAGAGATGCGGGCCATCGGCCTTGCCAGCCCGCAACGCAATCCGCAGGCGCCGGATGTGCCGACCTTGCGCGAGCAGGGCATCACCAATGCGGATGCGGAATCATGGGCTGCTTTCTTTGCCCCGGTGAACACGCCGAAACCGGTTCTCGACAAGCTTTCGGGAACGATCCTGGCAATCCTGAACAAGCCCGCGGTCAAGGACCGGATCACCAAGTTGGGCTTCACGTTGAACGTGCGCGACCCGGAAGCGTTCAAGCCTTATCTCGCCAAGGAAATCCAGACCTGGGCGGATGTCATCAAGGCGGCCAACATCGCGCCCGAGGGCAATTGATCGAAGCTGCCCGCAGGAGGTTAGCATGGGAGCGGACCATCATCTCGGCCGGCTTATCGACCACATCCACCTGCGGGTCGCCGATCTGGAGACGAGCCGGGCGTTCTATCGCGCGGTTTTGAGCGCAGTCGGACGATCCTTCACGTCTGAAAGCGCAAGCCATTTTGCCTGCGACGAGTTGTGGGTCGACAAGGCCGACGGCCCGGTTTCCCGGGTGCACCTCGCGTTTCAAGCCGAGGACCGCCATGCGGTCGCGGCTTTCCATGCAGCAGCCGTCGCCCACGGCGGTATTGACAACGGCGCTCCCGGAGAACGCGATTACCACCCGGGCTATTACGCGGCCTTCGCGCTCGATCCCGATGGGAACAACATCGAGGCGGTCTTCCACGGACCCGCCGAGCGATCGGCGGACTCCATCGTTGTCCAGCCACGCTTGTAGCGCCTGGGCGGTGCACGCCATTGTTTGGAAATCTGTCGGAACCTTCTCGACTCGCTCGGGTTTTGCTGACGACGGGCAACACCACGACAGTGGCGTACGAGGATTTCTCCGATGTCGGCTTCAGCCAAAAAAGGCGGGTATCACGTCTCCTCCCGACCGCAGCGCCTCGATCGCCGGCAGGAATGTCGGTTCATGCTGGCGCTCATCATGCTGATGGGCTGCGCCACCGCCTCTGTGGTGGCAACCACGCAGGAGCTCTCGGATCATCAGCCGAGCGTGTTGCTGGTCCATCGGTAGACGATAAAACGGGCGTGATCGCGGTTGACGCCGCCGCCCGACCGGCTAGCTCTCCAGCAACGACCATAGGAGAGCACGATGATTTCCATCCGTATCGCATATGTGGGCGCATTCGCCCTCGCGATGGCAACCCACGCCATGGCGCAGGACAGCCAGCGGATGCGGACCGACAAGGTCGAGGTGGTGGTCGAGACCGTGGCGCGGGATCTCCAGAACCCGTGGAGCATCGCGTTTCTTCCCGACAATCGCATGCTCGTGACGGAAAGACCCGGGAGGCTGCGCATCGTGTCCACCGACGGCAAGGTGTCCGCGCCGCTTGGCGGGGTTCCGAAGGTCCATGCCAAGGGCCAGGGTGGATTGCTGGACGTGGCGCTGTCGCCCGGATTTTCGCAGAACCGTCTCGTTTTCCTGAGTTTCGCCGAGGAACGCGGCGAGGGCCGGGCTGGAACCAGCGTCGCGCGCGGCAGGCTCAACGAGGCCGGTACTGCGCTTGAGAACACACAGGTGATTTTCCGGCAGGAGCCGCCGCATACGGGCAATAACCATTGGGGATCGCGGCTCGTCTTCGATAGCGGCGGCAATCTGTTCGTGACCCTCGGAGAGCGTTTCGACCTGCGCGACCAGGCGCAGAACCCGGCCAATCTCCTCGGAAAGCTCGTGCACATCACTCCCGACGGGAAGCCGGCTCCAGACAACCCGTTCCTCAACCAGAAGGGGACGCGACCGGAAATCTGGTCGATCGGCCACCGCAACGTGCAGGGAGCCGCGCTCAATCCCACCACCGGTCAATTGTGGACTGCCGAGCACGGTGCCCGGGGCGGGGACGAAATCAACATTCCGCAAAAGGGCAAAAACTACGGGTGGCCGATCATCACCTACGGCGTCGATTATTCCGGGGTCAAGATCGGCGAGGGCACCGCCAAGGCCGGCATGGAACAGCCGGTTTATTATTGGGATCCGTCGATCGCCCCGTCCGGCATGGCGTTCTACACCGGCGACAAGTTCCCGGCATGGCGCGGCAATATCCTAGTGGGTGCGCTGGCGGGGGAACTGCTCGCGAGACTTGAGGTGAACGGCGACAAGATCACGGGCGAAGAACGGATGCTGCAGAACCTCGGCGAACGCATCCGCGACGTGCGGCAGGGGCCGGATGGGTTCATCTACCTGCTGACCGATTCCGCCCAAGGCCGCGTTCTCAGGATGCGGCCCGCCGATTAACGACCCTGAAAGATAAAGGCGGCGCCGGCAGCGATCAGCCCGAAACCCACGAGATGGTTCCAGCCGAGCGGCTCCTTCAGGTAAAAGACCGAAAATACGGCGAAAACCGCCAGCGTGATGACCTCCTGCATGGTCTTCAGCTCCGCCGCCGAATAGACCGCGGAACCGATCCGGTTGGCGGGCACAGCCAGCCAGTATTCGAAGAACGCGATCGCCCAACTGGCGAAAACCGCGATCCAGAGTGGCGACGTCTTGAACTTGAGGTGGCCGTACCACGCGAAAGTCATGAAGACATTCGACGCAATCAGCATCGCGACCGGTGCAATATGAGGGTTCATGGATCTCGGACGGAGGTGGAGTGGAGGGTGAGGTTTTGGCCGGCGGCGAATGTCGACAACGCTTTTGCGGCACTTATCGTTTCGACAGATGCTCCAGCACGAGCGCGCCGCCGGCGATCTGCGGATTCGAAGGCTCGAAGCGCTCGCGTTTCTCCCGCTCGGTCACCAAGGTCCGGGCTTTGGCGAATGCCGCGTCGAGGCGCGGTTCACTGCGCAGTGACCGGTTAAAGAAGGCGTCGCCGAAATAAGTCCAGGTCGCACCATCCTGGCAACCGAAGGACGAGCGGTCGGCGGCCGCTGCCGTGATCACGAGAGTCCTCGGATCGGCCAAGGCCGACGCGAAGACGCCCGAATAGCATGCGGACACGATGAGAACGCGATACCGCGCCCGGGTGGCGTCAAGCAACCTGCCGACGTCCCGCGGTGTCATGACGCCCTGCTCGCGCTGTGTCACAAGTCCGATGCCCTGCGGGCCCCCATGAGACGTCAGCACCAACACCGCCACATCGTCGACCGGATCCAGAACGGCGCCCACGGCGTTCGCCGCCGCCATCAGCGTTGCGGCGCTGGCTCCCGCCCTGCGCTTCGTGTTGGCCCGGACGATCGAACGGTCTTTCGACCCGAACGTCGTTTCCAGAATCCTCGCCGCCCCTCTCGCCTCGCTGTCGAAGACGCTCTGCGGGCCCCACAATCCGAATGACAGGATGTAGATGTCGGTTTCCCCAGGCCGCTGCGGCGCAAGGCGAAACGTCTCGCCGGTCTGCGCCGGAGAAGATCGCTGGGCTGCCGCGTCCTGCGGCATTCCCGACGCGAGCGTAAGGCCCAACACGCAAAGCGCAACGAGACGAAGCATGGAGATCCCCGATTGTGAGGCCACGACAGCAGCCTATCCGTAACGCAGTTTCATCGCCAGAATGACCATGACCAGCACGAATGTCACTCCGTTGGCGAAGATGATCGGCGCATCGCCGATCGTGATTCCGTAGGCCAGCCACAAGACGACGCCGAGCGCGAAAGCCGATTGCGTCACCAGCGATAATGACTTGGTATCCTTGGTCCGCAACGTCTTGAGCGCCTGCGGCAGCCAGCAGAGCGTCGTCAGGATGGCGGCAACAAAGCCGAGGATCTGGGTACCGGACATCATCGAATCGTGGACAGGAGGAGACGTTGCAGCTTTATCACGCCCTGCGGCCCCCGCATCACAATTCCGCAGCGCCTTTCCGGCCGGAATTGCGGCGTGTTCCGTCATATGCGTCGAACCGAACGCGAGTTTCGGTGTTTTCCACCCATGACAAAGATCAAAGACTTTTCCGAACGATCTCCTCTCACCATTGCGACCGACAAGGTCTGCGAACTGATCCTTCACGCCCGAGCCATCGACGTCAAAGAAGGGCAGACCGATCCCGATTCCGGATCGAACCCCACCGACGATGGCGGGATCGACGCGCTGGTGGCAACGCCCGAGGACGCCACCGAGGAGGAATTCCGCGAGGTCATCGTGGGGCTGAACGACGATGAACGCGTCGACCTGATCGCTCTCGTGTATATCGGCAGGGGTGACATGGAGCCGGGCGAATGGTCCGACGCCGTCCGGCTGGCGCGCGAGCGGGAGGCCGCCAACGTGTTGCCGACGGCCGACTGGCTGCTGGGCATTCCCAATCTGGGCGACCTCTGGGACGAGGGATTGGCGGCTTTCGGGATGACTTGCTCGTTCTAGATCGGCCGGCCTTCCCCACCCCGTTCAAACAAAACGGATAATCGCACGAGACTTGGTGACCGCTGCCGCAATTGCGACACGGATCGCGCGGAAAGTCCCGCGCGCCCATGCGGAGTTCTGCCGATGATTCACAATGATCCGGAATGTCCTTCAAAGGCGGCCGCGCAGCACGCCGAAGACGCGCTGGACCAGGCGCCGGAGCAAACCGTCCCGGCACGCGATGCCGCGAATCTCAGGCAATGGAACGAGTTGGACGCGAGCCGCATAGCCCGCGAAGTGCGGATCGAAGATCGGTCGCCTCTCGACCGCCTGGCCCAATACTTCCGCGGACCGACGGCATTTTCGGCCTAAGGGTCGCTGGCGGTACAGCTCTGGGCCCACCCTTCCCAAATTCGACCCTTTGTACCATATTCGTTCTATGGCCAAGACACCCAAGAAGCCCAAGCTTTCCACCGGGAAGGCGTCGAAACCCGAGCTGAAACCCCTCGATTCCTACCTTTCCGATCTGCTCAGCCCCGCGGTGAACCGGGAGCGCAAGGCGGCGGAAGGTTTTGCCGAGCGGGCGCAGGAAACCTACATCCACGGCGAGGCCACCGATGTGGACCCGGCGCTGGCGAAGAAGCTCGGCCTGCGCGGGGCCGATGACGGCCCGGACATCGCCCCCGAACTCGGCGAGAACGAGCCGCTCGACGTCAACGGCGTGTCGGCCACCGTCGACGCGCTGACGCGGCTGCTCACCGAGGGCGATCCGCGCTTCAAGAACGGCAAGCTGTGGACGCCGCACCGCCCGGCCCGGCCCGACAAATCCGAAGGCGGCATTCCGTTCAAGCTGGTGTCGGATTTCGAGCCCGCCGGCGACCAGCCCGTCGCCATCGCCGAACTGGTGGACGGCGTGCGCCGGCAGGAGCGCGACCAGGTGCTGCTCGGCGTCACCGGCTCGGGCAAGACCTTCACGATGGCGAAGGTCATCGAGGAGACGCAGCGCCCCGCGCTCATCCTTGCGCCCAACAAGACGCTGGCGGCGCAGCTCTATGGTGAGTTCAAGGCGTTCTTCCCCGACAACGCGGTGGAATATTTCGTCTCGTATTACGATTACTACCAGCCCGAGGCCTATGTGCCGCGCTCGGACACGTTCATCGAAAAGGAAAGCTCGATCAACGAGCAGATCGACCGCATGCGCCACTCGGCGACGCGCGCGCTGATCGAGCGCGACGACGTCATCATCGTGGCGTCCGTGTCGTGCATCTACGGTATCGGTTCGGTCGAGACCTACACCGCCATGACGTTCTCGGTGAAGGTCGGCGAGAAGATCGAACAGCGCCAGCTCATCGCCGATCTGGTGGCGCTGCAATACAAGCGCATCCAGAACGATTTCGCGCGCGGCACCTTTCGCGTGCGCGGCGATTCCATCGAGCTTTTTCCGGCCCACCTGGAAGACCGCGCCTGGCGCATCGGCCTGTTCGGCGACGAGATCGAGAGCATCGTCGAGTTCGATCCGCTCACCGGCAAGAAGACCAGCGACCTCGCCTTCGTGAAGGTCTATGCGAACTCGCACTACGTGACGCCGCGCCCGACCTTGCAGCAGGCCGTGAAGGGCATCGAGGCCGAGTTGCAGGGCCGCCTGCAGGAACTCACCCGCATGGGCCGCCTGCTCGAAGCGCAGCGCCTCGAACAGCGCACGCAATTCGACCTCGAGATGATCGAGGCGACCGGCGTCTGCAACGGCATCGAGAATTACTCGCGCTATCTCACCGGCCGCAAACCCGGCGAGCCGCCGCCGACCCTGTTCGAATACCTGCCCGACAACGCGCTCGTCTTCACCGACGAGAGCCACGTGACGGTGCCGCAGATCGGCGGCATGTATCGCGGCGACTTTCGGCGCAAGGCGACGCTCGCCGAATACGGGTTCCGCCTCCCCTCCTGCATGGACAATCGCCCCTTGCGCTTCGAGGAATGGGACGCCATGCGGCCGCAATCCGTGCACGTCTCGGCGACGCCGCAGAAGTGGGAAATGGAACAGACCGGCGGCATCTTCGTCGAGCAGGTCATCCGCCCCACCGGCCTCATCGACCCGCCGGTGGAAATCCGCCCGGCGCGCAACCAGGTCGACGATCTTCTGGGCGAGATCAAAGAGGTTACCGCCGCCGGCTACCGCACGCTCGTCACCACGCTCACCAAGCGCATGGCCGAGGACCTCACCGAATACCTGCACGAGAACGGCATCCGCGTGCGCTACATGCATTCGGACATCGACACGCTGGAGCGCATCGAGATCCTGCGCGACCTGCGCCTCGGCGCCTTCGATGTGCTGATCGGCATCAACCTGCTGCGCGAAGGCCTCGACATTCCCGAATGCGCCCTCGTCGGCATTCTCGACGCCGACAAGGAAGGCTTTTTGCGCTCCGAGACGTCGCTCGTGCAGACCATCGGCCGCGCCGCGCGCAACGTCGATGGCCGCGTCATCCTCTATGCGGACCAGATGACCGGCTCGATGGAACGCGCCATCGCCGAGACCGACCGCCGCCGCGCCAAGCAGACGGCCTATAACGAGCAGCACGGCATCACGCCGCAGAGCATCAAGAAGAACATCGGCGACATTCTGGAAAGCGTCTACGAGCGCGATCACGTGTCGGTGGATACCGGCCTCGCCAAAGCCGGCGCGACGGTCGGCCACAACCTCAAGACCGTCATCGCCGACATGGAAAAGCGCATGCGCGAGGCCGCCGCCAACCTCGATTTCGAGGAAGCAGCCCGCCTGCGCGACGAACTCAAGCGCCTGCAGGCAACCCAACTCGCCATCAGCGACGACCCGCTGGCGCGACAGGCCGATGTGGAACGCGAGGCCGGCAAATACGGCGGCTCCCGCAAATACGGCCGCAACGCCAACCTGCCCCCCCGCGGCCTGCCGCCCTCACCCGAAGGCGCAAGCGCCGGCGACGAGGACGCGCAAGCCTGGGGCCCGGCCGCGAAGGCGCCGTTCCGACGAAGGCACCCGCATCCGCAAGCCGGGGCTCGACGAAATGGGACCGGGCACGGACCGCGAAGTGCCGCTGAGTTTTAAGGAGCGGCCGAAGGCGCGGAGCACGCAGGGGTTGGCGGGGCAGAAGCCGAAATATAAGGGTGGGCGGGGGAAGTGAGAGGGTAGCCGAACAGATCGTGCGGCATCTGTTTACCCTCCTTCCCCTTGCCTTCTTAGCATGGTGTATTATAAGCTACTATCATGCGGGTTAGGTTATGAAGACGATCAAGGACATCGCCCGTTCTGGGATTGGTTTTCGGCCTTGCCCCGCGAGCATGGCAACAAGGTTCAAACCGTCGTTGGACGCTTGTCGGATGGGCACGACGCAGGGCTCAAGCCTGTCGGCGGCGGCGTGCTGGAGTGGCGGATCGATTGGGGGCCGGGCTTGCGCCTGTATCTTGCACGCGACGGCAACACCCTGATCATCCTTCTGGGCGGTGGCACGAAACGCCGCCAGCAAAACGACATCCGGGACGCTCAGGATCGATGGAGCGACTATAAAAGCCGCAAGACCAAGGAGAAATGATCATGCCTCTTTCGCGCGATTTCAAAGACCTGGTCCGCGAGCGGGCGCAGCACGACGAAGCGTTCCGGATCGGGATGCTTCAGGGCGCTCTGGAAGCCCTCGGCGTAGGCGATGCCATTGAGGCCAAAATTCTGATCCGCGATTATATCAATGCCACAATGGGCTTCCCCGAGCTTGCCGAAACCGTTCAATCGCATCCCAAGACGCTGATGCGGCAGTTCAGCGCCAAGGGAAATCCGACCTTGGACAAGCTCTCGGCCGTTCTCAAGGAACTCACGACTTCGCGAGGGATACGTGATCAAGGTTGAGCGGGCGGCGAGAAAAAAATCTGCGGTTCGTGTCAGCGCAAAATCTCCCTCCCGGATGCGCAAGGCGGCAGCTTGATCGGTCGATCATAACCAGCCTTTAGCAAAATGAGATCCGACGTGGACAAGGAACCTATAAGGCAGGCGCAATTTTCGCAGCACTCGGATGCAGTTCGTCACAGTCTTGCGCGGTTGCAATGCATGCTGAGAGAGAACTGGGGAGATGCGGGAGGGGCCGAAAATGTGTTTTACCACTATACACGCCAAGGTTCCTTGGTGTTTCCCACAGACTGGGTGTTACCACTAGAAACTGCTTTACGGGGATTTCTGCACGACATTGAGGGGCACTATTTGGTCACACCTCGTAGCGCGTCAATGATCCAGATGTATCACGTTGCGCAGACGATGATCGAGCGACTTGTGCTAGGCTTGCCAATTGAAAGCATCGTAAATGACTGGCTTACTTTAATTTCCACCCGCCGCGCTTCAGTTGTAGCGGTCGTTGGGCTCTGGGGCGTGCAGGTAGCCGAGCCGATCCACTTCGCCCCGCATCTCACTCTCGTGTCGTCGCAGGACGTACCCGCCACTAAAGAGAGAGAAGGTTTATTCCAGATAGGAAGGACGGGAGAGCCTATTTTCCGCGTGGGGCTCTTTCAAGAATATCACCGCGTACCAAATGCGGCTTTGCTGATCGAAATCCCGAATCTTGAAGTACTTCAAGATTCGACAGCAAGCATTGATAGATCTACTTTCCAGAGTAATTTCTTTGAGATCCAAACCAAGGTTTTTGCTGCTATAGCTCTATGCAGTGGTGCCTACCCTGTACCCAACTGGACCTATGAGGTCGTAGCCCACCCAGCAATTTCTTACAGCGGGCTCGGGGGAAGTGCAGCAACAGGGACTTTCATGTCCCCCCGTATCAACAGCACTCGGTCGATGCGACGACGCTCTCCAACATTTACTCGCAGATCGACAAACTATCTCTCCAGAGTTGGCAATCAATCGGGTTAAGTACAGATCGTCTCGCTCGATCACGCGGGCACCTGCTGCCCGCAGATCGAGCAATAGATCTCGGAATTTCGATCGAATCAGTGCTCTACACGGCGAAACGGGAACGGGCGCGAAGGGCGAGCTTCGCAACAAAGTAGCCACTCGTGGCGCTTGGCTAATTGGGGAGACGCCAAGCGAGCGCTTGGAGATTTTCAGAGTTCTTCAAAGAACATATGACGCTCGCTCAGCAGCAGTCCACACCGGCCACCTTAAGAATGAGCTTTCGTCTCTGCTGGATGAGGCTGATAAGATATGCGCACAGCTGATACGCGAGTTGATCAAGGTAGGCACATACCCAAATTGGAATAAGGTTGTGCTGGGTCATGGGACAGACGCTTGGCAATGAATAAAGTACGATCACCCGCCGAACTCAATCTTTCGCCGCCCGCCCTGCGCTCAATCTTTCAGAACTTCTCTCACAACTCCCGCAGCATCGATGTCCAACGCCTCCGCCACCGCAAGAAATTCCACCACATCCAACTGCCGCTCGCCGCGCTCGTACTTGCTCACGAAGGTGTTGTAGGCCCCGAGCCGTCGCCAAGCTCGTCCTGCGTCAGGCCCGCGCTTTTCCGCGCGGCCTTGAGGACGGCGCGGAGGCGTTCCTGCCGTTTCGTATGGATGGATTTTCGCATGCCCGGCCCCAATGCAGAGGGCTGGCGAAATATGCTGTTTTAGGAAACTAGCCAAAACAGCTACTAGCCAAAATAGCTATTTTGCCTCACGATGCGCCCATGCCCCTCCCCTGGCGCCATTCCCGCGAAGCCGATCTCTGGCTTCGGCTCGACCCGGCCAAAGCGCTGCGCGTGCTGGGCCAATCTCATGGCGCGCAGGCCGGCGAGGAGGCGTTGCTGCGGGCGTGGCTGGCGGAGCGGGATGGGCGGCGGGAGGCGGCGGGGTTTTGGTTGCGGGTTTATGAGGGGTGGCGGCGGCAGTGGGAGCGCGCGACGGCTGGGTAACACGAGCACTCCCCGTCATGCCGCGTCCCCGGACTTGATCCGGGGATCGACCCGCGTACCCCACGCCTTAAACCCGCTCGCCAGAAAAGACGTGGGTGGCCGGGTCAAGCCCGGCCATGACGGGCGCTTGAGCAATCATGGGCGGTTTTGTTTTGCTTCGATTTATGAGGAAGGGCGGCGCTGCGTGCTTCGAGACGGGCTGTCGCCCTCCTCAGCATGAGGTGGGTGGGTGCCGGTCAACCCGTGCCGGGTCGGTTGACGACCTCAAGATTATCTTCATCCATGCAAGCCAGTATCATGGCGTCGGAGGCTTGTCATGAATACACGGAGCTATTCTCTCCTGGCGGCTATCATTTTCACCGTGGTGGCGCTGGTGCAATTGATGCGGGCCGTTCTCGGCTGGTCGCTGACGGCGGATATGGGGTCGGGTCCGATGGCGGTGCCGTTGTGGCCGAGCTGGATCGCGTGCGTCGTCTTCGCCGTCCTCGCCTGGCTCGGGTTTACCGCCTCGCGCAACGATCAGGTTTAAACGGCAGCGGGAAATTGCCGTTGCTCGCGCGGGTTTAAGCCGCGAAAGACGTGGGTGGCCGGGTGGATCCCCGGATCAAGTCCGGGGACGGCCATGACGGCGGTGGAATTGCTAGCGGTTCGACGCGTTGACGGTCTGGCGGTCCACGCCTGCCCTCACGGCCCTCGCACCATCACCTCGTAATGCTGCGCCTTCTCGTCGAACCGCGACAGCAAGGCGCGGGCGGCGTCGGGGACGACGGAGGTTTCCCAGTCGGGGCCGGCGAATTCGCGCACGGCTTCCCATGAGGCGAACCACATGATGGTGATGAACTCGATCTCGTCCCGCAGAGGCCCGCGCAGAAGTTCGATGCGGTGGAAGCCTTCGATCTGCCGCCCGGCGATGCCGGGGAAGATGGTCTGGCGGATCAGCTTTTCATAAGCATCGGCGTTGTCGGGGCTGGTCCAGCCGTGCCACAGGCGTGAAATCATCGCTTAGCGCTCCATCGTGGGCGGAGGCCGAAGGATGGCGCGGAACGGCGTCGATTGCACGGCCAAAGTCGCCGTGTGGCGGGCGAGCGCGGCGGAGTTGCTGCACGCAATGCTGGCCTGCATGGCCATGGTTGTCACCGGGGGGTGCGATATGGGCTAGTCTCCCATGCGGGATGCTATTTGCGTGGACCGGGTTCGGATCACGCCTTCGACCCGGAGCGCCGACACGATGTTTGAATCATTCGACCCGCTGTTGCTGGCGCGGTGGCAATTCGCCTTCACGGTGTCGTTCCACTTCATCTTCCCGTCTTTCACCATCGGGCTTGCGAGCTATCTGGCGGTGCTGGAAGGGCTCTGGCTGTGGACCGGGCGCGAGGTCTATCTCAACCTGTTCAAGTACTGGCTCAAGATCTTCGCGCTGGCTTTCGGCATGGGCGTCGTGTCGGGCATCGTCATGTCGTACCAGTTCGGCACCAACTGGTCGGTGTTCTCCGACAAGGTCGGGCCGGTGATCGGGCCGCTCATGGCCTACGAGGTGCTCACCGCGTTCTTTCTCGAAGCGGGCTTTCTCGGCATCATGCTGTTCGGCATGAACCGGGTCGGCAAGGGCCTGCATTTCACCGCCACCCTGGCGGTGGCTTTCGGCACCTGCATCTCGGCATTCTGGATTCTGTCGGCCAATAGCTGGATGCAGACGCCAGTCGGCCACGCGGTCAACGCCGCCGGGCAATTCGTGCCCGAGGATTGGTGGACCATCATCTTCAATCCATCCTTCCCTTACCGCCTCGTTCACACGGTGTTCGCCGCCTATCTCACCACCGCGCTGGTGGTCGGCGGCGTTGCGGCGTGGCACCTGCTGCGGGACCGCGATACGAGGGCCGCGCGGGTGATGTTCTCCATGGCGACGGGCCTGATCGCGGTGCTGGCGCCGATCCAGATCCTTGCCGGCGACGCCCACGGGCTCAACACCCTCGAGCATCAGCCCGCCAAGGTGATGGCGATGGAAGGCCATTTCGAGAGCCACCCGAACGGCGCGCCGCTGATCCTGTTCGGCCTTCCCAACCAGGAGGAACGCCGGGTCGAGGGCGCCGTCTCGATTCCCAAGCTCTCGTCCCTGATCCTCAAGCACGACCTCAACGCGCCGCTCGCCGGCCTCGACACCATCCCGCCTGCCGACTGGCCCAACGTCGCCATCGTGTTCTGGTCGTTCCGCATCATGGTGGCGCTCGGCTTCCTCATGCTCGGGCTCGGGCTGTGGAGCCTTCTGGCGCGCTACAAGCAGCGCCTTTACGAATGGCGGCCGCTGCACCTCCTGGCGTTGATCATGGGACCATTGGGCTTCGTGGCGACGATCGCCGGATGGGTGACGGCGGAGGCCGGGCGACAGCCCTTCACGGTTTACGGGCTGCTCAGAACCGCCGATTCGGCCTCGCCGCTGGCGGCACCGGCCGTCGGCGCTTCGCTGTTGTCCTTCATCGTCGTCTATTTCGTCGTCTTCGGCGCGGGCACCGCCTACATCCTTTCGCTCATGTCGAAGCCGCCGCATCCCGGCGAGGAGGGGCCGGAGCTCGGGCCGCAAGGTCCGGTGCGCGCCGCCGGCATCACGCCGGCACCCGCCGTCGATCCGGCCCGCACCATCGGCCATGCGGGCGCGGAGGCGCAATCATGATGACGGCGATCGGCAACTTCCTCGACCTGCCGACCCTGTGGGCGTTCATCCTTGCCTTCGCGGTCTTCGCCTATGTGGTGATGGACGGGTTCGACCTCGGCATCGGCATCCTGTTTCCGTTCTTCAAGCCGGGTCGGGAGCGCGACAGCGCCATGAACAGCGTCGCGCCGGTATGGGACGGCAACGAGACCTGGCTCGTGCTCGGCGGCGGCGGCCTCATGGCGGCGTTCCCGCTCGCCTTCGCGATCATCCTGCCGGCGCTCTACGCGCCGATCATCGCCATGCTGCTGGCGCTCGTGTTCCGCGGTGTCGCCTTCGAGTTTCGCTGGCGCGACCCGGCGCACCGGCGCTACTGGGATTTTGCGTTCACCTCAGGCTCCATCATCGCCACCCTGGCGCAAGGCATCACGCTCGGCGCGCTCCTGCAGGGCATCACCGTCGAGGGACGTGCCTATGGCGGCGGCTGGTGGGATTGGCTGACGCCGTTCAGCCTGCTGGTCGGAGTAAGCCTCGTCATCGGCTACGCGCTGCTCGGCGCCACCTGGCTGATCATGAAGACCGAAGGATCGGTGCAGGATCATTGCTTCCGCCTCGCCGAGAAATTCGGGCTCGCGGTCATCGTCTGCATCGGGCTGGTGAGCATCGCGACGCTGTTTCTCAGCGGCGCCTATTACCAGCGCTGGTTCGCGTGGCCTCGCGTGTTGTTTTCAGCGCAGGTGCCGCTGCTCGTCCTCGTCGCCTCGGTGTTCTTTCTCGTCGGCCTGCGCCGGCGCTGGGAATACTGGCCCTTCCTGCTCACCTTGCTGCTCTTCGCCCTGTGCCTGATCGGGCTCGGAGTCTCGATCTTCCCGGAAATCGTCCCCGGCGCCGTGACCATCCACGAAGCAGCCTCCCCTCGTGCGAGCCTGCTCTTCATGCTGGTCGGGGCGAGCATTCTGGTGCCGGTGATCATTGCCTACACGGCGTATTCGTATTGGGTCTTCCGCGGCAAGACCGGGCATGAGGGCTACCATTGAGCGACCGGCCGCCGGGCTCCACTTTAAGCCGCTGGCTCTGGTTCGTGGGCCTCTGGGCCGCGGGCGTCGGCGTGACGGCGCTGGTGGGTTTGATCATCCGGTTCTGGCTGAAGCACTAGACCCCGCGTGATCGAGGCAAAAAAATGCCCGGCTTTTGGCCGGGCATCGAAGGTCGGAATGCGCCGCTAGATTCGACCGAGCAGCAGCAGCACCAGCAGGATGACCAAGATGACGCCGAGCACACCACTCGGGCCGTAACCCCACGAACGGCTGTGAGGCCATGCGGGAACCGCGCCGAGAAGGAGCAGAATAACGATGATGAGCAGAATAGTGCCTATTGCCATGATAAAAGCGTCCTTGACCTTGTTGTTGGCGGCGAATTCACGGTTTCCCTGTCGCAAACGGGTCCAGCCCCACGCCGACCCGCTTCCGGAGCCGCTCCCGCCTGATGGTGAGCAATCTCCGTGCAGGAAAACTTGGCCGTGAGGAATAGGTTCCATTTTTCCGGCAAAGCTTGTGAAACGCGGCGTTTTCAATGGAACGAAGCGACGCGCTGGCACGTTGGAGATGCGGGTTATCGCGACCCTTGAGCTGTGCGACCTGCCCCAAAATGAAAGCCAGACTTTTCATGGACAAAGAAGACGAAACCGGTCCGAAGCTCCAGATGAGCCAATCCTGTGACGTGAACACGCTGGGAACAGCCCGAACGTCGCCCGGACTTTCGCGGTCGGTCCAATCCCAACTCGGGCAGCGTCTTCGCCATTTCTACGAGTCGCTGGCGCTGGGAGAGACGCCGGTTCCCGAACGCTTCATCGATCTCATCAACCGCCTGGACGACATGCCGGCGGAGAAAAAGCCCTCTTAGCAACGAAGCACGCCGACGGCCTCCCCGACGTTGCCGCCGTGAGCGAGTGGTCGATTGCGATCAGCTCGGAGATTCCGGTTCGATCGTCGTCGGCGGTGGCGACAGGGCGCCACCGGCCGCGGATCCTGGGAAGTTACCGGCGCCGGAACTGCGGGTTGCCCCGCTGCGGCGGACGCGGGCCGGACGAGCCCGAATCCTTGTGGCGGAAGATCAGGCGGCCCTTTTCGAGATCGTATGGGGACATTTCGACTGTCACCCGATCGCCCGCCAGGGTCTTGATGCGGTTCTTCTTCATCTTGCCGGCCGTATAGGCGATGACCTCGTGCCCGTTATCCAACTGCACGCGATAGCGTGCATCGGGCAGGATTTCGGTCACCAGACCCTCGAACGTGATGAGTTCTTCCTTTGCCATGCAAAGCCTTCCGTCTCAAAAACAAAAAAGCCGCCCCTCAGCGGAACGGCTGATATGCGAAAGGGCGTGATAGCACGCCCTCCAGCAGGAAAAAACCTTAAGCGTTCTGCAGGTTCACTGCGGAAGCGCGGCCGGTGCGCTGATCGGTCTGAAGCTCGTAGGAAATCTTCTGACCTTCGCGGAGGCCCCGCATGCCGGCACGTTCTAGCGCCGTCGCGTGGACGAAGATGTCCTTGCCGCCGTTGTCGGGCTGGATGAAACCGTAGCCCTTGGTTTCATTGTACCACTTCACGGTTCCCGTTTCCATGGGAAATCCTTTCACTGTCGTCTGCACGTAGGTGGAAACCGATATCGAACCACCCATTCGTCGATATTGGTAGAGAGAAGGAACGTGCGCCCGGCAGTGCCAAAGCGAAGTAGCCCAGTCGTCCGGCCAAATGTCGATCGCATTTCGATAAAGTATAGGGGCCAAAAATGCAAGGCACGCCCCTCGCCTAGCCTGCTGCCGAACGTCCGAAACCTGCCTTGGAGCCGACGCGCTTCTGCATCGGCCGCAAAGCTGCTTCGCCAGACGTTCACGCCACCGGGTTCTTCTGCAAAATCCCCATGGTGCCGCAACGAAAGGGCTGCTTTTTTTGACGACGCCCCCTTGCCTTTCCAAGGTCCGCCTGCGACCCCATATCTTGCCCGAACAGCATGGGACTAATAATGGCAGGCATATCCGTCACTCTCGACGGCGACAACATCCAGCTCTCTTTCGAGAAAGGCGGTCAATCGACCGCCGTCGTCATGGATCCGCACGCGGCGCGCTCCCTCGTCAAGGCGCTCGACCAGCTTCTTGTGGCGATTGGCGAAAACGTCGGTGAAAGCGACGACGGATTCGACGAAATGGTCGATGTCACGTCGTCCACCATCGATATCGGAACGGACGAGTCCGGCCTCTCCGTGATCGCGCTCGAAGCGGGCAATCTCGGCCCGTTCATGCTCCGCCTGCGAGACGAGGAAGCGCGCCACATCGCCAACAGCCTGCTGGAAATCCTCAACAGCCCTCCGGACGCGCGCTTTTCGCTGGGCGGGCACTAACGCGCCCGATTGCCGGCTTGCGAGTCCGCCAAACGGGAACTTCATTACGCTGACCCGGTTGTCGAACGCGGGTCGCTTCCGGCCTCGCGATGGAACAACGCGATGTCGGTTCTCAAACCCGATTTTACGCCGATCGCTCATCCGGGCGTCCCCATCCTGGATGCGAAGGCGGAACCTACTCTCAAATATCCCGAATCCGAGGCCTTCTACGCCGAGTCCCTGCGCGAGCTGAACCAGCTCGGCCTGCCCTATCTGCTTGCCGGCACCTACGCATTGTCGGCCTATACGGGAATAACCCGCGCCACGAAGGACCTCGATATCTTCTGCAAGGCCGGCGACTACACGCGGGTTCTCTCTCATTTCAAGAACCTCGGCTACGCGGTCGAAATCGAAGATGACCGTTGGCTCGGCAAGGTCTTCAAGGGTCAGTATTTCTTCGACGTCATTTTTGCTTCGTCGAACGGCACCATGCCGATCGGCGATCTGTGGTTTGAGAACGCGCGCCAGATCGAGGTCTTCGGGTCACCGGTCCGCATCGTCGGACCGACCGAACTCATCTGGTCGAAATGCTTCATCCAGCTCCGCCATCGCTATGATGGAGCGGACGTGGCGCATACGATTCTGAAGGCGCATCACCTGGTCGATTGGCACCAGCTTCTCGCCTACATGGAAGTCCATTGGGAAGTGCTGCTCATGCACCTCCTGAACTTCCGCTGGATCTACCCGACGGAGCGCGACAATGTTCCGCGCTGGGTCATGGACGAGTTGCTCGACCGATTGTCGAAGCAGCTCGATCTCCCGCCGCCGCAGATGAAGGTTTGCCGCGGGCGCATGTTCTCGCGGATCGATTACGAAATCGACGTCAAGGAATGGGGCTTCGCCGATGTCGGGGGCGAAGGCGAGTGGCGGAATGACTGAGGAAGGGTCCGCGCCGCTTCGGGTCGCCGCCATGGGGGATCTGCATATCCGCGAGGACAATGCGGAATCCTACCGCGAGCTTTTCGGCGAAATTTCCCGCGCGGCGGACGTGCTCGTGCTCGCCGGCGACCTCACGGATCTGGGCCGCGTGCGCGAGGCGCAATTGTTGGCGCAGGATCTGAAGGCATGCTCGATTCCCGTCGTCGGCGTCCTCGGCAATCATGATTACGAAAGCGGCGAGCAGGAAGACGTCAAACGCATCCTGCGCGATGCGGGCATGAACGTGCTGGACGGACAATCGTGCGAGATCGGCGGCGTCGGCTTCGTCGGCGTGAAGGGATTTGCAGGCGGGTTCGGCCGTCGGATGTTGGGCTCATTCGGCGAACCCGCCATCAAGCAGTTCGTCAACGAAATCATGAACGAGAATCTGCGCCTCGAAAACGCCATGCGCCAGGTCCGCGCGAAGCGTTCGCTGGTGATCCTCCACTACGCGCCCATCGTGGACACCATCGAGAGCGAACCGCTCGAAATCTATCCTTTTCTGGGTTCTTCACGCCTCGCCGAAACGATCGACCGCTTCAAGGTCACGGCCGTGGTTCACGGGCACGCGCATCGCGGTCGCTACGAGGGGCGGACGCCCGGCGGCCAGCGCGTCTACAACGTCGCCCGTCACATCGAAAAACCGACCGGAAAGCCTTACGCGATCCTCGAACTCTAACGCGTCACAGGCGGATGCCGGGGTCGGTCGGATTACCGGGCAGGTAATCGGGTTCGGAGCCGGGACCCTTTGGATCCGAGATGCCGGGATCGTTGACAGGATAGGGCGTACGGGGTCCCGTCGGCCCGATATCGGGCTGCTCATCGGGTGCCGGGATGGGCGGCACATCGCTTGGAATGTTGCCGCCCGGAATGGGGTCGTTGGTCGGATTGCCGGGATTGACCATTCGAGTTCCTCGCTGATCGGAAGGTTTCGGACACCAACCGGAGGGCCGTGACGTCGTTCCACAAAAATGCCCGAACTCGTTGTGGAACCGCCCGCTTGAGGAGCCGTTCACCGCATCGGACCAAACGACGGAGAACCACCATGACAGACATCAAGCAGGCCAAAATCCTCATCATGGCAACAGATGGTTTCGAGCAATCTGAGCTCCTCGTTCCGCAGGAGAAACTCACGGACGCCGGCGCGACGGTGGAAATCGCGGCGCCGAAATCGCGCATGAAATCGGGCAAGATCTACGGCTGGGACAAGAACGACTGGGGCAAGACCGTGTCGGTCGACCGCGATCTCGAGGACGTCAATCCGGCCGAGTACGACGCGCTGGTTCTGCCGGGCGGGCAAATCAATCCGGACAAGCTGCGCGTCGAGCCCAAGGCGCTCGAAATCATTCGCGCATTCTATTCATCGGGAAAGACGGTGGCGGCGATCTGCCACGCACCTTGGCTGCTTATCGAAGCGGGCGTGATCAAGGGGCGGAAATGCACGTCCTATCATTCCATCAAGACCGACGTCATCAACGCCGGTGGCGAATGGAGCGACGAGGCCGTCGTGACCGACAAGGGACTGATCACAAGCCGCAATCCCGGCGATTTGGACGCGTTCTCGGCAAAGATCATCGAAGAGGTGCAGGAGGGCGTTCACACCGGACGGCGCCAGGCCGCGGCATAAACCAAGCCAACAAAAAAGCGGCCGGTGCAAACCGGCCGCTCATCATCTTTGGGTTATCGCGTCACTTCAAGATTGCTGGATCGCCGACAGGACCCATGGTCCGTTCCGATCACGCCGGAACGTCCACAATTCCCGCGCCTCGACTGTCTCGTTCGGATCGCCGTCGACGATCCGGCCCGTCGCCTTTTCGGTCGTGACGTCCTTCAAGGCGTAACGCATCGCCACGGTGGCGTAATCCGTATCGTCCTCGCGCCACGCTTCGGCGAGATCTCCCTGCAGCAGCTTCACGTCGGAGACCCGGTTCGTCTGGCCGCGCGCCGCGAAGTCGTTGAGCTCCTCCTGGACGTAGCCGGCCATCTCGGGTGTCGACATGGACCAGATCTTCTCGATATCGCCGCGCGAATACGCCGCCTGCAAATCGACAAGCGCCCGCTCGAAATCAGCGAAATCCTTCTCGCCGATCCCGATGCCGTCCCGGATTCCGGGCTGCGCCGTCGCCGTATTTCTGGACGCCCCGCCGAGAGCGCCGCCCAGGCCAGCGAGACCGCTCCCCAGACCGCCCAGTCCCGAAGGGCCGGAAGGCGGCACCGAGCCGCCGGGCATAGAGCGCGAATGCCCTTGGCTGCGGGCATAAGCAGGCTGAGGCTGCTGGCGATTGCGGAACCACTTCATGGCAAACGACACGAGCAGGACCACGAGACCCACTTGCAGCAAGAGGCCGAACACCGAAGCCAGTCCCGCGAGACCGCCGAAGAAGCCGTTGCCCATCAGCATACCGAACAGCCCGGCGCCGAAGAGGCCGGCCATGAGGCCGGTGCCGAAACCGAACCGACGCGGTTGCGCCGCCATCGGCGCACCGGCTGCGGGCCGGTTGATCGCCTGGTTCGGAACCTGCGACCGCTGGATGGGAGAGGCGGCGCCGGGAGCCGTGCTGGTGCTCGGAGGCGCGCTCCAAGTGCGCGATCCGCGCGACCCGAAGCTTCCCCGACCACCCATCCGGGCTTCCGCCGCAGAGCCGGCGAAAATCAACACCGCCGCCAGAGCGATCATCGCACGGCTGCGGCCGGAGGTTTTCGTCATCATCATCGGTGTCCTGTTTCCTTGGTGGTGAAGGTCGTCCTCCGGATATGGGAAGCCGGTCCGCGGAGCAAAAGATGGCGCCGCAGCTTAATCGCGGCCGGTCTTGCCGCGCAGTTGGTCGATCCGCTTCGAGGCCTCCGCCTTGTCGAGGTTGGGATCGTACAGGTCAGGCTGATGCGCCTCCTCCGAAAGAGTCTTGAGATAGGAAGCCTGCGCGCCTGTCATCGGCTCGCTTCCCGAGACCCACTCATCGGGGTCCTTGATCTGATTGGAGATGGCCGGCTCCAGCTTGGGGTTGGAAACTGGCTGTGAGCGCGCCTTTCCCTTGCGGGCGTTGCTGGACGAATCAGGCATCGGATCCTCGCTAGTTCGCGGTTTGTTCCCGATGCGAACGCAAGAGCCTCGTTGTTGTTCCAAATGACATAATTTGATTTGCGCCAAGCGTAATCCCCACAATTCACAGGAACGGCTCGCGTCCTCCCCGAAGGGAGGAGGTTCTTAATCTGTTCCTAGGAGAATAGAATGACCGGCGCGGACATTTGGACGCCGCCCTTGGCTGGGCGACGTCTGGTCGGAAAATCGTCCCGCCGACTCACGCAGCTTTCGCCTTCGGTGTTACTTCGGCGGTGTAATCATCCATCAGGGTCTTGGACATTTCCGACGGAACGAACTTATAGGGGCCGATTTCGCCGACCGGCGTCACCTCGGCGGCAGTGCCGGTGATGAAGCATTCGTCAAAACTGCCGAGTTCTTCCGGCATGATCCGCCGTTCCACGACTTCGATGCCGCGGCGCTTTGCCAGCTCGATGACCGTCTGGCGCGTGATGCCGTCGAGGAAACAATCGGCGATCGGCGTGTGGATGACGCCGTCGCGGATGAAGAACACGTTGGCGCCGGTGCACTCCGCCACTCGGCCCTGCCAATCGAGCATCAGCGCATCCGCATAGCCCTTGCGCTCGGCGCGGTGTTTGGAGATCGTGCAGATCATGTAGAGGCCGGCGGCCTTCGCGGTGGAAGGCGCCGTCGCCGGGTCAGGGCGGCGGTAATCCGCGATGTCGAGGCGGATGCCCTTCATCTTCTGGGCCGGGTCGAAATAGCTCGGCCATTCCCAAGCGGCGATCGCCAGGTGGATCTTGTTGTGCTGGGCCGCGACGCCCATCATCTCCGAGCCGCGCCATGCGACAGGGCGAATATAGGCGTCCGTGTAGCCATTCTTCTGCAGAACCGCGAGCTTCGCCGCGTCGATCTCCGCGACCGTGAAGGGGATCTCGAAATCGAGAATCTCGCCCGATTTCTTCAGCCGCTCCGAATGCTGCGTCGACTTGAAAATCGCGCCCCCATAGGCGCGCTCGCCCTCGAATACGCTCGAGCCGTAGTGGAGACCATGGGTCAGCACGTGGGCCTTGGCGTCGCTCCAGGGTACGAACTGTCCGTCGTACCAGATCCAACCATCGCGTTGATCGAAAGGAGCGGCGGACATGTAAGTCTCCATTGAGTGCGACATTTGGCGGGTGCCGCGTAATTTCCGAAGCGTTGCCGTGTCGTTTGAATGTCATTCATTTCACGAGAACGCCTTGACGAGTAACAATCGTCCTGAGATATGTCAATAAGGCTGACTTAAAACCCTGAATGTAAGCCCCTCAGGGGCCTGCGGTAGACCGACTGGATTGGACAGAACAGTGCCTGAAGCAATCCCCGCCATGCGTCAGAAAGTCGTCGGCAGCGGCGCCCTCGCCGAGGGTCCCTCCTATGATCTCATCGAGCTGTTCTTCTTCGCCTATCGCGACTTCGTGAGCGATCCCGACCGTATTCTTGGCGACTACGATTTCGGCCGCGCTCACCATCGGGTGCTGCATTTCGTCGATCGCCAGCCAGGTCTCACCATCGCCGAATTGCTCGACATCCTGCGGATCACCAAGCAGAGCCTGAACCGGGTCCTCAAGGAGCTCATCGAAAAAGGCTTCATCGAAGCCCGTACAGGCACTGCCGATCGACGGCAGCGCCACCTTCACGCGACCCCGCAGGGCCGCACTCTGGCGCTGAAGCTGGCGACGCTCCAGACGGGTCGCATCATGGATGCCCTTGCGGAAATCGACCCGTCCGCGAAGGCGGCGGTCAGCGCTTATCTGCTGGCGCTGATCGATCGCGACGATCGCGCGCATGTAGAGCGCCTCGTATTCGGCGACCGGGAAACCTGATAAGCATCGACCCGATGGAACCCGCACGCATCGACATTCCGGACCATGCGCCTCACGTCCTCGTGGTGGACGACGACCGGCGGCTGCGGGATCTGCTGGCGCGCTTCCTGTCCGAGAACGGCTATCGGATCACCACCGCGGCGAGTGCTGCCGAGGCCCGCGCCAAGAGCGAAAGCGTTCTCTTCGACGCCCTCGTGCTCGACGTGATGATGCCCGGCGAAACGGGCTTCGAATATGCGCGCAACCTTCGGCAGACGTCGCAGATCCCGATCCTGATGCTCACCGCCCGCGCCGACACCGCCGACCGCGTCACCGGGTTGGAAATCGGCGCCGACGATTATCTGCCAAAACCGTTTGAGCCGCGCGAGTTGCTGCTTCGTCTCGGCAATGTTCTCAAACGCAATCAGCCAACAGCCGGCGTCCCCGACCCGCAGGCGCTTGAAATCATCCATTTCGGCCCCTTCTCGTTCCGCTTCGACCGGGGCGAGTTGAGGCGTGGCGACGAAGTCATGCGCATCACCGAGCGTGAACGCGAAATCCTGACCATTCTCGGCGCGCGCACCGGCGACAACGTTCCGCGCGAAGAACTTTCCGGCAACGGCATCGCCGCCAACGAACGCACGGTGGACGTGCAGATCAACCGGCTGCGGCGCAAGATCGAGGTCGATCCAGCCAATCCCATGCTGCTGCAGACCGTGCGCGGCATCGGGTATCGTCTCGTCATCGACCGATGAAGATCGGCTCTGTCATCGGATATTCGTTTTTCGACCGTGTGGCGCGCTGGTTCGGCCGGTATCTGCCCAAGGGCCTCTATGCGCGTTCGCTCATCATCATCATCGCGCCGGTGGTGCTGCTGCAATCGGTCGTCGCCTACGTGTTCATGGAGCGGCATTATCAACTCGTGACGCGACGCCTGTCATCGGCCGTCACCGCCGATATCGCAGCGCTGATCGACATCTACGAGAGCTATCCGCAGGACCGCAATTCGGCGACGCTCGAGCGCATCGCGTCCGAGCGGCTCCAGCTCGACGTGGATATCCTCCACGATACCGACCTGCCGCCGCCGGCCCCAAAGCCGTTTTTCTCGATCCTCGACGAAACGCTGTCGGAAGAACTGCGCCGGCAGGTGGACCGCCCCTATTGGATGGACACGATCGGGCGTTCGAACTTCGTCGAGATCCGCGTCAAGCTGAACGCCAATACGGTCATGCGGGTGCTCACCCGCAGCTCGCAGGCCTACGCCTCCAACTCGCACATATTCCTCGTCTGGATGGCCGGCTCGTCGCTGATCCTGCTTGGAATCGCGATTCTCTTCCTTCGCAATCAGATCAGGCCGATCCTGCGATTGTCGGAGGCTGCCGAAGCACTTGGAAAAGGGCGTGAGATCGAGTTTCGCCCTCGAGGGGCGCGCGAAGTGCGCCAGGCCGGTCATGCGTTCCTCGAGATGAAGCGGCGCATCGAGCGCAATCTCGAGCAGCGCACCGCCATGCTCAACGGCGTCAGTCACGACCTGCGCACAATTCTCACCCGATTCAAGCTCTCGCTGGCCCTGATCTCGCAGACCCCCGAGGTCGAAGATCTCGCGCGCGACACCGACGAGATGGCGCGCATGCTCGAGGGCTATCTCGCCTTCGCTCGCGGCGATCTCGGCGAGCAGGCGGTCGAGACGGATCTGCGTCCGCTTCTGCAAGAGTTGCAATCCGATGCCGAGCGACAGGGCCACGCGACGATTCTCGACATGGTCGGCGATCCGATGATCACGGTGCGGCCGGATGCTTTCCGCCGGCTCATGGTCAACCTTGTGGCAAATGCAGCCCGCCACGGCGAGCGCATCGAAATCCTGGCAAATCACGAAACGCGCTGGCTGGTCATTCACGTGGACGATGACGGACCGGGAATCGAGCCGCGAATGCGCGAGGAAGTCTTCAAGCCGTTCTTTCGTCTCGACGAGGCGCGCAACCAGGACGAGGGCGGATCGGGCCTGGGATTAGCGATCGCGCGCGACATCGCCCGAGCCCATGGCGGCGACATCACCCTTGGCGATTCACCACTGGGCGGATTGCGCGCGACCGTGCGCTTGCCGGCCTGAACGACGATCTGCCGATCAGCGCTCGGTCACGAGCGCTTCTAGCTGGTCCGCGCATTGGCCCCAGCCTTGATGAAAGCCCATCTGTTCGTGAGCCTCGCGGTCGGCGGTGCTCCAATGCCGCACCCGGGCGGTATAGCGCGTCTTTCCGCTTTCCTCCTCGAAGGTCAGGATCACGGTCATGAACGGTTTTTCGGAGGGTTGCCATGCCTCCGAGAAAGCATCGGTGATGACCAGTCGTTCATTCGGCACCACTTCGAGAAAGACGCCACGGTTGGGGTATTCGTTGCCTTGCGGATCGCGCATCACGACGAGGGTCGCGCCTCCGGGACGCACATCGAGTTCTGCTCTGGGAGTCGTGTAGGGCAAGGGCGCGAACCAGCGCATCAGCAATTCGGGATTCGTCCACGCCTCGTAGAGACGCTCACGCGGCGCATCGATCAGGCGCGTCAGAACAAGCTCGCGATCCGTGGTCGGCAGGACCTTTTCGCCATCGTCCATGATGAAGAGCCTCCTGAAAGGATACAGACCCTAATACAATCGGCCACCGACGGGCACATCCCGCACCGGCCCGATCAGCATCACCTCGCCGCTTTCGTCGGGCACCCCGAGCGTCAGCACCTCCGACATGAAAGGGCCGATCTGTCGGGGCGGAAAGTTCACCACGGCGAGCACCTGACGTCCGACGAGTTCGTCCGGCTTGTGATTGACGGTAATCTGGGCCGAGGACCGCTTGATGCCGAGATCGGGGCCAAAATCGATGGCGAGCTTGAGGGCCGGCTTTCGGGCTTGCGGAAAGGGCTCCGCAGAGACGATGCGTCCTACGCGGATGTCGACTTTCATGAAATCCGCGAACGCGATCGGCGGAGCCGCTGCTGGATTGTCCATATGTCCCCCTAAGACACGTCAGATCGCCGCCGCCGGATCGCGTGTCTCGCCGTTCTCCGACGCGGTGGTTTTTTGCGATGGCGAACGCTGCTCCATGAAGGCTCGTCCAAAGGCCCGGAACGGCGCCGTCAGACGGCGAAGATCCTCCGCCTGTTCGAGCAAACCCTCTCCGCGCCGCAATTCGCGATCGAGGCGCGCCATGGTTCTCGCCAGCGCCGGATCGTCATCGCGCAGCCAGACGCGCAGGGTGTTGCCGAACACCAGGTTGGCACCCTGAAGCTTCAGGTGCCCAAGACGGCCCTCGGTCGAAATACCCGCCGCCGCGAGCATGAACCGCTGGGAGTTGAGCCCGACCTGGTTGAGGGCTGCCAACGCCGGCAGGTCGAATTGCAGGTCCCGGGTCATGCGGCGCAGGGCCGCTTTGTAAGGGGCAAGCGCATCGATCCGGCGCATCATCACGTCGAAGATCCGCTCCCGCGCGGGCTCGCCCGCAAGATCGTCGAACGTTCCCTCCAACACCTTGAGGTCGATCATCCGCGAGAAGGCACCGAGAATCGCGCCCTTCGATGGAAAAAGCTCGCGAAACTCCGCCAGGCTGACACCCGCCGCCTTGGCAATGTCGGCGATCTCGATCTCGTGCCAATCCTTGCTCGCCGCAAGATCCATCAAAGCGCCGGACGACGGCGTCGCGTTTTGATGATGGGGCTGTGGATGGCCCGGGAGGTACGGCCGTCATGAAAAAATCTCCTGCGCGTGGTTCGAGACGGCTCTATGTAGTGCGCGCCGGCCCCGCGACACCTTGCTTCAGCCAGAGAGTTCGCCGGCACGCCGCTTTGCCGCAGCGACCGCATCCCGCATCAGCGCTTTCAGCCCCCCCGGATCGGCCATGAGGATTTCCAGCGCGGCGGCGGTCGTGCCGCCGGGCGAGGTGACGTTCTGGCGGAGGGTCGCGGGGGAAAGCTCGCTGCGAAACAGCAACTCGCCCGCGCCGGTGACGGTGGCGCGCGCGAGGTTCTCGGCGAGATCGGCGGGAAGGCCGGCGTTTCGCCCGGCCTCCGCCATGCACTCGACCAGATGAAACACGTAAGCAGGCCCGGACCCCGACAGGGCCGTGACCGCGTCGATGAGATCTTCGCTCTCCAGCCACTCGACGATTCCGACGCAGCGAAGCAGCGCGTCGGCAGCCCGACGCTGCGTCTCGCTTACCTCCCGATTGCGCGGCCGCGCCCGTCGCACCCCGTCCAACGCTGGCGGGAAGATTGGGCATCGCGCGGATGATCGCGGTCGCGGCCGGAAGCCTCGCCTTGAGGTCGCCGATGGTTTTGCCGGCGATCACCGAAACGACGACAGTCTGCGGGCCCAGAATTCCGTTCACCTGCGCTGCCGCATCGTCGAGCAATTGCGGCTTGATCGCCAGCAGCCAGGACTTCGGGAGAATCCGGCTTAACCGGATTAAGCGCGATGCCGCGTTCCGTGCAGAGACGCATCATGTCGTCGGACGGCCGGGGGTCGAGGACGGTCACGCCGGCGGGCTTCATGCCATTCGCAAGAAAGCCTTCGAGCATGGCGCCGCCCATCTTGCCGGCGCCGACGAGGACGAGCGAGGAGGGAAGGTGGGGGACTTGTGATGACATGACGACCTGGCGAAGAAGAATCCGAAGCCGCAATCTAGATCAGATTCGAAACCGTGCCGATACCGCCATCAGGCCGCAATGGTGAAACGCCGAGACGTCAGCCGATCAAGCCTCGCCCTCGGTCTCGAAGAGGGCGAAATCGAGCGCCTCGCTTGGCGTCCTGCCGGCCCAGAGGACGAACTGGAACGCCTGGAAGTACCGCTCGCAGGCCTCGACCGATACCCGCAGCATCGTTTCGCATTGGCCCGCGGTGGCGCCGGCTCCTCCCGCCAGCAGCAAGGCATGGCGGAACATCACTGTATTCTCGATATTCCAGAGGTCGAAATGGCCGACCCAGAGCTGTTCGTTGATCTGCGACAGCAATTGCCGAATGTCCTGCCGGCGGCGATCCGGAACCTTGAGATCGAAGGCGCAAGCCACGTGCAGGGCCTCCACGTCCTCGATCCAGGTGAATGCGACACGATACTCAGCCCATTTCCCGCTCACCGACACCGACATCTCGTCGGCTGCCGTCCGATCGAACATCCATTCGCGAATAGAAGCGAGCCTTTCGACAACGTCGAGAGGATGTTCCACACGATCTATCTCGACTTGCAACTGACGCATCTCAATCCAAAAAGCTCAGTTCCGCCAACACGACAACATTCGGCGCAACAGAATTACGTTGATTAATCATCGACGGCTTATTTCCGGTCTCGAATACCTTCGAGTTCGACACCGAACGTCGCGCGATCAACGAATCAACTCACGGAGCGACAGTCGTAGATTTCCAGGGGCGTCACAATGCGCCCACGCGGCCTGTCCACAACAGGTGTCCTGTGGTCAGGCGCGCCAAGCCTAGATTGCGGGCTTCTCGCCGCTGCTATCGGCGCTGGCGGATTCAAGCGCCTTCAGCCGGGCATCCAGCCGCTCGTTTTCTTCGCGGGCCGCCACCACCATGTCGCGCAAGACCTCAACTTCCTCGCGGGTGGCGACGTCCATCTCCTTGATGAGACGCTCGATCTGGCCGCGAACAACGGTTTCCACCTCGCGACGGACCCCCTGCGCGGCGCCCGCGGCGTCGGTTGCCAGGCGGGCGATTTCGTCGAGGATACGGTTCGAAGATTGGGTCATGGCAGCGTCCATATCGCGGGGATCGGGTGGGATCCGGGCAGGGATTGGTGATGAAGTTTCTCGCATGATGTGAGCGTATTTGGGTGAAACTGCAACATCCCTTCCCTTTCAGCATCATCGCTCCACGGAGCCGCGAAGCGGAGCCCGAGAGGCGCGTCTCGGGGTTGACGCCCACCGCGTGCCCGGTCCAATGGCGTTGGTTCATCAAGGCTTGCCGATGCCGTCGCTCACGTTTCCGATCCTCGATCCTGTCGCGTTCTCCATCGGCCCGCTCGCCATCCGATGGTATGCGCTGGCCTATGTGACAGGGCTTCTCGGCGGCTGGTTCTATGCCAAGCGCCTCGCCGCGCGAGCCGATCTGTGGGTCCCGCAGCCGCAGCCGAAGCCGCTCGACATCGACGATCTCGTCGTGTGGGTGGCGCTCGGCGTCGTTCTCGGGGGCCGCATCGGCTATGTGCTGTTCTACAATCTCTCCACCTACCTGGCGAACCCGCTCGAAATCTTCGCCGTCTGGCGCGGCGGGATGTCGTTTCACGGAGGATTGACGGGCGCGGCGCTCGCCATCGTGTTGTTTTCGCGGCGACGCCAGCTCAACGCGCTGACGATGCTCGACCTAGCCTCGACGGTTGCGCCCCTCGGCCTGTTCTTCGGCCGCATCGCCAACTTCATCAATGGCGAGTTATGGGGCCGGCCGGCGCCCGATTTTCCCTACGCGGTGGTCTTTCCTCATGCGGGTCCGCTGCCGCGCCATCCGAGCCAGCTCTATGAGGCGTTCGGCGAGGGGCTTGTGCTCTTCGTCGTGATGGCCGTTGCGGTGCGCCTGCTGGGTTTCCGCCGCCCGGGCTTGCTCGGCGGCATCTTCATTCTCGGATATGCGATCGCGCGCATCGCGTGCGAATTTTTCCGCGAGCCGGACGAGCAGCTCGGGTTCCTGTTCGGCAAATCGGTGCAAGCCCTGAGCGGCGGCATCACCATGGGAATGGTGCTGTCGCTCCCCATGGCGCTCCTCGGGATTGCGGTGATCGCGGTTGCATTGCGGGGCGCCACGCAATCGCGCCGGGAGACGGCGTGAGCAGCCTGCGGGACAATCTTCGGCACATGATCGCCCTCGACGGGCCGATGACGGTCGAACGCTATATGGATGTTTGCCTCCGGCATTATTACGCATCGCGCGATCCGCTTGGGGCGCATGGCGACTTCATCACCTCCCCGGAGATCAGCCAGATCTTCGGCGAATTGCTCGGCGTATGGATGATCGAGATCTGGCACGCGATGGGCCGGCCGGGACGCGTCGACCTGGTCGAACTCGGGCCGGGGCGCGGAACGCTGATGGCCGACATGCTGCGCGCCGCGCGTGCCCTGCCTGAATTCCTCGAGGCTGCCCATGTGCGGCTCGTCGAGACCAGCCCGGCCTTGCGCCAGAAGCAGAAAGCAACCCTCGCCTCATCGGCCGCGACGATCACCTGGCATGACAGCTTCGCGGAATTGCCCGAGGGTCCGCTGCTGCTCGTCGCCAACGAGTTCTTCGATGCGCTGCCGGTCCGCCAATTCGTCGCGACAGAGCGCGGCTGGTGCGAGCGGCTTGTGGGACTTGCCGACGACGCGTTGATCTTCGGACTGAATCCCGAACCCGAATCAAGCGCCGGCGCGCCGCCAACGCCCGGCGAGATCCGCGAAGTCCATCTGGCGTCGCGGTCCCTGGCGGGAGATATCGCGGCCCGCCTCGTGCGTGACGGCGGCGCGGCCCTCATCGTCGATTACGGCTATTGGGGGCCGGCTTACGGCGACACCCTGCAGGCGGTGAGGCACCACGAGTTCGTGGACCCGCTTGCGGAGCCGGGTGAAGCCGATCTCACGACCCATGTGGATTTCTCGCAGCTCGCCTCCGCGGCCCGTGCTCGCGGCGCCGTCCTGCACGGCGTCGACACACAGGCGAACTTCCTGCATGCGATCGGCATTGCAACACGCGCGGCGCGGCTGAAACAGCGCGCCACAGACGCACAAGCGCAAAGCACTCGACGAGGCGGTGGCGCGACTGACCGCGACAGCGAGGCGCGAGACATGGGCGAACTGTTCAAGGTTCTGGCCTTCACTGATCCGCGTCTTGCAAGCGTGCCCGGCCTGCATGCCCGCCTTGAACCAAACAGGTAAAGCACATGTACATCGAAGCTCCGGAACTGGCCTCCTACCCCAACATCAAGCATGCGTTCTTCACGCGTGTCGGGGGTGTCTCCCAAGGAATTTACGCGTCTCTCAATGGGGGTCTCGGCTCGTCGGACGACCCGGCGCATGTGGCGGAAAACCGGCGCCTGATGGCGGAAGACCTCGACCTGGACTCAGAGCGCGCTCGTGAGCGTCCATCAGGTGCATTCTTCGGACGCCGTCATCGTGGAGGGACCCTGGAGCGGGCGAGCGCCCGAAAGCCGACGGCATGGCGACCGCGACGACCGGGCTGGCGCTGGCGATCACGACGGCCGATTGCGGCCCTGTCCTGTTCGCCGATCCCCACGTGAACGTCATCGGCGCGGCCCATGCGGGCTGGCGTGGAGCGCTGAACGGGGTGCTCGAGAGCACCATCGCCGCAATGGAGCGTCTGGGCGCCCGGCGCGACAAGATCGTGGCCGTCCTTGGGCCGACGATCAGCCAGGGCGCCTACGAGGTGAGCGCCGATTTCGTACGTCAATTCACCGACGCAGATCCGGCCAACCACCGCTTTTTCGAGTTCGGCCGAGCGGCCCGGCCACGCCATGTTCGATCTTCCGGGCTTCATCGGGATGCGCCTCGAAGAGCGCGGGGATTGGCGAATTCGCCAATCTCGGCCTCTGCACCTACGCCAACGAGGAGCATTTTTTCAGCTATCGCCGGACGACCCATCGCGGCGAATCGGATTATGGACGCCTGATCTCCGCCATCACGCTGGTACCTCAGGTTCTCTAAAGGAACGAGCGGATCTCGATGGCAACATAGTGTCGACGCCCGCAAAATGACATTTTATTCAACTGTGCTTGCAACCAACCAATGCCCAAGCTCATCGTTCAAGGTTGGCAGAGAAGCAAAGAGTGCAATTCTATCCATTCCGCCACAATCCTGCCGCATTAGTGCCGTCCGGCGCTGTTGTCGACATGTCACAGACGTTAGGGAAGCTATCGCTCTATATAGGCCCCGTCTGAACCTGGCTTTGGGTCTCCTGGCCGGGAATTTCGAATAGGAATCAATCATGAAGAAACTTCTTCTCGCAACCGTCGCGAGTCTTCGGCTTTGCCGGCGCAGCAGCGGCTGCGGACCTGCCGTCGCGTTATGCTCCTCCCCCGGTCGTTGCTGCTGTCCCGCTCTTCACCTGGACCGGCTTCTACGTCGGCGTGAACGCTGGCTACGGCTGGACCACCAATGACCGCAACGGCGTCATCGATCCCGTCTCGGCTTCGTCAGCGATGGCGGCAGCGACGGCGGCTTCGTCGGCGGCGGCCAGATCGGCTACAACTACCAGATCGGCCAGTTCGTCATCGGTCTCGAGACGGACATCCAGTACGCCGACATCGGCAACGGCCGCAGCACCTTCGGTGGTTTCGCCGGAAAACAGCGATGGCAACGTTCGGCACCGTGCGCGCTCGCGCCGGTTTCGCCTTCGACCGCGCCCTCGTTTACGCCACCGGCGGTCTCGCTTACGGCGATATCGGCAGCGCAGCGCAATCGCTATCATCGGCAATGTCCGGAACGGCTATTATGGCAGCAACAGCACACCAACACCGGCTGGGTCGCTCGGCGCTGGTGTCGAATACGCGTTCACCAACAACCTGACCGCCAAGTTCGAAGGTCTGTACGTGAACCTCGACAGCAACAACAACAACGGTACTTCGGCGTTGCTCCTTCCGTTGGCAACAACAACAAGCGGCAACAACGAGTTCGGCGTGGTTCGCGCTGGCCTGAACTACAAGTTCAGCAGCTACTAAGATCCGATCGTCCACGAAAAAGCCCGGTGGAAACACCGGGCTTTTTTATTCCGACCTGTGGAAATCAGGGCTTTACGGCGGTCTTGCCGAACATCGGCACCCGGGCCTCGAAATCCGCCAGCCAGGCGACGAGCCGCCGGATGAGCTGCGCGCCACCGCCCGCCCATCCGCAGATCGAGATATCCAAGCGCGCAGGCCTGCGCGATGTGACCCACATGGAAGGTCGCTGTCGGCGCGCTCAGATTGGCCTCGGCGTAATCGAGCCCCCGCGCCATCTTGCCGGCGTGATGATCGAGCCATTTCGGCTCACGCTTCTCCTCCGGACGCCACCGTCCTTCGTAGACCTGGATCAACATCGCATCCATGATGCCGTCCGCCAGCGCCTGCTGACGCAAAGCGCCACGAAACGATCCCAGCCGGCTGGGTAAGATGTGGCCGCCGCCTGCGAGTTCGTCGAGATATTCGAGGATGACCCGGAAGTCGTACAGCGTCTCGCCATTCTCAAGGACGAGCGTCGGGATCTTGCCGAGCGGATTCTGCTGGCGCAGGCTGTCTTCAGGGATTGAGCGTGTCGGCTTCGACGATCTCAATTCTGTCGATCAGGTCGAGCAGGGAGGCCGCGATCTTGATCTTGCGACCGAACGGAGAAGCGGCGGAGGAGCGAAGCGTCAGCATGCGGATATTCCTGCGAGTTGAGAGCGCTCCTTCATGGAGCCCGCCACCGCCAGCCGCAAGCTTATTTAGAGGCTCGCGCGGATCAGGCGGGCGGTCCGAAAGCCTCGCAGCGGTAACCCGAGTAGGGCCCGCGCGATAATCTTTCGGCAAGCGCGGGGAGCAGGAGATCGGCCTCTTCCCGCAAGGCCGAAAGGCGGGTTGAGCACCAGAAGCCCGCTCCCGTTGAGCCGTGTCCGGTCCCGCGGATCGTCGATCATCATTTCAAGCCTGAGGCCCGGCCGCGCGATCTCGCCTTGAAGCCGAGCCACGAGGGTATCGATCGGATCTGTCGCCTTGATCGGATACCAGGCCGCATACACGCCGTTCGGCCATTTCCGGGTCGCATCGAGAAGATCGGCTGCCGAGGCGATCGAGTTCATTGGTTTCCTCGTAGGGAGGATCGATCAGCACCAACCCGCGGTTCTCCCGAGGGGGGATCATCGCGTTGAGCGCGGTCCATCCGTCGAGATGGAGCACCTTGAGATTGGTCACCTGATTGAATGCACGGCTGAGCGCCTTGTGGTCGGCTGGATGGAGCTCGACGAGCACGCCCCTGTCCTGACGCCGCAGGATCTCGCGCAGAATGCCCGGCGATCCCGGATAGATCGTTTGGCCATGGCGCGCCCGAATATCGGCGACGATCGTTCGGTAGGGCGCGAGCAATTCCTCGACATCGGGTGCGAATGCCTCCTCGAGGCGCCCGATCCCAGCCATGCCACTCGCCGGTTCGTCCGGCCGCGTCCCCGGCAAGATCGTAGAGGCCCGGTCCCGCATGGGTGTCGATGACCCGGAGAGGCGTTTCCTTTCGCTGGAGATACGCGATGATCCGCACCAGCAATGCGTGCTTCATGACGTCTGCGAAATTTCCCGCGTGGAAGGCATGCCGGTAATTCATCGAACCGCTGGCACCGCGATCTCGCCGCCGTTACAGCCTTCGCGATCGACCTCCGGGCATTGCCTGAAGTTGCGCAGGTCGCGATCCATGCAGATGCGAATTTCCTGGAACACCCGGCGGCCGCACGAGATCGCCATCATCTCGGGCCGCAATCCCGGATTGGCTTCGGCGAAGGCCCGCTCGATCTCGATGGGCAGGACCCGCGTCCCTGTCGGCATTGCCGCAAGGCGATCTGGAATGCGGACGCGCTCGCGGGCGTCCTTGACCTTGCGGAAATACCCGCTCGGACTTTCGCCCGTGCAGGTGCCATGCTTTCGCCATTGGTACCGCGCGAAGTTCGGCTCGGGATACAAGGCGCCGAATTCATCCACCACGGCGCGCGGGACGAAGCGGCCGGACGGTTCGCAGAAGCTTGGATATCCCGACGTCGAGCTGAGGCCAGAGGCCGTGAGTCACGAAGCCAAGTCCACTCCCGTTCGCGCATTGCTTGTCGGACCGCGCCGTCGAGCTGACTTCGCAGAAACCGGGAGACCACGAGAGCGCGAGGACGTAGAAGTCGAACGTCCCCGCAGGCGCGCCGTGCATGTCGCGCATCGGCTGGGCGTCGGCGCGGAAAACTCGAGAGCGCAGAAAGACATGCGGCAGCGAACCACGCTGATCGGTTCAAGGCGCCGCCTGCTTGCACTGGGGCGCGTAGGCGTAGTTGCGATCGAGGCCAGTCACGCACCAATCGGTGCCCCAGCCGGTGCCGAGGAAGCCGAGTTCGTCGCGAACCGAGAATTCGACCTTGCGCTTGTATCCGTCCGACACCAGGACGGTGCCGGTGCAGAAGCGGCGTGGAAGTTGCTCCAGGCCCCAGGGTCGCCATGCGGTCTCGCGGATGTTCTCGAAGCCGACAATCCTGAGATCGGAATTCCAGAACTTCGACTCGCGTTTCGGCGAAATCGGGACGATGATGTCACTCAGCACCAACGAGATCGCCGCAGCCCGGAAGGGCGGCGTCAAACGCGTGATCGCGTCTTTCCGCCGGCGTGATTTCGCTCGCCAGAACGGGGGCGCTCAGCAGCATGCATGAGACCAAAGCCGCCAGCCACTTCATCGTAATGCTCCAACAATCCGAATACTCGAACCGAAACCATGTGGGCGTCGCGCGTTCAGGTCAAGCGCAAGAGGCAGCGCCGTACCCGGTTTAGTAGATGCTGTGTCTGCTCAACACCAAGGGCTCGTTGCCCGAACGCCGCAGCGGTGGGGCGGCATAGGTCTGCGCCGGCCCCAGGGCTAGTCTGCAACGGCGGCTGTCGAGGCGCTTGCGGCTGCGAAGGCCACGAGCCGTTACGGCTGGGAAGGTCGGCGGCGAAGCTCGGGCCCCCTGCTTGCCCTGATCGACCCGAGACATCGATGCTGCGCCCCGGTTGAGCGCCTTCGACGTCGTCTTCCATATCGATGGGGGCAATTTCGGCTGAAGGCGCCAAGGGGGCCGCAAGCCGGCTCTGGACTGGGTCGATCCGAGGTTCGAACTTGATGACAGGCTGACACACCCGTCTGTCGCCCCGTGGGATTGTGCCGGGCCAGGTCCAGATGCAGATGGTCGTGATGGAACGGGTCGGACCCCGGTCCCAGATACCGTGTTGAAATACCGGCAGGCTCCCACGAAGGCTTCGCGGAGGAATTCCTGCTCCGCAGGATCGCCCCGCCAGCCCTTCACGACCGTGATCTCCCGACCGTCGGCCAGGATGAACGCCATCACGTCGAGGGCATTGCCGAAGGCGTGTTCCGACACTTTGGCGCCCCGTTGATTGTTGCGGGGCCGGCACGAATAGGAACCCGCTTTGACGTCGAGCACAGGCACGCCGAAATACATCATGGCGGCCGGCTTCACGATTTCGTCGAGCCAGGTGTCGATCCGGGGAATGATCGGGCAGGCCAGCGTCACGTTGGATTTCAGGCCGATGGAGCCGCCTGTGAAGGCCGCGACCTTGAACGGATGATCGATCCCGCAGACGCCCGGTCCGTCGATCTTCGATGAAAGCGCCATATAGGCCGAGGGCTGAACCAGCCGCTGCGCAAGGCAAGCTTCCTCGGCCTGCGCACGCCAAGGCTCGCGTTGTTCGAAACGGAACAACCCGCACCCGGTTAGCCCAACACCAACGAGCGATAGGGCGAAGAACGCAACAAACCCACGACGCATAAAAACAGGCTTAGGCGCTCAACCGTAAATATCACGTCAACAAGGCTCCGCTTGACCTCCGCGGCTGCTCTCAAGTCCGGAAATGCAGCCCGGTTTCTACCAGCCGCTGCCAAGGGGGCGGCGAAAGTGCGCTCGAATACTTTAGCGATACCTTCTTCTATTCTGTGAGAAACCTGAAAGTCAGCGACGGGGTTATGAAGAGAGCTCGAAACTTTATGTCTTGTCCTTGCTCAAATGTACAACATTCGGCGCAAAAGTCTTTTTTCGACGAAGAACAAAAGGCATATTCCCTCGCCAAAACAACGGATTAACACCTTGGAAACCAATCTATCCGCTGCGCGTTTACCCCTAGACTGTGCGTGAGGGGCTTTTCACGCGGTCGCGGGTTTGCTAGCGTGCCTCTCCATTCAGACAGGGGTATCCCATGAACGCTGCCTCTCATTTGGACCGAGCTTCCAAGCTGAATATCGCCGCCGTATGCGTCTCGCTTGCTTTCATCTGCGCCATCGTGATTGGCGTCTTCTGATTTGATCCCCGGTGGGGAGTATTGCCGAACCAACGCTGCCGGAGATTTCGGCAGCGTTTTTTATGATTCAGGGCACGGGCGCTCGGTAAACGTCCAGGAGGTCACGTTCAGCTCCATCTGACACTGGGCGAGCCGCGGCCCCTGCGGCGTCCTCAAACAGACGCTTTCGCCATAGGCGAACATCCGCCCCTGCGCGTGGCAAAAACAATTCGCGTGGCTTTGGCCGGTCATTTGCACGTGGTGAAGCGGAGGGATTTCGTCCGCCAGAGCCGTCAGGGGGACGAAGACCAGCAGGGAAAGCAGATAAACGACGCTGCGCATGACGCATCTCCGTCGGGTTTACCCCCACGCGATGGTCTTCCTCCGCAACCGCGCCGTCAAGGACGCTCCCATCTCTCGGCAGCCTCGTCGTCGGCAGGCGCGGCTTCGATCCAGTCCCCGATACTGCCATCGGCGAGATGCTCGCGTTTCCAGAACGGCGCTCTGGTCTTGAGATAATCCATGAGAAACCCCGCCGCCTCGAATGCCGGCTGGCGGTGGCTGGCGGCGGTGAGGACGAGGACGATCTGCTCTCCCGGCCTGATCAATCCGAACCGATGGATGATCGTGACACCGCCTAGATCCCAGCGCTTTGCGGCTCCGATCGCCAGGCGACCTAGTTCGGCATCCGCCATCCCGGCGATAATGTTCGAGTTCAAGCGCGGAAAGCCGCCCATTCTCGTCGCGACACAACCCTGTGAAGGCCACGACGGCCCCGATCTGCGGACAGCCCTTCGTCAGGGCGTCAGTCTCGCCCGCGATATCGAACTCGCCGGACTGGATCCGGACGGCGATCGACACCGCCTAGCCGCCGGTCATGGGCGGGAAGAACGCGATCTCGCGCGCTCCGGCAATCGGCGCATCCATCTTTACATGAACATGATCGATGGCGGCGCGCACCACGCCCTCGTTTTCAAACGCGTATTCGTATTCTTCGCCGCGGGATCTGAGCCAGCCCACGAGGTCGGCAACGGTCGCAATCGAAGACGGCAGGTCGACTTCCTCGTCCGTTCTTCCCACCCGCTCCCGTACCCACGCGAAATAGACGAGCCGCATGGCCGTCACCCTTCGTCCATCATATGCTGGATGCCGGTCTTCAGGTAATCCCAACCGGTATAGATGGTCAAAACGGCCGACACCCAAAGAAGGACGAGCCCGATCATCACGGTGCCCGGCAGGACGGTTTCGCCGGCAGGACCGGCGATCAGGAAGCCGATGGCGACGATCTGCGCGGTGGTTTTCCACTTGGCGACGCGGCTCACCGGAACGCCCACTTTCAGCTCGGCCAGAAACTCGCGAAGGCCCGACACCAAAATCTCGCGGCACAGGATCACGATGGCGGCCCAGAGAGCCCAGCCATGGATCGTCCGGTCGGCTACGAGCATCAGCAGGCAGGCGGCGACCAGCAGCTTGTCGGCAATCGGATCGAGCATCCGGCCAAGTGCCGATTGCTGGGCGTAGATGCGGGCGAAATAGCCGTCGAGGTAATCGGTGATTCCGGCGAGGGCGAAGATACCCAGCGCCATCCAGCGCGACCATTCATCATCCGGCCAGAACAGCAAACCGACGACGGCGGGGATCGCCGCAAGACGCAGGTAGGTCAGGTTGTTTGGAAGATTGAAAGCCTTGGACCGGCGCATGTGAGATGCTGTGCTCATTGTCCGGCAGGAAGCACGCCGGAAGTTGATCCGTCAACCGGATCAGGGGTACGGATACGAGTATCTGGTTCCGCCGCGGACGGCGGCAAGCCGCCATTTGCAACTTTGTTCATGTCGGCTTTTCTGGCCGAAACCTCAGTTCCGTTCGTGAAAAAAGTCGTAGATCGCCCGCGCGGTCGCGGCATTCACGCCCGGCGCCCGAATGAGATCCTCCAGACCGGCGCGCTGAATGGCTTTGACGGTACCGAAATGGTGAAGCAGCGCACGCTTCCGCGTCGGGCCGATTCCGGTGATCTCATCGAGGGGATTTTTGACCAGTTCACGTTTGCGTTTGGCACGATGCGCTCCGATCGCAAATCGATGCGCTTCGTCCCGCAGCCGCTGCACGAAATACAGCGCGGGATCACGCGGGAGGCAGCTTGAAAGCCGGCTGTCCCGGCCTGAAGAAGGTCTCGCGGCCGGCATCGCGGTCCCGCCCCTTGGCGATGCCTATCAACGCGACATCGCTGTCCCTGACACCGATCTCCTCCAGCGCCTGCCGGGCCGCCTGCAATTGGCCGGCGCCCCCATCGATCAGCACGAGATCCGGCCAAACCGGAAAGCCGTCATCTCCGGCAGGTGTCGAAAGAGCAGCCACGATCTCTGCCGGGTCTCGCTCAATTCCGGTTTCGTCAACGGGATTGCGCGGCTCTTCCCTGACCAGCCGCGCGAAGCGGCGATGCAGCATCTCGCGCATCATGCCGTAATCGTCACCGGGCTTGAGGTCCTCGGATTTCATGTTGAAGGTGCGGTAATGCTGCTTCATGAACCCGTTCGCACCGGCGACGATCATCGCGCCGACGGCGTTGGTGCCCATGATGTGGGAATTATCGTAGACCTCGACCCTGCGGGGTGTTCTGTCGAGACCGAAGGCCTGCCCGAGCGAGACGAGCAGCTTCTGTTGCGAGGCTGTGTCGGCGAGTTTGCGGCCCAGCGCCTCGCGGGCGTTGCGCAGCACATACTCGATGAGTTGACGGCGCTCTCCGCGCTGGGGCGTGTGAATTTCGACCCGCGCCTCCGCCCGGGTCGAGAGCGCAGCCCCCATCAGTTCCGGGTCCTCGATCTCGTGCGACAGCAGAACCACGCGCGGGGCCGGCTTGTCGTCGTAGAACTGAGCCAGAAACGACGTCAGGACTTCCTCGCGGCTCATGGTCTTGTCGGCTTTCGGGAAATACTCGCGATTGCCCCAGTTCTGCCAGTTGCGGAAGAAGAAGACCTCGACGCAGAACTGCCCGGCCTGCTCGTCGATGGCGAAGACATCCGCCTCCTCGACCGATTGCGTATTGATGCCTTGCACACCTTGAATGGCCGACAGCGCCGCAAGCCTGTCGCGGCAGCGGGCCGCGCGTTCGAATTCCAGCGCCTCGGACGCCGTCTGCATCTCCTCCGTGATGCGCGCTTTCACCGCGTTGGACTTGCCCGACAGAAATCCGCGCGCCTGCTCGGCGAGGCCCGCATATTCGTCGAGGCCGATTTCCTGCGTGCAGGGGCCGGAGCAACGCTTGATCTGGAAGAGCAGGCAAGGCCGCGTGCGGTTCTCGTAATAGCTGTCGTTGCAGGAGCGGAGCAGAAACGCGCGCTGCAGCGCGTTGATGGTGCGGTTGACCGCCCAGACGCTCGCGAACGGCCCGTAATAATCGCCTTTGCGCTTGCGGGCACCCCGATGCTTGACGAGCTGCGGCGCCTCGTGGTCGCCGGTCAGCAGAATGTAGGGCAACGATTTGTCGTCGCGCAGCAGCACGTTGTAGCGCGGGCGGAGCTGCTTGATCAGGTTGGCTTCGAGCAGCAGCGCCTCGGTTTCCGTCGCGGTGGTGACGAATTCCATCGCGGAGGTCTCGGCGATCATCCGGGCGATGCGGTTCGAATGCCCCTGCCCTCGCGCATAGGAGCCGACGCGGGCCTTCAGGCTGCGCGCCTTGCCCACATAGAGCACGTCGCCCTTGCCATCGAGCATGCGATAGACGCCCGGCGCATTCGGCAGGGTCCGCCAGAAATGCTGGATGATCTCGGTGCCGCGCTTGACCGATCCCGGGATGCGCCTCGAGGTCGAACTCCACATCCGAGCTGCTCTCGAGCGAAACGACGTCCTCGTCTTCGTCTTGGCTCAGGATTTCGGGAGGTACGTCGTTGGTGGGCTTGGGACTCATGGGAGTGATTTAGGCGTTCGCAATTCTCCGGGAAAGAGGCATGTGCCAACTAGCGCCCTCATAACGTTGAGGCTATGGCCTGAGCTTGTCCTCACGCAGCGAATTTCACCATGCGCCCGTCCATCGTCTCCTCCGCCTTCGTCGCGGCTCTGGTCGGGTTCGGCAGCACCGTCGCGATCGTCATCGCGGCCGCGCAGGCGCTGGGGGCAACCGCTGCGCAGACGACGTCGTGGGTCGCTGCCATCTGCCTCAGCATGGCGGCCACCACCGGCTATCTGAGTGTGCGATACCGGATGCCGATCGTGACTGCCTGGTCGACTCCCGGTGCGGCCCTGATCGCCGCCTCGAGCGGCGTTTCCATCGAGGCGGCGGTCGGCGCGTTCCTTCTGGTGGGGGCGCTGATCGTCCTTGCGGCCGCCGTGAAACCCTTCGGGCGGCTCATCGAGCGCATCCCTACGGCGATCGCGGCCGCCATGCTGGCGGGGGTGCTGATCCGCTTCGTCATGGCGGTCTTCGAGAGCGCTCAAGGCGCGCCCGGCATAGTCCTGCCGCTGGTGGCGGTGTTTCTGGTGGCACGGCTGTTCAATCCGGCCTTGGCGGTTCTGGCGGTTTTGTTTGTCGGGCTTGGCCTGGCATTCGGCCGAGGACTCGCGGCGCCATTTTCCTCCGAGGTCACCTTTTCGGCTCTCACGTTGATTCCTCCGGCGTTCGATCCGGCGGTCCTGCTGGGATTGGGCGTGCCGCTGTTTCTCGTCACGATGGCATCCCAGAACCTGCCCGGCTTCGCGGTTCTGCGCGCGTCCGGGTACACCCCGCCGGCGCGCGCGATCCTGGCCGTCACCGGTCTCGCGTCGATGCTCAGCGCCTGGTTCGGCGCCCATACGAGCAACCTCGCGGCGATCTCGGCGGCGATCTGCACCGGCCCCGACACGCATCCTGATCCAGCAAAGCGGTGGATGGTCGGTCCGTTTTACGCGCTTTTCTACCTGCTCTTCGCAGCATTCAGCGCCAATCTCATCGCGATCATCGCGGCCCTTCCGCCCGAGCTTATCCGGACTGTGGCGGGGCTTGCGCTGATGGGCGCATTTGCCGGCGCATTGGCGTCCGCCCTCGCCGACGAGGCGAAACGGTTTCCGGCCGTGCTGACCCTCGCCGTCACCGCTTCAGGGCTGTCCCTGTTCGGAATCGGCTCCGCCTTCTGGGGTCTCGTCACCGGCCTGACGGTGATGGGACTGGATTTTCTGGCGGCGAGAATGCGCCCCCGGCGCTGAAACTGGACGCGGGCGGCCCTTAAGCTTAAGACTTCGTTACCATGAAGATTGAGAACAACGAGGTCGTGATGGTCGAAGCCAGGCATTTCGGACGGCTCGTCGCGGTGGCGCTTGTGGCAGGTCTTGCCGCCTGTCAGGCCTCCGGTTCATCCATGGGCGGCTCCCCGGCGGGCGTGCCCATCGCTCTCGAGAGCATTGACGGCCCGCCGAGCCAGATCCGCACGGCCCTCATCGGCGAACTCAACAATGCGGCGTCCGATCGCAAGATCGACCTTGTGGGCTCCACCGCCGACGCGCGCTACCGGGTGCGCGGCTACCTTTCGGCCGAGAAGGCGGAGGGCGGCACTCAGGTCGCCTATGTGTGGGATGTCTTCGATTCGCAGAACAAGCGCGCCAAGCGGCTCACCGGCACAAGCCCCGTCCTCGTGAGCTACACCTCGCTCTCCTCCCTCGACAAGGAAACGCTGGCCCGCCTTGCCAGTTCGAGCATGGACGAGATCGCCCAATTTCTCAGTGCGTCCAAGTCCGAGCCGCCGATCCGTACCGCTGAATTCGCGGTGGACGACGAGCCTGTGGCGTCCGAGTGACGGGTGCGAAAAACACGCGGAAAAGCGGTTCGTCTGCGGCCAAGCGCGTATTGTGACGGTTTCCTATCGCTGCTAAGACCCGAGCGCCTTGCCGCGGAAGAGACTATGACGTCACGCGGCGCATTCTCTTGGTCAATGATCAAACCGAAGATGGTTTCATGAAGCTCGTTGCGGGAAATTCGAACCGTCCGCTGGCGGAGGCTATCTCCGCCTATCTCAGGATCCCGCTCGCCAAATGTCAGGTGAGACGTTTCGCCGACATGGAAATCTATGTCGAGATTCAGGAAAATGTGCGCGGCGAGGATGTGTTCATCATCCAGTCGACGTCGTTTCCGGCAAACGATCACCTGATGGAACTGCTGATCATCTGCGACGCCCTGCGCCGATCCTCGGCCCGCCGCATCACCGCGGTGATCCCCTATTTCGGCTATGCCCGGCAGGATCGGAAACCCGCCGCGCGCACGCCCATCTCGGCCAAACTGGTGGCCAATCTCATCACCCATGCGGGAGTCGACAGGGTTCTGACCCTCGATCTCCATGCGGGCCAGATCCAGGGATTCTTCGACATCCCGACCGACAACCTGTTCGGCGCCCCCGTCATGGTGCGCGACATCAAGGAGCGGCTCTCCGACGGCAACCAGATGGTGGTGTCGCCCGACGTCGGCGGCGTCGTGCGCGCCCGGGCGCTCGCCAAGCGCATCGATGCGCCGCTCGCCATCGTCGACAAGCGCCGCGAACGGCCCGGCGAGTCGGAGGTCATGAACATCATCGGCGACGTGTCGGGCCGCTCCTGCATTCTCCTCGACGATATCGTCGATTCCGGCGGCACGCTGGTGAACGCCGCCGAAGCGCTGCTGGCGAACGGCGCCAAGGAGGTCTTCGCCTATATCACCCACGGGGTGCTGTCGGGCGGCGCGGTCTCGCGCATCACCAATTCCAAGCTCAAGGAACTGGTCATCACCGACTCGATCATGCCCACGGAGGCCGTGAAGGTGGCGCACAACATCCGCGTCCTGCCGATCGCCCAGCTCATGGGCGAGGCCATCGGCCGCACCGCGACGGAAAGCTCGGTGTCGAGCCTGTTCGACTGAGCGGAGGTCCTCTTCGACGACATTTCGCGCCGAAAGCAAACTAAAATGGCCGTCGAGGTAAGATGTACACCGTCAGTAGACCGCCAGCCATCCCCGCACACTGCGTCATGCGGCGAGGACCAAAAGCGCGGTGGCGAAAATAGTCCCGCCCATGACGATGTTGAGAATGCGCTCGTTTGCTCGACGAGAGCGGGGCGCGGTTCAGCGTCACGCCGACGCCGAGCCAGATCAAATCCACCACGATCATGACGATCACGCAGATCGCCCATTTGGCGAAGGCGTCGCTCTGCGGCGCGGTCCTGAAAAGGGTGTACGAGCCCATCAGCGACGCGAACGAGATATAGGCCTTCGGATTTCCGAGGCCGAGCAGAAGGCCGCCCAACGGGGAGAACCCGTCATCCTGCCGAGCATCGGTCGAGACAAATCCCAGCCGGGGGAGCGCTGGCGACCTTGTAGGAGAGATAGATGAGGTAGATCACGGCCAGAACAGTCATCCGCCTTTGCGACCAGCGGAACCGCCAGGACGAGGGAAACGAATCCGGCGGCGCTCAGCCCGGCCGCAATCGCGAGTCCCGGCCTGGATGCCGACGAAGTACGCGCAAACTCGCGGCGAAACCGGATTGCCGACCGGTCGCCACCAATGAGACGATGACAGGGCCCGGCGATCCGAGGAGAGCGACCGCAGCGAGCAGGAACAACGCCAAGGCTGTATAGTCCAGGGACATGAGGGGGCCGTCGTTGAAAGAACTATATAACATCAGGCCATAGACGAAGGTCGGATCGACCGATAGCCACCCGCCCATGTTTTCTTGCAATTCCGGGCTGCTTTCTCTATAAGCCGCCTCGCGCCCGCTCGACACCCTTGGAGGCACGGGCGCAATGACCTGACGGCCGCCCATCGTTCACCAGGACCGTGGCGGCCTTCGGTTTTTTACAACGCATATTCAAACAGGACCACAGCCATGAGCGATATGAAGCAAATCACGGCCGTGGCGCGCGACCGGAGCGGCAAGGGGGCCGCCCGGGCCGTTCGACGCCAGGGCAAAGTACCCGCGGTGATCTATGGAGCCGGTCAGCCGGCCACCGGAATCGCCCTCGATTTCAACGAAACCAAGCGGTTGATCTTCGCAGGCCACTTCCTCACCACGATCTTCGAGATCGAGGTCGACGGCAAGAAGACCCGCGCCATCCCGCGCGATTACCAGCTCGACCCGGTTCGCGATTTCCCCGTTCACGTGGATTTCCTGCGGCTCTCCAAGGGCCAGGCCATCAAGGTCGTGGTTCCGGTGCACGTGGTCGGCCAGGAGAAATCCCCCGGCGTGAAGCGCGGCGGCACGATCAACATCGTCGAGCACTCGGTCGAACTGCTGGTGCCGTCGGATTCGATCCCGGATGCGGTCGAAGCGTCGGTGGCCGATCTCGACATCGGCTCGTCGATTCATATCGGTGACATCAAGCTGCCGAATGGCGCCAAGGCGACCTCGACCGAAAACCTGACCCTCGTCACCTGCGTGGCGCCGTCGGGCATGCAGGAAGAAGAGCCCGCTCCGGCGGCCGAGGCGGCAGCGGCTCCCGCCGCCAAGGCTCCTGCGGCGAAGGCCTGATCGTCTTCAAGCTGCGGGCCCCCTGCCCGCATCCCTTCGACGCTCCGACCGCAAGGCCGGGGCGTTTCTTATGAGTGTGCCCCGCGATGCGCCTTTTCGTCGGACTCGGCAATCCCGGCTCCCGCTATGCCCGGAACCGTCACAATATCGGTTTCATGGCGGTGGACGAAATCGCGCGCGTCCACCGGGCGGCGCCCTGGCGAAAGCGCTTCCAGGCCGATACGGCCGAGGCAACCATCGCGGGCGAGAAGGTCATCCTCCTCAAGCCGCAGACCTACATGAACGAATCCGGACGGGCGGTGGCGGATGCCATGCGGTTCTTCAAGATCCCGCTCGGCGACGTCACGGTCTTCTACGACGAACTCGATCTTCCACCGGCGAAATTCCGCGTGAAAATCGGGGGCGGCAATGCCGGTCACAACGGACTGCGCTCGATCACCGCCCATTGCGGCAACGAGTACCGCAGAGTCCGCCTCGGCATCGGGCATCCGGGCTTCAAGCCGATGGTGCAAAGCTACGTGCTGGGCGATTTCGGAAAGTCCGAGCAGGCATGGGTCGAGGATCTCTGCCGCGCGCTCGCCGACAATGCCGACCTCCTCGCCCGGTCCGAGGATTCGAGTTTTCAGAACAAGGTCCACCTGGCCATGGAGGCGAGAGGCTGGACCGACGTCAAACGGCCGGGCGAAAAGGCCGAGAACAACAAGGAGTGAGGCCATGGGCTTCAAGATGGGCATCGTCGGTCTGCCGAATGTCGGCAAATCCACGCTTTTCAACGCGCTGACGCAGACCGCGGCCGCGCAGGCCGCCAATTACCCGTTCTGCACCATCGAGCCGAATGTGGGTGACGTGGCGGTGCCGGACGAACGTCTCGACCAGCTGGCGGGGATTGCCGGATCGGCCCAGATCATCCCGACGCGCCTCACCTTCGTGGACATCGCCGGTCTTGTGCGCGGCGCGTCCAAGGGCGAGGGCCTGGGCAATCAGTTCCTGGCCAACATCCGCGAAGTCGATGCGGTAGCCCACGTGGTACGCTGCTTCGTCGACACGGACATTACCCACGTGGAAGGCAAAATCGACCCCATCGCCGATATCGACATCATCGAGACCGAATTGATGCTGGCCGATATGGACAGCCTCGAAAAGCGCATTCAGGCGCTCGAGAAGAAGGCCAAAGGCAACGACAAGGAAGCCAAGGAAGCCCTCGACCTGGTCAATCGCTCGCTCGCACTCCTGCGCGAAGGCATTCCTGCCCGCGCCGTCGAGCGCAAGCCGGAGGAAGAGCGGGTGTTCCAGATGCTGGGCTTGCTGACCTCCAAACCCGTCCTCTACGTGTGCAACGTCGAGGAGGCCTCGGCCGACCAGGGCAATGCGTTTTCCGAATTGGTGATGGAGCGCGCCCGGCAGGAGGGCGCCAAGGCCGTCGTGGTGTCGGCCAAGATCGAGAGCGAGATCGCCGTCCTCGATGCCGCCGAACAGAAGGATTACCTCGATGCCATCGGCCTTGCCGAGCCCGGCCTGAACCGGGTCATCCGCGCCGGTTACGAACTGCTCGGCCTCATCACCTATTTCACCGTCGGCCCCAAGGAGGCGCGCGCCTGGACCATCACCAAGGGCACCAAGGCGCCGGCCGCCGCAGGCGTCATCCACACGGATTTCGAGAAGGGCTTCATCCGCTCCGAGACGATCGCGTATTCGGACTACGTTTCACTGAAAGGCGAGGCAGGCGCTCGCGACGCCGGCAAATTGCGGCTTGAAGGCAAGGAATACCTGGTCAACGACGGCGACGTTCTGCACTTCCGGTTCGCCAACTAACGGTTTCGTGAACGCAAGCTTGGCAAGCCATTCAGGTCGGCCGTGCGTTCATCCGCCATGGAGGACGGGCCATGCGTGAATCGGTGGAGAACATCGCTCTGACAGTCGGCGGCGGGGTCGTGGCGCCGGGCATCGGCGCGGCCGAGCTGGTGCTCGGGATCTTGGTCGGGCTTGCATTCGCCATAAGTGCGATCCGCGCAGGCGTGTTCAAGCTCCAGCATCACGATCACCACCACCTGACGGAACGGCAGCGCTAGGACGCGAGCGGCCTGAAAAAGCGCTTGCGGCCATCGAAGGGGTTGGCGCACAACGCGGGCAACGAGCCACTGACGCAAGCGTCCCACCTCCTTCCGGACATATTATGACCCGTTACGTCTTCGAAGATTTCGCCCCCGGCATGACCATCATGCTCGGACCTGTCGCCGTCTCGAAGGAAGAGATCATCGCTTTCGCGACCGAGTTCGATCCGCAGCCCTTTCACATCGACGAGATCGCCGCCCGGGACAGCTTCGTCGGCACGCTGATCGCATCGGGATGGCACACCTGCGCGCTCAACATGCAAATGTTCGCCCAAGGGCTCCTTCTCAACTCGAGCGGAATGGGCGCGCCGGGAATCGACGACGCTCCGATGGCTGCTGCCGGTAAAGCCGGGCGACACGCTTCGGTCCCGACTGACCGTGACCGAAACCCGCGAGTCCAAAAGCCGGCCCCATACGGGGCTGGTGCAGACGCAATTCGAGGTCACGAACCAGCGCGACGAGGTGGTGATGACCCAAAGCAACTGGGTGATCTTCGGCCGCCGCGACGCGTCGTCGAGCGCGCCCCGGCGGGTACCCTTGCGCGACAAGGCTCGCGTTCGCCAGCAGGACGCACCCGTTCCGGACGCGATTTCCAGCAACCCGTTCCTCGAAGACCTGATCGTGGGCACGACGGAGGAGCTCGGGACGTTTACGTTTTCGGCCGACGACATCGTGCGTTTCGCCAGCCAGTTCGACCCTCAGCCCTTTCACATCGATGCCGAAGCGGCGAAGAACAGTCTTTTTGGCGGGTTGTGCGCATCCGGCTGGCATACGGCATCGGCCTGGATGAAGCTTCTCGCCGCCCAACGTCATCGTGTGCGCACGGAGACTCTCGCACGCGGCGAGCGCCCGGCCCGCCTGGGCCCCTCGCCGGGTTTCACCGACCTCAAATGGTTAAAGCCGGTCTATGCAGGCGACACGATCGCGTTTCGCAGCACCATGACGGGCAAGCGGATTTCGGCCTCGCGTCCCGGCTGGGGCATCGCCACCCACCGCAACGAAGGCTTCAACCAGCATGGCGAGCCGGTGATCTCGTTCGACGGCGCGGTGTTCTGGGAGCGCCGACCGACCTGATCCCGCCGGTCCTCATGCTGAGGAGGGCGGAGCCCGTCTCGAAGCACGCGGGCTCGCTGGACGATCCTTCGAGACCTCGCTTCGCGGCTCTCCCGATGAGGGCGCGGGATTAATGACCCTCGAAACTCACGAGGCTGCGCACTTCCACCCCGAGCTCCCGCAGCTTCTTCGCCCCGCCCAATTCCGGCAGGTCGATGATGAAACAGGCGGCGACGATCCTCGCGCCCATCTGGCGCAGAAGCTGCGTCGCGGCGATCGCCGTGCCGCCGGTGGCGATGAGGTCGTCCACCAGAATGACGCTCGCATCCTGGCCGAAGGCATCCGAGTGGATTTCCATCTCGTCGACGCCGTATTCGAGCGAATAGGCGATGCGGACGGTTTCGTGCGGCAGCTTGCCCTTCTTGCGGATGGGCACGAACCCGGCCGAGAGCTGATGCGCCACCGCGCCGCCGATGATGAAGCCCCGCGCCTCGATTCCCGCCACTTTGTCGACCCGACCGCCCGCGAAGGGATGAACGAGTTCGTCCACCGAACGCCGGAAGGCGCGCGGGTCGCCGAGCAGCGTGGTGATGTCGCGAAAGACGATGCCGGGCTTGGGATAATCCGGGATCGAGCGGATCGCGGCTTTGAGGTCGGTGCGGAGGCGGCTATCCATGGATCGACTCGGTGGTTGTTGGGCCCGTTATAGCGCACGGTCCTGCGGCGCAGTCTTAACCCTTGAGAACGCGTCCCGCTACCGCATCGAGCTTGCCGAGCAGGTCCGGATCGCGCATCGCGACCGCCGTCATGATGGCGCCGTCGAGCGCCCGGTCCGATCCGACGGGGCATGGCTCGTGCTCCGCCGGGAAATCCCGTGCGATGCGGGCGATCAGGTTCGCCACCGTCGCGGCATTCCGCTGCGCCATTTTCACCACGGACGCCACGTCGACATCGTCGTGCTCGGGATGCCAGCAATCGAAATCCGTCACCATGGCGATGGTCGCGTAGGTGATCTCGGCCTCGCGAGCGAGTTTGGCCTCGGGCATGGCCGTCATGCCCACCACGTCGTAGCCGAGGCCCCGATAGGTCTGCGACTCGGCATAGGTGGAGAATTGCGGGCCTTCGATGCACACATAGGTTCCACCCTGCTTGACCGGGACGCCTTCCTGTTGGGCGGCAGCGGCGATGCGCGCCTGCAATAACGGCCCGACCGGATGCGCCATCGGCACATGCGCCACGCAACCCTTGCCGAAGAACGAAGTCTCGCGCTTGACGGTCCTGTCGACGAACTGATCCACCAGCACGAACGAACCGGGATAGAGCTCAGCCTTGAAGGAGCCGCAGGCCGAAACCGATATCAGGTCGGTGACGCCGGCACGCTTGAGAACGTCGATATTGGCCCGGTAATTGATGTCCGACGGAGAATGCACGTGGCCGCGTCCGTGGCGGGGCAGGAAGACCACGCGGGTTTGGCCCACACGTCCGGTCCGGATCACATCGGAGGGTTCGCCCCAGGGCGATGCGATCCGCTCCTCGCGCAAATCCTCGATGCCGGGGAGATCGTAGACGCCGGACCCGCCGATGATGCCGAGGACCGATTGATTCATGGGTGATCTCCGACAAAAGCGACCAAGAGGTTAGTTATTGCGCGCCATGTATCTTGCCCGCCAGTCGCTATAACCACGCAATGCGCCATAGGCCGTTGACAAAAGCGTCGTCAGCAAAAAAATCGCGGCACCGGTCTCAGCAGCACTAAAGACGAATAGGCGTTCGAGGATCGACCACAAGAAGATGCCTGCAAAGAGCCCTGCGACAAGACCGAACGCGAAGCCGGAGAGTGCACCGAGGAGCGTGCGTGGCATCGAACGGATGAGCGCTTCACCCAGCCCCATTTTGCTTTCCTCGAGGCTTGCGCAAAGAAAAGGCCCCGTGAGGGGCCTTTGACGATGCTGCTAGTGGAAGGTTGCTTCCGGCGCCGTGTCCGAATGCCCGACTCGCGCCCAGATCTTCTTCTTGGTGAAGTAGAGCAGGCCCGACAGCAGGATCAGGAACAGGATCGCCTGGAGGCCGAGGCGCTTGCGCGCCTCGAGATGCGGCTCGGCGGTCCACATGAGGAAGGCCGTTACGTCGCGAGCATATTGGCCGACCGTCTCGGGAACCTGCGGCTGGCCGCTCTCGAGCTTGGGATACTCCACCTGGCCATCGCTGAGGGGCTTGGGCATCGCGATGATGTGGCCGGGGAAGTACTCGTTGTAGTGCCCGCTTTCTGGAACCGTGAAGCCCGCCGGAGGCTCCTTGTAGCCGTCCAGAACGGCCGTGACGTAATCCGGTCCGGTTTCGGCGAACTGGGTGAAGATGTCGAAGACGAACCACGGGAACCCGCGCTCGTAGGTGCGGGCCTTGGCCATCAGCGAAAGATCAGGCGGCGCCTTGCCGCCATTGGCTGCCGCCGCGGCGTTCTCGTTGGGGAAGGGGCTGGGGAAACGGTCGGCGGCCCGGCCAGGGCGGTCGAACATGTCGCCTGCATCGTTCGGCCCGTCCTTGATGGTGTATTCGGCCGCGAGCGCACGAACCTGCGCCTCGGAGAATTGCGGTCCACCCGGCTCCTCGAGGTTGCGGAACGCCACATAGCTCAGGCCGTGGCAGGAGGCGCAAACCTCCCGGTAGACCTTGAAGCCGCGCTGAAGCTGCGCCCGGTCGAAGGTGCCGAAGGGACCGTGGAAGCTCCACTTGAGCTGAGGCGGGACCGGGGTGCCCTCGGCCGCGAGAGCCGGCGCCGAAAAGCCCACCAGGGCGGCGGCGATGAGAAGAGTACGCTTGATCATGATTTCAGTTCTCCGGCGCTCTCATCAGCCTCTGGATTGCGGCTCGGCATTGGCGCCGGCTGGGATTCCCGACCCCTGCTTCCGCCCGCCCATGACCGATTCCAGGATCGAATTGGGCAACGGAAGCGGCCGCTCGACGAAGCCGAGCACCGGCAGGATCACCAGGAAGTGGATGAAGTAATACGCCGTCGCGACCTGCGAGACGATGACGTACCAGCCCTCGGGCGGCTTCGCGCCGAGCCATCCCAGCAGGATCGCGTCCGCCACGAGGATCCAGAAGAACTGCTTGTAGAGGGGCCGGTAAGCAGTCGAGCGGACGCGGGAGGTGTCGAGCCATGGCACGAAGGCCAGAACGGCGATCGACGCGAACATGGCGATGACGCCGCCGAGCTTGTCGGGAATGGCGCGCAGGATGGCGTAGAACGGCAGGAAGTACCATTCCGGAACGATATGGGACGGCGTTACCGACGGATTGGCCGGAACGTAATTGTCCGCATGTCCCATGAAGTTCGGGATGTAGAAGACGAAATAGGCGAAGAAGATCAGGAACACGACGGTGGCGAAGATGTCCTTGATCGTCGCGTAAGGCGTGAAGGGAATCGCATCCTTGCCGGATTTGATCGGAACGCCCGTCGGGTTGTTCTGGCCCGGCACGTGGAGCGCCCAGACGTGCAGGATCACCACTCCGAAAATCATGAACGGAAGCAGGTAGTGGATCGAGAAGAACCGGTTGAGCGTCGGGTTGCCGACCGAATAGCCGCCCCAGAGAAGGCTCTGGATGGTGTCGCCGATGACCGGAATGGCCGCCAGGATGTTGGTGATGACGGTGGCGCCCCAGAAGCTCATCTGCCCCCAGGGCAGCACGTAGCCCATGAAGGCGGTCGCCATCATGAGACCGTAGATGATCACCCCGAGGATCCACAGGATCTCACGCGGCGCCTTGTAGGAGCCGTAATAGAGACCCCGGAAAATATGGATGTAGACGGCCACGAAGAACATCGAGGCGCCGTTGGCGTGAAGGTAGCGCAGGAGCCAGCCGTAATTCACGTCGCGCATGATGTGCTCGACGGACTGGAAGGCGAGCGAGGCGTTCGGGGCGTAATACATCGCCAGGAACACGCCGGTCACGATCTGCGAGATCAGCATGAAGACCAGGATGGCGCCGAAGGTCCAGAAATAGTTCAGGTTTCGCGGCACCGGAAAGGCGATGAAGGACGAATGCACGAGACCGGCGATAGGAAGCCGGCTCTCGAACCATTTGCCGAAAGCGCTCTTGGGAACATAGGTGGTGGGATGCTGGCTCATGAATTTCGCCTGATCGAATAAACCGTCGCGGAAAATGACGCCGTGGCCGAGAGTTACGCCGTAACCTCTTGGCCAATGACGATCTTCGTATCGGAAGTGAACGCATAGGGCGGAACGGGCAGATTGCTCGGGGCAGGACCGCCGCGAACCCGCCCGGACGTATCGAAGATCGAACCGTGGCAGGGGCAGAACCAGCCTTCATACTCGCCCTGATGGCCCAGCGGCACGCAGCCCAGATGGGTGCAATTGCCGTAGACGATCAGCCACTTGGCGTGACCTTCCTTGACGCGCGCCGAATCCGCCTGGGGATCGCGCAGCGTCGCGATGTTCACGTCTTCGGCCGCCTTGATCTCCGCCTCGGTGCGGTTGCGGATGAAGATCAGCTTGCCGCGCCAAAAAACCTTGACGATCTGACCGTCGGCGATCGGCGTCAGATCGACCTCGACCGGTGCACCGGCGGCAACGGTCGCGGCATCCGGCGTCAGGGACTGCACGAAAGGCCAGACGAGCGTCGCGGCACCGACGGCGCCGACGGCGGCCGTCGCGATAAAAAGGAAATCGCGCCGTGTGGGCTCAACGACGGTCGTGGTGGTCTCGGCCACTTGGCTCTCCAGCAATTCGTCAACAAACGAGAACCGCGCATTGTTTAAAGCGTCCTGAAACTCAGAATGCCCGGCACGCAGCTTCGTTTGCAACAAGCATACGCGCCAATGCGCGCGCAATGCGACTGGGCGTCGCCACGCGCAGGCTCTTTGGCATGGCGAAGCTCGCCTGTCCATAGCCGGATTGGACTTGTTCCAGCCTGAAAGTCCTATTGCGCGGCCTGTATGTGGGCGCCCAGAAAGCCACCCGATTGGCGCCGCCAGAACCGGGCATAAAGGCCCCCTAGCCGGAGAAGTTCGGCGTGGGTGCCCTCCTCGACGATCCGACCCCGATCGATGACGATCAGGCGGTCGAGGGCGGCGATGGTGGAAAGCCGATGGGCGATGGCGACCACCGTCTTGCCCTCCATGAGCGTCGAGAGCGCCTCCTGGATCGCGGCCTCGACCTCTGAATCCAGAGCCGACGTGGCTTCGTCCAGGACCAGGATCGGAGCGTCCTTGAGGATCACGCGGGCGATGGCGATCCGCTGACGCTGGCCGCCGGACAGCTTGACGCCGCGCTCTCCCACATGAGCGTCGTAGCCTCGCCGGCCCCAATTGTCCTCGAGTTCCTGGATGAATTCGTGGGCGTGAGCAAGTTTCGCGGCCCCGACGATGTCGCTCTCCCTCGCGTCGGGGCGGCCATAAGCGATATTGTCGCGGATCGAGCGGTGAAGCAGGGAGGTGTCCTGCGTCACCATGGCGATGGCGGATCGCAGGCTGTCCTGGCTCACGCGGGCGATGTCCTGCCCGTCGATCAGGATTCGTCCTTTCTCGAGGTCGTGCAGGCGCAGGAGCAGCGACGTGATGGTGGTCTTGCCGGCGCCGCTGGTCCCCACCAGCCCGACCTTCTCGCCGGGCCGGATGGTGAGGTTGAGATTATCGATGACGCCGTCGTCACGCCCGTAATGGAACGACACGTCTTCGAATCGCACCTCTCCTTGCGTCACCTTCAGCGCTGGAGCGGCCGGCACATCGACGATGCCGTGCGGCCGCGAGATCGTCCGCATGCTTTCCTGCACCACTCCGATATTCTCGAAGAGCCCGCGCACCGATTGCATCACCCAACCCGACATGGCGAGGATGCGCATGACGAGCGCGATGCCCGTCGCCGCGTCGCCGCTCGTCATCTCGCCCCGCATCCAGAGCAGGATGGACAAAGCGCCGGTCGCGACGAGCAGGGCACTGTTCATGACCGTCAGCACGAAGCCGACTCCGGTGATCAGTCGGAACGAATTGAGGAAGGCCTGCGTGTGGGCCGCGATCGAATCCCGCACCGCCGAGCGCTCCTCCGCGCCGCGGGCAAAGAGTTTGACGGTCAGGATGTTGGTGTAGCTGTCCACCACCCGGCCAACGAGAGCCGAACGGGTATCCGCCACCCGGAGCGAGCGCATCTTGGCGCGCGGCACGAAATAGCGGAGCAGCGCCACATAGGCGGCGATCCATAAACCCATCGGCAGCGCGAGCCAGGGACTGACGCGCGAGAACAGGCCCAGCGCCGTGAAGGCGAAGATCGCCACATACAGCAGCGTGTCGAGGACCGTCACGGCGATTTCACGGATCGCCGGGCCGCCTTGCGTGATGCGGTTCGCCAGCCGGCCGGCGAAATCGGCCTGGAAATATCCGACGCGCGTGGCCGAGCGTATAGAGATGGGTGCGCCAGCGGATCATGTTGGTGCTTTGCGGCACCAGGATCTGGTTGGTCAGGATCTCGTGAGCGAAGTGCAGAATGGGCCGCACGAACAGGATCGCGCCGCCCGCCAGCAGGAGGCTGGTGCCGTGATCGCTCCACAGCCGGTCGGGCGTCGATTGCGCCAGAATATCGACCAGCCAGCCCATGATCACATACAAGGAGGCCTCGAAGAGGCCGACGATGAGCGAGGCCACGAACAGCACCGCAAGCCACAGCCGCACCGGCCGAAGATAATGCCACGCGAACGCCGCGACCGTGCCGGGCGGCGTTTCTTCCTCGTTGAAGGGAGCGAACGGGTCGATCCGCTTCTCAAGCCATTCGAACATCAAAAAACCCCGGACCATTCGCCCCCCGTTTAACACGAGCGGCCGCGAAGCGTTCACTTGACGAAAGGGTCCGGTTGCGCCGATGACCCATTCCATGCCGCGCCTCGCAATCTACCAACCGGATATCCCGCAGAATACCGGCACCATGCTGCGACTGGCTGCCTGCCTTGGCGTGCCGGTCGATATCATCGAGCCCGCGGGCTTCGATGTGTCGGACAGGAACCTGCGCCGCTCGGGGATGGATTATCTCGATCGGGTGGAGATCACCCGCCACATCTCCTGGCGCGCCTTTACGGAAGGGCGGGTCGCTGGAGGCGGTCGCCTCGTCCTTGCCACCACCAAGGGTGCGGTGCCTTACGCGGATTTCACCTTCCGAGCGGACGATGTCATTCTCGTCGGGAGGGAATCCGCAGGCGTTCCCGACGAGGTGCACGAGGCCGCGGAGGCGCGACTTATCATTCCCATGCGGGCAGGATTGCGTTCGCTCAATGTGGCGGTGACCGCCGCCATGATTTTGGGCGAGGCGCTGCGACAGACAGGCGCCTTCCCTCCCTTTGATTCCGGAGAACCGACGTGACCTTCGACGAAGAAGCCACCGAGCGCCTGCAAACCGACGCCCCGGCGTGGTTCGCCACTCTGCGCGACAGGCTGTGCGCGGCTTTCGAGGCCATCGAGGACGAGGTCGCGGCCCCCCTGCCGGCCGAGGAGACATCGCCCGGGCGATTCGCGCGCAAACCCTGGGAGCGTCGGGACCATAGCGGCAATCCCGGTGGTGGCGGAACCATGTCGATGATGCGGGGTCGCGTGTTCGAGAAAGTCGGCGTTCACATATCGACGGTGTACGGCGAATTCGCGCCGGAATTTCGCGGCCAGATCCCAGGCTCCGATCACGACCCACGTTTTTGGGCCTCCGGCGTGTCGTTGATCGCTCATCCGTGGAATCCCAACGTGCCGACCGTGCACATGAACACCCGGTTCGTGGTGACGACGAAGCCGTGGTTCGGCGGCGGGGCCGATCTGACCCCGGTGCTCGATCGACGCCGGACCCAGGAGGACGCGGACAGCATTGCGTTCCATGCGGCGATGAAACAGGCCTGCGATCTCCACGCGCCGACCGCGCCCTACAAAAAGTACAAGACCTGGTGCGACGAGTATTTCTTCCTCAAGCACCGCAACGAACCGCGCGGAATCGGCGGAATCTTTTACGATTATCACTGGACCGGAAACCCGGATGACGATTTCGCCTTCACCCGCGACGTCGGCGAAGCATTCCTGAAGGTCTATCCCGAAATCGTCAGACGCAACGTGACCACGCCGTGGACCGAACAGGACCGCATCGAGCAGCAGGTCCGGCGCGGCCGGTATGTGGAGTTCAACCTGCTGTACGATCGGGGCACGATTTTCGGTCTCAAGACCGGCGGCAACATCGATTCGATCCTGTCATCGATGCCGCCGACGGTGCGCTGGCCCTGAGATCAAATCTCAGCGAGCGCGCGCTCGCAGAAATGCAAGCGCCGCCGCCTCACCGGGCGGACATCCGTCGTCGAGCCAGGCCTGCCGCGCACGCGCCAGCACCTGGCCGATCCGGGGTCCCGGCTGGATGCCGCGTTCCAGAAGATCGGAGCCGCGCAACGGAAAAACCGGCACGGCCTCCGACCCGTCGCGAAAACGCTCCAACGCCTCTCTGGCATCCTCAAGCAGAACCGGCTGCGGCTCGCCCGCAAGTGCCGTCAGCGCGTACGACAGATCGGCGAGGCCGTTCTGTGCGACCAGGCGGCGGATCGCGAGCGCATCGAGCGGTGCGGCCAAGGATTTCAGAATGCCGACCAGATTGCCGTAGGTCTCCAGAAATCCATGCTCGTCGTTCGACAGCCGCAGGCGCTCGCGCAGGCGTTCGGCATCCTCCGGCACCATCACGCCGAGCGCCGCAAGCCGGCCGATCGAACCGGTGTTTGATTCCGCGCAAACCCGCGCAAACCTGCCGAATTCCGCAGCTCCCCCGAGCAAGCCGGTGAGAAAGCCATGCTCTGCGAGGATGCGGATTGTCTCCTGGCTTCGGCGCGCGACGAGGATTTTCATCAATTCGTGACGGATGCGTTCCCGCGACAGGATTGCAAGACCGGCCCGTTCAGCGCCCGAGGCGGCAAGTCCCTCGGCGTCGGGTTCGGATTGCCCGTACTCGGCGTAGAACCTGAAAAACCGCAGGATTCGCAGGTAATCCTCGCGAATACGCGTCCGCGCGTTGCCGATGAATCGGACGCGGCGAGCCTCGAGGTCGGCGATACCCTCGGTATAATCGTGAATGCTCCCGTCGAGGCTGAGCGAGAGGGCATTGATGGTGAAATCGCGGCGCAGGGCATCGGCGGCGAAGTCGCGCCCGAAATGCACGATCGCCCGCCGTCCGTCGGTTTCCACATCCTCCCGCAAGGTCGTGACCTCGAAAGGCTCGCCCTCGCACAGATCACCGTGACGGTGCCGTGATCGATGCCGGTCGGGACGGTTTTCAGTCCAGCGCGTTTCGCGCGGGTCTCGACGATATCCGGCGTCGCCGTGGTGGCGAGATCGACCTCGACGACCGGCCTGTCGAGAAGCGCGTTGCGCACCGCACCGCCGACGATGCGCGTCTCCTCGCCGTCTCCGTTGAGCAAAGCCAACACGCGACGGAGAGGCTTGCGTTCCAGCAATGCGCGGAGCCGAATCGTGGTTGAGCGCGAAGGTCACTCGAAGTGCCCCGGAACGAGAACGCCGTTTTCCATGTGCGACGGAATGTATTTCCCGGTCTGGCGCGGCGCGAAGAAGCCGCCCGCCAGCAACGACACGATGATGATCCCCAATCCGGCGATGACGAGCCAGGAGGTGTGCTTGCTCCACGAAGACCATGCCAGCGGATCGCGACGGGCGATGACCAGGAAGATGGCGTAGGCGGCGAAAGGCAGGAGAAACAGCAACAATTCCTGAATGATCGCCCGAGTCATGATGGGTAGAGCCTCTCGTAGAGATTTCGCACGATGCCGGCCGTGACACCCCAGATGTAGTGTTCTTCGTAAGGGATGGCATAGAACCGGCGCAACCGGCCTTTCCATTCCCGCGAATGCAGTTCGTGATGGCGCGGGTTCATCAGAAACTCCAGCGGAACCTCGAACGTATGGGCGACCTCATGGGGATTGAGCGTCAGGGTGTAGCCAGGCGTCACGGCTCCGACGACCGGCATCACGAGATAGTTCGTGGTGGACAGATAGGCGTCGAGATAACCCAGAACCGCGATGTGGCGGCTTTCGAGGCCGATCTCCTCCTCGGCCTCGCGGCAGGCGGCGGCAGCGATGGATGGGTCGGTGGGATCGACGCGGCCGCCCGGAAAAGCGATCTGGCCGGAATGCTGGCGCAGCTTCGAGGAGCGCTCGGTAAACAGAAGCGTCGGCTCGTCCCGCATCACCACCGGCACCAGGACGGCAGCGGATTTGGGATCGAGCGGATGGATCAGCGGAATGGCATCGAGCGTGTGGTCCCCGCGGGGATTGGCCAGCGAATCGGTCCATTCGGGCGGTTCATGGCGCAGGCGCTCCGTCGCGAGCGCCATGAAGCCGGCAATGGTCAAATCCATCAGGCGAGATCCAGCCCGGTGCTTTGGCGAGATCGGATAGAACATTCCGCCGGCGGCGAGCCCGAAATGCGTCGTGCCTTCGTGCAGGCGTTCTTCACCGAGGGCCAAGAGATCGAGCGCGAGAGCGCGGGTGACGAGAGCCCAGAGGTCCCCGCGAATGCGGACATACGGCTTCACGCCGCAGCCGGCGCCCTGCTCGAAGCGCAACGGGTGCCCGGGCCCGACCTGCACCACGTCGTCCACATTGGTGCGAAAGGCGATCTGCCGTCCGTCGCCCTCCCCTTCCACCGCCATCTCGACGGCGAGGAACGGCGCATCCTCGACCTCGATCCCGACCCGTTCCACCGGCGTGACGAGGACGTGACGCTCAGGGTCCTTGCGCAGCACGGTCGCGAACAGTTTCACGAGAGCCGGCCGGTTGATGGGCGTTCCCATGTAGAACCAGGTCCCGTCGCGGGCGATGCGCATGTCGATCTCGCCGCAATAATCGGGGTTCCACCGTTCGACAGGGGGCGGCCCCTTGCGTTTGGCATCCGTGCCAAGCGCCTCGACAAGGCGCGCCAAGGGAGTGCCGGGAGAGGCTGCGGGTTCGTTCGTCATAACGCAACAGTGAACAAGAAATTGCACCTTTAAGTCGACGAAATGCCACGAATGGCTACTTCCTTAAACCATAGTACCATCGGATGCTTCGTCCAGTTCCTTGGCCCATACTTTCCTTGGCCCATGCTGCGGCGCGACGATCCCTTGCAAACCCATGGCACCCGACGGCACAGTAGCGCGGGGGCTTACGAGTGGAAGGACACCACATGACGGCTGGCATTGCTCAAGCACCTTCTGCCCTCGACGACGCGATCATCCGCAATGCCGAGGCGACGCTTGAGACGGTCGGACGGGCGCGAGATGCCATCCATTCGGTGATTTTCGGCCAGGAACAGGTTGTCGACCTGACCCTCATCACACTTTTGGCCGGAGGCCACGGCCTCCTCGTCGGCGTGCCGGGGCTTGCCAAGACGAAGCTGGTGGAAACCCTCGGGACGGTCCTGGGTCTCAACGCGCGACGCGTGCAATTCACCCCCGACCTGATGCCGTCCGATATTCTCGGCTCGGAGATTCTCGATGAGGGTCCTGACCGCCGGCGCTCGTTTCGGTTCGTCAAGGGACCGATCTTCACGCAGCTCTTGATGGCCGACGAGATCAACCGCGCCAGCCCGCGCACGCAATCGGCGCTGCTGCAGGCCATGCAGGAGCACCACGTCTCGGTCGCCGGGGAACGACACGACCTGCCGGAACCCTTTCACGTCCTGGCGACGCAGAATCCCATCGAGCAGGAGGGCACTTATCCGCTTCCCGAGGCGCAACTCGATCGCTTTCTGCTGGAGATCGACATCGGCTACCCGGATCGTGAAGCGGAACGACGTATCCTCATCGAGACGACCGGCATCGACGCCTACGAGCCGGTCGCGATCATGAGCGGCGACAGCCTCAAGACGGCCCAGCGCCTCGTCCGTCGCCTGCCCGCGGGCGACAGCGTGGTGGAAACGATCCTCGACCTCGTTCGCTCCGCCCGTCCGGGTGGCGAGGGCCTCGCCGGCGTCACCGACAAACTGCTCTGGGGCCCCGGCCCCCGCGCCAGTCAGGCGCTGATGCTCGCCGTACGCGCCCGCGCGCTGATCGAGGGCCGCATCGCGCCCTCGATCGATGACGTGCTGGCGCTGGCCGAGCCCGTGCTCAAGCACCGCATGGCATTGACCTTCTCCGCCCGCGCAGACGGCGAGACCATCCCGAGCCTGATCGGCCGCCTGACGGCGCGGCTGGCGCGGTAGGATCCGGCAATGGCCCGCGTGAGGGTGCTGGAGCCGCAAGCCCGGTCGCCCGGGCGCGTCGAGACCGAGACCGCCCTGACGCTCGCCCAGCGTCTGCCCCGGCTGATTCTGGAATCCCGGCGCGTCGCCGCAAGCCTTTCGCATGGGATCCACGGCCGGCGCCGCGCCGGCATCGGCGAAACGTTCTGGCAGTTTCGGCCCTTCGTCGTGGGCGAGGCCGCCCAGCGCATCGACTGGCGCCGCTCCGGACGTGACGACCGCCTGTTTGTTCGCGAGCGCGAATGGGAGACGGCGCAAAGCATCTGGATCTGGATCGATCGTTCCGCCTCCATGGGCTTTGCGTCCGACCTGGCACAGGCGCCGAAAATCGAGCGCGCGCTGGTTCTCGGCCTTGCCCTCGGCGACACCTTTGTGGAAGGCGGCGAGCGGGTCGGCCTGCTTGGCCTGATGCCGCCCCGCGCGACGACCCGCATCGCCGAGAACATGGCGCAGGCGCTGGTCGCCGACAGCCGCGCCTTGGATACCGACCTGCCGCCCTCCCACGCCATCGCCACCCTCGACGAGGCGATCCTGATCGGGGATTTTCTCTCGCAGCCGAAGGACATCGCACTCTCGGTCGAAGGCATCTCGGCACGCGGCGCGCGCGGCCATCTGGTGATGATCGTCGACCCGGTCGAGGAGACATTCCCGTTCCAGGGGCAAGCCATCCTGCAGGATCTCGAGGACGGCCTGTCGCTTCGGGTCGGCGATGCCGCTGCCTGGGGCAAGGCCTATCGGGAGCGGATCGCACAGCACCGGGCGGAGATCGAGGAGATCGTTCGTAGCCGAGGCTGGACCCTGACGATCCATCGCACCGACCGTCCGGCAAGCGAGGCGGCGCTGAGAATCCTGACGCTGGTCGCCACGTCGCGCGGCGTCAGCATGGGAGGGCGCTAGATGCTAGGCCTTCCCTTAAGCTTCGCGGCCCCGCTGGTTCTCGATCGCGCTCGCTGCCCTTCCGGCCATCTGGCTGCTTCTTCGCATCACGCCGCCGCAGCCCACGCGAGTCGACTTCCCGCCGCTGAAAATCGTCGCCGACATGCGGCCGGAGCGCGAGACCCCGGCCCGGACCCCATGGTGGCTTCTCCTGCTTCGCCTTCTGCTGGCGGCGTTTCTTATTCTGGCCGCCGCAGGTCCAATCTGGAATCCGCTGTGGAAAGCACCAGCAAGGCTCCTCTGCTGATGCTGGTCGATAATGGCTTCACGGCCGCGCATGACTGGCGCGAGCGGATGAATCTGGCGTCGGCGCGCCTTGAAGCTGCTGGGCGCGAAGGTCGCGTCGTCGCGGTTGCGGCGACCGCGGCCGAGCCCGCCGAGATCGCGCTGGCAAGCCCCGGCAACGCCTTGGAGCGCCTGCGCTCCTTTGTGCCGCAGCCCATTCTTCCCGACCGGCAGGCCCATGTCGATTCGGTACGCCGTTTCCTTCAGGCGACACCGGATGCGGAGATCGTCTGGATCAGCGACGGGGTCGCGGGGGCGGACGATCAAGGTTTCGTGACGGCCTTGTCGCAACTCGTGACCGGCAATCGCATCACCATCGTCAAAACGGAACGCTCCGGTGCGCTCGCGGTCGCGGGCGTCGAGAATACCGGCGGGCAGCTCAGCGCCCAGTTGGTGCGCGCAGAACCGAACGGACGGGACGGCGGAACGCTGCGTGCCCTCGATCTCAAGAATCTCCCGCTCGCGGATGCACATTTCGCTTTCGCGCCCGACGCCACCGACACCAAGGTGACGTTCGATGCGCCGACCGAGATCCGGAACGCCATCGCGCGGATCGAAATCCTCGGCGAAAGCTCGGCCGGCGCGGTCAGCCTCCTGGACGAGCGCGGCAAACGCCGCCGCGTCGGTCTCGTGTTCGGCGGCACCCTCGATCAGGCCCAGCCGCTCCTGTCGCCGGTCTTCTACATCGAGCGGGCGCTGGCGCCCTACGCGGAAATCCGCACCGGTCACGGCGGCGTGGCGGATGCCGTCACCCAGCTCGTGGACGAGCAGGTGTCGATCCTGGTTCTCGCCGATGTCGGCGGCCTCGATCGCGAGACCCTCGCCAAAGTGACGTCGTTCGTCGAGAGCGGCGGAATGCTCCTGCGTTTCGCGGGCTCCCGCCTTGCCGCCGGGAACGACCCGCTGGTGCCGGTGCATCTGCGCCGGGGCGGCCGCAATCTGGGCGGGACCCTATCGTGGGACACACCCAAGACCTTTGCGCCGTTCTCGCGCGAAAGCCCGTTCTTTGGCCTCGCGGTTCCGGAGGAGATCGGCATCCGGCGCCAGATTCTCGCGGAGCCGGATAGCGACCTGCAGGCCAGGACCTGGGCGTCGCTGGTCGATGGAACCCCTATCGTGACCGCCGACAAGCGCGGCGACGGACTGATCGTGCTGTTCCACGTCACCGCCGACACCACCTGGTCGAACCTGCCGCTCTCGGGTTTGTTCGTGGACATGCTTCGACGGATTACAGCGCTGGCGGGGGCGCCTCACGACATCGGCGGAGAGGCGCGCAATTCCGAGAACCAGACGGTCGCGCCCCGGCTGACGCTCGACGGTTACGGGAGTTTCGTCTCCCCGCCCGCCACCGCCCGGCCGGTTGCAAGAAATTACGCCGCGCGCGCCACGGCCGAGCACCCGCCGGGTTTCTACGGACCGGTCGATTCGAGCCTCGCGGTCAATGCGCTGGTTCCGGGCGACAAGCTTGCCCGGCTCGATTTCGCGCCACTTCAGCCGCGCATCGTGCCGCTGGCCGGAGCGCGTACGATCGACCTTCGCGCAGCCCTCCTCACGCTCGCGGTCTGCCTGCTGCTCATCGACACCGTGGCGTCGCTCTGGCTGGGCGGACATCTGTCGCAACCGTTTTGCGTCGGCGGCGGCGGGGACAGGCGGTCGCAACTCTGGTGGGCGTCGCGATTCTGCTGTCGATGGCGCCTGCGACCGGCTACGCGCAGGAGCGGCGGCCGCCACTGTCCCGGGACAGCCTGCAATCCGCCCTCGTGACCCGTCTCGCCTATGTGGTCACCGGCGACGCGCAGGTGGACGAGACCAGCAAGGCAGGCCTCACCGGACTGACCCAGATGCTCGGGCAGCGCACCGCCCTCCAGCCTGGCGAACCCATCGCGATTGACGTGGCCCGCGATGAGCTGGCGTTCTATCCGCTTCTCTATTGGCCCATCGCGCCCAACCGGCCGGCCCCCAGCGAGGCCGCGATCCGGAAACTCGACGGCTACATGAAGAGCGGCGGAACCGTGATCTTCGACACCCGAGACGCTTTCAACGCCCGACCCGACGGAGCGGTCAGCCCGGAAGGACGTTATCTGCGCAGCATGCTGGCCACGCTCGATATTCCGGAGCTGGAACAGGTGCCGCTCGACCATGTGCTGACGAAGACGTTCTACCTGCTCGACGATTTCCCCGGTCGCTATGCCACGGGCCAGACATGGGTCGAGGCCCTGCCCCCAGGCGAGGACGAAGCGAGCCGACCGGCCCGGTCCGGCGACGGGGTGTCGCCGATCATCATCACGTCGAACGATCTCGCCGGCGCCTGGGCCGTCGGGCCGCGCGGCGAGGCGCTGAACCCGGTCGGTCGGCGGCAATCCGCGCCAGCGCGAAATGGCGTTCAGAAGCGGTATCAATCTCGTCATGTATGCCCTCACGGGCAACTACAAGGCCGATCAGGTGCATGTGCCCGCACTGCTCGAGCGGCTTGGGCAATAGGTGAGGATAACAGCTTTGCTTTCCGTCAGCTTCGCCCCCCTCATTCCCGCCTACGCGCTTTGGTCCGTGGGTGCGGTCGCGGCCGTTCTTGCGGTGATCGCCGTGATTTCCCGCGGACCGGTGGCGCTGCTTCGCGCAGTCGCCCTCGGCCTCGTCGTGCTGGCGCTCGCCAACCCGTCGCTGGTTCAGGAGGAACGCGAGAAGGTCAAGGATATCGTCGCGGTCGTGATCGATCGATCGACGTCGCAGACCTTGGGCGACCGGCTTCCGATGACCGAGCAGGTTCGCGCCGAACTGCAGCGCCGCTTCGGCTCGCTGAACGACGTGGAGCCGCGCTACATCCAGGCGGATGACAGCACCGGCGACGACGGAACCCGGCTGTTCGCGGCGCTTTCCAACGGCCTCGCCGACGTCCCGCCGGAGCGGCTCGCGGGCGTGATTTTCGTCACCGACGGCGTCGTGCACGATATTCCGCCCTCGGTCGAAAGCCTCGGCTTCCGCGCACCCCTGCATGTACTGGTCACCGGGCGGCCGGATGAGCGCGACCGGCAGATCAAGCTGCTGGAAGCGCCACGTTTCGGCATCGTCGGCCGCGACCAGACGATCCGGGCCGTCTTCATGGAACGGGGCGGCACCGGTTCCGCGCTCGTGACCGTTCGCCGGGACGGCCAGGAATTCGTCCGTCGTCAGGTGCAGGCCGACACGCCCGTTCTCGATCGACGTTCGCGTCGAGCATGGCGGCGCCAATGTGATCGAGTTGGAAGTCGAAGGGCTGCCGGATGAACTGACCCTTGCGAACAATCGCGCGGTCGTTCCGATCGAAGGCATCCGCGAGAAATTGCGGGTGCTGCTGGTATCCGGCGAGCCTCATCCGGGCGAGCGGACTTGGCGCAACCTCCTGAAATCGGACGCCAACGTCGATCTGGTGCATTTCACCATCCTGCGGCCGCCCGAGAAGCAGGACGGCACCCCCATCAACGAATTGTCGCTGATCGCCTTTCCGACCCGTGACCTGTTCCAGCAGAAGATCCGCGAGTTCGACCTCATCATCTTCGACCGCTACGCCAACCAGAGCGTTCTGCCGCCGAGCTATTTCGACAACATCGTTCGATACGTGCGCGACGGCGGCGCGGTGCTGGTGGCGGCGGGCCCGGAATTCGCCAGCGGCGGGAGCCTGGCGCAAACGCGGCTGTCCCCGATCATTCCCGGCGTTCCCGATGGGCGCATCGTCGAGGAGCCCTACAAGGCGCGGATCACCGATACCGGCAACCGCCATCCGGTCACCCGCGAGCTTCCGGGCTCCGAGACGCAACCGCCGGCCTGGGGCGAATGGCTGCGGATTGTCGGATCGCAGGTCCAATCCGGGTCGGCGCTGATGTCGGGCGCGAACGATCTGCCGCTCCTGGTGCTGCGCCGCGAGGAGAAAGGGCGGGTGGCCCTTCTCCTCTCCGATCACGCCTGGCTGTGGGCGCGGGGCTACGACGACGGCGGTCCGCATCTCGACCTCCTCCGGCGGCTCGCCCATTGGCTGATGAAAGAGCCGGCGCTCGAAGAAGAGGCCCTTCGCGCGAGCTCCGCCGGACGCGCGATCCGGGTCGAGCGGCAGACCATGAAGGATGTCGCCGACCGCGTCACGCTGACCAATCCGAGCGGCGCGCAGAGCGACATCGCCGTCAGCGAGACGAAGCCCGGGCTGTTCACCGCCCAGGTCAATTCGTCGGAGCTCGGGCTTCATACCTTGCGGTCGGGCGATCTCATCGCGTTCGTCAGCATCGGTCCGGCCAATCCCCGGGAACTGACGGATGTGTTCAGCAACACGGACGCCCTGCGCCCCATCGCCGAGGGGACCGGCGGCTCGGTCCGTCGGGTCGCCATGGAAGGCGATCGGACCATCACGGTGCCGCGGATCCTCGCGGTCCATTCCGGAACGCGGCTTGCCGGCGAGCGACTGGATCGGTATCCGCCCGAGCGACAGCGCGATCGTCCGCGGGCGTCTCGATCCTGCCGCTGGCGCTCGGATTCCTCGGGCTCGTTCTGCTGGTCGGCGCGACCGTGATCGCGTGGATCGCCGAGGGCCGCAGGCGAGCCTGAGCACATCCGCGGGAAGCGCCGACACCAGACCTCGCGCACTCGCAAGCGCACCCTCATGAATTTCATGGGCGAGAAACCGCATCGGGTCGACGGGACCGGGCATCACCAGGTGGCCGGGCGGTACGCGCCCGAACCCGAAGCGGCTGTAATAAGGCTCGTCGCCAACGAGAAGCACGAGGTGGTGGCCGTTCTGCTTGGCCGCCTCGAGCGACCGGCGCATCAACGCCGCCCCGATACCGCGTCCCTCGAAGGCAGGTTCCACCGCCAAGGGACCCAGCATCAGCGCGGGTTCGCCCCCGGCATCGACGACGGTGAGACGCACGGAGCCGACCAGCAGCGTGCCGACGAGCGCGGTGAAGGACAATTCGCGAAGGTGAGGCGCACCCTCGCGGAGGCGGGAAGCGGTGCGGGCAAACCGACCCGGGCCGAAGGCGCGTTCGTGCAGGCGATCGATGGGATGATCATCGCTCGGTTGCTCAGAACGGATGGAAAGAGAGAGCTCAGTCATGAAGGGACTCGCGTGACGGCAGGGAGGGGGCTGGAAAACGAAGTTCAGCCGTGTCGTCGTCGCGTGATCCGGATCAGAGGCATTGACAGGGGCGCTTCCTTGAAGATCCTTCGCCATAGCAGCGTCGCGCGCGCTCTGCAAACGCTTCTCCTACCAGGTATCGCTGCGGGTTTCGCCACCCAGGATCTCCGCCAGCCGCCGGCGGGTCGCCTGAGTGGTCGCATTCGGGCAGGGCCGTCAGGGGGAAGAAACCCGCTTCGGCAATCTCGCGATCGGGTATCTTCTCGCGAGACCAAAGTGAAGGTGCGGATCACATAGACCACCACGTGATCGCGTTTCGAGGCGCCCCGAATTGAAGAACACCCCATGGGTGACCGGTTCGCCGTCGATGCCGGATGCAGGCCTCCTCATGCAGTTCGCGCCGCAGCGCCTCTTCGGTGGTCTCGCCGGTCTCGACCCCGCCGCCGGGCAGATGCCAGCCCGGGCACATAGGTGTGCCGGATCAGGAACACACGGTTCTGCGTCGTCGAGAACAACCCCGCGGACGCCCATGGTGAGGCCGCGGGAGAAACGCCAATAGGTATGGAACGCGCGGCGCAGAACGCCGGTCCGCGAAGCTCGATCGGACAAGATTGGGACACTTTCATGAGGCAAGCACAGCCAAGATTACGGAATGATGAATGTTGCTATTGCAAAAAACGCATAGCTGATCCATTGTTTCAGCGCGTGACCCGCGTCGGGCGCAGAGCGTATGAGTTCGTCAAGCAAAAAGGTGTTCCCATGTTTCTCTCGCTCATCCTCTCCCGTTTCATCAAGTCGGCCCGTTTTTCCTGGTCGCCCGCTCTCGACCTGACCGATCACCGGATCCGCTCGACTCTGATGGCCGGCGCTCAGTACTGATCTGATTTTCGGTTTCGGCCAAGCTCCGTTTGCGGCCGGCTGCTGAGCCGACCGCCGATTCCGACGACCCGCGTGATGTGGATCGTCGCATCCGGACCAGCTGGATCTGATCTCCTAACGCGCGCGTCTCAAGCGCGTTGGAGCTTGCCTTCTGCGCTTGACCCGCGTGGACACATGGGCGAACGCTCGGTTTCGAGTTCGTTCATCGGGTCGCCATGTTCCGCCTCGCTCACCTGACCGACCCGCATCTGGGTCCGCTCCCGCGTCCGCATTTGCGGCAATTGCTCAGCAAACGCCTGACCGGCTGGTATAACTGGCACCGCGGCCGGCGCGGAATGCACGACATGGAAGTTGCTGGCGCGGCTCGTCTTCGACATCCGCGAGCAGAATGCCGATCACATCGCGTGTACGGGCGACACCTGCAATATCGGGCTCCCGAGCGAATGGGCCGTGTCCCGGGTCTTTCTCGAAGGCCTCGGCTTGCCCGACAAGGTCAGCTTCGTGCCCGGAAACCACGACGCGTACGTGCCGGGCGCTCTCGAGGGGCTGCTCCGCGAAATCGGTCCCTGGACGCGCGGCGACGACGGCACCGAGGGGGTGTTTCCCTATCTGCGTCAGCGCAGGAACATCGCCATCATTGGGGCTCTCGTCAGCAATCCCGACTCTGCCCTTCGTGGCGAGCGGTCGCGTCGGCGGCCAGCAGATGAAGGCGGCTGAGGACGTACTTGCACGTCTCGGCCAGGATCCCTCCTGCTTTCGCATTGTGCTCATCCACCATCCGCCTCACGTCGGCGGCGCGCAGCCAGGGCGCGACCTGACCGATTCGCGGGCATTCGAGGCGATGATCGGCCGCGTCGGCGCCGAATTGGTGCTGCATGGCCATAATCACGTGGGCTCGACGGCCCATATTCCCGGCCCCCGAGGGCCGGTTCCGATCGTCGGCGCCCCTTCGGCATCGGCTCGCGGCGGAACCGTGACGCACCGGGCCGGGCTATCTGCTCTTCACGATCGTTCATGACGAGCGCGGCTTTCAACTCACGGCCGAAACGCGCGGGCTGCTGCCTGAGGGTGAGATCGGGCGGCTGGGAACGTTGACGTTCGGGCAGAACAGACCAGCCCTGCGGCTAGATGGCGGCGCGTTCCAGCCTCTGCCGCAAATACGCCGTCGCGGGTTTTTCGAACGCCTGGTGAATCAGGAACGCCGCCGCCACCGTGCCCGCCAGAGCCACCATGATGAATCCGACCGGTCCCAGGATCGCTGCCAGTCCCGATCTCACGGCGACTTCCTCGATGCCGCGGATCACGAAGGGGTGGATGAGGTAGATGGCGTAGGAGATGTCGCCCAGGAATGCGCAGAAGCGCGTGAACAGGCTCGCGGCCCATGTGCGATCTTCCCGCAGGGCTGCGGCCGCCACCAGCATTGCGACCGGCAATCCCCAGAGAAGCGGACGCATGAGAGGCACCGCGCCGGGTTTCGAACCTACGGCCGCGAGAAGCCCGAGCCCCACGACGACAAGCGCCCATCGCCACCATCGGTTCAAAGTGACGCCGCGGCTTTGCAGCCAGCCGAGCGCGGCTCCGAAGGCGAATTCGAGGATGATCGGATCGGTCCAGAAGGCCAGCGTCGGCGGAAGCCGGAACGTGCCGAGGAGCGCCAGTGCCGCGAGAAGCGCCAGCAAGCTCACCATCGCTGACCGGATGCGGCAGGACGATGACCGCCGCGAACAGAACGTAGAAGAACATCTCGTAATTGAGCGTCCAGCCAAGCGAATAGACCGGCTGCACCAGCCCGTCGGCCCGCATCACTGGAATGAACAGATACGAGGCGATGACCATCCAGCCGGAGGGTTGCGGCTGGTTCAGCACGAACGGCGCGGCAAGCGCGACGGCGAGATAGAGCGTCGTCACGGTCCAATAAAGCGGGGCGATCCGCGCGATCCGTCGCGCCAGGAATACACCGCGCGAGTCCGGCTTCCCGAACAGGGGGCGGGACGCATACACCATGATGAACCCGGAGATCACGAAGAACATGTCGACGCCGGCCATGAAGGGAAGACGCGTGAACGCCTCGAAGGTCTGGCCGGTGCGTTGCGCCAGCGACAGCGCATCGTGCTGGGCGTGAAGAAACGCCACGGACAGCGCCGCAAGACCTCTCAGGAACTGGATGTGAAGCAGCTTTGACAACGGCGTCTCGATGATGCGTGCCAGCTCTTAGACCATCCGACGGCTGAAATCACCCGGTTCGTCATAAGGACGCATCGCGGCAGTATTCCTGCACAAATCGTTATCGCGCCTAAGTTTTCGCCGCAAGCGTGAGCGTATTGGAAGATCATTCTCGCCTAGTGGGAACCCTCCAAAACCAACTTCGTTAATGGATTGCAGAAACGATCCCGGCGACAGGAGCTGCCATTACTCTGTCCGGGTCGGGAATTTCCAAGGAGACGTTCAGATGAAAAAATACATCGCCCTGGCGGCGCTTTTGACCACTGTGTCGGCTCCCGCTTTCGCGCAAAGCATGGATTCGGCAACGTTTCGCCAGATGGCATCGCAATCCGATGCCTTCGAAATTGCCGCGAGCCGTCTGGCGTTGGACCGGTCGCGTAACCCGCGCGTCCGCACCTTCGCGCAGCAGATGATCACCGATCACAGCCAGACGAGCCAGGCGCTCAATGGCGGGAAGGCCATGTATTCGGCCAACGGTGAATGGCTCGGCAGCACCGCCGCGGGTACGCTTGCGGGCGCAGGCGTCGGCGCGATGGTGGGCGGCCCGGTCGGCGCCGTGGTAGGGGCAGGCGTCGGCGCGACGGCCGGTACGGTAGCGGGGGCAAGCGGCCAAGCCCGATCGGACGTCCAGGCCACCGGATCGGTCGCACCCATGCGCATCGGGGTCGCCCTCGACCCCGAGAAGACCGCCATGTTGAATGAATTGGCGTCGGCGAACGGCAGCCAGTTCGACCGTCTCTACGGGCGCTATCAGCAGACGGCGCATCAGAACGCGCTGAACCTCTATCAGTCCTACGCCCAGAACGGCAGTGATCCGCTCTCTCGCTGCGTTCGCGCAAGTCGGTCGTCCCGCACCTCGAGCAACATCTCGCGGCAGCGAGCCGGTTGCCGGGCGCTACCCGCAGCCGTTGATCGACTGAAAGGGAAACGGCGGGCCTTCGGGCCCGCTTTTTCATGCGCGCACGAAGGCTTCCGTTTCGGCGCGCCGCGGCATCGGCGCCACGGCGCCCTTGCCGAGCGTCGAGAGTGCCGCCGCGGCGTTGGCATAGGCGGCAGCCGCGAACGGATCCCGGCCGATGAGCCATTCGGCGAGAAACGCGCCGTCGAACGTGTCCCCCGCACCCGTCGCATCGACAGGCCTCGACGGGCCGTGCGGGAATCACCTCGCGTCGATCGCCCGCCGCTACCATCGTGCCGGCTTTTCCCATGGTCAAAGCGACGATCTGCGCACCCGAGCCGGCGATAGAAATCGCAGATATCCTCCGGGCGTTCGAGCCCCGTCAATTGCTGCGCGTCGTCGAGCCCCGGCAGGGCGATGTCGGAGAGCGCCACGGCTCCGTGAATGATCGCGCGGGCGCGGTCGAGGGGCCACAACCGAAGCCGCAGGTTGGTGTCGTAACTCACGATGGTCTCGCTTTCGCGGGCGTGCCGGATCGCCGCGAACACCGCATCCGCGCAGGATTCCGAAATTGCCTGACTGATGCCCGACGCGTGCAGAATATGCGCGGCTTCGATCTGGCGCAAGCGGCAATTCGTCGGTGCGCACGAGGCTCGCCGCGGACCCGGCGCGCGCGTACGAGAAGACGTGCCCGTCCTCGCCATAGCTGATGAAATACGCGCCGGTGCGCCCCTCTCGCCTCACGATCACCGACGAGCGATCGATCTGCTCGCGATCCCACAGCTTCAGGAAATCCGCGCCGAACGAATCCGCGCCCAATGCGGTGAAGATCGCCGCCCTGGCGCCTTGGCGCGCAGCCGCGACCGCGGTGTTCGAGACATCTCCTCCGTGACCCGGCAGATACAAGCGTTCGCCTGACCGTTCGACCTCGGCGAATTCCATCAGAGGTTCGCCGATGGTGAGGATGTCGATGGTTTTCATGCGAGTTTCGTCCTCGTTGCTGTGCCGTTCACCCGGTAGCGGTGCCGGGTCGTCTTTCCCGAGCGACACGACTTTGCCCGGGTTGAGGATGTTGCGCGGATCAAGCGTTTGCTTGATGGCGCGCATGAGATCAAGTGCGACCGGATCTTTATAATGCGCGAGTTCATCGCGCTTGATCAGCCCGATGCCGTGTTCGGCGGCGATCGAGCCGTTCATGCGGCTGACGAGATCGTGCACGATTCGATTGAACCGCGACCATTCGGTCGAGGAATGCTTCCTTGGACATGCGCGAGCGGCTGCGACAGATTGAAATGAATGTTGCCGTCTCCGAAATGTCCGAAGGCGCAGACCCGCACGCCCGGCATCGCAGCCTCGCAGGCCTCCGTCGCCGCATCGATGAACTCCGCGACCCGCGATACCGGCACTGCAACATCGTGCTTGATCGACCCGCCTTCGAGGCGCTGAACCTCCGACAGATTTTCGCGCAAGCCCCAAAGCGCCGCATTTTGCGCAGAGCTTTCGCCCAAGGCCGCATCGGAAATCGTGCCCTCCTCAAGCGCCGTCGCCAGAACACCCTCCAGGATTCCGCGGAGATCCGCATCGGCGCGCGGCGATGTGAGTTCGACAAGTGCGTAGGAGCAATGTCGTTCGGCGAGCGGCCGAATGGAAGCCGGCCGATGCTTCAGGACGATCTCAAGGCCGAAATCAGGGATGTATTCGAACGCCGTCAATTGCTCGCCGGCGCGGTCCCTCACTTCGTTGAACAGTTTCAAGGCGTGCTGGGGCGAAGCGCATCCGACAAAAGCCGTTACGCGCGCCTGCGGCGACGGCGACAGTTTGAGCACCGCTGCGGTGATGATGCCGAGGGTTCCTTCCGAACCGATGAAAAGATCCCGCAGGTCGTAGCCGGTATTGTCCTTTCGCAGGCCTTTCAGTCCGTTCCAGATGCGCCCGTCGGCGAGCACCACTTCCAGCCCGAGGGTGAGCTCGCGGGTGTTGCCATATCGTAGAACCGCGGTTCCGCCGGCATTCGTCGCCAGATTGCCGCCGATCGTGCACGAGCCTTCGGAGGCAAGCGAAAGCGGGAACAGATAGCCCGCAGCGGCGGCGGCAGCCTGCACCGCTTGCAGCACGCATCCGGCCTCCACGGTCATGGTGCCGTTGAGAGGATCGATTGCCCGCACGCGATCAAGGCGGCTGAGCGACAAGACGATGCCACCGAACGGGACGCCGCCACCGACGAGTCCGGTATTGCCCCCTTGCGCAACAACCGGGATGGAGTGCCGGGCGCATTTGTTCGACAACGAACGAGACTTCCTCCACGTCGGCGGGGCGGACGAGGGCGATGGCGGATCCCCGATAGAGGCCACGCAGCTCCACGAGAGCGCTTTCCATGTCGCTCTCGCCGGTGAGGACGTGGCTTGGCCCGAGGCGGTCCCTAAGCCTCTCCACCAGCGCGGTCGCCACTTCGCCGGGAACGATCATCCAGTCTCCTCTCGATGGAACATACTCATTGCTTCTTGTGGCGCGGACCGCAAGATCAATGGGGAAGACCACCGTTCAGGCGGGGTCCAGCGTCGGAAAACAGGCCGCACCGGTGGCTCTTGCGTTTTCCCGCGCTTTGTCCGTTACTGAGTATCGGAGCGGTCCGAGACGGCCGCCGGGTTCAACGCCTGGCCTCCGGTCAAGGCGTTCAAAAATAAGGGAACAGAGATGAATTTCTTCAAGACTGTCAGCCTCGCTCTCCTGGGCTCGGCACTCGCCATCGGTGGCGCCGCAGCGCAGGGCAAGACCCTCACGCTCGCCACCGAAGGCGCGTACGCGCCATGGAACTTCACCGGCCCCAACGGAAAGCTCGACGGCTTCGAAATCGAACTCGCTCAGGATCTCTGCGGCCGCATGAAGGTCAAATGCGAGATGGTGGCGCAGGATTGGGACGGCATCATCCCGGCTCTCAACGCCAAGAAGTACGACGCCATCATGGCCGGCATGAGCATCACCGAGGATCGCAAGAAGGTCATCGACTTCACCACCGCCTACGCCAACTCGCCGAACGGCTTCCTTGTGGCCAAAAATTCGCCGCTCGCCAAGATGCCGGGGACTGGCCAATCGTTCAATCTCAGCAGCCAGAAAGAAGGGGCCGAAAAGGCCATCGACGCCCTGAAGACGGCCCTGAAGGGCAAGACCATCGGCGTACAGGGTTCGACGATCCACTCGAAGTTTGCCGATCAGTACTTCAAGGGCACGGCCGAGATCCGCGAATACAAGACGACCGAAGCCCACGATCTCGATCTCGCGGCAGGCCGGATCGACGCCGTGCTGGCGGATTCGACAGCCCTCATCGGCACGTTGGATAAGCCTGAATTCAAGGACTACGTTCTCGTAGGTCCGTCGATCACCGGCGGAATGCTCGGCGCGGGCGTGGGCCTCGGCATTCGCAAAACCGACCCGGAGCTGAAGAAGAGCTTCGACGAGGCGATCAAGGCCGCCATCGCGGACGGCACGATCAAGAAGCTTTCGCTGAAGTGGTTCAAAATCGACACCACGCCGGCGAGCTGAGCCCGGCTCGGCTCGTCCCGGGAGGCGCGGTGAAGACCGCGCCTTTTTTCATGGCAGCCGACGCGATCTGCGACCGAAAACATCAGCAGCCGCCGTTTATTCGGCAGGAATGGGACTTGCGCCAGCTCGGCATTTGCCTGTTAGCTTTGAGCCAACCGGGCAGCCGCCGCAGGCATGAGCCGAGGGCGTCCGGTATGGTTCGGTTAAACTGACCACAGGGAACGACGATGACAATCTTCAAAACAATCGGTCTTGGAATTCTGGCCTCCGCTCTCGCCATCGGGGCCGCCGCAGCGCAGGATAAGACAGTCAAGATCGCCACCGAAGGCGCCTACGCACCCTGGAACTTCACGGGCGCGGGCGGAAAGCTGGAAGGCTTCGAGATCGATCTCGCGGCCGATCTATGCGCCCGCATCAAGGTCAAATGCGAGGTGGTGGCACAGGATTGGGACGGCATTATCCCGGCGCTCAACGCCAAAAAATACGACGCCATCATGGCGGGCATGAACATCACCGACAAGCGGCTCGAAGTGGTGGCGTTCACGCGTCCCTACGCTTCCGGCATGCACGGTTTCGCGGTGATGAAGGATTCGCCCCTGGCAAAGCTCGCGGGCACTGACGAGCGCGCCCTTCTCGACAAGGATCCTGACGCGGCGCAGAAAATAATCGACGCCTGGAAGCCGTTGCTCAAGGGCAAGACGGTCGGAACGCAGGGCTCGACCGTCAACTCGCAATTCCTCGAGAAATACCTCAAGGACACGGTCACCATCCGCGAATACAAGACCACCGAGCAGCATGATCTCGATCTCGCGGCAGGCCGGGTCGATGCCATCTTCGCAGCGCATTCGTCCCTGAAGGCGACCCTCGATCAACCCGAGTTCAAAGGCATGATGATCGCCGGAGCCGGCGTTTCAGGCGGCGTTCTCGGGCGCGGCGTCGCGGTTGCGGTGCGCAAGGACGACACGGAACTCAAAGGAAAGTTCGATGCTGCCATCCAGGCGGCGATCGCTGACGGCACCATCGCGAAACTGACCCAGAAATGGTTCAAGGTCGATATGACGCCGCAGGGCTGACATTTGCGAACACGATCGAGTCAAATCGCGTCATCCCCGCCGGGGATGACGCATAGCAGGACAGGCTGAACGTGCAGCAACTGAGCTATTTCGAGCTCATCGGTTTCGGACCGAAGGGCTGGGGCCTTGCCCTTCTGGTCGCAACAGGCATGACACTCGCGGTCGCGCTCTGCGGATTTCTCGCCGGCGCGGTCGTCGGCACATTGGTGGCCTGGGCCAAACTCTCGCGCAGCATGATCGCGCGCACGTTCGGTGACGGCTACACGACGATCCTGCGCGGCATCCCGGACCTGCTCGTCATCTACCTGTTCTATTTCGGCGGAAGCGCCGCGCTCGGCGCCATCGGCAGCCTGTTCGGTGCGGATGGTTTCATCGGCGTGCCGGCTTTCGTGACCGGCGCGCTCGCCATCGGCATCGTCTCGGGAGCCTACCAGGCCGAGGTTTTCCGTGGCGCCTACCAGATCCTCAATCGGGGCGAGCTCGAGGCCGCGCGTTCGGTCGGCATGCATCGATGGTTGATCTTTCGGCGGATCATCGCGCCGCAGGTTCTGCGCTATGCAATTCCGGGGCTCGGCAACACGTGGCAGCTCGTGCTCAAGGAATCGGCGCTGATCTCCGTCACCGGTCTCGTTGAATTGCTGCGGCAATCCCACATCGCCGCAGGCTCCACGCGGCGGCCGTTCGACTTCTACATCACCGCCGCGATCCTCTATCTGGTGATCACCTGGGTTTCCACCTATCTGTTCCAACGCGCCGAGACGTACTCGTTGCGCGGCATCAGGAGGGCTTCCTGATGGATCTCGATTTCATGTGGGAGACGCTCCTGCAGTTGCTGAGCGGCGTTCCGCTCACCCTCAACCTTGCGTTCACGTCGGTGGCGTTCGGCGCGGTGCTCGCCATGATCCTGGCGCTCATGCGCATGTCGCGCGTCGGTATTCTCGAGGCGATCGCGAAAGCCTACGTGTTCGTCTTCCGCGGCACACCGCTGCTCGTGCAGATCTTCCTGATCTACTACGGGCTCGGGCAGTTTCGTCCGATCTTGCAGGAATGGGGCTTGTGGGCGTTCTTCCGTGAACCTTATTGGTGCGCGATCCTCGCTCTCACCTTGAACACCGGGGCCTATGCCAGCGAGATCATTCGCGGCGGTCTCCAATCCGTTCCGCACCAGCAGGTGGAAGCCGCGAAGGCGTGCGGAATGTCCGGCTTTCTGCTTTTCCGCCGCATCGTGTTTCCCATCGCGGTGCGTCAGGCCCTGCCCGCCTATGGCAGCGAGATCATCCTCATGGTGAAAGCGACGTCGCTCGCCTCCATCATCACCATGATGGAAGTCACCGGGCTTGCGGCCAAACTGATTTCGCAAACCTTTCGCGCGGTGGAAGTGTTCGTGGTCGCTGGCCTGATCTATCTGATCCTCAACTTCGCCATCACGCGCATCATCATGGCCTTCGAATGGTGGCTTTCCCCACATCTGCGACGCCCGCCCGCTATCGAGCCACGTCTGGAAGCTGCCCATGTCTAACGGAGCACCGAACTTGAAGACAGCAACCGTGCAGGCGGTCTCCGTCAACAACCTCCGCAAGAGCTTCGGCTCCCTCGAAGTCCTCAAAGGCGTCTCGCTTTCGGCGAATGACGGCGACGTTATCTCGATCCTTGGCGCATCGGGCTCCGGTAAATCCACCATGCTCCGCTGCATCAATATGCTGGAGGTCCCGGATTCGGGAGAGATCCGCATCGGCGGCGAGGAAATCGGCATCAAGCGCACCCGGCGCGGCATGGAGCCGGCGGATCAATCGCAGGTCGACCGCATCCGTTCCCGTGTCGCCATGGTGTTCCAGAGCTTCAATCTCTGGTCCCACATGACGGTCCTCGAAAACGTTATCGAAGCGCCCATTCACGTTCAGAAAAGACCGCGCGCCGAATGCATCGCGGAAGCGGAGGCGATTCTTCAAAAGGTCGGCATCGTCGACAAGCGCAACCAGTATCCGTCGCACCTCTCGGGTGGGCAGCAACAGCGCGCCGCCATTGCGCGGGCGCTCGCCATGCGTCCGCAGGTGATGCTGTTCGACGAACCGACTTCGGCGCTCGATCCGGAGCTGGTCGGCGAAGTTCTGCGGGTCATGCGGGCACTCGCCGAAGAAGGCCGCACCATGCTGGTCGTCACTCACGAGATGGGTTTCGCGCGCGACGTCTCGAACCGCGTCATCTTCCTGCATCAGGGAATGATCGAAGAAGAAGGTCCGCCGTCGGACGTGTTCGGCGCGCCGAAATCCGAGCGCTTCAAGCAGTTCATCTCCAGCCACCGCTGAGACGATCGACCTGCGCTTACCTGCGCTCGATCAGCCGAACATCTGTGTCCGGCTGCGCTTCTTTTTCGGGTGTCACATCGCGGTAACCGGGCCGCGGCTGATCCGGCCAGCCGCCTTGCGGCGGCCAAGGCCTTGCTCCCCGCGTCATGGCGCGGCCACGCCCGACAGCGATGCTCAGCACGGTGGGAACGGCGAGGATTACCGCCGACACCACGCCCCAGACCAGCACAATTGCGGTCAGGCCGATATTGCGCAGCGCATGGAACCCCCATGAGATCCACTCGACACTGGTGGGATGGCTCGTGACCACGTCGGCGTTGCGAGCTGCTGTATCGCCAAAAAAGCTGATGAGGCCGTAGACTCCCCACGCGAACAGCGTCCAGACGGCTACTGCCATCAAGGCGAAGATCCACAATATTCGCGTCATCGTTTTTGTTCGTCCCTCCGGAGCACAGTGCCGTCGATTTCTCGCGGACCGCGTTTGGGCATTCCCAGATGCTCCTGAATGATGCGCAGATTGCGCTCGTTCGATTTGTAGAAAACGTCGAAGAGGTCGCCCGCGAAGGGGATGACGCCGATTGCCGTATCTACCGCCACGTGACCCACCATCCGGGCGATCTTCCAGCGCGGCAATCCCAGCCGATGCGCTTCCCACACGATGTAGCCGGCGAGCGCCGCCGAGACAGCATCGCCGATGCCGGGCACCAGCCCGATCACCGCGTCGAGACCCACGCGCCGGTTGATGCCGGGAATGAAGAACGCGCTATCCAACAGGCGCGCCACCATGGTGACGCGCGCAATCGCTCCGGCTCGATCGTGAACCCTCGTCTTCGCGGTGTCGAAAGGTGCGCTCTGCGCAGCGGCCATTGCTCTCTCCAGACATCGCCGGAACGGCGACATATCCGGACATGTGTGTATTGGCGAAACGCACCGCAAGATCGTGGCGGGTTGACCACGTCGCACTCACCAGTCGAACCCCTACTCCCAAAGAGTCCGACCCCTCCACGTTCGGCGTATTGCCTGCAGGCTCCACCACCTTAGCTTGCATTCTTGTGACGAAAACAACTCAGGTTATGTAATATCGAAAGCCGAACGCGTGAACTTGCGGAAACCGGCTCACCAAAAACGGGGGCTTAAAGGGGAAACCTGATGAGCGCCGATCGTCCATTTTCAGCCGCGACCTTCCTGTTTCTGACGAGCGTCCTCGCCCTCAATTGCACCATTGCATCCGCCGAACCTGAACACCAACCGCCGGCCCAATATGCCAGCCTGCCCGGCAGCAAGGCGCTGCCCGACGAACGCTCGAGAGTGGGAGTGTTGGATAGCCACCAAACCCTCGTTGTTCGGCCTTATGCGCCTGTGTCGTGTCTTCCGGGCGACCTGAGGATTGTGATGGCTGATATCGCGGCGCGTTTCGGAGCAGTGAGCGTCGAATCGACCCGCCGGAGCCGTGGCCACAACGGCCAGGCGGGAGGTGCCCGGCATTCCCTTCATCTGTCCTGCCGGGCTGTCGACTTTCGAGTGCGGGCGCGCCACGGCGGCATCATGGCTTATTTGCGCTCGCGTCCCGAGGTAGGGGGCCTTAAGATGTATCGCACCGGCATTATCCATATCGACAACGGAGAACGCCGCACCTGGTGAGGATCGCTTAGGCCGCATGGGACATCGCGACGCAAACGTTCTCGGGCGCAGAATTGCGCAAGGCAAAGGCTCGGAACCAGCCGACCTGGTCATCACCAACATCCGAATGTTCGATCTCGTCACAGGTGAGTTGGTGCAAACCGATATCGCGATCTGCGGCGACACGATTGTCGGCACCTACGGTCGATATCGCGGGAAGCGCTCCATCGACGGGCGGGGGCGGGTTGCGGTGCCGGGCTTTATCGATACGCATCTCCATGTGGAATCGTCTCTCGTCACGCCCTTCGAATTCGATCGCTGCGTATTGCCTCACGGCGTCACCACGGCGATTTGCGATCCGCACGAGATGGCCAATGTGATCGGAACGGCGGCGTTCGACTATTTTCTCGCCGCCGCCGAATGCACGATCATGGATCTGCGCGTTCAGTTGTCGAGTTGCGTTCCCGCGACTCATCTCGAGACGTCTGGCGCCAGGATCGACGCTGAGGATCTCGTGCGCTATCTCGATCATCCAAAGGTGATCGGACTTGCGGAATTCATGAATTTCCCGGGTCTTCTCGCAAGCGACCCTGCCTGTCTCGCGAAGATCGCGGCTTTCGCCGAGCGCCATATCGACGGACACGCTCCGCTGGTCCGCGGGCTCGATCTGAACGGATATCTCGCCGCCGGCATCCGCACCGATCATGAAACCACGACGGCCGACGAGGCGCTGGAGAAAATTCGCAAGGGCATGACCGTGCTGATCCGCGAAGGATCGGTGTCGAAGGACATGCACGCCCTGGCGCCGCTGTTGACGGTTCAGACCTCGCCGTTCCTCGCTTTGTGCACGGACGACCGCAACCCCCTCGACATCGCGGAGGAAGGCCATCTCGATTACATCATCCGCACGTTGATCTCCCTCGGCTGCGCGCCGCTCGCGGTTTATCGCGCCGCCTCGCTCAGCGCCGCACAGGCGTTTGGGTTGAAGGACCGCGGTATGATCGCGCCTGGCAAGCGCGCCGATATCGTCCTACTCGACGATCTGGAAACCTGTGCGGTCGCTGACGTGATCAGCGCTGGCCGGATTGTCGACGAGACACTTTTTGCTACGCGCCCGTGGGTGGCGCCGGTTGGCCGCAACAGCGTCAAGCTCGATCGTGTCGCAGCGGATGATTTCCGCATCGCGGCTTCTTCTGACCTCGTGCCGGTGATCGGCGTCATTCCGGGGAAGATCATCACGCGGCATCTGAGTGCGGTACTGCCGTCCGAGGGTGAATTTGCGACCTGCGACTTGAACCATGACATCGCCAAAGTGGCGGTTGTGGCGCGACACGGAATTAACCGCAATATCGGCCGTGGATTCGTGCAGGGCTTCGGCATGAAACGCGGCGCTATCGCATCGTCAGTTGGGCACGACAGCCACAACATCTGCGTCGTCGGCATCGACGACGCGGACATGGCGGCCGCCGTCAATCGCTTGCGCGAACTGCAAGGTGGATTTGTGGTGGTCGATGCCGGCGAGGTGCTGGCCGAACTGGCGCTGCCCATCGCGGGCTTGATGAGTGAACTGCCCTTCGAGGAAGTTCACCAGGCGCTTTTCCCGCTGCGCATCGCGGCAAGGCAACTCGGCGTCATTCTCGCCGAACCCTTCCTGCAGGTGGCATTCCTCCCGCTTCCGGTCATCCCTCATCTCAAGATCACCGATTTCGGTCTCGTCGATGTCGATTCCATGACGCTGGTTCATTGACCATGTTCGAGAACTTCTCTCATCGCCAAATCACCACCACCGACGCCGTCATCAATCTGCGGCATGGGGGAAGCGGCCCGCCTCTGCTGCTGCTGCACGGTCATCCCCAGACGCATGCCATGTGGCATCGCGTTGCTCCGGCCCTTGCAGAAAATTACACGGTCGTGTGCGCAGACCTGCGGGGTTACGGCGACAGTTCAAAACCCGCGACAACGCCCGATCATGAACCTTATTCGAAGCGAGCCATGGCGCGCGATCAGGTCGAGGCAATGCGCGATCTCGGTTTCGATCGCTTCGCTGTCGTGGGACACGACCGCGGCGGGCGCTGTGCGTATCGGATGGCGCTCGATCATCCGCAATCGGTCGCGTGCCTTTCGGTTCTCGATATCCTGCCCACTGCCGAGCATTTCAACCGCACCGACATGGCGTTTGCGATGGGATATTGGCATTGGTTCTTTTTAGCACAGCCATTCGATCTTCCCGAGCGTCTCATCGGCGCGGATCCCGATGCGTTTTACCTGCGGCGCGGCCGCTCGATGTTCGACCCTGCGGCGCTTGCGGAATATCGGCGGTGTTTCTCAAATCCCCTCACCATCCATGCCATGTGCGAGGATTACCGCGCCGGCGCAGGGATCGACATGCAACTCGACATGGCCGATCGCCAAGCCGGCCACCGCATCTCTTGCCCCGTTCAGGCGCTTTGGGGCGAGAAAGGTCAGATTGCGGATTGGTATGACGTGCGGGCGATCTGGCAGGATTGGGCAAACGGCGTCGTCGAAGGGCGGGGTATCGATTGCGGGCACTACCTCGCCGAGGAAGCGCCGGCCGAGACGCTCGCCGCCCTTCGCGATTTTCTTGCGCGGTACTATCCCTCGGATCGACGCGTCTAACCCGACGTGAAGGGTGCGATGGTGAAGCCGTTGGCTTCTAGCTTCGCGCGTATGGCGCGCGCCATGTCGACTGCGCTCGCTTCGTCCCCATGCACGCAAATGGTGTCGATCGTCAGCGGAATTTCCCTGCCCGATTGCGTTGTGATAGCGCCGTCCTTCAACGTGCGCAGAACCCGCTCGGCGGCGGCCTCAGGATCATGCAACACCGCGCCTGCCTTCTTGCGGCTCATCAACGTGCCGTCATCCTCGTAGGCGCGGTCGGCGAAAAACTCGCGCGCAACCCCGATTCCAAGTCGCTCCGACGCCGCTTCCATCAGCAGCCCCGGCATGCACACGTTCACCAGCGCAGGATCGACACCCTTGACCGCACGAGCAATCGCGAGCGCAAGAGCATCGTCCTCGTTCGCCATGTTGTTGAGTGCGCCGTGCACTTTGACGTATGTGACGCGATGACCCGCCAGGGCGGCGATGCCTTGCATCGCGCCGATCTGGTAGGCGATCATTCGCTCGATCTCCGCAGGACTGTCCCCGCTGATGACGCGACGTCCGAAGCCGGCCAGATCGTTGAAGCCCGGATGGGCTCCGAGCGCTACTCCCTTGCGTTTCGCGAGAGCAGCGGTGCGGAACATGATCGATGGATCGCCAGCGTGGAAGCCGCATGCAACGTTGGCCGACGACACGATGTCGAGCATCGCCTCGTCGTTCCCCATAGGCCAGGGCCCGAAGCCCTCCCCCATGTCGCAATTGAGATCGATCGTGGCCATCATTACACAAAGACCGGTTGGGCTTGCTGGCTTCCCACCTGGAAAACCCGCTTGTATCGCTTGATCTCGGCAGGTGGCCCCATCGCCTTCGTGGGATTGTCGGAGAGCTTCACGGTGGGATGTCCGTTGGCTGAAATGACCTTGCAGACGATTGAAATCGGATCGAGGCCGCCATCCGGCGCGAGGCCGCGGAAATCATTGGTCAGGAGCGTGCCCCAGCCGTAACCGAGCCGCACGCGTCCGCCGAAATGTCGATGGACTCGCTCGATCACATCCACGTCGAGACCATCCGAGAAAATTGCAAGCTTGTCCTTGGGGTTTTGGCCGCGCGCGCGCCACCAGGCGATCGCTTCCTCTCCACCTTCGATAGGATCCTTCGAATCGATGCGGATGCCCGTCCAGTCGGCCACCCAGTCTGGGGCGTTCGCAAGAAAATGGGACGTGCCATAGGTGTCGGGCAGGATGACCCGGAGGTTACCCTCGTAATCCTCCTGCCAATCCTTCAGGACGCAATAGGGAGCCTTCGCCATCTCCGCATCGGTCTCGGCAAGGGCGGTGTAGACCATGGGAAGTTCGTGTGCGTTGGTGCCTACCGCCTCCACTTCACGCCGCAGCGCGATCAGGCAATTGGACGTGCCGAGAAACGAAGAACCCAGTCCTTCGAGCATGGCTTGCACGCACCAGTCCTGCCAAAGAAAGCCGTGCCGGCGACGGGTGCCGAAATCCGAAATCGAAAGATCCGGCAGCGTCTTGAGATGATTGATTTTCTCCCACACCCGCGTCATCGCGCGGGCATAGAGAACCTGCAGCTCGAACTTGCCCATATCCTTCAGGACGCCCCGCGACCGAAGCTCGTTCAAAATCGCCAATGCGGGAATTTCCCACATGGTCGTTTCGATCCACGGTCCGTGGAAAGTCAGGACGTATTGGCCGTCTTCCTTCTCCAGCAGATATTCGGGAAACCGGAAGGCTTCGAGCCAATCCATGAATTCCGGCGAGAACATTTGCCGCTTGCCATAGAATGTATTGCCGCGAAGCCATGTAGACTCGCCCCGCGTGAGCGAGAGCGAACGCACATGATCGAGCTGCTCGCGCAGCTCCTGCGGGTCGATCAGGTCTGCCAACCTGATCCGGGTGGTGCGGTTGTGTATCCCGAAGGTGACCTGTACGCCGCGATGCCGACGAAAAATCGTCTGAGCCATCAGGAGCTTGTAAAAGTCCGTATCGAGCACGGAGCGCACGATCGGGTCGATTTTCCAGGTATGGTTGTATACCCGGGTCGCGATGTCCGCCAATGCCAGCTCCCTGTAGGGTCGGAAAGGCCGAACAATAGCGAAGGCTCACGGCGTGGGAAAGGCGCAGTTTTCAAAACCACCCGTTCCTCATTCGCCGTGAAGGGACGCTCTCCGTTTAGCCGTGAAGATCGACCTTGGCATGATCGCCCGGGTCAGCGCGTTCGCCCGTCACCGCAGCCTTCACGTAGCCGACGAGGTGCACGATGGTGGACGAAGGAGTGTCCCAGAACTCGCCCCGCTCCGGGTGGACGCGAAGGAGTGCGATCTCGGGGTCGTCCTTGCCTTTCGGAAACCAGGCCTTCAGCGGCTCCGACCATTTCTCGTCAATCTTGGCCTTATCCCGGACGATTTCTGCCCTGCCGGTCACGGCCACGTAAGTCTGGCTGGACGGGTCCGAGTAACCCAGACTGACCTCGCTGTCTCGAGAGAGTTCCTGCATCTTCGCCGAGCCGATCTGGGTAAAAAACCACAGGTCGCCATGTTCGTCCGCGTCCATGTTGTACATGGGGCGCGTGTGCAGCTTTCCGCCCTCGGCGGTCGTCATCATGGCGATTTTCACGTCCTTGATGAGCTCGTAAAGCTTCTTCGCATTCGGATCGTCGTGGCCATGCTGGTGCATCGTAATCTCCTTGCTGTCGCAAAGCTTCTGGGGGCGCGATCGTCCGGTTGAACGACCCTGCGCGAATGTCAGGACAACACCGAAGATGCGCATTAGTTCGGGATATCGTCGGCGCTGGCGATGGCCAGCCTTAACTCCGGACCATTGGCTCTATACATGGAGACGAGAGCAGACCACGAAGGCCAAGGGAGACTCCATTGTGGCGGTAACACGAGAGCAGGTTCTGCATGCAATGGCGGACGTGGCCCTGGATGCCCAAGGCACGAAACTGATTCATTCCGGTAGGCTTTCGGACGTCATCGTCGATGCCGCCGGGCGCGTCATGTTTTCCATCTTTATCGACCCGCCTGAGGCTCACGCCATGGAAAGCGTGAGGCTATCCGCGGAAAAAGCCGTCCGCGCCCTGCCGGGCGTGACCGGCGTATTTGCAACCCTTACGGCGGAACGGGAAAAGGGGAGTGAAGCGCCGCAAGATACTGCGCCGCAGCACCGCCCGGGACCATCGAAACAGCCAAGGACGCAGCGCATTCCCGGAGTCTCCCATGTGATCGCGGTCGCATCCGGCAAAGGCGGTGTCGGTAAATCGACAACAGCCGTCAATCTCGCGCTCGGGCTGTCTTCTCTTGGCCTCAAAGTCGGGCTCCTCGACGCCGATATCTACGGCCCGTCGATCCCCAGGCTGCTGGGAATCCAGGGAAAGCCCAAGCTCCTCGAAGGCCGGATTCTCGAACCTATGGAAGCCTATGGGCTCAAGGTGATGTCCATCGGCTTCCTGGTGGACGAAGAGGCGGCGATGATCTGGCGCGGTCCCATGGTGATGTCGGCGATCACGCAGATGCTGCGCGAGGTTGCGTGGGGCGATCTCGACGTTCTGGTAGTCGACATGCCGCCCGGCACCGGCGATGCGCAGCTCACCATGGCGCAGGCGACACCCCTCGCAGGGGCCGTGATCGTTTCGACACCTCAGGATCTCGCACTCATCGATGCGCGACGGGGCGTATCGATGTTCAAGCGGGTGGAGATTCCGATTCTCGGGATTGTCGAAAATATGGCGACTTTCATATGCCCGCATTGCGGGACCGCGTCGGACATATTCGGACATGGGGGCGCCCGCGAAGAGGCAGAACGGCTGGGCGTTACGTTTCTCGGTGAAGTCCCGCTCACGATGTCGATCAGGGAATCGTCGGATGCCGGTCGGCCAGTCGTCGCGGTGGAACCTGATAGTCCGCAGGCAGCTATCTACAAGGCAATGGCCCTACAGGTGCAAGCCGCCTTGTCAGGCGCAGGGACGCGAGCGGCACCACGGATCGTGATGGAGTGAGGCAGGTCCCATGTCCATCCAGGAAGCAGCAATCCGAGAACTCGACCTCTCCGGTCTTAAATGTCCCCTGCCGGTTTTGCGAACCCGCAAGGCTCTTGCGGACGCACCAGCCGGATGCAGAATCCGTCTCACCTGTACGGATCCTTTGACGGTGATCGACATCCCTCACCTCCTGCAACAAACAGGAGACGTTCTGGAGGATCATCGCGAGGTGGATGGAAAGCAGGTGTTTGTAATCCGCTGCAAGCGCACGTTGGCAACGTAAAAAGGGCCCGACTGATCGCCGGGCCCTTTTAAAACTTAGATGCTAAGGATCAATCGCGTTTGCCGCGCAAGCTGTCCTTCAGGCCGCCAACGGCGTTCTGAATTTTTCCCGCGGCTTTGTCCATCTTACCCTCAGCCTCGAGCTTGCTGTCGCCCATGGCCTTGCCGAGACCTTCCTTGGCGGTCCCTTTGAGATTCTTCATGCTGCCGTCGACACGATCTTTATCCATTTGTGCAACTCCAATTTGAATACCCGAGGGAGAACGCGATACTCAGCAAAGAGTTGCCTGCTGCCGCCTGCTCCCCAACGACGCATGCTGGTGCCAGGACGCACATCCCGGCAGAGGGTCTTGAAACGCTGTTCGCCATTCAACGTTATACCGTGGATTTCCATGGAATTAGCGTTGCCAGCCCCAGATCAGCCTGAAAAGAAAAGCCGCAGGTCGGCTCGAACCCGGCACGCGCGCTCAGGGTCGAGCCTCGATCGCATGACGCTCCTCGCTCATCAGCTCAAGGGGCCGCTCGCGGTGATCTCGGCGCTGGCGCAGGGCCTCGCTCGCCGTGGGCACCGGATGTCCACGGACGAAATCCGAGAGCGCGGGAAAAAGATCTGGCACGCCAGCCGTCACCTGGACGAGCTCATCACGACGATCATGAATTTCACGCGCGCGAATACAGGGGGGATCGTCCTTGATCGAACGATCTTCGATATCAAGGCGGTGCTTCACCACATAATTCGCCAGCACGAGCGCTTGTCCGGCGAGAAACGCTGCGAATTTAACATCGCGGCGCTGCCGGACGAAATCAATGGTGACGCGGTGCTTATCGAACAGGCGCTCGGGATCGTGATCGCCAATGCGATGCGTTACTCGACCGAGAAGATCGTTGTTGAAGGCCATCTTTGCGGGGCGAGAATCAGCATTGTCGTCAAGGATGGTGGTATCGGAATCTCGCGCGACGACCTGCCCTTTGTGAGCCAGCCGTTTTTCCGCGGCACCAATGCGCGCCACCTCCCCGGCACCGGGCTTGGTCTCAGCCTGGCGCGCCACATCCTGTCCTTGCACGAAGGAGAACTTCGGATCGAGAGTGAGGAACGCAATGGCACGACCGTGCGCGTCACCTTGCCCCGCGGTTCAGGTTGATTGCGGGGCCTATTCCGGCCGAATGAGGATGCACCGGAAATCGTTGACGTTGGTCAGAGTCGGACCTGTGACAACCAGCCGATCGAGCGCTTCGAAAGCCGTGTAGGCGTCGTTGTCCGCAAGGAAGCGCGGGAGATCGATGCCTTGGCTTGCAGCGCGACAGCCTATTCCGGCTTCAAACCACGCGCCCGCGTTCGTCTCCGATCCATCGATGCCATCGGTGTCGCAAGCGATTGCCGAGACGCGGCTGTCCTCTCCCACCTCGAGAGCAAGCGCGAGGAGAAATTCCGCATTGCGACCGCCGCGGCCGCTGCCTCGCATGGTCACCGTCGTCTCGCCTCCCGAGAGCAACACGCAGGGAGGAGCGATCGGCGTTCCATGGCCGATAACCGAGCGCACAATTCCCGCAAAAACGCGCGCCACCTCCCGTGCCTCGCCCTCGATCGAGTCGCCAAGGATCATCGGCATCAAGCCGATCTCCTGCGCCTGTCGCGCCGCTGCTTCGAGGGCCATCATCGGCGTCGCGAGCATGTGAATCGTGTGGTCGCGTGTCGAGCTCTGGGTCGTGTTCGCGCGGATCGCCGCAACGACGCTATCCGAGACGGGTATCTGATACCGCCGCAGAATCGACAGCACCTCGTCTGGATCAGAATCGTGCGAAATCGTCGGTCCAGAGCCGATGCTCGATGGGTCGTCACCGGGCACGTCCGAGATCAGGTATGTGACGAGTTGCGCTTCCCCGATGCTTGCCGCCAACCTTCCTCCCTTGATGGCAGAGAGCGATTTGCGCACGACGTTCATCTCGCCGATGGGCGCACCGGATCGCAGCAATGCGCGATTGATGGCTTGCTTGTCGGCGAGCGTGATCCCATCAGCCGGCAGTGAGAGCAGCGCAGATGCGCCGCCCGAAATCAGGCACACCACGAGATCGTCCGGTCCAGCCGATTTCGCCAGCGCGAGAATTCGTCGAGCTGCGTCGAGGCCTGCCTGGTCGGGAACCGGATGGGAAGCCTCAACGATTTCGATCTGCTGTGTCGGCGCGCCATGCCCATACCGTGTGACCACGAGGCCTTCGCAAGTTCCTCCCGTTCGGCCCCACGCTTCCTCGAAGGCCATGGCCATGCGGGCGGAAGCCTTGCCCGCTCCGAGGACGAGAGTGCGTCCCTTGGGGCGAGCAGGCAGGCAGGTGTCGAACTTGCCGTCAGGCAACGCGGCCTCGAGCGCCGTCTGAAAAAGCTTATGCAGGATGTCGGCGTCCGAGAGCATGGAGAACCAAGAGTTCGTGAAAGATCCTCATCTGACGACAGGTCTGGACGGACTGCAAGCAGTCCGTCGCAGGACCGGTGCAGAAGGCCGCCCCAACTCTTGAAATCGGCGGCATCGCCTTCTAGGGTTCGCCGGTTTTCGACGTCTCCATTCAAGGACCTCCTGATGTGTCGCTCTCACTTCCGCAACGTATGCGCAATTCCGCCGTGGTCGTGATGCGCCCGTTGTCGGAAATCGGGTCGGCGAGACTTCGTGGAATCAAGGTGGTCCTGGCCGATATCGACGACACGATCACCAGTGAGGGAAGCCTCACGGCGGCCGCATATACGGCGCTCGAAAGATTGCATCGCGCCGGCTTTATCGTGATGCCCGTGACGGGGCGCCCGGCAGGATGGTGCGATCATATCGCGCGCATGTGGCCAGTGGACGCTGTCGTTGGAGAAAACGGAGCGTTCTACTTCTGCTACGATCGAGCCGAAAAGAAGATGCGGCAGCAATTCTGGGCATCGGCCGAAGAACGCCGCAGCAATCGCCACAAACTCGACCTGATCGAACAAGAGGTGCTGGTCGAAATTCCAGGCTCGGCACTTGCAAGCGATCAGGCTTACCGCGTCGCCGATCTCGCCATCGATTTCTGCGAGGATGTTCCGGCTCTGACTGAATCGGATATCGACCGCATCGTTGCGGTATTTCAACGAAACGGCGCGACTGCGAAAGTCAGTTCGATTCACGTCAATGGCTGGTATGGCGATTACGATAAACTGAGCATGGCCAAGATCGCGTTGAAAAATCTGTTCGCGATCGATTGGGAAACCGCCCTCGACGAAGTGATGTATGTGGGCGACTCGCCCAACGACGAACCGATGTTCGCAGCGTTTCCCTTGAGCGTCGGTGTCGCGAACATCCATGCATTCGCAAATCGTCTCAAGAACAAGCCGGCCTTTGTCACGTCGGGACATTCGGGCGACGGGTTCGTCGAAATGGCGACGCTTTTGCTGAGCTCCCGCGCGAAATAACAAACTGATAGTATCGGAGGCTTGCGATGAAACTCCTGACCTGGAACATTCAATGGGGCCTGGGATGTGACGGAAACGTTGATCTGCCGAGAATCGTCGACACCGCAAAGGCCTTTTGCGACGCGGACGTTTTCTGCTTTCAGGAGGTCTCGTGCGGCTTCCCGGATCTGGATCAGGGGGAGGATCAACCGGCAGTGCTTGCCGCTTTGCTCCCAGACTATACGCCGATCTTCAAGCCCGCCGTCGAGATCACATCATCGAATGGGGAGCGGCAGTTATTCGGCAACATGATCCTTTCACGATTGCCCGTTCTGCAGGTGACGAGCCACATGCTGCCGTGGCCGGCGGTCGAGGCGAGGACGATGCAACGCCAAGGGCTCGAAGTGGTCGTGGCGACGTCCTTCGGACCCGTGAGCGTCACCACCTGTCACCTCGAATTTCACGCTGTGGAACATCGTGTGGCGCAAACACAAGAGCTGCTGCGTCTGCACGAAGATCGCACCAGGCGCGGCCGTCTCGCGTTCCGCGACAGCACCTCCGGACCTTACAGGACGGTCGCGCCGGCTGTCGCCGCCATCGTGTGCGGAGATTTCAACTTTGAGCCGGAAGACGCTCTTTACAATGAGATGCAGCGGAAACGAGACGACGGGGTGCTCGCTTTTGTCGACGTTTGGGCGGCTCGGCATCCAGGGAAAAGTCACGCACCGACAGCAGGCATCGCGGACGTGGCGCAATGGCCCGGCGGAGCCCATTGCCGCGACTTCATATTCGCGACCGAGAACCTTCGAGCCGGACTACTCGACGTGCACGTCGATACGGAAACGACAGCGTCCGACCATCAGCCGGTCGCCGTCGTGTTCGATCCCGAAATCCTCGGGCGCGCGGGTTTTACCTGATCGGGCGTAGCCACGAGCCTCCGACGTTCAGATACCGCTGAGGCAGACGTATTTGATTTCGAGGAAACCCTCGATGCCGTACTTCGATCCTTCCCGGCCCAACCCAGATTGCTTCACGCCGCCGAACGGCGCGGCCTCGTTGGCGAGAAGCCCGGTATTGACGCCGACCATTCCGCTTTCGAGGGCTTCCGCAACGCGCCAGACCCGCGCCATGTCGCGCGAATAGAAGTACGACGCCAGGCCGAATTCCGTGTCGTTCGCCATGGCGATAACGTCGTTCTCGTCCTTGAACCGGATGATCGGCGCAAGCGGCGCAAAAGTTTCTTCCTTGGCGAGCTTCATCTCCTGCGTGACGCCGGTCATCACGGTGGGCTCGAAGAACGTGCCACCCAACGAAGAGCGTTGACCACCAAGGACGAGCTTGCCGCCCTTCGCCAGTGCGTCGGCCACGTGCTCCTCCATTTTAGCCACTGCGCGATCGTCGATGAGAGGACCTTGCGTGACCCCGTTCTCCGTACCGCGTCCAAGCTTCAGGCTGCGCACCTTGGCGATCAGCTTGTCGGTGAACGCGTCGGCGACACTGTCCTGCACATAGATGCGATTGGCACAGACGCAGGTCTGACCGGCATTGCGGAACTTGGAGATCATTGCGCCTTCGACGGCGGCATCGAGATCCGCGTCGTCGAAGACGATGAAGGGGGCGTTGCCACCGAGTTCCAGCGAAAGCCGCTTGATCCCGTCAGCCGCTTCCTTCATCAGCCACCGCCCTACTCCCGTCGAACCCGTGAAGGTGATCTTGGCAACTTTCGGGTTGTGACAGAATTCGTGACCGATAGGTTTGGCTTCTCCGGTGATGACGGAAAAAGCGCCTTTCGGTACACCTGCGCGCTCGGCGAGGACAGCTAGTGCAAAGGCCGAAAGAGGCGTCTGCGCGGCGGGCTTCAGGACCATCGTGCAACCTGCCGCGAGCGCGGGACCGACCTTCCGGGTAATCATCCCGTTCGGGAAGTTCCACGGCGTGATGGCGGCGCAGACTCCAACCGGCTGCTTGAGCACCATGATGCGTTGGTCGCTCCGGGCCTGCGGAATAATATCCCCGTCGATGCGCTTGGCTTCTTCGGCAAACCACTCGATATAGGCAGCATTGGAGACGATCTCTCCCTTGGCCTCGGCTAAGGGTTTGCCCTGTTCGGTGGTGAGGATCAGCGCAAGATCGTCCGCGTTTTCCAGGATCAGGTCATGCCACCGCTTGAGGATCTGACTGCGCTCCTTTGCGGTCCTGCGCGCCCAATCCTTTTGCACTTCGTGGGCCTTGTCGATGGCCTGCCGGGCGATTTCCGGACCGAGATCGGGAACCTCCATGATGATGGCGCCATCAAAGGGATCCGTGACGGCGATCGTCTTGCCGTCAGGTGCGTCGATCCACTCGCCGGCCACATAGGCTTTGCCAACGAGGAGGGATGGATCCTTCAAATCGAGCACACGACGATCGACGGGTTTCTGATGAGCGGTCATGACAGGCCTCCAGGCACATCCGGAAATGGTATAGACGCCATATAGGTGTTTGACGCGGTTCTGGAAACACCCTCGAACGACGCTCCGCCGCCCGCGCTCAAGGGCGCCAGCGCGGCCGAATGTGAAGGGAGGGACAGCAGTGAGAGCGCCTGGCGCGCTTTATGGCTGCATCAGGAGAAGCAATGACGGGGTCGCTGTCCTGCTACCGCCAGACCGGGCGCCCCGTCGCTTCGAGAACGCGTCAACCAGCAGGCGCTTGCCCGACCGAGCGAAGATTGCTGGCCGCCCAGATCGCGGCCTGGGTACGGTTCTTGGCATGGATTTTGCGGAGGATCGCCTTCACATGCACCTTCACGGTCGCTTCCGTGATATCGAAGCGCCGTGCGATCAGCTTGTTCGAGTCTCCCTGCATCAGGCACCGCAGGATAACCGTCTCGCGCGCAGAAAGACCGCGGGGCGAAACTTCATCGACGTTGTGACTGATCTCAGTCCCCTGATCCACGTCGGGCTGCCCGAGCAGTCCCAACGCCGCCGCAGGAAACACGCTCTCGCCCAGCATGACCAGATCGAGCGACTTGATGAGAACTTCGCAGGAGATCGTCTTGACCAAATATGCGTCCGCTCCCGCCTGGAAGGCTGCGAGCAATTGTTTGACATCATACCGGTCGACGAGGACGACCGCTTTGGCGGTTGGGTGCGTGTCTTTTAGTTCCTGAACCTGTCGCAGGACCGACGCGTGGTCGCTCACCGCGTCGACGATCGCGAGAAAAGGCCTGTCGCCGGAAACCGCAAGGAGGGAGATTTCGGTCAGGCTCGAACCCGTCGCGACAAGTCGATAAGCCGTATCGGCCAGCATCCGGCGCAAGCCTTCGCGAAGCAACGTGTTCGGCTCAAACAACAGAGTTGGCACATCGGGCACCGGAGACGTGCCTTGCGTGGCGGAGCGGATTGGGGAGGTTCGGGTGTACATGTCGACGGCAAGAGCGCCGCCCAATTCAGGAAGGGCTTCAGAATCGTAGCTCTTACGCATCACAAAAACCTTTCGCCAAAAGTCGGAAATTCACCAACTCACATTACCGAAGGAATGTAGCGCACTAGACCCCCGTCGACAATTCTTCTTACCCCAAAGTAAGCAGAAAATTTACCTTGTATATTGTAAGACGCGAAAAGGCCGTATTTGCGGGCAAAAATCAGAATTAAGTTACGTAGATATCGAAATATTACACTGTTACGGGAAGCACCTAGTCTTGGAGCAGTAACGGTTCGCAGGTGCCTCGAAGCAGCAGGTGGGCAATGGTTCAGATGTGCAAGATGGTGGACGGGGAAACATTTACAGTCCAAGACTCTCGCTCTATTCGTTTAGAGTTTTCGCTCACAACCGTTGCACGCGATTCGATATCAGCGGCTCAACCAAGGCCTTCGCTTGCTCCTATGAGATGCTACTTCAACCTCGTGAACGGCACAGAGGAAATCATCGACGATGACGGCATCGAAGTGAGTGGAATCGAGCAAGCTCGAGCCCAAGCGCTCAAGGCCATCGCGGAACTTCGGCAGGAAGATAACGATCTGGCCAGCGAGTGGAAGAACTGGCGGATCGAGGTATCCGATTCCGACGGCCACGTATTGTTCACGATAAGTCTTGCCATCGACCTCCATTAGAGTGGGTCGATCTGCCATTCATTTCAGTTGAGAAAAGCGAATTGCCGTCTGCGAAGCCGCGACAGTTGCTGTCGCGGCCCACAATAAACACCGATCGCCGGCCGCCGGGCTGAAATTACCGAAGCGCTATTCCAGCTTCTTCACTGCCGGAAGACATGTGCTCGACAGCCCACATCGCTGCTTGAGTCCGGTTCGCGACCTGGATCTTGCGCAGAATAGCTTTGACGTGAACCTTCACGGTGGCCTCGGCCACGTCGAGCTGGCGCGCGATGATCTTGTTGGGCGCACCTTGCATCAGGCACTGCAATATCTCCGCCTCTCGATTCGAAAGCATCCGTGTGTCGGACGCCTGCGCGAGCGATCGGCGCGTCTCGGCATCGGAGGGGCGAGCGATATCTGCGGTGCCGCGGCCCTGCGCGTCGACGATAGCGGCGAGAAAGTGAGCCGAGGGATAAGCCATCTCGCCCAACATCACGAGGTCCAGATACCGGATAAGAGCATCGACTGCAGGGAGGCAATAACCGTCGGCGCCAGCATTGAGGGCTGCCATCATCTGATCGAGATCGAACGCATCCGCAAGTACGACCACGCGAGCTCCGACATACTGTTCTTTGAGCTTGGCGATGCCGGTCGGCTGGGCGTCCTGCAAGTTGCTGTCCACGATGAACAACCGAGGGGCGCTTTCCCTCTCGTCAGAGTGGCTGACAGGTTCTTCCTGCTCTCGCACCTCATACCGTGTATTTGCGAGAATATGCCCAAGTCCTGCCCTAAGCATAGGATTGGAGCACACAAGATACGTTGTAACCTTCAGCTCACCCTTGGACATATGCAACTCTCCTTTCGGGATCGGACGGAATATACAAGTTAACCCCTTATTAACCACCTTGGCAAAAGGGTTAGCCCTTACCGCTTTCGTAGTATCGATCCGCTCTCAGAATAGAACGCTGGTTGAGCAGAAAACGTTCACGAGATCCACTTTTTAATGCGGGGGATCAACAGATTGCGCTTCGGATTGTTCGAACCTTCCGCAGATTAATTTACACGGCACCCCGTTTTTCACCGTACTATTTCGCACATTCCGGATGTATCATTATTATATTGATACGTCTGATACGATATTACTAACATCAAATGCTTAGCCGTTACTCCCTTTGATCGTTTGCCCGAAAATTGACCACAGGATAATTATCAGGCCGCCGAATAGGCAGCGGCAGTAAAGCGTTAGTATTGAACGTGCGTAAAACCATGTCAGACCAACTCCCCTGCATCGCGATCCTTCAGATTTAGCTGTTCGCACTGATTAACATCAGCGCGGGCCTAGCAAGACTTGTCCCGGAGTTGGTAATGAGCGAGCCGTTGTTTCCCGATGCCCCGCTGTCCGGGATCGATGAGGCTGGAATTCCCCTAACTACCGGTTTCAAGGTTTCTCTTCAGACCATCCTCGCGCAGGTGGCCCAGGCTGCCAAACGCCTGTTCGATCTTGGAGCGGCGTCGACGCTCCTTCTTCTCAGCGCACCCCTCCTGATCGCAGTCGCCGTCTTGGTGGCGATCGATGGCGGCTCGATTTTCTTTCGCCATCGGCGCGTTGGCCGGAATGGCGAGACCTTCTCGTGCCTCAAATTCCGCACGATGATCATCGGTGCGGAAGAATGCCTGGATGAGTATCTCTCGTATCATCCCGACGCCCAGCTCGAGTGGGCGAAAGAGCAGAAACTGTCTTTCGACCCTCGTGTGACGTCGGTCGGCCGTTTCCTCCGCCAGTCGAGCATCGACGAGCTTCCCCAATTGATCAACGTCATCAAGGGCCACATGAGTCTGGTGGGACCGCGGCCCGTCACGAAGTCGGAACTGGTTCATTACGGGTTCGCCACCTCACTGTACAAAAGTGTCCGTCCCGGAATCACGGGGCTTTGGCAGGTGAGCGGGCGCAACGATGTCGCCTATGACGTGAGAGTGAAGCTCGACGAACAATACGTACGGCATTGGACTCTTCTCGCCGATCTGCGGATTCTCCTGCGCACTCCCGCCGTGGTGATATCGAGGCGGGGCGCGCGATGAACTCGGAACCCGCGTCGACACTCGAAGCACGAGGACCAACTCGGAGAGCGCCCCGAATCAGCGCTCTGATGTCCACGTATGAATCAGAGACCGCCTCGAACCTCGCGACTTCCCTTGCAAGCATCGAGGCGCAATCGGTGCTGCCGGATCAGCTCGTCCTGGTGATCGACGGTCCTGTCGGCGCGGATCAGGAAGATGTGATCGCAGCCTTCATCGCCGGAGGAACAATCCCGACGACGCTCGTGCGGTTGCCGCGCAATCGGGGTCTGGCCGAAGCCCTGAATTCTGGGCTCACCCGGTGTCTCGGTGAGTTCATCCTGCGAATGGATAGCGACGACATCTGCACAGTCGATCGTATCGAACGCCAGATTGCCTATGCCGAAGCCCACCCGGACATCGATGTTGTGGCGTCGTGGAGTGAAGAGTTTTTCGACGACGGAGCGCCTTGTCGGATCAAGGTCACCCCCACTGTTCACGAGGGCATCGTTCGGGCGCTGCGCTGGCGCAACGTGGTTCATCATCCGACGCTGCTTATCAGAAAAAAGGCTCTCACGGCCATTTCAGGCTATCGCAGCGGCTACGGCTTCCTGGAGGATTACGACCTCTTCGTACGACTGGTTCTGTCGGGTGCAAGGTTCCATGCGATTCCGAAGGTTCTCGTCAGGATCCGCTCCAGCACGGCGCAACGCAGCCGTCGGGGCGGTTTCAAATACTGGGTAAACGACGTCAGGTTCCGTGTTGAATGCTTCCGGGCAGGATTTTTGACATTCCGGCAATTCATCGCGGTGACGCTGATGTATTCCATTTTTCGCCTCCTTTCGGGAACGATGCGACGGCGTCTCTACGGCCTGGCGCGCATTTGAAACCGGACGGCGGGTTACGCCAAACCATTGGGAAGTGCCGATGAACACGCAGCAAGGTGCATCAATTTCGAAGATCGACTTTCCCGCTGGCGGGAACATGCGGGAGCCTCAGCGGCGGCTGAACACGGCGCCGCAGGCACGTGGCAGCGACGTCGGGCGATTTTTCACAGGATTTCTCATCGTGGTGTTCTGTGCCGGCGCCGCGTGGCCGCTGCTTCCTCGTCGCTATAAATCGACCGCGTCCGTTATTTTACGTTCGTCGGATTTTCAGGGCGACAACGTGCAATCCCTTCGGCAGCCGCTGGACGACAATGCGATCCAGTCGGAAATGGACATCATCGCTTCTCCGGCGATCGCGGCGGGAGTAATCGGCCATCACGACCTTGCCAAAGACCCGGAATTCGCGAGCAATCCCGACAGTTTGCATAGACGTTTTCTGAAGTCCCTTTACACCGTTCTGCCCATCGCATCCGAGTGGTTCGGGGACCTGAGAGGCGTCTCCGAGGGCGAGCTTCGCGAACAACTGCAAAAACACCTTACGGTGTCCCGCGACCGCCGCTCCTACACGGTCAAGATGGGATACTGGTCGTCGAACCCTGCAAAGGCTGCGGCTTTGACGGACACTTTGTTGAACACATACTTGAGCAACCAACTGACCCGCAGACGCGGCAACACCCAACAGCATTCGGCCTGGCTGATCGAGCGTGTCGACGAGCTCCAGGCGCGATACGAAAATTCCGAACGTGCCATCCGCGAGCTCGGTCAGAGTTCCGGCCTCACGGACGGCACCGTTGTGAAATCGCTCGAAGCACAGCGCTCTTCCCTCACCCAGGAAGCTGCGGACATCAAGGGTCGAATGAACGCGATAACGAGCCAGGGGTTGGCCCTCGCCCAGCGCAGCAAGGCACCCATGGGGACGGCGCTGGTGCCCGGATCGATCTCGCTCGCTCAAGCGGCAAACCCGGATATTCGACCTCTGGAGCTGAGGTTGGCGGTTGTTGACAATGCATTGCGTGCCGTCGGCGAAGAAATCACAGAGCGTCAGCTCGCTGCCCTCAAATTGGAATCGTTGCGGCGGGAAGCAGCGATCGACAAGGAGTTGCTCGACGGAGCCATGGTGCGGTTGAAAGAACACGAGTCGCGTACGTCCTCCGTCGGACCCGGAGTGGAGATTCTCGCACGACCGGACGCTGCTCTAAGGCCCAATTTTCCGAACGCATTTTTGTTTGTGATCGGAACGCTCGTGGCCGCGATCGCCGCCGGCCTTGGGATGGCCTGGAACCCCCGCCGGCGTGAGGCGCGCGGTGATGCCCGGGTGCGATAGCGTTCCATGAACACAGCAGCCACCACCCTCCGATCAGGCGCGCGAATCGACCCATTGTCGATTTCGTTTCCTGTCGCCATCACTATCGGTTGGATCGTGGCCCTGCTCATCGCGCCCGAAATGGGGGCTCTTGCCTATGCGGCGCCGTTTCTCGGCGCCTCGATGTGTCTTGCACTATGGTGCTTGTATCGCTCTCGGGACCGCCGCCGCTTGACCACCATCATTCTCCTTGTTGTCGCGACCTCTGTCCTGAGCCTTGCATTCCGACAGCGCGAATTGGGAGAGACCGGGCTCGACTGGCAAAATGGCGCCAAGCTCGCTGTCTGGTGCGCCATTATCGGGATGGGAGCGCTGCGGTGGCGGGACCTGATCGGCTTTCTTCGCAAGCCGCTAACCGGTCTGTCATTCGCATTCGCCGCGATCGCGCTCCTTTCTGCGACCTGGTCCGAGGTTCCTGCTTACACAGCGGCGAGCGCCTTTGGCCTTGTGGCCTACCTGATCCTCGCCTGTCTGGCGGTGCGCGACCTCGACCAGGCTACCGCCATCAAGACGATTCTGGCGAGCCTTACAATTTATCTCATGGCGGGGCTTCTGGCAGGCCTCATCGGACTCGACGTCGCGTGGCTCGCACCATCTGCAGACGAGACGTTCAGCCGGCTTCAAGGTCTGTCCGGCCACCCCAACACCTTTGGCCAGCAGGCTGCGATCTTCCTCACCTTGACGGCGATTTCCTATCGGCTGGGCATTGTTCGCAAAAGCACCGGCGCCATTCTCCTGGCGATCGGGTTGGCGGCCATTCTGGCAAGCGGTAGCCGCACCAACCTCGTGGCAGCGCTGATCGCCTGGGCTGTGATTGCGCTTCGCAGCAATTCCTGGAGGCATGTCATCGTCTCAGTCGGCCTGACACTTCTCGCTTCCTTTGTGCTGCTCGCGGCAACCGGCGTTCTGTCGGATGGCGCAACCCTTTTGAAAAGCTTCAGCCGGTCGGGCTCTGAGGGCGAGATCTTCACGTTGACGGGTCGCACCGAACTCTGGGCGACCGCCTGGAACCTCATCGTCGACAAACCTCTCTTGGGATGGGGATATAACGGCATCGAAGATATCATGGCGCGCTCGGTCAGTGCGGGGTTTGAGGGCACCGCCATCAACGCGCACAATATGGCTCTGCAGTGCATTGCGTCGCTTGGCTTTATCGGTTCGCTCCCCGCTGTCGCGGCGCTTGGCGTCCTCGGCATCAGGTTCGTGACTCATCCGGATCCCGCGCGAGACCAGATCGCCGTTCTCCTGCTCGTGAGCGGGCTGGGCGAGGTTGGCATGGCGGCGACGCCCATCCTTCTGACCATCGTGGTGTTCTATTTTTTTGCACGCGATAGCGAACAATCAGCCGGCAGCCGCATGGGGGACACGACCTCATGATCCCCGCTCTCACCCAACTCGACACTCGCGCGATCGCATCGTCTCCCGGTAGCCACTCCGCCTTTATGGTCGTGCGAAACGAGGCGCAGCGGTTACCCTATTGTCTTGAGTATCACCGCCTGCTCGGAATCGACCGCTTCTTCATCGTCGACAACGGCTCCGACGATGGAACGCGAGAATTCCTGCTCGAGCAGCCCGATTGCCATGTCTTCCACGCCAGCGGCTCCTTCGCGGAGGCCAATTACGGCATGTCGTGGATCAATGCACTGGTCGCGCTTCATGGGGCGGGATCATGGTGTCTGTTTGTCGATGCGGACGAACTTTTCACATATCCGCATTCCGAAAAGGTGACGTTGCCGGCGTTCTGCCGCTTTCTGGATCGCCGGAACAGCGAGGGCGTATTTTCTTTGCTTCTGGATATGTACAGCGCATGTCCCATCGCCGAGGCGATCTATCAGCCAGGAACGCCGTTCCTTTCGACAGCATCGCATTTTGACGGGGATTACGAGTTTCGTCGCAAAGTCAGACTTGATGCGCAACGCCGACCCGTTGTTCGACACGGAAGTCATCGGCGGCCCACGCCTTCGGATGTTCTATCCCGATTTTGCGGCCGCGGCGCCCTGGAAACGGGACGTCTGGCGCGCCATGCGAAAATTGCGTCGACACCGGTTGGGCCAATCGTTGGGTCTTGGGCGGCTTGGCCAGCGTCACGGCCTCGCGCCGGACCTGACCAAAATTCCACTGATCAAAGCGCGGCCGGGATTGTCTTGGACGTCCAACCACCGGTGTACGCCACTTCGTCTTTCCGAAATGACTGGTGCGTTGCTGCACTTCAAGTTCTTCGCTGACTTTCATCATCGTGCCAGAACGGAAGCTGCGCGCGGGCAGCATTGGGACGGGGGCGCCGAGTATGTCCGGTACGCTGCGCTGATCGACAACGAGCCAAAAGCCAGCCTTTTCTATGAGGGGAGCGAATCGTTTAGCTCGACCCAGCAGCTGGTCGAACTCGGCTTGGTCAAGAGCTGTCCTGAATTCGACTGGCTTGCCGACGGCAGGGCCAACCTCCGGCGTGAGCGGCGTCTGCGCGGTTACGCTCCGAAGGTTTCTCCTGGCGACGTCGATACCGACCTGCCGGCCGGAATCCGCGCGTCGCGCCGGCGCTTCCGGGCCGGGGACTGCGATGACCAGCGCGCCCACTTTCAGTGCTGCGGGCGAATGCATCGTCGATGTTCCTCGTCGAATGCATGGGCTTCGGCGGTCGAGCCGAGGGCAGTGGCTTGGACATCCCCTCGCCTATACGTTCGGCACGATCGTCGCGAGCATTCTCAGCATCGGAACCACTCTGGTCGCGCCATCGCTGCTCGGGCCCGCCGCGTTCGGATCCTTCGCGCTGCTGACCAGTCTCTTTCAGTATGCGAGCCGTTTCGATTTGGGTCTCTCCCAACTCGCCGACCGCCAACTCTCGACGCAATCCGGCGGCCGGGCGGGAAGGCGATATCCTGTGGGCCAGCTGGGCCGCAGGTGCCGTCGTTTTGTTGATCATCGTGCCGCTCAGCATTGTTACCGCCTCGTTGACCAGTGATATTCGCCCGCTCGACGCGGCGCTTGCTGTTGGGCGGCGGCGCGCTTGCGATGATTGCTAACGCGCCCGTGACGATCTTTCGGGCTGGCGCGAGAATTTGGGAATTCACCGCCGTGGCGCTCACGCTCCAGGCCGGGATGACGCTTCCGCGACTGGCGGGTCTGCTCGTCGCGGGAGTCACCGGTTGCTTCGCGGTTCTGTTTGCGTGGTACGCCGCGCTGGTTTTCATATTCGCGCTGCCGACGCGGTTCCCTGTTCCGGACGCCAAACGGATCTTGAGTTTGTGGCGCAGCGCGATGCCGCTATTCGTGTTCAACGCCGCATGGCTCGTCTACCTGACGGCCAACCGGTGGATCGCTGCGTTTCTCGCGCCGCCGGAGGAGCTTGGGTTTTTTGCGTTCGGCGCCAATCTGGCGTTTGTGGGACTGGGCATTGTTTCGACCATTGCTCAGGTTTATTACCCAAAGCTGCTCTCGCGGGTTCTGTCCTCGAAGCCGGGCGATTGCTCCCGCACGGTCGAGTTGCAGGCATTGTCGATCACCATGGCTCTGGCCGGGGTCGCAGGCTTGGCGATCTTGCGCGGCACCGATTTGATCGGCGTGTTTTTCCCTCGCTATCAAGAGGCTGGCGCATCGACGGTCGTGTTGGCTATTTCCTGTCTTCCGCTAGCGCTTGCCACATGGCTCATCCCGATCTGCATCGCCACCTCGGTTTCCCCCAAGCGTGACGCCACTCGCCTGTTTGTCCCGGCATATGCGGCGTTGGTTACGGCCATGATGCTCGGTCACGTGTTGGGCGGCACCGAGGGATTGGCGTGGGGATGCGTTCTTGCCGGACTTATCCTGCTGAGCTGCGTGCTGTCGCATCTTCGCAGGAACAAGGTTCTGAAGAAGAACACAGGCACGCGCATCGGAATCGTTCAGACTGCGATCGTATTGGGCCTTTCGATCCTTGCGCTGCCCATCTTGCCGCCTGCGAGAGGTGGCCTCCTCGCGGTCGCCGCACAGCGCAATGTTTCGGGTCCTCCTGCCGGTTGGGCGCTCGCGTTCAACGAGGAGTTCGAACTCGCTGCGCCTGTGGGACCCGGTAGCGAAACACGGTCTATGGGAACCGCATTACCCGTGGGGGGGCCGCAACAACCCGTCCAATGAGGAATTGCAGTATTATGTCGATCCTCGCTCGGGCAAAGATCCCAAATCGATCTCGCAATTCCATCCCTTCTCCAATGAGCACGGCACGCTTCACATCCGCGCTCGCCGCTTCTCGCCGGAGCAGCAGACGCAAACCGGTTTCCCATTCGCCTCAGGCCTTCTCTCGACCGCACCCACGTTCTCGTTCACCTATGGCTATGTGGAAATGAGAGCGCGCGTTCCCCGCGGTCGCGGTTTATGGAGCGCGTTCTGGCTTGCTCCAGTCGATCAATCCTGGCCGCCGGAGATCGACATCCTTGAGGCATTGGGCCACGACACGCGCAGCTACGTCATGACGGCGCACCGAAGCTTCCTCGGCTTCCATTCGCAGCGGCAGTTCCGTGCGCAAACTCCCGACCTCGCCGAAAACTTCCATGTCTATGCGGTCAAATGGACGGAAGAAGAGATCGTCTGGTATTTCGACGGCATGCAAGTCGCCGCGATGCAAACTCCGCGTGACACGCATAAACCCATGTACATGATCCTCAACCTGGCGGTCGGAGGATATTTCCCTGGAGCGCCGGATGCAGCGACGGCGTTCCCAGCAACCTTCGAGGTCGATTACATCCGTGCTTATCTGCCTCCGGGAGGAAAGGCGTGAATCGAAGCGTCGGGCTGACTGCGCGGCATCGGTTGTATCAAGGCGGCTTCGCCGCCATCACTGCGCTTGGAGCGGATCGCTGGCTGCGCCCGCTTACGCAGGGCGCAGGAATGATCCTGATGTTCCACCACGTGCGCCCGCGGGTCGCCAAAGAATTTGCGCCGAACGCCTCATTGGAGATCACCCCAGAGTTTCTGGCGCTTACGGTTGAAATGCTGCGTCGGCAGAATGTCGACATCATTTCTCTCGACGATGTCCCGCTGCGCCTTTCAGAAGGTCCTTCGGCGCGACCCTTCGCCGTACTGACCTTCGACGACGGATATCGCGACAACATCGAATATGCGGCGCCCGTCCTCAGAGATCTCGGTGCGCCCTGGACCCTCTATGTGGTCGACGAGTTTGCCAACGGCCGTGGAAGTCTCTGGTGGCTCGACCTCGAAAGAGCCATTTCGACCAGCGAAGAGTTGTCGGTAACCTTCGACGATGGCGTGCAGAAATATCTCACCCGTACAGTCAAACAAAAACACACTGCTTTTCGCGCGATCCACCGCCGACTGAAAGCTGGACCCGAACAGCAGCTATACGGCGCGATGGACGAATTGCGGCGCGATCTGGGTTTCGACCCGGAAAAACGCGTGCGCGAATATTGTGCGGATTGGAGTGAGCTGAGGTCGCTTGCGCGAGCGCCATCCAAACCTCACGATCGGCTCACATACGTTGACTCACCCGATCCTTAGTCGATGCGACGCACGCAAGGCCGAAGCGGAAATCGCGGGCAGCAAGGATGTGATCGAGGCTCGCCTCGGCCGGCCGGTTCGGCATATCTCGTTCCCTCACGGAGATGTGGCATCGGCGGGGGCAAGAGAGTTTCGGCTAAGTCGCGAATCCGGATACGAGACCGCTGTCACAACCCAACCCGGCCACATCTCCAAGTCGTCCACGACGGACCTGTGGTGCCTTCCCCGGGTCTCGATCAATGGCCTTCATCAGACCGAAAATGCGCTCAAGGCTTTGCTTTCGGGCGCCGCCTTCCTGCCGCTGTCCGTCGGCCGAAGATCATAGGCCACCGTCAGACGTAGAAGTAATCCACATGGGCGTGGAGCGCCGTCGGGGCAACGTTGTCGAGGGTCGTGATCTTCAGCACCGAACCGGAGGTCGTCTTGTAGCTCACCACCGTGTCCCCGAAACCGTTATCATGAAGAATCAGCCGCCCCTCCGCCAATGGGTCGACGACCTTGGCGCCTGCAAAGAGACCACGGAGATCGAGCATGTCGATGCCGGGCTGGAAGTCCTTTACATGCCCTGCGCGCTTCGGTGCGATGGTAAAGATGAATTCGTCGCTTCCCGAGCCGCCGATCAGCGTGTCGGCATATTTGCCGGCGTAGAGCTGATCGTTCCCGCCCCCGCCTGAAAGAAGATTGTCGCCGACTTCCGTTTGAGTGGATTTTGTTGTCGGCATTGTTGCCGTACGCGCGCTGATCGCCCTTGCCACTCAGCACCAGGTTCTCGACGTTTGCAGGCAAGCCGGTAGCTCGCGAGGTCGGTCCGGACGGTGTCGATCCCCATCTTGACCTTTTCGATGGGACGGTCGCTGCGGTGATCGACATAGTAGGTATCGTCGCCCGAGCCGCCCTTCATCACGTCCCCGCCCTCTTTGCCGACGATCTTGTCATGAGTGCGGGTGCCGGAGAGCTTGTCCCAATCATCCGTGCCAATGACATTCTTCTTGGCCTTCGCACTGGTGGGCAGCGTGAAGAGCGTCTTGGGCCCCAGTTCGACTGGCGTGCCGCTCGCCGTCGGGTTGGAGGCGCCGATCGCCGAGTAGGCTCGGATGTAATCGATCTGCAAGGTGGCGGGAAAGGTCGTCGTGCCATCGGGACTGCCGGGCCAGTCTCCACCGACTGCAAGATTGGCCAGCATGTACATCGGCTTGTCCATTCCGGCGGGCGTCGCGGTTTCGTACACCTTCGCGCCGTCGAAATACCAGGTGATCTTATCCCTCTGCCAGTCGACCCCGTAAGTGTGGAAACCGGTCGTCATCCCTTCGAGAATGCTGATGTTGTTTTTCATCTGATGCCCGCCGGCATCGAAATGCACCGAATTCACCAGCTGGTTCGGCGCACTCCCGATAACCTCCATGATGTCGATTTCTGGAGGCCAGGACAGATCGGTCGGGAGGAGCCAGAAAGCGGGCCAGAGGCCTTGTCCGGCCGGGAGCTTGGCCTTCATTTCGAAATAGCCGTAAGTCTGGCTGAACGAATGAAAGCTCGTGATCATCCCTGATGTGTAGGCATAACCGTTCACATCCGATTGCATGGCGGCCGGCGTCGGGGCCGCTCTGATATTCATGATGCCGCCTTGAGCGGAGTATGTGCCGAGCGAGGCGGTGGGCGCGTAATTGGCGTTAACGTACCATTGCTCCTCCGCGTTGCCAGTGTTGGTGCCGCCGTTCACGTCAGTCCAAGGGTAACCAGTATCCCAAGCACCGGAACGACCGTTCCAATAGTTGAACGTATTAAACTCATCACTGAAAGTGAGATTTGCCGTTCCTGACAAATTTTTGGGATCGATCGCCACTATCTATTCCCATACTGAAGTTAAGATTTGGCGTTAACCAAATCTTTACTTTTGAATACGCAAGTGTTGCAAATAATCCTATAAAGGACTTGTTTGTAACTTAGCTATTCTACAATATGTGCTGATTTTACGGAACGCCGCTTTTTACTCTGGGTCACGACTCCGCCTTCAACTGATTCGGAGTCCGCGACGGCGACGAGTCATCGTTGCGATTCAAGTGCTTAGGTTTCTGGGCGCCTACTACTTCGGGATTATTCTTCCGTGTCGGGCGAGCTTCGAACGGGAGGCGATGCGCCGCCCGAGCTCGTGGCTGGCCGAAATCCATACTTCGGCGTCAGGAACATAAACCGGCCAGCGGCGTCTTTTGGAGCCCTTTTGTGCGATAATCTGCGGAGATTCAGGACGAAAAGCTTAAGATCGAAGCCGGCGCGCCATGGAGGGCGGCGCGTTGCGCGAGAGATCTACTTTGATTCGCTACAAAATAACTCATACCGAAGATGCCGAAGCTTGCTTGTGGATAAAAGGTGCCTTGATGGACGAACGGTCGCGCTGGTCGCCGAATGGGCCGTCATTGTTTTCTGGATGCGAAGCACTTGCTGTCTCTGCCGGATTCAGGAGCTGCTCCAGGACGCCCCGTCCGTCGTCTTGATGTAGCACCCGGCAGGTGCCCCGGTGTTGGACGAAGCGCGCGATCTCAAAATGATGGACGCGAGCCGGCACCTTCAGGCGGCGGCGGTATCTCCGATAGCGCAATGGGAAGCGTAACCCGAACCCGACAGATCGAGTTCGCGGGTCCGGGAGAGCGCGATGACGAAAGCTTCGCTCGCGCTCTCCTGCGTGTCAGTTCTGTTTCTTGTCCCCTCGACGTGAAAGCATGTTCAATGCCTCGACAAGCGCGGAGAAACCCATGGCGGCATAGATGTAGCCCCGCGGAACATGCGCACCGAAGCCTTCGGCGATCAACGTCATGCCGATCATCAGCAGGAAGCCCAAAGCCAGCATGACGATCGTCGGGTTGGCTTCGATGAATTTCGACAACGGCTCGGCCGCAAAGAGCATCACCGTCACGGCGAAGACAACGGCGATCACCATGATGGGCACATGATCCGTCATGCCCACTGCCGTGATGATGCTATCGATGGAAAACACCAGGTCGAGCACCAGGATCTGTCCGATGGCGGCTGAAAAGCCCAGCGGCGCGCGCTTGCCGTCGAACATATCGGGACCCGAATTTCGATCGACGTTATGGTGTATCTCCTTGGTGGCTTTCCAAACCAGGAACAAGCCGCCCGCAATGAGGATAAGATCGCGCCAGGAAAATGCCTGGCCGAAGGCGGAGAAAATCGGCTCCGTCAATTTTACGATGATGGCAATCGTTCCGAGCAGGGCAAGGCGCATGATCAGCGCCAGTCCGATCCCGATACGACGCGCCTTCGTCTGCTGGTCAGCGGGGAGTTTGTTGGTAAGGATCGCGATGAAAACGAGGTTATCGATCCCGAGGACCACCTCCATCACGATGAGAGTCGCAAGGGCAATCCAAGCAGCGGGGTCCGAGGCGAGAGCAATAATCGAGTCCATGATCCTGTCCGTTGAAGCGTGACAGCATATGTCGGTGCTCAGCCGTACCGAACAAGAGGTGGCTCGCTAGGACTGAGTCTCAGACGTGAAAATATTTCGACGAACCAATTGCCAAGTGGTTCAGCTCGGAGATACGCTGAATTCGCGCACACGATCCCGAAATGGCGGGGATGTTGCCGATACCAATCCGTAAATTGGTTTGTCGCGAGGGTTGATGCAGGAAGACGAGACCATCGCCGGCAGCTCGGATTTTGCCTTGAGGCAAATGCGCTTCCTGTTGGATGAGCGTTCTCACCTTGAGGACCGGCGACTTCCCTCAGAGCGGGCTCTCGCCGAACAACTCGGCGTTGGAAGGCGAATTCTCCGGCGAGCGCTTGAGGTGTTGGAGGCCGAAGGACATCTCTGGCGCCACCAAGGCAAAGGAACATTCATCGGACCTCGCCCACTGCGTGGAGAAGTCAGCCTGGTCGAACTCTCGAGCCGGACCAACCCGCTCGAGGTCATGGAGGCGAGGCTGGAAATCGAACCGGGGTTGGCGCGGCTCGCAGCATTGAGGGCCTCCAATGGCGATCTCGAACGACTGAGGCATCTTGCCCAGAAAACCGAGTCCATCGCGGATGGCGACTCGGATAGCCGTGAACTTTGGGACGGGGCGTTCCATCGGGCAATCGCAGAGGCTGCCGGGAACAGCTTGCTTTTCGCATTCGTAGACGTCGTAGACCGCATCCGGCAGGATCCGACCTGGCGGCGGCTCCGCGAACAGGCGCGAGCTCCTGCAAGCCAGCGCGGCTACGTTGTCCAACATCATCGCGTCGTTGCGGCGATCGCCTCTCGCGACGCAGGAGAGGCCGAAACTGCGATGCGCGATCATCTGGAGGCGGTCCGCGCAAGCGTTCTTCGGATCATGACACGCACATCGCGGGGCGCCGCCTCGCACGACGAGGTCGAGCGATCCACGCCCGCAACCATCGAGGGATTTCCCACCGCATGACCTCATCCGGCGCTCCTCTTTCGACGATCGACGGCAAGGCAGGTCGGACAGGCGCCCGCAGCGATGAGCGCGCGCTTCTGAAGGTCGAGAATCTCGCGGTGCGCTTCGATGGTGCGCCGCGCGACATCAACGTCGTGGATGACGTGTCGTTTTCGGTGTCGAAGGGCAAAACGCTCTGCATCGTGGGCGAGTCGGGATGCGGAAAGAGCGTGTCGGCCCTGGCCCTTATGGGACTTCTTCCGACACCGCCGGCACGTATCGTGGGCGGTCGTGCCATCTTCGACGGTCGGGACCTCTTGACCCTGCCCGATCGTGAGCGCGCCGACATGCGCGGCAATGAGACTGCCATGATCTTCCAGGAGCCGATGACGTCGCTCAACCCGGTCTTCACTGTGGGAGATCAAATCACCGAGGGGATCTTGCGGCACCGGCGGATCTCCAAGGCGGAGGCTGGCGAGCGTGCGCTGGAGATGCTGCGGCGCGTGCGCATTCCGGCACCCGAAAAACGCATGCGGGCCTATCCTCATGAGATGTCGGGCGGAATGCGCCAACGCGTGATGATCGCCATGGCCCTCGCCAACGAGCCTCAGCTTCTCATTGCGGACGAACCGACGACAGCGCTCGATGTGACCATTCAGGCGCAGATCATCGCGCTCATTCGCCAGCTTCAGACGGAAAGCGGCATGGCGATGATCCTGATCACGCACGATCTCGGCGTCGTCGCAGAAGTCGCCGACGAGGTGGTGGTCATGTATGCCGGGAGGGTCGTCGAAAGCGGTCCGGTCGACGACATCTTCGCCGATCCTCAGCATCCCTACACGATCGGGCTGATGGGCTCAGTACCGTCCCTGGGCCGGCGTCAGGGCCGGCTGACAACGATCCCCGGCACCGTTCCGCCCGCCGAACTGATGCCGCGCGGTTGCCGGTTTTCACCACGATGTCCGTTTGTCGACGAACGCTGCGTGCGCGAACCGCCGCCGCTCGTGGAACTATCGCCAGGTCACAGCGCTCGCTGCTGGTATGCTCCGCTGGAACTTCATCGGGAGCCTGTCGCATGACCAAGCAGCCGGGAAATTTCATTCTCGAAAGTACCAAGGTGGTCAAGCATTTCGGCGGCCGAGGCTTGCTGTCGTCCCCGACCATCGTGCGCGCGGTCGATGGTGTTTCGCTTGCGGTTGAACATGGCGAGACATTCGCCATCGTCGGCGAGTCAGGTTGCGGGAAATCAACGCTTGGCAGGCTTCTTCTTCGTCTTATCGAGCCGACTTCCGGCGACGTGCGATATGAGGGCCGCTCCATTCTCGATCTTGGGCCGACCGAGATGAGAAGGCTGCGCCGCGAGATGCAGATCATCTTTCAAGATCCCTTCGCGTCGCTCAATCCCAGGATGAATGTGCGCGATATCGTGGGTGAACCGATCTGGCTTCATGGATTGGCTCGCGGATCGGAGAAGCAAGACCGGGTTGCCGATCTTCTTCGCACGGTAGGGCTCATTCCGTCCCACGGCGATCGCTATCCGCACGAGTTCTCGGGCGGTCAACGTCAACGCATCGGTATCGCCAGAGCGCTTGCTGGAGAACCGAAGCTGATCATCGGCGATGAGCCGGTCTCAGCCCTCGACGTGTCGATCCAGGCCCAGATCATTAATTTGCTGGAGCATCTGAAGGATCGATTTGGCTTGACGCTCATCATCATCGCCCACGATCTCGCGGTGATCAGGCACATGAGCGACCGGGTCGCGGTGATGTATCTCGGGTGAAATCGTCGAGCTCAGCGACACCAACGGATTGTTTGACAATCCCCTGCATCCCTACACGCAGGCGCTTCTGACGGCGATACCGGTTCCGAGCCCGATCAATCGCCAACCGAAACCGTTATTGCAGGGTGATGTGCCGAGCCCGGCAGCGCCGCCGAGCGGATGCCGGTTTCATACCCGCTGTCCTCATGCACGAGCGCTCTGCCGCGAAGAACATCCGGCGCTCGAAGCCCGCGCCAGACGGTCGCCTGGTGGCGTGCCACTTCTGGCGGGAGATCCAGAATGCAGGGTCGGGAGCACTCAAAGCGCCGCCCGCAAGTGCGGCTTTGACCGAGCGACTGGCGCTCTATCGAACGTGGCGGGAGCGGCAGGATAAGCTCGCGACGCCGACACACTAAGAAGTCCAACAGAGGAGAACATCTCGATGAAACCGATATTCACCATGGCCATAGCCGCCGGGCTCCTGATGGGGACCGCGGCATCCGCGCAGACCCTGCGGATTGGCCTGCAGGAGGACCCCGACGTGCTTGATCCTCACCGGGCACGCACGTTCGTCGGACGCATCGTCTTCACGTCAATGTGCGACAAGCTCGTCGAAATCACTCCCGAACTCAAGTTCACCCCGCAGCTTGCGACGGAGTGGAAGTGGAGCGATGACGCCAAGACTTTGACGATGAAATTGCGGCCAGGCGTGAAATTTCATGACGGCGAGACGATGAATGCCGCTGCCGTGAAGGTGAATCTCGACCGCGCCCGGACACTGCCGGACAGCTTGCGCAAGAGTGAGCTCGGCTCTGTCGAAAGCGTCGATGTCGTGGACGATTTGACGGTCGCGCTCAAGCTGTCGCGCGCCGATGCCACGTTGGTCTCGCAATTGTCCGACCGCGCCGGCATGATCATGTCCCCGAAGGCGCTCGCAGCTCCTGACTTCGCCCAGAAGCCGGTTTGTTCAGGTCCCTACCAATTCGTCGAGCGGGTGCAGAACGACCGCATCGTTCTGGACCGCTTCAAAGATCACTGGGATGCCAAGAACTATAATTTCGACAGGCTCGTCTTCACGCCGATCCCCGACACGACCGTACGGCTCGCAAACCTCAAGGCCGGCAATCTCGACATTCTCGAACGGCTGGCCCCGAGCGACGTTCCCGACGTCAAGAGCGATCCGAAACTCGTCTTCGCTCCGGTCAGCGGCATCGGCTATCAGGGGCTTACGATCAACACCGGCAACAGCGAGCGGGCAAAATCTCCACTGGGCCAGGACAAGCGCGTGCGCCAGGCGCTGCAACTCGCGATCGATCGGGACGTGATCAACGAGGTCGTCGGCCAAGGCATCTTCCCGCCTGCCGGCCAGCCATTTCCCGAGGCCAGCGTCTATGCCGACAAGAGGTTCGCAGCGGGCAAGCGTGACGTCGCCAAGGCGAAAGCGTTGCTGAAGGAAGCGGGTGTCGAGCGCGTCAAGTTCGAGCTCTCTTTCGGCAACAACACGACGACGCAGCAGATCGCCGAGATCATGCAGGCCATGGGGGCTGAGGCGGGTTTCGATATCTCGCTGCGACCGACCGAATTCGCCGCCCTTCAGAAAGAAGCCCAAGCGGGTAATTTCGACGTAAACGCCATCGGATGGTCTGGCCGCGTCGATCCCGACGGCAACATCCATCAATTCGTCACATGCAAGGGTGGGCTGAACGACGGCCGCTATTGCAACCCGGAAGTGGACCGTCTTCTCAACGAAGCGCGCGCCATCAACGACGAAGAGAAACGCAAGGCGCTCTACGATTCGGCGCAGACAATCCTCCAGGACGAACTGCCGATCATCTACAGCTATTATCAGCCTTGGCCGTTCGTGGTGGCGAAGAAGGTGCAGGGGTTCAAGCCCTATCCCGATGGCATGATCCGGCTCAAGGGCGTCAAATTCGCCTCTTGAACCGACCTTAATCGCGTGCCCGGTCTCCCGCCGGGCACGCACCCCACTCGAATGTAGGCCCTCGGATCCCATGCTTCGTTTCATCGCCAGACGTATCCTGATCGCGATCCCGACGATCGTCATCGTGTCGATACTGGTGTTCACTCTGCAGCAACTCCTGCCGGGGGACCCCGTGCTGACGATGGCGGGCGAGGAACGCGATCCGGAGGTTCTCGCATTTCTGCGCGACAAATACCGCCTCAACGATCCCATCCCAATCCAGTATTTCGCGTGGATCATTCAGGTGCTGCAGGGCAATCTCGGGATCTCCCTGCGAACGGACATTCCTGTCCTGACCCTGATACTCGGCAAGCTGCCGGTCACTCTGGAACTTGCGATCTTCGCGATGATCATCGCGTTGGCAATCGGCATACCGGCCGGCATCCTATCGGCCGTCAGAAAGGGGACGAGCGTCGACTACGCCGCGAACGTCGTGGCTCTGTCGGGCCTCTCCATTCCCAATTTCTGGCTCGGAATTCTGCTCATCATGCTGGTCTCGGTGCGTTGGCAATTGCTGCCGGCCTCCGGTTTCGTTCCACCGAGCGAGGATCTTTGGCTCAATATCAAGACGATGATCATGCCGGCATTCGTGCTCGGCACCGGCCTCGCCGCCAGCCTCATGCGACACACCAGGAGCGCGATGCTCGGCGTCTTGAAGTCCGATTACATCCGCACCGCGCGAGCCAAGGGATTGGTGTCGCGGGTCGTGATCATGAAGCACGCGTTACGCAATGCGCTGATCCCCATCATCACGCTCTCGACCCTGCTGTTCGGTGAACTTCTCGCCGGCGCGGTGCTGACCGAACAGATCTTCACTATTCCGGGCTTCGGCAAGCTCGTGGTCGATGCCGTCTTCAACCGTGACTATGCGGTGGTGCAGGGCGTTGTCCTGTGCACGGCCGTCGGCTTCATCGTCATGAACCTGCTGGCGGACGTACTCTACGTTCTGGCAAACCCACGTCTGAGGCACGCACAATGACGATCGCCATCGCCGAGGACATCACGCTCCCGAAGAAACGGAGCCGCATTCTCTCGAAATTCCTTCGCAACCGCAGTGCGCTTCTGGGTGCCGGCCTCGTGTTGTTCTTTGTGATCGTCGCTCTCGTGGCGCCGCTGATCGCCCCGTACGATCCGATCAAGCCGAGTTTTGCCACGATCCGGAAAGCTCCGTCGGCGCTGTTCTGGTTCGGAACCGACGAACTCGGACGTGACGTTTTCTCCCGCATGGTGATCGGTGCGCGAGCCTCTCTCATGGCCGGTGTCGTCTCTGTCGCCATCGCGGTGCTTCTCGGCGTTCCGTTCGGCCTCGTCTCGGGTTATTTCGGAGGTTGGACGGACGCTGTCATTTCGCGGTCCACGGAAGCGATGCTGGCCATCCCGTTCCTGATCTTCGCCATCGCGCTCGCGGCCTTCCTGGGACCGAGCCTCACCAATGCGATGATCGCCATCGGACTTCTCCGCGATGCCGATTTTCATCCGGCTCACGCGCGGGCAGGTGCTGACCGTGAAGGCGGAGGATTATGTCGAGGGTGCGCGCGCCATCGGTCTTCCGAATTTCTGGATCATCCTGCGCTACATCCTGCCGAACGTCCTGCCGCCCATCCTCGTGCAGGCCACGCTCACGGTCGCCACGGCCATTATCGCTGAGGCGAGCCTGTCGTTTCTCGGCCTCGGTCAACAGCCGCCCAATCCCTCCTGGGGCTCGATGCTCAACACGGCGAAGAACTTCATGAGCCAGGCGCCCTGGATGTCCGTCTTTCCGGGATCGGCGATCTTCCTGATCGTTCTCGGCTTCAACCTGTTCGGCGACGGCCTGCGCGACGCGCTCGACCCTCGCGAAAATTAAAACCACAACGCGGATTGCATCATGTTCACCACACGGCCTGAAATTCTCGGCACGTTCGGAGTCGTCACCTCCACGCATTGGCTCGGTTCGGCTGCCGGCATGGCGATGCTGGAGCGAGGCGGCAATGCGTTCGACGCCTGCGTGGCGACAGGGTTCGTGTTGCAGGTGGTGGAGCCGCATCTGGTGGGTCCGGCGGGTGAAGTGCCGGCCGTTTTCTATTCCGCGCAAACGCGCAAGATCGAGGTGCTGTGCGGGCAAGGCACGGCTCCGGCCGGCGCAACCATCGCGCATTATCAACGCGAGGGCCTGAAGCTCATTCCCGGCAACGGCCTGCTGGCAACAGTCGTCCCCGGTGCGTTCGACGCCTGGATGATTCTGCTGCGAGACCATGGCACCATGCGGCTGCGCGAGGTTCTGGAACCTGCCATCTACTACGCCGAGCATGGTCACCCGCTGCTCCCGCGCGTTTCCGACGCCATCAAGGGCCTGAAGGAATTTTTCGAGACCGAATGGCCTACATCGGGCGCCGTGTTCTTGCCGGGAGGAAACGTTCCGGCAGCCAAGACGCTGTTCCGCAATCCGGCCCTGGCGGAAACGTGGAAGCGCGTCCTCAAGGAAGCGGAGGCGAAGGGAGGAAATCGCGAGGCGGAGATCGAAGCCGCACGCGCGGCATTCTACAAAGGCTTCGTCGCAGAAGCCATCGACCGCTTCTCACGCTCGAACGAAGTTATGGATCAATCGGGAGCGCGTCACCGCGGCGTTATCACCGGCGACGATTTGGCCGGATGGTCGGCAAGCTACGACGCACCGCAGACCTACGATTATCACAATTACCGCGTGAGCAAGATCCGGCCCTGGGGACAGGGACCGGTGTTCCTGCAATCGCTGGCCCTGCTGAAAGGTTTCGACATCGGCGCGATGGGGCAAACAAGCGCGACCTTCATCCACACCGTCGTCGAGGCCATGAAACTCGCCTTCGCTGATCGCGAAGCGTATTACGGCGACCCCGATTTCGTCGACGTTCCCATCGACACGTTGCTGTCTGATGCTTACTCGAACGAGCGGCGCAAGTTGATCGGCGAACAGGCCTCGAGGGAATTGCGGCCCGGTCACGTGAATGGTTTTGAACGGCAGGTCGAGCGGACGCTGGAAGTCCTGCGCGATCTCTCCACGATGGATCGCGAAATCACCGGCGGTGAACCCACGATGGCGTCCATGCGGTCGGCACGCCGTGGCGACACGGTACATATCGACGTCATCGACCGGCACGGCAACATGATCGCCGCGATGCCGTCAGGCGGCTGGCTGCAATCGTCACCCGTCATCCCGGAACTCGGCTTCATGCTCAACTCGCGTGCGCAGATGTTCTGGCTTGAGGAAAACCTGCCCGCATCGCTGCAACCCGGCAAGCGCCCGCGCACCACGCTGACGCCGTCGCTCGCTGAGAAAGACGGCAAGCCCTACATGGTGTTCGGCTCGCCCGGCGGCGATCAGCAGGAGCAATGGCAATTGCTGCTATTCCTGCGGCATGTGCATCACGGGCTGAGCCTGCAGGAAGCGATCGATCAGCCGATGGCCCACACGGCGCATTTTCCGTCCTCGTTCCATCCGCGCGAGCAGAAGCCCGGCCACCTCGCCGCAGAGGAAAGTTTCGGCGCAGAGGTCCTGGCCGATCTCAAGGCACGCGGACACGAGGTGGAAACGATGCCGGAATGGACAATCGGCCGTCTCGTCGCGGCAAGCCGCGACCCCGACGGACTTCTGCACGCCGCCGCTACGCCTCGGCTCATGCAGGCCTACGCAGTCGGGAGATAGGACCTCCAAAAAGGACGACGTGCAGCGTGCCGCAAGTCGGCAGATCCTGACGACCTGCGCGGCGGCTCTTTTTTCGACCCTGAGCGTTGTCCCGACGCAACAAGAGCGGGGTCGGGATGAAAAATTGCTGCAGGCGAATGATGCGAGCGTCACTCCGTGATGCTGTACTTGTGCCGCTCGCCGTCTCTCTCATGGCGACAAATCTCGCGGCCGAGCCCTGGCCGCCGTTGCCGCCCCCTCGCCCCTCGCCAGACGCTTCCGGCGTCGCCGCCGGAGGCTCCGCCTCCGACCACGGTTGCGCCGAGTGGCGCATCCGAGGCGACGGTCAGCCCGCCACCAGCCAACGAATGTCTCGCCCGGCTGAAATCTGCCGGTTATGAAATCGAGGCGGCCTCATCACCGGTGGAGTCGAATCAGGATTGTCGGATTGACGATCCGGTAAAGCTACGCACCATTCCTGTGGCGGGTCGCGAAAAGCCTCTCAGAATGCCGGCTGAGCCGCTGGTGGCCTGCCGCTTCGCGGAAAGTCTCGGAACCTGGCTCGGTTCGCTGGTGGCGCCGATGGTTCTCGGCGCGACGGGGTCTCAACTCGAAGCCGTACAGACCGGCCCGGGTTTCCAATGTCGGAACAGAAACCGGCTCCCCTCTGGTAAACTGTCGGCACACGCGGAGGGGCTGGCGCTCGATATCGCCAGCTTCGAACTCGCCAACGAGACGAAGATTTCCGTCAAACCCGATGGACAAGACAAGCATGCGATGACGGTCAATGCCGTTCGTCGGGCTGCCTGCGGCTGGTTTACGACGGTGTTGGGACCAGGCTCGGACCCGTCCCATGCGGACCATCTGCACGTCGACCTGCAGGTCCACGGATCGAGCGACCGCTATCGGATCTGCCAATAGTGAAGCGTCGCGTCACTTCCCGGCGGCCTTCCGCAGGGCTTCGTTGATCCTGTCCTGCCATCCGGGGCCGCCCTCCTGGAAGAATTCGAGCACCTCCCGGTCGATCCGCAAGGACACCATCTCGCGGGTGCCGGGTATCACGGGCGCTTTCGCGGGAAGTTCGACGGGTTTGGTTGTGGCCTTCTTGAAAGCGGCTTCCGCGGCCTGACGCGGGTCCGTGGACCGGCGCGTGCCAATCGGCGGTTTGGACATCAAGTGCCTCCTGGTAGGTTTATCGTTGGCGGTCATCGCGGGTGACGGATGACTAGGCCCAAAGGGAAGGAAGAGAATATCGAGCGATCCGCATCGAAGATGGCCCGTTGTCAAACGATAACGAGTCGCGGGCACCTCACAAGTGTGAACGTTTCCCGAGCCTCGATTTTGCTGTGACAAGTTGGCGGCCACTCTATGGAACGCCAATCCAGGTTGCCGGTTCGCCGCGATACAAGATTTAGGGACGTGGTAGCGGAGGAGGGATTTGAACCCCCGACACAAGGATTATGATTCCTCTGCTCTGACCAGCTGAGCTACTCCGCCCCAGGAACGGGTCATGGCCCGCGTCAGAGGCGCGATATAGGGAAGATTTGTCGGATATGTCAAGAATAGGTGAGGCGGATTTCGCAAGGAAATCCTGCCACGAGCGCAAGCAAAGGCCTAGGATCTCGCGGCCTTAGCTTGAGGCTCAGGATCGGTCGTCAGCCCTTCGGTCTGTCGCGCCAGAGCTGAAAACCGTCATTGGCGAGTGCCTGTTCGATCGCCCGACGGGAAAATCGATGCGGGGGTGCAGCCCGCGCCAGCAGAGTGCCGGTCAGGCCCCATGGGCCGTATTTGGCCGGAAGCTTGCTACCCGCCTCGTCGTCCGCGAAAGCATGCAGATCCTCCCTCGCCTGGGAGATGAACATGAAGATCCTCATGGGACGTTCCCTTCGTCGGCTGAATGAATGCCATTGTAGTTGATATTCAGCCGACGGAAATCACTCCCTTGGAGAAGGCGCCGTGAGCGCCAGTGAGACATCCTCGGCTCAGCCTTGCTTTCGAACGCGCATGAGTTTGAAGAACCCGGCCGGAAATAACGGCTTCAGCTCCACAACCTCCATGAAGCCGGTCTTTTTTGCCCATTGCTCGACCCGGGCAGCCTTGAACGCGGAGCTCCAGCCGATCGCCTTTACCACCGGCGAAGCGATTTCCTCCAAGGTAGCGACAGGACCGCCGGGCTGGCCGAAATGGTTCGCCAGGATGATCTCGCCGCCGGGTTTGAGCACGCGAGCAAACTGGTCGAGGGCCTTCTCGGGTTCGGGCACCAGCGTGATGATGAATTGCGCCGTCACCGCGTCGAACATGCCGTCCGGAAAGGTCAGATGGGTCACGTCCATGACCTGAAGGCTTCTCACGTGGGCAAGACCGCGCTTGTCCACCTTCGTCTGTGCCCGACCGAGCATGTCCTCCGAAAGATCGACGCCGTATACCTCCGCGTGTCCTGGATAATAGCCGAGCGACAGGCCGGTCCCGACGCCCGCTTCCAGAACTCTCGGCCCGCAGGCCATGGCTGCATCGACAGCGGCGCGTGCCGCAGGCTCCGTGAGCTTGTCGTACACGACGTCGTAAACGGGAGCCCAGCGCGCGTAAGCCTTGCGCATCAGAGCCGTGGTAGTTCCATCCGTCATAGAGGTTCCTTGGTGGAGACGTCAGGCAGCGGCGGGAGCTGCCTCTGCGAGGGTTCGGGCGATGGTTCCTCCACCGAGAACCCGGGCGCGAGGATCATCGTTCTCATAGATGACACAAGCTTGACCGGGAGACACCCCGTCTTCGGCGGATAGAAGCTCGATCGTGGCGCCGCTTCCGTCCTGGCGAAGGATGGCCGGACGCGGTTCCCGGGTCGAACGCACACGCACCGCCACTTCGAGACCCGCTTCGGGCACGCTTCCGATCGGGCCATCGCCCAACCAGTTCACGTCGGCGATCCGGATCATGCGGGTCGCAAGCGCTTCCCGCGGGCCGACGATCACCCGCGCCGCCTTGGCCTCGAGTCGGATGACGTAAAGCGGCTCCCCGGTGGAGACGCCGAGGCCCTTCCGTTGGCCCACCGTATAGTGGATGATCCCGCCATGGCGGCCCAACACACGACCGTCCACATGCACGATTTCGCCGCCCTGCACGGCGCCCGGCTTGAGACGCTCGATGACGTCGCTGTAGCGGCCCTGCGTCACGAAACAAATGTCCTGACTGTCGGCTTTCTCGGCGACGGTGAGGCCGAACTCGCGCGCCAGCGCCCGCGTGTCATCCTTGGGCAATTCCCCTAAGGGAAATCGGAGCAGGCTCAACTGCTCGGGCGTTGTCGCATATAGGAAATAACTCTGATCCCGGTCCGGGTCTGCCGCGCGGTAAAGGGCGCGTCGTCCATCCGGCAGGCCGCGGCTTGCCACATAATGGCCGGTCGCCAGAATGTCGGCTCCCAATTCGCGGGAGGTTTCGAGCAGGTCGCGAAATTTGATCGAGCGATTGCATTCGACGCAGGGAATGGGCGTCTCGCCGTCGAGATAGCTCTGGGTGAACCGGTCGATGACCGCCTCGCGGAAGCGCGCCTCGTAATCGAGCACGTAATGCGGGATGCCGATCGCCTCGGCAACGCGACGCGCATCGTGAATGTCCTGGCCCGCGCAGCAGGCGCCCTTGCGATGCGCCGCGGCGCCATGATCGTAGAGCTGCAGGGTAATTCCAAGCACATCATAGCCCTCCCGCTTCAGGAGAGCAGCGACCACCGAGGAATCGACGCCGCCCGACATGGCAACGACGACCCGCGTCGCGGAGGGATCGCGGGGAAGACCGAGAGAATTGAGCATGACACCATCCAGAGGCGCCGTTCAAGGCGGCGCACGGGAAGCAAAGAAGTCTCTATACGCGCCGCCGCCCTGAAATTCCAGACCCGGCAAACAACGTTAAACAACGCCTTCTTAACCATTATGGCGAAATAGCGGCAGATACGTAATCTGCTTTCCGCGCTTAGGAAAACATTAAGCCGGGCCATGTAATTTGAGGTTCTACGAGGTCGTTGAATTTTTGTGTGAGCGTATCATGACCGAACCCCACCGCCCGAGGGCCAAGTATGTCATTGGGCCCGACGGCAGTCCGCTGACGATTGCTGACCTACCGCCTTCCAGTACTCGACGCTGGGTCATCCGTCGCAAAGCAGAGGTCGTGGCCGCTGTGCGCGGTGGCCTTCTCAGCCTCGACGAGGCTTGTCAGCGATACACGCTGACAACGGAAGAATTCCTGAGCTGGCAGCTCTCGATCGACCAGCACGGGCTTGCGGGGCTGCGCACGACGCGCATCCAGCAATACCGGCAATAAACCACCTGTTTACTTCTCAGAAAGGCATCGCTCCTCCGAGCGGTGCCTTTTTTGCTTCAAGGACCGAGCGGGAGCGAGTTCGTTACTGCCGTTAAGCTATTCCTAACCATGTTGTCCTTAACTGCGGTGGCGCCACACACCACAGGATCAGCCATTGCCTCTCGCCGTCGATTTCGCGAATTCGAATGCCCATTCGGGCGGCCTTAGTGCCTTATTCGTCGGGAGGACGGTGGCCGAGGTCGAGCGGCATCTGATCCTCGACACGCTGGATTTTTGCGGAGGCAACCGCACCCATTCGGCGCGGATCCTCGGCATTTCCATCCGCACCCTCCGAAACAAGCTGAACGAATATGTCGAGGCGGGAATTCAAGTTCCGGAGCCGGGGCAGAACCGCGCGTAACAGGCGCTATCGTTTGCGCAGCCAAAGGCTGGTTTCGTGCGCACCGGGGCTGAGCGGCAATTGTGAGAGGATCGCGGGCGATCCGGCATTGAGCATCCGCTTCGAGACGTAATGGCTGGCAAACAGCAACTCGTAGCCGTTGCCTTGCAGAAGCGCCCCCACGACGATCTGTTCGTTGTAGCCCCGCCAGCTCCAGCTCTCGGGGTAGGCGTCAGGCAACATGATGTCGTGTACATGCACGATCGCACCGGCCGGAAGCCGGGGCAGGATGTCGACAAACAGCCGATCTACATCGGTCCCCGGCATGGCGATGTGGCTCGAAATCGACAAACAGCACATCGCCGCTGCGGATCGTCGCCCAGATGCCGGCGTCCGCCTGTTGCAGCAGGACGGGCACGTGGGTCACGGCGAGCCTTGACAAAGCTGCCCTCGGTGCGGGGTCGATGCAGGTGATCTCCGTCGCGAGAGCCCCGTCCGCCACGGCACGCGCCATGAAGCGGGTCGAATGGCCGGAGCCGATTTCGACGATGCGCCGAGGCTTGAGGGTCCGAACCATCGCGTAGGCGGCCGCCGCATCGAGGCGGGGAAACCAATCCTGGTCGAAACGGGCCGGATCGTCACCCTGGTGGATGGCGCTCAATTCCGGCGAGAACCGGTCGATATCCGCAAGGACAGAGTCGAAACGCTGCCGGGCGCCTTCGAACAATGGGGCGAGCGCCGGGTAATCCGTAGCCGCAGCGGTATGGGCATAACGATACGGAATGAAGAATCCGCGTGCGCGAATCCCAAGCAACGTCGTCAAGCCGAACCGCAACCGACGCCAGAATGTCCGCACGGGATCGATCAGATCAACGGTGACGGCGGCAGTGGCCCGTCGCCGAGCCGTCCCCGCCACGCCTGCGCCAGCCGTGACCGTTCGAAAAGCACCACCACGATCAACGAGAGCGCGAACGGGATCAGCAGGTAGAACAGCCGGAAGACGATCAGGGCCGCGAGCACATCCGGCTTCGGGATGTCCGGCATCGCGGTCAGGAAGACGAGTTCGAAAACCCCGAGGCCGCCTGGCGCATGGCTGACGAGGGCTGCCGAAAAGGAGGCTAAAAATACCGCCAGCACGATGACGAAGCTTGGCTCCGAGTGCGCCGGCAGGACGAAATAGATGATGCCGGCGGCGCCGAGCAACTCGAGAGGCGCTGCCAGAAGCTGGCGCGCCATGATCGCGGGTCGCGGATATTCCAGCTTGGCGCGACGGATCACGACGGGCGGCAGATGGAGGATGGACCCGACGACATAGAGTGCCACCAGGCCGAGGAGGATGACGCCCACGATGCGAGCCGTCGCGGGATTGGTGAGAGCTGAGGGGAAAAAGTCTTCCAGCCGGTGCAGAAGCGTCGGATCAAGCGTCAGCACCACGCCCCCGAGCAGGATGGTGCCGAGACCGAAGGTGAAGGAGCAGAGAGCGACGAGCACCGCGATCTGGGGCGCGCCCAGGCCCTTTGAGGTGTAGGCCCGATAACGCACGACCGCGCCGGAAAACACCGAGGCTCCGATGTTGTGCGAAAGCGCGTAAGTGGTGAAGGAGGTGATGGAGACGAAGAGCCAGGAGATATGCCGGACGCCCAGATGAAGGAGAGCGATCCGGTCGTACCAGGCAAGCGCCACATACGCCACGAGGGTAGAGGCGCCCGCGAGGGCATAGCGCTGTCCGGGGACGGCCGTCAGGCTCTCCCAGACGTCGTCGAGAGACAATCCACGAAGCTCGCGATAGAGAAGCCAACAGGAGACGACGACAGCAACAAGCCCGATGAAGGGCCAGATAAACTCACGCACATTTTTCATCGACGTCGTCAGTCTCCTTCGCGGGTCATCCTTGTGTGCCAGATTTCCGTTGTTGCGCAAGGGGGTTGAGGCAGCCGACGGGTAGGGCTTTCGGACAGGTCGTATGCACCGGTCCGACCTCAATCCAGGGCGGAGCCAAGCCCTCGATTGCTCTTCGGTCGGGAGCATGAGAAATCACCGGCCAGAAATGGTTCCCGCGAAGGAATTCGGCATGCCGGAAAATCCCCCTATTTTGCTCAATCTCAACGGATATACGCCCGTTCCGGCTGGGAAACTCGTCTCGGTTGTCACGTATCTGGAAATGCACGAGCCGGCGGGAGCAATGGGAGCAGGGCTTGGCGAATTGGAACTCCATCGCCTCGGCGCAGATCTAGGCCGGTACCGCAGGCTGTTCGGCCGTATCGGAAATCCATGGCTATGGTTCGGTCGAGCTGTCCAGAGCGACGCGACCGTCCACGACATTCTGTCCCACGTAGACGTCGAATCGTACGCGTTGGTCGAAAACGGCGTCGATATCGGCCTCCTCGAACTGGATTTCAGGGCCGGGGACGTGACGGAGCTCGCGTATTTCGGTCTCGTGCCCGGCACGACCGGCAAGGGCATAGGGCGGGTGCTGATGGAAGAGGCCATCCGCCGGGCATTCCGGCCTCCGGTGAAGCGCTTTTTCGTCAAAACCTGCTCGCTCGACCATCCGGGAGCCGTCAGTTTCTATGTGAGATCCGGATTTCAACGCCTACAAACGGGCGATCGAGATTGTCGATGACCCCCGTCTCACTGGCTTTCTGCCGCTGACCGCGGCGCCCCAGGTACCCATCATCAACTCTTGACGGGACAACAAAAAAGGGCGCGCTGCGTACGCGCCCCTCGCATCTGCCGGAGTCGATCAGGCGATTGCGCGCATCTGCCGGCGCTGGCTCAGCTGGCCGATGACGGCCTGCTCGCGGACGGCATCGAGCCCGCGTTCGCGGTCGTCAAGGCTCTCGGCCTTTTTCAATTCTTCGAAGGCGACGCCGAGTTCGGCCTTGGCCTCGTCGAGCTGGGTGTGCAGGTTGACCCCAGAATGGCGCAGGTTGTCCCGGCGCTGAGCTGCCGCGCGGGCGTAGGTGGGGTAGGCAAAGTGGTTGGGGTCGGAGATCCCGGCCTTTTGCTCCTCCATGGCGATTTCCCGATCGAGATCAGCCGCCATGCGGTCGAATTCCGCAATCATCATGTCGATCTGCGCCACCCGTCGACGTTTTTCGTCGACCTGAAAGCGCTTGAGGCGGATGAGCGTATCCCGCGACTTCATCTTGATTGAACTCCACACGGCACTGTTTCACGTGCCCGGCTGATCGCTCAGTTATCCTCCGGCCATGCGCTACCATCCTGCATGGAGGTTGACCGTTCCTTACCGCACAGAGCGAAAAGCCCGTCGGCTCGCCGCGGTCATGCCTTCACGGGACAATTTCGGGACCCGAAGCGGCTGCACGTAAACCGTTCGTTTACCCCTTTCGTTAAGACTGCGTCGAACAGGGCCTGCGCATCCCAATGGGAAAATTGCGCGGCGCCTTTGGGCCCGCGACGGGCTTTCGGCAAGCAGGACGCGTTCCCGAATGGCAAATTACAATCATTCACACGAGCATTGCCAACACCTGATCGACAGGACCAGGTCGTTAATCGCTTGCATGTGCGAATCAGGGTTTGTTAACCATTCCGTATTAGCGTTGCGAATCAGTTCAGAGGGCATCTGCGACACGCCCTGTCGCGGATGGGCAGCCGAAAGCTGCTTAGAGGCCCATGGGCAAGGGCTGGGGAATTAACATGCGCGTACTTCTTATCGAAGACGACAGCGCAACTGCGCAGAGCATCGAGCTGATGCTCAAATCCGAGAACTTCAACGTCTATGCGACGGATCTCGGCGAAGAGGGCATCGACCTCGGCAAGCTCTACGACTACGACATCATCCTTCTCGACCTCAACCTTCCGGACATGTCGGGCTACGAGGTCCTTCGCACCCTCCGGGTCGCCAAGGTCAAGACACCGATCCTCATTCTGTCCGGAATGGCCGGCATCGAGGAAAAGGTGAAGGGACTGGGCTTCGGAGCCGACGATTACCTCACCAAGCCCTTCCACAAGGATGAGCTCGTCGCCCGTATCCACGCCATCGTGCGGCGCTCGAAAGGCCACGCCCAGTCCGTCATCACCACCGCCGACCTGGTGGTTAATCTCGATACGAAGACGGTGGAAGTCGGCAGCGCGCGTGTGCATCTGACCGGCAAGGAATACCAGATGCTGGAGCTCCTCTCGCTTCGCAAGGGCACGACGCTCACGAAGGAGATGTTTCTCAACCACCTCTATGGCGGCATGGACGAACCGGAACTCAAGATCATCGACGTCTTCATCTGCAAATTGCGCAAGAAACTCGCCAATGCCTCGCAGGGCAAAAACTATATCGAAACGGTATGGGGTCGCGGCTATGTGTTGCGCGAGCCGACAGAGGTCGAGCACCGTATCGCCGTCTAGGAACATTCAGACTTGTATGAAAAAGCCCGGCTTGACGCCGGGCTTTTTTGTTGGTCAACATGATTGAATAAGGATGCGGACATGAGACCGATTGTGGAATCCTGGCAGTTCTGGGCGATCGTGTCGGCCGGGTTTGCGGCGCTCACGGCCATTTTCGCCAAAGTCGGTGTCGAGAACGTCGGGTCTGACTTCGCCACGTTCATCCGTACGCTCGTGATCCTCCTGGTAGTCGCCGGCATTCTCGTCGGCACAGGGCAATGGCAGCCTTTCGCGAGTGTCCCCGGACGTACCTACGTGTTCCTGGTTCTTTCCGGAGTCGCTACCGGTGCGTCGTGGCTCTGCTACTTCCGGGCCCTGAAGCTCGGCGAAGCCTCTCGCGTTGCACCTATCGACAAACTCAGCGTGGTGCTCGTGGCCATATTCGGCGCAACCTTCCTGGGCGAACGACTGTCGGGCCTGGGTTGGACCGGAGTGACTTTGATTGCCGCCGGTGCCGTCCTCGTGGCTCTTGGCAATTGACGCCTCAGGTCGTGGCCGAACGAATTGTCACCTCGTCACCATCGATGCTGAACGCGATGGTCATACCGGCTAGGCGCGCCACCTCCCCGGCGTAGTAAATCTGTATGCCGTGCGCATCCACGGTTCCGGTCTCGGAGCGACCGGCCAACAGTTCTTCGGCATGGGCGGGGATGCGGGCGTTGATGCCTTTCGACTTGATGACGAACTCGCAGTTTTGTGCATCGCCGGAGACACTCACCGAGATCGAGCCGCCCCGAGGAATGGCCGTGATGGCGATCATGATCAGGTTGAGCAGCAGCTTCACCCGGTTCTTGGGGAACAGCAGACGGGGAGCGGACCAGGCGAAGGAGATCTTGTCGTCTTGAAACATGCCCCTTGCGACCTGCTCGGCATCGCCAAGGTCGATGGACGCGCCCGCGGACCCCGCAGCCCCGAAAGCCAGCCGGGCAAACTGCAATCGCGCGGAAGCCTGACGTGCGCTCTTTCCGATCAACTCCAGGGCGAATTCCCGCATCGACAGATCGTTGTCGTCCTCCAGAACCTCGAGCCCGTTCACGATCGCACCCACCGGCGAGATGACATCGTGGCACACGCGCGAGCAAAGAAGGGCGGCGAGGTCGAGCGATTCGAGCGAGATCGTTGCCATTTGGGCTCCAGAAATACGGTGATTGGGCGGCTTCGGGGCCGGTCCGACGATGGGCCGCCTGAGAGCCGCCGAGAACAAAAGCGAGCGAGAAACCGGATAACCGGCAATGTGTTCTTTGAAAAGCGGGCAAAAGGATCGACAGGCTGCGCGCGAACGGGCACAAAGTCATCATGCGTCCCGACGACCAAGATGCGAATTCTATTTCCCTCGCGCTGGCCGAGATCGCCATTCAGGCCGGTCGGGTGTTGCGCCGCATGGAATGCGCCTTCATCGAAAAACGTATCAAGGACGACGGCTCACCCACCACTCTTGCGGACCTCGCCTCCGAGGAGTTGATTATCCGGCTGCTGCAAGAGCGCTGGAAGGGAGTGCCGGTGGTCGCCGAGGAGACCGCCAGCGACATTGAACCCGACGATTTCTTCTTTCTCGTCGATCCCCTCGATGGAACCGGAGACTTCATCCACGGTACAGGCGAGTACAGCGTCAATATCGCCCTCATCAAGGGGTCCCGCCCTTGTGCCGCCGTCGTAGCAGCGCCTGCAATGGGCCGCATCTGGATTGCGGGGGATACCGCCCAGGTTGCGGAAATCCCAGAGGACACCGATCATGATCTCGGCTGGGCCGCCATTGAGGCGCGCAAAGCTCCTGCGAACGATCTCATTGCTCTCGTGAGTCGGAGGCACGGTGATCACGCAACGGAAGCGTGCCTGTCGACTCTATCGATCGGTAGCCGCCGCATGACATCCTCGGCGCTGAAGTTCTGCCTGATCGCCTCCGGGGAAGCCGACGTCTATGTGCGATGCGGCCCGACCATGGAATGGGATACAGCGGCGGGAGATCACATCCTGACCCGCGCAGGAGGGGCCGTGATAGGTCCGGGAGGATCTCCCCTCACCTACGGCCACGCCCAACGGCACTATCTCAACGGACCGTTCGCCGCGATGGGTGACGTAACCCTGGGGCCGCGACTATCTCTCCCGATTGCCTGCTGATCGACAAGCCTTGCCGTTTTAGCAAACGACCATCCGTGAACCGTTTATTAGGGTTGATGGCCATAAAATTGCGCGACCGGCCACATATCGACCGGAGAATCCAGGGCGGATCTTCCAGACATTGCCGCAATCCGTCCGATTTCACGCTGAGTTGCCAGTGGCGGCTTCAGCCAGGAGATTGCCTATGTGCTCGCGATACACCCTTGTTGGCGCGGCCGCCGCCGTCGCGCTCCTCGGCGCTCTCGCGTCAGGCGCGACTGCGCAGCCGATGCAGCCGTCCCGGGCCAGCTTTTCCAATCCGGGGGATCCTCAATCCTACCGTTCGGAAGATCTCGTCCAGTCGGGGCATTCGTTCTTCGGGTCGGCGTCCCGGGGCTTGGCCTTGACCGTTCAGGAAGCGGTTCGCCGCTGGGGAGAGCCGAACGGCTACATTCTCGGCCAGGAAGCCGCGGGCGCTATCTTTGGCGGGCTCCGTTACGGCGAAGGCAAGCTATTCACCCGGAATGCCGGCGAGCGCCCGATATTCTGGCAGGGTCCGTCCGTCGGTTTCGATCTCGGCGGCGAAGGCTCGCGCACGATGATGCTGGTCTACAACATGCCCTTCACCGAGGCGCTCTATAAGAGGTTCGTGGGGATCGACGGTTCTGCCTACCTCATTGGCGGTTTCGGCATGACCGCCGCGGCGGCGGACGAAATGATCGTCGTACCGATCAGAACAGGCGTGGGCGCGCGTCTCGGGATCAATATCGGCTACCTGAAATTCACCCCAGAGCCGACCTGGAATCCCTTCTAGGGTCGGCCTGATCGTCGTCGATACCCCCGACCACACCGCCTAATCTTTTCAGCCCGCAACAGCTTCGGCTGGAAAGCCCTCTCGGATGCGCTACAAAGAGCATTCTTAAAGCCTTGCGGTGTGTGGGCCGCGCGGCGAAGGGTGCTCGGGGAAAAACCGAGCCGCAGCCTGGAGTTGGTGTACGCGTGGTCGAAACCGTTATGATTTTCGCGTTGGGGTTCCTGGCCGCAACGTTGATCGCCCTGCTTATCATTCCGGCCATTAACGAGCGGGCGGAACGACTCGCCCGGCGGCGGGCTGAGGCGCTCTTTCCGATGTCAATCTCGGAGCTCACGGCCGAAAAGGATCATCTGCGGGCAGAATTCGCCGTTAAACAGCGTCGGATCGAGCGCAAAGCCGAAGAGGCTTGGGCCGTCAAGCACCAGAGCATGGAAGAGCTTGGTCGCCGCGCGATGCGGATCGAGCACCTCGACGGAATCCTGGCGGAGCGCAACGCAACCGTCTCGCGATTGGAAGCCGAGCTCGACGATCTCCGCCGTGCGCTGGCGACGTCTGAGACATCATTCGCCGAAACGTCCGTAGCGTTGGATGACCGGCGCGAGACATTGGCGGCTCTCGAGATCACACATCGCGCGACCGTCGAGGAGCTCGGGATGATGCGCCGCGACCGCGATCAGCTCCGGGCCTCGTTATCCGTGACCACCTCGGAGCTGACGCGCACATCCCACACTCTGACGGAACTCGAGGAAGCCTATTCGCAGATCGATGCCGCTCTCACAGCTGCCTTGAGCGAAATAGACGCCAAACGCATCGTCATCTCGGACCTCGAGACGCGTCTCATGACCCAGACCGCGCGCGGCGACGATTTCGAAAGAGCTCTCGGCGAGCGCCACAGCGAGCTGTCGGATGAGCGGAAACGGTTGACCGTGCTGACAAAGAGCCTGACGGCCGAGCAGGAACGCGGGCTGATCCTGGAACAGCATGTGCGGGAAGTAGAGGCTGAGCGGGATGCGAAACTTGCCGAGATCGCCACACTGAGATCTCAGCTCGAGACGGCTCGCAGCGAGACAGTCGAGCGATCCGCTCTCGCGCTGCGGACGGCATCTGTTGAGAACGAAGAGCTTCGCCTGCGAATCAAGCAGGTGGCGGATCAGATTCTTTCGGCAGCCGCGCAAAATCAGCCGAAACCGAAATCGGGCCCTCCAGGCAAAACAGGCCTTAAAAATTCCGCCAAGCGCAAACGTCAGGCCTAGGCTGAAGCTATCGAGGATCCGCCGTTGGGTTGCGCGAACCCGGGGTTCCCGCCGGGGGAATGACGGGGGTCGTGCCAGGCTCAGGAACGGGCGCCGGAACCCTCATATCGGGGGTGGCATCGGCGGGTGGACGGATCACTCCGTCGCTGCGACGGAGTTTGTCACTCAATGTCGACCCGGTACCGAGCGGCTCGCCCGGAGCGACCTTCTCTGCCGGAACATCCTTGGCTTCCGGCATGTTGGGCGCCTGCTGCGGCAGCGTCGGAACTTGTGCCAGGGCGCCCGAACCACACAGGGCGAGAATGCCGGCGGCGACGAACACAGGCTTCATGATCCGCTCCTTTGGGGAGAAAACGGATCGGGCTTTCTCGGGTTCCGGCCGTTACCCGGCAGCGATTGCGGGCGCGCGCGCCATCTCCAGATAGAGATGACGGAGCTTTTGCGTCAGCGGGCCCGGCCTCCCATCGCCGACAGGACGCCCGTCGATGGAGACCACAGGCAGCACGAAATTCGACGCACTGGTGAGAAAGGCCTCAGCTGCCCCATACGCCTCCTCGACAGTAAACAGCCGCTCTTCGAGCACAATGCCCTCGGTTCTGCGACAGCCGTAAAAGCGACTGGCGGGTGATCCCGGGCAGGATCGCGTGGGAGAGAGGACGCACGACGATGCTGCCCGTTGGCGTGACGATGAAGGCGCTCGACGAGCCGCCTTCGGTCACATAGCCGTCTTCGACCATCCAGGCCTCCTGCGCGCCCGCTTCGTTCGCGGCCTGTTTCGCCAGAACCTGAGCCAGTAGCGACACGGATTTGATGTCGCGGCGCCTCCAGCGTTGGTCCGCGACGGTGATCACCGCGATGCCCTTTTCCGCTGCCGGCGCGTGGGCGATGGATTTGGGCTGGGTGAACATCATGATCGTCGGCTCGACGTCCTTCGGGAACATGAAATCCCGCTCCGCCACGCCGCGGGTGATTTGAATATACAAGAACCCTTCGGACATGCCGTTGCGCCGAACCAGTTCCTCTTCGAAACGCGTCCACGCCGCTCTTGAATGGGGGTTAGGAATGGCGATCTCCCGCATCGACCGTTCGAAACGCTCGAGATGCGCATCGTTGTCGACGAGATTCCCGTCCAGGACGCCGACACCTTCATAGACTCCGTCAGAGAACAGAAACCCACGGTCCATGACCGAGACCTTCGCGTCTTCGGCCGGCAGGAACGCGCCATTCAGGAAAATCACACGGGACATTGAAACCTCGAAGCTCACAAACGCTTTCTCCATCTAAGCCTCGCGGTCCGGGGGTGTAAATCGACCTCAGGGCGGATCTCATCGGATTTGCACGCATGATGAATCACAGAGCGTATGCCTTCTGGGTGGCGATCATACTCTCAGGCCTTTGCGGGCAGTCACCGGCCGTCGCCGCCGGAGCCACTGCGCGAGAATGGTTTTCAGAACAGGGGTATGTCGAGCCGGACGGGGGCCGGGTCATCGTCTGCCACGGCTACGGCTGCACACGAAGGCAGGCGGTGAACATTGACGGAACCGTCATCCAACGCGCCGCCACCCTGTTGAAATCGGCGCGGTCGGCAGAGGCAGAACGCGAAGCGCTTAGTGAGATCGTGCGGGAGTACACGGCCCAACTCGCGCGTGAACTGGGCGGAGCGCCCGACCGGCCAGGGTCGCCTCTTCAAATGGCGGGCCAATACGGCCAGATGGACTGCCTCGACGAAACAGCCAATACCACGAGCCTGCTCGTTGAACTCGACACGCGGGGTTTACTCGCGCACCACCACGCCGCGCGCCCGGAATCGCGGGGCTTTTTCTTCGACGGTCGTTACCCACACTTCACCGCGGTGATTGTCGAAGGCAAAGCCGGCATCGAATGGGCGGTCGATCCCTGGAGGCACGCACCAGGGCAAAGGCCGGATATCCTGCCGCTATCGCAATGGCGGCAGGATTCCTGAGCGAACTGATTACTTCTTGAGGTGCTGGGCGAGGTGCTTGTTCATTTCGAACATCGTCACCTTGTCCTTGCCGAAGATCGGCTTGAGCTTCGCGTCCGCCAGGATCTCGCGCTTGTTGGCGGGATTCTGCAGGTTGTTCTTCTTGATGTATTCCCACATCTTGCTCACCACCTCACCGCGCGAAAGCGCGGCGGAACCAACCACGGCGGCGAGTTCCTTGGACGGCTGAAGGGGTTGCTGAAGAGCGTTGGGCTTGGAGCCGGCCGCTTTGGCCGCCGCTGGCTTCTTCGCAGCTGCTTTTCCGTCTGTGGTCTTGGTCGCCATGGAGTCCTCCGAAGTGATGGAATTACGCCTCCTCTGCTGTTTGGGCGGAGGCGTCAGGTGGTCTGCCCTATGACCGACGATGCTGCTCTCGTAAAGAGCCTGCCTCACCGGTCGGGGAGTCGATGCGTCGAAGCTTATGGTTGCTGTAGAGTGGCAGCAAGGTCGATTTCAACGGTCAAGCCGCGTGGGTTACCCGAAGTTCCCCTGCAGAACGATAGTTTTTCTTCAACTCCGCCAGGGATTTTCGCCGGCTGACCAATGAGTGGCTGACCCGGTTTGGGCCAGGATCGCCCCAGTGGGAGACCGTTTCGTAAGCGACCCTGAAGATCTCCCTCGGACCGACTTGTCAGAACCGGATGGAAACAGAATTTTCGATGCCTGAAAAGGACTTGCGCACTTTCCGGGTCGATCTCCAACCAGTCAGCGGCGCTTGTCGTCTGTAGGCTCATAGGGGAACGCTGACCTTGCCTCCGCTTCCAGTGGGTGGACGGCTCCGAGGCACTGGAGCCTCGAAGGTCTCGCCACTAGGCTCTCTCGGAAGATTCCGACGGGAACGAGCGAAGCGGGGGTGCGACCTTCATTAAAAGAGCTGTGGACTGGTGTTTCGGCACAGGCGCCGGACCTTGGACAACGCGCTTCCAAACGCAAGGCCCGTTCCCGATCGTTCCCGCATAGCCTTGGAAACGCCCTGTATTCTCCTCGAATCGACAGCCTTCCAGCTGGCTCTCAGGACCTGCGCTAATGAGCCTTCCGGCATGACCGGCAACCATCGTCCAGCGAGCGTAGAATCGCGCGTTCGTCATAGGGCTTGGCAATGAAATCGGCATTCTGAAGAAGCTCAGGAAGTTCGGACGGGTGGGAACCCGATACGAACGCAAAGGGAATCGATCGGACCTGAAGTTCTTCAGCGATCGCAAAACTTTTTCCATCCGCAACGTCCACATCAAGCAGCGCATAGTCTACTCCGGCGGCCACATGCGTTCTCGCGTCTCCAACTGATGCAACTGCGCCGACGACGTCGTGCCCCTCTCCTTCAAGAATATCCTGAAGATCCATCGCGATAAGGGGATCGTCTTCCAAAATAAGCACGCGCATCGCACACTACTCCTACTCAACGCTTCGAACGTTACCGCCGATGGGGACGTGAACACGTGGTGAACGTGATCACGCCGCCGGCGTTCCGCCCCACGCCACTATCGACCGGTATTTCTCTAGATGGAGTAAATGGAAACTAAAACGCGGACGCGATCGAGTGAATCGCGGGCGCGCACAAATAGAAAAAGCGCCCGGAGGCGCTTTTTCACTTGGATGCGTGCCCGCTTTTAATGGCGGTTAAGGTTGTCGCGCGACTTGAATTCGCTCTCATGTTTGCTGAACCGCGGGTCTTCGCCTTCGAAACTCTCCTCGACGAACTCACGGCCCTTCTGGGTCGCTTCGCGGGCGTACCGCACCCCCTGGTGGCGCAGTTCGTCCGCCCACTCACCAAAAGCCTCGTTTTCACGCCGCGTGCGGGGGAGCAACGCGCCGATCAGCATACCGGCGGCCAGACCGACGATTCCGACTACCATCGGATTTTCCGCCACATATTCCTGGAGCCCGCCGCTCATCCGGCGCATGGATTGTGAAGATTGGCGACGCATATCGCCGAATCTCTCGGTACGACCTGCTTCGCTTGCCCAATCCGAAACGCGGTCATAAGTGTCCTCGGCCCAGCCCGAAGCTCCTTCCAGTGCTTCGCTGGCCTTCTCCTTTACGGCTCCAACCGTGTCCCGCATGGTCGCCGCCATACCGCTCTCGTTTTCCTTGGAACCGGAACCGCTCTGGCCGCTCCCTGCCGAGGCTCCGCGATTGCGATCGGCCGCTTGGCCAGCGGCTGGATTCGACGCCTGAGACATCGAAGCGCCACCTTGGCCCAGTTTAGGACCCTCTCCTCCCGGAGTTCCTCTGTCCTGCGAACCCGAACTGCTATTTTGGTTTCTCTGGTCGACCATCGAAAACTCCTTTTCTTGTCAGATGCGGACGTTTGCCGCGCGCCGGCGACCTTCAAGGTCCTCGGCTGATTGAAGGGTCGTCGCGCCCGTCGGATAAAGGCGAGACCCAAGAGGGACGGGCGACACATCTTCGTCCAATGCGACGCGGGGCGACCGCACGGGCGGAGTGGCCGGTTGCGGACGAAGCCGATGAAGCAAAAGGGCGGCCCCGGCTGCAAACAACAGTACCGGCACCGGATTGCTCCTCAACGTCGCGAGTGTCCGGTCGTAGAGCGGCGCAAGGTGCCCACGGCGCACGCTACCCAACACGTCGTCCACGATGCCCGAAACCGTCATCTTCTCTTCCAGGCGGTCGAGTGTGATATCGAGCTTCGCGCGACTCTCCTCGACCTCTCGCTGCAATTCGTCGAGCGCTTGCGTCATTCGGCGACCCTTTCAGATAAAACTGCGGCGTCCCGCTTGACCGACCGAACCGTCTTCGTCGGCATAAGCGACGCTGCTGAAAACACGTGCCGACCGTACAGGATCAACCCGACGGCGATGAGCGCCATGACGCCTCCGACGATCAGGGCCGCAAGAGCACGGGAATCAAGGACTGTCGCCAACCAATCGACCAGAGCCTCGGTGAAGAGCATGAGCGCCGCGACTGCGAATACCGCCGCCGCGACCATCATCCCGGCGCCGACCATCATCGAGCGCACGTTTTGGCTCATCTCCGTCCGAAAGAGGGTGAACTCTTTCTGAGCGAGATCGCCGCTCTCCCGCAGCGCCTCGCCGAGCAGAGATTTGATAGTTGAATTGCCGTACTCGGACATGGCTGCGCTCCCGTCAGACGCCGGGCCGGCCCGAGGTGGAACGCCCGGTGAAAGTCTCATCCGAGCTGCTTTGCGCCTGCCGCAAATCCTCTGACGTGCTTTTGATAAAGCGCGCAGCGACGAATCCTACCGCAACCGCGGCCACTCCGAACGTCGCGGGTCGACGTCGAACCATGGTTTCCATGTCGCTGAAAATTTCGGCGAAGCTGCGTTCACGGATCGATCCGGCGAGTTGATCGAGCCCTTCTGCAGCGCTGTCGACAATCGCCTGGATGTTGGGTCGTTCTTCAAACGTGCTCGTGGATTCCCGAAGTGACGCTGCCAAATCCGCAACGGATTGAGCAATGTCGGCTTTCCGCTTGTCCGCGTAATCCGTTGCGTGATCTTTCGCCGAGTCGATAAAGTGCCGGCCCTGCGAAACGGCAGCCTCTGCGATCCCGCCGACATCCTCGCGCAGGGCGCCCCAATCGTCGCCGCTGGCACCGGGTCGCTTCACTCGATCACCACCCTGTTGTCCTACGCTCATAGCTCACCTCATCAATCGCCAGACGGTAACTAGTTGACGGTCGGGTGGTTCCTTAAACCACGGGCAGGCTTTTGGATTTCACCCGCTGCGTGCTCTGGTCCAATGGGTCGGGTCGATCAAGTGCCCACGGCAGTAATCGGAGAGGCTGGACGATCTGATGCCAGTTTATGTGAGACTTGCGAAAGAGGCCGCGGGGAAGGTCTACCGCATCAGGAGCGGCCGTAGGGCTTGGTCGGAGGCCCGGAGGCGTCTTCGCCGGTGGTCGCGAGCCATTCGACCAGATCGGTGACTTTCCGGCGGGCTTCGCCATCTTTCAGTCGAACGAAGCTGCGAACGAGCCTTTCGCTGTCGGCAATCGCCAGAAACTCCGCCATGCTGCGCTTTTCAGCAGGCTGTTCGCTGTCGATCTGCTCCAGGCCCTGGAAGAAGAACTCGATCCCGACCCGCAGAATGCCCGAGATCTGCAGAAGACGGCTTGCACCAATCCGATTGGTGCCTTTCTCGTATTTCTGAACCTGCTGGAATGTGAGGCCTAGGGCATCCCCCAGCGCTTCTTGACTCATCCCAAGCGCCATCCGGCGCCTGCGAACCCGAGTCCCGATGTGGTGGTCGACCGGAGTTGGCGACTTTTTTTCCACGGATCTCCCCTCACGCAACTTTATTCAACTTAGTCCTATTCGGACCTTTTCAAAACCTAAAGTAGATTTATTATATGATTCACTTTAAAATTGAAATGATGGAGCACGCAGTGCGAGGGGAGAAATTCAGCTACGCCGACGAAGCGTTTGCGTTCATCGAGGAACTCGATCGTCTGACCGCGCCTGACGCAGTGATGGACGCGATGCAGAAATCGCTCTCGCTGTTCGGATTTGATAATTTCATCATGACTTGCCTCCCCGGGCCGCGGGAAAAATTTGAGCAAGCCGTGCTCATGAGGAAGTGGCCGAAAGGTTGGTTCGAGCTATACGCGACCGAGGATTACGTAAGGGTAGATCCGGTCATCCATCATTGTCGCAACACGGTGCAGCCGTTCGAGTGGAAAGATGCGCCGATACATGAAAACGCCGGACCACGGGCCCTTGAAGTGATGAACCGCGCCGTCGACTACGGGATGAAGGAAGGCTTCTGCCTTCCGGTTCACGGCATCAACGGTTACGAGGCGTGCCTCTCGATGAGCGGCAAGGCACTCGATATCTCGTCCCGGACCAAGCCCGCCCTGCACCTTATGAGCATGTATGCGTTCGAGCGTATCCGGACACACGTATCCCGGGCGTCCGCAGCAACCTGCCAAGACCTTAACGTCGCGCGAAAGGGAGATGCTCGTCTGGGCCGCCGCCGGCAAATCGGCCGCGGATACGGGCGACATCGTGGGGATCACGGAGCGTACGGTTACGGCTCATATCGTCAGCGCTTGCCAAAAACTTCAGGCAACGAACAAGACGCAAGCGGTCGCTCGGGCGTTGCAGTATCGACTTATATACCATCTAACCTGTAACTTCCTACAATATCATTCGGCCATTCTTCACGTAAAACTCTCGCCCTCTAAACTCTAGGGGAGAGATATGACGCAGGTTCACGTCATTACGAAGTACAACCGGTCAGTACGAAAATTACCTTGAACAATATTATCGCCTGCGGCACGATGTGTTCGTCGGCGAACGCGGATGGCGAGATCTGCGATAGTGAAAACGGCATCGAAAGAGATGCCTATGATAATTCCAACGCCATTTATCTTCTCGCAATCGACGATGGACGCGTCGTGGGCGGGCAGAGGCTGTATCCCACACTGCTTCCACACATGATGACGGACGTTTTTCCTTCGCTCGCAAGCAGAGGCGTGCCGCAGAGCTCCGGATATTCTCGAATGGACCCGCTACTTTGTCGTGCGGGAACGAAGAACGGGGCGCACGGATTGCCGCCTCCTTGCGGCGATGCAGGAATATCTGCCTGGCCGAGGGAATCCGTCAGGTCACGGCGGTGGTCGAAATGTGGTGGCTCCCTCGATGGCAGCAGGTCGGCTTCAAGGTTCGCCCGCTGGGTCTTCCGACGCTCATCGAGAACGAGCCTTGCATCGCAGCCCTCATCGACGTCTCGCAACGCAGCCTCGACACCGTTCGCCAAATGGCGGGTCTGCGCGGTCCGAGCCTGAGTTCGCGTGGGCGATCTCTCAAACCAGGATCGGGTGCCCTATGTCGCAGCATGACAAAATGATTCCTCTGACGTCGTTCCTTCAGGAGGAGATGACGCTCTCCATCGGCGACCGCATGATGAATTCCATCGCCTCGCTGCCCGCCGCCACACGTCTGCGGCTGCTGGCGTTTCTTCACTTCGTCGAAGAGCCCGGACAACTTGCTGGCGGAGTTGGATTTTTCTGCCGGGGGCGATCTGCGCCTGATCCTGATGGCTCGGCAACCATGCGAGTCCAACAAGCACTAGGTTCGGGTGGAACAACGCTTCGCTTGCTGGCGTTCGGCACCATCATGACAAGGAGAATGATGTGACGAATGGGATTTCGGACCACCAGAGCAGCGCGGAACTCACCACGGCGGAGCGCGCCGCCTACATTATTGCCGGGTTGGGGCTTGCTGCCGCGGGCGTGAAGCCACGTCCCAACCCGCTCTTGAACGTCATCGCTCTTGCGGGTGGCTCTTATCTTGCGTGGCGCGGCTATACTGGCACTTGCCCGGTTAAAGCAGCGCTACTCGGCGCGTCCACATCTGCCGGTCGCCTGTCGGCATAAACCTGATCCGACGGGGCCGCGGACAGCGCGGCCCCGTTCCTGGAACGCCTGCTCAGTACGTCGACGAGGATCGACGCCCGGCAATAACACCCCAGATAAACAGCACGACGATCGCGCCTACGATTGCGCCGATAAAGCCAGCGCCCTCATCGGCCCGGTACCAACCAATCGCCTGACCGAGATAGGTGGCCACGAACGCTCCAATGATGCCCAGAATGGTTGTCAGAATAAACCCGGATGGCTCATTCGGACCTGGCATGATGAGTTTGGCGATGATTCCTGCGACAAAGCCGATGATGATAGTCCAGATAATGCTCACGATGGGTTCCCCTCTTTCACTGGCCCAACTGGCAACGCGCAAATCCGGTTAAGGTTGCGACGAAATGTCCCCGGAGGCACATAATTCCACTCGCCTCATGGGTTCCAGTTAGTATTCCCACTCCGCCCCGACGCCGATCGAGGTGTTTCCCTCGGCTCCTATCTCGCCCTGAACCCGGATTCGCCGCGTGACGTCGATGTCCACGGACACGCCTGTGTCCTCGGGGGAGGCCCCGGCCTTGACGCCCACGCTGACGCGGTCGCTGATCGCTCGCGAAACTCCCACCGTCGGGCCGCCCTCGGCACCGACTGACACGTCGAGACCCTGCACACCGAGGGATTTACGCAGGTTCTCGAAGACATCGTCGCCGCCGCCGCCGGAAAATTGGGCAGCGGCTTGCGCGAGCGTCAGAGCCTGGGTGACGGACAAACCGCCCGAAGCCTTGGAAAACAGAATCCGTGACAGCACCTCGTCCTGCGGCAGATCGGGGTCCGACGAGAAGGCAAATTGTGGTTCGCGTGCGGAACCCGTCACCGCCACCCGCGCGGTGACTTCTCCCGCATTCGTTTCCGCCATGAAATCAAGTTCCGGGGTGAGATCGCCCGTGAAGGTCAAACGGCCTCTGGTGAAATCCAGCCGCGTTCCGATGACCGTCAGACGACCCCGCCGCATCTCAAAGGCACCGATGGCGGTCGGATCGCGCATTGTACCGGTGAGGCGCAAATCTCCTCCCAGTTCGGCATCGATGCCGCGCCCGCGGACGTAAATCCGGCTTGGAGCACTCAACACGAGGTCCAGCGTCGCGTCGAACGCGGGAACCTGCCTCGAATTCGCCCGCGCGCGGGCTTCCATGGCGAGCCGCTTCGCTACGATCGGCGGCGGGTTGACATGCCGGGTACCTGGAATCGGCTTGATGGTTGCGGGTAATCTCTCGGGAACCGTCACATCCATCGAGACGATGCGCACGTTGCCGCCGATGCGTGGGTTCTGTGCCAACGGCCCCGACAGAGCGACCGCAAGATCCGCCGTCGCGGTCACGAGATCGTTCGACACCAGTTCTGCGCGCTGGCCGGTGATGCGGATATCGCCCGGAAAACCAGCAGCCGGATCCAGCCGGACTCTGCCCGCCGCCGAGATCGTGCCGTTGTTTCGCGTGGTCGCGGAGAGGCGGTCGATCAGCAGATCGGTTCCACGGGCTGTAAGGCGCGCCTGAATGTTATCGAGCCGTACACCTTGCAGCGCATCTCGAAAGCTGCCTCCGCTGAGCGAAACCGTCCCGTTGACGATCGGCTCCGCGACAGGGCCCGTGGCATGCATATCGACCGACGCGAGCCCGGTCACCTGACGCCCTTGCGCGGAAAGGAAACTATTGGCCACCGAAAGATCGAGACGTCCCTGAGCGGATAGGTCGAGATTGCCTCGCGGGTTCAACGGAACACGGCCGTTCAGGCGAAAGGTTCCCGCCCGACCGGCATTCACGGTGCCATCCAGGCTGGTGCTGCCACCGGCGAGCCGGCCTTGAGCCGTCACGTCGATCGGAGGCGCACCCAGCCCGCGGGTCTGCGAGGCGGCGAAACGTGATATGCGAATACGCCAGTCGCCCGTGGGCGCCGCAGCGGTGCCGGCGATCTGGGCCGTACCCTCGAGCGTTCCCGATAGACCGGTGCCCGGCACGATGATATCGGCTGCCGATAAGGGTACCGCCTTGGCGCCTATGCGCAGATCGAGTGTCGAGCCCGCGCTGCCATCAAGGCTGATCGTTCCACCATCGAGGTTGATCTCGAATTGGCGCAGAGCGACGCCGCCATTAGCAAAGACAATGGACGTGGGCCGCGCGAGCGAAATCTGCCGGCGATCGCGTCGAGCGGTGAACGTCGCGAGATCGAAACGCCGAGGCTCATCGGGAACGAGCCGCCCACGCGCCGCAAGATCGAATTGCCGTGCTGTCGCGCTCAACGCAATATCGCTCCCGCTCGGCGAGCCAGTCGCGTCGAGACGGATCTGCGAAAAGACTTCGCCCGCTACCGTCGCACGATCCGCTGCGATCGCCGCGTTGATGATCGGCTTTGCGTAGAGGTCCAAAAGCGAGGCCTTGGCGCTGAGCCTCTCGAGGGTCGCGTCTGCCACTTTCATCCGCTGGCCTTGGGCATCAAGCTGCATGTTCTGCTTGCCGCCCGTCGCGTCGAAAACGACGCCAGCATGCACATCCCCGGAAAGCGGCGTCAGAACCAGCGGCGCAAGATCACTGAAATCACGCGCATCAAGGCTCAGTTGTCCCGTGGCGAGATCGGCCGGATCAAGGCTGAGATGGCCGCGAATATTGGCGGATCCGACCACGATTTCGAACGGGTCCAGCGTCCAACCGCCGGCCGGCGGTTTCAGCAGACGCAGTGTCCCGTTTGCGGGCCTCCCGTTCACCGTTCCGGCGAGCTTCGCACCGATGTCGGGTGCGCCTAAGAAAGTCGGTCGCCGTCGCATCGAGAGCAAGTTGCGGAATCGGGCGATTCAAGGCCGTCGCATTGCGGATCTCCGCATGGAACGTGGCATTGGGTCGTTCGAGCGTTCCCGTAAAACGGGCTTCGGCTGCGCCCTGCCCCGTCAACCTTCCGTCTGCACGACGCAGATCGGGAAGGTCGATGGTGGCATTCACCGAAACATTCTCGGGACTGGCACTGCCATCGAGCTTCGTCGTCACGTGCTGGCCATTCAGATGGAAAGCCTGAAAACCGAAGCCGCCGTTCGGCAACATCCGGACGACGCCGCTCATCGCAAGCTCCCCGCCGGCCAGGCCATCGATGGCGGGAATGCCAGTCGCGAATTGTTTTGCCGCACCGTTGACATTCGCCACGACGGGAGCCTTCGACAGGAGGCCCTGAATGCTCGCTGTCACATCGAGAGCTCCGCGCAGGCGTAGCGTCGCCAGATCGCCAAAGCGGGAGAGATCCGGCGCGTTGGCCGTGAGTGTTCCAGCAGCGCTTTCCGCGCCGAGTTGCCCCGCGAAGCTCGCCGCGATCGACGGACTGGAAAGGCGCGCGGTCTCCACGTCCACCAGACCACTCGGTGATGCGCTCGCGCGAAGGACCAGTGTCATCTGATCGCCAACCGCACGGGCGAGCGCCGGGTCGCTGAGCGCGACGCCGGTGGCCTTTGCGTCGGCCACGATGCCGATCCGAGTTGCTGTTTCCGAGAGCGGGCCGCTTGGCACCACCGAAAAGCTGGCATTGAGATTTCCAAGTCGACCCGCCGGGATACTGACCTCTTCGGCCTTGAGTTCACCTGCGACAGTCGGCGCCGACACTTGGCCTTTCACCGTGCCGGTGAAGGCAAGCGTCTTGATCTCCGCGCCGCCCGCAACCGTTTTTTGCCGATCGGTCGGAACGGCGCGGGCAGACAGCCTGAGATCAACCGACTTGTTGGCGTCCATGCTGCCCACAGCGTCGAGCCTTGCGGTCTTTGAGACGACGGACAATTGCGGAATGGTGATCGTGCCATCGTCTCCGAAGATCGTCTCGCCATCGAGCTGCGTCGTTCCAGCAAAGACGGGTGCGGCCACGCCGGGGAGGAGTCCCTCGACTTGCGCATCGAGATCGAGCACGAGCCGCCGCACCGCTCCCTGTCGCCGAAGATTCGCCTGACCGGACGCTCCGATCGTGTCCCCGGCGTTGAATGCGAGCGTTGCTCCGAATGCATCCAGCGTACCTGTTCCGGCGACGTTGAGCTTGACAGGCGGGCGGCCCGGAATATTGGCGGAGGTCGCGAGAATGCCGCCTGCCGGTTCATCCAGCGTCAGGTTCAGATCGAGCTTCTCAGTCGCGTAGTTCAGTCGCGCCACCAACGTTCCGGGGGCGTCGAGCCGTCTTGCATCGAAGCGAAGATTCAATCCTTCCTTCGGATCGCCGAGCGAGGCCGCGCCAGATGCGGTGAGTTGGGCTGCCGTGCCAATCACCGGCGCGCCGAGAGACAATTCTCGCAGCAGGAAATCCGCGATCTGCACCTTCACGGGCAGCTCCGGCAACAGCGGTTGATCGGCACCCGGTACGGCCTCATCGGCAGGAATCGGCCGTCTCAGGATTTCGAGTTTACCGATCTCCAGCTTGTCGATTTCGAGACGGCGCGACAGCAGGGCTAGCCGCCGCCAGACAAAGCGCACGCGATCCAGCCTGAACCACACGCCGTCCTTGTCCGAGATGGTGATGTTGCGAATGGTAGCGTCGGACGAGAGCGCGCCTTCGACATCGCCGATCGAGACTCTGGTTGAGGGTGTCGAGAGTGCGCGAGAAATGAGGTCGGACAGAAAACCTTTATCGGCCTCGTCGCTTTTGGTGCCAAGCGTCAGCGCCAGAAAGATCGCGGCAGCGATCAGCAGGACCGACGGGATGAGAAATCGGCGCATCATTGTCATCAGAAGGCCTGCCCTATGCTGACATAGATCGAGACTGGCTTGTCGCCCGGTCGACGGTCCAATGGAGCCGCTACGTCGAGCCGGATCGGTCCGATCGCCGTGTAGTAACGAAGCCCCAACCCGGCAGAGAACCGCATCTTGTCGTCAAAGTCCGGGAAACCGGAGTCAAAAGCCCCGCCGGCGTCGACGAAGGGCACGACGCCGATCGTGTCGGTGACCTTGATGCGTGCTTCCAGCGATCCTTCAAGCAAGCTACGTCCCCCCACGACGTAGCCGAACGGTCCTTGCGGCCCGATGCTTTGGTATCGATACCCCCGCACCGATCCGCCACCCCCCGCGAAGAACCGGAAGTTCGCTGGAATTTCTTCAAGAGGCGCTCCGACGATCGATCCAAATCCGATACGGCCCGCCAAGATGTAGCGTGCATCTTCATCGAGCGAATAATATGCCGACGCGGTCCCCTTGGTAACGGTCATGCCGACGGTCGAACCCAGGAACGTCGGATACGGGACGACCGATGCGGTGATGCGCATTCCGCGGGAGGGATCCAGCGGTTTGTCCGTGGAGTCGTAGGTCAAGGACACCGGCGTGCCGACGACAAAGTAGTCGATGAAACCGAGCACGTCGCTTGTCTGGCCCTTCTGGGCCTGCAATCCGGCTTGCATCGAGAATGTGTCGCTGAACCGGTGCCGGATGACGCCGGTGATGTCGGCGAGCCGGCTGGTATACCCGCCAAACCGGTCGCCTCCGGTCCGGTCCCGTTCGAGAAGCCCGTCGATCAGCAGATCGTTGCGGCTGCCATAAAGTGCCGGCTTGAGAAAACTCACGCGAAAGCGCCCACCGATATCGGAAGGCTCGAGGTCGCCGACGCGCCTGATGCGGGTACCGTCGTTGCGGGGAGCGAGGAAGATGTCAGATTCGACGCGAAGCCGCTCCGCTCCGCCGAATAGATTGCGATGCTCCCAATAGGCATGCAAAGCCGGCCCGTCGATCGTCGAATAGCGTGCCGAAAATCCCACCACGCGCGGCTTACGCTCTGTGACTTCGACGAAGACAGGCAGGCGCCCAGCGGCGTCGAGAGTTTCGGATTCGCGTATCCGCACGGAGCCGAGCGCCTGAATTCGGCCGATCGACTTTCGCATGTCGGCCATGGCTTTTGGCGAGTAGGCGTCTCCCGGCTCGACATACACGAAGGATCGGATCACCGCCGGATCCACGTTCTCCGCGCCGGTTATCGAGATCTCGCCGATCGGCGCGACAGGCCCAGGATCGAGCGCGAACGCCACATCCATCAGTCGCGCAGGATGGAAGACCACGGGCTGGATCGACACGGCCTTGGCAAGCGGCCGAGACTGGGCGCGAAAATAATCCACCATGCGTGCCTGTGCGGCTCTGAGGTCTGCAGCACGGGCAGGATCTCCCGGCGAGAGTCCGATGATCTTCGAGGGCAACTCCGTCGGTGTGAAAGGGCGGCGGCTGTGGGCGTCGTTCACCTGCACGTTCCGAAGCTCAAACAGCGGACCGGGCACGACCCGCGCAGTCACCGGAACGGCAGCGCGGGCCCGATAAGCTTCGGCAGCGGCAGCAGCCCGCGCCGGATCCTCGCCCAGGGTCAACGGAACTCCCGCAACGTCGAAAACGAGCGTGGCATTATAAAATCCCAGCCCCCAAAGCGCATCGAGCAGCGGACCGAAATCAGCCTGCGCGCGACGGGCAAGCGAGTCCCCGTCGGAGGGCGGATCGGCCCTCAGACGATAGAGAGTGGAGGCATCCTGAAGAGTTTGTTCAACGGCTTTCTTATCGCCATCGATGGCGAACGTCAGAACATAGGGAAGCGCTTGGAGCGAGGGTGCGGGCACGGTCTCTTTTGAGCCGAACAACCCAAAAAAATCGAACGCCTGGGCTTCGCTTCTCTCAAAAACGGCCGCGTACGCAACGATACATGCTGTAATTGAGAGCGCTTTGCGCCAGGGCGATCTCTGCATCCAGTTCTCCAAGCGCCCGCAGACAGCGGCAACATTGCGGAATTTTTGTGATTGTGGCGAACCGCGCAGCCGATTCTGCGCACTCCTTCGGCAGACCGCGCGCTGATTTGAGAGTCAGGGTTAACTTTCTGCCGCTCGCAACATCACGTCTGCGATCCCGGTTCATCATTAAGAGCGCCTTAAGCGCGATAGGTCAGCATCAGCGCCTTCACAGGAAAGCGCCGCAAGATGCAATCGCGACTTACATCATCACTATCGGTCATGGCGCTGCTTCTGACGTGCTCCGTGGCGCTTGCACAGCCGTCGGAACCGCCGCTCGCGCCGCCGCCGACCGCATTGAAAGCGGATCCCATCGGCGCATTGATCGAGGCCCAGAGATCAGCGCCAAAGCCAAAACTTTCGGCTTCGGACCTCATCGCACAATCCAGCGCTCCCGATCTCTTTCAGGCGGTCATCGCGCCTGGGGAACAGAGCCCGATGATCCTGAAGCTGCAGGTGATGCTCGATCGCGCACACGCGTCACCCGGCGTGATCGACGGCTACAATGGAGATAATGTATCAAAAGCTGTCGCGGCCGTCGAAGCGATGCTGGGACTTCCCGTCGACGGAATTGTGGACAAAGAGGTCTGGAACACGCTCGAACTAACCCATTCGGCCCCACCGCTCACTCCTTATGCGATCACCGACAAGGACGTCGCCGGACCCTTCGTCCCGGAAATGCCGAAGGATTATGGCGAGATGGCAAAGCTCGAGCGGTTGGCCTATCGCGACCCGGTCGAATTGCTGGCCGAAAAGTTTCACATGGATGAGAGCCTTCTCCGTCAGCTCAACCCAGGCGCGGACTTCTCGGCGGTCGGGAGCACCATCGTGGTCACCGACATTGCCGGACCTGCCCCGGCGAAAGTCGCGAAACTTGTGGCTGACAAAGGTAAGAAACGACTGCTCGGCTTCGACGCCGCGGGAACGCTCGTCGTATCTTATCCTGCGACCATCGGCAGCAACGACCTTCCGTCTCCGGAAGGCTCTCATCTGGTCAAGACGATCGCAACGGATCCCGAATATTGGTATCGCCCGAAGGTGAACTTCCAGCAGGGCGACAATACGCAGGCCCTGCGCCTCGCACCCGGCCCGAACAATCCAGTCGGAAGCGCCTGGATCGGGCTCGACAAACCGACCTACGGAATTCATGGCACGCCGGCGCCCAACAAAATCGACAAAACAAGCAGCCACGGCTGTATCCGGCTCACGAATTGGGACGTGCGCGAGTTGGCGAAACTGGTTCAGCCGGGGGTAATGGTGACCTTCCTTGAACCGCAGACGCTGGGCGCGGATCCGGAAGTTGTCGGCAGCATCGGGAAGCCTTGACGCCGCCGAGCCACGTTCGTCGCCGGCGGTAGGTTGTTATCTGCCAAGCTCGCCCCATCTTTGAATGATGACGAAAACCAGCTCGGACGACAGCTTCACGATGCCCGCAAACCTCGATACCGCAATCCAGGCCCATCTCGGTGAGCAGCTGCGCGCGCTCTACGGAGATCCGGCGATGCAGAAAATTCCTCGTGATCTGACGCAGTTGCTCGCCAGAGTGTCACAGGTCATCCGGGCACATCAGGAGCCGGTCGATCAGGAATTCATCGACGGAATCATGAGCAGCATCCCCAACTTGCGCGGTTTCGCGATCTCGTTGACCAAGAACGTCGATCGTGCGGAAGACCTCGTGCAGGACACGGTGCTGAAAGCGCTGAGCAAGCGCGAAAGCTTCCAGGAAGGCACCAATCTTCGCGCTTGGCTTTTCACGATCCTGCGAAACAACTTCTTCTCCACGCATCGAAAGAAGGGCCGCGAGGTCGAGGATGCCGAAGGTGCCCATGCGGCAACAATGGTGTCCATACCGGACCAGCACGACAAACTCGTGCACCAGGATCTCCAGGCCGCCCTCGCCCGCCTCTCGCCGGACCAGCGCGACGTGATCATTCTGGTCGGAGCGGAAGGCCTGTCCTATGACGAGGCCGCTGCTGCGCTTGGCTGTGCCGTCGGCACCGTCAAGAGCCGCGTCAACCGGGCGCGGAACCGTCTCGCTGAGCTGATGGGCCTCGCAGGTGAGGACGGAATCGGCGGATCGCGGTCGCGCAGCGACTGACACTTTTGTGCATCACAACAAAAATTTGTGCAGTGCAGCAACCCTTCAGACGGATCTGTGTTATCCGTTGAAGGATGGACAAAATGGCAGGCTTAGGCAGTACAGTCGCACGGTTGTTGAAACAGCAAGCAACCTGGCGGGACTCTCTCCCCGACGGACTTGAGAATGGGAAGCTTCCGCCGATCCGCGGTGACGGGCTTCTCGAAGAAGTCGCGGGGTTGGAATCAAACCCCGGCAACCTCCGAATGTTGCGCTATCTCCCGAAGAAAGTTCGGGAAGCTCCCCCGCTTGTGGTGGTCCTCCACGGATGCACCCAGAAGGCGGCGGATTATGCAAACGGCGCAGGTTGGATTGAACTTGCGGATCTGTTTGGTTTTTGCCTCCTTTTGCCGGAGCAGCGGCGCGCGAAGAATCCGAACCTGTGTTTCAACTGGTTCGTTCCAGCAGACACCACACGAGGCTCGGGCGAAGCCGAATCCATTCGGCAGATGATTGATCGCACCGTAGCGGACTGGAACATCGATCGGGATCAGGTTTTTGTCACCGGCCTCTCGGCGGGGGGCGCCATGGCATCTGCGATGCTTGCCACGTATCCGGAGATCTTCGCGGGTGGGGCGATCATCGCGGGGCTGCCCTATGGGAGCGCCAGCGATATTCCGGCTGCGTTTCAGGTCATGGCGGATAGCCGCACGCTACCCGCTGACGAGTGGGCGAGCATCGTTCGATCCGCATCTCACCACCGAGGTCGCTGGCCAAAGATTTCGGTCTGGCAGGGAACGGCGGATCACACCGTCAACCCGCGCAATGCGGACGAAATCGTCAAGCAATGGACGGCGCTGCATAAAACAGGCGCCAAACCCGACCAAATTGAAAAGCACCCGGGCTACGTACGACGAATTTGGAACAACATCGAGGGTGAGCCCGCGGTCGAGGAATACGTCGTTTCCGCGATGGGACATGGCACTCCCCTGGCGACAGGCAGCGGGGAAGGTCATTTCGGCGCAGCTGCACCGTTTCTTCTCGAGACCGGCCTTTCGTCGAGTCACCGGATCGCTCAGTTCTGGGATCTGACCAAGGTTTCCCCTGTCCTGCAGCCTGCTCGTGACGTGGGCGATCCGGAAACGGTCAGGTCAGAGCAAAAGCCTGTGCCGCGATTGCCTGCAATCACCGTTCCGTCCCCCCACCGGGAGCCTGATCCCAAACCTCGCCAAAAGGCGCCCTCGCCCCTGCATGACGTGGGAGCGATCATCAATCGGGCTCTGCGAAGCGCCGGCTTGATGAAGTAGCCGCTTTAATCCTCCGGAACTGCCGCGATAGCCAGAAGTTGTCTCGACGCAAACCGCATTTCCGGAGGATTTTCTGAATGCCATCAAAAGAGAAAACACTCGATGACCTCTTTCTCCACACGCTCAAAGACATCTACTACGCGGAGAAGCAGATCCTGAAGGCGTTGCCCAAGATGGCCAAAAACGCCGAATCCGACGAGCTTCGAGCAGCATTCGAGACTCATCGTGATCAAACGGAAGCGCAGGTCGACCGCCTCGAACAGGTGTTCAAGATGATCGGAAAGCCGGCGCGGGGCGTTGCCTGCGAGGCGATCAACGGCATTATCGAAGAAGGCAAGGAGATCATGGAAGACTTCGCGGACAGCCCGGCGCTGGATGCGGGGATCCTTGCTGCGGCACAGGCCGTCGAGCATTACGAGATTACGCGCTACGGCTCTCTCAAGACCTGGGCAGGCGAGTTGGGGTTGACGGATGCGGTCCGGTTGCTCGACCAGACCCTTCAGGAAGAGAAAGAGACTGACGTGCTGCTCACGAGGCTGGCGCAAGCGCGGGTCAATACGAAGGCGGCCTGAGGCGCAATTTAGACCCCTGCCGATCCGCGGCAGGGGTTATTTATATCCGGTCACGCTTGGTGCCGTCCGCCACTTCGGTAGAGGGACGGTCGTTGCCCCGCGCCACTTCCTCGTGCCACTTGCCTTTGGCGTCCTCATATTCGATGGGCGCGGTTTCTCCCGGAGCCTGCTGTTCGGTGGCAACGCGCTCAGCGGCGTTCATGGCTTCAGCGTGTGTTGCAAACGGCTCAGAGAAAACTCCCTGCATCTTGTAGGCCCACCCGCCGTCGTGCTCGACAACCTCGTATCGTACCTTCGTCACGCGCGTTCTCCTTGCTGGAGGGAGGAATGAGAAGCAGGCAGAATGGCCACGAGACGCGAGTTTGCGCTCATCCTGCGTCTCAGCCAAGACCTGACAGTGGTTTCGCGGAGATACGCCTTGACCGACTTGCTAGGAAAAAGCCGAACGAGTAGCGCTCGACGCTACTTTCTCGCCTTCCGGGCGGCGTAACGCGCGTCCCTAGCGGCCTTACGTTCGATCTCGAGAGCAGCTTCGCGTGCTGCGCGCTCGGCGGTTTCGGCCTCGTGCGCCGTCGCTGCATCCAGGCGGGCCTGTTCCTCGGCTGCGATCCGAGCCTTTTCAGCCGCCGCACGGGTGATTGCGCGCTCGGAAAGCCGTTCCTCTCGCGCCTTGCTCAGCGCCTCGCGCTCCGCGCGACGCTCCGCAACCGCAGGGTCATCCAAGGAAGGGCGAGCCTTGAATTTCTCCAGCAGAGCCTTTTTGGCGTCCGCGGCACTGGTCAGTCTCTCGTTGTAATCCTTCTTGAGGCTCTTCACGTCAGTCCTTTGTCGTAGGTTTGGCGGCTGAACCAGCCACTGATTGCGATAGCCCTACGACTTCGACGTAGCCTCATCAATCCAAAAATCGCTCTCCGAACCTCATTTGGGACGCTTCCGCACCCGTCCCGGTTAGAAGACCCGCGGACTGGAAATTCCGAAGTAACACAATCCATCGCCCGGCTGGGGGCGCCGGTTCGGGAAGACAATGAACCCGTCACTCGGGGCCTGTCACAGCGCTGCCGTCAGCCCGGCGGACAATAATCTGGCCCGCCGCGATCGCATCTGCGGTCTTCCATGGACCTTCGATGCGGTCCCCTTCGGCCTCGCAAAGGAACATGCGAGTGATCTGAATCGCGGTCTGCATCGCCACAGGAGGGGCTGGAGCATCAATGAGGCCAAGGTGCGCGAACGCGTTGACGATGGCCGCGTACCCCACGTCGTCCGATTTCGGATCATCGTGAGCGCCGCATTCAAGGGTCACGCCGTAACCACCTGCGAACCGCATATATTCGGTAGTCCCAACCCCTTCGGAGACTGCCCGGTTCGGAAAGCCAAGACGCTCGCGCTCGGCCAGAAAACGCCCATAGACATCGAGCCAACCATGAATAACCGTGGCTGTACCGAGCCTCGCGGCGAATTCTCCTTCGGCTTTCGCGAAACGAAACGGCTCGACCTCTGCCCGATTGTCCAGAGGGCCCGCGAAGATGAACGGAACGCCTTCTCCGCTGAACGAGTGGATGTCGAGAAGGACGTCGTGCTCCCGCAGCATCGCGCAGATCAGATTGCCGATCCTGTCCTCGTAATCGGCCGGGATCGTTTTCTCGCGCAAATCCCGATTGAGGTTGCGATCCCCTTCCCGCGTCGCCTGGTGATAGGCCTTCAGGTTCGCCACCGGGACGAATGTCACCTGTCCGCGACGGATCGGCAGGCGGCCGGACCGGCAATCGGCGATCGCGCGAAGGATGGCGTTGGGCCCGCAGGTCTCGTTGCCATGAACCGCGCCCATGACGATGATTTTTGGACCTCGGTTCAAGCCGGTGAATCGTACGGATTCGAGTGGTCCCTCCACATCCGTCTGAACGTCTATCATCTGTGAACCTTCTTACTTCCCAGTGAGTGTCATGCCGACAGAAACCCGTCAGACGAATTCGCCAACGCGGCGGCATCGCACCAGATGGTCGGCCGCGATGGCCTCGAGCAGCGGAACGGGTGGAACGCGGCAGAGGTCCCGCGCCTCGGGACACCGCGGATGAAAGCCGCAGCCGACGGGCGGGTTGAGGGGGTTTGGAATTTCGCCCGTGATCTTGACGCCGTGGTTGCGTGAAAATGGATCAGGGATCGCGGCGATCAGCGCGCGCGTATAAGGGTGCTGCGGGTTGGTGAAGATCGTCTCCCAACCGCCTGTCTCGACGATCCGCCCGAGATACATCACCGCCACACGGTCGCTCATGTGTTCGACGACGCCCAGATCATGGCTGATCATCACGTATGAAAGTCCGAGCGTTTCCTTCAACTCGAGCAACAGGTTGATGATCTGAGCGCGGATCGAAACGTCGAGAGCCGAAACCGGCTCATCGAGCACAATGATCTTCGGCCGCAGAATCAGCGCGCGCGCGATGCCGATGCGCTGACGCTGGCCGCCTGAGAACTCGTGGGGAAAACGCTCCGCCTGATCTGGCCGCAAGCCCACATGTTTCAGCACGTCTGCAATGCGCTCGTCGATCTCGCTGTTGCTGGTGACGCCGTGGAGGCGGAGCGGCGCTTCGAGCGTGCGGCGGACGGTCTGGCGTGGATTGAGCGACGAGTAAGGGTCCTGGAAGACCATCTGGGCAAATCGCGCGCGGTCCTTCCGATCCCGACCGGCGCTTCCGCTGACATCCTGACCGTCGAGCACGATGCGGCCTCGTGTTGGTGCCTGCAACCCGAGGATGGAAAGAGCGAGGGTCGACTTTCCGCAACCGGATTCGCCGACAAGGCCGAGGCATTCGCCGCGTTTGAGTTCGAGATCGACGCCATCTACCGCGTGTAACCAGCGGCGCTGTCCGCCAAGAAGGCCGCCGCCCATGGGGAAATGAACCGCCAAATCCTCGACGCGCATGATCGTGTCATCGTGCGTCTCATCCATGATGATGACACCTCACCGAGCCGTTATGAGGAAGCAGCGTGACAGCAGGGTCGTCTGCTACACAGATGTCGGTCGCAGACCGGCAACGCGGATTGAAGCGGCAGCCGGACGGGAAAGCGGCCACCGGCGGCACGACGCCGGCGATCTCCGTCAGGCGATGTCGGCCATGTCGCGCGCGGGCGCCCAATAGCGGGAGGGATGCAACGAGCCCTTGAGTATAGGGATGACTGGGTGCTCGGAACACATCCTCGGCAGCCCGCTCCTCGACAATTCTCCCCGCATACATCACGCCGACGCGACGGCACATATTGGCAATGAGACCGAGATCGTGACTGATCATCAAAACGGCCGTTCCCCGCTCGGCACAAAGATCGCGGATGAGGTCGAGGATTTCAGCCTGAACCGTGACGTCCAGTGCTGTCGTCGGTTCGTCCGCGAGCAACAGGTCCGGGCGGCACGCCAGCGCGATGGCGATCATGACCCGCTGGCGCATGCCGCCCGACAATTGATGCGGATAATCCTTGACCCTTCGCTCCGGCGCCGGAACGCGTACGCTCGCGAGCGCCTCCACCGCCTGCCGTTCGGCATCCTTCCAGGTCGCGCCCTTGTGGAGCACGAACATTTCGGCGATCTGGCGGCCGACAGGGGACAACGGGTTGAGCGCCGTCATCGGCTCCTGAAAAATCATCGAGATGCGGTCGCCTCTGAGCTGCCGAATCTGCGCTGGCGAAAGCGCCTGAATCTCGCGCCCGTCGAACCGGATGGTCCCCCCGCCGATGCTCAGAGGGTGGCGCAACAACCCGATGAGCGCCAGCGCCGTGATGCTCTTGCCGCAGCCGGATTCCCCCACGAGGCCCATCGTCTCGCCGCGCCCGATCGTGAACGACACGTCTTGTACGGCGGCGAATTTCTTGTCACCGATCGAAAGATCGATCCGCAGATTCTCGACTTCGAGAAGGGGCGCCTCGGTCATGCGCGACGGCTCCGCGATTGTGGATCGAGGATGTCGCGCAGGCCGTCTCCAAGAAGGTTCAGGCCAAGCACGGTCATGAAAATGGCAAGGCCCGGAAAGATCGAGATCCACGGTGCCGTCGTGATCTGGTCCCGTGCGTCGGACAACATGCTGCCCCAACTCGGGAAGGGCGGGCGAATTCCCAATCCGAGAAATGAAAGCGACGCTTCCGCCAGCACCGCACCGCCCATGCCGAGCGTTCCGATGACGATGATCGGCCCCAGCATATTGGGAAGGAGCTGCGTCAGCATGATCCTGATGTCGCCATAGCCCAGGACTTTCGCGGCCTGCACGTAACCCTGGCTCTTGAGCGACAACGCCGATGCGCGAGCGAGGCGGCACGTGAACGACCAGTTGGTGAGACCGAGCGCGATCAGCAGAGAGGTCAATCCGGGCGTCAGGATGGCCATGATGGCGAGCGCGAAGATCAGCGACGGAATAGCCAGCATCAGGTTCGTCAGGCCGTTGACGAAATCGTCCCACCAGCCGCCCCAATAGCCGGCCGAAAGCCCGAGGCACACACCGATGATCGTGTTGATCAGTTGCGACACGATGCCGACCGTCAGCGATATGCGCGCGCCGTAGAGAACGCGGCTGTAGATGTCGCGGCCCTGTGCGTCGGTGCCGAACCAGAATTCTCCGCCGGGCGGCTCCTCCGCGAACATGAGGTTGGCATCCATCACCGGATCGGTGTGGGCCAGGAGGGGCGCGAGCAGGCCGGCGACGATCACCGTGGCGAACAGCACACCGCCGATCAGCAGATTGGCTCTGATCTTCATGGTGCTCCTCAGGTGTACTTGATGCGCGGATCGATGATCGCGCAAAGCACATCGACCAACATATTGACGAGAAGAAAGAACAACACGATGAGCAGGATCGCACCTTGCACCACGGGAATATCGCGCAGCGTCACGCTATCCACCAGGAGCGATCCGAGACCCGGGCCATGCAAAGAGCTTCTCGACGACGACGGCCTGCCCGATAACCGTGCCGAACTGCAAGCCGATCGTCGTCAGCACGATGACGAGAGCGTTTCGCGCAAGATGCCACTGGACCACACGCCGCTCGCTCATTCCCTTGGAGCGCGCGGTGCGGACGAAATCCGCATTCATGATCTCGAGAACCGCCGCGCGCGTGGTGCGTGCCAGAAGGGCGAGCGGCGCGACGCCCAATGCGATCGCCGGAAGCGTCAGGTTCCGCAAGCCACCATTGCCATACCCGAAACTCGGCAACCATCCGAGCTTCAGGGCGAACAGGTACATGAGCAACAGCCCAAGCCAGAATTTGGGCAATGACAGCCCCGAAACCGCGCCCACCATCGACGCGGTGTCGATCATGGAGCCAGGCTTCAGCGCTGCGATGAAACCGAGGGGTACACCGATGACGATCGAAAATATCATGGCGGCGAAGGACAGTTGCAACGTCGGCCACATTCGATCGGCCAGAACCGTCGAGACCGGCTGCCGCGTGCGAAAGGACGTGCCGAGGTCGAGCTGGGCAAGCTGCCAGACATACTTTCCGAACCGCACATAGACAGGATCGGCAAGGCCGAATTCCTTGTTCATGCGCTCCATCACCTGAGCATCCAGCATCCCGCGGCCATCGTCACCCATGCTGGATGCGAAGGTGCCGGGAATGACGCTGAACATCACGAAGATCAGCAGCGCAACCGCAAGGATGATCGGTATGGTCTGCAGCAATCGCCGCACGATAAAAGACAGCATTCATCACTCCCGATCCTGACATCCGGGCTCATCGCCCGGTGTCAGGATCTGCATGTTCCGCGTGAGCTGTCGCTCGATCTTCCGACCTACTTGGCTGCCGGCGATGATGCCTCGACCCAGATCTCTTCCGGATACTGAATTGCGAGTTCGGTAGCGTTCGGCTGGAGCCCCTTGATCCAAGGCTGATAGGCCATGACGGCTTTGTTGTAGTTGAAGAACCACACGGGTGCTTCGTCCTGAACCATGGCGTTCGCCTTCTTCAGGAGATCGATCCGCTTGTCGCCCTCCGCGCGCAGCCGCGTCATCGAGGATCTTGTCCAGTTCGGGGTTTTTGAACGTGGTGTAGTTGCAGGCCGATTGCGGTGTCGCCGAATGGAAGCACTTCAAAGCTTCAAGCGGATCGGGCCCCGAGGTGTTGGACCAGATGTAGGCCTGATAATCGCCTTTGCTGACGACTTCCGACAACACGGTTCCTTCGACGGGCTTGATCTTGACCTTGATGCCGACCTTTTCCAGCATCGGAATGACGGCCTCGACGATCGGAATACCCCAGCTCTCGTTGGAGGTCGCCGTCCATTCGAACTCGAACCCGTCCGCGTAGCCTGCTTCGGCCAGGAGCTTCTTGGCCTTCTCGGGATCATACGCGTATGCCTTCAGGTTCTTGTCGTAGGCTGGCGAAGACAGCGGCAGCCAGCTGGTCGCCCGATAGGCCTTGCCCTTGACCAGGCGCTTGATGATGAGGTCGGAATCGATTGCGTAGTTGATCGCCTGCCGCACGCGTTTGTCGGCGAACGGCTTGAACTTCGGGTTCATGCCCATGTTGCGGGTGTAAACCTCCGCCACTTCGAGGAGACCCTTGGAGAGCTCGGGATCGGCCTGATAGGCGACATATTGTGCGGGGCCGAGAATCGATGCGTCGATTTCCTTGTTGCGGAAGGCCACGTCGCGCGAAGCTGCTTCGCCCATGATGGCGATCGACACTTTATCGGCATAAGGCTTGCCGGGCTTGTAGAACTTGTCCCAACGCTCGCGCCACGAGACGCGAACCGGGCACGTATTCGAGGAATTTGTAAGGGCCCAGACCAATCGGCTTGGTGTTGAAGGATTCCTTCACGGCCTCGTCGGCGGGATAGATCGACGTCATCGCAGCGTGGAAGTAAAAGCCGGGATCGACTTTGCTGGTGAGAGTGATTTCCAGGGTCGAGTCGTCGATTTTCTTCAGGCCCGAGATGGTCTTCGCGTTGCCCTTTTCGACATCGACCGCGCCCTTGATGATGCGGACATAGCGTGCGCCCGGATAGGCTTTCGTACCATCCATGAGCCGATTGAACGTCCAGATGATATCATCGGCGGTCATCGCGCGGCCGTGATGGAAAATCGCATCCTTGCGGAGCTTGTACGTATGGACCAGCCCGTCGGGCGAGACGGAAACATCCGTTGCCAGCTCCAGCACGGGCTTGTTGTTGACGGAATCCCAATTGTACAGCGTGCGGTGGATCGCCTTGGCGTAGATTTCGTCCTGAGCGCGGTTTGACGTGTGAATATCGAGGTTGGCGAAGCTCGATCCGTAGGGCGCGGTCAGGCGGATCGTGCCGCCCTTGCGGGGTGTCTGCGCCTCGGCGAAGCCGCTCATTGTCAGCACGAGCGCCGTAGCGATAGCGAATGTCTTTAGCACGATGGTACCTCCCAAGATTTTGCCTTCGCGGATGTTTGGCATTGGCTGCCACCGCGATAGTCGACCATGTCGGCCGTGAATGCAGTCAGGTGTCCGGCGCATCCCCTGATTGTTTTTAAGTAACGCCGAGACGATCGTGAACGATCACACCGCCGCGGATCGTAAGATCGCAATGCGTATTGTCAAGGATGTCTTCCGCCGACGCTTCGAGGAGGTTGCGTGAGAACACCGCAATGTCCGCAAGCTGCCCTGGAACCAGCCGGCCCTTCACGTTTTCCATCTTCTGCGAGAACGCGCCGAACTCGGTGTAGGCCTGGAGTGCCTCTTCGATCGAAACGCATTCGCGCTCGTCCATGACGGTGCCCTTCCAGGTCTTCCGCGTGATCATCGCGTAGATGTTGGGAAAGGGATTTGGCAGACACACAGGAGCATCGCTGCCGGTCGCAGGCTTCAACCCGAGATCGATCCAGGTTTTAAACGGATAGCTGCTGAGCGCCCGCTCCTCCCCGAGCACCGACACATAGGCGTCGCCGAAATCGTAGATGAAGACCTGCTGCGGGCACGGATAGATGCCAGCTTTGATCATCCGCCGGTGTTGATCCGGGGTGGAGAATCCCGAATGCTCGACCCTGTGGCGTCGATCCGGATCGGGATGTGCCGCGAGAGCTTTCTCGTACGCGGTGACGAGTTGCTCGATAGCCGCATCGCCAATGGCGTGGCAGGCGAGTTGATAACCCTTGGCGTGGGCGTCCATGACGAGATCGTCGACCTCCTCGTCCGACATCATCTGCACGCCCTTCGTCCGGTCGTCGCCGATATAGGGCTCGGACATCCAGGCGGTGCGTCCGCCCGCAGAGCCGTCGAGGAAATACTTGACGGCGCCGATCATCAGCATGTCGTCGCCGGTACCGGAGATCAGCCCGGCCTCATAGCATTGCGGAACGATGCTGCGGCCAGGGTCTCCCAACAGCACGAGCCAAGCGCGAACGGGCAGACGTCCTTCTCGCTTTGCGCGATGATAGGCCGCGATCTCGCCAAAACCGCCTCGTTGGCCGACCGCCGCATCCATGCAGCTGGTGATCCCGTAGGATAGAAGATGCAGGCCGCCGCGCTCGATCCCATCCACGAGATCGTCTTCTGTCGGTGGCGGCACCACAGCCCACACGGGCGCGCGGGCGTTCTCTGCCAGCAGACCCGTGAGTTTTCCGTTCGACTGCTCGATGAGGCCCCCTGGAGGAGTTGCCGAGTTCTCGTCGATGTCCGCAAGCTTGAGCGCGAGCGAGTTGCAGATCGAAATGTGGCCGCAGGCGCGCACCAGCATCACAGGATTGTCCGGCGATACCTCATCCAGTTCGCTGCGATGGGGATGCCGTTCGACATCGAGTTTGGTCTGGTCGTAACCCCGCGCCAGAACCCACTCGCCGGGACGGAGCTGCCGGGCGCGTTCTCCGATAGCGTGCATGAGTGCTTTAAGCGTCGGGGCGGCTTTCGGCGCCGCATCCACCCAGCTCATCGTCATGCCGAGCGAGACGAGATGCAGATGCGCATCGTTGAGGCCGGGGGTCGCGAACTTTCCGTCGAAGATCAATCACCCGTGTCGATGGCCCGATCAGCGGCGCGATCGCGTCGTTGCTGCCGGTCGCGAGGACGCGGCCCTGCCACACCGCGACAGCCTCCGCCATCCCATCGTTCCGGCCGCACCAGATGGCGCCGTTGCGCAGCACGAGGTCCGCCGTCGGGGCAGCGTTGCCAGGAGCCCCGCGGGCAATGTCCACTCGATTTGTCATCATAATTCCTGTGTTGCATCAACGTTTAGAGAGGATCGAGCGGCCAGATGGGCCGCCGGATATTCTTGTACGGACGTTCTTTGAAATTGCGCGTCGACAACGCTCCCGTGTCGACCTCCAGCACCTCTCTGGCGATGGGCTCGAACGCCGCGCGAAAATGCTGCATGGACTTGACCACGATGGTGGATTTACGCGTGGGGTCCACGCCCAACGACGTGAACTGCGCGAGATCCGTCGCCTGCCCGTTATGCGTGATCACGATGATCTCGACCCCGCCTACGCGCAGCAGAGCGCTCAAGCCGTAATTGCGCCGCGCACCTCCAGCCATGGGACCATATGCGATGAAACTTCCATCGGTGATCGCCACCACATGGGCCGTCAATGTCGAGCGGGCCGCCGCCCATCGTCGGGTCGACTTTTCCGCCGAGCTCCAGCGTCACGCTGTTTCCCACGCCTGCCGCCTGGGCCTCGAGAACCGCCTGCGGATCGCGGATCGCATGGAAGCCGACATTCTGCAGGTTCGCATCGAGAACTGCCTTGAGGAGGCCGGTTGCATCACCGTACGCACCCGAACCGGGATTGTCCGAATAATCGGCAATGACAAGGGGTTTTGCCTGACCGGTTCCCGCTTTGGCGCTGGCGATCGCTTCCGCCAGAGGCGTGAAGTGAATCGACGAAAACGTCCTCTGTTCCCAGGCATAATCCATGAGCTCTTCGGCGATCGCCTGCGCGGAAGCGAGATCATTGCCCGTCACCGCTACGGAGGGACCGATGTCATGAACGTCCGCGGATGAGAACCCTGCCTGCACGCTGACGACAAGTGCCTTCCCCGCAAGCTCGATCTGATCGCCGCGTCGAAGAAGCTCCATGAATGGCGGCGATGTGGTCCGTCCGCCATCGAGTGCATAGAGGATTGGGCGTCGTGCAAGCGCCACCTGCGGCTTCACCTCGCCGGCCATCGCCTTCTCGATCAGTTCCGCGGCCTGCCAGGTGCGCTCATATTGATCGATATGCGGATAGGTCCGATATGAGATCAACGCATTTGCATTGTCCGCCATGGCCTGCGTGACCGTCGCGTGCAGATCCAGCACTGCAACGATGGGCGTATCGGCGCCGACGCGCTTACGGAGGCGCAACAGTAATTCACCTTCGCCGTCATCGTGGCTCTGCGTGGACATAGAGCCATGAAGGTGTAGCAAGACGCCATCCACTCCGTCGCAAACGTCCAGGATGCGGTTCGACAGACGCCTCGAAACACGCATCGGTGACGCGGCCGGAGGGATTAGCGGATGCGGCCAGCGGATGCACGACTTGCCATTCGAACCGGCGCGCCGCCTCGAAAGCTGCGCCGAGCGACGTCCTCGTGCCTTCGAAGGCAGGCCGGATGTCGTCGTCGATATAGTAGCTTGAATTCCTGAACGCCTGTTCGTCGGTCAACTGGACGCTGAATGTATTGGTTTCATGCATGAACTCCGCGACCAGAACGCGCCTCGCCATGATATTTCCTGTTTTTGCGCGCAGCGAATGTGGAGCAGATCGGTTGCGCGTTATTTCCCCCGTGGCGCCTTCGAGGGCGTCGCGTTTTCCTGATCGTGACAGAGATGAGATGATTCTCAACCCGCAATTTTCGAATTGGCTGATTTGCAACGTTGGCACATCACCGTTCTCGATGGTAGTTTGCCAGATCGGTCGCTGCCGCTATTCTTCAGCAACCGGTTTAATAGGGGTTCCCGATGCAGTTTCCTCCTTCCGTGGCGCTTAACGATGGGCGCTCCATCCCGCAGCTTGGCTTTGGCGTCTGGAGAGTGCCGAATGAGGAGGCATCCTCGATTGTTCAGGAGGCGATCAAAACAGGATATCGGCTGATCGACACTGCGGCGATCTACCAGAACGAAGAAGGCGTCGGACTGGCGATCGAAGCCGCGTCCGTGCCGCGCAGCGAGCTGTTCGTAACGACTAAGCTTTGGAACAGCGAACAAGGTCATGATTCGACATTGCGGGCGTTCGACGAGAGCCTCCGGAAGTTACGGCTCGACTTTGTCGACCTGTACCTGATCCACTGGCCCATGCCGAAGAGCGACCTCTATCTCGACACCTGGCGCGCGCTTATCAAGTTGCGCCAGGATGGCCGCGTGAAGTCGATCGGCGTTTCCAACTTCACGATCCCGACGCTGCGGCGGATTATCGACGAGACCGGTGTGGTGCCGGTTCTCAACCAGGTTGAGCTGCATCCCCGCTTCCAACAACGCGCCTTGCGGGATTTCCATGCGGCGCACGCGATCGTCACGGAATCCTGGTCGCCTCTCGGACGAGGCGCGATCAACAACGAGGTCATCCGGAGCATCGCCTCGAAGCACGGCATGACGCCGGCGCAAGTGATCCTGCGCTGGCATCTGCAAAATGGGCTCGTGGTGATTCCGAAATCTGCCACGCCCTCACGAATCCGCGAGAATTTCGATGTGTTCCGGTTCAGCCTCGACAACGACGATATGACGGCGCTTGGCAAGCTCGATGACGAAGCAGGGCGCGTCGGCGCGCATCCTGACGAGGTGGAGTGAACCTTACGCAACAATCGCGGGGGTGACGCAGGCTCATAGCGCCGCAACGAAGAACTCGTTATCCAATCGGATGGCGGCAACAGCCGAAGGAGAGATTCATGCAAATCAACAGAAGCGGATCGCGTCCTTCCGGCAAAGGACCGAAAGAATACTTCACCGGTACGGTGAGAATCGATCCGCTATTCGCGTCGCCCGATCCTGCGCGGGCAGCCGGCAACGCGGTTACGTTCGAACCCGGCGCTCGCACGGCCTGGCACACCCATCCCCTCGGGCAGGTCCTGATCGTCACAGCGGGATCTGGCCGAGTGCAACGAGAAGGCGGCCCGGTCGAAAATATCAGCCCGGGCGACGTGGTCTGGTTTGAGCCCGGCGAGAAGCATTGGCACGGCGCATCGCCCACCACCGCGATGACCCACATTGCCATTCAGGAGGCGCTCAATGGCAAACCGGTCGACTGGATGGAGCATGTTACTGACGACCAGTACCAAGCCGGACCTCGAGCTGAGTAACGGCCGCTGAACGGCAACCGCTGAGGCATCCGGAACAATAGCCCCCATCAGTCGCTTTGCGTCAGACCTGATGCCCACGCCCTTCGCCAACGAAACCAACGATCGGAGCTTTCGAGATGGCAACGTTTCGCTACAAAACTTTCGGCTATGCGGCCCAGTCGATGGGAGCCCGCCTCACACCGTTTTCGTTCGAGCGACGGGCACTGCGACCCGATGACGTCGCAATAGAGATCCTTTATTGCGGCGTCTGTCATTCGGACCTTCACTGGGCTCGCAACGATTGGGGTTGGTCAGCGTATCCGGTGGTTCCCGGTCACGAGATCGTCGGTCGTGTCATCGACATCGGCAGCGAGGTCACCGGGTTCAAGGCAGGCGATAACGTGGCGGTCGGCTGTATGGTCGACAGTTGCCAGCGTTGCGACCAATGCCTCAAGGGCGAGGAGCAGTTGTGCCGGGAAGGCAATACGGGAACGTACGGTTCTCTCGACCGCATCACGCGCGAGATGACGCAGGGTGGCTATTCCAAACACGTGGTGGTGCGGCAGGAATTCGTCCTGCGGGTCCCCGATGGGCTGGACCTTGCAAAAGCTGCCCCGTTGCTCTGCGCCGGCATCACCACCTACTCACCCCTGCGCACGTGGGACGTCGGCCCGGACAGTCGCGTCGGTGTGATCGGTCTCGGCGGCCTCGGCCACATGGCGGTCAAGCTTGCTTCCGGCCTCGGCGCCCGGGTGACGGTCATGAGCCGGACGCGCGACAAGGAAGCCGACGCGCTCGCGCTCGGTGCTGATCGACTTCTCGTTTCCACCAACGAGAGCGCCATGAAGGAGGCTGCATCCAGCTTCGACCTCATCATCGACACGGTGCCTAACAAGCATGACCTCACGCCGTATCTTCCGCTGTTGGATGTGGACGGAACGCTGGTGATCGTGGGACAGATCGGCAACCTGGACGAACCGTCCACCGTGCCGCTCCTCCTCGGTCGGCGGCGCATCGCCGGCTCTCCCATCGGAGGAATCGCCCAGACGCAGGAAATGCTCGACTTCTGTGCGCGCAAGAACATCCTCCCCGAATGCGAGATGATCCGGATGGACCAGATCAACGAGGCTTTCGGACGCATGGAACGCGCGGATGTCCGCTATCGCTTCGTGATCGACATGGGATCACTGGCTGAGGGGGCGAGCGCGACGGAGTAGGAGGCGAAGTGCTGCGGGAGATTTAGCGCGGCCCGGTGCCGCCTAAGACCAGTATACGGTTGCCCGAAGCAGACCAGTGCGCTCCGCAGGCAAGCTGACCGGGCGTAATCGCGATGTGGTTTTCAAGCCGAATAATGGCGCGCCCGAAAGGATTCGAACCTCTGACCCCCAGATTCGTAGTCTGGTGCTCTATCCAGCTGAGCTACGGGCGCCTGCAGTCGCGGCTTTAAGATGCCGCATGGACCGGAGGCGGCTGATTAGATTGTTCTCGCTCTGTTGGCAAGCCTGTTTCTGCGCCGTCCGATCTGTTTTGCTATCGCGGCTCTTCCTGCTGGTGGCGATCGGGAATGGTGATGCGGAAGCAGGTTCCGGTGGTGGCGGCCTCGTCCAGGGAAATCGTGCCGCCATGCAGACGGACGATCTCGGACACGATCGTCAGCCCGAGGCCCGTACCTCCCTTTCGGTTGGAGACCTGGAACGGGGTGAACAGATCCGCTCGCAGGCGCTCTGGGATGCCGGGACCATTATCCTTCACGCAGATGACCACCTGTCGCATGTTGCGCGTCGCGGTCACTTCGATGAGTGGGGTTCCGTCGTTTGCGCCTGCCTGGCTAAGAGCCTGCACGGCGTTGCGCACGAGATTGACGAGCACGCGCGAAAGTTGATCTTCGTCCGCATCGACCATCAACCCGGCAGCGACCTCCGTCCGAAACACGATCCCTCGCTCCGGGGCAAGATCGGTCAGGTTGGCGAGATCGGCGATGAGAGGTTCAAGGGGGATCATCCGGCGATGCGGCAGCCGTTCCGCGGCGCGGCCATACGCGAGAGTCGCCTCGCAGAACGCGATGGCCCGATCGAGCGTGGCGACGAGGCGGGGAGCCACCCGCTGGACCGTTTCATCGCTGACCCGGTCGAGCCGGTCGGTCAGGAGATGAGCCGTCGTCAGCATGTTGCGCAATTCATGATTGATCTTGCTGACCGCAAGCCCGAGTTCCGCAAGACGCCGCTTCTGGCGCAATTCGTCCGCGAGCCTCGTCTCCATCTGCGCCAGAGCCTGCTCGGCCAGCCCGATCTCGTCTCCTCGATCGGTCGGACGGATAACCCGGGAGGCATCTTCCGGATTGCTGGAGAAATCGGCAATGTTGCCAGTCAGGCGCCGCACAGGCCGAACGATGACCCATTGGAGCGCAAAATAGAGGAAGCTCGCGGTAATCGCCGAGATCAGCAGCGAAACCAGCAAAATGTTGCGGGAAAATACGAGCATCGCCGCACGCAAGGGGCGCGGATCGAGAATCAGTTCGACGAAATCGACTCCCATGCCCGATCCCACCACGCGGATGGGGTCATTTCCGGCATCGACCAGCGCCTCCAAAGCGTCACGGGTCAACGTGGTCCAGGACGCATCCCGGAGATCGACGGTCTTGGAAACCTCCGACGGCACGTCGCCCGCAGCGAGGAGTGAGCGTTTGCCGCCGCCGCGAATGGCGATGGCTTTGGCTCCCACCCCGGCGAGCAGGCGCATCTCCAGCGCCTGCGGCAGGCTTTCGTCGGCCGCCGCATCGAGGACCAGTGCGGCGATCTGAGCCGCCGCAAGCCGATCGTTCAGCCAGGTTCGGCGGAAATTGGCCACCGACGGAACATAGATCAGCACTTCGGCCACCATGACGAACAGAATGGTGAGCAGCAGAAGTCGTGTCGACAGGCCGAAATGCCTGAGGACGTTGGCGGGCGCGATCCGGGACTGACCAAGTCTCATAGGAGTTTCTACCCCCAACGGCGGATAAAGCCGAGAGCACGCCGCAGCCACGGCGATTGCGCGGACATTTTCACGGATTCCAGCGAAGCCTCCCCGATGACCTCCGAATAGACTGCCCCCCGGGGCACGACCTCGGCCAGGTCGGAGGCCCGGAGCCCTTTCGCCATTGCAAGGCCCCATGGCACGATCAGGTCGTGGGCTCGATGTCCAACGATCGAGCAGCCGAGGATCCTGCCGTCAGGGCTCGTAATCGCCTTGACGTGGCCGTGCGTGGCGTCTTCGGCATTGGCCCTGGCATTGTCGGAGAACGGCGCTCGAAGAACGCGGATCGCGGAGAACCTGGTTCTTGCCTGCTCTTCCGTGAGGCCGATCGATGCGAGTTCCGGCCTGCAATCCACGAGACGCGGGATGCGCGTCCGGTCCAGGCGAGTCGGAAAGCGAAGTACGGCGTTGCGAAAGGCAATGCTCGCCTCGTGGGCTGAGGATTGAACCGAATGGCCGATCGCGTAGACCTTGCCGTTGCTGCTGCGCAGATGATGGTCGACCACGATGCCCGTCGGTGCGGTACGAATTCGCGCGGCTTTGAGGTCTAACCCATCGAGATCCGGGATACGGCCGGAGGCCACGAGCAGGTGGCTTCCTGCGATGCTTGGGCTTCCATCGGCCTTTTGCACGGCAACGCTGCCGTCATCGTTCTGCGTTACGGCGAGGATCTCGGACCCCATCTCGAAGTGGATGCCTTCCTGGCACAGGCATCTCTGCACGATAGCAGCCATCTCGGGATCTTCGTCGGGCAGCAGCGCGTCTTCGGGGGCAAAAAGCGTCACCCGGGCACCGAGACGACGATAAGCCTGCGCGACCCACAAAGCCTCAGGCCCTGCGCCAAGAACCAGGAGGTGTTCGGGTATTGCCGGGAGAGACAGGATGGTTTCGGCCGTCGCATAGGGCACGGTCTCGAGGCCGGGAATGTCCGGAATGAGAGGCCGGGAGGGCGTCGCGACGACAAACCTGCGTGCCTTGATGGTGTGAGCGCCCGAAACGAAGGTGTGCGGATCGACGAAGTGCCCCCCTCCGTCGATGACCTGCACCCCCATGGCGCGGTATCGGACAGGCGAATCCGAAGATTCGCGGCGATCGGCAACCCTGCGCAGGTGCGCCCATACGGCCTTTTCGTCAATCTCGGGCTGCTCGCCCGGCCGGCCGACACCCATCAGAAAGCCGGTTCTGACCGCATGAGCGCGATCTGCCGACGCCCTCAGGGCTGCGGCCATGTCTGCGGTCTCGCTTGCGCGAGAGGCTGCACCAACCAGAACCACGGATATACCGAGCAAAGAACCGGCGGCGGCAAGCGAAAGGGCGGCCGGGCCGGCATCGCCCACGATACAAAGGTCCGGCTGCATTTTCGTGCTTCTGTCGCCCGCAGGTTGCTTCACGCTTGGGTTTCCCTGCGTCGAGCTTGCCATTTTCTAAGGATGATCGGACCGAGGGCAAGAATTCCCAGCAGGCCGAGAGCCACGATCACTCGGGGGGTAAGGAGGCTGTCCGGCTCGAAATGCATCTGGCAATCCTGCCTTCCCGCTGCAACGCAATCTGCCAGCTGTTGCTCGTGCGCCGCAATGGCTGCATCGAGGCCGGAGCCCGCGACTGCGAAGGCGTAGCAGACCGGGATCGCCCCGGTAAGCGTTGCCGCCATGAAGATCTGGAATCGCATTCCGAAAAAAGCCGCCGCAAGGTTCGTGACCCAGAAGGGCATGATGGGCAGCAAGCGCAAGAACAGCAGATAGGAGAAAGAATCGGCTCGAAAACTCGCGGCGAGCTTTTGTACTCTCGGGCCCGCCATGCGCAGGATGGGTTCGCCGACAGACGATCGCGCGATCAGGAAGATGCTTGCGGCACCCAGAGTGGCCCCGAGAACCGCGAGGGCGCCTCCTGAAGCCCAGCCGAAGAGCAACCCCGCCGCTATGCTCATGAACCCGGCAGCAGGGATCGAAAGCGTCACCAGCAGCGCGTAGACAAGAATGAACAGGATCACGGTCGTCAGGGGACGTGACCCAACAAAGCCATGGACAAGGGGGCGATACTCAACCAGCGTTTCCAAGGTAAGGTAGCGATGCAAGCCGGTGGCAAAAAACACGGCAAGCAACGTCAATACGAGTGCGGGCGGCAGGTAGCGCAAGACGCGATTTCGGCCCTCGCTGTCCGGAGGCTTGTTTGCGCTTTCGACCACTCCTGCTCCTCTGCGGGCAATCCTGTTCTATTTAGCGTGGTTCCTCCCACTGCCTAGATGGAATTAGAGTTGCCGTAGCGTCATTTCGACAAGACGCAAAGGGCACACGAGCGTTGACTTTGAGGCCTTGTTCCGTCATAAGCCCGCATCTGACGGCGCCCGGATCGGGCGCTGATCGCATTTTTAGAAACAGTTTGGGGCGGAAGCCCTCTAATTTGGACGGGCGCGAGCCGGTGAGCACCGCTGCCCCTCATTCGACCGGAGAAGAGCCGTGAAGAGGACGTATCAACCGAGCAAGCTCGTTCGCAAGCGCCGCCATGGCTTCCGTGCGCGCATGGCCACAAAAGGTGGCCGCAAGGTGATTGCTGCCCGCCGCGCTCACGGCCGCAAGCGCCTGTCGGCATAAACCGCGTTCTGGCCGGCCCTGTGCGCGAGCCCGGTGCAGGTTCGATAGGGCGGCTGACGAAACGACCAGACTTCGTTGCGGCGGCCTCCGGCCGCCGCTTTCATACGGATCGGATGACGGTCCAGGGCCGTCTGCGGGAAGCAGATTGTGGCTTGCGGTTCGGTTTGACCGTGACCAAGCGAGTTGGCCATGCGACGGAACGGAACCGGATCAAGCGGCGGCTCCGGACGGTGTGTCAGAAAGCCGGCCTGGATTATCGTCACGTTGACGCTGATATCGTGATTATCGGCCGACGCGACATCCTGGCGGCAGATTTCGACTTGCTGATCGACGATCTTAGGCGCGCGCTTCGGGTTGTCACGAAGCCCAAGACGACGCCCATCAAGAGCACGCAGGTCACAAGCATCAGGCCGGAGGAAGCTTCCCCCTCCTCACCTCCCACCAACGGCGAGCGTCGCGGACAATCCAATGCGTAACGAAAACAAGAACCTCATCGTTGCTATCGCGCTTTCGATGGCGATCCTTATCGGCTGGCAGTATTTCTTTGCCGCCCCCGAAGCCGAACGCCACCGTCTGGCCCAGCAGCAATCGGCCCAGGTCAACCCGACCAATCCTAACCCGAACGCACCCAACCCACCCGCTACTCCGAGTCAGGCCGGCGGCCCCTCGGCGCCCGTCGCGGGAACGGTCCCGTCCTCTCCCGCGGCCGCGGCAGTCGAAAGCCGCGATGCGGCATTGGCGCGCTCGCCACGGGTTGCCATCGACACCCCGGCGATCCACGGCTCGATCAGCCTGCGGGGCGGTCGCATCGACGACGTTTCGCTGAAGACCTACCATGAGACCGTAGACCCGAAGAGCCCGAACATCGTGCTCTTCTCCCCGTCGGGCACGCAAAATCCCTATTACGCCGAATTCGGTTGGGTCGGCACGCAGCCGGACGCGCTCCCGGGTGCTTCGACGTTATGGACGGCCGACAAGACCGCTCTCACACCCTCAAGCCCGGTGACGCTGACCTGGGACAATGGCCAGGGGCAGGTTTTCCGTCGCGTGATTTCGGTCGACGACAAGTTCATGTTCACCGTCAAGGATTCGGTGGAAAACAAGGGCTCGGCGCCGGTCACGATCCACCCCTATGGCTTGGTCTCCCGGCATGGCACTCCGACGACCCTCGGTTATTATGTGCTCCACGAAGGCCTCATCGGCGTTCTCGGCGACCAGGGATTGCAGGAATTCACCTACGCCAACATCGCCAAGGAAGGCCCCGTCTCCGGCGTAAACACGGTTGGCAAGGTCTGGGACAACGCGGCCGGCGGATTTCTGGGAATCACCGATAAATACTGGGCAGCGGCGGTTGTCCCCGACCAGACACAAACCTACCAAGGATCGTTCACGGCGCGTCAGGATGGGATCGGCAAGGTCTATCAGGCGAACGTCCTCGGCGCCGCGCAAACGCTCCAACCCGGCTCGACGACCGAAATGACACAGCGCCTGTTCGCCGGTGCAAAGGAAGTCACCGTCGTCGACCGCTATCAAGACACATACAGCATCAAGAATTTCGATCGTCTGATCGACTGGGGCTGGTTCTACTTCATCACCAAGCCGCTCTTCAAGGTTCTGGACTTCTTCTACCGCCTGTTCGGCAATTTCGGCATTGCGATCCTGATCGTCACCGTCATCCTCAAAATCTTTTTCTTCCCCCTCGCCAACAAGTCGTACGCGTCAATGGCGAAGATGAAGGCGGTGCAACCTGAAATGACCTCGATCCGCGAGCGTTTCGCAGACGATAAGGTCAAGCAGCAGCAGGCCCTTATGGAGCTGTATAAGAAGGAGAAGATCAACCCGGTTGCCGGTTGCTGGCCGGTGCTGATCCAGATCCCCGTGTTCTTCGCGCTCTACAAGGTGTTGTTCGTCACGATCGAAATGCGGCATGCGCCGTTCTTCGGCTGGATCCACGATCTTGCGGCGCCGGACCCGACAACGGTGTTCAACCTGTTCGGTCTTCTGCCCTACAATCCAGGATCGGTGCCGGTGATCGGCCACTTCCTCCTGCTTGGCGCATGGCCGCTCATGATGGGCGTCACCATGTGGCTGCAGATGAAGATGAATCCGGAGCCCCCGGATCCGGTCCAGAAGCAAGTCTTCGCGTGGATGCCGGTGATCTTCACGTTCATGCTGGGCTCGTTCCCAGCCGGGCTCGTGATCTACTGGGCATGGAACAATCTGCTGTCGGTCACGCAGCAAGGCTTCATCATGCGGCGTAACGGCGTGAAGGTCGAATTGTGGGACAATCTTCGTTCGGTGTTCCGCAAGAAGAGCCCAGCCAAAGCCAAGGGCTGATCTTTCGGCAAAAGAGAATTCTCAATCCCCGGATTATCTCCGGGGATTTTTTTTGCCCTCGCCCGTTCCTTTTCGTCGCCCAAACCCCGCGCTATATGGATTGCGACAACCGGGTTCGTCGTTTCATGGCGTCTAAGCACAACCAAGCGCGGTCTGACGGTGAACTGAACCGCGAACGCGAACTGAAGCTGGAATGCGAACTCGGCGACATCGGAAAGCTGCTTCATCATCCCGTTCTGAGGCGGGCAACCGCGTTGCCGCAAAGCGGCGGCCTTCTTCGCACCACCTATTTCGATACGCCCGATCTGGCGCTGCAGCAGGCGGGTATCGCCTTGCGGATTCGGAATCACAACGGACGATTCATCCAGACCATCAAGGCCGAGGGACATCGGCGCGGTATCGCGTTGGACAGGTCTGAATGGGAACACGAGGTCGACGGAAACCTGGATGCGAATGCCGCCTTTGAGACGCCTCTGCGGCCCTTCCTCGAGGACGAAGCGATACGGGCGCACATCCAGCCTCTCTTCTCCGTCAAAACAATACGCCGTGTATTTCTGATCGATACCGGCCGCGCCACCATCGAACTCGCTCTCGATCGCATGAGCATCAGTGCCTGCGGCCGTTCCAGCCGCGCAACGGAACTCGAACTCGAATTGAAGGCAGGAGAAGCGCGCGAAATTTTTCGTGTCGCGAAAGACCTTGCGCGCGCCCTGCCGCTCCGATTGTCCATGCTGGCAAAATCCGATCGCGGATATCGCCTCCTCGATTCCTATGAACCGAAGCCGATCAAATCGCGACGCCCGCCTGTTGTGGCCGACACTCCGAGCGCTGTCGCGTTCCAGATGATCGCGCGCGAAACGCTGTCCCAGCTCGTGCAGAACGAGGAGCTATGGCGGTCGTCCAAGGATCCGGAAGCGCTCCATCAGATGCGGGTCGGCCTTCGTCGCCTGCGAACCGCAATGGCATTTTTCAAGCCGGTTCTCTCGGGCCGTCGCGTCCGGAAGATCAATGCCGAACTGCGGTGGGTCGGCAAAAAACTGAACCGAGCGCGCGACCTCGACGTGCTCCTGGAAAGGCTTCGGTCGGCCCATGCGGAGCACCCGCTGGGGCTGAATGCAAGCGATGTCGCCCAATCGCGCGCCGCCGCCTACATGAAGCTCGCTCAAAAACTCGAAAAGCCACGTTTTAAAAGAGCCATCTTGAACACTGCGATCTGGATCGAGACCGGCGCTTGGCTCGAAGCCGCCTCAAAGAAAGCGCGAAAACCCGTGGTTCGGATAGCGACGAAAGCGCTCGCGCGACGCTGGAAACGTATCTGCGAAGACGTCAATGACATTCCCGAATTATCGACCGCCAAGCGCCACGCCCTGCGCGTTCGCGTCAAAGCCCTGCGATATGGCGGTGATTTCTTCGCTGACGTTTTCAAGGGCCACACGGGGCGCAAGAAGGCGCTGATGAAATCCCTCGAACACCTCCAGGACGTGTTGGGTGAGATGAACGATATCGCGGTGGGAGACGCCGCCCTTGCAAACAACCGTACAAGCCTGCCGGATAGCGCCGAGGCTGTTCGGGCCCTGATGCCAATGGCAGAGGCCGCCGCGCGGCGAATGCGGTCGATCAGGCCGTTCTGGGAATAGACGATCCCGGCCTGCGATCATCCGGCTTGAACAACCGCATCGGAGCGCCGATAAGGGGCCATGACCCACATCGATCCCGAAGCCGACCCCTTCGTCGAAACCGGCCGCAAGCTTTTTGCCGGCGAAGCGGATTTCATCTGGGCGGCGAATTCCCTGACGAACCTCCCACCCATGTCGAAGGTCGAAATTGCCTTTGCGGGGCGCTCGAACGTCGGAAAATCGAGCCTGGTCAATGCGCTCACGGGTCGCAATACGCTGGCGAGAACCTCCCACACGCCGGGCCGCACGCAGCAGCTGAATTTCTTCGATATCGGAGGCCGCTTCCATCTCGTCGACATGCCCGGCTACGGTTATGCTGCGGTCGAAAAGGCGAAGGTGCAGGCCTGGACCAAACTCATCCACGATTATCTCAGGGGCCGATCGAGCCTTGCGCGTGTCTATCTGTTGATCGATGCCCGCCATGGCATCAAGGCGGTGGATGAGGTTCTGCTCGAAACCCTCGACAAATCCGCCGTGTCCTACCAGATCGTGCTGACCAAGGCCGATGAGTTGAAGCCCGGCGGGATCGAGGAGCGCCTTGCTGAGACCGCGGCGGGCATTGCCAAGCGCGCCGCAGCGTTTCCCGAGATCATTCCCACGTCGAGCCGTGCCGGCACCGGCATCGCCGATCTGCGCGCCTCCGTCGCCAGGCTCCTGAGCGAGCGGGGCGCCGGATGAGCCTTGCAGATCGTGGGCTCGTGGCCCTCGGCGCCCTCTCGGGAATTCTCGGCGTCGCGTTGTCCGCCGTAGCGGCGCACCTGACCGGCAGTGGATCGCTCCAGACGGCTGCGCAGTTTTTGCTGTTCCATGCTCCAGGTCTCCTCGCCTTGGTGGCCCTGATCTCGAGTGGCGCCATCGGTCTCGAGGTTGGCTCGGCTGGCCGGCTACGTCATGGCGGTCGGGCTGATCCTGTTCTGCGGCGACCTCTCAGGCCGCGCACTCGCCGGAGTGACGCTGGCGCCGATGGCAGCGCCTACAGGCGGCGTGTTGTTGATGGTCGGTTGGGGTCTGGCGGGAGCGGCGGCCTTTATCCGCCCAGCCGCGGTGACAGAGCTGTTTCCAGACCGGTCGTGCTGGGATAGAACGCATCCCGTTTCGTTCACCTTCGGAGCCGGAGCCATCCATGTCCGATAAGCCTTCCCCGGTTGACCAGCTGCCGGACGTCCACGTCCAGGCCGAAGTGCTCGTGCAGGCTCTGCCGCACATGCAGCGTTACGACCAGGAGGTCGTGGTCATCAAGTATGGCGGACATGCCATGGGCGATCGCGCCGCGGCGGAGGACTTCGCCGAGGACGTGGTTCTGCTCGAGCAATCCGGCATCAAGCCCATCGTGGTGCACGGCGGCGGGCCGCAGATCGGCAAAATGCTCGAGAAGCTGGGAATCCGGTCTGAATTCAAGGCGGGCTTGCGGGTTACCGACCAGGCAACCGTCGAGGTTGTCGAGATGGTCCTGGCCGGGTCCATCAACAAGCAGATCGTGGGCTGGATCGGCGCCGAAGGTGGAAAAGCCATCGGACTTTGCGGCAAGGACGGCAACATGGTGACGGCCCGCAAGGTCACCCGCACGGTCGTCGATCCGGATTCCAATATCGAAAAGATCGTCGATCTCGGCTTTGTGGGCGAGCCCGAATCCGTAAACCGAGCCGTGCTCGACCAAGTGCTCGGCGCGGAACTGATTCCCGTGCTGGCGCCGGTGGCCGTCGGCCAGGACGGACAGACCTACAACGTCAATGCGGACACCTTCGCGGGGGCCATCGCCGGGGCCATGATGGCAAAACGCCTCCTGCTCCTGACCGATGTTCCGGGCGTCCTCGACAAGAACAAGAACTTGATCCCCGAAATGACCATCGACGATTGCCGCCGGCTGATCGCCGACGGCACGATCACCGATGGCATGATCCCGAAGATCGAGACCTGCATCTATGCGCTGGAGCGGGGCGTCGAGGCGGTGGTTATCCTCGACGGCAAAGTGCCTCATTCGGTGCTGCTGGAACTCTTTACGGATCACGGCGCCGGCACTCTGATCCGCCGCGCCTGAGATCTTTAAATCCGAGCGCTTCGGGCGTATATCAGGATGGTGGGGCCGTGATGGCCCCATTGTCATCTTTGGATATCATGAAAGCCTTCCCGGCCCCCGACCCTACCTCGCCCCCGTCGAATTCCCGCATATTTTCCCATGTGGACACCTGGGTATTCGATCTCGACAACACCCTGTACCCACATACCTCCCGCATCTGGCCACAGGTGGACGAGCGTATCACGCTCTATATCGCCAACATGTTCGGGATCGACGGCCTCTCGGCGCGGGCTCTTCAGAAATACTTCTACCACAAGCACGGCACGACCCTGCGGGCGCTGATCGACGAGTATGACATCGACCCTTACGACTTCCTCGATTTCGCCCACGATATCGATCACGCATCGATCGAGCTCAACGCCGACCTGGGCGAGGCCATCGAAAAACTTCCCGGTCGCAAGCTGATCCTGACCAACGGCTCGCGCAAACACGCCGAAAACGTCGCGCGCAAGCTTGGCATTCTCGATCGGTTCGAAGATATCTTCGACATCGCGGCGGCCAATTTCGTCCCCAAGCCCGACCGGCGCGCCTACGAGACCTTTCTTGAGAAGCACGGGGTGGAGCCGGCCCGTTCGGCGATGTTCGAAGATATCGCCAAGAACCTCGTGGTGCCCTACGAGCTCGGCATGACCACCACCCTGATCGTGCCGCAAACAATCGACCCGTTCCGCGAAGAATTCGAGCAGGAAGCCGTACGGACGCCGCATATTGATTATGTGACCGACGATCTGGCGGCGTTCCTCAAGGATTGCGTGGGTCGCTAGACGCTGACGCTGCGACATCCAAGCGGTTGCGGCTCCCGTAATAATGTACTTATATACATTATAACATTCGGGAGGCTGCTGTGGCCGTTTACGACGAGTTGACCAATACCTACACCCTCGCGGACGATGAGGATGTGTTCACCATGCCGGCAAGACCCTGCCGGTGGGCTTAACGCGGATGTTGTCGGCAATGCTCTGGACAACGCGATTACGGGGAATGATGGGAAGAACATCCTCAACGGCGACCTCGGTGCCGACACGCTGACCGGAGGCTGGGGGGACGATACCTATGTGATCGACGATGCCGGAGATGTCGTGGTCGAATTGGCTGACCAGGGCATTGACACGGTACAGGCCTCGATCAACATCGATCTGAGCTTGGCCATGTTTTCGAACATCGATGTCGTTGTGCTCACTGGAGGGGAAAACCTCGACGTCACCGGCAACGATCTCGGAAACGCACTCGACGGAAATAGCGGCGACAATTTGCTGTTTGGCGGAAAAGGCGATGATTTCCTCTCAGGAGGCGGGGGCACGGATCAACTTGCCGGCGGCGAGGGTGACGACAGCTATTTGATCGACGATAGCGTGACCGTCGTCGTGGAGAACGATGACGAGGGAATCGACACATTATTTGCAACCATCGACATTGACCTGACGCTCGCTCGATACGCGAATGTCGAGAGCGTCGTGCTGTTCGACGGCGACGACCACAACCTTACGGGAAGCGATGGCGACAACGGCCTGTATGGCAACACCGGGGTCAACAGCATCGTTGGTGGTGCGGGCAACGACACTCTTGGCGGCGGCGGCGGGGCCGATACTCTAAAGGGCGGCAGCGGCAACGACGTCTATATCGTCGACGATCTGGACGGAACGCTGATCGAGCTTGCCGGCGAAGGCACCGATGAAGTCGATGCTTCGATCGACTATACCTTGGCGGCCGAATTCGAGAATCTGCTGCTGACGGGTCACGATCACATCGTCGGCACCGGCAATGACGGCAACAACCAGATCACCGGCAATGACGGTAACAATTTGCTGGCGGGCGGGCTCGGTTCGGACACGCTGACCGGCGGCGGCGGTAGCGATACACTGGAAGGCGGCAAGGACGATGACGTCTATATCGTCGGCGATACAGCCGGGACGCTGATCGAGCTTGCCGGCGAAGGGACCGATCAAGTCCACGCATCGATCAGCTACACCTTGGCGGTCGAATTCGAGAACCTGCTGTTGACGGGTCACGACGATATCGCGGGCACGGGCAACGACGGAAACAACCAGATCACCGGCAATGACGGCGACAATCTGCTGACCGGCGGGCTCGGCGCGGACACGCTGACGGGCGGCGGCGGCGCCGATACTCTGAAAGGCGGCAGCGGCAATGACGTCTATATCGTCGGCGATTCAACCGGGACGCTGATCGAGCTTGCCGGCGAAGGCACCGATGAAGTCGACGCTTCGATCAGCTACACCTTGGCAGTCGAGTTCGAGAATCTGGTGCTGTCGGGTCACGATCACATCGCCGGCACCGGCAATGACGGCAACAACCAGATCACCGGAAATGACGGCAACAATCGGCTGACGGGTGGACTCGGCGCGGACACGCTGATTGGAGGCATGGGGAACGACGTGTACGTCGTCGACAGCTCGGATACGGTCGAGGAGTTCGACCATGGAGGTACCGACACTGTCGAGATTACCGCAGCACACGAACCGAGTTCCTATACATTGGGTCAATTCCTTGAAAATGTGACCGTGGCGGGAACACGCGACTTCGATGTCACGGGCAACGGGGCCGACAATTTGCTCCAGGGCAATAGCGGCCGCAACGTTCTCACCGGCGACGCCGGCTCGGATACGCTCATCGGCGGCGCAGGGGCCGATGTCATGATCGGTGGGACGGGCGACGATCTCTACATCGTCGATTCCACCGGCGACGTCGTGACTGAGCAGGCCGGAGGCGGGACCTTCGATCGGGTCATTACGAGTGTGAGCTTCACGCTCGGATCGAACCTCGAATATCTCGCCATGGAAAACGGCGCTGGAAACATCGGCGGCACGGGCAATGCACTCGACAACACGATGTTCGGCAATGATGGGAACAATGTGATCGATGGCGGCGCGGGACGCGATCAGCTCAATGGCGCGACGGGCAACGATACGGTCTTTGGCGGAGATGGCGACGACACCATCAACGAATCCGGCGATGGCAACGATGTGTTGAATGGGGGATCAGGCAACGACGATCTCCGCGCGGAAGGCGGAAACGATATCCTCGACGGCGGCACCGGCGCAGACCTGCTGAAAGGCGGGGCGGGCAATGACAGCTACATGGTCGACAATGCACTCGATGTGATCGTCGAAAGCGCCGGCGAGGGCATCGATATCGTCACCGCAAGCGCAAGCTTCACGCTGGCCGCCGGTTTGTCGATCGAGACATTGACGGCCGCCGCCGGTACGGCCGCGCTCAACCTGAGCGGCAATGAGGGGATCAACACCGTCCTGGGCAATTCGGGCCGAAACACGATCTCCGGCATGGCCGGCAATGACGTGTTGATCGGTGGAAAGGGCAAGGACGTTTTCGTCTTCTCGACCGCACTCAACAAGGCGACGAATCTCGACAAGATAACCGACTTCAACGTCAAGGATGACAGCATCTATCTCGAGAACGACATCTTCAAAAAAATCGGCAAGGGCACGCCCGTAAAGCCCGGCAAACTCAACAAGGGCTTCTTCGCCCTCAACAAGGCGAAGGATAAAAACGACTACATCATCTACAAAAGCAAAACCGGAGTGCTGTCTTACGATGCCGACGGCTCCGGAAAGGCCAAGGCGATCGATTTCGCAGTGCTGCAGAAAAACCTGCATCTGGCCGCGACCGACTTCTTCATCACCTGATCTCGCCGGTCAAACGAAAGGCCCCTCCGGTGGAAGGGCCTTTCGTCTTTCTAACGTTGAGCTTCAGCTTCACGCCGCCCTGGTGTTGACTTTGCTTTCGGCGATGCGCGTGAGCTTCTGATCCGTGGATTTCTCCTGGTCCAGAACCTGATTGAGAACGCCCGCGCAATCGTCGCGGCCGAGTTGCTTGGCCCAAGCCACCAAGGTGCCGTAGCGGGTGATCTCATAGTGTTCGACCGCCTGAGCTGCGGCCAGCAAAGCCGCATCAAGAACTTCGGGATCCTCCACATCGCCGGCGATATCCTGGGCCTCGTCAATAATGCCGTCGATTGCCGGGCAGGTAACACCCTGCGGATCGTGCCCATGCATGCGGAACACTTGCTCGACCATTTTAACGTGCTGCTCGGTTTCTCCGAGATGCGTCTGGAACGCTTGCTTCAGCTGCGGATCTGTCGCCTTCGAAATCATCTCGGGCAACGCCTTGGTGATTTGCTGTTCGGCGTAGTAGATGTCCTGCAGCGTGTGGACGAACAGGTCGTCGAGTGTTTTGATGTCCTTCGAGAAAAGACCCATGGCGCGCTTCCTTCGCTTTGAGTGGAACGGCCAGCGCGATGCGCCGGCATCGGCGTTCGTTTGCGACAGGAAAACGTCCCGGCAAGCACAGGGTTCCGGCTTTCGTTTCGAAGCTGCTTCCAGATTCGCAGCCGCGCTCTAGTCGACGGCGCGCAAGCTCCGGCCCTGCAAGCGCAGCAATTCGGCTTGAGCAGCCGATTCGCCATCGTCGAATTCCAACGTCTCGATGGACCTGCCGCGTTTCTTGATCTTCTCCGTCGAGATCCGCACCTGCGCAACGTCGTCCTGCGCCTGCTGGAAATGTGCGGCGAGCTTTCCCACCCTCGTGTCGAGCCGCTCGACATCTTCGAGAAGCTTTTGCACCTCGATCTGAATCACGCGACCTTCCTCGCGGATGCGCGCATCCCTCACGAGCGCCTGCATCACCTGGATGGCCATCGCCAAAAGCGACGGCGACACGATGACGATGCGGGCACGGTGCGCCTTCTGCACCACATCGTCGAAATGCTCTGCTAGGTCGGCGTAAACCGACTCCGCAGGCACGAACATCATCGCCATGTCCTGCGTCTCGCCCGGAATGAAATATTTCTCCGCGATATCCTTGATGTGAACCAGCATGTCACTGCGTATTCGCGCCGCCCCGCGCAACCGCAATTCATCGCCCTTGGCATCGCGAAATTGCGTGAAAGCCTCCAGCGGAAACTTGGCATCGATCACCAGACCACGCTCGTCGCCGGGCAGTCTGACGACACAATCCGGTCGTCGGTTGTTCGAAAGCGTCGGCTGAAATTCGAAGGCCCCATTGGGCAAGCCATCCCGGATGATGGCTTCCATGCGGCCCTGCCCATAGGCGCCCCGGCTCTGCTTGTTCGCCAGAACGTCCTTCAGCCCGACAATCTCTCCCGTCAGGTCCTTGAGGTTCTGCTGGGCCGCATCGATGACCGCCAGCCGCTCATGAAGTTTCGACAGATTCTCGTTCTGGTGCCTGCTCGTTGTCTCCAGGCCCTGTCCGACGCGGTGCTGGAGGCCGTCGATGCGCTCGGAGATCATGCGGACGAAATCGCTCTGGCGGGTGCCGAAGACCTCGGCGACCGTCTGCATCCGGCCGGTCATTTCCGCTTGGAGACGAGTCATCTCTGCGACCTTATCGTCCATTTCCCGGGCGCGCTCGGCGGCCAAAGCTGCTTCCAATTCCCCCTCGCGCCGTGAGCGCACCAGCACCACAATCAGGAACAGCAGGAGACCGAGGCTCCCGCCAGCCGTGCCAATCGCCACCTGTCCCCAGGTAAGGGAGAATGAGCCGAGGGTGAGAGCAATATCGTGCATGAATCAGAGCGTTCCCGTTGACGGCATCATCCGAACATAAGATGAACGATTTGACCATCCCGGCCCAAACGCTTATCTCCCGCCATCATGACCATCAGACCTCTCATCATCCTTCCCGACCCCAAGCTGCGCCTCATTTCCGAGCCGATAACGGTTATCACCGACGAGGTCCGGCGGCTCGCGGACGATATGCTCGAAACGATGTATGATGCGCCAGGCGTAGGTCTTGCTGCCATTCAGGTCGGGGTGCCATTGCGGATGGTCACGATGGACGTGTCCAAATCCGAGACGGAACCGCACCCGTTGGTGCTCCTCAACCCGGAGATCCTGGATGCTTCGGACGAGTTGAGCGTCTACGAGGAAGGTTGCCTCTCCATTCCCGAATATTACGAGGAGATCGAGCGCCCTGCCCGCGTCCGGTTCCGCTACATGGACCTCAAGGGTGACAACGTGGAGCAAGAAGCCGACGGTCTCCTGGCGACCTGCGTGCAGCACGAGATCGACCACCTGAACGGTGTGCTGTTCATCGATTACCTGTCGAAGCTCAAGCGGGACCGGGTCATGACGAAGTTCAAGAAGGTGGCGAAACGGGAGGCGAGCGGGGCATGAGCTTGCGGGTCGTCTTTATGGGGACGCCTGAATTCGCGGTCCCGACGCTCGCCGAGATCGTCGGTCAAGGACACGACGTCGTTGCGGTCTATACGCGGCCGCCAGCCGCCGCGGGGCGCGGATTGGAGCTGCGGCCCTCCCCCGTCCACCGGATGGCCGACCAGTTCGGCCTGCCGGTCTTCAACTCGTCGACGCTGCGGACCGAAGAGGCGGTCGCCACTTTTCGCGACCATGAGGCCGATGTGGCCGTTGTCGTTGCCTACGGCATGCTTCTGCCAACGGCGATCCTCGACGCGCCGGAACTCGGTTGCCTGAACCTGCACGCCTCCCTGCTTCCCCGCTGGAGGGGAGCTGCGCCCATTCAGCGGGCCATCATGGCGGGCGATAAAGAGACCGGCATCGCGGTCATGAAAATGGAAGAGGGGCTGGATACCGGCCCGGTGGGAATGACCGAGCCCGTCGGCATCACACCGGACATGACCGCAGGCGAACTTCACGACCGGATGATGGTGCTCGGCGCCGATCTGATGGTGCGGGCGCTCGCAGCGTTGTCCCGGGGTGCACTCGGCTTCACACCACAGGCCGAGCAGGGCGTGACCTATGCGCACAAGTTGCGTAACGAGGATTCGCTCATCGATTGGTCACGCACCTCAGGCTCCCTTCACGATCATGTGCGGGGCTTGTCTCCCTTTCCAGGCGCCTATTTCCTTGCCGATTTCGGCAAGGGCATGGAGCGCGTGAAAGTCTTGCGAACGCGCCCGGAGGACGGGCACGGCGACCCCGGCACAATCCTCGACGACCAGGCCCTGGTGGCGTGCGGCGAAGGCGCTGTCCGCCTCCTTCAGATTCAGCGCGCGGGCAAAGGGCCCGTGACCGGAGCGGAGTTCCTGAGAGGCGTCCGGCTCGGGCCGGGATCGAGGCTCACGTGAGCAACCGCCGACGCGACTTTGCGAGCCGAGCGTGAGATGCCCCGCTACAAGCTGATCGTCGAATATGACGGAACGCCTTTTGCAGGCTGGCAGATCCAAACCAATGGCCTGTCGGTCCAGCAGGTCGTCGAGGAAGCCATAGGGCGATTTTCCAGCGAGGTCGTTCGCATTCATTGCGCCGGGCGCACCGATTCCGGCGTTCATGCTACCCACCAGGTGATTCACGTGGATCTGGCCAAGGAGTGGCCGGTCGACACGGTGCGCAACGCAACGAACGCATACCTGAAGCGTGTTCCGGTTTCGGTCCTTCAGGTGCAGATGGTGCCAGCCGGTTTCAACGCGCGGCTGTCGGCGATCAAGCGGCATTACGTGTACCGGATCCTCAATCGCCGGGCGCCGCCCGCGCTGGATGCAAACCGTGTTTGGCACGTCCCGAAGGAACTCGATGAGACCGCCATGCGTGAAGCGGCACGATCTCTCCTCGGACAACACGACTTCACGACGTTCCGGGCCTCGGAATGCCAGGCCAACAGTCCCATCCGAACGCTGGACCGGCTGGATGTGGAGCGAACGGGTGAGGAAATACGGGTCTACGCCTCCGCACGCTCGTTTTTGCACCACCAGGTTCGCTCCATGGTGGGAACGCTCGAGCGAGTCGGTGCCGGTCGTTGGGCAGTGGCGGATGTGCGTGCGGCGCTCGACGCGCGAGACAGGACCCGATGCGGCCCCATGGCGCCGTCAGCCGGCCTTTACCTCGTCGGCGTCGATTACCGGGATTAAACCAGCATGATGCGGGTGACGGCGCCGATGAAGACGTTGAGCACCAGTCCGAGGCTGACGATCGCTCCAGCAAGAACACTGGGCACGCCCAGCGTCACTTTGGTGGCGAACCATTGCGCCCTGAAGACGATGAAGAAAAACGCCAGGGTGAAAAGCCCTGCGAGTGTCGGTGGCGCCCAGCCAACGAGGAACAGCAATGCGGGCACCGACATGATCAACATGCCCGCGACCGTAATCCAGTTGGTGACGATGACGAATGGCACGTAGCGCGCCGGTGGCGCCGAGTGCCCGGGCGAGCCAGATCATCGCAACCGGCAGGGCAATGAAACTCGCCACATGACCCAACGCGACGACAAGGTCGAACCAGATATTGTCAAAGAGCGGAGCCCCCAGGAACCGAAACCTGAAGCGCTCGACCGCAAGGGACACGACGTAGGCGGGAATCGTCAGGAAAATCGCCGCGAAGGAATGCCAGAAACCCTCTTCGCTCATGTCGAAAGCCTGTAGGCCTTCTGCGCGGTTGTGGAGGAGATCAACCGTTCCGCGGAACGAGCGATGAACTTCGTCAGCCGTCACGATCATCGGACATGTTCCCAATGCTGACGGGCAAACTGACTCCGGTCATATTCGTTCCCGGACATCGAGGGGATCGTGTGTGTCTCAGCCTTGCGGCGGGGGAGCGAAATAGGAGTCGAGAATTCGCCGATAGATCGCCGTAAGGCGATCGAGGTCGGCGATGGGCACCCGCTCATCCACCTGGTGCATCGTCTGGCCCACGAGGCCGAATTCCACGACGGGACATTCGTTCACGATAAAACGCGCGTCGGAGGTGCCGCCGGTCGTGGAAAGTTTCGGCCTGATTCCGGTTTCCGCTTCGATCGCATCGGACACGAATTCCACAAAGGCGTTAGGCGGCGTCAGGAATGCGAGCGCGTTCGTCGGCTCAAACGTCACTTGATAACGAATGTCGTTGCCGGCTGCCTCCCGTAAGCGCCTGTCGATTTCGCCCTGCAGGCTCTCGGGCGTCCACGTATCGTTGAAACGGACGTTGAACGTCGCGCGGGCCTGCGCCGCAATGACGTTGGCGGCCGGATTGCCCACGTCGAAGGTGGTCACCTCGAGGTTCGAGGCGTCGAAGTGCTCTGTTCCCGCGTCGAGCTCTTCGCCGCAGAGGCGATCCAGCAACCGCATCATGAGCGGGGATCGGGTTCTGGGCCAGATGCGGATAGGCCACATGCCCTTGCTTGCCCTCGACCACGATCGTCCCGGTGAGCGAACCCCGCCGCCCGATCTTGATCATGTCTCCGAGCCGGTTGGGATTGGTGGGCTCGCCCAGAATACAATGATCGAAGCGCTCGCCGCGGGCCCTTGCCCAGTCGAGAAGCTTGACGGTGCCGTTGATCGCCGGCCCCTCCTCGTCACCGGTTATCAGGAACCCCAGTGAGCCTCCGAAATCGGGGCGGTCCGCAATGAAGCGCAGCGCCGCCGCCATCATGCAGGCGATTCCGCCCTTCATGTCGACCGCACCGCGACCATAAAGCTCGCCCCCGTCGATTACCCCCGCGAACGGGTCGTGCCGCCATCGTTCGACATCGCCGGGAGGCACCACGTCGGTGTGCCCGGCGAAGAGCAGGTAGGGCTGCCCGCTACCGACCCGGGCATAAAGATTCTCCACGTCCGGCGTGCGAGCCGCGGAAAACACTGGACGGTGGACCTCGAAACCCGCTTCGTCCAACACAGACGCAATGAACGCAAGAGCTCCTCCCTCCTCCGGCGTCACCGAAGGGCAGCGGAGCAGTGATTGGGCGAGACCGAGCGGCGTCGTGTCCACCACCTAGTCCCGCAAAAGCTCGTTGATCGCGGTCTTTGCTCGCGTCTTCGCGTCCACACGCTTGACGATCACGGCGCAATAGAGAGACGGGCCGGGGGAACCGTCGGGCAGCGGCTTTCCGGGGAGCGAGCCGGGTACCACGACCGAATAAGGTGGCACGCGGCCCACGAAGATCTCGCCGGTGCTGCGGTCGATGATCTTGGTCGAGGCGCTGATGAACACGCCCATCGCGAGCACGGAACCTTCGCCGATCACCACGCCTTCGACCACCTCGGAGCGCGCTCCGATGAAGCAATTGTCCTCGATGATGGTGGGATTAGCTTGCAGAGGCTCCAGAACACCGCCGATCCCGACGCCTCCCGAGAGGTGAACATGCTTGCCGATCTGCGCGCAGGAACCGACTGTCGCCCAGGTATCCACCATGGTGCCCTCGTCCACATAGGCGCCGAGGTTGACGAACGAGGGCATCAGGACCACGCCCGGCGCGATATAGGCGCCGCGACGGATCGTGCAGTTCGGCACCGCGCGAAAGCCGGCGGCGGTGAATTCATTTGCGGACCAGCCATGGAATTTCGACGCAACCTTGTCCCACCACACGGCGCCGCCGGGCCCTCCCTCGATAATCTCCATGTCATTGAGACGGAACGAGAGAAGCACCGCTTTCTTGAGCCATTGGTGGACCTGCCACTCTCCGTCGATTTTCTCCGCCACGCGCGCCTTGCCTGAATCGAGCCGCCGTATCGCGTCTTCGACGGCTTGGCGGACCGCCCCTTTGGTCGACACCGTTACGTTGGCGCGGTCTTCCCAGGCGGCGTCGATGGTGGCGGCGAGATCGTGTTGGGACATGGCACACTCAGGATCTGGGGGAGAACAAGAGAGCAATGTGCTTAGCAACAGCTCCCCGGCATGTCACGCCGATCGTGGTCTGCGAATGCTCAGAAGCTCGTGCGCTGGCGAATGGCGGCCGAGAGCGTGCCGTCGTCGAGATAATCGAGCTCGCCGCCAACCGGCACGCCGTGGGCAAGTTTGGTCACCTTGACGGGCAGGTGATTCAGAAGTTCGGTGATGTAATGGGCGGTCGTCTGTCCATCGACCGTGGCGTTCAACGCCAGAATGACCTCGCGACACCGGCCTCGGAAGCGCGGGCGACGAGGCGGTCGAAATTCAGGTGTTCGGGCCTCACTCCATCGAGAGGCGAGAGCACGCCACCGAGAACATGATAGCGGGAAATGACGGCGCCAGACCGTTCGAGCGCCCAAAGGTCAGACACATCTTCCACCACAACGAGAATTGACGAATCCCGACGCTCGTCGCGGCAGATGGTGCAGGGGTCCGATGTATCCACGTTGGCGCAGGTCGAGCAGATTACGATCCGTTCACTCGCCACCCGCATAGCGTCGCTGAGCGGCGTCAGCAGCGCGTCGCGCTTCTTGATCAGGTGCAGGGCCGCGCGCCGCGCTGAACGCGGCCCGAGACCAGGCAGGCGGGCCAGCAACTGAATCAGGCGCTCGATCTCAGGGCCGGCAACGGATTGCGCCATAAGGTCCTCAGAACATCTTCAGGCCGGGCGGAAGCGGCAGCCCTTTGGTGAGATCGGCCATTCTGTCCTGCGCCGCACGATCGGCTTTTGTACGCGCGTCGTTCATGGCCGCCACGATCAGGTCCTCGAGGATCTCCTTTTCGTCCGGGTTCATCAACGAAGGGTCGATGTTGATCGCCTTCAAGGCGCCTTTGCCCGAGACTTTGACGACCACCACGCCCCCGCCTGCCGTGCCGTCTACCTCGATCGTCTCGAGTTCGGCCTGTGCGTCCTGCAGCTTCTCCTGCATCGCCTGAGCCTGCTTCATCAAACCCATGATGTCGCGCATCGCCTCGTCTCCCTCTGTTCTAAAGATCGTCGTCGCTGTCGGGATCAAGCCCGTCAAGGCCGAGTGGATCCAAAGCCTGGGGCGTATCCTCGGCGGTTTTTTCAGAACGATCGACCACATTGACGATCTGTGCGCCCGGGAATTTCGCCAATACGGCCTGGACGAGGGGATGATTGGCGGCGCCTTCCTTGCGCTGGCGCTCAGCGGATTCGGCTTGATGATGGAGGGTTTGCGCGCCGGCATCGGACGACACGGCAACCATCCACCTTTGTCCCGGTCCATTGCTGGAGGGCGCGAGAGAGGTCGTTGGCGACCGTGCGGCTGGCGCCTTCCGCAAGGCTGAATTCGATATGGCCTTCCTCGAAGCGGACGAGATGGACATCGCGTTCGAGGGCTCGCTTGAGCACGACTTCCCGCTGCTCGCCTGCCATCGCCACCACATCCTCGAAACGGCGAAGCCGGAGGACGGGAGCTGCATCCGGAGCGGGGGCAGGTTTTGGCTGCGGCTGTGCGCTGCGACGTGGCAAGCGCCATCGTTCCGGAGACCGAAGGCGCAGCGGGTCGCGATGGCGCGGACGCACTAGCCTGGCCTGCGGGCGCACCGCCTTCCTTCAAGGCTCGCAGCGCTTCGTCGGGCGTCGGCAGATCGGCCGCGTATGCAAGCCGCACCAGCACCATTTCGGCCGCCGCCACAGGTCGATTCGAGGCCTGAACCTCCGGGATGCCCTTGAGCAGGATTTGCCAGGCGCGCGACAGGGAGCGGACCGACAGCGATCGGGCGAATTCAAGTCCCCGATGACGCTCGGCTTCCGACAGTACAGGATCCTTCGCCGCATCGGGAATGAGCTTGAGACGGGTGACAACATGCGAGAACGTTGCCAGGTCGGAAAGTATCACCGCCGGATCGGCGCCGGAATCGTATTGCGAGCGCAATCCTGCGAATGCCGCCGGCACGTCGCCGCGCATGATGGCGTCGAACAGATCGATAACCTGAGTGCGATCGGCAAGGCCAAGCATTTCGCGAACCGTCGCGCCCGTCACCACGCCGGCACCGTGGGCGATCGCTTGATCCATCAACGATAGAGAATCGCGCGCCGATCCCTCGGCCGCGCGTGCGATTGCCGCAAGAGCCTCGTCGTCAGCCTGCACGCCTTCGGAAGCGCAGATGCGACCCAGATGAGACACCAATGCGTCGGCCTCGATCCGGCGAAGATCGAAGCGCTGACAGCGCGACAGGATGGTGACGGGGACCTTCCGGATCTCGGTGGTGGCGAAGATGAATTTCGCGTGCGGCGGAGGCTCTTCCAGCGTCTTCAGGAAGGCGTTGAACGCCTTCTCGGACAGCATGTGAACCTCGTCGATGATGTAGACCTTGTATCGCGCAGTGACCGGCGAATAGCGGATGCCATCGATGATCTGGCGAACGTCGTCGATGCCGGTATGCGACGCCGCATCCATCTCGAGCACGTCCACGTGCCGCGATTCCATGATGGCTTCGCAGTGGACGCCCAGGCCCGGCATGTGGATCGTCGGGGCGCCGGAGCCGTCGGCCATTTCGTAATTGAGACCCCGCGCCAAAATCCGCGCAGTGGTGGTTTTGCCGACGCCTCGAACTCCTGTGAGCATCCAGGCCTGCGGGATGCGGCCGGTCTCGAACGCATTCGACAAGGTGCGGACCATCGCCTCCTGGCCGATCAGATCCTCGAACGTGCGGGGGCGGTATTTGCGGGCCAGAACCCGATAGGGCGAGCCGGCTGCGGGGGTCGGCTCAAGCGAAAAACCCGGCAGGGCCGGCTCTTCGTCCAAGGGCGTGCCGGCTGAGGTTTCGTCCATCGACAAAAAAGCTTTGGGATCAAACACGAGGCGCCAAAAGCGCCGGGGTGGGAGGCTGGACGAAGACCCGTTCGGTCTCGTTAGGGCTGCTTCCTTCCGGACCTGACCCAGTTGGCGAGTGAGACGTCCCTCGCCAACCTCCCGCCGCCTATATGGAGTTTTCAATCGCGCGAACGCAAGCCGGAAGGGCGTGTCCGGCCCTGCTTTGAAAAGCGGGGTAGGCACCACCCCGATCGCTCAGCTAACTTGGCGCAATGAACGCAGAATTCCAACTTGATTCCCGGCTTCGGGCCGACACGATCCCGGTGGGCGACCTGCCACTTTGCTCCGTTCTGCTGCTGAACGACGCCCGTTTTCCCTGGTTCGTCCTCGTGCCGCGCTTGCCAGGGTTGGCAGAGGTCACCGATCTGTCCGAAGAAAGCGCGAATGAATTGATGCGTGAAATCCGGCTGGCCGCGAGCGTGATGACAACTCTGTCCAAGCCGGACAAGCTCAACATCGGGGCTCTTGGCAATATCGTGAACCAGCTCCACGTCCACGTGATCGGCCGCTTTCTCTCCGACCCCGCCTGGCCTGGCCCCGTCTGGGGACATGGCTCGAAAACTCCCTATCCCCACCACGCTGCAACCGCGCTGATCGAGCGCGCGGCCAGCCTTTTCGCGGCGGCATGAACCGACATGAGCATCTCTCTGGGGTATGTTAAAAACGCCCTGCTTCGCCACAGCGCCGAAAGGGATCCGGAAGCTCTGGATCGCTATCGGCGAGATCCCGATGGAGCCGTCGTTCTGGTAGCGGGTGGCGTGCCCATTCTGGCCGCAGGGCAACCCGGGCACCTGCCTGTTGCCAAAGACGGTTCTGGAGCGGCTTCCTGCCTATGCGGAGCAAGTATTCCTCGGCACCTTAAATGATCGCCCGGTGGTTGCCACGTCGACATCCGAAGAAGCAGCTGATCTTTTTCGCCACGACCCCGCTTTCACTGTTTCCGACCTGCGCACCATCGCCATGTCTGGTGTTGTACCCGAAGAGGAGCTTGGCCTCCTGGCGATGGCAAAATCGATGCTGGACTGGCATGGGCGCCACCGCTTCTGCGCCAATTGCGGGGAGCGCACCGTCGTCGCTCATGCGGGCTTCAGACGTGATTGCCAGGCCTGCGAAACGCAGCATTTCCCTCGCACCGATCCGGTCGTCATCATGCTGGTGACGCGCGGGGATAAATGTCTGCTCGGCCGCCAGGCCAGGTTTCAAACGAGGACCTATTCGTGTCTCGCAGGGTTCCTCGAACCGGGCGAGACCGTGGAGGATGCGGTCCGCCGCGAGACCCTCGAGGAGGCCGGCATCCGCGTGGGTTCCGTCCGCTATCTGGCCTCCCAGCCCTGGCCGTTTCCCTCATCGCTGATGATCGGATGCGTGGGCGAGGCAGAGACCGACGACATCGTCATCGACAGGACCGAACTTGAGGATGTCCGGTGGTTCTCACGGGGCGACGTCCGGCAGATGCTCGATGGAACCCATCCGGAATTCGCCGCGCCCTCTCCAATCGCGATCGCCCATCACCTGCTGGGCGAGTGGATGAAGAGCTAGCGGGTCAGCTTGGTCTCCGCCGCCCCTCGCGATTTGCCGCGCCTTCGGGACGCGCGGCGCTCCGCTACTCTGCGGCTTCCTTCACCTTTTCGCGGAATGGATCTGCCGGGTACACGCCGAGAATCCGCGTTTCGCGCGAGAAAAACTCGAGTTCTTCCAATGCGCGCCTCAGGTTGATGTCCTCGGGGTGGCCGTCGACCTCGGCGTAGAACTGCGTGGCGAGGAATTCGCCTTCGAGCATATAACTTTCCAGCTTCGTCATGTTGATGCCGTTGGTGGCGAACCCGCCGAGGGCTTTGTAGAGCGCCGCCGGAAGGTTGCGGACGCGAAACACGAAGCTGGTCACGGTCGCGCTCTGCTTGGCCGCTGCCCATTTGGGGGTTTTCGACAGGATCACGAAGCGAGTGGTGTTGTGGCTCTCGTCCTCGACATCTTCGGCGAGGATTTCCAGCCCGTAGATGTTCGCCGACATGCGCGGTGCGAGCGAGGCCTTTGTGGGATCGCCCCATTCGGCAACCTCGCGCGCCGACCCAGCCGTGTCGCCGCTCACCACCGCCTTCAGCCCGAGCTTCCGGATGATTTTGCGGCACTGGCCGAGGGCGTGAACGTGGCTGTGAACACTTTTGATGTCCGCAAGCTTCACTCCTGGCAGCGCCATCAGCTGAAAGTGGATCGGCAGGAAGTGCTCGCCAACGATATGGAGGCCGGACATGGGCAGCAAATGATGGATGTCCGCCACGCGGCCCGCGATCGAATTCTCGATCGGGATCATCGCAAGCTCGGCCTGCCCGTCGATGACCGCCGCGAATGCATCTTCGAAGGTCGGCGAGGGCAGCACCGTCCAGTCGGGATGGACCTCTTTGCAGGCGATGTGAGAATTCGCCCCGAGCTCGCCCTGGAATGAGATGATCTGGTTCATGGCCTTCTCCGGGCTGCGAGCATGGCTCGCGCCCTTTCGAGATCCTGAGGGGTATCGACGCCAAGCGGCACGTCATCGACAATCGTCGCGTCGATGCGCATTCCGGCCTCGAGAGCCCGAAGCTGTTCGAGCTTTTCGCGAATTTCCAGCGGGGACGGCGGCAGGCTGACAAAGCGCTGCAGAGCCTTACGGCGATACGCGTAGAGGCCGATGTGATGATAGAGCGGTCCGTCGCCATAGGGAGCGGTGGCGCGGGTAAAATACAAGGCTCTCAGCCGCGTCTCGGACAGAGGCGAACCCACCATCTTCACGACGCTCGGATCCGTGCGCTCGTGGTCGCGAAGGATCGGCGCCACCAGGGTTGCGAGGTCGACCGCCGGGTCCGACAGGGGAAGGATCGAGCTGGCGATCGCCCCGGGATCGATGGTCGGGAGATCCCCCTGCACGTTGACCACCACGTCGTGACGGCCTTCAGGGTCGAGCTTTTCCACAGCTTCGAAGATGCGGTCAGAGCCAGAAGGGTGATCCGCCCGCGTGATGACCGCCCGCCCGCCGGCCCTGACCACTGCGTCGGCGATTTCACGCGAATCGGTTGCGACCGCGACGGGACCGATCCCGGCCTCCACGGCTCGCCGCCACACATGGACGATCATCGGCTCTCCGCCAATATCCGCCAGAGGCTTGTTGGGCAGCCGCGTTGCCGCCAGGCGGGCGGGGATCAGGAGGATGGGATCTGACATTGCGCTTCGGGTTGAGGAAAGAACGGGCGTCCTTACCAAGACGGCCGTGGTTTGTCATGGCCGGAGGCATGGTAAAGACGGCCAGACCGCGGTCGGGACGGGACCGGCGGGAGGAGACTTGGCGCCGCGGGAGACGAACTGCGACCACGAGACCGCGCGAAAACCCATTGTCAAACCCCCACCTGTGCGGCTAAGCAACGCCACGGTCGCGGGCTCCCGCTCGCGCCCGACCGTTTCGTTGCGCTGGATCGCCATTTCCTTAGGCGAGGAGAGCTAATTCCATGAATATCGAGACCAACAAGATCGCGGGCGCAGTTTTCGGTTCGCTCCTCTTCGTGGTCGGCGTCAACGTTATCGCCGGAGGCATTTTCTCGCCGCACAAGCCAGCGGTCCCCGGATACGATCTTCCAGCGCCCGAACAGGCATCCACTGGTGGCGGCGCGGAAGCTGCCGCTCCGGCCCAGCCTCTGCCGGTCCTCCTCGCGAAGGCCGATCCTGCCAAGGGGGCCGCTGCCGCCAAGAAATGCCAGGCTTGCCATAGCTTCGAAAAGGGCGGCCCCAACAAGGTCGGCCCCGACCTTTATGGCGTCGTCGGCCGCCCGGTCGCTTCCCACGAAGGCTTCAATTATTCGGCAGCGCTCAAGGGCAAGGGCGGCGAGTGGACATTCGAGGCCATCAACGACTTCATCCACGCGCCAAAGAAGGCCGTTCCCGGCACCATCATGGCGTTTGCCGGCGTGGCGAAGGCCGAGGAACGGGCCGACATCCTGGCCTACCTGCGAAGCCTTTCGGAAAGTCCGGCCCCGCTTCCGGCCGCGCAGTAAATCCGAGCCGTTTTCGATTTTTTAACAGCCGGGCGCTTTGCCCGGCTTTTCTTTTGACGGCCATCCCTTGCGTTCGTCGCCAGGGGCGCAAAAATGTACCTCACCGCGGGACCTGGCCGCGGAGGAGATTCTTTGTGATTCGTACCTTCGCAGCGGGCCTGATTGTTGCCTGTCTCACCGTGGGGCCGGCTTTTGCCGAAGAACCGGCATCCGGTGAAATCTGGCGACACGGCTCGGCACTCCTTGAAACGCCCAAATACCCCCCGGGCTTCAAGCATTTCGACTATGTAAACCCCAACGCTCCCAAAGGCGGCCTCGTGAGGCTTGGGGCGCAGGGGACGTTCGACAGTTTCAACATCGTGGTAGCCGGCGTGAAAGGGGCAGTCGAGCAGGGGATCGGCCTGATCTACGAAACCCTGACTACCGGCTCTCTGGACGAACCCAGCGCAGCCTACGGACTTCTCGCGGAGGCATTCGCCTATCCGGATGATTTTTCGTCGGTGACTTTTCGCTTGCGGCCCGAAGCTCGTTGGCACGATGGCCAACCGGTCACCGCCGAGGACGTGATCTATTCGTTCGAGCGTGTTCAAAGCGAACAGCCCGACTTCCGCGTTCTATTACGGCAATGTCGTCAAGGCCGAAAAGGTGGGCGAGCGTGAGGTCAAGTTCACCTTCGACGAAGCCGGCAATCGCGAATTGCCGCAGATCATGGGGCAGCTCGTGGTGCTTCCAAAACATTGGTGGGAGGGAACGGCGCCCGATGGCAGGAAACGGGACGTCACGCAAACGACCCTCGAACCCCCGCTCGGCTCGGGACAATACCGCATCAAGAATTTCACGGCAGGCCGCGATGCCTCTTATGAGCGGGTGAAGGATTATTGGGGCGCAAACGTCAACGTGAATGTGGGAAAAAACAATTTTGACGAGATCCGCTACGAATATTACCGCGACGCCACCGTCCTCCTCGAAGCGTTCAAAGGCGACCGCCTCGATTTCCGGGCGGAAAACAGCGCCCGCAATTGGGCAACCGGATACAACTTTCCCGCGCGTGAAGATGGTCGCGTGATCCTCGAAGAGTTTCCCATCCGATCATCGGGCGTGATGCAGGCTTTCGTGCTGAATCTGAGGCGCGATAAATTCAAGGATCCTCGTGTCCGGCGCGCCCTCAATCTCGCTTTTCCCTTTGAGGACGTCCGCAAGACGATCTTTTCCGGCCAGTATGAGCGAGTCTCCAGCTATTTCCACGGCCTCGAACTTGCGTCAGCGGGTCTGCCCGAGGGACAGGAACTTGCCATTCTTGAATCGGTCCGCGACAAGATTCCGGCGAAAGTATTTAGCGAGCCGAATGCAAACCCGGTGGGGGATACGCCGGAAGCCGTCCGCAACAATCTCAGAGACGCAGACCGGTTACTGCGTGATGCGGGGTGGGAACTGAAGGATCGCCGCCGCGTGAACGCCAAGGGCGAGACGTTGACGATCGAACTTCTCGGCGACAGCCCCAACGACGAGCGCATATATCTTCCCTACAAAGCCTCTCTCGATCGGCTCGGCATCGTCACCACCGTGCGGATCGTCGATGACGTTCAGCATGTAAATCGAACGCGTTCCTTTGATTTCGACGTCGTCTCGGGGATATGGGGCCAGTCCCTCTCGCCCGGCAATGAACAACGGGATTTCTGGGGATCACAGGCGGCAAGCCGGGAAGGCTCGCGCAATCTCGCAGGCATCTCGGACCCGGGCGTCGACGCATTGATCGACCGGGTGATCTTCGCGCGGGACCGCGCCGAACTTGTCGCTGCAACAAAGGCCCTTGATCGCGTCCTGCTCGCCCACGACTACATGGTGCCGCAATGGACCTCCAGAACGCAACGGACCGCCCGCTGGAACCGCTTCAGCCATCCTGAAACGCTCCCGCGCTACGGAGCTTCAGGCTTTCCGACAATCTGGTGGTTCGATCGGGCCAAGGCAGACAAGACGGGAGCGATCAGGTGAGTTTCCTAACACGCAGACGCTTGCTTGCGACGGGCGCGGCCGCGGGCCTTGTCGTCTCGCGAGCCGGCCGGGTTATTGCTGGTGGCGCTGGCCGCGAGACCCACGGCATGTCGAGCTTCGGCGATCTGAACTATCCGGCGGATTTCAAGCATTTCAACTACGTCAATCCATCCGCGCCAAAAGGCGGGACGCTGGCCATCCAGATTCGCCAAACCACCGGGAACCAGAACTTCGACACTTTCAACACTCTGAACGTATTCGTTCTCAGGGGTGACGGAGCAGCGGGGATTCCCGCCACGTTCGACACGCTGATGATGGGATCGGGCGACGAGCCGGATGCCGTATACGGCCTCGTTGCAAGAAGCGCAGAAGCCTCTGAAGACAAGTTATCGTACCGGTTTCGGTTGCGTCCGGAAGCACGCTTCCATGACGGTTCGCGCCTCGGCGCAAAGGATGTGGCGTTCTCGCTCAAAACCCTGAAGGAGAAAGGCCACCCGGTATTTCGTTCGATCCTGACGCAAATGGATTCCGCCGAAGCCGAAGCAGAGGACCTTCTGGTCGTGCGCTTCTCGCCGCAACGCAGCCGCGACCTTCATCTCGTCGTCGCCGGGATGCCCATTTTTTCCGAACGCTATTGGCAGGGGCGGGATTTCGAGGCCGCGACACTGGAGGCCCCCCTCGGTTCCGGGCCCTATAAGGTCGGCCGATTCGAAACCGGACGTTTCATCGAGCTGGATCGGGTGCAGGATTACTGGGCGAAGGACTTGCCGGTCAATGTCGGACAGAACAATTTCGACCACATCCGCTATGAATACTTCCGCGACCGCACTGTGGCGTTTGAAGCCTTCAAGAACGGCACCCTGAACTTCCAGGAGGAGTTCACGTCACGGACCTGGGCAACCGGTTATGACTTCCCGTCGCTGCGCGAGGGGCGCGTCAAGAAGGAAACCATCGCCAACGATGCGCCCGCCCCTATTCAGGGCTGGTACTTCAACACCCGGCGCGAGGCTTTCAAGGATCCGCGCATCCGCGAGGCCATCGGCTTGGCGTTCGATTTCGAGTGGACCAACGCCAACATCATGTTCGGATCGTACAAGCGTCTCACGTCGTATTTCGAGAATACGGACATGAAGGCCGAAGGAATGCCCTCGTCCGAAGAACTCGCGCTTCTTGAGCCGTTTCGCCCGAACCTTCCGAAGGAAGTCTTCGGCGAACCTGTCATGCCGCCGGTGTCGGATGGATCGGGTCAGGACCGGCAGCTCCTTCGACGTGCCGACGAGCTTTTGCGCGAGGCCGGGTGCAAGCGCGAAGGAGCGGTGCTCAAACTCCCGAACGGCCAGCCGTTTACGATCGAGTTTCTGGATTTTCAAACCGCGTTGCAGCCCCACACGCAGCCCTTTCAGGCCAATTTGAAGAAGCTCGGCATCGAGGCGCGCTCGCGCATCGTGGATGCGGCCCAGTATCAGCGCCGCATGGACGAGTACGATTTCGACATGTCGAGCCGCGCACTGAGCGGCGCCGGAACGCCTGGGGACAGTCTGCGCGTCGTTTATGGATCGCAGGCCGGAAAGGCACCGGGAAGCCGCAACATCGCGGGAATCGCCGACCCGGCAGTCGACGCCCTCGTCGACCGGATCGCTAATGCCGGCACTCGCGAGGAGCTCGTGTTCGCCTGCCGCGCGCTGGACAGAGTGCTGCGCGCAAACCGCTACTGGGTCCCGATGTGGTTCAAGGGAAATGACTGGCTGGCCTATTGGGACGAATTCGAGCGTCCCGCAACCAAGCCCAAGCTCGATTCCGGAGCACCCGGGACCTGGTGGCACGATCTCGAGAAGGCAAAACGGATCGGCCGTGCCTGAACCGGGAACGCTTAATTTGTCATTCGACCGCATGTTAGGATAGGGCTTGAATAACACATCCGGAACTAGTGAAAGCCACCTCGGCCGTGTCAGCCGGGAAACCGAAAGAGCCTGATGCTCGCATATATCTCGCGCCGCATCCTCCTCATGGTTCCGACCTTGTTCGGGATCATGCTGATCTCGTTTGCGATCGTGCAGTTCGCGCCAGGCGGCCCGGTCGAGCGGATCATCGCGCAGCTTCAGGGGCAGGATACCGGAGCCACCTCCCGTATCTCCGGTGGCGGCGGCGATTTCGCAGGCGGTCAAAGTTCAGCTGGCGGGGGCGGCGACCAATCGTCTTCGCGCTACCGCGGCGCGCAAGGCCTCGACCCTCAATTCATCAAGCAGCTCGAGACCCAGTTCGGTTTCGACAAGCCGGCCTACCAGCGCTTCTTCAAGATGCTCTGGGATTATGCGCGTTTCGATTTTGGCAAAAGCTATTTTCGCGACATCTCTGTGCTGCAGCTCATCGGCGAGAAGCTTCCGGTTTCGGTGTCGCTTGGATTGTGGATGACGCTTCTCTCCTATGCGATCTCGATTCCTCTCGGTATCCGCAAGGCCGTCAAGGATGGGTCCTCGTTCGACGTCTGGACATCCGGGATCGTCATCATCGGCTACGCCATTCCGGGTTTTCTTTTCGCCATCCTGCTGATCGTACTTTTCGCGGGTGGATCGTTCTGGCAGATATTTCCGCTGCGGGGACTCACGTCCGAGAACTGGAACCAGCTTTCCCTCGGCGGCAAGGTGCTGGACTATCTTTGGCATATCACGCTGCCGATCACCGCTATGGCGCTTGGGGCGTTTGCAACGTCGACCCTGCTGACGAAAAATTCGTTTCTGGATGAGATTCGCAAGCAATACGTCGTCACGGCCCGAATGAAAGGATTGTCCGAACGGCAGGTTCTATACGGCCACGTCTTTCGCAACGCCATGTTGATCGTGATCGCGGGATTCCCCGGCGCCTTCATCGGGGCGTTTTTCGCCGGAGCGCTGTTGATCGAGACGATCTTTTCACTGGATGGGCTCGGATTGCTTTCGTTCGAGTCCATCGTCAACCGGGATTATCCGGTTGTTTTCGCAAACCTCTATATCTTCTCGCTCGTCGGTCTCGCCGTAAACCTTTTGTCGGACCTCACCTATACGTGGATCGATCCGCGGATCGACTTCGAAACGCGGGAGGTTTGAGATGAACGAGAACATCGTTCTTCCCGCCCCCGCCTTGGCTCCTGTCGCGCCGCCGATGCCGAAGCAAGGCCTGGTAAAGCTCTCGCCTCTCAACCGACGCCGCCTGAAGAACTTTAAAGCCAACAGGCGTGGCTACTGGTCCTTCTGGATCTTTGTGGTCCTGTTCGTCCTCAGCTTGTTTGCCGAATTTCTGGCCAACGACAAACCCATTCTCGTCTCCTACAAAGGAGAGTTGCTGTCGCCGGTTCTCACCGAGTATCCCGAGGAAAAGTTCGGCGGCTTTCTCGCAGTGACCGATTACCGCGATCCGGTGATCTCGAAGGAGATCGAGGCGAACGGGTGGATCCTGTGGGCTCCCATCAGATTCTCGTACAATACCCACAATCTCGACCTGCCTGTACCGGCGCCTGCGCCTCCCACATGGATGCTTGATGATGCGCAATGCCGTTCCATCGCCGAGCGGAACGGCGGAACCGGGTGCCGCGATATCGAATGGAACTGGCTTGGCACCGACGACCAGGGGCGAGACGTCGTTGCGCGACTGATTTATGGTTTCCGAATCTCGGTCCTCTTCGGGCTCATTCTCGCCGGCATATCGTCCGTCGTGGGCGTTCTGGCGGGCGCGGTGCAGGGTTATTTCGGCGGTTGGGTCGACCTGCTGTTCCAACGCTTCATCGAGGTCTGGACGGCGATCCCGGCCTTGTATCTCCTCATCATCATATCGGCGATCATCACACCGAGTTTCTTCATTCTGCTGGGCATCCTTTTGCTGTTTTCGTGGGTTTCGCTGGTTGGCGTCGTCCGTGCCGAATTCCTGCGCGCCCGCAACCTCGAATACGTGCGCGCTGCACGCGCTTTGGGGCTGTCCAACGTCAGCATCATGTTCAGGCATCTTCTGCCGAACGCCATGGTGGCGACGTTGACATTTCTGCCGTTCATTCTCAACGGCTCCATCGCCACGCTGACCTCCCTGGACTTCCTTGGGTTCGGTCTTCCTCCCGGCTCGCCGTCGCTCGGCGAGATGCTGGCGCAAGGCAAGGCGAACCTGCAGGCACCGTGGCTCGGATTGACCGGTTTTTTTGTGATCGCCCTCATGCTCAGCCTGCTGATCTTCATCGGCGAGGCGGTGCGCGACGCGTTCGATCCGCGCAAGGCATTCCAATGATAGAACCGCTCATCTCCGTACAGGATCTGTCCGTCGCCTTTCGCCAGTCCGGCGAAGACCAGCTCGCGGTCGATCGCATTTCATTCGACATCCGGCATGGCGAGACGGTTGCGCTGGTGGGCGAATCCGGGTCTGGAAAATCCGTTTCCGCACTGTCGATCCTGAAGCTTCTGCCCTACCCGTCAGCACATCATCCGTCGGGACGCATCCTGTTCAAAGGACAGGATTTGATTTTGTCGGACGAGAACGCCATGCGTCGGGTGCGCGGCGAAGACATCACCATGGTGTTTCAGGAACCCATGACATCGCTCAACCCTCTCCACACGATCGAGCGGCAGGTCGGCGAAATCCTGAAGGTTCATCGAGGAATGTCGGACCGGGATGCGCGAGCCCGCACCTTGGAACTTCTGGCGCTGGTGGGCATTCGCGATGCGGAAAGCAGGCTGGGCGCTTATCCGCATCAGCTTTCCGGCGGGCAACGTCAGCGCGTGATGATTGCCATGTGTCTTGCCAACGAGCCCGATCTTCTCATCGCCGACGAGCCGACCACGGCCCTCGACGTCACCGTACAGGCGCAGATCCTGAAGTTGCTGGCGGAGCTCAAGAGCCGCCTCAACATGTCGATGCTTTTCATCACGCACGATCTCGGTATCGTCCGCAAGGTGGCGGACCGCGTCTGCGTAATGCTGAAGGGCCAAATCGTCGAACAGGGTACGGTCGAGCATGTCTTCGGCGATCCCCAGCACGAATATACCAAGAAGCTTCTGGCAGCGGAGCCGAAGGGACGCGCAAACCCTGTGGCCAATGACGCTCCGACTGTCGTCGAGGCGGGTCCCATCAAAGTTTGGTTTCCGATCAAGCGGGGATTTTTCCGGACGATTGTCGGGCACGTGAAGGCGGTCGACGGCGTCTCGGTGCGTATCCGCAAAGGTGAAACGGTCGGGATCGTCGGTGAATCGGGATCGGGGAAGACGACACTCGGACTGGCGATCATCCGACTGGTCTCTTCCGAAGGGCCGATCGTGTTCCTGGGCAACCGGATCGACGGCTTGCGATCGAGCGACATTCGACCGATGCGCAAGGACCTTCAGGTGGTGTTCCAGGATCCCTACGGTTCCCTGTCGCCGCGCATGTCGGTGGCAGAAATCGTGGCGGAAGGTTTGCAGGTGCAAAATAAGGACCTGAGCTATCTGGATCGGCGCGCGATCGTCGCGCAGGCGCTGTTCGATGTCGGCATTGATCCCGCGACCATGGACCGTTACCCGCACGAGTTCTCGGGAGGGCAGCGGCAACGCATCGCAATCGCGCGAGCGATAGCACTTGAGCCACAATTCATCGTGCTCGACGAGCCCACCTCGGCGCTCGATATGTCGGTGCAGGTGCAGATCGTCGAATTGCTTCGCGACCTGCAGAAGCGCCGCAATCTCGCGTATATGTTCATCAGCCATGACCTGAGGGTGGTCCGCGCCTTGGCGAACCACGTCATCGTGATGCAGAATGGCAAGGTCGTCGAACAAGGTTCGGCGGAGCGCATTTTCAACGCGCCCGAGACCGACTACACGCGCGCGCTGTTCGCCGCCGCCTTCAATCTCGACGCCGATGTTATCGGCGCCGTCAAGCAATAACCCCGGCGATCATCATGCACAGTCACCATTCCCACGCCGGCCATTCACATCACGGCCACGGCCATCCCACCGGGCACGGCCGCGCTTTCCTGATCGGCGTCGTGCTCAATCTGGCCTTCGTCTTCATCGAAGCGACCTATGGTTTTCTCGCGGATTCCATGGCGCTCCTCTCGGATGCAGGTCACAATCTCAGCGACGTGCTGGGCCTTGCCATTGCGGGCGGCGCAGCGCTGCTCGCAAAGCGCGGAACTTCTCAGCGCTTCACCTATGGCTTGCGCTCCAGCACAATCCTCGCCGCATTGTTCAACGCTCTGCTCCTTCTTGTTGCCGTTGGAGGGATCGTCTGGGAATCGATCGACCGCCTCATCAATCCCGCGCCGGTGGCCGCGATCACCGTGATGGCGGTTGCCGGCATCGGCATCCTCGTCAATGGCGTGACGGCCTGGATGTTCATGCGCGGCAGCAAAGACGACATCAACATCCGTGGTGCATTTCTGCACATGGCGGCCGATGCGGCAGTGTCGCTTGGCGTCGTCATCGCCGGTGCGGTCATTCTCTGGACCGGCGCAACGTGGATCGACCCGGTGATCAGCCTCTTCATCGCGGGCGTGATCGTCTGGACCACCTGGGACCTTCTCCGCCAATCGCTGACGCTGTCATTACAGGGGGTGCCTGATTCGATCGCGGTGCGGGAGGTCCGGTCCGCCTTGGAGGGAATACCTGGCGTGGCGCGGGTCCATCACCTTCACGTCTGGGCGGTGAGCACCACGGATATTGCGCTGACCGTTCACCTCGTGATGCCGACCGGCCACCCCGGCAACGACTTTCTGGCCGAGGTTCAACAGACATTGAAATCGCGATTTCGGCATCGGTCACGCGACGATACAGATCGAGGTCGGAGATCCGACCAGCGGCCGTTCCGCCGAAAAATGCCCGCTCGATGCATCGGAGCCCGCCCACGAACACGATCATGACCATGATCACGGCCATGCGCGTGTCCATTCGAGCCCGAACCCGCATTAGACGTTTCGACCGCAGCGTTGTAATGCCGTATCAACGAAACACGCTGAAGGACGTCGCGATGCCCCGTGCTCTCATCATCGTGCTGGATTCGGTCGGCATCGGCGGTGCTAAGGACGCGGGGGATTATGGCGACGCCGGCGCCGACACCCTCGGCCATATCGCAGAGGCCTGCGCGGAAGGCCGCGGCGACAGGGACGGATTGCGGAAAGGTCCGCTGTCTTTGCCCCATCTTTCGGCCCTCGGGCTCGGCCTCGCATGTGAGGCCTCTACCGGTCGACTGCCGCCGGGGCTTCGCGCCTCGGGGGTGATGGAAGGCGCCTGGGGTTACGGGGTCGAAACATCGAAGGGCAAGGACACACCATCCGGTCATTGGGAAATCGCAGGCGTGCCGGTGGATTTCGACTGGGGCTATTTTCCAAATACCGTCCCGACATTTCCGGAGCCGCTGACCAGCGCACTGACCGCACGTGGAAAGTTGCCGGGCATCCTTGGCAACAAGCACGCCTCGGGGACGGACATTATCGACGAATTCGGTGCCGAGCACGTGCGGACGGGACAACCCATCTGCTACACGTCGGTCGACAGCGTTCTGCAGATCGCGGCCCACGAGGAGACGTTCGGCCTCGATCGGCTCTACGAAATCTGCCGCATTGCCCGCGAGCTTTGCGACCCGCTCAATATCGGGCGTGTCATCGCTCGTCCCTTCGTGGGGACGAGAGAGGCCGGTTTCGTACGAACCGGAAACCGCAGAGATTTCGCTACTCAGCCGCCAAAAGACACGATCCTGGATGAGCTTACAAAAGCCGGCCGGACCATCGTCACGGTCGGCAAGATAGGCGACATTTTCGCTCATCGGAGCACGGGTCGGGAGGTCAAGCCGCATGGCAACGACGCCTGCCTGTCCGCTGCCATTGTGGCCATGAAAACCCTGCCGGATGGCGGATTCGTCTTCGCCAATCTGGTCGATTTCGACAGCGAATACGGCCACCGCCGCGACATCCCGGGATATGCGGCGGCACTCGAGGACTTCGATCGGCGTGTGCCCGAAATCCAGGCAGCTTTGCGTGAAGGCGACCTTGCCATCATCACCGCCGATCATGGCAACGACCCGAGTTGGCAAGGGACCGATCATACCCGCGAACACACGCCAATCCTGTGTTTCGGTCCCAACGTGGCAGCCGGACCGATCGGGCGCCGGGAGAGTTTCGCCGACATCGGCGCCAAGGTGCTGTCGCATCTTGGTGTCGCTTCGTCCGGCAAAGGGACTGCCTGGCCATAAGTGACTGCAATGCCGGCGATATTCTGGCACGTTGACGCCGTCGTTACTTTGGATCACGCTCGTTCCAGTGTCGGGAGGCTCTGCGCACGATCCTTCGAGAATCCTCCGGCTCCTTGCGTGGAAGATCAGTAATGAATTCGCCCAATCGTTCGACGCATATCAGGCTGACGTCACATCCCGAGCCCAACACCGCGACGGCGCGACGGCCGGTCGTTTGGGGAGCGGGCGATCCGAAAGCCCGCGGACCGATCGTCGGCTCGGTCACCAACCCGGCAGACCGGAACGTCATTGGCGCCCACGGCGGCTCCTATGCGCTCTACCGCGCCCTCGCGATTTCGGCCCGGGCACTCAATCCGCTGGCCAGGCCAGACCTGCACAACACCCATCCTACCGCCATTATCGGGCCGCATCCGCAATGGTCCGAGCCCGGGAAAATCGTGTCGCTCGATCCATGGGGCCACATGGTGGGGGAAATTTACGCTGAGGAGATTGCGGGCGGACTGGATATTCGGCCCACCATCGCCATCACCAAGGCGCGTCTCAACATGCCCGAAATTTTAGGGGCAATGAGCGCCAAGAGGCTGAAGGCCGACGGTACGGTTCTCCACCAGAGCGGCGATATTTCGGTAACGAAGGTCGCCGTCGACCCTGTCTGGTATCTGCCGGGCGTCGCCGCCCGATTCGGAACGTCCGAGGGCGAATTGCGCCGTACCTTGTTCGAGCAGACGGGCGGCATGTTTCCCGAGCTGGTCACGCGCCCGGACATGAACGTGTTCCTGCCGCCGATCGGCAACATCACCGTGTACATCATGGGTGACGTGGCCGGGTTGGGCGATGACAAGCGCCGCATCGCTTGCCGCGTGCACGACGAGTGCAACGGCTCCGACGTATTCGGCTCCGATATCTGCACCTGCCGTCCCTATCTGGTCCATGGCATCGAGGAATTGGTGCGAGAGGCACAGAATGGCGGCGTCGGCGTGATCGCGTACAACCGCAAGGAAGGGCGCGCCCTCGGAGAGGTCACCAAATTCCTCGTCTATAACGCCCGCAAGCGCCAGGAAGGCGGCGACTCCGCCTCCACCTATTTCGAACGAACCGAATGCGTGGCCGGAGTACAGGACGCGCGGTTTCAGCAGCTGATGCCCGATATCCTGCACTGGCTGGGCATCCGCCGCATCGATCGGCTGATGTCGATGTCGAACATGAAATATGACGCCATCGTGGGGTCGGGCATCGAGGTGGTCGAGCGGGTGCCCATTCCTCCCGAACTGGTGCCACCGGACGCACAGGTGGAAATCGAGGCCAAGAAGGCGGCCGGGTACTACACTCCCGAAGGTCCTGCCGACGCGCCTGACCTCGATCGGGTCAAAGGCCGCGATCTCGATCGCTTCTAGGCCTTTCGCCGTTACCTTCTGGTGTTTAACCTTGACCCGAGATCCCTGCGGCGGGACATCCTAAGCCGCCAGGGATGTGTGGTATCGCTTTCTCTATGATTTGTCGGAGCGCTTTGTGACCGAATACCCGGGTCAATCTCTGGAAAAACAAGCGGCAATGAGCCTGCTGAGCGCGGCTGCGGTCCGTGAGCGGGCACATCGGATGCTTCGGCTCGGTCTCGATGACCGACTCGAGCACTTCCGGGTTGACCTGACCCGGCTCGACGCCTGCGCGGACGAAGTCGTGGCCACCATTCGCGAAGCCTATCCGTCCCTCGAAATCCCATTCCATGCCCGCTGGCGACATTTTTCGGCCGGCGGCCACGAGCGCTGGGGAGCCGTCATGCACAGCGCTCCTTGGACCGATGTTGGGCAGATGGCGCGCGCCGCTTTCGATCTCGCTATCGTGTCCGTTCTGCTGGATGCCGGAGCCGGACCCGCATGGCGCTACGTGGAAGGTCGCACCGGCGAAACGTACAGCCGTTCCGAAGGGCTCGCGATCGCAAGCTTCGAGATGTTCATCGGCGGATTGTTTTCGAGCAATCCCAACGATCCTTACCGAGTGGATGCGGACGTGCTGCTCACACTGACGGCTGATGATCTTGCTCAAGGATTTCAGGTGGCAGAGGCCAATCCGCTCGTTGGGCTGGAAGGCCGCGCGGCTTTGCTCAATCGTCTTGGACGAACCGTTGCCATCAACCCCGACATTTTCGGCCAGCACGACGATCCGCAGGCCCGGCGGATTGTTCGACGTCATCATTGCCGACGCGAATGACGATCAGATCAAGGCTACGTCGATCCTCAACGCGCTGCTGGCCCATCTCGGACCGATCTGGCCCGGGCGGATCGCGCTCGCGGGTACGGATCTCGGCGACACATGGCGGCATCCCGCCATGGAGACAGCGGACGAAACCAACAATCTGGTGCCGTTTCACAAGCTTTCGCAATGGCTCGCTTATTCGCTCATCGAGCCCCTTGAATGGGCCGGATACACAGTCACTGACCTTGACGATCTGACCGGACTTCCGGAATACCGCAACGGCGGGCTTTTTCTCGATTCAGGCGTCATCACGTTGAAAGATCCGGTCGAAGCCGAAAGCGCGCAGGCGGTCGATTCCACCCTCGTGGTCGAGTGGCGCGCACTGACGGTTGCGCTTCTCGATCTGATCGCTGAACCCATTCGAGAAAAACTTGGACTCGATGCAAAGCGTTTCCCTCTCGCAAAAGTGCTGGAAGGTGGCACCTGGGCTACAGGCCGCCGATTGGCCAGAGAGAAACGGCGCGACGGTTCCCCTCCAGTTTCTGTCGTCAGCGACGGCACCGTGTTCTAATCGAACGAACAGATAAACAGAACGAGAGCAAGCGAATGCAGGGTGTTACGGTCGTCGATCATCCGCTGGTACAGCACAAGCTGACCCTGATGCGAGAGAAAGAACGTTCGACGAAAGGCTTTCGACAGCTTTTGAACGAAATCGGAATGCTGCTCTGCTACGAGGTCACGCGGGACCTTCCGATCGAGCGTATCGAGATCGAAACCCCCATGATGAAAATGGAGGGTGCGCAGATCGCCGGAAAAAAGCTCGTGCTGGCGCCGATCCTTCGGGCGGGCGTAGGCTTTCTCGACGGCATGTTGACACTCGTGCCTGCTGCGCGCGTAGCGCATATCGGGCTTTATCGTGATCCGGAATCCCTGCAGGCTGTCGAGTATTATTTCAAGGCGCCATCCGATCTTGCGGATCGCATGGTCCTCGTTCTCGACCCCATGCTGGCGACCGCGAATTCCGCCGTGGCGGCGATCGACCGGCTGAAGGAGCGCGGCGCCAAGGACCTGCGATTTGTCTGCCTCCTGGCGTCTCCCGAGGGAATCGAAAAGCTGCGCGGCGCGCATCCGGATGTTCACATCTGGACAGCGGCCATCGACGAACGTCTCAACGATCATGGCTATATACTGCCGGGCCTCGGAGACGCCGGCGACCGCATGTACGGAACGCGCTGAGCATCTCGTCGGTTGAAGCTGAAGCCAAGCAGAGCAGAGCGGGGATCGAATTTGCGCTTCATTGTTGCCGATTGGGGAACGACGCGCTTTCGCGCCTATCTGGTCGAAGGCGAGGATGTCCTTGAGGAGGTCGCTTCAGACGATGGCGTTTCGGCACTGCAAACCGGCGAACACGCCGGGGTGTTCCAGCGCCAGTGCGGACGTTGGCTTGCGGCGGAGCCGAATGCCGCCGGTCCTTTTGGTGGGAATGGTCGGCAGCCGCGAAGGTTGGGTCATGGCCCCCTATGCGGTTTGTCCCGCCGGTCCCGTGGAAATCGCCCGTGCGATGATCCCGGTTGATATCGGAAACGGCCGCAACGCACATATTGTGCCGGGGTTATTCTGCGAACCCTTTCCAGGCGCAGCCGATGTCCTTCGTGGAGAAGAAACACTTGCACTCGGGTCTGGCGTTCGGGACGGGCTGGTTTGCTCTCCGGGAACGCATCCAAAATGGATCGCCATGAAAGACGGCCGGATCGATCGCTTCGCCACCTATATGACGGGGGAGATGTACTCGTTGCTGCTCGAGCATTCGATGATCGGGCGACCGGCCAGCGAGCCGGAAGATCCGGCTGGGTTCGACCTTGGCCTTGAGGCTGCCGAGCGGAATTCCGGTGATGGCGACGACCGGCGCGTCGGCCTCCTTCACCTGCTCTTCGGCGCTCGGGCCGCCGTCGTGTCGGGCCGCATGAAAAGCGACCTTCTCAGGCCCTATCTGTCCGGTCTTCTGACGGGAGACGAACTGAACGGCGCCTTGTCGCAATTTCGTCAGGCTTCGCTGGTGACGATCCTGGCCGATTCTCCGCGGGCGGCTCTCTACGAGGAGGCGCTGGCACGTCGGGGGATCGAGACCAGGACGAGGTCGCCCAAGGCCGCACTTTTCGCCGGATTGGCCCGCATTCTGCACGAGGGAGGCGTGCCGTGATGGCCAAGGCACGCAGCGCCCTGCTCTCGCCTCATGGCAATCGGAAGGGTGGTCACCCTTCGTTCATCGCGATATCCTAAACGTTCCGCTCCTACCACCCTCCTGTCTGGATGGACCATGTTCCCCAAGCCACAAACCGCCCTCTCGCCGAATACCTTCGAGTATGAGTCCTTTCCTCTCGTGAAGCCGACCGGGTTCCGGGAATACGATGCCCGTTGGCTCTTCGAGAAGGAAATCAACCTCATGGGCATTCAGGCGCTGGGGATGGGCCTCGGCACGCTGATCCATGAGATGGGCGTCCGTCCTGACCTCGTCACCGGCCATGATTTCCGCGGCTATTCTTCGTCGATCAAATACGCGCTGATTTCCGGCATGATGGCCGCTGGTTTACGCGTGAAGGACGTCGGGCTGGCACTTTCGCCGATGGCGTATTTCGGGCAGTTCGAGCTCGATTGTCCGGCCGTCGCAATGGTGACCGCGTCGCATAACGACAATGGCTGGACCGGCGTGAAGATGGGGGCGAACCGCCCGATGACCTTCGGACCGGAGGAGATGGGTCGCCTGCGAGACATCGTGATGAATGCGGCGTTCACTTTGCGCGAGGGCGGGAGCTACGAATTCGTTTCCAATTTCCGGGACCGTTATATCGCCGATCTGACGGATCGGCCGAAACTGAAACGTAGGCTGAAAGTCGTCGCAGCCTGTGGCAACGGCACCGCCGGCGCATTCGCCCCGCAGATGCTTGAGATGATCGGCTGTGAGGTGATTCCGCTCGACGCCGAGCTCGACCATACATTCCCGCGTTACAACCCCAACCCCGAAGACATGAAGATGCTGCACGCGATCGCCGACAAGGTGCGCGAAACCGGCGCCGATGTTGGTTTGGGTTTTGACGGCGATGGCGATCGTTGCGGTGTCGTCGACAACAATGGCGATGAGATCTTCGCCGACAAGATCGGCGTGATGCTTGCGCGCGATCTCTCGAAGCTGCACCCGAATGCGCAATTCGTCGTCGACGTCAAATCGACTGGCTTGTTCGCGACCGACCCGGAGCTGAAAGCGCAGGGTGCGAAGACCGATTACTGGAAAACCGGCCATTCCTACATCAAGCGACGCGTCAACGAATTGTCTGCGCTCGCGGGCTTCGAGAAATCCGGGCACTTCTTCTTCAATAAGCCGGTGGGACGCGGCTATGACGACGGTCTTCTGACGGCCATCGCGGTTTGCGAAATGCTCGACCGCAATCCCCAAAAATCCATGGCTGACCTCTACAATGCCGTGCCCAAGACCTGGGGTTCGCCGACCATGGCGGCAAAATGTGCCGACGAGGTGAAGTATGACGTGGTCGAGCGTGTGGTGAAGCGTTTCTCGGAGATCAGCCAGAGGGGCGAGACGGTCGGGGGCCATCCAATCGTCGATCTCATCACCGTGAATGGCGTGCGCGTTGTCACCGACGACGGCACGTGGGGCCTCGTGCGCGCCTCGTCCAACAAGCCCGAACTCGTGGTGGTGGTCGAGAGCCCGGTATCCGAAGCGCGGATGCGCGAGATGTTCAAGGTCGTTGACGATGTTCTGCGCGAGAACGATGAAGTCGGCGGTTATAACCAGACCATTTGATCCGCGATAAATTGCCCGGGCAATCTGCACCGGGCTGTTTCGTCACACGAGTATATCCATGTCCCACCCGCTTCTCGTCTCCTCCTCACAGGCTTCGCTTCCGATCTGGCTGGCGAGCGAACGCACCTGGGAGGGTATTCGCGCGAGGTTGCCGGCGAGCGCCCGCACATTCGTGACCGCGCAGGGGTATGAACCGAAAGCAGGTCGGCACTGTGTCGTGCCGAATTCCGACGGTACTCTTCTGGGGGTCGCCTTCGGTATCGAGGGCGAGAACGCGAAACACGTCGACCCGTTTCTTGTCGGGAAGCTTTCCAGCCTTTTGCCGGAAGGCACCTACCGGTTGGAAACGCCGTCGCAGAACCCGGCGCTCGCAACACTCGCATGGCTCCTCAACGCATACGCATTTGACCGCTATCGGAAAGGTGCTGCGCGTTTGGCAAGACTTGTCGTGCCCGAAGGAGTGGACGCTGCCGAGATATCGCGCATAGCCGATGCGGTGAACACCAGCCGCGATCTCATCAACACGCCGACAAGCGACCTCGGTCCGGACGGCATTGAGGCCGCAGCCCGAATCCTCGCCAACAATCACGGCGCGACCTTCAGGAGCATCGTCGGCGATGATCTTCTCGTCGAGAACTTGCCGATGATTCACGCTGTTGGACGCGCATCGGCCATCGCACCGCGATTGATCGACTTCTCATGGGGCAGCGAAACGGCTCCACGCATCACCCTGGTGGGCAAGGGCGTGGCGTTCGATACCGGCGGCCTTGATATCAAACCGCCTTCGTCGATGCTGATGATGCGCAAGGACATGGGCGGCGCTGCCGCCGCATTGGCCCTAGCGGACATGATCATGGGAGCGAAACTTCCCGTGCGGCTGCGAGTCCTCATTCCGGCCGTGGAAAACTCGATCTCCAGCAACGCCTTTCGGCCCGGCGACATCCTGCCAAGCCGCAAGGGCATCAGCGTTGAGATCGGAAACACCGACGCGGAGGGAAGGCTCATCCTCGCCGATGCATTGACGCTCGCAGACGAGGAAAATCCTGACCTCATCGTTGACTTCGCTACACTTACAGGTGCGGCGCGCGTCGCGCTCGGCCCGGAATTGCCGCCATTTTTTACAGACGACGATGCGCTCGCAACGGAAATCGCCGCGCACGGAACGGCTGTCAACGACCCGGTGTGGCGCCTGCCGCTCTGGCATCCTTACCAATCGCTGCTTGATTCCAAGTTTGCGGATATGAACAACACTGGCGGCCCGATGGCGGGATCGATGACGGCCGCGTTGTTCCTGCGCCGCTTTGTTTCGCCGGCGACATCCTATGTCCACTTCGACATCTTCGCGTGGAGCAACGCAACGAGGCCGGGGAGACCGGAAGGCGGCGACGTTCAGGCAGCGCGCCTGATGTATTCCCTCCTCAGGGAGCGCTACCCAGCCTGAGGCAGACATTGGAGGGCTTCTCGCAGCTGTTCCGGAATGCAACAATACTGCGCCGAAACGATTGGGACGCAATGGCTGTTGATCTTCGAACCTCGCAAAGCCTCCGACTTTGGCACGACGTCCATCTTGATCTCGTGCACCAGGGCGGAGATCTGTCATCACGTCAGATCGCCATCCTCCTGACGATCTATCTCGAATCGCCACCCCACACGGTTCGCGGTCTCGCACATAAGCTCGGCGTTACGAAACCGGTGATCACGCGCGCGCTGGACACGATGGGAAAGCTCGATTTTGTGTCGCGGCGGCGCGACGAGATCGACCGGCGAAACGTCGTCATACAGCGCACAGTCGTCGGCGCCTTGGCGGTAGAGCGCCTCGGCGATATCATCACGGCTCGCGCCAGGGAGCTGCCGAGATGAATTTCGACCGCCGGATTACCGCCTCTCGCCCCGACCTGGCTGCCGAGAATCTCCGCGGGAAGGTCGCGGCCGAGCGCTTCGCTGCGGGAACGGCCAAGCGCGTCATCGCGTCGTACCAATCCCTTCACCGGCATCCCTCCTCGGATGCACCTGTGGACACGCAGGCGCTCTTCGGCGAGATCGTGGACGTATTCGACGAGGGAGACGGATGGTCTTGGGCCCAATTGCGGGACGATGGCTATGTGGGATACCTGCCCACAACGGCTTTGGGAGATCTGGCGGCCGAGCCTTCCCATCGTGTGAGCGCACTTCGCACCTTTATCTATCCCGGCCCCACCCTGAAGCTTCCGAACGAGGGGCTGCTGAGCCTGAACAGCCGCGTCAACGTTTCCGAAATTGACGGCGATTATGCGCGCCTCGCCACCGGCGGATACGTGATCGCGGCGCATCTCAGAGAGATCGGGCAGGATGCTGACGACTTTGTAGCGGTCGCGGAGTGTTTTCTGCACACACCCTATCTGTGGGGCGGCAAGACTAGCATCGGCATCGATTGTTCGGGCCTGGCGCAAACATCCCTGCTCGCTGCAGGGATTCCTGCCCCGCGCGACAGCGATATGCAGGAGCAAGCGCTCGGCACTTCCGTCGAAATCCTGCCGGACCTGGGTGGTCTGCGCCGCGGAGACCTCGTTTTCTGGAAAGGGCATGTGGCGATCATGCTGGACGAGACCCGCATCATTCACGCGACCGGTCACACTATGACGGTCTTGATTGAACCCTTGGCCGTCGCCGAAAAACGCATCCGCGCTGTGAGCTATGGACCGATCACCGCCATCAAACGATTGAACGCCCACGCTGCTTAGGCGCCGATCCTTTCAAGCACGGTGATGCCGCTTTCAGCAGGTCCATCGCCAAGCTTGTAGGCGCGTCTCAGTGCGCGCGCGGCCGCTTCTGCGTCTTCTTCCGTCTGCGCATGGACGATCCCGAGGGGACGTTCGTGATCGACGTCATCGCCAATGCCGGCAAGATCCGTCAATCCTACCGCGTGATTGACCGCATCCTGTGGGCGCGTGCGCCCACCGCCCAACGCTACGACCGCCACCCCGGTATCGCGGGTCCTGATCCGGTGCACGGTCCCATGCCGCTCCGGGTGAACCGCCCGGATGACCGGCGCACTTCTCAAATGCAGCATCGGTTGTTCGACAAGGTCGTGCGGGCCGCCTAGGGCAGCGACCATACGTTGGAAAATCTCCGCCGCCCGGCCCGACGAAATTGCATGTTCAATCTTCGTGCGCGCGTCATCGATGTCTGACGCGATCCTGCCGAGCAACAGCATCTCGGCACTCAGCTCCACGGTCACTTCGTGAAAGCGCGGTTCGCGTCGGCGGCCCGACAGATAATCCGCGATGTAGACGATCTCCACAGCGTTACCGGCATGAGACGCAAGGGGCTCGTTCATATCGGTGAGCAACGCGCTCGTGGGTAGACCAGCGGCATTGGCGACAAGGACCAGACTTTCCGCAAGCTTCTTCGCATCGGCCGCATTGTCCATGAAGGCGCCGGACCCGAACTTCACATCCATCACGAGGCCCTGTAGCCCGGCCGCCAGCTTCTTCGACAGAATGGACGCCGTGATGAGGTCAATCGATTCCACCGTCCCGGTCACGTCGCGAATGGAGTAGAGCCGTTTGTCGGCAGGCGCGAGATCGGCCGTCTGGCCAATGATCGCGCAGCCCACTTCGCGGGTCACGCGGCGGAAGCTCTCGATGTCGGGTTGCGACACGTAGCCGGGAATCGCGTCGAGTTTGTCGAGCGTTCCCCCCGTATGGCCGAGGCCGCGACCGGAGATCATCGGCACGTAGCCGCCGCACGCCGCCACGGCCGGTGCCAGGGCAAGGCTGACCGTGTCGCCGACACCTCCCGTCGAGTGCTTGTCGAGCACAGGACCGGGGAGATCCCATGTCAAGACTTCGCCGGAATACGTCATCGCGCGCGTCAGCGCCACGCGTTCAGGGACTGACAATCCGCGGAAAAACACCGCCATCGCGAACGCCGCCGCCTGCCCCTCCGAGACAAGCCCCGAGGTCATGCCTTCGACAAAGCTCGCGATCTGCTCGGCATCGAGTTCACTGCCATCGCGCTTGCGGCGGATGATTTCCTGCGGGAGAAGCGTCATTTCAATAGGCTCCGGTGGTCGCGTCCTGAGACCGCCCTTCGATGGTGGCAATCAGCGCGTCATAGACGCTGCTTGCGCCGATGCGGAATGTCCGTGGGGATGCCCACTCCGCACCCATGATTCGATCGGCAAGATCGAGATAGATCTTCGCATCGGCAAGCGTGCGAATTCCGCCCGACGGCTTCAAGCCGACCGGCCGGCCGGAAGCCCTGATGGCTTCCAGCATGATTTCGGCTGCCTCCGGTGTCGCCGAAACGCGCGTCTTGCCAGTCGAAGTCTTGATGAAATCGGCTCCGGACGAAATCGCCAACCTGCTCGCCCTCTCGATCAGCGCCGGGTCGCCAAGCTCACCCGTCTCCAGGATCACCTTGAGCAGATAATCCCCACCGATTTTCTCGCGCACCGCGTCGACCATTTCGGAAGCGATGGCCAGATCTCCGCGACGGACAGCATGATATGGCAACACCAGATCAATCTCGTTTGCGCCGTCCGCAAGCGCTTCCGCCGCGTCGTCGCAGACTCGCGCCACATCTTCTCCACCGGCGGGAAAATTGACCACCGTTGCGACGCGGATCGAAGACCCTTCCAGCGCTGCCGCTGCGTGCTGAACAAATTGCGGCCATACACAGACCGCGGCGACAGGCCCGTGCGGATGACGAGCTTTCGCACAGAGTTCGTCAATTGCGAAGCCGGTGCAATTGTCCGTAAGGTCGGTGAGGTCGAGACTGCGCAGCGCACGGGTTGCACGTTCAATATCGGACATCACGACAACTCCGCAATAAAGCAGCGGACGAGCCGCTTGAATTCGGTTGAGGCATCGGCGGCCGTATCCTTGGTTTCCTGGTGAGACGGTGACGCCCCTTCGATTCCGGCAGCAAGATTGGTGACAAGCGATATCGCCGCAACCCTCAACCCATAATAACGCGCGAGTATGACCTCCGGCACGGTCGACATTCCAACGAGGTCGCCGCCTAGAACCTGCGTCATCGTAATCTCGGCCGGCGTTTCGAAACTGGGTCCCGAAAACCACGTATAAACACCCTCCGGCACTGTGATCCCCGCTCTTGCGGCGGCGCGCTGTAGCACTTCGCGCAGCTCGACATCGTACGCCCCGGTCATGGAAACGAAGCGCCGCTCGGTGGTGTCCCCCATGAGGGGGTTGGCGCCCGCGAGATTGATATGGTCACTGATCGACACAAGGCTGCCCGGCCGAATATCGGCGCGAACCGAGCCAGCCGCGTTGGTGAGAATCAACACCGGGATATCCAGCGAAGCGATCACGCCGACGGGAATGCGCATGGCCCCCGCATCGCCGGTCTCGTAATAATGCGCCCGCCCCTGCAGCAACAGGACACGCTTGCCTTCCAGCGTGCCGGCCACGAGCTTTCCCGCGTGACCGGAAACGCCGCTCTGCGGAAAATGTGGGATCTCGTTGTAGGAGAGGCTGGTTTGATTGCTCACTTCCTCGACGAGTGTCCCGAGTCCGGTGCCGAGCACGAAGGCCGCCCCGAATGGTCCGGATATACCGCGTTCGCGAAGATACGCAGCCGTCTCAGTGATCTTATGTTCCATGATCATCTCTATCGTTCGGTCAGGTTGTCCGGCCCGAAGGAGTGCGGAAGCAATTCGTCGAGCGTGAAGCTGCGCCGGATGCCGGCAGGGCCCGCTACGTGAATCATGGTATCGGGGCCGGCAAATTCCCGGATGCGCTGTCGGCACCCTCCGCATGGCGTCACCAGGTGTTCGCCGTCCCCGACGACCACGATTGCGGCGATCCGGCTGCCGCCGGCTGCGACCATCGCCGAAATTGCTCCAGCTTCGGCACAACTTCCCACCGGATAAGCCGCGTTTTCGACATTGCAGCCCGCGAAGATGCGACCGTCGACGGACGCGATAGCCGCGCCGACCTTGAAGCGCGAATATGGCGCATAAGCCTTGTCCTGAGCGGCGCGGGCAGCCTGGAAAAGCCGATCGAGATCGCTCATGTCAGCGCTCCTTCACGTAGGGGATACCAGATGCCCGTGGCGGCGTGGCGCGGCCAATAACGCCGGCGAGCAGGATGACGGTCATCAAATAGGGCAGCGCCTGAATTGCCTGAACGGGGACTTCGCCAATTCCCGGCAGCACAATTCCCTGCAGGCGAATGGCGATAGCATCGAGGAGGCCGAACAGGAAGCATGCGCCGAGAGCCGGCCATGGGCGCCATTTGGCGAAGATGAGCGCCGCCAGTGCGATAAACCCTTTGCCGGCTGTCATGTTGGGAATGAATCCGGCCGATTGAGCGACAGACAAATAGGTGCCGGCGAGGCCGCACAGGACGCCCCCGATGATGACCGCCGAATAACGAAGACCGGTCACGGAGATTCCCGCGGTATCCACGGCTGCCGGGTTCTCACCGACGGCGCGCAAGCGCAATCCGAAGCGCGTTCTTGCGAGTATGAACGCTGTCAGCGGCACGGCGAGGAGCGCGAGAATAACAAGTGCCGAATGCCCCAACACCACGTCGCCAAACCGCTGGATTCCTTCGAGCGGCGGCGTGCGGCCGCCCTGCCCGTACCATGCATTGCCAACGATGGCGGTAAGCCCTGCGGCCAACATGTTGATGGCGACACCGGAGACGATCTGATTACCCCGCTGGCTGATGGACGCAAAGCCGTGGACGAGGGCGAATGCAATCGATGCCCCAAGCCCGGCAAGCAAACCAATCCATGCGGAATCGAATGCGTGAGCCGCAGCGGCCGCCGCGAATGCTGCCGCCAGCATCTTCCCCTCAAGGCCGATATCGACGATCCCGGCGCGCTCCGACCACAGGCCGGCAAGACACGCTGCAAGGAGAGGAATCGACAGCCGCAGCGCCGAATCCAAGATCGCCACGAGGCTTAACAGGTCGACCATCAGGCGCTCGCCAAAACTGGGCGTACGAGCAGGCGAGCCACGAACCGCCGGAACAATCCGTCGAGTGCGCCTGCGAACAAAATGATGATGCCGCCGATGACGATGATCATGTCACGGGTGATTGCCGGCTGCTCGAAGGCGAGTTCTGCGCCGCCCTGGTAGAGAACGCCGAAGAGGAGCGACGCCAGCACAATGCCGGCGGGATGCGCACGTCCCATCAGCGCCACGGCGATCCCGACGAAGCCATAGCCGGCAGTGAACTCGAGCAGGAGGCGATGCTGATAGCCCATCAGCTCGTTGACCGCGAGCCCGCCCGCGAGCGCGCCTGAAATCACCATCGCGATGACGATCACGCGGGCGGGCGAAATTCCCGCATAGACCGCGGCGGTCGGGTTCGACCCGACAACGCGGATCGCATAACCCAAGCGGGAGCGGTAGATCAGAACCCAGACTGCGACACAGGCCGCGAGCGCAAGGAAGAGCGTGAGGTTGAGCTGGGAGGGTGGAATCTCGATACCGAAGGCCGCAAACACTTCGTGCATGAAGGGGATATGCGATTGAGCTGGAAACTCGCGTGTCTCCGGGTTCATCGATTGCGGCTCACGCAGGACGTTCACCAACAGGTACACGATGAGCACGCTGGCAAGCCAGTTGAACATGATTGTCGTGATGACGATATGGCTCCCGCGCCTCGCCTGGAGATAGCCGGGAATCGCAGCCCAGGCGGCGCCGAAGGCGGCGGCGGCCAGAATGCCCAGCGGAGCAAGGAGCATGCCCGGCAGGGAGCTCAGGTTGTTGAGAATGAGCGCGATCCCGAGGCCCGCGAGCGTCGCCTGTCCTTCACCGCCGATGTTGAACAAACCCGCATGGTAGGCGACCGCCACGGCAAGTCCGACGAAAATAAAGTCCGTCATGTAGAAAAGCGTGAATCCAAGGCCCTCGCCGGTTCCGAGGCTGCCTTGCAGCAGCAACCGCGTCGCCGTCAGCGGGTTTTCGCCAATGCCCAGGACGACCAGACCGGCGACAAGAAACGCGGCCACCACCGACAGAGCGGGAACAAGGACGGTATCGGCCCATCGGGGCAGGTCGATGGGAGCGCTCACCTGACGCTGTCCGGAAGAAACATGTGCCCGTCCTCATCGAGAGGGAACGCGGGATTCCACGCGACCTCCCAGAGATGTTCGTCGGGATCCGCGAAATAGCCCGAATAGCCGCCCCAGAACACGTCGTGCAGAGGCTTCGTCGCTGTGGCGCCCGCAGCGATCGCCGCCGCATACACCTCGTCGGCCTCTTCCTTCGAACGCGCGTTATAAGCCAGCGACACAGCTGCAAAGCCCGTTGGCTTGTCTGCAACGCCCGGCATCCTTGGCCAGATCGGCCCGGCCCCAAAGGGCTAGCGCCAGCCCGTTCGCTTGAAAAAAGGCCACTTCCGGTTGGCTTGCGGAGGACGCTTTCCAACCCCACGCCTCATAGAAGGCGCGAGCTCTCGCAAGATCCGAGACGCCGAGAGTCACAAGGGTCAATCGTGGTTGCATCATGCTGCCTCCTCGTTGACACCGGCCATGAGCAGGCCGAGATCCCGCTCGTCTGCTTCGGAGGCTTTGCGCTCTCCGGTGATCTGCCCGCCGCACATGGTCAGAATGCGATCCGATAGATTCATGATTTCCTCAAGCTCGACCGAAACCAGCAGAATGCCGACACCCGCATCTCGAAGTGCAATCAGGCGGCGGTGAATAAACTCGATCGCGCCGATGTCGACGCCGCGCGTGGGCTGCCCGACAAGCAGCACTTTAGGATGCCGTTCGATTTCGCGCGCCAGCACCATCTTCTGCTGGTTGCCGCCGGAGAATTTGGAAGTCTTGAGCCGGGGCGCCTGGGGACGCACGTCGTAATGCTCCATCTTCGCCGCTAGATCGTCGACCAGAACTCCGTGACTGAGAAGCGGCCCACGACCAAGCTTCGGATCGTCGGCGAACCCCAATACGGCGCTCTCGAATGCTGGAAAGGATGGAACAAGCCCCATGCGCAAGCGGTCCTCCGGCACATGCAGCAGACCGAGCTTTCGCATCAGGTGAGGATTGTGCGATTTTGCCGCGATATCGTGACCGTCGACACGGATCGTTCCAAGGACAGGTTGGCGCATGCCCGCGATCGCCTCGAGCAACTCGCTCTGACCGTTACCCGAAACACCGGCGATGCCGACAATTTCCCCCGCGTGAACGGTGAACGAAGCGTTCGCAACGCGCAGGACACCCCGTGAATCGATGACCGAAAGGTTATCGACCTCCAGGAGCTTTTCGCCACGCGCGCGCTCTGCCTTCTCGACGCGCAGCAGAACGCGGCGGCCGACCATGAGCTCGGCGAGCTCCGGCGGCGATGTCACGGCTGTGTCGAGACTGGCCACCATCTCGCCCCGTCTCATCACCGAGACGCAATCCGTCACCGCCATGATCTCACGCAGCTTATGGGTGATGAGAATAACTGTTTTGCCCTGTTGCTTCAGTGCACGCAGCAGATCGAAGAGGGCGTCCGCCTCCGGCGGCGTCAACACGGCGGTGGGCTCGTCGAGGATGAGAATGTCCGCACCGCGATACAGGGCTTTGAGAATTTCCACCCGTTGTTGCAGGCCGACCGGCAATTCGCCCACGATCGCATTCACGTCGATATCGAGTCCGAAGTCCCGCGAGAGCCGCATCAACTCCGCGCGAACCTTCGCTTCTCCCAGGCGCAGCAGCACTCCGCCTTCAGCGCCGAGCATGACATTTTCGAGAACCGTGAGAGTCTCGACGAGCATGAAATGCTGGTGGACCATGCCGATTCCGGCAGCGATCGCGTCGGCCGGTGAGGCGATGGTCCTGACCTTTCCGCCAACGAGAATCGTGCCGGAATCCGCTTCGTAGAATCCATACAAAATCGACATCAGCGTCGATTTTCCGGCACCGTTTTCACCCACGATGCCATGGACGGTGCCGCTCTCGACCGAGAGAGACACGTCGCGGTTGGCATGGACCGGCCCGAAGCGCTTGTTGATGGCCGTGAGTTGAATGGCGGACGACATCGATGCTGAAACGTTCTCCGGATAGTCCGCGCCAAGCCCGATATCTCAGACCCGCGCAATCGGCTGGCGATTGGGTTCCGGAACGCCGACCCAAGGGGGCGTTCCGGAACCGGGTTTACATCACACCGGGCATTTGGAGTCCGACATGTAGTCATGCACCTTGATGCTGCCTGACTTGATGCCATCGGCAGCCTTGTCGACAGCGGCCTTCATGTCCGGCGTGATGAGCGCCTTGTTGTTGTCGTCAAGCGCCCAGGCGACGCCATCTTCCTTCAACCCAAGAACGGAAACGCCCGGCTTGAAGGTGTTCTTCTTCGCCTGGTCGAACACCGTGTAGGTCGCAACATCGACGCGCTTGACCATCGAGGTCAGCATCTTGCCGGGGTGAAGCGCATTCTGGTTCGAAGTCGACGCCGATGCCGAGCTTGCCCGCATCAGCGGTCGCGCGCAGCACGCCGATGCCGGTGCCACCCGCAGCGTGATAAATCACATCCGCGCCGCGATCGATCTGGCTCTTTGCGAGCTCACCGCCCTTGACGGGATCGGCCCAGGCTGCACCGGTCGTGCCGGTCATGTTCTGGAAAACCTCCGCGTCCTTCTTGGCGTATTTCACGCCCTGAACGTAGCCGCACGCAAACTTGCGAATCAGCGGGATGTCCATTCCGCCGACGAAACCGACCTTGCCGGTCTTGGAGGCTTGAGCCGCGAGTAAGCCGACGAGGAACGATCCCTCATGTTCGTTGAAAACCGTCGATTGTACGTTGGGTTTCTCGACAACCGCATCGATGATGGCGAACTTGATCTTGGGAAACTCGTCGGCGACTTTTTTCAAAGCCGTTTCCTGGCTGAACCCGACAGCCACGATCGGGCTGTATCCCTCGCGCGCGAACCGGCGCAAGGCTTGCTCACGCTGTGCGTCGTTCTGCGGTTCGAAATCGCGGTAATCCGCGCCCGTATCCTTCTTGAACTTTTCAGCGCCCATATGGACGCCTTCGTTGAAGGATTTGTCGAACTTGCCCCCGAGGTCGTACACGATCGCGGGCTTGAAAGCGTCCTGCGCGAAAACGGCGGTGGCGGAGAAGGCGAGGCCCGCGAGTGCGAGGCCGAATCTGGTAGCTTTCATCGGCAATTTTCCCTGTCTGGCCCGGATTGTAACCCGGTTGCCTGGGGACGATGGCATGGGAAGGCCCATTGCGCCAAGCACCCCCGTCTATCCGCGCACGATATTTCCTCGGGCCGCCGGTTGATAGCCTGCACGATGCGGATAAAGTCACCCGATGCCTCTCAGCCCGGATGAGATTGAACGTTACGCCCGCCACATCGTCCTCAGCGATGTTGGCGGCCCCGGGCAACTGAAGCTCAAGGCGGCGCGCGTTCTCGTCGTCGGCGCGGGCGGTCTTGGCTCGCCTGTCATTCAATATCTGGCGGGGGCGGGACTCGGGACCGTTGGGATTATCGATGATGACGTCGTGTCCCTCTCGAACCTTCAGCGGCAGGTGATTCACACGACCGGGGATGTGGGACATCTCAAGGTCCACAGCGCTGCCGAGGCGATTCGGCGCCTGAACCCTCATGTGGCGGTCGAGACGCATGCCCAGCGGCTGGTCGCGAACTCCGCCGAGGAACTGATCCGAAATTATGATCTTGTGGTTGACGGTTCGGACAATTTTGAGACCCGATATGCAGTGTCCGATGCGTGTTTTTATACCGCAAGGCCCCTCGTCACGGGTGCTCTGGGCCAATTCGACGCGACGCTCACGACCATCCGAGCGCATGAAATCGGGGCGGATGGCCGCCCGAACCCCACATATCGCTGCTTGTTTGCTTCGCCGCCCCCCGCCGGCTCGGTTCCAAGCTGCGCCGAGGCAGGCGTTCTCGGCGCTCTCGCGGGCGTTCTCGGCAGCCTGATGGCCATGGAGGCAATTCGCGAAATCGTGGGATTTGGCGAGAACCTCGTCGGGCGCCTGCTGATGATCGACGCCCGGTCGATGCGGTTCGAAACGATCCGCTACCAGTGGGACGAGAACAATCCGCTGAGTGGAAGGTCATCCCGGCCTAACCGCTGATGCAGGCCGGGATGGACTTGGTTATGCCTAGCCGCGCAGGACCGCGCCCGTCTTTTTGCCGACTTCGGCGACGATTTTAGCGCTGATGGCCTCGATCTCTACGTCCGTGAGGGTCTTCTCCGTCGGCTGGATCGTCACGGCGATCGCCACCGATTTCTTGTCGGGGTCGATGCCCGCGCCTTCGTAAACGTCAAACACGTCCACCCCGACGATGAGCTGCCGCTCGGCGTTTTGGGTCGCCTTGGCGATCTCGCCCGCCATCACATCCCGCCCGACCACGAATGCAAAATCGCGCGTGATGGGCTGAAAATCGGAGAGGACGAGCTTCGGCTTCATCTTGGTCGGCTTTGCCTTGGGCGGCGGCAATCCGTCGAGAGTCAGTTCGAACCCGACCAGCGGCCCCTTGATGTCCAAAGCCTTCAGGACATTCGGGTGAATTTCCCCGAATGCGCCGATTACATTCTTCGGGCCGAATTGGAGCGTGCCGGAGCGACCCGGGTGGAACCACGATGGACCTCCAGCGACGACCTGAAGACCGCCCGCCGGAATTCCCAATGTGGCCAGGAGGGCCATCGCGTCCGCCTTTGCGTCGAAAGCGTCGACCACAGCCGCCGGTCCGCTCCAATGGCGGCCCACGCCCTCGGAGCGCGCGGTGCCGCGGCGGACCGAAGCCGCCTTGATCGTCTGACCTTCCGGCTCGTCGGATTCGAAGCACTGCCCCACCTCGAACAACGCCACATCACCGAAACCACGGTCGGCATTTCGCTGCGCAGCCTTGAGCAGGCCCGGAAGCAGGCTCGGGCGCATATCAGAGAGGTCCGATGCGATCGGGTTCGCGAGCGCCAGGCGCGGGTTCCCGCCGCCGAACAGCTCTGCCTCGGCCTTGCCGATGAACGACCAGGTGATGGCTTCCACCAGTCCGCGCATTGCAAGCTCACGCTTTGCCAGGCGGGTGCGTTTCTGGATCAGCGTCAGAATCGGCTTGGCCACGGCTGCTTCGAGCCGCGGCAAAGGTTGCGGCTCGATGCGGTCGAGACCGACGATCCGGATGACCTCCTCGACGAGATCCGCCTTGCCCTCGATATCGGGACGCCACGAAGGCGCCGCCACGTTGACCGTGTCACCGGTCCCCTCAACCGCAAAACCGAGTTTTTCGAGAATGCGTTTCGATTCTGCGGGCTGCACTGGCAATCCGGACAGACGTGGAACCTCGGACCAGGGGAACGCCATGACACGTTCTTCTCGCGGCACCTGTCCGGCCAGGACGACCTCGCTTGCTTGACCGCCGCAGATGGACATCACCATGCTGGTGGCAAGATCGAGGCCCGGAAGCGTAAACGCGGGATCGACGCCGCGCTCGAAGCGATAGCGCGCATCGGTGATGATGCCGAGCTTGCGCCCGGATTGCGCGATGTTCAGCGGATCCCAGAGAGCGGATTCGATGAGCACATCGGTGGTGCTTTCATCGACGCCCGAATGTTCGCCACCCATGATGCCGGCGATGGATTCGACCCCGTTCTCGTCAGCAATCACGACCGTGCCGCGATCGAGCGAGTAGGTCCGGCCATCGAGCGCCAGCACCTCCTCGCCGTCTTTCGCGCGGCGGATGGTGAGATTGCCCTTGACCTTGGCGGCGTCGAAAACATGCAGCGGACGGCCGTGATCGAACGTCATGTAGTTGGTGATGTCGACGAGCGCATTGATCGGCCGAAGACCGATCGACAACAGGCGCCTCTGCATCCATTCCGGTGACGGGCCATTCTTGACACCGCGCACGAGACGGAGAGCGAAGACGGGGCAGAGCTTCTCGTCGCCAGGCTCGAACCCAAGCGTTACCGAAACCGGAGAGGCGCCGACGCCTCGAACCTCGGGAGGCGCCTGATTCTTCAGCGTTCCCAATCCTGCTGCGGCCAGATCTCGGGCAATGCCGTGGATCGACGTGCAATCAGGCCGGTTCGGCGTGAGATTGATCTCGATCACCGGGTCGTCGAGGCCCGCGTAAGCAGCATAGGGCTGACCCACGGGCGCGTCTTCCGGCAGATCGATGATGCCGTCGTGGTCGTCGGATATCTCGAGCTCTGCCGCCGAACACAACATGCCGCGGCTCTCGACACCACGGATATTGCCGATGCCGAGCGTGATGTTCTTGCCCGGAATATAGGTTCCAGGGGGCGCGAAGACGCTCTTCATGCCGGTGCGCGCATTCGGAGCGCCGCAGACGACCTGGATCGGCGTCCCATCGCCGATATCGACGACGCAGACCCGCAGTCGATCGGCGTTCGGATGCTGCTCGGCGGACACCACATAGGCGACCGTGTAGGGCGCGAAGGTCTTGGCTTTGTCCTCGACGCCCTCGACCTCGAGGCCGATGCGGGTCAGCGTCTCGACGATCTCGTCGAACGTCGCCGTGGTGTCGAGATGATCCTTCAACCAGGAGAGTGTGAACTTCATCGTTTCTCTCCTGTTACGAGGTCAGGCCGCCGACGAGCGACGGAATATCAAGCGGTCGGAAACCGTAATGGTTGAGCCAGCGAACATCCGCCTCGAAGAACGGGCGCAAGTCCGGCATGCCATATTTCAGCATCGCGATACGGTCGATTCCCATCCCCCAGGCGAATCCCTGGACCTTGTCGGGGTCGAGACCGCAATTGCGCAGCACATTCGGATGGACCATGCCGCAGCCGAGGATCTCCAGCCAATCCTCACCCTCGCCGAAGCGGATTTCGCCGCCTTTGCGCGAACATTGGATGTCGACCTCCGCCGAGGGTTCGGTGAACGGGAAGAACGACGGGCGGAACCGCATCTTCACCTGATCGACTTCGAAGAAGGCCTTGCAGAACTCCTCGAGGACCCACTTCATGTGGGCGATATTGGCTTGCGTGTCGATCACCAGACCCTCGACCTGATGGAACATCGGTGTGTGCGTCTGGTCGCTGTCGTGCCGATAGGTCCGGCCCGGGATGATGATCCGGATCGGCGGCGCTTTCGACGTCATGGTGCGGATCTGCACGGGCGACGTATGCGTGCGCAGCACCTTTCGCTCGCCCTTCTCGTCCGGCGCGAGAAAGAACGTGTCGTGCATCTCGCGGGCCGGATGGCCGATGGGGAAATTCAACGCCGTGAAGTTGAGATAGTCGGTCTCGATGTCCGGACCGTCCGCGACCGAAAAGCCCATATCGGCGAAGATCGCGGTGATTTCCTCGATAACCTGGCTGATCGGATGGATGCGACCTCGCATCTCGGGCGCATCCTGGACAGGAAGCGTCACGTCGATGCGCTCCGCGAGAAGGCGGGCATCAAGGGAAGCGGCAGCGAGAATCTTCGCGGCGGGCGGCGATTGCCCCCTGCACAGCATCGCGAAGGCCGTTGATCAGGGGCCCGCGTTCCTTGCGCTCATCGGGGGACATCGCTCCGAGCGTCTTAAGAAGCTCCGATACGGAACCCTTCTTGCCGAGCGCGGAGACGCGCAACGCTTCAAGAGCTGCTTCGTCGGCTGTAGCCTCGACCTGGGCGATCAGGTCACGTTCGAGTTGGGTGAGATCGGTCATCGTCCCTTGGCCATTCAAGCGCTTGATTAAGGGCGCGGCGCGGGGAGCGTCAGGCCTCCCGACCCGCAAAAATGCATTCGGCGGCGTGTGATGCCGTCGGTGCGGGTGGTCTCGGAGGCGAAATGGGCAGAAGGCGGCGCGACTGACATGATCAGTCGCGCCAGAGCCAGGATGTCTTAGGCGGCTTCCTGCTGAGGCAGGGAAGCCTTGGCGCGCTCCACATAGGCGGCGAAAGCCGCCGGCTCGTGGATGGCCATTTCCGACAGAACCTTGCGATCGACCTCGATTCCGGCCTTGCCGAGACCGTCGATAAATCGCGAATACGTCATGCCCTGCTCGCGGACCGCTGCGTTGAGGCGCTGGATCCAGAGAGCGCGGAACGTGCGCTTCTTGTTCTTACGGTCGCGATAAGCATATTGCATGCTCTTCTCGACCGCCTGCTTGGCGATGCGAATGGTATTTTTGCGGCGGCCATAAAAGCCCTTGGCGGCCTTCAGAACCTTCTTGTGCTTGGCGTGACTGGTCACGCCCCGTTTGACACGGGCCATAGGTGAACTCCTTCAAAATCTGGGATGCGAGGACTGTCTCAGCCGTTCGGCAGGAAGTACTTCTTCACGTTGTAACCGTCGGTCTTGAACAGGACGTTGGTCCCCCGCAGATTACGGATCTGCTTGTTCGTCCGCTTGATCATCCCGTGCTGCTTGCCGGCCTGGCTGTAGACGACCTTGCCGGTGCCCGTGATCTTGAAGCGCTTCTTAGCGCCCGATTTGGTCTTCAGCTTGGGCATTTTGCTCTCCTTGGGACAAGGCCAGATCAGCGGCGAACCGCATCCCGGCCTTTTTGATGCTGCTATGAGCACAACAAACCGCCACGGCAGCCCTTGATGAGCCGGGCGGTTCGATGAAGCCGGGCTTATGGCAGAGGGAGCCCGGAAAAGCAATGGCCGCCGGTTACCCGACGGCCATAATCCTGAATTCTGGATTTCGCCGGTGTCTCAGCGGGGCGCCATCACCATGACGACCTGCCGGCCTTCGAAGTTGGGCTCCATCTCGACCTTGGCGATTTCGTTCACGTCGGCCTTCACGCGGTCGAGGACCTTGAGGCCGAGATCCTGGTGCGCCATCTCGCGGCCGCGGAAGCGGAGCGTGACCTTGACCTTGTTGCCTTCCTCGAAGAAGCCGCGCATGGCCTTCATCTTCACGTCGTAATCGTGATCGTCGATGCCGGGACGCAGTTTGACTTCCTTGACCTCGACGGTTTTCTGCTTTTTGCGCGCTTCCGAGGCCTTCTTCTGCTCGAGGAAGCGGTACTTGCCGTAGTCGAGGATTTTGCAGACGGGCGGCGTTGCGTTTGGCGAGATCTCTACGAGGTCCAGACCGGCGTCCTCCGCGATGCGCATCGCATCGAAGAAAGGCATAACACCACGATTCTGACCTGTGTCATCGATCAACTGCACGTCGCGAACGCCGCGAATATCTCTGTTGGCGCGCGGTCCGTCCTTCTGCGGCACCGGCATGGCTCTCATTGGTCTGCGAATGGCTCGTATCTCCTGTTGGGCGGCACGCCGGAATGCAGAAAGCACAAGGCCTCCCGCCGATTCTAGACCGGTTCCGCGAATGATCCGACATTTCGCGCAAAAGTGCGCGAAGTCAACTTGTTCTGCGTGGGAAAGGGCCATCCAGCAAGGCCGAGTAGACCTCCAGCGTGCTGGCGACCATTCGCTCCAGCGAAAAGTGCTGCTCCACATGACGCTTCGCTCGCCCGCCCAGCGCTATGCGTGCGCTCGCGCCAAGCGCGAGCGCACCTCCGATGGCGTCTGCCAGCGCATCCGCGTCGCCGGGCGGAATGCGCCACCCGGTTCGTTCCTGGGGGGGCACCATAGGTGGGCGCCAGGACAGTCTCAGGCACGGCGCCGAGATCGGATACCACGACGGGCGTGCCCATCGCCTGAGCCTCGACCGCCGACCGGCCGAACGCCTCCGGCTCCGTCGACGGGACGGTAACGACAGCCGCCGCCAGGAAGGCGGCCGGCATATCGGTGCAATGTCCCACCCGCCGCACGATCCCCTTGAGTTTTCGTGCCTCGATCAGAGCATCCAGATCTCTGACGTAGGAATCCCGCCCCTGCGGGTCGCCGGCGAGAATATAGGCCACGTCGGAAATACCGGCGTCGCGCAGTTTGGCGGCAGCTTCGACTAGGACCTTCTGGCCTTTCCATCCTGTCAAGCGGGCGGCCAAAAGCACGACCCGCTCATGTGGCGCAACATTCCACGATTTCCGCAGGTTTTCGACCCGCTCGGGTGAGACTGCCCCCGGACTGAAAATGGAGAAGTCGGTTCCGCGATGGATCACCCGAACCCGGTCGGCCGCCTGCGGATAGAGGGAGCGAATGAGATCGCCCGTGTAATGGGAATTCGCAATCACCAGGTCGCCGCGGGACATGACCGAGTTGTAGAGCACCTTGACGGACGAGCGCCCCGCATAGCTGCCGTGATAGGTGGTCACGAACGGAATGTTGAGCGAACGCGCGGCGCCGAGCGCCACCCAGGCGGGCGCACGAGACCGCGCATGGACCAGTCCAACCTTTTCGCGGTGACAGATTCGCGCCAGGCGCCGGACATTCAGCGCCATCGAGAATGGGTTTTTGGTGGCGGCCGGAAACGGGATCCAGATCCCTCCCTTGGCCTGCAACTCACCCACAAGCCTGCCGCCCTCGGTGGCCACCAGTGCGCGAGCGCCCGCATGCGACGAGACCATCCGCGATATCGACGGCCGTGCGCTCCGCGCCACCGGCTTCGAGCTCGGGGATGATTTGAAGAATCGTCCGACCGGCAAGCGGATGAATGCCGGAAGCCGGAAACGAGGGTCCTCCCCCGGGTCGCACTGAGAAACTCACCGATGTAAGAGCCTTGTTGGAGACAGGTTGAAGAACGTTGCGTAGAGCATGGTGTCGAAGAATGGGAAAAGGCTTCGGTGCATCATGCTCCAATTTAGTGGAATTGATCACGGTTCATGGATTTGGGCTGACTTGACCCGATCCACAGTGATCTAGAGCGGTTGAGGATGAGTTAACCATGCGACAAGTCCTGACGATCGGCGCCGGCGAGAATTCACGCCAGATCGCCGTTCTTGAACCAGGAAGGCAGCGGCCCTCCTGTCATATGGCTTGGCGGCTATAAATCAGACATGCGCTCGACAAAAGCCGAAACGCTGGCAGCCTGGGCCGAGCGGACCGGGCGCGCCTTCGTGCGGTTCGATTATTCGGGCCACGGCGAATCCGAGGGTCGCTTCGAGGACGGCACGATCTCCCGTTGGTTCGATGACAGCCTCGAAGTGATCCAGCGCACAACCAGGGAGCGGCCGATCCTCGTCGGCTCCTCGATGGGCGGCTGGATCTCGCTTCTGGCGGCCAAATGCTTGGCCGAGCACGGGAAAGATGCCCCTGCCGGCATGGTTCTCATCGCGCCGGCCGTGGACTTCACCGAAAGACTGATCTGGGACCGCTTCACCGAACGACATGAAACGGTCGCTTGTCGAAACCGGAATACTATCCGCGACCCTCGGAATATACGAGCGAGCCGTACGCAATCACCCTCGGGATTGATCGAGGATGGACGCCGCCATCTCTTGTTCGATGCACCGATCCAGACCGGATGTCCGGTTCACATCCTGCAGGGCATGGAGGACCCGGACGTACCCTGGACCCATGCCATGCGGCTGGTTGAGCATCTTCCCGGAGACAATGTCTCCCTCACCTTGATCAAGGACGGCGATCACCGGCTTTCCCGCCCTGAAGACCTCGACCGGCTTATCGCCGCGATCGAAGCGATCGCCTGAAAGCGGGCGGCGAGCCTAGTGCAGGCTCACCGTTTCGAGATCGTGCGCCCACGCGTTGGCAACCGCGGCATCACGGGTGTCGGTCAGCAGGATCGGGGCGCCGCTTGCGGAGAGCAGCGCAAAAAGCTGCAGACCGGGTTCGATCTTGGGAGCCTGCGGGAACAGCCGCGCCACATCGTCCGACAGCATCGGCCTCACATAGGCCATCTGTCCCTCGCCCAAAGCGGCAAGTTCGGCCGGATTGGAGGGGGTATCGGTGGGCAATTTGAAAGAAACGTTCATTGTACTCTCCTACGCAACGCCTCAGGGACTGTCAGACGACGCAATGACGATCTTGCGGACGATCCGGTCCGGCTCGGGCCGAACGAGATCGATGGACAAGAGGCCATTGGCCAGATCCGCGCCCATGACCTCCATGCCTTCGGCAAGCAGAAATGCGCGCTGAAACTGACGAGCGGCGATACCGCGATGCAGGAAGTGTCTCGTTTTGTCGTCGATCTGACGACCACGGACCACGAGCTGGCTTTCCTCAAGGGTGACCTCAAGCTGCTCGCGGGTAAAACCCGCGACCGCCAAGGTGATCCTGAGACGCTCCGGATCGTGCGATGTGCGCGCCAGGCGCTCTATATTATAAGGAGGATAGCCATCCCCACCCGCCTTGGCGACGCGGTCGAGCGCTTGCTCGATCTCGTCGAAATCCCAGCAGAAAAGGATGCCCGAAAGGCGATTGGCGCGTCATATTCGAAGCCCGAGGTTAGAGGCACTTCGTGGTTTTGAGCCCGCAAATGCGGCACTCAGGCGACCCTTGCGGGCACTGACAGGCATATGGTGAGGCAAACTCGGCCTATCAAGAGCAATCCTGATGGCACCGGAAGCGCTACACGCGCTCGCGCCACCAGGCGATCTGTTCCAGCACATTGACGGGTGCGGTGCCGCCGAAGCTGGTACGGGAGCGAACAGAGTTCTCTACTCCAAGGACATCGTAGATGCCCTGATGAATGCGGGGCTCGACCGCCTGCATCGCATCGAGGGGCAGTTCCTCGAGGGTACATCCCTGCTTTTCAGCCTCGGAGACGATGCGCCCCGTCACATGATGGGCATCCCGGAACGGGATATTCAGGTCCCGGACCAGCCAATCCGCCAGGTCCGTCGCCGTGGAGAAGCCGGCCCCGGCAACCGCCGCCATGCGTTCCGGGACGGGTTCGAGGTCCTGAATCATCCCCGTCATGGCCGCAAGAACGATCTCGATCGTGTCGGCGGCGTCGAACACCTGTTCCTTATCTTCCTGCATATCCTTGGAATAGGTCAGGGGTAGGCCCTTCATGACCGTGAGAAGCGCCACCAGCGATCCGATCACCCGTCCGGTCTTGCCGCGCACGAGTTCGGCCGCGTCCGGATTGCGCTTCTGCGGCATCATGCTCGAACCGGTGGTCCAGCGATCGGGAAGTCGCACGAAGCCGAAGGGTGCCGACATCCAGATGATGATCTCCTCGGCCAGCCGGGACAGATGCATGGCGGCGATCGCGGCGGCGGACGAGAAACTCCAGCAGGCTATCGCGATCGGACACGGAATCGAGCGAGTTACGCGTCGGCCCATCGAAGCCGAGCGCTTTCGCGGTTTGATGCCGGTCGATCGGAAACGACGTTCCGGCAAGTGCGCCCGCGCCCAGGGGGCACTCGTTGAGACGTTTGCGTGAATCACGGATGCGGCCTCGGTCGCGGGCAAACATCTCCACATAGGCCATGAGGTGATGCCCAAAGGTGACCGGCTGGGCGCTCTGCAGATGGGTGAACCCCGGCATGACTGTGGCTGCGTGAGGTTCGGCCTTCGCCAGAAGCGCCTTCATGAGAGCGGTCAGCTGTTCGTCCGTCCGGTCATGGGCATCGCGGACCCACAGGCGGATATCGACCGCCACCTGATCGTTGCGACTCCGGGCCGTATGGAGCCGGGCCGCCGGGTCACCGACGATCTCGCGCAGCCGGCTTTCGACGTTCATGTGAATATCTTCGAGCGATGTCGAGAACGCGAAGGCACCGGACTCGATTTCGCCCAGCACCCGCTGCAACCCGCTATGGATCGCCGCTCTGTCCTCGTCCGTAATGATGCCCTGTCGCGCCAGCATGCGCCGAATGGGCGATCGAACCCTGGATATCCTGGGCGGCGAGACGCTTGTCGAACCCGATGGATGCGTTGATTGCCTCCATCAACGCGCTCGGCGTCGATGAGAACCGACCGCCCCACATGGTATTCGCCGACGGCTTTGCGATTTCTTCTGACACTCTATTTCACCCGATCAAGCTGACTGGCTTGCCTTTGCCACACTTGCGCCGTGCAGGCCAACCCCGGGCGGGGCAACGTCGAGGCCTCGCCAGCCGTGCTGCCCAAAGGTTAGACTTCGCCAGCCGCATGTTTACCACTTCAAAACCAGTCGGAACACTGGACAGAACCGGCCCGATTTGCATTCATACCACCGCACAAAAGGCGCTCGAGCGCCGTGAGGGACTACGTCAATGAAATACATGCCAAAATACATGATGTCGGCAGCCATGGTCGTGACCATGGCGACATCCTTCTCCGCCGTACAGGCCGCAACGCCGCCGGACACTCTGGTCCAGGCTTGGCAGATCGACGACATTACGTCCCTCGATCCCGCTGAAATCTTCGAATTCAGCAACTCCGAGATCGCGGGCAACACGTATGAGCGCCTGATCAACTACGATCCCAAGGATGTCTCGAAGATCTACGGCGAGGCTGCCGAGTCGTGGACGGTATCGCCGGACGGCAAGACTTTCACTTTCAAGATCCGTCCGAACAAGAAATTCGCCTCGGGCAACCCGATGTCCGCCGAGGACGTCGTCTTCTCGTTGCAGCGCGCCGTCCTTCTCGACAAGTCGCCGGCCTTCATCATCGGCCAATTCGGCCTGACGAAGGACAACGTCAAGGACAAGATCAAGCAGACCGGCCCCCTCGAGTTCACGATGGAACTCGACAAGGCTTACGCGCCGACCTTCGTGCTTTACTGCATGACCTCGACCGTCGCGTCGGTCGTCGACAAGAAGCTGGTGATGCAGAACGAGAAGGACGGAGATCTAGGGTACAACTGGCTCAAGACGAAATACGCCGGTTCCGGCCCCTTCGCGATCCGCGACTGGAAGGCCAACGAGGTCGTCGTTCTGGAACGCAATCCCAATTCCGACAAGAAGACTCCTCTGGCGCGCGTCATCTACCGTCACATCAAGGAAACCGCGACGCAACGCCTGCTGCTCGAAAAGGGCGATGTGGACATTGCCCGCAATCTGAACCCGCAGGAACTGGAAGCAGTCGCGAAGAACCCCGAGATCAAGGTTGAAAACGGACCGAAGGGCACCGTCTACTATCTCGGTCTCAACCAGAAGAACCCGAACCTCGCCAAACCGGAAGTACGGCAGGCGATGAAATGGCTCGTGGATTATTCGGCGATTGCCGACACGATCATGAAGAACAAAGGCGAGGTTCACCAGGCCTTCCTGCCGAAGGGATTCCTCGGAGCCGTCAACGACAATCCCTACAAGCTCGACGTTTCCAAGGCCAAGGAGCTGCTGGCGAAAGCTGGTCTCAAGGATGGCTTCACGGTGACCATGGAGACCCGCTCGACTCCGGAAATCACCGGCATCGCGCAGGCGATCCAGCAGACGATGGCGCAGGCGGGCATCAAGATCGAGCTCATTCCCGGCGACAGCAAGCAGACGCTGACCAAATATCGCGCCCGCCAGCACGACGTCTACATCGGTGAATGGGGCTCGGATTATCAGGACCCGAATTCCAACGCCGACACCTTCGCGGCCAATGACGACAATTCGGACACCGCGAAAGCCAAGCCCCTCGCCTGGCGCAACGCGTGGGATCCCGGCCCGCTCACGGCGAAGACCCGTTCGGCAGTGCTCGAGAAGGACGCCGAGAAGCGCGCCGCCATCTACAAGGAATTGCAGGACGCCGTCCTTGCCGACGGGCCGTTCGTCGTCTTCCTGCAGAAAATCGAAGTGATGGCATCGAAGAAAAACGTCGAGGGGGTCGTCATCGGCCCGTCCTTCGACACGAACAGCGTTATGCAAGCCAAGAAGAACTAAGACCTCAATGACTTCTGCAACAATGACGCGGGGCGGAGGGCACTTCGGTGCCCTCCGCTTCTTGCTTACACGGACGATCAAGTTCCTTTTGGTGCTGGCAACGACGCTTCTCGGTCTTGTCGCCGTCACATTCTTTATCGGTCGCGTGGTGCCGATTGATCCGGTGCTCGCAATCGTAGGCGATCGCGCGCCTCCTCAGGTCTATGAGCGCGCGCGGCTGGAACTCGGCCTCGATCGCCCTCTCTTCGAGCAATTCATCATATACGTGAAGAAAGCCGCGACCGGCGATTTCGGAAATTCCGTGCTCACCACCAATCCGGTGATGACGGACATCAAGAACACCTTTCCGGCGACGTTCGAACTCGCGACCCTGGGCACCTTGCTTGGCACTTTGATCGGAATCCCGCTTGGAGTTCTCGCAGCGGTCAAACGCGGCAGCCTGATCGACCAGCTTGTGCGCCTGCTTGGCCTCGTCGGCTATTCGGTCCCGATCTTCTGGCTTGGCCTGATGGGATTGCTGGTCTTCTACGCCAAACTGGGTTGGGTCGAAGGTCCGGGCCGCCTCGATGTCACCTATTCGTACATGTACACGCCCGTCACCAACATTGTGCTCGTCGATACGCTCATGCAGGGGCAGATGGACGCGTTCTGGAACGCTCTCTCGCATATCGCGCTTCCGGCCTGTTTGCTGGGCTATTTTTCGCTCGCCTATATCAGCCGTATGACCCGCTCGTTCATGCTGAATGAGCTGGCGCAGGAATATGTGATTGCCGCGCGCGTGAAGGGCCTGTCCGAGATGCGCGTGATCTGGCGTCATGCGCTTCGCAACGCGGCCGTGCCTCTGGTGACAGTGATCGCGCTCTCATACGCCAATCTTCTCGAAGGCTCCGTCCTGACAGAGACGGTTTTCGCGTGGCCCGGGCTTGGCCAGTATATTACCAATTCGCTGCAGAATGCCGACATGAACGCGGTGCTCGGCGGAACGCTCATCATCGGAACCGTTTTTGTGCTCCTGAACCTCGTCTCCGACCTCCTCTACAATCTCCTCGATCCGAGGACCCGGCGATGACCGGCGCGCCTGTTGCACAACGATCCTCCGGCGCCCGCGCCTGGCTTTTGTCGCCAGAACCTCATTCACGGTCGCAGGCGCGGCTTGGCAGGTTTTATCTCGCCTGGCGTGCATTCTCGCAAAACCCGCTCGCTGTGCTCGGGCTCGGAATCGTGCTGCTGCTGATCCTGGTGGCGGTCTTCGCCGACATGATCGCGCCCTATTCGCCTATCGTCGGCGGAAATCTTCGCACCGAGCGACTGCTGCCGCCAGACGCCGCGCATTGGTTCGGCACGGATGATCTGGCGCGCGATATCTTTTCGCGGGTGGTCTATGGCTCGCGCACGACCCTGTGGGTCGTGATGCTGGTGGCCATCATCGCAACTCCGATCGGCCTCGCGATGGGCACGGTCGCGGGTTATCTCGGCGGCTGGGTCGACACGCTGCTGATGCGCATCACCGACATTTTTCTCGCGTTTCCGCGCCTGATTCTGGCGCTGGCTTTCGTTGCCGCGTTGGGTCCGGGCATCGACAACGCCATCATCGCCATCGCCATCACGTCCTGGCCGCCCTATGCCCGTATCGCGCGAGCCGAAACGCTGACGATCCGCAACAGCGATTTCATCGCCGCGGTGAAGCTGCAAGGTGCATCGACACCGCGCATTATTCTCGGCCACGTGGTGCCGCTCTGCCTCTCGTCGCTGATCGTGCGCGTGACGCTCGATATGGCGGGCATCATCCTGACGGCCGCGGGCCTCGGCTTTCTCGGGCTCGGCGCTCAGCCGCCACTTGCCCGAATGGGGCGCGATGGTTGCCACCGGCCGCAATTACCTCATCGATCAATGGTGGGTCGCCGCGATGCCGGGCGCCGCCATCTTCGTTGTAAGCCTCGGCTTCAACCTGCTCGGTGACGGGCTGCGCGACGTCCTCGATCCGAAGGCCGCCAAATGACACAACCGCTTCTCGAGGTTGAAGATCTCCGGGTTCGCTTTCACCTCCGCACCGGAATCGTCGAGGCTGTGCGCGGTGTCTCGTTTCATCTCGGCCGCGAGCGTCTTGGGAATCGTCGGTGAATCCGGATCCGGCAAATCGCAGACCGGGCGCGCCATTCTCGGATTGACGCCACCCCCAGGCGAAGTCACCGCCAAGCGACTGACGTTCGACGGGATCGATCTGCTCAAGGCCTCGAAGCGAACATTGCGAACGCTCCGCGGCGGACGGATCTCGATGGTGATGCAGGATCCGAAATATTCGCTCAATCCGGTCATGACCATCGGCGAGCAGATCATCGAGGCCTACCAGGCCCATCGCAAGGCCAGTCACGCGGAAGCACGGGACAAAACGTTGCACATGCTGGAGGCGGTCAAAATGCGCGATCCTTCCCGCGTGTTCAGCCTTTATCCGCATGAAGTATCGGGCGGCATGGGGCAGCGGGCGATGATCGCCATGATGCTGGTCACCGATCCGGACATGCTGATCGCCGACGAGCCCACATCCGCCCTTGATGTGACCGTCCAGATGGAGGTGCTGCGCATTCTCGACGAACTTGTGTCGGAGCGCGGAATGGGCCTGATCTTCATCTCGCACGACCTCAAGCTGGTCTCCTCCTTCTGCGACCGGGTGCTCGTCATGTATGCGGGCCACGTTGTGGAGGAGCTCGAAGCCAGGAACCTTCGAGACGCCAAGCACGCGTATACGCAGGGTCTCATGAACTGCCTTCCGAAATTGAACAACGACGTGCGCCCGTTGCCGACCCTCAATCGCGATCCCGCATGGGCGCTGTGACAGAACCGATGCTCGATATTCAAAATCTCTCCGTCGTCTTTGGTGCGGGGCGCATGCGCGTCGATGCTGTCAAGAACGTCAGTTTCCATGTGGAGCCCGGCGCGTCCTTCGGTCTCGTCGGCGAATCAGGCTCCGGAAAATCGACGGTGCTGCGAGCCATATGCGGCCTTGCGCCGATCTCCGATGGCCGCGTCATGGTCAACGGTCAGCTGGTGAAGTCGCCCCGCGACATCACCTTCTACCGCACCGCTCAGATGGTCTTCCAGGACCCTTACGCCTCTCTCCATCCTCGCCACACCGTCGACCGCACGTTGTCGGAGCCGCTCGCGATCCATGGCGAGAAGAACGCCGAGGCGCGCATTCTCGAAGCATTGCGCGAGGTTGGACTGGGTCCGTCGTTCCGCTTTCGCTATCCCCATCAGCTCTCCGGTGGACAGCGTCAGCGAATTGCGATTGCGCGTTCGTTCATTCTGCGGCCCAAGATCCTGCTTCTGGACGAGCCAACTTCGGCACTTGATGCGTCGGTTCAGGCAGAGGTGCTGAACCTGCTCGACGATCTGCGCGTCCGACTTGGCCTTACATACGTGCTGGTCAGCCACGATCTCGCAGTGGTGGCGCATCTGTGCGACCGCCTGCTGGTCATGCGCCAGGGTGAAGCTGTCGAAGAAACGACAGCTTTGGCCTTGCGCTCGGGCAAGGCATCGAACGAGTATACGCGCGCGCTGATACAAGCCAGCCAAGGCTTCGCCCGCGATGGCGTTCAACCTGCGCTTCTCTAACCGACTTTCCTGCCGCTTCCATTTGCGTTTGGTGCAAACATGTCCCGCTCAGATCTGATGCCAATCTTCGACGGTCACAACGACGTTCTTCTCCGCCTGATGCGCGGCAAGACGCACCCTGAGCGCGACTTTCTGGAAGGCGACAATCTCGGTCATCTCGATCTTCCACGCATGCGGAAGGGCGGCTTCGTTGGCGGTTTCTTTGCCGTTTATGTGTCGTCGCAGGGCACCGGTCCCGACATCGACGACCTCATGGCGAAGCCCCAATACGACATTCCCTTGCCGGCGGAACTCGATCTCTCGCCGAGCCAGCAGGTCACCGTGCACATGTCCGCTTTGCTGTTGCGCATCGAAAGTGCGTCGAACGGCAAGGTCAAAATCTGCAAGACGGCATCCGACATCCGCGATTGCATCAAGAACAACACCCTCGCGACCATCCTTCATATCGAGGGCGCCGAAGGCATCGACCCCGAATTCTTCATGCTGGACGTGCTCTACGGGAGCGGCCTTCGTTCGGTCGGTCCGGTCTGGAGCCGCTCGAACATTTTCGGACACGGAGTGCCGTTTCGCTATCCCTCAAGTCCCGATACCGGACCGGGTCTCACCGATCTCGGGCGTGAGCTGATCCGCGCCTGCAACCAGCGCAAGATCATGATCGACCTGTCGCACCTGAACGAGAAGGGCTTCTGGGACGTCGTGAAGATCTCCGATGCTCCACTCGTGGCGACCCATTCCAACGCGCACGTCATTTGCCCCCATTCGCGCAATCTCACCGACAAGCAGCTTGCGGCCATTCGCGAGAGCAAAGGGATGGTCGGGGTCAATTTCGCCACCTCATTCATCCGGCCCGACGGGCGGCGCAACGAGGACACGCCGCTCGAAGAGATGATCCGTCACATGGATCATCTGATCGAGCATTTGGGCGTCGAGGGTGTCGGCCTCGGGTCTGATTTCGACGGCGCCACCATCCCGGCCGAGATCGGCGACGTCGCCGGACTCCCTCGTCTGGTGGATGCCATGCGCCAGCACGGCTACGACGACGCGACCTTGCGCAAGCTTTGCTATGAGAACTGGATCGATGTCTTGGAGCGCACCTGGGGTCAGTAAGGCGACGCTACGATTCCGACTTTGACGTCAGCGCGAAAAGACTGGCGATCCCGCCGACGGCCAGCATCACCAGCAGGCTGACGGCGTTGATCGCCGGCGTGGCGCCTTCCCGCATCTGGCCATACATCGTAATCGGCAGCGGCGCGTCGGAGCCGACGAGCATCAGGGTGGTGTTGAAGTTTTCGAATGACATCAGCAGCGCCACGAGGCCCGCGCCGACCAGGGCCGGGCGGAGAAACGGCAGCGTGATGGTTCGCAACACCCGGGGGCGACTGGCACCCAGATCGAACGCCGCCTCCTCGAGCGACCTATCGAACTTACGCAGCCTGGCGGCGATGATCAGTGTCGAGATCGTCAGGATGAACGATAACTGGCCGAGCACCACCAGCGACAATCCCGGGCGAAGCGCATCGAGGTCCATCTGAAGCCATTCCTCGAGCCCATTCGCCACACGCGAGAAAAACGCCAGGATGGAGATGCCGAGTACGACGCCGGGAATCACGAGTGGCCACAGCATCATCATGGCAAGGAACGTCTTGCCGGGAAACTGCGCCCGCTCGAGCAGCCATGCATTCACCGTCCCGAGAAGAACCGCCAGCAACGCGACCGGCACCGCGACTTTCAGGGAATTGCCGATCGTGGTGAGCCAGATCGGGTCCTTCAGCACGCCCGGCTTGCCGAACACGGCGCCCGTGCCGGTGAACCATTCGAGCGTGAAGCCACGCCACGGCGGCGATGGGAACGGGCTGTCGTTGAACGCGAAGACAGCGACCACCAGCAGGGGCGCGAACAGAAAGACATAGAACGCCGCGATGTAGAACTTCCACAACAGTGAGGGACGGTTCATGGGATCATGCCTGCCGCAATGTGGTGCCGAGACCCTGCCCGGTGAGACGCAAGCCCGCCCAGACGATGGCAGATGAAAGCAGCAGCAGGAGCATGCCAAAGGCTGCCCCCTGCGGCCAGTTGAAGCGAGTGATGAACTGCGCGTAAATCTGCTCGGTGAACCACAGGCCATTCTTGCCGCCGAGCAGCACCGGCGTGGCGAAATTTCCGACCGTCAACATGAACACGATGATCGAACCCGCGACGATGCCCGGCATCGCATGAGGGATGACGATGCGGCGGATGACCGTCCACCGGGAGCCGCCAAGATCGTAGCCAGCCTCGACCACCGACGGATCGAGGCTCTCCAGTGCATTCGCCAACGGCACGATCATGAACAGCAGGCCGCCATAGACAAGGCCCAGAATGACCGCGCCGTCGTTGTAGAGCAGCTCGACAGGCTGGTCGGCCAGGCCCGTCATACGCAGAATGTACGAGATGATTCCGGTCTCGCGCAGCAGCATCATCCACCCGAGCGTCCGCACGAGCTCCGAGACCCAGAAGGGCAGCAGGCAGAGCAACAACAGCATCGCCTTGACACGCCCCTGCGCGACGCGCGCGATGTAGAGCGCAATCGGGAACGCCAGCACGAGGGTCACCGCCGTCACGAGAATCGACATGATGGCCGTGCGCGCGAAAGTGCGCCAGTAAAGCGGCTCGGTGAAGAACTCGAGATAATTCCCGAAACCGAACTGATAGACCCGCGGCGCGACCCTTTCGCTGAACGACAGGATCAGGATCTCCACGTGAGGCAAGACGATGAGTACGCCGAGCCACAAAATGGCAGGAGCCATCATGAGGAGAAGCGTCAAGCGCTGCGCCGTTTTCATGCGGCGAAGACCTTCATGGCGTCGCTCGTCCAGCCGAGATGGATCGGCGCCCCCACATTGATCCCCGCAAGTGCTCCGGCCTGCGGCAGCACGGCGCGAACCGGTTGGTCGAAGCCGAGTGTTTCGATGAGCAGGCTGGAATTGGCACCGTCGAACAGCACCGCAGAAACGCGGCCGTCAAAGCGGTTTGGAAGAGCCGACAGAGCCGTAGGGTCGGATGCGAGGGCGATGGCCTCCGGACGGGCGAAACAGAGTGCGTCGCCCACGTTCGACTTCCCTCGCCCGTGGACGAGGACCCCAGAGGGCAGTCGCACGGCGATGGTGCCATCGGCACCATCCGATACAACGCCCTGCCATCTATTCGTCTCACCAACGAAACTTGCGACAAACGGCGTTGCGGGGCTGTGATAGAGCTCGCGGGGATTTCCGACCTGCTCGAAACGGCCCTGGTTCATCACGGCGATCCGATCCGACATCACCAGAGCTTCGGATTGGTCGTGAGTGATGTACGCAAAAGTGGTGTTGAAGGTGCCCTGGAGCTGCTTCAACTCGATCTTCATATGTTCGCGCAGTTTGAGATCGAGCGCGCCGAGCGGTTCGTCCAGGAGCACCAGCGTGGGCTCCAGCACAAGGCAGCGAGCGATCGCCACGCGCTGGCGCTGACCGCCGGATAAGGCCGTGACTTGCCGATCGCCGAAACCTTTCAGCCCGACGCGTTCCAGCATGCGCGTAGCCCGCTCGTCGGCCTCGGCGCGGGAAACGCCCCGGCATGTCATGCCATACGCCACATTCTCGCCGACGTTCATCATCGGGAAAAGCGCGAGGCTTTGAAAAACCATGTTGACCGGACGGCGGTTGGCCGGAACGCCGATCATCGACGCGTCCCGAATTCGAATGTCGCCAGAAGACGGGTTCTCGAACCCGGCGATCATCCGCATCAGGGTGGTCTTGCCGCATCCGGACGGCCCGAGGATCGAGAAGAATTCTCCCGGCGCGACGCTGAACGTCACGTCGTTGACGGCAATGTGTGCGCCGAACCGCTTGGTCACATTGACGATATCGAGGTCGTTGGATGAAGCCATAGGATGGGTGCACACAAAAAGTCATCCCCCGGCGAACCGGGGGATGATGATCAACGGGTAAGTCGTTACGAGCCGGCTTTCAGACGGTCGAGAACCTTGCCCTCGATCTCTTCGATGCCGGCAGGCACCGCCGGATACCACTTGATGTTGTCGATGGCGGCCTTCGGGAAGCTCTCGGCGAATTGCTCCTTGAGCTTACCCTGCATCAGCTTGTCGGCGCCGTTCGAGGCCGTGAAGTTGCCGGCAGCAGCCGCAACTTTCGCGGCGATTTCGGGCCGCATGTTGAAGTTGATCCACTGATAGGCGGCGTCGTCGTTGCGGCCCTTGGCGGGAATCGCGAAGGTGTCGATCCAGCCCAGCGCACCCGATTTCGGAGCAATGAACTTGATTTCGGGGTTTTCGGAATTCAGTTTCCAGCCGCCCGTATCCCACGCCATCGCGGCAACCACTTCGCCGGTGCGCAGCGCATTGAGGAGCTGGTCCTTGCCGTCCCAGAAGAACTTGACGTTCTTTTTGCACTCGGCGAGCTTCGCGCCGACCTTGTCCATCATTGCCGAGTAGGCCTTGGCATCACCATACGACGCGAAGGGGTCCATGCCATTGGCAAACGCGAACGCAATGAGTGTTGGGCGCTTGGCGCGGAAGCTGGCCTTCCCGGCGACCGCGGCCCCGCAAAGATCGTTATAATCGGCGACCGCTGGAGCAGCCTTGGTGTTCACCACAAGGCCGTCGGTGCCCCAGATATGCGGAACGCCGTAGACCTTGCCGCCAACCGTGGTGTTCTTCTTGGTCGCTTCGAGCATCGAGGCGATGAAGAGATCAGATTTGAGCTTGGACAGGTCGAGGGGCTTGTAGATGCCGAATTCCTGCTGCGGGCCGGCGATGCGGTCCTGGCTCGGTTGGACGAGGTCGAAGCCCGCGCCCTGTGTGGCACGGAGCTTGGAAATCATCTCCTCGTTGTTCGACAGGGTGATCTCAACTTCGACACCGGTCTCTTTGGTGAATTGCTGAACGATGTCGGCAGGAGCATAATCCGCCCAGGTCAGCAGTCGGAGCTTTTCGGCGGCTTGCGCCGAACCGGCAACCATCAAGGCGGCAAGGGCCGTAGCCAGTTTCAAACTGGCGCGCTTGGTCAACATCATAATCCTCCAATTGTGGTCCGGGTTCGACCCGTGTTCCCCAGTTGCAAAATTACATGACACACCGACGACACGCCACCGTTATTACTCTCCCACTAGAGATTCTTGAGCCGCTCGGTCGGGCACACCGGCATGCCCTTGCGGCACATATCGACATCACTTCGCCATCCCAGGAGACACCACCCATGCGCAGCCTGTACCCGGAGATAACCCCCTACGAGCAGGGCATGCTGGATGTCGGGGACGGACACCACGTTTATTGGGAGCTCTGCGGCAATCCGGCGGGCAAACCCGTGGTGTTCCTCCATGGCGGTCCTGGCGGCGGCTGTTCGCCGTCGCAGCGACGGCTGTTCGACCCGGGCAAGTATCGCATCCTCCTGTTCGATCAGCGCGGATGCGGGCGCTCCACTCCTCATGCGAGCCTGGAAGCCAACACCACATGGCATCTCGTGGAAGATATCGAACGGCTGCGAGTGATGCTGGGAGTCGACACGTGGATGGTGTTCGGTGGATCTTGGGGAAGCGCGCTTGCCATTTCCTATGCGGAAACGCACCCGGAACGTGTGAGCGAGCTGGTGGTGCGCGGAATCTTCACGCTCCGGCGCGCCGAATTGCTTTGGTACTATCAGGAAGGCGCTTCCTGGATCTTTCCCGACAAGTGGGAGGGCTTTCTCAAACCGATCCCCGAGGCCGAGCGCGTAGATCTGATAGCAGCGTATCGGCGCCGCCTCATCCATCCCGATCCGGCGGTGCAGCGCGAAGCAGCTCTCGCGTGGAGCCTCTGGGAGGGCGAGACGATCACCCTTCTCGAAGACCCGGACTATTCGAGCCAGTTCGGCGATGCGCATTACGCCCTCGCCTTCGCGCGAATCGAGAACCACTACTTCGTCCACGGGGGATTCTTGGACGAGGGGCAACTCATCCGTGACGCCCATCGGCTCAAGAACATCCCGGGCGTGATTATCCAAGGTCGCTACGATATGGCGACCCCCGCCTCAACCGCATGGGCCTTGCACAAGGCATGGCCGGAAGCTCAGTTCATCATGGTGCCCGACGCAGGCCATGCTTTTTCGGAGCCCGGAATTCTGCATCACCTCATCGAAACAACCGACGCATTCGCCAAGCGCTAAGGGCTTATTTAGCGGTCCAGCCGCCATCCATCGACAGGTTGGCTCCCGTCATCTGACTCGCCGCGTCCGAACACAGGAAAATCGCCAGCGCCGCGACCTGCTCGACGGTAACGAACTGCTTGGTGGGCTGCGCTTCCAGCATCACCTCGCTGATGACCTGCTCCTTCGTCATTCCGCGCGCCTTCATGGTGTCGGGAATCTGTTTCTCGACCAAGGGAGTCCACACATAGCCCGGGCTGATGCAGTTCACCGTGATGCCGTTTGTCGCCACCTCCAGCGCGGTGGTCTTCGTCAGGCCCGCGATACCATGTTTGGCCGCCACGTAGGCCGATTTAAAAGGGGACGCAACTAGGGAATGCGCCGACGCGGTGTTGATGATGCGTCCCCAGCCGCGAGCTTTCATGCCGGGAAGCGCGGCGCGGATGGTGTGAAACGCCGACGACAGATTGATGGCGATGATCTGGTCCCATTTCTCGACCGGAAAATCCTCGATCGGCGAGACGAACTGAATGCCCGCATTGTTCACCAGAATGTCGACTGAGCCGAATGATTCTTCAGCGAGCCTGATGAGGCTTTCGATTTCGTGCGGCTTTGCCATGTCGGCAGGCGAATAGATGGCTTTGACGCCGAATTCCTGCTCGATGGATGCGCGTGTTTTCTCGATCTCGTCGGCGGGCCCGAAGCCGTTGAGGACGACCGACGCGCCCTCCTTGGCGAGAGCGCGCGCGATGGCAAGGCCGATGCCGCTCGTTGACCCGGTGATGACGGCGGCTTTGGACGTGAGAGACATGAAGATTCTCCGGAATGCGTTTTTATTTTATTGCAGGCGAGTGCTGCAGGGCGATCATGCGCTTCGCCGGATAGCTATCCGGTGGCTGCATTCTTCGCCTCGCGGCGACGTTCATGCAGCACCCATTCGGTGTAGCCGTTCGGCTGCTCGCGCCCTTTGAAGATCAGGTCGCTCGCCGCGCGGAATGCAGGCCCGTCATAATCAGGAGCCATCGGTCTATAAAGCGGATCGCCTGCGTTCTGGCGGTCGACAACCGTCGCCATCCGTCGGAGCGTCTGCGTGACCTGCTCGTCCGTTACGACGCCGTGATGCAGCCAGTTCGCCACGTGCTGGCTGGAGATGCGCAAGGTCGCGCGATCTTCCATCAGTCCCACGTCGTGAATGTCCGGCACCTTCGAGCAGCCGACACCTTGGTCGATCCACCGCACCACATAGCCGAGGATGCCTTGGCAATTGTTGTCGAGCTCCTGCTGCACCGCATCCGGCGCAAAATTCGATTGCGATACGGGAATGGTGAGGATGTCGGCGAGCCTCGCTGGGGCACGCTGCTTCAATTCCGCCTGTCGCTCCTTTACGTCGACCTGATGGTAATGAAGCGCGTGCAGCGTCGCGGCGGTCGGCGACGGCACCCAGGCGGTGTTGGCGCCAGCCATTGGATGACCGATCTTTTGCGTCATCATGTCGGCCATCCGGTCCGGGGCTGCCCACATCCCCTTGCCGATCTGCGCGTGTCCAGGCAATCCGCAGGCGAGACCGGCATCGACGTTCGAATCCTCGTACGCCTTGATCCAGGGCGTCGCTTTCATGTCGTTCTTGCGGACCATGGGACCCGCTTCCATCGACGTATGAATTTCGTCGCCGGTTCTGTCGAGAAAGCCCGTGTTGATGAAAAAGATGCGCTCGCTGGCAGCCCGGATGCAGGCGCGCAGATTTACCGTGGTGCGGCGCTCCTCATCCATGATGCCCATCTTGAGCGTGTGCCGCGGCAGGCCCAGCATGTCCTCAACGGCGCCAAACAGATCGTTGGCGAACGCGACCTCATCCGGGCCGTGCATTTTCGGCTTCACGATATACACCGAACCGGTGCGAGAATTGCGGATGTCTCCACTCGCTTTCAGATCGTGGATGGCGATGAGAGACGTCACGGCGGCGTCCAGGATGGTTTCCGGAATTGCTTTCCCGGCCTCGTCCAGAACCGCGTCTGTGTGCATATGGTGACCGACATTGCGGACCAGCATCAGGCTTCGACCATGCAGCCTAAGATCCTTTCCGTCCGGCCCCGTATATATCCTGTCGGGGTTGAGACGTCGCTCGATCGTGCGACCGCCCTTCTCGAAACGCTCGGACAAGTCGCCCTTCATGAGGCCGAGCCACGTGCGGTAGACCAGAACCTTATCGTCCGCATCGACAGCCGCGACGCTGTCCTCCAGGTCCATGATGGTCGAAATCGCGGATTCGAGGGCGACGTCGGCAACGCCGGCCGCATCCTCCGCCCCGATACGACTCTTGCGGTCGACCGTGATTTCGATATGCAGCCCGTTGTGACGAAGCAGGATGGCGGTGGGTTCTGCGGTGTCGCCGCAATATCCGGCGAATTGCGTCGGCGTTGCAAGCGTGACTTCCCTGCCGTCCTTTAAGTCTACCCGGAGCGAGCCGGCTTGCACCCGGTATGACCTCGCGTCGGAATGGCTTGCGCCCACCAGGGGTGCCGCCTGATCGAGAAGCTGTTTTGCCCGCGCTACAACCTTTTCTCCCCGAAGCTTGTTGTAACCGCCGGAGCGTTCCGCACCCCCCTCCTCCGAGACCGCATCAGTCCCGTAGAGGGCGTCATAGAGGCTGCCCCAGCGGGCATTGGCGGCGTTGAGCGCGTAGCGGGCATTGGAGGTGGGAACCACCAATTGAGGACCCGCGATGCTGGCGATTTCCTCATCCACACGATCCGTCGAGACTACGAAGGGTTCCGGTTCGGGCCGGAGGTAGTGGATCTCTCGCAGGAAAGCCTCATAACCCGCCGCATCGGCAGGTCGCCCCTTGCGCGCCGCATGGTAGCCGTCAATCCTGCGCTGGAGATCGTCGCGAACGGCGAGCAACTCGCGGTTGCGCGGTGCGAAGACGCGCACCAGTCCGGCAACGCCCGACCAAAATGCCTCCGAGGAGACGCCAGTCCCCGGAAGCGACCTCCTTTTCGACGAAATCAAACAAAACCGGGGCGATCTGGAGGCCGTGCGACGAAACGTTTTTCATACTGTCTCTCTCATGGTTGGCCGGACTTTAGCCAAGGGCTCGTTCGGAGAAAAGGACGGATCGGGTTTTTGCGGAGACATGGATGCAAGGCCTGGGTCACCGGCCGTCGTGACGGGGGGCACCGCTGATATTTGGCGACATCGCCAAAGACCGCTCCGGCGGTTTGCCGGGGCGGACTGCACATTTGCTTCACAACACTACACCTCAATCGGAACGGGAGGAACTATTCTGCTGTCGGCTTCAGGAGCAGATTCGGCGTCAGGTGCCGACGTCTTAATCTTGGTTGGCACGGCCGACGCCGTTGAGGCACCTACGGACGTCGCGGATACACGCGTTCAACGCCTCACCCTGAAATGAGCGCCGGCGAGGAGAACGAACCCCATGGTTAGCTCTTACGGTGACGGCATCGATCTCGCGCAAATCAGCTCATCACCATCCGAATGGCTGAAAAAGACGTGCCGGCTGCGATCCGCGGCCAATTACTATGGGGGAGACGGCAAATCGATCTGCGCCAAGCCCGCCGACGAGCACGTCGCGGCGCGGCCTCGAAAAGCAGGTCGTCGCCAAGCCCGCCTTCGAGCCGGTCGTTTCCGAGCCCACCGCTCAGAATGACGTTGTCGTCGTCGCCAACTTCACATCGTTACCGGCCTGGGGCCTTTGGTCAGTCCCTCGTGCTAGTTCCTGGAGCCGCATCGGGAAATGACTTTCTCGACGGTGACGCCGGCGCTGACATAGCCTGACGGCGGTGACGGCGACGATCACCATCAATGGCGGCATGACGGTGACATTCTGGCAACATCACGAGTTACAGCGGTCAGGTATTCGTCGGTGGCCTGTTCGGCGGCGACGGCAACGATTTCATCGATGGCGGTGCGGGAAACGACTTGCTCGATGGCGGCGCTGGCCAACGATAGCCTGTCGGCGGCGACGGCAACGATCAACTCAGGGGCGGCGCAGGAACCGACCTGTTGAAAGGAGGGGGCGGCAACGACGTCTACAGGATGTGGAGGACGCCCGCGATCCGTCATCGTCGAAGGAGCCGTGAAGTCCCGATCTCGGTGTTCGCCAGCCGCCAGATGTGGAACCCATCGCTCGCTCCGAATCGGTGAACAGATCCACGGAAGTGCCGTCGGATTGGACAGGCTGACGTTGGATCGCTCTTAAACGGTGCTCGAACACGGGAAATACCTCAACCGGCGATACGCCGGCGACACGTTCCTCTGGGCCTCGCGGGTGAGGATGGTCTGTTCGGCCTTGCTGGCTGACCCTGAACGAGGCGTCGACGGAACGACTTCCTCGTCGGCGGGTACGGTAACGACCGGCTTTACGGTGACGGCGGACAGAGACATCTGACCGAGACGCCGGCGAATTATGCATTTTTTAGTCTTGCTCAAGAAGCCCTGACAAAGCCTTTGATCGAAAGTTACAGATTTCAACTCCGCTGACGATCACTTTCGGTTGGACAACGCCTTTCTGACGCGCGTGGGATCTGAACGGAAAGCTCAAGTGCAGACAGCATTCCACCTCGGTCAAACGTGCGGACGGACGCGCAGAACGATATGGTGTATCTGACGATAAGGAAACGGGGTAGCTGCGTCTGACGGCGTGAATCTCGGACGGCACCGGCGGGACGAGCTCAGATCAAGATCGGGACCTTGGACAATAAAACGAAGGTCGTCCTCAGCGATTTCACGATCGTCTAGGAGGCGAACTCCTGTAACGGCGGCACGTTCAGCACCCGCCCAAACAAAAAAGCCGCCCGAAGGCGGCTTTTTACGTTCATTTGGAAGCCAATGTGGTGGCCGAGGCATCCCCGAGATACTGATGCGGCGCCGTTTGGCCGACGTCGCCGCAAACCCGCGCCTTATGCCGGCAGGACAACCACCTTCGTTTTGACTGGAGTTCGTGAGTACAGGTGCATCATGTCCTGACTGAGGAGGCCGACGCAGCCGCTTGTGATGCCTGAGCCGATCGTTTCGGGGGCACTGCTGGCGTAGATCGTGTAGAGCGTGTATGCGCCGTTCTGATAGAGATAGAGCGTCCGGGCGCCGAGCGGATTGTCGAGGCCACCCGGCATGCCGCCGGCGTATTTGGCCGCCTCAGGCTGGCGCTTTATCATCTCCTTGGGCGGGGTCCATGTCGCCCATTCGGCCTTGCGCCCGATATAAGCGTCACCGCTCCACCGGAACCCGTCGCGCCCGACATTGGCGCCATAGCGGGTTGCGGATCCGTCGTCCTCGATCCGGTAAACGTAGTAATTGCTGGGATCGACGATAATCGTACCGGGCGCCTCTTTGGTATCGTAGCGAACGGTCCGGCGAAAATATTTTGGATCGACCTTGCTGACGTCGACCGCGGGGATCGGGAATTTCTCATCGGGCACCGGCCCGTAGACTCTCGCCGCCTCGGCGAAGCTCATACCGTCGGATGTCGCGCAACCCGCTAGCCCCGCCGCCCCAAGACTGACGGCCGAGCCGACCAGAAATGATCGGCGGCTGAGAGCCCCTGACCCAAGGCCAAGCCGAACTGTCTCGTCGATCTCGCCGGCATCACCAATCCGATAATCCATGTAAGTTTCCCCTAATCCGTTGCCCGCCCGGAGAATGCCCCGGCATGCACCCGCTAAACGTTTGGTCATGCCGAGATTGGTCTGACAAGGCTCGGTTGGCAAGCTCAGCGTTCACTGGGGGGCTGTCAGCACGCTGGGATCGAGACCATTGGGCGTAGCAGGCCCGACGCCCGTAACCGGGTAATCCGCCCGGACCAAGGGGCCCGGTAGCCTCGCCCGAATGCTTCGGGTGTCTCAGGCCATCAGGGCGTTCTTGGCGCTGAGGTACAAGAGTTCGCGTGACATCGAGGAGAAAGCACGCGGCGCAGTCCTTCCGCTCAGGTCAGGACGCCCCGAAGATCGAGTTCCTCGATCCGATGGCAGCTCGCGAGGTGGCCAAGGGACGTCTCGCGCAATGCTGGAACTTCCGCTTTGCATTGTGACGTCGCATAGGCGCATCGCGGATGAAAGGGGCATCCCGAAGGCGGCGAGCCGGGATTGGGAACATCGCCCTCCAGCCGGATGCGTTCGCGCACGAAATCGGGATCGGCCACAGGGACGGCGGACAGGAGCGCTTCAGTGTAGGGGTGCTGCGGGCGAGAGAACAACTCGTTGGTGTCCGCAATCTCCACAACCTTGCCGAGATACATTACCGCAACCCGGTCGCTGATGTGCCGGACGACCGACAGGTCATGGGCGATAAACAGATAAGTCAGGCCAAACTCCGCTTGCAGGTCCTGCAGCAGATTGACGACCTGCGCCTGGACCGACACGTCCAGAGCCGAGACAGGTTCGTCGGCGACGATGAACCGTGGATTCAGTGCGAGAGCGCGGGCGATGCCGATGCGTTGCCGCTGCCCCCCAGAAAATTCGTGCGGGAAGCGCTTTCGGTGATCGGCGCCAAGCCCGACTGCTTCCAGCAGCCGCACCACGCGCTCTTCCCGCTCGTCACGGTTCAGGGGGAGCTGGATGCGCATGGGCTCACCGATGATGTCAGCGACATTCATGCGCGGGTCGAGGGACGAATATGGATCCTGAAAAATGATCTGCATCTCGCGCCGAAGCGCCTTAACCTGCGCGGGCGGCAAAGTCGCAACATCTACGACGCTTTCGCGGCCCTCGACTCCCAAGACCCCACTGCGAAAAAGAACCTCGCCGGCGCTGGGCTCTATCAACCGCATGATCGAGCGTCCGGTCGTACTTTTTCCGCAACCGCTCTCGCCCACCAGACTGATCGTCTCACCCTTTTTAATCGTGAGATCGATCCCATCCACGGCCTTGATCGGACGGGACTCCCTCCGGAACATGCCGCGTTTGACGGGGAAGTACTTCCGCAGCCCCCGGACTTGGAGAAGGACCTCGTCAGGCAGCATGGACCCGCTCCTCGGTAACGGAATGATGCAGGAAGCACGCAGCCTTGTGGGACCCGGACACGTCGACCAGGGCCGGGACGTTTTCGCGACAGACCGGCATGGCGTGCGCGCAGCGCGGCGCGAATGCGCAACCGGGGATAAATTCAGTCGGGCGCGGCACCGACCCTTCGATGGTCTGAAGGCGTGTTTCGCCCCGATCGATGATCGAAGGGACGGAGCGCATCAAACCCTGCGTGTAGGGATGCAGCGGATTGCGGTAGAGGTCGCGGACGGATGCGCTTTCAACGATCTTCCCGCGATACATGACGATGACATCGTCGGCCATGCTCGCCACGACGCCAAGATCGTGAGTAATGAACATGATCGAACCGGAAAACCTCCGCCGCATCTCATTCATCAGGTCGAGGACTTGCGCCTGTATGGTGACATCCAGGGCCGTTGTCGGCTCGTCGGCGATCAGCAGCGAGGGATTGCAAACCAGCGCCATCGCGATCATCGCCCGCTGGCGCATGCCTCCGGAGAGATTGTGGGAGTACTCGTCGAAGCGCTGACGCGGAGCCGCGATGCCGACCGCCGCGAGACTTTCGATAGCACGCTCTTTCGCATCGCGCCGCGAAATCTTCTCGTGCAGAAAGAGCGATTCGGTGATCTGGTCGCCGATCGTCAGCACCGGATTGAGGGCTGTCATGGGCTCTTGAAAGATCATCGCGATTTCCGATCCGCGAATCGCATTGATCTGCCGTCCGTTCGGCGGAAGTTTGAGGAGGTCGACAACGCCCTTGCGACTGTTGAATACGATCTCGCCGGTCTCGATCCAGCCCGGAGCGGAAACGAGTCCGAGGATTGCGCGCGACGTGACCGACTTTCCGCAGCCACTTTCTCCGACAACGCCCAATGTCCGTCCCGGTGCGATGGAGAGGTTGATGCCATCCACCGCACGCGCAGGGCCGCTCTCCATCATGAAGTTGACCCGCAGGTCCCTGATTTCGAGAAGATTGTTCACGACGTCGCCTTCTTACGCGCGAAAGCCGGCAGCCTGCGCTTCAGACGCCGCCCCTTCAGTTTTGGATCGAGGCTCTCGTTGAGCGAGTCGCCCACCATATTGGCGGATAGAACGAACACGGAGAGCGCGAGCGCCGGACCGACGATGAGATATGGCGCGCTGGTGAGAAAGTCCTTGGCTTCATGCAGCATCTGCCCCCATTCGGGCGTCGGCGGCTGAACGCCCAATCCGAGATAGCTCAGCGAGGATGCGCCGATGACGAAACCCGGCAATGCAAGCGTGGCCTTGACGACGACGGGGCCGGAAATGTTGTGAAGCACATGTCGGAGCAGGATTTGCGGCCAGCTCGCACCCGCCGCGACGGCCGCTTCCACATAGAGCTCGCCGCGAACCGAGAGGGCGGCGCTTCGGGCAATCCGGATGAAATTCGGAAGTTGTGAGAGCCCAAGCGCTATCACCACACCCTTCTCGGTTGGGCCCACCACGACGACGATCACGATGGCGATCATGATGGTGGGAAATATCAACATCATGTCGGTGATACGCATCACGATCGCGTCGGCAGATCCGCCCCGGTAACCGACGACCATGCCGATCGTTACGCCAATGAGGAGCGAGAACAGCAACGCCACCGTTGTGATCATCGCTGTGACCTGCGTCGCCAGGATTACGCGGGAAAACGTGTCACGGCCAAACTGGTCGGTGCCGAACCAATGCGCGGCGCTTGGCGATTGCAAACCCTCCGAAAGATTTGTCTCGAAGGGATCGGCGGGCGCGATCCACTGTGCTGTCAGCGCCACGATGTAGAACCCCAGCAGGATCACGGCGAAGAAAACGCCGACCTTGTCGCTCCAGAACCGTCTGATGAACTCCATGTTAGCTCGCTTTGCCGGAAGAGTGGTTGCGGAGGTCAATCATGGGATAATCTCGGATCCGCGTAGCGATAGAGCAGGTCGACGATGAGATTGACGAGAATGAAGATCATCGCAAAAAAGAAGATGCACCCCTGTGTCAGAGGCAGATCGCGGGTCAGGATGGAATCGACCATCAAGCGTCCCAGTCCTGGCCAATTGAAGATGGATTCGGCAACCGCGGCGCCGCCGAGTAGGTGGCCAAGTCCGAGGCCGAACAACGTGATGATGGGCAAGAGCGCGTTGCGCAACGCGTGCTTGAAGATGATGACATGCTCGGGCACCCCCTTGGCGCGGGCAGTGGTGATGAAGTCGCGTCCGAGAGCGTCGATCATACAGGCACGGACCATGCGGGTGAAACCGGCGGCTTGCGCAAGCCCGAGGGTCATCACGGGCATGATGTAGTGCTTCCACGTGGTCATGCCGCCGATGGGCAGCCAGCGCAGATACACGCCGAAGAAGTAGATGGCTAGAATTCCGGTGACGAAAATAGGCGTGCAGATGCCGAGCAGAGAGAATGCGGTGATGCCCCGATCGACCGGGTGGTTCCAGTAGGTTGCCGAGAGCGAGCCGAGAATGAGGCTGACGATCATCGCGAGCAGCATCGACCACGCGGCGAGCTTCGCGGTGTTGAGCAACCTGGGTCCGACGATGCTCAGAACCGGCTGACGAGAGAAGTTCGACAATCCGAAATCGCCCAGTCAGCACCTTGGTCATATAGGCGGTGTATTGCGTCATCAACGGCTGATCGAGTCCGTAGGCGACGCGGATGCTCTGCGACGAGCTCCTCCGGCGCGCTGTCTCCGGCGATCAGACGGGCGGGATCGCCCGGGATTGCGTGGAAGAGCGCAAACAGGAACGTCAACACGATCAGCCCGGCAAAGACCATGAAGAGAAGCCGGCTGAAAATCATTCTCGCCATGAAGGGTCCAGTATGTATGCTCGATGATGTCAGCGACGCGCGTCTCATCCCCGGTTGGGATCCAGCGCAATTCGTCGGACATGACAGTTTGGTCGAATTGCTCCCTGCGCCCAGCTCGAACTGCCGGGCGCAGGTTTTGATGGAATTGAACTAGCGCGAGATACCCTGCTTCTTCTTTTCGGCCTTATCGATCCAGGCAAAAGTGCCCACATAGGTGCCGGACGGCAGGTACTGGCCGCCGTGGACGTAGGTCCGGACGGCTTCCGTCAGGTTCGCCGTCGGAAGATAGATGACCGGAGCCTGCTTCAGCAGTTCCGCCATCCATTGCCGAACGTATTCTTTCCGCTTTGGCTCATCGCCTTCCGCGTGAGCGAGTTCGGCCAGGCGATCGGTCTCGGGATTGGAGAAGAACATGCGGTTCGCACCGGCGGGCTTCCACGCCTTTGTGTGCGTCATGTACATCATCGGTTCGTCGGGATCGGCCGTCGGAATCGTCCATGCCAGCAGCGCCAGGTCGTACTTGGCATCTTTCGGGCCAAGCGACAGGGAGGCGCTGAATGTCGCGCTTTCAAGGACCGTCAATTCGACCTTGATGCCGAGCTTGTCGAGGAAGGTCTGCACGAGTTGCGCGATCTGGTACTCGCCCTTGCCGGATTTCCGCGTCCAGAGCTTCAGCGACAACGGCGCCCCTTCAGCGTCTTCGACGTATTTGTCGCCATTGCGGTCTTCAAAGCCGGCCTCCTTCAGGAGGGCTTTCGCTTTGTCCAGATCGTAGGCGAAAATCGTATCCTTGCCCGGCTCGCGCATATCGGCGAACCCGAACACGCCCGGCGTCAATGTCGGGCGCCTGGGACAGGCTTGCGCCCGTGCCTGCGAAGACGGATTTCACGATGCCGGCTTTGTCGACGGCGTAGTTCAGGGCCTGGCGTACCTTCGGATTGTCGAGCGGCTTCCTGAGGTTGTTGATGACGACGTAATATTGCTGAAGGCTCGGGATCGTCGTGACCTTGAGCGTGTCCTCAGCGGAGAGCCGCGGAACGTCGAAATCTGGGACACCGAAGGCGCGATCGACTTCGCCGCTCTCCAGCATCGCGACGCGAGTGGAAACGTCGGGCACGAACAGGATGCGGATGCTGTCGAGATAGGGTTTGCCCTTCTGCCAATATTTGTCATTCCGCTTGAAGAGCGCGTATTCGCCCTTGGTATATTCCGTCTGGATGAAGGGTCCGGTGCCGATGATGTTGCTGCCGAGGCCTTCTTCGCCCTTCTGCTTGTAGGCAGTGGGGCTGAAGATGCACATGGTGCGGTAGGCCAGGTTCGGGATCAGGGCCGCCGACGGCGTCGTCAGGTGAAAAGACAGCTGATATTCGCTGTCGGCAGTGACCTTCTCCAAGCCTTCGAGAAGACTGACATAAAGAAACTTCTTTGCGAGGGCTTCATTGAAGACGAAGGCCGCGGCTTCGGCGTTGAACGGTGTCCCGTCGTGAAACTGGATCGCCCTCGTTCAACTGGAACGTCACGGTCTTCTGATCGGCCGATGTCGTCCAGCTTTTGGCGAGCATCGGATGGATCACGCGGTCGGCCGTCATCTCGACAAGGTTTTCGCAGGAGTTCAGATAGACATCCATGCCGCCCGCATCGGTATTGCGGCCGGGGAACATGGTCTTGTCGAGTTGTCCTGTCAGAACCAACTCGCCGCCCATTTGCGGTTTCGGCTCCTGCGCCGAGGCGCTCGCTATCGGGAAGGTAAAGGCAACCAGCGCCAGTGCTGTCGCCAACGTCGAGCAGGCTTTCATCGTAATACTCCTCTGGGTCTTGCGTTTTTGTGATGGCGGTCTGATTGCGTCGGCGGGACGCGTCCTGGACCGGCTTTTTCTCGCCGGCGGACGGGGCGCGAACAGGAAGGTGTTCCCGAAGAGATCAAGCAAGCGATGCCTCATATGAGTGGAGCGTCAGGCGTGTTACCGTAGGGTCAACGCTATCATTAGTTTTCCTCACTAGGCAAGAAGGTTGTGCAGCGAGAGATTCGGTCGCGCAAGGCTCGACAGCTCGCGGCTCGATGCTATGAAGTCGCTGAAGCTGCATCGTTTTTGGGCCTGGCGTGTTGTTTTACGTTGCGAGCCTGCGCGGTTGCGAGCGTCTCTCGTTTGAATGTCAAATATGATCCACAATCATACTAGATGAGTCGAGGTCTCGCGTTTTTGGCCGATGGCCTCAGGGTGAAGCCGCCAGCGGGATCCCGCAGAAGCGCGGAGGGGTCTTTTCGCAGTATCACTCCTCTACCGGGCCTATCGAAGCAAATGTGTTTGACTTCAGTACTATGAACTGAATGAATACAATGCATGAAGCTCAGTTTCTCCCTTACCTCGTTGCGGACCTTTGAGGCGGTTGCTCGGCTGCGGTCGATGTCGAAGGCTGCCGATGAGCTCGCGGTGACCCAGGGGGCGGTCAGCCGATCGATACAGGTGCTTGAGGAAGACCTCGGGGCCGTCCTCTTCAAGCGCACGCGACCGTTTCTTACGCGGACGGATGCGGGCGATGCCCTCTATGCAGAAGTAAAGCTGGGCTTCGAGCGGTTGGAGAACGGCGTGCGTCGCGTCCAGGCGCTGCAGGAATCGGGACGGCTTGCCATCGATGTCCTGCCCACTTTCGCGATCCGGTTCCTCATCCCGCGGTTGAGCCGGCTCCGGGCGCTGCTTCCTGCATTGGACGTCGACCTCACCGTGTCGGAGAAAACCATCGATTTCGACATCGATCCGGTCGACATTTCCATCCGATACGGGCTGGATTCGCAGTGGCCCGACAAAGGCCGCGTTCGGCTCATGCAGGAAGAGCTGGTTTTGGTGTGTGCGCCGGGTCTCCTTGCAAGCTACGGAAACGATTTCTCGCCACGCATGATCGATCCCAAGCTGCTGCTTCGTCATATGACCCGTTCAGGAGCCTGGGAGGATTGGTTCGCGGCCGCGCAACTCGAGCCGGTGGAGCCTGCAGGCCTTGGTCTTGAGCATTTTATCATGGTCATCGAGGCCGCGGTTTCGGAGCTCGGTTTTGCCTTGCTGCCGCGTTTCATGATCCAGAGCGAGCTGAGCGCCGGCACGCTCGTGATCGCATCCATGCCAATTCTTCGACGCCCGCAGGGGTATTACGTGCTTTTCGCTCCGGAGCGTCGTTTCGACACGCGGATCGCAGCCTTTGTGCGGTGGTTGCGGTCGGAGGTTCACCAGCACGACATCGCCGCCACAACACCCAGCTAAAGACGTTGACCCAACGTCAATCTATTGTATTAGTAAAACTCATATAGCGGACGATGCTGAACCGCTTTCGTCGCCCTCTGGCGACGTTCCCGCCATGAGGAAGGATTTGTGTATGTCGGCCGGCCAAGAGATCGTCTTCATCACGTCGCCGTTGGAAGACAGGCATGTGGCACGCATTCGGGCGGAGGCTCCGGAGCATGTCACGATCGTCCACGAGCCCGACCTGCACCCTGCGACCCGTTACATCGCGGATCATAAAGGGGTCGACGGATTCGTTCGCACGCAGGAGCAGGAGCAACGCTGGCGAGACAATCTCGGCCGCGCGACAATCTTGTGGGATTTCCCGGCAGGCGAAAAGGGCAAGGGCGGCGGTCTCGACCATGCCCCCAACGTCAAATGGGTTCAGACGACGAGTTCCGGCGTCGGTCAACTCGTCGGCAAGTTCGGGCTGGCGGATCATCCTGTCACCATCACTACCGCGCGGGGCATCCATGCGGTGCCGCTCGCCGAATTCGTCATGATGGCGCTGCTCATGCACACCAAGCGTCTGCTGCATCTCCAGAGTGAGCAGAAGCTTCATCGTTGGGAGCGTTACTGCGGAACCGATTTGCGCGGTCGCGTGATGACGATCGTCGGAGCGGGAAAGGTCGGAGCCGAAGTTGCCCGTCTCGCCAGAAGTTTTGGTATGCGCATCCTGTCTGTCGTCAACAAGCCTGCTCCGGAACGTGCAGCTGAACTGCACGCCGATGAGGTCCTGGGAAGCGACCAGCTGGCCTACGCAATCGAGCAAGCCGATTGTGTCACGCTCTGCATGCCCCACACGCCCGTCACCGAGAACATGATCGATGCCGACATGATCGGGCGGATGAAGAAGGGTGTTGTATTCATCAACATCGCGCGTGGAGCAGTGGTTGACGAAAATGCTCTGATCCAGGCGCTCGAGAATGGGCACATCGCATTCGCGGCCCTCGATGTCGCGCGGGTCGAGCCATTGCAGACGGATTCCCCGCTCTGGGACATGCCCAATGTCCTCATCAGCCCGCATTCCGCCAGCACAGTGGAGAGCGAGAACGAGCGGATCGCCGATATCTTCGTGGAGAACCTGAAGCGATACACCTCGGGCCGTAAAGGCGACATGATCAACGTCCTCGACAAGCAGAAGATGTATTGAAGCGGCTCAAGCCCGTCTCCCGGTCGGGACGATCCGCAGCGGGCGCGGCGCGACAGCATTCGCCGTGGATATCCCTGCCGCGCGGCGCGCCGACGTCGTCATTCGACTACACCTGTGAGGAGACGCTTCCATGAGATTGGCCCAATCGACCTATGTAGAAGTCGCCGAGTATCTGACCCGCTCGCGGGGCATCATTTTGCCCACTGGCTCCACGGAGCAGCACAGCCCGATGGGCGTCATGGGGACCGATCACATCGATGCCGAGACGATCGCGTGGCGCACGGGTGAAATGTCTGGCGCGTTGATTGGCCCGACGATCACCCTCGGCGTCTCCGAACATCACATGACGTTTCCCGGATCGATCACTCTGCGGCCCTCGACCTATATTGCGGTCATGAGCGACTACATCCTGTCGCTCGTCGATCATGGCTTCGAGCGCTTCTACATCCTGAATGGCCATGGCGGGAATACCGCGACGCTCAATGCCGCCTTCGCGGAAATCTACAATCATCTGCGACGCGCTCGCGGTACCGGCGCTCCCGATATTCGCTGCAAGGCCGCAAAGTGGTTCGAGAACGAGATGTGCGAAGAAAAAGCACTCGAACTCACGGGGCACACGGCAAGGGGACACGCATCCTGCGCCGAGGTTTCAGTTGCCCAGTTCGCCGACCCGGCCAACATCCGCTCCGTGAAGCTCGATCCGGAATATGGCCCTCTCGACCACACCTTCTACAACGCCGAGGATTTTCGTCGCCGCTTTCCTGACGGGCGCATCGAATCCAACGCCGAGAAAGCCAGCCCCGAAATCGGCCGCGCCTTGGTGGAAACCGCGGCTGAGTATCATGCCGGGCAGTATCGCGCATTTCTCGCCGATTAGCCGACCACATCAATGACTGGGAACGATGCGTCATGAACCACATGCACAATGAAATTCGCGCGACTTCGTTACACGAAGCGCCGTCCCGCCTGCTCGATATGCAAGTGCAGGGTCGCGTTCAGAACGGATCAAGCGCCCGCGACGCCGACCTGCGCCTGATCGCCAAGGCGCCGGACGGGTTTCTCGACACAACCCATTTCGACACGGTGCGTTTTCCGCCACCGGATTGGGCGCATGAGGTCTTTGCAAAAGCCGCGCGAGACGGCGAGATGGCCTATAGCGGCTATCGCGGCCATCCTCACGTGCTGCGCGCGGTCGCTGAAAATCTGGCGTCGTTTCTGGATGCGGAGATCGACCCGGATCGGCAGCTCATCCTTACGCCGGGAACGCAGGCCGGTTTGTTCGGCGCATTATCGGCGTTGACATCTCCCGGCGACCGGGTCGCCCTGGGTTGCCCCGAATACCTGTTCTCGGAACGCATACTTCGTTTTCTCGGCGCGGATGTCGCGCCCGTTCCGCTGCGCACGTTCGGTAACGAGACCCCCTCGCCGGACCTGCAGGCTCTCGAGGTCGAGTTTCGTGACAAGGGCGTCAAGCTCTTCGTGTTCTCACACCCCAACAACCCCACCGGTGCGGTGTATAACGGAGAGACGCTCAACGCTATCGCGTCATTGGCGCTCCGCTACGACGTGACGATTGTGGTGGACGAACTCTATGCGCGCCTCCTGCATGACGGCCAACCGCTGGTTCACCTGCGCAACCTCCCCGGCATGGCGGAGCGCACGGTAACGCTTCTCGGCCCAAGCAAAACGGAATCGCTGTCGGGTTATCGTCTCGGAGTGGTGGTGGCGCCCGAGACGATCATCAAGCGCATGGAAAACATGCAGTCCATTACGGCTTTGCGCGCGCCGGCCTATGCGCAAAATCTTCTGGTTCATTGGCTGCGCGACGATAAGGAATGGCTTGCCGAGCGCATGCCCGTCTTCACCGCGCTGCGGTCCATGACGCAGACAAAGATGACGCAATTGCCGTGGCTCAAGCTGTCGATGGGAGAAGGGACGGCTTATGCCTGGCCCGATATCAGCGCGTTGGGAATGCCGCCCGACGAGGTCTCGGAGCTGCTGTTGACCGAGGCCGGGATGCTGGTCAGCCCTGGCTACCAATTCGGTCCGCGATGCGAAGGCTTCTTCCGGGTTTGCTATGCGCGCGATGAGGATATCTGGTCGGCCGCGCTGGACCGCATGGTGACCGTCCTCGACGAGAAAGCCCGCAAGCGTGGCCTCGCTCCGGCGGCACGCTGACCCACAAAACAGGGCCGATATCCGCCGTGCTTCTACTGGCGCGGCGAATATCGGCCGTGGGCGCAGCGCCGCGCGGATAAGCTCGGCAAATGCCGAAGGACGGACTTCCCAACCCCAGGGTGATTCGAATTTCTCGGCGATCACCGCCTGATCTGCGGCGATGCGCGCGACCAGGAGGTCTACGAGAGGCTGTTGGGAGATGAGCGAGCCGCAATGGGTGTCCATGATGCAACCTATGACGTTCGAATCTCAGGTCATGTGGCCAAGCCGGGGCGACATCGGGAATTTGTGATGGGGCCAGGAGAACCCGGTAAAGATTTTGCCCCGTTCCTCACAGCCTTCCTGCAGGCGAGCACGGCTTACACAGTGCCTGGCGGATACCAGTACTGCTTTCATGGACTCGCGCCATAGGGGCGAAGTGCTGAGCGCTGGCGCCGCTGTCGGATTTGAGATGAAGAACCTATATATCTGGAAGAGGAGCTCTCCCGGACAGGGCGCTTTCTAGAGGTCGCAGCATGAGCTGGTCTTCGTCTCCGGGACTTGCACGGACCTGCCGCAAACCGTGTGCAGCTGGGTCGGTTCGGTCGCAGTCGCAGTAATGTTTGGTCCTACCCTAGCGCGGCGAGCATCGACGAGTGCGGATCGAGCTCAATCGCGTAACCGCGTCGTCCCACTTTGAGGCAGCCGTCGGGGTTGCTGGGACCTGAAACACCGAGACTTGCCAAGCTCCACCAGGCGGCTGCCGTCGTTGATGACGACGAACGCTTACTTGCTGAGGCGGGCGGGCGACAAGTCACGCTCATGTATGTCCTTGCTCCGCAGTTCGATCGGCAGAGCGCCGTCTACGATCAAGCTGTGCGCTGCCTTGCTGAGCGCTGGCGCCATCATGATGCCGAAGCCACCCTGCCCGGCCAGCCAGAAGAAATTATCGACTTGTGCGTCGAAGCCCACCACCGGGGCGTCATCGTCAACGAAGGACCGTAGGCCAGCCCACCTGTGGGCGATGCGACGGACCGACAGTGTCGTTCGGCTTTCCAGCCACTCAACCAAGACGGCAACATCCCATTCCTCAGGCTGCACGTCATGGGGAGTTGCCGGTGTCTGATCGCCCGGCGAAGCCATGATCTTGCCCGCATCGGACTTAAAATAGGCCTCCGCGTCGACGAATTCGATCGCCGGCATTGTGCTGAGTTCCAAGTTGGACGGGGGATCAATGAGGATCGCGGTGCGGCGCTTGGGAACGAGACCGAGGCGGACGGCACCCGCCATCCCGCCGATCTCGTCAGCCCAGGCTCCGGCAGCGTTGATGACAACCCGGCCCGAAAAATTCACACCGGCCGCAGTCACAACCCACATCCCATCCCGTCGTTCGAGGCTCTCTACGCGGCTGCCGCAAGCAATGGTCCCGCCCCGCTGTCTCAGGCCGCGAAGATAGCCCTGTTGCAGAGCTGCAACGTCCATATCCATCACGCCCCTCTCAAAGGCCGCTGCCCCGACCAGCTCGGGACGCAGAACTGGGGCGAGCGACAAAACCTGCGCGGCGGAGATGAGTTCGATCTCATTACCTGCCGAAGACAGGGCGAGGACAGCGGCGAGCCGGTCCTCGTCACCCGGCGCGGCGACGATCAACGACCCTCTCGGTGTCAACAAAGGATAATCTGCGAATCCAGCGGGAGGGTTCATAAAAAAACCATGGCTCGCCGCGTTGATACGTTGAACAATCGGCACCCCGTAATTGCGCGTGTAGAGCGCCGCGGAACGGCCGGTGCTGTGATAACCGGGAGCATTCTCCGCCTCTATCAGCGCCACTGAGCCGCTCGCCGCTAATTCAAAAGCAGCGGAGGCTCCAGACACCCCAGCGCCGATAACCAGAAAATCGAAATGCATCGCGGACCATTCTTGCGCCCGATGCGAGAGCAGCGCTCCTGCGGGCGGGCTTTGAATTTTACTGTTTCTGCCGTCGACGCTCAGCACCGTGGAAGCAGATCATGGAAGTCGAACGCCCTGGGGACAGGCCAAACGCAAGGCCGACCGTTTTATGCAATGGCATAATCTCACATTTTTGCAAGAAAAATTAAATCAATTGACGAAATGACAGAAATATTGCCTTCTTGGCGTAAGTTGGAAAGGATGCGGATGGAGAACACAGTTCGCCAGCGACTGACAGATTGCATGACCGCCGGTTCCAAGGCTGATAAGGCGCTTGCGAGCTACATGCTGGCCAAACTGAGCAGCATCCCTTTTGAAACGGCAGCCACGCTTGCGGCGAAAGTAACGTTGAGCGAGCCGACCGTCGGGCGTTTCTGCCGATCGATCGGATACCGGAGTTTCAAAGACCTGAAGGAACAACTCAGGCGAGATATCGGCGACCGACCGTGGCTGATCAGCGATCGTTTGCGCGAGTTTCAGCAACGCACGTTGGCGGGAGCAGATCAGCTCGCCAAGAGCCTTCAACTCGAAATGGAGGGGCTCGTCGCGGTCTACGAACTGGCTCAGACCGACGAATGGAAGAGAACCGTCCAGCGGCTGGTAAAAACCAAAACGGTTTACGTCACAGGATTCCAGACTGAACGCGGCATGGCGCAGTTCTTCGCCAATCAGCTGCACTATCTCCGCGACGGGGTTCACCTGATCGACCTCGCGGGGGGCAACTTTTCCGAGCTTCTGCTGTCCGATCAAACCGAGGCTTGCCTCATCCTCTTTGAAGCCCGGCGATACTCACGAATGGCGCGTCTGCTCGCAAAAGAAGCGCGCCGCGTTGGCATTCCAACGACGCTTATCACCGACGCGTACTGTGACTGGGGCCGTGAGTTGGTCGACGATATGCTGGTTGTACCAACAGAGTTCAATCTCTTTTGGGACTCAACCGCGCAGATGGCAAGCCTGACCAATCTACTGATGAACGGCGTCTTCATAGAGATCGGGCCGGGCGTTGAAGAACGAATGAACAAGGTGTCGGCGCTTTACAGCCGGTTCACGGGCTACGTGGCCGATGCGTCCGGACCGGCAGACTGAAGCAAGAACACAACTCGATCCAGAGAAACCAAAGGGAACTGTAAATCATGAATATTTTAGCAAAAGCTGTTCTGCTTTCCGGCACGGCGCTCCTCAGCGCGGGCGCCATAGCGCTGCCCGGTGCTGCCGTCGCCCAGGATGCGGTGTTCGTCCTCACAGCGCGGGATGTGGGGGCGCCGAGCTACGATCCAATCAAGGGTACGAGACTTAACGACGCCGTTTCGTTGATCTTCGATCGGCTTGTCGTTCAGGATACCGACCAGAGCTACCACGGCCTTCTCGCCTCCTCCTGGGAATCCACGCCGGATGGTATGCAGTGGACGTTTAAGTTGCGCCCCGGCGTCAAATTTCACAATGGCGAGCCATTCAACGCAAAAACCATCGAATGGTGGATTCCAAAATTCAAAGGGACAGAAAACTCTTTCATGATTGATTCGATCGCGAAGGTCGAGGTGATCGATGACCTCACTGTGCGGTTCGTCATGAAGACACCGGACCCGAACATGCTTTTCAATCTCGCAAGTACGTTCATGGGTGTGCCTGAGCCGAAAACTTTCGATAGGCTCGGCGACAAGTTCGGCGTGACGGAAGCCGTTGGAACCGGACCTTTCAAGCTTGAGAAGTTCACTGTGGGCCAGCAGACGGTGCTCGTTCGGAACGACGATTATAAATGGGCGTCTGATCTGTCTACCAACAAGGGTCCGGCCAAAATCAAAAACCTCGAGATTCGAGAGATTGCCGAAGACTCGACGGCCTTCCTGGAGTTGCAGACTGGTGGCGTCGATCTTCTTCTCAAGGTCCCGACCGATTTTCTGCCGCGCCTCCAGAGCCAGAAAGCGGTCAAAATCGTCACCCTGCCGGGTACTGAAATCATCTACATGCCGATCAACACATCGGTGGAGCCGTTCACGGATATCAACGTGAGACAGGCCACGGCTTTGGCCGTGAACCAGAAGGAGATCACCGCCAGCCTCTTCGGCGGAGTCGGGTCGCCTGCCAACACCTTTCTGATCAGCTCCTTGCTGGAATCAAAAGTCGATCCGAAGTTCAACATCAGTTACGACCTCGAAAAGGCCAAGGCTCTGCTCGACAAGTCAGGTTGGACGATGGGCGCTGGCGGTGTCCGGGTGAAGGACGGGAAGCCTCTCCAGGTGAAGCTGTGGACCCAGAACGGCACGGAATTCAAACGTGTGACCGAGGTCGTACAGGCACAGTTGAAAGCAATCGGCATGCAGGCCGACATCACGGTCTTCGATGCGAGCACGATCAACGCGCAGTATAAAAAGAAAACCGAGCATCAGCTCGCGGTGCGCACCTACTCCTGGGCAAATGCGGACATTATCGACTGGTTCTTTAGCGCGAAGCGTCTCGGCTATCCGAACGTCTCGATGCTGAACGATCCAAAGGCCGAGGCTCTGAATGAAACCGCGATGAGCAAGTCGAAAACCTGGGACGAGCGTGTGGCGAATTTCAGGGCGTACCACGAGTACATCCTGTCGCAATTTCCCTTTGCGCCGATTTATCAGCCGGTTGCGAACCTCGCCTACAACGACACCAAGCTCATCTTTCCGGACAAAGTTCGCGGTCGGTTCCAAAGCCATGTGGTGCTTGATATCGATGTGAAAAAGTAAGCTCCCAGGCGTCCAGCGATCAAAAAGAGTACCGGGATGTTCACCTTCATCATCAAGCGATTGTTGTTGCTCATCCCGGTATTCCTCGCGGTTTCCCTGATCATCTTCATGATCATCCATCTCGTTCCGGGCGATCCGCTCGAGCACATCATGCAAGTCGGTTCCTCACCGGAACAACAGGCCGCGCTCACCACCAAGTACGGCCTCGATAAGCCACTGCTCGTTCAGTATCTGATCTGGTTGCAGAATACGCTGTCGGGAAATCTCGGCGACGCTATCATCCTGCGCCGACCTGTGGCGGGTCTCATCGCGCAGAATCTGCCCTACAGTCTCGCGTTGGGCGGCCTCGCGCTGGCCTTCTCGACGCTGGTGGGTATCGGCACCGGTGCACTCGCGGCCATTTTTAAGAATAGTTGGCTCGATCGCTTTGTCATGCTGATCATCCTGCTCGGATCCACGGTTCCCAGCTTTTGGCTCGGATTGCTGATGATTTTGCTCTTCGCGGTGCAACTCGGCTGGTTTCCTGTCTCCGGAGCGAGGAGCGCTAGCGCGCTGGTCCTGCCGGCACTGACCATCGGGCTCGGTGGCGTCGCTCTCGTTGCGCGAGTGACACGCGCGGCGATGATCGACATCAGCCGCAGGGATTTCGTTCTGATGCTGCATGCAAAAGGCGTTTCTCGGGCTCGTATCCAACTGCGCCATGTCCTGCGCCATGCGCTGCTGCCGGTCCTGACCATCCTCAGCCTCCGCATCGGGTGGATCCTCGGCGGCGCCGTCACTGTCGAGTTCGTTTTCGCACGACCAGGGCTTGGGTCATTGCTCATCACTTCGCTCAATCAACGTGACTACCCGGTGGTTCAAGGCTGCCTGCTGATGCTGGCGATCGCAGTCATGCTGGGCACGCTTCTCGGCGACATCCTGCAAGCGGCTATCGATCCGCGGGTCCGCGAAAGGACGACCTGATGAGAAGTGCCAAGATGCTCATGAAAGTCCTACGAACTGCTCAAGGCGCCGTGTCTGCCACTTTCCTGGTGACCGTAGTGCTCTGCGCAGTGCTGGCACCTTGGATCGCCCCTTACGCATACGATATCCAGAACCTTTCGGTGGCGAACCAGGAGCCATCCTGGATACACTGGCTTGGCACCGATGAATTCGGCCGCGATCTTCTCTCACGTATTATCTACGGCGCGCGTACGTCGCTCACAGTCGGTGTCGTGTCCATCGGCATCTCGGTCCTTGTTGGAACCGGCCTTGGTGCGGCGGCCGGATATTTCGGCGGCACGTTCGATCGCGCCGTAACAGCTGTAGTCGATCTGACATGGTCATTCCCGGAAATTCTTATCGCGCTCATTTTTATCGCCATCATCGGCCCAGGGCTTAACAGCACGGCGATCGCCATCAGCATTGCCTATCTGGCGCAGTTCACGCGCCTGACGCGTTCGCAAATCATGGCGCTGAAAACCGAGACTTTCGTCGAGGCCACCATCAACCTAGGGGCGACCCATACACATGTGCTCTTCCGCCATCTCATCCCTAATGCATTAACGCCGATCCTTGTCGCAGCGATGCTCGCGACCGGTGACGCGATCATCCTTGAGGCAACCCTTGGCTTTTTCGGCTTGGGCGCGCAGCCGCCTACCCCCAGTTGGGGAGCGATGATGAGCAGTGGAACGGCGACAATCTTCATCGCACCATGGATCATCATCTTTCCAGGCGTCGCAATTGCGCTGACGGTGATCGCGATCAACCTGTTCGGCGATGAGGTCATCGAAGCGCTGGATATCCGTGCGCGTTTGAGAGACAGCTGACATGGCGCTCTTGACCGTACGCAATCTCTCGATCTCCATCAGCCGCTTGATACCGTTGAATGGCATTTCGTTTGACGTCGACAAAGGTGAAATCCTGGGAGTGGTAGGCGAATCCGGATCGGGGAAATCGCTCACTGCCATGGCTATCATGGGCCTTCTTCCGCTTATCGGCGGACGAGTGACAGCGGGCGCATTACATTTTGATGGAGTCGATCTTACGAAACTCGGGGAGAGCGAATATCGGCGTCTTCGGGGGCGGCGTATCGCGCTGATTACACAAAATCCCATGACGTCTCTCGATCCGATCCTGCCCGTCGGGGAACAGATCGACCAGGTCTCCCGGATGCATCTCGGGTTCTCCAAGGCGCAGGCAAAAACACACAGCATCGAGCTGATGCAACAATTGCGAATTCCCGAGGCGGCGACGGTGCACGACCAATACCCTCACCAGCTCTCAGGCGGCATGAAGCAGCGCATTGTCATTGCCATGGCGCTCGCCGCCGATCCGGAGCTCATCATCGCAGACGAGCCGACGACGGCGCTCGATGTCACGATCCAGGCGCAGATCATCCAGATCATGGTCGATCTCGTACGCGACCGAGGGCTCGCGCTGATTCTGATCACCCACGACATGAGCGTTGTCGCGCAAGCCTGTGATCGTGTGGTGGTGCTCTATGCCGGACGCGTAGCCGAGAGCAACCACGTCGGTCCGATCTTCGCAACGCCGCGGCATCCCTATACCCGAGATCTGATCGGTTGCATTTCCCGGACGGGACAGGCGCGGGGCAGCCTGACAGGAATCAGAGGCAACGTGCCGAGTGTTCTCAACTATCCGCCGGGTTGCAGATTCAACCCCCGCTGCGATCTTGCCCAAACCGTCTGTACCGAGAAGCAGCCGGAGCTGGAGGTTCACGGCGCATCAGCAGTCGCATGTCATTTCAGCGAGGCGCTGTGATGGATCCTTTACCCGAACCGCTCGTGTCGATCCGTCGACTGAGCCGGGATTTCCGCAGTCGAAGCGGGTTTTTCTCAGCTCCTCGCCTGCTTCGCGCCGTCAACGACGTTTCACTCGATGTTCCGAGGGGACAGGTCACCGGAGTGGTGGGCAAATCCGGCTGTGGCAAGTCGACCTTGGCAAGGCTCGCCCTGCGCCTGATCAACGCCAGTGAGGGCTCCGTCTGGTTTGAAGGGATCGACCTCGCATCGCTGAGCGGCAGACAGCTTCGAAAACTTCGTCAGCGCATGCAGATGGTGTTTCAGGACCCCTACTCCGCAATCGATCCTCGCTATACAATTCGTGAGGCGCTGCTCGAGCCCTTCCGAATTCAGGGCGTTCCATTAAACGCCGCAGGGGCACGAGCGAAGGTCGAGCATCTGCTGGATATCGTCGGTCTCAGCCTCACGATGGCGGATAACTATCCGCATCAACTCTCGGGCGGCCAGAAGCAACGTGTCGGTATCGCCCGCGCGCTCGCGCTCAATCCGTCCTTTTTGGTGCTCGACGAACCCACTGCTTCTCTCGACGTTTCGATTCAAGCCCAGATTATCGCGCTGCTGGAACAGTTGCGCACGGACCTCGGCTTAACATACCTGTTCATCTCGCACGATCTTGGGCTGGTCCGCTATTTCTGTGACCGCATCGTCGTGATGTATCTGGGACGCATCGTCGAGATCCTTCCGAGAACCAATTCCGAGCCGCAGCACCCCTACACGCGAGCTCTCCTCGACAGCACCTTCGAGCCGGATCCCACTCTTCGGCGAACCGTGACCAAGCTCAATGGCGAGATCCCCAGCGCCTTCAATCTTCCGAAAGGGTGTGCGTTCGCAACACGCTGCGAGCGCGCCTCCGACCTCTGCCGCGTAGAACGGCCTGAATTGTCACAGGACTGCCACGGCCACGCAATCGCCTGCCACCATCCCATCGACTGACGCCCCATTGGAGATTCGACATGCCTTTCACGGTTCTTACCGCTGAGTTCTCCCACGAGACCAACACCTTCAGCTCTCGCCCCACGGACCTCGCAGCCTTCCGCGCGCGCTACTGGTATTCTGGCGACGAAGCCGTCGTGGAACGAGGCCATTCCAACACCGGCATTGCGGGATTTCTCGACGTCGCGCGGACGCACGATTGGAAGATCATCCATACGATCAGCACAGCTGCTCAGCCGGCCGGATTTGTGACGCGTGACGCGTTCGATCGCGTGGCTGATGTCATCGTCGACGCTGCGCGAACGCACAAGGAACAGCTCGACGGAATTCTTTTGAGCCTGCACGGAGCAATGGTCACCGACTTCTGCCAGGATGGAGAGGGCGAATTACTCGCACGCCTGCGCTCGGTGGTCGGCCCTGATATGCCGATCGGCATCACGCTTGATCCGCACGCAAACGTAACGCGCCAGATGTGCGAACTTGCCGACATCATTGTCACCTACAAGACCTATCCGCACGTGGACATGCGCGAATGCGCACGCCAAGCCGCCGAGATCCTGCAACGAACGATGCTCGGCGAAATCAGGCCAAAGACCCTGCGCGTGCATCGTCCGATGCTGGAGGAGATCAACGGGGGGCGCACCGATATCGGCCCCATGATCGAGCGGATCGCCAAAGCGCGTGCCTACGAGGCCGATCCGGATGTGTTTGCGGTCAGCGTCAATGGAGCCTTCGGTAACGCCGACATCGCTGAGGTGGGGCCGACCGTCCTTGTCACCGCACAAGGTGATATGGATCGCCACCGTCGCTTCGCCGATAGCATTGCGGACGACATCTGGGACAGGCGCTTTCAAGGGCTCAACACCTACCATTCCGTGGATGAGGCGGCGTCGATCTGCAAGGCATACCGAAAGACGAACGGCCCGATCATCGTCGCGGATTATGCGGACAATCCCGGCGGCGGCGGCTACGGCGATTCGACGGAGCTGTTGCGCGCCTTACTCGATGCGTCTGTGTCAGATGCCTGCTTCGGACCGATGGTCGACCCGGAGGCGGCCGCCGAGCTTCATGAGCGACAGGTGGGGGATATGATCACCGTGCGGCTGGGAGGTAAAACGGATCCTCGCTTCGGCGGCAATCCTCTCGATCTGAGCGGCACATTGATGCTGCTGAGCGATGGTTCGTATGTTGGTGACGGTCCGATGGCCGGCGGCCTTAAAGGCAGCTGGGGACCGACGGCCGTTATCCGCGTCGACGGAATCGAAATTCTGGTCGTGTCGGTCCCAAATCAAATGCTGGATTTGCAGCAGTTTCGCGCCTTTGGCATCAATCCGACCGAAAAATCAGTCGTCGCATTGAAGTCGATGCAACATTTCCGCGCCGCATTCGAGCCGATCGCCGGCGAGATCATTGTTTGCGACAGCGGCGCGCTCTGCACACCCGATTTAAGCAAGCTGCCCTACGCCAACGTTTCTAGGCCGATATTCCCCCTCGACAAGGACCTGCAACTTACGAGACGGCTTATCTGATCTGGTGGCGATATGCGTACGCCACTGAGTCACTTCTCACGGTCGAAGCAGGGCGATCACTTCCGTGAGTCTGTTCGGCCAGAGAGTCGCGTGTGCGCCAGTTGGGGCGTTCCAGCACATTGCAAACGCTCCCAGCGAACACGCAGCAGCCGAGCTAGATGGGTCTTCAGGAGGAACCATCCGATGTCCCCGGCGATTGAGCCGACATCAGGAGGACGACATGGCAGGCAAGGCAAATTTCACGCCAGAGGAATGGACCCGAATCGTGGCAAGTCCGATGGTGGCGGGCATGGCCATTACGGCAGCAGATCCAAGCGGTCTCTGGGGGTTGCTCAAAGAGGCGTTCGCTGGTGGCCAGTCGCTTCTGGCGGCCAAGCAGGACGCCAGCGCCAATCCGCTGGCAAAGCTCGTTGCGGACGACATCACGGTCCCTGAGATCCGGACAGCTGCCAGAGACCGCCTCCAGGAGCAATTCAAGGGCGCCCAGATCGGCGAGATGAAGACGCGCGCCATCGAAGAGCTTCGCGCCGTATCCGTTCTCCTTGATACAAAGACGCCAGAGGACGCGGCCGGCTTCAAGACGTGGCTTCAAGCGGTCGCCCAGAAGGCGGCGGAAGCGGGCAACGAGGGCGGGTTCCTGGGCTTCGGAGGCGTCGCGGTCAGCGACGCCGAGAAGGCGACGCTCGTAGAGATTTCCTCTGCGCTCGGCACCACGACGTCCGTCGCCTAGTTTTATTTCAGCACCCTGCTGTCCTCGGTATGAGGTTCGTTGCGATCACGAGCCGCCTGCCAACTATTACCTTCCGCTGGAACCGGCCTAAAGCGCATCCGTTGATTTCCTCCAGGCCTACCGGTTGTGACCGAGATGATCGGGTGGCGGCTCGTCTCCGAAAACGGAGCGGCCGCCATAAGAATTCGATTTTGTCCTCTCCTCTGCGAGTAGTTCGTCAAAGGATTCACCTGCGGCGCGTCGCTCAAGCAGGCGAGCCTGGTCATCAAGGCGCCTCAAGGCGAAGAGTTCTTCCTGCTGTCCCAGCTTCGCCTTCTGCACGGCCGATTTCAATACCCTGATCGTCTCGTCGTAGACCTTGAGCGGCACTGGAAACGGGTGCCGATCTTTTCCGCCGTGGGCGTATGAAAAGCGGGCAGGATCAGTGAACCGGCACGGCGTCCCATGAACCACCTCGGCAACCTGGGCGAGGGCCCTGACGGTTCGGGCGCCTATCCCGGGCACCAGTAGAAGCTCGGGAAAATCGACTGGACCCCGATCGGCTGCGGCGGCTAGGGCGCCCTGAAGCCGCCGCATGACAACATCTTCCGCGCGGACCTCATGGTGAGCCGGCATGATCAAGTGTGGCAGTAACATCTGGCGTGCTTCTTCGACCGGGGCAGCCTTGATTTCGATCGCGGCAAGCTCGCGCGCAATGCCGTCCGGCCCGAGATTTACCAGGAGGTCGAGCTGCGCGCGGCGCGAAGCCTCGGCGCGTCGATCGGTCAGATTGATGATCTGCCCCTGCCCTATCCCGTCGATGCCGGAATGCGGCTCGTCGACGAAGCTCTTGAGGCCTTCGGATTGCCAATGATACCGCCGAGCCTGTTTGAGGTCGCCGTTCATCCCCTGCTGTACCACGACCCATTGGCCATCATCGGTGACAATGAAACCGTGGAGGTAAAGGTCGAAGCCATCCTGGATCGCAGCCGTGTCGACCTTGGCAACGAGCCGGCTGGTTTCTGCGAGTGCAAAGCCATCAAAGCCGACCCGATTTCCAATGGAGACAAGCTCGTGCGGTGTTTGTTTTGAGTGTTTCCCTCGGCCGCCGCATACGTGGATCCCGAGCTCCTTTGACAGCGGAGTGAGTCCACGCTTGAGGGCTCCGATGACGCTGGTCGTAACGCCTGAGGAATGCCAGTCCATGCCCATGACAGCGCCGAAGGATTGGAACCAGAAGGGGTGCGCCAGACGACGGAGAAGCTCCTCGCGGCCGTAATGGTGCACGATCGCTTCGCTCATGACAGCTCCCAGGCGCGTCATCCGCTCGGCGAGCCATTTCGGGACGTGGCCGCTGTGCAGCGGTAGATCTGCGCTTCCAGCTCGGCGTGCCATGATGCAAGGTCCGTCAAGGTGAGGGGTTAGGCTGCTTGGTTCGAAACGCGTTGAGCAAGTTGCATATAGGAAGGCAGGAATGACGCCGCAATCAGCACCGGCCCGGCGGGATCATCGCACCGTGGCCCCCTCAGCGCAGCGGTACTTCAAAGTCGTGACCGGATCAGCAACGCGTTCCTGATTGAACGCCAAACCTCGTATTGGATCTATAGCCCTCAAAAGGTCGACATTGCTCGTTCCCAGCACGTGCACGCCGCTAATGTCCCGCAACAATCTATGCTTCATGGTACATTTCAGCCCAATCTTAAGAGTTCCGAAACCGTCCAAGCCCGAACGATGTAGATTCTATCAGATCGGAGTTGAACGCGTGGAAGCCCCTCCCCTCGAACGTAAACTGGTCGCGATCCTTGCCGCTGACGTTGCCGGCTATAGCCGCATGATGCACGTGAACGAAGAGACAACGCTTGCTACCTTGTCGGCTCATCGCGCGATTATCGATGACTTGATAGCAGCTGGGCGAGGTGGGATTTCTGGAACCGCAGGCGATAGTGTGCTGGCAGAATTTGCAAGCGTTGTCGATGCCATGCACTGCGCCGTAGCAATCCAACAAGCGTTGCACAAATCCAATGCCAATCTCCCGGCTGAACGTCAGATGCGCCTGCGGATCGGCATCAACATCGGCGATGTCATGGTCAAGGACAGCACCATTTTTGGTGATGGCGTGAACGTCGCCTCCCGCCTCGAGGCACTTGCGGAACCAGGCAGCATCTGCATCACAAGAGGCGTGCGTGACCATGTCCGAGATCGGGGCGAATACCAGTTTGCAGACCTCGGCGAGCACAGCGTAAAAAACATCGCGCGGCCCGTTCGCGCTTTCCGGATCATCTTTGATCCCAATGGGACAACGGAGCTTGTCGATACCTGTGCAAGCCGGGAGCAGCCTCTCGCGGTTAGCCTGCCACCAGAGACGGGCCATGAGGTTTCTCATGATGCAATCGAGCTCACTTTTTGGCAGTCGGTGCAGGCGAGCGATGACCCGGTGGAGTACCAGGCGTATCTCGACCGATACCCAACTGGAATCTTTGCCCCCCTCGCCCAAGAGCGTCTTACGCTTGACACGGATGAGCGGGCACACACCACCCAGGAAGCCTCTGATGCCGAACTAGCATTCTGGGACACCATCAGGGGCAGCGACAACGCCGCCATGCTTAATGCGTACCTCACTCAATTTCCCACCGGAGTGTTTCGCTCGATAGCGGACATTCGTTTGTTGGAGCTGGCAGAAGAAAGCGTATAGGTGGCTCCAGTGCCAATGATCGGGACTCGAAGCCCGACTGGTGCGGCAATCGCGCTGAGTAGAGATATGTCCGAACCGAGGCTGGGCATGGCTCCCAAAATGCCATGGCGCTCGCCGTATCGGCATCGGCGATGGAATTAAGGTCGATTAGCGACTCACTGCGCCTAATGCCAAGTGACCGACCCCACATTAGGGAAAGTGTCATCGAGAATGCAGTGAGCTCGTCGACAGGAGCTGAACCTTTCTCCGGCTCGACAAACTGAAAACACTGTACGCTTCTCGCACTGAGCTTCGTTGCAAGTCTCTTCTGGCGTGGTTTAGGCGTGTTCTAGAAGTTCAGGGCCGTCGTTTTATGAAAAGGCCCCGGATCGCTCCAGGGCCTTTGCTGCAAAGTATTTGAGTGCGCGGCGGGTGTCAGAAGCCCATGCCGCCCATTCCACCCATGCCGCCACCGCCTGGCATTGCGGGAGCCGCTTCCTTGCTCGGAGCGTCGGCCACCATGGCCTCGGTGGTGATCAAAAGACCGGCGACCGAAGCTGCGCCCTGAAGGGCCGAGCGGACGACCTTTGCGGGGTCGACGATACCGGCCTGGAGCATGTCGCCAAACTCTTCGGTCTGGGCGTTGAAGCCGTAGGTTTCGGACTTGTTGTCGAGGATCTTGCCGACCACGACGGAGCCTTCGACACCGGCGTTTTCGACGATCTGACGGATCGGGGCCTCGAGCGCGCGCAGCACGATGGCAATTCCGGCCTTCACGTCCGCATTGTCCGACGTGAGCTTGCCGACAGCGGTCTTGGCGCGCAGGAGCGCGACGCCACCGCCGGGAACGATGCCTTCTTCAACCGCCGCCTTGGTGGCGTGCATGGCATCATCCACGCGGTCTTTCTTTTCCTTCACTTCGATCTCCGTCGAACCGCCGACGCGAATGATCGCAACGCCGCCTGCGAGCTTGGCGAGACGCTCCTGGAGCTTCTCACGGTCGTAGTCCGAGGTGGTTTCCTCGACCTGCGCCTTGATCTGCGCCACGCGGGCTTCGATGTCGGTCTTGGAGCCCGATCCATCGATGATCGTGGTGTTTTCCTTTTCGATGCGGACGCGCTTGGCGCGGCCCAGCATGTCGAGGGTCACGTTCTCAAGCTTGATGCCGAGGTCTTCGGAGATGACCTGACCGGCGGTGAGGATGGCGATGTCCTCGAGCATGGCTTTGCGGCGGTCGCCGAAGCCGGGAGCCTTGACGGCGGCGATCTTCAGGCCGCCACGGAGCTTGTTGACGACGAGGGTCGCAAGCGCCTCGCCCTCGATGTCCTCGGCGATGATGAGCAAAGGCTTGTCGGTCTGCACAACAGCCTCAAGGATCGGCAGCATGGCTCTGGAGCGACGAGAGCTTCTTCTCGTGGATGAGGATGTAGGGATCCTCGAGTTCCGCGATCATCTTTTCGGCGTTGGTGATGAAGTATGGCGAGAGATAGCCGCGGTCGAACTGCATGCCTTCGACGACGTCGAGCTCGGTCTCGGCGGTCTTGGCTTCTTCGACGGTGATGACGCCCTCGTTGCCGACCTTCTGCATGGCTTTCGCAATCATCTCGCCGATGGACGCATCACCATTGGCGGAGATCGTGCCGACCTGGGCAATCTCCTCGGAGGAGGCGACTTTCTTGGCCCGAGCCTGGATGTCCTTGACGGCCTCAGCCACCGCGAGATCGACGCCGCGCTTCAGGTCCATCGGGTTCATGCCAGCGGCCACAGCCTTGGCACCCTCGCGGACGATGGCTTGGGCTAGAACGGTCGCCGTGGTCGTGCCGTCGCCGGCGACGTCACTGGCTTTCGACGCGACCTCGCGGACCATCTGGGCGCCCATGTTCTCGAACTTGTCCGCAAGTTCGATTTCCTTGGCGACCGTCACACCATCCTTGGTGATGCGCGGAGCGCCATAGGACTTGTCGAGGACAACGTTGCGGCCCTTGGGACCGAGCGTGACCTTGACGGCGTTGGCGAGAATGTCGACGCCGCGGATCATCTTGTCACGCGCGTCGGAGGAAAATCTAACGTCTTTGGCGGCCATGATGTGCAATCTCCAATGGATTAAAAACTGGAACGTTAGGCGTTAGGCTGCCTTCGCCTTCGAAACGGCGTTCTCGATCACGCCCATGATGTCGGATTCCTTCATGATCAGGAGGTCCTGACCGTCGATCTTGACCTCGGTGCCGGACCACTTGCCGAAGAGGACGCGGTCGCCCGTCTTGACGTCGAGGGCTACGAGCTTGCCGCTCTCATCGCGGGCGCCAGGGCCGACGGCGACGATTTCGCCCTCTTGCGGCTTTTCCTTGGCGGTATCGGGGATGATGATGCCGCCCTTGCTCTTGTCTTCGGCATCAATACGACGAACGACAACACGGTCATGCAATGGACGAAAGGTCATGGCGAAATCCAATCTTTGAAATGTGAGGCTTGAACGCATTCTATTAGCACTCCTTCCCCAAGAGTGCCAATCAAAGATTCAACGAGTGCAAACTCGCCGCCGGCCTTAATTGGCACGCGGTTCCGCACACGGATTAGAGAAGAGCCTAGCCGAAAGCGTAGCGGCGGCCGCAACGCGACGCCCGGACCGGCCCGCCTTTCGCAGGCTCTCTCATCGCCCGCTCTCGCCCGCATTAGCAAGGGATGCCTGCTTTCATCGAAGGGCCAGGAAATCGAAAGGTCGCGGCCTCGCAGGTTTTCCGGCACGATCGAATCCACTAAGATCCGATTCGTTTTCAACACATCATGCTGTCGGCGCCGCGATAGGCCTCGTCGACATCCGCGACGAACCTTTCCATCGAGCGGAATCTGCCAGTGAACGATGCTCGTGCCGACCCTCATCAAATCAAGCTGGCGCTCGATCGCGCCCGCAGCCAGATCCTCGGTTACACAGGTCTTGATACGAGCGACGATCTGATCAGCGCTGTTCTCGCCGCTTGTTCGGAGGCGGCATCAGGCGTGCCGTCGCCTCTCCTGGAGGAAGCCCTTTGCAGGATGGTTGATCGCTGTCAGCGGCTGGTCGATGTCACAAACCGCTTTGTGGTTCGCGATTTTGAACTGATCGCACTGTCACGCCGGCGGGTGATCGCCGCCGTCGACCGGTTTCAGGATGTGATCATGGCACATCAAAGGGCTGCGCTCCCTCATTTTTCTGTCGCGAGGCAGCTCCGCGAGCGGGCGCGCTAGGCAGCCTGGCGACGCGCGCCGCGGATCACTCGAATCTTCAGGAGAGCAGCGTCCTCCCGGGCACCACCTCAGCTTTCGGGGTGTTCGCGTTCAAATGCTTGGATTTGTTCAAATCCCATCAGACGGGAGAAGTCATCGAAAGAATACATCTCTCTCGTCGAGGGACTTGAGCCTTCTCTGGGCTGCATTTCGGCCCAGACGTTCAACGGCGGATCGCCGAGGCGCAATTCATCCCCTATAGTGCCCTGTGGTCGACGATCACCGGAGACGAGCATGATCCACGCAGTGTGTCACACGGCTGACGAGAGGATGCGGGTCGAGTTCGATGCGACCCCCTGGTTTGAAGAAGCCGAGCCCGACATCATCGTTCTTCTCGCGGAACGCAATTGGTCGGCGCCTTGGGTTGCCAATGCCCTCGAGGCCCGCCCTGGCTACGAGGAGCTTCGCAAGGTGATCGGCTACGCGAGAGACAGGTTGGAGCTCGAGATCACGCGAGGATCCGTCCTGGCCCACCTTCGAATGCCACGTGATCGGAAGCGAAGCCGTTGCTTGGCTCGAGCGAAATCGGTCCGATCTCGCAGAGAGGATTCATCAGGCAGGATAGTTCCTCTCGATAGGTCCTCCCGAATGTATGGCTTTGCGCCATTTGGGGGACGAGAGAATGCCGAGGCAGAGACATACGGTTGGCGAGATTGACTTGGGTCCGCATAAGTATTTCTCGTCGATACCAGTCTGGCCGGTCTGGTGGAAGCATCGATCCCGTCGTGGCTAATACCTGATAGCGCTGCTGACAGCTTGTCACCCAGACGTCCTCCCAGCCTAGATGCGCCGTTCCCGCGGTTGCCAGTCGCACGGCAGCTTGATCCGACGGACAAAGTTATTGCAAAGTTACATTTGGGAATTGGCACCTCGAAGAACGAACCGAGATCTGTGGCTCGCGTTGCGTCCCATTCGGACTGCTGCTTACTTGATGCGCACCTGCCGACCTTTTGGCGGCTGTCAGCAACGAGTGCTGCATGATGGCCGAAGCTGATCCGACGTTGATAGCATCGCTCGAAAAGGACCTTGCCCGGCGCAAGATTTTGTCTCTCTCGAGAGACCCGTAGAGCTGGTTGAGCAGACCGCACGGTCGATCAAGCGGCATCTGGAGACGGCGCTCCCACGTCTCCGACCATCTACACACCGGATGGCAGGATGATCGCGCGCTTGCGCGGCTCGGCACGGGTGTCCACCGCAAGGTGACGGGTTTAGGCGGGTCGGCGTCGTCCTGCACAAGGCCACAGATCTCAACGGCACCTTTGACATCAAACGAACTGACCATGGACGTTGTCACGTTTTTATAACTGTCGCCAGGCGTGTCAGTTCGTTGGATTCGTCCGCAACGCCAACACCGGGCGGTCGCGGTAAAGGTCCGGGAACAGTCGCTTGAGGTTCTCGATCTTGGGCAGATCGTTGTACACGATGTAGGGATAGGTCGGATTGAGCGTCAGGAAATCCTGGTGATAGTCCTCCGCCCGGTAGAACGGTCGATCCGGTTCGAGCCGCGTGACGATGGCCGCCTTGTAGGTCCGAGCCTGGTCGAGCTGCGCGATATAGGCCTTGGCCACGTCGATCTGCTCCCGACTTCGCGGAAAGATGGCAGTCCGATACTGGGTCCCGATATCGGGGCCTTGTCTGTTGAGTTGGGTCGGGTCATGGGCCACTGCGAAGAAGATCTGGAGGATCTTGCCATAGCTGATCCTGCTCGGGTCATAGCTGATCTCGACCGCCTCGGCGTGCCCGGTCGTGCCGGAACCGATCATCTCGTAGTGCGCCGTCTGCTTCTCGCCGCCCGCATAGCCCGACACCGCGTTCGTCACGCCTGTCACATGCTGGAAGACGCCCTGGACGCCCCAGAAGCAGCCTCCCGCCACGACGGCGGTTTCTGTTGCAACTGGGCGGACGGGGATATCCAGCACGGGGGCGGGAATGGCAATGCCCTCTTGTGCGCTCGAAGGCTGGGAAGCCGCGACACCCGTCGCCGCAGCAAGCAAGATCGAGAGGAAAACGGCAGCTCTAGCACGCCGCCGTGAGTGATTTCGCTCTTTGTCGGATCCGGCTTCTTTCATCGGTGAGCTCCCAGTGGATCAGCGACAGAAATGAAGTTCATCGCAATATGCCTCGACATGGAGTGAGCCTTCGCGTGTCACCATCATGGCGGATACCTCTCCTGCCTGGAACTGTGATTGGAATCACGTGCGTGTGATGGCGAGCCACTCCGTCGGTGCCGGCAACAATGTCTGGCAGAATCAAGATCCGCCGGGCGAACGGCGGCTGACCGATGCTTGGTCAGCGATCCACCCCGCTATCGAGGCAATGATCAGTTTGTTGGCGCCAGTGGCCGCGGAAAATGGCTTTGTTGCGATGGTTGCGAGCATCGTCATGGTGGCCAGCTATGGTGGAGATCTCGCCTCCAAACACGCCCGTGACTTTTAGCGCCGTGATCACCTCCGAGTGGGTCGGGGCCCTGTTCCCCCACACCCGGTTGGAGGTGGGCGGCAATCGCATGGACGAGAAGATCACTACCATGCAGGGCGGCCGCAAAGCTGTGTTCCTCGGCAGAGCAGCAACCGGTTGCGGCGCCGATCTGATCGTTGTGGATGATCTCATGATGATCCTCCCGATCACGATGTAGGAGAAACTCTAATCCTTGAACACCACAGTCTTGTGGCCGTTCAAAATGACCCGACCCTCGAAGTGATGCCGCACCGCCCGCGCAAGGACCCTCCGCTCAATCTCGCGACCTTTTCTGATGAGATCTTCAGGCATGTCTCGGTGGCTGATGACCTCGACTTCCTGTCGCCATTTCTGCGCCATGAGCGTAACCGTGAAAGACCGCAAAGAACTGCACAGACACCGGTGCCGATCGAGACAGGTGGTCGCGCTCTGAAAATGATCAGCACCCAAAGCACAAGAACCGACGCAGCGATCCGTAGAGATAGCACCGCCGCCGGCGCTAAACCGCCAAGTCTTTGAAATCTCACGCTTTTAGGGAGGCCTCAGGAATCTCGGCCTACTGCCGGTTCACCGAGGAATGTTTGGTGGAGCCAGGCGGAATCGAACCGCCGACCTCTTGAATGCCATTCAAGCGCTCTCCCAACTGAGCTATGGCCCCACTTGCCGCAGTGCTTTGGGGACACTGCGGAATTGCCCGCCGCCGAAGCAGCGGCGTCTCTATAGTCGGGTCGGACGGGAGGTTCAAGCCTCTTCGTCGTCTTCCAGATCACTATCGATCAAATCCGACACATCGTCGTCGCCTTCCTCTTCGTCCTCGAGGAAAGTGTCGTCGGCCGCATCCTCGTCGACCACATCGATATCGTCGTCGGAGATGGTTTCTTTCTCGGCTTCCTCTGCCTCGACCTCGTCAAGCGAGATGAGCTCCGGCCCGCTCGTGTCGAGCTCGACGTCTCTCCTCTTCCTTGACGGCTGCGCGCGCCACGACGGGGGCTGCTGCGCGGCTCAGGGCCACGGCCTGAAAGACGGTGCCGCATTTCGGGCAGGTCGCCGGATCCTTGTTCAGGTCGTAGAATTTCGCGCCGCAGCTCATGCACTGGCGCTTCGAGCCGAGTTCAGGTTTGGCCACGGGTGATTGCCTCTACGTGAATAATGGGAAGCGCTCCGTTAGTCGTGAGGGGATGCCTTGTCAAATAGGAAATTGCAGCATCGTCCCGAGAGCGGACCGACGAGCGGGATGACGCCACCCGAGACCCGTGTTAGGAGCCGCCCAGCGGTCGACGGATGGGGAACAAGAATGTCGCACGATCACTCTCTGGCATCACCGGTTTCCAGCAAGCCCGGAACACCCCTCCGGGGACGGATTCGCGTCCCCGGCGACAAGTCGATTTCGCATCGTTCCATGATCTTCGGACTGCTCTCGATCGGCGAAACCCGCGTGGAAGGCCTTCTGGAAGGCGAGGATGTGCTTCGCACCGCGCAGGCTTGCCGGGCGCTTGGTGCGACGATCACGCGCGAGGGCCCGGGACGCTGGCGATATTGTCGGCGTCGGCATCGGCGGGCTTGTCGCGCCGTCGGCGACGCTCGATTTCGGCAATGCCGGCACGGGATCGCGCTTGATGATGGGTGTCGCCGGCAGTCATCCGATCGTCTCGACGTTCGACGGGGACGCCTCGTTACGCAAACGCCCGATGCGGCGGATCCTCGATCCGCTGGTCCGGATGGGCGTGAGCGTGGTGAGCGAGGCCGAGGGCGGCAGGGTCCCGCTGACGCTCCGAGGCCCACGAGAGACCATTCCGATCACCTACGAGACCCCTGCGGCTTCGGCCCAGATCAAATCCGCCATTCTCCTCGCCGGCCTGAACGCGCCGGGGCGCACCACCGTGATCGAACGCGAGGCGACCCGGGACCACACCGAACGGATGCTCAGATTGTTCGGCGCGCACCGTGGAGGTCGAACCCCACGGCGAGTACGGCCGTGCGATCACCCTTCAGGGCCAGCCGACTCTTCGGGGCGCCGAGGTGGTGGTCCCCACCGATCCGTCATCGGCGGCGTTCCCGCTGGTGGCCGCCCTCATCACCCCCGGCTCCGACGTCGATCATCGAAGCCGTCATGATGAATCCGCTCCGGATCGGCCTGATCACGACCCTCCTCGAGATGGGCGCATCGATCGAACGAATGAACGAGCGCGAGGAAGGCGGCGAAACGGTTGCGGACCTGCGGGTGCGGGCAAGCCGCCTCACCGGCGTCACCGTCCCGGCCTCCCGGGCGCCTGCGATGATCGACGAATATCCCATTCTGGCGGTCGCGGCCGCGTTTGCGGACGGCACGACGCGAATGCAGGGATTGCATGAATTGCGCGTGAAGGAATCGGATCGCCTCGCGGCCGTCGCGGCAGGTCTCGCCGACGCCGGCGCCCAATTCGAGATTGAAGGAGACGACTTGATCGTTCATGGCCTGACGGAAGGGTCAGAGGCGGCGCATCCTCGGTCGCGACCCATCTCGACCACCGCATCGCCATGGCGTTCCTCGTCATGGGCCTTGCCACAGAGCAACCGATGACGGTCGATGATGGGGCGATGATCGCCACGAGCTTTCCATCGTTCATACCGTTGATGCGTGAACTCGGCGCGGCGATCGGGAACTGATCCGCCATGATCATCGCCATTGACGGGCCCGCCGCATCCGGAAAGGGAACACTCGGAACCAGGCTTGCGGAATATCTCGGCCTCGCTCATCTCGATACCGGCTTGCTCTACCGGGCTGTGGCCTGCGCGCTCATCGACCAGAAAGTCGCGCTCACCGACGTCACGGCTGCTACCCGTGCGGCCGAGACGCTCACGCTCGAGCAATTGGCGGATCCTCGCCTGCGTGGCGCCTCCATGGGAGAATTCGCATCGGTGATATCCGGCTACCAGCCGGTGCGCGATGCGCTCCTGGCCTTCCAGCACCAGTTCGCCGCCCAGCAAGGCGGCGCCGTCCTCGACGGACGCGACATCGGAACGGTGGTGTGCCCTCATGCCGATGTGAAGCTCTTTATCACGGCGGCTCCGGAGGAACGGGCCCGCCGCCGCCACCTGGAGCTCCAGCGGCGGGGCGAGAACACGGATTACGAGAAGATCCTCACCGACATTCGTCCGGCGTGACCAGCGCGACATGAACCGCAGCACCGCGCCTCTGAAGGCAGCTATCGACGCCGTCACCCTCGACACGACCCACCTGGACGCGGACGCGTCCTTTGCGGCAGCCCTTGCCATCGTGCAGGCGCGCTTCCCCGCGAGAGCGCCAATCACAAACTAACCTTGCGTCAGCCCGAGAAGCTGCCACACTTCCCGAACCGGTCAGGCTCCTGATGAGGAGACAACGATGGTTTGGCAAGGCCTTACCCGTCTGGTGGCAGGAATAGCCCTCATGACCATGATCTGGGCGCCGGAAGCTCGTGCCCAGACCGAGGTGGATCTCGCTCTCGTGGTGGCGGTGGACATCTCGTTTTCGATGGATACGGACGAGCAGGCGCTGCAGCGAGAGGGCTTTGCCGAAGCCTTCCGGTCCCGCGCCGTGCACGACGCCATTCGCAGCGGCGCCCTCGGCAAGATCGCCGTGACCTATATGGAATGGGCGGGAGCCACCGACCAGAAGACCATCGTGCCCTGGACGATCCTCGACAACCCCGAGGGGCTGATGTCGTTCGCGGACAGGATTGCGTCGACCCCGCTGAGCCGGGCCCAGCGAACCTCGATCTCGGCAGCCATCGATTTCGGCGTGAGACTGTTCGACGGCAATGGAATTCTGGCAAACCGGCGGGTGATCGACGTGTCGGGGGACGGTCCCAACAATCAGGGACGGGGCGTGGAGGAGGCCCGCAACGACGCGGTTGCCAAAGGGATTACGGTCAACGGCCTGCCGATCATGCTGCGCAAGCCGGGCTACCTCGACATCGCCGAACTCGACACCTATTACAAGGACTGCGTCATCGGAGGTCAGGGAGCGTTCATGGTGCCGGTTCGGGAACGCGATCAGTTCGTGAACGCCATCAAGACCAAGATCCTGCTGGAGATTGCCGACCTTGGGCCGGCTTGGCCGAGGATCGAGCGCATCCAGAACTTCCCCCGGGCCAATTGCTTCACGGGGGAGATGCAGTGGCGCGAGCGCTGGAATAACTGAAATCGGATCCTGATCGACAATGAAAAAACTGACCCTGGCGATCGTCGCGCACGACGCCAAAAAAGACGACATGGCCGATTTCATAGCCCTGAACCAAGCTGTCATCGGCCAGTTCACGTTGTTTGCCACCGGAACCACGGGCGCGACGGGTGATGGAACGCTGCCCCGACCTGTCGGTGACCCGTCTGAAAAGCGGACCTCTCGGCGGCGACCAGCAAATCGGCGCGATGATTGCCGAAGGAAAGGTCGACGTGCTGTTCTTCTTCGTCGATCCGCTCTCGCCGCACCCCCACGACGTCGACGTGAAGGCGCTGATGCGCGTCAGCCTCGTCTACAACATCCCGATGGCGCTGAACCGGGCCACCGCCGACCGTCTCATCGCAAGCTTCGTAGCCTAAGTTCCCCGCGGCTTTGCGCGGCGGGTGGGCATCGCCGCGATCGGGTCTTCGGGCCAGGGATGGCGGGGATATTGCCCCCGCAAATCCGACCTGACGGCAGCCCACGATCCACGCCAGAAACCCGGCAGGTCGCGGGTAATCTGAATCGGCCGCTGCGCCGGCGACAGCAGATGCAGAATCAGCGGCACGCGCCCGCCCGCAAGCGACGGATGCTTGTCGAGACCGAACAATTCCTGCACCCGAACGGCCAGAACCGGACCCTCGGCATTTCCATAATCCACCGCGATCTGCGAGCCGGTCGGCACTTCCACATGGGTCGGCGCTTCCGCGTCGAGCCGCCGTTGAAGATTCCACGGCAGAAGGCCGCGCAATGCCTCGCTGAGGAGATCCGGCGTGATGTCGTTCGATCCGGTGCGTCCGACGAGATGCGGGCGCAAGCCATACCTCCGCCGTTGCGGCAAGCGCCTCGTCTGACAGATCCGGCCACTCGTCCCCTTCGGCATTGCGCAGGAAGATCACGCGCTCGCGCCATTGCGACAGAGCCTTCGTCCAAGGCAGCACATCGAGGCCGAGCGACATGAGCCCGCGCGCGAGAATCCCCGCCGCCTCCTCGGTTGCCGGAACCGGCAGCGGCCGCTCGTTCAGCGACAAGGCGCCGTAACGGCGAACCGCGCGCGCGCGAAGCGCCCTCGCCTGCCGGTCGAACGTGATCTCTTCCCGTCGAACGATGTCCTCACCGGCCGCCAGCTCGATTTCATCCATCGTGATCGGTGCGGCGGCCAGAATCCGCGCGGAGGCGGCGCCTCCTGTGATCTCCGCCACGGCGAGGAAAGGTTCGGTCGCGAGCCGATCATGGGGCTCGACCGACCCGCCACGGCCGTTGGCCATGAGGAATTCGCCGCGTTTGCCGCGCGCTTTGGCGATGCGATCGGGGAAAGCGAGCGTCAGCAGCGCGCCCAGCGACAAGGTTCCGGGGCTCGCAGCGTTGGACTTCGCCGTGCGCGCCCAAGTCTCGGCCATGCGCCGCATGTCCTCGGCCCGCTTCGACCGCTCGCGCCCGAACCGCTCGACCCGTTCCGTCAGGTCGACAGCGTCCCCTCCAAGCCCACGCTCCACGAGAACCGCCGCGAGATCGGCCGCCTGCCGTTGCTGCCCCGTCGCCGACGCGCTCAGCACCATGCGCGCGAGGCGCGGCGGCAGAGGCAGTTCGCGCAGACTTGCGGCCCGTATCGGTGATGCGTCCCTGCTGATCGAGAGCGTGCAGTTGCTGCAGCAATGCGCGCGCTTCCTTGATGGCTGGCGCAGGAGGAGCATCGAGAAAGCTCAGCGTGTGTCGGATCGGTGACGCCCCAAGCGGCGCAATCGAGCAGGAGCGGGGCAAGATCGGCGGAGAGGATTTCAGGACGCGCGAAGGCTTCGAGAGCCCCGGTGCCGGCTTCTTCCCACAAGCGGTAGCAGATTCCCGGCTCGGTGCGTCCCGCGCGACCGCGCCGCTGGTCGGCCGCCGCTCGGGAGACGCGAACCGTCTCGAGCCGGGTGAGACCAATATCCGGCTCGTATACGGGAATGCGGGCAAGGCCTAAATCGACAACCACCCGCACGCCTTCGATCGTCAGCGAGGTTTCGGCGATGGAGGTCGCAAGGACGATCTTGCGCCGACCCGGCTTCGTGGGACTGACAGCCAGATCCTGCTCCGCACGGTCGAGCGCGCCATAGAGCGGTGCCAGATCCACGGCCGGGTCGTTGATCCGCTCTCGCAGCAAGGCATCGACCCGCCGGATCTCGCCCTGGCCGGGCAAAAACACCAGAATCGAACCGGTATCGGCCCGAAGAGCGCGGGTAACGACCTCGGCGACCTGCTCGTCGATCCGCCGGTTGGGATCGCGCCCGACATACCGCGTCTCGACCGGATAGGCGCGGCCCTTCCGATTGCACCACCGGAGCATCGCCCAGCAGGCGCGATACCCGTGCGCCATCGAGGGTCGCCGACATCACCAGAAGCCGCAAATCGTCCCGCAGCCCGCCTTGCGCGTCGATCGCCAGCGCAAGGCCGAGATCGGCATCGAGAGACCGCTCGTGAAATTCGTCGAACAAGCACAGCCGCGATCCCATCGAGGGTTGGGTCGTCGAGGATCATCCGGGCGAAGACGCCCTCGGTCACCACCTCGATGCGCGTCCTGCGGCTGATCTTGGAGCCCAGGCGCACGCGCAGGCCGACGGTCTCTCCGACAGCCTCCCCCAATGTCTGCGCCATCCGCTCGGCAGCGGCGCGAGCGGCGAGACGACGGGGCTCGAGGATAATGAGCTTTCGTCCGTCGACCCAAGGCTCGTCGAGGAGGGCCAGAGGAACGCGGGTTGTCTTGCCTGCGCCCGGCGGGGCGACCAGAACCGCGTTCGGCCGCGCGCGCAGACCAGCCGTCAGCTCGCCCAGAACATCATCGATCGGCAGCGAAGTCTCAAACGCGCGCATGTGGCCTGATCGCCCGGGCCGCAGCCGAGAGCAAGCTGTTCTTCAGGCGTCGATACCGAAGGTCCGAAGCTCGGCGGCGAGATCCATCGGCTCGACGAAATGGATGGCGTGCATGCCGACAGCCCTCGCCCCCTCAACATTCGCCTTTGAAATCGTCGATAAAAATGCAGTCGCCGGCGCTCAGCCCATATCTCGCGAGCAGGAGATTGTAGATCTCGGGCTCCGGCTTGAGCATTTTCTCGTCTCCCGAAACGATGATCCCGTCGAAGCCCGCGAGGAACGGATAGCGGGTCTGCGAGAGTGCGAATTTGGGCGCCGAGAAATTCGTGATGCAGTAATTCGGCACCTGGGCGGCGCGCAGGCGGCCCAGCAGCGCCACGTTGGCGTCGATGGTTCCCGAGACGGTTTCTTCCCACCGGTCGTGAAATGCCCGAATGGGGACTTCGTAGGCGGGGAAATCCTTCGTCAGGAGCGCCACCGCTTCGTCCCAATCCCTTCCGCGATCCTGCTCGATGTTCCAGTGCGGCGTGCACACATCGCTCAGGAACCGCTCCATCTCGCCCTCGTCGTCGAAGATGGTGCGGTAGAGGTTGCGCGGGTCCCAGCGCAAAAGGACGTTGCCGACATCGAAGACGACGGTTGTAGGCCTGGATGAAGTCACGAAAGTCCCTCGGATAATGATATTACGGGCGGAAATAGCATCGATCGGCGGCCCGCACTATCCCCCGATATTATAGGCCGCCAACGCCGCCATGTTGACGATGTCGTTGTCGGTCGCAGCCAGCGACACGATCTGCACCGGACGGTCGAGACCGACCACCATGGGTCCGAGCACCATCGCGCCGCCGAGCTCCTGGAGCATTTTGGTGGAGATGGAAGCCGAGTGAAACGCCGGCATCACCAGCACGTTTGCCGGACCGGTCAGGCGGCTGAACGGGTATTGCGCCATCAATTCCCGATTGAGCGCCACGTCGGCGGACATCTCGCCGTCGTACTCGAAGTCGAGCCGCATCGCGTCGAGAATCTGCACCGCTTCCTGGATCTTTTCCGCCCGCTCGGCCCGCGGCTGGCCGAAATTCGAGAACGACAGCAACGCCACCCGCGGCTCATAGCCAAGTCGACGGGCGACACCCGCGGCCTCGATGGCAATCTCGGCCAGTTCCTGAGCGGTCGGCATCTCATGAATCGCCGTGTCGGCCACCAGCACGGTGCGTCCGCGGGCAAGGCAAAGCGAGAGCCCGATGACGCGATGACCGGGCTTTTCGTCGATCACATGCCGCACGTCGTCGAGGACACTCGAATAATTGCGGGTCGCACCGGTCACCATGGCGTCCGCATCGCCGAGCGCCACCATGGAGGCGGCGAAGTGGTTGCGGTCCTGATTGATCAGGCGCTGACAGTCGCGAAACAGGAAACCCCTGCGTTGAAGGCGCTCATAGAGGAATTGCGCATAGGTGCTGTTGCGGTGTGACAGGCGCGCATTGTGAAGCTCGACGCCCTCGCGTCCTTCGAGTTCGATCCCAGCTGCCGCAGCCGTCTCGAGAATACGCTCCTCGCGTCCGACCAGAATGGCCTTGCCGAGACCTTGATTGACGAACGAAATCGCGGCGCGGATCACCTTTTCCTCTTCGCCTTCCGCGAAGACCACCCGCTTGGGGAAACGGCGCACGCGTTCGAAGATGCTGTTGAGCGTTCCGGCAACCGGATCGCGGCGCGCCGAGAGCTGCGCCTTGTAGCCGCGCATGTCGACGATGGGACGCCGCGCGACGCCGCTATCCATGGCGGCGCGCGCCACCGCGGTCGGAATGGTGTGGATCAGGCGCGGGTCGAACGGCACCGGAATGATGTATTCGCGCCCGAAACGCGGCCGCGAGCCCTGATAGGCGGCGGCGACTTCGTCCGGCACGTCCTCGCGAGCAAGCGCCGCCAGCGCCTCGGCGGCAGCGATCTTCATTTCCATGTTGATGGTGGTTGCCTGCACGTCGAGAGCGCCACGGAAGATATACGGGAATCCCAGGACGTTGTTGACCTGGTTGGGATAATCGGAGCGGCCGGTCGCGATGATGACGTCGTCACGCACATGCGCCACTTCCTCGGGCGTGATCTCGGGATCGGGATTGGCCATCGCGAAGATGATCGGATTCGGCGCCATCGAGCGGATCATCTCGTCGGTAAACGCACCTTTCGCCGACAAGCCGAACACCGCATCGGCACCCGCCATGGCGTCGGCCAGAGTGCGTGCGGTTGTCTCCGCCGCATGGGCGGATTTCCATTGGTTCATGCCCTCGGTGCGGCCGCGGTAGATCACCCCCTTGGTGTCGCAGAGCACGACGTTGTTGGGCGCGAAGCCCATCGCCTTGAGGAGCTCCGTGCAGGCAATGCCCGCGGAACCGGCGCCGTTGACCACGAGCTTCGTCTCGGCCATGTCGCGACCGGTCAGATGCAGGGCGTTGATCAGCCCCGCTGCGGCGATGATGGCGGTGCCGTGCTGATCGTCGTGGAAGACCGGAATGTCCATCAGCTCACGCAGGCGCTCCTCGATGATGAAGCACTCGGGCGCCTTGATGTCTTCCAGGTTGATGCCGCCAAAAGACGGCCCAAGAAAGCGAACCGAGTTGATGAATTCGTCCGGGTCCTCGGTATCGACCTCGAGATCGATCGAATCGACGTCGGCGAAGCGCTTGAAGAGCACCGCCTTGCCCTCCATCACGGGTTTGGCCGCAAGCGCCCCGAGATTGCCGAGGCCCAGGATCGCCGTGCCGTTGGTGATCACCGCCACCATGTTGGAGCGGGTGGTGTAGTCGAACGCCAGCGACGGGTCGGCCGCGATGGCCAGGACAGGCACCGCCACGCCCGGCGAATAGGCGAGCGACAGGTCGCGCTGCGTCGCCATCGGCTTCGTCGGCACCACCTCGAGCTTTCCGGGACGCCCCTGCGAATGGAATTGCAGCGCCTCCTGGTCGGTGAAGGTGGGGCGACTGCGACGGGGCGGGGGCGTATCTGTCATTGGCGCTGGGAACTTTATGGTTGGACGTTTTCACAAGAGGGGCTGCGACATTAGGGCATGGACGCGCCAAACCTCAAGACTTGTCCACATCCCCTCGACTTGGCGCCCAATCGACGGATGAAAGACCGGGCCTTCTTTGCTACGAAGGCGTGATGTCATCCCAGGCCCTCTACCAGCCCCCAGAGCTTCCCGACCCCGAGACAGACGCCGGCAGGGTCGCGGCGCTTGAGACCCGTGTGACGCCGATGATGGCGCAATACGTGGAGATCAAGGCGGCGAACCCGGATTGCCTCCTGTTTTACCGGATGGGCGATTTCTACGAGCTTTTCTTCGAAGACGCGGAGACCGCGAGCCGGGCGCTCGGCATCGTCCTGACGAAGCGTGGCAAGCATCAGGGCAACGACATCCCCATGTGCGGGGTCCCGATCGACCGCGCCGACGATTACCTGCAGCGCCTGATCGGACTGGGTCATCGGGTGGCGGTCTGCGAGCAGATGGAGGATCCCGCGGAGGCGAAGAAACGCGGCGCCAAATCGGTCGTCCGCCGCGATGTGGTTCGCCTCGTCACCCCGGGCACCATTACGGAGGAGCGGTTGCTCGATCCGGGCCGCCCCAATTTCTTCCTCGCCCTCGCCCGCCGACGCATTTCGGAGACAGAATGGCGCTATGGGCTTGCCGCGGTGGATATCTCCACCGGCCACTTCGCCCTCAGCGAGACCGATGGACCGGGGCTGCAGGCCGAGATCGCCCGCTTCGAACCGCGCGAAATCCTGCTCCCGGACAGCATCCAGGATGATGCGGATCTCGCAGCCTTCTGGCGTGAGACCCGGGCATCGATCACGCCGCTGCCCCGGGACGGGCTGGACGCGGCCTCGGCGGAGCGGCGCCTGAAGGAGTATTTTGCGGTCGCGACCCTCAATTCGTTCGGGTCCTTCGACCGTGCGGCGATCTCGGCCGCGGGTTCGGCCCTTTTCTATATCGAGAAAACCCAGATCGGCAGCCGACCTGTCCTCAATCCGCCGAGCCGGAGCGAATCCGGTTCGGCCCTTGCAATCGACGCTTCGACGCGGGCCAATCTGGAACTCACCCGGACGCTTTCGGGCGAACGCGCGGGCAGCCTGCTTGCTACGATCGATTGCACGGTTACCCCCGGCGGCGCGCGCCTGTTGGCGGAGCGTCTGGCCGGTCCACTCACCGATGCGGATGTTATCCGCAGCCGGCACGATTCAGTCGCTTGCCTAGTCGAGAACGGCGTTCTTCGCGAGAGCATCCGGCGCTGCCTCAAACGTTCACCTGACCTTGCGCGCGCGCTTTCGCGTCTTGGTCTTGGCCGCGGTGGTCCGCGCGATCTGTCCTGCGTGCGCGACGGATTGTTTGCCGCTCGGGAACTGGGCGCGCTTCTCGGACGAAGCGAATTACCGGCGGAACTCTCGGAGGCGGGGCGAACCCTCGAGTCGCTGCCCACTGCCATCGCCGACACGCTCGCGGCCGCGCTCGCGGATGAATTGCCGTTGCTGAAGCGCGATGGCGGATTCATCCGTCCGACCTACGACGCAAATCTCGACGAACTTCGAGAGCTCCAGCAGGATTCGCGACGCTTCATCGCGGCTCTTCAAGCGCGCTACGCTTCGGAAACCGGGTGTCGTACCCTGCGGGTGAAGCACAACCACATGATCGGTTATTATGTGGAAGTCCCGCAGAATGTCGGCGAGGACCTGCTGAAGGAGCCTTGGAAGGAAACCTTCGTCCACCGCCAGACCATGGCCGGGGCGATGCGGTTTTCGACCGTCGAGCTGGGCGAACTGGAATCGAAAATCGCCTCCGCGTCCGATCGCGCCCTGCGCATCGAGCTCGGCCTGTTTGACGCCATGGCGCAGGACCTGATCGCGCTCTCGGCCGAAATCGCCGCTGGCGCCGAAGCGTTGGCGGTAGTCGATGTCAGCGCTGGCCTCGCCGAACTCGCCGTTCAGCTCGATTGGGTGCGTCCGGTCATCGATAACGGTCTTGCGTTTCGGATCCGCGGTGGGCGGCATCCGGTCGTGGAGGCGGCGCTGAAGCGTGACGGCGTGTCGTTCATCGCCAACGATTCGAATCTCTCCGGCAGCGATGGCGGCCATATCCTGCTGATCACGGGCCCCAATATGGGCGGTAAATCGACCTACCTGCGCCAAAACGCCTTGGTGGTGGTGCTGGCGCAGATGGGAGCGTTCGTCCCCGCCAGAGAAGCCCATATCGGCATCGTCGACCGGCTGTTTTCCCGGGTCGGCGCCGCCGACGATCTGGCGCGCGGGCGCTCGACTTTCATGGTCGAAATGGTCGAGACCGCGGCGATCCTGAACCAGGCGACCTCCCGCTCGCTCGTGATCCTCGACGAGATCGGCCGCGGCACCGCCACATTCGACGGTCTTTCGATCGCGTGGGCTGCCATCGAGCATCTGCACGAGGTCAATCGCTGCCGAGCGCTTTTCGCCACGCATTTTCACGAACTCACCGCGCTGGCGGACAGGCTCGCGCGAATCGAGAACGCGACGCTGAAGGTGACGGAGTGGAACAACGAGGTGGTGTTCCTGCATGAAGTCGTCCCCGGCGCCGCTGACCGGTCGTATGGGCTGCAAGTTGCGCGGCTCGCAGGACTGCCAGGTGCCGTGGTCGAACGTGCACGAACGATCCTCAGCGAACTTGAGCGCACCGACCGGGAAAGCCCCAAGCAAGCTCTTCTCGACGACCTCCCGCTCTTTGCAGCGCCGGTGCGTACGCAGCCGGTGATGCCTGAGAGTGATCGACTGCGTGAGACGTTGCGGCAGATCGAGCCTGACCAGATGACGCCCCGTGAGGCGCTGGAAGCGCTCTACCGCTTGAAGAGCGAAGCCTGACCTCGACCACAAATGAAACACTATCGCGTTTCGTCCGCTTTCGCTACACACGGCGGATCTGACGGGAGTGCGCCGAATGGTCATGCGGGTTTCAACTGTCGCGTTCGAGGGTATCGAGGCGCGCGCGGTGGACGTGCAGGTCCAGATCGCACCCGGCAATGTGGCGTTCATGATTGTTGGCCTCGCCGACAAGGCGGTGGCGGAATCGCGTGAGCGAGTCCGCTCGGCCCTGATCGCCTCCGGGCTGTCGCTGCCTGCCAAACGCATCACCGTCAATCTCGCGCCCGCCGACCTGCCCAAGGAAGGCAGCCATTACGACCTCCCCATCGCGCTTGGCGTGATGGCCGCCATGGGGGCCATTCCCGCAGACGCATTGAACGGCTTCACGGTCCTGGGCGAACTGGCGCTGGACGGTTCAATCACCTCGGTCGCCGGCGTTCTTCCCGCCGCGATGGCGGCCAATGGCCGGAACCAGGGGCTGATCTGTCCCCATGCTTGCGGCTCCGAGGCCGCCTGGGCATCCAGCGACCTCGAAATCCTCGCGCCGCGGACGCTGATCCAGCTCGCCAACCATTTCAAAGGCACGCAGGTCATGAGCCGGCCCGAACCGGCCATCATGCAACCTTCAGGTCCGCAACCGGATCTGCGCGACATCAAGGGACAGGAGAGCGCCAAGCGAACGCTCGAGATCGCGGCAGCCGGCGCCCATAATCTTTTGATGAGCGGCCCGCCCGGCGCCGGCAAGTCGATGCTGGCGCAAAGGCTCCCGTCGATTCTGCCGCCGCTCACCCCGCGCGAGCTTCTGGAAATCTCCATGATCCAGTCGGTCGCGGGCTTGTTGGCCAATGGCGCGCTCTCGAGCCGTCGGCCGTTTCGCGCGCCCCACCATTCCGCCTCCATGGCGGCGCTGGTGGGCGGCGGCATCAATGCGCGGCCCGGAGAGGCATCACTTGCGCATAATGGCGTGCTGTTTCTCGATGAGCTGCCTGAATTCCAGCCGCAGGTGCTCGATTCGCTGCGGCAGCCTCTCGAGGCGGGCGAGATCCTCATTGCCCGCGCCAACCATCGCATCACCTACCCGGCGCGGTTTCAGCTTGTGGCAGCCATGAACCCGTGCCGCTGCGGGCAGGCGACGGAGCCCGGCTATGTTTGCAGGCGTCAGCCGAACGACCGCTGCATGGCGCAATATCAGGCGCGGATGTCCGGGCCCCTGCTCGACCGGATCGACCTGTCGATCGAGGTGCCGGCAGTCACTGCCGCCGACCTGATCCTGCCGCCGCCCACCGAAGGCTCGGCGGAGGTCAAGGCGCGCGTTGGTGCTGCGCGCGAGCGGCAGGCGCGCCGGTTCGCCGCCCTTGGACTTTCGGGCATTTCCACCAATGCCGCATGTCCAGCACCGGTCATCGAGCAAATTGCGCAGCCGGATTCGGACGGTACGGCGTTGATCCACGATGCGGCCAACGCCATGCGCCTCTCGGCCAGGGGATTCCACCGGGTGCTGAAGGTCGCCCGCACGTTGGCCGACCTCGACGGTGACGAGAAGGTGAGGCGCATTCATCTGGCCGAGGCGCTCTCGTATCGCGCCCAGTCCGATCGCCGACCAAACGCTGCGTGAGCCGTAAAAATGTGACAGGATTCTCGCCGCCCTGTCGGCCACGTTCCGGCAGCGGTTCTGGCTGTCACAAAACTGTGCGGAATGAACTCTATGTCACGACGCAAGGCAGATCAGCCGCCGGCAGGTCACAACACGGATGACCTTTGGGTGAGCGCACGTCCGAGCGAGGTTTCGATGGCCGGCTCTTCGATCCCGGCCGGCATAACACCCCGGCCCATCGTTCCGCGGATAAAACCACCCGTTTCCGGTCGGATGCGGGATCTTCTCGGCGGACCAAGCCGCATCGTGCGCGATCACGGGGAGCTTGGACCAAGCCTCGGTCGCCTTGGCTCCCTCGAAGTCCGCCTCGCCCTCACCCCCCGCGATATCCGCCGGGCGCAGAGACTGCGCTATAAGATTTTCTTCGAGGAGATGTCGGCGTCCGCAAAGGGGGCGTCGATGTTTTCCAGGCGCGACGTCGACGATTTCGACCGTCTCTGCGATCACCTGCTGGTTCTCGACCACGGTGCCAGCAATGTGGGTGCCGCTCGCACCAAGCCGAAGGTCGTCGGCACCTATCGGCTGCTGCGTCAGGACATCGCTGAGCGAAACCAGGGTTTCTACACAGCGGGCGAATACGATATCGCGCCGATGCTCACAGCCCATCCGCAATTGCGGTTTTTGGAACTCGGCCGCTCCTGCGTGCTCAAACCCTATCGCAACAAGCGCACTGTCGAACTGCTGTGGGCGGGAATCTGGGCGTATGTCCTGCATCACCGGATCGACGTCATGATCGGCTGCGCCAGCCTTGAGGGCACCGATCCCCGCGCGTTTTCGCTTCCCTTGAGCTTTCTTCACCATTTCGCTCGTGCGTCGGGGGATTGGCAAACCTCCGCATGGCCCCAGCACGGCACGTCGATGAACCTTCTGCCGAGGGAAGCCATCGACCAGAAGGCCGCGCTTCGGGCCTTGCCGCCGTTGATCAAGGGATATCTGCGGCTCGGGGCGTCATTCGGCAGCGGCGCCGTCATCGACCGCCGCTTCGGCACCACGGATGTGCTGGTGATCCTGCCGGTTGACCCACATCAATCCGCGCTACATCGGGCATTTCGGCGCGGATGCCGGCCGTCACGTGGCGTTGGCGAACTCGCCGCTGGCGTAAAGCGCCGTCAATCCCTCGCGATAGGTCGGATAGTGGAGCCGGACGCCGAGCTCTTGCGTTATGCGCCGGTTCGAGATGCGCTTGTTTTCGGCGTAGAAGCTCTTGGACATCGGACTGAGTTCAGCCTGATCGAACGGAATGGAAGGCGGTTCGGGGATGCCGGCGAGCTGCGCCGCGAATGCGATGATGTCCTGCGGCGGGGCCGGCTCATTGTCCGACACGTTATAGATTGCCCCGGACCGTGGGCGGTCGATCGATGCCGACAAAACCGTCGCGATATCCTCCACGTGAATTCGGTTTGAAACCTGTCCGGGCTTGACGATACGTTGAGCGGTTCCCCGCGCCAGCGCCACGAAGGCGTTGCGGCCTGGACCGTAAATGCCCGAGAGCCGGAAAATCGCAACGTTCAGTCCGGCTTTCTCGCCCAATCGCTGCCATTGCGCCTCGGCCTCGACGCGACGGGCCGAGCGCTCGCTTCTCGGCTCTGGTGGAACGCTCTCGTCCACCCATCCGCCGGACTGGTCGCCGTACACACCGGTCGTGGACAGGTAGCCAAGCCACACGCCGCGCCGAACAGAGGCGATGAGATCGCCGTATTGCGCATAAGCCGGATCGCTGCCTTCCGTAGGCGGCGTCGAGATCAGGACGGCGTCCGCTTTCAAAACCTCGTCGGCAATTTCCGATGCGTCCGCGAAGCTGTAAGCCGCGATGCCGCTCCGGGTGAGCAGTTGGGCCTTTTCATGTGTGCGAACCGTGCCCGAAACGCGGGACCACGTTCGCGCACGCGATAAGCGCGTGCGCCGTGTAGCCGAGACCGAAGACGAACAATCTCACGAGGCTAACTCGGAAATGTCCCCGAACGACAGGGCTCGCCTCCATTCGTCTCTGACATCCGCATCCGGCTCGCGCTCTTCCCGTCCGACCGAACATTCCCCGACGCGAGAGGGTGGAAGCAGTTGAGCGATGGCCCACACCGCCATCGCCCGCACCAGGGGCGACGCGTCGTCGAGGAGCCGCACAGCCTCTGCGGCCAGTTCCTCACTGCCGGAATTTCCGATCGCCACAAGCACGTTGCGAACGAAGCGGTCGCGGCCCGCGCGCTTGATCGGCGTCCCGGCAAATCGCTCGCGGAAGGCAGCGTCGTCAAGGCGGGCGAGTTCCGCGAGGGGCACCGCCGCAAGATCCTCGCGCTGCATCAATCGCACCTCCCGGCCCGCCTGCGCGAACTTGTTCCACGGACACACCGCCAGGCAATCGTCGCACCCGAAGACCCGGTTGCCGATGGCCGATCTGAACTCGGCCGGGATGTGGCCTTTGTGCTCGATCGTCAGGTAGGAAATGCAGCGGCGCGCATCGAGCTGATAGGGCGCCGGGAACGCGTTGGTGGGGCATATGTCGAGGCAGCGCCGGCACGAGCCGCAATGGTCCGTCTCAGCCTCGTCCACAGGCAGGTCCGCGGTGGTGAAGATCGCGCCGAGAAACAGCCAGTTGCCGAACTCGCGGGAGACCACAACGGTGTGTTTGCCCTGCCAGCCCAGGCCCGCCGCCTCTGCGAGCGGCTTCTCCATCACCGGTGCGGTGTCGACAAACACCTTCACGTCGGATCCGCTCCTGGCGGCAAGCATCCCAGCTGCTTCTTTCAGCTTGCCCTTGATGACGTCGTGGTAGTCGCGATTGCGCGCATAGACCGAGATCGACGCCCGATCCTTCAGCGGCAAGGTGGCGAGAGGGTCGGTCGAAGGCGCATAGTTCAGCCCGAGAAGGATGACGCTCCGCACCTCGGGCCAGAGCGCCTGCGGGGAGGCGCGGCGGTCCGCGGTATCGGACATCCATTCCATCGAGCCGTGATAGCTCTCGCTCAGCCATGCCCGCAGGCGCTCGGGGGCCAGAGGCATGGCGTCGGGCCGGGCAACGCGCACGACGTCGAAGCCGAGCGCCGTTGCGCGGGCGACAAACGCCGCTTTGAGTTTATGGCCGTTCAGAAGTCGAGGTTCTCGTATTGGGCGGAGGGTGCCATCCCCGGAACCCGGTCGGCCAACAGGGTGCGGAAAGACGGCCTGGATTTGATCCGGGCATACCAATGCTTCGCCGTTTCGTTCTCTTCCCATGGTACGTCGCCGAGATAATCCACCACCGAGAGGTGAGCCGCCGCCGCAAGGTCGGCATAGGTCAGTTGATCGCCCGCGAGCCAGTTTCGGGTTGCGATCAGATAGCCGATGTAATCGAGGTGATATCGCACATTGGCTCGCGCGGCGCGAATCGCCGACATGTCGGGCGCGCCGCCTCCTAGTTCCAGCGGCATGAAGCGTTTGTAGATCTTCTCCGTGGCGAGATAATCCGACACTTCCTCGTTGAACTTCACCAGAAACCAGTCGAGGAGACGGCGCACCTCGAGCCGCTGGATCACGCCCCTTGGCAGGAGGCGACGATCGGTCAGCGCATCGCCCCGCGTGTCGTCCAGATATTCGGCGATCACGCCTGCGCCGGGGACCGCGAGCCCGCCATCGTCCATGAGCACCGGCAGGTTTCCGGCGGGATTGAGCTCAAGCAGAGGCAGCCGGCGTTCCCACGGCTTCTCCTCGACGAGATCGGCGTCGATTCCGAGCTCGCCGAGGACAAGGCGCGCAAACCGCGATTGCGGACAGAAGGGATAGGAATGAAGGATGGCCATGAGCGGTTCAGACGCGATTCAGGCGGCGAGAATAAGGCCGGTTTTTCTTAAGGGATCGTAAGGAATTTTGGTGAATCACATGTGTCTGACGCAGGCGAGCAGCCCGCGGGGCGCAGCCATCCTTGACAGGGGGGCGCCCGCGTCTGCTAGTGGCGCCGGTTTGAGGGCAGGTCCGCCGGTTCTGGCGGATCATCGGTTCAGGAATGTCAATCATGTGGGAAATGTTCGAGGCGCTCCTTCTTGGCCTCGTGGAAGGCCTCACGGAGTTCCTGCCGGTGTCGTCCACCGGGCACCTCCTGCTGATCGGGCATTTTCTCGGGTTCGAATCGACCGGAAAGACCTTCGAGGTCCTGATCCAGCTTGGAGCGATCCTGGCGATTCTCTCGGTCTATTTCGGCCGTTTGTGGAAAATCGCCAAGGCGCTCCCCTACGATCCTGATGCGCGGCGCTTCGTCATCGGCGTCGTCGCCGCCTTTCTCCCGGCGGCCCTGATCGGCGCTGCCTTGCACGGCTTCATCAAGGATGTGCTCTTCAACCCGTGGATCGTCTGCATGTCGTTGATCGCCGGTGGATTCGTCCTGATGGTGGTGGATGCGATGCCTCTGAAGGCGACCTACAAGGATGCCACCAAATTCCCTCTCGCCATGTACGTGAAGATCGGCTTCCTCCAGTGCCTGGCGATGGTTCCGGGCGTCTCCCGCTCAGGTGCGACCATCGTGGGCGGCATGCTGCTCGGCGCCGACAAGCGGGCCGCGGCCGAATTTTCGTTCTTTCTCGCTATGCCCACCATGGCGGGCGCCTTCGCGTATGACCTCCTGAAAAACTACAAGATTCTCACGGCGAACGACATTCAGCTGATCGTCATCGGGTTCGTCGCGGCCTTCGTGTCGGCGCTCTTCGTCGTCCGAAGGCTTCTGGACTACGTGTCCCGTCATGGTTTCACGCCATTCGCCTGGTGGCGCTTGGTCGTTGGCGCTGCGGGTCTTGCGGGCCTGATCGTGTTCGGCTGAGAATTCAGGCCAGCGTCTTGTCGGGATAGCGGCAGAGATCGTTGATCGGGCAGCGCCAGCATTCCGGCTTGCGCGCCTTGCAGATGTAGCGTCCGTGCAAAATCAGCCAGTGATGAGCGTGGAGGCGAAACTCGTCCGGAATCCGCGCCTCCAGCGCGATCTGCGTCTCAAGCGGCGTCTTTGTGATGGCGAAAGGGATGCGGTTGGTGACCCGGAAGATGTGGGTATCCACCGCGATCCGCGGATCGCCGAACGCCACATTGACCACCACGCTCGCTGTCTTCCGCCCGACACCCGGCAGCGTCTCCAGAATTTCGACGCTGTTCGGCACCTCTCCGCCGAAATCCTCGACCAGCCGTCGCGCCAGGGCGATGACGTTGCGGGCCTTGGTGTTGAAAAAGTTGAGCGTCCGGATCGACTGGCGCAGCCCCTCCTCCCCCAAGGCAAGCATCTTTTGCGGCGTGTCGGCCACCGCAAAGAGGCTGCGCGTCGCCTTGTTGACCCCCACATCCGTAGCCTGCGCCGAAAGTGCGACGGCGACCAGCAGCGTATACGGGTTGGTGTATTCCAGCTCGCCCTTCGGCTCGGGGGCAGCCGCCCTGAACCGACGGAAGATTTCCACCAACGTCGCCTGGTCGACCGGTTTCGGCGCCCGCGCCCTCGCCGCCCGGACGGCTTTCTTCGCCACACTCTTGCTTGCGGCCAGAGGTGCGGAAATTTCGGATATTACCGGGAGGCGGCGGGACGATCGTTTGGGTTCAGCCATGAGCGCGTTATAATGAGCGTCCGGGGAGCCGCAAGATGATACTCACCCCCTCGTCCATGGCGGATGCGCCAGTCTTCTCGGCCGAAATCCGGCCACACCGCTCCCTCGGCCCGCAGGGTTTCCGGGTTATGATGGTGCTGCTCTGCGCCGCCTCCATCATCGTCAGCCTGCCGTTCGTGATCCTGGGTTTCTGGCCTGTCGTGGGATTTTTCGGTCTCGACTTCCTCGGTCTCTACATCGCCTTCAAGGTGAGTTATCGGCAGGGGCTGGCTTTTGAAATCGTCGAGCTCACGCCTGTCCGCCTGTTGCTGCGCAAGGTCGATCCACGGGGAACCAGCCGGGAATGGAAGTTCAACCCGCTCTGGACGCGGCTAGACCGGCAGGTGGACACGGATTTCGGAATGCAGCGCCTGGCGGTGACGTCTCGCGGCGAGAAGGTGGTGATAGCCCGGGACCTTTCGCCCGACGAACGCGAGAACTTTGCCGATGCGCTAGGCGCTGCTCTGGCGCGGGTGAAGCGTGGTCTGTAAATTCCGTCGAGCCGGATGAACCGTCCCTCACCCCGCTGATTTGGCAGCGATCCCGACCTTTTTGTCCTGCGGCACCGGCCGCGCCTGGTCCTGATCGGACGATTGGGGCAAATCTCGCCGCAGGATCGACTTGCGGGGCTCTCAGGCCCTTCTTATATCAGCGATTGCACTGGGGCCGCTCGGTTTGGGGCGGTCCCGTTCATCATCAACGTTCCAGCCATGGGCCGGGCCGCTACGGGGCCCGGCGGTCTGCTTGAAAGTGAGGGATCCCGCCATGGGAAAAGTTATAGGTATCGACCTCGGCACCACGAATTCCTGCGTCGCCGTTATGGAAGGCTCGCAGCCGAAAGTCATCGAAAACGCCGAAGGCGCGCGGACGACCCCGTCCATCGTCGCCTTCACGGATGACGGTGAACGTCTCGTCGGTCAGGCCGCCAAACGGCAGGCCGTGACCAACCCCGAGCGCACGTTCTTCGCCATCAAGCGCCTGATCGGGCGCACCTTCGACGATCCCATGACCAAGAAGGACATGGGTCTTGTACCGTACAAGATCGTCAAGGGACCCAACAACGACGCCTGGGTCGAGGTTGACGGCAAGCAATATTCGCCCTCGCAGATCTCCGCCTTCACGGTTCAGAAGATGAAGGAGACGGCGGAGGCCTATCTCGGCCAGCCCGTCACGCAGGCCGTGATCACGGTTCCGGCTTATTTCAACGACGCCCAGCGTCAGGCCACCAAGGATGCGGGCAAGATCGCCGGCCTTGAAGTGCTTCGCATCATCAACGAGCCGACGGCGGCAGCGCTGGCCTACGGCCTCGAGAAGAAGCAGCACGGCACCATCGCGGTCTATGACCTCGGCGGCGGTACCTTCGACGTGTCGATCCTCGAGATCGGCGACGGCGTCTTCGAGGTGAAATCCACCAACGGCGACACCTTCCTGGGCGGCGAAGACTTCGACATGCGTCTTGTCGAGTATCTTGCGGCCGAGTTCAAGAAGGAGCAGGGCATCGACCTGACCAAGGACAAGCTCGCCCTGCAGCGCCTCAAGGAAGCAGCCGAAAAGGCCAAGATCGAGCTGTCTTCGGCGCAGCAGACCGAGATCAACCTGCCCTACATCACGGCGGATGCGTCCGGTCCCAAGCACCTCGCGCTCAAGCTTTCGCGCGCCAAGTTCGAATCCCTGGTCGACGACCTCGTCCAGAAGACCATCGAACCCTGCAAGAAGGCGCTCAAGGATGCGGGCCTCTCGGCCGGCCAGATCGACGAGGTCGTTCTCGTCGGCGGCATGACCCGGATGCCCAAGATCCAGGAAGTCGTGAAGTCGTTCTTCGGCAAGGAGCCCCATAAGGGCGTCAACCCGGACGAGGTCGTGGCCATCGGTGCGGCGGTCCAGGCCGGCGTGCTTCAGGGCGACGTCAAGGACGTTCTGCTTCTCGACGTAACGCCCCTGTCGCTCGGCATCGAGACACTCGGCGGCGTGTTCACGCGGCTGATCGAGCGCAACACCACGATCCCGACCAAGAAGAGCCAGGTCTTCTCGACCGCCGAGGACAACCAGAACGCCGTCACCATCAGGGTCTTCCAGGGTGAACGCGAGATGGCGGCCGACAACAAGATGCTTGGCCAGTTCGACCTCATGGGCATTCCGCCCGCCCCGCGCGGCGTGCCGCAGGTCGAGGTGACCTTCGACATCGACGCCAACGGCATCGTCAACGTCACGGCGAAGGACAAGGCCACCAACAAGGAGCAGCAGATCCGCATCCAGGCCTCGGGGGGTCTCTCCGAAGCCGACATCGACAAGATGGTGAAGGATGCCGAGGCGAACGCCGCCGAGGATAAGAAGCGCCGTGAATTGGTCGAGGCCAAGAACCAGGGCGAAAGCCTCGTTCACGCCACCGAAAAATCGATGGCGGAGTACGGCAGCAAGGTCTCGGAAGCCGACAAGCAAGGCATCGAGACAGCCATCGATGCGCTCAAGCAGGCTCTGGCCGGCGAAGACACGGAGGTCGTGAAGGCACGCACCACCGATCTGATGCAGGCGTCCATGAAGCTCGGCGAGGCCATGTACCAGGCGACGCAGGGAGCCGAAGGGGGCGAAGAAGCTGCCGAGGGCGAACCCAAGAAAGACGACGTTATCGACGCCGACTTCCAGGAAGTCGACGAAGACGACAAGAAGAAGCGGGCCTAGAAGGCGAATAGTGCTTGGCGAATGGCGAATGGTCAGGGATGACACGGTCCGTCCTCTTTCCATTCGCCGCTCGCCACTCACCGTTCACCATCTCAAGAGACTGTTCCGCTGATGTCCAAACGCGATTTTTACGAAGTTCTCGGCGTCTCCAAAACGGTGACCGAGGTGGAGCTGAAATCCACCTTCCGCAAGCTTGCGATGCAGTACCACCCGGATCGCAACCCGGGGAACCACGAAGCCGAAGTCAAATTCAAGGAAATCAACGAGGCTTACCAGACCCTGTCGGACGGCCAGAAGCGCGCGGCTTACGACCGCTTCGGCCACGCAGCCTTCGCTAATGGCGGCGGCGCCGGCGGACCCGGCTTCGGCAACGACTTTTCCGACTTCATGTCGGACATCTTCGAGAATTTCTTCGGCGAGACCCGGGGACGCGGTGGCCGCGCGACGGGCGGCGGACGCGAACGCGGCGCCGACATGCGCTACAACCTTGAGATCACCCTCGAGGAAGCCTTTCTGGGCAAGACCGCCGAGCTCAAGATCCCAACCGCCATCACCTGCGAATCCTGTTCAGGCAGCGGCGCCAAGCCAGGCTCGAAGCCCAAGCAATGCCCGACCTGTGGCGGGGCCGGTCGCGTGCGCGCGACGCAAGGGTTCTTCTCGATCGAGCGCACCTGTCACAATTGCCATGGGCGCGGCGAAGTCATCGACGATCCTTGCCCCACTTGCGGCGGCGCCGGGCGCGTCACGCGCGAACGGACCCTGTCGGTCAACATCCCGGCGGGTGTCGAGGAAGGCACCCGGATCCGCCTGGCTGGCGAAGGCGAAGCGGGCGGGCGCGGCGGTCCGGCAGGGGATCTCTATATTTTCCTGTCGATCAAGACCCATCAGTTCTTCCAGCGCGACGGCGCGGACCTGTTCTGCCGGGTGCCGATTTCCATGGTGACGGCGGCGTTAGGCGGCGAACTCGACGTGCCCACCATCGCGGGCGCGGATACCAGCCTGAAGATCCCCGAAGGGACGCAATCGGGCAAGCAATTCCGCCTCAAGGGCAAGGGAATGCCGGTCCTGCGCTCTCGCGATGTGGGCGACCTCTACATTCAGGTTGCTGTGGAAACTCCTCAGAAACTGTCCAAGCGTCAGCGGGAGCTTCTGGCTGAATTCGAACAGGAATCCTCCAAGGACAATCACCCCGAGAGCTCAGGTTTTTTTACGCGCGTTCGCGAATTTCTCGATGGATTCGGCGGATCATCTTAGCTTGACGCTCGTTTTCTTTGAGTTCTAAAGAACCTTCGTGATCCGTCGCTCAAGGGGCTGACCCAGTGCTTCAGTCGTTCCAACGGCCTAGCCAACGAAAATTGCCCCTCGGCAAGGATCGCTTTCAAGATGAGGCACAGTTCTTACGCCTGTGGCTCGAACGGCCGCTGGCAATCGGGGCCGTCATGCCGTCCGGCAAGGTCTTGGCGCGCAAGATGGCGTCCTATGTCGATCCGCGCATTCCAGGGCCGATCGTCGAGCTCGGACCCGGAACCGGCCCCGTCACCGACGCCCTGATCCGGCGTGGGGTCGCCCAGGATCGGCTGATCCTGGTCGAATTCAACCCCGAATTCTGTCAGCTCCTGAAGCGCCGCTTCCCGAAAGCGACGATCATCCAGGGCGATGCCTACGACCTCCAGGAAACCCTCTCCGGCATCATGCAGGAACCCGCCGCCGCAACGGTGTCGAGCCTGCCGCTTTTCACCAAACCGATGGATCACCGCCTCGATCTCCTCGAGGCCGCCCAATCGGTCATGCATCCGGATGCGCCGTTCATCCAGTTCACCTACGCGGTCGTGCCCCCCATGCCGACGCGCTCCGACCTCTATCGCGCCAGCGGTTCGGATCGCATCTGGCGCAATCTCCCCCCTGCGCGGGTGTGGGTCTACAACAAGGTCAAGACGCCATGAGGTCCGCAATGTCCCTTTCCGTTGAGTCCCCTCCGGCATCGGACATGCGCCACAAGCTCATCATCGGCCTCGATCTCTCCTCCGTCGATGAAGCGCGCGCTCTTGTGGCTCGGATCGGAGATGCCGGGACATTCTACAAGATCGGCTACCAGCTCGCTTATGCGGGCGGTCTCGAATTTGCCCGGGAGCTCGTTGGCGAGGGCAAAAAGGTTTTCATCGACCTCAAGCTGCACGACATCGGCAATACCGTCGAGGAGGGCGTCCGCTCCATCGCGCGGATCGGCGCTACGTTCCTGACGGTTCACGCTTATCCGCAAACCATGCGCGCCGCGGTGGCAGGGAAGAGCCGGGTCGGCCCTCAAGATCCTCGCCGTCACGGTGCTTACCTCCTACGACGACCAGGACCTCGCTGAAGCCGGTTATGCGCCGGGGACGAGCGCTGCGGATCTCGTGGCTCGCCGCGCTGCGCAGGCGCGCGATATCGGCATCGACGGCATTGTCTGCGCTGCGCCCGAAGCGCCGCGGATACGCACCGTACTGGGACCTGATCGGCTGATCGTCACCCCGGGAATCCGCCCCTCGGGCGCAGCGTCTGGGGATCAGAAGCGCATCCTGACCCCGGCCGAGGCGATCCGGGGCGGCGCCGACCATCTCGTGGTCGCCAGACCCATCCTCACGGCGGCCGATCCGCGATCCGCCGCGCAGGCGATCGTGGACGAGATTTCCGCCGCCGTCGCTTGACCTGCGAGAGCTGCTGGCGTTCGGTGCGACACCGCCATTCGAGGAGTTGACCATGCCGAAAGCCTATGTGATCGCCCGCGTCACCGTCACGGACCCTGACGCCTATGCGGAATATGCCAAGGGCGCCACGGCGGCGATCCGCCAGTACGAAGGGCGGCCACTGGTGCGCGGCGGCGCCTTCGAGGCGCTGGAGGGCGAGGCACGGCCGCGCAACGTGGTGATCGAGTTCGACTCGATGGAGCAGGCGCGCCGCTATTATCATTCAGCCGAGTATCAGGCTGCCAAGGTTCACCGCGATGGCGCCTGTGAGGCGGAATTCGTCCTCGTGGAGGGAGTCGCCTGATGAAGATGGGTTACTGGAGCGTTCGGGTCCACGTCCAAACCCGCTGATGGATTGCCTGTGTTGAGGAGATCGGGACCATGAGCGAGATGCGTCTCGTCGTTGTCGGCGCCGGAGGGCGCATGGGACGTATTCTGATCAAAGCTGTCGCCGAAACAGAAGGCTGTCGCCTCGTGGGAGCCATCGCGCGGAGCGGATCCGACGCGCTGGAACACGATGCGGGGCTTCTTGCCGGCGTGGGCCTTCTCGACGTGAATGTGACCGACGATCCGCTGCCGGTCTTTGCGGAGGCGGACGGCGTTCTGGACTTCACCGCTCCCGCCGCCACCACCGGTTTCGCGGCTCTCGCCGCGCAGGCGCGCATCGTCCACGTGGTTGGCACCACCGGCCTGCAGCCGGACGATTTCACCAAGCTCGAAGCGGCCGCCCGTCACGCACGGATCGTTCAATCCGGCAACATGTCGCTTGGGGTGAACCTGCTGGCAGGGCTCGTGCGGACGGCGGCGGCAGCGCTCGGGGAAGAATTCGACATCGAGATCATGGAAATGCATCACCGCCAGAAGGTGGATGCCCCTTCGGGCACGGCTCTCCTTCTCGGCGAAGCTGCCGCCGAAGGCCGACGCATCGTGTTGAAGGACCACTCCGTGCGCTCGCGCGACGGACATACCGGCGTTCGCCCCAGCGGCGATATCGGCTTTGCGTCCCTTCGCGGCGGCACGGTTGTGGGTGACCATACGGTGATGTTCGCGGGCCCCGGTGAACGGATAGAACTGACCCACCGCGCCGAAGACCGTTCGCTGTTCGCGCGCGGCGCCGTGAAAGCAGCACTGTGGGCCTTCGACAAGAAGCCCGGTTATTACTCGATGGCGGATGTGTTGGGGTTTTAGGAGGCGAGTCGTGGAAGAGGTGAGTAGTGAGTGGTGATTGGAACATACCCAGTCAATTGCTTTCCTCGTCACCCGCGCCCCCCTTCGTCACATTCACCATTCACACTCACTACTCACCACTCACTACTCACCACTCACCACTCACCACTCACTAATTCACCTCTCCCCCCGGAGCCCCTCATGAACCGCCTCCTCGTCCTCGTCCGTCACGGCCAAAGTGATTGGAACCTCAAAAATCTCTTCACGGGCTGGAAGGACCCGGACCTCACCGAGCTCGGCGTCCAGGAAGCCGTCGAGGCGGGCCGGCGGCTGAAGGCCATGGACGTTCAGTTCGATGTGGCGTTCACGTCGGTGCTATCCCGCGCCCAGCGCACCTGTACGCTCCTGCTCAAGGAGATCGGCCAGCCGGATCTTCAGACCTTCAAGGACGAGGCGCTGAACGAGCGCGATTACGGCGATCTGTCGGGACTGAACAAAGACGACGCCCGCGCCCGCTGGGGCGAGGATCAGGTCCATCTCTGGCGGCGATCCTACGACATCCAGCCTCCCGGCGGGGAAAGCCTGAAGGACACGGTCGCGCGGGTGCTGCCTTACTACATGCGCGAGATCCTTCCGCGGGTGATGCGTGGCGAGCGCGTTCTGGTGGCAGCACACGGCAATTCCCTTCGGGCACTCGTGATGGTGCTCGACGGACTGACGCCCGAGACCGTTCCGTCCATGGAGCTGGCGACCGGAATTCCCCTGGTGTACCGCCTCAAGGCCGACACCACCGTGGAAGACAAGAAGGTCCTGACGGCGTGACGGAGGTTCGCATCCTCGATGCCGATGAGGCCGAACGCGAACGCGGTCGGCTCGCCGAAATCCTCGCGGATTGCGTCAATGGCGGCTCCTCGGTCAGCTTCATGTGGCCGTTCACCGTAGAGGATGCGGCGAGTTGGTGGGGCGGCGCGATCAAGACGGTGGAGTCCGGCAAGACCATCCTGTTCGGCGGCTACGTTGCTGGTTCGCTTGTGGGTACGGTGCAGCTCTCTCTCGATGTTCCGCCCAACCAGCTTCATCGTGGGGATGTGCGCAAGCTGCTGGTGCACAGGAAAGCGCGGAGGCAGGGCGTCGCTGCCGCGCTGATGGCGGCGCTCGAGAAGACCGCGCGATCTCGCAAGCTCTCGCTCCTGACCCTGGATACCGGCACGGGAACGCCGGCCGAGCGGTTCTACGGTGAGCACGGTTTCGTCAAAACCGGAATCATCCCGGGCTATGCGCTGAACCCGGATGGTTCTGTCTGCGACACGACGATTTTCTGGAAGTCGCTCGCCTGAAGGCAAAGGAGGATCCGTTGAGCCTCTTGCTCGCACCCGGCGTCACCTATTTGCCGGATTATCTCGACCGGGCCGCCCAGAGGTCTCTGCTGGCGGAAATCCGCGACATCGTCCGCGCCGCGCCGCTCTACACGCCGCGGATGCCCAAAACCGGCAAACCCTTTTCGGTGAGGATGACGAATTGCGGGCCCTTGGGCTGGGTTTCGGACGAAACCGGCTATCGCTACCAGCCGACCCACCCCGAGACCGGCCGGCCGTGGCCCGCGATGCCCGAAAGGCTGCTCGCCGCGTGGGAAGAGCTCGGCGAGTACCCGCACCCTCCGGATGCCTGCCTGATCAACTTCTACGAGCCGGACGCCCGGATGGGGCTGCACCAGGACAAGGACGAGGAAGAATTCGCCGCACCCGTGGTGTCCCTGTCGCTCGGCGACACCGCGCTGTTTCGATACGGCGGCCTGGAGCGCCGCGATCCGACACGTTCCGTCCGGTTGCGCTCGGGGGACGCCATCGTGTTCGGCGGCCCGGCCCGCTTGATCTATCACGGCATCGACCGCCTGATCGCCGGCAGTTCGGATCTCCTGCCGCAAGGGGGGCGGCTTAATCTCACCTTGCGCAAGGTGAGACGCCCGCTCTAAGCCTGAAGCAACAGGTTTTTCGGAGGACACGATGAGAGGCTCGCTGGTTGCCGCACTCGGCTTCATCCTGACGCTGCAGGGAGCGTCCGCGGCCGAGGCGGTCTTTCCCCCCGCCTCGCGCGTCGGAATCGTTCCGCTTGACGACATGGTTCTGTCCAAGCGTTTCAGCGGTTTCGAGAATTCCGAGAAGGCGACCGCCATCACAATCTCGGAAATGCCCGCCGAGGCTTATGACCATCTTGTGGCCGGCTTGACCAAGGATTCGCTGAAGCGCCAGGGCATCGCCGTCACGGGACGCGAAACGCTCATGGTCGGCGCAGCGCCGGGCTTGCTGATCTCCGGCGCCATGACGGGCAGGATCAAGGGCCGCAAATGGGTTCTGGCCGTCAAGGGCGCCGATATGACGGCGCTTCTGATCGCCCAGGTCGAAGGCGGCGCGGATGGATACAGCGAGCAGCAGATGCGTAAAGCGCTCACCAGCGTCGCGCTTCGAGCCCCGGTTTCCCTCGACGAACAGATATCGGCCCTGCCCTTCCGGATCGGCGACAAGGCGGGTTTCCGGCCGGTCCGCGTGCTCGCCGGCAATTCGCTGCTTCTCACGCAAGGCCCTCTCGACACCTTCAAGGCGCTGGAGCAGCCGGTCGTGATTCTGGCCGTGTCGCTGACCCCTGCTCCTCAAGCCAACGATCAGAGAGATCGGTTCGCGCGGGCAGCTCTGGCATCGAATCAAAGCATCAAGGACGTGGCGGTCGAGCGTGCCGAGATTTTTCGCCTCAAGGGGCAGGATTGGCACGAAATCGTCGCCAAAGCCGTCGATACCGCGTCGGGCGAACCGATCATCGTGATGCAGACGATCCGGTTCGAAGGCGACCGTTATGTGCGGATGGTGGGTGTCGCCCGGATTGCGGACCGCGCCGAGTTCCTCCCGCGTGTCCGCAACGTCATCGACAGCGTGGATACGAGCCTCTGAGTTAATCCCGAGGTGGGAAAGCCGGCAGCGACCATCCGCGCAGCAGCGCCAGGGCCCTCAGGATAAAGGAAGCGGCGAAGCCCGCGGATGCGCCGATGGCCGGTTCCACCCCGAGGGCTATCAGGCCGACCATCACGGCAGCACCCAATGCGGCGGCCGTGACGTAGATTTCCTGGCGGAGAACGAGGGGCGTCATGCCGGCCAGCGTATCGCGGATGATGCCGCCGAACGTTGCCGTAACGGTTCCGAGCACGACCGCCGACAGGGCCGGAACACCGGCGTCCAGCGCTTTGCCGGTTCCGACGACGGCGAAAAGCGCGAGCCCCAGCGCGTCGGCCCAGAGCAGAGCCCGGCCTCGCAATCCGCCATCGAAGACGGCGATCCGCCGTGGTCCCAGGCAAAAGGTTGCCACCCCGACCATCAGGCAGACGAGTACGTCGGTCGGATCTCCGACCCAGAAGACCGGGTCGGCTCCGATCAGCAGGTCCCGCAAAGTCCCGCCACCGACCCCGGTTACCGTCGCCAGAAGCGCGAAGCCGAAGGGGTCCATGCCCTTGCGGGCAGCCACGAGGGCGCCCGATAGCGCAAAAACCGCCACCCCGACCGATTCGATGCTGAGTGGGCCGAAAGCCGTCACGTCAGTTGAGGGAAGACGCGTTATCCGTCTCTTGCGTGTCGCTGCTGGAGGTCTTTGGCCCGCCCTTGGCGACGCCGACGAGGGCGGGACGCAGCACCCGGTCGCCGATGACGAAGCCGGATTGCATGACCTGAACGATCGTGCCGCTGGGGACGTCGGGATTGGGAACCTCGAACATGGCCTGGTGCACATGCGGGTCGAATTTCTGGCCCATCGGGTCAAGCTTCTTTACGCCGTGCCGCTCCAGGGTCTTCAGGAGGTCCCGTTCCGTCAGCTCGATGCCTTCGAGGAAGCTCTTGAACGAATCGTCGGCGCTGGCCCGGGTCTCGTCCGAGACGGTCTCGATGCCGCGCCTGACGTTATCGGCCACGTTCAGCATGTCGCGGGCGAAGTTCGCCACCGCGTAGGTCCTGGCATCGGCGACCTCCCGCTCCGTCCGGCGGCGCAGGTTTTCCATGTCGGCCATCAAACGCAGGAACTTGTCCCTCAGCTCGTCTTTTTCCGCCTCGAGAACCGCTATCGGATCGACCGCGGATTCGGCGGTTTCGGGCGTCGTTTGCTCGGCTTGCGCCGCGTTCTGGTGTTCCGTGTCGTTCGGTTTCATCGTCAATCTGCTGAAATCGAGGGAAAAAGGGGTCCCGCCACATATCAGGTCCCGGGACGGACAAATCAAGCGCTGCGGCGCTGCGGCGCTTCTCTTTCGTCGGTCTTGAACACCTCCAGAAGCGACCGCCGAACAGCGGCCTGCCGACCCGCGTGGGTGATTTTCGTGCCCGTCAGATCGGTTACGTAGAAGACGTCGACGGCCTTCTCGCCGAAGGTCACGATATGGGCCGACGCAATGTTCAGGTTGAGCTTTCCGAGCGCAGTGGTCAGGTCGTAGAGCAGACCCGGCCTGTCGAGCCCCGAGATTTCGATGACGGTCTGGCGGTTCGACAGGGAATTGTCGATGGTGACGTCTGCCGGCACATGAAACGGCTTTGGGCTGGTCGATGCCGGGCGTTTTCCGTCCACCAGATCGGCGATTTTCACCTCCCCCTTCAAAGCCCGTTCGATGGCGTTTGCGACGCGTCCGGCGCGTCGCAATTCGTCCTCGTCTCTCTCGAAGGCTCGCGACAGCACGATGGTGTCGAGCGCCATCCCGTCGGTCGTCGTGAAGATCTGCGCGTCGACGATATTGCCGCCCGAGGCCGCGCACGCACCGGTGACGATGGCAAGCAACCGGGGGTGATCGGGCGATAGCACGGTGAGCTCCGTGACGCCGCGGAACTGGTGCGTTTCATACGTGGTCGTGACGGTCCGACCGGCTTTTTCCGCCTCGTTGACGAAACGCGCCTGCTTGGTCCGCCGCGTGACGTCGGTCTTCAGCCAATAGCCCGGAGGATGGCGCAAGGCATAAGACTCGAATTGCGCGTTGGTCCATTCTGGAAGTTCCGCCCGCAGCTCCTCCTGCGCCAGTCGCACCCGTTCCGAGCGGGCGATGTCGACGGCGCCTCCGCCAAGCACGATTTCCGTCTCATGGTAGAGATTGCGCAGCAACTGACCCTTCCAGCCGGTCCATACGCCGGGGCCAACCGCCTTGATATCCGCGATCGTCAGCACCAGCAGGAGCTTCAATCGCTCCATGGTCTGCACCACATCGGCAAAAGCCTTGATGGTGGCGTTGTCGGAAAGATCGCGGCTTTGCGCCGTGTTGGACATCAGCAAATGATGTTCCACCAGCCAGGCCACGGTTTCGGTCTCGGCTTCGTCCAACCCGAAGCGTGGCCCGACTTTCCGCGCGATCGCCGCACCCATCAGCGAATGGTCGTCCGGCCGTCCCTTGGCGATGTCGTGCAGAAACGTCGCCACGAACAGCGCCCTGCGGTTGCGGATGGTGCCGACGATCTTGTGCGCGAGCGGATGGTCGCTGCCGAGCCGTCCCGCTTCGATGTCGTTCAACACCCCGATGGCGCGGAGCAGATGCTCGTCGACCGTATAATGGTGATACATGTTGAACTGCATCATCGCCACGATGCGTCCGAACTCCGGAACAAACCGTCCGAGCACGCCCGCTTCGTTCATCAACCGCAGCACCACCTCGGGCGAATTGCGCGACGTCAGGATGTCGAGGAACATCTTGTTGGCCTCGGGATCCTTGCGCAAAGTGGGTCCGATGAGGTTCAACGACCGCGTCGCGAGGCGCGTAGCGTCCGGATTGATCGGCAGATTGTGCTTGTCGGCAAGCCAGAACAGCCGGATCAGGTTGGCGGGATCGCGTTCGAATGCGTCCTCGTCGAGGACGTTGATGCGGTTGTTGTCGATGACGAAATCTTCGACCGCGAACGCACCGCCGCGCTTGCGCCGGAAGCGGTCGAAGACCCGGTTGAGGACGGGCAGTTTCTTCGCTTGCCGGGCCTCGAGTTCGGCGCAGACGATCGCCGTGAGATCACCCACGTCCTTGGCGACCCGGAAATAGGCTTTCATAAAACGTTCGACGCCCGACAGACCGCCGCGCGCCTTATATCCGATACGCTCGGCAATGCGCCGCTGAACGTCGAAAGTCAGCCTTTCCTCCGCGCGGCCCGCGATGAAGTGAAGATGGCAGCGCACGCGCCAGAGGAATTCCTCGCATCGGGCGAAGAGCTGAAATTCATCCTGCGTGAACAAGCCCGCCCGCACGAGCTCTTCGGGCTGGCGGACGCGGTAGACGTATTTCGAAATCCAGAAGAGCGTATTGAGGTCGCGTAATCCGCCCTTTCCGTCTTTCACGTTGGGCTCGACGAGGTAGCGCGACGCGCCGGCTTTCGCGACCCTTGCGTCACGCTCTTTCAGCTTGGCGTCGACGAAAGCCGTCGCGCTCGTCGCCACGAGATCGTGGTCGAACCGCTCCACCAGATTGTCGTAGAGGGCTTCATCGCCGAACAGAAAGCGCGATTCCAGCAGGGACGTGCGGATCGTCATGTCGGATGCGGCCTCGCGCAGGCACTCGTCGACGGAGCGGGTCGCATGACCGATCTTGAGCTTCAGGTCCCACAACACATAGAGCATCGCCTCCACGACGCTCTCGCTCCACGCGGTCTGCTTGTAGGGAAGCAGGAACAGCAGGTCGACATCGGATCCGGGTGCAAGCGTGCCGCGCCCGTAGCCGCCGGTCGCCACCAAAGCAAGACGCTCGCCGAGCGAAGTCTTGCTCGAGGCGTAGAGATGTTCGATCACCGCGTCGTAGATCGTCCTGACCACCCGATCCATGTCGGCGCATAGCGCCCGCGCGCAGGCGAGGCCGTCCTGGTCGTCGAGCAGCTTCTTCTCCGCGGCGGCTCGACCTTCGGCGATGAAGGTCAGCAGATCGGGTACGAGGCGCACGCGAAGCTCCCCCGCATCCCTGATCGGCTTGCTCCGCAATGAGGCCAGGACGGCATCTAGAGGGATGGTCGGCATAAGAACCCTTGCTCGTTGACGCTACGCCTTAGCATCTGGTTTCCGGGAGGCCCATGCGGTGATCGACCCGCAGGAGGGAAAAGTTGTTCTTTTAAAGATCTACGTTTGACATAAGAAACAGCTCGTCCTACAAAAAGGACACGCGCCGATTTGAGCATGCAGCTTGCGGGCGCGAAACAAGTGCAGCTAAAGCGCCGGGCAGCCACGGGTTTTGAAGCCATTGGTCGCCAGCGCGGAACCCAGGAACTCCAGCATGAGCCTCTCCCGCCGCCTCCTCCTCGCCGCTACCCTCGCCACCGGCTTCGTCACCGCTGCCTCCGCGCAGCCCAAGGAAGTACGGATCGACTTCGCCACTTACAATCCTGTCAGCCTTGTCCTCAAGGATAAGGGCTTTCTCGAAAAAGAACTCGCCAAGGATGGCATCACCGTTCGTTGGGTGCAGTCGCTGGGCTCCAACAAGGCGCTCGAATTCCTGAATGCCGGATCGATCGATTTCGGCTCGACGGCGGGCGCCGCCGCTCTCATCGGCAAGATCAACGGCAACCCGATCAAATCCATCTACGTCTATTCCCGCCCCGAATGGACGGCGCTCGTTACCGGCAAGGACTCGGCGATCACGAAAGTCGAGGACCTGAAGGGCAAGCGGGTTGCGGTCACCCGCGGCACGGATCCGCACATCTTCCTGGTACGCGCCCTCCAGGAGGCGAAACTCACCGAGAAGGACGTCAAGCTCGTGCTGTTGCAGCACCCGGACGGACGCACCGCGCTCGAGCGCGGCGACGTGGATGCCTGGGCAGGGCTCGATCCGCTGATGGCGGCAGCCGAGATCGAGAGCGGCGCCAAGTTGTTCTACCGCAATGCGCCGGCCAACACCTGGGGCGTGCTCAACGTGAGCGAGGCTTTCGCCAAGGAGAACCCGGCGCTCGTGCAGAAGGTGCTCAAAGCCTACGAGGAAGCCCGCGCTTATTCGCTTGCCAACCCGGCCGAGCTCAAGAAGTCTCTCGTGGCTTACACGAAGCTTCCAGAGACCGTCATCGATCGCCAGCTTGAGCGCACCGAGCTGACTCATTCGACCATCGGCAAGCCGCAGGCGGACACGATCCTCGCCGCCGGTCTCGCGTTGCAGGAAGCGGGCGTCATTCCAGCCGACACCAACGTTAAGGCCGCCGTCGACAACCTGATCGACAGCCGCTTCGCCACCGCGGCGCGCTGAAGTTCGATGCACGGGAGAGCGCCGTGACAGGCAAAGCCTCGAGCCAAACCTGGTCCTCCCCCGAGGCAGCCGCCGCTCTCGCGGCTCCTCCGACTGCCGGGAAGCGGCGCGCACCCGATTGGCGCGTCCTTCTCGGTTTCTTTTTGCCGGTCCTGATCGCCCTCCTCTGGGAGGCGGCCGTCCGTCTGGGGATCGTGCAGGGACGTCTTGTCCCGCCGCCAAGCCGCATCATCGAGACCTTGACCAAGCTCGCCGCCACCGGCGAGCTCTGGCTTCATGCAAGCGCCACCCTGTGGCGGGTGCTCGTCGGCTTCGTGATCGGCGCATCCACCGGCATCCTGTTCGGCGCGATCTCGGGATCGTCGGAAACAACCCGCCGGCTGCTCGATCCGACGCTCCAGGCCCTGCGCGCGATTCCCTCCATCGCCTGGGTGCCGCTCTTCATTCTCTGGCTCGGCATTTTCGAAGCCTCGAAGGTGGCGCTCATCGCCATCGGCGTCTTCTTTCCCGTTTATCTCGGCGTCACCGGCGCCATCCTGTCGGTCGACCGCAAGCTCATCGAGGTGGGACGCGTCTTCCGGTTGTCGCGGCTGAAAATGGCGCGACGTATCCTGCTGCCGGCCGTGCTTCCGGAGGCATTGACCGCATTGCGTTCGGGCCTCGGCCTGGGATTCATGTTCGTGGTGGCGGCCGAAATCATGGGCGCGTCCGAAGGACTTGGATATCTGCTGGTCGACGGCCAGCAGATGGGCCGGCCCGATCACATCCTGGCGGCGATCATCGCCTTCGCGCTCTTGGGAAAACTCGCCGACAGCATTCTGGTCGGCGCGACCAAGCCCCTCGTGCGCTGGCAGGACACGGCGCGGGGCACGCTCTGATGCTGGACCTCGCCCACCTCTCGAAAACCTACGCGGACGGTACGCATGCGCTTGCCGACATCAACCTGACGGTGCGCGAAAGCGAGATCGTGGCGCTTGTCGGCGGGTCCGGTTGCGGCAAGACGACGTTGCTCCGATTGATCGCCGGCCTCGACCGCGCCAGCCATGGCGACATCCGTCTCGATGGCGAAGCGATCAGCGAGCCGCATCCGGCCATCGGCATCGTCTTTCAGGAGCCGCGGCTGCTGCCATGGCTGAATGTGGCCGACAATGTCGCTTTCGGACTGGACCAGATTCCGATTGCGGAGCGCGACGCACGGGTGGCTCACGCCCTCGACAAGATCGGGCTTGCGGAACATTCAGGGCGCTGGCCGCGCGATCTCTCCGGCGGACAGCAGCAGCGTGTCGCCATTGCACGGGCGTTTGTGATGAACCCCAAGGTTCTCCTCCTCGACGAGCCGTTCTCGGCGCTTGACGCCTTCACGCGCGCAAGTTTGCACGATCATCTCCTCGGACTTTGGGAAGAGACGCGCCCGACTGTCCTGATGGTGACCCACGATGTTCATGAAGCCGTGACGCTGGCGGATCGGGCCGTCGTCATGCAGCCGAAGCCGGGCCGGATTTTCGACGAATTGCCGCTTTCCATCGCGCGACCGCGGGATCGCGCATCGCTGCCGTTCGAGAGCGCCGTCCGAAGGGTCATGAGCGCACTGGACCACTCGCTCAACACCGTGCAAACATCCCCGCAACGCGAGCGCGACCGCGAGGCGGCCGGGCTTTGGTGGTAGTTCAGGAAAAGCATCATGGAATCGACCGAGTTGCGCGCGCTTCAGGCGCCGCTGAAGGATCAGTACCGCGCCGAGCCCGCTTCGGCGGTCGTGACGCTGAAGGCGCAAGGAACGCTCGACGACCAGCACATCGCCTGCAAGGTCGAGACGGGCCGCGCACTCGCGATCGCAGGTTTGCACCCGGCGAGCGGCGGCACGGGCGCCGAGCTTTGCTCGGGCGACATGCTGCTGGAAGCGCTGGTCGCCTGTGCGGGCGTGACTCTGAAAGCGGTCGCAACCGCGCTGGAGATCAACCTGCGCAAGGGCGTTGTCAAAGCCGAGGGCGATCTGGATTTTCGAGGCACGCTTGGCGTCGACAAGACCGCGCCCGTGGGTTTCCGCGCAATCCGCCTGAGTTTCGAGGTCGACACCGACGCGCCGCAGGAGAAGGTCGACCAATTGCTGAAATTGTCGGAGCGCTATTGCGTCGTCTACCAGACGCTCAACCACCGTCCGGAACTCAGCAGCACGCTGTCCCGAGGCTAACCCGCGCCGTTCACGTTCCGCTCAACGAGCGCGGAGCCGGGCTGATTGTGGCGGCGGCTCCCGCACGGAGTTCCTGGACGGACAACGCCCGCTCATTGGTGCCGTCGGGTTTGAAGCGGAAAACGCCGTCGGCGCCCGCGAAGCCGTTGGGGTTGGTCAGCACATCGTCAGAGAAGCGCTGCGAACCCTGCACGCGCGTGAGAGCGGCCGCCAGCGTCACCGCATCGTACGACAGGGTCGCGAGCCGAATCGGATCGGCGTTGAACCTGCCGCGATACCGTGCCGCGAAGGCATTGAAGCCCCGGTTGTCGGGGGTCGCGAACCATGCGCCCTGCAGCATCGGCACGTTGAAAATCTTCGGCTCGTTCCACAGGCCGGTGCCGAGCAGCTTAACTCGCTGGGCGTCGAAAGACGCCGCCTGCAGGGCTTGCGCCACCCCCGGCAAACCATCGGCATTTTCCGGCACGAACAGCGAATCGGCTTGCGGTGCGCTGCCCCCGATCACCGCGCGGAGGCGTTCCACGGCGGCTTGCGGCTGGCCCGCGGGATAGCGCTCGATCGCGACGACGCGAAGATTGTTGCGTGCCGCGGCTTCGCGGAATTGCGCCTCGGCGACGCCCCCATAGGTCGTCTCGGGCACCAACGCGGCGATGGAGCGGCGCCCTTGCGAAGCCGCATAGGCGACGATCCGATCGACTTCCGCCTGAACCAGGAAACTCAAGAGATAGACACCCCGTGTCGCCACGGTGGCGTCGGTCGAGAAAGCGATGACCGGTTTTCCCGCCTGCCGCGCCACCTGACCGGCGCTGCGGACCGAGGCTGCGAACAAGCGGTCCGATGATCAGATCCGCACCTTCCGCCACGGCTTCGGATGCCGCTGCGCGCGCTCCCTCCGGCGTGCCGTGATCGTCCTTCACCAGGACGGTGATTTCCGCATTCGGAATTTCACTGACGGCGAGATCGGCTGCATTGCGGAGACTCTCGGCAGCGACGGCGCCTTGACCCTGCCCGCTCAAGGGCACCAGAAGTGCCACGCGGACCGGGCCGTTGCCGATCGTCTGGCCCGTCGACACCGCCGAACCTGGCGGCGCGGGGAGCGGCGGCGGTTCCGGCTGCACTTGTCCGACCCGCCCCGGCGGCATCATGCTTCCCGACCCGACGCAGCCGGCAATCAAAAGGGTTGCGAGAAGGGCCAGCCCCGACCCGGAACGCTTTGCAAGCCGCGCGGCAGGGATGAAACGCATCGTCACAGAACCCTTGGCGGGAGCCGCCATCTCCAATGTGCCCCGAAGGCTAGAAAGAAAAGGTAAACATTGTTTCCCGATCCGATCCGGCTTCGCATCGCACCGCGCCCCATGCGAAACTTGTCGCGATGAACCAGCGAATCGACAACAGAACCCGACGTCGCGACCCGTCCGCTCGCAACACCACCTTCACGGCCTTCGGTCTTGCGGCCGAAACACAGCCGCTGCCGCCAGGCCTTTACGTGGTCGCCACGCCCATCGGAAACCTCAAGGACGTCTCGTTTCGGGGCTTAAGCACGCTTGCGGCCGCCGATGCGGTGCTGGCCGAGGATACCCGTGTGACGAAGACGCTGCTCGCCCATTACGGCATCACGACTCCGCTGGTGGCCTATCACGAGCACTCGAACGACGCCGTGCGCGACCGCATGGTGCAGCGGATCCGCGACGGACAGGCACTGGCGCTGGTGTCGGATGCCGGCACTCCGCTCGTCTCCGATCCCGGCTACAAGCTGGTTCAGGCCGCGATCGAGGAAGGCCTGCCGGTGACGCCTATTCCGGGGCCTGTCCGCGATCTTGACCGCGCTGGTGGTCTCGGGATTGCCGACCGACCGCTTTTTCTTCGAAGGATTTCTGCCGCCCAAGAGTGCCGCGCGACGCACGAGGCTGGCGGAGATCGGCGTTATTCCGGGAACGCTGATGTTGTTTGAAGGCCCGCACAGATTGCCCGAAATGCTGGCGGACGCGGCGGAGGTTCTCGGCGATCGTCAGGCGGTGGTGGCGCGAGAACTCACCAAGATGTTCGAAACCATCCGCCGTGGAACCTTGCCCGAACTAGCCGCGACATTCGCCGCCGAGGGACCGCCGAAAGGCGAGATCGTGGTGCTGATCGGCGAAGCCACCAAGGCGATGCAGGCGGTCGAGGTGGACGCCGTTCTCGACAGCAAGCTCGAAGCTGCGCTCAAACATCACTCCATCAAGGATGCGGCAGCCATCGTGGCCGACGAACTCGATATGCCGAAGCGCGAGATCTACGCGCGCGCTCTCGTCCTCGCCAAGAAGGATGCATGAAAAGCGCGCTTGAGCGCCGTCGCACGACGTTCCTGCGCGGACACCGCGCGGAATGGATCGCGCTCGCGTTTCTGATCTGCAAGGGCTACCGACCGCTCGCGCGCCGATACTCGGCGGCGGGTGGCGAGATCGACCTCATCGTGACGCGGGGCGACACCGTGGCGTTCATCGAGGTGAAGGCTCGCGGCCTGATGGACGATGCGCTCACCGCCATCACCGCAACCAAGCGCCGCCGATTTTCCCGTGCGGCGCGGGCATGGCTGTCTCGCAACGCGTGGGCTTCCACCAAAACATGGCGCGCCGACGCGGTCTTCGTCGCGAGACGACGCTGGCCGCGCCACATGGTGGCGGCCTTCGAGATGGAGATTCACTGACGTCCATCGAGAGCCGTCAGGCGGCCATCCGGTGCCGTTCGATGATCGCATCGCGGATATAGCGCGCCAATTCGCGAGCGATTTCGCTGCCGCCATCTTTCGGCAGATACAGATTGACCGTGAAGGGCGGAAGTTTCGGCAACCCGGATTCCGGCCCGAGGATTTCCAGCGAACTCGGAACGGTCGCGGCCATAAACGCACTCACGGCGATATCCGCCGCCGTCGTGGCGACCTGCGCATCCGCGTTCGTGATTTCCGACACCGAGCGCCATTCGATGCCGGCCGCCTGAAGGACGTCGCGGATCGGAGCTCGGAACGCGCAGTCGCTGCAGCCGATCGAAACTGGAAGCGGACGCTGAAACGCCGCCTCCCCACCGCGTGCCCCGACCCAAACGAGCCGGTCGATCGCGAGGGTTTCGCCGCCGGGGCCGGTCTTCTCTTCGGTCGTCACGATGAGGTCCAGCCTTCCTGCCTGCAAAAGGTCGAGCAGCTCGGCGCTCGACGTACAGACGAGGCTCACGCGCACCTTTGGATAGGTCTGGGCGAAGCCTTTCAGGAAGGCCGGCAGGTAGGTGTTGACGATGTCGGCGGGAATTCCGAGCCGGATCTCGCCTTCGTAGATCGGCGTCGTCATCTCGGTCCAGATATCGTCGTTGAGAGCCAGCAGGCGCTTGGCGCGACCGAACAACCGCTCTCCGGCGCTGGTCAGCCGCATGGCCTTGCGTTCGCGGGTCACGAGAACCGCCCCGAGCATGTCCTCGAGGCGCTTGAGCTGCTGGCTGATGGCAGCCTGCGTGAGGTTCAACCGGGCGCCGGCAGCGGTCATGCCGCCTGCATCCACAACGGCCACAAACGCCCGGACCAAGCCGATATCGAGATTTCTGGTCATCACAACCTCAATAAGCAAACCATTATTATCGACATAATGAACATTCATTTCACTTATGCAAGCACCTGATCGATGATCGCTCATCAACATGAGGAGATCGTCATGTCCTTCCACTCCCCCAGCTCCACCTGGACACCTGCGGTTCCGGCGAAACGGGACCCTTTGATCCTGCGCCTCTTCCGCGGTATCCAGCACGAGATCCGCATTCGGCGAGCCATTCGGGAGGTCAATTCGCTCGACGACCGAACCCTGATCGATATCGGCTTGGCGCCCGGCAGCACGGAGCACGCGGTCCGACGCGGACGCCACCGCTAGGCTCCCGGATGGCGATTTACGGAACTGGCGATCCGGTTCAGGCCGTTGCCACTGAACCGGATCCATCCGGAGCGAACACCATGATGGCGCCGGGCCGGATCGAGAAACGAGCTGGCGTGCTGGTGAGGATCTCGCCATCGGCGTTGACAGGCCGTGGGCGTCTCGTGCGCACCTCGAACTCCTTCGCGCGGATTGCCCGCACCTCGTCCCAGGCGCCATGCTCGCCATAATGGAACGAGCGCGCCATGAGGGCGAGTTTCCAGGCCCTCTGCAGCTCGAGGCTGTAGAGGTCGAGATGTCCATCGTCGATGGTCGCATTCTTCTCAACGGCGTTGCCACCCCCGTAATAGCGTCCGTTGCCGACCGCGATCTGCAGCGTCTGAACGTTCACGGTCTCGTCTTCGCTGACGATGGTGGCGCGGAACGGCCGCGCCTGCGCCAAAACGTTCATGGCCGTGAACGCGTAAGCGAGGCGCCCGAACCGCCTTTTGACCTCGGCGGTCAATCGCCGCGCAAGCTCGGCCGAAAGGCCGACGCTCGCCACGTTGAAGAATGGCTCGCCATTGACGAGGCCGAGATCGATGCGGCGAGTGTTGCCGGCCGCGATGATCCCAGCTGCCGTCGCGATGTCGGGCGCGATGCCAAGCGTCCGCGCGAGGTCGTTGGCAGTGCCCATCGGCAGGATCCCGAGCGGCAGCCCGGTCTCGATGATCCCGAGCGCCGCCGCATTGAGGGTGCCATCTCCGCCTCCGACCGCCACCAGATCGACCTTGTCGGCGTAGGAAACGATAACCCGCGAGAGATCCGAACGTTTTTCGCACTCCACGTGTACGGGCTCGATCCCATTGGCGAGCAGAGATTGCTGGGCGGCCTGACAGCCTTCGGCGCCGCTGCGGCTGTTGGTATTGACCAGGAGAAGGGCGCGGCGTGACATCAGGGTCAAATGGATCGGTTCCAGCTCGGCCGCAAGAGAGCGGCCGGGGTCAACACCTTGACGGTCGCGCTGGTTCAGACCGATTGCTATTCTGGCGCTCCGGCTCGATAAACCCGCATCACTATCGGAGAGACGATTCATGACCCGCATTGTTGCGGTCCAGATGGACCCGATCCAGCGCATCAAGATTACGGGCGATTCAACCTTCGCGATGCTGCTGGAGGCGCAACGGCGCGGGTTTCAGCTGCTGCATTACACGCCCGATCGATTGTCCATGCGCGACGGCGTCGTGACAGCGATGGCGGAACCGATCGAGGTGCGCGACGTCGAAGGCGATCACGTCACCATGGGCGAGGCCCAGCGGGTCGATCTCGCCACCGTCGACGTGGTGTTGCTGCGGCAGGATCCTCCGTTCGACATGGCGTATATCACCACCACGCATCTGCTCGACCGTATTCATCCGAAGACCCTCGTGGTGAACGATCCAACGCATGTGCGGAATGCGCCCGAGAAGCTCTTCGTCCTCGAATACCCGCACCTGATGCCCCCGACCCTGATCTCCCGCGACAAGGCCGAGATCGAGGAGTTCCGGAAGGAGCACGGCGAAGTGGTGATGAAGCCGCTTTACGGCAATGGGGGAGCGGCGGTGTTCAAGGTCTCCCGCGAGGACCCGAATTTCGGGTCGCTGTTCGATCTCTTCTCGGTGACTTTCCGCGAGCCATGGGTGATCCAGCGGTTCCTGCCCAAGATCACCGAAGGCGACAAGCGCATCATTCTCATCGACGGCGTGGCGGCGGGCGCCATCAACCGCGTCCCGGCGCTCAACGACATCCGCTCCAACATGGTGCGCGGCGGCGCCGCCAAACCGACCGATCTCACCCCGCGTGAGATCGAAATCTGCGAGACGATCGGGCCGAAGCTCAAGGAGATGGGCCAGATTTTCGTCGGCATCGACGTCATCGACGGCAATCTGACCGAGATCAACGTGACGTCCCCGACGGGCCTTCGGGCGATCAAGCGCCTGGGCGGTCCCGACATCGTCGTGACCCTGTGGGACGCCATCGAGTCGAAGCTCGAGTTAAGCCGCAAGCTCAGCGATCACTGAATTCAGCACGGGAAAACCCTCCCGCGTGACCGTCAGGCGGGAATCGTCCCGGCGGGTGATCAGGCCGTGCTCCTCGAGGGTGCTGATGCGCTTCTCGTTGAGCGTGCGGCCGGTGAATTTCGTGTAGCGGCGCGGGTCGATGCCTTCTTTGAGGCGCAGGCCCATGAGCAGGAATTCATCGCCCTCCGCCTCCGAGGTCAGCACTTCCTCGTCGACGATCCCGTGGCCGTCGCGCTCGACCCGCGCAAGCCAGGTCTCCGGGTGCTTTTCGGCGATGGTGGCAAGGCGGGCATTGCCGGTCACGAGACGCCCATGCGCCCCCGGTCCGATCCCCGCATATTCGCCATAGCGCCAATAGATGAGGTTGTGACGCGATTCGGCACCGGGTCTGGCGTGGTTCGAAACCTCGTAGGCCGGAAGCCCCGCGCTTTTCGCAGATTTCCTGCGTCAGGTCGAAAAGGACGCGCGACGCATCGTCGTCAGGCACGATGAGCTTGCCGGCGCGGTGGAGCTTTTCGAACCATGTGCCGGGCTCGATCGTCAGCTGGTAGAGCGACAGATGCTCGACCGCGTGGCTGATGGCGTATTCGAGCTCATCCCGCCAGGCCTGCGGCGTCTGGTCGGGACGGGAATAGATCAGGTCGAACGAGTAGCGCTCGAAAATCGACGCGGCGATCTTCACGGCCGCCAACGCTTCATCGACCGAATGCATCCGCCCGAGCCGGCGCAGGTCGGGATCGTTGAGCGCCTGCACGCCGAGCGACACGCGGTTGATTCCGGCCGCCCGATAGCCGCGGAAGCGCTCGGCCTCAACGCTCGTCGGATTGGCCTCGAGGGTGATTTCCGCGCCCTCTTCGACACTCCAGGCGCCCGCCGATCGCGTCAAGGATCGCGCCGACAGTCTCAGGTTTCATGAGCGACGGCGTGCCGCCGCCGAAGAAGATGCTGCTGACTGTGCGACCCGGGATACGCGCCGCGTTGTGGGCGATCTCCCGGCGAAACGCCGCCAGATAGCGCTCCTGGTCCACCGGCTGGTGGCGAACGTGGCTGTTGAAGTCGCAATAAGGGCATTTGGAGGCGCAGAACGGCCAGTGTACGTACACACCGAAACCGGCATCGCGCGTCGGATGTTCGATCATGGGGCGCTTATGACAGGTTCCGCGCGAGCCGTCACGCGCTGGCCGGAACTGAACCATCGTGGCGACCCGCGGTTCATCATGGAGGCGCGAGAGCCTAGCCCCGACACCTCGCACGCTCTACGGTTGGCGGGCACGAAGACAGGAATCAGCGATGCGGCATTGGCGCGCCCCGTTCGACCGACAGGGCTACCACCACGGCAATCTGAAGGAGGCGCTGATCGAGGCGGCGCAGCGTTTCATTGCCGAGCGCGGCCTGGGCGGCTTCACGCTGGCCGACGCCGCCAAGCTGGTCGGGGTCACGCCGGCGGCACTCTACCGGCATTTTCGCGGCCGGGAGGCCTTGGTGGCCGAGGTGGCGTTCCGCGGCTTCACGCAACTTGCCGAGAGGCTCGGGCGAGCGCTTGAAAGCGACGGCACACCGCTCGAGCGGTTCACCCGCATGGGCGAGGTCTATCTGGCTTTCGCCGAGCAGGAGCCGGGCTTCTATGCCGCCATGTTTGCCCCGCAGAGCACGGAACCGAGCGTCGCGCCTGCTGAATGCAGCAAGCCGCCTCAGCAGGGCAACGCCTTCGATTTCCTCGTCAAGGCGCTCTCCGACACCTTTCCGGAAGGGTTCACGAGCGTGGACGTGCGGTTCATCGCCATCGAGGTGTGGGCGCTTTCCCATGGCATCGCGACGCTTTCGGCGGCAGGCCAGCTGCCGAAGGGGCCCGGGCTCCCGGACAAGTACGAGCTTCTCAGAGCGGGCGTTCTGGCGCTCGTCCACGGGGCTCGCCGGCAAGTAACCGCGCCAAGCGCCTAGCGGACGCTGCAAGACACGTACTTCCCCTCTCGTCCTTGCAAAATATTAGGGCGCCCTTCTTGAAAGCACCGAATTCCATCCGCATGTAAATGTTGTTATCATTAACATGCGGGAGCCGCGATGTCTGATTTTGCCTCTACGGCCTGGAATACAGGCGCTCACTCACGCTGCGGGAAACCGCCCCGGCGTGCCTTGGAAATCGCCGGCATCGTGCTGGCATTCATCTGGTTCTGGCCGGTCGCACTGGCTTACCTGGTCTGGAAAATCATGGGATATCCGAAATTCGATGAAGCTAAAGCCTTCATGCAAAACAACTTCGGCCGCAACGTGAATGACTTCTTCTCATCCCGTTGCGCTCCGACGGGCGGCTTCACCTCCGGAACCGGCAATGCCGCTTTCGAGGAATATCGCCGCAACGAACTGGCGCGCCTCGAGGAAGAGCGTCGGAAGCTTGACGAGGAAGCGCGCGCCTTCCGCGGCTTCGTCGAAGAGCTGAAGCGTGCGAAGGACCGCGAGGAGTTCGACGCCTTCATGGCGAAGCGTCGCAACGAGCAGAACGGCCCAACCGACATCTGATCGCGGTAAGGCCGGAACATTGGCGGGGCGCTTAAAGGCGCCCCGTTCTGCGTCGTCGAACCCGTCAGGTCCGCCGCAGGCATCCGGCCGCGAGTTTCAGGAAAGCCCGGGCGCGGTGCGACAGTGCTTCGGGCTCGCTTTTCGACCAATCGATGCCGTGTTTCTCTTCGAGCCCCGAGTTCCCCGAACGTCCGTTCGAAACCATCGGGCTGGAACATCGGGTCGTAGCCGAAGCCCTTTTGGCCTCTCGGCGGCCAGACGACGGTTCCGAAAACCCGTCCTTCGAACAGCTCCTCGTGGCCGTCCGGCCAGGCGACGATCAAGGCCGACACGAAATGCGCGCGACGGTTGCCGTTGGAATCCATCTGGCGCTTCTGCAATTCCCGCTCGACGCGCGACATGGCGGCGGCGAAATCCTTTTCAGGCCCCGCCCAATCGGCCGTGAACAGGCCCGGAGCGCCGTCGAGCGCGTCCACGCAGAGACCTGAATCGTCCGAAATCGCCGGAAGACCCGTGGCTGCCGCCGCGGAATGGGCCTTGATGGCGGCGTTCTCGGAGAACATATGGCCTGTCTCGGCAGGCTCGGGCAGGCCAAGCTCCCCGGCCGAGACCGCTTCGACCCCGAAGGGGGCCAGCAGTTCGCGCATTTCACGCAGCTTGCCGGCATTGTGGGTCGCGATCACAACCTTGCCGACCAGAGGGCGATGCATTCCGGACACTCCCAAGGCCGCCACGGCCGTACTTTGCCTCAGGCCGCCACGGTTTTCTTTTGCAGGTCGACGAGTTGAGAGATGCCATCCTTGGCAAGCCGGAGAAGGCTGAGGAATTCGTCTTCGGAGAAGGGCTTGCCTTCGGCCGTGCCCTGGACCTCGACGATGCCGCCAGAACCGGTGATGACGAAATTGGCATCCGTCTCGGCCGTCGAATCCTCGGCATAATCGAGATCGAGCACCGGCGTTCCCTTGTAGATGCCGCACGAGACAGCAGCCACCGGCTCGCGCAAGGGGTTGATCGAGATGATCGAGCGGCCCTGCATCCAGGTGAAGCATTCGTGCAGTGCGACCCATGCGCCGGTGATCGAGGCGGTCCTTGTTCCGCCATCTGCCTGGATGACGTCGCAATCGAGCACGATCTGCCTCTCGCCGATTGCCGGCAGGTTGACGACGGCGCGGAGCGAACGGCCGATCAGCCGCTGAATCTCCTGCGTGCGACCGGACGGTTTGCCGGACGTCACTTCGCGGCGGGTGCGCTCATGGGTCGCCCGGGGAAGCATCGAATATTCGGCCGTGACCCAGCCTTTGCCGGTGCCGCGAAGCCAAGGCGGCCCCTTTTCTTCCAGCGATGCGGTGCAAAGCACGCGCGTGTTGCCGAAGGACACGAGGCACGATCCTTCCGCGTAGCGTGCAACGCTGCGCTCCAGCGTAATCGGGCGCAGTTCGTTCGGGGCGCGGTTGGAAGGACGCATCGGAGATCTCCTTGAGGGTAGGATCAGGTGCAGCGTCTTAGAAGGTGAAGAGAGGCCCGGCAAGCGCAGGCTTGCTTCTGGGCGCGCCGCCAGCACATATAACGGAGTTTCCTCAATGACCTCGCAAGGTTGAACGACAATCGCATGCAAAGACCGGGTCATTTTTCCAGCCAATCGGATGTTCGCGCGATTGCGGAGCTGAACGATCGCTCCCGGGAGATCTTCCGGCAGATCGTCGAGAGTTACCTCATGACGGGCGAGCCCGTCGGCTCCCGCAATCTGGCGCGTATCCTGCCGATGGCGCTTTCGCCCGCATCGATCCGCAACGTCATGTCGGATCTGGAAACCGCCGGCCTCATCTTCGCGCCGCATACGAGCGCGGGCCGCCTGCCGACGGAATCGGGCTTGCGGTTTTTCGTCGACGCCATGATGGAAATCGGCGACGTGGGCCGCGAGGAAGGGGCCCGCATCGAGGCCCAGATGAAGGCGGCGGCCTCCGGCCACACGCTCGAAACCGCGCTGGCCGAGGCTTCGACCTTGCTCTCCGGCGTGTCGCGGGGCGCAGGCGTCGTTGTCACATCGAAATCCAATCCCAGCCTCAAGCATATCGAATTCGTCCGCCTCGACCCCTCTCGGGCGCTGGTCGTCCTGGTGGGCGAAGACGGCTCGGTCGAGAACCGGGTGCTCGATCTTCCCACGGGGCTGCCGGCGGGAGCATTGGTGGAGGCCGGCAACTTTCTGAACGCTCATATCCGCGGCAAGACCTTGGCCGATCTCAAGCGCGAGGTCGCCAAAGGCCGCGAAGAGATGGAGCAGCAGCTCGACACACTGACGGCCAATCTGGTCGAGGCGGGGCTTGCCACAACCGTTGGCCCCGCGGATTCCCGGCAGCTCATCATCCGCGGGCAGGCAAACCTGCTCGAAGATCTCAATGCGGCCGAGGACCTCGACCGCATTCGTCTCCTGTTTGCCGACCTCGAAACCCAGACCGACGTGATCGACCTCCTCACCCGCGCCGAAGGTGGCGAGGGCGTCCGCATCTTCATCGGTTCGGAAAACAAGCTCTTCTCGTTGTCCGGCTCGTCGATGATCGCCGCGCCGTTCCGCGATGCGACCCAGAAGATCGTCGGGGTTCTTGGCGTGATCGGGCCGACACGGCTGAACTACGCCCGCATCGTGCCCATGGTAGATTACACGGCAAAAGTCATTTCGCGGATTCTCGATCACGGCCGCTAGGACCGAAAAAGCCCGCTCCCGCGGATCAGTGCCCGCTCGAATCTGCGCCCCGGCTCGCCTCGAAGAGGAACCACGTCCGGCGTTCCGTTTGGTCGATCCAATTCTCGATCAGGCTCGCGGTGGCAATGTCGTCATGCTTGTCGCAGAGCTCATGAGCGTCGCGCAGGTTCGCCGCGAAGGCTTTGTTGTCTCCCATCAGCTCGCGCAGCATGTCGAGGGGAGGCACGAAGGCCTCGTTGTTGTCCGTGACGCGCTGAAGCGAGGCGATCTGCCCGATCGACCGCAAGGTCGTGCCGCCGATTTTCCGCACCCGCTCGGCAATGTCGTCGGTGCTCCCGTAGATCTGCGCGGCCTGCTCGTCGAGGAGCAGGTGGTAATCCCGAAAATGCGGTCCGCTCATGTGCCAGTGGAAGTTCTTGGTCTTCAGATAAAGCGCGAATGTATCGGCCAACAGGGTGTTGAGCGCCTGCGACACGGCCGCAACGCCATCCGGTTTCAGGTCGGTCGGCGTATCGAGCGGGCTGATTTTCTTGCGCGGTTCAAGGGCGCGGACCTTGGCCATGGGCTTCTCCTGTGGGGTAAGGCGTGCCATCCCGGCCGAAATTCTTCTTGCCGGGAGAGGCGACGCTCCGATAACGCCCTCGAACCCAAAGCGTTGCCACAGTTTGGACGATCTCGCGCGACACCGCCTTCCCTTGGCATTGGCGGGCGGGACTGCTATTGCGGCCCCAACAGGGTTTCATACCCGTCCGAGTGTTTGAATGACCGCCCGCACCTTTGACAATATCCGCAATTTCTCCATCGTGGCTCATATCGACCACGGGAAATCGACGCTTGCCGACCGGCTGATCCAGACAACCGGCACCCTTTCGGCACGCGAGATGACCGAGCAGGTCCTGGACAGCATGGATATCGAGCGCGAGCGCGGCATCACCATCAAGGCTCAGACCGTCCGCCTCGAATACCTCGCCGAAGACGGCAAGACCTATATTCTCAACCTCATGGATACGCCCGGCCACGTGGACTTCGCCTATGAGGTCTCGCGGTCCCTTGCCGCCTGCGAGGGCTCGCTCCTCGTCGTCGACGCGTCGCAGGGCGTCGAGGCGCAGACCTTGGCGAACGTCTACCAGGCCATCGACGCCAACCACGAGATCGTCCCGGTCCTCAACAAGATCGACCTTCCGGCCGCCGATCCTGACCGGATCAAGGAACAGATCGAGGAAGTCATCGGCATCGACGCCTCGGACGCCGTGCCGATCTCGGCCAAGACGGGGCTGAACATCGAGGCGGTGCTCGAAGCGATCGTCAAGAAATTGCCGCCCCCGACAGGCGACGAGAGCGCTCCGCTGAAGGCGCTTCTGGTCGATTCCTGGTACGATGCATATCTTGGCGTGGTTGTGCTGGTGCGCGTCATCGACGGTGTGCTCAAGAAGGGCATGACCATCAAGATGATGGGCACGAACGCATCGCATGGCGTCGATAAGGTCGGGGTGTTCACTCCCAAGATGCGCGATATCGGCGCCCTCGGTCCGGGTGAAGTCGGGTTTTTCACCGGCTCGATCAAGGAAGTGGCGGATACGCGGGTCGGCGACACGATCACCGACGACCGCAAGCCGACGGCGAGCGCCCTGCCGGGCTTCAAGCCCGTGCAACCGGTCGTGTTCTGCGGCCTGTTTCCGGCCGACGCGGCGGAATTTGAAAACCTTCGCGCCGCCATGGGCAGGCTTCGCCTGAACGACGCCAGTTTCTCCTACGAGATGGAAACCTCTGCGGCGCTTGGCTTCGGTTTCCGCTGCGGTTTCCTGGGCTTGCTCCATCTCGAGATCATCCAGGAGCGCCTCGAGCGCGAGTTCAATCTGGATTTGATCTCGACTGCGCCGAGCGTCGTCTATCACCTGCAGATGACCGACGGCACCATCAAGGAATTGCACAATCCGGCCGATATGCCGGACGTGATGAAAATCGAAGCCATCGAAGAGCCGTGGATCCGCGCCACCATCCTCACGCCGGACGAATATCTCGGTGCTGTCCTGAAGCTGTGTCAGGATCGGCGTGGCGTGCAGATCGATCTGAATTATGTCGGCAAGCGCGCCATGGTCATCTACGACCTGCCGCTGAACGAGGTCGTGTTCGACTTCTATGATCGCCTGAAATCGATCTCGAAGGGCTATGCCTCCTTCGACTATCATATCTCCGATTATCGCGAAGGCGACCTCGTCAAGATGTCGGTTCTGGTGAATGCCGAACCGGTCGACGCGCTATCGATGCTGGTCCATCGCGGCCGCGCCGAAAGCCGTGGGCGCGCCATGTGCGAGAAGCTCAAGGACCTGATCCCGCCACACATGTTCCAGATCCCCGTCCAGGCGGCGATCGGCGGCAAGATCATCGCACGCGAGACGATCCGCGCCCTGCGCAAGGACGTGACCGCCAAGTGTTATGGCGGCGATGCGTCACGCAAACGCAAGCTCCTCGACAAACAGAAAGAGGGCAAGAAGCGGATGCGCCAGTTCGGCAAGGTCGACATCCCGCAGGAAGCCTTCATCGCCGCGCTCAAGATGGATAGCTGATCTGGGGGCGACGGTTTGCTGCGGCCGAAAAGAAAAGCGTTTGAGGTTCTGTCGGACCGATCACAATAACGTATTTCGATACAATCGGACTTTTGCAAGGTTCGAACAGGCGGCCCTAAGGCTCAGCTCGCGGCAGTCCGGAAAACGACGATGAAAAGGGTCGCAAGCCTGCCGAGCCGGCTAGCGATAGGGAACGCCAGCAAGCCCGGTTGAATTGTGAGGCATGACAGCAGACGAGCACAGGATTGCAGGAAGCGGCCTGGTTGAGCAGACGTTTCAGGGGGAGAAATGATCAAATCACGCCAATTCGACGAGGGAGCCGGGTTACCCGGGAGGGCGAAAACCCGCCCCGTAGAGTAAGATTGAGGAAGTTTTCGCATCGTCCCGCCCTGCTATCAACTATCGCACTATGCTCATGAGGCAATTATTACCCTAAGGTTAGGAACGAGAGAATTCCGGGAGGGGTAAATTCAGCCCACACTCACGGTAAACAATGAGCTGGTTTTTTGGACACCTTGGAAAGCATGCGGGCCTTTGTGCGCGTGGTCGAGCTGGGCAGTTTCGCCGGCGCCGCCCGCAGCCTGCATATGTCCCCCGCGATGGTAACGAAGCATGTGGTGAACCTCGAGGAGAGGACCGGAGCCCGTTTGCTTCACAGAACGACCCGCCAGGTGCGGCTGACGGATACGGGCCAGGTCTATTTCGAGCGTTGCGTGACGTTGTTGGGTGAGGTCGAAGCGGCCGAGGCCGAGGCGGGCGCTGACGTGTCCGAGCCCCGCGGCGTTCTCAAGATCACGGTTCCGGTCGAGTTCGGCAACCCTTACCTCAGCCCCATCATCTCTGAGTTCATCGAGCTATACCCGAAAATCGACCTGGACCTCCATTTCACCAACCGGGTCGTCAACATCATGGAAGATGGCTTCGACATTGCGATCCGCATTGCCGAAAGCTTCGACACAACGCTCCTTGGCCGCCGGCTGGCGGCGTCGAACTTCCACATCGTGGCCAGCCCGGGCTACATCGAGAAACGCGGCCGGCCTGAGACCCCCGAGGACTTGGCCGACCACACCTGCCTGTCCTTCTCAACGCCACGACCCTGGGACGAGTGGCGATTTACACGCAGTGGCGAAACCAAACTGATCAAGGTGAAGAACAAGCTCCTTTCCACGAGTTCCGAGGCACTCCGAATGGCTGCCCGCAGCGGAGCCGGCATCAGTTGGCTCCCCACTTTCGTGGTTGGGGAAGATTTGCGGAAAGGCGATCTCATTTCCCTCTTTCCGACCTACAACACAGGCACGCTCCAGATTTACGCGCTGCACCCCCATCGACAATTCGTACCCACCAAAGTCTCCTATTTTCTGAATTTTCTTCAGACCCGCTTGAACCTGCGCAACGTCGACGATCCTTGGGAGCCGTGGGAATTGCGAGCGGACGTCGCGGAGTGATCGCAGTCGCTCAGACGAGAAGCGATTGCCCGCCATCAATCCATACCGGTGTCCCGGTTATGTGCCGTGACCGCTCGGATGCGAGGAACAGCACGAGTTCGGCAACCTCCTCGCTCGTACCGGCCTTACCTCCCGTAAGCGGAATATCGCCATCCGGATATTCAGCCCGCACCCCCGATTCATCACGGTTCCGATGCTCGGTGCTGTCTGGAATATTGGTCTCGATCATCCCGGGGCAGATCGCGTTGACTCGGATGCGGTGCTTGGCGAGTTCCAGCGCCAGCATCTGCGTCATCGCCAGCTGCGCGGCCTTCGTGCACGAATAGGCTGTCGCGCCCGGAGTGGTGAACGTTCGCGTGCCGTTGATGGACGAGGTGATGATGATCGAGCCGCCGTTGGCTCTCTTCAGATGGGGCACTGCGTAATGAAGCGTCAGGTAAGTGCCGCGCAAATTGATATTAATGGTCCGATCCCATTCATCCGGCTCGATTTCGTCGATGGGCGCCCAGACCCCATTGATCCCCGCATTGGCAAACACGACGTCGAGCCTGCCATAGGCCTCGACAAGGCCAGAGACAGCTTGCTTGGTTTGTTCGGCATCGGAGATGTCGGCGACCAGCGAAAGCGCTTTCCCGCCCGCGGCATTGATTTCCGCAACCGTGCGGTCGAGTTCGCTCGCCGTGCGGCTGAGAACGCCCACCCGCGCTCCGGCCCCCGCGAGCTTCAGAGCGGCCGCCTTTCCCAAGCCTGATCCGGCGCCGGTCACGAGCGCCACTTTACCATCGAGTTCCATCTCGCCCTCGTCTCAACGTTGAATTCGGCAGCCCGCAAACTGACCGCCGACACAAAGGCAGCTCAGCTCGTCTTGCCGCATTGGGCCGAGCTGGCGGTCCGGACATTCGAAAGGACCTGCCGCACCAGATCTTCGTAAAGGCTGCGGTCGTCGATATCGGAAATCGACAATTCCAGCAGCCATTCGCGGGATGCCGGCACGATGTAGGTTTCGACCGTCAGACTGTGTGACGGCGCCGGGAGGCTGGTATCGATCCATGTCGCGGTCCAGCGGGTGGCATCGCCGAGCGTCTGGACCGTGCTGGCATTCGCCTTGCGGCCAAGAAGTCCCTCATGGTCCCGCTGGAGCAGCTCAGCGTCTTTCGAGCCAACATTTCCTTGCGGAAGCTCCGCCAGATCGCGGACCGCCCTCCAAGCGACTTCGATTTCTCCAGCCCCTCCGGATGCGGCGAGACGGAGCGATCCATCCTCCGCGCCTTCCCTCCGCCATTGCTGAGGCAGGGACAGCGCAACACACAGGGCTGGATCAAGGCGCGCGGTGACGTGGGTCTCGTTCGTTGCAGGCAGGTAGTGGATGGTTGAGACTTCCGTCGGCATCTGGTCCGCCACGGAGGCCGCAGAGAGGCTCGTTGGAATACACAGCGCGCCGATGAGGGCCGCCATATACCCAGCTTCAGAACGGCCCCGTGTCTTCGTTGTGGTCTTCACCAGCGCTCCCATCGTCAACGAACCGTTAAGCAAACGCTTATGGGTGCCATCCAGTTGCGCCGTGGTACACTTGAGTTGCGACCCCACGGCCCTAACTGGCGTGAAGGTGAATTGAAGCGGAGACAATCATGTCCGGACGGTTGCGCGTATTGTCGATCCTGGCGGGGCTACTGATTGCATCGCAGGCCCAAGCCCTTACTTGCCGTGACCCGGCCGGGTTCGAGAAATGGCTGGACGACGTCCGCCAGGAGGCAGTTGCGCAAGGCATCTCGCGGGCAGCCGTCGATGCTGGCCTGTCCGGAGTGACATTCGATCCCGGTATCCTGAGGCGTGATCGCGGGCAGGGTGTGTTCAAACAGAGTTTCGAGCAATTTGCCGGTCGTATGATTTCGTCCGGGCGCCTTCGGATCGGCGCGTCGCAGTTGAAGAAGCACGCGGCCGCCTTGACGCGGATCGAACAGCAATACGGCGTTCCCGGACCCGTGTTGGTGGCAATCTGGGGACTTGAGACCGATTATGGCGCCGTGCGGGGAAACCTTCCTGTGATCCGTTCGGTCGCCACGCTGGCGTTCGATTGCCGTCGTAGTGAATTCTTCCAGGCCCATCTCTTCGATGCGCTGCGGATCGTCCAGCATGGCGATCTCACACCGGGCGAGATGCGAGGCGCCTGGGCCGGAGAGATGGGCCAAACGCAATTCATGCCCTCGTCCTATGTGAAATATGCTGTCGATTTCGACGGGGACGGCCGCGCCGACCTTTTGCACAGCCCCACCGACGTGCTGGCCTCCACGGCCAATTATCTCAAAAGCCATGGCTGGGTGCGCGGCGGCGATTGGGAGCCTGGAGGTGCCAATTTCGAGGCCCTGCGCCAATGGAACAAGTCGCAGGTCTATTCGCGCACAGTCGCGATGTTCGCCAGTAAGCTCGCCAATGGCGACACTTCGGCGAGCAACTAGCATTCGTGCCGGCGCTCCTCCACCGTCCCGACTGCGTATCGAAAGATCAGAACACGAGTTCGCCTGCTCCCCAGGCCAGGAGGAGCAGCAGGACGAACATCACCAGGAACAATCCAAAAAGGACCTTGGCGATCGTTTTTGTCCCCGATGCGACGCCGGCGAAACCGAGCGCGCCCGCGATCACCGATATGACAAGGAAAATGAGAGCCCATTTGAGCATTTCGGAAATCCTCTCTGGCGACAGCCGCCCGCAGGCATAAACGTTCAGGACCATCGAGGTTCCGCTGGCCCCCGATGCCCTTAGCGCAGCGAAGTCTCTATCGTGTCCAATACAGCCGATATGCGGAACGGCTTCCGTAGAAATGTCACGTAGCCGGAGCACCGTTCCTTGATGGTCTCTTCGGGCAGCGAACTCATCACGATGACAGGAATGTCGGACGTCTTTGGGTCTCCCTTGAGCGCCTCAAGGGTCGCCCTGCCGTCCATGACCGGCATCATGAAATCGAGCATGATGAGATCGGGCGGCCACTCGGAAAGGCGTTCGAGGGCTTGTCTCCCGTTGTTGGCAATGATGACGCGATAGCCTTCGTCGCTGAGGAGCGATTCCAGCACCTCGGCGATTGCCCATTCGTCATCCACAACGAGTATCGTTCTCACGCATCGTCTCCGGATGGGCCGGCTGCGATGGAGCCGAAAGGCGCAGGGACGAGGCCGGTTTGACGAATAAGCTCGGACAGAACGATCTCGGCCTGACTCGAAGTCAGGCTCGATTTCGATACCGTTGGCGCCGATATCGTACCGCCGAAACTTAAGACCGAAGGAATTGTCGCGGGCCTTCAACGCGATGATCAGCCGATGGACATCCGCGCCCAGCGCGGCGAGCCGCAAAAGGATGATGTTCTCGGCGATCGGCGACAATCCGACGACCGGAAGGCCGGCGAGCGGTTGTCCGGGAATGACCCCGTTGAAGTCGAGTTCGAGGCTCGCCAGGGTCGTCGCACCCAAGGCCCGGAACTCGTTGGTGAGCGCTGTCAAAGCCTGTGACATACGGCTTTCTTCGCCGGTGACCTTCACGAAATCAGAGAGCCCGTCGATGAAGATCCGCTGCAGCTTGCCGTCCCGTACGCGGTCCAGAACAGCGCCCAGAACCTCGTCGAACACGCCCTCGGTCGAGGGACGCCACATAATCTCGACGGTTCCTTCGTCGAAGAGACGGGACACCGGCAGGTTGAGAGCTTTCGCCTTCCGACGTATCGCAGGCTCCGATTCATTGAAACTGAGATAGAGGCCGCGCTCGTCGTGGCCCGCGCCGAGGAAATGGAGGCCAGCGGTGCTTTTTCCAGTTCCTGCCGCTCCCATGATGAGCGATGTCGAGCGGCGTAGAGGACCGCCGCCCAAAATCTCATCGAGTATTTTGACGCCGGTCGAGAGGATCGGTCCGTCGAACTCGATGCGGGAGCTGGGTTCGCTCACGAGCGCCTCGATCCGAGGGTATACGACAATTCCGTCATCCCCGACCTCGAACGAATGCGTGCCGCGCATGAAGCCGCTGCCGCGCATCTTGTGCACCACCAGATCCCGCTCGGACCGCCGCCCGCGCACCCGCGTCTGAAGCTCAATCAGCCCGTCCACCATGGTATGCTCTGCAGACGCGAAGTCCGGATCGGCAGCCGAACTCGTGAGCAGCATCATGGTGCAATCGGCGAGATCCGCCTGGATTTGCAGTTCATGAATAAACTTTTTGAATTCCCGCGGGGTCGCGGCGGATTCCTCCGCCGATACCAGCCCGTCCAGCACCAGAAGATCGACCTTGCGTGCCCGCAATTCGCGCCGCAACGCATCGCTCAGGCCTTTCAAACCCTCGGTCTCCAGAATGCGGAAGGCGCTAAGATAGGAAACGCCGTCGGGAATGAGCGCTTCGTTGAAGAATCCAAGCTGCCCGATATGTCCGAGCATCCGACCATGTGTCTCGGCGAGGAGCGTCACATAGAGAGCACGGCCCCCGCCGGCTGCGTGGTTGAAGCAGAGCTGGTTTCCCAGGATCGTCTTGCCCGCGCCCGGAGTTCCAAGGAGGATGTAGATGCCGCCCCGCAGCACACCGCCCTCCAAAATGGTATCGAAGCCGACGATTCCAGTCGGCAATTTCCTGATGCGCCTGTCTTCGCTCACCGATCCATACCCGTGCTCTGTTTCATGATGTTTCCATTCGTTTGAATGGGAAGGCGGATCGTGAAGGTCGTTCCCTTGCCCACTGTGCTGTCCACCGAGATATCCGCTCCCATGGCCTCGACCAACTGACCGACCACCCATAGCCCAACGCCAAAGCCGCCAATCGCCGATTCATGTCCGACCGCGCGCTCGAAGCGTTCGAAAATGCGGGCCTGATCTCTCGGCAGTATGCCGCTTCCGCTATCTTTGACACTGATTGTGGCGATATCGCCGGTCGCGGTCAGGGTCAGCAAAATGGGTCGTCCGCCGCCGTATTTGACCGCATTGGAGATGAGGTTGTCCAGGATCTGCTCGATCGCGAGGCGGTCGAGAAAAACCGCAAGTCGATCGGGTGCATCGACTTCGAGGGTGGAGCCGGCATACCGAGCCGCGGGCAAGAGCGTCTCGGAGGTTTCGCGAAGCTGTTCTGCAAGATCGAAATCCTCGGGATGGACCGTCAGTTTCCCGGTTGTCATCCGCGATACCTCGAGCAGGGATGTGGCCCGCCGAACGTAATGCTCCACCAGTTTTTCGAGATGCTTGAGGCCCCGTGCGACTTCGTCGTCCCCCGCCGCAGCGGAGATCCGGCTCAAGCGCTCGACATGGGCCAGGATCGGCGTCATCGGGTTGCGAAGTTCGTGTGCCGCAACTGCGAGGAACGTGTCGCGCGCCGCAACAGCCTCGGTCAGATCGGCGATCCGCTGCTCAAGTGCGTCCTGCAGCATGGCGCCATCGACCGCACCTTGAGAGTGAAGGTCATCCTTCAACGCGATATCTCCGCCCACGGGCGAATATCCGGGTGCATGAACATGGCCCTAGGGATAAGACGCAGCGCCCGTTTCTTCAACCGGGAATCGACTGGCGTTCCAGTCCTTCATCGCCGCGACGCATGTCCGTGTAAGCTTGACCGCACCGGTTCAGACAACAACCGTTACCTTTTCGGCGGCACGGGTCAGTGCAGTATAGAGCCACCTGCTTCGGTGCTCACGGAACGCATAGGATTCGTCGAACAGGACCAGGTCGTCCCATTGCGATCCCTGGGCCTTATGAACCGTCAACGCGTACCCGTATGTGAACTCGTCGGACTCCCGCCTGATTGCGAACGGAACGTCTTCTTCGGCGCCTTCGAAGAAGGCTTTGTGCACCGATACCTCCACCGACTTGCCTCTGACCTCTCCATCGGCCAGCACGTCCATTCGGATGAAGTCATTGCGGATGCCGTGAAGCGTGTGGATGTTCCAGGTGCCCCCGTTGAGCAGCCCCTTGGTCTTGTCGTTGCGCAGGCAGACCAGCTTTTCGCCGGCAGCCGGCATCGGGTTGCGGTAGCCGTTGAGCTCCCGCAAGCGCGTGTTGTAGAGGCGGCGAGACTTGTTGAGCCCCACAAGCACCTGATCGGCCGCCATCACGATCTCCGAATTGATTTCACTCCGACGTATGATTTTGCTCTCGCCATAGGCGCCATAATCGAGCCGTCCGCCTTCGCGCACGGTCAGAGACATCTGGATGATCGGGTTGTCCTTCGCCTGCCGGTGGACCTCCGTCAGCATGACGTCGGGTTCGGCTTCGGTGAAGAAACCGCCTCCCTTCACCGGCGGCAATTGAGCAGGATCGCCAAGTACCAGGACAGGCTGACCGAACGACAGAAGGTCCCTGCCCAGTTCCTCATCCACCATCGAACATTCGTCGATGATGATCAGGTCGGCCTTGGCGGCCGCGCTCTGCCGGTTCAGTACGAATTGCGGACCTCCCTCGTCGGATTCCCGAGAGCGGTAGATCATCGAATGAATCGTCGAAGCGTCCGCGCAGCCCTTGGAGCGGAGAACGAGCGCAGCCTTTCCCGTATAGGCGCCGAACGCGACATCGCCATCGACTCCTTCGGCAATGTGCCGCGCGAGTGTCGTCTTCCCCGTTCCGGCATATCCAAACAACCGGAACAGTGGCTTGTCGGGATTGCGAAGCCAATCGCCGACGGCTTTCAACGCGGCGTCCTGTTGGGGTGACCAGGTCATGAAATCCTTGCTTCCCGACGCAGACTATAAATGAGCCCGGCGACGATGCAGGCGCTTCCCACGAACACGTAAGGATCCAGCGGCTCGCCGTAAAGCCTCCATCCCACGATCGCGATGAGCGGGATGCGCAGGAAATCGAGCGGCACCACCATGCTGGCATCGCCGTGGCGATAGGCGTTCGTCAGGCAGTAATGGGAGAGCAACCCACCGAGGCTGACGCCCACGATGGGCAACGCATGCGAGGCCTCGATCCTTTGCCAGAAGGCACCACTGACCCCGAGGAGGTTCAGCGGGAGTTGGATGACGTTCATCATGAGGACGATCGAATACGTGCTCTCCGTCCTGGTCAGCCGTTTCGTGACGATCGCCACGAGCGCGAATGCGAGTGCCACGGCGAGCACGAGGATGCTTGCAGGCTGGAACGTCTCGCCGCCCGGTCGAAGAACGATGAGAACGCCCGCGAACCCGGCAAGAACCGCCACCAATCGACCGCGTGTCATCGCTTCGTTCAGAAACGGAATCGCCAGGATCGCGACCCAGGCTGGCGACGTGAACTCGAGCGCGAAGACGGTTGCGAGCGGCAGGAGGGTGAGGGCGTATGCCCAGCCATCGGTTCCGGCGAAATGCAGGACGTTGCGAAGCAGATGCAGCTTGATCCGTCGTGGCTTCAACTGCGGACGCAGCTCGGGTCGGAAGACCGCGAAAGCGAGAAGCAGGACGATTCCCAAAGCGTTGCGGATGGAAAGGATTTCGAAGACCGATAGGGCGGGCGACAATTCACGCACCGCGACGGCGGTCGCCGAGAACGCCATCAGCGCTCCAGCCATCCAGAAAACGACCGTCAATATTTTCGAGATTGGCACGTTTGAACCAGGTTGTTCGACACGCCTATCGCTTAGCCCGAGGAGCCGGCGGCGTGAAGCGCAGACTCGCACAGAGGCACGCGACCCGCTCCAATCGGAGCAGGTTGCGCCCGCCTATCGATACGGCAAGCGCAAATCCGCAAGTGATTCTCTCTCCCATTTCGTCCGCGAGAGGCCTGATCAGGCGCACGACGCACAGTTTTTTTACTCGGCGGCGAAATTTTTTTTAAGGCGACGACGAAAGTCTGATTTGCTGCGACGAGACGCGCCGAAGATCAGTCCGACAAATCACCCGCAAGGTGCGCCAAGGCACGCGTTCAAAGAAAAACGCTCTCGACTTCCGACCCGTAAAACCCTGCGTTTGCAACGGTTTCAGGGTGTCGTCTTCGGTATCACCTATGAGTTCTTTGAACGCGTCGGAGTCTCTCAAGCAACCGCATCGGGACTGCTCTCGAGGCGGCAACATCTCCCCTCGGCAGGGTAAGTTCACCGCAAAGCGCGCGCGAAGTATCCACAGAAATCGTCCGCGAACTACTTTCTACACTTTCCGTTAATCGGAACCCGCTTGGTATAACGACGTTGCCTTGCAAGCGTGACGGTTGCACGCGAAGGCCCTTGAAGGAGGCGGCTATGCCGATAGACGAAAAGTCAAACCCGCTGACGATGCTGTTCACGGGTGACACTGGTGCGACCAGCACCAGAAAATCCACCGCCAAAAAGAGCAGCGCACGCCGCGGCTCCACCGGCGCAAAGAAGACCACAGCGAAGAAGACGACTGCCAAAAAAGCGACCGCCAAGAAAACGGCCGCCAAGAAGTCGGGCGCCAAGACCGCAGCCAAATCGACGGCACGGTCTGCTGCCAAGAAGTCCGGCGTGAAGTCGGGCGCCAAGAAGACTGCCACGAAGAAGACTGCCACGAAGAAGTCCGCCGCCAAGAAATCGGCGACGAAGAAGACCGCAACGAAGAAGACCACGGCCAGAAAGTCGGCTGCGAAGAAGACCGTTGCACGCAAGGCTCCTGCGAAAAAGACAGCCAGCAAGAAGACCGCGGGTCGCAAGACGGCAACACGCAAGGCTCCGGCCAAGCGCGCTTCCGCAAAGACGGCGACGCGTTCGGCCACCAAGAAGGCTTCGGCCGGTCGCAAGACTGCCGGTCGCAAGACCGCTGGCCGCAACACCTCCGCTCGCGGCACCAAGGCGGCTTCCAAGTCGTCGGCCCGCGCTTCGAGCCGTGGGAGCGCAAAAAGCGCTGTCAAATCTCGTGGCGCTGCCAAGACCAAGCGCGCAGCAGCAGCGACCAGCCGCACGTCCGCTACCAAGCGGTCGAAGGCAGTCGGCGCCAAGCGCACCTCGACCGCCCGCAAGGGCACGCGCAAAACGAAGCGCTGAACGTCGCCACGGCATCAAGCCGCTCCGGCGGCTTTATGCATTACACAAAAGAAAATCGCCCGGCCTCGACCGGGCGATTTTTTTGTGCGTTCGAGCTCCCGCGGAGCGGTTACCGGCTCATAGGATCGCTTTCACCCCAATAAGGCGTGGCATTGTAATAGCGGTGGACATGCTCTTCCCATTCGCGGTCGAAGGATGCGTCCTGTCCCTCGGCCGTGCGGCGAGGAGCGCCCCTGAGCTGTTCTTCGTTCAGATTGAGCTCGTAGGCGTCGAGCTCAGGGCTGAATGTGAGAACGCCCCACGGCAGCGTGTAGTATTCCTCCCCAAGGCCCATAAACCCGCCAAAGCTCATCACCGCATAGGCGACCTTGCCCGAGCGCTTATCGATCATCACCCGCTCGATGGTACCGATCTTGTCGCCGCTGGTTCGGCGAACGGGAGTTCCTTCGACCTTGTCGCTCGCGATCAGGCTGTGAGTTTCACGAACGTTGCCACTTTGAACCGTCTGCATGACCTGCACCTCCTGTTGACACATGATCATTCAAACGCCGCGGACAAAACAGCGGTTCCGAAAGGAGCATGCAGCGTAGCCCCTGAAACCCTTGCCAGCACAGCATCCGGTGAGATCAGCGGGAGCAGGTTCCCGTGCGGCCCGAGGCGCGATAACTTGGTCGGATGAACCCAATTCGATCCTGCGTCTTCGTCTGTCTGTTGATGCTCGCCGCGCCGGTTTTGGCACAGGACAAGGGGTCTGTTGCCCCAAAGCCCCTCCCGCCGCTGGCGAACCCGCAAGACCCGGCGCTGGCCGCCAAGGAGCTATTCGGCCGCAGCACCACGCCGGCCCAACTCCGCGCCCAGTCCATTGGCAGCTATGCGCGGGGCTGCGTCGCCGGCGCGACCGCGATCCCCACCGATGGGGAGACCTGGCAGGTGATGCGGCTGTCGCGCAATCGCAACTGGGGACATCCCAATCTGATCCAGCTGCTGCAGAAGCTGTCGGCACGCCTGCCCCAGATCAATGGATGGCCCGGTCTGCTCGTCGGCGACATCTCTCAGCCGCGCGGCGGTCCGATGATCACCGGCCACGCTTCTCATCAGATCGGGCTGGACGCAGATGTGTGGCTGACGCCGATGCCACAACGTCGGTTGAGCCGATTGGAGCGCGAGGAACTTTCAGCCACCGATATGGTGCGGCCGGACCTTCTTGATATCGATCCGGCGAAATGGACGCCCGAGCACACCGCGCTGATCAAAGCCGCGGCGCGGGAGCCCGCGGTCGCGCGCATCTTCGTCAATCCGGCCATCAAGAGAGCTCTGTGTCGCGAGGCCGGTTCCGACCGCAATTGGCTATCCAAGGTCAGACCGATGTTCGGCCACAATTATCATTTCCACATCCGCATAGCCTGCCCGACGGGCGACGCTGCGTGCGGGGACCAGGATCCCCCACCGGCGGGCGATGGCTGCGGAGCCGAACTCGCAGCCTGGTTCACACCCCAGATGCTTCATCCAAAGCCCGGCAAGCCTCGCCCGCCCCTCACGATGGCGCAGTTGCCCGCCGAGTGCCGGCGGGTCTTGGTCTCGCCCTGAGATCTGGAGAAGGCCGGCTCAGCCGACCGCCACGCCGGTGCCGATCTGGCAGGCCACGCCCGTCCCGCCGATCCCGCAATATCCATTGGGGTTCTTGGCAAGATATTGCTGATGGTAATCCTCCGCATAGTAGAACGTGCCGGCATCGCTGATCTCTGTCGTGATGGCCGGCAGTCCCCTAGCAGTGAGAGCCTCACCATAAAGCCGCTTGGAAGCTTCCGCCGCGCGGCGCTGGTTCTCGTCGAAGACATAGATGGCGGACCGGTATTGGGTGCCGACATCATTGCCCTGGCGCATTCCCTGAGTGGGATCATGGTTTTCCCAGAAGGCTTTCAGTAAGGCCTCGTAGGAAATTTTCTGCGGGTCGAAGACCACCAGCACAACTTCCGTGTGGCCGGTGCGCCCGCTGCAGACTTCCTCATAGGTCGGATTCGGCGTCGAGCCGCCCGCATAGCCGACAGCGGTCGTCCAGACGCCTTCCCCCATCTCCCAGAACTTTCGTTCGGCACCCCAGAAGCATCCGAGCCCGAACAGGGCCGTTTCCAGGCCGGCGGGGAAAGGCGGTTGCAACGGGCGCTTGTTCACGAAGTGCTGCGACGCTGTGGGAATAGCGGACGGGCGTCCCGGGAGCGCTTCCGCTGCGGCGGGAAGGTCAAGTGTCTTGCGGAGGTTGAACATGGGGAATCTCTCGGTTGGTGCTCTTATTTAAGCACTCCAAGGCCAAAGCGGGAGATGCATCCCTCGTTTCGGCAGGAACCGACTAACGCCCGGCGAGATATCCGATCGGTTCGACCGACTTTTGCCCGAGCCACAACAGAAAAGCGCCGAGGAAGAATGCGGTGACGGAGGCCGGGAGATGGGCCAGGCTGTTGAAAACCGGGTCCCACACCGCATTGGGCAGCCGGGCCGCCACGCGCTGCTGCAGGCCTGCCATCCCTCCGGGCACGAGAGCGTTGATCGTCCCCTCGAGCGTGACGAACGAAATCGTGTTATTGACGATGGACCGCGTGCCATCGATCACCAGGCCGACAAACCCGGCCGCGACCAAGATCAGGCCCAGACTGCGCGCCAAAAACTTCAAGAATCCCCCCCACGCCCACGGAGGCGGCGATGTTAATCGGTTTTGCCTCGCAAGCAAAGTGCTCCAAGGGTTTTCACGGGCATCCCGCTTTTCGACCTTGCCATTGGGGCGGAATTAACGATACAGGACCGTCCTCCGCATCACGCGGACGGAAATCCAGCCAAGTCTTCGAACTTTGCTGGACCCGGAGCTCAAGCTCGACAATGGAGGGGTGGCCGAGCGGCTGAAGGCGCACGCCTGGAAAGTGTGTATACGGGAAACCGTATCGAGGGTTCGAATCCCTCTCCCTCCGCCACGACCTCGCGGCTGCCATCTTTATTGCCGGAGACCCGATGCGAGGCGATCGGTTAGGACAGCCGCACCGGGAGGGCACAGGATGGCGATCAGGCCCTCGCGCCACCCTTGGCGAGGATCCGCTCCGCCATCTCCAGATGCAGCCGCTCCACCATCTTGCCGTTCAGCGACAGCACGCCCGCTTGCGCATTCTCGGGAAGCGCAAAGGCAGCGACAATCTCCCGCGCCTCGGCCAGCGCTTCAAGGCTCGGCGAGAAGGCGCGGTTCGCGGGTTCGATCTGGGTCGGATGGATCAAGGTCTTGCCGTCGAAACTCATCAGGGCGCCCTCGCGGCATTCGAGGTTGAATCCGTCCTGGTCGCGAAAATCGTTATAGACGCCATCGAGAACGTCGAGGTGGAACGCTCGCGCGTGGATCACGACTTGCGACAGCCACAAGGTCATGGTGGCGCGGCCCTGCGGAAGCGGAAGGCCGCTTTCCTTGGCAATGTCGTTCGTCCCCGCAACCAGGCATTCGAGCCCGGCGGCCTCCCCGAGCGCTGTGATCTCACGGATATTCACGATCCCCAGTGGCGTCTCGACCATCGCCCAGAGGCGTATGCCGTTGGCTTCGCCCGCATCGAGCGCGCGGCGCACAAAAAGCAATTGCTCGGCGTGTTCCACCTTCGGCAGAAGCACCGCGTCGGGCCTGCAGGCGATCGCGGCCGCAAGATCGTCTTTGCCCCAGGTGGTTGCCATGGCGTTGATGCGGATGATCCGCTCCTTCGCGCAGATCGGCTGATCGGCAAAATGCGCCTTAAGAGCGTCGCGGGCGTCCGATTTGGCGGCGGGCGCGACCGCATCCTCGAGATCGAAGATGATCGCGTCGCAATCGAGCGATCCGGCCTTGGCCATTGCCTTGGCGTTGGCGGCCGGCACGTAGAGCACGGAACGGCGGGCACGAGCTTGCTTCATCAGTCGAGTCCTTAATGGTCGGCCATCCGGGCCTGTATCACGAGGTCGCCTTGAAGACCGCCCGCCCTCGTGTGTCGCGCTCCTCGCTGACGACGCCAAGGGAGACCAGATGGTTGATATGCGCAAGCGTCTCGCCAAGGGCGAAACCCACGCTGTCATGTCCCTCGATATGGGGAAACATCGCGCGCGAGAGATCGAGCGCAGTCCTTGGCGTTTCGAGGAATTTCGCCGTGTCGGCAAGACGCCTGCGATGATGGTCGCGAAGCTCCTCGATGCGATCGTGAATGCCACGATACGGCATGCCGTGGGAGGGCAGCACCAGCGTCGAATCCGGCAGATCCGAAAACTGCGGGAAAGACGCCAGGTAGTCGCCCAACGGATCGCCATTCGGCGTCGTCTCGTAGACAGCGATGACCGGCGAAATCTTCGGCAGAAGATGATCGCCTGCGATCAGAATGTCGGCCTCGGCATCGTAGAAGGACGCATGCTCGAAGGCGTGGCCCCGCGTGACGATGACGCGCCAGTCGCGGTTGCCAAAGCGGATTGCGCCGCCGTCGCGGATTTCTGTGATCGCGCCCGGGATCGACGTGGAGAGATCGACGAAGCGGCGGCGGCTTTCCACCATCCGCCCGGCGACAATTTCGTCGAAACCGTTCCTGACCAGATACGACAGATGTGCCTCTTTGGAGCCGGGAACGTCGTGCATGTGGCTCACACGGGCCCAGACCCATTCGGCAAACGTTCCCACGAATTCCGCATCGAACCGTTCGACCATCCAGCCGGACAGACCGATATGATCCACATGACCGTGAGTCGCGATGACGCGCCGGACCGGTCGCCCGCCCATCGGTCCCGCGAGCAGTATCTCCCAGGTGGCGATCAATTCGGGTGTGGCGCATCCGGTATCGATGATTGTCCAGCCGTCATCCTCTTCCAGCAGCCACACGTTGACGTGGTTGAGGCGGAAGGGAAGTGGCAGGCGAGCCCACAAGAAGCCGGGCGCGATCTCCGTTACGGCTCCCCGCGCGGGCGGAGTCGCCCATGGAAATTCCAGGCGGCTTTTGGCGGGCGCCAGCGCGGCGGTCATGAGGCGGCCCGCGGCATGAAGAGCCAGTAATCGAGATCCAGAAGCACGGACGGATCGCCCTTCTCGCCCGGTGCGGGAAATGCGGAGCAGCCGACATCCTTGGTGGCGACAGTGCGGACGCGAAGGGCGCCGACATCAGCGCGCGAGGCGTCGGATTTCTCCAGGATCTCCGACCAGCAATAGATCGTGTCGCCGGCGGCCGCCGGATTGACGTGGCGTCCTCCATTGATGGCGGCGAGGTAGCAGCCATTGGCGAGACCGTTGAAGGACAGGGAACGCGCTAGCGAGATGATGTGACCGCCATAGACGATCCGCCGGCCAAACCGTCCGGCCTTCTGTGACACCGCATCGAAATGGCCTTTGGCGGTGTTCTGATAGAGACGCGTCGCGATCTGGTGCTCCGCCTCTTCGATCGTCATGCCGTCCACATGGTCGATCCTCTCACCGACTGTGTAATCGTCGAGGAGATAGGGGCTGCCGGCGAGCGATGAATCGTAGGTGGTGAAATCGAGGTCGCGGGGAATGCAGAGTGCATCGGCCGCGACCTTCGCTTCCGTTTCGGGCACCACCACTTCGGGTGCGGGCGCAGAAGCATCGCGCTTGTTCACCATGACCCAACGGACAAAACTGAGAACCGCGTCGCCATGCTGGTTGTAGCCGACCGAGCGCACATAGACGACGCCGGTCTTGCCACTGGCGTTCTCGCGCAGGCCGATCACCGTGCTGCGCGCCGTGAAGCTGTCTCCGGGCCAGGCCGGCACGAGAAATCTGCATTCCGCATAGCCGAGATTGGCGACCGCGTTCAGCGATACATCCGGCACGGTCTTGCCGAAGATGACGTGGAACAGCAGCAGATTGTCGATCGGCGCGCGCGGCAACGAACAGCCCTGCGCAAACGCGTCGGACGATTGCAGGGCGAAGCGCATGCCATAGAGCGCGGAGTAGAGTGCAACGTCCCCGACCGTGATCGTGCGCGGGACGGCGTGGACAATCTCCTGGCCGATCCGGAAGTCTTCGAAGAAATTGCCGTGCGAGGCTTTGCCCATGATGCCGATGCCCCTGCCTACAGTTCAACCGAGGGCTTGATGCCGGCCTGCTCGGCGCGATCGATGATGCGCTGAACGAGACGAACGGTCGCGACATCCACCATCTGTCCGTCGACCTGAATGGCGCCGAGGCCCTGTTTCTGGGCTTCGCGATAAGCGGCCACCGACTTGTAGGCGCGATCGACCTCAGCCTGCGAGGGGCTGAAAACCTCTTGAGCGATGGCGACCTGACTCGGATGGATCGCCCATTTGCCGACGGCGCCGAGCTGTTGCGCCCGCACGCATTCGGTGCGGAAATAATCGCCATCCTTGAAATTGATGAACGGTCCGTCGACCGCATCCAATCCATAGGTGCGCGCGGCCACGATCATCTTGTAGCGCGCATAATGCCAGATATCGCCGGGATAGCCGGTATCGCCCGAAATGGCGCGGGGATCGATGCCTTGCGACGCAGAGTAATCGCCCATGCCGAAGACCAGCGCCTCCAGACGATCGGACGCACCGGCGATCTCCTCCACCCGCATGATGGCTTCCGCTTCCTCGATCAGCACCTCGATGCCGATCCGGCGCTTGAGACCGAGCTTGCCTTCGATCTGGGAAAGCAGGCGTGCCACGAAGCGAACGTCGCAAGCCGATTTTACCTTCGGCACGAGAATGGTGTCGAGGTTCTCGCCCGCCCCTTCGACGACGGCGATGATATCCTCGTAGGCATAATGGGTATCGAGATCATTGATGCGCACGCAACGGACGCTGGTGCCGAAATCGAGGGTATTCAGGGCCTGTACGATCTGCGCGCGGGCTGGAACCTTTGCGGCGGGCGCGACCGCATCCTCCAAATCGAGAAAGATATGATCCACCTGCATGCCGGCCGCCTTGGCCATCATCTTGTCGCTCGAACCGGGGACGGCGAGCTGGCAACGGCGGAGCCTTTTGGGCTGGGTGGTCATCGGCGTTTTCTCCGGCTTTCGTCTGCCACGGTTCTCGTCAGTCTTTATCGGCCCACATGACACCGAATGACCTTTGACGTGCAGTCCTTTTTCCGTATATTCTAACCTACGTTAGAATTCAACTGTGGAAACGCCCCCCGACCGCAACCGCAGAACCGCGCGATCCCGGAGGAACGCTCATGTCTCTCGTCCTGGAAGAGCATCCAGAACCCAACGTGGTGCTGCTTCGGCTGAACCGTCCGGAGGCGCGCAACGCATTGAGCCCGGAGCTTCGCCTTGAGTTGCGGGACAAGTTTTTGGGCATGGCCGAAAATCCGGACGTGCGGGCTGTCGTGATCACGGGAGACGCGAAGGCTTTCGCGGCCGGTGCCGACATCCGCTCCATGGTTGCCATCGGTCCGGGCGAAATGATGCGACGGCATGATGACCTCAACTGGTCGGCCATCCGCCACTCCCCCAAGCCGATCATCGCCGCCGTTAATGGCTACGCGCTCGGCGGCGGCTGCGAATTGGCCATGCATGCCGACATCATCGTGGCAGGCGAGGGCGCGATCTTTGGACAACCGGAAGTCAAGCTCGGCATCATGCCTGGCGCCGGCGGCACGCAGCGCCTTGCCCGCGCCATCGGCCGCTACCGGGCCATGCTGATGCTTCTTACAGGCGGCACCATGACGGCCCGGGAAGCCCATGAGGCCGGCCTTGTGAGCGTTGTCACGCCCGACGAGGACACGATTGCGCGAGCGATCGCAATCGCCGCCACGGTTGCCGCGATGCCGCCCCTCGCCGTGGCCGAGATCAAGCAGGTGCTGCATGCGGGGCTTGATGCGCCACTCGACACCGCGCTGATGCTGGAGCGCCGAGCGGCCTACATGCTGTTCGATTCGGACGACAAGCGAGAGGCCATGACGGCCTTTCTTGAGAAAAGAAATCCCGTCTTTACAGGGCGATAGGCTGCATCGAACCGAACGTCACATCGGATGGTGACAAGTTTTCGAACAACTGTTAGAGTTTGCTCAAACGCGCACGACGAAGGTCGGCGGTACCAAAGGGAGGTTCAGCATGAATATACCAGGTTTCCAGCCTGGCCGGCGCGACTGACGATGCTCCGCGTTGATGACATCCAGCTCGCTTTCGGCGGCCTCAAGGCGCTAAGCGGCGTCAGCGTTCATGCCGAGACCGGTAAGATTACGGCGGTCATCGGCCCGAACGGCGCTGGGAAAACGAGCCTGTTCAATGTGGTATCGGGTTTCTATAAACCCCAACATGGACGCGTGACGCTCGACGGCGAAGATATCTCAGGCCTCAAGCCGCACCAGCGTGCCTATCGCGGCATGTCCCGCACGTTTCAGAACATCGCGCTGTTCCATGGCATGAGCGTGCTCGACAACATCAAGTTCGGGGCGCACACGAAGCTGACATCCGGCGTGTTGTCCGCAGGCTTTCGTTTGGGTCTGACCCGACGCGAGGAAAGCGAATTGTCGCGGGAAATCCAGCGCGACATCGTCGGCCTGCTCGAATTGGATCACGTCCAGCATCACCCCGTCGAGGATCTCGCCTACGGCTTGCAGAAGCGGGTGGAGCTTGCACGCGCGCTCGTGATGAAGCCCAAAATCCTGCTTCTCGACGAGCCGGTTGCGGGCATGAACCGCGAAGAGAAGCGTGAGATGAGCCGCTTTGTGGTGGATGTCCGCAAGAACTGGAACACCACTGTACTCCTCATCGAGCACGACATGAGCATGGTGATGGGCATTTCGGATCACATCGTTGTTCTGTCGTTCGGCAAACCCATTGCATCCGGTACGCCCGACCAGGTGCGCGCGGATCCCAATGTCATCAAGGCCTATCTGGGAACGGGCGACGAACTCGTTCTGACACAGGACGAAACGGCGGGAGCGCAGGGCTAGTGAACATCTTTTCGGCATTTCTCGAATATTCAGCCGTCGGCATCGCGGCGGGCGGGATCTACGCCTTGATTGCGCTCGGCATCGTCGTGATTTTCAAATCAAGCCGCACCTTCAATTTCGCCATGGGCGAGATGATGATGCTGTCGGCCTATTTCTTCTACACCGCCGCGGTGACGTTCTCGTTCGGCATCTTCTTCGGCGTCGTCGTCGCCATGATCGGCTCCATCGCCGTGGCCCTGCTGATCGAACGATTGGCCTTGCGTCCGATGATGGGCCGGCCGTTCATCGCCATCGTGATGGTGACCTTCGGCATCGGCAGCATCATTCGCGGCATCGTCGGGCATGATCTGGGGACCGAACGACCTGCAGATCCCCGCCATCCTGGCGCGCACGCCGGTGATGATCGGCGACATCTTCATTCCCGGCAAGACAGCCCGCGCCTTTGCCATTGCGGTAGTGATGGTGGCGGCGCTGATCGCCTTCCTGCGCTACTCGCGAGCCGGCATCGCGCTGCGGGCCGCGGCGGCCGACCAGATCACGGCCTATTCCATGGGCATCGACGTCCGCCGCGTCATTGCGTTCACGTGGATCATCGCGGCGATCACCGGCTGCATCAGCGGCATTCTCATGGCGAACGTGAACACGCTGACGCCTCATCTCGGCCTGGTGGCGCTCAACGTTCTCTCGGTGGTGATCCTTGGGGGCATGAATTCCATCGGCGGCGTGCTGGTCGCAGGCTTCATCATCGGCTGGCTCGAATCCGTGACCGGCTGGGTGCTGGGCACCGAATTCCGCGAAATCACCCCCTATATCCTCGTTCTGCTGCTTCTTCTCGTGCGTCCGACCGGGTTGTTCGGCACCAAAGAAATCGAGAGAATCTGATGTCGACAGCCGTTCAACCCACGCTCGCGAAAACCTCCGCGCCGACCATGGGCCGCAGCATCCTGTGGATCTGTCTGCTTGTTGCCGTGCTCGCTGCCCTGCCCCTCGTCGCACCCCGCTACTGGGTTTATTTCGCAGGCATTCTCGGCATCAACATCATCGCGACGCACGGACTCAATATCATGACCGGGTATACCGGCCTGCTGTCGCTCGGCCATGCGGCCTTCGTCGGCGTCGGAGCCTATACGGTCGCGCTGGTGCAACTTCATCTCGGCCTTCCCTTCTATCTCGCGATTCCCGCTGGCGGGCGTGGCAGCGGCGGTGATAGGCATCGGTTTCGGCCTGCCCTTCGCTGCGGATCCGCGGCCTCTATCTCGTCATCGCGACACTGGCCGCGCAGTTCATCCTGAACTTCGTTTTCGTTCACTGGCAGAGCGTGACGAAAGGCGATGTCGGGCTCACCGTGCAGCCGGCGACCGTTTTCGGTTATCCCCTGAACAACGAAACGCGGGTCTATTACCTGATCCTGTTCTGCGTGGTGGTCGCCACATGGTTTGCCGTGAACGTCATCCGGTCCAGGGTCGGCCGCGCCTTCATCGCCATTCGCGAACGCGACCTCACCGCCGAGGTGCTGGGCGTGCAGATCGTCTGGTACAAACTCGTCGCCTTCGCGCTGGGCTCGTTCTATGCGGGGGTTGCGGGTGGTCTCCTCGCCTACTTCAATCAATTCGTGAATCCCGAGCAATTCGGCTTGCTCCTGTCGGTGTTCTTCCTATCGGCCGTGATCGTCGGCGGAATGGGCTCGACGCTCGGCGCCATTCTGGGTGCCGTCTTCATGACGTTGCTGCCCGAATTCCTGCGTGAAGGCGCGCTCGCCGTCGGGAACACGTTCGGGTTCGACATCGCGTCCATTCTCGTTCCACTCAGGGAAGCGGTCTTCGGACTGCTGATGGTCGCATTCCTGATTCTCGAACCGCGCGGCTTGGCACAATTGTGGAAGCGCGCACGTCTGAAATTTTCACGCTCCGGTCAGGGGGCGTGAGAAACCTTCGCCGTCTCGTGGGCCGGCGCTTGGCCAACAAAGTGATCGATCAGATCTAAAAAAGGGAGAAGCACATGTTCAATAGACGGAACTTCTTGCAAACGGCCGGCGCCGTCGCTGCGGTCAGCACGTTCAACATCCGCAAGGCCTCGGCAGCCGACGATCTCAACTGGAGCATCCATTGCGATCTCACCGGTCCGGCGGCCGAAGGCGGAAAGCCCCAGGGCGACGGCTTCACCGCCTATGCCAAGTGGATCAACGCCAGCGGCGGAATCCGTGGCCGCAAGGTCAATCTCACCATCAACGATTCGACCTTCAAGGTCGACGTGGCGGTGGCGAACGTCAAAAAGGCGTTGGCTCAGGGCCGCGTCGATTATCTGTTCGGTGAAAGCACCGGCATGATCCAGGCGATCTCGCCGGAGAACAACTCGACCTACAAGATCCTGATGACGTCCGGGTCTTTCGCGTCGGAACTCGCCGACGAGAAGAACTTCCCCTATCACTTCGTCACTGGCGCAACCTACGGCGCCCAGCTGCAGATGCTCGTCGACTACATCAAGTCCTCGTCCGGCTCGACCCCCGCCAAGGTGGTGATCGTGCATTCGAGCACCAGCATGGGCCGCGACGGCATCGAGCCGGCGATCAAGCGTGCCGAGGAACTGCGGCATCAAGATCGTCCTCGTGCAGCAGACAAAGTTCGTCGAGACGGATGTCAGCGCCTACGCTCTGGCCATCCGTAAGGCCCAGCCGACACACGTCATCCATCACGGCTATTCTTTCGCCGTGTGGCCCGAAATCGTCCGCCTGGTGCGCGACTACGGCATGAACGACGTGGTGTTTCTCGGAACGGTCTGGCAGAACGAGCGTGCCAAGATGCTCGAGATGAAGGACATCGCCGAGGGTCTGGTCGGCGTCAAAGTCTGGAACGACGACACGATCAAACCCGCCGGCCCGATGATGAAGACCATCGGCGAACTCAACAAGGCTCGGGAGCCGAACTTCAACGGCTATGCGCGCCTTGGCTTCCTCAATGCCTGGATGAGCAGCATGATGGCAACGCGCGCCTTCGAGGCGGTTATCGACGCCGGTCTGCCAGTCAATGGCGACAATCTCGCAAACGCCATGCGCGCCATCAAGAACTGGGATACGGGCGGCCTCATCGACGTGCCTGTGTCCATCGCCGGCCAGCAGGTCGGTCTCGGACGGATCATCAAATGGAGCAAGAGCAACAATTGGGATCCCATGCAGCTGACCGACTGGATGAAGGTTAACTGAGTCATGGCGGCCGCTCTCGAAATCAAGGACCTCGCCGTCGTCTATCAAGGCGCCATTCATGCTCTGACCAATCTGAGCCTGAACGTGCCCGAGGGCGCGATCGTGACGCTTCTCGGTGCCAATGGCGCCGGGAAAAGCACGACGCTGAAAGCGATCTCCGGGTTTCTCCCTCTTGAGGACGGCCGCGTGACCCACGGGTCGATAACGATCGGTGGGCAGGATATGCTCAAGCTCGCGCCGCATATGATCGTGCGACGCGGGATCTTCCATGTGCGCGAGGGACGACACGTCTTCGCGGAGATGACCGTGGAGGAAAACCTGATTGCGTCGACTTTTGCGCAGCGCAAGCCACGGCCCCGCAAAGAGGCTTTCGACGAGGTCTATAACTACTTCCCCATCCTGTCGCAGCGCCGCCATCAGGCGGCGGGCTATCTGTCGGGCGGCGAGCAGCAGATGCTGGCTATCGGCCGCGCATTGGTGGCCGATCCGGAAATGATTTTGCTCGACGAGCCGTCCCTTGGGCTCGCTCCCTTGATCGTGAAGGACATCTTCGAGATCATCGCGCGGATCAACCGGGAAAAAGGGGTATCCATGCTGCTGGTGGAGCAGAATGCGGTCATCGCCCTTCGATACGCGTCATACGGCTACGTGATCGAGAACGGCAGCACGGTGCTCGAGGGCACGACCGCCGATCTCTCGGCCAACGAGGATATTCAGAAATTCTATCTCGGCGTGGATGCCAGCGACGCCGCCTGAGCGACAAACTTAAATCGAGCCTCCCGACCACTGAAGGCTGCGCCAGATGCGCAGCCTCTTTTTTGTGCGCCGGATTTGGCGGCTCGCGGCTCAGTAAATCGAGATGCCCATCGAACGCCCACCATCAAGCGCGAGAATCTGGCCGGTCACGTTGCGTGTGCGTGGATCGGCAAAGAACGCAATGCCGTTGGCGATATCTTCCGGCTGACCAACGGTCTTGGTCGGCTGCTTGGCGATCAATTCCTGCTGGCGTTCAGGCGTCAGGGACCGAAACATTTCCGTCTCGATCAGGCCGGGCGCGATCGCATTGACCAGAATGCCCTTCTCGGCCAGATCGAAGGCCATGCCTCGGGTCAGCCCGATCGTTCCGGCTTTCGAGGTGATGTAGGGCGAATGGGCATAGCCAGCCAGATAGGCGCGAGACGCCACGTTGATGATGCGGGCGCCGCGCTCCATGATCTTCAGCGCCTCCTGCGACATCACAAAGGTGCCGACGACGTTCACCTCATACATCTTGGTGAAATCGTCTTCCGTGATGTCATTGAAATGGCCATCCCAGAACACCGCCGCGTTGTTGACGAGCACATCGAGCCGCTTCACCCTCGCCATCAACGTCGATACCGCCGCGCGGTCGGTAATCGACAGCACGTGGTGTTCTACGGATTGATGTCATTTCGCGTAATTTCGCTGCCTCGGAGTTCAGGGGTTCGGCTGCCAGATCGACCATGACTACATGGAACCCGTCCTCCAGAAGTCGCTTCACCGTCGCAAGACCAATTCCGCGTCCCGCGCCCGTCACCAAGGCAATTTGCTTATCGCTCATCGTCGTTTCCTCAGACGTCCACCGGCAGAACAAAAGTTTCGGTCAGGCCGCCATCGACCATCAGGATGTGGCCGTTCATGTAGCTCGATGCTTTCGAGACCATGAAAGCCACGACGCCACCCGCCTCGTCGGGATCGCCCCAGCGGCCGAGGGGAATACGACTCGACACGCCTTTCTCGTAACCCGGACGTGCGAGAATGCCCGTATTGATCTCGGTAAGAAAGTAGCCCGGCGCCATCATGTTGACGGTGATGCCCCTGGGTCCCAGTTCGGCGGCGAGCGCACGGGTCATCCCCGCCAGTCCATGCTTGCTCGACACATAAGCGGCGATCTTCTCGCGTCCCGTGACAGCGAGCGCCGAACCCACATTGACGATGCGCCCATAGCCATTGGCGACCATGAAACGCGCCGCCTCACGGCAGAGGAGATACGGACCCCGCACATTCGTGGCGATCACCTTGTCCCAGGTCGAAGTCTTCGCCTCCGCGAGGGGTTCCCAGGCATTGATGCCCGCATTGTTGACGAGAATATCGAGACGACCTTCGGCCTCGCCGATCGCGCGGATCGCGGCGACGCATTCATCGCTGTTGCCGAGATCGAAAGCGTAGGTCTTGACGTCGAGGCCAAGGTCCCCAAGCGTGGCGGCCGACTGATCAAGCTGCTCCTGGCCCCGCGCCGTCATGTACACGCGCGCACCCGATTCCGCGATGGCGCGCGCCATTTCGTAGCCCAGGCCGCGCGAGGCTCCGGTCACAACCGCGACTTGGCCCTTCAATGAAAAACGTTCGGTCATGACGGCTCCCTTAAGCTGCGAGTTGGAAGGTGAAGGTCGCCTGGATGCCGCCGTCCACATGGATCACCTGGCCGGTCACGAAGCTCGATGCATCGGACGAGAGATAGATCAACGTGCCGACCAGTTCCTCGGGTTTGCCCCATCGTTCCATCGGCGTGACGCCGCTCACCGCCTCCACATAGCCGGGTCGCGATGTGATGCTGGCGTTGATGTCGGTCACGAAATACCCGGGCGCTATGACATTGGCCGTGATGTTGTCGCGGCCGAGTTCGGCCGCCAGCGAACGGGTCAGGCCGACGATCGCCGACTTGCTGGCGCAATAGGCATGAAGCTTGGCGCGCCCGAGCGACGACAGCACGGAGCCGATGTTGACGATGCGACCTCCCCGCCCACCGGCGCGCATGATAGCGGATGTTTCCTGCGACATCACAAACGTCGCCTTGACGTTGGTATCCATGATGCGCTCGAAATCGTCCACGTCGCTTTCGAGCAGCGGCTGCCAGTTGATGATGCCCGCATTGTTGACGCAGATATCGATGCGGCCGAGGTCCCGGCCAATCTTCTGCACACCGGCGCGGATTGCCGCCTCATCGGCCAGATCGATCGGCACAACCGTTGCGCTCGCCGCCTGCCGCGACAATCTCGTCGCGAACAGCGTTCAGCTTGTCCGCATCGCGCGCCACCAGCGCCACATGCGCGCCTGCCGCCGCCAAACCCATCGCCATCGGCTTGCCGAGGCCGCGGCTGGCCCCGGTCACGACGGCGACTTTTTGCTTTAACGAGAACAGTTCAAGCATTGTGAATCCTCCTTGCCGCATGAGCGGCTCTTCCGCCACGCAGGCTCAGCTTTTTCCGTAAAGCTGTCGCAGCCGAACCTTGTCGATCTTGCCGCTCGGCAATTTGACGATCTCTTCGACGAACGTCACATGGCGCGGCTTCTTGTAGCTTGCGATCATGGTGCGCGAATGCTCCACGATTTCCTCGGCACTCGCCGTGGCGCCCGGTTTCAGAACAACGACCGCCATGACGGCTTCGCCCCATTTCTCGTCCGCCACGCCGATGACGGCCACTTCCGATACCGCCTCATGGGTGACGACGGCCTCCTCCACTTCGCGCGAATAGATATTCTCCCCGCCGGAAATGATCATGTCCTTCTTGCGGTCGACGAGATAGAGGTAGCCTTCGTGGTCGAGTTTTCCCACATCACCCGTATGGACCCAGCCGTCGCGCAAGGTTTCAATCGTGGCGGCCGTGTTGTTCCAATACCCCTTCATGACCCCGGGGCTGGTGAGCAGAATTTCGCCCACGCTTCCCGTCGGCACTTCATCGCCGTTATCGTCGATAATGCGCACATTCACGCGCGGCGAAGCCTGTCCGACCGAGGTCAAAATTTCCCGATCGCGATCTGTGCCATCGGGCTGGTGCTGGTGCGCCAGGAGCGTGGTGCCGATGCCCTCGGTCTGACCGAATTGCTGTTGGAAAACGGGGCCGAGGATCTTCAAGCCGCGCTTCAGAACAGGGATCGGCATCGGCGCAGCCGCGTACACGATCATGCGCAGACTCGATGTATCGGTGCTGCCGATAGCGGGCGAGTCGAGCAGGGACTGGATCATGGTGGGCGCCATGTGGGTGACGGTGATCCGTTCCCGCGCGATGCAATCCAGAATCGCCTGGGCGTCGAATCCCTTTTGCACGACCACTGTGCCGGCGCGCCAATGTTGGGCGAGCTGGATGATCTTCGCGCCGATATGAAACAGCGGCATCATGATCAGCAGCCTGTCTGCCGGCGAATTGCGCTGATCGGATCCTAGGATTTCAGCCGCCGCGATCTGCCCGCCCTGGGACAGCATGACACCCTTGGGCCTGCCGGTAGTCCCGCTCGTGTAGATGAGAAATGCCACATCATCGGGCGTCGGTCGAAACGGCACGCCAGTAGGATCGCCCGAGCCGACGAGATCTTCGTACCCGGATGCGAAATCCACCGGACCATCGACGCAGATGTAATGCTCGACTGTCTTCAATTGGTCCTTCATCGCCGCGACCGTCTCGGCATAGGCGGCCTCGAAGATCATCACTTTCGGGCTGCCATCATTGATGATGTAGACCATTTCGGGAATGGCGAGGCGCCAGTTCACGGTCGCGCAGATGAACCCCGAGATTTCGCACGCGCCATAGACTTCCTGAAATTCGAGGGAGTTCTGGCTGAGGATGCCGACGCGATCCTGCCGCTTCAGTCCCAATCGCCGCAATGCGCTGGCGAGACGGCTGAACTCGGTCGTGAAACTGCGCATGGGTGACTCGCCGGTCGTTCCAGACAAAAGCCGTTTCGTCCGGATACTTCCAGGCGTTGTTGTCGAGCATGTCGGCGAGAGTTTGAGGCACCTTCATCGGCACATCCCTTATTCGTGCGCTTCAGGCGACGCTCGGATCGAAATGGGGTTTGCGTTTTTCGCGAAAGGCCGCAAGGCCTTCCTGAAAATCGTCGCTCGCGAAGCACAAAGGCTGCGCCGTGGCCTCGAAGTCGAGAACGGCCTCCGCATTGTCGCAATGCACCAGCATGCGCTTCGTCAATGCGGCGCTGTGAGACGGGAGTGCCGCCATTTCGCGGGCGCGTTCCAAAGCCACTTCGCTCACACGCTCGTCGGGCACGACATCGTCGGCGAGGTCAATGGCGAGAGCCTCGGGACCCTTGAAATTGCGCGCATAGAGTAAGGCCTGCCGGGCTTTCGCAAATCCGATGCGCTTCGGCAGCGTATACGCAATGGCAAAGTCCGGCGCCAGGCCGACACGCGGAAACGGAAAGCCGATGCTGGCCGTCTCGCCCATGACGATCGTATCGCAAAGCAGCGCGAGGCCCGCTCCGGCGCCCACCGCATGGCCGCGAACCTCCGCGATCATCGGCTTGTCCACGGCGAGCAGGACCCGGGCCAGGCGATGGGCGGAGTTGATCCGCCGGCGGCCTTCCTTCGGGTTGGTGAGCGTGTCCATCCGGGAGAGATCGCCGCCCACCGAGAAATCTTTCAGCGCCGATGCGATGATGATGACGCGGGTGGCGGGATCGCCGAGCAATTCGGCAAAAACCGTCAGAAGGGCGCCGCGGAGGTCCTCGCCCATGGCGTTGCGACCGGTCTCGTGCTTCATCACGACGCGCACGATGCCACGTTCGTGCCGCTCGATATCGACGATGTCCATCGTTCCTCCCAAGACGTAAGGCTGTTTTGCTGCAGGCTACACCAATCCAAAAACTAACACTAGTTAGAAAAGGGGATCGATTCTGTCGAACGTTAGAATCGGTTTTGTCGAATCGCATTGCAGCGTATAATGGGAGAAGAACTTGGGATTCACGCAAGCAAAGACGAAGCATGACAAAGAAACTTGCCAAATCGGCCATCTCCCAGAAGCGGGTTCTGGATGCTGCGGCCAAGATATTTCGGGACTTTGGCTATGCCGGCACCACGATGCGTGTGATCGCCGATGAAGCCGATCTTAAAGCCGGTAGCATTTACTACCACTTCAAATCCAAAGACGATCTGATCAGTGCCGTTCTTGATCTCGGCATTCGGGCCGTGATCGACAACGTCAAGGCCGCCCTGGAAAACCTTCCGGACGACGCGCCCGCCCGCCAGCGGGTGGAGACGGCGATCCATGCCCACCTGTCCGCGATCATCGATATCGGGGATTACACCTTGGCGACCCGGCGCGTCTTCGGTCAGGTGCCCGAGGCCATCCGCGAAAAGAACATGCGCCTGAGAAACTCCTACGCGGCCATGTGGCAGGATATTCTCGTCAAGGCGCAGAAGCGGGGCGAATTCCGGGCCGATGCCAACCTCACCCTCGCTCGCCTGTTCATTCTCGGCGCGCTGAACTGGACGGTCGAGTGGTTCGATCCGGCCCGTAGCAGTATCGATCAGGTGTCTCGCAACTTCTCCGCTCTCGTCGTCGACGGGCTGGTGGACAAGCCTGCTGATGCGGCAGCTGAGATGCCGGCAGCCAAGGTAAAGGCCCCTCCGCGCACTGCTCGAATCCGGGCCCTGTAGACCGCTCGGGCACAGCCGGTGATCAGTTGTCTTTGTCGCGGCCGAGGATGTGATCGGAGATGATGCGCATCTGGATCTCCGAAGTGCCTTCGAAAATCTTCGTCAGCCGCGCGTCGCGCCAGTGTCGCTCCACCGCGTTGAGCGTGGTATAGCCGCCGCCGCCGTGGATCTGAAGCGCTTCGCTCGTGGCGCGCTCGGACATTTCCGATGCAAACAGCTTGACCATCGAGGCTTCCTTGTCGCACCGGACGCCCTGATCGATCTTGTCGCACACAGCATACATCAGCGAGCGCGCGGCTTCGATCTCGGTCGCCATGGTGGCGATTTTGAAACGGATCGCCTGGAACGATGCGATCGCCTTTCCGAACTGCCGACGCTCCTTGGCAAACACAATGGAATCGTCGAGGCCAGCCTGCGCGAGGCCAATGGAGCGCGCGGCCGTGTGCGCCCGCGCCGTCTCGAGACCAGCAGTCGCCAGATAAAAGCGCTTTGCCCTCCTCGCCGATCAGATTCTGCGGCCGGCACGCGGCACTGGTCGAAAGCGAGTTCCCACGTGGTCCAGCCGTGGTAACCGATCTTGGGGATCGGTTGGCCCGAGCAGCCTTCCGGCAGCTGTCCGCGCGGCTTCTCCAGCATGAATGCGGAAATGCCGCGATGGCGCGCTTTCGGATCGACGGTCGGGTCCGTGCGCGCGAAGACGAGGATGAAATCTGCCCCATCGGCGAAGGTGCACCAATATTTGTTGCCGGTAATCTCCCATTCGTCGCCGACGCGTTTGGCGCGGCAGGAGATGTTGGCCACATCCGATCCGGCATTTGGCTCCGACAGCGAGAAGGCACCCAAAAACTCGCCTCGCGCCATGCGCGGGAGGTAATGGGCCTTTTGGTCCGGCGTCATGTATTTCAGCGAACCGATCAGCATGTTGCCGCGTGCCACCATGCTGGCGACACTCATCCAACCGCGCGCAAGTTCTTCCGCAACGAGGCAATATTCGAATGCACCCAGTCCGAGGCCACCATATTCCTCCGGAATGAGGATGCCGAAATAGCCGAGCTCGGCCATCTGGTCGATCAACTCGCGGGGCATTTCACCCTTCACGGGATCGAGCTTGTCGGCGATCGGCCGAACGACGTTGGTGGTGAAATCGCGCGCGGATTCCTGGATCAGGCGGCGTTCGTCGGACAATTCAGGCATAGGGTGATTCCTCAGGCGGCAGCTGTCCCTGGCCGAGCGAACGTCCGCCGTCGACGATCAGGACCTGTCCGGTGATGTAGCGATTGTCTCGCGATGCCAGGAAAGACACCGCGCGGGCGATATCCTCCGGCTCGCCGATGCGACCGAGCAATTGCAAGCTCAAGATGACCTTCTGCTGCTCCGGCGTCATGTAGTGCAGCATGTCCGTGTTCACGACACCGGGCGCCACCGCGTTCACGCGGATGTCGCGCGGCGACAGATCGATCGCCATGGCGCGGGTCAGCCCCACGACGGCGGTTTTCGACGCGATGTAATGGGCCATCTGCGGCGCGCCGGAAAACGACCGCGAGGCGATGTTGACGATCCGTCCGCCGTTCCGCATCCGGCGCGCGCCTTCCTGCGAGACGACGAAGGTCCCGACCGTGTTGACGTCGAAATTGCTGCGGAAATGCTCTTCCGTCAGATCCTCGAAGCGGTGCGTGCTCGTGATCGCTGCGTTGTTGACGATCACGTCGAGGGGCGCGAAACGATCCATGATCGCCGCGATGGCCGCGCGATCCCTGATATCGACGACCTCGGCGATCACATCGGCGCCCGCCGCGCGGTGAGCCGACGCGACCTCGTGTACGGCTTCCAGCAAGTCGAGCGCGATGACGCGATAACCGTCCTCGACGAGCCGATCGACAATCCCGCGTCCGATGCCTCTGGCGGCACCCGTGACAAGGGCGGTCTCTTTGGTTTCACTCATGAATTCAAACTCCGGGCGCGGCCCATCACATCGGCGACGGACCCACTTTCACCAAACGTCGACAGCATGTCGCGCAGCTCCGCAGACTTGGCGTCCCAGCAGCGGCACGACGAGCGCATCGAACTTCCGTCCAGCTTCTCACCCTGCCGCGCGAGATCGGAATCCGCGATACCAGCATCGTGGGCTGCCGTAAAACGCTGTCCGTCCGAGGTGGCGATGGTCACTTCCGCACCGGCCTCGCCATAGGTTTCATCGAACGAGATCGTTGCCATGTCGCGCAGACGCGCCAGCTCCGGCTCGCGCGTCACATCGTCGTTGAAGGTCGCAATGCCGGATGTGTCGCGGCCCGCGAGCGCCATCGCGACAGTCAAGCGAAGCGAGAACTTGGCCTCGAGTCCGGTCTCGGGCTTTGCGATGTTGCAGACCCGGTCGGTTACCGGCGAGACGCGGATCTGGATCGACTGAACGTCGTTGGACGAAACATGATGTTGCCGATGCAGCGCCTGACCCGCCTCGATCGCCCCATGCGTGAGGTAGCAGGAGGCGTGATACTTGAACAGATTGTTGCGGATATGATGATCCAGCGGCGCGTCCCGCATGGCTTCATCGGGATTGAAATCGGTACTTTGCGTCGCGGCCAATCCTTGCGCGCATTCAAGCGCGTCCTGCCGGCTGGTAAAACCCCGTGCGGCGAGGCGCGCCGCCTGCAGGCCGTTCTGCGCCGCACGCCCCGCATGCATGGGCTTGCACATGGTGCCGAACATGGACTTCAGCCCGGACGCCATCGTGGCGGCGATGCCGAAGGATGTGGCCGTCGTCTCGCGCATCGAGACCGAGCAAACGGGCGCAGGCGGCGGCGGACCCGATGCTGCCCACCGTCGCCGTCGCGTGAAAACCGTGGCCGTAATGGCCAGGGCTCATGAGCGTGCCGGTCCGGCAGGCGACCTCGTATCCGGCGACGAAAGCGGTGATAACATCATTCGGCGTTGCGCCAATTTCTTCAGCCAGCGCCAGCAGCCCTGGCAGCACGGCGACTGTCGGATGGCCCAGGATCGCGAGGTTGACGTCATCAAAGTCGAGTGCGTGCGACGCCGTGCCGTTGATCAAGGCGGCGTTCATCGCGGAGGTGCCTTCAGGCGAGCCGACAAGCGACGCCACCGACGCGGCACGATCCGCGAGGAGATCGTCGCGGAGTATCTGCACGGCGGGCTCGCCGGCGCCGGGAAGCGTCACCGCGAACCAGTCGAGAATGCATTGGCGCGCAAGGGTCACGGCCGCGTCCGGCAGGACGTCGTACGTCATTCCGGCCGCGCGCTCCGCGAGCCAATGCGTCACCGGAGGTGGGGCTGCAATGTCGGCCATGGATTTAAGCCTTCACATCGGCCGTGCCATAGAGCTGGCGCAGCACGACCTTGTTGATCTTACCGCTTGGAAGCCGCGGCAGCTCGTCCACATAAATGATGGTCTTGGGCTTTTTGTAGCTGGCGATCTGAGTCCGGCAATGGGCGATCAGATCATCTTCGCTCAGCGACGCGCCAAGTGCACGCACGACGATTGCACGGACGGTTTCGCCCCAATACTCGTCCTTGACGCCGATCACCGCCGCGTCCTGAACGTCCGGGTGGCTGACCAACGCCTCTTCGACTTCGCGCGAATAGATGTTTTCGCCGCCGGAGATGATCATGTCTTTCTTGCGGTCGACTAGGTACAGGAACCCCTCGTCGTCCAGATAGCCAAGGTCGCCCGTGTAATACCAGCCGTTGCGCAGGGCCGCGATGGTAGCCGCGCTGTTGTTCCAGTAGCCGACCATGCAGCTCGCCGTGCGCGTGAGGATTTCACCCGCCTCACCAGCCTGCAATTCCTGTCCCTCTGCGTCCACGATCTTGACGCCCACATTGGGAGCCGCCTGTCCGATGGAGCCGAGACGCTTGATGTCCTGCGCCGTGCCGTCCGGCTTGTGCTGACGCTTGTGCAGGGTCGTGCCGCCGCCCTCGGTCATGCCGTAGAGCTGCAGGAAGACGGGTCCCAGCAGTTTCAGGCCGCGCTGAAGCACCGGACCAGGCATGGGCGCGGCGGAATAGCACAAGGTGTGCAGGGACGAGAGATCGGCCGTCTCGATATTGGGCGCATCCAACATGGCCTGCACCATCGTTGGAGCCATATGGGTCATGGTGACCTTTTCGCGCGCAATGGCCTCGACGATCTCGACCGCCCTGAACTCGCGGTGGAAGACCACGCAGCCGCCGCGCAGGTGCATTCCCATCTGCAGGAAACGCGCGCCCACATGGAAGACCGGCATCATCAATTGCAGGCGGTCGGAAACGATGAGTCCGAGTTCGGTCGCCATCAGCTGAGCGATGGCGATGTCGCCGCGATGGCTGCGCATGACGCCTTTCGGGCGCCCGGTGGTGCCGCTCGTATAGATGAGATGCATGATGTCGTCGGGCGTCGGTTTCGCCAGATCCTCAAGCGCGCCAGTGGCGAGGAAAGCCTCGTAGTCCAGCGCCCAGTCCGGTCCATCCTCGCCGATGCAGATGTAGGTTTCGATGTGCGGCAACTCATCCTTAAGCTGCGCGATGGTGGCCGCATATTGCTTTTCGAAGATCAGGATGCGTGGCGAGGAATCGTTCAGGATGTATTTGATTTCTGGTGCGGCGAGGCGAAAGTTGACGGTGGCGGCGATATACCCCGCCAGTTCGCAGGCGCCGAAGATCTCCATGAACTCCATGCTGTTTTGCGACAGGATCGAGAGCCGATCCTGCGGGCGCAGAGCCGATCCGGTAGAGGGCCGACGCCAGGCGCTTCGCGCGGTCGTGATGCTCGCGGAAGCTGATGCGCCGGTCGCCGTAAATATAGGCGATCTCCTGCGGAAACTTGTAGGCGTTGTTGCGAAGGATATCGCCCAGCGTTTCAATCATGATGTGTCAACTCCCCTTCGCCGACCTGTCAGGCTTTTGGCAAGCCCATACGGTTGGAGATATTGTTCTTTTGAATAGCCGTCGAACCGCCGATGATCGGCATCAGGAGCATGTCGCGAACGTGTCGTTCCATGTCGAAACCGTGAGCGTAACCATAGGCTCCCATCACCTTCTGGCAGGTCAGCACGATATCGAGTCCGGTTTCGCCCGCGAACATCTTGGCCATCGACGTTTCGACGCTGCATGGCAGGTTGTTGTCCGCCAGCCAGCAGCCCCGATAGAGCATCAAGCGCGTTGCCGCGAGTTTGGTCTGCGCGTCGGCCAGCATGTGGCGGATCGACTGGATGGAGCAGATGCGCTTGCCGAACTGTCGGCGCTGCTGCGAATAGTCCCACGCATCGTCGACAGCCTGGGCCGCGATGCCGAGGGCCATGGCGGCGACCTCCAGCTTTTCCACTTCGAGGGCGGGTCCGGCCAGCTTCGTCCAGCCCTGGTTCCAACCCTCTTCGCCGCCGACCACGTCGTCGATGGAGATCTCGACATTGTCGAACGAGACGTCGTTGGTGTTGAGGCCGCGCGCACCAAGAGCTGGGATATGCTGAAGGGTCACGCCCTTGGCGGTCGGCGGAATCAGCACAAGGGACAAGTTCTTGTAGCGCGCCTCTGGATCGCCGGTGCGCACAAGTGCGTAGATGTAATCGGCAATCTCGGCGCCCGAGCACCAGCGCTTGTTGCCGTTGATGATGACCTTGTCGCCCCGGCGCTCGGCACGGGTGGACACGCTGGCGAGATCCGAACCGACATCCGGCTCGGACAGACCGTAGGCGAACAGCAATTCGCCATTCGCGAGCTTCGGCAGCAGGCGCTGTTTCTGTTCGAGGCTTCCGGATGCCAGAATGTTCATGCTGCCGTAACAGGCATTCATGAGAAACAGCGTGCCGATAACCATGGAGCGCCGAGACAATTCCTCGACCGTCACCATCGTGGCAAGGATGTCGCGACCGGTGCCGCCATATTCTTCCGGGATGGTCATGCCGCAGACGCCGAGATCACGGATCTTATCCATCAGCGCCCGGGGAACCTTGTCCTCGGCGTCCCATTTCGCCATCTGCTCGCGCGGCGCGTGGCGCTCCAGCATGCGACGGATACTTTCGCGCAGCATGCCGATATGTTCGGGTTCGCCGAAATCCATAGGTTATCCTCCCGGTTGCTGGCTGGGACCGTGACCGGGCCCAGCGCCGCGCGTCTTAATTGCCGGTGAAAACAGGCCGGCGCTTCTCGCTGAAGGCTTCGATCGCCTCGCGGTGATCGTCTGTGTGGTTCGTCAGGGCCTCGTAGGCCATGCAGGTGTCCATCATCGAATGGGCGAGCTGCTTCAGGCCGATATTGATGGCCGTCTTGGTGTACTTGATCGACTTCATAGCGCCCGCGCCAATCTTCTTGGCAAAGGCATCGACCTTTGCGTCGAGTTCTTCTGCCGGCACCGCGTAGTTGATGAGGCCCATCGCTGCCGCATCCTTGGCCGTGATGAGATCACCGGTCAGGAGGTATTCCTTGGCGCGCGCATACCCGATGAGCTGCGGCCAGATGATCGCACCACCATCGCCGGCGGCAAGGCCTACGCGCACATGGGGGTCGCCGATGCGGGCATGGTCGGCCGCGAAGATCACGTCGCAAAACAGGCCGATGGTCGCGCCGAGGCCGACGGCGTCGCCGTTCATCTTACAGATGAGAACCTTGTCGCAATCGAGAATGCCGAACACGACCTTTTTGGCTTCGTTGATGCCGAGGTCGAACAAGGCCGGCTTCTCATACATCTCACGCATGCCGGCGATATCGCCGCCTGCGCTGAAAGCCTTGCCGGCGCCGGTGAGGATCACGACGTCGATGGAGTGATCCATGCCGAGGTCGTAGAAAACCCGCGAGGTCTCCTCGTGCATCGCCGCCGTCATGGCGTTCAACTGCTCGGGGCGGTTGAACGTGACGGTCATGGTGCGGCCGCTCTGGTCGAACTTGATGAACTTGTAACCTGAGTAATCCATTGCCCTGATCCTCCCGGAAGCGGCGGGACGTTATTCGTCCGAATAATTTTCTAACGGTAGTTCGAAAAACCCTAAACTTCAAGCCCGCGTCTGGGCACAACGAGCGCGTCGAGAGCAACGACACCCTCGCCCTCAGGGAGCGCCAGCACAGGGTTCAGATCGACAGTCTCAACGTCGTCGCGATGGGCCGCGGCAAAATGGGAGATCCGCACCAGCATCTCGGCCAGCGCTTCGACATCCGAGGCGGGAGAGCCGCGGACGCCGGATAGGAGCGCCCGACCCCGGATCTCGTCGATCATGCGCATGGCCTCCGCGCGCCCGAAGGGCGCCAGGCGGAACGTCACGTCCTTCAGCACTTCCACGTGAACGCCGCCGAGGCCGAACATGACGGCGGGTCCGAAGACGGGATCGCGGCTGACGCCGATGATGGTCTCGACCCCCTTCTTGGCCATCGGCGCAACCAGGATGCCCTCGATCGCCGCATCCGGCCGATGTTGCGCCGCGCGCGCCATCAGGGTCGCGAAACCTTCAGTGACGGCATTGCGGTCGGCAAGTCCCACCAGGACGCCGCCGATTTCCGTCTTGTGCTCGATATCGGGCGAGACGATCTTCATGACCACCGGATAGCCGATGGAATCGGCCGCTGTCGCGGCCTCCTCGGCTGCCTTCACGAGGCGCTCGTCGAGGAAGGGAATGCCCGCCTTGCCGAGCAGCGCCTTCGCGGCGAATTCGGAAAGGGCCGCCTCGCCGATCGATTCCGCCGCAGCCACGTCCGGCGTCGCTTCCACGGCGTCGAAGCCACGCGCGAACCGCGTCAGCGCCGCGAGCGCCAGCACCGCGCGATCGCAATCCTCGAAGACCAGGAAGCCGCTGTCTTCATAAGAGCGCACCACGTCGTCATCGCCGATCATCGCCATGGCGATCAGGCGATCGGGAAAACGCGAGCAGCCATCCGCAATCGCTTGCTTGAGCGGCCCCGACAGGGTGCGGGTGTTCGGAACGGTGGAGAAGAAGCCCAGAATGGCGTCATAACCGCCATCCTCAAGGATGACCTCCATGTTCCTGGCCAGCAGGCTCATATCGTTGAGCGCCTGCGCGGTCGTATCGACAGGGTTCTCAACCGACGCAAAGGGCAGCAATTCCTTGAGCTTCTTCTGCGCGCCAGCTGGCATCGGAGCGACGTCGAGACCATGCTTCTCGGCCGAATCCGAGATCAGCACACCCGCGCCGCCGGACAAAGTCACCACACCGAGCCGGTTTCCGGTCGGGAAAATTCCGCGCGCGCACGCATAGGCGACATCGATCTGCTCCTCCGTGGTGGCGGCGCGATGCACACCGTATTGCTTGAACAGCGCATCGTAGATGGCGTCCGAACCCGCCAGCGACGCGGTGTGAGAACTCGCGGCCTTTGCGCCGACTTCCGAACGCCCGACTTTCATCATCACGATGGGCTTGCGGTTTTGGCGTGCCAGTTCGAGTGCCGCCCGGAAGCGCGCGCCGTCGCGCACGCCTTCCACATAGGCCATGATGACCTTGACGTCCGGTTGCCCGGCCATCCATTCAAGCGCCTCGGAAACATCCACATCGGCTTCGTTGCCGGTGGTGATCCAGTAATTGATGCCGATGCCACGCCGGCGGGCGAGGTAGGCGATGTGCGATCCATAAGCGCCGCTCTGGCTGATGATGCCGAGCGGCCCGGGCTTGGGCATCTCGCCCCGGTCGAGGGATTGCGTGAAGGTGCCGAAGAAGCCGATCTGCGGGTTGAAGACGCCAAGGCAGTTCGGTCCCAGAAGGCGCAAGTTACCTTCCCGCGCCATGTCGGCGATGCGCTGCTGAATGGCGAGTCCTTCCTCGCCGCTTTCAGCATAGCCTGCCGAAAAGATCACCGCACCCCGCACGCCCTTCGCGATGCATTCCTTGACGGCTGCTTCCGTCAGTCCGGCCGGGACCGCAAGAAGCGCCACGTCGGGCACGGTCGGCACATCGGACAAGGATGGATAGGCCTTCAACCCTTGCACCGTCTGTCGATTGGGATTGACCGGATAGATCGGCCCCGCAAAACCGCCTTCGATGAGATAGCGCACCGGGCGCCCGGAGATGCGGGTCGGATCGTCCGATGCGCCCAGAATCGCAACGGACCGCGGACGAAACAGGTGATCGAGGCTGGATGGCGTGAGGTTTTTCATGATCGGTTCGGCCTAAAAGTTGACGCCGGACGCGATCAGCTCGCGGGCGATCGTGCGACGTTGAATTTCGCTGGTGCCATCGGGAATGCGCATGGAGCGGGTGAAGCGATAGCCTTCCTCGAGACGCAGTTCGTTTGTCAGGCCCATGCCGCCATGCACCTGAATGCAGCGGTCGAACACGCGGTTGGCGGCCTCGGTGCAATGCAGCTTGACCATGGAGGTTTCGGCCAGACGCACGATCTCCGCGTTCGAGCTTCATCGCGCAATCGAGCAGCATGGTCTCGGCCGCGTAGAGATCGGCAGCGCTATCGGCGATCAGGATCTGCACGGCCTGATGCTCGCCGATGGGCTTGTCGAAAGTCTTGCGGACCTTGGCGTAAGCGAGCGCCTGGTCCAACGCCCAGCGGGCGAGCCCGATGCATGTTGCGGACAGGCCAAGACGGCCCGTATTGACGCCCTGCAGGGCCACCTTCAGACCCTGGCCGACGGGGCCAAGGCGCTGGTCGTCCGGAACGCGCATGTCCGTAAACGACAGGATGCCGATCTCGGCGCCGAGGTGACCCATGATCGGGATCGTCGACACCACCGAAAATCCAGCCGCCTTCGCGTCGACGAAGAAACCCGTGATGCCGCCCTTGCGCTGCGAGGCAAGTTCCGGGTCGGTCACCGCAAAGATCATCGCATATTCGGCATAGGGGCCGTTGGTGATCCATTGCTTCGATCCATTGATCACCCAACCGTCGCCATCGCGGACCGCTTTCGTCTTCATGGCGAAGACGTCCGAGCCCGCATCGGGCTCGCTCAAGCCGAAACAGAGAGTCTTCTCGCCGCTCGCCAGCCCCGGCAGATAACGTTCCCGGACCTCGGGGGCGAGATTGGTCAGAACCGGCGACAAGCCATTCGTGAAGGGCGACGGAATGACCACGGGATGAATCAGGACGCGGCCCGGGCCGCAATGGGCCGAGAGCAGCCAGTTGAGATAGACCGCCGCAACCGGGCCAAGCCCGCCGCCTCCGATCTCCTCCGGCCCGAACATGGTATAGAATCCCTGCCGGGACGAGCGCTCGCGCACCTCGCGACGGAGCGCGTCGACCTCGGGCGTGAACCGGCCCCTGTCGTCGTAGATCGTGCGTTCGCTTGCGAGGATCGCCTTGTTGGCGTTCTCGAGCGGCACCACTTCCTGGTCGATGAAGCGGATGAGGCTCTCGCCAATGGCGAAGATTTCCTCCGGAACGTGGATCGCCTTCATGTCAGGTCTTGTCCGCCGTGAATTTCGCGAGCGTGACTTCGGGCGTCACCTGGTCATATGACACTTTCACCCTGTCGCCGATGCGGATTGTCTCCACATCATCCGTGACGATATTCGTGAGCATTCGCGGACCTTCGTCGAGTGTGATCATGGCGATCACATACGGCACGTCAGGCGGCGAAGACGGGTCCGGCCGGCTTGCGGGCGATGGTGTACGAATAGATCTCGCCCTTGCCGCTCACTTCAGTCCATTCGAGATCGGCCGAGTGGCAATGGGGGCACAATTCGCGCGGATAAAAATGGTACTTGCCGCACGAGCGGCATTTCGGGATCACCAGGCGCTGGTCGCGGGCCGCATCCCAGAACGGCTTGGTGCCGGGATCGATGACGGGAAGCGGCTTTTCGTAGGTGGCAGTGGCGGTCTCGGACATTGTCGGATTCCTCAATGGTTGGAGAGGATCACGGTGCCGCCGGACGACAGCGTTCCTCCGGTCCCATGAACAAGCGCGGTCTTGGCCCCGGCAACCTGCCGGTCGCCAGCGTCGCCGCGCAGCTGGCGCACCGCCTCGACCAACAGGAAGATGCCGTACATGCCGGGGTGGCAATAGGAGAGGCCGCCGCCATTGGTGTTGAGCGGGAAATCGCCGCCCGGCGCCGTGCGCTGGTTGGATACGAACTGACCGCCCTCGCCGCGCTTGCAGAAACCAAGCGCTTCCAGCGTCATCAGGACCGTGATGGTGAAGCTGTCATAGCACTCGACCACGTCGATGGAATCGTGGCTGACACCCGCCATTTCGAACGCGGCCTTGCTCGACATTTCTGCAGCGGTCAGCCGCGCCAGGTCCGGCATGGCGCCAATGCTCCAATGCGTGTGCGCCTCGCCATAGCCGCGCACGTTGATCGCGCGGCTGCCATGCGCCTTGGCATTCTCGGCCGTCGTCATCACGACGGCGCCCGCCCCATCGGTGACAAGGCAGCAATCGAGCAGCTTCAACGGATCGGAGATGCGGGTCGATGCCATCACGTCGTCGATAGTGATCGGATCTCGCATCGTGGCTTCGGGATTGAGGCTGGCCCATTTACGCGTCGCGACGGCGATCTCGGCCAGCTGCTCCTGCGTCGTGCCATGCTCGTGCATGTGACGCATGGCGGCGAGCGCATAGCCGCCGACAGGCTGCGGAATGCCCCAGACGTTTTCGAATTGCATGGTGAGAACGGAAGGGCGTCCTCCCAGGGTGCGGCTACGCTCACTCTTCTGCGTGCTGCCATAGACGATCAGCGCCACGTCGCAATAGCCGGCCTCGATGGCCATCGCGGCGTGCGCCACGTGGGCCTCAAACGCTGAACCACCGATATTCGTCGTATCGGCGAAACGCGGGAAGATGCCGAGATATTCTCCGAGCGTTACGGATGCCAGAAGGCCAGGTCCCGGATTGCCCCACATGCCCGCAACCAACAGACCGTCCACATCGCGCATCGCGATGCCGGCATCGTCCAATGCGGCCTTGGCGGCGCGCGCTTGAACCTGCAGCACGGAGCCGCCACCGACGACCCGGCCATCCTTCAGCGGCACATCGCCGACACCTACGATCACTGCTTCGCGCGCCATGCTTCAGGCTTTCCTTATGGGTGAGATGGGCTGGATCGCGGCACCGGCCAGAATGGACCTGTCGCCCGCCTTGCAAATCAACTTGACGCGCGCGACCGCGCCGTCATCGGAGAAGTCGACGGTTTCGACCACGCCGGTAATGGTCAGCTCATCGCCGGTATAGACCGGTCCCACGAAGGCGATGTCGATCTCGCCACTTTCATCGAAGTGCCCGTCCGTCCACTCGTTCAACATCTGCGCCACGAAGGCGAGCGTCATCAGGCCGTGAGCGATGGTGCGTCCGAACGGGCCGGTGCGGGAATAGTCCGGGTCCATGTGGATCGGGTTGAGGTCGCCCGATGCGTGGCCATAGGCATCGATCATCGGCTGCGTGACGAGGCGCCGCAGAACGGGAAGCTCAGCCCCAATGGCGAACTGCGCCGGGAGATCGCCCGGTGTACGCGGTACGAAATCGGCGCTCATGCGTCTTTCCCCCAGATCGAGGTGATCCGTCCGCTCGCGACGAGCGCGCCGTCATCCGCCCGCGCCTCGAACTCGGCGACTACGTAAGGGCGCTCCTTGCGGGTATATTTTTCAACGATGCGCGCCTGCAGGTGCAAAGTCTCGCCGATTGCAATCGAACGATGAAATCGCACGGCCTGCTTCGCGTGTATGCCACCGGGCGGACTCCGCCGCGCGTTGAGGAGATCGATCAGATAGAACGACGCCAGCATGGAGGGCACACGGCGCACCGCGTCGCCGTCGCGGTAACGAGGGTCGTCGTTCCCCGTCGCCTTCAGGAACGCGTCTACGACCTCAGCCTTCGCTTCGAATCGAATGGGATCCGGCGGCATGATGTCGCCAATTGCGACGTCGTCATACCGCTGAAAATCCGTTGCCATCAAACTGGGTTCCACGAAAACACGTCGCGCGACATTTCGAGCGGAATGAACGAGGTCTTGAGGGTCGGCAGCATGTGGTCGCGCAGGGTTTCGGGCGTCCAGCCTTCCGAGCGATGAACCGAGCGTAGCGGGCGCGGCTGGCTCATCAGGAAGATCTCGTTGCCGCGAACGGCGAGGATCTGGCCGTTGACTTCCCTCGCGTCGTCGCTTGCAAGGAACACGGCGAGCGTCGCGATCTTATCGGGCGTGAGCATCCGCAGATTTTTCAGGCGCTCCTCCTGATCCGGCGTGTTCGGAATCGAGCCGACCATGCGGCTCCAGGCGAAGGGCGAAATGCAGTTGGAGCGGACGTTGAATCGCGCCATGTCGAGAGCAAGGGATTTCGACAATCCGACGATGCCCATCTTGGCCGCCGAATAATTCGCCTGGCCGGGATTGCCCACGAGACCGGAGGTCGATGTCATGTGAACGAAGGTGCCGCTCTCCTGCTTGCGGAAATGCTCAGCGGCGGCGCGGCTCACGTTGAAGCTGCCGTAGAGATGGACCTTCAGGACCGAATCCCAATCGCTGTCGGTCATCTTGTGGAAGATGACGTCGCGCAGGATGCCCGCATTGTTGACGACGATGTCGATCTTGCCGAATTTTTCGACCGCCGCGCCGACCATCTCACGCGCCGAGGCCGGATCGGAGACCGAGCCGAAATCGGCAATCGCCTCGCCACCCGCGGAGGTTATCTCGCGGACGACGTCGCGCGCCGGCGCATCACTCTCGTCGTTGCCTTCGAGCGACACGCCGGGGTCGTTGACGACGACCTTGGCGCCGTGCGCCGCCATCATCATGGCGATCTCGCGACCGATGCCACGTCCGGCGCCCGTCACAAGCGCCACTTTGTTTTCCAGCATCTTACTCATTCCACTGGTACCTTTTTGTTGGTTTGCGGGTCCGCAAATAAAAAAGTTCGTTGGCCGACCGCCGAATGCCGGCGCGATCAGATCATCCAGCGTCCGCCATCCACGACGACCGATTGGCCGGTCATGTAGCGGGAATCCTCGCTGGCGAGATAAGCGGCGGTCGCCGCGATGTCTTCGGGCTCGGCGAAATATCCGAGCGGAATGGACTGGCGGATTTTCTCGAGGATTTCCTCGGAAATCGCACCGAGCACTTTCGTCTTGGTGACGCCGGGACAAACCGCATTCACGTTCACCCGGAACGGCGCAAGTTCGCGCGCCAGGGATCGGGTGAAGCCGATGACGCCCATCTTGGCTGCCGCATATTCCGACAAGCCGATTTCGCCGGCGAGGCCCGCGTTGGACGCGACGTTGACGATCTTGCCCTTGCCGGCTTCGCGCATCGCCGGCACAACCTGGCGGGACGATATCAGCGTTGCCATCAGCGAAACGTTCAACACGAAACGCCAGACATCCGACGACGAGGCGTAGAATTCCGATGCGCGCTCGCGCGCACTTTGTCCCACATTGTTCATGAGAATGTGGACGAAGCCGGAATCTTTGTAGATTTTTTTGAAGGCTTCGACGACCACCTCTTCGTCGGTGCAGTTGGCGGTGATCGTCAGCACTTTCGCGCCGATCTCCCGCGCCTTCTCGGCGGTGCCGTTGAGCCCGTCCTCATCCATGTCGAGGATCGCGAGGTCGGCGCCTTCGGTGGCGAACCTCAATGCGGTCGCGCGACCGATGCCGTTTGCAGCACCGGTGACGACGGCGAGTTTGCCTTCCAGACGACGCATGACCTAGCTCCCTGATATGCCGAGACGGTGAGAGGCTCGCGGCGGATCTCTCCGGATCCAATGTTCGGCTCCCGTACTGGCGGGGAGCGCGAGCAAAAACTAACACTCGTTCGAAAACAGCGCAAGCGCCGATTCCGTGCCACGCTTAATTTCTGAATACGCACCGGAAAGGGCGAGGCCCACCGGCGCTGGACAAGGACCGGGCCCGTCTCATATAAAACGAACAAGCGTTAGATTTAATATGCAGTCAGGAAACGGCCATCATGACGAGACGTATCCTCATCACGGGGGCAACCGGCACGGTCGGCGGAGCTGCCCTAAGGCTGCTTGCACCCGACGCTTCAAAGGGCGAGATCGAACTCCTGGGAGCGGCCCGGAGCGAGGCCAGCGCGGATAAGGTTCGGCGCAGGGGATTTACTCCTGTGCCCTTCGATTACGACGACCCGAAGACCCTGCGACCCGCCCTTGAAGGCGTGGACGCCCTCTTTCTCATCACCGGCTACACCGTCGACATGATGGTCCATTCGAAGCGCCTGCTCGATGCCGCAAAGGCGGCTGGCGTCCGCCATATCGTTCATCTGGGCGCTCTGGCGGCCGATGATACCCCTCATGCCCATTTCGCCTGGCATCAGCTGGTCGAACGCGCCATCGAGGCGATGGGATTTTCCTACACCCATCTGCGGCCCAATTTTTTTATCGACACGGTCTGGAGCGGGTTCCGTCATCGCCCCGACCGCGTGGTGCATTTCATCGGCGACCGGCGGGTGAGCTGGGTGTCGTCAGACGACATGGCAGCGGTAGCCGTCGAAGCCTTGCGCGATCCCGACAAGCATGCCGGCAAGACCTATCCGATCGCCTCCGAGGCCCTCACCATGAGCGAAGTCGCGGCGATCCTGACGGACGTCACGCGGGGCCCCGTCGCCTATCTTCCGCGACCGGCCGAGAGCCTTTTGCCGATCCTTTTGAAACAGGGCATGGAACCCGTCTATGCCGCGAGCCTGGCTGCCGGCATCGCGGAGATCGAGGCCGGCACCATGCCGTTGACCGACGCGGTCTACGACACTTTGGAGGCAGTGACCGGCCGCAAACCCGTCACCTGGCGGGAATTCGCGACCCGAAACTGGGACAGTGCCGAAGGGCGATAGCCTCGGCATCCTTGATCAGAGCGTGCGGCCGATCAATTCCTTCATGATCTCGTTGGTACCCGCATAAATGCGCTGCACGCGGGCATCCGCATAGGCGCGGGTGATCGGATATTCCCACATGAAGCCATAGCCCCCATGCAGCTGCAGACAGGCATCGAGCACCTTGCCCTGCATCTCGCTGGTCCACAGCTTGACCATGGCGGCGGTCGTGGTGTCGAGCTTGCCTTCGAGCACCGCTTCCAGGCATCGGTCGAGAAAGACACGCCCGACCTGCACCTCGGTTTTCATCTCCGCGAGGGTAAAGCGCGAGTTCTGGAAATCGATGATGGCCTTGCCGAAGGCGCGGCGCTGCTTGGTATAATCGATGGTCCATTGGATCGCGGCCTCGCAGCACGATACGGCCTGGATGCCTACATGCATGCGCTCCCAGGCGAGTTCCTGCATCATGTAGCCGAAGCCCTTGCCCTTCCTCCCCGATGAGATTCGTGACCGGCACGCGCACGTCGTTGAAGAACAGCTCCGAGGTATCCTGCGCCTTGGTGCCGAGTTTCTTCAACCGGCGTCCGCGCTCGAACCCGGCGCGATCGGCCTCCACCATCACGAGGCTGATGCCGCGTGCGCCTTCCGAGCGGTCGGTCTTGCACGCGACGAGGAAAAGGTCGGCGGTCTGGCCGTTGGTGATGAAGGTCTTCTGGCCGGAAATCACGTATTCGTCGCCATCCCTGATGGCGGTGGTGCGGATCGCCTGCAGATCCGAGCCACCGCCCGGCTCCGTCATGGCAATCGCCGCAATGGCATCGCCGGACGCCATCTTGGGCAGCCAGGCAAGCTTCTGCTCGCGGGTGCCGTAATGGTCGATATAAGGCGCCACGATATCGGAATGCAGTGCGAAGCCGAGCCCCGTGAGGTTGAGGCGCGCCTGCTCTTCCATCAGGATGATCGAATAGCGCCGGTCCGCGCCCACACCGCCCCATTCTTCGGGGATCGCGACGCAAAGGAAACCCTGCTCGCCGGCCTTCTTCCATGCCCAGCGCGGCACTTCGCCCTTTTCCTCCCACTCCTCATGGTGCGGCGCGAGTTCGCGCTCCATGAAGCGACGGACGGATTCGCGGAACATCTCGTGCTCGGCGGAAAAGAGAGTTCGTTCCAACATATCGCCTCCGGGTGATTTTAGCCTTTGCCGCCTCGCAAAACGCTCGGTGGGTTCAGGCGCTTGGAGTTATTCTAACATTTGTTTGAATTTAGTCGAGAACAGGATTAACGTGCGTCCGAGAATACGTAAAAACCTGGAAACGACCGTGATCATCGAGAAGCGCACCTACACGTTCCACCCCGGCAAACTGCAGGAATTCCTCGCGCTTTATGAGGCCGAGGGTCTGGCATTGCACACCAAATACCTGAAGCTGATCGGCTATTTCGTCTCCGAGATCGGCACGCTCAACCAGGTCATCACCATGTGGGGCTACGACGACATGCAGCAGCGCGACGATTTGCGCGCGAAGCTCTATGCCGATCCCGCCTGGATCGCGTTCGGCCCCAAGACAACTCCCTACATCCAGACCATGGAAACGACGATCCTGAAGCCCACCAGCTTCTCGCCCATCCGCTGAGCGCCGGGATTCATTCCCCGGCGATCACATTCCTGGCTTTCAACCCTGCGATCTCTTGGCTCGAGAAGACCGAACGCGGAGAGCACTTCGTTCGTGTGCTCGCCGACCAGCGGCGCGCGATGAAAAACACCGCCCGGCGTCGCGGTCATCCTCACGGGTGTCGACGCGATAGTAACCGGCGTCGACGATCCCGGATGCTCGACCTCCGCCAGCATGTTGCGCGCGACCACATGCGGATCGGCGTAAATGTCAGCGGCCGTGTTGACGGGTCCGAAGGGGACACGTCCGTCGAGCGCCAACGCGATTTCAGCCTTGGTGCGCGCAGCAGTCCATTCTTCGACGAGGGCCACCGTCTCGCTCGAATGGGCAAGGCGCGCGTTATTGGAGGAGAATTTTGGATCGTCGACCAGTTCCGGCCGACCCATGATGGTGGCCAGTTCGCGCCAGAAGGAATCGCGAGGACAGCCCACCGTCACCTGCCCGTCTTTCGCGCGGAACGTGCCGAACGGGCACAGGATGGGATGCTGATTTCCCTCCGGCACCGGTGACTTTCCCGCATAGGAATACTGATAGACGATGCGCTCGCACATGGCGAGAATCCCGTCATACATCGCCACGTCGACGAATTGTCCCTGCCCCGTCCGCCCCGCATGGTGCAACGCCGCCATGATGCCGAAGGCAGCCAGCGAAGCCGGAAAGATATCGCCGACGCCGGGCCCTATCTTCATGGGTGTCACCGCGTCCGGGCCGGTGATTCCCATCGCGCCGCCCATCGCCTGAGCAACCACGTCGAAAGCCGGACGATCCATATAGGGAGAACTGCCCGTGCGCGGGTCTCCGAAGCCCCGAATGGCTCCGTAGACCAGACGCGGATTTTGGGCCGCGAGCACTTCGTAACCGATGCCCAGCCGGTCCATGACGCCGGCGCGGAAATTCTCGACGACGACATCGGCGTCTTTTGCGAGCTTGAGAAAAAGCGCCGTGCCTTCAGGCGATTTAAGGTCGATCGCAACGCTCTTCTTGTTGCGGTTTGTGCTCTGGAAATAGCCGCCGAAATGATGGACGGCGTCGTCCGCGCGAAACGGGCCGAAATGGCGCGTGGGATCGCCGTTGATCGGCTCGATCTTGATCACGCTCGCGCCCTGGTCGGCCAGCAGCATCGTGCAATAGGGACCGGCCAGCATCTGGGTGAGGTCGATCACCTTCAGGCCGGCCAGGGCGCCGGTGACGTCGGTCATGTCAAAGCGCCTTTTCGAGTTCCGGCATGAGCGCAAAGAGATCCCCCACCAAACCGTAATCCGCGACCTGGAAAATGGGAGCCTCTTCGTCCTTGTTGATGGCGACGATGATCTTCGAATCCTTCATGCCCGCCAGATGCTGGATCGCTCCTGAAATGCCGACCGCAATGTAGAGCTCGGGTGCAACGACCTTGCCGGTCTGCCCGACCTGCCAATCGTTGGGCGCGTAGCCCGCATCGACCGCCGCACGACTGGCGCCTAAAGCCGCACCGAGTTTGTCAGCCACCGGCACCATGACTTCCTGGAATTTTTCCGCCGAGCCAAGCGCGCGGCCACCCGAGATGATGATCCTGGCCGACGTTAATTCCGGCCGGTCGCTGTTCGAAAGATTGTTTTCCACGAAGATCGAAAGCGCCGGATCGACGGGAGCCTGCACGGTCTCGATTGGCGCGGAGCCGCCGTTCGGGCGCTGCCTGAAAGGACGCGGTCCGCACGGTGATGACCTTCTTGGCATCGGTCGAGCGTACGGTCTGGATCGCATTGCCCGCATAGATCGGACGCTTGAACGTGTCGGATGAGATCACCTCGGTGATTTCCGAGATCTGCGAGACGTCAAGAAGCGCAGCCACCCGCGGCAGGACGTTCTTGCCCGACGCGGTCGCTGGCGCAACGATGGCGTCGTAGGAACCGGCCAATGCCACGATGAGACCCGCCAGAGGTTCGGCGAGACGCTCGCTCAGTTCATGAGCCTCGGCCAGCAACACCTTGCGCACGGCGGTCAGTTTGGCAGCAGCTTCGGCTGCAGGTCTGGCGGCGTTTCCCGCCACCAGAATATCGACCTCGCCGCCCATCTTCAGCGCCGCCGACAAGGCCTTGGCGGTCTGATCGGACAGGGTCGCGTTATCGTGTTCGGCGATCACAAGAATGGTCATCGGTCTGTCTCCTCGTCGCGACGCTTAGAGCACGCCGGCTTCGTTCTTGAGCTTGTCGACCAACTCGGCCACGGACTTGACCTTCACACCAGCCTTGCGGCCGCCGGGTTCCTCAGTTTTTAGGATCTCCAGGCGAGGCGCTATGTCGGCGCCAAAATCCGCTGCGCTCTTTTCGTCGAGCGGCTTCTTCTTGGCCTTCATGATGTTAGGAAGCGACGCATAGCGCGGTTCGTTGAGCCGAAGGTCGGTGGTGACGATGGCGGGCAGCGTCAATTCGATCGTTTGCAGGCCGCCGTCGACCTCGCGCGTCACGCGCGCTTTACCGCCATCGATCTCGACCTTCGACGCGAACGTGCCCTGTGCCCATCCGAGAAGGGCCGCCAGCATCTGGCCAGTCTGGTTGGCGTCGTCGTCGATGGCCTGCTTGCCGAGGATCACGAGGCCCGGTTGCTCGGCATCGACGATTCCTTTGAGGACCTTGGCGACGCCGAGCGGCTCGACCGCATGATCGACCTTCACCAGAATGGCGCGGTCGGCACCCATGGCCAATGCCGTGCGCAGGGTCTCCTGCGCCTGGGCGGGGCCGATCGACACGACGACGATTTCCTCGACTTTGCCGGCTTCCTTCAATCGGAGGGCTTCCTCGACGGCGATTTCGTCAAAGGGATTCATCGACATCTTGACGTTGGCAAGCTCGACGCCGGAGCCATCCGATTTGACCCGGATCTTGACGTTGTAGTCGACGACACGCTTGACAGGAACGAGCACTTTCATGGCTTCGTTTGCACTCCGGTGATGGGCGCGCACTTGACCGGCGCGTTGGTGTTGATCGATCGTATTCAGGTGTCAGGCGGGCTTTGCGACTTTGTCGGTGATCGGCTCGTAGATCCACACCATGCGGTCGGGGGAAAGCGCAGGGGACAGCGGCATGGCGTCGGTGCCGCTGGCGGCCGACAGCGCCGAGAGAGTCTTTTTGATATCGTCGATCTCGATCTCATAAACCGCCATATATTTCCATTCGAACGGGCCAGGACGGTGCTGAACATCCGACATGCGGTAGCGCTGGGCGCCGGTCACGCCCGGAAGCTTCAGCACATCCGCCAAATGTTCGTTCGTGTACCAGTCGTTAAACTCCGCATCGCGGCCTTCGAGGGGGTTCGTCAGCGCGATCAAATTGTACTTCGCCATGCAAGCCATCCATTTGGGTCGACAAGGAGTCGACTTTTATCCTCGCAAAAATCTAACGGACGTTCGAAAGTTTGGCAAGCAGGATCTGATCCGGGCTCGGGGATTGTCGATATCCTTTGCCTATTGCGCCGTGTAGCCGCCATCGACCAGAAGATCGGCCCCGGTCATGAAGGTTGCCCGCCTCGAGGCCAAGTACCAGACGGCGTTGGCGATATCGGCGGGCCTGCCGGTATGTCCGATGGGGTGAAGGGGTGCGAGATGGGCTTCGGCCGCCTCCTCCGACCCGAACAGTTCAATCAAGCGATCGGTCGCAATTCCGCCGGGCGAGATGGAATTGACCCGGATGCCCAGGGGCGCCGTATCGAGGGCGAGACTCCGTGTGAAGGCCAGGATCGCACCCTTTGTGGTCGAATAGGCGACTCGTCCGGGCGAGCCCACATGGGCGAAGGTCGACGCCAGGTTGATGATCCGCGCACCCTTCCCCATTAACTGCAGAGCGCTCCGGGTCATGTTGAACGCGCCGGTGATGTTGACCGCCATTGTACGATTCCATTCCTGTGGCGACAGGTCGGTGATCGGGACCGCACGGGTCACGGTCGCGGCATTGTTGACGAGAACGTCGAGCCTTCTCCCCCGAGTTGCCAGCTCCGCGAAAAATTTCTCGACAGCCGACAGATCCGTGATGTCGCACGTGTGAAAATGAATGTTGCCCGGCCGATCAAGAGCCGGCTGTTCGATCATATCGATCGAATGCACCTCCGCGCCTTCTGCCGCGAACATCTCGACGATGGCGCGCCCGATTCCACGGCCACCGCCCGTGATCACGCAAACCTGATCATCGAATTCCGCCATCCGCCGCCCCCGCACCTACGCCCTTTGTTGTTTTTAGGCGCGGCGCGGAGCAACGGAAAGCTCTGTTTCCTTCTCCCATGATTCAGCCGCAAACATGCGGTGAAGCGGCGTTTGACCAAATATCTAACGTGTGTTAGATTTGAATCGTCGTGATTTTGCTCAACCCGCCGGTCCTTCGATATTTTTCGGAGATGAGAAGGATTTCAATGCGGCCTTCCTCGCGCGACGCCAGCTTCAATTTCACCGGCAGCACCGTCATGGTCACCGGCGCGGCGTCGGGTATCGGCGAAGCGACGGCGCGCGCCCTTGCGAAGGCGGGGGCTGCTGTCGGCATCGGCGATTTGCAGGACGATGCCACGAAAAGCGTCGCGGACTCGATCAACGCGGCAGGCGGCAAAGCGATCGCCCTGACCTTCGATGTGCGCCAAGCGGACGCCACCGAGAGGGCGACGGCCACCCTCGAAGCGGCGTTCGGGCCGATCACCGGACTGGTTACCGCCGCCGGTCTCTCTCGCCCGGCTCCCGCGGAAGCGATGGACGAGGCAACCTGGGACCTCGTGGTCGATACCAATCTCAAGGGCATGTTTCTCTCGTGCCAGGCGGCCGGCAAACGCATGCTCGCACATGGCGGCGGAGCGATTGTCAACATTGCGTCCGTCAACTCGCTTGGGGGTGCTGCAGGACGTTCGAATTATTGCTCGGCGAAATTCGGCGTGACCGGATTGACCGACGTGCTGGCGGTGGAATGGGGGCGTCGCGGCATCCGCGTCAACGCCGTCGCGCCGAATGGCGTCGATACCCCGCTCGTGCGCAAGGGAATTCCGCCGCGCTGGCTCGATGAGGTGCTGATCAACCGCACGCCGATGGGCCGGATGGCTCAACCGCAAGAAATCGCCAACGTGGTCATGTTCCTGTTGTCGGACGCTGCATCCTATATCACGGGTGCTTTGCTGCCGGTCGATGGCGGCCTTTGCGCTGGCTTCTACACCAATCGCCAGGGTGCCGATCTAGGATCCAACGCTCTTCTCAGCGCGGGCGTCTATGCCGAAGAACTGCACTAATTCTGTCCATCAATAGCCGTTGACGGACGTAAAAATCTAACTACCGTTAGATTGATAAAATAAGCACACAAGGGAGAAAGTTATGTCGAACGACTTCTCAAGGCGCCAAATCACCCGATCTCTGGCCGTATTCGGCGCAGCGAGCGCTTTCGGGAGCTTCACGCGCCCGAGCTTCGCGCAAGGCGAGCCGATCCGGCTCGGCCTGATCTCGCCGCTGAGCGGCTCGCAGGAAGTCATCGGGCGCTATCAGCTCGCCGGCGCCACGATCGCCGTCAACCAGATCAACCAGGCCGGCGGCGTGATGGGCCGCAAGATCGAACTGGTCACCCGCGACGACAAGGCGGCTCCGGCCGCAGGCGTCGCCGCCGCCAAGGACCTGTCGGGCAACGGCGTGAATCTCATGCTGGGCGTTCTGTCGAGCGGTGTCGCGCTTGCCATCGCGCCGACCCTTCAGGCCGATAAGTCGGTGCTCGTGGTCTCGGCCGCGGCCGCCAACGAACTGACCCACGACCAGTTCAGTCCGAACGTGTTCCGCACCGCCGACCATGCCTATTCGCGCCAGCGCGCGCTCGCCAAGCTGGTGGCAGCCGACTATCCGGCCGTAACCGAATGGACGGCGATCAATCCGCAGACCGCCATCGGCACGTCGAACTGGGATTCGTTCGTCGACGGCCTGCTGCAGTTCTATCCCGAACTCACCAAAAAAGAGGCGAAGATCACCGAGGCGATCTGGGCGAAGTTCGGCGCCACGGATTACAAGAACGACATCGCACAGCTCATGCGCAGCAAGTCCGAGGGCCTCTATTGCGGCGTCTATGGCGGCGATGCGGTGACCATGTTCGGTCAGGCAGCTGCTTACGGCCTCACCAAGAAGTTCAAGGTGTTGGTCGATCCCGGCAGCGAGTTCATCATCGCTCAGGCGATGGGCAAGAGCACGCCTCCCGGCCTGTGGTCGGGCTTCCATTGGTTCTACGGCGCCTATAAGGGCCACAAGATCAATGACGACCTCTACGATGCCTATGTGAAGATGACCGGCGACAAGTACCCGGCCGGTTATGTGGGCGAAGCCCACACGTCGGTCCTCGCTTACGCCAACGCGATCCAGAAGGCCGGCAGCACCGACACCGATAAAGTGATCGCGGCTCTCGAAGGCCTCGAATTCGACTCGTGCAAAGGCATGCGCAAAATCCGCAAGGAAGACCACCAGGCGATCTGCGACATCAACTTCGTGCAGTTCGGACCGGATGACAGCGAGCAAGGCTGGAAGATCACCGACTATAAAGTCATCAAGGACGAAGGTCTGAGCGAGGCTCCGACGCCCGGTCAGGCGCTTAAGTTCCTGTACAACAAGAAGGGCTGAGCTGAGGCTCGGCGTTTCTGAGTTGCACTCCCTCACAAGACCTGTCGGCAGAGAGCCGGCAGGTCGACGGACAGGTGAACGATTGTGCTGGCGCTAACCCTCAGCCCCGTCTTCAACGGGCTCTTTTCGGCGATGGTGGTCTTTCTGTTCGCCACCGGTCTGACGCTCATCTTCGGCATTCTCCGCATCCTGAATTTCGCCCATGGCGGTTTCTTCATGATCGGTGCTTATCTGGCGTTCACTCTCGTGAGAGCGTTCGGGGGCGACATGTCGGTCGGCTCCTATCTGCTCATCAGCATCGTGGCGGGCATCGCGGTCGGACTGTGCGGGCTTGTGGTCGAGCGTCTGATCTTTCGACGATTGCAACAAGTGGACGAGGCTTATTCGCTGATCGCCACCTATGCGCTGCTGCTCATCTCCGAGGGTGCCGTCAAGGCGATCTGGGGCGTCTCGTTCCACAGCGTCACGACACCAAACGCCCTTGGGGGCGCAGTGGTGGTCGGCGGCCTCGTCATGCCCGTCTTCGCTCTCTTCATCATCGCGCTTGGCGTGCTCTGCTACGCCGTTCTCGAGTGGATTCTCCAGCACACCGCCGCGGGCAAGCTCATGAAATCGCTTGCAAGCGATCCCTGGATGGCCGGCATGCTCGGCATCAACGTACCGCGTTTCTATGCCTGGATCGTGGTGATCGGCTTCTTTCTTGCCGGTCTCGCCGGCGGCCTGCTGCTGCCGAACCAGACTCTGTCGCCTAGTTTGGCGAGCGTCTTCGTCGTCCAGGCCTTCGGGGTTTTGATCGTCGGCGGCATGGGGAATATCCGAGGCGCGTTCCTCGCGTCGATCTTGCTTTGCGTGGTCGACTCGTACGGTTCGGTCCTGTTTCCGCAAGTGCCGGGAATCTTCTTCTATGTCGCCATGGCCGTCATGCTGCTGGCACGTCCACAGGGTTTGATCGCGGGAGCACGCCTATGATGTTCCGAACAAGCGGCAGCAACTGGCGCCGCGACGCCCTCATCGCCGCCGTTGCCCTGGTGATTCTCGTGTTGCTCCCCTTCGTCGCCAACAAGGGCATCGTGTTCGTTGCCGGCACCCTCGTGCTGCACATCGTGTTCGGGCTGAGCTGGAACCTGATGTTCGGCCAGACCGGACTTGTCAGCTTCGGCCATGCGTCGTTCTTCGCCATTGGCGGTTATGCATTCGCGTGGACCGCCAAGATGTTTCCGCAATTGCATCCATTGCTGCTCTTCGCCGGAGCGGGGCTGTTGGGTGCGTTCGTGGCTCTCGTCGTGGGGATCATCGCGCTCCGCCGATCCGTGGGCGTCTATTTCGCGATCCTGACGCTGGCGCTCAGTCAGATCGTTTACCTGCTGTTGTCCTATATCCCGGCACTCGGTCAGGAAGATGGCCTGACGGGGATCCGCCGGCCGCTTTTGTCGTTTGGAGTTGGTGCCATCGATCTCGCGCGCGGCGACAATTATTATTGGTTCCTGATCGCCATGTGCGCGCTTCTCGCCATCGCCTTGTGGTGGGTTGTGCATGGCAGCATGGGGCGGGTGTTCAAAAGTATTCAGCAGGATCCGGAACGTGCAGCCTTTCTCGGCATCAACGTCCAGGGATATCGCCTGACATCCTTTGCGATCGCGGCCGGCGCCACGGCGGTCGCCGGCGCGCTTTATGGTCCCTGGCTTCAATTGTTGACGCCCGAGATTGCCCATTGGACATTTTCGGCGCGGCCGATTCTCTACACGCTGCTCGGCGGGGTTCAGAGCTTCTGGGGACCGGTGGTCGGCGCGCTTTGCTTCGCGGTCCTCGAATATGGCACTCGCACGCTGCACGGGCTGTCCGAGATCGTCGTCGGGTGCATCCTGCTGATGATCGTCCTGGCTTTTCCCGGTGGATTGCTTGGCGGGCTGTCCCGCCTCGGCAATCGCATGATCCGCAGACCGGCCGTCGCCGCAAGGGCGGAGATGGTCCGGTGACCGCATTTGCACAGGGCGGCACGCCTCTTTTGGTCGCGACGAAGATCGTGAAAGATTATCCCTCGGTCAAGGTCCTCAAGGACGTCGATGTCTCCGTCGCGGAGGGAGACACCTTCGCGGTGATTGGGCCGAATGGCGCCGGAAAGACGACGTTGTTCAAGGTCCTGAGCGGCGAGGTCTTCGCCGACACGGGAACGGTGAGCTTCGAGGGCCAGGACGTCACGCGCATGCCGGAATGGAAACGCGTTCGGCTCGGCTTCGGCCGCTCGTTCCAGGTTGCGCGTGTGTTCCCTGACCTGACGACGGACGAGAACGTGGTGATCGCCATCGAAGCCTATCACCGCAACATCGGAAAGCCGGTGACCCGCGGCTTCGCCTGCCGCCCCTCGCCGGAGACCCGGGATCTTGTCGAGGAGACGTTGCTGGAAGTGGGCCTTGTCGACAAGCGAAACGAGGTCGCGCGCTTGCTGTCGCACGGCGACAAGAAGCGGCTTGAACTTGCTATGAGCCTCGCGCTTCGTCCGCGCATTCTCATGCTCGACGAGCCGACCGCCGGAATGGCGCCATCCGACCGGCGCGCCGCGACGGAACTCATCGCCGCCATCAAGGCGCGCCACGGCATGACCATCGTGTTGACCGAGCACGACATGGAGGTTGTGTTCGGTCTCGCCTCGCGCGTCGCCGTGCTGCATCAGGGCGCGGTCGTCATCACCGGAACGCCCGCACAGGTGCGGGACGATCCAAAGGTGCGCGAAATCTATCTTGGATCGGAGCCTGTGCATGCTTGATGTTGGGCCGCTCGACGCCTTCTACGGCGACAGCCATATCGTCCAGAATGTTTCGCTTAACATCGGGGATGGCGAAGGCGTCGCGATTCTCGGTCGCAACGGGGTCGGAAAAACGACCTTGTTCAAGAGCATCATGAACGGCGGCCCGCGTGTGCTCGGACCCATCCGCCACCGCGGCGAGGATATCACGACCTTGCCGTCCTTCGCCCGCGCCCGCCGCGGTCTCGGCTTCGTGCCCGAGGACCGGCGGATTTATCCGCACCTCACCGTGGCCGAGAATATCGCGATGGGCGGGCACGCATGCCGGACCGATCGTCCGGCCTACTCGCTCGAAGAGATTTTCGGATTTTTCCCATTGCTGCGCGACCTGCAGGAACGGCGCGGCTTCGAACTCAGTGGTGGCCAGCAACAGCTCCTGGCAATTGCCCGCGCCATCTATGCGCGTCCCGATTGCCTGCTGCTGGACGAGCCGACGGAGGGCCTTGCACCCGTGATCGTCGAGGATCTGGCGCGGCAGATCAACGCGTTCAGAGCCGCTAACGGAACGGCTTGTCTGATCGCGGAACAAAACGTGCGCTTTGCCCGGACCTGCACGGAGCGTCTCTATCTCATCGACAGCGGGATGATCGTGTTCTCGGGAACGTGGGCAGCCTTCGATGCGGAAGCCAATCTTCAGCAGCGCTACCTCGCTGTATAAGCAAGCCCTGAGGAGCACGCAGGTATTGCTCCCCAAGCGTCCCACAACGCGATCGCATTAAAGCGGCATAACGGGAGAGACAGGTTCGCCGAGCGACTACTTCCACCGCCATGACCTCAGATAATGCCGCAGTCATGAACGTCCTGCTGCCAAGCTGCTTCAGCTCTGCAATACATCCTTGGTGAGCTGCTCAGAACTCTGCCGGGAGATGGTGGAGTGATCCTCTGATCGCGGACGCTTAAGGCCAGATCCGGACGGTCGGTGGTGAAGGCCGACACCTGCATATCGAACGCGACGTTGATCGACGGGATGTCGTGGGCGGCAAACACGCCGAGGGCGACGCCGTGCGCGTTGCAAATCGCCACATCGCCCTCTTGGAGATGCTCGACGCGGATTGCGATTTCACGAACGCCCGCATTCCGGGCGTCCTTGGCATAGCCCAGGACCTGGCGACCGCCCTCGGCATATTCCTTCTCGCGGATCAAATGAATGGTCGGAACACCCGGCGCCAGGATTGCGACCTCGGCCAACACGGCGAGATCGAACGCGGTGATTGTGGTGCGATGCAGTAACTGCTTTTCGCGCAACACGTTCAGGACTTCCGCTTCGAGGCCAGGATAGCGAGCGCCGCCGACCATGTACTTGATTTCCAGGCGCAGGGCGGGAGCGCCCTTTTCGAGAATATCCAGGATTTCGCTTAAGGTCGGAATGGTTTCGCCGTCAGTGCGATGCAGCTTCAAAGTTTTCAGGACGCTCCAATCCTGGTCGGCGATGGCTCCCTCCCCCTCGCAAGTTCGCCCCAAAACGGCGTCGTGATGGACCACCAGCACGCCGTCTCGCGTGCGATGCACGTCGAATTCGATGAAGTCGACCGGCATGGCGATCGAGTTGCGAAAGGCCAAGCGGCTGTTTTCGGGCCAGATTTGGGCGCCACCCCGGTGGGCGGCGATTTTCGGCAGATGCGGCATGGAGATCTCCAAACGAAAGAATCACAGAAATCGGCAAATTCTCTTGCAAACTTCATAGTATGCAATTTAAGTTGCAGAAACCTAATTTTTTGGAATGCTCGATGCCATTCAAGGAACTCATCGCGGAGCGTCGTGACGAACTGACAACGTCGGATCGTCGGCTCATCGATGTCCTTCTGGTCGACAAGACCGAGGGCAGCTTTCTGCCGGCGCATGAGATCGCCGAACGGGCTGGCGTCCATGCCTCGACGGCCGGACGACTGGCGCGCAAGCTCGGATTCAAATCCTACCGCGCCATGCGGGACGAGTTGCGCAATGCGGTGTTATCCGATCTCGATGCGTCGAGAAGGGTCCGCAAGCGTGTGGACCGCGCTGTTGGCCAGACTATGCTGCAATCGGTCATCGAGGGTGAAATCAGAGCGCTCAGCTCCCTCGCGGCGCAGGTCGATCAGCAGACCATCGACCTTACAACGCAATGTCTCGGCCGGGCACGGCGCATCATCGTTATGGGCGAAGGCCATGCCAGCAGCCTCGCGGAGATCTTCGTGCGCCGCCTCAAGCGGTCCGGATATCGCGCGGTAGCGCTTTCGCACATTGACTGGGAAGCTGCCGACGAGCTCATCGATCTTGCGTCCGAGGATCTGCTTTTCGGAATGATATTCCGTCATGAAAGCGCGGGCATCGAGCAGGCTTTCGAAATAGCCGCTCGGACCGGAGCGCCTAAGATCCTGTTGACCGACCGGACGTCATCGCCGCCTGCCGACATCACCATGACGGTGCGCCGCGGCGAAGCGGGTGAGTTTCATTCGCTCACCGTCCCGATGGCGATCTGCAACACGCTTATTCTCGAACTATCCCGGGCCGACGAAGGCCATTCTCTGAATGCGCTGGGAAAACTCGAGAATTTGCGAAAGACTTTCGAGAAATCGGGTCCGCCACGGCGGAAACGTTGATTATCTCTCACCATGCACCAGCGACTCGCCTGAAGAGCGGGCAGACGGAGGAAACACAATGCCAAAAGCCAACCATCTGATCGTCCATGCGGGCCTCGCGGCCCTGTTGGTCACCAGCGCCACCGCCGTCGCCCAAACGGATTCACGCCCATCGCTCACGATCGCCGTCAATGAGCTTGCCCGAAGCCTCGATCCAGGCGATCGGACCGGCAATGTCGACGTTCGCATCTATTATTCGATTTTCGACACGCTCATTCGCCGCGACTTCGCGCATCCGACACCGGATGGCGGCGCAAATCTTGTTCCTGGTCTGGCGGAGAGCTGGTCATGGACGACACCCACCACCTTCGACGTCAAGCTACGCAGAGGCGTGTCCTGCCATGACGGCAATCCGTTCAATGCCAATGATGTGTTGGCGACGTTTTCGCCTGAACGATTGTGGGGCCCGAAAGCTTATTACCCGGATGGCCAAGTTTACTTCGGTGGGCTGAAAAGCGTCGACAAGATTGACGATTATACCGTCCGCTTCACCACACTCGAGCATGATGCGGTTCTCGAGCATCGCCTGTCGAGCTACATGTCGTTCATCATCTGCGACGAAGCTCTGAACAAATTCAAAAAAGACGGCGTCGACCATAAGATCTGGATGGATGAGGCAGCTACCGCGTTGAGGTGGAATCCGGTCGGCACTGGTCCTTATAAGTTCGTCGATTATCAGAAAAACGATCGTGTGCGTTTGGCCGCCTTCGACGCTTATTACGAAGGGAAGCCCGCGGCCAAAACCGTTACGTTCAAATCCGTTCCCGAGGTTGCTGCCCGTATCGCGGGACTTGTCGCCGGCGACTTCGACATCTCGGTCGAGATCCCGCCGGATCAGTGGGACAGCCTCAAGAGTTATCCCGACCTGACGCTGAAGACGGTCCCTCTCGAAAACAGCCACATCGTGGTGTTCAACACCAACGATCCGGTGCTGTCCGACAAGAAGTTGCGGCATGCGCTGAGCCTCTCCATCGATCGCAAGGCGCTCATCGAGGCGTTGTGGAAAGGCCAGACCTATGCGCCGAACGGCTATCAGCTCCCGAGCTTCGGCCCGCTTTTCGACAAGAACCGCGCGGGCTATGGGTACGATCCCGAACTTGCCAAAAAACTTTTGAAGGAAAGCGGCTACAAGGGTCAGGAAATCTCGTATCGCATCATCCCGAACTATTACCTCTACAACGTCGAAGCGGCGCAGATCATGCAGGAGATGTGGCGCGCCATCGGCATCAACGTCCGCATCGACTATGTCGACACCTTTACGGATGTTCGCAAGGCTGGCGTTCAGATCTTCCCGTGGTCGAACACCTATCGCATCCCCGACCCCACAGGCTCGCTGCTTGTGCTCTGGGGCCCGGAAGCGGACGCCCAGAAATCGCATAATCTCTATAAGGCCAATCCTGAATTCAACCGGCTGAGCAAATCGCTCTATACGGCCACCGACCCGGCGGAACGCCGCGCTACCTACTCGAAAATACTCGACTATTTCGAAGACGACATGCCGATGTCCATGCTCTACAATCCGGTCACGGGCTACGCCATGAAGAAGACGGTGCAGTGGCAGCCCTATTCCCAGTACTACATGGATTTCCGCCCATCGAACCTGTCATTCGGAGCAAAGTGAATTGGCTCCGATCCTATCGGTCGAAGGCCTGAGCATCGGTTTTCGAACCGATGCCGGGTTTACCGAAGTGGTCCACAATGTGAGTTTCCAGGTCTCGCGTGGACAAACATTGTGCATCGTCGGTGAAAGCGGGAGCGGAAAAAGCATCACCTGTCAGGCCATTCTCGGATTGTTGGCGAGAAACGGCCGCATGACGGACGGGCGGATTCTGTTCGAAGGCCAAGACCTGAGCGTCATGTCGGAAAGGGAACTCGAAGGCATACGAGGCAAGGGCATCGGGATGGTCTTTCAGGACCCTCTCGGTTCCCTCAACCCCGTTCATACCGTCGGGCGACAATTGCGCGAGACGCTCAAGCTCCACACGGATCTCGATAGCGCTGGCCGACACAACCGCGCGATCGAGCTCCTGCGCATGGTGGGCATTCCAGAACCGCAGCAGCGGCTCGCATCCTACGTGCACCAATTCTCCGGCGGCATGGCGCAACGCGTCATGATTGCCATGGCGTTGGCCTGTTCGCCAAAACTGCTGATCGCAGACGAACCGACGACTGCACTCGATGTCACCATTCAGGCGCAGATCCTCGATCTTCTCAATACGCTGAAGGCGGACCTTGGAATGGGTATTCTGTTCATCACGCACGATCTCGGCGTCGTGGCCGAAATGGCGGACGAGGTCGTTGTGATGCGCCACGGTCGGACGGTTGAATCCGGCTCTCTCGGAGAGATCTTCGAGAACCCGCAGATGGCCTACACCCAGGAACTGCTTGCTGCCATGCCGAGCCTCGACAAGAAGGCGCCGCTCTATCAGGAACGTCATTGACCATGTCTATGAGAACTTCGGCCGCGCCCCTGTTGGAGGTGACCGACCTGAGGCGCTATTTCGGCGGCCGCGGATCAGATCGACGCGGCGCCATTCGAGCCGTCGAAAACGTCTCCTTCACTGTCCGCCTGGGCGAGACGCTGGGACTGGTCGGCGAGAGCGGGTGCGGAAAATCGACGACCGGACGGATGATCGTCGGTCTCGACGATCCCACTGCCGGATCGATCATGTTTCGGGGCGAGAACCTGGCCGGCTTATCGCCTAAAGAATGGCGCACGAAACGCCGCGAGATTCAGATCGTCTTTCAAAACCCCCAATCGGCCCTTGATCCGCGATTGACCATTCGCCGCCAGATTCGCGAACCGCTCGACTTGCACGATATCGGGCCGGCCGCTCAGCGGGATGAAGTCGTGGTCGATCTCATGAATTCGGTGTCCCTCCTGCCCGAATTGGCCGATCGCTATCCGCACCAGATCAGCGGCGGACAGGCTCAACGGGTGGTCATCGCGCGCGCGCTCGCGCTTAACCCAAGTCTTATCGTCTGCGACGAGCCCGTTTCGGCGCTTGACGTGTCGGTTCAGGCCAAGGTCATAGCGTTGCTGGAGGATCTTCAGGCAAAGCGCGGCCTGTCTTATTTATTCATCTCGCACGACCTGCGCGTCGTGAAGATGCTCTGTCACCGGGTCTCGGTGATGTATCTCGGCCAGATCGTCGAGGAGGGCCTTACGGACGGACTCTACAATCAGCCGCTGCATCCCTATACGAAGGCCCTGCTGTCGGCGATTCCGGATGTGTCGATCGTGGCTAACCGCGGCACGTCGCGGCGCATGGTTTTGCAAGGCGATCCGCCGAGCCCGGCCCATCCCCCCACAGGGTGTCACTTCCACACGCGCTGCCCCTTTGTCCGCGAGCGTTGCAAACAAGAGATGCCGGCGCTTCGACCGATTGAAGGCGAAGCGAGCGACCGCAAGGCGCGCTGTCACTTTGCCGAAGAACTGAAGGCCGTATGATGGCACGCCCCCTTGTCATTGCGCATCGCGGATTCTCCGCAAACTATGTGGAGAACACCCTCACAGCGTACCGCGCGGCCATCGCCGCGGGCGCCGATCTGATTGAGACCGATGCCCGTCTGTCGCGGGATGGGACGGTATGGTCGTATCATGACGCCACTCTCGACCGGCTGACGGGCGATGGCTCCGCCATCGCTGACATGAGCGACGCGGAACTGGCGAAGGTCGAACTCGCTCAGGGCGAGCGGCTGACGAATCTTCGCGAGGTCCTTCAGGAGATTGCGCCGAAGCGTCCGATCTTGATCGACGTCAAGACGGATTCTCTCGATCTGGTCGAGACAATCGTGCGCGACATCAAGGCTTCTCACGCGACCGAGCAGGTTTGGATCGGCATGCGCGATCTCAATCAATTGGGGTTTGTGAGATCGCTGGGGCCCCGCCTCTCCCTGTTGGCGTTTTTGCCCGATTATGAACAGGCAAGCGAGTTCGAAAGGGCTGGCGCATCCGCCTTCCGGATTTGGGAGGGTGATCTCCATCTGGAGAGTGCATTGCGTCTACTCGGAACCAAAAATATCTGGGTGACGACCGGTGGTCGCGGCACCGATCATCAGGTGGGTGACACCACGCCGGCTGACCTTGAGCGGATTCTCCTGCACGCTCCAGCCGGTGTACTTTTGAACGACCCGACGCTGCTCACCGGCACACGGATCGCAAAGACGGATGCCGTCCTATGAATATTCAATCGATCGGAACGAAATTCGTCCGTGGCATCCTGACGATCTGGATCATCGTCACATTCACGTTCATCGCCCTCAACCTGTCGGGTGATCCCATCGAGGCGCTTGTCGGAGATCAGGCATCGCCCGCCGTCATTGCTCATTATCGTGAAAAGTTCGGTCTCGATAAGCCACTCTTGGAGCAATATTTTTCGTATCTCGGCAACATCATGCAGGGCGATTTCGGTCTCTCGTTGTCGGATCAGAAACCCGCACTTGAGCTGATCAAGGCTGCCCTGCCCTATACCCTGCGGCTTGGCCTGACGGCCTTCGTCTGCGGGGTGGTGCTTGGAATTCTCCTCGGCATCATCGCAGCGCTCAACCGCAACCGCGGCATCGACCGGTTCGTCATGAGCTTCGCGGTTCTCGGTTTCAGCCTTCCCAACTTTTTCCTCGGAGTTCTGCTGATCCTGCTCTTTGCCCTGCGTTGGCGTGTGCTGCCGAGTGCGGGCGCCGATACCGGCTGGCATCTCGTGCTCCCAGTGATCACGTTGGGAACCCACATCGCCGGCATTTTCGCCCGCTTCACCCGATCGGCCATGCTGGAGGTGTTGAACAAGCAATACATGGTGGCCGCCCGCGCGAAAGGCGCGCCGCGTCTGCGCCGCGTTTTCTGGCACGCCTTGCCGAATGCGGCGATCCCGATCGTCACCATCATCGGGCTGAAACTGGGCGATCTTGTCGCCGGATCGATCATCGTTGAATCGGTCTTCGGATGGCCCGGGATCGGGCGTCTGCTCGTCGGCGCGGTGTCGTCTCGCGATTTCGCGGTGGTGCAGGCGATCCTGATCATGGTCGCGGTGACCATGATCCTGACCAATTTCGCCGTCGACTTCATCTACACGCTGATCGACCCTCGCATGCGCAAAGCTGCGCAGAAAGGTCATTGACGATGTCTCTCGCCTTGCCCTGGCGCAAAAAGGCGCGCGCGATCGATGTGAAAGCCGAAAGCCGCTATCCCGTGATCGTAGTCGTGGCGATGGTGCTGATCGCCATCCTGGCGGGCATTTTCTGCCTGGCTGATATTCTAGCGCCTTATGATTATCGCACGCAGGCCTTGCGTCTGCGTCTGCAGCCGCCGGTCTTTCTCGGAGGGACCAGCGCCCACATCCTTGGAACCGACGAATTGGGGCGCGATATCCTCAGTCGCCTGATTTACGCGATCCGCTTCAGCATTCTCGTGGCCATCGGCGGGACGGCGATCGGCGCGTTGGTCGGAACGATCCTGGGATTTCTCGCGGCGCATTTCCGCGGACTGGTAGAAGAGGCGATCATGATGATGGCCGATGTGCAGGCCTCGCTTCCGTTCATGCTCATCGCGCTCGCCTTGATCGCGGCCTTCGGCGGCAGCTTCATGCTGTTCATTCTGATCATGGGATTTTACGGCTGGGAGGTCTTTGCCCGCCTGACGCGTGGCGTGGTAATTTCAGCGAAAGGCCAAGGCTACGCAACCGCAATGACGGCGCTCGGCGCGCCACCGTTTTATATTTACACGAGGCATATTCTTCCCAATATCCTCAGCGTCCTGGTCGTACAATTTACCCTCAACTTTCCCCAAGTGATCCTGCTCGAAACATCCTTAAGCTTTCTCGGCCTTGGCATCCGCCCCCCGCTCACAAGCCTCGGGCAAATGCTCGGTGCCGGCCGCGCTTACCTCACTACCGCTTGGTGGATCGCGGTACTGCCGGGAACGGTCATCTTCCTGACGACGGTTTCGATCTCGATTCTAGGCGATTGGGTCCGCGACCGCCTTGATCCGACCCTCCGCGGCGGTGGATCTTGATGGATGCAGCACCTGTTGATTTGACGACGACGAAACAGACCCACCGTCAAAGGTGGTGTATTCTCGCTATATAAACCGGCGGCAAACCATCCTACTCTTTTCAATGGCGTGCACGAGACCTTAAGCTCCCCACTTCTGGAAACTTTACCTCTGAATCTTCGATGAGGCGAATGTGAGCGTGGTGACGAAATGACTCCTTCGGGCGAAATCGAAAAGGTCGGCATTGTTGGGGCTGGGCTCGTGGGCTCCGGCTGGGCGGTGGTCTTCGCCCTCGCCGGCCTTCAGGTTCGCGTCTTCGACCCAGACCAAGCCATAGCCCAAAAGGTACTGGAACTCGCCGGCTGTGCCATGGCCGACATGGACGCGGTCGGTTTGGCAACGAACATCAATGCTGCTTTGGAGCGTATCAGTGTGTGCGACTCGATGGCGGAGGCTGTCGGCGATGCGGATTACGTGCAGGAATCAGCGTTCGAGCGGGTCGACGTGAAGACCGATGTTTCGACTCAAATCGGCGCTCTCATCCGTCCCGACGCAATCGTCGGCAGTTCCAGCTCTGGCATACCCGCTTCGGTCTTCACGAAATCGGTGCGTCACCGGGAGCGTTTTCTCATCGTTCACCCCGTCAACCCTCCTCATGTCGTGCCGGTGGTCGAACTGGTGCCGACACCGTGGACCGCACCGGACGTGGTTCCAGCTGCGCGTGCCTTCATGGAAAGAGTTGGACAAGTTCCAGTGGTGGTGACGCGAGAGATCGAAGGTTTCCTTCTGAACCGTCTCCAAGGCGCGCTTCTCAACGAGGCATTTGCGTTACTTGAGGAGGGATATGCGTCCGCCGCCGATATCGACGCGACGGTGTCATACGGGCTCGGATTACGCTGGTCCTTCATGGGACCTTTCGAAACCATCGATTTGAATGCTCCCGGTGGGTTGGATGATTATGCCCGCCGCCTTGAGCCCCTTTACCATTCCGTTGCAGAATCGCGAAAAGACCCGCGCGGCTGGTCGGCATCGCTTGTCGACAAAGCAAATTCGGAGCGCCGCAATATTCTCCCAAAAGATGACTTGCCTGCACGGCGGGAATGGCGCGACCGCATGCTCATGCGCCTCGTCAGTCACCTTCGGAGTAGCCGTGCCGCCGACACGTGATGAATGGTCCCACCTCCCAGCATCATCTATGCTCAAGCGCAGCCGTCGACACGTTCTGGTTTTTCGCTGCACGGACTGCTGGCGCGCGAACGCGCGCGATAACGCTGAAGGTGGTGCATAGGACCTTGGCGACCTGCCGCCTTGAATTCCTCCCGACCTCGGGATAACACGAAGGTTGATTTGCTCTTCGGAATCCTTCGGTGTCCCTACCAACCCCACAGCATGTTGTCGTTATCGGCGCGGGAATTATCGGCGTGAATTGTGCGCTGGCGCTCCAGTCCCGGGGCTTTCGCGTGACGATCGTGGATGAACGGCCGCCGGGAACTGCTACGTCCGCTGGCAATGCGGGCTGTTTTGCCATCTCGGCCGTCGCGCCGATCTCCATGCCTGGGCTCATATGGTCCGTGCCGCAGATGTTGATGGATCCGCTGGGTCCCCTTTCAATTCGCTGGCAAAGCCTTCCCGCACTTGCGCCCTGGTTATGGCGGTTCTGGCGCGCCGGGACGCCGAAGCGTGTCGAGGAGATTGCACGGGATCTCGGCACTCTTCTTGGCACCGTCACGCAGGATTACGAGCGCGTACTGAACAATGCGGATCTCACTCACCTGGTTCGACGGAAGGGCGCGCTCTACGTCTATGAGACCCAAAAGGGTTTCGACGATGCGACCGCTGAATGGGATTTGAAGTTCCGGAACGGGGTGATCGCAGAAGCGGTTGACGGCGCAGCTATCCGCGCGCTCGAACCAGCTCTTTCCCTTAAGTTTTCCAAAGGCTATTTTGTCCCTGGATACTCCCATACGGTCGATCCGGCTCAACTCGTGACCGGGCTCGCGGAGCACTTCAGGCGCAGCGGTGGCGAGATCCGGCGCGCTCGCGTCGATGGCTTCGCGTTCGCGGATTCACCCAATACACTTCGACTGAACGATGGAACGGAGCTCGGCTTTGATCTGGTTGTGATCGCCGCCGGCGCCTGGTCGAAATCGCTATGCCAAATGCTCGGGCACGATGTTCCACTCGACACCGAGCGTGGTTACAACACCACGCTGCCCACACCGGGCGTAGAATTGTCTCGCCCCGTCTGCGTGGCCGAACGAAGCTTCTTCATGACCCCCATGGCAATGGGGCTTCGGATCGGCGGCGCCGTCGAGCTCGCGGGGCTGGAGGCAAAGCCGAATTTTGCGAGAGCCAAAGCTCTCCTTTCGAACGGTGCGGAGGCGCTGCCTGGTCTCAACATGGCTGACGGGCGAGAGTGGATGGGTTTTCGCCCATCGATGCCGGATTCGAAGCCCGTCATTGCCCGCTCGCCGCGCCATGCAAATGTTCTTATGGCGTTCGGCCATGGCCACCTCGGATTAACGCAAGGCGCCACTACGGGACGCCTCATTGGCGAACTTGCTTCGGGTCGACCTACCTCCATCGACCTTTCACCCTTCCGCATCGATCGATTTTAGCAGTTTGCAGCCGGCGTGAGCGACATGCGGTGGCAAGAATTAAGAGAAATTGCTTAGGTCGGCTTGTGACCTTATGCTCTTGCTCGTGACCATTCGGACGATCAGAAGGGAGCCTCCGATGCGCATGGCTTTTCTTGTACCCGTCATCCTGGCATTCAGCCCCACGTTTGCCCACGCTCAGGACGCCGCCGCAGGCGAAAAAGTCTTCGCGCCCTGCAAGGCCTGTCACCAGATCGGCGAGAACGCCAAGAACGCAGTCGGGCCGATTCTCAACGGTCTGATCGGGCGCAAAGCCGGAACGGTGGAGGGCTACAACTACTCGCCGGCCAACAAAAATTCGGGACTGACGTGGGACGAGGCGACCTTCACCGAGTACATCCAGAATCCCAAGGCAAAGGTGCCTGGCACCAAGATGACGTTTCCCGGCCTGAAGGACGAGCAGAAAATCAAGGACCTCCTCGCCTATCTCAAGCAGTTCGATGCTTCGGGCAAGAAAATCGCGGAACTCGCGCCGAGGGATCAACTCGCGGCCCGATAACCGGTTTACCCAGGCGTGTCGGCGGCAGCGCTTCGAGCGCGAGGACCCCAGAGCCGCCACGCCTGCTTGGCGCAGACAGGTGTGGCCGGATTTCGCACACGCGATGGCAAGCAGGCCTCTACGGCGAGGTGCCCGACGCCGACGCTGATTGGAAAAACGTCAGTCGGGTGAGGAATGTGTAGTCGGCTTCAAACGCCATGATGCCGATGAACACCAAAACTGCTCCCACGGGCACAAGAATGGCGTAGACGAGCGCCAGGCGCTCCCAAGCCATATGCATAAAAACGGCGACGATTAATCCTGCCTTCAGCATCATGAACAGGAGGATCAATCCGTATCTGAGCATCCCTTCCAAATCGAAGTAGTCGACAAGGTAGGAACACGTGCTGAGGACAAACAGCAAACCCCAGACGACGAGATAGAGGCGGATCGGATGCTGCTGCGCGACGGCATGCGCCATGTCTCTCTCCTTACCAGAGATAGAAGAACGCAAAGATAAAAACCCATACCAGATCGACAAAATGCCAGTAGAGACCCATGATCTCGACAAATTCGTAGTTGCCTTTCCGGCTGGTAAAGAAGCCGCGTCTCTCCTGATCAAAATCGCCACGCCAAACCTTGCGCGCGACAATAAGAAGAAAAATCACGCCGAACGTCACGTGAGTGCCGTGGAAACCTGTGATCATAAAGAACGTGGAGCCGAATTGCTCAGCGCCCCAGGGATTGCTCCAGGGTCTAACTCCTTCATGGATCAGCTTTGTCCACTCAAACGCCTGCATGCCGACAAACGCGGCGCCCAGCATCGCCGTCAGTACAAGCAAGGCGGCTGTTGCCGCGCGGTTGCGCCTGTAGCCAAAATTAACCGCCAAGGCCATGGTGCCGCTGCTGCTGATGAGGACGAACGTCATGATGGCGATCAGGATCAGCGGAAGCCGAGTGCCCGAAATCGTGAGGGCAAACACCTCACTGGGGATTGGCCAGGGCACGGTCGTGGACATCCGCGCGGTCATGTACGCGATCAGAAAGCAGCTGAAAATGAAGGTGTCGCTCAGGAGAAAAATCCACATCATGGCTTTGCCCCAAGAGACGTTCTTGAAGGCCCTCTGATCCGACGATAGGTCGGCTGCGACGCCCGACCAACCGGCAGGACGCGCCTGCGTTTCTCCTGACTCTACCAACGTGTGCTGCAGCATGCTCGACACCCTAGATTAACAACTGCCGACAGATGGCGACGAAGTCTTCGGCCCACCCGGTCAGCAGAGCGAACAAAACAAGCCAAATGGCTAACAGAAAGTGCCAGTAGGTGGCGCACAAAGAGATGCTCAAGCTCAAGCCGTCCCTGTGTTGATCTCGCCAAGCGCTGTCGATCGTCTTTCCGAGAGCAATGACGCCGCCCAGCACGTGAATTCCGTGCAGACCTACGATGAGAAAGAAGAAGGAGTTTGCCGGATTGCTCGCCAGCAAAAATCCGGATTGCGTCAACTGCCGCAACACGAGAAGTTGACCGCTGACGAAAGCAAGCGTGAACAGCCCGGCTGCCATCAGACTGATTCTGACGACGTCGAAATCCTCTCGCCGCTCGGCCACCTTCGCCCACTCGAGTGCGACGCTGCTCATAATCAACATACCGGTCACCGGCCACAACATCGTTTGGCTCGGGACGGGACGCCAATCAGCCATCTCCATGCGCATCGAATAGGCGCTGATAAGCAGCGCGAACAACGAGCCGACGACGGCAAGGAAAATACCGAGGCCGACCTTGATTGCGGGAACGCGCGATTGCTCTGTTCCGCGGAAATCAACGGCGACACCTTCCTCCAGCCAGGGTTTCGCCATCAGTCTTTGTTTGGACAACCACCAGGCGCCAATGACGCCGATTGTCACCAGGAAGAGGATGATGCTGCTCACCGCGCTTCCTCCGACGCCCGCGAAACGACAGGCTGGTTCTGCGGCACGAAATCCTGCGGAGCACCGGGTACGCTGTAATCGTAAGCCCAGCGATAGACCACAGGAAGTTCCCGGCCCCAATTGCCATGCGGCGGCGGCGTTTCCGGCGTCTGCCACTCCAGGCTCGCCGCGCCCCATGGATTGTTTCCGGCCGGTTTTCCGTTGCGGATACTCCAGATCAGATTGAAAAAGAACACCACTTGGGCGGCGCCGGTCACCAGTGCCATGACGGTGATGAATGCGTTCAGCGTGTGAGCGCTCGGCGGCACGAAAGCCATTTCGCCGAGCTCATAGTAGCGGCGCGGAACACCCATCAAGCCGAGGTAGTGCATGGGGAAAAAGATCGCATAGGCGCCGAGGAACGTGATCCAGAAGTGTATTCTGCCGAGCGTTTCATCGAGCATTCGTCCCGTGGCTTTCGGATACCAATGGTAAATCGCACCGAAGATCGCGAGGACCGGCGCAACCCCCATCACCATATGAAAATGAGCAACAACGAACATGGTGTCCGACAGTGGAACATCCACCACGACATTGCCCAAGAAGAGGCCCGTCAATCCCCCGTTGAGGAAGGTCACGATGAACGCAAGGGCAAACAGCATGGGAAGGGTAAGGTGGATATTACCGCGCCACAATGTCAGCACCCAGTTGTATACTTTGATGGCGGTCGGGACCGCGATGATGAGTGTAGTGGTGGCGAAGAAGAATCCGAAATAAGGATTCATGCCACTGACGTACATGTGGTGAGCCCAGACGACGAAGCTGAGCGCGCCAATGGCGAGGATTGCCCACACCATCATCCGATAGCCAAATATATTCTTGCGCGCGTGAACGCTGATCAGATCGGAAACGATCCCGAATGCCGGCAGCGCCACGATGTAGACCTCCGGGTGACCGAAGAACCAGAACAGATGCTGGAACAAGATCGGGCTGCCGCCGCCGTATTTGAGGTGCTCGCCCAGCTCAACCAGCGACGGCATGAAGAAGCTGGTACCAAGAAGCCGATCCAGCAGCATCATGACGGCGCCGACCAAAAGAGCGGGAAACGCCAACAATGCCATGAAGCTCGCGGTGAAAATTCCCCAAACGGTCAAGGGCATTCGCATCAGCGTCATCCCGCGGGCACGAGCCTGCAGAACCGTCACCACATAGTTCAGTCCACCCATGGTGAAGCCGATGATGAAGATGATCAAGGAAATGAGCATCAATAGGACGCCCCATTCCCGGCCTGGCGTCCCCGAGAGAATGGCTTGCGGGGGGTATAGCGTCCAGCCGGCGCCAGTGGGCCCGCCGGGGACGAAGAAACTCGCGAGAAGAAGGAAGACGGCGAGGAGATAGAGCCAGTAGCTCAGCATGTTGGCGTAGGGAAAGACCATGTCTCGCGCCCCCACCATCAACGGGATCAGGTAGTTGCCGAAGCCGCCGAGAAACAATGCCGTCAACACATAGACCACCATCATCATGCCGTGCATGGTGACGAACTGGTAATAGGCGGCTGCATCGATGAAGGCCAATATCCCCGGAAATCCGAGCTGCAGTCGCATCAGCCACGACAACATAAGAGCAAGCGCTCCGATCGACAGTGCGGTGACGGAATACTGGATCGCGATGACCTTTGCGTCCTGACTGAAGACATACTTCGTCACCCAGCTTTTGGGGTGATATAGATCCACTTCCGCCACTTCAGCAGGCGGAACTCTTCCGACGGTGTCGAGGGGAATATCAACCATCAGTCAATTCTCCTTACTCGTTACTCGCCTTCGATGAATGCCATCACGTCGACATCGTGCGACAACTCTCGCTCAGTTTTGCGTTCCCGCCATGCGCGCGAAACTGAGTCGACCCTGCTCCTGTAGCCAAGCTTGGTGGTCAGCTTCGTTCTCGACAACGACCGAACCGCGCATGAAGGCGTGTCCGACCCCGCAGAGTTCTGCGCAAAGAATTTCGAAACTTCCTGCTTTCGTGGGCACGATCCAGAAATAGGAAATCTGGCCCGGTACGAGGTCCATCTTGGCTCGAAATTCCGGCACGTAGAAATCGTGCACGACATCGATGGAACGAAGCAGAACCTTTACCGGCTTGCCCAGCGCGAGATGCAGGTCCTCGCCCTGGATCACGATATCGTCCAGGCCCTGCGGATCATTCTCCACGCGGCCCAAAGGATTTTCGGCGGTGATGGCGCGGACATCCGTCTTTCCGAGGCGCCGGTCATTTCCCGGGAGGCGGAAACTCCATTGCCATTGCTGGCCGACCACTTCGACGTCGGTCGCGTCCTCCGGGACGGTGACGAATTGCTTCCACACGAACAGTCCGGGCGCCAGGAGCGCCGCTACGCCGATTGTCGTGATCACGGTGAGCCAAGTCTCGAGCTTTTTGTTTTCAGGCTCATATGCGGCCCGGCCTTCAGGCCGATGACGGAACCGCAACACGCAATAAGCCATGAACAGCACAACCGCGACGAAAACGGCGCCAGTGATCCAGAACGTGATCGTGATCGTATCGTCGATATAGCGCCAGTTAGACGCAATTGGCGTCTGCCACCAAGGGCTCAGAACGTGGAACAACACGGAGCCGACCGCGATGAAAACAAGTGCAAGCGCTATGGCCATCCCGGCACATCCTTGCCTCTAACAAGAGCGGTTTGGATGGGGCGTGATGATGTCAGCGTCCTATCCCGTAACAACCTTTCGAGTACGTTGCTCGCGGCAAAAGCTTACGCGCCATAACGCTCCATTATCACGTCTGACCATCGATTTGTCAATTTTGCGTAGCCGTTCAACGTTGCGAATTGCTCGCACAGGACCAGAGCACAACGCGAGATCCTCACGATGGAATTCCGGAACAAAGCCGCCTTGAAGCTGCGCATTGCAGGCGTATAATCAATCCGCCGTGCGTTACTTTGTGACACTGCACAGCGTTGCCGCGACCTCAGATGCGCGGGAGAAACGGCATGGCCAATATCCATATCATCCGGTCATTCGAAAGAATCGGCGGCGGATTTGCCGGAGCTGGTGAGGGAGGGGATGGCGATGCTGGAAACCGACAAGGTGTTCCATGGCTCGGTTCCGGAAAACTACGATCGCTACATGGTGCCGCTGATTTTCGAGCCTTTCGCCGCAGACCTTGCTCAACGAGCAGCGTCCTTCTTGCCGAACGCCGTATTGGAAATCGCCGCCGGCACAGGGGCTGTCACCCGTGCATTGGCGCCAAAACTGGCTCTAAGCGCAAGCTATATGGTAACCGACCTCAATCAGCCTATGCTCGACTATGCGGCTTCGCGACAACCTGCAGACACTCGCATCCTGTGGCGACAAGCAGATGCTCAGGCCCTGCCGTTTGAAAACGCGGCCTTCGACCTCGTTTGCTGTCAATTCGGCGCAATGTTCTTTCCCGATCGCCCATGCGCATACCGCGAAGCAAAGCGGGTCCTGAAGCCTGGAGGACAATTTTTGTTCAACGTGTGGGATCGGATCGAGGAGAATGTATTTGCCAATGATGTGACGAATGCACTCGCGAAGATTTTTCCCGACGATCCGCCCCGATTTCTAGCACGCACGCCGCACGGCTATTACAATACGCAACTGATCCGTCGTGAGCTGGAGGACGCGGGTTTCTCGGGCGTGACAATCGAGACGAGGGCCGACCAAAGCCGGGCATCCTCGCCGCGCATCCCAGCCGTTGCATATTGCCAGGGCACTCTCCTTCGCAACGAAATCGACGCCAGAGACACAGGAAAATTGGAAGCTGCAACAAATTATGCCGCATCCGCCATTGCAGACAGACATGGACGAGGCGAAATTGCTGCCAAAATCCAGGCTCACGTCATCGCGGCTGTGGCTTAGGTGTCGAGTAACTTCGATCCACATTCCACCGCTCTTGTGCCGACGCGGACTGATTCACTCCGTTCGGTTCATCAGCAAACCCGCACCAATGCCCTCCGCCGGTACCGCCACGTATTGATCTTGTCGCTTGGCACCTCGGTCCATCGCTTGTCGACAAACATCTGCAGACCATTTGCGACGAACTGGCTCGGCGCAAGCTGGCAGTTCCGGTTATCGCACAGCCCGCACCCAACTTGCCTACTAGCAAAACAACGGTCTCACTCGTGACCAGTCCCTTGAGGTGGTCCGCTTTCATTGTTGGTGCATGATCGATGTGGCGCTACCGTCGGATGGCTGGCGGAGCTGGTCGCGGTTGCGCAGGCCCGCCCTCCAAAGGCCTACACCTTGGCGCAGGCCCCTTCCATAATGCCCAGCTGATCATCTATCCTGACTCTGGCCATCACTTTCTTTTCGAGTATCCGAAGGAGATGAGAACGCCTCCCTTCTCCACTCGTCTAAGCGCGCAGCGCGACTGCGGGCTCGGCCTACGAGCCATCGCAGGAGCTTCCGTCGTTACCCCAATATGGTGACCCTAACCGACCGTTTATCCACTGAAGGAGCAAGACCTATGCCTACCATCATGACGACGGACCGCACGGAGATATTCTACAAGGATTGGGGCAGCGGTCAGCCCATTGTGTTTCATCACGGTTGGCCTCTCAGCTCTGACGACTGGGATAACCAGATGCTGTTCTTTCTTCAGAAAGGTTATCGCGTCATCGCTCATGACCGCCGTGGACATGGTCGCTCGACACAGACGGATCACGGTAACGAGATGGACACCTATGCGGACGACGTCGCCCAACTGGCAAAAGCGCTTGATCTCAAGGATGCGATCCATATCGGCCATTCGACCGGAGGCGGCGAGGTAGCTCGCTACGTTGCCCGAGCTGAGCCCGGACGTGTTGCCAAGGCGGTCCTGATTGGCGCGGTGCCGCCAATCATGGTCAAGTCGGACAAGAACCCCGGTGGTTTGCCGCTCGAGGTTTTCGACGGCTTCCGCAAGGCCGTTGCCGCTAACCGGGCGCAGTTCTACGTGGATGTGCCGGCGGGTCCCTTCTACGGCTTCAACCGTCCGGGTGCGAACACCTCCCAGGGCGTCATCGATAACTGGTGGCGACAAGGCATGAGCGGCGGCATCAAAGCACAATACGACTGCATCAAGGCGTTCTCGGAAACCGATTTCACGGAAGATCTCAAGAAGATCGAAGTCCCAACGCTGGTGATGCATGGCAGCGATGATCAGATCGTGCCTATCGCGGATTCTGCGCCGCTGTCTGTCAAGCTTTTGAAAGGCGGGGTTCTCAAGGTTTACGACGGGCTGCCGCACGGGCTCTGCACGACCCATCCGGACATCGTCAATGCCGACCTCCTGGCCTTCATCAAGGGCTGACCAATCAACTGGGTGGGTGCAATGACAACAAAAGCGAACGAGGAATTCCTCAATCGGGGAACCGGGCCGGGAATATTCGTACGATTTTGGTATCCACCCGGTCCGCCCAAGGCCGCCTTGGCGATCTGCCCTGTGTGATGCGCCGAGGACCACATCATCCACATCCGCGTCGGGTACGATGTAAAACGCGGGCGCAGAAAGATCCGCTGTTTGTCTCTTCGCTGACCTGTCGTCTCCGACCCCGTTCCAGACCCTGATCATTTCCCTATGTCATAGGGTGAGGGCAGTCGTGTCGCTTGAGATCAGCGCTTTCAGGACACCCTGTCGTGTATGTTCGCTGTGTTCCACCATCGCCGACCGTGCCTGATCCGGATCACGGAGCCGCAGAACGCCCACGATGCGCCGGTGGTCGTCACTGGTTTCGGGATTTACGTCGCGGCTGAGAGCGCCGAGAAAGAAGAGCCGCGTACATTCGTCGAGATAGGCGGCGACCATCGCTAACAGACGCGGATTACCGGCACCTTCGGCGATGGCTATATGGAACTCGCGATTGGCTTTCACAAAGGATTGCACGCTCTCGCCTTGGGAAGGCTCATACCGAGCTTCAGCCAACGTCTCCAACCGATCGAGGTCGGCGGACGTCAAGTTCAGCGCCGCCATCGAAGCGGCGGTTCCCTCCGTCATGGCACGGATGGCAAACAGGTCGTTGATGTCTTTCACGGTGACGGGCGTGACCCTGTAGCCGCGGCGCGGAAAGGCCTCGATTAAACCCTCGGCGACCAACCGGCCAAGAGCCTCACGCACCGGTGTTTTGCTCATCGAGAGTTGCTCGGCAAAATCGGACTCCGAAAACTCGGCGCTGGGACGCAATTCTCCCGAGAGCACCCGAGCACGCAAGGCTTGGTAAGCGGTCTCAGTCAGCGACAACTTCTTGCCGTGAGCGCCTTTTCCGTCGCCGGTGAAAACCAGGGTCTGCAATGTGTCTTCTCCCCTCGGATCGCGTTCTGCGCGCACGCCGCCACAGCCCTTTAGCCCAACTCGCCTTCTCCACGGGATCCAGGCCCAGAGCAAGAGAGGACTCGACTTGACATATCTCGTAGTATATCACTAGGAATATTACAAGTGCCGAACGGAAAGGTTCGGTTTGGAGGCACGTTTGGCAGAGATACTCGTGATCAACCCGAACAGTTCGAAGGCAATCACCCGGTCCATGGAGGGATGTCTTGGAGTCTTCGAGGGAAACGGGCATCGCGTCCGTTGCGTAGAGCTCGACGATGCACCGCCCGGGATCGAGACCGATGAACACGTGTCCGAGGTGATCCCTCTCCTTCTCGATGCCGTCAGCAATGCGCGCGCCGACGCCATTGTGATCAGTTGCTTCTCGGATCCGGGCATCGGCCGTGTCCGCGCCGCGACAAGGTTACCGGTTACCGGCATCGCTGAGGCGGCCTATCTGGCGGCGCTCGGTCTCGGTGAGCGTTTCGGCATCGTGTCTCTTGGGCCATCGTCGATCGTCCGGCACCGTCGATATCTCGAATCGTTGAAGCTGGAGCGCAGGCTTGCGGGCGACCGCTCTCTCGACATGACGATCGTCGAGCTGGTCGCCTCGAATGTTGTGGAGCGGGTTGCGCGCATCGGTGCAGCACTCCGCGATGAAGATGGGGCGGATGTCGTCGTGTTGGGCTGTGCCGGTCTGGGCACCTACCGCGCCGCGCTGCAGGCCGAACTCGGAATACCCGTGATCGATCCGGTGCAGGCCGGCGTCGCACTTGCCTGCACCCATGCGGAACTGGGCTTTGTGGGGAAGGGCCGATGAGCGTTGATCTCGTAATCAAGGGCACCGTCGTCACCCCTGATGCTACGTTGAAGAACGGATGGGTTGCCGTCGAAGGCCGCACGATCCACGCCGTCGGCACGGGCGAAGCGCCGGTGGCAAAGGAAATCTATGAAGCTGGCGACGCCTACGTCCTGCCAGGCATCATCGATGGTCAAACCCATGCCGGCAGCTATCTCGGACTTCCCGGCATCGAGCCTACGACACGTTCGGCGATTGCGGGTGGCGTCACAACTCTCGTCGACATGCCCTATGACAGCCCGGAACCTCTAAGTTCAAGCGCGCATCTCGCCACCAAGGTTGAGGCCATCCATCGCTACGCACATGCGAATGTGGCGCTTTATGGCACCGTCATGCCCGGCCAATCCCTGGACGAGGTGTCGCGACTGGCGGAAGGTGGCGTCGTCGGCTTCAAGATCTCTGCGTTCGAGAGCAGTCCGACACGGTTTCCCCGCATTGACGCCGCCATGACGTTGGACTTGCTCGAAGCGCTTGCGGCAACCGACCTGCCACTTGGTCTTCACAACGAAGACCAGGAAATCGTCCGCGCTCGCGTAGCGAGGGCCCGCGCAGCGGGACATAATGGAATTGCCGCTCATTCACCAAGCCGACCGCCGGCTGCCGAACTGGCTGCGACAGCGCAGTTCCTCGAGCTCGCGGCATGCGCCGGCGCTCATGCGCACATCGTGCACATCAGCTTGCCGCGAGGCTTTCACCTCGTCGACCACTATGTCCGCGATGGATATCGGGCGACAGGTGAACTCTGCGTCCACTATCTTTGGTTCGATCCGGAGCGCGACGGAGACGAGCTTGGCGCACGCATGAAAGTCAACCCGCCGATCCGCCCGGGCCAGATCGACGCTCTCTGGCAGGAACTGATCGAAGGGCGGATTGCTTTTGTCAGTTCCGACCACTCGAGCTGGCCGATCGACAACAAGTTTACCGACAGCATCTTCGAGGCTGGGGCTGGAATTCCGGGCATGGAAACACTGCTGCCGGCTTTCTTCACGGCAGCTAAGGCACGCGGTGCCGATGCGGCTCGAATGAGCGCCGCGCATCTGTCGGAACGCCCGGCGAGGTTCTTCGGCCTTTATCCCCAGAAGGGTGTGTTGCAGGCAGGCGCCGATGCGGACATCGCTGTCTTTGCGGAATCGGAGACGGTCTGGGACTCGTCTCGCGCCGAAGATGGGCTGCGCTGGAGCCCTTATGACGGACGTCGGTTCGCCGGACGTGTGGTGCGCACCTATCTCGGCGGCTGCCTCGCCTATGACGGCAAATCCATCGTCAACAGACCCGGTGCCGGCCGCTTCGTCGCGCGCGGTGCTTCCAAATGGTTTCAGGAGAACCCTGCCCAATGAACGACACTGCCCTCAGCCGCCCCGACGACGGCATCGTCGAGAAGGCGATCACATTCCTCTATTATGTCGATCTGCCGAAGGCCTTCGCCTTCTACACCGAGGTGATGGGATTTCCGCTGGAGATCGATCAGGGTTGGTCGAAGATCCTGCGCATCGCAGATCATGCGTATATCGGTCTGGTCGATGAAACTCGCGGCATGCACCGCGCTCATCCCGTGAAGCCGGTGCAGGTCTGCATCCGCGTTCCGGACGTCGATGCCTGGCACCGCTATCTCGCTGCGCACAAGGTCCCGGCCCTTACCGAGCCCAAAGTCAGCGTCTCACTCGGGATCCGAGCATTCGTGCTCGAGGATCCAGAGGGCTACCAGATCGAGGTGCAGACCGCACTCCGGTAAATCTCACTGCAGGCAAAGATCGGCAAATCTAAAAAGGGAAACTCAAATGTTGAATTTACGCGTGATCAATGGCCGGAATGCGCTCTTCGCCACCGCCGTCCTTCTCGCCTCCACTGCGCTCAGCGGCACGGTCGACGCAAAGGCTCTGAAAGTCGGATTGACATCGGATGCAGTGAGTTTCGACCCACAGGCGGCCGAGGAACTGTCGAGCAACATCCTGTTCTATCACATCTATGATCCGCTGGTTCGCCGGAAGTCCGATCTTTCCTTCGGACCCGGCCTTGCCGAGAGCTGGGAACTGACTGACGCGACCACCTGGGTATTCAAGCTCCGCAAGGGTGTGAAATTCCACAATGGAACGGAATTCAAGGCTTCCGACGTGGTGTTCACGCTCGACCGGCTCAAAAAATCATTGATGGCGAACCTCGGCGCCAATATTTCGGCCTTCAGGGCTATCGACGACTACACTGTCGAAATCAAGACGCCGCGACCCTATGCGGTGCTGCCGAACGACCTCGCCGCCGTGCTGATCCTCAGCGAGAAATACGCAAAGGAAGTCGGAAACGAGAAGCTCGACCTGAAGCCCATCGGCACCGGTCCCTACAAAATGGTCGAATGGATCAAGGAAGATCACATCAGCCTTGGAGCCAACAAGGAGTACTTTGCTGGCGCGCCGAAGATCGACACGGTGACGTTCCGCCCGATCACCAACGGCGCCACCCGCACCGCAGCTCTTTTGACCGGCGAGGTCGATGTCATACAGGATCTCAACGTGCGCGACGTCAGCCGCGTGAAGTCCGATGAGCGCTACAAGGTTCTCACGCAACCGAGCCTGCTGAACGTCGTCGTGTCGATCGACAACCGAGAGAAGAGCCCGACGATTGCGCTGGACAAGAATCCGATGACAGATCGGCGCGTCCGCGAAGCCATGGTGCGCGCAATCGACGTGAATGCCATCAACAAGGTCATCATGAACGGCTTGTCGACTCCGTCCGACCAGTATGTTCCGGCATCGCATACCGGCCATGTCGACGGGGAGAGCTTCCGCAAGATGTACCCGTTCGACCTCAAGAAGGCCAGTGAACTGATGACGGAAGCCGGGTACGCCGATGGGTTCACGGTGACGCTCGACACCACCAATAACCGCTACGTGAACGACCAGCAGATCGCCCAGGCGCTAGCCTCCATGCTGGGCAAGATCAAGATCGATCTCAAGCTCAACCTGATGCCGAAATCGAACTTCTTTGGCTACATCCGCGTGCCGAGCGCTCAGTCGAGCCTGATCATGAGCGGCTGGGACGTACCTTCAGGCGACGGCGGCTCGATGTACAGCGTGATGTTCTACTCACGCGGCAAGAAGGAGGGTTATGGCCAAGTCAATCGCGGCTCTTACTCGAACCCCGAGGTCGACGCTCTGATCGACAAGGCCGACGCGACTCCCAAGCTCGAAGAGCGCGATGCGCACCTCCAGGCAGCCACGAAAATCCTGATGCACGACATCCCGATGATACCGATCCATTACGAGCAGGATCTGTACGCCGCCAAGAAGAACATCGAGATGACTCCGCGCGCCGACAAGTTCCTCTGGGCCTACGAGATCGACGTCAAGGAATAAGAATCTCCGCTCCCCGCTAAGAGAGACGCCGACCGCCCGGCCGGCGTCTCCTTGTCTTTCCTCGCGCCAACCGATGGAACCACTGTCTTGCTTGGTTACACGATAAAGCGGCTCCTCCAGATGACGCTGGTACTCTTTGCGGTATCCGTCATCGTCTTCCTGATGATGAGCTTCACCGGCGATCCCGTATTCATGGTGATCCCGATCGATTCCACCGCGGCCGAAATCGAACAGGCGCGCCGGCTTCTTGGTTTGGATAGTTCGCTGCTGAGCCAGTACTTCATCTTCCTCACAAATCTTCTACAGGGTGATTTCGGTCGCTCCTATGTTTTCCGGCAGCCCGCCATGGATCTTATTCTCGAGCGCCTGCCTGCAACCATCGAGATGGTTCTCGTGGCGATCACGCTGGCAACGGTCGTTGCGGTTCCGCTCGGAGTCTTTGCCGGCGCAAATCCGAACCGGCCTGTTTCACGCGGTATCATGGCCGGTTCGCTGCTTGGCATCTCATCTGCCCGGCTTCTGGGTGGGCATGATGCTGATCTTCTTCTTCTCAGTGCGGTATCAGCTCCTGCCGTCCTCGGGACGCGGCGAGACGATCGAGTTTCTGGGGCTCCGCCTGTCGATCCTGACCCGTGACGGCTGGTCTCACATCATCCTGCCTGCTGTCACTCTGGCCCTCGCCACGCTTGCCATCATTCTTGCGCATCACGCGCGCCGGCATGATGGAAGTGATGCGGCAGGACTACATCCGCTTCGCCCGAGCGAAAGGCGCATCACGACGGCACATCCTGTTTGCTCACGGCTTGAAAAATGCGCTCATTCCCGTGGTGACGATCTTCGGTCTGCAACTCGGGGATCTGATCGCGTTCGCGACCATTACCGAGACCATCTTCGCCTGGCCCGGCACGGGAAAGCTTCTGATCGATTCGATCTATCGCGGCGACCGTCCTGTGATCGTCGTCTATCTGATGCTGACTGCCTTCATCTTCGTCGCCATCAATTTCATTGTCGACATCGTCTACACGCTGATCGACCCTCGCATCACCGTGAAATGAGAGCGACATGACCCGGTTCCTCGCCTCGGAATTTTTCCACAACTATCGTAGAAACCTTCCCTCGATCCTGGGCAGCGCACTGCTGGTCATTTTCGCGATCATGGCGGTTTTCGGTCCATTCCTCGTGGGCCAGGACCCCTACAACGTCTCGCAACTCGAGCTGATGGACAGCTTCAAGCCGCCGGCTTGGCTCGAGGGCGGAGACAGCCGCTACCTTCTCGGGACGGACGGTCAGGGCCGAGATGTTCTGGCCGCAATCGTCTACGGCGCCCGCATCTCCGCCTTCATCGGACTCACCGCGATGGCATTGTCCTGCGCGATCGGCACGACGCTGGGATTGCTGTCGGGTTATTACGGCGGCACTGTCGACAGCATCATCATGCGCATCGCAGACGTTCAACTCTCGTTTCCATCGATGCTGATCGCACTGTTCCTCATGTCGGCCTTCGGAACCGGAATCATCATGGTCCTGATCGCCCTGACGGCGGTCGGATGGGTGGTCTATGCGCGTACGGTCCGCGGGTCCACCTTGAGCGAAATTCAGAAGGAATACATCCAGGCCGCGCGGGTGGCAGGGCTCAGCAACTTGCAGATCATCGTGCGTCACGTCCTGCCCAACGTGATGACGCCGCTCATCGTCGTCTCAACCATCCAGGTAGGCACCTTCATCCTCATCGAAGCTTCGCTGAGTTTCCTCGGCGTCGGCGTCCCGATCACCGAGCCGTCCTTGGGACTGCTGGTGAAGGAAGGTTTCGACGTTCTGTTTTCCGGAATCTGGTGGACGTCTGCGTTTCCCGGATTGTTCATCATGTTCCTCGTCTTCGGCATCAATCTGTTCGGCGATTTCCTGCGCGACGAACTCAATCCCCGTCTGCGATAAATCATGAAGAGAGATGCGCGATGAGTGAAACGCTGCTCGATATCCGCGGATTGAAAACCCATTTCCACACGTTCAGTGGTCTGGTGAAGGCCGTCGATGGCGTCAGCTTCGACGTCAACAAGGGCGAGGTCGTCGGCCTTGTCGGCGAATCAGGTGGCGGCAAGTCGGTGATCGGCTTCTCGATCCTACAGCTAATCGATCCGCCCGGCCGGATCGAGGCGGGAGATATCTTTTTCGACGGTGAGAATCTTACCAAGAAGAGCGAGGATGAGCTGCGGGCGGTGCGCGGCGGCGAGATTGCCATGGTGTTCCAGGACCCGATGACGTCGCTCAATCCCGTCTACACCATCGGGCGCCAGATGGATGAGATGCTTCAGCTCCACACGGATCTCGACGAGCCTGCCCGGCGCGCTCGTTGCGTCCGCATGCTGGAGGACGTTGGGATTTCGGAGGCGGAAAATCGGCTCGACGCCTATCCGCACCAGTTTTCCGGCGGCATGCGTCAACGGGTCGTGATCGCGATCGCACTGCTGGCGGGATCGCGCCTGATCATCGCCGACGAGCCGACTACGGCGCTGGATGTGACCGTGCAGTCGCAGATCCTGAAGCTCATGCGCCGTCAGATTTCCGAGCGCGGCGCGGCCATGATCCTGATCACCCACGACCTCGCAGTGGTGTCGGAAATGGCCGACCGGATCGTGGTTCTCTATTGCGGAAAGGTCGTCGAGCGCGGACGCACCGAAGACGTCATTGCCCACCCTGCCCATCCCTATACGCGTGGCCTTCTAGACAGCATTCCTCGCATCACTGACCGCCAGCATCGGCTGCGGCAGATACCCGGCACGGTGCCCGATATCCGTAAACTCGGTATGGGCTGCAGTTTCCGGGATAGGTGCTTCCGTGCGCAGCCGCTCTGCGCTGAAAAGACCCCGGAGCTCGCTCCGGTTCGGCAATCGCTGGACGCGGCCTGCCATTACCCCCTCAACGAGGTCGAGGCATGACGACACCTGTTTTGGAGGTTCGCGAACTCGTCAAGACCTTCGCTGTCGGCGGCGGCCTCTTCGAACGAATGCGCTTCGAGAAGGGGCGTTTATTGGCGCCGCAGAAAATTCTGCGTGCAGTCAACGGCGTCAACCTGACGATTGCACCCGGGGAAGTGATGGCGCTGGTGGGCAAGTCAGGCTGCGGTAAGTCGACTGTTGCCAAGACCATCGCGCGCATCTACGAGCCGACTTCCGGCGAGATCCGCATCGATGGCGAGGATGTTTCGCACCTGGCTTTCCGGCAGATGCGTCCGTTGCGCTGTAAACTTCAAATGATCTTCCAGGATCCCTATGCGTCCCTCGATCCGCGCCAGCGGGTGAAAGATATCGTGATCGAGCCTCGCCGCGTTCAAGCCGGGCGTACGCTGGGTCGCAAAGCTTTGGAAGAGGAGGCGATGGCCCTGCTTGCCCGGGTCGGCCTGAATTCAGAGCAGGGCAATCGGTATCCCCATCAGTTTTCAGGTGGCCAGCGGCAGCGCATCGGCATCGCTCGCGCGCTCTCGGTTCGTCCGAAACTGATCATCGCAGACGAGCCCGTATCGGCTCTCGATGTCTCGATCCAGGCTCAGATTCTCAACCTGATGATGGATCTGCGCGACGAACTCGGTTTGTCCTATCTGTTCGTCTCGCATGACCTCTCGGTCGTCCATCATATCGCCGACCGCATCGGCGTGATGTATCTCGGATTTATGGTCGAGACCGCGAGCCGAGATCAATTGTTTGCTCGTCCGAAGCACCCTTACACCAAAGCCCTTCTTTCGGCCGCGCCGACAGTCGACAAGGCGTTGCGGAAGCCTGAAATCGAGATCGTCGGCGAAGTTCCGAGCGCCTTGCGCCTTCCTCATGGCTGTTGCTTCCGCACCCGTTGTCCGCTCGCTTTCGACCGTTGCGCCGCCGAGCGCCCTGCATTACTGCCGCAGCCCGATGGCAGTTCCGTCGCCTGCCATCTTCACGATCAAACGGCCTAAGCCGGGAGCGCACGATGAATTCTGCTGTCACGATTATCCAGCCACGCCTTCGACTGGACGATCCCCATGACTGTACCGACGCCAACGATGTCCTTGCCGTCTTCGATGCGATCTTCGATGGACTGGTTCGCTACGGCCGGGATGGCGGCTTCGTTCCCGGACTGGCGATCGCGTGGCAGGTCGACCCGGATTCGCGGCACTGGATCTTCACGCTTCGGGAAGGACTGACCTTTCACGACGGCAGCCCCTGCGACGCGGAGGCCGTCTGTCTGTCCCTGCGCCGCATGGCCCGTCCCGACAAGGGTTACACCCTGGGCGCTCCCGGCGTCTGGCACCAGTACCTCGGCGATGCCGCGATCGAGGCCACAGATCGTCTGACTGTCGACATCCGTCTGTCCAGTCCGATCGCAGATCTGCTCGATATTCTAGTCTACGGATATGTGATCGCTCCGTCTGCGCTCGAGCGCTACGATTCAGGCGATACCACGCTGCCATTGGAACTGGGCCTTATCGGATGACGGAGGTGGTGCACGGCCAGGAGATCCGTCTGGAGCGCTTCGACGGGTGGCATGGTCCGACACCCGCCAATGCGTCGATCCGTTTCAGGCTCGAGCCAGAAGCCGCGAAGCGCCTGGCTTTGCTGCAATCGGGAGAAGCGCAGGTAGCAACCAGCCTGGATTTTCGCGCCTCTGAAGTTCTCCTGGATCGGGACGACCGCACGCGCGCCGTGTCTCTTGTGCCCGTTGCCATCATCTATCTCTTCAACGCTGCACGTGGACCATTGGCCGATTCCCGCATACGTCGGGCGCTCAATCTGGCGGTAGACCGGAAAGCGCTGATCGACGGCGTCGTGCATGGCGCCGCACAGGCGCTGACAGGATTCGTGAGCCCGGCGCACTTCGGAAGCCAGCAGACCGCCGATACAGGCCCGGACCTCAGCGAAGCGCGTCGCCTCATGGCGGAGGCGGGCTATGCGGGCGGTCTCGTGATCGAAGTCGATTGTCCGACGCGACTGCCCGACGAGGCGGAAGCACTGACGGCAGCTGTCGCAGAACAGCTATCCGCCATCGGCGTATCGTTGAAAGTACACATCCACGATGACCGTGAAGCCTATGCTCACGGTGTCCGACTGAAGAAGGTCCGTGACATGTGCGTCTTCGATTCGAGCCCGTTGAGCACCTTTCGCGTGCTGGCGGAAAAGATCGACGCTCGTGTCGCAGGATCTTGGTGGCTCGGTTTTCACAACGAGGCCGTCGAAAAGCTGCTCGACGCCGGTCGCCGGACAACCGACGGGCAAGCGAGAGAAACCATCTATCGCCAAGCCTACCGGCAGCTTCAGGACGATCCGCCATGGCTCTACCTTTACAACCCGTTGCGGGTGACAGGTCTTGCCGGATCTCATCCCGACTGGCGGACGCGGCCGGATGGCGTGCTCGACGTGACTGCCTTGCCGGCCTTCGCGCCCGAGGAGCTGTCAGCATGATCGACGTCGAGCTGATTTCCACCAGCGGAACCGCAATGGATGCCGTACGGCGGATCGAGGTCCGGCGTTTCGGCTAATCTATTTCGCCCATGGAAATGATGTCGACGCGGTGATTACGGCGAGTTCCTCGTAGAGGGAAGCCGCGCACTGCGCGTCGTTCCGAAAATTAACGAAGCCAATCGCGAGGCCAAACGCTGGCGAGGCGCATGGGAGTTCAAATGATGATCTCCGGCTAAAGCCGCTGCCCGAACATGATGAAGGAGACAGGAATGACCCGACTGACCGAAGATGCCAAGGGCGTCTACGTGATCGCACTCACGCCGTTCACCGAGAACGGCAATCTCGATCTCGACAGCACTGACCGCATGGTCGATTTCTACCTCGATCGAGGCGCGACCGGCCTTACCGTCCTTGGCATGATGGGCGAGGCGCAAAAGCTCACAATCGACGAATCCCAGACCTATGTCCGGCGCATTCTGAAGCGTGCGAACGAGCGCGTACCGGTGGTGGCCGGCGTGTCGGCCCCAGGCTTCGCCCAGATGAAGGCACTGACCGATATGGTCATGAACGATGGCGCTGCCGGCGTCATGATCGCACCGCCATCATCCCTTCGCAACGACCAGCAGATCCTCTCCTACTACATGCAAGCGGCCGATTTCCTTGGCGAGACACCCTTCGTATTGCAGGATTTTCCGTTGGCGACTGGCGTCACCATCCCTGTCTCGGTGATTCAGGCTGTCATCGATCAGATTTCCACTTGCGTCTGTCTCAAGCACGAGGATTGGCCGGGACTTGCGAAGATCACGGCCCTTCGGACGATGGCGGCAAAGTCCGGTGGGCGGCGTATCTCCATCCTTTGCGGCAACGGCGGCATGTTTCTGCCAGAGGAAATGGCGCGCGGTGCAGATGGAGCCATGACGGGATTTGCCTACCCGGAGATGATGCGGGACGTTGTCCACCATTGCAATGCGGGAGATCAGGACAGGGCTCAGGACTTGTTCGACGCCTATCTTCCCCTCGCCCGCTACGAGCAGCAGCCGGGCCTTGGACTTGCGATCCGCAAGCACATCATGGCGAAGCGCGGAGCAATTGCGTCACCTGCCTTAAGGAAGCCGGGCGGAGAGCTGTCCCGTAGCGATATTGCGGAAATCGAACGTCTGATATCCCGCCAGACCAGACGCTTGGAGGAGCTTGCTGATGAGAGCGGGTCGATGGCACAATCGATCATGAGCGTCCTCCCGCCCACGCGTCCGGGCAGCTGATTCCGATCAGACACGCCCTGGTCGCTCCTTCTTGTTCGATCTCGATTATTATAATAGCTTAATTCAAAATATGGGATCAACCAGGCATGCGGTGCGATTTAACCGATAAGGTAGCGCTGGTTACTGGGGGCGCCGGTGCGATCGGCAGTTCAATCGCGAGGCGGCTGTCCGACAACGGGGCTTCGGTCGTCGTTGCGGACATCGATTGCGAAGGCGCCGAACGCGTCGCATCGCAAACTTGAAAAACGCTACGGCCTGTGCAGTCGACATCCGCCTCCCCGCATCGGTAGACAACGCCATCGCGACGATTATGGAACGGTATGGCCGCCTCGACATTCTCGTCAACAATGCCGGTGTCAACACACTGGCGCACCGCGTCACCATTGACGAGTTTCCGATAGAGGAATGGGATCGCATCACTGGTATCGATCTCGACGGCCTTTACATCGTGAGCCGCGCCGCACTGAGGCCGATGCTCGCCGCTGGAAGGGGCGGCCGCATCATCAACATCGCCTCCGTCGTTGGGCTCGCGGCGATGCGCCTGCAGAGTCCCTTTGTCGCGGCCAAGGCGGGCATCATTCATCTGACGCGCTCGATGGCGATCGAATTGGGCGCGAAAGGTATTCTCACCAATGCGATCGCGCCTGGGTCGGTGATGACCCCGCTGACCGCCCAACTGTTCTACGGCCAAAATGGCAAGTTTGCCGGACGCACGCAGGACTTTCTTGCTCATGTGCCCCTCGGCAGGCCGGCCGAGCCGGAGGAAATCGCCGAGACAGTGCTGTTTCTCGCCTCACCGGCGGCGAGCTATGTCAACGGCCAGGTTCTGGCCGTGGACGGCGGCTGGACCGCGGGATACATGATGTGAGCATCGCGATCCAAATTGATCTCAACGGCGCGACTATCGCTCTCGAGGGCGCCGCTAATCCGATCGCCGATGCGACCCTCGCGGCCCTAAGCGCAAATGGCGGTTATGTTGTCGATGGACCACAAACAGAGGCCCCCGATATCCTGTTAGTGTGCTGTCCGCTGCGACCGGGGACGAGCAACTGAAGATCCCCGCTCACTTCACGCCGATGTCCGGAAGATGGCGACGGCGATGGCAGAGCGAGGTACGGGGCGGATCGTTTTTCTGATGTCGGCAATTGCCGGCATGCCCATGCGTCGCCATCCTCGGTTTTCCATTGAGAATGCGTCGATCCTTGCTGGCATGCGCACATTGGCCATGGAATTCGGACCAAAGGTCCTGGTCAATGCGGTTGGCATCGGGGCTGTCGAAAATACGACCGTCGTTTCAGGCGACGAGGCGATGCTCAGCCACACGCCTGTCGGCCGCGCAGGCAGTATCGATGAAGCGGTTGCCGCGGTGCTTTTCTTCTGTGACCCGCTCAACACGTATACGACCGGCCAGATGCTCAGCGTCGACGGCGGCTGGACCGCGGGTTACGGACGCAATTTCTGACGCGTTAGTCTGCCGAACTGAGGCATGAACCGGTTTATACTCGCCGCCCCCCATCCCGCGAGTGGAAACCCTCCGCTACGCCCTCTATGGTGCGAGAACACGTGTCGCGGAGTTGATTGATGGCGGGAAAATCTGACGGCGTGCCGGGTAAAAAAAAGTCGCCGGAGCGCCTTGGTGTCCGGGAGATCGCCAAGCTCGTCGGCGTCGCGCCGATGACAGTGTCGCGCGTGCTGTCCAATCCGGACATGGTCTCGCCGGAGACGCGCGCAAAAGTTCTGCAGGCCATCGAGCAGGCGGGCTTCGTGCCGAACCAGTTGGCCTCGAGCATGCGGGGCAATGGCCGTATCATCGGCACGGTGGTTCCACCGCTGATCAATTCCGGCATTGCCGAACAGGTTCAGGGAATGTCCGACGAGTGCCACGAGAGCGGCTATTCGATGCTGCTCGTGCAAGGCGAGTTCACCCAGGAAGCCGAGGAAAAGGCCATTCGGACCCTCCTGGGTTGGCGGCCGATCGGCATGATCCTGCAGAGTTTTGTCCAAAGCGATACGGCACGTGCCCTGCTGAAGAGCAGCGGTGCGCCGGTTGTCGAGATATCCGAGATCAAGGGACGCAAGCCACTCGACATGGTGGTCGGCGTCTCCAACTTCGAAACGGCCTACGCCATGACCATGCACCTGGCGGCCAAAGGCTATAAGCGCATCGGTTTTGTCTCGACGCCGATTCACGGCAACGACCGCTTGCAGCAACGCCGCACCGGTTATCATGCTGCCCTATCTGAGCTTGGATTTGAGAGCCAGAGCAGAATGGAAGTCGAGGTGCCGATTACCGCTCAGGGGGGCGCCGAAGCGATGGTGACGTTGACAGACCGGCACAAGGACATCGACGCGATTTTCTTTTCCAGTGACACGCTCGCTATCGGCGCTGTCCAGGAGTGCCACAGGCGGCGCTGGGATATACCCGGTCGCATCGCGATTGCGGGCTATGGCGACATGGACCTCGCCGCGCAGCTCTATCCTCCGCTCACCACCGTGAAGGTAAACCGCTACGAAATGGGCCGGCGCGCTGTACGGCAATTGCTGGCGCGGCTTGGCGGAGACACAAAGGTGCCAACCATTACCAGCCTCGGCTTCGAGATTGTCGACCGCGACAGTGCCTGATCACTGTTTGTGTTTTGCGGCTCCTTCCGATCCCAGTCGTTTTTCCCAGCCTTCCGCATGAACGTTGAGATAGGCGTGCGGATCGTAGGGATGCTCTTTGATCGCATCGATGTTGAGGTCGATGCCGAGTCCGGGCGCGGTCGACAGCGACAAATGGCCGTTGTTGGGATTGACCGTCGGGTGCCAGGTGACGAGATCCCTCGTCCAGGGGTCGTTGAAGGCGTCGAAATGCTCCTGGATGAGGAAATTCGGCACCGCGGCAGCGAGCTGCAGGCAAACCGCCGTCGCCACTGGCCCACCGCTCTGATGAGGGGCGATATAGCTGCCATGAGCAAACGCCAGATTGGCCACCTGCATTGACGGTGCAATCCCGCCCAGTGACATCGGCTCGGGCTGGAAGATGTTGACGCCCCCGCCGGCAGCCAGCGCGTAGAACTGACCGACCGTGTCATACATCTCGCCGGTCGCCACGGGAATGGGCGAGCGATGCGCCACTTCATGCACGGTTTCCTGACGGTCGCGCGAGGTCGGCTCCTCCCACCAGTAGATATCGAGATCGGCGAATTTCTGCGCCGCCTGCAATGCGGCAATTTCGGTGAAGCGCGCATGCACGTCGATCAGGATCAGCGTGTCCTTCGGCAATTTGTCGCGCAACGTCCGGCAGATGTCGTACGACAGTTCCAGCTCTTCGCGCGAGATGAACCCTTGCGCGGTGCCGAACGGGTCGAGCTTGAACGCCTTGAAACCTTTGGCCAGCACCAGCTTCGCCGCCTCGAGAAAGGCTTCCGGCGTACGCTCCGTACGATACCAGCCATTGGCATAACCGAGCACGCTCCCGCGCACTCGTCCGCCAAGAAGCTGATGAATAGGCACGCGGAGACTTTTTCCCAGGATGTCCCAGCAGGCGACCTCGACTGCCGCGATGACCGTGCGGTGGATATGACCGCCGTCGAGCGAGACGCTGTCGAGCATGCGTTTGGCGAGCGCGGTGATGCGGCGCGGGTCTTGACCGATAGCAAGGTGCTTGAGTTCATGCACGCCGGTCTCGGTTGTCTTGATGAAACCGTTCAGCGTGCCCTCGCCGACACCATGGATGCCCTCGTCGGTGTGGACCTTGACGAAAAGCCAATTCTTCCAGCCGGCGCCGACAGCGAATGTCTCGATCTCGGTGATCTTCATGCAATAACCCTAAACTCGTGCTGCGATCGTGGCGATGATGGCCTCAACGGTCGCGTCGTATTCGCCTGTGGGATCGGCACTGCCCCACATCTGGTGTAGCCGTCGGGCAGGCCGGCGACGGACGCGAGTTTCGCCGCATCAATCAGTCCTTGTCGAGGCCGCCCGACATGTTGAGCCGTTCGGCAGTCATGTAGTTCGGTGCATCAAGGCAGAGCCAAACCACGGCCCCGGCCACTTCGGAGATCTCAGCGCGGCGACCGAGAGGGATCCGGCGCGTGCGCTCGTCGAGAAAGGCCTGGAGATCATCGCGGCCGTTGGCGCGTGCGAGATCGGCCTCGGTCGAACGCTGCATCTCTGTGTCCATCATGCCAGGCGCCAGGCTGTTGACCAGAACGCCATATGGCGCGAGTGCGACAGCGGCAGCACGGGTGATGGAATCGACACCGGCCTTGCTCGCCGAGTAGGCCGTGTAGTCAGGCAGCGCCATGCGCGAGCCCGGCGAGGTGATGTTGACGATGCGGCCAGAGCGCTGCTCACGCATCACACGGCCCGCCGCCTTGCAGGCCATCGCCAGCGCGGTGACGTTGAGGGCCAGCGTGCGCGTCCAGGATCTGTATGTCGCGTCGAGGAACGGCTCGATCACACCGTAGCCCGCATTATTGACCAGAATGTCGATGCCTCCCCAACGCCCGACGACTTGCTGGACCGCAGCCTCCGGTGCACCTTCCCGCGTGAAGTCGCCGACGATCATTTCTGCCTCAGCGCCGAGCTCCCGTACTCGGCGGGCGGTCTCGGCGGCCCCCTCAGCATCGATATCAGCAATCCCTACGGCGCAACCGCGTCGCGCCAATTGGATCGCCACTTCGCGGCCAAGGCCGCCGGCCGCGCCAGTCACCAGCGCCCGTGGATGAGTCGTCTTCTGAATTTCGGCAGGCAAGGAACAGCCCTCCTCGTCGACTGTCTTGATGAATTTGTTACCGGTACCATAGTTGATGTCAACGGCGCATGCTATCGTTTCTCCAAAACTCAGCGCCCGGGAGGGAAACAATGAAAGTCGTCGGGGTCGAGACGCTGCAATTGGCCGAATTTCCGTTTCTGTGCTGGTTGCGAGTCCACACCGACGCGGGAATCATCGGCACCGGTGAGACCTTCTGGGCGCCCGGTCCGGTCGCCAGCTACATCCACGACCATGTCGCGGCCTATCTGATCGGCAAGGATCCTCGCGACATCGAGTTGCACGACCGCACGCTGAGCAGCGTTTATGTTGGTGCACGCGATTCCGGCGCCGAGGTGCGCGGCAATTCGGCGGTGAACATCGCGCTCTGGGATATTTATGGCCAAGCGCTCGGCGAGCCGGTTTGGCGATTGCTGGGCGGCCGTACCCACGCAGCCGTCCCGATCTACAACACCTGCGCGGGCTACCAGCATGTCCGCGCCAGCAAGAAGAACGCATTGTTCGAGCGTGGGGAGGACTGGACACTAAAGCCCGGCGATTCAAACGAGGGGCCGTATGAGGATCTTCTCGCCTGGCGTTACAATGCGGGGGACCTCGCGAAAAGCCTGAAGTCCGAAGGCATCAAGGCGATGAAGATTTGGCCCTTCGACATCGCCGCCGAGGCCTCAAACGGCGCTCGCATCTCGCTTGCGGATCTCGACAAGGCACTGGAACCCTTTCAGAAGATCCGCGACGCCGTTGGCCGCGATATGGAGATCATGGTCGAGCTGCACGGCCTATGGACCCTGCCGCCCGCGTTGCGCATCGCCGATGCGCTGAAACCCTATGAGGTTGCGTGGCTGGAGGAACCGATCCGTTACAATGAGTTGGACGCAATGGCGGAGCTCGCTCGCCACACCTCGATCCCGATCGCCGCTAGCGAGCGGCTGGCATCGCGGCAGATGTTCAAGCAGCTGATCAACAAGCGCGCCGCCTCGGTCATCATGATCGACCTTGCCTGGTGCGGCGGCCTGTCCGAAGCGCGCAAGATCGCCAACTTGGCGGAGGCAAGCGAATTGCCGGTGACGCTGCACGATTGCACGGGGCCGATCGTCTATGCGGCTAGCTGCGCGCTCTCGGCGACCTTGCCGAATGTCAATTATCAAGAAGCGGTGCGCGCCTATTTCAACGGCTGGTACACCGAGATCGTGGACAACCTTCCATCGGCGAAGGATGGCAACGTCGCTCCGCTCGATGGTCCCGGGCTTGGCCTCAGCCTCAGGCCCGAGCTTTTCGAGCGTCCGGACGCCACCGTGCGGATCACCAGGATCTAACCCGCCGAGACTCAGTAGACATTATGCTATTATAATCTACATTTGTTGAACGAGCGCTGAACTCTCGCGGGGCCGGTGGGCTGTTGCGCGGCGGTAGACAACTCAGGAGGCCTTGGTGGCGAAGTCAGCTGCGCGCGCGAGCGAAGTTTTCAGAGGCGTTCCCAACCTGCCAGATCGACAAGTCCTTCTCGACCTGTTCGAGCAAATGGTGCTCCTGCGGCGTTTTGAAACCGCCGCGCAAATAGCCTGCCGAAAGGGTGAAACCCCGGGCTTCCTCCACCTTTACATCGGCGAAGAAGCTACCGGCGCAGGCGTCTGCGCGCATTTGCGCCCCACCGATTGGGTCACGTCTACGCACCGCGGCCACGGCCACGCGCTTGCCAAAGGGGCCGATCCCGGCCGTGTGATGGCGGAGTTGTTCGGCAAGGCCGACGGAATTTGCGGCGGCCGCGGAGGGACCATGCATCTCTACGATCGCTCCGTCGGTCTATTCGGCACCAACGGCATTGTCGCTGCCGGCATTGGCCACGCTGTCGGCATCGGCATCGGCGCGCGCCAGCAGGGGCGTGATGATATCGGCGTTGCGTTCTTCGGTGATGGTGCCGCGAACCACGGTGGATTTCACGAAGCGCTCAATTTTGCCGCGGTGCAGCGCGCGCCGACGGTCTTCGTCTGCGAAAACAACCTTTACGCCACGGCGACGCCGCTCAAATCCATCACGCTCAATCCGGAGATTGCCACCAAGGCCGCTTCCTACGGCATGCATGGCGTTGCGGTCGACGGCAACGACGTTTTCGCAGTCTGGCTCGCCATGAAGGAGGCGACCGAACGCGCCCGCGCCGGCAAGGGCCCGACGCTGATCGAGGCCAAGACCTATCGCACGGTCGGCCATCATGAAGGCGATCCCGTCATCGGCACTTACCGCACGCAGGAAGAGCTGGACGCGTGGATCAAGCGGGATCCGATCGACATGTTCCGGAAGCGGCTGATCGAGGATTATGGCGTCGCGGATGCCGACCAACTCGCGGCGATCGAAGTGCGAATTGACAAGGTGGTGGAGGATGCCCTGACCTTCGCGCGCAATTCGCCAGAGCCTGATCCGGCGACTGTGGGCCTGCATGTGTTTGCCAATCCGATCAATCCACCCGCCGCCTTGCAGCCCCGTGTTGTCGGCGAGACGCGCATGCAGGGCTGGCTTGAGGCGGTTCGCGACGGAATCGCGGAGGAGATGCGCGCCAATCCAGCAATCCTCTATTTCGGGGAAGGCACCGGGGAACGCGGAGGAAGTTTCGCTCATACAAAGAATCTCTGGCAGGAGTTCGGTGCGGAGCGAATGGTTGACACGCCGATTTCCGAACAGGGTTTTACCGCAGCGGCAGTGGGTGCGTCGGCGACCGGCGCCCGGACAGTCTCGGACCTGATGTTTGCCGATTTCGCCTTCGAAACCGCGGGGCAGATATTTCTGCAGGCGGCGAAGCTCCGCTACATGACCAGTGGCCTTATGAATGCACCGATGGTGGTGCGCGTCGGCGCCGGCGCGCTACGCAGTTCCGGGCCTCATCACAGCGGCATCTATCATCCGATCTTCGCACATATGCCCGGCCTCATCGTCTGTGTGCCGTCTACGCCGGCCGACGCCAAGGGCCTGATGAAAACCGCACTCAGGGCCGGCGATCCTGTCATCATGCTCGAACCCAAAGCGCTGTTCGCATCCAAGGGTGAGGTGCCCTCTGGCGAAATCTATGTGCCATTCGGCGTCGCGCGCATCGCCCGCGCCGGTACCGACATCACCATCGTCGCCGCTGGCCAGATGGTGCAACGCGCGCTTGAAGCCGCGGATGCCCTGGCCGCCGAAGGGATCGAGGCCGAGATCGTCGATCCGCGTACCATCATGCCGCTCGACATCGACTCGATTGTTGCCAGTGTCAGGAAAACACATCGCCTGCTCATCGTCGATGAAGCCTGGGCGATGTGCGGCCTCGGCGGTGAGATCGCGCAGGCGATCAACGAACTTGCTTTCGACGAGCTCGACGCTCCACCGGGCCGGCTGCACACCGCGCCGACCTCGCATCCATTCGCACCAGTTCTGGAGCGCGCCATGCTTGTCGACCAAGCGCGCATCGTCCAGGGCGTGCGCGACGTGATCGCAGGCAAGCCCCCTGTGCCCGATCATTGGTATCGTGTCGGTCTGAAAAGTGCTGCTTCCAGCCAAATCGACACCTCCCGCGGCCAAGCCGGCTCCGGCTGTCGAGCCCGCACCGGTCGTCTCCACAGAGAGTGACGACAAGCCGGTAACCATGCCGTTCGGCGATCTCACGGTCAGTGAAGGCACCGTGATCAAATGGCTCAAGGCCGTCGGCGATACGGTAAAGGAAGGCGAACTGATTGCCGAAATCGAAACCGACAAGGCCGTCGTCGAAATCGAAGCGCCGTCCAGCGGGACCTTGAGTACGATCGACCAGCCGGTCGGCGCCATAGTGCCCATGGGCGGGCGCATCGGTATCATCAAGCAATAACTTTTTTTGCGGCAATCGGAAGGGTGAGCATGAAGATCCTGTGCGCTAATTGGCAGGCGGCCGACGAGGCCGAGCTCGAACGCAAGCACTATCCCGACATCGAGTTTATTCTCGCAAGGTCGACTAACGAGAAGGCCGCCGAACTCGATCCATCAATCTGCCGGACGGTCGACGCCGTCATCAATTATTCGCCGACTCACAATGTCGCGGCGGCGTCTGACGCCTTCACTAACGCAAGAATTGCGGTGCGCTCCGGCGTTGGTTTCGACAACATCGACACCGCCGGTTGGGGCGCGCGCAAAATTCCCGCATGCAATGTTCCCGACTATGGCACGACCGAGGTGGCGGACCACGCCATCGGCCTGATGCTGGCGCTCACTCGCGGCACATCCAGTTACGGCGCCGAACTGATTGGCAATGGTGCCGAAGGCTGGAATTTCTCGAAGGCGCCGCTGGTGCGTCGTCACAAGGGCGCGACATTCGGCATCGTCGGGCTTGGCCGAATCGGACTTGCCGTCGCGCGCCGCGCGGCAGCCTTCGACATGAAAGTGGTTTTCTACGATCCGCATCTGTCGTCTGGTGTCGACCTGTCCACCGGCTACGAGCGGGTCCATTCGCTTGCTGACCTCACGGGCCAGTCCGATGTGTTGAGCATCCACGCACCGCTCAGCGACGAAACCCGCAATCTCCTGGGCGCGGAAGCTTTCGCCGCCGCCAAGCCCGGTCTTATCCTGATCAATACGGCGCGTGGACCTATCGTCGATCTCGACGCGCTCGAAGCCGCGATGCGCAGCTCCACTGTCGCGGGTGCCGGACTGGACGTGCTGCCGAACGAGCCCGCCGATCTCGCCCATCCCCTCGTCGCGGCATGGCGCAGCCACGAACCGTGGATTGCAAACCGCTTGATTGTGACGCCGCACTCGGCATTTTACAGCCCGGCGGCGATGCGCGACCTGCAGGCTTAAGTCAATCGAAGTTGTGCGCGCCTATCTGGCCGAGGGCAGGCTCACCAACTGCGTCAATGGCGAATATCTGAATTGAATGGCTCCCCTACGTCAATCAACAACCGAAAATCCACTTCGGACGTTGGTCTCATGCAAAGTGATGGTGAGCGGCGTCTCCTAGCCTCGCATCGGAGAAGCTATTATAAAAGCTCATGGATCACTCAGCGCCCACAATCAACTCTCTCCCCAAACGGACACTCGGCCGCTCGAACGGGCCACTTTATCGCCAGCTGGCCGACATCTTGCGCGAGCCTATCGGCAATGGAACTTTCCCGGTCGGCGGCGAATTGCCAAAAGAGGCGGTGATTGCCGAGCATTTCGGGGTCAGCCTCATCACCGTGCGGCAGGCGTTGCGTAACCTTGAGGCGGATGGCCTCATCAGGAAGCGCTCGGCAAAGCCGGCGATTGTGAACGCACGCAATCCAACGGTGAATCTGAGTTGGAAATTCAAGAACTTTGCCGACATGGCTACCTTCACCAAGGATGCACACTTGATGGTGAGGTCCTACCGCAAGGAAGCTTCCCCGGTGCTGCAGCACCACTTCGGCCTTCGCAAAGATGAGGTCGGCTACTGCCTGCGTGGTATCCTGTCGGTGGGAAAACAAAAAAAAGCACAGATCACCAGCTACTTTCCGCCTGCTATCGGCGCGAAGTTGAAGCGGGAGGATTTTTCCGATGTGCTTATCTTTCGCTCGCTGCAACGCCACCTCGGCTTACGGCTTGATGTGGCGCATGTGACTGTCCGTGCCGAAGTGGCCGACCAAGCCATGGCGCGAGATCTCGGCATAACCCTCGGCAGCGCGATCCTCACCGTCGAGATGCTCTATCAATCGGCCGATCAACAGAGCGTCGAGTTCACCATAGCGCGCCATCCCGCCGACCTGTTCAGCATCACTTACGACGCGCCAAATGATATGACCTAGGGTGTTGGCGGGATGTCGGCGCCAAGCTGGCCGCCCTCGAGGTGTAGCTGGACCACAGTTTTTCTCAAGCAGTGGACATGACAAGCGGCAACTCCACCTTTCTCGTTATTCCGATCGCAAATCGACGTTCAAGATAGCCGGCATAGAGCGACAGCGGCCAGCAGAGCGCGAAATAGATCAGCGAAACGGTGCCGAACACCATGACTGGCTGAAAAGTCACGGTGTTTACTTGCGTGGCAGCTCGCGCGAGCTCGGTGAGCCCGATGAGGGACGCAACGGATGTCGTCTTCACGATCTGCACCATGAACCCGACAGTGGGCGGCAGCATCAGCCGCACCGCTTGTGGAATGATCACCAGACGCAATGTGCGGGTGAATCGGAAACCGAGTGCTGTGGCTGCTTCCCACTGGCCCTTGGGAATTGCCTCGATGGCGCCGCGAAAAATCTCCCCGAAAAACGCGGCGCCGTTGAGGCAGAAGGTCAGCGCCGCCGCGGACCACGGATCCGGTCTGTAACCGAGGAGGGACGAGCCGTAATAGGCCATGAAAAGCTGAATGAGGATCGGCGTGCCCATGAAGAACTGGATATACCCGGCCGCCAGCCAACGCAGCGGGCGCGCCGGCGCAACCCGGAGTGCGGCGACGACGAGCCCCAAAAGGCCGCCACCCGCAAAGGCGATGAGCGCCAGCAGGATCGTCCAGCGGGTTGCGAGAAGCAGGAAGATCAATTCATTGGGGCCGAAATCGCGCAGGCTCATGGATCTAGACCTTCCAGCGAAACATGAACTTGCCAATGCCAGCGAAGATGAGGCTCGCGGCCTGAACCAGCACGAAATAGATGATGGCAATGATGATGTAGACTTCGAAACTGCGGAATGTCTGCATGACGAGGTTGTTTGCGATGGCGGTCAATTCCTCCGCGGCGATCGCACCCACGATCGAGGTTCCCATAATTTGCAGGACGAACTGGGCCGATAGCGACGGATAGACCGCTCGCACCGCCGGAACGAGAATGACGTGGCGAATGATCCGGTAGCGGCTGAGACCAAGCGATTTGGCTGCCTCGATCTGTCCTTCAGGGATGGAGTCGATGCCGGCACGCAGGATCTCCGTCGCATAAGCACCGAGATGAATTGACAATGCGACAACAGCCGCCGTGTTGCTGGACAATTTGAAGCCAAACAGCGGAAGCGAGAAGAATACGAAATAGAGCTGAATGAGCAGTGGTGTGTTGCGGATCAGCTCCACATAGGCAGCGATCGGCCACGCCAGCCAGCGCGGGCCGAAGCGACGACCCACAGCCCCGAGAATGCCGATGGCTGTGCCGAACAGAATCGAGAGCACAGCCAATTGTATGGTTTGCACCAGCCCGAGCAGAAGCCGGTCGAGATGCACGAGGATCGGGCCGAATTGCAAGGCGGTTTGCATGGGCATCCCGTCATGAGCTCAAAAAGCGGGGCCGACAAGGCCCCGCTGATTTATCCAGATTTGATCAAAACACCGGCAGCGTCGGCAGAGGCTGGTTGCGGTACTTCATCGACAATTGGTCGAGAACGCCATCAGTTTTCATGGTGAAGAGCCAGGTGTTGATCCACTGACGCAAATTGTTGTTGCCCTTGGCGACACCAATGCCGAAGTAGAAGGTCTTGAGGATATATTTCTGCTCGAAGGCATCGCCGTTCCGAGCTTTTTTCAGGTAGATTTCGCCGTAATCGCCACCGCCCATGGCATCGATCTGACCTGAGACCATCGCTTGCAGTAGCGAGGAATAGTCGTCGAAGCGCAGGATCTCGATGCCCGGATTTGCCGCGGCGGCCGCGGTCAGCAATCCGTCCTCACCGGTGCCGCGGGTCAATCCCACTTTCTTGCCAACAAGATCGGTCACTCCCTTGATCGCAGTACTCTTCGGCGCAATGACAACGGCCGATTGCCCCGCATACGGAATTGAGTAGTCGATCTGGATGGCGCGGGCCGGAGTGATCGAGAAAATCGAAATAACCGCATCGACCTGCTTGGTTAGCAGTGCCGGAATGCGACCCGGCGACGTGACGGTGACAAATTCGACCGGAACGCCAAGGGCCTCGCCCATCTTGTTGGCGACTTCGATGTCAAAGCCGGTCGGCTTAAGATTGGCGTCCAGAAAACCGTAAGGCGGCGTAGTGGTGTCGATGGCGACGATTAGCTTTTTGCGCGAGATGATCTCCTCGACCGTTTGCGCTGAGGCAGTCGACGATAGCGATGCCGATAATGTCAGAACCAAACCGGCGAGCATTGCGCCCGCCGAAGCCCGCTTTAGGAAATTCCGCATGTTTTCCTCCCATGCATGTTTCTGCGCGCCCTTGGTCGGCATCGGTCGTGCGGGCGCGAACCACACGGCGACGGATAAGGTTTCGTCTCGTCGAGGAAGCACCTATTCTGTTAGATTATAATGGTATGCTATTATAAGTTTTCGCGGGACACAAGTAATGCGGCGACTTTGCGACTGTGTTTGATACCGTTACCATGATCTGAATTCGTCGAGCCGGTCAAGCAAGGCGGTTCTCTCACAAGCCTCTGTCATCCGTCGCGCAGCAATGTGCAGCGATCCCTCTCCGGCGCACGCTCGTATGCACCGACGTTGGCATTCCAATGCGGTGGTCCGTTGCGTAGGTCTCCGCAACGTTGGAGGGAGGATCGCCGATTGTGCCATCGTGGTGGACCATACGAATCTTTATCGTCCTGTCGTCAGGGCTCGCGAGAACTTCTTTTCGTTTTGTTCTTGCGAAGCGAGCGGTCGGCAGGAAGAGGCATTTCTATGAAACGCAGACGCTAGACACGAAAGGTGCCTGGACGGCCGGGCAACTGTCAATCCGGTTCTGTCGCAACTCTTGCTTTCGGGCCTTCGGCCCGCGCTGGCAGGAGAGGAGATGACAGCGGAACGAGGCATCTCCGTCGCCGAACGATTCGTTTCCCGAGCAATCAAGCGGCTTCGTCGGGCGCCTCGACGAACGCGTGCGGTTGAAGAATTGCGTGGTCCTGAAGGGGACCTAGCGTCCATCTTCAAGAATCATTCCCGCAGCCTTTTCGCCGATCATGATGGAAGGCGAGTTGGTATTGCCCGATGTGATCGTGGGCATGATCGACGCGTCCGCAACACGTAACGCCGCCACTCCTCGCACCCGCAGCCGTTCATCGAGAACGGCCATCGGATCGGTTGCCGGTCCCATCTTGGCGCTGCCGACAGGGTGAAAAATGGTCGTTGCAATTTCCTGCACGGCGCGAAGGATTTCGTCGTCGCGCTGCAATGAGGCACCCGGCTTGAATTCCTCCGGCCGATAACGTGCGAGCGGCTCTTGCGCAACGATTCGCCGTGTCAGCCGGATACTGTCGATCGCAACTTGGCGATCCTCCGCCGTGGACAGATAATTCGGCCGGATCGCCGGGGCAGCGTTCGGATCTGACGATATCGCATGCACGCTTCCCCGGCTCGATGGGCGTAGATTGCAGACACTCGCGGTGAATGCCCCGAACGGATGCATCCCCTCGCCCCAACGGTCCAGCGAAAGGGGCTGAATATGGAATTCGAGATTCGCGGTTGCGTATTCGCTTGAAGAGCGCGCGAAGATCCCGACTTGCGACGGCGCCATCGTCAGCGCGCCGCGCCGCCGAAACAGGTAGTTCAATCCCATTGTCATGCGCCGAAACAGATTCGCATAATCCGTGTTCAGCGTCGGCACGCCCTCGACCTTGTAGACTGGGCGAATTTGAAGATGGTCCTGCAGATTCTCTCCAACTCCGGGCGCGTGATGAACGACCGGAATCCCGAGGCGGCGAAGATGATCGCCGGCGCCGATGCCGCTACGCTCGAGGATAGTCGGTGAAGCAACCGAACCTGCCGCGACGATAACTTCGCCGCGGGCGCGCGCACGAAACTGCTTGCCTCCCCATGAAAAGACGACGCTCTCCGCCCGGCCGTCTACGATTTCGATTCGGTCCACAAGGGCATTTGTCTGAAGCCGTAGGTTCGTCCGCTTGAGAACGGGCTTCAGGAATCCTCGCGCGGCGCTCCAGCGGCGGCCGCGCTTCTGGTTAACCTGAAAATAGGCCGACCCCTCGTTGTCACCGGTGTTGAAATCATCGATCGGCGCGATGCCGACCGCGGCTGCCGCGCTCCGGACAGCATCCAAGATTTCCCATCGGATACGGGGGTTCTCGACCCGCCACTCGCCGCCTTGACGATGAAACGCCGAAGGAGGATGGGCATTGTCTTCGTGTTTGAGGAAACAGGGTAGGACATCGTCCCATCCCCACCCTGGCAACCCCATCTGGCGCCAGCCATCGTAATCGGCGGCCTGGCCGCGCATGTAAATCATCGCATTGATCGCCGACGAACCGCCGATCACCTTGCCGCGTGGGTACGCTAACGAACGACCTCCGAGACCGTCTTCCTCGCCCGTGACGAACATCCAATCGGCACGAGGATTGCCGATTGCAAAAAGATATCCCACGGGAATATGAAACCATATCCAGCGATCATGCCCGCCGGCCTCCAGGACCAGCACCTTGTGGCGCGAGTCAGCCGACAACCTGTTGGCGAGGACGCAGCCCGAGGACCCCGCTCCCAGAACGATATAATCGTAAGTGCCGAAATCGGTCGCCTTATCCGCCGCCACGTCGGTGTCTCCCACTCCACCCAACCGGCGCTCGGCACCGGCCTGGTGACCTTATCCGCGAAAATCCTGCTGCACCAAGGCTCTGTCCTGGAGCTCCCCAGGTGAGATCGAGATTGCTGTTAGGCAATGTCAGTTGATTGCCGGTGAACTTGTATACTAGAGTACCAGGGATTGGCGGTGCCTCTTTTTGGAGTGCCCGACAATTGGTGCGCGATGGAGATCGCTACTTGCGCGGGCCGGCGAGTAGGGCCTCTCTCGTCAGAGCCGACAAAATGCCGAGGGCGCCATTGTCGACTAGGAGAATGCCCGCGATCCTCACAGCCGTCCTCCACGGCGGTGTGGCAGCCGCTGAAGTCGCCGCACGAGAACATTTGTCGGAAGGCTTGAAGGTCTCTGATACGCTTGTTGCCACCCATCCCGAGCTCATTGTCGATGATCGGCGGCGACACTCTGACTGAGACGGGACGGACTTGAGCCCGACGAGAATGAAATAGACGAAGAGAAAAGGAGCATCGGCTCATGGAACAGACCTGGCGTTGGTGGGGACCGAAAGACATCATAACGTTGGCTCATGTGCGGCAGACAGGAGCCACCGGGATCGTGACTGCGTTGCACGACATCCCCGCGGGGACCGTCTGGACGCGCGAAGCGATCGATGAGCGCAAGAACTTCATCGAGAAGGATCGGGAACTCGGCCTGCGCTGGAGCGTGGTCGAAAGCCTGCCGGTGGTCGAGGCGATCAAAATCGGCGAAGGCAACCTCGAACCATTGTTTGAGGATTATCGCACGTCGCTGCGCAATCTGGCTTCCTGCGGCATTCGAACGATCTGCTACAATTTCATGCCTGTTCTCGATTGGACACGGACAGACCTCCGCGCTCCGGTTGTGGGCGGCGGGAACGCCCTGCGCTTCAACGCGCACGAATACGCCGCATTCGATTGCTTCATGCTCGAACGTCCCGGCGCTGAGGACGACCATAAGCCCGAGGTGCTCGATAGAGCAAAAGCCTGGTTCAATGCTTCGACCCCTGCGGATCGTGAGAAGCTGTTAGCCAACATCATGGCGGGATTGCCTGGCGCGTTCGACCGCTACGATCTTCCGGGTCTCCGGGCTATGCTGGCGCGCTTCAAAAACGTCTCGGCGGAAACACTGCGGGAAAATCTCAAGCGCTTTCTGCAGGCTGTGATTCCGACCGCCGAGGAAGTCGGAATTCGCATGGGTATTCATCCTGACGACCCGCCGCGGCCCCTGCTAGGCCTGCCGCGAATCGTCAGTTCGGAGGAACACCTCGCTGCGATTCTGGACATGCATCCCTCGCTTTCCAACGGCCTCACGTTCTGCACTGGATCGCTAGGCGCGAGACCGGGTAACGATCTGCCGGCGATGGCCAAGCGCTTCGCCGCACGCGTGAATTTTGCACATCTGCGCAATGTCACAAAGGACCCCGACGGGTCGTTCGAGGAAGCCGACCATCTTGGCGGTGACGTCGATATGGTGGCGGTCGTTGCCGAGTTGCTGCGCGAGCAGAAGCGTCGGCGCGATGCGGGGGCAGAAGACTGGAGAATCCCCTTCCGTCCGGACCATGGCCGCGAGTTGCTCGATGACGTCGGCAAGCCGACGCATCCCGGGTATCCGGCTATCGGGCGGCTGCGCGGTCTTGCGGAAATCCGCGGTGTCATGACGGCGGTCGCTCAACTCGAGGGGTTACCTATCTGAGCTGCGGGAAAACGGATCCGGCTGATCCGCAGGGTGCTTGCTTGATTGTCCGGCGCTGCCGCCTAGCAGCCGTGAGCGAGAGCAGTGCGCCAAAATATTGAGTTTCTGAGGGTTGTGATCACTTGCGTGTTCGCGGCCCTCAGCTGATGGCCATAAGACTGGCGTTTCCGCCTGCGGCCGCCGTGTTGATGCTTGTCGAGACCTCCTCGATCAGCCAATCGAGGCAATAATCCTCCGTCCCCCGTTCGAGCCCGCTCGTGGACGCCCCTTGGACGGTGACGATCCGCCCCATGAGTCCGGCGACCACCCGATTGATTTCGAGAACGCGCTGAGGCGTGCCCTCCACCAATACCGCGGCGATTGAAGAAACTTCCGTCCAGTCGGATACCTTTTCGATCCTTGTTGCGAGATCGACAGGCATCCGGCTCAACACGCCGGCGATTGCGCTCTCCGCTTTCACCAACATGGGGTTTCCGGTCGCAAGAGCAGCGCCGATCTGGATCAGCAAGCCCGACTGCGTTTCCGGCAATAGCAGCACTTGCCCGCGCCTGCGCAGCGCATACACATTGCGTTCCCCGACAGGCCCAGGAAGCTCCATGCTGATGCCTAAGGGAGAGCGATTGATGTACTCATCCACATGTGCCGCTTCTGCATCGTGGCCGTCGGCCGAGAGCCAATCGCGATACTTGATTGCGGGCGCGAGAGCAGCCTCAAGCGGCTCAACCGCGAGTTCGGTCTCAGGCCGGACACTGAGAAGCCGAAGAAGGTAGAGCGGCCCGCCCGCTTTCGGTCCCGTGCCCGAGAGTCCGGATCCCCCGAAGGGTTGCACGCCCACAATGGCCCCGATGATGTTGCGATTGATATAGATGTTGCCAACCTCGACGCGACTGGCCACACGCTCAGCCGTCTCGTCGATGCGCGTGTGAAGGCCGAAGGTCAGGCCGTATCCGGTCGCGTTGATGTCGTCGATGAGGCGATCGAGATTCTCGCGGCGGTAGCGGATCACGTGCAACACAGGACCGAACACTTCGCGCTTCAGCTCGCTCAGTGTGTCGATCTCGATGAAGGTGGGCGCCACAAACGTGCCGTGCTGGGTCTCATCAGGAAGCTGTGCTGCCTCCACCTTCCGTCCGAGCGCGGCCATTTCGTGCACGTGTTGTTCGATGATCCGGCGGGCTTCATCACTGATCACAGGGCCGACATCCGTCGCCAGGCGGTCAGGGTTACCAACCCTTAGTTCTCGTACGGCACCCTTCAACATTGCAAGGGTTCGATCCGCGATCTCCTCCTGGAGGCAGAGAACGCGCAACGCCGAGCATCGCTGCCCGGCACTGTCGAACGCGGACGAAATGACGTCGGCCACGACCTGCTCGGCGAGTGCCGATGAATCGACCACCATCGCGTTCTGGCCACCCGTCTCGGCTATCAGCGGAACGGGTTGGCCATTTGACGACAACCGTTCGGATAATTGGCGCTGGATGAGCCGCGCAACGTCGGTGGAACCGGTGAACATCACGCCGCAGGTCCCGGGGTTTCCGACCAGCGCAGCGCCTACTTCGCCGGCGCCGGGGAGCAATTGAAGCGCGCCCGCAGGAACGCCAGCCTGACGAAGGATCCGCACACCTTCGGCGCCAATCAGACACGTTTCCTCGGCAGGTTTAGCGAGCACGGGGTTGCCGGCCGCCAAAGCAGCAGCGATCTGGCCAGTGAAAATCGCAAGCGGGAAATTCCACGGGCTGATACAAACAACCGGACCAAGCGGGCGATGGGTGGCCGGATCGAAACCGTCACGAACCTGAGCCGCATAATACCGCAGGAAATCGATTGCCTCACGGACTTCCGCGATAGCATTGGGAACCGATTTTCCCGCCTCGCGGACGATCAGACCAAGCAGCAGCGGCATGCGCGCCTGCATCAGGTCGGCCGCACGGTTCAGGCAATCGGCCCGCTCACCGGCAGGAGTTGCTGCCCAAGCTGGGGCGGCCGCCATCGCGTGGTCGAACGCCGATGCGATGACATCAGGGGAGGCGTCGACAACCGTGCCAACCATGTCGCGATGATCGGCCGGGTTGAGGACAGGCCGCGCTATCCCGCTTCCCTCTTTGTCTGCAAGCAAGGGAACGGCTGTCCAGGTTCTTTCCGCGCTGGCGATCAGGGTTTTGGACAGCTCTCCAAGTTCCTGTTCGTTCGAGAGATCGATCCCGGCCGAATTTTCTCGCGACGCACCGTAGAGGGCCCGCGGTAGAGCGATTCCCGGATGAGGTGCGCCGATCGGCCGGATACTTTTAGCGACAGCGACGGGGTCGGCGATCAATTCGCTGACAGGAACGCTCTTGTCGGCGATTCTATTCACGAACGAGCTGTTGGCGCCGTTCTCGAGCAAGCGCCGCACAAGATAAGCAAGCAGCGTCTCATGCGTACCAACAGGCGCGTAGATGCGACACGGACGGTTCAAGCCGGACGGCCCGACTACCTCCTCGTAGAGAGGTTCTCCCATGCCGTGAAGACATTGAAATTCATACTGCTCGGGATGAAAATCGTCTCCCGCCATCTTCAGAATTGTCGCGAGCGTCTGTGCGTTATGGGTGGCGAATTGGGGAAACGCTGCGTCGGGTGCGCCCAGCAGTTTCTTCGCACACGCGATGTAGGCAACGTCCGTGTGGACCTTGCGCGTATAGACCGGGAAATCCTCAAGGCCATCCACCTGAGCGCGCTTGATCTCCGCGTCCCAGTAGGCGCCCTTGACGAGCCGCACCATCAGCCGATGCTTGCTTCTGCGCGCGAGATCGATCAGGAAGTCGAGAACCGCAGGGCAGCGCTTCCCATAGGCCTGAACCACGAAGCCGATGCCGTTCCAGCCGTCGAGTTCGGGCAGAAAGCAAAGCTCTTCCATCAGATCCAGAGAAATCTCGAGACGATCCGCTTCCTCAGCGTCGATGTTGAGACCGATGTCGTACCGCCTGGCCAATATGGCGAGCGCCGTTACTTTCGGCAGCAACTCATTCATCACCCGGTCGGCTTGCGAGCGGGAATAACGGGGATGGAGCGCCGACAGTTTGATCGATATGCCGGGGCCGTTGTAGATCCCGCGCCCGGCCGACGCCGCTCCGATAGCATGAATGGCCTGCTCGTAATCCGCAAAGTAACGGGCGGCGTCCTCTGCAGTAGTCGCGGCTTCGCCGAGCATATCGTAGGAGTATCGAAAGCCGGCCTGCTCCAGCTTTCGACTGTTCTCGATCGCTTCCCCGATCGTCTGACCCTTTACGAATTCCTCGCCCATCATCCGCATGGCGACATCGACGCCCTTGCGAATGACCGGTTCGCCGAACCGACCCACAAGCCGTGTGAGGGCGGATGAGAGATCCTGCTCCTCGCCGGTCGCGGTGAGCTTGCCGGTGACAAGAAGTCCCCACGTTGCAGCGTTGACGAATAGCGAGGGGCTGTTGCCGAGGTGAGACTGCCAGTCTCCGGGTGCGATCTTGTCTCGAATGAGCGCATTGCGGGTCGCGCGGTCCGGAATACGCAACAGCGCCTCCGCGAGACACATCAGCGCCACTCCCTCCTGACTCGACAGGGAGTACTCATGAACGAGCCCCTGGACGCCGCCTCCCCGGTGCTTGGCGCGCAAGTTTTTCACGAGCCTTTCGGCTACCTTGGCGGCCGCCTCAACCGTGACAGCCGGCAGAGTTGCCTCCGCGATCAGGCCGGGGAGGAGTTGGGGTTCCGGAAGCCGAGAGGCTTCGGTGATCCGCAATCTCAGCTCGCTCTGCGGCCGGATCGGGGGAGCAAACCGCGCGAAAGGCGCGTCGACAGAAGCGCGGGCGGTATCCTCGTCGTTCGTCGGATCGATAAATGTGTCGCCCATCGGTCAGCTGTGCTCGCATCATCGCGGTCCCGCATGCGTGGCCGCTTTGTGACATGAAAGATGGAGCGAAACTAAGCCCACAGAAGGCCGAATTTCGACGGTCGATTTTCGGGTCTGGAGTGGATATAATCCGGTTGTGACGCGGAAAACTGGATTTATGAGCGAAATCGACAAAATTGACCGGCGCATACTCTCCATTCTGCAGACGGATGGACGCATCGCCAACAATGAATTGGCGGAGCGGGTCGGCCTTTCGCCTACGGCTACCAGCGACCGTATGAGGCGGCTTCAGAAAGAGGGCTACATCCTGGGTTTCGGCGCCCGGCTCGATCCGCATCGCCTTGGCTTGGGATTACTGGTCTTCGTCGAAGTGTTGCTCGACAAGACCACGCCGGATGTCTTTGACAAATTTGCCCAAGCTGTGCGCCGGGCCCCCGAAGTTCTGGAGTGCCACATGGTGGCGGGGGGATTCGATTACTTGATCAAGACGCGGCTTGCCGACATGACGACCTATCGGCGCTTTCTCGGCGAAGTGCTGCTGTCTTTCCCGGGCGTCAAAGAAACGCGGACCTATGCGGCGATGGAGGAGGTCAAGAACGATGGACCGTTGCCGCTTTGACGTGGCGCGCTCCCCTCGCGGCTTACGACCGCGAGAGGAGGATTTCTCTTTCCGATTAGACCACGAAGAAGTCGTTATAGGTCATCTTCAGGTTCTTTTTGAGGGTTGCGATCTCGACTTGGTCTTTTGAACCGGAGCCATCCTGATCGTAGTAGAGGATCCCCTTCTTCTTGTCGTAGATGACGTAGTCGTTCTTGTCCTTCGCCTCGCTGCCGACGGTGAAGAAGGACTTGCTGATCTTCTTGGGGAAGGCTTCCGTTCCTTTTCCGATCTTCTTGAATACGGCGTTGTCAAGGTAGACGGAGTCGTCGCTGACGTTGAAATCCGTGATCTTGTCAACGTTGGTTCTCTTGTTCAGCGCGGTGTCGAAAACGAATGCATCCCGGCCGCCGCCGCCAGTCAGGTTGTCCTTGCCTGCGCCGCCGAAGAGCTTGTCGTCGCCGAGTCCGCCCGACAGAATGTCGTTGCCATTGAAACCCTTGAGAGTATCACTTCCCGCCGTGCCGAATATGCTGTCAACGCCGGCTGTGCCCACGACCGTCAGGGACCCGCCCCCCACGAGAGGGATGCCGAGAGCATTGTATTGAGCCGTGGTCAAAGTGAAGGGTCCCGTCGCGTTGAGAGCGTCAACGCCCTGCCCCGCGAGTGCGGCAAGCTGGGAAGGAGTCATGCCGCTCAAGCCTGCGCCACTATCCGTGAGCGTTACCGTGTCCCCCGCAGTGAGATGCACCGCGCCCAGCGCATTGAACTGAGCCAGGGTCAAATTCAGCACGTTGTCGCTTGCGTCGATGGTGTCGATACCTTTGCCGCCGAGGACCGCGAGCTGGGCCGCGCTTAACCCACTGATCGAGCCACCGGCATCAGTCAGTGTCACCGTATCGGCGGCCGTGAGATTGACTGCACCGAGGGCATTGAATTGAGCAAGCGACAAATTGAGAACGTTGTCGCTCGCGTCGATCGCGTCAACACCTTTGCCGCCGAGAGCCGCGATCTGGCTGGCGGACAATCCGCCGATCGCGCCACCCGCATCGGCCAATGTCACCGCATCAGCTGCCGTGAGTTGAACCGCACCAAGAGCGTTGAGTTGAGCCACCGAAAGATTGAGCGCGTTGTTGCTCGCATCGATGATGTCGATGCCTTTTCCACCAAGAGCACCCAGCTGTGCGGCTGACAGCGCCGCGATGTTGGAGCCCGTATCGGCGATCACCACGGTATCGCCCGCTGCGATCGTCACGCTCCCCAGCGCAGCAGCCTTTGCCGCCGTCAAGCTAAGGGTGTTGTCCGTGGCATCCATCGTGTCGACGCCCTTGGCTGTGAGAGACGCGATTTGCGCCGCAGTCAAGCCACTCAACGCGCTGCCTGTGTCAGTCAGGAGCACCGAGCTGCCTAACGAAAGGCGCAAGTTGCCCAAGGCACTGAACTTCGCCACATCCAGCGTGACAGTCCCGCTCCCGCTGGACGCGTCGAGGACGTCAATTCCAACTGTGGCGAAAGTAGCAATTTGTGCTTCCGTCAGATTGCTGAGGTTTGCTGCGGTATCGGATACCGTTAGAACGTCCACTCCTAAGCCGCGAATGGCCGCGACGTCGATCGCCGCGAGTGTGCTCATGCTTGTGACATTGTCGGAAAGGGTCACCAGGTCTTCAGCAGCGAACCGAACGGCCCCCAAGGCAGTCAGTTGACCGAGGGAGATCGTCAGAACATTGTCGGTTGCATTGATTTCGTCGATACCCTGACCTGCTAGTGCTGTTAACGCTGCCTGCGACAGCGCTTCGAGATTGAAAGCGGTATCAGCAAGAGTAACCCTGTCGTTCAGCGCGAATGTCGCAGAAGATCCCATGGCGGTGAGTTGCGCAATATCCACACTCAAAACGTCGTCCGTCGAATCCAGAAGCGTGACGCCTTTGCTCACCAAGTCCGCGATCCGCGCAGGTGTCAGTGCAGCTAGAGTTGCGCCACTATCCAGAACTGTGAAGCTGTCGACGCCCTGAGCAGTGTATGCGGCAAGTTGGGTAGGCGTCAGCGCTTCCAGCACCGCAACACTGTCGGCCAAGCTCACAATGTCGATGCCTTTCGCGGTGAAAGCCGCGAAATCGACCGTACCGGGAGCGTCCAACTCCGCCGCCGTCAGGTATACGGTGGTAACATTGCCGGCCGCCAATTCGACGGTTCCCAGCGCGTTGAACATCGCGAGCGAATAGGTGAGATGGCCGTCCGTTGCGTCGATCACATCGACACCGAGACCGTCAAGCGTGGCAATAATGGCAGGTGAGCCGCCATCAAGCACCGCGCTGAAATCCGAAAGGTCACCAGGTCGGTATCCGTTAATCTCGTCACGGTTCCCAGGGCGTCGAGTTGAGAGGTGTCAAGGGTGAGAAGGTTGTCGTCCGCATCGAGCGCGTCGACGTTGTTTACGCCAAGCTGGGCAATTTGCGCAGGTGACAAGGCCGCGATGGCAGCGCCGGAATCGACGATCGTAACGGTGTCGGTAGGATCGAACGGCCCTTGGGCGGCCAGGTACTCAGCAACGGTAAGATTTACAACAGCCATAATGCGCCTCACTGATCAACAGGACCTCCTACATCCGCGGAAAACGCGCACGCTAAGGAGGTATCAGCCTCATCAATGACACGGAGTTCGAGAGCTGCGCCAATACCCAAAGAGGGTATTCCTATTGCTCAATGAGGGTATTCCCAAAATGCCGGATGGCTTATCTATTGAGAATACGGATGAGTTTGTCGGCAACGATGAGTTGGAACAATTTCGTGATCACAAATTGGCGTCCGCCGCGAACATCCGCATATCACGATGGGGCTGTACTTGGCGGGAATGCCGCAGGCGGCTCGTATCGATGGATTTTGCTGACCTCAGGTGCTTCAGAATGCGTCGATTGACCGCTCATCCGGCAAACCTGTTCGGGATTTTGGGGGCGCTGCGCTCTCGTGTTGACCGCCGCCATCGTCGCGCATCCCCCTCGACCGAAACCATCGAACAGGCGCTTTGCCGACTGATCGAAGACGAGCGCGAGTTCGCATCAGGTTTCCGTCGAGTACCTGACCCGCCTCATTTGGCAGGAGAGTTCCTTCAGGACCGGCGTCGTCAGTAGAGCCGGAGCGCAGGGCGTCGCGCAATTTATGCCGGGTACGGCGGAGGAACGGCAATTGCTTGACCCGTTCGATCCGGAGCAGGCGATTCCCAAGGCAGCCGAGTTCATCGTCGAACTCACCGTCCGCTTCGGCAATCGGGGCCTTGCGGCGGCAGCTTATAACGGCGGGCCGGCCCGAGTGGCGAGCTGGCTCGCCGGAAAGGGACCTGGCGCCAGAGACCAAACGATACGTGTACATTGTCACTGGTCGCACCGCGGAAGAATGGGCGTCTGCCCGCCTTCGCGAAATCCCGGCAAAGCCGGAAGCCGGCCTGTCCTGCCTGCAGGTGACGGCGCGTTGCGCGCCCGGGCAAGTCGAATCGGGCGAGGCACCGATCGCGCCCTGGGGCGTGCAGCTCGCGGGAAATTTCTCCAAAGAGCGCGCCTTGCGGACCTTTGCGAGGGCGAGGGACAGCTATGCGAGCGTGCTGGAGACGTGCAGCCGATGGTGATCGGCACGCGATTGCGCAGCCGGGGAACGCGAGCTTTTTATCGCGTTCGGGTTCCAGCGGCCTCACGGGAGGTTGCAAATCGCATGTGCGAGCGGATTCGCCTCCTGAGAGGCAGTTGCGTCGTATTGCCAAGCTGAGGCATCCAGGCTTCAGCCGAAGAGCCGGTCGCCTTGCTCGTCGATGATCTGTTTGGCCTTTGCGATCGAAAAAGCTATCGCGTCCTCGAGCGTGGCATGGGTTTCCGCCCGAACAAACCGGTGTTCCTTCCGGTCGGGCCCGTCTGTCTCGATCACTCCCGCTGTCTGAAACTGACCCCTGGATGGGTAAGGCGCCGGCATGATGAGAAAGCCCTTATACTCCGTGGGCTCGACGATGCCGGCTTCGCGTCGCCGGCTCCGCTTCCGAAAAGGCGGGTCAAGATTGATTTGAAGCTCGTTGCCATTTCAGGGGCTACCCGTTGATTCGCGAGCGGTATATTAGGGAACATTCCGGCCGGCGCAGAAGGCCGCACTTGCGTCGAGTGGCACCCAGTCTATTTCGCTGGTTTGCTGATCTGCCGACGCGTGAAATGTTGGACAGCGATGGACCTCAGCGGCGACATAACCGACATCGAAACTGAAATCGACGCGCTCGCGGAATTGGCGGAGCGATGCCGAAAGATCATGCTCGTGGCCAAGGTCGCTGACCGCGGGTGGCCCGGTTCTCTCCACCTGGCCTTGGGTTTCGTGCGTTCGGATGCACTCGTCCTCTGTCCTGCGTCACCGCCGTCCTGGCCGGGATCGCCGTCTACGGTTCCCACCGCAGCACCGCGACGATCTCCGAACCAAGATCGCCGAGCACGAAGCCCATCGCAACACCATGATCGACGCGATGGAGCTTCCCGTGGTGGAACACTCCTGATCCATTGCGCGGACGCGACTGCCCCGCGGCATCCCAGTTCGCCATGCGACTTAAGGATAAAGGCTCCGGAGCCTGCAGAACGGCGAAACCGCCGCTAGCTTCCTTGACCGTCGTCCCGGAGTTTCACGATGCCGGCCACACGACACGAAGCCGGACAACGGCGATATCAGCAGGGAGAAATGCCTATGAAAGTCCTCACAAGTCTTTTGTTTGCCTTGAGTTGCACCGCGCTTGCGCAGCCTGCTCTTGCGCAGCAAGCGTCCGACGGCGTTGTCAAGATTGGAATTCTGAACGATCAATCCGGCGTCTATGCGGATTTCGGCGGCAAGTGGTCGGTCGAGGCAGCCAAGATGGCTGTTCAGGATTTTGGCGGAAAGGTTCTCGGCGTTCCTGTTGAAATCGTCAGCGCCGATCACCAGAACAAGCCGGACGTAGCGTCCGGAATTGCGCGCCAATGGTATGACACCGAGAAGGTCGACGCCATCATGGAATTGACCACCTCCTCGGTGGCGCTGGCTGTTCAGGGCCTCTCAAAGGAGAAGAAGAAAATCACCATGGTCACCGGCGCGGCGACCACCGACCTGACCGGCAAGCAATGCTCACCTTATGGCTTCCACTGGGCCTATGACACCCACGCCTTGGCCGTCGGCACAGGCGGCGCGCTCGTCGAGAACGGCGGGAACAAATGGTTCTTCCTGACGGCCGATTATGCTTTCGGATACTCGCTGGAAAACGAGACCTCGAAGTTCGTGAAATCAAAGGGCGGTCAGGTGGTCGGCGCAGTGCGGCATCCTTTGGCGGCCAATGATTTTTCGTCCTTCCTGCTTCAGGCGCAGAGTTCCGGTGCGAATGTCATCGGCCTGGCGAATGCCGGTCTCGACACTGCGAACGCCATCAAACAGGCATCGGAGTTCGGGCTGACTCAAGGCGGAACGCGCCTTGCGGCGCTGCTGTTTACGCTCGCGGAGGTCAAGGGACTGGGCCTCAAGGCGGCGCAAGGATTGACGTTGACCGAAGGCTGGTACTGGGACCAGAACGACGACAACCGGGCCTTTGCCAAACGGTACATGGAAAAGACCGGGCGCATGCCGAATATGATTCACGTGGGCACGTATTCGACGGTGCTGCAATATCTCAAGGCCGTGCAGAAAGCCGGCACCGACGCAACCGAGCCGGTGGCGAAACTCCTTCACGAAATGCCTGTCCAGGATGCTTTCACCAAGAGTGGCAAGGTGCTTCCGAACGGCCGCATGGTCTACGACATGTACTTGTTCCAGGTGAAGAAGCCAGAGGAAAGCAAGGCGGAGTGGGACATGTACAAGCAACTTGCGAAGGTCCCGGGCGACGAAGCCTTTCTGTCGTTGCGCAGACAGCGGTTGCCAAGTCACGCAATAAGCGAGCGAATGGGGGACGACAGGATCGTCTCCCCCATTCTCGCGTCCTGCCATTTCTACCGCCCCTGCTCAAGGACTCTCTCGCCGAGATCGACCAGCGAATGACGGTTCAACCGAAGACCATTCTCAGCGCCAGCGGCCTCACCATGGAGTTCCGCGGTTTTGTCGCCGTGAAAGACGTGACGCTTGTCGGTCAACGAGGGGACGGTTCACGCTCTGATCGGGCCCAACGGCGCCGGCAAAACGACCGTGTTCAATCTGCTCACCAAATTTCTGACTCCGACACGCGGTCGCATCGTTTTCAACGACACGGACATCACCCGACTCAAGCCGGCCGAGGTAGCCCGCCTCGGGCTCGTGCGGTCGTTTCAGATCTCCGCCGTTTTTCCGCACCTCAGCGTGCTCGACAACGTGCGGGTGGCGCTGCAGCGTCCTTCCCAACTCGCGACCCAGTTCTGGCGCTCGTCCAAGGCCCTCGATCCATTGGACGACCGGGCCATGGCGCTGATCGAGGCCGTGGGGCTATCGCCCTATGCCGACTTGCCGGCTGTCGAACTGTCGTACGGTCGCAAACGCGCGCTTGAAATTGCCACCACCCTGGCGCTCGATCCCACAGTGGTGCTTCTCGACGAGCCTATGGCCGGGATGGGGCACGAGGATATCGGCCGTATCTCGGAACTCATCCGTCGGATCGCGCAAAGATCGAACGGTCCTGATGGTCGAGCACAACCTGAATGTGGTTGCCGATTTGTGCGACCGGGTCACCGTCCTCGCTCGCGGAGAAATTCTCGCCGATGGGGCGTACGAGACGGTCAGCGACGACCCTCGCGTTCGCGAGGCCTATATGGGAACCGAGCATGAGTGACGCACCGCTTCTGGAGGTTCGCGACTTCACGCCTGGTACGGTGAAAGCCACGTCCTCCATGGCGTCGATCTCGATATTCGTGAGGGCGAGACGGTTACTTTGCTCGGTCGCAATGGCGCCGGAAAGACCACGACGTTCCGCGCGATCATGGGCATCCTGAGGCGACGCCAGGGCGTCATCCGCTTGCGCGGGCAAGACCTTCTGAAGCAACCGCTCCATCGCGTGGCGCAAGCGGGATTGGGATATGTGCCGGAGGAGCGCGGCATCTTCGCAAGCCTCAACGTCGACGAGAACCTGATGCTTCCTCCGCAAAGTCGCCGAGGACGGAATGAGCGTCGCGGAGATCTACGATCTGTTTCCGAACCTGCTGGAGCGGCGTACGAGCCAGGGCACGAAACTCTCAGGCGGCGAGCAGCAGATGCTTGCGATTGCGCGCGTGCTGCGCACGGGCGCCAAAATTCTTCTGCTCGACGAGCCGACGGAGGGGCTTGCGCCAGTCATCGTCCAGCGCATCGGTGATGTGCTCGTCACCTTGAAGGCACCGCGGCATGACGATCCTTCTGGTCGAGCAGAATTTTCGGTTCGCCCGCAAGGTCGCGGATCGCTTCTACCTGATGGAGGACGGCCGCATCGTGAACTCCTTCGCCGGCCGCGAACTCGACTCGCACATGGAGCATCTCCAGGAAGTTCTCGGGGTTTAGAATCGCATGAGCACCATCTTCGGCATCCCCGACCCCGGCCCTTTATGGCCAGATCCTCATCGGACTGATCAACGGTTCGTTTTACGCGATGCTCAGTCTCGGACTGGCGGTCATCTTCGGTCTTCTCCGGGTCATCAATTTTGCCCATGGCGCGCAATACATGCTCGGCGCATTCGCGGCCTATCTGCTGCTCGAGTATACCGGCCTCGGATATTGGCCCGCGCTGATCGTCGCACCCTTGCTCGTCGGCGCGTCCGCGATCGTGCTCGAGCGGACCATGTTGAGCCGACTTTATGGTCTGGATCCGCTCTATGGCCTGCTGCTGACGTTTGGCCTTGCGCTGATTTTCGAAGGCGCCTTCCGTTACTGGTTCGGCGCCGCCGGCAAGCCTTATTCGCCCCCGTCGCAACTTTCCGGCGGCGTGAATCTCGGGTTCATGTTCCTGCCGATCTATCGTGGGTGGGTCGTTGTCGCGTCTCTGGCGATCTGCCTCGGAACCTGGCTGCTGATCGAGAAGACCCGGCTCGGCGCTTATCTCCGGGCCGCGACCGAGAACGCGACGCTCGTTCAGGCTTTCGGCGTCAATGTTCCGCGCCTTCTCACGCTCACCTACGGACTGGGCGCCGCGCTTGCCGGGCTCGCCGGCGTGCTGGCCGCCCCGGTCTATCAGGTGAGCCCGCTGATGGGGACCAATCTCATCATCATCGTTTTCGCCGTCGTCGTCGTCGGCGGAATGGGATCGATCCTCGGCGCGATCGTCACGGGCTACATGCTGGGCATTCTCGAAGGGCTGACCAAGGTGTTCTACCCCGAGGCGTCGAGCATCGTGATTTTCGTCGTCATGGCCATCGTTCTGCTTGTCAGGCCGGCGGGCCTGTTCGGCCGGGAGGAGTGAGTCATGACGACGCATACCGGTCACTTGCCGCGTGAACCAAGCGTCCGGGCACGCGCGATGATCTTTGGCTCGGTTGCTCTTGCGGCGTTGATCATTGCTCCGTTTTTTCTCTATCCGATCTTTCTGATGAGCGTGCTCTGCTTTGCGCTCTTCGCGTGCGCATTCAATCTGCTCATCGGATATGTCGGACTTCTGTCATTCGGCCATGCGACTTTTTTTGGCGGTGCCGCTTACGTCACGGCTCATGCTGCCAAGGTCTGGGGCTTGGAACCGCTCGCAGCAATTCTGCTCGGCGCAGCGGGCGCGGCTGTTCTCGGTGGCATCGTCGGGTTTCTGGCGATCCGCCGTCAGGGCATCTATTTCGCCATGATCACGCTCGCGCTCGGCCAGATGTTCGCTTTCATTTGCCTGCAGGTGCCATTCACGCATGGCGAAGACGGAATTCAGGGCGTTCCGCGCGGATATCTTCTTGGTATCATCGACCTCAACGCACCGATTGCCATGTATTACGTGACGCTCGCGATCTTCTTGGTCGGATTTTTTGCCATCTGGCGCATCGTCAATTCGCCCTTCGGGAACATCCTCAAGGCGATCCGCGAAAACGAAAAGCGCGCGATCTCGCTGGGCTATCGCGTCGACCGTTACAAGCTCGGTGCGTTCGTCATGTCGGCGGCTCTCGCGGGACTTGCGGGTGGAACAAAGGCCATCGTGTTTCAATTCGCGACCCTCACCGATGTGCAGTGGCAGATGTCGGGCGAAGTCATTCTCATGACATTGCTCGGCGGCATCGGAACTCTGGTCGGACCGGTCGTCGGAGCCGGCCTGGTGATCGCCCTTCAAAATTATCTCGCGGCGTCGGACTTTCCCGTGACCGTGTTGATCGGCATCATCTTCGTCGTCTGCGTGCTGTTGTTCAGACGCGGCATCGCCGGTGAGGCAATGGAATTCCTGAAGCGCCGCGGATCCCGTTGATCCTGGTGGAGCGTCCCTTTTTGAGAGCACACGCGTCCACCAGGTGGCCTGTGATGAAGGCAGTCGCGCCGTTGAGTTCATAAAACTGACGGATACGCGATAGCGGGTGATCGGCGAAGTCGCTTCTGAACATCTTTTGATGGCGTCGGTCGCGTCAATGGACCCGGCCACCGCACAGGAATGGCTCTCCGCGTCTGATTTGCGGGGCTTCTCCAAGTGGAATCATTCTCGTGACCAGCGATGTGTCATTCAAGCGCGGGACGGGAAGACAAAATCCTGTCGACCGCGAATGATACTGGCGACCAGGAATGTCATATCGCTGAGGCAAATACGCGGCACTCTTCGTGAGGCGTGCCCCAAATAGAAAAGCCCCCTCAGCTCTCGCCGAAGGGGCTTGCGTTATGTGCTGCCGCTTAGATGATGAAGATGATCCGAAACCTTCAGGCCTTTGAGTTTCACGATCTCAACCGCCGCGCCTTTACCAGAGCCGTCGGCGTCGTAGTAAAGAATGCCACTCTTGTAGACCAAGTAGTCGTTTTTATCCTTGGCTTTGGTAGCGCTGAACATCGAAACGTCGAGCTTAGCGGGCGCGTCGAACGTACCGAGCTTACCGAGCTTTTTGAATACGGCGTTCTCAAGGAAGACCTTGTCTTCACCGGATTTGAAATCATAGATCCGGTCGAAGTTAGACTTCTTGTTGCGCCTTACTGTTGAAGACGAAGGCATCGCTGCCCGCGCCGCCATACAGCTTGTCATTGCCCGCCTCACCGAAGAGAACGTCGTTACCGGCATCGCCCTTCAGCGTGTCGTTGCCCTTGCCGCCATACAAGCTGTCAATCCCGTCGCCACCCGAGACGTTGTCGTCACCGCCCTCACCATAGAGCTTGTCGTCACCCGCAAGGCCCTTGATCGTGTCCTTGCCGGTTCCTGAACCGCCCTTGAGCAAGTCATCAAGGTTTGTGCCGTTCAGCTTGTCGTTCTTCGACGTGCCCCGTTTGTTGAGGGTAAGCTGGTCTCCGACGGTGATGGTGAAGGTCTGTTCGGACAGACGCGCCATGGCTATCGCTGACCTGCACCTTGAGCTGGTGAGACTTGGCTTCCTCGAAATTAACGCCCTGGTCCCGCCAGCACAAGCTTGTTGCCAACGATGGCGAAACGACCGCCGCCCGTATTGTCAAGAAGCTTGTATGTGAGAGCGTCGCCGTTCGGATCGGAAGCATTGAGCGTTCCGATTTCGGCTCCCACTGCAGCATACTCCAGGACGGAGGCGTTGCTCAGAGACAGCCCGGTTGGGGCATGGTTGGTCACGTCCTTGACCGTAATGACGACATTTCCAATTGCCGTCGCATTGGTAGCGCCCGAGCCATCGTTGGCAACGATCGCGTAAGTAACTGCCGCATCTGCCGGCACATCCGCCAGCGTACCGTTCACCTTGATCACGTTGCCGACGATCTTGAACTTGCCATCCGCGCTCGTGGTGCCGCCGGTTGCAAACGTATAGTCGATCGTCTGGCCGTCCACATCCGTGGCCGCTAGCGTCAGAACCGGGGTGTCGTTCATCGCATCTTCGTTGACACTCGCAGTGCCGCTCGGCGCGGTCGGAGCAGTGTTTACTGGAACCGCATCGTCGTTGGTGATGGTGCCGGCGCCGCTATTGTCGGTGATGGTCGCACCGGTGGCGTTCGACAGCCCGATCGTGAAGGTCTCGTTGGGTTCGAATGCCGTGTCGCCGACCACATTGAGCGTGATCGTCGCCGTCGACGCACCCGCCGCGAATGTCACCGTGCCGTTCGTTGCGCCGGTGAAGTCGGCCGCCGTCGTCGTGCCGTGCGCCAGCGCCCAGTCGACGCTCGACGCCGAGGTCAGGTCGCCGGTCCGGGTCACCGTGAAGGTCATCGCCGTCGGGCTCGCCGTTCCGCCATTGCCCTCAAGGACCGTCGCGTCGCCGATCGCAAGCGTCGGAAGCGTCGGAAGCGCATCGTCGTTGGCGATGGTGCCGGCGCCGCTATTGTCGGTGATGGTCGCACCGGTGGCGTTCGACAGCCCGATCGTGAAGGTCTCGTTGGGTTCGAATGCCGTGTCGCCGACCACATTGAGCGTGATCGTCGCCGTCGACGCACCCGCCGCGAACGTCACCGTGCCGCTCGTTGCACCGGTGAAGTCGGCCGCCGTCGTCGTGCCGTGCGCCAGCGCCCAGTCGACGCTCGATGCCGAGGTCAGGTCGCCGGTCCGGGTCACCGTGAAGGTCATCGCCGTCGGGCTCGCCGTTCCGCCATTGCCCTCCAGCACCGTCGCGTCGCCGATCGCAAGCGTCGGAAGCCACGTCGTCGTTGGTGATGGTGCCGGCGCCGCTATTGTCGGTGATGGTCGCACCGGTGGCGTTCGACAACCCGATCGTGAAGGTCTCGCTGGGCTCGACGCTCGTGTCGCCGACCACATTGAGCGTGATCGTCGCCGTCGACGCACCCGCCGCGAATGTCACCGTGCCGTTCGTCTGGCCGGTGAAGTCGGCCGCCGTCGTCGTGCCGTGCGCCAGCGCCCAGTCGACGCTCGACGTCGAGGTCAGGTCGCCGGTCCGGGTCACCGTGAAGGTCATCGCCGTCGGGCTCGCCGTTCCGCCATTGCCCTCAGTGACCGACGCGTGCCGATCGCAAGCGTCGGAACCGCATCGTCGTTGGTGATGGTGCCGGCGCCGCTATTGTCGGTGATGGTCGCACCGGTGGCGTTCGACAGCCCGACCGTGAAGGTCTCGTTGGCTTCGACCGCCGTGTCGCCGACCACGTTGAGCGTGATCGTCGCCGTCGACGCACCCGCCGCGAATGTCACCGTGCCGTTCGTCGCGCCGGTGAAGTCGGCCGCCGTCGTCGTGCCGTGCGCCAGCGCCCAGTCGACGCTCGAACGCCGAGGGTCAGGTCGCCGGTCCGGGTCACCGTGAAGGTCATCGCGGTCGGGCTCGCCGTTCCGCCATTGCCCTCAAGGACCGTCGCGTCGCCGATCGCAAGCGTCGGAACCGCATCGTCGTTGGTGATGGTGCCGGCGCCGCTATTGTCGGTGATGGTCGCACCGGTGGCGTTCGACAGCCCGATCGTGAAGGTCTCGCTGGGCTCGAATGCCGTGTCGCCGACCACATTGAGCGTGATCGTCGCCGTCGACGCACCCGCCGCGAACGTCACCGTGCCGTTCGTTGCGCCGGTGAAGTCGGCCGCCGTCGTCGTGCCGTGCGCCAGCGCCCAGTTGACGCTCGACGTCGAGGTCAGGTCGCCGGTCCGGGTCACCGTGAAGGTCATCGCCGTCGGGCTCGCCGTTCCGCCATTGCCCTCAGTGACCGTCGCGTCGCCGATCGCAAGCGTCGGAAGTGTCGCGCCCGGATCCACGAAGACTTTAATAGTCTCAAACGTCGACACGGCCGTTGCAGGCAACTGGTCTCCCGTACCGGTGACTGGGTCGTTATCGTATCCGCCGCCGTCGGTTACCTTGATTTGTACATTGTAGTAGCTGACGCCCCCTTGGACGCCGTCAGCCCCCGCGATGGTGAGCGATTTGCCGGTTTGCAGCTTCAGGTTTCCGGACGCATCTACAGTGAAGAGATCGGCATGCGGACCTGTGGCGTCGACCGCGAACTGCAATGGGGTTGGAGGTACTGTGGCAAAGTGGTCGTCTTCGTCGTAGGCGTCGAGATGGCCAACAATGACGTTGGCTTGCCCGGCGATCACATGGCCGCCATCATGGACAATGTTGATTGGAGCGTCGTTGATATCACGGAGATCAATAGCGATCTGGGCGCGCATGATGTCGCCATTCGGTGCCGTCGCATCGAACCACAAATTACTTTGAAAATCGCCATCGTCCTCATAGTTGATCGTTCCGGTGTAATTCGGATTGATCCGTACGACCCAATTGGTGGCGCTATACCCTGGCCCCGTCAAACCGTTCACAATCTCGTAACGCCCGCTATCGCTGCCCGCACCGCTAGGGACCCAGGTCAAGCTAGTGAAGGTAGCAGGAAAGTTGGTCAAGACACCGATCACCTGCCCGAGCGCAATATTTTCGTTGATAGAGACCGTTTTCGGCTGCGCCGAGGGCTGGCCGGTAACTCCAGCGATAGGTGTAATATTGAGACGGAAAGTGGTCATGATGATGGCCTTTTGATTGTCTAAGACAGCTATAACATTGCATTTACTGGACGTCTAGGGAAAGGGCCGTAGATGGCACCCCTCACCCACCGATGATGTCGAAGTCCGCGAGGGTTAGAATGGGCTTGACGCCGTTGACGTCTTTGAAGGTCGCAAGTTCAATTTTCTTGCCAGCACCACTCCCGTCCGCGTCATAATACAGCTTCGAAACTGTCCCGACTTGTCGTAGATGAAGCGCTGAGTCGCTGTGGTGGCCGCGGTTCCCTCAAAGAAACGGTTCGCCGCCAGATCGCCTCTTGTGGCCGCGCCCACGCCGAAATACCGGGCAACAATCTGGATTTGGTCTTCGCCTGAGTGGAAGTCGTTGATCGTATCCGCATGAGCAGCGCCGGGCGCACGGTTGAACAGGAAGAAATCATTTCCGGCGTCACCGGTAAGCGTGTCTTTGCCAGTCCCGCCGACGAGGGTGTCGTTCCCGCCGAAACCGCGGATAATTTCGTTGCCGAAACCACCCACAAGCCGATCCGCATTCTCGGAACCATTTAGCCGTTCGGCGAACACATCCGTCACCACGATCGTGAGCTGTCTATCGAGATGCCAGTCGGTCGGTGCTTCCGCCCCTACCCTCATCATCCGGATCGTCACGGTCGCATCATCCACAATCTGCTCAAAATCAAAGCCAGCCGCGTTGTCAGACTGCAGCTCGTCACCCAATGCGCCTCCAATCTTGAAGACACCATTTGAATTCACCAGCGTCTCATTCCCTTGAGTATCCTTCATCACGATCTTGTAGACGTAGGATCCCGCCACATCGCCCGATAGATTCCCCTATGAGTTCCCCGATGCCAGAATTCTCGGCAATCGTGTTGTCCGTCAGCTGGAGCACCGTCGGATTGGTACCATCAACAGGCAGTGGCCCCAGGACCTTGATGACCTCCTCGATTCCCATGGTGAGATATGCAGCGGCGGCGGTGTCATACGCGGCGTCGCTGTCGAAGAGCGCCCTGTAGAGATGGACGACGTCATGATCGCCATTTGTTGTCGTGTCCGTGTCGCCTATCTTCTCTCCAGATGATCACGTCATCTTTATTCACGATGATGTAGGTGTCGTTACCTAGGCTGCCTTCGAAACTGTGGACTGTATTTATTGCGCTGCCGCCATCGAGCGTATCCAGACCAGCGGAGCCGCCGATCGTAGCTGAGTAGGCATTGCCCACGAGGTGGACGCCATCGACTAGCGCACCGGCCCTGAGGACCTCGATCCTCGCGTTCGCAGCGAGGCGATATTCCTCATGGAAGAACACTTCGGCGATGTCGATTTCGCCATCGTTCGCCTCGGTGATCACATCATTGGCATGGTAGATTCGATAGGTATCGTTACCAGCGCCGCCGTTGAACTGGTCCGGTTCGTCTCCGCCGCCACCATCGAGCGTGTCATTGCCGAGACCACCGATGAGGACGTTGGCAGAGGTATTGCCGATGATCAGGTTCGACTCGTCGTTACCCGTCAGAGTCACCTCACCGGCAGAGTTGCTTCCGTCCAGCGTCTCGACGAAGTTGGCGAGAGTATAGGCAGACCATGTTGCGTCGAACACCACACCGTCGAGTTGCACGGTGTCGGTGCCACCATTAAACAGTTCAATCACCGCGTCTTGCGAATTGTGAATGAGGTAGGTGTCGTCGTCAGCACCACCATCGAGGAGGTCAACTGCCCCCGCACCGCCGTCGAGCGTGTCGTTGCCGGCGCCGCCGAACAGAACGTGTGCTGCTCGCATTGCCGGTTATGCGATTGCCGAGCCCATTGCCGTTCAACGTTACGATGCCGGACGATTGGCTTGCATCGAGATGTTCGACAAACTGAGTGAGTGTGTAGCTCGACCATTGATTACCGAACGCCACCTGGCTGCCGATAATCACCGTATCATCGGTCCCCCCAGCGTCAGTGAGGCCATCGCCATTCGCCGTTTCGTCGATGACAACGCCCTCCGCGTTGACCACATAAGTATCGCTATCGGCGCCGCCACGAAGCACGTCATGGTTCGTCTCCGAGACAGCGCCCGTGACTTCACCGCCCTCGAGGGTATCGGCGAACTGCCCGCCGATGATCAGGTTGGCAAGCTCGTTGCCCTTGATGTCGACGCCGTATGCGTTGCCGTCGTACGCTTCGAGCGTTTCGATGCCATCGCCAGCATCGAGTTCATATTGCCCAAAGATGTCGTGAACGATCGCCCTGTCGATACCACCCATCGCCGGATTGGCATGTTCGCCGAACGTCTGGCCCACGAAGTACACATGGTGGATGTCATTTCCCGACGTCGCGTCGGTGGTATTGTTGAGGTAGATGTTGATCGTCTGGGTCGACGACAATCCTTCCTCCGGCCATCCGTTCGGACCTGGCTCCGTCGTCTTGAGCGTGACGATGTAGTATTTCCGGCCTGTTGAGAGCTCGGTGTGGAGCCAAGGATCCGCAGCTGCATTGGCCTCAAAATCGAGCTGCGCCCCTTCCGTTATCTGTATCTGCCTTGACCAAGGATCAGAGATCTCGAACCTTCCTCCGGCATTGTCGATAAGCTCGCATTTCAGGTTGTCGCCGTTGTCAATGTCAGGATCGGTGACGGTGAAGACTCCGACGATCGTCCCGCCTAAGGCGTTCTCGTCGACCGTTCCGTCTCCCTTGTCGCCGTCTGTCAATGTCGCACTGATGACAGGCGCCTCATCCACATTGTTGACGCCAATGGTGAATGCCTGGTCCTTGAAGCCGCCATGGCCGTCCGACACCCGCACCGTTACCGTGTAGGATGTCGCGGCCTCGTAATCGAGGCTGACGCCGTCAATCAGCTTCAGCACGCCACCCACCACCTCGAAGCGACCGCTCGGATCGCCGTTGGGAGCCAACGAGTAGGTCAGACTGTTCGCCGGATCGTAGCTGTCCGGATCATGACCCTTGAGGATGCCGATCGTTGCGCCCGCCAGGTTTTCCAGGACGGATGTTGCTGTCGTTCCATTGACGAACGTCAAACTATCCGGGTTCCGGTTCGCAGGCTCGCTCACCACGTTCTGCACGTTGATGGTGAAGGCCTGGTCCTTGAACCCGCCATGGCCGTCAAATACCCGCACCGTCACCGTGTAGGAGGTCGCAGTCTCGTAATCGAGGCTGACGCCGTCCTTCAGCTTCAGCACGCCGCCCACCACCTCGAAGCGGCCGCTCGGATCGCCGCCGTTGGGAGCAAGCGCGTAGGCAAGAGAATCTGCCGCGTCAGGATCATGACCCTTGAGAGTGCCGAGCGTTGCGCCCGCCAGGTTCTCGGCCACCGTCGCGGCGGTCGTGCCGTCCGCGAATGTCAGGCTGTCCGGGTTCTGGTTCGCAGGCTCGATCACGACGTCCTGCACGTTGATGGTGAAGGCCTTGTCGAAGAATGCGCCTTGGCTATCCGACACCCGCACCGTCACCGTGTAGGAGGTCGCGGTCTCGTAATCGAGGCTGACGCCGTCCTTCAGCTTCAGCACGCCATTTTTCACCTCGAAGCGACCGCTCGGATCGCCGTTGGGAGCAAGCGTGTAGGTCAGGCTGCTGGCCGGATCGTAGCTGTCCGGATCATAACCCCTGAGCGTGCCGAGCGTCGCGCCCACGACGTTCTCGATCACCGTTGCGACGTACGTGCCGTTCTCGAACGTCACGTCATAGGGGGCCCGGTTCGCAGGCTCGCTCACCACGTTCTGCACGTTGATGGTGAAAGCCTGGTCCTTGAGGCCGCCATGGCCGTCCGACACCCGTACCGTCACGGTGTAGGAGGTCGCGGTCTCGTAATCGAGGCTGACGCCGTTCTTCAGCTTCAGCACGCCATTTTTCACCTCGAAGCGACCGCTCGGATCGCCGTTTGGAGCCAACGCATAGGTCAGGCTGTTGGCCGGATCGTAGCTGTCCGGATCATGGCCTTTGAGAATGCCAAGCGTCGCGCCCGCCACGTTCTCGATCACCGTCGCGAGGGTCGTCCCGTCGTCGAACGTCAGGAGATCGGGGTTCTGGTTCGGAGCCTCGACCACCACGTTCTGCACGTTGATGGTGAAGTCTCGGACCATGGAGCCGCCATGGCCGTCCGACACCCGCACCGTCACCGTGTAAGACGTTGCAGTCTCGTAATCGAGGCTAACGCCGTCCTTCAGCTTCAGCCGATAACCTGTGGTCGTGTCTCCAACGATCTCAAATCTGCCGCTCAGATCTGAATAGATCGAGAAGGTCAGGCTGTTGGCCGGATCGTAGCTGTCCGGATCCAGACCTACCAGGGTGCCGAGCGTCGCGCCCGCCACGTTCTCCAAGACAGAGGCGGCGGTCGTACCATTTGAGAAGGCCAGATAAATCGGATCCTGGTTCGCAGGTTCGACTCACCACGTTCTGCACGTTGATGGTGAAAGCCTGGTCCTTGAACCCGCCATGGCCGTCCGACACCCGCACCGTCACCGTGTAGGAGGTCGCGGTCTCGTAATCGAGGCTGACGCCGTTCTTCAGCTTCAGCACGCCATTTTCCACCTCGAAGCGACCGCTCGGATCGCCGTCGGGAGCCAACGAATAGATCAGGCTGTTGGCCGGATCGTAGCTGTCCGGATCATGACCTTTGAGAATGCCGAGCGTTGCGCCCGCCACGTTCTCGATCACCGTCGCGACGGTCGTCCCGTCGTCGAACGTCAGGAGATCGGGATCGGTTCGCAGGCTCGACCACGTTCAGCACGTTGAGAGCCTGGTCGAACCAGCCATGGCCGTCCGACACCCGCACCGTCACCGTGTAGGAGGTCGCGGTCTCGTAATCGAGGCTGACGCCGTCCTTCAGCTTCAGCACGCCACCGACCACCTCGAAGCGACCGCTCGGATCGCCATTCGGAGCAAGCGCGTAGGGTCAGGCTGTTGGCCGGATCGTAGCTGTCCGGATCATGCCCTTTGAGAATGCCGAGCGTTGCGCCCGCCAGATTCTCGGCCACGGTGGGGACGAGTCGTGCCGTCGGCAAATGTCAGGCTGTCCGGGTTCTGGTTCGCAGGCTCGACCACCACGTTCTGCACGTTGATGGTGAAGGCCTGGTCCTTGAAGCCGCCATGGCCGTCCGACACCCGCACCGTCACCGTGTAGGAGGTCGCGGTCTCGTAATCGAGGCTGACGCCGTCAATCAGCTTCAGCACGCCATTTTTCACCTCGAAGCGACCGCTCGGATCGCCGTCGGGAGCCAACGAATAGATCAGGCTGTTGGCCGGATCGTAGCTGTCCGGATCATGCCCTTTGAGAATGCCGAGCGTTGCGCCCGCCACGTTCTCGATCACCGTCGCGACGGTCGTGCCGTCGTCGAACGTCAGGAGATCGGGATTCCGGTTCGCAGGCTCGACCACCACGTTCTGCACGTTGATGGTGAAGGCCTGGTCCTTGAGGCCGCCATGCCCGTCCGACACCCGCACCGTCACCGTGTAGGAGGTCGCGGTCTCGTAATCGAGGCTGACGCCGTCCTTCAGCTTCAGCACGCCATTTTTCACCTCGAAGCGACCGCTCGGATCGCCGTCGGGAGCCAACGAGTAGATCAGGCTGTTGGCCGGATCGTAGCTGTCCGGATCATGCCCTTTGAGAATGCCGAGCGTTGCGCCCGCCACGTTCTCGATCACCGTCGCGACGGTCGTGCCGTCGTGAACGTCAGGCTGTCCGGGTTCTGGTTCGCCGGCTCGACCACCACGTTCTGCACGTTGATGGTGAAGGCCTGGTCCTTGAAGCCGCCATGGCCGTCCGACACCCGCACCGTCACCGTGTAGGAGGTCGCGGTCTCGTAATCGAGGCTGACGCCGTCAATCAGCTTCAGCACGCCATTTTTCACCTCGAAGCGACCGCTCGGATCGCCGTCGGGAGCCAACGAATAGATCAGGCTGTTGGCCGGATCGTAGCTGTCCGGATCATGGCCTTTGAGAATGCCGAGCGTTGCGCCCGCCACGTTCTCGCCATGACGGCGGTTACGGTTGTGCCGTCGACGAACGTCAGGCTGTCCGGGATTCTGGTTCGCAGGCTCGACCACCACGTTCTGCACGTTGATGGTGAAGGCCTGGTCCTTGAAGCCGCCATGGCCGTCCGACACCCGCACCGTCACCGTGTAGGAGGTCGCGGTCTCGTAATCGAGGCTGACGCCGTCCTTCAGCTTCAGCACGCCATTTTTCACCTCGAAGCGACCGCTCGGATCGCCGTCGGGAGCCAACGAATAGATCAGGCTGTTGGCCGGATCGTAGCTGTCCGGATCATGGCCCTTGAGAATGCCGAGCGTTGCGCCCGCCACGTTCTCGATCACCGTCGCGACGGTCGTCCCGTCGTCGAACGTCAGGAGATCGGGATTCCGGTTCGCAGGCTCGACCACCACGTTCTGCACGAATATTGTGAAGACCCCGTCCTTCAAGCCGCCATGGCCGTCCGACACCCGCACCGTACCGCATAGGAGGTCGCGGTCTCGTAATCGAGGCTGACGCCGTCCTTCAGCTTCAGCACGCCATTTTTTACCTCGAAGCGACCGCTCGGATCGCCGTCGGGAGCCAACGAATAGATCAGGCTGTTGGCCGGATCGTAGCTGTCCGGATCATGGCCTTTGAGAATGCCGAGCGTTGCGCCCGCCACATTCTCGGCCACCGTCGCGGACAATCGTACCGTCGTCGAATGTCAGGCTGATCCGGGTTCTGGTTCGCAGGCTCGACCACCACGTTCTGCACGTTGATGGTGAAGGTCTTTTCCTTGAGACCGCCATGCCCGTCCGACGCCTGGACAGTCACCGTGTAGGAGGTCGCGGTCTCGTAATCGAGGCTGACGCCGTCCTTCAGCTTCAGCACGCCATTGACCACCTCGAAGCGACCGCGGGTTGCCCGTGGGAGGAGGTAGGTCAGGCTGTTAGCCGGATCGTTGCTGTCCGGATCGTGCCCTTTGAGAATGCCGAGCGTTGCGCCCGCACGTTCTCGATCACCGTCGCGGCGGTCGTGCCGTCCACGAAATGTCAGGAGGTCAGGGTCCCGGTTCGGCGGCTCGACCTCTTGGTTCTGCACGTTGATGGTGAAGAGCTTTGAGCTAAGGAGCCGCCATGGCCATCCGACACCCGCACCCAGCACCATGATAAGATGTCGCGGTCTCGTAATCGAGGCTGACGCCGTCAATCAGCTGAACCCCATTGACGACCTCGAAGCGGCCGCTGGGATCGCCATCCAGAGCAAGCGCGACGGTGACGGCATCACCCGAGTTTGTGTCAAATCCAGTCAAGGTTCCAATAACGGCTCCCGTCACATTCTCCGTGACTGACGTACCCGACAGGGTGATATCGTATGGGGCGCGGTTCGCGGCGTGAATGCCAAGCGTGATATTGGAGTTCGTCGTGGTTTCCGAGCCATCGCTTACCGCGATGGTGAAATTCACGGCCTGCCCGGCCGCGACCACGTCGTTAGGCCGATCCGTCGGATCGAATATCAGCGCTTGCAAGGTGTTCTGAAGCGCGAGCGCGCTCCCTTGGAACTTGTAGACGCCGTTGACGAACGTGCCGCCGAGGCTCTCATAGTTCGTGAATATGCCCTTTGCGTTGCTGTCGAGCGTAATCGTCACGGTGAGTGGATTGCCATCCTCGTCAAAGACGGTCACATCTTTGAACGGCTTTGGAAAATCTGTGTCCCAGTAGGGGCTCGTCACCGGAAGATCTGCACCACCAATCAAGGGCGCGTGATTTACAGGAACGTCGGGCGACACATCCTCGACGAACACATCGAACGTTTTTGGTCGTCGTCCCGCCAAATCCGTCCGTAGCCTCAACGGTCACCTCATAGTATTTGTGCGTTCCGGTCTGGTCCGTGATGGTCTTCAGGAGCGGGTTGGTGCTCTCATAATCAACCGTTCCGCTGGTTACCAGCTTGGTAACATTGCCGACCTTGCTGAGCGAGAATGGCTTTCCGGTGTTGTTGATCAGCTTGTAGGTGAACGCGGTGTCGCCCGCGTTCGGGTCCGTCGCGTCAAGAATGCCAACCGTCGTCCCGCTGATGACCTGCTCCTTGATGCTGGTCGCCGACAGGCTGATATTGGTTGGGTTGCGATTCTGCGTATAGGTCGTGATGGTGATGTTGGAGTTCACCCCGCTGGCGTTTTCGCTCACCCGGATCGTGAAGGTTGTCGCCTGACCTGAGTACACGGCGTCGTTCGGCCGATCCGTCGGATCGAACTGCAGCGCTCGCACTGCTTGCTGCACCAGATCCGCGTAGTTCGTGATTTTGTAGACGCCGGCCTCAAAAGTACCGCCGTGCAGCAGGTTTTTCAGCTCACCTTCGGAAGCGGTATCAAGGTTGATTGTCACCGTAATAAGGGAATTGTCATCCGCCGAAAAAGTCACCGCCGAGAATGGAGTGATGCCGACGTCATTATCCCAGTAAGGCAGGTTGGTTGGCGTATCCGCTCCGCCGATAACCGTGACAGCATCCGAGACCTGAACCGCAAAGACACGCGACGTGGAGGCGCCCGTAACAGGGTCGGTGACCGCAACAGTGACATCAATGGTGTGAGGAGAAGGAAGGGCTTCGTAATCTAACGAGATGCCATCCTTAAGCTTCAAATAGTGCTTCCCAGCAATATCCATTCTCACTTCGAACTGAGTTGCTGCTGGACCTGTGACAGACCAGACAAGCCTACCCAGATCGCTGGCGTCATCACTAACGAAGAGCTCACCGACGACTGCACCCGGGGCGTTTTCTCTGATGCTCGTTTGATCGAAAAGTGCGATGTTGTGCGGGTTTTCAGGCTGGTCTACGATCGTGAATACAAAATCTCTAGAAATCGAATCACCATCGACGACGGCGGCTATCTGCAGGGTGATACTGCCCCCGGCTTGATCGTAGTCAATCTTTGTGCCGTCTTTGACCCTGACGTATGAGTTATCGACAATTTCGAACGCGCCGGTGTCGCCCAAGATGAAATAATTGATCGCGCCGCCGGCCGGCGCAACGGCGGAGAGATTGCCCACAAAGGTGCTGTTGGTGGCATTTTCGTTGATGATACGGCTGCCCGATAGATCAAGACCTGTGGGCGTTTCGTCACGTTGGCGAGTGTGAAGGTGATGGTCTTCGGGACCCTGATGGTCGTGCCATCCTCCTGGATCGTGCCATCGTCCGCATAAACCGTCACAGCAACCTGGTGGTTGGTCGCCGTTTCGTAATTGAACAAGCTCGGATCTTTGACAAACAACTTGTAGGTCGAGCCGACCTTGCGAAGCTCGAATGCCGAGCTTGCATCCATCGTGAACTTTACGATATCGCGATCGTCATCGATCGCCGACAGAAACCCCAACTCCGCTCCCAGACCAGGATTTTCGTTGATCGTGGTTGCCCCGGTAAAACGAAGGTCATGGGAGGGGTATTAACTTCTGGCGGAGGGGGCGGAGGGGGCGGGGCGGCAGAAGCGATCGGGGCGCTCGCGGAGGATGGCGAGGCAGCAGCAGCTGAAGAATGACTATCGCGTGTCGCCACGCCGTGGTTGCCGTGCGCTAAGTCGGATTGCGCAGGCAGGCGCACATGAGCTGGGAGATTCGCTGGCGCGTGATTGGTGGAAGCGGGTCGGCCGAATAGCTGTTCGACTTCCAACTCGTTCCGGCTTTCGAGAGCAACCAAGGCATCAAGTTTTGCATCCTCGATTGCCGCGCCGCCTTGGGCGTTGGGCGCAATGGAAGCATGCGACGGGACCGCCGGCGTTTTTCTGGGTGACAACGACGTGCTCTCAACTCTTGGTTCTGGCATAGCAGAATTGTTTCTATCGTAGGATGCACTCTGCTCCTGTTCGTGGGCCACGTTGTTGGCTTCTGAATTTTCGTAATCAGATGATGTTGCCATCGCGACTTTCTCCACAAATTGCTCACGAGCCCAGGGATCTTAAACCCACATTAAACGTTGTAACATTGGAAATTGGTTTAGCGCAATACTGTTTCTATGGCCTATCGGCCTGCGCATCCCATTTTGAAGGCCGCAAGCGAAGCGATAGCGGTGCACGATGGATCAGGCGGGCAGTCCGGGCGACGAAGCCACAAGTCACCTCCACCCCCGCATCGCGCTTCAACGGCCGTCGAACTCGCGAAGGTCCCTGGTCTGGCAGAGAGGGAGGCGGCAATTCGACCCTCTCAACAGCAAGAGCGCCCTCCCAGGGTGAAGGGCGCTCTTGCATACGGTGTTAGGTCCAGCGCCTATCAGATCACGAAAAGATCATTGATCGTGAGGTTCGGCTTCTTGTCGAATTTGGCGATCTCGACCATCGCCTTGGAGCCGGAGCCGTCGCTGTCGTAATACAGCGACGCCCTTCGCCTTGTTGTAGACGATGTAGTCGTTCTTATCGCCGGCCTTTGTGCCGACTTTGAAGAACGCCTTGTTGAGCTTGCGCGGCGACCTGGGCGTGCCCTTGCCGATCTTGTTCGTGAAGACCGCATTGTCGAGCCAGATGCTGTCGTCCTTGACGGTGTAATCGGCGATCGTGTCGAGGTTGGTCCTCTTGTTCGACTTGGTGTCGAACACGAAGACGTCCTTGCCGGTGCCGCCGTAGAGCGTGTCCTTGCCGGCGCCGCCATAGATGGTGTCGTTGCCGCCCTCGCCTCTCAGGAACGTCGATGCCGTCGCCGCCCCTTGAGCAGGTCGTTGCCGTCGCCGCCGTTGAGCTGTCGTTGCCGCCGAGGCCCTCAGGACGTCGTCGCCGCCGAAGACCGTTGAGTACGTTCGCACCGTCGTTGCCGGTGACCGTGTTGCCGAACTCGTTGCCGTCGAGGCTGACGTCGCCGGTGGCGGAGAGCATCACGTTCTCGATGCCGGTGAAGTTCTTGAGCGAGACGTTGCCGGAGACCACCACGGTGTCGTTGCCGGAGGTGTCGACGATCACGTCGCCGATATTGTCCACGTAGTAGATGTCGTTACCGGCACCGCCGATCATCGTGTCGGCTCCGAGGCCTCCGTTGATGACATTGTCGCCGCTGTTGCCGGTGATGACGTTGTTGAGATCGTTGCCGGTCAGCGAGATAGCGTCCGTGCCGGTGGCGATCAGCTTTTCGACAATCGCCGACAGGGTATAGCTGACGCTGGTGGTGACGGTGTCGACGCCGCCATTGGCAGCTTCGACGATGTAATCGCCGGCGTTCTGGACGACGTAGGTGTCGTTGCCGAGACCGCCGGTAAAGACGTTGATGTCGCCATTGCCGTAGAAGATGTCGTCGCCGGCCGTGCCGCTCGACGTTCTCGATGCTGACGAGCACGTCGCCGTCGGGCGCGATGCCGTTGGCGAGATCGACGGTGACCGGACCTGCCGTTCGGCGTAGGACACGGTGTCGCTGCCAGCACCGCCGTCGAGTCGATCGACCCCGCCTCCGCCTCGAGCGTATCGTTGCCGGCGCCGCCCATGAGCGTGTTCGCGTTGTCGTCACCGGCGAGATAATCGTAATGGTTGGAGCCCGAAGGTTTTCGATATCCGTATACGTGTCGCCGGTCGCTTCACCGCCGGTTCCACCGGCGGCAAGGCTCGCGACGACGCCTGCCGTGGCATACTGGAAGGACGCAGTGTCGATGCCGGCGCCGCCCTTGAGAATGTCGCCGCCCAGACCACCGATCAGCAGGTCGTTGCCGCCTGCGCCGTCGAGATTGTCGCCACCGAAATCGGAGCCGACATAGATGTCGTCGTGGCTCGTTCCGGCCACGGTGACTGCATGGTGCGGGTGTCGACGATCACCGAGGAGATCAGACCGTTGCCGAAGGTCTGTCGTGCCAGGCGACGGACAGACGGCCGTCCGCCATCTCCGAGATAGACCACCGTATCCTGATTGGCTCCGCCACCGTCAATGGGCGCCCGGGCGTTGACCCTGATCGGCTGACCTTCGCTACCGTCACCGTGAATGGCTTTGACGAAGATGTCGCCAAGTCGCCCGCTACCGTCGGGATTGATGGAGTTGGCGCCGTAAACGACCGCGTATCCGCCATCCTTCAGGGCAGTTACGTTCATGTCATGGTCGAGTCATTGATACTTTCCCGCCGGCACCCACAATCGAAACGGCTGCGCCAATCCGCGTCACCGGCTGGCGGAGTATTTTTGTGCGCTGATGGATGTGCCTGTATCTGTCACGACGACAAACTCGCCCGTCGGAGCACCATTGCCATCTTTGAGTGCCGCGACATGCTGGAACGACTTGGCAACTGGAGCAGCTATGCGATGGGGTGCCCGTCACCGTGCCGTTCGATCGACGAGCTGAATGTTCAGCACCCCCACCGGACGATAGCGACACGAGATATTGGAGCCGCCCAAGATAAGCGACGATCGGGCTCACCACGGCCGCGATATCGCCAGCGATCTCGACAAGGGCCGCTCGCGGAATACCCGATAGGTCTATAGTTGACGAGTTAAGTTGCGCCAGAGCTCTCGATAGACGCGTCGCCCAACCGCCTCGTCAGTTCGGCTAAGCGAACTTCGCTCCGAAGCCGCCAGCCGTCGGGAGCTCGTCTTGGATCGCCGAGCTGGCTCGTGCCGCGCACGTTGAATTTCTGCGTATAGAGGGAGCTGCTGTTTTGCGCGTCGATCTCAGGTCCACGGAAACGAAATCACCGTCGCGGACCGATCGGCGTGCACATCGGCGAAACGCTGGCTGCGTTGATCGCTCCTGCCATGAATCTGGACTGGAACGCAATCTTTTGCCCAAGGCCGTTGTACAACTGAAAAGCGATCTTCGTCGTCGCCTCACGCCACGTCACGACGTAGCCGCCGTTGGCCAGCATGCGTGATGGCGTTTTGCATCGACTGCGTCGCCAGGGAACGGGTAGCGTCTTCGGCGCCCCAAATTGTGTTGGTCATTTTTCATTCTCCTAGGTGGATTAAAGCCGTGCTTACGCGCGGGAGCGGATCGTTGTCAGGCTGAAGGATCGGGTGAATTGTTTTGCAATTATGTTTCAAATGGTTAATGAACGGTGTCTACAAAATCATGCGGTGTTTTCAGCTGCGGCTTTCTCGCCGGCCGCCCTACCTTACGTATGGTGATGTAACGTTGCCGTCGCGGGCTCACAACTCTCCGTTCAGAGAGGGACCTGCGAGAATGGGGCTTCGTGTTACGTTCGAGACCGCTCTCGGCACCAAGTTGTGCTCCGGCGCACGCGTGCGGGCATCGCGTTGGGATCTCGCGTAGGAAACCGCCGAGATTTTCGTGCGAGCAGTCGGGAGGCCGACTGATTCGCTGCGTCGGCATCACGGCGGGCGCTCACGCGCCGGCAGTGCGGCAGACTCGCCGCAACGCTGGCCGAGCGAGACCGGCCAAAGAAAAGCCCGCGACAGGATCTCCCATCGCAGGCTGTCTGGTTTGAAGCGGTTTGAAGACCGGGCGAGCGCCTCGTCCTACACGACGCGAACCTCGAGCTTGCCAACGCCCTCGACAAAACCTTCCAGCACATCGCCCTTGACGATCGCGCCGACGCCTGCGGGCGTGCCGGACATGATGATGTCGCCTGGCTGCAGGGTGAACAGCCGCGACAGATAGGCGATCATTTCCGGCACCTTCCAGATCATCTGGTTGAGGTCGCCCTGCTGCTTGAGGTCGCCGTTGACTTTCAGCGTGACGGCGCCGGAATCCGGATGGCCGATCTCGGCCGCCGGAACCAACGCCGTGCACGGGGCCGAGGCCTCGAAGGCCTTGCCGACTTCCCAAGGCCGTCCGAGTTTCTTGGCCTCTCCCTGAAGATCGCGACGGGTCATATCAAGACCGACGCCGTATCCGAACACATGATCGAGCGCCTTGTCGGCCGGAATGTCGACGCCGCCCTTCCCCAATGCCACAACCATCTCGATCTCGAAATGCACATCCGATGTCATGCCCGGATAAGGAAACTTGCCGTCCGTCACCACGTTGTCGGGGTTCTTCTGGAAGAAGAACGGTGGTTCCTTCGAGGGGTCATGCCCCATCTCGATGGCGTGTTCGGCATAGTTGCGCCCGACGCAATAGATGCGATGCACCGGAAACAGCTTGTCGCTGCCTTTCACCGGCAAGCTTGGAATCGGCCGCGGCTCGACGACATAGCCGGCTGCGGAAAGTAGGCGCGTTCATGATCTTACTCCTGCGTAATAATCGACTTTTTTCTCGATGTGTTCGATGGCCGCCGACATCAGCATCGCCGCGGCGAAGAGGATGATGGTCAGCGCCCAGAAGTTCTCCATGTCGAAGCTGCGCGAGTAGAGCTCGAACAACTCGCCATATCCGATGATCGACACCAGAAGCTGGCCGATCACCACGCCCTTGACCCCGCGGACAAGTCCCAGCCGGATCCCCGCGAGGATCTCCGGAAGTGCCGCGAGGAGAACGATTTTGCCGTAAAGCGCGAAGGTGCCGGCGCCGTAGCTCCGCCCCATCTCGATCAGTGAATTCGGCACGTGCTGGATGCCCGCGCGCGTGTCAAGGACGATGATCCAGACAGCGAACAGAAAGACCGTGACGATCACCGTCGTCTCGCCGATGCCGAACAGAATCATCAGGACGGGTACGAGGGCCGAGAGCGGCGCGCTGACGAAGATATTGACCCAGATGCCGAACAACTCGTCCATCGCCTTGAACCGGCCCATCAGCACCCCGAGCGCGATGCCGACCACGATGGCGAAACCCATGCCGATGACGAAGCTGTGCAGCGTGATGAGCGCGGCCGATTGCCAGGTGCCGGTCTGCACAAGCGCAACCGCCGCAACAAGCACATGGGAGAGCGGCGGAATGAGAAACAGCGCGCCGGACCGGCCCACGACTTCCCATATCACGCACCAGACGATCAGCGATGCCATCATCGGCACCCGATAGCCGAACAGGATCATGGCAGGCTCCTCAATCCACGTAGTGCTTCAGCCCCTGCCAGATCTCCTCGACAGTGTCGAGATAGCCCTGGTCGCGGCGGATGGCGTCGGGTGTCGCGGTGCGGTCGATCCTCGGCTCGATGATCTGCGAGACCCGTCCGGGACGCCGTGAGAGAAGGACGATGCGGTCGGAAACGTAGACCGCCTCCTCGATGCTGTGCGTCACGAAGATGAAGGTCTTTCGTTCCTTGTCCACCAGCCGCAGCAGATCCTCCTGGAATTTGCGGCGGTTCTGCTCGTCGACGGCGGAAAACGGCTCGTCGAGCAACAGCACCTCGGCGTTCACCGCGAAGGCGCGCGCAAGGCCCACGCGCTGGCGCATGCCGCCGGAGAGCTCGTGCGGATACTTGTCCTCGAACCCGGTCAGGCCGACTTCGGCGATGTAGTTGCGCGCGATGGACTGGCGCTCGGCCTTGCCCATGCCCTGCAGCTCAAGGCCGAACGCGACGTTTCGCATGACCGTCGCCCATGGCATCAGGGCGAAATCCTGAAACACGAAGGCACGTTCGGGGCCTGGGCCGGTGACGATCCTGCCGTTCACCCGCACTTCGCCGGACGTCGCATCGATCAACCCCGCGATGATCTTGAGCAGCGTGGTCTTGCCGCAACCGGACGGGCCGAGAAGCGTCGTGAGCTTGCCGCGAGGAAAATCGAGATCGATGAGCCGCAAGGCCTCGACCTCGCCGTATTTCTTGCAGATGCCTCGCACCTCGACCACCGTTTCGGGTGTCGGATGGAGCATGTCGATGGCGGCGGGGAACGTCATGTCAGCCCCTCCTTTTCTCTGGACGCAGAACACGCATCTCGAAAGCCTCGAGCGCTGCGAGCGTCAGGGTTGAGACAAGTATGATCGACACCACGGCGGCGTACATTTCGGCGTAATTGGCAACCGAGCGATGATAGGTGATGAGGTCGCCGATCCCCGTCGGCGTGATGAGAAGCTCGGCGAGAATGACGCCGATGAAGCCGGCCGCCAAACCCAGCCTAAGGCCTGCGAATATCACCGGGCTTGCATCCGGAATGATGATCTTGGCGATCTGCTGAAGCTTCGTGCCTTGAAATGAACGGCACATGGCGACAAGCGACGGATTGGCGTTGCGCACCGCCTTGTAGCCGTTGAGCACGATGACCGGCAGCGCGAGCATGATCACCGCCAGCGTTTTTGCCAGGAGCCCGATCCCATACACGAAGGTGATCAGCGGAATGAGCGCTGCCATCGGTGCCGCTTGCACCACGATGAACAGCGGCGCCACAAGCCATTCGGCGGATCGCGAAAGCCCCATGACGATGCCGAGCACGATGCCGATGACACCCGATATGACAATGCCGATGATCAGCGGCTGCAGCGTTTCGAAATAAGCCGCAAACAGGCTTCCATCCAGCAGCATTGCGACAAGCGCCGCAAAGGTCGCGGAAAATGTCGGAAACGCGTAGCTGATCGGCACGCGGCCGGCAATTTCCCACGCGAGAAAGAACAGCGCCAACGAGGCTACGCGCCACAGAGCCGGATATTGCGAGAGCAGGCCCCAGATACCGATCCGCGCTGCCGCAGGAGGATGGACGGCCCGCACCGGGCCATCCACTTGAGAGGGTGCCATCATTCCGGCCGCCTTACTTGGTGCCGAGTTTCGCGAGGGCACGATCGAGCGGGCGCGTATCCCAGAAATCTTCAACCTTCAGGCTCGCGGGCTCGCCGGTGAGCTGACCGGAGAGCGTGTAGAACGCGAAGTCGTCCTTCGCCGCCGCGGCACCGCCGCCATTGAGCGGGAACGCCTTGCCTTTCGCAAGCTCCTCGAAAAACGGAACGATCTCGGTCACCTGAGCGGCCGGCAGATCCGGCAGCAGCTTGTATTTCGCGCGAAGCTCGGTCACCACCGCCGGGTTGGCGGTGACTTCGCGCCACGTGGTCAGGATCGCCTCGACAATCTTGTCGACGTCGGCCGCGTTCTTCTCGAGAAATGCCGTGTTGGCGAACAGCGCCTCGTCGGTGGCGTTCACGCCCTCGAGCGGCAGGATGACGAACTTGCCGGGCGCTTGCGTTTCGAGCAATCGGCGACCGGCGGAATCGACGATGGTGGCTTTCACGTTGCCCTGCAACAGAGCGCCGGTCCGCACTTCGGAACCCGGGATGTAGCTGATCTTGGAGAACTTGATGCCCTGGCGATCCTCCATCAATTTCATGATCGCCTCGGTGCCCGAGCCGCGCGAATGAACCGCGATCTCCTGCCCGTTCAGATCCTTCCAGGTCTTGTAGAATTGCGCGTTCACCGCCGGGTAGAACCTTAAGGTCGAAAGCTGAAGGAACATCCGGATCGGCGCCTTGACCTTCTGCACGAGCGCATAGGGTCCGCCGACGCCGATATCGGCCTGCCCGCCCACCACGGCCTGCGCGGCGATGTCCTCGGATTTCAGATACGTCACCTCGATGTCGACACCCTGCTCTCGCGCCCGTTCGAACGCGGCGAGAAGGTGAAGAGATTCGACGCTGGCAATGTCGCCGAAGGCAACGCGCACCTTCGCGGCTTGCGCACCTGTCGACACGGCGAGGGCTGCGCCCAATGTCAGCGCGACCGCACTGGCCTTCAGACCTGAGAACATCTTGATCATTTCCATCTCCCGAGGCTCCGGCGGTTGTCCCGCCCTGTCGTCCGGCCGCGTTATGCGCGACCAATCGCACAATGGTTAGCTATTGGATTGGGCATTCTGTCAAGAAACTTCGCTCTTGACGCGATGAGCACAGTGTTTCATACAGCAACCAATATCGAATTGGTTGGAACCAGATGAGCGTGAGTGAAGTGACGATCGAGCGGGGCGTGATCACACAGCTCCGCGCCTATCTGGCCCAGGCGCAGCTGCCGGAGGACGGAAGGCTGCCGCCCGAGCGCGAATTGTCGGACGCCCTCGGCGTGTCGCGCACCGAACTCAGAAAGGCGCTCACCGCCCTCGAGACCGAGGGGCAGCTATGGCGTCATGTGGGCAAGGGGACCTTCATCGGCAGCCGGCCTATCGACACCTTCGCCGACATTGCGGCCTTGGCGCGACGCACCAATCCGGCCGAGGTGATGCGCGTCAGGCTGATCATGGAGCCGGAGATCGCACGTGCGGCCGCATTGACCGCGACCCCAATGCACCTGCAGGAAATGCGAGCCTGCGTTGCCCGCATGCGCGAGGCCGGCACCTGGCGGCAATATGAGAACTGGGACAACCGATTGCACCGGACCATTGCGGAGGCGACGCAGAACAGTCTGCTGGTCGGCTTGTTCGATACCGTCAACGCGGTTCGCCGGGCCGTCACCTGGGGGCGCCTTCGCACAACGCCGCTCAAGCCTGCGGTCGACCATCACAGTTTTGACGAGCACGATGTAATCGTCGAGGCTATCGAGAACCGGGATATGAGCGGCGCTGCCACCGCAATGCGCGTGCATCTTCAGAGTGTCGAGCGCAAGCTCCTCGAGCGCCAATCCGACGTGGGGACTTAGAGCGGGGCCTAGCAGAAGGGCGCGCGCGCTCTCGCCGTGTGCTCCTTCAGGATCGTGCCGGTCGCCGGGTCGACTTCCTTGAGCACGACGCCGTATCCCCATAGATCCGCCAGATGCTGCAGAACCTGTTCGGTTTCGTCACTCTGGAGCAGAATGCCATTGAGTACGTTGTGGTGGAGCTCCAACCGCCTGTCGCCCGACAGATCCACGTCGACCACCTGAATATCGGGATCGAACCAGGCCATGTCGTAATGTCGCGCAAGAGATTGACGCACACGCCTGTATCCTTGCTCGTTATGAATCGCTTGTACGCGGAGCGTCGGTTCGTCCGGATTGTCGACGAGATGAAACATCCGCCATTCGCGCATCAGACGTGGACTCAGGAATTGCAGCATGAAGCTCTCATCGCGGTAGTTCGACCACACATCCTTGAGCACGCCCATCACGTCCTTGCTGCCGGCGATCTCGGGAAACCAGGCGCGGTCCTCGTCTTCCGGGTTAAGGCAGATACGCTCGATATCCCGCATCATGCCGTAGCCCAACGCGTAAGGATTGATTTCACCGTAATGGGGATCGTCGAATTCTGGCTGCCGCACGACATTTGTATGGGACTGAAGAAACTCCAGGAACGAGCCGTCGCTGATGCGCCCTTGGTCGTGAAGCCGCGTCATGATCGCGTAATGGCAATATGTCGCGCAGCCCTCGTTCATCACTTTCGTCTGCCGTTGCGGATAGAAATATTGCGCGATATGACGCACCAGCCGCAGGATCTCGCGCTGCCACGGTTTTAAGCGCGGCGCGGTTTTCTCGAGGAAGTACAAAAGGTTTTCCTGCGGCAACTCGAGCAGCGCGCGTAGATGCTGTTCATCCGGCTTCTTGCCTTGCCCGCGCTTCTTGCCCGGAAGCGTTCTCCAGATGTCGTTATAAGTTTGCTCCTGATGCAATTGCCGCTCGCGCTCCCGCCGCTCCTCCGAGCGCAGGTCGGGGCGTTTCTTGCGCGGATAACGGTGAACTCCGTGGGACATCAACGCATGCGCGGCATCAAGCAGGCGCTCGACCGCCGCTTGCCCGTAGCGTTCCTCGCATCGGCTCACATAATTTTTGGCAAATGACAGATAGTCCAGTATGCCGTCCGCGTCGGTCCATTGCCGAAACAGGTGGTTGTTTTTGAAGAAATGATTATGCCCGAATGCAGCATGAGCGATGACCAGCGTCTGCATCGTCGCCGTGTTCCCCTCCATGATATAGGACACGCAGGGATTGGAATTGATGACGATTTCATAAGCCAGCCCCGCGAAACCCCGGCGGTAGACCGCGTCGTGGGCCGCGAAGTGCTTTCCGAACGACCAATGGCGATAGAGAAGGGGCATCCCTGTCGAGGCGTATGCGTCGAGCATTTGCTCTGCGGTGATCACCTCTATCTGATTGGGGTAGACGTCGAGGCCGAGCTGTTCGATGGCGACGTTTTCCACCGCGTCGTAGATGTGTTGGATGGTAGAAAAATCCCAGTCCGATCCCTCGAATAAGAGTTTTCCGCTTCCGCCCGCCATCACGACGACCCTTGCTCGGCAGTCTCGCTTCGTCGCCGGAAAAGATCGCGAAAGACCGGATAGATTTCGCGACGGTGATTGACCTTGCGCATGGCGATCTCGCTGCCCGACTTCACCAGCGCCTCGTAGGTCTGCCACAGTGTCGTTGCGTGCGTTGCAAAGCCTATTCGTTGACCTTCGTCATCTGCTCCCACTTCGAGATACGCGAAGTACTGGCAAAGCGGCAGAATGGCGTCGCGCAGGAGAGTCGTGCAGGTCGCGCGGTCCGCGGTCGAATTGTCGCCGTCGGAGGCCTGCGCCGCGTAGATGTTCCAGCTTGCGGGGGAGTATCTTTCGGCGACGATCCGTTTCATCTCCACGAGGGCGGAGGAGACCAGCGTGCCGCCAGTCTCGGGGCTGTTGAAAAACGTCTCCTCGTCCACTTCCTTGGCTTCGTGCGTGTGTCGTACGAAGACGATCTCCACATGGCGGTAGCGGCGCTTCAGGAAAACGTAGAGCAACATGTAAAACCGCTTCGCGAGATCCTTCATGTGCTCGGTCATCGATCCCGAAACGTCCATCAAGCAGAACATGACAGCTTGGCTGACCGGCCGCGGCACGGGCTCAAACCGCCGGTATCGGAGATCGATGGGATCGATGTAGGGAACCTGCTTGCTTCGGCGGAGCAACTCGTCGAACCGGTTGCGCAGGGATGCAAGCTGGTCGCTGCTTGCCGGCAAGTGCTTTTCGAGCTCGGCAATCTCCCCCTCGAGGCTTGCCAAATCCGACGCGCCCGGTCGCTTCAATGCGATGCGGCGAGACAAGGAATTCCGCATGGTCCGCGTGAGCGCCAGATTGGGGGGCGACCCGGTCACCGAATATCCAGCCCGCCGCATTCCGACTGTCTCGCTTGCCATGAGGCGCCGCTTGGCAAGATTGGGAAGATCGAGATCGTCGAGAAAAAGCTGCAGGAATTCTTCGCGCGAGAGCATGAATCGAAACTCGTCTTCGCCTTCGCCATCGCCCGCCTCGGACCCGCGTCCGGCGCCAGAAGGCGGGCGCTCGATAGTATCCCCTTCGACGAACTTCTTGTTTCCCGGCAACACATAATCCCTGGCGCCGCCGGAATTCGCGCGCCTGAGGCGCGGCTCGCCGATACCGCCCTTGGGGATCGAGACCTCGGCGCCGCTGTCGATGTCGGTGATATCCCGCTCGGCCGCTTTGTCGGCAACCGCGCGCTGGACCAGCGCCTTAGCGCGGCGGAGAAACCGCTGTCTGTTGGGGAGGCTTTTTCCTCCAGCGTTGAGGCGTCGGTCAATGATATACATGACACGCTACTCCTGACCGACAGGCCCTCAATCCGCTTGCTTCACTCTCATGTACCATTCGACCAATCGGCGGACCTGGCGCTCGGTGTATCCTCGCGCGAGCATCCGCTCCACGAACTCTCCATGCTTCTTCTCGGTTTCGGTATCTTTCTTGGATCCGAAACTGATGACCGGCAGCAATTCCTCGACCTGGGAGAACATGCGACGCTCGATGACCTCGCGAAGCTTCTCATAACTGGTCCATGACGGGTTCCGGCCGCCATTCGCAGCCCGCGACCGCAACGCGAACTTGACAACCTCGTTGCGGAAATCCTTCGGATTGGCGATGCCGGCGGCCTTCTCCGTTTTGCTAAGCTCTTGATTCAGAAGTTCACGATTCAACAGCTGCCCCGTATCGGCATCTTTGAAATCCTGATCCTCGATCCACGCATCGGCATAATCGACATAGCGATCGAACAGATTCTGGCCGTAATCGTGATAGGATTCGAGATAGGCTTTCTGGATCTCATGTCCGATGAATTCGGCGTAACGTGGCGCCAGTTCGGCCTTGATGAATTCGAGATAACGCTTCTCGATCTCGGCCGGAAGCTGCTCCCGCCGCAGGGCTTGCTGGAGCACGTACATCAGGTGAACCGGATCGGCCGATACCTCGACCGTGTCATGGTTGAAGGTCGCTGCCAGCACCTTGAACGCGAACCGCGTCGAGATGCCGTCCATGCCTTCGTCCACTCCCGCCGCGTCCTTGTACTCCTGCAGGGAGCGCGCCCGGGGATCGACCTCACGGATGCTCTCGCCGTCATAGACGCGCATCTTCGAAAAGAGGTTGGAATTCTCATGTTCACGAAGCCGTGAAAGCACGGAAAATTGAGCCAGCATTTCGAGGGTCGCGGGCGCGCACGGCGCACTGGCGAGTTCCGACGAGCGGATCAGCTTTTCGTAGATCTCCATCTCTTCCGTCGCCCGCAGGCAATACGGCACCTTGATCACGTAGATGCGATCGATGAACGCCTCATTGTTCTTGTTCGCCCTGAAGCTCTGCCATTCCGCCTCGTTGGAATGGGCCATGATGATGCCGGAAAATGGGATTGCGCCGATGTTTTCCGTGCCGACGTAGTTGCCCTCCTGGGTTGCCGTCAGAAGCGGGTGAAGCATTTTGATCGGCGCCTTGAACATTTCGACGAATTCGAGAATGCCCTGGTTGGCGCGATTGAGCCCGCCCGAATAGCTGTAGGCGTCCGGATCGGATTGCGAGAGCGTTTCGAGTCGGCGGATATCCACCTTGCCCACAAGCGAAGAGATGTCCTGATTGTTCTCGTCACCCGGTTCGGTTTTTGAGATGGCGATCTGGCGCAAGCGCGACGGATTGATCTTGACGACCCGGAAGCGGGAGATGTCGCCGCCGAATTCATCGAGGCGCTTCAGACACCACGGGCTCATGACGGTGTTCAGCCGGCGGCGCGGGATGCCGTAGCGGTCTTCGATCACCGGGCCCATCTGTTCCGCGTTGAAAAGCCCCAAGCGGACTTTCAAAGACCGGGCTGACATCATCGCCCGCCTTGAGAACATAGATCGGCTTGAGCTCCACGAGAGCTTTCAGGCGCTCGGCCAGTGAAGATTTGCCGCCGCCGACGGGGCCGAGCAGGTAAAGAATCTGCTTCCGCTCTTCCAGACCCTGCGCTGCGTGCCGGAAGAAGCTGACGATCCGCTCGATCGTCTCCTCCATACCGTAGAACTCTGCAAATGCAGGATACGTGCGGATCGTTCGGTTCATGAAAATACGGCCGAGGCGAGCGTCTCTCGCCGTGTCGACCAACTCCGCCTCCCCGATCGCCGCGAGGACGCGCTCAGGCGCGGTCGCGTACATCATCGGATCGTCGCGACATCCCTCAAGATATTCGGCGAGAGACATCTCGCTGTCTCGGCGGGTCTCGTATGTCCGTGCGTAACTCGAAAACACGTCACTGTGAGGAAGCATCGGCACCTACCGAATCTACACCCTTCGAGAGATAATAACTGAATTCAACCGTTGAGGTTGCTGAAACTTCGGCGGATCCCCTGAAAAGGCGGTCGTGCGGAATGCCCGCTTGCTTGCCGAGCGCATTACGGCGACCACTCTCGGGAGCCGCGAAGACTGCTTTGAAGTGCGATCCGATCCGTTTTTCAGGTCTTAGCAGCGGATATGCAGCCAAAACTGGGCTATGGCCCGGATGTCTTCACTCCTGTCATGGCCCGAACTCGTGCGACCATCTGCCCCGACGCGAAAGCTATGGACTCGTTACCGCCCGGCTCGGTTTGGCATCGGCAACCGGCAACGCGAACGCGGTCGTGGATTTCACCCGTTGCATGGCAAAACGCGACGTGACGTTCCTCAACGGGATGGCGTCGATCAATCGTTTGTAGAACAAATCATATGCTGCCATGTCGGCGACGACGACCCGGAGCATATAATCGACGTCTCCCGCCATGCGGTAGAATTCCATGACCTCGGGCATGGCCGAGACGAACTCGGCGAACCGTTGCAGCCACGAGCCGGAATGATCGGACGTTTCGATCGAGACAAAAACGGTGAGCCCCAGACCTATCTTCTCCGGATTGAGAAGCGCAACCCGCTTCTCGATCACACCTCGCGCCTCCAATCTCTGGATTCGCTTCCAGCAGGGTGTCTGAGACAGGCCCACCTTCTGGGCAAGCTCAGCGATCGACAGGGAGGTATCCTCCTGAAGCAGGGCCAGGATCTTCGTGTCGATCGCATCCATTATCAGACCATCCAGCGGAACAGAAAAATATCCTCTTTATACCGCCTAAGTCAAAAGGGAATTCTCCGCCATTTTCATCGTTGCCAGCGCGGAGGAAATTTATTCTAATTGTTGCCGGTGGCGCGTCAATGCCAAGGTCCGTGAACGGTTGCGGGGATCCTCGGAATGGTGGGAGAGGAATCATGTCGAAGAGATTGAGGAACGTTGGGGTCGCCGTCTGGTCCCTCGTACTGGTCGCTGCGGTGCTCGCCCCAGCTTCGGTCTCGGCGCAGACAACGCTCCTCAACGTGTCCTATGACCCCACTCGTGAACTCTATCGCGCCATCAACCAGAAGTTCGACGAGGAGATGCGTTCGCGAGGCCACGAGCGAATCAGCATCCGGATGTCGCATGGAGGCTCCGGCAGCCAGGCGCGCGCCGTCATCGATGGTCTCGACGCGGATGTCGTGACTCTGGCGCTCGCAGCCGACATCGATGAGATCGCGCGGCGGACAAAGAAGATCCCCGCGGACTGGCAGAAGCGCCTGCCGAACAACTCCGCACCCTATACCTCGACTATCGTGTTTCTGGTCCGGAAGGGAAATCCAAAAGGGATTGGCGATTGGGACGACCTGATCAAGCCCGGCGTGCAGGTCGTGACGCCCAATCCCAAGACTTCGGGCGGTGCGCGCTGGAATTATCTGGCGGCCTATGCGTACGGGGTTGAAAAGCGTGGCGGCGAGGAACAGGCGCAGGCCTTCGTGGGGCAGATCTTCAAGAATGCACCGGTGCTCGATACCGGCGCCCGAGGCTCCACCAACACGTTTGCACGGCGCGGAATCGGCGATGTGCTCCTGGCATGGGAAAACGAGGCGTTTCTCGCGCTGGACGAGCTCGGGGCCGACAAATTCGAGATCGTCGTGCCGTCGATCTCGATCCTGGCCGAGCCCTCCGTCACTGTTGTCGACGGCAATGTGGATCGAAAGGGCACGCGGAGCCTCGCCGAGGCCTATTTGCAGTTCCTCTACACGCCTGCGGCTCAGGCCATTATCGCGAAGAATCATTACCGCCCGGCCAAGCCCGAAGCGGCGGCACCCGAGGATGTCGCCCGGTTCCCGACCATCAAGCTCGTCACCATCGACCAGTATTTTGGCGGCTGGGACGAGGCTCAGCGAAAGCACTTCGCTGACGGGGGTGTTTTCGACACAATCCTGAAATCCAACCGCTAGGGATGGATATCGCTTCGGTCCGGATGGACGACGAAGTGCACCCGATGCGCTCGGGTTTTCGGCGGCCAAGCGCGATCCCGGGGTTTCCCATCGCGTTTGCCTATACGCTGACCTATCTCGGCCTCATCGTCCTTCTTCCCCTCGCGGTCCTGATCTTGCGCGCGTCTTCTCTCGGCCCCTCGGGCTTGTGGAATGTTCTCAGCGATGCGCGCGTGCTGTCGGCGCTGCGGATAAGCTTCGGCCTCTCGTTTGCAGCAGCACTTCTCAACGCAGTGTTCGGCCTCCTCGTCGCCTGGGTGTTGGTTCGCTACGAGTTCCCGGGGCGCAAGCTCCTCCACGCCACGGTTGACCTCCCCTTCGCGCTTCCGACGGCGGTCGCCGGGATTGCGCTTGCGGCGCTCTATGCGCCCAATGGCTGGATCGGCGAGCCCCTCGCCGCCCTCGGCATCAAGGTCGCGTACACGCCGCTCGGTATCTTCATCGCGCTGGTGTTCGTCGGCCTGCCGTTTGCGGTCAGAACGGTGGAGCCTTTGATCGCCGAGATCGATCAGGAAACCGAAGAAGCATCCGCCACCTTGGGCGCGAACCGCGGCCAGACGTTATGGCGAGTCGTGCTGCCGCCGCTCATTCCCGCGATCCTGACGGGCTTCGCACTCGCATTCGCCCGCGCGGTCGGCGAATATGGATCCGTGATCTTCATCGCCGGCAACATCCCCTACCTGTCCGAAATCGCGCCGATCCTCATCGTCATCCGGCTCGAAGAGTTCAATTATGCGGGCGCCACCGGCATTGCGGTCGTGATGCTCGCGATATCGTTCATGACGCTCCTGGTGATCAACCTTATCCAGTCCTGGAGCCGCCGGAGGTTCGGACATGTCTGAGGAGGCACCCCGTCGCGTAACAAGCGAGGTCCGTTGGGTTCAGCTCGTGGCTATTCTCGTATCGCTGGTCTTCCTCGGGTTGTTCCTCGTCCTCCCGCTCGTGGTGGTGTTTGCCGAAGCGCTGTCAAACGGGATCGGCGCCTATTTGGCATCCTTTCAGGACCCGGATGCGGTGGCTGCCATCAAGCTGACGTTGACGGTCGCGGCCATCGCGGTTCCGCTCAATCTGGTTTTCGGCATTGCCGCCTCGTGGGCAATTGCCAAGTTCGAGTTTCGCGGCAAGAGCCTGCTGATCACTTTGATCGATCTCCCGTTCTCGGTGTCGCCGGTCGTCGCCGGTCTGGTGTTCGTGCTGCTGTTCGGCGCGCAGGGGCTGGCGGGTCCGTGGCTGAAGGCCCATGGGGTGGACGTTATTTTTGCCTTGCCGGGAATTGTTCTCGCGACGGTTTTCGTCACGTTTCCGTTCGTCGCCCGCGAATTGATCCCCCTCATGCACGATCAGGGAATAGCCGACGAAGAGGCCGCACTGTCATTGGGCGCGAGCGGCTTTCGCGCCTTCTGGACGGTGACGCTTCCGAATGTCCGGTGGGCGCTGCTTTATGGAGTGCTGCTGTGCAATGCGCGCGCTATGGGCGAGTTCGGCGCGGTGGCGGTGGTGTCCGGCCATATCCGCGGCGAGACGAACACCATGCCGCTACACGTGGAGATCCTCTACAACGAGTATAATTTCGTGGCTGCCTTCGCGGTCGCGTCGCTGCTGGCTCTGCTGGCGCTTCTAACGCTTGCCGCGAAGTCATTTCTGGAGTGGCATTATGGCGATGTCATCGCCGGTCGCGCGGCGCATTAGGAGACAGCATGGACATTCGCGTCGACAGCCTCTCCAAGATGTTCGCCGAAACGGCCGCGTTGAAGAATGTCAGCCTCTCCGTGCATTCCGGCGAGTTGATGGCCCTTCTCGGCCCTTCCGGCTCCGGCAAGACGACCCTCCTTCGGGTTATCGCCGGTCTGGAATTGCCCGATCGCGGGCGCGTCTTCTTCGGTGACGAGGATGCCACTCACGTGCCTGTCCAGAAGCGCGGCGTCGGTTTCGTCTTTCAGCATTACGCGCTCTTCCGGCACATGAATGTGTCGGAGAATATCGCCTATGGCCTGCGCGTGCGTCCGCGCCGACGAAGGCCGTCTTCCACGGTGATCGCCGGGCGCGTTCGAAAGCTCCTCGAACTGGTGCAGCTCGAAGATTTGGGGGGCCGATACCCTGCCCAGTTGTCCGGTGGCCAGCGCCAGCGCGTTGCGCTCGCAAGAGCGCTTGCGGTCGAGCCCCGGGTGCTCCTCCTCGATGAGCCCTTCGGCGCCCTCGACGCGAAGGTCCGAAAGGATCTTCGGCGATGGCTTCGTGAAATCCACGAACGGACCGGCCAGACGACGATCTTCGTCACTCACGATCAGGATGAGGCGCTGGAACTCGCCGACAGGGTCGCGATCCTCAAGGATGGCGCCATAGAGCAGGTCGGAACCCCCGAACAGGTCCACGAGGATCCGGCGACGCCGTTCGTCATGGGGTTCATCGGCGACACCACGCGATTGCCCGTCTCATCCCGCGACGGCGCACTGTGGCACGATCAAACCCGCCTCTCGTTCCCCAGGTCGGAGCTGATGACGGAGGCGGCCGAGCTCTTTGTCCGGCCCTGGGACCTTGCTCTCTTGCCCAACCCCGCACCGGATGCCCTGGTGGGGACCGTTTCGACGATCCGCCGGTCGGCAGGCGGCAGGCGCGCCGCCATCAAACTCGCGTCGTCAGGCGAGTTGATCGAGGTCGAGATTCCGTCCGAATTCGGCATCGCCGCCGACGACACGGTGTTTTTGCGCGTCCTGCGTGGCAAGGCATTCGCCGCTCCTTGAAATTACACGAAGCCTGGGTCGATCGCCGAGCGTCGCGAGAGCCATCCTGGCACCGGCAACCCGCGCTCCCTCAGGAACTCCGGATTAAAGAGTTTGGACTGATAGCGCGCTCCCGAATCGCACAGAATGGTCACGATCGTGTGGCCTGGACCGAGATGCCTCGCGAGGCGGATGGCCCCCGCAACATTGATCCCGGAGGAACCGCCAAGGCACAAACCTTCATGTTCGACGAGGTCGAAGATCAGCGGCAGCGCCTCTTCGTCGGGGATCTGGAACGCCACGTCGATCGGCGCTCCCTCGAGGTTGCGCGTGATGCGGCCCTGCCCAATTCCTTCGGTGATGGACGAGCCGGACGACTTCAATTCGCCGTGCGTGTAATAATCGTAGAGGGCGGCGCCCATGGGGTCTGCAAGGGCGATCTGGACGCGGGGGTTTTTCTCCTTCAGGGCGATTCCCACACCCGCCAGCGTGCCGCCAGTCCCCACCGCGCACACAAATCCATCGACGGTTCCGTTGGTCTGCTCCCAGATCTCGCGACCTGTCGTTTCCACGTGACCTTGCCGGTTGGCCACGTTGTCGAACTGGTTGGCCCAGACCGCGCCATTCGACTCTGAGGTCGCCAGGCGCTCAGCGAGCCGCCCGGAAATCTTCACGTAGTTGTTTGGATTCGCATAAGGGACGGCCGGCACCTCGATCAGCTCCGCGCCCGCGAGCCGCAGCATGTCCTTCTTTTCTTGGCTCTGCGTTTCGGGGATGACGATCATGGTTCGGTAGCCCAGCACGTTCGCCACGAGCGCGAGACCAATTCCGGTATTGCCTGCCGTTCCCTCGACGATGATCCCGCCCGGGCGCAGGAGACCTCGTCTCACGGCATCCTCGACGATGAACAACGCGGCCCGATCCTTGACGGATTGGCCTGGATTCAGGAACTCCGCCTTCCCGAGAATGGTGCAGCCCGTCATTTCCGACGCGCGCCGCAACTTGACGAGAGGGGTGTTGCCGATGGCAGCGAGGATGTCGGGCTTGATGTTCATGAAGACCTGTCGGGAGTGCGGAACGTCTCCCAATCTGGATGGATATGACGCGGCGTTCAATGCCATTCGTCCGCGCCCAGCGCCCTGGATCAACCAAGCTGGACAGCGAGGTCCCGGCTGTCCAAAATGGAAGGCAGATTTTGCTTCTTGGAGGTGACAATCCAATGATTTCAGAACCACGCGGTCGCTCTCCCCACACGTTCGCGGCGCTGGTTCTAGATTTCTCCTCGCGGGCGCATTCGTGAGCCTGATGGGCAGCATTTCGTGGGCGACCGTTTACCTGGCGTCCGAATGGATCGTCAGGGTGGTGATGCTGGTTGTGGTGCCGTTCCGCCGGTCCCCCGACGCCGCGAAAGGCTGGCTGCTTTTTGTATTCTTCCTGCCCTGGCCAGCCATGCTGGTCTATTTCCTGATCGGTCGTCCGTCGTATCCCGAATGGCGGCAGCGCCGCTTCGCCCGCCTGCCGGTCGTGTTCAAGGCCGTGGACGAGCGGCTGACGGAGGTGACCGAGGAGCAGAAGCCGGACCTCCCGGCAAATCTGAAACAGGCCGCCACCCTGATCCAAAATCTGGGACGCTTCGCGAGCCTGAGCGGCAATGACGCCGAACTCCTGTCGGATTACGATGCAACGATCGATCTGCTGGCGCAGGACATCGACGGCAGCTGCGCGCACGTGCACCTTCTGTATTACATCTTTGCCGACGACGAGACCGGCCAGAAAATCATAGCCGCACTGGGACGCGCCGTTTCCCGCGGCGTGCCCTGTCGGGTGTTGATCGACGCTCTCGGCTCGCGACCCTGGGCGACGCGCACCGTCGCAGCGCTGAGAGCAGCGGGGGTCGAGGTGCATCTCGTTTTGCCCTTGGGGATCCTCCGGCGAAAATCGGCTAGGGCCGACTTGCGCAACCACCGCAAGATCGCGGTGATTGACGGGAAAGTCGGTTACGTGGGTTCACAAAACCTCGTCGATCGCGACTTCAAGGGCGGCATCGTCAATCAGGAACTGGTGGTCCGCACGACAGGGCCGGTGGTGCTTGAATTGCAGGGTGTCTTCGTGACCGACTGGTTTCTTGAGACCGAGCAGGTTCTGGACGACCCGGCCATTTGCCCCGAGCCGCATTATACGGGTGAGATGATTGCACAAGTGCTGCCATCCGGCCCCGATCATCCGGGCGCCGGTGTCGAGCGCCTGATCGAAGCTCTGATTTACGGCGCCCGCACCCGCGTCGTCATCACGACCCCGTATTTCATTCCAAACGAGGCGTTGCTGCACGCCCTTGAGACAGCGGTGCTGCGCGGGGTCGACGTTCATCTGGTGCTGTCGAAACCAGTCGATCAGGTTCTGGTGAACCTCGCGCAGCGCTCCTATTACGCTGCGCTTCTAGCGTCGGGGGTGAGCATCCACCTCTATCGGGACAAGTTGCTCCATGCCAAGCACCTGAGCGTCGACGAGGACATCTGCCTGATCGGGTCGAGCAACATCGATCTGCGCTCCTTCATTCTGAACTCTGAAATCAGCCTCGTCCTGTTCGACCGACGGGCCACAGAGCGCCTGCGCGAGGAGCAGGAGCGCTATTTCGCCGCGAGCGACCTGCTTTCCCTCGAACGATGGAACAAACGTTCGCTTGCCTCCAAAACCATCGAGAATATCGCACGTCTGATGAGCCCGCTCCTTTGAGGCGCCCGTCTCGAAATCGATCTTCGCACTAGCATTGCGCCGCCCGTGACCTTATATCCGGCGTGTCAGGGCAACCTGGCTATGATCGTAGAGGCAGAGTGGAATAAGCGTTTAGGACGCGGGTTCAATTCCCGCCGCCTCCACCACGAGAGCATCGTCCGGGTGTTCTGGTGCTGGGGGCGACATGGGTTCGACTAGGCGTGATAAAGGCTAGGCTGCGATTAGGCTGAGCTACGGCCTTAACAGTGCAAATTCACAAATGCCAACGACAACGTTGACATGGGTGCGGTTCGCCTCGCGGCGTAACCATCCGGGGCTCGGGAAAGCCTAGCAACAGAAACGGCACCTCCGGGTGCCGTTCCCATTTTCAGTCCATCGTTGCTATTCGCCTTTGGGAATGCGCTTGGGCGCGATGCGCGGTGCCGGCAAAATCTCTGGAGGGGAAAACACTCCATCAAGGGCGGCGGCGACCGCCTGTTGGCCCGCTTTACCGACCTTCTCGGCCTTCAGCATGCGCTCGGTCCGGTCGATCTTGTCCAGCAAGGGGTCGAATTCCACCGGCACCATGGGGTCGCCCAGATATTTGGGTTTATCGCCGGCCTCGTGATACTGCGCCCGCAACTTCTGCCCCAGATGCTCCTGCACGGCCGCCGGCAGGGGCGGCATGTTGCCCTGTCGTTTCGTGGGTTTGTCGCCGCTTCCGGACATGGCTTCCTCGCTGCGCATCGAGACTCATCGCAATACTAGAAGAGGCTATAAAGTTCAAAATATCAACCTCGCCGCACCCTAAAGCTCTGCGTAGATATCTCCGGAATTTGCATCGTGCGGCAGGCTGGCGATGAAGCTTCGGATCACTCCCGCTCCCACCGGCTCGGCGAAATGCAGGCGGTGGCTCTCGCCCAGCGCTACATTGAAACGGTAGGGCCCGAGTTGCTCGAGCGTCGTCACACACGAATTCACATTGTCGCGCGCGATCGTGGTGAACTCAAAGGAAAGCGCGCGCACCCGATGCGACAGGCCCGCGAGCACCCGGTCCTCGAAGCCCTCGACGTCGATCTTGATGAAGCTCGGCAACCCAAATTGCGCAATCAGGCGATCAAGAGTCGTGACGGGTACCTTCAGCGTTTTGTCCCATTCCTGGCCCTCCCAGCCGGACGCGTTCTGCGCTGCCGAGACGAAATCGGCGGAGAGGCTCGATACTGTGGGATTTCGGGAATTTACCCGCAAGACGAGTTCCCCCTCCTCCGCGCCCGCCGCCGACCGCAGGCAGGTCACGGAGCGGTCGCGCCCGTGAATCAGCCGAATGATCGCAGCGGGACCGGGCTGTGGCTCCAGTGCCACCACCCTGGCGCCGAGACGCCGGAAGGCTGAGATCCGGTCGCCCACATGGGAGCCAATGTCGAAGGCCAGGTCGCCCGACTGGACGTAGTGGCGATACAAGGCATCCATCCGCCTGTGCCGCGCCCGGTCGCCGTGATAGACCAGAACCGAACGGGCCAGAGCCGCGCACGAGCGCAATCCAGTGATCACGCGGCTTCCGTCTCGAGCGCAGGAGCAAGACCCGCGTTCGCCGCAGGGACACGCAAGGCGGCGATCTCCCATGCGACCTCGCGCTCCTCCGGGATCGCGCAAATCCCTGTCTCGACAAGAAATTCCCCAACGGCAGGTTTCGACGTGAGAACCGCGAACGGAATGGCGACGAGGTAGCCGAGGGTCAGCGGGAGCGACCAAAGGACGAGTGCGGGGGCAACCGCCAAAAGGGCTCCGATCACCACGGCCCCGAAAGCCAGTTGCGGCCAAAGGCCCGAGACGGCGCTGCGCCAGCTGAGCGCGTGAGCATCCCGCTCCTGGCCGTTCCATGTCGTGGATCTGCCAAACGGCAGGGCGAGCATGAACAACGTGATCCGGAACGTCGTCGCGGCTCCTACCAGAAACGAGAAAGCCAGCTCAAGGGCCGCACCGGCGAGAAATCGCCGGGTCCCGCCATAGCGTCTGCGCTCCTCAGCGACGGCGAGCACATCTGCGAAACCTGCGAGTTTCGGCGACAGATACATCGTCAGGAACGTCACGTAGAGCGCGATCGCCGACGCGGCGGGAAACAAGCCTGCGGCCTCGCCATCCATGGCCTTGAAGGGCAGCAAAGCGATCAGCAGTGTCCAGGCCGGGATCCCGAGAAACATGAGGATCGCCCAGGCGAGCTGGAACCGGCTCATGGGCAGAAGGCCCGGCAATCGAAGCAGTTTCGCGTATTGAAGGTTGCCTTGGCACCACCGGACGTCCCGGCGTGAAAAATCCGCCAACGTGGGCGGATTTTCCTCCCAGCTGCCACATTCCTCAGGCCAGACACGCACCTCGTAGCCGCCGCGCCGCATCAAGGTCGCCTCGACCTGATCGTGCGAAAGTACATGCCCGGACAGGGGGCCGGTTCCGGCGAGGAGCGGCAGGTCGCAATGGTCTACGAATGGCTTGATCCGCACCAACGCGTTGTGACCCCAGAATGGACCGCAATCGGCCGTCCACCAGGCGTAGCCGAGGGTGTAGGGCCGCATTCCATGGCGCATCCCGAACTGAAAAATGCGCGCGAAGCCACTCCTTGTCGGCATGCCCGTCACGAGGCTCTGCAGGATTCCGAGCCGTGGATGGGCCTGCATCATGCGTACCATCCGCAAAATGGTGTCGCCGGTCATGAGGCTGTCAGCGTCAAGGGGAAGCATCAATTCGAAGGACGAGCCCCAGCGCGAGCAGAAATCGCGCACATTGCCGGCCTTGAAGCCCTCATTGTCGGACCGGCGGCGATAGACCACACGATGCGGCGCGCCGGTTTCCAGCGCCCACGCGTGGGCCATCGCTTCCTCCTCGATCGCCAGAACCGGGTCATTTGTGTCGCTGAGGACAAAATAGGAGAAGCGCTCGCCGAAACCCGTCGCATCGATGCTCTGCTTGACGACGCGCAAGCGCTGGAGCGCCCGTCCGGGATCTTCATTGCGCAGGGTCAGCAGAATGGCAGTGTCGACGCGCAGCAGGTTCGCTGCTGTCGCCCGCGGCAACGAACGGCGCCACCTTCGCGACCGCATCGCCTGGCCCGTGTATCAGCCAGAGGCCGATTACGGCATTCCAGAAGCCGAGAACCGTCCAAGGTGAGCCCACGAGAAAGCACCCGAACAGCGCGATGTCGACCGGCGACCAGCCCTGCGCCCCGAGGATGCCGGCGAGCCAGCCGGCGAGCCCCAGATAGGTCGCGCCGTTGAGCGCAAAGACGAGCCAGCGACGGCGGGATATTTCAGCCGTGGACTGAAGACCCGCAGGCGTCGTAGAGACGGCAGGTACATTCGGCCGAATGGGGAAACTGATGGGATCGGATGTGTCGGTCACGGAGCTCTCTGAGAGGCGAGCGTCAATATACGGGGATCGTAATAACCATGCCAGATCCGGAAAGCAGCTACAAAGGACAGGTTTCGGCCCTTTGGATCACCGGACGAGGCCAAGCAGAATTGAGATATGCGCCTGAACCGCAACTGAATGCGGGCGAAGCACGGATTCGGACGTTGTGGTCGGGCATCAGCCGGGGAACCGAGCGGCTGGTCTATAACGGCGCCGTCCCGCCCGCCGAGTATGAGCGCATGGTGGGGCCTTTTCAGGAAGGCGCCTTTCCGTTTCCCGTCAAGTACGGCTATTGCGCTGTCGGCGTCGTGGAGGCGGGCCCCGAGAGTTTCCTGGGCCAGACGGTGTTCTGCCTGCATCCGCACCAGACTCGATTTGTCGCTCCAATTCCGATGCTGACGCTTGTTCCCCATGGGGTTCCCGCCCGTCGCGCCGTGCTGGCGGCCAATATGGAAACGGCCCTGAACGCCCTCTGGGATTCCGGCTGCGGCCCCGCGGACAGGATTTTGGTGGTAGGCGGTGGCATCATCGGGCTGCTCGTGGCGCATCTGGCGGCGAGATTACCCGGCACGGAGGTGACGCTCGTGGACGTGCAGGCAGAGCGTCGCACCGCGGCGGAGGCGCTGGGCGTGCGCTTCGCATTGCCCGCCGATGCCCCCAAGGAGGTCGATTGTGTCTTCCACACCAGCGCCTCCGCGGCCGGTCTCGATCTGGCGCTGTCCTGCGCCGGGTTCGAGGCGGCGATCGTCGAAATGAGCTGGTACGGCGACCGGGCGGTGGAGGTCTCTTTAGGCAGCGCGTTTCACAGCAAGCGGCTGCGGCTGATTTCCTCGCAAGTCGGGCAAGTCGCTCTATCTCGTCGAACGCGGTGGGATCACGGCCGGCGCCTGCGGGCCGCGATGGCTCTCCTCGACGATCCGCGCCTGGACGCCCTGGTGGTCGATGAGGTCAATTTCGCCGATCTGCCGGACGGCGCTTGCTGAAATTCTGTCTCCGGAGGCAAACGGGTTGCCTCCGGTCGTTCGTTACTGACCCCTTTTCCGGTCCAAGGAGCTTTCCGCATGTACGCCGTCGAGGTTCGCGAGCACATCATGATCGCCCACAGTTTCCGAGGCGAGCTTTTCGGCCCCGCGCAGAAGCTGCATGGCGCAACTTTCGTCGTGGACGTGGCCTTTTTCCGGGAAGAGCTGACCGTCGATTCCGTCGTCGTGGATATCGGAAGGGCGCACGATGCGCTGAAGGCGACGCTCCAGCCCCTGAATTACCAGAACCTCGATGCGCTTCCGGAATTCGAAGGGCGCAACACCACCACGGAATATCTTTGCCGCCACATCTTCGATCGTATGGCCGAGGCGGCGGCAAAAGGCTTGCTGGGGCCAGGTTCGGAAGGGCTCTCAAAAATCCGCGTGGTGCTGCACGAATCCCACGTCGCGAAAGCGTGGTTCGAAGGTTCGCTTGCGAATGGCTGAAGTCGCGTTCGCAATTCCCGGCGATCTCTCCACTCCCACAGGCGGATACGCGTATGATCGACAGGTGCTCGCTCGGCTGCCCGCATGCGGGATCAAGGTCCGACAGCTGGCGCTGCCGGGCTCGTTTCCTGCGCCGTCCCGAGACGATCTCGACGAAACGCTGCGGCTGATCGAGGAGCTTGCGCCGGGTACGATCCTGCTTGTCGATGGGCTTGCGTACGGCGCGCTGCCGGCTGACGTCGTGGCGCGCATAACCCATCCGATCGTCGCTCTGGTTCATCACCCGCTCGGGCTCGAATCCGGTCTCCCGAAAGCCGATGCTTTGCGTCTCGTCGAAACCGAGACGGCGGCGCTCGCGCGTGCCGGCGCCATCGTGGTCACCAGCCGGACCACCGCCCGCCTGCTCGCGACGGATTTCGGCGTTCCACGACACCGTATTCACGTCGCAGAACCGGGTACGGAGCCGGCTCGGCGTTCCCCCGGCAACCAACTCGGCAGGGTCCGGGTGCTGGCCGTGGGATCGGTCGTGAGGCGGAAAGGCTATGACGTCCTCATCGAGGCGCTGGCCGGCATCCGAGATCTCTCCTGGGACATGGCCATCGTGGGCGCGGACGACCGCTCCATCGAACACGCGTTAGAAATCCGAAATCTGATCTCGCGCAGTGGCCTTGAAGGACGGATCGTGCTGACGGGCGCCGTCGACGATGCGGCTCTGGACCGGCATTATGCGGATGCCGATCTTTTCGTTCTGGCCTCGCGCTTCGAGGGCTTCGGGATGGTGCTGACGGAAGCCCTCGCACGCGGCCTGCCGATCATCACCACGACGGGAGGCGCTGCCGCCGAAACGGTATCGGATCGGGCGGCGGTAAAAGTGCCGCCTGAGGATGCAGCGGCGCTCAGGGAAGCCCTCAGGCAGCTGATCACGGACCCCGAGGCACGTCATCGTTTGGCCGATGCTGCCTGGCACGAAGGGCAGGCCCTGACGCGCTGGGACGAAACCACCCGGATCATCGCCGAAGTGTTGCGGGAGAATGGCGCATGACCGGCTTCAGTGCAGAATGGCTGGCCTTGCGTGAACCTGCCGATCATGCGGCGCGAAACCTTGAGGTGCTGGCCGCGACGGCGCGGTATTTCGGCGGACGCGAGACAATCGAGGTGCTCGACCTCGGAGCGGGATCGGGGTCGAACCTGCGCGGGCTCGCTCCGCACCTGCCCGGTCGGCAGAGCTGGCGACTGATCGATCATGATTCCGCTCTGATCCGTGCCGCCACAGTCGCGCTGCCGGAATGGACGCGGCGAAGCGGCCTTTCCATCGAGGTGACGTGCCAGCAGGCCGACCTGTCGGGCGGCGTCGCGGCAATCCTGGAAACCTCCCCCGATCTCGTCACGGCGGCGGCTTTTTTTGATCTGGTCTCGGCCGAGTGGATCGACCGCTTTGTCGAATTCCTGGCGGCCCGAGGACTGCCGCTTTACACCATCGCTCGTCTATAACGGCGAGGAAAGCTGGCAACCGCCGCATCCCGTCGATGCGGCAGTGAACGCGGCCTTCAACCTCCACCAGGGCGGCGACAAGGGTTTCGGACCTGCCGCCGGGCCTAGAGCTGCCGAAATTCTCTCCGATGCGCTGCGGGTCAGGGGGTACGAGGTCGTGCTTGGCGACAGCCCCTGGCGATTGAGCTCCGCCGACCAGGGTCTGATCAAGCCGCTTGTCGCCGGGATCGCCGCGGCTGTCGCGCAGACGGGCAGGATCGCGTCCGAGGATCTCCGCGACTGGCTGAACGCCCGTTCGGCTCCGGCTTCCTGCATCATCGGCCACACGGACCTGCTGGCGATCCCGCCACGCTGATCAGGTTCGGCCTCCGTCACCATGCGCTCCCAGAACGCCGTCGTGGCGCACGAAATCGGTGCCAGAGGGCAGCGCCTACGTGCAGGCACAGGATAGCCGCCATCAGGAACACCGCCGCCTTGTGCCAGTCGAGCACGGTCTCGGCCCGGTCCATGCCGCCGGGGAGTTCGATGGGGATCGGGATCAGCCAGAAATAATTGACCGGCGAACAGCACATGGACGTGCCGGCAAATCCGAGTGCCGGAACGATGAAGATCAGGGCAAAAAGCGCCAGATGTGTGCCCCGGGCGGCCGCCTGTTGCCATGCCGGGAGCGAGGACGGAAGCGGCGGAAACCCCTCGACCGCACGGATCGCCACGCGAATGACCGCCAGCCCGAAGACCGTCATGCCGAAGGACTTATGAAGCTCATAGAGGGTGTTCTTGGGCGCTCCGTCGGGCAGGTTGGCCATGATCAGGCCGACCGGAATCAGGACCAACAAGATCAGGAAAGCGATCGCCCAATGAACAAACCGGGACGGCCCGCTATAGCGCTCCAGATGACTGTTCAAAGCTCCGGCTCCCGGGTTGATTTCATGTCGCAATCGAACAGCACGTCCCCGTCGGGAAAAACATGGACCTCGACCGACGGCCGGATCGCTTCATCCAGTGCGTCAATGGGGGGAAGGGTCAGGCCGGGCATTCCAGAGCCAATGATGACAGGCGCCACAAGGACATGCAGCCGGTCGAGCCCGCCGCAGGCCACGAAGGAGGAGATCGTACGGGCTCCGCCTTCCACCAGAATGCGCCGCAGCCCGCGCCTGAAGAGAGCCTGGGTAATGGCCGCCGGAGGAATCACTCCGTCGACCGCCTCCACGAGGATTTCCTCCACGCGGGAGACCGGCGGACCCTTTCGGGTGCGGATCACGTAGCGATCGGCGCAATCCGAGGCCACGCATTTGGCGTCGCGCGGCAGGCGCCCGTTCGGATCGACAAAGACCCGGGCCGGATTGCGCCCTGCGACCCGCCGCACGGTGAGCGCGGGATCATCTGCAATGACGGTTCCCACTCCCGACGAGAACCGCGTCCACATGTGCTCGCAGGCGATGAAGGTGATCGAGCGCACAGCTGCCATTGATGTAGCGGGAGGCGCCCGTGGGGGTTGCGATCCGGCCATCGAGGGACTGGCCAAGCTGCGCCACCACGAAAGGCCGGTCCGATGGGGGCGTCCCTGATATGCGACAGCGGATCTGCAACCATGCGGCTCTTTGACATCGGCATCATTAAAGACCGAGCCTTTTCATGGCGTTGGGGCCTGTCCCGCGTTCACTTGAACGTGCTATATGGGGCAATTGGCTGGAAACGTCGATGCTTGTACCTAGATTCTGGCAAGCTTAACAAACTCCGTCACCGGGATACCAAGCGCCGATGAGCACCGTGTACACGGGCCTGAACCTGATTGATGACCGCGCCTCGGCGGCGGTGGAGCGAGCCATCGCCGAGTTTCGCGCCGCCCGTCCCGTCATCCTGCTCGGCAATGGCGAGGCGCTCGTGGCGGTCGGCGTCGAAGGACTGGAAGCTGGGCTGGCGACGCGTCTCGAACGGCTGACCGATAAACCCGCCCGGTTGATTCTTCCCGCTGCTCGATTGCGCCATCTCGGATTGGATCGGCTGATCCCGGGAATAGTCTCGCTCCCCAACGTCGATCTTAGCCGTATCGAGACCTTGGCGTTAAAAGTGGACGGTCGGATCGACGCCCCCGTGGGCCCCGCCTCCAGGCTCGACGAACTTGCCATCGAACTGGCGCATCTGGCTCTCGTTTTCCCGGCCGTGGTGGCGGTCCCGATCGATCCTGCTCTCGCGCCCGAGCTCGGGGCCCTCGTCGTCGATGCCGAGGACGTGAGTTCATTCAAACGCCGCAAGATCAACGATCTCCATATCGTCAGCCGCGCGCCGGTCCCGCTCGACGGCGCTCCCGATACCGAATTCGTGATCTTCCGCGGCGGCGAAGGTCTTCGCGATCAAGTGGCGATCATCGTCGGAAAGCCCGATCTCTCCGGCATCGTGGATGTCCGTCTGCATTCGGCCTGCCTCACCGGGGATCTGTTCGGCAGCCTGAAATGCGATTGCGGCGACCAGCTTCGCGATACGGTTGCGCGGATGGCGAAGGGGCAAGGCGGTATCCTGCTTTATCTGGATCAGGAAGGCCGCGGCAACGGCATCGCCAACAAGATGAAGGCCTACAAGCTCCAGTCCCAGGGGTACGACACGTACGATGCCGACGCAGTCCTCGGCTTTGACCTCGACCAACGGCGGTTCGAGTTTGCCGCCGCCATGCTGAAGCAGCTCGGCGTCGCATCCGTGCGGCTGATCACCAACAATCCGATCAAGATCGCGGCTCTGCGCGAGGCCGGATTGGTCGTCGAAGAACAGCGCGTCCTCGGGCGCGCAACGGCGGAGAACGTGCGCTATCTCGCGTCGAAACGGGACCGCGCGGGTCACAAGATCGATTTCGACGCGCTCGCGGCCTTCGCCGCTCCGAACGACTGACGACAACCGGCAAGCATTCATGCGCTCACCAGGAGGCCGGGTTCACGCCAAGCCGCCATGGGCTCTTTGGCCCTGTCTGGCGATCCTGGGCGCGGCCTGGCTTGCCCTCGGCTGGCCCTGGCTCTCCGGACAGGTGACAATCCCGTGGGACGCAAAGGCGCATTTCTATCCGCAGCTGCAATTCCTGGCGCAGTCGATCCATCGGGGCGAATGGCCGTTCTGGAACCCCTATATCTTCGCCGGCCATCCGCAGATCGCCGATCCTCAATCGCTGATTTTTTCGCCGCCCTTTCTCGCCCTCGCAGCGCTGACGCCGGAGCCGAGCTTTCGGGCCGCCGACGCGACGATCCTCGCCATGTTGCTGCTGGGCGCGATCGCGGTTCTGCTGCTGGCGCGGGATCGTGGCTGGCATCCGGCGGCGGCGCTGCTCGCCGCCATCGTGTTCGCGTATGGGGGCTCAGCCGCCTGGCGCATCCAGCATCTGGGACAAATTCTCAGCCTTTCCTACTGGCCGATCGCCTGGCTGCTCCTCGCCGCGCGCTGGACCGTGCCTCGTCGACCTATGGATTCGCCGCGGGAATCGTCGCCGGCTTCATGGTGTTCGGGCGGGATCAGGTCGCTTATCTGGCGGTCTGGTTGCTGGTCGGCGTCGTCATCTTCCATGTCGATCTTCGCCCCGCTGCCGCGCGTCGCCTTGCGGAAAGCCCTTGGACCGCTGGCTGCCGGTCTCGCGGCAGGATTGCTGGTGGCGACCGTGCCGCTTGTCCTGACCATCCTGCTCAACGCCGATTCCAACCGTTTCGTGATCGACAGCGCAGGCGCCGGTCGCGGTTCGCTCCATCCGGCTCTGCTGCTGACCGCAGCGGTGCCGCAGCTTTTCGGAGCCGCCGGCCCTTTGGCCGAACATTGGGGACCACCCAGTCCCGCATGGGGGCCGGTCGATCTCTACCTCGCCCGCAATATGGGGCAGATTTATTTTGGCGCGCTTCCGCTGGCCGCTTTGTTCGGGCTCGGCTGGCGGCGCGGCTTGTTTCGGCGGCCGGAGATCAAAGGCATCGCGTGGGCAACATTGGCAGTGCTCGTCTACGCGCTTGGCCGCTACACGCCCCTTCTGGCACTCGCCTTCGATTTCGTGCCGGGGTTTTCGCTGTTCCGGCGGCCGGCGGACGCGACCTTCCTGCTCACCCCGCTGGCGGGACTTTGCGCGGCCTATCTGCTCGATCGATGGCTTGCACCAGAGGCGCAGCCCGGAGTGCGCTGGCTGCTGTTTCGCGCGGTCTTTGGCTTCACCGCAAGTCTGGCGATTGCGGCCTGGATCGCCGACGAGAAAGGTCAGTTGGATTATGCCCTGTGGCCGCTGGCGCAATCCGCGGTTTTTGCCGCGGTGGCGATCCTGATTCTGTTTGCCGTGCGGCCGCTTTCCCGTTGGAACGCGCTCGCCGCGACGTTGCTGGTCGCGGGCTACATGGTGGCCGATCTTGGCTGGAACAACGGCCCGAGCGAATCGACGGCGCTTCCGCCCGCGCTCTTTCGCGTGCTGGACACCAAGGGCGATGATCCGACAATCGCGTTCCTGAAGCAGCGCGTCGCTGCCGATTCATCGCCAACGCGGCGCGACAGGGTGGAACTCGCCGGAATCGATTTTCACTGGCCAAACGCCAGCATGACGCATCGCCTGGAGAATACGCTCGGCTACAATCCCGTGCGATTGCGGTGGTACAGCGAGGCGACCGGCGCCGGCGACCATGTGGCGCTGCCCGACCAGCGAAAATTTTCACCGCTCTTTCCGTCCTACAGATCGCGCCTCGCCGACCTGCTGGGCTTGCGCTACATCGCGTCTCGCGGCCCGATCGAAGACATCGATCCGCATCTCGAGCCTGGCGCATTGCCGGTGGTGGCGAAAACTGCCGAGGCCGTCATCGCCGAGAATCCCGCCGCGCTTCCGCGGGTGATGTTTGCGACGCAATGGCAGATCGCCGACTTTCGTCCAGATGACCCGCACTGGCATCTGGCCGAGCGAGTCGAACAACGTGGTGTTGCTCGAGCGACCGCCGCAGGGGCCGCGAATCCGATCCGGCGCGGCGCGCGCCGAAGTCGCAATCGCGTCTTACCGGAACACCGAAGTGCTCATCAATGTGTCGTCGGATACCGGAGGATTCGTCGATTCTGAACGACGTCTGGCACCCTTGGTGGTTTGCGTATGTGGATGGAAGGCGGGAAGAGGTGTTGCGTGCCAATGTGATTTTTCGTGCCGTCCAGGTGCCGCCGGGCCGTCATCAGGTCCGCTTCGAGTTCCGCCCGTTGACCGGCGCACTCGATCAAATCAATCAGCGTCTCGGCCTCTGATCAGGCAAGACCCTTCATGATTCCGACGATACCCGCCGCGTGGGTTCCGACCACATGGTCGAGGAGTTCCCGGTCAATTTCCTCACCTCGCAGAAGTTCGTCGCGATGGATACCGCCGGCGATGAACAACGCATCGACGCCGAATGCGGAAGCGCCGGCGATATCCGTCCGAAGCGCATCGCCGATCGCCAGGATGCGAGACCTGTCCACCGCTCCGCCATGCGCCTGGGAGGCCAGATCGAGCGCACGCTCGTAAATCGCTGCGTGAGGCTTGCCGGCCCAATAGACAGTCCCGCCCAGCTGCTCGTAGAGGACCGCCAACGCGCCCGCGCAAGGCAGCAGATCGTCGCCCACATGGACGACAAGATCCGGATTGGCGCAGATGAACGGTAACTGGCGAGCAACCCCTTCCTGCAGCACGTCCCGATAATCCTCAGGCGTCTCGCTGTAATAATCGGTCAGTTCTGTCGCCACGATGGCGTCGGCTGCCTGAACCTCCACCAGCGCGACACCGAGCCCCTCGAAAACATGCTCCCCACGCGTTGCGCCGATATGGAAGATCCGCTTCACGCCGGTTTCTTCAATTCGCAGACGGGTGAGATCGCCCGAGGTGACGATCGCATCCCAGGAATCCCGCGGAACCTGCTTGCGATCGAGGAGGATTGCCACCTCGGCTGTCGTCGAGGGAGCGTTTGATATCAGCACCACGCTGCCGCCCCGGCGGCGGAACGCGCTGAGCGCAAGGCACGCATCCGGATAGGCCCGCACGCCATCATGCACCACGCCCCAGATGTCGCAGAAAACCACCTCGTAGTTCGCGAGAAGCGGTCCGGCCGAAGCAATAACGGGGACGGGCATGGGCTTAACAGTCTTTTGCGCGAGCCGGGCTGCGGCCTCGACGGACAAGGGATTGCAGGATATCTCTCCATACGGCGCGGCACCCGCCCCGCCAAGCGACAACGACTCGATGGATCATATGCTCCGCTCCTGCCTCGCGCTTTTCGGACTTCTCCTCGCGTCGACCACCATTTCGGCCGCGTCTCTCGACGGAATGGCCGTGGATGTGACGAGCACCAGCCAACCGGTCCTGTGCGCGGAGAAAGACAACGTTACGATCAACTTCGCGTCTCCGTCGGTGCGCAATTTCCGTATCGAGGCCGGGCACCCGACGTATATGGGCAGCCTGCGCGACGACAAATGGGAACCCGATTGGACGGCGTGCGGAGCGCTGACGGCCGAATCCTCGGCCGCGCCGCCCTCTCACAAGGTCACGTTCTATGAGAGCGTGGACATGTGGCTGACCGGGTTCACGTTCCCCAACTTTTGGCGCCCGAGCGATGTGACGGTCAGGGTCGGGGATCGCACCGAGAGAAATCTGCACCTGATTCAGCTCTGGGTTCGGCGGGACGACCGTGCCGAGGAGGTCCTCGTGCTGTATCCGGCCGATGGCTATTGGCGCATTCGGCCGCTGCCCCCCGCGCATCTTGGATGGAGCGCCTACGGCTCGTCGTTTCTCCTTGGCCCCATCGAGGTCAATGAACGCCCGGTGGTCAATTTGAAGGATGTGGTGTTCGACCCCAAGGCCATGACGTTTACCGTCACGTTCGCGAAGGGCGGCACGGCAACCATCGCCATCAAGAATCTGGATCGCGACCGGATCACCCTCGACGTCAGTTTCGACCGCGCCATACAGAGCGGCCCGTTCGCGGCCCTACGTTCGATGTACGTGACCGAGTTCAACGCGGACGTGGCGCGGATCGCGGTGCGAGAGGAAGGCGCGCCGTCCTGGACCGAGGAACCCATCATGAAGTTCCGAAACGCCAAAGCCACGGATATATGGATGGGCCGCCTCGTGCCGTCGCGCCATAATACCAGCGCACCCGACATGATGTTCAGTCGATTCCGTGACGCTCAGAAGCCGGCGGATTAGCCGCCCGTCCCTGCTACATCCCTGAATCGAACGAATACGATACGGTCAGTCCCAGACCGACCTGGTTCTCGGACCCGAAGCGCTTCACGATCGGACTGTCAGACGGATCGCCGACAAGACGCCTGTAGGTGACGAAACCGGTGGTGGACCATTGATCCGACCAATCGTAGGTCAGCCCGGACGTCACACCGACAGAGGTGATGCCGCCCCCGGGCCGATAGGGCGTCACGAGCCCGTTCACCGCCGCCTCGTAGGGCGTCACGCCGAAATACGTCCTGGTGAATGAGCTGTCGCCGAGCGCCAGGCGTGGGCCGACCGAAAAGGTGAATGCGCCATAGCGCTGGACGACATCGACGCCGAAATCGGCGACGAAGCCATCATGTCCGTTGATGCCGTGGCGCAACTCGGCCCGTGCGCGCAGGAACGCGAAGGGCCAGTATTCCACGAACACGCCGGGCTCCACCGCCCAGTCGATCTTTTCCAGCCCGTATAATCGACGATTGTCCTGCAGATAACGACCGCCGAGAAAGCGTCCCACCACCCCAATCGTGAAGGAGGATTGCTCGACGAACGATATACTCAGTCCCTCATCGGGCGGGGAATACGCGGTGGAGTTCCGGCGCGCCGAAAACTCGCCGACGGGTACACGACGAAACCCATGTCGTCGGCACCCGGATAGGAGGGGCCAACCCGAACATTGCCATTCAGGGTGACGATCCAACCGTCCGGACTCGGTCGGAAGGGCTGTAAAGATTGGATCAGCCGCATAGGCGGGAACGGTCAAAATCGCGGTGGCGGCGAGTGCAAGAGACTTCACAAAACGCATGACAATTCCCGTGTGGATCCCGCATCTCTCGTGAGGTCATTTCGCCGGAACGTCAAGCACATCGGCTCGAACGTTACGTAATCCAGCCCCACCTAATCAGCCCGATCCCGTGCCGGATCGACAACCCGTTACCGCCGCTGCGGACGAAGAGAGCGTGCCAGTTCGCGAATAACATTGTCTTCGATATTCAAATTCAGACCATCCTGGTCGTCCTCCGACTGGTCGCTCTCGCTGGATGCCGCCTCTGGGCTTGGCCCGGGCGCTTGCCGAACGGCAGGCCGCTCGGAGGCCGGAACGGCATTGCGGCGCTGATCGGCCTGATCGCCTTCCCGGGAATTTTTTTGCGGCGCGTAGTTACGATTGGCGCCGAGGCGGCCCTCAAGAGTGTCCAGCAGCGTGTTCAGGGCAGCATTCGACAGGGGAACATCGAGGGCCGGTGGTAGGCCTTCGAGAGCGATCGAACGGTTCTGGTATCCGGCTTCGCCTGTCACCTCAGGCCCGAACCACGGTAGAGGACGGAAATCTCTCGAATCCTCTTCCTTGTCGAAATCGACCGTAATGAGATCGAGCGGGCCCGGCGTGACGAACCGGTCGATCCGCACTTCGCGGGACCCGATGGACAAGGCCGAGCGCACGTAATCAACTTTGCCGGGTGTTACATCCAGCAGCGCTTCGGCGTGCGTGCGAGGAACATCGGTCCTCTCCTCGACTGGGCCGCCACCGCCTGATGTCACCAGAACCAGACTACCCTTGTCGCCGTCGATGACGACGAAAGAACTGCGATCGGCCTGATTGGGAAAATGGCCCTCCGTCAGACGATTACCCCCGCGTTCTTTGCGGATCAGACGAGCCAATGACGAAGCAATGAGATAACGTCTTGTAGTAATCATTCTAGTCTCTCTCTCGACAGAAAGTCTAAATACGGCATTTCGGCCAAATTTAAAGGTGCTTGATAGTGTTTACAATACTATTACGCTTAATTGTTTCATTTACGTTATTACGCATCCGGAGATGTTGGCTTGCTTTCGGAAGCCTCCCCCATGGACGATCCTGTCATAGAATTACCGAGAGCAAGACCAAAAGACCGACCGAATGCAAGAATAGCGCGGAAGCGTACCGAGCCTCTATGCGGCGGTGAAAACCTCCAAGCGTCCTTCGTGGACCGCGTGGCACGCAACTCCGGCAAGCAAGGGCGGCGTTTCGACCCGGCACCGCTGGTTGGCGAATGGGCAGCGTGGATTGAACGGACAGCCGCTCGGCGGGTTGATGGGGTTCGGTATCTCGCCGCTGATCGGCACACGCTCCTGGCCCGCCATGTTCATATCCGGGACGGCATCGAGAAGCATGCGGGTGTAAGGATGTTTGGGCGCGGCAAATAGCTCGCGGCCGCCCGAGATCTCGACGATCCGCCCGAGATACATGACGCCGATCCTTGTCGCCATATGCCGGACCACCGCCAGATTGTGGCTGATGAAAAGGTAGGTCAGCCCAAACTGATCCTGCAGGTCCCGCATCAGATTGAGGATCTGCGCCTGCACCGACACGTCGAGGGCCGAAGTCGGCTCGTCGCAAACGATGAACTCGGCATTGGACGCCAACGCACGTGCGATCGCGACGCGCTGGCGTTGCCCCCCGGAAAATTCATGCGGAAACTTGAGGCCGTCGGCCGGGTGAAGGCCGACGAGCGAAAGGAGCTCGCCGACCCGTCCGGCGATGGCCTTGTCACCCTCTATCAGGCGGAACGCGCGGATCGGCTCCGCCACGATGTCCTCGACCTTCCAGCGGGGATTGAGACTGGCGTACGGGTCCTGAAAGATCATCTGGATGCGGCGGCGGAGACGCTGCCTCTCCTGGGCCGAGGCGCGCCCCACCATCGGGACGCCGTCGATGGTCACATCGCCGCCGGTCGGCGGCAGCAAGCCCACCACCATGCGGGCGACAGTCGACTTGCCCGATCCGGACTCCCCCACGAGCGCAAAGGTCTCGCCCCGCGCGATATCGAAGGACACGCCGTCGACAGCCTTCAGGAATTGCCTGTCGGTACGTTCGAGCACCCGATTGAGCCAAGGCTTCGATATATCGAAGGTTCGGCGCAGGTCGTTGATCTGTGCGTAGGGTTTCTCGCTCACGCGACGGACTCCGCTCTCGCCGGAGCCGCATCGTAGAGATGACAGGCGACCGGATGCATGTCGCGGGCAATCGGCTCGGGACGCTCCACGCGGCAGCGGTCGAACACGAACGGGCACCGCGGATTGAACGGACAGCCGGGCGGGATCGCGGATAGACGCGGCATGCTGCCGGGGATCTGCGTCAGGCGATGCGTCTCGCCCTTGAGCGACGGAATGGCGCCCATCAGCCCTTTGGCATAAGGATGCAGCGGGTGCTGCACCACCTCACGCACCGGGCCAATCTCGACGATGCGTCCCGCATACATCACTGCGACGCGATCGGCGGTTTCGGCGATCACTCCCATGTCGTGAGTGACCAGCATGATGGCGGTTCCATGATCGCGCCCAAGACGTTTCAGCAATGCGATGATCTGCGCCTGAACAGACACGTCGAGCGCCGTCGTGGGCTCATCGGCGATGATCAATTCGGGCTCGGCGCAAAGCGCAAGCGCGATCACCACGCGCTGACGCATGCCGCCGGAGAACTCATGCGGATAGCTGTCGACGCGGCGATCCGGGGCCGGAATGCCGACTTCCGCCAGAAGCTCGATCGCTCGCTTGCGCGCCGCCGAGGCCGACATGTGTGGTGTGCGTGCGGATGGTTTCGATCAACTGCTCGCCGACGCGATAGAGCGGGTTGAGGCTTGTCAGCGGGTCCTGGAAGATCATGCCGATGCGCTTGCCGCGCACCTTCCGCATCTCGTCGGGACGAAGATTGTCGATGCGATGGCCGGAGAGCAGGACTTCACCACCGGCAATCCGCCCCGGCGGATCGATCAGGCCCGTGATGGCAGAACCGGCGACCGATTTCCCGGCGCCGGATTCCCCCACCACGCCCAAAACCTCACCGCGCGCAATGTCGAACGAGATGCCGTCGATCGCCTTGAGCGCACCTCGTCTGGTGCGGAATTCCACGCGCAGATCACGAACGGAGAGAACGGGCTCGGTCATAGCTTTGCTCGCCCTCTCATCGCAGTTTCGGATTGAGCGCATCGCGCAGCCAATCACCCAGGAGGTTGATGGCGAGAACAAGGACCGCCAGCGCAATGCCTGGGAAGGCGACGATCCACCATTCGCCGGAGAAAAGATAATTGTTGCCGATGCGAATGAGAGTGCCGAGAGACGGCATCGTCTCGGGCATGCCTGTGCCCAAGAAACGACAACGTCGCTTCGGTGATGACGGCAAGCGCGAGATTGATGGTGGCGATGACCAGCACCGGCCCGGTGACGTTGGGCAGGATATGCTTCAGCATGATGGCGGAAGCCGGCAGACCGATCAGGCGTGCGGCCGCAATGTAATCCTTGTTCTTTTCCACCATCACGGAGCCGCGCACCGTGCGCGCGTATTGCACCCAGAAGCTCAAACCGATCGACACGACGAGGACCGCCAATGTGGTTCCGGCATCGAGATTGCTGCCGAGCACCGCCTTGACGACGCCATCGATGAGAAGGGCGATGAGGATGGCGGGGAATGTGAGCTGGACGTCGGCGATCCGCATGATCACGGTGTCGACGATGCCGCCGAGATAACCCGCAAGCAGCCCGAGGGTAATGCCGAGAGTTGCCGAGAACGCCACGCCCAGAAAACCCACCAGCAGCGAGATTCTCAAACCGTAGAGAATTGCCGACAGAATATCGCGACCTTGTTCGTCGGTGCCGAGCAGATAGGGCGATTGGCCGTCGGCCTCCCACAGGGGCGGCAGGCGGCTGTTCATGAGCTCGAGCTGCGCAGGATCGAACGGATCCTGCGGCGATAGCCATCCCGCCAACAGGGCGCCAAGAAGAAACAGCAGCGTCAGCGCCGCCGCCACCATCGTCAGCCTGGATCGCTTGAAGCTCGCCCACACATCGCCATCGAGAAACCGCGCGAGGCGCGAGGGTGGGCGGGGAACGCCGGCGGTTGCCAAATGAGAGCTGTCGGACATCGGCGTCTCCCTCAGGCCGGTTGCCGGATGCTCGACCGCAGGCGCGGGTCGACAACCGTATAGAGGATATCGACCCCAAGGTTGATCACGACGAAGATCAGCGCCACCAGCATGAGGTAGGCGGCCATGATGGGGATGTCGACGTTCTGGACGGCCTGCACGAACAACAATCCCATGCCGGGCCATTGGAAAACGGTCTCGGTGATGATCGAGAACGCGATCACCGATCCGAGCTGCAGGCCTACGATCGTGATCACCGGCACCAGCGTGTTCTTGAGCGCATGGCCGAAATTGATCGCCCGCGTCGTCAGGCCGCGGGCGCGGGCGAACTTGATGTAATCGGTGCGAAGAACTTCCAGCATTTCGGCGCGAACGATGCGCATGATCAGCGTCATCTGAAACAGACCGAGTGTAATCGACGGCAGGATCAACGCCATCAGACCCGACCGGGTGAGAAACCCGGTCGTCCACCAGCCGATGCGCACGGTGTCGCCGCGACCGTAGGAGGGCAGCCAGCCGAGGGTGACGGCGAACAGATAGATCAGCAGGATGCCGATGAGAAATGTCGGCAGTGAAATGCCCACAAGCGAGATGGTCTGGAAGAGTTTGGCGAGAAAGCTTTCCCGATTGAGGCCCGAGAACACACCCATCAGGATGCCGAACACGATGGCGAAGACCGTTGCGCAGAACGCCAGTTCGAGCGTCGCGGGCATACGCTCGGCGAGAAGAGTGGAGACGGGTTGGCGGAACTGATAGGAGACGCCGAAATCCCCTTGCGCCGCCCTCACCAGATATCGCCCGAATTGGACGGGCACCGGGTCGTCGAGACCGAGCGAACGCCGCACCTGTTCACGTTCGGCTGCCGGCGTGTCGATGGAGACGATCTGGTTCACCGGATCGCCGGCGAACCGGAACATCGAAAAAGCGATCAATCCGACGGCCAACAAGACGCCGAGTGCCTGGAAGGCACGGCGCACAATGAATGCAAGCATCAATGGGTCCCACAAATCCTGCCGGGCCGTCATGGAAACGGCGGCGGTTGTGCAGATGATCCCGGACGCGGATGGCCGCGTCCGGGAAACGGATCGCCGACGCTTACTCTTTGCGCGCCCAATACAGCAGAACCGAATTATCGGCCCGCTGGGTGAGCTTCACCTTCTTGGACACGCCCCAGGCCAGCGATTGCTGGTGGAGCGGGATGTACCCGAAATCCTTCGTGGTTTCCTGGAACGCTTCCTTGATCAACTGGTCGCGCTTGCCCTTGTCGTTCTCGACAAGGATCTTGTCGGTCAGCTCATCATGCTTCTTGTTGCAGTAATTGCCGAGATTGGATTCGCCGCGCGACGATTGCGGGTCATTGCGGCAGCCTTCGATATCGAACAGGACGTTGTGGCTGTCGAAGGTCCCGGGAGTCCATCCGAGAAGATAGAACGACGTCTGGTAATTGCCGGATTTCAGAACCTTGGCGAAGTACTGCGCCTTGGGCTGAGCCATCAGGTTGATCTTGACACCCACGCGGGCGAGCATCCCGACAACCGCTTGGCAGATCGCCTCGTCATTCACGTAGCGATCGTTCGGGCAATCCATTCCGACTTCGAAGCCGTTCGGATAGCCTGCTTCCGCCAACAGCTTCTTGGCGCCGTCCGGATCGTATTTCGGACGAACGAAATCCTTCGAGAAGGAGAAGAGCTCCGGCGCGATCATCAGGGCCGACGGGGTCGCGAGACCGCGCATGACACGGGACTTGATCGTCTCGATGTCGATGGCCTGGAAAAACGCCTGGCGAACCTTCGGGTCCTTGAAGGGGTTCTTGCCCTTCACGTTCGAAAACAGCAACTCGTCTCGGGTCTGGTCGAATCCGAGAAAGATGGTCCGAAGCTCGGGGCCGGTCATGACCTGCGCATTAGGGCTTGCGTTGACGCGTGCGATGTCCTGCAGCGGAACCGGCTCGATCACGTCGACTTCGCCGGACAGCAATGCCGCTACGCGCGTCGCATCGGAATTGATCGGCGTAAAGACGATTTCGTCGAGATTGTGCTCGGGCTTGGTCCACCAGTCGGGATTTGCCTTGAACACGGTTTTGACGCCGGGCTGATGGCTCTCGATTTTGAACGCTCCGGTGCCGTTGGCATTCAGCGCCGCATAGCTGGGGCTCGTGGCCGCTGCCGGGGTCGGAGCGGCGGTGTTGTTCGCCTCGGCCCATTCCTTATCCATGATGTACCAGGTGTCCCACTGGTAGTTCAGGATCGGGTTGGGGGATTTGAGTTTCACGTCCACCGTATAGTCGTCGACCTTGACGAACTCGGCGCTGGTCGGCACGCGGGTCTGGAAGTTCGATCCGGGAGCGCGGACGCGCGTTGCCGAAAAGAGGACGTCATCGGCCGTGAAAGGGTTGCCGTTGTGAAACTTCACTCCCTTGCGGAGGAAAAAGCGCCAGGTCAGACCGTCGTCGCTGATCTCCCACTTTTCGGCAAGCCCCGGCTTCACGGCCAGATCCTTGCCCCGCTGTGTCAGGCCCTCGTAGACGTGACCCAGATGTGAATTGGTGGTGGTCTCATTGAGCGTATAGGGATCGAGAGACTTGAGATCGCCCTGGTTGGCATATCGCAATGTGGTCGCCATGGCGGGCAGAGAAGTTCCTGCCAGCAGGAGGGCGGCCGATGCCGCCCAAAATCGTGTCCGGATCGTCATGTTTTGTCGTTCTCCTCTGGAGACTCGCGTGGATTCGCGATGTCTTTTTCTGGCGGGCCCCGCGTTTCGCGATTGTTCCCTTGGCAAGGCGGGAGGTTAGACAGGTGGCGGGGCACGGTCTAGCCCCATCTAAAGGCGAACACGCGTGGGTCAGTTCGCCAGCTCGGCGATCACGCGGCGCAACAATCGTTCGCCGGCCTCGAATTCGCTCACCTCAATATATTCGTCCGGCTGGTGAGCCTGCGCGATATCGCCGGGCCCGCAGACCACGGTTGACCATCCGGCCTGCTGAAACAGTCCCGCCTCGGTGCCGTACGACACGACATGACTGCCGTTGTCGCCCGTCAGCTTTCGCATCAGGCGCTCGGCCGATCCATCCTGCTCGGGTTTTAGACCCGGCACGAGGGACACCAGCTCGACGTCGATTCCCGCCTCGGCGGCGATCGCCTTCATGGCGGGCACCACCGCTTCGGCGACATGGGCGCGGTATCGCGCCACATACTCCATCGGGTCCTCGGTCGGGATGGCGCGGATATCGGTGTAGAACCACGCCGACGATGCAACAATGTTGGCGGCCGTTCCACCTTCCATGACGCCGCAATGGAGCGTCGTGTAGGGCGGCTCGAAAGGATTGTCAGGATCGTGCTCCGCGCGATTGCGGTTCATGACATCCTCGAGCCAGACGATCAGGCGAGCGCCGGTCATCACCGCGCTGACGCCTTGGTCGATCCGGCTTGAATGGACCGCGTGCCCCGTCAGGCGCGTGCGCAGCTGTGCCGATGCCTTGTGGCCGGTGACCACGGCGTGCCGCGTCGGTTCGCCGACGATCACCGCGGCGGGAGTCGGGTATGCCGGCGGCCATCGCGCGCACCATCGAGGGCGCTCCGCTGCAGGCGAGTTCTTCATCGTACGAAAGGGCGATGTGGACCGGCCGTTTCAGATCGGCTTTGATCATGTCGGGAACGAGCGCCAGCGCGAGAGCGTCGAATCCCTTCATGTCCGTGGTCCCGCGTCCGTAGAGCCGGCCAGCGCGTTCGGTCAACGTAAAGGGGTCGCTCGTCCAGGCCTGTCCCTCCACCGGAACCACATCCGTGTGACCGGACAGGACGATCCCGCCCTCGATCATGGGTCCGATCGTCGCGTAGAGATTGGCCTTGCTGCCCTCGGCATTGAAGATGAGATTGCTCTGAACGCCGTGGCTCTGCAACCAGTCGCGGCAGAAATGAATGATGTCGAGATTGCTGGACGTCGAAACGCTCGGAAAGGCAACCAGGCGCGCGAGCATTTCGCGGGAAGACAGCTTCATCGACAAATCGCTCCATGGATCAGCGACAACATCGGGCGGGATTTGGCTCGCGGTCAAGGTGCATTCGCTTTTCTCGCAAAGCGCATTTCGCCGATTGACCTTTGGGTGAATGCGGGCTCATGATCCGCGCCCTCCGCCCGAAGCAAGACGATGATCCACGATTCCATTCTCAGCCCAGACGCACCCCAACCTCGCGGACCCTATTCGCAGGCGATAAGAGCCGGTGGCTTCGTGTTTGTCGCAGGCCAGCTGCCTATCGACCGCGACGGCGGACTTATCGGCAAAGGCGATATCGCGCGGCAGACCGAGACTGTGCTCGACCATCTGGCGGCAATCCTGCGGGAGGCAGGATCTTCGATGGAGAAAGTCGTCAAAACCACCGTGTTTCTGACCAACCTCGATGACTTCAAGACTATGAACGATGTCTATGGCCGCTGCTTCGCCGCACCCTATCCGGCGCGCTCGACCGTGGAAATCAACCGGCTGCCCCAAGGCATGCTGATCGAAATCGATTGCGTGGCCCTCGCCTGATCTCTGCCTCCTGTCTGCTCAAGGACATTCTTATGAAGCCGTTCGACGTCTCGCTCTCCGATATCGAAGCAGCGCGAAACCGCGTCGCGGGCCTCGTGCGCCGCACGCCCGCGTTCGAGAGCGCAGACGTATCGGCGCGGCTCGGCCGTCGTACCATCCTCAAGCTGGAAGCGCTGCAGATTGCCGGCTCCTTCAAGGTGCGCGGAGTCTTCAACAAGGTTCTGGGGCTTACGGAAGCCGAGCGTGCGCGCGGGCTTGTGACCGTATCCGGCGGAAACCACGCCATCGCGCTTGCAAAAGTCGCCGGAACTCTGGGCATCGATGCTCTCGTGCTGATGCCGAAGGTCACGCCGCGCTTCAATATCGACCTTACGGAAAAATACGGCGGACGTGTCGAACTCTGCGAGGATGCGGCAGAAGCTTTTCGCAAGGCCGAGGACTATGGCCGGGCCGGAATGCTGTTCGTTCATCCCTATGACGATCCGGCGATCATCGCCGGGCATGGCACCGTCGGTCTGGAATTCGCCGAGGACTTTCCCGATCTCACGCATGTGTTCATGTCGATCGGCGGCGGCGGATTCATTGCCGGGAGTGCTGCGGCGCTGAAGGCGAAGAACCCTTCGCTCGTCGTCTACGGCGTCGAGACGACCGGCGCGCAAACGATGACGGAGGCCCTGAAAGCGGACGCACCGGTTACCATCCACGGCACGTCCCTCGCCCGAACCTTGGGCGCGCCGTTTGCTACCGAACGCACATTGTCGGCCACGAAGCAGTTCGTTGAACGCATCATCGTTGTCGATGACGGACCCGGTCGTGAACGACCTCGCCTGGCTGCTGCAGACCGAGAAAGTACTGTGCGAGCCGGCAGCATCCTGCGTGCTCACCGCAGCCCAGACGATCTGCGATGCACTGCCGGCAGATGCCGTCCTCGGCCTTGTGCTCTGCGGCTCGAATGTGGCACTCGAAGACCTTGATCGGTGGCGGCAGCAATTCGCCGCGTGAACCGTTCAAGAATCGAGGACCCTATGAGTGAGGCAAAGAAGCCCAACGCGGCGCAGATGGCGTCTCCGTCGTTTCGCCTTCCTGCCCTCGACCAGGATTTTCTGCTCGGCGATTCAATGCGGGGCGTGCGATTTCAGCTCGAATACGCGAAGGCCGAGGAAAGTCTCAGGATTTGGGGTGTGCGGTCGACCATCGTGGTGTTCGGCTCCGCGCGGATTCGCGAGGACGGTGTTGGTCGGCACGGCTTCTGGTACAACGAGGCGCGGACATTCGGACGGATCGCTTCGGAACGCGGCGGCGCGCTCAAGGGCGGCGAAAGCGTCCGCGACAATGTGATCGCCACGGGCGGAGGGCCCGGCTTGATGGAAGCAGCCAACCGCGGCGCAGCCGATGTCGGCGCGCCCTCCATCGGCTTCAACATCACGTTGCCGCGCGAGCAGGAACCGAATGCCTATTCGACCCCCGAGCTCACGTTTCGCTTCCATTATTTCGCGATGCGCAAGATGCATCTCGCCATGCGCGCCAACGCGCTCGTCGTGCTGCCCGGCGGGTTCGGCACGTTCGACGAGCTGTTCGAGATCCTCAATCTGCGAATTACCGGCAAAGCGGCCCCGCTGCCGATCGTGCTTCTCGATCAAGCTTACTGGCACAGCGTCGTCAATTTCGACGCACTGATCGACAACGGCATGATCACTGCGCGGGAGCTCGGTATCATCCAGTTTGCCGAAAGCGCCGAAGAGATCTGGAGCAAGCTTCTGGAGGGCGGTATTTTGACTCGCCTGCCCGAGCGTTGAAACGTTTCTGCCGACCGCGCGAAGGCGGCCGGCAGATTGTTCGTTCAGGTCGCCGAAATCTGACCGCCATCGACACGCAGGATCGATCCAGTCATGAACGACGCCTTCTCGCTCGCGAGGAACACTGCCGCGGCGGCGAATTCTTCGATCTCGCCATAGCGGCCGGCGGGGATCCCGGCTCGCGCCGCTGCTGCCACGTCGTCGATCGAACGTCCTGTTCGTTCGGCGTTGGCGGCATCGAGCTGTTTCAAACGATCGGTTGCAATCCTGCCCGGCGCAATGGCGTTGACGGTCACGCCGGATGACGCGACTTCCGCCGCCAGCGACTTGCCCCAGCCAACGAGTGCCGGCCTGATCGCGTTTGAAATCGCGAGGTTTGGAATCGGCTGGATGACGCCGGAGGAAATCACCGAGATGATGCGCCCGAACTTCCGCTCTATCATGCCAGGAAGCAGTTGATCGGCGATCCGCACGAGATTGACGAACATCGCCTCGAATGAGTTGCGCCATTGTTCGGACGAGACGCCTTGCGCCTTGCCCGGAGGTGGGCCACCAGAGTTGAGCACCAGGATGTCGACCGAACCCAGGGCCGCCACGACGTCGCGCACGAGAGCATCGACTTGATCTGTCTTTCCGGTGTCGCAGATGAAAGGCAACGCGTTATGGCCGATCTTGTCCGCGGCGCCTTTGGAACCCTCCATCGACCGGCTCGCAATGGCGACACGCGCACCTTCGTTGGCAAGACCTTGCGCGATGCCGAAGCCAAGACCCTTGCTGGCGCCAAGTACAAGCGCCCGCTTGCCCGTCAATCCCGTGTCCATGCCCTCAGCCTCCTTTGCGTTTCAACGGCTTCGCATATCACGCGCCACGCAAATCGCACAAGGCTGCGAGGAGGCAGGGTAGGCGCTCAGGACGATTTGGCGGCATTCTTCTTTCGGGTCGCAGCCGCCTTCTTGGCGGATGCCGACCGAGCCGCGGCGGGTCTCGAGGCCGCGGCAGCGCCGCCGACCTTGCCGCCCTTTTTCGCCGCCACGTTGGTGTCCTTCTTTCCTCTTCCGGATCCGCTTTTGTTGCCGCCCCCCAATTCCTTGTTCACCGTCGCCCAGGCGCGGCTCTCGGCTTCCTTTTCGGGGACGCCCCGGCTCTCGTAGGATTCCTCGATATGCTCGGCCTTGCGTTTTTGCTTGTCGGTGTAGCTGGATTTATCTCCGCGGGGCATTCCTGCTCTCCTGTTGGGTTTTCGGCTCCCGCTCTCGGAAGCGCGACAATCCAACAAGCTGGACAGCGGCGGGGTTCCATGACTATCCGCTGTTGCGAAGGCCCGCAGCGATGCCGTTGATCGACAGATGGATGCCCTCCACCACGCGCTCGTCCCGATCGCCCGCGCGATGGCGTTTCAGCAGCTCGATCTGCAAGTGGTTGAGCGGGTCGAGATACGGAAACCGATTGCGGATCGAGCGCGCCAACAATGGATTGCCGTCGAGCAAGGTGTCCTGACCGGAGATGGACAATAATTTGGCGATGGAGCTTTCCCATTCGCGGCGGATGCGCGGGAAGATGGCCTCGCGCAGGGCCGTATCCTCCACAAGCTTGGCGTATTGCGACGCGATCGCGATATTACTCTTGGCCAGCACCATATCCATGTTGGAAATCATCGCCTGGAAGAACGGCCACTCGCGATACATCTCCTGCAGCAGTGGCATCCCGTTCTCGGGATGAGCCTTCAGCCACGCGTCGACCGCCGAGCCGAACCCATACCAGCCCGGCAGCATCAGCCGGCATTGCGCCCAGCCGAACACCCAGGGGATGGCGCGCAGGTCCTCGATGCGTCGTGAGTTGGTGCGGGAGGCGGGGCGGCTTCCAATGTTGAGGTTCGCAATCTCACCGATGACGGTCGATTCCCAGAAATAGCGCTCGAACCCCTCAGTTTCGTAGACGAGACCGCGATAGGCGCTGAACGCATTGGCGGACAATTCCTCCATGGCCGCGAGATATTCATCGCGCGGTGCCGATTGGCCGGAATGCATCAGCGATGCTTCGAGAGTCGCCGCTGCGAGGATTTCGAGATTGCGTCTTCCGAGGTCGCGGTTCGAATATTTGCCCGCGATGACCTCGCCCTGCTCGGTGATGCGAATGGCGCCCTGCACGGCGCCCCCCGGTTGCGCCAGAATTGCCTGATAGCTCGGCCCACCGCCGCGGCCGACGGAGCCACCGCGTCCGTGAAAAAGACGCAAGGCAACGGAAGCGCGCTGAAACACCTCGATCAGCTCGATCTCGGCTTTGTAGAGCTCCCACCCGGAGGTGAGAAAGCCCCCATCCTTGTTGCTGTCCGAGTATCCGAGCATGACCTCCTGCGCCTGGCCTCGGCTGCGGACCAGGCGCATATAATCCGGCAACGCGAACAGCGCGTCCATGACTGCGCCCGCGTTGCGCAAATCGTCGATGGTCTCGAAAAGCGGCACGATGTTGACGTCCATCTCGCCCTCGGTTGGGCGCAGAAGTCCTGCTTCTTTCAGCAGCAAGGCTACTTCGAGAATGTCGGATGGATCGCTTGCCTTCGAAATTACGTAATTGGGAACCGAGACCGCGCCGTAAAGTCGATGCGCGTTCGCGGCCTCGCGGGCGATGGCGAGTTCGGAGGCGGTCTCGTCCGAATAGCCGACATAGGGCGAGGCAAGAAGGCGCGGTGTCCGCAGCTCCTCCAGCAGCAAGGCTACGCGCTCGTCCTCCGGAAGCTGTGAGTAGCCCGTGCCCGGAACGGCCTTTTCGAGGAGTTCGTGGATCACGCGCTCGTGCACGTCGGAGTTCTGCCGCAGGTCGATGCTGGCAAGATGGAATCCGAATACGCCGACGGCCCGCCGTATTTTGCGAAGCCGTCCACGGGCGAGTGAGCCCGAGCCGTTCGACAACAGCGAGCGATGGATGATCGAGAGATCGCCGGACAATTCCTCGGCGCTCTCGTAGGGGGCGGCAGCACCCACCGCATGACGGGCGATTTCTGCGTGGCCCATCCGGGCGGCGGTCGCCGCGAGGCGTGCGTAGATACCCGACAAGGCGCGGCGATAGGGCTCTTCCTGCCGGTGCGGTGAAAGGTCGGGCGATGAATCCGCCAACGCCTGCGCCTGCTCCGACACTGCCACGTAGTTGCCGTCGAGGGACAACTCCCCTCCGAGAAGGTTGACCTGTTCGAGATAGAACCCGAGTGCGCGCTGGCTTTGCAGCAGAAGGGCCTGATGCAGCGCGTCCGCGGTCACAAAAGGATTTCCATCGCGATCGCCGCCGATCCAGCTGCCCATGCGCAGGAAGGACGGCAGCTCGATGGTATTCCACACGGGGTCCGCCGCCGCCAGCTGGTCCTCCAGCGACGCATAGAGACGCGGGATCTCCTCGAAAAACGTGTAGTCGTAATACGACAGGCCGTTCATCACCTCATCGATGACCTTGAGACGGTTGCGACGCAGAATGCTGGTCTGCCACAGCGTCAGGATCGCGCGCCGGAGTTCCTCCTCGCTGTCGTTCACCTCCGCGGGGGTGAGGTGCTGTCGGTCGCGCTTGGCCAGGATTTGCGACACTTCCATCTCGCGATCGATGGTGCTCTTGCGACGAACTTCTGTCGGGTGCGCCGTCAGAACCGGAGATACGAGTGCGGAGGCGAAGAAAGCCGCGAGATCCGCCTGCTTGAGGCCCGCCTCCCGGGCCGCCTTGAGGGCGTTGGCGACCGATCCGGGACGTGGACCCGATTGCGCCATCGCATGCGCGCGCGAGCGGCGGACGTGATGCTGATCCTCAGCAAGGTTCGACAGATGAGAAAAGTAGCTGTAGGCGCGGATGATCTGGTTGGTGCGGCTCCGCGACAGGCTGTTCAGGGTCGTCTGCAATTCGCGCTGTGCGCCCTCATCCTCGTCCCGGTGGAACCTGATCGACGTCTGGCGGATGCGCTCGACAATATCGTAAACCGATTCTCCCTCCTGCTCCCGGATGGTGTCGCCGAGGAGCCGTCCCAGAAGACGGATATCGTCCCGCAGGGGCACGTCTTTGGCGGGGATGGTGTCGAGTGGATTGGCGGACACGGGATCAGGCCTCGCTTAAAAATGCTGCACCTGCGAATAAACCCCTTGCCCCCTGCGACCGCAAGCATCTTCTTGCAGGTCGCGTTCAGCCGGCGACAGCCCAGCTCCCGGGATCTTCGCTTTGCCCGATCAATGCCAGCCCATAGGCGATGGATTCGAACTGATCGGCGGAGGTCAGCCTGTTGGCTCCGAATCGATCCACAAAGAGGCGCCGGATGGCGGGAACGAAGGAGGTGCCGCCGGTGAGAAACACACGCTCGATCTCTGCGGTCGCGACGCCCGCCTTCTCCAGCGCCTGATCGACGGTCGCGGCGATCCGCGCCACATCGTCGGCAATCCATTTCTCGAAATGACCGCGCGTAATGCCGGTGCGAATGTCGACCCCGTCGCCATGGAAATGGAACAGCGCCTCCTCTTCGGTGGACAATGCCATCTTGGCGGAAGAGACGGCCCGGTAGAGCGCGAAGCCGAGATCGCGTTCGACGATATCGATGAATGTCTCCAGCGGCGAGGGGTCCAAGGCAACCCGCGCGAGCTCGCGAAGCTCCTTCAGATCGCCGCTTCCTTTCATCAGCGCCAGCTGGTTCCAGCGCGCGAAATTCGCGTAATAGTGGTTGGGAATCGACAGGACTTTATCCATCGAGCGATAGCTGCCGCCCTTGCCGAGGCGCGGCGACACGACCCTGTCGACGATGCGATAATCGAAGGCATCGCCGGCGATCCCGATGCCCGAATGTCCGAGCGGTTCGGCCTTGAGAACCCCGGCTTCGCGAGAGAAGCGCATCACCGAAAAGTCACTGGTTCCACCGCCGAAATCCGCAACGAGCACCGTGGCGTCGTGATCGAGCTGCCGTGCGAAGAAGAACGCGGCGCCGACGGGCTCGTATACGTAGCTCGCCTGCCCGGCTCCGAGCTTCGAGAACGCCGCGCGGTAGCGTTGCATGGCGAGTTCATCGTTCGGTTTGTGGCCCGCGAATTGCACCGGGCGTCCGACCACCACATTGCGCACGGAGAAATCGATGCGCGAACCGCCATGGCGCACAAGGGTGCGCAAAAATGCCGTGAGCAAATCCTCGAACCGGTAGCGCTCGCGAAAGATGCGGGTTTCCTGAAAGCTCGCGCTTGCGGCGAAAGTCTTGAAGGACTGGATGAACCGATGTGCGCTCAGACCTTCGAGGAATTGCTCGATCGCCCAGGGTCCGCCTTCCACATGGGTGCGCCGTCCATTGCCATGGCGTTCGTCCCAGAAGCACATGGCGGTGACATAGACCTTCAGGCGAGCGCCGCCATGCTCGAAGGTGACGGCCTCGACACGACCGCTCGGATCGGCAATGGCCACGACGGTGTTGCTCGTCCCGAAATCGACGCCGACGGAAATGTCGTTGGCATGGGGTGGCATGGAGAACTCGCGAGCGGAAGTGGTGGGCCGGACGGTCTATCCGGGCAGGCTCCCGAGGCCAAGCGAAATCACCTGTCGCAGGGGCAGCGCCCTCCTGAAAGACCTCCCCCGTTGACCGGGGGCGCCGGCACGCCGTAGAAGCCGCGCCTCAACTCTCGGAGGTTTCGATGCAATCCATCGGCCAGCGCATCGCCGCGGAACTGAACGCCCAGGAATGGCAGGTGAAGGCCGCCATCGACCTTCTGGATGCGGGCTCGACGGTTCCGTTCATCGCCCGCTACCGCAAGGAAGTCACCGGGACCCTCGACGATGCGCAGCTTCGTACCTTGGACGAACGCCTTCGATACTTGCGCGAACTGGAAGATCGTCGGAAGGCGATTCTCGAAAGCGTCCGCGATCAAGGCAAGCTGACGGACGAGCTGCTGGTTCAGCTGAGCGGAGCCGACACCAAGGCTCGGCTCGAAGACCTCTATCTTCCCTACAAGCCAAAACGCCGCACCAAGGCGCAAATCGCCCGCGAGGCCGGGCTGGAGCCTCTTGCCGATCTTCTGCTCAACGAGCCGTCTCACGACCCGAAGATCTCGGCCCTTTCCTTTGTGGATCAGGCCAAGGACGTGGCGAGCGTGGAGGTCGCCCTCGAAGGCGCGCGGGCGATCCTGGTCGAACGCTTCGCCGAGCACGCCGAATTGCTCGCCGCGTTGCGCGATCTTTATTGGCACCGCGGCAAGCTCACCTCGAAGGTCCGCGACGGCAAGGCTACCGAGGGCGCCAAGTTCTCGGATTACTTCGACTTTGCCGAGCCGCTCCCCAAGCTGCCCTCCCATCGAATCCTCGCAATGTTTCGCGGCGAAAAGGAAGAGATCCTCGACTTGCGGATGGACGAGGACAAGGACAGCGCCGAACCCGGATATGCAAGTCCGTATGAGGGCCGCGTCGCGACGACGTTCGGCATCGCGGATCAAGGCCGTCCCGGTGATCGCTGGCTCCTCGACGCTGTCCGGTGGGCGTGGCGTACAAAGCTGCGATTTTCCATCGAGCTGGATATGAAGATGCGACTCTGGACGCTCGCCGAAGAGGAAGGCGTCAAGGTCTTCGCCGGCAACCTGCGCGACCTGCTTCTCGCCGCGCCCGCCGGTGCGCGCCCGACTTTGGGGCTCGATCCCGGGTTTCGCACCGGCGTGAAGGTGGCGGTGGTTGACGCGACCGGAAAGGTCGTGGCGACCGATACCATCTATCCGCATGAGCCGAAGCGCCAATGGGACCAGTCGCTCGCGATCCTTTCGAAGCTTTGTCGCGCCCACAAGGTGGAGCTGGTGGCGATCGGAAACGGGACGGCCTCGCGGGAGACCGACAAGCTTTCGGCCGAACTCGTGGCGAAAAATCCCGATCTCCCGCTCACCAAGATCATGGTGTCGGAAGCGGGTGCTTCAGTTTATTCAGCCTCGGCTTACGCGAGTCAGGAACTGCCCGATCTCGATGTGTCCATTCGTGGCGCCGTCTCGATCGCGCGGCGGCTGCAGGATCCGCTTGCGGAGCTCGTGAAGATCGATCCTAAATCAATCGGCGTGGGCCAGTATCAGCACGATCTTGCAGAGCATAAGCTTTCTCGTTCACTCGACGCGGTCGTGGAGGATTGCGTGAACGCCGTCGGGGTCGATCTCAACACCGCGTCGGCGCCGCTGCTCGCGCGCGTGTCGGGCGTAGGCGAATGGGTGGCGCAGAATATCGTCAGCCACCGCGATGCCAATGGGCCATTCCGCACCCGCAAGGCATTGTCTGCGGTCATGGGGCTGGGGCCGAAAACGTTCGAGCAGGCGGCGGGCTTCCTGCGCATCCCTGGCGGCGACGATCCTCTCGACGCATCCGGCGTGCACCCAGAAGCCTATCCTGTGGTGCGAAGGATCATCGAGGCGACAAAGAGCGACATCAAAGTTTTGATCGGCAACGGCGCCTTACTAAAACCTCTCAAGCCGCAACAATTCACCGATGAGAAATTCGGTGTGCCGACGGTGCAGGACATTCTGGCCGAACTCGAAAAGCCGGGCCGCGATCCGCGACCGGAATTCAAGACCGCGACCTTCATGGAAGGCGTCGAGAAGCTCAGCGATCTGAAACCCGGCATGATGCTGGAAGGCGTCGTGACAAACGTCGCGGCCTTCGGCGCCTTCGTCGATATCGGTGTCCATCAGGACGGGCTCGTTCATATCTCGGCGCTGGCCGACAGCTTCGTCAAGGACCCACGCAGCATCGTCAAACCGGGCGACGTGGTGCGCGTGAAGGTTCTTGAGGTCGATCCGGCGCGAAAGCGCATCGCGCTCACCATGCGGATGAGCGATCCGGTCGAGAAGAAGCCGCCCGCTCCGCGCAGCGACGAACGGGCTGCGTTTCAGCGCTATGCGGAGAAAAAGCCGGCTCGCTCGAACGAAACCCCGGGCGGAGCGCTGGCCGATGCGTTGCGCCGGGCCGGGCTGTCCGACAAGCGACGATGAGGTATGGGGAGTTGCGCGCCAAGAACACGAGGCGGCGATTCAATCGACAGCGGCCATAACGCGGGTAGCGGAGCCTAGCCGTTTGTGCAGGCCGTGCGGCAACGACGTGCAAAGCGCCCTATTCGAAAACGCCATAACCTGGGATGGCGTTCTTGCGGACATTTTGGAGGTTCAACTCAACGCCGATGCCAGGCGCATCCGGCAAGGTGATGTGGCCATCCTCGACGATCGATTTCCCGCCGTGCGGCACATGGACATAGCTGTCCCACACCTCACGCTCCTCAAGGGCATGCCACTCGAGCACGAGGAAATTCGGCACCGTTCCGCAGACGTGGCAAGTCGCCATGGTACCAAGCGGCGTGGAAACGAGATGCGGCGCGAACGGCAGATAGTAGATCTCCGCAAGATGAGCGATTTTCCGGCTCTCCGAAAGCCCTCCGCACTTGGGAACGTCCGGCATGACAACGTCGGCACATTGTTGCTGGAGCAGTTCACGGAAGCCCCACCGCAGATAGAGATTCTCACCGACACAGATCGGTGTTTTGCTGCGCATGCGTATCTGCTTCAACGCTTCGACATTCTCGGCGGGAATGGGCTCTTCCAGCCAGAGCAGGTCGAAGCGTTCCATCTCGCTGGCGATGCGGCAGGCGCTCGGCACATCATAGCGGGCGTGCAAGTCGATGCATAAATCGATGTCCGGTCCGATTGCATCGCGAACAGCGGTCACCCGCTCCACCATCGAGCGCAATTCTGCGCCGTTGATCGTGTGATTGGCCGCATCGAACTTTGCCGGGTGCTCCAGATTGTCGATGTCGAATTTGAGTGCCGTAAAACCCTCCGCGACCATGCGTTTTGCCCTGGCGGCGCAACCCTCGAGGGAGCCCGAAGGGCCGTCTCCGTCGCCGCAATCAGCGTAGAGGCGGATGCGGTCACGGAACTTCCCGCCGAACATGCGATAAAGCGGCTGACCGGCCGCCTTGGCTGCCAGATCCCAAAGCGCCATCTCGATGCCGCTCAACGCGATCAGAAAAATACCCGATTGCGCGCCCGAAAAGACGTGCTTGCGCCGAAGCTTTTCCCAGCAAAATTCGACGTTGCGGGGGTCCTCGCCAATCAATTCCGATTTCAGCTCGGAGATCAGGCCCACGATCGCAGCAGCGCCTGCGTCAGGGTTGGCCTCGCCATACCCCGAAATGCCAGCATCCGTATCGATCCTGATGAGCGTCGCCTTGCCATGGTAGGCGACCACTGCGGTCTTGATGTCGACAATCTTCATAGAATTTCCGTCACGCTGGAGTGTGCCTGCCAAACTTTCCGCATCCGGCTGGCATGGAGCTGTCTTGTACGAGCGGCGATGACATCAGGAGCAGGACATTCCTGCGCGCGGAGAACACGGGCTCAGTCTGTTGGGCGGGACTTCGCATTGGCTGCGCGCCACGCTTCGTATTCGTCGGTCGCACTGGGGTGCAGTGGGTAGTACCGCTGCAGCGGCGCCCCTTCCATGAGCTTCATCCGTGAGAATACCTCCCACTCGTGATGCTTTTGAGCTTCGTCTATCACCGCCTTGGCCATGGAGACGGGAACCACCACGACGCCGTCGTCGTCGGCCACGATGATGTCGCCAGGGATGACCGTAACGCCGCCGCACGCAATGGGAACATTGACAGCCATGGGGTAAATGCTGGTCTGCACGTGGTAGTTCGGCGTCCAGCCGCGCAGCCACAGGGGGAGGTCGAGCTGTTTGACATTGGGTCGATCCCGCATACATCCATCGATCACTATTCCCGCACCCCCCCTCCCCTTGAAATAGGTTGACATCATGTCGCCGAAGACTCCCGAACTCATGTCGCCGCGCGCGTCCACTACGACGACGTCGCCTTCCTGAGCATGGTAGAGAACGTGCCGGTGCAACTGCGTCTCTGGATCGGCATATTCGCCCTCGGTAAAGAGGTCGGGTCGCTGCGGCATGAACTGCAGAGTCAACGCCGGCCCGACAATCGATTTGCCGGCGTTCTGTGCGACGGGGCCCACCATGTGGGGGTTGCGGAACCCCATATGTCCGAGCGTGCCGGCGACGGTCGCGGCACCGATTTCCTTGAGCCCTTCGATCAGTTCTCTGGGTGGGCGTACGATGTCGGATGTCTGCGTCATTGTGACCTCGCTTGAGCGGATTACCAGTTCGTAACAGATCCATCGCGGCGCTTGAGATGCGGTGCTTCCCAGAAGCGCAGGCTCTCCGCCCGTACCGCTGCTTCATTGACCTCAACGCCTAGACCAGGCAGGTCACCGACCGGATAATCGGCGCCGTCGAGCCGCGGCTGCACCGGGAAGAAATCGGAATTGTCGAAGCCCAGCTTGGCTTCCGGGACCCGCGTTTCGAGCCACGCGAAATTGGGCACCGCTGCGGCGAGATGCACGGTCGCGGCCGTGCACACCGGACCAAGCGGATTGTGCGGCATCAAATCGACATAATGCGCTTCGCTCCAGCCGGCGACCTTCATGGCCTCGGTGAGCCCGCCGACATTGCAGACATCAAGCCGGTTGAACTGGTGAATGCCCCGCTCGATGTAGGGTAGAAATTGCCACTTGCTGGCAAACTCTTCGCCGATGGCAAAGGGAATGTCCGTCATCGTGCGCAATGATTCGTACGCTTCGGGCGTTTCGTCCCGTATCGGCTCTTCAAGGAAATCGAGCACGCCACGACCGAGCTTGCTGCAAAAACTTGCCGCCTCAGCCACCGACAGCCGGTGATGGTAGTCGATGCCGAGGACCAAGTCGTCGCCCAGCTCCTCACGCGCCTTATTGAGCATTCTTGCGGACGCGCCGATCGACTCGCGCGGCTCGAAGATGTCCGTACTGCTCTGTCCGATCGGGAAGAACCGGATCGTCCGCCACCCTTGGGCAACCAATTCGCGGGCTCGCTCGATGGCGACGTCGCCCTCAGCCTCGTCCCCCGTGGAGGCAAAAGTTGGAATACGGTCGCGCTGCTTGCCGCCAAGCAATTCGTAGACCGGCACACCCAGCACCTTGCCCTTGATGTCGTGCAGAGCGATGTCGATGGCGGAAATTGCTGCCTGCAGCACGCGCCCGCCTTCGAAATACTGGCTGCGATAGGCCTCCTGCCAGATGCGGCCGATCTGCATTGGACTGCGCCCGATCAGGAACTCACGATAATGCTCGATGGCGCCGGATACCGCCTTCTCGCGACCACTCAGGCCGCTTTCGCCCCAACCAGCGATACCCTGGTCGGTCTCGACCTTGACCAGCAGCTGGTTCCGACTTCCCACCCACACCGGATAGGGGATGATCGCCGTGATCTTGAGCTTCGCGGTCATGCAAGCTCCCGCGTTGCATCAGATTGTCCTACCTCAACCTTCAAGGCTATTTCGGTCGCACCATCGAACAGGTGCATGCGCTCCTGGTCGAACTCGAGCCAGATCGGCTGGTCCGGTGCGACGGCGATGTTGGGCGGCACGCTGATGTTTACGAGGGCCCCACACAGCAACGCCTGCACGAAGGTCACATCTCCGGTGGGTTCCACCGTATAGGCCCTGGCCGGGATCGCGCCCGGCACTGGACGGGTGGTCAGCTTGATCGTGGAGTGGCGCGCCCCAAGCACGATCTTCTTCGTGGTCGACTGCTGCACCTTTTGGGCGTTGAGAGGCGAGAGCGCCAGGGTCCAGCCTTCCGCGCCGGTCAACACGGTTCGACCGTCGACCGTTGACGCCTCGAGCGGGATAAGGCTCATCGCCGGGCTGCCGATGAAGCTGGCGACGAACATGTTGACCGGATGAGCGAAGACTTGAGCCGGTGAATTATACTGCTGAAGAAAACCACCATTCATCACAGCCATCTTGTCCGCCATGGTGACGGCTTCGAGTTGGTCGTGCGTCACGTAAATGATGGTGGCCTTGAGGTCCTGGTGAAATCGCTTGATCTCGGAGCGCATCTGCACGCGCAGCTTGGCGTCGAGATTGGAAAGCGGTTCGTCCATCAGGAAGACGGCGGGGTCGCGCACCAGCGCTCGTCCAAGGGCCACACGCTGCTGTTGTCCGCCCGACAGCTCCCGCGGCTTTCGCTCGAGCAGGTGTGTCATGTCGAGGACGCGCGCCGCTTCCCTGACCTTCCGGTCGATCTCGTCGCGCGGCAGCCTGCGCATCTGCAGCGGGAACGCCAGGTTCTTATAGACCGTTTTCTGCGGATAGAGCGCGTAGTTCTGGAACACCATCGCGATGTCTCGGTCCTTCGGGTCGACGTCATTGACCACGCGGCCCGCAATCGCAATCTCGCCCGAGGTAATCGGAATGAGCCCCGCAACCAGATTGAGCGTGGTCGTCTTGCCGCATCCGGAAGGACCTACCAGCGCGACGAATTCGCCGTCGTTGACCGTCAACGACACGTTGTTGACAGCCTTGAAGGAGCCATAGGTCTTGACGAGATTTCTAAGGACCACATGGGCCATGCAACCTACCTTCTATTGTTTGACAGCGCCCTCAGTCAAAGCTCGTACGAAATAGCGTTGTAGAAGAAGGAAGAGCACCACGACCGGCAGGCTCATCATGAAGCTCGCCGCCATGAGGCCGGGGAAATCCGTCGTGTTCTCGGAGAAGAAACGTTGAATGCCGACCGGCAGCGTCAGCTGATCGTTTCTGTTGAGGAACGTGTAGGCGAAAATGTATTCGTTCCAGGCGCCGATGAAGGAATAGATCGCCGTGGCAATGATCCCCGGCGCCGAAAGTGGCATCACGATCAAGAGAAACGCTTGGAACCGCGTGGCGCCGTCGATGCGGGCCGCCTGCTCGAGTTGATAGGGAATGTTGTCGTAAAAACCTTTGAGCAGCCAGATCGCAAGCGGCAGGCCGAACGTCAGATAGGTGAGGATCAGGGAGCCATGCGTGTTCACTAGTCCCAGAAGCCGCATGAGGATGAAGAGCGGCACGAGGAAGATCACCGCCGGGAACATGTTGCGCAGCAGCACTGCGAAGAAGAGGAATTTACGTCCTGGAAAGTCAAAACGCGAGAAAGCGTAGGCCGCCGGCACCGCCACGATGACCGCCAGGATTGTTGTGGTGGTGGAAACAAAAAGACTGTTCCAGAAAAATCGCAGGAAGTCCTGACCTACGCTGTTGGTCGGGTCGAGCAGCTTATGATAGCTCGCCAGCGTCGGCTCGTTCGGCCACCATTGGGGCGGAAACTGCATGGCGGCAAAGCCGGATTTGACCGACGTCAACAGCATCCAGACCATCGGCAAGGCCGTGTATAACATCATGAGCAAAAGGAAGCTGCGCCCGACCCAGCGCCAGACGTCGATGGGTTTGCGTTTCCTGGCTGCGACCATCGTCGTCATGCGCCGTGCTCCTTTCTCTCAGCGCCGCTGAGGGCGCGTACGTAGAAATAGCCCAGCGTCATTAGAATGAGGAACAACAGCACCGAATAGGCCGACGCTACACCCCAGCGCTGACGCCCGAACGCAAGTTCATAAATATGTGTTATCCAGATATGGGATGCGTTGGAGGGGCCGCCGCCTGTCATGATCCAGGGAATGATGAAGGAATTGAAGTTCGCCACGGCGAGCAGCAGGATGGTCACGGTGGATACGCTCCGCAGATGCGGGAACGTGACGTGCCAGAAGGTCTGCCACACGCTGGCGCCGTCAACTCTCGCCGCCCTGAGCAGCTGATCAGGAACGGTCTGCAGGCCAGCCGTCAGCATGATCATGGCGAACGGAAATTCGCGCCACACATTGACCACGATCAGCGACGGCAGAACGGTGCCGACGCTGTCGATAAAATTAGGCGGACGGTCGGCAAGTCCCAGGCCCACCGCAAGGGCACCGATGACTCCGAAATCCGAATGATAGATCCACTTCCAGATATAGGAAGCGGCGACCGCGCTGATGACCCAGGGGATGATGAGGATGGCGCGCAACACGCTGCGGCCGGTAAAATCGCGATTCAGAGCGAGCGCGGCCCCCAGTCCCAGCATGAAAGCGAACACAGTCGATGAGATCGTCCAAATGAATGTGTTGGCGGTGACGCGCCAGAACACGTCGCTGTTGAGGATCAGCGCATAGTTGTCCAACCCGATGAAGTTCTTGTCGCGCAGCTGAAGACTCGGCGGCGTATTGAAGAACGACAGATCGATGGTGTAATAGATCGGGTAGGCAATGACGATGAGCATCACCACGATCGCGGGCAACACGTAGAGATAGTCGGCGCGATGGGTCCATGCCTGCTGAAGGATGCCGGGATTCTCCGTTTTCATTCGCAGAGATGCGTCAGCCAGGGGTGTCGCCGTGGTCATCGGAGCGCCCTCATACTGTAAGGAAGTTGACCGGCGACGATCGCCGCCGGTCACGTTGCCGATGTCCGTTAGAGTTTGCCGCCGCTCATGATGTTCTTGACTTTCTGGGCCGCGTCTTCGGCGGCCTTATCGACCGTCATCGATCCTGTGAGTGCATTTTGAAGCATGTCGGGCACGACAATGTTCATGATCTCGGGCGTCTCCGGGATCGTCGGGAACGGGACGCCATAAGGCAGCATCGAGGTCGTGACGTCGAGGAACTTGATGTTCTCGAGACGCTCCTTCATCCACTTGGTCTTGAAGCCGTTGAGATTGCCGGGGTTCGATCCGGCATAGGCCATCTTCAGCGACCATTCAGGGCTTGTCCAGAAACAGGTGAGTGCCTTGGCGGCCGGCATATCGACCTTGCCCCCGTCGACATATTCGGGCTTCAGAATGTGCATATTCGAACCGCCGAAGACAACGGCGCGCTTGCCGTCCGGCCCGGTCGGGATCAGGCCGTAGCGCATGTTGTCGATGACGGTCTGAGCCTTCTGCACGTCGCTGCCGGAAGCCTTTTTCTTCAGATCCAGCATCACGTCATAGTCGGACGGGTGAGATATCATCATACCGAGCTGACCCGCCAGGAAAAGCGGCTGGTTGTCGGCTTGCTGGTTGGTCAATGCCGAGACGGGCACGGACTTGTCACGCACATACATATCATACGACGCTTGCAAGGCCTTTTTGCTTGCCGCACTGTTCAATTGAACCTGCGAGTAGGCCGGGCGCGGCGTGGCTTCGTCGAACACGCCTCCGCCGTAACCCCAAAGCTGAGGCAAGAAGCGATATGGCGTGTTGCCGGCGTTCTTGCGCGCGACGAGGCCGTAGCCCGCAATCCCGAGCTTGTCGTGAATTTGCTTGGAATAGTTCACGACGTCATCCCAGGTGGACGGCGGCTTGTCGGGATCGAGACCGGCCCGTTTGAACACGTCCGCGTTCCAGATAAACGCCATCGTCTCGTTATTGGTCGGAACGCCGTAGGTCTTGCCCTTCCACATGTTCGACTTCATGGCGCCGGGCCAGAAATCCTCGGTCGAGTAACCGACGTCTTCGGGCTTCAGCTCCTGGAGATAACCCTTGGAGGCGAATTCGACGCCGCCCAGGATTTGCAGCCGCACCACCATCGGTCCGGCGTTGCCAAGCAGCGCCGTGCGGAACTTGTCGAGCAGATCGTTGTAGGTGAGTGCCTGTTCCTCAAGTTGAATGTTGGGGTAGGTTTTCCGGAAGGCCGCGAAGAAGTCTTTGTAATATTGGCGCAGAAGGTCGGGGTCGCCCTCGAACACACCCTGGTACCAGAACGTGAGGCGCCCCTTGTAGTCGAGGGGCGTGACCTTGCCGCAATCGGCCGCGGTGTCAAAATCCTTTGTGCCCGCAATCGAGCGCACGTATTCCGGCGACCACTTGCTGAGGTCGACCGGAGGTGCCGCCGACGCGGACGACGATACCAGCAACGCCGTGATGGCTGCCGCCGAAACACCGCGACGAAGAGCGCGGCCGAAGTGAAAACTCGACATTTTTCCCTCCAATTTCGCCATTGCCGGCTGGCGCTGAGCCTGTGGCACTCCACCCTGGTCTGGAGCTTTTTTTAGGATCGCCCCGATTACGTAACGGTCGCAGAACCTAACTTGTATGTCAATTTCAAAGGATAGTATATTATCGGGACCAATTTACGTATAGTCCGTGTTGGGAGGCTCCATTGGAAGAGTTGAACGACTACAGGGCGGAACCCCCACTGGGGATCGACCCGATCGGCGCCTCCACCGAAGCCACGGCGCTGCTCTACAAGGCTATCCGCGATGACATTGTGTTGGGGCGGCTCAAAGCCAATCAGCGCCTCGTCGCCGCCGACCTCGCCAAGCGTCACGGCAGCTCGACGACGCCGGTTCGCGAGGTGCTGCAGCTCCTGCGCGGCGAGGGCTTCGTGGTCTTCAACCGTAATCGCGGCGCGCGCGTACGTCCGATCGACCGGGACTTCATTCGAGACATCTACGAGATCGGCGTTCTGATCGAGCCGGCTCTGACACGTTGGTTCGTCGGCATGGCGACGGAAGCCGATATCGCCGAACTTGAATGGGTGCAGAGCCAGATCGAGGCCAACAATTTTGCTGACCAGATCAAGCACAGCGACCTCGATACCAAGTTCCACACTTTGATTTATCAGCGACACTACAATCGTCACGCCGCGGAGCTGTGGTGGAAACATCGCGAGGTGCTCCGCGCGGTCAGCCGCCAGTTCGATTTCACTCTCGCGCGGCGCGCGCAGGTCATTAGCGATCATCGCGAGCTCATTGCCCACATCAGGGCAGGCGATGCCGATCAGGCTGCCGAACTCGTGGCGCGCCACGTCGAAGGGTCCGGCCTCCACATCCTCGAACATATGCGAGCCATGGCGGCAGCCCGAGCGGGATAGATTGCCGACCGGATGCGCATGCCGTCGTCTCGTTTTCACAGGAAAGCAAAACACATGAAGATCACCAGCGTTAGGCCGTGGCTCATCAAGTCGGACGCCTCCTACTGGGGCGAGTTCCTGTTTGTTGAAGTCAGCACGGATGAAGGCATCACCGGCTGGAGCGAGATCACCACCACGACAGAGATTGCGAACCGCGCGCTCACGGCGATGCTGCGGCAGATCAACACGATGATGGTCGGCGAGGATCCCGCGCATATCGAACGCCTCTGGCACAAGCTCTTTCGCAGCTTCACCTACATGGGGAGCCGGGGCGCCGCGGTGGAGTGCGTCAGCGCCATCGACATTGCGCTTTGGGATATTCGCGGAAAGGTGCTTGGCAAGCCGATATACGAGCTGCTGGGCGGACCTGTGCGCGATGAAATTGCGCTCTACACTCACCCTGATCAGCGCAAATTCACCAGCAAGGAAGGCGTCGTCGCCGAAATCCGGGACATCGTGAAGTCAGGTCACACCGCGCTCAAGTTTGATCCGTTTCCGCAGCAGGGTCCCTATGCGGACGGCTTGGCGCGCGAGCAGCGCGAGGGTTATCTCGACGGCAGCATGACGCGCAAGGGCGAGCGCGAGGCCGCGGAGTTGACGGCTCTGATTCGGGAAACTGCCGGGCCCGATGTCGAGGTGCTTATCGATGCGCATGGCCGCTTCGACGTGCCCACCGCCATCCGGCTGTGCCGCTCCCTTGAGGAAGCTGGAAACATCGACTGGTTCGAGGAGCCATGCCCCCCCGAAAGCATCAACGCCCTCAAGCAGGTGCGCGAGAAGGTCAACGCAGCGATCTCCTGGGGCGAGCGCGGACATACAAAGTGGGACTTCGTCCCAATTCTCGAGAACAAGCTGGCCGATTATATCATGCCGGACGTGACCTGGACCGGCGGCATTACCGAGTTGAAGAAAATCTCGTCATTGTGCGAGGCTTACTACATCCCCGTGTCGCCCCATGACGCCGCCGGGCCAATCAATATCGTGGCCGGCGCGCAAGTAATGATGACGGTGCCGAACTTTTACAAGCTCGAGACATCGGAATGGAATCTCTCCAAATACGATCCCCTCATCAACGTGCCGCTCGACAATTCAAATGGCAGCCTCAAGCTCAACCGCGCGCCGGGTCTCGGCATCGAAATGAATCGCGAATACCTCGAGGCGCACGTCGTCGATTGAAACGCAACGCGCGAAAAACGCCACAGGGAGAATGCCGTTATGCCGAAGATGGATGTCGCTGACGAGGCGCTCAATCGGGTCAACTCGTCCTCCAGGCCATCGGAGCTTCGCATTACCGACATGCGCGTGGCCGAGATCGTCGGGGCCCCATTCACCTCGACACTAATCAAAATCTACACCAACCAAGGAATCGTTGGACTTGGCGAAGTGCGCGACGGCGCCAGCGCGACTTATGCGCTGATGCTCAAAAGCCGGCTGCTCGGGGAAAACCCGTGCGACATCGACCGTCTGTTTCGGCGCATCAAGCAATTTGGCGGACACGGAAGGCAGGGTGGCGGCGTCTCAGCGGTCGAAATCGCGCTGTGGGATCTCGCCGGCAAAGCCTACGGCGTGCCGATCTATCAGATGCTTGGCGGCAAGTTCCGTGACAAGCTGCGCATCTATTGCGACACCGATGCGGAGCAACCCAGCGGCACGGCGACCGGCAAGCGCCTCAAAGAGCGCATGGAACTCGGCTTTACGTTCCTCAAGATGGATCTGGGCCTGATGCAAATTGCCGACCTGCCGGGCGCCGTGGTTGCGCCCGCCGGCACTCTCGAAGGCTTTCGTTCGCATGCGGCGCAAGGCAGGTCGCGCACGCTGGAGGAGCGCCGACGGCGCAACGCCGCCTATGATGCGCAGAACGTGCGCCATCCCTTCACCGGCCTCCACTTTACCGACAAAGGTCTGGACTATCTCGAACAATACATTGCCGAGGTCCGCGACGTCATCGGTCCCGAAATACCGCTCGCCATTGATCACGTCGGCCATATCTCGCTGCAAAACGGCATTCGCCTCGCCAAGCGGATCGAAAAATACGTGCCAGCCTGGCTGGAGGACGTGATTCCCTGGCAATACACGGAACAATATCGGCAGTTGCAGGCGGCGACATCGGTTCCGATTTGCACGGGCGAAGATATTTACCTGAAAGAGAGCTTCGAGCCGCTGCTCAAATCCGGTATTTCGGTCATCCACCCTGACCTGCTCACCTCGGGCGGCATTCTGGAAACCAAGAAGATTGGCGACATGGCGCAGGAACATGGAGTCGCCATGGCGATCCACATGGCCGAAAGCCCCATTGCGGCGATGGCCGCGGCCCATGTCGCGGTCGCCACTGAAAACTTCATGGCGCTCGAGTATCACTCGGTCGACGTGCCTTGGTGGGACGACATCGTGACGGGCCTTCCCAAGCCCTTGGTGAAGGACGGCTTCATCGAGGTTCCCGATAAGCCAGGTCTCGGCATCGACGATATCGTCGACGAGGTCATCGCTCAGCATCTGCAGCCGGGCGTCAGCGGTATCTGGCAGCCGACGGATCGCTGGGACGACGAATATTCCTGGGATCGCACCTGGAGCTGACGCAACCGTCTTCGAGGCGACGGGTCACACACTGGTCATCGCCATCGTCCTTATCCACCGCACGAACAGGCACTAGCCATGAAAATCACCGATCTGCGCTGCGCCGTCATCGGCAAGCACCCGATTGTCCGCATCACCACTGACGAAGGCATCCATGGCCTCGGCGAAGTGGAATTCACCAAAGGCTATATCAAACCCTGGGTGTTGCATTTTCGCGAGGCGTTGATCGGCGAGGACCCGACCGACGTCGAGCGCGTGATGCTGAAGATCCGTCAGCGGGGATCGTTCAAGCCCTACGGCGCGGCGGTCAGCGTCATCGAGCATGCGCTCTGGGATATCGCCGGCAAAGCGGCGAACGTGCCGGCGTACAAGTTGCTCGGCGGCAAAGTGCGCGACAAGGTTCGTTGCTATAACGGCAACATGCGGAAGAAACGGACGGGCGACCGCCCGGAAGATTACGCCGCGGATGTGAAGTGGATGAGCGAGCTGCCGGAAAACTTTTTCATGGTGAAACAGGGGATCAGCTTTCACTCCAACATGAAGGATACCGTCGAGGACTTCCACTACGGCGTGCGCCAGACGCGCTCGGGTTATCACGGTGCGATGGACCAGGGTGTGATCAGCGAGCATGGTTTCAACCACATGCTCGATTGCGTCATCGCGATGAAGGAGGTGCTCGGCGACAAGGTAAGCTTGGCGCTTGATTGTGGCCCGGGCTGGATGCTGCCGGATGCGATCAGATTCGCTCGCGCGGTCGAAAAATACAACATCGCGTGGCTCGAGGACATGCTCACCGGCGACTACGTGCCATGGGTCAATCCGCAGGCCTACCGCGAACTGACGCTATCGACTTCGACGCCGATCCACACTGGCGAGCAGATCTACCTGCGGCACAATTTCAAAGAACTCATCGAGACCCAGGCTGTCCGCATCATCGGACCTGATCCGGCGGATATCGGCGGCATCGCAGAACTCAAATGGGTCGCCGAGCACGCCTACATGCACTCGATCCTGATGGCGCCGCACGGCACCGCCAACGGTCTGCTGGGACTGGGAGCCTTGATCAATGTATGCGCCACGCTGCCCGCCAACTACATCGCGTTCGAATATCCGACCGCGTCCGAGCCATGGTGGTATGACATCATCCAGGGACTGCCTGCGGGCCGCATTGTCACCGATTCGATGATCGACCTCCTACCCGGACCGGGCCTTGGTCTCGACATCGACGCCAAAGCTCGCCAAGCGCTATCTCACAGATGAGGATGCCGGGTTCTTCGACTGATGGTGTGTCGGTCAGTCCGAGTAGCCGCAAGCACTCTGGAACATGCCCAACACCTGGAGAAGGAAGGCCTCCTCTCCCAAGCCTTTGGCGCGAAGATAGAGCGCTTGGGTGGCGTATGCGTCCCCCTCCAACACCCCAGGGCATGAGACCCGCTCATGCGCGTGTGCTGCAAATTGCTGCGCATGCACCAACTCATGGACCAGATAGCTGCGCGCGAGTGGTGTGCCGGGATCGAGCACATCCGCCAATAGGATTTCGTGAGTTGCCGGGACATAGACGGCCGCCACGATCTCCTTATTGGTCGAGTCGAGTGCGGCCGGCAAAACAAGCCGCATCAGGTACGCCGGGTTGGCCGAACGCACACAGATGTCGGGGGGCGGGACGCCAGTCTCCTCGGTCACAAAAGCTACTGCTTCGGCAATCCAATCGCCTGCGAGGCAGCCAACAGGGCTTTCTGCGCGTGCTGACCTATGGCCGCCGACGGCCAACGCGACCAAGAGGGCGGACGCCATGAGGGCTCCAGTGCGGCTCGGCCGGCGCGGAACGGTGATTGCAGCGTAAAGCTTCCTCATGAGATCAATCCTCTCCGATGAGACGCAGGCGCGATCGTGCGACCTGGCCGTGAGGCACTCGTGAGATCCTGGCGGAGGGGGCGTTAGACGAGCGTGAGGCACGTGCCGCTCAGCGTTTGCCGCCTGTCTCCGGCTGGCGTTAAACTGCCTTGGGTTGGGACAAGCGCTCGAGGTCGGTCATGACAGGAATTGAGATCGCACTGTTTGGGAGACCCAGCCTGTGGCACCCTGATCACGGGCCTATCGAACTCGCGAGCCACAAGGGCGCTCAGCTTCTCGCGCTGCTGGCCTACGTTCCGGGCAAGCGGCATCGGCGCGAGGTTCTGCAAGTTCTGCTGTGGCCGGATTCCGATACGCCTCATGCGCAAGGTAACCTGCGCTTCATCCTGCATCAGCTCAGGAAAGTTCTGGGAAGTAACGACGGGCCACTCCGCAGCGACAGCCAATCGATCTGGCTCGATCCGGACCGGACGACTGTCGATACCGTGCGCTTCGAGCGCCTCGCGACGGAAGGGACGCTCGACGCGCTAACCACCGCCTGCGATCTCTACCGTGACGATCTTCTGTCGAATGCGGTCGATTTCAGTCCCGAGTACGAGGATTGGCTGCTGCCGGAACGGGAGCGCTTGCGCGACCTCGCCCGCACAGCCTTTTGGAATCTGTTCTCGCTCAGACTGTGGCGCGGCGAGGTGACGGACGCCAAGGCGTGCGCCCAGCGCTACTTGGAGATCGATCCCTATTGCGAGCGCATGCATGCAGCCCTCATGCGGCTGCATCTCAGCCAAGGCGAGCGTGCGCGGGCAGCGGGGCGTTATGGCCAGCTTCGCACCCGTTTGGCACGTGATCTTCACATCCGCCCAAGCGCTGAGGTCGAGCAACTCGCCCGCGTCGTGAGCCAGACCGGCAGCCAGACCGCCCCTGGGGCGTTCAATGCCGCGTGGGTACTGGGGCGTAACGATGGGCTCTCGGACAGCAAGCCTCTCGTCGCCGTTCTGCCCTTCCGGGATCTCTCCGAGGACCAGACTCTGGTCAGCCTCCCGGCAGCATTGACCGAAGACGTCATCACCGATCTGGCGCGATTTCGCCGGCTTGGAGTTTTGGCCCGGCATACATCCTTGGCAATCGGTCAGGCACCCAATCCGGAAGCCTGGCTGCGCCAACTCGGCGCCCGTTACACGGTCGAGGGCAGCGTCCGACGAACCGGCAATCGACTGAGCGTGACAGTCCGGCTGGTCGACAACGGGTCGCAGCGTCAGGTCTGGAGTGAGCGTTATCAGGGCGATTGGGATGAGCTGCCCTCCTTCCAGGAGGAGGCCGCCAAGGCCATCGTAGCCTCGATCCCGGTCCAGGTTGAGCAGGCGGAATTGGAGCGGGTGCGCCACCGCGAGATCCATTCCCTGAGCGCCTACGAGCATTGTCTGCGCGGCCGCGAGCACCAGCGCTCGATTGCTCATGCGTCCCATGCCAAAGCTCTCGAGCATTTCAGCCACGCACTCGATCAGGATCCGGCCTCGGCAGTCGCTCATTGCGGGTTGGCTGTCTGCTGGGTTTCAGCCGGCGGGACCACGCCGGGGGAGGAGGAGCGTCGGCGGGAAAGAGCTATCAGCCACGCGCAGCAGGCGATCGCGCTCGATCCGCTGGATCCACAAGGTCATTGGTTGCTCGGCATGCTGTTTCAGATGCGGCGCGATTTCGCCGGAGCCCGCTTTCACCTTGATCGCGCCATGACGCTGAGCCCAGGCGATGTCGAGACCCTCGGATACACGGGCCTTGAATACGCCTATGCGGGCGATCCGGTGCGCGGCATCTGGCAGGCGGAGCAATCGATCCGGCTCAACCCTTACTTTCCGCCGGTGTCAGCCGAACAGATCGGCAAAGCATGCTTCATCGGACGGCGCTATGAGGAGGCGCTATTCTGGCTCCGGCAGACGCCAGACCGGATTACCACCAACCGCGGCTGGCTTGCGGCGGCTGCCGCCTGTGCAGGACGCATCGAGGAGGCCGCGACGCATGCCAAGCTCATGCGTGCGACCCTCTTACAGCGTCTCGGCGAGGACGGACTGCGAGCGGTTGGCGGCCCTATCGGATGGCTTCGTTTGCCTGCCCGGTTTCAGCATGCGGCTGATCTGGCGCACTACGAGCGCGGTTTGGAAATGGCCGGCCTCGCATAGAATTCATGCTCAGCGGTCCTGAAGGGCAGCTTCGAGTCGAATGCCCTATGGCGCGTGCGGCTTGAGCACTGACAGCACTTCGTCGGCTGCGCGTACCCCGCTCTGGTAGGCGCCATGGGCGGTCGTGAAGTCGTGACGGTGGGTCGCCTCACCGGCGAAGAACAGCCGCTGATCGAACGGACGGGCCAGCGCATTCCTTGCCGCCGCCTGCCCTGGAAGGGCATAGCTGTAGGCGCCCCCAATGTGCTCCATGCGGCTCCAGTTCGAAGCCGCCAGCGGGCGAAGCACGCCCCGGACATCCGAGCCGAACAGCGCCGCGAGCTGGTCGATGGCGTATGCAAAGCCCTCCATGGGCCCTCTCTCCTCCAGCCCCAGCGCACCCTCGCCCCCGAAGAAGCTTTCGATCACGGGACGGCCAAAGGGTCGGATATAGTAGGTTCCGGTGCGCGGATCGCGTGGGTCGCCGATAACATGGGTCTCGGGCTCGAACACGCTGCTGCCCACGACTTCCAGGAACAGTTTCTCGTCCCGTCCGAGCGGCAGGTTGGCCGCGGCATGACACCAATCATCGAGCGCGGCAGGCAGCCTGATCGTTCCAGCGGCGAGCACGGCTGTCGAGACGGTGATGATCGCCGTCCTTGCAGTGATGGTGCCCGCCCGGGTGACGATGCTGACATGGGACTCCTCAAGGTCGATGGCCTGGGCCGGCGTGGCAAGGCGAAGCGCCACGGTGGGCGGCAGGCTTGCGGCGACCAGCGTGCCGTATCCGGCGAGCACACGCCAGTTGCGCCCAGTCGAGGCGGTATCATAGGCGAGATAATCGGCTATCGAGAGCTGCTCGAGGCTAGCACCGCTGATGTAACCGCTGATCGCCTGGAGATAGGCATTCCAAGTCCCGCCCGGTTCCAGCGCGTCGCCGGCGCAGTCGCTTTGCGGCGGAGCGCTGACCAGGCGTTTGTACCAAGCGGAGTATGCTTCATCGGCTTCATCCTGATCCGATTCCGAAAAGCCGAGGTCTCGATATTGCTGACTCCATGCCGGCTCGCGACGATCGATGGAAAAGCCGGATGCTTCCGCGATGTCGGTCCATGGATTGCGGTCGGCCGAATGAAGCCAGCCACAGCCGAGATCAAGCGCATGCCCGGCTACGTTGACCGTGAGCGCACGGCCGCCCATCCGTTGCGAGGCTTCCAGAAGCAACGTGGAATGCCCGCTTTCTGCGAGCCGGCGCGCAGCCCCGATTCCCGCGGCGCCACCTCCGATGATGACGACATCCCATTCAAAACCCATGGATTCCGGTCCCTTCGATGAGATCGTGCTCCACTCTGCAAGTCGGGTCGGAGCGCTTACGATTAAAGACGACGGCGACCTTGCCGCGCCAGTCCGCACCAAACTCTCATCAGTCGGTCTGGGATGACTTTGTTTCAGCGCGGTGCGTCGAACAGCGGCTAGCTAGCGTCCACGGGCGTTGCGCTCAACCGCTGCCCTGACGCATTTCGAGGGTCACGATCCTCGCCAGCAACGTTGCGGGATAAAGTTGGCCGATGACGGTCTCGAGGATGCACAGGGTGCGGGCGATCGGATGCACCGGAACGATGTCCCCGTAGCCGGTCGACGTCAGAGTCACGAAACTGAGATAAAACACCGAATTGGCGAGGGCCGCGTTGTCCTCGAATGTTATTCCCTTGATGGCCTCCGGGATCGACAACCCAACGAAGATGTACAACGTCCCAAACAGGACGGCGATAAGCAAGTACAGCAGGATGGCGCCGACAATGCGGTGATAAGTGACGCGGCCACGCCTGAACACCGCCTGGGAGACGACCGCTCCGAGAGTGACTGCGATAGCAAACCAGGCGGACGCCAGGACATAAAGGTTATAAGGCCATGGCGGATAGTAGAGGCGAAGCACAAAGACCACGATATTTGCCGTGAGACAGACAAACATCACGGCCAGAGCCGCAGGGTGGTCCGAGATGACGAACATGCTTCCTATGATCGCCAACAAGGCGGCAATGGCGAAGCCCTGAAACACGAAAATTCCCACCGCCTGAAGCGGTGCGAAGACGAACATCGCGAGCATGAGCACGACGGTCAGCAGCGTCAGCAGCCGGTCCGTGTACACGCGACGCAATCGGCGGATTTCACTGATGCGACTCACAAGCCTATGCATTTTGATGGCATGATAACGTTTGTTGTTTTCGACGGGGAAAGCCGCCCCATGGAAGGCTAGTCATTCGCACGACGATGTGCGGCAGTCGCGCTTTCGCGTTTGTCTGCACCGGTCGCAAAGCGAACAGGAACCGTTCGATGACCCTCGCACCTGTTTCAGCGGATAGGCGGCGCGTATTGGATACCGCCCATGTTCCAGTTCTGGTTGACCCCACGAGGAATATCGAGCTTCGAGTTCGGTCCGACATTGCGGTCGAATACCTCGCCATAATTTCCGACATTGCGTACGATCCGCGTCACCCAATCTCCGCTCAGCCCGAGACGGGTCCCAAAATCCTCCTCAAGGCCCACGAGCCTGCGAACGTCCGGCTTTTGAGACCGCAAGGCATCATCGATGGTCTTTGAACTCACGCCGAGTTCTTCTGCGTTCAGCATGGCAAAGTTGATCCATTTGACGATGTTGAACCATTGCATGTCTTCCTGGCGGACCGCAGGTCCGAGCGGCTCCTTCGAGATGATGTCCGGCAGCACGAGATGATCGCCGGGTTTTGCCATTTTCAGGCGCTCCGAGTGCAGTTGCGACACGTCGCTGGAAATGCCCGTGCAGCGCCCGTCCTGATAGGCGCTCGCTGCCTCTGCGGGCGACGACACAACCACCGTTTCGAGCTTCATTCCGTTCGCAACAAAGAAGTCGGCCAAATTGGCTTCGCTGGTGGTTCCGGCTTGTACGCAGATCTTGGCTCCGTCGAGCTCCAGCGCCGAGGTTCTGTTTTGTGCTTTGGGGACAAGAAATCCCTGACCATCGTAATAGGTCACGCCGGTGAATACGACGCCGAAATCGAGCTCGCGGCCCATGGCCCATGTGGAGTTGCGCGAAAGCACATCGATCTTGCCGGATTTCAGCGCCTCGAACCTGTCCGCTGTCGACAAGGGGACAAATTCGACCTTGGCCGGATCGTTGAAGACTGCGGACGCGATAGCCCGGCAGAAATCGACGTCGAGGCCGCTCCATTTGCCCTTCTCGTCCATCGCAGAGAAGCCAATCAATCCTTGGCTGACACCGCAAACCAGCGCGCCGCGGTCCTTGACGGTTTTCAGCGTCTGCGCGTTCGCAACGCCCAGCGTGGCACAGAAGATGATTCCGACACCTAGGATCGCCGAAAACGCATTGGCGAGTTTATTGACTTGAAACATCATGGAACGACCTCGACGACCAGTGTGGGCGATCATAGTTTCGCTGCGTGCTTGACGATGACCTTCGTGCCGACTGGAACGCGCTCGTAGAGATCGGCAACGTCGTCGTTCACGAGTTCGGAAACATCCGGACGAAATTGCGTAGCCGATGGTCTGCGGCTGGTTCGTGCCGTGAATGCGGTAAACCGTTTCGCCCAGGTAGAGCGCGCGTGCACCCATGGGATTTCCAGGCCCCCCTGCCATGAAGCGCGGGAGGTAAGGCTGACGCTTGATCATCTCCGGCGGTGGTCGCCAATCCGGCCATTCCTGCTTGCGGGTGACCTTGACGAGGCCCGACCATTGGAAGCCGTCTCGCCCGACGCCGATGCCATAACGAAGCGCGCGGTTGTTGCCCTGAACCAGATAAAGAAACCGCTCTCCAGTGTGCACGATGATGGAACCAGGCGGCTCGGTTGTGCGGAAGAATACATATTGGCGCTCGAAGCCGTCCGGTAGCTGCTCGGCTTCCTTCGGAGGCACGTAGCCAGGTTGTTCGTCAATGTCGAATTCCGCCGCCGAGTTCTGGAATGGAAGCGGCGCTCCCATGACAGGAAGCGATACGAAAGCGGCCGCGATCGCCGCGGCGGAAAGTATCCTGCGATAGATGGAGGAGCACATTGGATTTTAACCTCTCGAAAGTCTTGCTCGCGGACGAGATCGGCCGCTCAGCCGGTCGCCCCCGTCGCCTTTGGTTTCGTAGGAGCCTTGGCGCCGGTCTTATCGCACTTCACGTAAACCATCGTGCCGTAGCGCTGCGTGACGTCGGGATCGAGGTACTGGATCGTCAAGACCTCGCCGTCATAGGCAGAAATTTCCATGTCGGTGCTTTCGCCTGGGGGGCCAGCGCGTCCGATGAATGTTCGTCCGTCGGCGCTGGACTTGACCTGAAGCTCGCTTGCTTCCGCCTCGTCGGCCATGTTCATGACCACGCCGCCACTCGTACCGGCCTTGATCACGTACGGGTTGCTACATTGCGACCGCGCTTCCTTGAGCGTGCGGTCCCGATCGGTATCTCGATGGTACGATGCCAGACCCCAACGACCAACCAAAGCCTCCGCGGGAATGCTGGGCTGAACGGCGACCGAGCGCATCGGCGTCAGTGTCTCGGTCGTCGAACACGCGCCTAGCAGGACAGCAATACCGCAGGCGGCAGCCAGACAAGTCGCTCGGCTGGATAAAGAAATGACGGAGTGGGACGTAAGCTCATGGATCATTCACACGCACTTTCCCTGACGAAGCCGAGAATGACCGCAAGCTTAACGGAACGCAACATGAGATTGAATCAAGGCCGAGCTGGCGAACACTTCGCTTGCAACACGCGTGCGAGCCAGTTCATTGCAATAAACTATCGTTGCAATGTTTATCCCGACTCGCCTTCACAAGGTCCGTGCCGCAGCCAGGATCTCTTCGCTCGAGGGAAATTTCCCGACGCCGGCCAATCCCTCCGTGGCGCATTCGATATTCGCCCAACGGACAATGCCGTCCTTGTCAATCAGGAATTGACCCTTGAGCTGCGGCCATTGTCGCTCCTTGTCGACTTGGTCCGTGTCGTTCTCTCTATAACCGTCAAGCTTTGCCGCGGCCGCAGCAGCCTCCATAATCGGCAGCGGCTCCGGCAAAATTCCATCGGGATTGATGCGGATATCTCCGAGCACTTTCATGAGTTCAGGGGTCGAGGCAGGTTTCGGAAGACCAAACGCGCGATGCGTGGTGAGCTCGGGGTCGGCAGCCAAGCGAAATCGGGTTGGTCTAAACTTGAAATAGAGCCGAGCGTTCTCAGGTGGCGTGGCGACGATCCCGAGCGTTTCAACTCCTGAAGCCTTAAGCGCCTGTTCGGTCGTTCCAACCTGGGCGATCGCTCGCCGGCAGAACGGGCACCACAGCCCGACGAACAGCGCAAGGAACAAGGGGGTGTTTCCCCGATAATCGGCCAACGACACCGTCCCGGACCCGTCCACTGCGGGGAGCGCAAAGTCCGGCGCCGCGTCACCTGGGGCAATGGGATGCAATTCAGAATGGGCCATTGTGTAACTCCTTTGCCAGCCCGTCATTCAAGAAAGGAACGGCAGGATCATAAGAGCGTCGGGCTCGATGCCGGCCCGCTCGCACACCTCCTGCGACTTCGCCAGGTACACCTCAGCCATCGCTGTATTTCCGGCGTCGAGATTGAGGGTAGCCAGGCCATCATAGCATGGAAACAGGAGCTGTGGGTCGCCGGCCCGCTCAGCCAAACTCAAAGCCTCCTCATACGCGGCGAAGGCCAAGGCGCCATCTCCATGGCATTGATAGATCTGCCCCAAGACGATCAGGGGTACTGCCAGATGATCGAGCAGCCCCAGCCTGCGGTCGAGGTTGATTGCTAATTGTGCCGCCTCGATCCCTTCTGCCTCGCAGCGATCGGTCAGCGCGCAATAGGCAACGGCGAGGTTCGCATAGAGTCGCGACTGAAAACTAAGGTCGCCCACCGTCTTCGCGGTCTCGATGCCGCGGAGGCAGGTCTCGATGCTCCGGCGCGGGTCAAGTGAACTGTAGAGGACACCGAGATTGGCGAAGCCGCGACAGGCCGCTTGCAGCAGGTCGTGGATCTCCGCGAGTTCGATGCTCCGCTCGATCTTGTTGACTGCTTCATCGAGCTGGCCCGTGCGCGCAAGCGCCACGCCCAGCGTGTTGTAGGCCTGTACCCGCGTCACCGCGATCTCGCGGGCGCGTTCAAGGGAGGTCGAGGTCTCTTCCTCTCGCGTCGCTTCCTCGAGCGCACGCTCCGCCCAAGCGATAGCACTCACGTTATCGCCGACTCGAAACGCGAGTCGACCGACCTCCTGGAAGAGCTGCGCGCGCTCGATGTGATTGCCGTCCTCGCCCAGTTGATCGAGGCCCGCCGAAAAGCACGCCGTGGCTCGCTCCCGGTCGCCGCTTTCCCAGTGCAACCCGCCTATTTTGCGATACAGGCGACCGGCGCTCGCACGATCTCCCACCGTCTCGATTTCCTGCCGTACCGCCTCGTAATGCGCGAGAGCCTCTGCACGCCGGTCGGTGAGCGCCAAGAGGTCCGCAAGTCGCTCGCGGACCGCCTGCACCAGGTCATCGCAACCCTGGCAGCCGGCGAGGGTACGCAGAGCGCGATCGTAATGGCGAATGGCATCATCATTGGCATACACAGCGCGCGCCCGGTCTCCGGCCGCCATCAGATAGCGGGCGCCTTTGGGCTTATCCGGAGTCAGGCTCCAGTGATGCCCCAGCGCTTCGAGATCGCTCAATCGCGAAGGGTGGGGACCGACACTGCGCTCAAGCGCCCGCGCCGTCCGCTCATGCAGCTCACTCCGGCGAGAGAGGAGCAGGTTCTCATACACAACCTCGTGCACAAGCGCGTGCCTGAACCGGTATCGCGAGCCCTCCGGGCCTCGCCCGAGCGCCTGAATCATGTCGGACTCGACGAGGCGTTCGAGAAGTGTCCCGACGTTCCCTTCGTCAGTCGCAATCGCTTCCAGCAAGGCTTGGTCGAACGTCATCCCGAGAACGGCGGCCTCCTGGAGCATCCGCCGGGCTTCGGCAGGAAGCCGATCGACCCGCGAGAGGAGCAGCCCGTGCAGGGTGGGCGGAATGTTCACCTCATCGCACGCACGTGTACACGTCCACCGATCACCCTTGCGGACGAGAACGCCCGTGCCCACCAGGGTCCGGACGATCTCCTCGACAAAAAGCGGATTGCCCCCTGCCCGCGTCGCAACGAAATGCTGGACGGATGCGAAAGCAGCTTCATCCACTTCGCCGAACAGGCGTACGACGAGCGCTTGAATCTCGTCGGAGGAAAGCGGCGCGAGCCGGATGATGTTTTGCGAAGCCCGTGCGACAGGAAGCGGAGATGCGTCGGGGCGTTGCGAGATCAGCATCATCAGGGGCCGCTCGGCCAATTGTTCGACAATGTCGCGAAGGAGTTCCGCCGAGGCCGCGTCCGCCCAATGGAGATCTTCCACGAGCAATAGCACGGGCCCATGCTCAAGGCGCCGCTCCACCAGGGTACACGCCGCCAGCACAATCTGGCGCTTAAGCTGTTCTGGATCGAAGTCTCGGGGGCGCTCCTCCTCGACCGCGAGCAGAAAGCTCAGTACCGGGACGACAACCCCTGCAACCTCGGACGGAGCGCCGAGCGAGCGAAGGCCTGCCGCCAACTTCTCTCGTGCAACATCGAGTGAGTCACCCGGGTCCACCCGGTACGCCTCGCGGAAGAGGGCCGCGAAGACGCCATAGGGCGGTTCTCCCAGGGACGAGCATTCGGCCTTTCGGACGACTGTCCCAGCCAACCGGCCATCATCCTCGAGCTGCCTCAGAAACTCGGTGATCAGCCGCGACTTCCCCGTGCCGGCCTCGCCCATGAGGCTAACGACTTGGGCGCGGCCAGACTGCATCCGATCGAAGGCGGCGAGGAGCTGCTTCAGCTCCTCGCCGCGTCCGATCAGCGGGGAAGAAAGTCCGTGGGCGGCAAGCCCCCGCGCTGATTGCGGCTCGGCGAGCATTCCGGTCAAGCGATGGACCACCATCGGCGCCGACTTGCCGCGCAGGGCGATTTCGCTCGCTGGGTCGAAAGCAAAGTGATGCTGGGTGAGGGCAAAGGTGGATTCCGATACCAAGATTGTCCCAGGCAATGCTGCCCCCACCAGACGAGATGCGGTGTTCACGGTGTCGCCCGTCACGTCATATGCCGCGCTGGCTGCGTCGCCGTGACTGCCCGCAACGACAGGCCCGGTGTGAACGGCAATGTGCAGGGACACCGGCTGGCCAAGGCGCGCGTGCCAGTGCTCGCTGAGCACCGCACTGCGGGCCAGCATGTCGAGCGCAGCGTGGAGCGCCACGCGCCGGATCGTCCTCATGAGCGACCGGTGCTCCGAAGAACGCAAGAACGGCATCGCCGAGAAACTTCGCGACGAAGCCGTCATACCGAGTGATCGCCTGACTGAGGGAGTCAAAGAGCGCATTCTGAAACGCGCGCACCTCTTCCGGATCGAGTCGCTCGGACAGGGTGGTGAACCCGGTGAGGTCCCCGAACAACACTGTCACCTGCCGGCGGTCCACTTCCCGGGGCCGCACTTCTCGTCGCACTGCCGGCGAAGCTTCGCGCAGCTCGACAGCCGTTGGCTCAAAGCTCGCCGGCGCTCCACCAGTTCTCCCGGAATCCGGTGGAGCGGAGGCCGTGCTGCTTGCCGCGCCACAACGAGGACAAAAGGCGAAATCCGGCTCACACGAGAAACCGCACGCCGCGCAGGGCCTTGGCTGTCGGCGGCCACACCGCGGGCAGAAGGCGAAGTCCGATGATATATTGAAGCCACAGCCGGCGCACGTCATCGAAAGACCCGCAAGTTGGAGAGCGGCCTTACTCCTGAGCTAAATACGGACGATCAAACCGAATATGGCTGCCTCGGATCCCTAAACGGCTTCTCCTTCATCACGCATTTCACAATCAGCTACAAAGGCTGCTCATTCGGCAATCTGGGACCGCGGGTGGCGCACTCTCGCGCTCGTCATGCTGTCCCGGCAGCTTAGACGCTAAATCGGGCAACATCGGAGGGGCGGGGTTCGGAACAACACGCGGGCACGAGGCCGCGAGCCAAGCCTGTCGGACATTACACAGGACCGTCAATTTGCGAACCGCTGTCGACGGGGTGCTGTCGCACCCATTCCATCAGCAGCACGTAACCGACGGCCAGCAGCGCTGGGCCGACAAACAGGCCAAGAAGTCCGTCGACCAGCATTCCGCCGATGACGCCGATCAGAATCACCGGCATCGGTACTTCCAGTCCCCTGCCGAGCAACAATGGCCTGAGGACATTGTCGCTAAGTCCGGTGATGATGTTCCAGATCAGAAAGATGATCGCCGGCTGCGTCGCCTCGGTCGCCAAGACATAGCCGACGACCGGCAGCGTCAGCAAAATCAGCGGGATTTGTGCGATTCCCAGCAAGAACGCGAGAAACGTCAGCGGCCCAGCTATCTGAAGTCCAATGGCAAAGAAACCGATTCCCAGCAGCAGCGACTGAATCAGCGCCACGCCCACCACTCCCAGCGCCACTCCTCGGATCGTTGCCGCCGTCAGCGTGACGACCTGCTGCGCGCGCGTCTTGCTGCCGGTCACGCGCGCGAGCAAGCGTCGCGCAAAGTCGGCGGCGCCGGCGGAATAGGCGACGAGCACGGCGGCAATCGCAAATGAAAGAACGAACGATAGTTCGCCGGCCGCCAGACCACCAGCGAACGACGCCAACCATGCCGCGGGGGCTTTCAACAGGTGACCGTATTGTGTCAGCATCGCCGGCAGGTTGGTGGCCACGAGCATCCAGGTTTCGGTCAATTTCTTTCCAACCAGCGGAGTGGCGTCGAGCCACACGGGCGGCGGCGGCAATGTCAGATCTTGGCTCTGCAGGTTGGAGACTAGCGAATAGATGGACGACGCGAGCGACGTCACGACGATAACCATCGGCCCCAACGCAAGGGCGACGCCGAGCACCCCGATCAGCACGGCGGACCATCGATCTCCGAGCCGAGCGGCCAGGCGGCGATGCAGCGGATAGAGCATCACCGCGAGGATCGTTGACCAAACTAAGATACCAGCAAAAGGCAGCACGATCCGGGCGCATGCGTAAGCCAGAAGAACAACCAGCCCGATTCGAAGCACGGCATCGAACATGGGCGAGGTTGACGATGCGTTGCGGGAGTTCGGTGCGTTCAAGTCCATCGTCTTGCCCTTTTGCTGTCTTGTACTCTTGATCGTGCGAGACCCGCCGACCCTGTACACCTGTTGATGCACCTCCAATCCGAACGACGCGTTTTCGCTGAGGGGATCACGAATCCCTTACGGCCCAGGATTGATGAGAGATGCGATTCGCTCCGACCTCACTGTCGCATCGCCGAGCGCCAGAAATTCCGAGGTATCACTTGGCGCCGCGGCCAACCCGGCCCGCCCCGGCCCGTCTGGCCTTGGTGTCCAGACTTCCCGCGTGCCGAGAAGATAGACGCCGAAAACGACGCGCAATTCGGTTGAATCGTACGCTTCGATCTCCTTTGCGATTGAGTGAGCGGCGAGCGCTGCATTGACAACGACAGCGGTCTCAACAAGCGCGTCTCGGTATCCCGGACAACGGACAACGTCCGGTCCAAACGCTTTAACCAACGTCCTGGCCGAGGCTTGAATCACGACCAGCATCTGATCGAGCATGTTGCGAAGCGAGTGCTTGGTAGCAAGCAAGAGATAATCGCTCGGACTAAGGAACGCATCGACTGCTGCCTGAACGGCTCCGCACCCGCTGTGTCCCATCACGACGATCAGTTTCAGACTGCTGCTCAAATTCTCTATGGCATATTTCAGGCTGCCCAGCACTTCCGAACCAAGGCCATTACCAGCCACACGGATCACAAACAGATCGTTTGGTCCCTCATTGAAGATGAGTTCGATTGGAACCCGAGCGTCGGAGCAGCCCAGGATCGCAGCGAAGGGGCGCTGTTTCGGCGCCCCTTCATTTCCCGGCAGCAGACCCAGATCCCGCAAATCAACCGGCACAACCTGCTGCGCTACGCCATCCTGTTTCGCGAAGCCGTCAAACAGTGCGGCAAACGCTCGATTGCCGTCATCGAGCCTGAGCCTCGCCGCTTCGCTGTTCGGCGGCTGCGGTCGAGAGTGACAACCACATCCTTCGTACCGATAGGTGACCTCAATGGTTTTCACGCTCACCTCAACGAGAATTCAAATTGCCACCCCAACACCCACTCTTTGACTGAAAGTCCCGAACGAACCGGACGCTTGGCCGTCCTACAGTTGCGGGTGTTGGATGCCGGCTCATCTGGGAGCCAGCGAGGGATTAGCTGCAGCGCCGGTAACGAACAGGAGCTCTATTTTCGCCTCCGTTAGCGCAAAATGCTACCGCAAGTTCATAGAGAATGCGAGAACAACTTCCTTCTGCGGCTCCGCGACCTGCCTCGGTACTCTGGTGTCAGGGTTCGCAGCTTTGGTTCAGCAAGGGTTTGGTGGCTGTATGCGGGTCCGTTTTTCGTCAGCCATATCGGATCACCTCGAAGCGGAAATCGCAGCAGCTAATCGGGGTGGATCTCGTTGAGCGACCGGACGCCCAGAAGCGCCATATCTCGGTGGACCTCGTTCGCCAGCAATTATTTGCGTGCGCTACCCCTGCAGCGCCCGCGATGGCGGCCGAATAAATAAAGGAACGCCCGATAAATACGAACGAGGCGCCGAACTCCAGCGCCTTGAGAACGTCCGTCCCCCGCTGCCGCGCGCGCCAAGCCTGCGACTTGACGGCACGGTACGCTTTCAAGAACTACTGGTCGCCCAGCATTCCACTGCCGAAAATTGCTCGCAGGACCGTCTTCAGGGGTGCTTGTGAATAGGATCGATCCAGTAAACCTCTTCTGGCTGTTCGACGGTGTCGATATCGGTGATATTGACCACGACGGCCTCATTGTCCGAGCGCACGAGTACGCATTCGAGGGGTTCGTCTGGGCTTGCATTGATCTCCTGATGCGGAACAAACGGCGGAACGTAGATAAAATCCCCCGGTCCTGCTTCGGCCACATATTCGAGATGGTCTCCCCAGCGCATGCGCGCCCTGCCGCGCACAACATAGATCACGCTTTCGAGCTCGCCGTGATGGTGAACGCCCGTCTTGGCGTTGGGCTGGATCGACACCGTCCCGGCCCATATCTTTTGCGCTCCGACCCGGGCGTGATTGACTGCCGCCTGACGGAACATGCCTGGTGTTTGGGCGGTATTGTGATCCAGTCTGTCGCCTTTGATGACTCGAACGCCGTCGTTCTTCCAGCGCTCCGAGTCGTGGTGCGTGTGTGAATGACCGTCGTGATCGTGCTCGCTGCTCATGGCTCTTCTTCAACGTTCAGCAGGCCCAGGGGCCCCGATGACGGACGCCAACAGACAGTCTCGCCCATTGGTATGATCAGCGCAAGGAGGCTCAAGACCAAGATGAGAGCGGGGCCACTTGGCCATTATTGACTTTCCAAGTCGTTCGAATGAACCGTATTACGGAGACGGCCGGAAGTTTTGCTGGACGGCAGCCGCTCGTTTGGTGCTCAGTCGCCGCAAGAAACCGCAGGCGCAGGAGGAGCGCGTTTGACCATCAACAGACTGAACGGCCGCGTTGCACTGATCACCGGTGGATCGCGCGGCATCGGACGCGCCGTGGCAGAACGCTTCGCGCTCGAGGGTGCGTCGGTAGCGATCAATCATGTGCGCGACGGCGCTGAAGCGCAAATTACCATCGATGCTTGCACAGCAGCGTCGCTGCAAAACGGCCACGGAAAACGCCCGCACTTCGTCGTCGAAGCCGATGTAAGTTCTGCCTCCGCGGTCGACGCCATGATGGCCGAAGTCATCGGCACTTTCGGCAAGCTCGACATTCTGGTCAACAATGCGGGCATTCAGGCATCTACCCCGGGCGACGATATGGAAACTCTCGAACTCGAGCGGATTATCGCGGTCAATCTGATTGGCGCCGCCCATTGCGCACGGGCGGCAATTCGGCATTTTCTGACCCTCCCGCAACAGAGCGGAGTGATCATCAACACGTCGAGCGTGCACGAGGTGATCCCCAAGCCGGGCTATCTCGCCTATTCCATGAGCAAGGGTGGGCTGGGCAATCTCACCCGAACGCTCGCGCTCGAATTCGCCGATCGCCGCATTCGCGTCAACGGCGTCGGCCCCGGCGCGATCTTGACGAGTCTCAATGATCAATGGCGCAGCGATCCGGTCGGCCGCGCGGACGTTGAGCGCCATATTCCAATGGGCTATGCGGCGGCACCCGAACTCATAGCTCCGGTCTTTGCTTTTCTTGCATCCGACGAAGCCGCCTACGTGACCGGGCAAACGCTGTTTGTGGATGGCGGCCTGACGCTCTATGGCGAGTTCAAAGACAATTGGTCATCCTGAGTTTTTCCACCGCGGCAATCGCTGAGAGGCCAAGACTAATCGGAGAGGCGTGACAATGATCCTTGTTTTTGGCTCCATCAACATTGATCTTGTGTCCCGCGTCGTGTCGATCCCACGTCCGGGCGAAACCGTCCTGTCACCGCGTTACGACATGTTGTTTGGTGGCAAGGGCGCCAATCAGGCGATCGCTGCGGCGCGGGTGTCGCTGCCGGGGAGAGTGACGATCGCAGCATGTGTCGGCGACGACGCCTTTGGTCGGGCAGCACGGCAAAATCTCGTTGAGAACGGTGTTGTGGACGACATGGTTGTCATCAGCACCGAGCGGACGGGCTGTGCGTTCATTACCGTGGACGAGCATGGCGAAAATGCGATTACGGTGGCCAGCGGAGCAAACACGGCACTGACGGCGTCATCGGTCCACGCCGTGGCGACCGACGCGTCGACAGTCGCGGTGTTTCAGATGGAGGTTCCCTTTGCGGAGGCGCTTAGGGTCGCCAATCGCGTGCGTGCTTCCGGTGGTTACGTCGTGTGGAATTTCGCGCCGGCGCCGGTAGCGTTCGCGGCATCGGATCTCTCCGAGCTTATCGGCACGACCGACGTGTTCGTAGTCAACGAACACGAGGCGTTCGCAGCGGCTGCTATCCTTGGATTCGCCACCGGCGATTTCGAGGAAGCTGGCGCTCATCTATCAAGGGCCGGCGGCTGCATCTGTGTCGTCACGGCGGGGGCACGCGGTGCGTTTGCGTTTCATCCGGACGGGACTCGCGAAATAGCAGCGGCGGATCCTATCAAGCCTGTCGACACGACAGGCGCTGGCGACACCTTCGTGGGGATTCTGGCCGCCGGTCTGGACGAGAAGCTTCCATTCAAGACTGCTCTCGCGCGAGCCTGCCATGGAGCGTCCCTCGCCTGCCTCGTTCATGGTGCGCAAGGCGGCATGCCGATCCGCGAACAGCTTGAAGCCTTTTAGGACGATATCATTGATCCCTGCCCGTGCCTGGTGAGCGTTGGGTCGATACCCCGAACATTCCGTCGACTCGCGAGTTGGTGGACAGCCGACAGCTCGAGGAGCTTTGCTTGTCCGCATTGTTCGCGCCAACAGTTCGGGAACTCGCCTCGATCATCATTCCCTGCCGGCTCATCACCCACGAACAGGCACGGTTGCTCCACGAGACGCTGCAGAGTGTGTCAGCCCAGACGTACCCTGATTACGAGATCATCCTGGTGGACGATGGTTCGACGGTGCCCGTGCCTTCCGTCGCAGGTGCCTACCCGCAGACAAACACGCTTCGCCAGGATCAGGCAGGGCCCGCGATCGCCCGCAATACGGGCATCGCACATAGTCGGGGACAGTACCTCGTGTTCCTGGACGCAGATGACCATCTCCTTCCTTCTGCGCTCGAGGCTGGGATCAGTGCGCTGCAAAGGCATCCTGAGGCTGGATTCGCGGTGGGTCCGCACGAAGAAATGACGTTCGACGGCAATCCGGTTCCCTGGACCGTGCCGCCACCGCCGCAGCAAACGAACATCTACCTTCCGCTGCTTCGCTTCGATTGGTACATCATACCGCCGTCTTCTGCCATGTTCCGCCGCGCCGTGGTGGATGGTGTCGGCGGCTTTCGCGACCCATGGGGTGCGGACGACCTCGACTTCTACCTGCGAGTCGCACATCGATATGCCGCCTGCTGTTACCAGGAGCCTGCGGTTACGCGTTATCGGCGATACAGCACCAGCGCGTCACGAGACGGTGAGCGCATGCTGCACAGCACGCGATGCGTCTATGCGCGGCAGTGGCCAATGGTCGAAGGAGACCCGACAGCGGAAGAGGCCTACCATCGCGGGCTCAAATTGCTGAACGATATCTTCCTCGATTGCCTGGCGGAGAACGTGAAAGACCGCCTCAACTCCGGTGACCGCGTGCGTGCTCTCAGAAGCGCCCGGCTTCTGAGGGCTGAAAGTCCGAGTCGCTGGAAGTCACTTCTTGCCCGAGCGCCCCAATGTCTCGCCCTTGAACCGCGATGACGCAGGAACCTTGCACAGAGATCGCAAGCCGCGCACGCTTCCCGTTAGGCTCTGCGCGCACCGGCGCCTTCTGCCTCTAAACCGCCAGGGCGTCCGACCCCGTCAATACTTCGGCACGAGCCGTTCCGTGGCGAGGGGTGCCTCCATCTGGAAGCGAAGGCCTTCACGATCGAAGTCGAAGTGTACGTCCGCGTTGCACTGAGTTGTCAGGACACGCTGAAGCAGCGTCGAGCCGAACCCCTTGCGCTTCGGAGTCTCGACGTCGGGCCCCCCGCGCTCGGTCCATTCGAGCCGCAGAATCTTACCCTCTCCGTTCACGACCAAGTCCCACGAAACGCGAACACTCCCTTCGGGCACCGATAGAGCACCGTACTTCGCCGCATTGGTTGTGAGTTCGTGGATGGCCATGCCGGTCGGCACAGCGAGATCGGCGGACAACTCGACCGCGGGACCGTTGAGAACGATCCGATGAGCCCTGTGATTATTGTAGGGAGAAAGCTCCGCCGTGAGCATCTCCTTCAGCGATCCCATCTGCCAATAATCCTCGGTCAGAAGGGTATGGGTTTTCGCAAGCGCTACGATTCTGTCTGAAAAGGAATGATAGAACTGATCCATCGAATGGCTCGAACGCCGCGTGCCGCCGAGCAGGCCCTGAACCGTCGAAAGAGTGTTTTTGACCCGATGATGAAGCTCGCGGATCAACAAGGCCTGTCGTTCGTGGGTTCGTTGCCGCTCCTGTAGATGAGCTTCCACCTCGCGCTGCCGTCGGCGGGCGCGCAACGCCGATTGCGTGGCATTGGCGAGGACAGCCGGATGGAATGGACGTTCTAGAACCGTGACGTTGCCGAGCATCTCGGGCAGGTGCAAATCTGGTGAGAGACCACGTGTTGTGAGGACGATGAAGGGGAAGTCCGACCATGGCGGCTGGCGGCTGGCCCAATCCGCAAGCGGGCGACGATCGGAGGACAGCAGAGCCTCTTCGGTGACGACGGCGCAACCGGCTTGATCGAGGTTTGTCAACACCATGTGGAGCGAGGCACAAACAAGCGAACGTATACCCACCTCGGCGAGGATTTTCTCGGCGACTGCTCCGTCCCGCCCGATCGGGGCAAGGATCAGCACATACGCATTACTCGTCACCATCGCCTTCACGATCCTCCATGAGCGTCAGGCTCCTCCCGTCGAAAGTCGGCACGCCTGTCAATACGCCACGAAATTCCGTGAGTGGAGAACCAACGCGCAAACCCTCCTTGTCAATTCTGAATTCGCGGATCGTGTCTTCATGTCTGCCAGTTCGCTTCTTCAAAACCGACAGCGCGCGACGAACTCGTCCGTTCGCCTCGAAGAAACGCAGCAGCACGACGCAATCGCTCAGATATGTCAGATCGATCGGCGAGGCCATCTGCCCCACCATCCCGTGTTGCGCAAGGATCAGGATCGTCACCACCCCCTGCTGATTGAGGTATGTGAGGATCTCGTGCATTTGCAGCACGATGAATTGCTCCTCGGGCATCGCGTTGAGATAACCGGTGAGGCTGTCGATCACCACCACGCGAGCGTTGTGTTGCTCGACTGCATCCCTCACCCGACCAGACAGCTCGCCTGGCGACATATTTGCAGGGTCGACCTGCGCCACCTTGAGAAGGCCGGAGGCGACGAACGGCTGGAGGTCCATGCCGATGCCCATGGTCCTCTCGTGCAGGATTCTGGCCGTCTCATCGAAGCCTATCATCAAGGCCGGTTCGCCTCGTTGCAGCGCCGAATAGACGTAGCTGACAGCCAGCGACGACTTGCCCGCACCCGATGGCCCGATCAGAAGTGTGCTCGTCCCGCGATCGAGACCGCCGCCGAGCAGATTGTCGAGTTCGACCACTCCGCTGGTGATCGGTTCCACGGCGAATTCACGGTGATGATCTGCCGCAACGAGACGGGGGAACACATGCACGCCGCCCTTGCGGATCACGAAGTCATGGTATCCGCCGCGAAAAGCCGAACCGCGCATCTTGATGACACGGAGCCGGCGCCGTTCCTTTCCATATTCGGGGGCGAGCTGCTCGAGACGCACGACCGCATGGCTGATGCTGTGGAGGTTGAGGTCATCCTGCTCCGACGTCAGATCGTCAAGCATCAACACCGTTATATCGTGCAGGAGAAAGAAGCTCTTCAGGGCGAGAACTTGTCGCCGATACCTCAACGAGCCCTGCGACAAAAGCCGGATCTCGGACAGGCTGTCGAAGACCACTCGCTTGGGCTTGACCCGCTCCACCTCGGCCAGCGCCATCTGTACGGTCTCGCCGAGTTCAAGATCGGACGAATGAACAAGGCTCTGCTGCTGCCTGGGATCGAGGCTCAGTTCAGGCGGAACGAGTTCGTAGATCTCAACCCCGTCGAGAGACCAGCCATGTCGCTCCGCAACGGACGTCAGCTCCCGCTTGCTTTCCGACAACGTGATGTACAAGCAGCATTCGCCTTGCCTCACCCCGTCGAGGAGGAACTGGAGCCCGAGAGTCGTCTTGCCGCAACCCGGGCGTCCTTCTATCAGGTGAGCGCGATTGCACGCGTAGCCCCCACTCAGAATATCATCCATGCCGGGAACGCCGGACGGAATGGGGGCCGCGTCACTAGAAAGATCGGGTCGCATCGTCGGTTCCTAAGACGTGGATTGCTCCAAGCGCAAGCTCAGCGTCCGATAGATAGGGTCGTCCACTACCATTCCAAGAAGGCTCCGCCGAGCCCTCATCTGACAACTCCACCGATCGTTTCGCGTTCAGCTTACGTCCCCGAAATTCTGGCCCAGGCTGCATATCCAGCCAGCGCTCTCTCAGGGTGCGCCAGCTGCGAGGATGTCGGCGACGAGCCGCTGACTGGCAAGCGCCTCCGCGCCGGAAACCAGGGGCTCGCGGTTGTCGCGGATCGCGTCCAGGAAATCGGCGATGAGAGCGCGGTGGGAATCGTGAGGAAAGTCCATGATGCTGGCACCGCTGCCGGTCTTGCCTTCCGATTCCACGTGCTCTTCCCGGCCGTCGAGGAACGATATCCGCAGGGTCCCGCCGATCAATGACGCGAATCCCTTGGTGCCGATGATTTCGATCCGTTCCGGGTAGCCCGGGTAAGCGGCTGTCGTCGCCATCAACGTCCCGGTAGCGCCGTTCCCTAACCGCAAGATCGCGGCGACGAGGTCCTCTGTTTCCATCCTATGGAGATCGGTCGTACGAACATCCGATCGGATCACCTCGGAGACACCCACGAGGGAGCGGAAGAGGTCGAGTGAGTGAATCGCTTGCGTGAGCAGGACGCCGCCGCCGTCCCGCACCAAGGTGCCGCGTCCGGGCTCGTCGTAATAACTTTGCGGGCGCCACCAAGGCACCGCAAGGAAGCCCGCCTGCACACGACCGAGTTCACCCCCGTCCAGTGCACGTTTCAGCCGCACGCTGGCAGGGCGAAAGCGATGCTGCAAGACGACGCCGAACCGGCAACCGGAGGCGCTCGCGAGCTGCACCAGCTTCTCGGCGCGTGGCACCGTCAACTCCAAGGGCTTTTCGACCAGCACGTGCTTGCCCGCCGCCAAACACCGCTCCGCTACATCCAGATGACTGCTGGGAGGCGTGAGAACGATGACGGCGTCTACTAAAGGATCGCGAATGGCCGCATCCATGTCATTGGTGGTCGGAAATGAAAATTGTTCCGAATAGGCATTCGTCCGCTCCGCTGAACGGCTCACCGCCCAACGGACGTCAACGCGGTCGGCGAGGTCGGCGAGGCTACGGGAATGGGGTTGCGATGCAGGGCCGAGGCCGATGATCGCGACGCCTGTCTTGCGTGTCATGATTGCTCCGAAAGATGAATGGGCTTTTTGGCTGGGAGCTTTTCTGCTTGAGCTTGCGCCTGCAAAGCCAGACGGCAGACAGTGAATACATGGTCCTGCCGCATTGCGCTCTCGGTGCGCTGCCGGACATCCGCGACGAAACGTTCGAAATACACCAGCGGCTCATGACGCGCGTCGATGTGCCGTGTGCCGCTGCGGTCCACGACGAAGACGTGGTCCGTGCCCGTTCGACCCGCGAGATCGACGTATTTTCGCAATTCGATCATGCCTTCGGTGCCCACGATCACAAGCCGCCCGTCGCCCCAGGTCGACAGACCGTCGGGCGTAAACCAGTCGACGCGAATGTAACCGCGGGCGTGTTCGCTTCGAAGCAGTATGTCGCCAAAATCCTGGAAGCCGGTGGCCGGCTCGTCTCCCACATGGGCCACGGATGAAGCGACGATTTCGGCGTCGGAGGAGCCCGTAAAGTGGAGAAATTGATCAATCTGGTGCGACGCGATGTCGGTCAGGATTCCCCCGTACGCGTCGACGTCGAAAAACCAATCGGGACGGATGGCGCGGTTCAGGCGATGCGGTCCGAGGCCGGTCGTGTGGATCACACGGCCGATATCCCCCGAGGCGATGATTTTCTCCGCCACGATGGTGGCGGGAACGACGAAGCGTTCGGAGAAACAGATCGAGAAAATGCGCCCGGTTTCGCGCACGGCTTGTTGGACGATCGCAAGCTGATCGAAGGACGTGACGCCGGGCTTGTCGACCATCACGTCCTTGCCGTGCGCCATTGCGTCGGTCGCGATAGCGGCCCGGTCTCGCGGAATCGCCGCGCAGACAATCGCATCGACGTGAGGATCTTCGAGGAGACGCCGCCGATCGCGCACCTTTGCGAGTTGGGGAAAGCGTTCCTCGAAACCTGCGAGCACCCGAGGGTCGCTTGTCGCAGGATCGTAGCCGGCGCAATCCGCGCCGGCCGCCAGGAGCCCCTCTACCATATGGTAGATGTGGCGGTGATCGAGACCGATGACGGCAAAGCGCATTACTTTGCCGCGCCGCCGATCTCCTGATCCCAGCGCCTGAAGGCCGCGACCAGCTTCTCGGGGGTTAGAGGAACCACGGTGGGGAGTTTGGCAATAAGATCATCGTAGATCGGTCGGCCGAATTCCTTGATGACCGCCTGGCTTTCCTCCGGCGCCATGGCGAGGGTGACGCCCTTCACCGCGGGGCCGGGATAGAAATAGCCCTTGTCGTACGTGGCTGCCTGCTGTTCCGGTTTGAGCATGTAAGACATGAGCGCCAGGATGGCGCCGATCTTCTCGTCAGAAACGCCCTTCGGGATGCACATGAATTGCGTGTCCGGCACCCAATGGGTGCCCTCGAGCGCGAACACATTCGCTTCCTTGGGCACGATCCCGAGAGCGCGCGGGTTAATGTCCCATCCGCATGTGGTCACGATGATGTCGCGCGTTCCTTCGCCGAGTTCTTTCATGGTGGCGCCGGTACCCGCGGGATAATAGTCGATCCCTGTGCCCAGCTCTTTCAGGTAGGCCCATGTCTTGTCCCAGCCGTTGATGGGATCCTTCGGATCCTTATCGCCAAGGATGTAGGGAATTCCCATCAAGAACGTCCAGCCTGGGCCGGAATTCACAGGGCGCGCATATGTAAACCGCTTCGGATTGGCTTTCACCCATGCGAGCAATTCGGCTGCATTTTTGGGCACGGATTTGACCCGGTCGGGCGCAAATTCAAACAACGGACCCGACGGAGAATAGACGACCGCGACGCCCTGGTCCTGGCCGAAATTCTTCTGCATCATGAGCGCCTGCTCATGATAAACCTCGTCGAGCTTCGGAAGGCCTGCCGCATGGGCCTTGACGACGTCGACCCACAAGCCTTGCTGAATGCCGTCGGACAAAGCGCCCGGCCCGGTAAGAACGAGATCGATGTCCACCTTGTCGGCCTGCTGTTGCGCCTTCAACTTTGACGGAAGCTCCGGCGAGGGTGCTCGCGAGAACGTAACGCGAGAGACGATCTTGGGATTTTCGCGCGCGAACCGCTCGATGGAAACCTGGGTGAGCTGAAGATTGCCCGCAACGTCGATGATATTCAACGCAACGGGATTTGCCGGAAGTTTGGCAGCCTGGCCAAGTGCACCGGTGGTGTAGAGAGCCAGGGCGCCAGAGGCCGTTCCTAACAATCCACGGCGCGTCATCTTGATCGTCATGCGTTCCTCCATTGATATCTTATTGCAATTTATGGCGTGCTGCAGTGTTCTTGGCTGGTATGCTAGTCTGCTAGTGTGCGAGGTCAAAGCATTTATTGGCGACTTCTTTTCGAATACGTGAAATCCTGCTGCCTTGCCCCGATGGCCTTTCCAGCCGATGCTGAGACGGAATGCATGGTGGTGACCCATGAATGGATCGATGTGCCGGATCTCTCTCGCGTTCGCAGTGGCGCTGGCGGCAGCGCAGCCTGTTCGCGCCGCAGAAGGTCCGGAAGTGGACTTGGCACTCGTTCTGGCGGTCGACGTCTCTCGCTCAATGGATCCCGACGAACAGGAATTGCAGCGGCGGGGCTTTGTCGACGCGCTGCGTTCGCCATTGGTTCACAATGCGATCAAGGCTGGAATGACCGGAAGGATCGTGGTCACTTATTTCGAATGGTCGGGGGAAGGGGATCAGAATGTGGTCGTTCCCTGGACGGTTATCGACGGACCCGAAAGCGCCTCCGGTTTTGCGGACAAACTATCGGGAGAACCGATCGGCAGGATGCGGCGCACGTCCATCTCGGGTGCCATCGATTTCGGCATGCGTCTCTTGGCCGAGACAGGCGTCGCGCCATTGCGGAAAGTCATCGACGTTTCGGGCGACGGTCCGAATAGCAGCGGCAGACCAGTGGTTCTGGCGCGGGATGAAGCTGCCTTGCTGGGCGTCACGATCAACGGCCTTCCCATCATGCTCAAGCGCCCATCGGGCTTCGGAGATATGGAAGATCTTGATCTCTATTACCGCGATTGCGTGATCGCCGGGCAAGGAGCATTCATCGTGCCGGTGCGCGAACGTTCGCAATTCGCCGACGCGGTCAGAACCAAGATCGTGCGTGAAATCGCCGGTGGCCCGGAGGGTCACCTCGTCAAGCCGGCACAAGCAACGAGCTCGGCAATGTGTTCCGCGAGGGGCAATTCGGGTTGGGACCAGTGGCGCAACTAAATCGGGTTGTTTCGCCTCGAGAGACTAACCTTACCGGTTGCCTGACGTGTTGCCGTTTCGCTGGCTGATCTTTCCGATGATCTCTTCCATGTCCTGCACGAGAGTGTTGAGATGGAGAACGAGTTCCGCATCCGACATCTTTGGGCGCAACATGATCGGGGGCGAAGGATCGAGGGTCGTCTTGATCTCCTTGATCTCGTCAAGGGCCTTGCGACCGAAACCCGGCGTACCGAGCCAATCGTTGTCCCGATAGGCCATGACTTCCGCCAATGAAGGGACGCGCCCGTCGAACTCCCGCAGCAATGCGTTGGCTACGCGTTTCGAGCATCTTTCAATCGGAAATGGCATGTCGGGGTAATCAAAGTCCATGGCTGTGCTTACTCGCAAGGACTCTTGTCATGGGGCAGGTGGGGCAAATTGTCGACGGCGAGGAAGGCGTAACCCGCAAGGGCGACGCACCAATTCCAAATTCGACTAACGGCGCAATTTGAAATATGAAGCCGACCGCAACCGATATGCGGTCGGCTTCATATGATTTCAGGCGCGTGCGGCAACAGCTTCCGGAATCGCGGAAGGAATCTCTACCTCGATCTCCAAGGTCGATACGTCGCCTCCGCGGTTCATCTTGACCTGAATGTTGTCGCGCTCAACGTTCACGTGACGGCGTACGAGCGCGACGATCTCCTCTCGCAACAGTGACACAAGATCACTCTCGCCACCCACCATCCCACGCTCATGCGCCAACAATATCTGGAGACGCTCGCGCGCCACGGGAGCGGAGTTCCGGCGGCTGAAAAAATTCAGGATATTCATGCGGCCCTCCTTCCGAAGATCTTACCCAGCAGGCCCTTGCGGTCGCTGGGAATGGTCATCTCCACGAGTTCGCCCTTGAGACGCCGCGCCGCGTCGAAATAGGCACGGCCCGGTGCGCTGTCGGGATTGTTCAACGTCACCGGCATGCCGACATTGGAGGCCCGCAGAACCTCTTCGCTCTCGGGAATGATCCCCAGTAGCGGGATCGAGAGGATTTCGAGGATGTCTTCGGTCTTGAGCATCTCGCCGCGCTCGGCCCGACCGGGATCGTAGCGGGTGAGGAGCAGGTGCTTCTCCATCCGCTCTCCCCGCTCGGCCTTCTCGGTCTTTGAATCCAGCAACCCGATGATGCGGTCCGAATCCCGAACCGACGAAACCTCCGGGTTGGTGACAACGACCGCCAGATCGGCATGGCGCATCGCAAGGGTGGCACCGCGCTCGATCCCCGCGGGACTGTCGCAGATCACCCAGTCGAACTTCTCGCGAAGTTCGACCAGCACGCGCGCGACGCCCTCGTCCGTCAACGCATCCTTGTCGCGCGTCTGGGACGCGGGCAGGATCGAGAGGTTTTCCAGGCGCTTGTCGCGGATGAGCGCCTGCGCGAGCTTCGCGTCGCCCTGCACAACGTTGATGAGATCGAATACGACCCGCCGCTCGGCACCCATGACGAGGTCGAGGTTGCGCAAGCCGACATCGAAATCCACCACCACCACCTTGTCGCCGGTGCGGGCCAGTGCTGCGCCGAGTGCCGCCGTCGAGGTGGTTTTGCCCACCCCGCCCTTGCCAGATGTCACGACCAAAACTTTGGCCATCATGTCCCTCTTTCTGTTTTGTCAGTCGAAAGTTTTCAGGATTATCGAATCGCCATCCAGGTTCACCTGGACGGCAAGCCCCCGGAATGTGGGGCCGAGGTCGTCCGCAGTTTTGTAGAGTCCGTCGATGCTGATGAGTTCAGCCTCGAACTTGCTGCAGAATATTCTGGCGCGTGCGTCGCCCGTGCAGCCGGCGATCGCCCGCCCTCGCAACGCGCCGTAAATGTGGATCGAGCCGCCTGCGACGACTTCCGCTCCGGAGGCGACCGATCCCAGAATCGTCACGTCGCCCTCGGCGTGGAGGATCGACTGACCGGAGCGGATCGAGGTCTCGACAAGCAGCGTTTTGGCGGGTGCAACAGGTGCGGGAGCAGGCGCACTGGCGGCAGCGTTCGGTACATCGACAGGACCGGCGGGACGCCCACCATTGACGCTGGGAGGCATTCCGAGTTCAAGCATCGCCGGATCGGCACCTTCGATGCCCATCACGCGAATTTCCCTCTCGTGAAGAGAGGCCATCAGCTTCTTGAGTTCTGGCTTCGACAGCTTGATGGCCGAGAGATCCACGATGATGGCCCGCCCTCCGAAGAAACCCGGCGAGCGACGGGCAACCTCGTCGAGATCGGAAAACCACGCATCCAGCGGATCGGTCGGCGCAAGGACGAGCGCCATGAACGAGCGACCACGGAAGCGAAGAGAAGGTCGGGGGCGGACGGCGATGGTCACGAGCGGTCAGATTCCTGTTGTGCTCCGATCTCGTCTTTTTATGGTTAACCGACAGTTAAGATGAGCCACTTTGCGCAACGGTTTTTTGGGGATAGGCGACCTTTCCGGCGATATCCGGTCCGCCGGGGAGTTTTGACCCTCTGAGTCCGACCTGACGTTCAAAGGTACGTTTTCGGGACCGCTGTCTGACGCGGCCTCGGCGTGCTCTTTCGCGCATGATGTATCATCGCATTCTGGACCAAGGCGCGTAGCTCGGTCTGTTCCTGTCGGGACGCGAATTGGGTTGCATTTCTCTCGAAGCCCCGATGGAATGGCGCGATCGCATCCTGAAATGAGAGAGAAATGACCTGGTCAATCGTGGCACGAGATGAAGCGACGGGGCTTCTTGCCATCGCAGTTTCGACCTGCGCGTTCGCGGTCGGCGCGCGCGTTCCGTTCATCGAAACCGGCACGGGCGCCATCGCCACCCAAGCCTTCGTCAATCCGTATTATGGCTACCGCGGCCTTGAAATGCTCAAGACCGGCATGGCGGCGGCGGAAATCGTTCGGCAATTGACGGACGCTGATGAAGGACGGGCGCAGCGGCAACTGCATCTCGTCGACCGCGCCGGACAGTTCGCAGCCTACACCGGAGCCGAATGCGTGCCCTGGTGCGGGCATCTTGTCAGAAACGGTTTCTCGGTTGCGGGAAACATGCTGGCCGGCGGGCAGGTGATCGAGGAGACCGCACGCGTCTTCGAGGCGTCGCAGGATCTGCCAATGGCTCGACGGCTACTCGCTGCCTTGCGAGCCGGAGAAGCCGCAGGCGGGGACAAGCGCGGGAAGCAATCGGCTGCCATCCTGATTCACGACGCAGAGGAATATCCGTTCCTCGATATTCGAGTCGACGATCATCAGGATCCCTTGGCAGAACTTAGTCGGCTCGAAGAGGTGAGCAGGGGGCGTTTTCTCCATTATCGGAAGTTCATGCCGTCGCGCGCAAATCCTTGGGGGATCATCGATCGCACAGAGATCGAGCGACGCATCGCCGAGTCGATGGCCAGCGAGCAATAACGGCAAAACACAACGCGATCAGGTATTGCGATCCGCCCGTCCAAGCACCACGACGGGAATAATGCCGGCAGCAACGATCACAAGCGCGGCGATGGCAGCTTCCTCGTAGGTTCCGCGGGCCGCTTCTCCATAGAGGTGAGTCGCCAACGTCTCAAAGTTCAGCGGCCGGAGCAGCAACGTGACGGGCAGCTCCTTCATGACGTCGACGAAAACCAGCAATGCCGCGGCCGAGATTGCAGGCCTGATCAGCGGAAGATGGACACGCCAGAGCGTCGAACCGGCAGATTTTCCGAGCGTCCGCGAAGCATCGTCGAGGGATGAGGATACGCGCGTGAATCCAGCCTCGATCCCACCGACAGAAATTGCCAGGAAGCGAGCCGTATAGGCCATCACCAATCCCATGCCGGAACCCAGTATCCAAAGGCGGGATGGCACGTCGGCGATGGTGTGAAGGGCGTCATCGAGAATCGTATCGACCCCCGTGATGAGAGGCAGGATCCCAATGGCGAGGACTGTTCCGGGAATCGCGTAACCTAACGATGCAAGACGGACAGCCGCCAGCGAAAGAAAGCCGCCGCGACCGAGGCGCGCCGCATACGCGACGACCAGCCCAAGGATGATCACCATGATCGTCGCTGCGAGCGACACCGTAATGGTATTGGCGAGTTCGCGCAGAATGGCCGAAGACACGCCGCCGAAACGGATGCGCTTCACGCTTTCTACAAGGAGATAAAGCGCAGGCGCGAGGAAGCCGATCAAGATCGGAACCGTGCAGACAATCAGCGCGCCGCCGGCCGCCATGCCTCGTAGCGCCACGCGTTTTAAAGGATGCGAACGCTTCGAGGAGGCAGCATAACGTCGATGGCGGCGGGCCCAGCGTTCGGCCATCACGAGAAGCACCACGACAATGAGCATCACAAGCGCGATCTGCGCCGCACCGGGAAGGTCCGACCGCGTGACCCAGGTGGTATAGATCGAGACCGACAGGGTTCGCACGCCCAGGAACTCGGAGGCGCCGATATCGTTGAGCGCCTCCATCAGCGCGAGACTGACGCCGATCGCGATCGCCGGGTGGGCAAGCGGGAGCGCGACCCGGAAAAAAAGCGAAGACTTCCGCGTCCCAAGCACGCGCGCAGCTTCGATGAGGCCGGCGGCCTGGGTCTGAAACATCGCCCGCGTTGTCAGATAGACATACGGATAGAGGACGAACCCGAGCAGCAGGATACAACCCGTCATCGAGCGGATGTCGGGCAATCGAAAGTTCCGCGGGCTATCGATCCCGAGCACTGCCCGCAAGGCGGTTTGCACCGGTCCGATGGGATGGAGTATGTCGAGATACGCGTATGCGATGATGTAGGTCGGGACCGACAACGGCAAGAGCAGCGCCCATGACAGTGCCCTTCGCCCCGGGAACTCGTACGCCGTGACAAGCCAGGCGGTGCTCGTTCCGATGAGACTGACAAGAGCGCCGACGCCGATCATAAGAATCAGCGTGTCACGCAGGGCCACCGGCAGGACGTTGGCGGCCATGTGCGTCCAGAGGCCGTCTGATCCTTGCGCTGCGAGAAAAGCCAGAATGAGGACGGGCGACACTACAAAGCATCCGACAGCCACGGCCGCCATCAACCATGGCCGTTTGCGGAGCGGATGCCTTGTGGGTTTCACGAAGTACACGATGTTATCTGCGGGTGGACAGACAACGCTGCACCTTGCATCCGATCAATTGTCGAAGCCGACCTTCTCCATCAGGAGGCTCGCTTCTTTGCGGTTCTTGGCGATCTCCAGAAGGTTGATGCTGTCGACTTTCAGTGGGCCCAGCGCAGCGATGAGCGGATCGGCAGCGACACCGGCTTTCACCGGGTATTCGTAATTGGCTCCCGCGTAAATCTTCTGCGCCTCATCGGACACGAGATATTCGAGGAAGCCGATCGCCGCCGCCTTGTTGGGAGCGTTCCTGGCAATCGCCGCACCGGAGACGTTCACCTGCGTTCCGCCGCCTTCGAACGTCGGCAGCACGACCTTGATGGCATCGCCCCATTTCTGTTGATCGGGTCCGCCACTGCCGCTGCGCATCAGGCCGACATAATAGGAATTGCCCACGCCGATTTCGCAGATGCCGCCGAGAATATCTCGCGCCACTTCCCGATCGCCCCCGCCGGGCTTTCTCGCCAGATTGGCTTTCAGTCCCTTCAGCCATTCCTCTGTCTTCTGAACGCCGTGATGAGCCACGTAGGCGCCAACCATTGCCGTATTGTAGGGATGCTGACCCGAGCGGATGCAGACTTTGCCCTTCCATTTCGGATCGGCCAGATTTTCGTAAGTAAAAGCCGAGAGGTCGAGATCCTTCGCGGCGTAGAGCAGGCGGGCACGGAGCGAGAGCGAGAACCATTCCCCGTTGCTGCCGCGCAGATTGGCCGGAACCGCAGCATCGAGCGTGGGGGACTTCACCGGCTGCGTCAGCTTCTTGTCCACGAGGTCAATCAGGTTTCCGATATCGACGGTCATCAGCACGTCCGCCGGCGACTTGTCGCCCTCGGCCTCGACACGTTCGGCCAAACCATCCTTCACGAAAATCGTGTTGACCTTCACACCTTTCGCCTTGGTGTAGGCATCGATGAGAGTCTTGATGAGGCCGGGCTCCCGGGTCGTATAGAGATTGATCTCATCGGCGAATGCCGCGCCCGTCGTAAGACCCAATGCTCCAGCCAGCACGGCAATTCTTGAGGTGCGGCGCAAAAGGCTGAATGAGTTCATGGATCCATCTCCGTCGAATTATGAGCATTCGCCGGCTGATTCCGCCGGACAATGGCGCTAGTGCACCATCCCCGGAGCGGCGGCAATCCCGAAAACGCCAGAAATCGACGGTCCGGCAGAGATGTTACCGGAATTAGAACGGTTAAAAAGACAGATTGGAATGGTTATAAACTATGCGATATCGAAACTCTACTTTAGTTATCTTCCGGCATGTGTTGCCGAAGCGAGGGTTGCTCTGTGAGCCCGGGCTTGCCTCTTCTATGTGAAGAGGATGACCAACCCCCAGGTGGTGATCGCGGTCCCGGTCATTCGGGCGATCCCGGGACGGGCGAAAACCGTCAGCCCGGTCACCATCCCCAATCCATGAAGAATGACCGTGGAGCAGACAAAGCCAATCATATAGGCCGCGGCGTGGGAGGCGGCTGGCATCTCGCTTCCATGGGCGTAGCCGTGCGCGACCGCAAACGCGCCGGCGACAGCCACGACCGAACTGATCGCTCGTTTCCCGGTACCGGAACGTGGCCAACCGAACATCATGAGCGCGCCGAGCACGACGATCGAGACCGCGATGCCGATTTCCGTTCCCGGCAGCTGAACCCGAGCGAAGCCAAGAGCGCCGCCGACCACCATCATCGTTACGAATGCGGCAGGGACAGCCCATAAGGCACGTCCACCCAGAGTGGCGGCGAGCAGGCCGACGGCGACCATCGCCAGAACGTGGTCGATGCCGCCAAAGGGATGAGTGAACCCCGAGGCGAAATCGGCTGTGGAATGCCCGCTATGCGCAAACGCCGGCGACGAGACGAGAAGGCAGACCACGATCAGGAGAACGCGATGTGGGTTCATGATAGGTCCTCAGGTGTCGGAGATAGGCCACCGGCCCGTTCGATGAAGGCTGTGATCACGTCGATGCCGACGCCGTTTCGAATCGAACTGAAAACATACGGTCGGTTGCCTCGCATGCGCTTCGTGTCCGCCTCCATGATCGCGAGGTCTGCCCCCACATAAGGCGCGAGGTCGATCTTGTTGACGACGAGAAGATCGGACCGGGTGATGCCCGGGCCACCCTTCCGGGGAATTTTCTCGCCGCCAGCGACATCGATCACGTAGATCGTCAGATCGGCCAGTTCGGGCGAGAAAGTCGCCGACAGATTATCCCCGCCCGATTCCACCAGAACCATATCGAGGTGGGGGAAGCGCCCCCGCATCGTCGCGATGGCCGCAAGGTTGATCGACGCGTCTTCGCGGATCGCCGTATGCGGACAGCCGCCGGTTTCGACACCCATGATCCGCTCTTCTGGCAATGCGTCGGCGACGGTGAGAAGGCGCGCGTCCTCTTTGGTGTAGATGTCGTTGGTGATCGCACAGATGTCGTAGCGCTGGCGAAAAGACTTGCACAATGCTTCCATGAGTGCCGTCTTGCCGGACCCCACGGGGCCGCCGATGCCAACACGAAGGGGGCCGGTCGACGAATTCATGATCGAAAGATCCTCGTATATTGCGTCTCATGATGGAATGATCCGAGATCGACGCGAAAGGTCGACGACGCAATGTCGTCGAGCGCCGCGCCCTCGGCTTCGCGCGCCACGGCCTCCACATCCGCGCGAAGGGAAGCGCAGACCCGCGTTCCCGTACTCTGGCCGATCGGCGCAAGGCGAATGGCCGCCGAAATCATGTTCTGCACAAATGCGAACAGGAAAGCCTCAAGAGTGGTCGAGAGGGGAATGGAGTGGGCCGCCGCGGCAGCTCCGACAGCAGCCGGATAGGCGACTTCGCCTTTAATCACGGGAAGACGCGATGACGGCCAGGCCGACGCGGTCGCATCGAGGAAGCTTCGTCCCTGCTGCGACGTTTCGAGGTAGAGTTCGGCGGAAGGCGCAAGCGCAAGCGCCAGGTCGTTTACAACACCGAAGGCCTCTGTGTCGCCATCAGCGATCGACCTGTAGGCGTGGCTGAGCAATATGGCGTCGCTCCGTCCAACGCCCATGTCGACAAGGTCGCGCAGCCATTCCGCAAGAGAGGACTCGTCGCTGACGTCCCCGGCCTCGACCGCCCATTCAAGTCCATGAGAATAGGCGTAGGAACCAACCGGATATGCGGGCGACAGCCAAGCGAAAAGTGGAAGGAGCGAGGGTTCGGCCCCTCTCTGCTGACGGCCATCAATCATGGGAATGTCCGTGAAGGTCTGCCTCGCCATGATGGTGATAGGCGCCGCGAACCGGGCTGAAAGGCCGCTCGATAATCGTCGTGGACGCGCCCTGCGCCTTCAGCATGTCGACGAGGACATGATCATAAAGGATGTAGAGCGCGTCCGGCGTGATCTCTGCCGGAACATGCCGATTGCCGATGTGCCAGGCCAGCGTCAGGAGGTCGAGATCCGACTTCGCCCTCACCTCCACGACCTTTTCGGTCGATGCACGAACCTCGATGAGCCAGCCGGTCTCGAGCAAGATGGCGTCGCCGTCATGAAGGACGTCCGCTTGAGGAAGATCGAGGAGGAAATCCGTTCCCCCATCTGCCCGAAGCGCGATGCGTCGGCGATGTCGGTCACCGTGGTCGAGCGTGATCACGTCGACGATGCGATCGGTATCGATCTCGCCGCGGCGAATGATTGTGGATGCCCGGATCATGTCAGAACAGGAAGTAGCGTTGCGCCATGGGCAGGACGGCAGCCGGCTCGCATACGAGCAACTCGCCATCCGCATGGACGTCATAGGTTTCGGGATCGACCTCGATGAAGGGCGTAGCGTCGTTGAGGATCATGTCTTTCTTGCCGATTCCACCGCGGACATTCTCCACCGCTACCAATTGCTTCTGCACGCCGAGGCGTTCCGCCAATCCATTCTCGATCGAGGCTTTGGACACGAAGGTCAGGGATGTGGCCGTGACAGCACGTCCGAAAGCACCGAACATGGGGCGGTAATGAACCGGCTGCGGCGTCGGGATCGACGCATTCGGATCACCCATCGCGGCGGCCGCGATGGTGCCGCCCTTGACGACAAGATCGGGTTTCACGCCGAAGAACGCCGGCGTCCAAACCACCAGATCCGCAAGCTTGCCGGGCTCCACAGAGCCCACATGAGAGGAGACGCCGTGGGCGATAGCCGGGTTGATTGTGTACTTGGCGATATAGCGGCGAGCCCGAAGATTGTCGTTTTGCCCGCTTTCCCCGGGAAGTGGACCGCGCTGCACCTTCATCTTGTGGGCAGTCTGCCAGGTTCGAATGATGACTTCTCCGACACGCCCCATCGCCTGGCTGTCCGAGGACATCATCGAGAGCGCGCCGAGGTCGTGCAGAATATCCTCGGCGGCGATTGTCTCCTTGCGAATCCGGCTCTCGGCGAAAGCGAGATCTTCCGGGATCGACGGATCGAGGTGGTGGCACACCATCAGCATGTCGAGATGCTCGTCGATGGTGTTCACGGTGTAGGGCCGCGTCGGGTTGGTGGAAGATGGCAGGACGTTGGGAAGCCCCGCCACCTTGATGATGTCCGGCGCATGGCCGCCGCCGGCACCCTCGGTATGAAATGCGTGGATCGTGCGGCCCTTGAAGGCCGCGATCGTATCTTCGACAAACCCGGATTCGTTCAGCGTATCCGTGTGAATCATCGTCTGGACATCGTATTCATCCGCAACGGTGAGGCAGCAATCGATGGCAGCCGGTGTGGTGCCCCAATCCTCGTGCAGCTTCAGCGCGCAGGCCCCTCCAAGAATCATCTCCTCGAGCGCGCCGGGCGTAGACGCGTTGCCTTTGCCCGTAAATGCGAGGTTCATCGGAAATGCGTCTGCCGCTTCGATCATGCGCGCGAGATGCCACGGCCCCGGCGTGCAGGTGGTGGCGAACGTTCCCGTCGCCGGACCGGTACCGCCTCCCAACATGGTGGTGATGCCCGACATCAGCGCTTCGTCGATCTGCTGCGGGCAGATGAAGTGGATGTGCGAGTCGAAGCCGCCGGCGGTGACGATCTTGCCTTCCGCCGCGATGACCTCCGTGCCCGGCCCGATGACAATATCGATTCCGGGCTGGATGTCAGGATTGCCGGCTTTTCCGATTCGGGCGATACGCCCGTCGCGGATGCCGATATCGGCTTTCACCACGCCCCAGTGATCGAGAATGACCGCATTGGTGATGACGGTATCCACGGCTCCGTCGCGTCTGGTTACCTGGCTCTGGCCCATGCCGTCCCTGATGACCTTGCCACCGCCGAACTTCACTTCTTCGCCATAGGTCGTGAAGTCGCGCTCGATCTCGATGTAGAGCGCCGTGTCGGCGAGTCTGACCCGATCGCCCGTTGTCGGTCCGAACATGTGCGCATAGGCTGAGCGGCTGATCGATGCCGGTTTGCGAGCGTTGCTCATGATAGCGCTCCCATCACGTCGCCGCGAAAGCCGTGAACCTCGCGTTTTCCGAGGAAGGGCACGAGCGTGACCTCTCGGGTGGAGCCAGGTTCGAAACGGATCGCCGTTCCGGGTGCGATGTCGAGCCTCATGCCGCGCGTTTTCTCACGGTCGAAGGCAAGTGCGGGATTCGTCTCGTAGAAATGATAGTGACTCCCTACCTGTATGGGTCGATCGCCGGTATTGGCCACCGTGAGGGTAAGCCGTTCGGCTCCTTCGTTGAACACGATCTCCCCCTCCAGCGTCAGCACTTCGCCCGGCTCGTGCGCGCTCGCTGCTCCACGGATGGGATGGTGGACGGTGACCAGTTTCGTGCCGTCCGGAAAGGTGGCTTCGACCTGGATGTCGTGAATCATTTCCGCGACGCCTTCCATGACCTGGTCGGCCGAGATCACATGGGCGCCTGATTCCATGAGTTCGGCGACACTGCGTCCGTCGCGCGCGCCCTCCACAACGGTGTCGGTGATCAACGCAATCGCCTCCGGGTGATTGAGCTTGACCCCTCGCTCAAGCCGACGGCGCGCAACCATGGCCGCCATCGCGACGAGAAGCTTGTCCTTTTCACGGGCCGTGAGATTCATGGGACGTCCTTAGCTTAGCCATACGCGCGGCAGAGGGGCCGCGCGAAATTCTACGAGAAATCGCGTAGCGGCGACACGAAGTCTTTCGATCGTGACGTCGCTGAAGCGAACTGCCAGGAGGCCATTCCAGGCGCTCGCCGCCGCCTCGCCGCCGCCCTCGTTCGTAAGCGATGCCCGCACGGCTTCAAGCCGCGCCTCGGCATCGGGACCCACATACAGAAAGGTTGCGACCGCTCGCGCGTCGTTGGCGATCGTGGGTTTTTTCAGCAAGTGGCTGATAGGGCCCGCGAGCCTGAAAGTATCGGCGTAGATCAGACGCCCCCCGCGCCTGATCCGCCAATGATCGGAAAACAGCCCGTCCGACATGATCTCGGAGCGCGTTGCGCGGCCGAAAACCACCGCCTCGAAGATGCTGAGACTTCCATTTTCAGCCATGCAGGCATCGAGGCGGCGGGAAAGCCTCGCATGATCGAACAGTATGGTTTCCTGCGGTAACCACTCGATGCGTGCTTGTGGCCCCACGGTCAATCGCGTCAGCACATGCGAGACCGGACCATCGGAGCGATATACCTTCTCGGCTGCAGGTGTCGCGACAGTGATGGACGCGCCCTCCGCAGCTTCGATTTCAACCTCGAAGCGATCGCCGCAGGCAATCCCCCCGGCCGTGTTCACGATCACCGCATCGAGGCCCTCCCCGGATCCTCGCGGCAATCTTATGCGCATGGAGCCGCTTTCCGCGATCCGCATGGGACGGGTCCGCCCTTCCAGGCGCTGCGCACTGAGCAGCACTTTGCCGATAGCACGCTGACGTTTGGCAGCGGACTGTGGGCTGTGATTTCAGATGGCCAGACGTTGACGGACATCATCCCCCGCGAGAGCTGCGCGGTCGCCCCGTTGAACGATCGCTCCACGCTCCATGATGACGAAACGGTCCGCCAACTCGCGCGCAAAGTCAAAATATTGCTCTACGAGGATGATGGCCATATCCTTGCGGCCTCTCAGATACGAAATCGCTCGTCCGATATCCTTGATGATCGACGGCTGGATGCCCTCGGTCGGCTCATCCAGCAGAAGCAGCCGTGGTCGCATGACCAGCGCGCGACCGATGGCGAGCTGTTGCTGCTGACCGCCGGACAGATCGCCTCCCCGACGCCCCAGCATGGACCCGAGGATGGGGAACAGCTCGAAGACTTCGTCCGGGATCGTTCGTGTTCCGCGTTTGAGCGGCGCGAAGGCCGTCTCCAGGTTTTCCTTCACCGTGAGGAAGGGGAAAATCTCGCGCCCCTGGGGCACGTAGGCAACGCCGAGCGCCGCACGCTCGAAGGGTTTGAGTTCGTGTGATGTCCTGTCCGTCGAATCTGATGCTTCCGGCAGAGATCGCTCGCTGGCCCGAAAGCGCCCGCAGCAGCGACGTCTTGCCGACGCCGTTCCGGCCCAGCACGCAGGTGACCTCGCCGACGGGCGCCTCGAGACTTACGCTTCGCAGGGCCTGCGAGGCGCCGTACTTGAGCGAGAGATTGTCGATTGCCAGCATTCTCATCGCCCCAGATAAACTTCGATGACCCGCTCATTCGCGCTCACATCGTCGAGCGGTCCTTCCGCCAGCACGGACCCCTCATGCAGGCACGTGACCTTCACGCCGAGGTCTCGCACGAAGGTCATATCATGCTCGACGACCACAACGGCCCTGGTGGTGGCGATCTCGCGCAGCAGATCGGCCGTATCCGCGGTTTCCTGGTCGGTCATGCCGGCTGCGGGCTCATCCACCAGAAGCAGCTTCGGCTCCTGAGCCAGAAGCATTCCGATTTCGAGCCATTGCTTCTGGCCATGGGACAGTTCGGCCGCCGGGCGGTGTCGCTGGCCGGTCAGGCGAACACGTTCAAGCACAGCGTGGATCCGATCCCGCTCGATGGCATCGCGCCGCGACAGAAGGGCGGAAAACGGCCTTCGATCTGCCTTGAGGGCCAGAAGGATATTGTCCTCCACGGTGTGATGCTCGAACACCGTCGGCGTCTGGAATTTTCGTCCAATTCCGAGTTCCGCGATCGTCGCCTCGTCCATCACGGTCAAGTCGTGCGAACCGTCGAAGACAGCCTGCCCCGTATCCGGCTTGGTCTTCCCCGTGATGACATCCATCATCGTCGTCTTGCCTGCACCGTTCGGACCGATGATGGCGCGCATTTCATTGTGATCGATGGTGAGCGACAGGGCATTCAAGGCGCGAAAGCCGTCGAAAGAAACGCTGACGTTGTCGAGATAGAGCAATGTGGGGGTTGTGGAAGCGCGCATGCCTACTCCGCCGCCTGCGAAACGACTGCGGCGGGTGCCTCGCGATGCCGCGCTTTGGCGCGACTCCACAGCGTCCCGACAGCACCGAGAATGCCCTTCGGCATGAACAGGGTGACGAACACGAACAATCCGCCGAGCGCAAAGAGCCAATACTCGGGAAGCGCGCCGGTGAACCAGGTCTTGCCGGCATTGACCACAATCGCTCCGAGGATCGCTCCCGCCAGCGTACCGCGCCCTCCCACCGCCACCCAGATCACGGCCTCGATCGAGTTCGCGGGGGCAAACTCGCTTGGATTGATGATGCCGACCTGAGGAACGTAAAGGGCTCCTGCGACACCCGCCAACATGGCCGATAGAGTGAAGACCACGAGTTTGTATTGCTCCACATGGTAGCCAAGGAACCGGATGCGGCTCTCCGCATCGCGCCCCGCGACGAGCACCTTCCCGAGTTTCGACGTCACGACCCAGCGACACAGCAGGTAGGATCCGGCAAGAGCGATGGCGGAGAGCACAAAGAGCGCGATGCGGGTCGACTTCGCCTGAACGGAGAAGCCGAGGATGTCCTTGAAATCGGTCAGGCCGTTATTGCCGCCGAAACCCATGTCGTTGCGAAAGAACGCCAGCATGAGCGCGAAGGTCATGGCCTGCGTCATGATCGAGAGATACACGCCGGTGACCCGCGACCGGAACGCGAACCATCCGAAGATGAGCGCCAGAAGTCCCGGTGCGACAAGCATCATCAAAACCGCATAGGGAAAATGATCAAATCCCTGCCAGAACCAGGGAAGTTCCTTCCAGTTCAGGAAAACCATGAAATCGGGCAATGTCGGATCTGCGTAGACGCCGCGCGGTCCCACCTGTCGCATCATGTACATGCCCATTGCATATCCCCCGAGGGCAAAGAATGCGCCGTGACCGAGCGAAAGGATTCCGCAAAATCCCCAGACAAGGTCCACCGACAGCGCCAGCAGGGCAAAACACAAATACTTGCCGAAAAGCGGGATCAAGTGATCCGAAATGTGCAAAGCGGATGATGGCGTCGTTGCCAGGTTGAGGACGGGAACGATCACGGCCGCGAGAGACAGCAGAACCAGCACGGTGACAGCCTGCCGGCTGAAGACAGTTTGCGTGTTCATGCCTCGGCGGCCCTTCCTTTGAGTGCGAACAGGCCGCGCGGGCGTCGCTGGATGAAGAGAATGATCGCGACGAGAAGCAGAATCTTGCCGAGCACGGCGCCCGCATAGGGCTCCAGCAGCTTGTTGGCGATCCCCAGCGTCATGGCGCCCACAAGGGTGCCCCAGAGGTTGCCGACCCCTCCGAAGACGACAACGAGGAAGCTGTCGATGATGTAGCTCTGGCCCAAATTCGGGCTGACATTGTCGATTTGCGACAGGGCTACGCCGGCAATTCCCGCAACTCCTGAACCAAGCCCAAAGGCGAGTGCGTCGATGCGATTGGTGCGGATGCCGACTGAACCGGCCATTCGCCTGTTCTGGGTCACTGCGCGCATGTAAAGACCGAGCGCGGTGTAGCGCATGACGAGAAGCAGCGCGGCAAAGACCGCGAACGCGAAGATCACGATGGCGATGCGATTATACGTGAAGCTCAGGCCGCCGAGTTGAACAGCGCCGCTCATCCAGTCCGGCGTCCCAACCTCGCGGTTACTCGGCCCGAAGATGGTTCGCACCGCCTGCTGCAGCATGAGCGAGAGCCCCCAGGTTGCAAGCAGGGTTTCGAGAGACCGGCCATAGAGAAAGCGGATGACCAACCGCTCGATGGCGATGCCGATGGCGCCCGCGATCAGGAATGCCAGCGGTAAAGCAACGAACAGGGATGCGCCGAATAATCCTGGCGCGTGGGTGCGGATGATCTCCTGCACGACGAAGGTCGTGTAGGCCCCGATCATCACCATCTCGCCATGGGCCATGTTGATGACGCCCATTGTGCCAAAGGTGATGGCGAGCCCGATGGCAGCCAACAGCAGGACCGAGCCAAGAGAGATTCCGTACCAGACGTTCTGAAACGCATTCCAGAGAGCAAGGTTGGCGGCAATCGATTCCGAAGCGGCGCGGGCCGCCTCGACGATGTCCGGGGAGGCGCCGGCGGGTATGTTTGCAAGGAGCGCCAGGGCGTTCTGGTTTCCGAGATTGCGAAGGGTCTCGACGGCGGACAACCTGTCGGCGGAGGTAGAATCCGGCTGATTCAGAATGATAGCGGCCCGTGCCTCAATCATCGCCGTCCGGACGCGGTCGTCGCTCTCTTGCGTGAGCGCTTTCGTCAGAGCCGGCAGGGCTGCGACATCGCGGGACCGGAATACTGCGCCGGCGGCATCCAGGCGCTTGCTGGTTTCGGGACTAAGAAGCGTCAGGGTCCCCAGCGCGGCATCGACCGCGCGGCGGACGCGATTGTTGACCCGGACAGGTTTGAGGGAAACGGCAAGCGATGCTTCCAGCGCCTCGCCCGTTGCAACATCCTGGAAAGCGCCATTCTGGTCCCGGATTGCGACCTTGCCACCTCCGACGAACAGCACGTTGCTGCGCAAGGCCTCGATGACGAGTTGAGCCTTTGCGTGTCCACTCTCCGCCACGCCGGCAACGGCTGCTTCCGTGTCCGCATAGCTGTCGGAGGTGAACTTCGCCACCGCGTCTTCATAGGCACCCGCCCGTGCCGTCTGTGGAACTGTCCACAGCAGGAGAGAGACGACAAGGGCAAGAAGGGCCTTGCAAAGGGATGTCATGCAGAAACCTCGTTCAAAGGAAGAACGAAGGCGGCAAGGGCCGCCCTCGCATCGAGGTATCAGGCACCGCACTTCTTGGTGACGGTGTTGTAGTTGCCGCAATTGAGCGTCTTCCAATCGGCAATCAGATCTTTCGATCCGTCCAGGTGCTTCGACCAGGCATCGCCAGGAACGAGACCCTCGGTCTTCCACACCACGTCGAACTGCCCATTGTCCTTGATCTCGCCAATGAAGACGGGCTTGGAGACATGGTGGTTCGGGAGCATCTCGGAGATGCCGCCGGTAAGGTTGGGAACCTGCACGCCGACGATCGCGGGGATTACCTTGTCGGGGTCCGTGCTGCCGGCTTTCTCGACCGCCTTCACCCACATGTTGAAGCCGATCACATGGGCTTCCATCGGATCGTTGGTCACGCGCTTGTCGTTCTTGGTGAAAGCCTTCCACTTTTCGATGAAGGCCTTGTTGTCGGGCGTGTCGATGGATTCGAAGTAGTTCCAGGCGGCGAGATGGCCGACGAGCGGCTTGGTGTCGATGCCCGCGAGCTCTTCCTCGCCGACCGAGAAGGCCACGACGGGGATGTCCGTCGCCTTGACGCCCTGGTTCGAAAGTTCCTTGTAGAAGGGCACATTGGCGTCGCCGTTGATGGTCGAGACGACGGCTGTCTTCTTGCCGGCCGATCCGAACTTCTTGATGTCGGCCACGATGGTCTGCCAATCGGAATGTCCGAATGGCGTGTAGTTGATCATGATGTCCTCGGACTTCACGCCCTTCGATTTCAGATAAGCCTCGAGGATTTTGTTGGTCGTGCGCGGATAGACATAATCGGTGCCCGCCAGCACCCAACGCTCCACCTTCTCTTCCTTGGCGAGGTAGTCGACCGCGGGGATCGCCTGCTGGTTGGGCGCGGCGCCCGTGTAGAAGACGTTGCGCTCGCTCTCTTCACCCTCGTACTGGACGGGGTAGAACAGGACGCTGTTGAGCTCCTTGAAGACAGGGAGCACGGATTTGCGCGACACGGAGGTCCAGCAGCCGAAGACCGCCACGACCTTGTCCTTGCCGATCAGCTCGCGGGCTTTCTCCGCAAAGAGAGGCCAGTTCGAGGCCGGATCGACGACGACGGCTTCGAGCTTCTTGCCGAGGACGCCGCCTTTCTTGTTCTGCTCTTCAATCAGCATGAGCATGGCGTCCTTCAGCGTCGTCTCGCTGATTGCCATGGTTCCCGAGAGCGAATGCAGCACGCCGATCTTGATCGTCTCCTGCGCATGCGCCGCACCCAGCAAGCCGGTGGACAACGCCACCGTGGCGGCCAGCAACCGCGTGTTCTTTTTCGTCCAGTTCGCAAACGACATCGGTGTCTCCTTGTCCAAACTGCCCCCGAAGCAGCTGAACAGTCCAAGCAACAATCGTGCCATTCATGACTTGGCGGGAGTTGCGCCAGCGTTGGGGCTTTCGAAGGAATGTCACGGGCGCATCCGCCTATCCCGCCTGATCGCCCACGAATGGAGCGCGTGCCCAAACATGAGGCATCGTCGTCTGCTCGACCCGGGAGATATCGCGATTTTGAGAAGAGCACCTACATAGAGAGAAGCGCGCAAAGCGAGCATGAGGGATCGGAGAAGTGGGCAAGCATCCTCACCAGCCTCAGCCGGACATCCGGACGGACGAGGAACTCGATCGGGAACTGGACCGCGAACTCGAGGACACTTTTCCGGCGAGCGATCCGCCAAAGGTGACGCGCGTACCCAGAGAGGGCCGGATCATCTCGGACGGTGGCGGGGAGAACGAATTGGAGAAGCGATAGCAGCGTCTGTTTGTCCGCGGTGGCGGTGACAGGAGATCGCCCACACGCTAGGTGAGAGAGAAGGAACGACTCGGTCGAGTGGACGTCTCGTCTCTCTCACGGTGCGACGGACATGATGAGCTTGAAGAATCACCAGCACGCCACTGACGACCTCAACGACACGCAAAAGCGTGTCCATCGGATCCTGACGTCGGCCCGCAATCCGCTTTCGGCGTATGACGTGCTCGACAAAATGAGGTCGAAGGGCCCGGTCACCCCGCCAACTGTCTATCGATCCTTGGACAAGCTTATCCAAAAGGGCTTGGCCCACCGCCTGGAGAGCTTGAATGCCTATGTGGCCTGCCAGCATCTTCACCCGCACCATCACGAAATGGCAGCCTTTGCCATATGCGACAATTGCGGGACAGCGACGGAGTTTACCGACCCTCAAATCGGAGAGCGCCTTGAATTATGGAGCGGGGCCAACGCTTTCGCGATGAAGAATGTAACGATCGAGGTCCGCGGTCTTTGTGATTCGTGTTCGAGAGAGTCGGAAAGTAAACGCTGACGCGATCCGCCACTGCTGCCTCCGACCGGCAGAAACGGCTCAATTGGGCGAAAATCTCACCGTCAGTTTCGCAAACGGCAAAATTGCAAGCAGAAATTGCAACGATACCACATTGTGCCGTCCGATCTTTCCCTATATAAACATGTAGGATTTGTTATTACAGGAGCTATTTTCATGAACGCCCGAGCCGTTAGGAAAGACGAAGAAGAAACCCTCCTCCAACGCGCAGACGACCTCTGCCGAGCCAACAACCTTCGGCTGACGCCGATCCGGGAGCGGGTTTACCGCGAGTTGGTCCAGACCGGTGGTCCGGTTGGGGCGTACGATCTGGTGGATCGGCTCAGCAGCGACAAGAAGCGCCTGGCGCCCGTCACCATCTATCGCGCTCTGGACTTCCTTAGGGATGCGGGCCTCGTCCACCGCTTGGCGACCCAGAACTCCTATATCGTGTCGCACGGCCAGCCGGAGGTGAACGCCATGAAGGTGATGTTCGTCTGCACAAAGACCGGCAAGACGGTCGAAATTCATTCTGCGGAAGTGGCGGAGGCCGTGAAAATCGCGGCCGAGCAAGCGGGTTTCAAATCTCTCTCGGCCTTCATCGAAGTCGAGGGCGAAAGCGCTCGCTAACCGGCGTCCTATGGATCAAAAAAAGGCCGGGCATCGCCCGGCCTTTTTGTTTATTCCGCAGCCCAGGCCCGCGGCGGAGCGTAGGGCTCCTTGCTGACCTTTTGAGCCAGTTTCGGCTGGCGAGCGATGTAGGTGTAGAACATCGGCACCACGAAAAGCGTGAAGATCGTGCCGATCGACATGCCCGACGCAATCACGAGGCCCATGGAGAACCGCGCGGCGGCGCCAGCCCCGTTGGCATAGAGCAAAGGCGCCACGCCCAGCACCATGGCGGCGGTCGTCATCAGGATCGGCCGAAGCCTGACTTTCGCCGCCTCCTCGATCGCGCGACGATTGTCGACGCCGTGCTTCTCCTTGTAGTCGTTGGCGAATTCCACCATCAGGATGCCGTGCTTGGTGATCAGTCCCACGAGCGTGATCAGCCCGACCTCCGTGTAGATGTTCAGCGTGGCAAGGCCGAGATTAAGGAAGATCATGGCGCCGAACATCGAGAGCGGAACCGACATCATGATGATGAACGGATCGCGGAAACTCTCGAATTGCGCGGCGAGCACCAGATAAATCACGATGATCGCAAGCCCGAAGGCGAGCGCGATGGAGCTTCCCTCCTGCACCTCCAGGCGGGATTGCCCCGCATAATCCTCGTAGAAGCCCTGCGGCATGGTCTCCCGGGCGATCTGCCGCAAGGTGGCAAGGCCCTCCGACGTCGTGATGCCGGGGAGAGGAAGCGCAGACAGCGTCGCCGAATTCAGCTGGTTGAACTGCTCGATAGACGCGGGCGCCGCGTCGGTCTCGATGCGCACCAGAGCCGAAAGGGGAACCATCGACCCGTCCGCGGCGCGCACGAAGAACTCTGTGAGTCGCTCCGGATTGAGGCGATCGTTCTGCCTCACCTGACTGACGACATCATAGCTGCGGTTATCGCGGTCGAACTTGGAAATCGACGCGCCGCCAACCAACGCGCCAAGCGTGGTACCGATCTCGCTCACCGGTACACCGAGCGCTGCCGCTCGGTCGCGATCCACGATGATCCGGGCGCGCGGCGTCTGGTAGCTCACCGAGTTGGCGACCACGATGAACTTGCCCGAGGCCGTCGCCTTCGCCTTCACTTGCTCGCCGACCTCGTAGGCCTGAGCGGGATCGCCGATGGTCCTGAGAACATACTGGATCGGAAGCCCACCACCGGCGCCGGGAAGCGACGGGGGTGAGAAGACGAAGGCCTGCACGCCCGCATTCTCGTTGAGCAGATTCTGGATTTCCTGCTTGGTCTGGGCGCCCTTCTTTGAACGTTCGGACCATTCCTTGAGCTTGAAGCCCACGAAGCCGCTGCCGCCGCCGTCGATGCCGGCGATCAGGAACGTGTCGTCGATCTCGGGGATCTTCTCGCCGGCGCGCGTGAACCCGGCGGCAAATGCCTGCGTGTAGTCGACCGTCGCATATTGCGGCGTGTTGACGAGCCCCAGATATGCACCCTGATCCTCTTCAGGAGCGAGTTCGGACGGCGTCTTCATGAACAGGAAGACGGTCGTGCCGAGAAGCGCCGCGACGATGATTAGGGTGATGGGCCGGTAATCGAGCGAGCCCGAGAGGCGGCGCGAATACCAGTTCTCGATTTTGGTGAACGTGCGGTCGACAAAACCCGCAAAGCCCTTCTGCCCACCATGGCCGTGCGGCTTGAGCAACATGGCGGACATCATCGGCGAAAGTGTTACGGCGATGATGCCCGAGATGACGACCGCGCCCGCAAGCGTGAACGCAAATTCACGAAAGAGCGTGCCGGTCAGGCCCTGGGTAAAGCCGATCGGCGCGTAAACGGCCGCGAGCGTGATGGTCATCGACACGATGGGGACGAAGATCTCCTTCATGCCGACGATCGCCGCATCGATTGGTTTCAGACCCTCCTCGATGTGCCGGTGAATGTTCTCAAGCACAACGATGGCGTCGTCGACCACGAGGCCGATCGCCAGCACCATCGCCAGCAATGTCAGCAGGTTGATCGAATAGCCGAGGGCGAAGAGAACGAAACAGACGCCCACGAGGGAGAGCGGAATAGTCACGATGGGGATCAGCACCGAGCGGAACGAGCCCAGGAACAGGAGGATCACCACGATGACGATGAGCGCCGCCTCGCCGATGGTCTTGAAAACCTCCTCGATCGACGCGGAGATGAAGTTGGAAGCGTCGTAGACGATCTCGACCGTCATGCCCTTGGGCAGTGTGGGCCTAATTTGGTCGACTGCCTTCGTGACCTCGGAGGCGACGCTCAGCGGATTGCCCGCGGGCGTCGGGGTGATGCCGATGAAGGTGCCTTCCTTGCCGTTGAAGCTGACCTTGGTGTCGGTGCTCTTCGGGCCGAGTTCCACGTCCGCCACGTCGCGAAGGCGCACGAGCTGATCGCCGTTGGAGCGAATCGGCAGCGTTGCGAAACTCTCAGGCGTCTGGAACGTCGTCTGCATCTCGATCGCGTAGGCCGTAAACTCGTTCTTGGTCTTGCCCGGTGCGGCGAGGAAGTTGCTGGCGCGGATCGCCCCAACGACATCGCTTGCAGTCACCCCTCGCGCCGCCAATCGTTGCGGATCGAGCCAGACCCGCATGGAGAACTCGCGGCCGCCAAGGATCTCGGCCCCGCCGACGCCTTCCAGCGTGGCGAAGCGAGGTTGAATCACACGCGTGAGAAACTCCGAAACCTGCTCGGAATTCATCTCCGAACTCGCGAAGGTGAGATACATCAACGCGAAGGTCTGGCCGGTGCCCTTCATGATGACCGGATCTTCCGCATCCGTGGGCAATTGCGCGCGCACCTGCTGCACCTTCGCGGTCACTTCGGTGAGCGCCGCGTTGGGATCCGTGTTCAGGCGCATGCGGACCGACACGGTGCTCACGCCGAGGCGGCTCTGCGACGTCACATAGTCGACGCCTTCCGCGCTCGACACGGATTTTGCGATGGGCGTGCTGATGAAGCCCTGCATCAAATCCGCGCTCGCGCCCACGTATGTCGTGGTGATGGTGATCGTGGTTTCTTCGACTTCCGGGTATTGCCGGACCTGAAGACTTATCAACCCTTGCGCGCCGAGCAGAAGGATGAGGAGACTCACCACCATCGACAAGACGGGGCGTCGGATAAAGAGCTCGGTGAAACTCATAGCGTGTGCCTACTGCCCGTTGGCGAGTTTGGTCGCATCGAACTTGGTCACGTCAATGCTGTTGTTGATCTTGACCGTCGAACCGGCCTGAAGCTTGTTCTGCCCCGACGCGACCACCAGCTGGCCGGGCGCGATTCCCGACACCACTTCGATGGCGCCGCCACGGCGACGCCCGGTCTTTACGAAGACCTGCTTGGTGACGAGCACCTTCGCGCCAGCCCTCTCTTCTTCGTCGATGGTAAAGACGTAGTCGCCGTAGAGCGACGCGATGACGGCAGTCTGCGGAACCGTCACGACATTCGGCTCGGGGGGAAGCACGACCTCGACATGAAGGAACTGGCCCGGCAGGACGGAGGCGTCTTTATTATCCGCAACCAGCGCCTGAACGGAGACCAGCCGCGTCTTGGGATCGACCCGCGGATCCTTGCCGGTCACCTTGCCCGTAAAGGGAAGATTGGTTTCGCTGACGCCGACCCGGACCTCGTTCCCAAGCTTGACCTGTGAGGCCACCTGCTCCGGAACGGTGAAATCGACCTTCATCGAATCGAGATCCTGGAAGCTGGCGATCACCGTGCCTGGCTGAAGATATTGGCCGACATCGATCCGCGAAATGCCGATGACGCCGGAGAAGGGAGCCTTCAGGGCCTTCTGCTCGATGGTTGCCTGCAACCGGGCGAGACGCGACCGCGCGGCCGCCAGAAGCGCGCTCGCCTGATCGAAATTCGCTTCGGTGCCATAGCCGCGGGTGGACAGCGTCTTGGCGCGCTCGTAATTGCTTTCGGCGGTTTTCACGTTGGCCTGCACGTCCTGCAGGTCGGCCCGCTCGACAGTATCGTCGAGCTGCACCAGAACTTCGCCCTTGGCGACGCTCTGGTTCGCTTTGAATTTGATGTCCTTGACGATGCCCGCTGTCTCAAAGGCCAGTTCGACGCCGTTTGCCGCCCGGGCAGTGCCGATCGCGCCGATGCCGGGAGTCCATGTCTTGGCTTCGACCTTCGCCGACGAGACCGCCTGTGCGGGCGGCTTCATGTTGGCGAAGAAGTCCTTGATCATGCGCTCCTTGAAGAAGTTGAACCAGATCAGCCCGGCGCAAAGTCCGATCGCAAGGACAAACACGAGAGTGACTACGATGCGACGTTTCATAGGATGGCTTATCCGTGTTCCAACGTCAGGCTTAAAGCCGACGGTTGATGTTTTGGAGGCGCTGCCTTACCGCAAGTTTCACTTGACGCCAAGGCAAGAGGCTCGCTTTATATACCGTCTGGACGGTTCAGTGCAAGAGTGTAAAAGAGGTGCGAATGTTCAATTGTGGCCGCGGGCGCAAGAGCTCCCGCGAGAAGATCCTCGACGCAGCGGCGGAGCTTGTCGGGTCGATTGGCTCGGGTCGGCTGACCCTCGAGGCGGTCGCCGAGCGCGCAGGGCTGAGCAAAGGGGGTCTGCTCTACAACTTCCCCAACAAGGAAGCTCTCCTGCAGGCCATGATCCAGCGGATGATCGACGAAGTTTCGGCTGAAAAAGAGGCGCTTCGTGGGCAGGTGCCGGCCGGACGAAATCTCGAAGCTCGACTCTGCACGGCGGCCCTTCTCAAGATGCGGGCCGGCAAGATGAAGGACGTGGCGAACGGGATGCTCGCTGCCTCATCGGAGAATCCCGCTCTTTTGGAGCCGGTCCGGGAGGTGATCCGGAAAACGCTTGGAGAGATGCGCTCTACGGCGGACGACCTCGATGCGTGCCTGATCGGCTGGCTCGCGGTGGAGGGGCTGAACAGCTTCGAGATGCACGACCTCAGCCCATTTTCCGAAGAAGATCGCGAACGCATCGCCACCGCGATTGCGAAGCTTCTCGAAAAAGGCATCGCCGGGTAGGAATCAGCCGATCCACGAGGGATCGTTCAGGATCTCGTGCGTATGCTCTCCCAGCCGGGGAGACGGTCGGTCCGACGTCATCGGAAGACCGTCCATCACGATGGGGGAGCGGACGGACGGGATCGCGCCGTTTTTGGCCGCTGCCGATGGCAGATCAACCCTCATGCCCCGGGCGACCACCTGGGGATCCGCAAAGACATCCGCCACATTGTTGATCGGGCCTGCTGGAACGCCCTGGGCCTCCAGGGCCGAAAGGAGCCCGTCGCGCGTCATCCTGATGGTTTTTGCCGTCAGCAAAGGCACCAGATCGGCTCGATGGCTCACGCGCCCGACATTGCTCATGAAGCGCTCGTCCTGCGCCAGCTCCGGCGTTCCGAGAATCGCCGCGAACCGGGCGAACTGACCGTCATTGCCGACCGCGACGATCACGTGCCCGTCGGCAACCGGAAAGACCTGATAGGGCACGATATTGGGGTGCGCATTACCCATGCGACGGGGCGTCTGTCCCGACGCGAGATAATTCATCGCTTGATTGGCCAGAACACTGGTCTGGACATCGAGCAGCGCCATGTCGAGTTGAGCACCCGCGCCGGTCTCGTCGCGCCGCCGCAAGGCCGCGAGGATCCCCACGACCGAATAAACGCCGGTGAAAATGTCCGCGAACGCGACCCCGATCTTATGAGGCTCGCCATCGGGATCGCCCGTCAAATCCATGATCCCGCCCATGCCCTGGATCATGAAGTCGTAACCGGCGCGTGATGCATAGGGCCCATCCTGGCCAAAGCCGGTGATCGAGCAATAGACCAGCCGCGGATTGACCGCCTTCAGGCTCTCATAGTCGAGACCGTATTTCTTCAGGCCGCCGACTTTGAAATTCTCCACCACCACATCGGCGTTAAGGGCCAGGTCGCGAATCAGGCTCTGGCCCTCATCCGTGTCGAAATCGACCTCGATCGAACGCTTGCCGCGATTGCAGGCGTGAAAATAAGCGGCCGACAGGTCGCCGCCATCCGCTGCCTCGATGAAAGGCGGCCCCCAACCCCGCGTGTCGTCGCCCACGCCGGGACGCTCGACCTTCACCACGTCGGCACCGAGATCGGCCAGAAGCTGGCCGACCCAGGGTCCCGCGAGAATGCGGGCGAGTTCGAGCACCTTCAGTCCCGCAAGCGGCTTATCCATCTGTATGATCCGCCTGTTCTAGAAGAACGCCTGCAAGCCGGTTTGCGCGCGCCCGAGAATCAGCGCGTGAACGTCATGGGTTCCCTCGTATGTATTGACGGTCTCGAGGTTCTGGGCGTGACGCATCACGTGGTACTCTTCCTGGATGCCGTTGCCGCCATGCATGTCGCGGGCGACGCGCGCAATGTCGAGCGCCTTGCCGCAATTGTTGCGTTTCACCAGGGAGATCATCTCGGGCGCAACGCGGCCCTCGTCGAACAGCCGCCCGACCCGCAAGGATGCGTGGAGCCCAAGGGTGATCTCGGTCATCATGTCGGCGAGCTTCTTCTGAACCAGCTGGGTTGCGGCGAGCGGCCGGTCGAACTGCTTGCGATCCAAGGTGTATTGCCGCGCCCGATGCCAGCAATCTTCCGCGGCGCCAAGCGATCCCCACGAGATGCCGTAGCGCGCGCGATTGAGGCAGCCGAACGGACCTTTGAGTCCCGAAACGTTGGGCAACAACGCCTCCTCCGGGACCTCGACGCCATCCATGACGATCTCGCCGGTGATCGACGCCCGGAGCGAAAGCTTGCCGCCGATCTTGGGGGCGGACAGACCTTTCATGCCCTTCTCGAGAACAAAACCCCGAATGGCGTTGTCGTGGGCGGCCGATTTTGCCCAGACCACGAACACGTCCGCGATGGGCGAATTGGAAATCCACGTCTTTGCCCCCGTGAGGCGGTACCCACCGTCGATCTTTTCGGCGCGTGTCTTCATGCCGGCAGGGTCTGAGCCCGCATCCGGCTCCGTCAGCCCGAAGCAGCCGACGAATTCACCCGACGCAAGCTTCGGCAGATATTTCCTGCGCTGCTCTTCGGTGCCGTAGGCGTAGATCGGGTACATGACGAGCGAGGACTGGACGCTCATCATCGAGCGGTAGCCGGAATCGACCCGCTCGACCTCCCGCGCAACGAGGCCGTAGGCCACGTAGGAGGCAGCCGCGCAGCCATAATCCTCCGGCAAGGTCACGCCCAGAAGCCCGAGTTCGCCCATCTCGTTGAAGATCGAACGGTCGGTTTTCTCCTCGCGATAGGCCTCGATGATGCGGGGCTGGAGCTTCTCCTGCGCGTAAGCGCGAGCGGTATCGCGGATCATGCGCTCGTCATCGGTGAGCAGATCCTCGATCAGGAGCGGGTCTTGCCATTCGAGCTTTGCAAGGTCCTGGTGCGCACCTGACATGATGTCGATCCTTCTTCTAATTGCGGGCGACCCCGCGGGCTTGCCGCGACATCGAATTTGGCCCGCAAACTCGCTCTGGACACGGGCATTGTATATCGACATCTTCGAAGCAGGTTATTCTTAAATGGAATGAACTGGTGCTTCGTCGCGGCTTTCTTCCCAATGTGGGCAATCTTCTGGCCTTTGAGGCCACGGCGCGCCATGGCTCCGTCTCGCGCGCGGCCGATGAGCTCAATCTCACCCAAAGCGCCGTCTCGCGCCAGATCCAGCAATTGGAGGATACGCTCGGACTGTCCCTGTTCAGCCGCACGCGCCAACGGGTGGTCCTGACGGATGTGGGCCGCATGTACGCCGCGCAGATCCGCCAGACCCTCGGCGACTTGTCGGATGCCACGCGGCAGGCCATCGCGCTGTCTGGGACAAGCGGGGTGCTCAACCTGGCGGTTCTGCCGACTTTCGGGACCCGTTGGCTCATTCCCCGCATTCCAGCATTTCTCGCACGCCACCCGGACGTGACGGTCAATTTCGGCGTCAGGCTTGTGCCGTTCGATTTTACCGCCGAACCATTCGACGCCGCCATTCATTTTGGCCAGCCTCATTGGCCGGGTGCCGTGTGTGAGTTCCTCATGAGTGAGGAATGCGTACCCGTTTGCAGTCCGGCTTACCGCGAGCGGATTGCGGACCCGACCGATCTGGCGCGGGCGACTCTTCTCCAGCAGAGCACGCGCTCGACGGGGTGGGCCGAGTGGTTTGCAAGTGCGGGCATCGCCATCGACAATCCCTTGCGTGGACCGCGTTTCGAGCAATTCGCCATGGTGGCGCAGGCGGCGGTCGCGGGGCTCGGGGTCGGGCTGATTCCGCATTTTCTGATTGCGGACGAGCTCTCATCCGGACGGTTGCAGGTTCTCTTCCCCCGCAGCCTCACCAGCAGCGGCGCGTATTATCTCGTGTATCCCGACGCGAAAGCCGAAGCACCTCTCGTGCGCTCGTTTCGCGATTGGATCTCCGGAGAATGCGCGCTCTAACGAAACGAGTGCGCTCGGCGCAGCACCAGCCAGCTGAGCGTCACGGCGGTCAATCCGCAGGCCGCGATGGCCGCCACCATCGATTTCGATGTGCCGTCGAAGAAGGCGCTCACCAGCACGATGACGGCGGCGCCCGTGCAGAGTTGCAGCGTTCCCATCAGCGCCGACGCGGTGCCCGCATGAGCGCCATGCGCCTCGAGGGCCAGGACCGCCGTCGAGGGGATCACCAGGCCGAGGCAGGCGAAAGAGACGAAAAGCATGCCCCACAGCACGAATCCGTTGTCGAGCCCGCCGAGCGTCATGACGAGCAATGTGCTCGTGAGGGCGGCAAAGATGGATATGGCGGTCCGCACCACCCGCTCGGCCCCGAACCGTCTCATCAGGAAACTGTTGAACTGTGCTCCGCCGATGAACGCGATGGCATTGGTCGCAAACACCAGGCTGTAGGCAGACGGGCTGAGGCCGAAATGCTCGATGAACACCACCGACGAACCCGCCAGATAGGCAAAAAAGCTCGACTGCCCGAGACCGCCGATGAAGACGAGGCAAACAAACCGGCGATCCTTCATCAGGCCCAGATAGGTTCGGCCGATATTGCCGATCCCGCCCTGCCCGATGCTGCTCTGGCGGGCCTCGATGCTCCGCGTCTCAGGAAGGAGAAAAGCCACCACGGCGATGCCGCCGACGCCGATCAGCGCAATCGCCCAGAAGATGACGCGCCAGCTGAAGAACTCCGTCAATGTGCTGCCCGCAAGAGGCGCGAGGATCGGCGAAACGCTGAAGACCAGCATCGTCGTCGCCATGAGGCGCGCCGCCTCATGGCCGGTATGCAGGTCGCGGATGATCGCCCGTGTGATCACCATGCTGGCGCAGGCGCCCACGCCCTGGACGAAGCGAAGGGCGATCAGCGCCTCGGCGCTGGTCGCGAAGCTGCACCCGATCCCGCCGATGACGAACAGCGTCAGGCCGAAATAGATCGGCCGCTTTCTGCCGACCCGATCCGAAATCGGTCCGTAGAGGACCTGGCAGAGCGCGACCGCCAGAAAGAAGCTCATCAGGCTCATCTGCACGGCGCGGATATCCACCGCCAGATCCCGCGCAATGGCAGGGAAAGCCGGAAGATACATGTCGATCGCGAATGGCCCGATCGCCGAAAGCATTCCGAGAACGATCGCGTTACGCAGGAAGGCGGACTTCATGAGAGGCAACTTTTCATCGTCCGATCATCGGATCGGCCATCAAAAACACTGGCGCCCGCTTGGGCGCGCCTGCGCTGGGACGTCTCCGGGCGTGTCGGGAAGGGCAGCGAACACAGATTCGCAACCTCGTATCCGGTTCTATGCCTCGAGATCGGGAGGTCAAGTCAAAGAATGTGACGATGCGGTGATCCGCGATGGCCTCAGGCTCAAAGCAGAGCGCTTTCCTTTCGTCCGGAAAGATGGAAAGCCGCATAAACCGCCACGACCGTCATGCTGAGGAGGATCGTGGACAGCGCCGAAGCCGTGCCGTATTCCCCGTCCATGACCGAGAGATAAATGCGAACCGGCATCGTGATGGTTCGCCCGACGTAAAGCACCAGCGATGACGAGAGCTCGTTCATTGCCGTGACGAAACTCATCAAGGCGCCCGCCATGATGCCGGGCAGGATCAGCGGCACGGTCACCTTCATGAACGCTTTGCCGGGAGAATATCCGAGGCTTACAGCCGCATCTTCCAGATTGGGACCCACCTGCTTGAGCGCCGCCGCCACAGAGCGGGCCGAATAGGGGAGCCGTCGGATATAGACCGCCAGAATGATGATCAGGCCCGTGCCGGTAAGCGCGAGCGGGGGATCGTTGAACCGGGTAATGAACGCAATGCCCATGACGATTCCGGGCACGATATAGGGAACCATCAGAAGAGCGTCGAGCGCACCCGTGGCGATCCCCGGACGCCGGGATATCAAATATCCCACCAGCGTTCCGGTGATCACGATGGCGACGACGGCCGAGGACGAAAAGAGCAGCGTGTTCCAGATGGGATCCGACACGGTTGCGATGACCTTCTGGTAGCTCTGCAAACTGATCCCCGGCTGGAACACCGGTCCGCTGGTGCGGCGGAACGAAAACAACACGACGATGAAAGCCGGCAAGGCGCCGAGCAGAACGATGCCGTATGCCAGCACATGAAGCCCTGCGGATTTCAGGCCCGTCACGTGCTGGCGTTCCGGCTTCTTCATCATGTTGCTGTGATAGACATTGCGACGAAGGACCCAGCGTTGGGCGAAGACGATCGTCATCGAGATGACGATCAGCACCATGCTCAGGGCCGATGCCATGCCGGGGTTTCCGCCGATCTCGCCGGCGAAGAGGTTGAAAGCCTCGGTTGCCAGCACGTTGAAATCGCGGCCGATGATGCGAGGTGTTCCGAAGTCGGCGATCGAGAGCACGAAGGTCAGGAGGGCGCTTGCGGAAATCGCCGGCAGGATGAGCGGGAAGGTGATCTTGAACAGCCGTTTGGCAGGCGGTACTCCGAGACTTTCAGCGGCTTCCTCGACCGAGCGATTGATCGCCCCGAGCGCTCCCGACGTGATCAGGAAGACGTGCGGAAAAAATTTCAGACTGAACACCATGATGACGCCAGCGACGCCATAGATGGGCGGAATCGAGATCCCGATACTGTCGAGACCCTTGCGAACGACGCCGCTGGCGCCGAACAGCACGATCCACGCATAGGCACCGATAAAGGGCGGCGACACGAGAGCGATCACCGCGAGCGTCTGGATCAGCGCGCGGCCGTAGATGTGAAACCGTGTGGTGACGAAAGCCAGCGTGACGCCCAGGACGAGAGCACCAATCATGCCGCCGGAACCCGCGATGAACGTGTTGCCAATGGCTCGCTGATAGACCCGCGTCGAGATGATCTCCACGTAATGGACGAGCGAGGGCGCGCCCGTCACATTGTCGATGAGGCTCGCACGGAGAATCGACGAGAGGGGCCATACCAGCAGCACCAGCAGAATTGCCCAGGCGGCGATCAGCACGATGGTCCAGATGTCGAACCGGAAGCGACGGATCATGCGCGTTGTTCCGTCTTGACGAGATCGCCCTCACGGTCGAACAGCACGATCTTGGACAGCGGGATACGGACCTCCACCGGTTGGCCCTCCATGGCGATGAAATCGGCACTCGGGTCGGCAACCTGCGCGACGATTTCACCGGCGGGCGTCGTCAGCATGTAATGCGCCTCGCGGCCAAGGAACGTCACCTTGCGGACCTCCGCGCGCAAAGCCAGCACTTCACCCTCCACAGGCTCGTTCGTGAGGATGACGTTTTCAGGCCGGAAGGCGATTTCGGTGGCACTCTCGCCCCGCTCTCCGGCGAACGGGATGGACTGGCTCCCTACCGTCAGGCGGCCGCCTTCGACTCGGGCAGGAAGAAAATTCATCGTGCCGACGAAGCCGGCCGCGAAACGGCGAATCGGCTCCCGATAGATTTCGTAAGGCGTGCCGATCTGTTCGACATTCCCCTTGTTCATCACGCATATGCGGTCAGAGACGGCGAGAGCCTCCTCCTGGTCGTGGGTCACGTAGATGGTGGTGATGCCCAGGCGGCGTTGAATATCGCGGATATCTTCACGCAACTCGATGCGAAGTTTGGCGTCCAGATTGGAAAGTGGCTCATCCATCAACAGCAAGGTCGGGCGGATCGCCATGGCGCGGGCAAGGCCGATGCGCTGTTGCTGGCCACCGGACATCTCCGCCGGATAGCGGCCGTGATAGCCGTCGAGGCGGACCATCTTGAGGCTTTCGTCGACCCGCTGATCGATGTCGGCCTTCGGCAGCGAACGCGCTTTCAGGCCAAAAGCCACATTCTCCGCCACCGTCAGATGCGGAAAGATTGCATAATCCTGGAAAACCATTCCGATATCACGCTTGTGAGCGGGCTTGTGGTCGATTCTGTCGCCCTTCACGATGATTTCGCCGCGATCCTGGCGCTGAAATCCTGCAATTGTTCGAAGCAACGTGGTCTTTCCACATCCGCTCGGACCTAAAAGCGTGAAGAACTCTCCCGACGCGATATCCAGATCGATGCTCTCGAGAACCCGCACATCCTTATAACTCTTGGCCAACCCCTGAATTTTTAACTCCGCCACGCCCCACTCCTGCTTTTTTCTAAGGCTGCGCCTTCCGTTCGGGCGACTTTACAAAACTTATAGCTTTCAGCAACATGCGGCAGCTTTGCTACCTGATCCCGGGAGGATATAAAAATGTTAAAAGCTGGACTGACTGCAGGCGTCTTTCTCGCCTCAATGAGCGTTGCGGCGATCGCGCAAGACAAGTCCGTGGTCGTCTACACAGCCCACAAGGCATCGATCGTCGATGCGCTGGTTCCGAAATTCGAGAAGGATACGGGCATCAAGGTCGACGTCGTGAAGGCCGGCTCGGGCGACATCATCAAGCGCGTGAAGGCTGAATCCTCCGCACCGAAGGCCGACGTCATCTGGAGCATCGGCGGCGAGCAGCTCGAGGACAACAAGGACCTGATTACGACCTATAAGCCGAAAGACGATGCGGCCATCCTTCCCGCCTACAAGGTGAGCCCGGAATGGATCCCCTATACGGGCATTCTGCTGGTGATGGCCGTGAACAAGAAAGACCTGAAGCCCGCCGATTATCCCAAAACCTGGGCGGAGCTCGGGGACGCCAAATGGAAGGGCAAGATCTCGGCTGCTCGCGCCGACACCTCTGGCTCGTCCTTCCAGCAGCTGGCCACCGTGCTGATCGCCTACGGCGACAAGGGCTGGGACGTCAATAACAAGATCCTCGCCAACACCAACCTGTCAGACAGCTCCGGTGCGGTTCCGCGCTACGTCAATGACGGCGAGGCCCTCGTCGGACTGACCTTGGAGGACAATGCCCTCGATTACGTCAAGGGCGGAGGCAACGTTGACATCGTCTACCCGGCCGACGGCTCGTCGACGGTTGCCGACGGCGTCGCGCTCGTCAAAGGCGCTCCCCATGCGGATAACGGCAAAGTGTTCATCGACTGGCTGCTCTCGAAGCCCGTTCAAGAGCAGCTGGTATCGGAAATCGGCCGCCGGTCGGTTCGCAACGACGTCACAGGGGCGGGTCTGAAACCGATCAGCGAAGTCAAACTGGTCGAATACGACATCAAGAAAGTAGCGCAGAACCGCGCCGACTGGATCGCCAAGTGGAAGGCTGCGCTGCAGAACCGCTGAGCAGGCCAAATAGAGACTGAACGATGCTGATCGAGGCGTTCTCCGAGGCGAAGAATCCCCTGTCGCCTCAAACGAACGAGGACCGCCTCGTTGTCCTTCCGGGCCGGGCTTACGCGGTCATCGACGGGGTCACCGATCGCCTCGGTACCCGCTATGACGGCGTGTTGTCGGGTCAATATGCGGCCATGATCGTCAAGGGCGCGCTCGAGCACTTGCTCAGCGCGCCCGGTGACCTGCCATCCGCAAAGGCCATCGTCGGGGCGCTGACGGACGCAATCTCTGAAGCCTACACCGCTCATGGAATGTCCACGAAAGTCCGCTCGGATTGGAATCTTCGGCTGTCCGCAGCCGTTGCGCTCGCTATCATCCGGGAGGCATCGATCGAGATCATCCTCATCGGCGACAGCGGCGTACGCCTCAACGGGGCCGAGATCCTGCGCATGGAGAAGGATCTCGATCTCATCACGTCCACGTTGCGACGCGTGGCATGGCCGATCATCTGCAGGAAAACCTCCGAACCTGCTCGGCAGGAGCAGATCTCTCGTCGCATCACGTGGCACGGCACCCGCCAGCCGCTCGATGGTTTCGACGGCGTTCTCGACGGGACCGATGTCGAGCTCATCGAAGAGTGTGCGCTTGAGGCCAATATCGAGGCGCTTCCGCATGTGCCGAAGGGCGACATCGAAAATCTCGTCACGGGCGGCATCGTGAACGCCCAGGGCGGATATCAGAACGACGCCTCGACGGTTCTGGGCTATGCCTGCGTCGACGGCTTTGAGATTCCCGAAAGCCTGATCCGGATCGAAAGCATTCCCCGAAGCAGCGTGCGGAGCATCGAGATCTTTTCCGACGGCTACTTCAAGCCGGGAGACAGCTTCGGCGTTGCTGCGTGGGAACGGGCGTTTGCGGAAGTCGAACGAGACGATCCCGCAAAGGTGATCCTCTATTCGTCACCCAAAGGCTCGGTTGGAGGCATGTGGGCCGATGATAGAACCTATCTGGGCGTGAGGTTCGACGATTTGGAGACGCCGGCAGTCTCCTAGATCCCACTTATCGAAAGGCGACAGGATGTCGCCCGAAAATGCCGTTCTGGTCACCCCATCGGCAATGTCAGAATTCCGCGCCGCAGAATTCACGCGCCATGGTGACCGATCCGACAGATAAGCCGCCATCCACCGGAATGACCGCGCCCGTGATCATCCGCGCGTCCGGGCCGACGAGAAAAGCCGCCACGCCCGCGACGTCGTCGGGCACGCAGACCTCCCCGAGCGGGTACCATTTCTTGAGGCGTTCGAAGATCTCAGGATTTTCCGCGACGCGCGCCGTCCAGGCCTGCGTTTTCACGGTCCCGGGCGCGATTGCGTTCGCACGAATGCCATACGGTCCCAGTTCTACGGCGAGAAATCGCGTGAGTTGTTCGAGACCGGCCTTTGCGGCGCTGTATGCGGGGTAGCCGTAGATGCCGGAGCCGTTGGCCGAAGAAATATTCACGATGATTCCCTCGCGGCGCGCCATCATGGCGTCCTGCATCGCCCGAACGCAGCGCCACGCTCCATTGAGATTGAGATCGATATCCGCCAGCCAGCCCGTCTCGTCGGTCGACGCGAGCGTCGGGTTGACGACGGCACCGGCGTTGTTGACCAGGACGTCAATCGGCCCGAACCTTTCCTCCACTTCGGCGATGGCCATCTTGATGCTTGCGAGGTCCGTCACATCCGCGACCGCACTCACGAGAGCCGTTCCGGATCCGAGCGCCTCGGAGGCTTTTTCAAGCGCGGCTTCGTCACGGTCGAGCATCACGACGCGGTTGCCGTCGGTGAGAAAGCGCCTGCACAGCGCTCGCCCGATATCGCCGGCAGCTCCGGTCACCAAAATCGTCTTCGGCATCCAACTCTCCGGGTTGCGTGCGGATCGGGACAGGAGACCCGTGTTTTCCGAGGCCGCGATCCTACTGGCCCCGCCCGCGGCGTACAATGCCGCGCTCCGATCCGGCTGGACAACGGTTCGTTGTTCCAATCACTATCGGCGCTCACGAGCAAGGCGACCATGTCCGACACAAACCCGTTTACCACGACCGATGAGAGCCGCCACGCAATCTGGGACATGCTTGTTCGGCGCGATATCGACGCCTATGTGGCCCGCGATTGGGACGCTCATTTCGAGGATTTCGCTCCCGAACTGTTCTTCGGAATCGACGCAGCCTTCTCGGGCGACCCCGACGATTGGCGGGCCCGCTATGCCGATATCGCGCGATACCGCGAGGCCTGGCTCGCCGGCGCACACGAGATGGATGGGCGGATTGCGGATGTGGAGCTTCGCCGATCGCTGTTCGCGCTCACGACCATGCGCGACATCGATGTGGTGGGGGACTTCGCGCTGGCCCGAAAGAAGTTCGACGGGACGATCCAGCTCGACATCGGCGATCCAATGGTTCTTCGCTGGCAAACTCACTATTTCTGCCGCCGGCTCGATGGGCGCTGGCGGATCGCCGGGTTCCTCGGATATCTGCCCAACCCGATGCCTGGCACGGCCCTATAGGACCGGCTGCACGCTCTCTTGTACGCATCGAGGAAATTGTGTTTCGTTGCCGGACGGCCTTTGGATGGAATATTCGCCAATAGTCGAGCTTCGCGGCAAACACGCTTGTCGGCGCCGGGCTGGTGCCCAATATACCCGGGTTCCGCAATCGGGCGTCAGCCGAATGTCTTCCCGCCAAGACTGATCGAAGTGTGTCATGGCTAACCTGCAAATCCTTCTCGTCGACGTCTGCGCGACCCGCTGCGCCATTCGGCGGAGCGCCGTTCGCGAAATTCTTCCTTTGCCCAATCTGTGGCAGCCGCCTGCCCTGCCGCGACCTGTGGCGGGGTTCTTCAGCCTCGGCGGAACGGCAGTGGCGGTCGTGCGCCTCGATCTCCTGTTCGGACTTGCCGACGGCAAGAAAGCTGAGCCTCCCGGTCTCTATGGTCATCTCATCTTGGTGAGAGGAAGCAAGGCAGGCCAGCCCATGGCGTTTCTTGTGGAACGGGTTGTGGACCTGGCGGAGATCGATGATCGTGAGCTTTGTCCCGTCCCTGAGGCTGGAACGCTCAACGGCTGCGTCGAAGCCCAAATCGATACAGAGGGGCGTCTTGTCCATCTCCTGTCGGTCGAGAAAATATTATTTGCCGAAGAACAGCAGACGATCGCCTCCCTTGCGCAGCAAGCGCAGGAACGCCTGGGCGAATGGGAAGTGACGGCCTGATGGCGCCGGTGCCGATCACCAATTTCACGCTGGATCGCGCGTTTCCGCATCTCAAGCATCTGGTCATCGAGCGGACTGGCCACTTCTACTACGTGGATAAGGACGATTTGCTGTGGGAGCGCATCCGCAAACGGCTTCGCGCCACCGGCAACCAGGATTGCGCCAGTTATCTCGAGCGCCTGAACGACCCGGTGCTTGGCCCTCCGGAGTGGTCGCGCCTCGAGGCCGAGATTACGATCGGCGAGACGTTCTTTTTTCGATACGTCGAGCAATTTGCCGCCCTGCGAGACGTGATCCTCCCTGAAATCACCGCGCGAAGAGCCAACGACAAGCGCTTGCGGATCTGGAGTGCAGGATGTTCGACGGGCGCAGAGGCTTATTCGGTTGCGATCCTTGTGACCGAGCTTCTCGGGGATGCGCTGAAAGACTGGCGCGTCGGCATTGTCGGCACCGACATCAACGAAAACTTTCTCGATACCGCCCGGAACGCCCGCTTTGGCCAGTGGGCTCTGCGTTCGCTGACGCCTGAGCAAAAGTCGTCTTACTTCGTGCAGACCTCGGAGCGTGAGCAGTGGCAGCTGCGCCCGGAATTCCGCTCGATGGTGCGCTTCGAAAGGCACAATCTGCTGAGCCTGCTCGACGGCACATCGCCGCTTCAATTCTCGGATTTCGATCTGATCCTCTGCCGCAATGTGCTGATCTATTTCCACCCTGACATGGTCAATCGCATTGTCGCGTCGCTCCGCGACGGCCTCAGCGACGAAGGATGGATGCTGCTCGGCCATGCCGAGCCTAACCCGAGCTTCGGCGAGATGATGCGGGCGATCAATCTGCCAGGAACCACGGCTTACCGGCGGCTCCCGCAGGAGGTTGCCCAATTTCTACCGCCGGACCGCGAAGAACCGCGGTTGCCCCCGCCGCCACGACCTCCTTCGGCGAGGCTTGTCATTCGATCGCTGCAGAGGCCGCCCGCTTCGGAGTCCGTCGCGCCGGCGATCGCGCCTGCGGTCGATCATGGCCATTCGGACGGAGCAGTCGCAGAGGTTCGCCGATTGGCCGACATGGGCGCATTGGACGAAGCCGAGAGAGCCTGCGAGAGAGCCCTTGACGAATGGCCGGTCGATGCGGTTCTGCACCTTTACCGAGGACTTATCGCTCAGGCTCGGAAGCGGGACTCCGATGCGGAGAAGGCCTTTCGCGACAGCATCTATCTGGACAAGAACTTTGTCATGGCGCATTACCACCTCGGACTTCAGCTGATCGCCGCGGGAGAGCGCGAACGCGGCTTGCGATCAATCGCCAACGCGGCCCGCATAGCCGCATCCTTACCGGATGAAAGTCCTCTTGCGGAGGCCGACGGATTGCTTGCTGGAGAGTTCAAGGCGCTCGCGCGCGCTCACCTCCCGCCGGTTTCGCGTGACCGGGGGAGTCGCTGACCATGGCGAAATCCCTGCGGCGCAAGCTCCGAGAGATCCATCTCGAAGGTGCATACTCGGCCGAGGAGAACGCGCGCCTCATCCTCGAAGAGCGGACCCGGATGTTGGCCGCGAGGCAACCCGCAGAGGTCGAACCCGCGATAGCGGCGGCGCCCGTGCTCGTCTGCCAGGCGGGGGGCGAGCGATACGGCATCGCGCTTACGGACGTTGCGGGAATTCTTCCAGCGCAACCCTGTGTGCCGATCCCCGGCGGGCCGCCAGCCCTTGTGGGAATTCTCGGCCGTCGCGGCTACCCGGTGAGCGTGATCGACCTCGGAGCCGCACTCAACCTGCCCTCCCCGCCGGACGGCATCTTCCATCATTTCGTGCTGTTGCGCCGCGAACATCCGCGCGTTGCCTTACGCGTCGAGCGCGCGGAAAGCGTCGTGGCCGCAAGGCCTCTGGCCTCCGAAGAAGGCCATGCTTTCCGCAGTGAAGCAGTTATCGGCTACGCCGATATGCAATCCAGTCCTAGTGATGAGAATCACGTGCTTTCAATGCTGGATGTCGAGCGCCTGCTCCGTCCATTACTCCCCTCCTCTTCCAACGATTCCGGAGTTTAAGGTGACAATCTCGATAGCCAACCGCATCCTTCTCGGCTTCGCGTTCATTGTTGCGCTGATGGTCGGGCTTGGCGCCTATACGATCAACCAACTCGACGACGCCACGACCACGACGGAAACGATCGTCACGCGGGACCTCGCCCTGCAGCGCCTGCTGGATTTGACGGCTCGGAGCCAAAACGAGATGCGAGGCGCGCGCGAGGAAGCGCTTTCACGGTTTCTCCTTCGCTCCCTTGGGCAGCCACAAGGCTCGCACGAGGAATTGATTGCCGATTGGGGACGCCGTGCAGCCTCGACCGAAAGTTCGCTCAATCAAGCGATCGCAACCACGAATAACTACCTGTCGAGTGCGCTCACAAGCCAGCGCGCGGGTGCGTGGCGCAGGATCGGCGAGTTACTGAATCAAGCAAGCGGCCAGCTCCGCCAGATTCGGGTTTCGTCAGAACGCCAGTTCAATGCTGTGGAGGCAAACGATCTTGCGGCGATTCTTGCAGCCGAGAATGCGCTTCGACCCAGCCGCGATGCCTGGAGTCGATCTCTCGAGGAAACCAACAATGTCCTGAATGATGCGATCGCGATTGGCCAGCGCCGCGTCCGCGACGTCTCTGATCAAAGCCGCACATCGATCGTCCTTGCGCTCGGAATCGTGGCCATCCTCAGTATTCTCATCACCTACATGCTGCGCTCGTCGATCGCCAAACCGCTCGACGCGTTCATGGAATTCGTCGAACGCGTCGGTCGCGGCGATCTCGCCGGACAGACAGCGGCGGCTGGAACGGACGAGTTGGGCCGCCTCGGCACGACGCTGAACGGCATGGTCGATGGACTTCGACAATTGGCAGTGCAGAGCCGCGAAGCGACGGAAAACCTGAACGCCGCCGCAGCGGAAATTCGCGCATCCACGCAGGAACAGGCGGCAAGCGTGGAGGAGCAGCTCGCAGCCGTTCAGGAAACGGCCGCCACAGTCGATGAGATCACGCATTCGGGAGCGCAGATCGGAAAGCGCGCCCAGGAGGTCATCGCGTCGGCCCAGGCGACGGCGCAAACGAGTATGGCAGGCCTGCAGGCGGTCGAGGAGACGGCGCGCGCCATGGATGCCATTCGCGAACAGGGGCAAGCCGTTGCCGAGAACATCGTGGCGCTCAGCGAGAAGACGCAGGCGGTGGGCGAAATCATATCGACCGTCAACGATATCTCCGAGCGAACCCACCTGCTCGCCCTGAATGCCGCAATCGAGGCGGCGGCGGCCGGCGAGAACGGCCGCAGCTTCGCGGTGGTCGCATCCGAGATGAAAGTTCTGGCGGATCAGGCGAAAGACGCGACCTCGCAGGTGCGATCGATTCTTGGCGATATCCAGCGCGGGATCAATTCGTCCGTCATGTTGACCGAAGAAGCGGTCAAACGCGTGACTGCCGGCAAAGAACGGACCGACACCACGCAGGCGACCATCACGGAGATTTCGAGCCGGGTGCAAGAGAGCGTGCAGACCTTTCAGCAGATCGTCGCTTCCACCAATCAACAACAGCTGGGAATCGAACAGGTCACGGGCGCGCTGCAGAATATCCGACAGGCAAGTCAGCAGACCGCCGCGGGGACGCGCCAGCTCGAAACGGCGGCAGCCAACCTGTCCAACCTCTCCCAGCAGCTCCTCTCCCTTGTCGAGCGCTATCGTGTGTGACCGCCGCAAAAGCCGGGAGCACACCGCGCCGTGAAGGATATTCGCAAACAATTGCTCGCCGCGTTCGATGTCGAGCATCGCGAGCACCTGCACGCGATCCGCAGCGCCCTGGACGCCGCGGGCATCGGCAACGTCGACCTTGCGGATGTTTTTCGCCGCGCTCATTCCCTGAAGGGCGCTGCGCGCGCCGTGGAGTTGCCGGCCGTTGAAGAAGTGGCGCATCGCCTGGAGGCGATTTTCTCAGAGCTTCTCGAGGAGAAGAAAAGTCTCGATCCGGCGACCGTGGCTGCGGTTCGCCTGAGCCTCGACACGATCGAAGATCTCGTCGCCCAGGTCGATACGCCGGGTAACCAACCAACTCCTCAGGCCCGCGTGAAAGTCGTGGAACATCCGCTAGAGCAGGATCAACCGGTCGGCGTGCCGGGCTCGGGAGCGGCGGTAGAGAGCCCCGATTCACCGAGGCCGGATACGTCTGCCGCGTCCGACCCCGCATCTGGTTCCTATCTGCGGGTGGCCTCCGATCAGATGGAGCAATTGTCGAGCTCGATGCATCAGTTGCTGGCCGAGATACAGGCCGACGAGGCGATCGCCGACGACCTGCATGAAATCGAGCTCGACGTGCGCGTATTGCGCCGCAACTGGGATGTGCTGCAATTACAGGTAAAGGCTGCGGCAACAGTCCGTGCCGAAGCCGATACGGGATCGCGTAGCGCCACCACGTTCATGTCGCGATTGCGCGAGTTCGACCAAGACCTGAAAGGTCTGTTTCGAACTTTGTCGTCCCTCTCTCGCGATCGCAGAAAGTCCGCATGGACCATCGAGCAAGCGGCAAGGCAGGTCCGCGACGACATCGATCGCGTTTCACTCGTTTCGGCCGACACGGTCTTCGGTAATTTCGGCCCGATGGTTCGCGAGATCGCCCGGGAAGAGGGCCGGGATGTCCATGTTCGCACGATCGGACTCGATGTCCAGGCAGACCGGCGAGTCCTGCAGGCCCTGAAAGATCCGGTGATGCATCTCCTGCGCAATGCGGTCAGTCACGGTCTAGAGCCGACGGCGGAACGCACCAAGGCCGGCAAGCCGGAGCGGGGCGAGGTGACGCTGGAGATCGGCTCCCGGGGCGGACGGCTGACGATCAGCATCCGCGATGACGGGCGCGGACCCGATCTGGCCCGGATTGAAAGCGTGGCGGTGGAACGCGGATTGCTGCCGCGACGAGCGGCAGGCGAGCGCATGCCGCTGATGGATCAGCTTCTCTCCCTTGTGTTCGCGCCAGGTTTCTCCACGGCCGCCACTGTCGATCGCCTGTCAGGACGGGGCATGGGGCTCTCCGTTGTCGCCGAAGCTGCGCGGAAACTGCATGGTTCGGTCCTGCTAAGACCCCGTTTTCCCTGGGGTACCGAGGCCCTGCTGAATGTGCCGTTCACGGCGGCGCGCCAGCCTCTGCTCCTCGCCGAGGCAGAGGGCAGAACATTCGGCTTTCCCACCTACGGGATCGAGCGGCTGCTGCGGCTTGGCGCCGATTCGTTGGAAAGTGTGGAGGGACGTCCTGCCGCACGGATCGAGATTGCAGGCCAAGACGTTGTTGTGCCGGTAGTCGCGCTGGCGGCACTAACGGGGTCGCCTGATGCGCAAATACCAATCGAAAACGGGAGTGTGAAGGCCGTGCTGGTAAGACATGGCGCCCGGTATTGCGCGTTCGCGGTGAATTCTTTCCACGATGTTCGCACCATGCTGGTGAGCGATGTCGATGCTATCGGCGTCAGCGAGCTGGTGTCCGGAACCATCATGCTCGACAACGAGGTTCCGGCGCTGGTCCTGGCGCCCGAACTGCTGGTGGAGCATTGGACCCGCAACGAAAGCCGACTTGCCGCCTCGGGTCTTGGTCTTGCGGAATGGTCGAGCGTGGCCGACCGGCACACCACGACCATCCTGGTGGTCGACGATTCGATCACGACCCGAACTCTCGAGAAAAGTATCCTCGAGGCGCAGGGTTATCGCGTCCTGCTCAGCGTCGACGGCGTTGACGCGCTGAACGTGCTTCGATCCGGCGAGACGGTGGTGGATGTGGTGATCGCCGATGTCGAAATGCCGCGGATGGATGGTTTCGGGCTCCTTCAGGCGGTCAAAATGGACCCTCGTCTCGCAGCCGTTCCGGTGATCCTGATGACCTCGCGCGCCGATCCGGCGGATATCCGGCGGGGTCTCGACCTTGGCGCGAGCGCCTACATCACGAAACAGAATTTCGACCAGCGCGAATTGTTGGCGACGATCGGGCAGCTTCTGTGAAGGGTTCTCCGCACAGCCCCGCGCGCGTCATGATCGTCGAGGATTCGCTCGTCGTCCGTCAATTGCTGGCGCACATCATCGCGCGGGACCCGCGCCTGATCCTCGCCGCAGCGGTCAGCTCGGCCGAGGAGGCATTGCGCGAGATCACCCGGGTCCAGCCGGATGTCATTTCGATGGACATTCGTCTTCCGGGAATGGACGGGCTCGAGGCAACGCGGCGCATCATGTCGGACCATCCGACGCCGATCGTCGTTATCGCCGGCAGCGTCGAAGATTCAGCCCTCAAGATTTCCATGAATGCACTTCGCGCCGGCGCCCTGTCGGTAGTCGAGAAGCCGGTCGGCGTGACGAGCGACGGCTACGAGGCGATCGCCGACACGATCTGCACCCAGCTCTACATCATGAGCCGGGTTCCAGTCGTGCGACAGCGGTCTTTCGCGTGGCGTCATGCGACGGAATCGGACAGTGCCCTTCGCGATGAATTGACAAGCCCGCAGCCCACCCTAATGACGATCGCTGCCTCAACCGGTGGTCCTCCGGCGCTCGCAAAAGTCCTCGGTTCGCTGCCGGCCGATTTTCCTATTCCCATTCTGCTCGTGCAGCATATGGGCGCGCCGTTCATGGAGGGGTTCGCGTCCTGGCTCGATGGAATTACCGCGCTCGATGTGGCCATTGCGCGCGAGCAGGAAATTCCCTGTGCGGGGCGCGTCTATGTGGCGCCCGGAGATCGCCATCTCCTGCTGTCGGCGGCAGGCACGCTTCAGATCAGCGCCAGCCCGCCGCTGGCGAGCCAACGGCCATCCGCGACCGTGATGTTCCGCTCGGTGGCAAAGGTGCTCGGATCGAAAGGTCTTGGGGTGCTGCTGACCGGGATGGGCGAGGATGGAGCCGAGGGCCTCGTGGAAATGCGGCGGGCGGGCGCCTATACGATCGCCGAGGATGAGAGCACCGCCGTCGTTTATGGAATGCCCGCAGCTGCATTGCGCATGGGCGGCGTGCGGGCCAGCCTGCCGCTTGATATGATTGCTTCTCGCATCGCGCAGCTGGTCAGGGATTCGCGCTAATGAATTCCGCCGCGGCAACGCCGGGAGCACACATTCTCCTGGTCGAGGATTCCGAGACGCAGGCGCTGCAGCTGCGGCACGTTCTTGAGACCAACGGTTTCAATGTGACGTGGTGCTCCACCGCAGAGGCCGCACTCGACAGCCTGAACCAAAAGCTCCCGGATCTCGTCATCGCCGACTTTCATCTGCCCGGCATGAACGGCGACGAGTTGTCCCGACAGATGCGCCTCAACGTGAGAACGCGGGCGATCCCCGTCATCATGCTGACGGAAGCGCGCGAGCGCGCGGTGGAGCGACAAGGGCTCGAAAGCGGCGCCGACGCCTATGTGTCGAAATCCGCCGAGCAGGCGCTCATCATCCTGCGCATCCGGGCTTTGTTGCGTCGGCGCGCGGCACCCTTGGCAAGCGCGCAGGACCGCCGGGACCCGCCGAGCTTCAACGCATTCCGACGCGCGCGCATTCTCATCGTCGACGAGGAAGCCGCACGACGGACGTACCTCGAAGAAGTCCTTTCGCGCGAGGGCTACTCCGTGACGTGCGTGTCGACGCCGCAGGAAGCACTGGACCTTGTCGGCTCAGACGGCGGAAGCCTGGATTGCGTGCTCTTCAGCCTCCAGAGCCCCGGCTTCGACGGCGTCGAGCTGTGCCGCCGGTTGAGCGTCTTTCGCGGCGTTGCGCCGGTTGCGGGAAATGAGGTCGCTACCTTCTACATTGTCGGGGTCGGCAACGATGACGGCGGGGATATTCTCGCACGGGCGTTCGCGGCCGGGGCGGACGACATCGTTCCGGCAACGGCGGACGCCGATGTCATGCGTGTCCGGATCCGCGCTCTGGTTCGGCGCAAACTTTTACAGGACGAAAATTGGCGTATCGAAACTGAATTGCAGGAACGCGACCTCGCGCTGGAGCGGGCCCGCACGGAGGCTGCGGCGGCGGAAGCGCGAGCAGCTCTCGCAGGCGCTCTCGAAAAGGCCAATCACGAGCTCGAGGAGTCGAACCGGCTTCTGAAGGATACCCAAGCGAAGCTCGTCCAAGCCGCCAAGATGGCCTCGCTGGGTGAGCTGGTGGCTGGCATCGCTCACGAGATCAACAATCCGCTGGCTTTTATTCTCGCCCATCAGGGCACGGTCGAGCGCCTGCTCGCCGAAGTTGCCACCAACCTGCCCGACGGGGCCAATATTCGTAAACCCGTGGCAAAATCGCAGGAACGCGTGGCGGCGATGAAACTCGGCCTCGGCCGGATCCAGGAACTGGTCCTTAATCTCAGGCGGTTCTCTCGCCTGGACGAGGGCGAATTCCAAACCGTCAATGTCCCGGAATCGATCGACACGGTGCTGGCGCTCCTCAGCCACCGTCTCGGCAGCCGTATCGAGGTGCGCCGGTTCTACCATGCCGCACCCGATCTTTATTGTTCACCCGCGCTCCTCAACCAGGTGGTAATGAACATCATCGGCAATGCTGCCGATGCCATCAGCGGCACAGGAACCATCGAGATCAACACCTCAAGCGACACTTCGAATTACGGCATCAAAATCAGCGACAGCGGGCCGGGGATTCCCCCTGATATCCGGGAACGGATTTTCGAACCCTTTTTCACCACCAAGCCGGTGGGCGCCGGAACTGGACTTGGACTGGCGATAGCCTATAGCGTCGTGCAGGCCCACAGGGGAACAATCTCGGTCGATTCGAGCCCCATGGGAGGGACAAGCTTCACCATTACGATCCCGAGGCGGACCCACGCATGACTTCGCAAATTGCAGGCAACGCGGGACGAGGCGTGATCCTGGTCGTCGATGACGAGCCGGATATTCTGATCGCACTGCAGGATCTGTTCGAGGACGAGTACCGCGTTCTCGCGACAACCTCGCCGCGTGAAGCTCTCTCCTTGCTCCGCACGGAAACGGATGTGGCGGTGATCCTGTCGGATCAGCGAATGCCCGAGATGACAGGCGACGAATTCCTCGCCCACGCTCGTGAGTACACCGATGCGGAAGCCATTCTTCTGACCGGCTACGCGGATCTCAAGGCGGTCATCGGTGCGGTCAACAAGGGCCGCATCATGGCCTATATGCCGAAACCATGGGATACGGCGCTGCTGACCAGCATGGTGAGATCGGCCTATGAGCGGCGCATTCTCGCACGTGACTTCGACAGGGAGCGCGCGCTCCTGCGTGGATTGATGGAGAGCACCACCGACCAGATTTCGTTTAAGGACCCGGATGGCCGTTTCATCCGGTTGAACGACAGCAAAGCGCGGAAGCTGAACGCGCCCGCAGCATCCTGCCTGGGCCGAAAGGAGACGGAGTTCGTCTCCCCCAAGCGCGCGGTCGAGGTGTCAGAGGCCGATCGCGCGACGATCGCGGCCCGTGTTCCCGACGAGCGGATGGAGGAGCGCGTCGGAAACGAGGGCGCCACTGAATGGTACCTGGTTCATCGCATTCCCATCCTCGACGAATCGGGATCGGTGACCACAATCGCCACGATCGAACGAGACATCACCGAGCGCAAGCTGCTGGAGATGCGCTTGCGCCAGGCCGACAAGATGCAGGCGCTCGGAACGCTCGCCGGCGGCATCGCGCACGATTTCAACAACCTCCTGATGGCGGTTCTCGGCAGCCTCGACCTCGCGGCCCGCCGCGCGCCTGACGACCCGCGCCTGAACCGCCTTCTTCAGAATGCCACCTACGCGGCGGAACGCGGCGCTTCTCTCACGCAACGCCTGCTCAGTTTCAGCCGCCAGCGCGACCTGAGCCTTCGGTCCGTGAACGTCAATGAAGTCATCAACGACATGAACGACCTGTTGTTGCGCACGCTGGGCGGCGTGGTGCGCATCGACAAGAAGCTCTCGTCGAATGTGTGGTCCGCCATCGTCGACCCCGATCAGCTCGAACTGGCGATTCTCAATCTGTGCATCAATGCGCGCGATGCGATGCCCGAAGGCGGAGTGATCTCGCTCTCGACGCGCAATACCAGCGTGGAAGAAAACGCTATCGCGGAGCTGCCCGCGGGTGACTATGTGGTAGTCGCCGTAGCGGATGAAGGCGGGGGCATCCCGGCGGAGATTCTCAACCGCGTCGTCGAACCCTTTTTCACCACCAAAGAAGTCGGCAAAGGTACGGGTCTCGGCCTGCCGATGGTGTATGGTCTGGCGCAGCAATCCGGCGGCACGGTCACGATCGAAAGCACGGTCGGCGCGGGAACGATCGTCGAGCTTTATCTCGCGCGAACCGGGCCGAGCGACCGGGTGGAGGAAGCGGAGGAGCGCGCGAGCTGCGCCAGCGCGCAAGCAGTTCGCATTCTTCTCGTGGACGACGATCCGGAAGTGCGCGCCGTGACATCGGCCTATCTCACCGAAATGGGACATCGGGTCATCGAGGCGCCGGACGGAGCTTCAGCCATCGACGTTCTTCGGACCGACCGCCAGATCGACATTCTGGTGGCGGATTTCGCCATGCCTGGCATGACGGGTTTCGATCTTGCGGTGAAAGCGCGTGAGCATCGCGACGGGATCGGTATCCTGCTCATTACCGGCTATGCAGACCCGGACAAGATGGCCAAGGGCTTCCCCCTTCTGCACAAGCCGTTCGGGCGCGGGGAACTCGCGGCCAAAATCACCGAGGTGACCTCCGCAATCCTGTCGTCCGCCGATTCGTAGCGGCCGCAGAGCTGACCCTGCGGAAGGTTCGGCCAATGGCAGGGTTCGAGAGAGCCACGGCGGCGTTCAGAGGGTTACGTCGCCAGCGTCGCGAGGACGTGATAGGGTGTGGGCGCGAAGCGCCTGCGCGCCATGGACGTGAAATGCTATAGTTTTTCCTCTTTCGACCTGTCCCTACCTGAGGACAGATTGACAAGAACGAACCTTCGCACCTTAACTCTGTCGCAGAACGGCCATAATCCAGAGCCGTCTCAGAGGACTATCATAATGAAGAAATCAGCTCTTCTTGCAGCTGTATGCGTTCCGGCATTTTTGGCCGCCGCACCGCTTGCAGCAAAAACCCTTGTTTATTGCTCCGAGGGTAGCCCGGAGAACTTCTACCCCGGCGTAAACACCACCGGCACCTCCTTCGACGTCACGGAACAGATCTACGACAACATCGTGGATTTCGAGCGCGGCGGCACCAAGGTCGTCCCGGGCCTTGCTGAAAAGTGGGACATTTCGGCCGACGGCACGGTCTACACGTTCCATATCCGCAAGAACGCCAAGTGGCATTCCAACAAGAACTTCAAGCCGACCCGCAACGTGAATGCCGACGACATCGTGTTCATGCTCGAGCGTCAGTGGAAGGAAGACAACCCGTACTTCAAGGTGACCAGCTCGAACCACTCGTATTTCAGCGACATGGGGATGCCCAAGCTCCTGAAATCGGTCGAGAAGGTGGATGATTACACGGTCAAAATCACGCTCAACCAGCCCGAGGCGCCGTTCCTCTCGAACCTCGCCATGCAATGGGCGGCGGTCCAGTCCAAGGAATATGCCGACGCCATGATGAAGGCCGGCACGCCCCGAGAAGATCGACCAGGAGCCGATCGGCAGCGGTCCATACTCCCTCGTGCAATACCAGAAGGACGCCATCGTCCGCTACAAGGCGTTCCCTGAATACTGGGATGGCAAGGCGAAGATCGACGACCTCGTGTTCGCCATCACTCCGGACGCATCGGTCCGCTGGGCAAAGCTCCAGAAGGGCGAATGCCACGTGATGCCGTATCCGAACCCGGCCGATCTCGAAGCCATGAAGAAGGACCCCAATGTCCAGATTCTCGAGCAGCCCGGCCTGAACATCGGCTATCTGGCGTATCAGACCACCAAGAAGCCTTTCGATGACGTCCGCGTCCGCAAGGCCTTCAACATGGCGATGAACAAGAAAGCCATCGTCGATGCGGTGTTCCTCGGCAGCGGCATTCCGGCCAAGAACCCGATCCCGCCCTCGATGTGGTCCTACAACGACGCCGTCAAGGAAGACGCTTACGATCCGGAAGCCGCCAAGAAGCTTCTGGCCGAAGCGGGCTATCCCAACGGTCTGGAGACGGACCTGTGGGCGATGCCGGTTCAGCGCCCCTACAACCCGAATGCACGCCGCATCGCGGAGTTGATGCAGGCCGACCTCGCCAAGATCGGCGTGAAGGCTGAAATCAAGAGCTTCGAATGGGGCGAGTACCGCAAGCGGGCCCAGGCCGGCGAGCACCAGATGGCTCAGCTCGGCTGGACGGGCGACAACGGCGACCCGGACAACTTCCTGCACACCTTGCTGGGCTGCGCGTCCGCCCAGTCGGCATCCGGCTCCAACATCGCCAAGTGGTGCTACAAGCCCTTCGACGATCTCGTGGTGAAGGCGAAGGTCGTCACCAACGTCGCCGAGCGCACCAAGCTCTACGAGCAGGCTCAGGTGATCTTCAAGGAGCAGGCTCCGTGGTTCACCGTGGCTCACGCGGTGCAGCTGAAGCCGATCCGCAAGGAAGTCGTCGACTTCAAGCTTTCGCCCTTCGGTCGCCACACGTTCTACGGCGTGGATATCAAGGGTAAGTAAGCCTTCGTCCTCAACCTTCGGCGGAGCGGTCATCAACGGCCGCTCCGCCTTTTTTGATTTATCACATGCTCAGATTCATCCTGACACGCGTCAGCCTTGTCATTCCGACCTTCCTCGGAATCACCATGCTGGCCTTTTTCCTCATCCGCCTCGTCCCTGGCGATCCGATCGAGACGCTCGCGGGCGAGCGCGGCATCGATCCCGAGCGCCTTGAGCAGTTACGGACCGAATACGGCTTCGATCGTCCGATCTTCGTCCAGTACGGCATCTATCTCATGCGGGTCCTGCATGGGGATCTCGGCAAGTCGATGATCACGCAGGCGCCCGTCTTCACCGAATTCTCGACCCTCTTCCCGGCCACCATCGAGCTTGCATTCTGCGCCATCGTGTTTGCGCTCGTGATCGGTCTTCCCGCCGGCATGCTCGCGGCGATCAAGCGCAACTCGATCTTCGACCATGGGGTGATGGGCGTCTCGCTCGCCGGCTATTCCATGCCGATCTTCTGGTGGGGCCTGATCCTGATCCTGCTCTTCTCGGTGCAGTTCGATCTCACGCCGGTCTCGGGCCGCATTGACGTCCTGTATTACATCGAACCCACGACCGGTTTCCTGTTGATCGACACGCTTCTGTCCGATCAGGAAGGTGCGTTCTGGTCCGCCGTCCGCCACCTCATCCTGCCCACCATCGTCCTCGGAACGGTGCCCCTCGCGGTCATTGCGCGCATGACGCGCTCGGCCATGCTGGAGGTTCTGGGCGAAGATTACATCCGCACCGCCAAAGCCAAGGGGTTGTCGCAGTTCCGGATCATAACCCTCCACGCCCTTCGCAATGCGCTCATCCCGGTCGTGACCGTCATCGGGCTGCAGGTCGGCGTGCTGTTCACCGGCGCGATTCTCACCGAGACGATCTTTTCCTGGCCCGGCGTCGGCAAATGGCTCATCGACGCCATCTTCCGGCGTGATTATCCGGTGCTGCAGGGCGGCGCGCTTCTTCTCGGCGTCGTCGTCATGGCGGTAAACCTGCTGGTCGATCTCACCTACGGTCTCATCAATCCTCGCATCAGGCACAACCGATGACCGCCGAAACCCTCGACACACCGGTCGTCGCCTCGCCGACGGCTTCTCCCCCGCATCCGCTGCGCGAATTCTGGGGTTATTTCAGCGCCAATCACGGGGCCGTCGCCGGTCTCGCGGTGATCGTCGTGGTCGTGCTGGTGGCCATCCTGGCGGATGTCATCGCGCCTCACTCGCCCTATCTCACCGACACGACGGTCGCGCTCAAGCCGCCGTTCTGGCAGGAGGGCGGCTTGCTGACCTACCCGCTCGGGACAGATCCGATCGGCCGCGACATTCTCTCCCGCCTTATCTACGGATCTCGCCTGTCATTGATGATCGGCATCGCAGTCGTGTCGATCTCGATCGTTCTGGGCACCGTTCTGGGACTCGTCGCGGGCTTCGTGCGCGGCATTACCGAGATCTTCATCATGCGGCTGATGGATATCATCCTGACGCTGCCGAGCCTGCTGCTCGCGATCGTCATCGTGGCGGTTCTCGGCCCCGGCCTCATGAACTCGATGCTCGCGGTGGCGCTCGTGATCCTGCCGCATTACGTGCGACTGGCGCGCGCCGCCGTCATCACCGAAACCTCCAAGGATTATGTGACGGCCGCGCGCGTGAGCGGAGCCGGCCCGATCCGGCTGATGTTCAAGGAGGTGCTGCCCAATTGCACCGCGCCGCTGATCGTGCAGGCATCCCTGGGCATTTCCACCGCGATCCTCGATGCAGCCGCCCTGGGCTTTCTCGGCCTCGGCGCCCAGCCGCCCTCACCCGAATGGGGCACCATGCTGGCGGATGCCCGCGAGTTTGTGCTGCGCGCCTGGTGGGTCGTCACTTTCCCGGGTCTCGCCATCCTGATCACGGTGCTGGCCTTCAACCTGCTGGGTGACGGCCTGCGAGACGCCCTCGATCCAAAATTGAAGCGCTGACCATGGCATTGCTCGAAATAAAAAATCTCTCGGTTGAATTCCCGACGCAGGGCGGCGTGATGCGCGCCGTCGATGGCGTGAGCCTGACGCTCGAAAAGGGGGAGGTTCTCGGGGTCGTCGGCGAATCGGGTTCCGGCAAGAGCGTAACGATGCTGGCGCTGATGGGGCTCGTTCCCTTTCCCGGCCGGGTGACGGCCGACAAGCTGTCGTTCAACGGGCAGGATCTGCTCACGATTTCCGACCGTGATCGCCGCAAGCTCACGGGCAAAGACGTTGCGATGATCTTCCAGGAGCCAACGACCAGCCTCAATCCCTGCTTCACCATCGGTTTCCAGCTCATGGAAACGTTGCGGCTTCACGAGCACATGGATCGAAAGGGCGCAAAGCGGCGCGCCATCGAACTGCTGGAGCAGGTCGGCATCCCGTCGCCGGAGGGCCGCCTGTCATCGTTTCCTCACCAGCTCTCCGGTGGCATGAACCAGCGCGTCATGATCGCGATGGCGATTGCCTGCAATCCCAAGCTGCTCATCGCCGACGAGCCGACGACTGCGCTCGACGTGACGATCCAGGCTCAGATCCTCGACCTGCTCGTGACCCTGCAGAAGGAGCGCAACATGGCGCTCGTCATGATCACGCACGACATGGGCGTCATTGCCGAGACCGCGAAGCGCATCATGGTGATGTATGCCGGGCAGGTGATGGAGGAGCGGGCCGCCGACGATCTTTTCGCCTCGCCCCAGCATCCCTACACGGCAGCATTGCTGGCAGCTTTGCCCGAGCACAGCCATGGCGGGAGGCTTGCGACGATCCCGGGCGTGGTGCCGGGTCTCTATGACCGCCCGCGAGGCTGCCTTTTCAGCCCGCGCTGCGCCTACGCGACTGAACATTCGCGCAATGTGCGGCCCGATCTCCGCGACTGGGCCGGCGGCCAGATCCGTTGCCATTATCCTCTCGGAGACCCGTCTCGCACCGCAAGGCTCCTCGCGGACAATCCGGTCGCCAGCGCGGAGGTGGCATCGTGACCGGCCCTGTGATCGAAGCCCACAACCTGAGGCGGGTCTATGAAGTGCGCCGGGGCCTGTTCAAGGAGCCGGGACGGCTGCAGGCGGTGGGCGGCGTATCGTTCACGCTGCAACCGGGAAAAACTCTGGCGGTCGTCGGCGAATTAGGCTGCGGAAAATCGACCCTGGCGCGAATGGCGACCCTCATCGAGAAGCCGACGGAGGGCACGCTCAGCCTCGACGGGATCGACGCCATCGACCCGCCCTCCGGCAAGGCCAAGGACCTGCGCCGCACGGTGCAGCTGGTCTTCCAAAACCCCTACGGATCACTCAATCCGCGCAAGAAGGTGGGGGCGATCCTCGAAGAGCCGCTGGCCATCAACACGAAACTGAACGGCCGCGAACGCACCGAGCGCGCTCGCGCGATGATGACCCGGGTGGGTTTGCGGCCTGAACACTACAACCGCTATCCCCATATGTTTTCCGGGGGGCAGCGCCAGCGTATCGCCATTGCGCGCGCCCTGATGCTGTCGCCCAAACTGGTGGTCGCGGACGAGCCGGTCTCGGCTCTCGACGTCTCGATCCAGGCGCAGGTGTTGAACCTTTTGGCCGACCTGCAGAGTGAACTCGGCCTCGCCTATCTGTTCATCTCTCACGACCTCAGCGTCGTCAGGCATATCGCCGACGACGTGCTCGTGATGTATCTCGGGCACACCGTCGAGCAGGGTCCCAAGGAACTGATCTACGCCCGCCCCTTGCATCCATATACCCAGGCGCTGCTTTCCTCGACGCCGAGTGCGTCCGGCGAAAAGCGAAAGCGTATTGTCCTCAAGGGTGAACTGCCCTCGCCCTTGAATCCACCGGCCGGATGCGTCTTCTCGACCCGCTGCCCTTACGTGACCGATCGATGCCGGGTCGAGCGCCCGCCGCTCCGGGTTGTCGATCATCGACAGGTGGCTTGTCACTACGCCGAAGACTTCCTGGCTGACCCTCCGATAAGCTCGCCGGTCTGATCGGAGGGAGCGAACCTTGGTCGATTGGGATGCCGGCCAGTACTTGAAGTTCGAGGACGAGCGCACCCGACCGGCGGCGGATCTTTTGCGGCGCGTGCCATTGACGAGCGCGCAACTCTGCGTCGATCTCGGCTGCGGACCGGGAAACAGCACCGAGCTGCTTGTCGGGCGATTCCCTCAGGCCCGGGTCACCGGTCTCGACAGCTCGGCCGCGATGATCGCCCAGGCACGGAAACGTCTTCCCGACGTGATCTTCTCCGAAATGGATTTGCAAAACTGGAATCCACCGGAGCGATTCGATCTCGATCTACGCCAACGCCGTGCTGCAATGGGTGCCGAACCATCCGGCCCTGCTGTCGCGTCTCGTGTCGTTCCTGAAGACAGGCGGGTGTCTCGCGGTTCAGATGCCCGACAACCTCGACGAGCCGTCGCACCAACTCATGACTGAGACAGCCAGAAACGGCCCATGGTCGAAGGTTTTTGCGACGAGAGCGGCCCCGCGCGAAACACTCGGATCGCCGGAGGACTATTACGCCTGGCTTCAGCGGGCGGGATGTCGGGTCGACATTTGGCGGACGACCTACATCCATGCGCTCGACAGCGCCAACGCCATTGTCGAATGGTTCAAGGCAACCGGTCTCAAACCTTTTCTCGATCCGCTTCCCTCCGACCGGCGGGCCGCTTTCCTGAAGCAATACGAAGCCGAGATCGCAAACGCTTATCCATCCCAGGCGGACGGCAAGGTGCTGCTGCGTTTCCCGCGGTTGTTCTTCGTCGCACAGAGAATGTGACGACAGGCGGGTATCGCGGCGCTTTTCAAACGAGCCCCGCCGACAGCGTCGCCAATGATCAAGTTCCAGCAGTGGCAGTGAGCGTCGCGAGCGGCACGTCCAACACGTAGTTGAACCCGGTCGGCGCATAAACAAGTTCGACTTCGCCGTTCAATTGCTGCCCGAGAGAGGACATCATGCGGGTGCCGAAGCTGCGACGCGTTGGCTCCGCAACGCCCGGGCCACCAATTTCCATCCAGTTCAACCGAAGCCGCTGCTGCTCAAGGTCGATTGCCCAATCGATCTCGACGCTACCGGTCGAGGTCGAGAGCGATCCGAATTTGGTGGCATTGGTGCAGAGCTCATTCAACGTCATCGCGAAAGCGATCACAGCGCCAGACGTGATCCGCACATCCGGACCGTTAATTTGGAAACGTCCTCCCTCTTTGCTGTCGTAGGGCTCTGTCGCGCTGCGAATTGTCTGCGCAAGACTGGCGTTGGCCCAGCTGACGCGCATCAGCATGTCATGGGCGCGTCCAAGCGCCGCCAATCGGCCCTCGATGGCTTGCTGGCAATGCTCGATACTGGTTGCAGTCCTCAGACTCTGCGTCGCGATAGCGCTCACTGTCGCAAGCGTGTTCTTGATGCGATGATGCAATTCCTCATGAATGAGTTTCTGAAGTTTGTCAGCCGCTTCGCGCTCTTCCGCTTCGATTCCCGCCTGCACCAACAAGACTTTGGCGTCGATGCCCGCTTGTTCCAACGAAAGACGAAGGCTGTCATTCTCGGCCGTCAAGGCGTCCCGACTCACCTGTTCCGATTGATGCAGGCTAACCTTTTCGGCTGTCAGCGCGTCCGGCACCATGATGTCTGGAACAATCTCCAGCGCTCCGTTGCCGACCATGGTCTGCAATTCGGCGATCATGAGCTTCATCTCGAGAGGCTTGCCGAAGAAGCGGCTCTCGGCAGGCTTATCTGCATCGGTGACCGCCACGTGACCTGATACGAGGATGATCTTGATCGCTGGCCACCGAAGATGAACGGCGTGTGCGAGCTTCAGGCCATCCATCGTTCCAGGCATTTGAATGTCGGTGAACAAGAGCGATATGTCCGAGCGTGATTCAAGAATCGCTATGGCTTGATCTGCGTTGGCGGCCTCCACCGGAGTAAATCCCGCATCCTCCACAATATGGACCGCCTTCATCCGCAAAACAATTTCATCTTCGACGACAAGGACAACCGGCGGTGAACCGGCTTGATCTGGTAGCATCATGATGACTTTCCCGGGGAATACTGCGGCTGGAGGACCTCTTTCTATGCACGATTGAGGTTGATGCGTGGCCTTTTATCGATAAGTCCTTCGATTATTCGATCACCACATCGGCAGCGCTGAGCAGTGAGGGCGGGATGGTGATGCCCAGCCCGTTCGCCGCCTTCAGGTTGATGAACAGCTCGACTTTCGTGACGAGCTGGACGGGCAGATCCGCGGGCTTTTCTCCATTGAGGATCCGACCCGTATAGATGCCTGCGCGCCGGTGCGACTGGGTGAAATCGCCCCCATAGCTCATGAGCCCGCCCGCATTGGGAAAATCGCGCGATTGAGTGATCCCTGGCAAATCATAGCGAACTGCCAACGCGGCGAGTTCCTCGCTGCGAAAGGCGAAGTAGGGGTCGGAAGTGAAGACCAGCCCCGTCGGCCGTAGCTGCGCAACGGATTTGAACACGCCGTCGAATTCTTGCTCGGACGTCGCTTCCAGGACACGCAGCTGCACGCCGAGGGTGTCCGCCGCGCTCTGGAGATTTTTCTGTTGTGAACTCGCGGTCGGGCTGCTCGGATTGACCAGAAGGGCGAGAACAGGGGAATTGGGGAGCAGCTCACGCATGAACTCCAGCCGTTTCCGCGAGACCTCGACGCTCAAGCTCGACACGCCCGTGAGATTGCCGCCCGGGCGGGACAGGCTGTCCACAACCCCGAGCGCAACGGGATCGCCTCCCATCTCGAACACGATCGTGATCGTCTTGGTGGCCGATTTCGCCGCGAGCCCGACCTGAGCGCCACCCGGCGCCACAATGACCTCGACCTTCCGGTCGACGAGTTCCGCCGCAGCGGCGGGCAGTCGATCGTATCTGCCCTCCGCCCAGCGGTACTCGATCGCGACGTTGCGCCCCTCCACATATCCACTTTCGGCCAGTCCTTCCCGGAAAGCCTTGAGGCGAGAGGCAAAGAGCCGGGGCGATTCTGGGCCAAGATATCCGATCACCGGCATCGAGGGCGATTGCGCGCGCGCCGACCCCGTCCACACGGCCGCTCCGCCCATCAGGGTAAGGACATCGCGTCGCCTCATCCGAACCGCGTGGGCGCGAAGTGCGGCTCTCATCGCAAGAGGCGCTATGGTTCCGACCGCCATCCCGTCGTCACCGTGGGGTTCTCAAGAGGAAATCGACGAGAGACATCATAGGCGCAGGACTTGCGTTACGGAACCTCTTTTGCCGGCGCGACCGCGAAAGAGACCTCTCAGGCTGGATTCGACCGGCCTTCGAAGACCATCCCGAAGACAGGAAGTTCGTCGTCATATCCTTTGAGCAAACGGGAACCGCGGGGATCGAGCGCGCGCCTCCCGTCGACCGCCTCCGCGATGGCGAGGTCCGTGAGGATGTCCCGATCCGCCGCCGACGCGCAGAGCCGGGCGGCGAGATTCACCACGCTGCCGATCGCCGTGTAGTCGAACCGGCTTTCGTACCCGATCCGGCCGACCGTCGCCGGGCCCTTGGCGAGGCCCACTCCGAAACCGATGCGGTGCCCGCGCTTCGCGCCATCCGACGATCAGCTCCTGCACCCTGGCCTGCATATCGACCGCGAGATCGACCGCCAGCAAGGCAGGTTCCTCCACCGGGACCGGCGCGTTGACGAGCACCATCAAGCCATCGCCCGAGAAGCTCGTGAGCGTCGCGGCGTATTGCGTGATGATCACGCCGATCGCCTCATAATATTCCGACAGGACGCTCATCACCTCTTCGGGCGTCGCCCTCGCCGAGAAGGCGGTAAATCCCCGCAGGTCGCAGAACACCACAACGACTTCGGTGCGGCGACCCTCGAGCACGCCGTCGTCGCCCGCTCGGTCGACCAATTCGGCCACTTGTGGAGCCAGAAACCGCTTGAGTTTGGAGATGCGCTCGTGCCGCTCCTGCGAAACCGCGAGCTCCACCGCCATGGCGTTGAAGCTGTCGGCCAGCCGCTCCAGTTCGTCCCCGGTCTTGATCTCGATCCGGTGGTCGAACTGCCCGGCACCGATGCGCTCGGTGCCTTTTTCGAGCAGGTGGATCGGGTGCGTCATCCGCCGGGCGAGCACGAAGGCGAGCAATCCCGCGAGCATCGAGCCGGCCAACAAGAGGCCCCCGGTCTTCCAGAGCGCCGCATAGATCGGCGCGAAAGCTTCAGAGAGCGGCTGCTCGACCACCACCGTCCAGTTCGGACCTGTAACCGGCGCCGCTGCCGCCGCAACGGCTTTGCCCTGTACGTCCCATCCGGTCGCCACACCCTCGCCCGCGGCGCCGATCGCCTCCCGAAGTGCCCGGAAAGGCGCGATCGTCGTCTCATCCCCTCCTCGCAGGACTAGACTGATGTCGGGGTGCGCCACGAGTCTGTCCGCTCCATCGAGCACGAACGCGTGGCCGGTATTGCCGACCTTGATGGCGGAGATCACGTCCCAGATAAGCTTAAGGTTCACTTCGGCGATCACGACGCCCACCGAAGGCCTGTTACCGGCGATTCCAATGGTCAGATAGGGCTCTGATCCCCGGTAGTAATTGACCTCGCCGAACCAGATGCGGTTCGCCAGCGATCCGACGAAGGCGGGATCGCCCGAACGATCGAGACGGCTCTCGATCCGGTTGAGGCCGATCCGCGACACGTACAGGCGTTCCTTTCCGGTGCCGTCCATGAGCGTAAGGCTCACGACGGCCGGTATCTGCCGCAGAAGGCGCGCCGCATCGATCCTCCGTCTCTCGTCCGGTTCGTCGCTCCAGGGAAGCTGGACGAGCCAGCCGAGCTGGTTCGTGATGCCTTCGATGAAATCCTGGATCCTGGCCGCGGCGGAGCGCGCCTCGATGCCGAGCAGCTGGTGCAGCCTCGCCCGCTGGTCGCGATAACCGAACCACGCCTCGCTGACACCGCTGGCCGCGAGTGGAATGACCACCGCAAGAAACAGCACGAGAAAGTATTTCTGGTACAGGGCAAGGAAGCGCAGGCGCCCGCCGATCATGGTGCGCAGATCCCGTGCGTGGAACGATCAGGTGTGGGCCAGCGCTCGAGAATCGAAGCGATCCAGACACGCCTGCGTTTTCCGCAAGCGCCGGACCGAAGCCGGTATCGAGTGAGGAACAGGCGCAAAGGTCATCCCCTGACGTCCCAGAGCCCAACGCGTGTCGAGCTTGAAGTCCGGAGTATAGAGGCAAGCGGCTGCGAGCGCACCAGATCGCGGAGAAACGCCACTCGGCGCACGCGGCTGTCTAAACGCAAGCGCCCAGCCATCGCGACAACAAAAAAGCCCGGAGACCGGGCCTTTTGCGGCGAAACGCCGTTAGACGTTCTGATCGGGAATGGTGCCCAGAAGAGGAACGTCACCTTTGCAATAAAAACTCAGAGGTTTCAGTCACTTAGATCGCTCCAAACTTGAGCCTGTGTAGCACCGTTGTGGAGCACTATCGAGTTGCACATGACGGAGGCTTATCGCGTCGCGCCGTCGATTGAACGCTCTTGGAATGCTCGCAGGTCGTGAGCAACTATCAAACCGCGAGACCCTTTCCGGTCGGTCTGCTTTCATCGCTCGGCGCGGGAGCTCCAGCCTTCTCTAGTCGCGTCGCATTCACACACGCTACGACTGACGCGCGCGCATCTTGTCTGCCATCTACCTCACTGCAACCGTCACCTTCAGGTTCAATCAATGGGTCGTGAGGCTAGTTCTTCGTCACTCTCCAGATCGCGTTGGACACGTCGTCAGCGATGAGCAAAGCGCCGCGCGGATCGACGGTCACGCCGACCGGTCGCCCCCGCGTCTTGCCGGCCCCGTCCAGAAAACCCGAAACAAATTCGACAGGCTTGTCGGTGGGTTTGTCGTTCTGGAACGGCACAAAAATCACCTTGTAGCCGACCGGCACCGTGCGATTCCAACTGCCATGCTCGCCAACAAATGCGCCATTGGCGAAACCAGGACCCATGGCGGCGTTGGAGAAAGCGACCCCGAGCGCTGCCACATGGGATCCTAGGCCATAATCAGGGCTGACGGCTGTGGCGACTTTCTCCGGGTCCTGCGGCTGCGCGCGCGGGTCGACATTCTGGCCCCAATAACTGTATGGCCAGCCATAGAAAGCTCCCTCACGCACGGATGTGAGATAATCCGGGACAAGGTTCGGGCCAATCTCGTCTCGCTCGTTAACGACTGCCCAAAGTTGGCCGGTCGACGGTTGAATGGTGAGAGCGGTGGGGTTGCGTAGTCCTGTCGCGAACGGCTTGTGCGCTCCCGTCTCCACATCGATTTGCCACACTCTTGCGCGGTCGACTTCTACGTCCAGTCCGCGCTCCGTGATGTTGCTGTTGGAGCCAATTCCCACATAAAGGAAACGGCCATCGGGGCTGGCGGTCATCGCCTTCGTCCAGTGATGGTTGATCCGGGATGGCAGTTCCGCCAGCGTCGTCGGCGGACCGCTCGCGGTGGTTTGGCCGTCTTGATAGTCAAACCGCACAACCGCATCCTGGTTGGCGACGTAAATAGCGCCCTTTACGAAGGCGAGGCCGTAGGGAGCATTGAGATTGTCGGCAAAGATGCCGCGCTTCTCATAGGTGCCATCACCATCAGCGTCACGCAGCAGGGTGACGCGATTGCCGCCTTTGACCGTACTCTTGCCCAGACTCTTGATGTAGCCTGCGATCATATCCTTCGGACGGACTGTCGGCGCAGTGCCGCCTGATCCCTCGGCCACCAGAATATCACCATTGGGTAGGATCAAGGTCTGACGCGGTATCTGCAAGTCGGTGGCGATGGCCTGAATCTTGTAGCCCTGCGGAACCTTGGGAAGATCATTGCCCCAGCTTTCGGGTCTCGGGATCGTCATATTAGGCAAGAGGCCACGCTGCGGTTTGGGCAATTCCGGCTTGGGGCCATATTGCGCCGGATCGGGCTCGTCGCCGCAGGCCGACAGGGCAAGAGCGAGGCTCCCGATCAAGAGGCATGCGCGGATCATGTTATCTCTCCGGCCCGAAACCCGGAATAACCGATCCAGGCAGCAATGAGCGCTAAAAGCGCGGTAATCACGGAGAGGTACAGACCCTCAGGCATGGTCGCCCATGCATCCTTGGCGTGCACCAGCGCGTTGATGAAACCGATCACCCACATGACGAGCAGAACGACAAAATAGACGAGGGGCTGCCGCGTGCGCGCCGTCTCCCCGACAAAGAGCGCCACCAGCGCCCAGAGGAGCGCAAAACCGCCGAAGAAAAGGCCTCCGGCGATTAGCCACGACGAGAAATTGGCCCATTGCACATTGAAACTTGCCTGATAAGCGAGGTCGCTCAGCAACGCCCCAAGGAAAAGCGGGAGCGGAAAGGCGAGCAGGATCGCGTGCAGCGGGTGGAGCCTCACAGTGCTTGGACTGATGGTGTCAATCACGGCATCTCCCCCCGGCTCTGCTACCGGACGCGCGAACGGGTTTGGCCAGCGTCAAGAGAGTAATGTCGTGACGAGGGATAGGTTCAGAAAAGCGGGATCAGGCGAGGCGTATTCCAGGTCGAGGTCGTAATAATCGATCTTGAATATGAACACATAACCATCGACTTCCAGCGTGCCGAGGTCATGCTCGCCAACGGGGGCGTTGTCCGGCGTGAAGGCGTCGAATGTCCTGACCGCGCGGTTGATGCGCATGAACATTTCACTTCCTAGGGCGGCGATGCCTTGGGTCATCACCACCCGACCACCAATGCGATGGCGCCGAAGCTGATCGTTGAGTTCGCGCAGCGGGCGGTTAGTGGGCTGACTGCGGTTGCCATGTACTCAATGGGTTGAGGTGCTGGCTCGACGCGCAAAAAGGCCGCGCGCCCGGAACGCCTTCTTCTGGAACAATTTCTGGAAGAGGCGGTGCGCTCCATAGCTTATGATGCAACTCCGGATGCCACAGGACTTGCTCGCTCGGATGCTCACGGTGGGCCTCAAGCCAGTTACTAAACACCACCTCGGCCAACCCGTGCGCCTCGCGTTCAGTAAGGATGTGCGGCCCAGCCCGGAGGTTTTTCCATTGAGCATCGATCTCAGCAAGGACCTCCATGAGGCGTGTCTTCGCTTGGGAGGGATCGCGTGTTTTCAGGCTTCGCGTGACCTCTCTGCGGCCAAGCAGCGGGATGAGGTCAGCGGGAACGCGCTTCCTAATCCAGAAAATTCGGTCCTGGGATGCTTGAAAGGTCGGGTCATTGGAAGGGCCATGTGGAGCACTCGTGTGTAGCACTCGAGCGTCGCTAAGTACATGATCCTGCTAGTTTCTTTGCGGATCAATCCCTTACGGGATAGTTGGTGCCCAGGAGAGGACTCGAACCTCCACGACTTGCATCGCTGCTACCTGAAAGCAGTGCGTCTACCAATTCCGCCACCTGGGCATGCCTGTTCGGCGAGCTTCGTTTAAGGCGGCGCAAGCGGCGCGTCAATCGCCTAAAGTTGAGGTTTGGGGGTTATCGCCGGGGTGCACCCCTTCACACATGCGCGCCGTTTCATTAGAGACGGTCCAACATTCGTTTTCAGTCCGTCCCCGGCCCAGCCGGCGGGCAGGAGGCTTCCATGATCGCCCCGATTCGCACGCCGTCGCAACAGCTCGTCACCATTTTCGGCGGGACCGGTTTTCTCGGGCGCCACGTGGTGCAGGCGCTGGTGCGACGCGGCTACCGGATCCGGGTCGCGACGCGCCGGCCTGAACGCGCCTTCTTCCTGCAGCCGCTGGGAACCGTGGGGCAGATCTACGCGGTGCAGGCTAATCTGCGCGATCCCGCGTCGGTCGCTCGCGCGGTCGCGGGGGCAGACCACGTGGTCAATCTCGTGGGGGTGCTGAAGGAGGCCGGCCGTCAGACTTTCGGTGACCTTATGGCCAAGGGTCCGCGGCTGATCGCCGAATGCGCCTCTCCCACCGCCAATCTGGTGCAGGTCTCGGCCATCGGCGCCGATGCCGGGTCCGAGGCTTCCTATGCGCGCGCCAAGGCTGCGGGCGAGACGGCGATCTTCGAGAAGCGGCCCGATGCGGTCATCATCCGCCCATCGCTGCTGTTCGGGGCCGGTGACAGCTTCTTCAATCGTTTCGCCGCCCTCGCACGCCTGCTGCCGATATTGCCGCTGGCAGGAGCCGAGACACGCCTCCAGCCGGTCTTCGTCGGCGATGTGGCGGAAGCCATCGCGCGCGCGGTCGACGGGAAGGTTCCGGGCGGTCGCATCTATGAGGCGGGCGGCCCTGAGATCCGCACTTTGAGGGATCTCGTCGAGTTCGTTCTGCGCGCGACGGAGCGCCGCGCCATCGTGCTCTCGCTTCCCAAAGCGGCTGGCCGGTTTCAGGGGAGCATGCTCGGCCTCGTCGACAAACTGACGCTCGGCCTCCTGCCCGACGACTTCGCGATGACCCGGGACCAGGCCATCATGCTGGAAACCGACAATGTCGTGTCGGAAAAAGCGATCGCCGAAGGGCGAACCCTGCAGGGCATCGGCATCGAGCCGACCTCCTTCGAGGCGATCGTTCCGTCCTATCTCGTCCGCTTTCGCCGTACCGGGCAGTTCGACCTCAAGCGGAATTCGGGCGAGACTCCAGCGGCCGGGCACTAGAGCCGATCCTGTTCCGCTAGAATCGGAACAGGGCTCGGCCACTTCGCTCGAAAATGCTCTCAGCGGGCGGATCGTCAGGACAGCGATCGCCCCCGCGACGGCGGAATGATCGTGCTCGCCCGCGATGCCCCGAGCCGCTTGTGCACATGCACCATCAACGCGGCGCCGAAGATCGGGGTCAGCAGGTTGAGGAACGGCACCATCACGAGCGCCGCGATGATCGCCCCCGCGGCAAACACCGTTCCGCGATTTTCAACCCGCATTCGGGCGGAATCGTCCAGCGACCGGAAGCGACCGGCTGCGAGCTCGAAATATTCGCGGCCCAGCAGGTAGGCGTTGGCGACGAAGAAGACCGCGATATTCACGCCCGGGATAAAGAACAGCAACAGAGCCGCGAGATTGACCAGAAGGGATAATCCGGCAAACCGCAGCCCGTACAGGATGGCGCGGCCGACCGGAAGGGCTCGCCCCGGCGGGTCGGCCGGATAGTCGGCGTGCTCCACGATCTCGGCGACATCATCGAGAAAGTAGCCGGCGACCACGGCCGAAACCACCGGCAGCAGATAGGCAAGCGCCACGAACAGGCCGGCTCCCGCGAGAAAGAACGCGAAGCTGTCGAGGATCGGATAGCCGGCGCTGATCGAATGACCTTCGAGAAACCAGCCGACCAGGCGGGTCAGACCCAGCCACACCACAATCAGCAACGCTGCCGTGAGAGCCAGCGATTTCCACAGGATGCTCCGCAGCGGGGTGGAGAAAACCTGGCGGGCCGCGGCAAAGGCGGATCGGATCAGCATCGCGAACTCTCGAATCGAACAGAAGGGCAAACGGTGGGCTTCCGCTAGGGAAGAAGAGGCATCACAGCATGCTGGGCAGCACCCGGTCAGGTGGCTTGTGACCATCGATGAACGACTTGATGTTCACGATGACCTTCTCGCCCATGTCGACCCGGGCTTCCTGGGTCGCCGAGCCCATATGGGGCAACAGCACCACCTTGTGCTGGCGGGCGAGTTTCAGGAGGCGCGGATTGACCGCCGGCTCCTCCTCGAACACATCGAGACCTGCTCCGGCGATCGCACCGGTCTCGATCAGCTTGGTGAGCGCCGATTCGTCGATCACCTCGCCGCGCGCGGTGTTCACCAGGATGGAATCGGCCTTCATGAGTTTCAGGCGACGCGCCGACAGAAGGTGGAAGGTCGCCGGCGTGTGCGGGCAATTCACCGACACGATGTCCATGCGGGCGAGCATCTGGTCGAGGGATTCCCAATAGGTCGCCTCGAGCTCCTGCTCGATCTTGGCCGGAACGTGACGCCGGTTGTGGTAATGAATCGACAGACCGAATGCCTTGGCGCGGCGCGCGAGCGCCTGTCCGATCCGGCCCATGCCGACGATGCCCAGGCGCTTGCCGGTAATCCGCCGCCCCAGCATCCAGGTGGGCGACCAGCCCGCCCAATCCCCATCGGGCACGATCCGGGCACCCTCCGGGATGCGCCGTGCGACGGCGAGAATGAGCGCCATCGCCATGTCGGCGGTGTCCTCGGTGAGGACCCCGGGCGTATTGGTGACCGTGATGCCGCGGGCGATTGCGGCCGGCACGTCGATATGATCGATGCCGTTGCCGAAATTGGCGATGAGCTTGAGATCGGGCCCGGCTTTTGCCAGCAGATCGGCGTCGATCTCATCCGTCAGGGTCGGCACCAGAACGTCGGCGTCCGCCAACGAAGCGGCAAGCTCCTGCGGGGAGAGCGGCTTGTCTTCCAGATTGAGCCTGGTGTCGAACAACTCGCGCATCCGGGTCTCGATGATGTCCGGCAGGCGGCGGGTCACGACGACGATGGGTCTCTTCTTCATGCTTCGCTCTTTCCCAGCGGCTTGCCCGGCAGCTTGCTCGACATTGCGCCTCGTCCTCCCGCAGGTCCCTCACGGATCCCACAAAATGCCTGCGTGGTTGCCGAGAGATTCACTGTCTTTTAACCGTGTCTCGGCGACTAAGGATACGAGGGGCAGAAAGCCGACGACCTTTTGCTCATAACATTTCGGGCGACGCCGGGGCGACGACCGTAGGGCTTCTGTATCAGAGGCTCCGCCCGCCGCACAAATCCGAAGGTGAAGGAAACCATGCGCAAGATCCTTTTGACCATCGCGTTGCTGGGATTCGGCGCTTCGCTTGCCTCCGCTCAGACCTCGCCCGGAGGGCGTCTGGGCACCGGCCTTCCGGTTCCACGCTATGTCAGCCTCAAGACGGATCGGGTTAACCTTCGCGAAGGCCCCTCCAAGGATCATCGCACCGCCTGGGTATTCCAGCGCGCAGGCCTGCCGGTCGAGATCGTGGCCGAATACGAGACCTGGCGGCGCATTCGTGACGCGGAGGGCACCGATGGCTGGGTCCTGCACTCGCTTTTGTCCGGCCGGCGGACCGCGCTCGTGATGCCGTGGGCGAAACCCCTGCAGCCGCCGATCCAGCTGCTCGACCGGGCGGAGGACAAGGGCGGCATCCTCGCCAATCTTCAGCCCGGCGTCATCGCCAACATCAAGTCCTGCGATAACGGCTGGTGCCGCGTCACCATCCCGATGGAGCGCGCCCGCGACGTGGACGGCTATGTCCGCCAGGAAAAACTGTGGGGCGTGTATCCCAACGAAAAAGTCGAATGAACTGGAGCATTTTCGAGCGAAGTGGCCACCGGTTCGCGTCAGGAAAATGCGACGATACAAGAGCCAGTGCCTTCCGTTGAAAACCAACCCGAGAACCCGATGAATCTTTCCTTCAGCCTCAAGAACCTCCTGCCGCTGCTTGCCATCATCCTGGGGATTGCGTCGATCGTGGCGCCCCGTTTCCTGAACGTTTTCGTAGCGGTGTTCCTGATCGCGTTCGGGATCCTTGGTTTGGGATTGGTCCGCTAGTCGGACCGCTCAGGCGGTCCCGACGCGTCCGAACAGGCGCAGGCCGAAGACGTTGATGGCGAGGCCGAGCACGATGATCGCGCCGCCAATCGCCTCGACGGGCATCATGATCTCGCCGAGGAAAAATGCCGATCCGATAATTCCCGCGACCGGCACGAGCAGCGCGAACGGCGTCACGGTGGCGGCCGGGTGGCGGGAGAGCAGCCAGGCCCAGACGGCGAAAGCGAAGATCGTCGTCGGATAGGCGAGGTAGGCCACCGCGCCCAACGCCGCGAGATCGAGCTGCGTCAGGGCGGAGATGACCCGATCGGGGCCATCCATCCAGAGCGAAAGACCCAAGAGGGGAATTGGCGCCACAAGGCTCGACCAGACGACGAAGCCCAACATGTCGATCCGTCCGGCGCGCTTCGAGATGATGTTGGCGACGCCCCAGGCCGCCGCAGCCACGACCGTCATCAGGAATGGCACCGCCCCGCTGCCGGAGAGGCGCGGCCACGCGATCAGGATCAGGCCCAGGCAGGCGACGATCCCACCGGCGACCTGATGCGGCCGCGGCCGCTCGCCCATCAGCAAGGCGGCGAAGAGGATGGTGAAGAACACCTGCGCCTGCATCACCAGCGAGGCGAGGCTCGCGGGCATCCCAAGCGCGATGGCGACGAACAGGAGTCCGAATTGGGCGACGCCCAGAAAGAACCCGTAGCCGATGAGAAAGCGCCACCGCGTTTTCGGCCGCGGCACGAAGAGGATCGCGGGGAAGACTGCGAAGATGAACCGCAGCGCGCCTAGCACCAGCGGCGGCGTGGTCGAAACCCCGACCTTGATGACGACGAAGCTCATGCCCCACAGAAAGGCTACGAGGATGGCAAGGAGGATGTGAGGAAGGGGCATCTCGAAACTCTATAACGCGCTCTTGCGCGGCGCGAGATCTTTCGCGTCGGAGTTCGAGAGAAAGAACCCGTTCAGGCAGCCTTACGGCGCAGGCGGACGATCACCTCGATGCCCGCCACTTCCATCCCGACGGGAGGCTCGGGAAGTTCGGTGACGCTGATCCCCGCGCTCGGCATGTCCACCAGCTCTCCCTCGTCCTCGAGGAAAAAATGATGGTGCTCGCTGGGATTGGTGTCGAAATAGGATTTGGCGCCGTCCACTGCAAGCTGGCGCAGGAGGCCGGCTTCCGTGAACTGATGCAGGGTGTTGTAGACCGTCGCCAGGGAGACGGGGACGCGGGCCCGGGTCGCCTCGTCGAACAGGACTTCGGCCGTGATATGCCGGTCGCCCTTGCCGAACAGCAGCCACCCGAGTGAAACCCGCTGGCGTGTCGGACGAAGGCCGACCCGGCGCAGCTTGTCGCGCAATTCGGAAAGCGGGCATCCGCGCCGCTGCAGAGGCGCCGACGGGGACTCGATGTAGGCGGAGAGAGGATCGGTCATCGTCAAAGCTGTTGGCCGGAACTGATTGTTGAAAAAGCGCTTCTATCACCTGAATGATAGGAAAGCGAGATCTCGCCCGCAAGCCTTGGACCCGGCGAGCGACGTGCGGGCCGCGGCAAAGAATCCCGGTCGCCCTTGGAAGGACGGCCAAGCCTGTGCTACCAGAGCCCCCTGTTCGGTGGCCTCGGACGATCCGGGGCTTGGTTGACAATACGACAAGAAGGATCGGCATCCGGCATGGCGCGCCAGTCGAGCTTTAACTACGAAGAACTCCTCGCCTGCGGCCGGGGAGAATTGTTCGGTCCCGGCAATGCGCAATTGCCGTTGCCGCCGATGCTGATGTTCGACCGTATCACGTCGATCGGCGAGGATGGCGGCGCCTATGGCAAGGGCCATGTGGTGGCGGAACTCGACGTGCGCCCGGATCTCTGGTTTTTTCCCTGCCATTTCAAAGGTGACCCGGTGATGCCGGGCTGCCTCGGCGTCGACGCCCTGTGGCAGATGGTCGGCTTCTTCCTCGGCTGGTCGGGCTCTCCGGGCCGCGGTCGGGCGCTCGGCATCGGCGAGGTCAAGTTCAGCGATCAGGTTTTGCCGACCCACAAGAAGGTGGTCTACGGCGTCGACCTGAAACGCGTTTTCCGCTCGAAACTGGTCCTCGGCATTGCCGACGGGTGGCTCGAAGCGGACGGAAAGAGGATCTACGAAGGCAAGGATCTGCGGGTCGGCCTGTTTCAGACCGAGGCGGCCGGCGGCTGAGGGTCAGCGCATCCCGTTCCGGCCCCAATACGGGCTTAAAGCATTGAGAATGACACCCACCGACCTTACCTGACGGGTCAGGCTTGGCGGAAATCTCCTTTGAAGAGGTAGGCTATGAGGCGCGTCGTCGTCACCGGAATGGGCATCGTTTCGTCCATCGGCAACACCACCCAGGAGGTGCTCACCTCCCTGCGTGAAGCGAAATCCGGCATCACGAAGGCCGAGGACCACGAGAAATACGGCTTCCGCTGCCAGGTGCATGGCAAGCCGACCCTCAACCCGGAGGAGCTCGTCGACCGCCGGGCCATGCGTTTTCACGGGCTCGGAACGGCCTGGAATCACGTGGCGATGGATCAGGCCATTGCCGATTCAGGCCTGACGCCGGAGGACATTTCCAACGAGCGCACCGGCATCATCATGGGATCGGGCGGCCCCTCGACCCGGACCCTGATCGACGCCGCCGACATCACCCGCGAAAAGGGCCCCAAGCGAATCGGCCCCTTCGCGGTTCCCAAGGCAATGTCCTCGACCGCCTCGGCGACGCTTGCCACATGGTTCAAGATCAAGGGCGTCAATTATTCGATCTCATCCGCCTGCGCGACGTCGAATCACTGCATCGGCAACGCCTACGAGACGATCCAGATGGGCAAGCAGGACGTGATGTTCGCGGGCGGCTGCGAGGATCTCGACTGGTCGATGTCGAACCTGTTCGACGCCATGGGTGCCATGTCGTCGAAATATAACGCGACGCCCTCCACGGCATCGCGCACCTATGACGCCAATCGCGACGGCTTCGTGATCGCCGGCGGCGCCGGTGTCCTGGTGCTCGAGGAGCTGGAGCACGCTTTGGCCCGGGGGGCCAAGATCTATGGCGAGATCATCGGCTACGGCGCGACCTCGGATGGTTACGACATGGTCGCGCCCTCAGGCGAGGGCGCGGTTCGCTGCATGCGCATGGCGCTCCAGACCGTGAAGGCTCCCATCGACTACATCAACCCGCACGGCACCTCGACGCCGGTGGGCGATCTCAAGGAAATCGAAGCGATCCGCGAGGTCTTCGGGTCGGGCGAGAAGTGCCCGCCGATCTCCGCCACCAAGTCCCTCACCGGCCATTCGCTGGGTGCGACGGGCGTGCAGGAGGCGATCTACTCGCTGCTCATGATGAACAACGACTTCATCTGCGAGAGCGCTCATATCGAGGAAATCGATCCGGCGGTGGCCGACATGAACATCGTCCGCAAGCGGATCGACGACGTGAAACTCGATACGGTGCTGTCGAACTCGTTCGGTTTCGGCGGCACCAACGCGACGCTTGTCTTCAGCCGTTACAAAGTTTGAAACGACATCGCGTTCGCTGCTTGATATGGCGACGGGAGCATGTTCGGCGGATCGTGCTCCCGGCCCGGAAGGCCGTCAGGCAGAAAAAGCTGCGCCACAAGGGGATTTTCTGAGTGAACGGTCTGATGCAAGGAAAGCGCGGCCTCATCATGGGTGTCGCCAACGACCATTCGATTGCCTGGGGCATTGCAAAGACCCTGAGCCAGCACGGCGCCGAACTCGCCTTCACCTATCAGGGTGAGGCGCTCGGACGCCGCGTCACGCCGCTCGCGCAATCGCTCGGCTCCGATCTCGTGCGTGTCTTGCGACGTCGAAGACATCGATTCCGTCGATGCGGCTTTCGACTGCTTTGGACAAGAAGTGGGACAATCTCGATTTCGTCGTGCACGCCATCGGGTTTTCCGACAAGGCGCAGCTCAAGGGCTCGTACGTGGACGTCACCACGCGAGACAACTTTTCCCGCACCATGGTGATCTCGTGCTTCTCCTTCACGGAGATCGCCCAGCGTGCGGCAAAGCGCATGAAGAACGGCGGATCGCTGCTGACGCTCACCTATGGCGGCTCCACCCGCGTCATGCCGAACTACAACGTGATGGGCGTCGCCAAGGCGGCCCTGGAGGCCAGCGTCCGCTATATCGCGGCCGATCTCGGGCCAGATGGCATTCGCTGCAACGCCATCTCGGCGGGCCCGGTCCGCACGCTCGCGGGCGCAGGCATTGCCGATGCGCGCCTCATGTACACCTACCAGAAGGCGCATTCGCCGCTGCGCCGCCCTGTGACGATCGAGGACGTGGGCGGTTCGGCGCTCTATCTCCTGTCGGATCTCTCAAACGGCGTGACGGGCGAGATCCATTACGTGGATTCAGGCTACAACACGATTTCTATGCCACGACCGGACGTGCTGAAGGCGCAGGATGCGGCAGGCGTCACGGGCGCCGAGGATTAGCAGACGCCTGGCGTGATTTATTCCGGCCAGACCAAGCCGGAACGAGCCCTCTCGCCATCGGAAAAAGACCGCAATCCCGCGCTTCAATCGACACGAGGGCGAGGCAATTCCGCGTCGCCGCCGCGCGTGCCATAAGGCAGCCGCGCGCTCTTTGTTCGAGTGCTCTTCATCATGATCGTCCTGTCCCGTCGTACGCTTCTCACCGGTCTCGCCCTGTCGGGCATGGCGATCAACGCCAACGCCCAGCAGGCTCCGGAAGCACAGCGCGTTCCGATCGAACTCGTGGAGGATACGCTTGAGCTCGGATCGGCAGTCCGGCTCGGCCATGAGCGCGGCGACGTCATCATGGTCGAGTATTTCGATTACAATTGTCCGTGGTGCAAACGCTCGGCGGCGGATCTCCCGGAACTGCTGAAGGCCGAGCCCGATCTCACCTATGTGCTGGTGAATTATGCGGTTCTCGGCAAGGAATCGGTCGAGGCGACGCGCGCTGCCCTGGGTTATCTGCAGGTGCAGGGGCCGGCCAATTACCTGCCGCTGCACCTCGGGCTTTTCTCGCTGCGCGGAATCGTCAATGGCAAGCGCGCAATCGCCGAGGCCGCACGCCTCGGAGGCGACCGCAAGCTCGTGATCGACGCGGCGGACAGCGAGCGCACCACCCAGTGGATGAAAGACGCTTTCAAGCTGGGAAATTCCCTCGGAATGGTCGCAACGCCGTCCTATCTCGTCGCATCCGACGCCTATGTGGGAATCATGAGCCTGGCGCAGAAGCGCGACGCGATCGCGCGCGCTCGCGGATAGTCCCGCGCTCCTCCCGGAGCGGGAGGAGACCCCACGAGCCCTTGGACAACCTGTTCAGGCGAGCGTGAATTCCATGCTGATTTCAGCGTTCAACACCTTGGAGACAGGGCAATTCTTCTCGGCTGCGCGCGCGAGCTCCTCGAACTTCGCCTGCTCGATGCCCGGCACATTGGCGCGTAGCGTCAGGTGCGACTTGCTGATCTTGAAACCATCGCCGTCCTTGTCGAGGGAGACTGCCGATTCTGTGGTCAGCTCGGTGGGTGTGAAGCCCGCGCCCTGAAGCTGGAAGGCAAGCGCCATCGTAAAACAACCCGCATGGGCGGCAGCGATAAGTTCCTCGGGATTGGTGCCCTTCTCGCTCTCGAACCGCGTCTTGAACGAATACGGCGTCGAAGACAGAACACCGGAATCGGTCGTCAGATTCCCTGTGCCGTCCTTGCCGGTACCCTGCCATGCTGCTTTCGCCTTGCGGATCATGTCTTCGTCTCCGTCAGTCAGAGGGGATGGGTCGAGATAGTGCCCCATCTAGCGCGCGGCGGGAAGGATTCCAGCGGTGGGGAACTCGCGACGCCGCTTGTCCTTCGACCGATCGCCCCTTTACGGTTGTGGCGGCGAGGGTGGGCGCGATCTTCGCGCGACCGGCGGACAGGGCTTCGATGTTCAACACTTTCATGCGGTTACGCCCCCGGCTGATCGGGTCTGCGCTGATAGGCGTGACCGTGTTCGCATTCCTGCCAGGGAACTGGGCACGGAATTCGCGCTACCTCGTATCCTGGGACACCGGCATCGCGCTTTATCTTGTTCTGACCGCGCAGCTCGCGATCGTCTCGAGCACGGAGACGATCCGAAAGCGCGCCCGCCTCGAGGATGTGGGGGCGGGGGCGATTCTTGTTCTAACCGTGACCGCAACCCTCGCCAGCATGGCGGCCATCGGCATCGAACTCTTTGGGATTCACGACGTCCCATCGGGCGATCAGGCGTTTCACTTGTTGATTTCCGGCATCACGATCCTGTGCTCGTGGTTTTTCGTCCACACCATATGGGCGGTCCATTATGCGCATGAATTCTATGGCGATGAAGGCGAGCGCCGGGGATTGGACTTTCCCAAAGAGGACGAGCCCGATTACTGGGATTTTCTGTATTTCTCATTCAACATGGGCGCCGCCGCGCAAACTTCCGACGTAGCGGTACTGTCGCGCAACATGCGCCGTCTCGTGCTGGCGCACACGATCCTGGCTTTTCTGTTCAACACGATGATTCTCGCGCTCGCGGTGAATGTGGGCGCCAGCCTCCTCTAGCCCTCCGGCTCACCCTCGCCGGCAATGACCCGCTGGGCGAGAGCAAAGCCGAAGCCTGCCCGTCCCATGGCGGCCATATCCTTGTCCCGATAGGCGAGACGTTCGCCCACCCGGAAAGGGCCAAGTCTGCGGCGTCGCGCGAAGGCGCGCGCGGCATTCTCCTCATCGTCGTCCTCGCCCTCGAGGGCCGCCGCGATGGTCTGGCGATCGACGCCCTTGACGGACAATTTCGCCTGGATCGCCCGCGCCGACCCTCCACGGCGTCGCAGGGTGGCAACCCGGGCCTGTGCGTAACGCGCGTCGTCGACGAGGCCGACGCGAAGGCTTTTCGCCACGACTTCGTCGATTGCGTCGCGAAACTCCGCCGCGTCGTCGCCTCGAAGGCGGCAGCGATTGGCGACCTTGCGGATCAGGACCCGCCGCAATTGCTCCGATGAGGACGCATAACGTTCGAGATAGGCCATGGCGGCGCGCTGCAGATAGGCCGGCGTGACCTTGCGCGGCAGCTTCCGGGCGGGCTTCTCGCGAGCGGGCTTTTCGACAGATTCGCTCAAGGATGCGAGCTCTCGCCCGGGTCTTCGACCTTGCCGCGTCGTTGCAATTGCAGCGCCACGAACCAGCACAAGGCCGCCCATGCGGCTCCGACTGCCCATCCGGCCAGCACGTCGCTTGGCCAGTGAACGCCGAGATAGACGCGGCTCACGCCCACCAGCAGCGTAATGAAAACCGCAAGACCCATCAGGAATGCCTGGATGTGCCGGCCTTCCTGGACGCGCGCCAGAAGCGCGCCGAGCGTCAGGTAGGTGATGGCGGACAGCATCGCGTGGCCGCTCGGGAAGCTGGCGGTATAGACCCGCGCGCCGTGAGGCACGAGGTCCGGACGGGGTCGTTCGAACCCGAGCTTCAGGCCCGTGGAGAGAAGCATACCGCCAACGACAGCCCCGAGGACCAGCAACGCGGCGCCCCGTTTCCGGGCGAGCAGCAGATAGGCAAGGGTTGCGAGAACCACGATGGTCAGCACGGCGTAGCCGCCAAGACCGGTGATATCGCGAGCCGCCTCCTCAAGCCAGCTCGGACCGAGCGGGTCGGCGATATCCTGAGGGTTGCGCAGGGCGAGGAGAAAGAAGCTGTCGAGGCTGTGCGTCTCTCCTTCGCGGACCTCGTCGGCGATGGCGATGAACGCCCAGGCGAAGAAACCGAATCCCGCCAACGAGAGCAGCGGCCCGACTTCGTTGAGGCGCAGACGAAACCAGAGACGGGACGCGGGGGCGAGCAGGAATTGCATGACAGCAGAGATAGAGAGGTTTGGACGCAGAGGCGAGCCTCAGAATCCGAGCCGCTTCGCCCACGGTTTGGGCACCGCCACATCGGTCAGTCCAAGCCACGCCGCCATGCGCCGGAGCTCATCGGAAAGTGCTGCCGTGAACGTGTCGGGTGGGGTCTCGGCTTCCGGATGGATCGAATGCACCAACAGCCGGCCCGTTGCCCGGTCTGCCTTGAGATCGAGCCGCGCCACGATGGATTCGCCAAGCAGGAAGGGCAGACAATAATAGCCGAACTCGCGCTTCTCGGCCGGCGTGTAGATCTCGATCCGGTAGCGGAAATCGAACAAGCGTTCCGTGCGGGTGCGCTCCCACACGATGGGATCGAACGGCGAGAGGAGGGCCTGGGCGTCGATCGCGCGCGGCACGCGGGCCTGAGGATCGACATAGACAGGCCCGGCCCAGCCATCGACGGTGACGGGCAGCAACTCCCCTGCTTCCACCAGTTCCGGGATTCGCGCCTTCGCGTCGGCGGGTTCCAGCCGGAAATAATCCCGCAGGCAGCGCTCGCTGGCGATCCCGAGCGCCCGGATGGAAAGCGCCAGCAGGCGGCGCTGGGCCTCGCCCTCGGACGGTGTCGGCGCATTCAGAATGGCGGCAGGCAGAACGCGTTCGGGGAGATCGTAGATGCGTTCGAACCCCCGCCGGGTGGCGGTGGTGACTTCACCTGCCCAGAACAGCCATTCGAGCGCCCGCTTGCCGTCGCTCCATCCCCACCACGATCCGCGGCCCTTGCCTCCGTCCGACAATTCGCCCGCACTCATCGGGCCGCGCCTTGCGATCTCCCGCCGCACTTCGTCGATAAAGGCGTGCTTTTCGCGGCCGAACTTGGCCAGACCGCCATAGATGCTCTCGCCTCGGGAGGCCCGGGCCATGCGCCAGCGAAACAGCGGATGAAGATCGAGATGGATCAGCGACGCCTCGTGTCCCCAATATTCGAAGGCGAGACGTTTTTTTGGGTGATAGGATACTCGGTCAAGGAGGCCCCGATCATAGGCGCCGATGCGTGAGAAGAGCGGCATGTAATGCGCTCGCACCAGGACGTTGACCGAATCGATCTGGAACAATTTCGATCGCCCGAGCGTACGGGCTACATGCCGGGCTCCGGCCAATTCCGGCCGCGCTTCCCCGAACCCTTGAGCCGCAAGGGCAATGCGTCTGGCCTGAGAGAGGGAGAGACGTGTACGGGCGGGCATGAGCACCGGGGTGAGAACGAACCTTGAAGTAGCGCCAAAGCGCTGCTTCCCGCAAGCCGATCACGGGACTTGTTCCACCTCGCCATGCGCCCTGTATATCAGCGTTGCACCTGACGCCGGGACGAGCAGACATTCCTGCGCTACAAGCTGCCTGCACAGAACGTTGGATGATATGGACCAAGCGACTCCCCCAAACCACCTGACGACCGAGGTTCCGCCGCTCACGCAGGCCGAAATCAGCTCGATCATCTTCGGTCTCATGGTGGCGCTCCTGCTCGCGGCGCTGGACCAGACCATCATCGCAACCGCGTTGCCGACCATCGGGCGCGAGCTCGGCGATCTCGAGCACCTGCCCTGGGTGGTCACCTCGTATCTTCTCACCGCAACCGTCGCGACGCCGCTTTACGGCAAGTTCAGCGATGCCCATGGGCGGCGAATCACATTGCTGATCGGCATTTCGGTCTTCATCGTCGGGTCGATCGCCTGCGCGCTGGCCCCAACGATGCTGTTCCTGATCCTTGCGCGCGGCCTGCAGGGCCTCGGCGGCGGCGGGCTCATCGCCCTCTCGCAGACCATCGTGGCCGATCTGGTTCCGCCCCGCGAACGGGGCCGCTATCAGGTTTATTTCGCCAGCGTGTTCATGACGTCGAGCCTCGCCGGGCCGGTGCTTGGCGGGTTTTTTGCCCAGCACCTCCATTGGTCGATGATCTTCTGGATCAATATCCCGCTCGGATTGCTGGCGTTTTTCATCTCCTACCGGGGTCTGAAACGCCTGCCCCGTCACGAGCGGCCGCACAAGCTCGACTTTCTCGGCGCCCTGCTGCTTGTCTCCGCCACGGTGTCGATCCTGCTGGCGCTGAGCTGGGGCGGCATCCGCTTTCCGTGGGCCTCCGCCCCCATCCTGGCATTGGCCGCCCTCTCAGCCCTGTTCTGGGGCTTGTTCGGCTGGCGCATGAGAACCGCCGCCGAGCCGCTGATTCCCGCCGGCGTTCTGCACAATCCAGTCGTGCGCATGGGCGTGCTGTCGGCCTGCTTCGGCATGGGAACCTATATCGGCCTCACCATCTACCTGCCGGTCTATTTCGAAACGGTTCGAGGATTGTCGGCGAGCCATTCGGGTCTTGCGCTCATCCCCCTGATGGCCGGCACCGTGGTCGGCGCCAACCTCTCGGGGACGCTGATGGCAAAGATCACCCATTACAAGCGCGTGCCGGTGATCGGCCTGCTGTTTGCGCTCATCGGCATGGGCGTTCTCGTCGCGGCTGGGGACCGCCTTTCGCTGATGGGGATCGAAACCGTTCTGGCTTTTCTCAGCGTCGGCCTCGGGACCCTGCTGCCCGTAAGCACCGTGTCGATCCAGAACGCAGTACGGCCGCACGAACTCGGAACGGCCACGGGCGTTGCCAATTTCTTTCGTTCCATCGGCGGCGCGTTCATCGTGGCGATCTTCGGCTCCATCATCCTTGGCCTCTCGGGGACAGGGGAAGGGTCGAGCTTCGAGACCCTTGGTTCGGCGGTCGGCCGCGCCGCCGATCTTTCGGCGGCCTTCCGGTTCGTGTTCGGGGCGGCATTCGTGGGCTTCGGCCTTTCGCTCCTCTTCCTGCTGCGCATGAAGGAACTGCCGTTGCGCGGCAACGCGGTCCGGGCCGCCGGCGCGGCGATCGCCGACTGAATCTTCCGACGGATGTCGAGACTTGCAACCGAGAGGTTACTGCGGGCCCGAACCTCGATCCCAGGGCACGCGCCGCGATCGCATCTCGATCGAGGGCGAGGACCTTGAGCATCGTCGTTGTTCGTCAGAGTGCGCGCGCTCTTCGGGGGCCTTGGGGAGCACTCCTGCGCGCTGCCGACGCGCTTATCCCTTGAGGTGCTTGAGGCACTGAATGTCCAGGTCGGGACAAGCAGCCCGGAACTGCCTCACGCAGTTTGTTCACGAATCCTACGAACCCGCTTCCACGCTGGCGCAATGATGTAGCTGGCTATCGGGATGAGTGCCGCGCCCACGGCAAGTCCGACGATCCCCGAACCTGCGGCGGCAACACTCCATTCGACGACACCCGCGACCGGCGAAAGCGCGTTAGCGGCAGCTTGCGCTGCCGAATGAAATGTCCGGCCGATGGCAGAGGCACCATAGTGCTCAAGGCCGTGCACAATAATGCCGCCACCGACCCAGATCATCGCTGCTGTTCCGACAACGCTCAGAAGTTTGAGAAGATAAGGCATGCCCAAAACGATGCCTCGCCCGCCCGCCCGGAATATGCGGCCCAAAATGTTTCGAGAACTGTAGCGCGTAAGGGCAACGCCGATATCGTCAGCTTTCACGATGAGGGCGACGCCTCCATATACGAGGGCTGTGATTCCGATCCCCACAACTCCGAGCACAAGTGCCTGAGTCCAGATGTTGCCGTCAGGAATAGATGCGAGCGTGATTGCCATGATTTCTGCGGAAAGTATGAAGTCAGTCTTGATGGCGCCGGAAACCTTTTCATTTTCGAGTGCGATCGGGTCCGTCGCCCCGCTCAGCAGGGTTTCATGCGCGTGGGCTCGATGTGGCGAGAAAGCCTCGTAGACTTTCTCCGTTCCCTCATAACAGAGATAGGCTCCGCCGATCATGAGCAACGGCGTGATGGCACCCGGAGCGAAGAAACTCAACGCAAGAGCGACGGGTAAAAGAAACAGCAGTTTGTTCCGGACCGACCCTTTTGCGATCTTCCCCACAATGGGTAATTCTCGAGCCGCCGCGAAGCCGACAACATAGCGGGGAGTGACGGCTGCATCGTCGATGACAACTCCTGCAGCCTTTGCCCCGGCCTTTGCTGCTTGGCCGGCTATATCGTCGAGAGAAGCGGCCGCAACCTTTGCCAAGGCTGCCACATCATCTAGCAGCGCGATCAGTCCGATGCTCACACAACGCTCTCATGGTTGCTGTCAGGGGCAGAGGTAGCCCTCTGCACCGTCGGACGCGCATCGGGTACCATTTGGCAGGAGAAGACCACCTGCTCCGTCGGGCGAGACGTAAGCGCCATTCGGGAGGGTAAATCCTCCCGACCGGTCGCCCGCGACTCGCGTTCCGTCAGGCAAAACAAAACCGCCCCTATCATCTCGCAGAATGCGCTTGGTCATTCCAACGGCGGCGATGGGACGATCCTGCTTTGCAGGTTGCGGTGCTGGAGCGGAGACGCAACCCGCGACTGTCAAGGACATTCCAACAAGGAGCCACTTGCGCATAAATAGCTCCGGATTGCTAGAGATCGGTCGTTGGCGGAAGTCGTCCGTCGGGGGTGTATCGGTCGACCGCATCGGGGAGCGTCGTTGAGAGCCTCGACAAAAGCTCCTCCCTGGACAGCCCGGTCTGCGCAGACAGCGTTGCGAGCACATCTGGACCAATTGCTCGTTCAAGCTGGGTGGAATCAACCTGCTTGTTCGGTCCGGTTCCGATCCACGATTCCGCGACGTCCCCATGTCCGTTCTGCTTGAAGTTGTCGAGAAGCTCGCCGAGTCCACCCCCAAGCAGGCCACCAAGCCCGCCGCCCCCGAGGCCACCAAGAAGACCGCCGAGCCCGGATTGCTGGACACCAGCTCCCGGTAGGCTGCCACCCGACCCTATGGGGCTGTCATGCCGGCCAACCTGACCGGGAGCGCTGGGGTCGCTTGATCCTGCGCCCTTAAGCATCTCGGCAATCTTGTCCCTGTTCTGGTAGCCGGCTACGGCCAATAGGCCCAGCAAGGCGGTCATAGACGGAAATCCTCGGCTCATTTCATGGCTCCTTGCATGACGTGCAACCCACAAGGTAACGAAAGTCGTTCGAAAGAGTTCAGGTGAACGCCACAGAGGATTTGGGTTGGTCGTCGAACTGCCGTATCAGGGTTCGCAGCTCGCGCGCCGAGAACTTTGCCGAACTCTCCGCGGCGGATCACGGTTCGGAAATTCCCGAAGACGAATTGAAGCTAAAGGTCGACAGACCAGCAGGCACCTGTCTCGCGCTACTCGGCAGTGCCGGATCAGCGAGTCGCACCAGATCCGGTAGTGGCCGTCCCAATTCCGGCAACGTCGCAAGTGCCTGCTCGATCGCGGCCGCTGCCGCCAGGGTTCCCACATCATCCCGCCAACGTCCCACGATCTGGAGACCGAACGGCAAGCCACTAGGACCGAGGCCGCATGGGATGACGGTTGCGGGGTGTGTGGTTAACGTGATCGCGTATGTGATGGAAATCCAAGTCAGATAGCTCGGCATTTCTTTGCCGTCGATCGAAGCGACAAATACCTCCTCGACCGGGAAGGGAACGACTGAGGCGGCCGGACAGATCAGAATGTCGACTTCGTCAAACATCCGCCCGAAGCGCCGGTAAAGAGCCGTGTGGTCGGCGCTCGCTCGTGCGACATCCATCGTGGATAGCGTCTCGGCGAACAGCACGTTCCGGATCACATTTGCTCCGGCCATCGCGCGGCTTTCACGGACCAGATCGCCATAGGCTTCAAGGAAGTTAGGTCCTCGCAGCGCCTCAAAGATGCGATGGACATCGCCGAGTTCTGGATCTTGCCAGCGCGACTCGGCGAAGATAGGCGCGATGCGCTCACAGACCTTATGGAAATGGGCTGAAACCGCTTCCGACACCGGCGCGCAGCCAAGATCGGCGGAGAATGCGACCCGCAACCCGCCAATGTCGACCATCGGCAAGTCCGCAAAGGCGCGCGGATCAAGGTCGAGCGACAGCGGATCGGATCGCGATGGACCAGCAATCGCTGACATCAGCAGAGCCGCATCTCGCACGTTTCGTGCCATCGGGCCGTCGACGCTCAAAGTGCTCCAGCCATTGCGCCGGCTGTCGTTTGCCACGACGCCAGGCGAAGGACGATGACCCACCACGCCGCAAAAGGAAGCGGGTGTGCGCAGGCTGCCGCCCATGTCCGACCCTGTCGCCAAGGGCACCATGCCAGTTGCAAGCGCGACCGCCGAGCCGCCAGAGGACCCGGCACAGGACAAGACTGGATCGAAAGGATTGACCGTCGCGCCATAGACGCGGTTCACAGTATTGGCTCCGGCCCCGAATTCCGGCGTGTTGCTCTTCGCGAGCACGATGCCGCCGGCAGTCTTCACGCGCTCGACGACGAGGTCATCGTAACTCGGTACAGTGTCCTTCTGGGTGAGGGAGCCCCACGTCGTGCGCAGGCCTGCAGTTGCGCTCAAGTCCTTGACCGCAACAGGCAGACCGTGCAGCGGGCCAAGTTCCTCGCCATTGCGCACAGCAGCATCGGCACGTTTAGCCTGTTCGCGCGCTCGCCCGAAATCATGCGCCACCAGGGCGTTCAACTGGGGGTCGATCTGCTCGATTCGCTGGATCGAGGCCTCAACGAGTTCCGCCGACGAGAGTTCGCCTCTGGCCACCAGATTTGCTAATTCCCGTGCCGTCAATTCAAGCATGCTCATTCACTCCGGGCTCTGCGAAGCGCCTCGCCAGTCACGATCCTCAAGTGCGTTGCCCATCAAGGCGGAATCGGTTGTCTGCTCCGCGTGACAGGGTCATTCGGTACTCGAAGCGGTCGGGCCGATAAAACAGGTCGGCGAAATAGACCGGCCGATCGCCGTTATCGTAGAAAACGCGGCGCAACTTAAGAAGGGGCGAGCCAGGCTGGACACGGAGCCGTTCAGCCGAGACATCGTCGGCAATCGTGGCCGAGATGCTTTGGCTCACATAGCCGATTGTGGTGCCAGAACGTGCGATGAGATCGATCATCGGGACGACCGCGAGTTCCGACTGATCGAAAGTCCGGCCGATGGATTCGAGGACATAGGTCGTCGAAAGTGAAAATGGCTCGCCGTCAAGGCTTCTTACGCGAACTGCGCGTTGGACGATCTCTCTTGGTGCCACCCCCATCTCGTTCGATACGAGGTCAGGCGCCTCGACGTATCCGAATTCAAACACTTGCACGTTCGTCTGGCGCCCGATGATCGACAAATTGGCCATTAGGCCTTCGATCCCGGCAACGATCGGTGCACCGCCAAAATTCGTGATCGCACGCGGCGAGACTTGGGTCCCTCGGCCGCGCGTTCGGGCCACGAGTCCCTCGTCGGAGAGTTCGTCCAAAGCCCGACGCGCGGTGATGCGGCTCACGGTGAAACGTGACATCAATTCCGCTTCACTCGGCAGTATCTCGCCGACCTGGTAAGTGCCGTTGAGAATCCCCTCCCGCAAGATCATGTAGATGCGATGGTAGAGGGGAATGGGGGAGCGCCCGCCTGCAAACGGCATGCCAGACAAAGCTCGCGTCTGCGTCTTCGGCTTGGTCGCGAGGGCCTTACGCATATGAGTTGTGCTCATGGTTTTTCCCTGGCGCGGCCGCACGCGGATACACTCGACATGCACTAACGTTTCGCCCCACGACGGCAAAACCGTGCATCCGCAAAAGCACGCAATAATATCCGTCGTCGCATGCCCTAGCGTTTTCTAAGTGCTGCTTTGAAAGACAGCTTTACAAGCTCCTAAAGCTATATCTTTATGATATTTGAAATTCGGCACAAGCCATTTGGCGGAGGTGCCTGCTGCCGATATGGGGCGGCCACGCGATCCGGCGCCTCGGTGCGAAAGTGTAACGAACCAAGATTGGGATCGCATACTGAGGAGGCACGCGTTGGAGCTTTCGAATAAAACTGCGCGAGAGCTGTTCGAAGACATCAAGGCGAGGCCCACTCGTCCGCGCTTCGGCTTCGGAAAGCGGCCCATCCTGATCAATATCGATCTTCAGAAAGCCTATACGAGTGTTGGCGAGTTCGTCAGTTCATACGAGACCGATCCGAAGCAACTCGATCACGTGAACGAGCTCGCAGATCTCGGCCGGGCCAACGGAATTCCCATCGTCTGGACTTACGTTGCCTACATGCAGTCCGGCGAGGATTGCGGCGTATGGGGGACACGCACCGATACGCCGGATTCGCTTCAGAACATCAAGGTCGGCTCGCGTCGGGCCGAATTCGACGACCGGCTCAAGATCGACCATGTCCGCGACGTCATCATCAACAAGCGCATGGCTTCCGCCTTTCATGAAACCCATCTTCAGTCGCTGATGGTTTGGCATCAATGCGACACCGTGGTGTTGACGGGCGGATCCACCTCCGGCTGTGTCCGGGCGACGGTGGTCGACGCGATTTCGCGCGGTTATCGGGTCATCGTTCCGGAGGAGTGCGTCGCCGACAAGCACGAGAGCCCTCACTTTGCAAACCTGTACGACATTGCGGTCAAGTACGGCGACGTCGTGCCCGTATCCGAGGTGATCGCCCATTTCCGAACCTACAAAAAGATGACGTGAGGAAGTCGATGTCGGGCGATCCCGGGCTCTACCACTACCTCCCATATAACCGCCGGCCTAAAATCACTTGGCCAAACGGGGCGAAGATCGCGGTTTGGGTCGCGCCAAACATCGAATTCTACGAGTACGAGCCTCCTCCTAATCCGACGCGCACGCCGTGGGCCCGGCCGCTCCCCGACGTGCTTGCTTACTCCCAGCGCGATTACGGCAATCGTGCCGGGTGGTGGCGGATGATGGAGGCCATGGACGAGTCCGGATTCCGCGGATCAGTCTCGCTCAATGTCGCACTTTGCGAACACCACCCCGAGATCATCGAGGCCTGCGCCAAGCGTGGCTGGGAGTTCTTCTCTCACGGGATCTACAACACCCGTTATACGTACGGCATGACCCCGGACCAGGAACGAGCCATCATCGAGGATTCGATCGAGACGATCCGGAAGTGGACCGGACAGAAACTCTCGGGCTGGCTGGCGCCTGCGCTATCCAACAACACCTGGACGATGGATCTTCTTGCCGAATACGGCATCGACTACACCTGCGACCTGTTCCATGACGACCAACCGATGCCGGTTCGTGTCAAGTCGGGGCGCCTCATCAGCATGCCCTATTCCCTCGAGATGAACGACGTCATCGTGTACAACACGAACCTCTATCCTCCGCGGCATTACGGCGAGGCGATCAGGCGACAGTTCGATCAACTGCGCGCCGAAGGTGAGAATTCAGGCACTGTGATGTGCATACCGCTTCATCCGTATCTTGTCGGACAACCGCATCGGATCGAGCCTTTTGCCGAAGCACTGAGGTATATCGCAGCGCACGACGATGTCTGGCTCGCTACGGGTCGGGAAATCGCGCAGCATTTCTACGCACACTTCTATGATACGATGGCCGAGTCCATCGATGCTGCCCAGACCTGAGGAGAACCGCACCATGCCTCTCCCAGACGACTATCTCGAATACCCGGCGCGGCGCCATGGCATGGACCATGATCGCTACGAGTGGTCGCATCTTTTCGACCGTGAGAAGATTGTCTGGCCGAATAAAGCGAAAGTCGCCCTCTGGGTCATGCCCGCAGTGCAGTGGTTTCCGATCGACACAACCGGAAAGCCGTTTCGCGCGCCCGGCGGATTGACAATGCCGTTTCCGGATTTTCGTCACTACACCAACCGTGACTACGGCAATCGCGTGGGGATCTACCGGATCCTCAAGGTCCTGCAGGATTGCGGCATTGCGGCATCCGTGGCCGTGAACGGAATCATCGCCGAGCGATACCCGCTTCTTGTCGACGACATCGTTCAAGCTGGGCATGAGGTCGTCGGCCATGGCCTCGATATGGAGCACGTCCATCACAGCGGCTTGTCGGAGGATGAGGAGAGTGAACTCGTCGACAGGACCCTTCGACTTCTTCGCACCGCGTCGGGTCAGCCCGTCACCGGCTGGCTGTCGCCGGGACGCTCGCAATCCTACGCGACGCCGGATATTCTCGCCCGGCACGGCATTACCTACGCGTGCGATTGGGCGAACGACGATCTTCCGTACGAGATGAGGACGGCATCGAATCCGATATATGCGATGCCGCACGCGTTTGAGACCGACGACCGCACTGTGATGATGGATTTTCATCACACCGAGGATTCATGGGCGCAGCAGGTCAAGGACAGGTTCGACGTACTCTATCGTGAGGCGGACCGGTATGGAGGCAGGATCGTCAGCATCCCGCTCCATGCCTGGGTGTCAGGCGTCCCGTATCGGATCGGCTACCTCCGCGAGGTTCTCGAATACATCCTCGGCCACGACGCCGTATGGCCCGCGACGGGCGCGCAGATCCTGAAGGCGTTTCGCGAGCAGGAGTGACCCGTCAGGCAAAGCAGGAAGCGCATGATGATCGCCGACACGGATACAGCGACAACTACGAACACGGGCGCGATGTTCGACAAGATTTGGGATCGTCACGTGATCATCGCGCGGGCGGCCGGTCCTTCCCTCATCTATATCGATCGCGACATCATCCACGAGGGTTCCTTCCACGCCTTCGCGGACATGAAGCGTCGTGGCTTGACGGTTCGCAACCCGCGCCAGCTGTTCGGCACGCCGGACCATTACGTCCCCACATCGGGCCGCAGCATCACAGATTCCGCGACGCCTGAAATTGCCCGGATGATCAGCCAGTTCGACGAGAACATGGATTGGGGCGGGATCCGGAGCTTTGGCCTCAGCGATCCGCGGCAGGGCATCGTTCATGTCGTCGGACCCGAGCAGGGAATCACGTTGCCAGGACTGACGATCGTCTGCAGCGACAGTCACACGTCGACCCAAGGCGCGCTGGGTGCGATCGCTTTCGGCATCGGCCAATCCGAGAACGCCCATGTCATGGCGACGCAGACATTGTGGCAGGTTCGCCCAAAGACCATGCGGATCACGATTCACGGTTCTCTGGCGGCCGGAGTACACTCGAAAGACGTGATCCTTGCGATCATCGGCAAGATCGGAGCCGGCGGCGCCGGCGGCCACGCAATCGAATATGCCGGACCGGCCATTCGTGCGATGTCGGTCGAACAGCGATTGACGATCTGCAATATGTCGATCGAAGCTGCGGCACGCTGCGGCATGGTCGCGCCTGACGATACCACCTTCGAATACCTGCACGGCCGGCCATTTGCTCCTGCGGAAGCGGATTGGGAAGACGCGCTTGCCGATTGGCGGACATTGCCCAGCGACCCGGACGCGATCTTCGACCGCGAAGTCGAGCTTGATGGATCCACGATCGAGCCCATGGTGACATGGGGCACGAGTCCTGAAGACACCTTGCCGATCAGTGGTTTTGTACCCGATCCCAGCGCTCAGCCCGATGCCGCACGTCGCGACATGGTCGCCAACGCACTGCGTTACATGGGGTTGGAACCGGGCACGGCTCTGTCGGACGTTCACATCGATCGGGTCTTCATCGGCTCCTGCACCAATAGCAGGATCGAGGATCTGCGCGCGGCGGCGGCCGTACTGAAAGGGCGGAAATCCGTCGTTCCTGCGATGGTCGTGCCCGGATCCACCACCGTCAAGCTCGCCGCGGAGGCGGAAGGCATCGACAAAATATTCCGGGACGCAGGCTTCGAGTGGCGCGAGTCGGGCTGTTCCATGTGCGCCGCCATGAACGGAGATTTCGTCAAGCCGCAGGAACGCTGTGCCTCGACCTCGAACCGCAATTTCGTCGGTCGGCAGGGACCGAGCGCCCGTACGCACCTGATGAGTCCTGCGATGGCCGCCGCGGCTGCGGTGACGGGACGTCTCACCGACGTCCGGCGTTTGATGAGCTGAGGACGAGACATGCAAGCCATTATCAAAGAGACTGCGCTCGCCGCTCCGATCCCGGGCCGCAACGTGGATACAGATCAGATCGTACCGGCGCGCTTCCTGAAGGCAGATCGGTCCGCGGGTTATGGGCGGTTCCTGTTTCATGACCTGCGGTTCCGCGAAGACGGTTCGGAGCGGGACGATTTCATCCTTAACCAGGAGCCTTACAGGCACGCGAAAATACTGGTGACGGATGAGAATTTCGGCTGCGGATCGTCACGTGAAGGTGCGGTCTACGCGCTGTACGATTATGGAATCAGAGCCATTATCGGACCCAGCTTCGGCGATATCTTTTACAACAATGCGCTGAAAAACGGTCTCGTCCCGGTGAAATTACCGGCCGAAACCGTTGACCAATTGCGCGCGCAGCTTCTTGCCGACCCTCACCACCCCATCGTCGTCGACCTCGAAGCGGAGCGGGTCACGCTGCCCGACGGATCGATTCATGTTCTTGCAATCGATCCCTTCTGGCGCGAGTGCCTGATGAAAGGGGTGGACGAGATCGAGTTAACCCTCGGCTATATGCCTCAGATCCGAGAGTTCGAAAACCGGTACCTCGCGCAAATGAGGTGGATCAACAGGTGAGATCAGCTCGCCGTCTCCAGCCGCTGCGACGCGCGGCTCAACTTAAAGCACGACCTTTCAGCCAGGGAAAAACAGAATGTCACATAACGATCTGAAATCAGTCATTCTAAGCCGTCGCGGTCTTCTTAAAGCGGGCGCTGCCACCGCGATTGCAGGCAGCATCGCCGCGCCGACGGTTCTGCGCGCGCAGGCGGCAACCGTCAAAGTCGGCGTGCTGGAGCCATTGACCGGCAATCTTGCCTACAATGGCACCCAGGCCCGTGCCGGCGCCCAGTTCGCAATCGATGCGATCAATGCGGCCGGAGGCATCAAAAGCATGGGCGGCGCGAAGCTCGAAGCGGTCGTCGCCGACGCCCAGTCGAGACCCGACGTGGCAGCCGCAGCCGTAGATACCCTGGCGCAAGCCGGCGTGGTTGCCTTCGTTGGCTGCCAAGCGAGTGCTCTCGGCCTTGCCAGCTCACAGGCTGCCGCTCGCTACAATCTCGCCCAGGTCTTCGACGTCGGCACCGCCGAACAGGTGGTTGAGCGCGGACTGAAGAATGTGTTTCGGTTCACGCCCGGCGTCAACAAATGCACGTCGACGGCATTGGAGAACCTGAAGCTCCTGAACAACAACGCCGGCAACGTTGTGAAAACGGCGGCGATCGTCCACGAGGACGGCCCGTTCGGATCGAATATGGCGAAACTCCTTGCCGAGAAACTGCCTCAGATCGGGATTCAGGTCGTCGAAACGATCGGACATCCGACCCCGCAACGCGACTTCACCAATATCGTGCTTCGCCTGAAGGCGGCCAAGCCCGACATGATCATTCCGTCGAACTACATCAACGAATACACTTTGTTTGCCATGGCGCTTCGCCAGCAGCGCGTCGAAACGAAAGCCATCTACTCGATTCTCGGCGGCGCGGCGTCAAACATCAAATTCGTCCGGGAGCAGAACGAGGCCGCTCAGTACGTGATGGATTGCAACCATTGGTACGATCCCCGCAAGCCTGAATCGCAGGCTCTCGCGAAGACGACCGCAGACGCCAAGCTGGATCTTACCTATGACATCATGGTCGCGTACGCGTGCATTCAGCTGATTGCCGACTCCCTTGAGCGTTCCGCATCGAATGACCGCGAGAAGATGATCGAGACCCTGGCATCCTCGACCTATGGCGGCTCCATCATGCCTTACGGACCCACAAAGTTCGTGAACGGCAGCAATGAGGCGGCTCAGCCGGTGAATACGCAGATTCGCGGCAACAAGATCGAGCTTGTATTTCCCAAGGAGTACGCAACCGCCGAAGCGGTGTTCCCGATGCCGCCGCGCACCTGAGACCTTCTCCACTCGATCCGCGGACGCATTCAGGCGTCCGCGGCACCGCGCACAGAAAGACCGGGTCCATGTCTTCGCTTATATTGCCCGCCATTCTGGGTGGCCTGACGACCGGGGCGATCTATGCTCTGATCGCTCTCGGACTCACCCTCATCTATGGCGTGCTGCATATCATCAACTTCGCGCATGGTAGCCTGCTGATGTTGGCGCTCTACGGCGTCTACTTTCTCCACGTGCTCTTCGGAATCGATCCTTATCTCGCCATCCCGGTGATCGTCCCGCTCTTCTTCCTGCTCGGCTACGCGATCCAGCGCGGCGTGATCGCTCCCTTCAGCGGCGGCAAGGAACAGAACGTCCTGCTCGTGACGCTGGCGCTCTCGATCATCATCGACAATCTCGCGCTCTATTTCTGGACGTCGAACACCCGCACCATATCGCTCCCCTATGCGTACGAAATGGTGGAGATCGGGCCAGCCTTCATCCCCCTGCCTCGCGTGATCGCATTCTTTGCTTCAATGCTGTGTGCTGTGATCCTCTGGTTCATCATGAGCCGCACGAGGATCGGGAAGGCGATCAGGGCTGTGGCGATCGAGAAGCGGGGTGCCGAACTCGTGGGTATCGATGTCGAGAACACTTACGCTCTGTGCTTCGGTATCGGCACCGCCTTCGTTGCCGTCGCGGCCTGTCTGCTCATCCCGACGTTCTACGTGACGCCACAAGTGGGTTACGCGTTCGTGCTGATCGCATTCACGACGGTCGTGCTCGGCGGAATGGGAAGTTTCATCGGGGCGCTGGTAAGCGGGCTCCTTCTCGGTGTCATCGAAGCTCTGTGCGGTCTCTTCCTCGGCGAGAGCCTCGGTCAGATCGGAATCTTCCTGGCCTTCATCCTTATCCTTCTGTTCCGGCCATCTGGCCTTTTTGGACGGCGCGCAACATGAGACAGACAAGCGTTGGCGAATGGCTGCTCTACGGCGCAATATGCGTCTATCTCCTGCTGATCTATCTGCTCCCTTCGGAAGCGTGGATCGGATTTACGATCAATGCGCTCATCGTGACGGTTCTCAGCATTGCGTGGAATCTACTCGGCGGATTTGCCGGGCAGATGTCGTTCGGCCATGCCGCGTTGTTCGGGACGGGCGCATACGTCACAGCAATCCTGCAGGTGCAGCTGGGGGTCAATCCGTGGCTGGCCGCCGCGCTGGCGGTTGTCGCCTCGACGCTCGTTGCGGGGTTCATCGCCGCATTGTCATTCCGCTATGGGTTGAGAGGATCCTATTTCGCTCTTGTCACTCTCGCGTTTGCCGAAGTGCTGCGGATCCTTGCCAGCTCATTCCAGATCACCGGAGGCGGTCAGGGAATCCTTGTGCCCTACAAGGCGGGAATCGCCAATTTTCAGTTCGCCGATCGAATCTCGACCTACACCCTGGTTCTCACCATGGTGGCTGTCGCAATGCTGATTACGTTCGCGGTTCAACGTTCGCGGTTCGGTGCCTACCTCATCGCCATCCGCGAGAACGAAGAGGCCGCCAAGGCGCTTGGCATCGATACGTTCCGAACGAAGGTTCTCGCCATGATGCTGTCGGGAGCCATCGGCGGCGCAGCCGGTGTCGCCTACCTGCAAACCTATCTCTTCATCGATGCACCGATTGCGTATGGATCGACCATGTCGATCGAGGCGCTACTGGGCCCGATCATCGGCGGCGCCGGCACGCTGTGGGGACCGCTGGTGGGCACGCTCATCCTGCATCTGATCGGGGAAGTCAGCCAAGCACCTGGTGAGCGGTGCTCCGGGGCTCAATCTCGTCCTCTACGGAGTCGTGCTTCTCGTCATTCTCCGCTATCTCCCGAGCGGGATCGTCGGCCTGGCGCGCACGATCGGTCGCCCACGTCGATCGACCGCTCCGTCCGTGCAGGAGGCAACCCCGTGCTGACGATCCAGAACGTTACAAAGCGATATGGCGGATTGATCGCGGTCAACGACGCCACGATGAAAGTCCAGGAAGGGCGGATCGTTGCCCTGATCGGTCCGAACGGAGCAGGCAAGACGACGCTGTTCGCCATGATCGGAGGATTCGTTCAGCCGGATTCCGGCACTGATCAGCTTTCTCGGCGAGGACATCACCGGGCGGGCGCCCCATGCCATCTGCCGCCTTGGCCTGACGCGCACATTTCAGATCGTTCAGCCGTTCGCCGGCTTGTCGGTGATCGAGAATATCGCGGTCGGCGCTCACCTGCGCCACAGGAGCCGGCGCGATGCACTGGAGCGGGCGGCCCTGATCGCCGAGCAGGTCGGCATGGGCCGCATGCTCGATCAGGCGGCGGAATCGCTGACGGTTGCCGGCCGCAAGCGCCTGGAGCTCGCCCGCGCGCTGGCGACGGAAGCGAAACTCCTGCTGCTCGACGAGGTCATGGCGGGACTCATCCCCAGCGAAATCGTGGAAATCGTCGCGGTCATCCGCAAGATCCGGGATTCCGGCGTCACCGTTCTGTTGATCGAGCATGTGATGCAGGCCGTCATGAGCCTCTCCGAGGAGGCATACGTCCTCAACCAGGGACGGATGATCGCGCATGGAACCCCGCAGCAGCTTGTCGCCGACCCGACCGTTATCGAAGCCTATCTCGGGCATGGCGCCGCCGAGCGTCTCAAGGAGGAAAGCGTCCGTGCTTGAGGTATCGGGTATCAAAGCAGGTTATGGGCCGGCAGATGTCCTTCAGGGCATCACCATGTCGATCGCCGCCAAGGAGATTGTTGCGATCCTCGGATCGAACGGCGTCGGAAAGTCGACGCTCAACAACGTGATCAGCGGAATCATCAAGCCGAGAGGCGGCAGCATCCGGTTCGAGAACCGTGACATCACCGGGCTGACGCCCGCCACGATCGTCGAAGCAGGAATTTCGCAGGTCCCGGAGGGGCGGCGGATATTTCCCAACCTCAGCGTCAAGGAGAATCTCGAACTGGGCGGGTTTCGTCGGGCGCGCGAGCGTATCGGCGTCAATTTCGAGCGCATGTGCGAGATTTTCCCGCGCCTTCGCGAGCGACTGGCGCAACTTGCCGGCACGCTGTCGGGAGGTGAGCAGCAGATGCTGGCGATCGGCCGCGGCCTGATGGCCGAGCCGAAACTCTTGATTCTAGACGAACCTTCGCTCGGCCTGTCGCCGCTGATGGTGGAGGAGATGTTCAATCTCATCCACAAGATCAATCTGGAAGGGCTCGCGATCCTGCTCGTCGAGCAGAACGTGGTGCAATCGCTTGGCATTGCATCACGCGCTTACGTGCTCGAGCAGGGGCGTTTTGCGCTGGAGGGTTCTTCCGCCGAGATGCTCGCCGATCCGCGCCTGCGCCGGACTTACCTGGGACTCTGAAATCGCAAAGGTCGGATGTCGACATCTTGCATCAACAGGAATGATTCCGATGACCATCAAACCCACCACCGCCCTTCGCCAGTTACTCGCGCGACCGGGAGCAATCATGGCTCCAGGCGTTGTCGACCCTCTGTTTGCACGTCTTGTGGCGAAGCATCGCTACGAGGCGATGTACATGACGGGTGCCGGAACCTCGGCGGCGCGGCTCGGCATGCCCGATGTCGGTCTCCTGACGTTGACCGAGATGGTCGACAATGCGGCCCGCATCGCGGCTGTGAGCGATATCCCGGTGATCGCCGATGCGGATAACGGCTATGGCGGCCCCCTCAACGTTCGCCGGACGGTCCAGCTCTACGAACGCGCTGGCGTCGCTGCCATTCACCTCGAAGATCAGGTGCTGCCCAAGCGCTGCGGTCACCTAGCGGGCAAGCAGTTGATTTCCGCGCGGGACATGGTGGCGAAAATCAAGGCCGCCACGGACGCGCGCGTGGATGGAGATTTCGTCCTGATCGCCCGGACGGACGCACTGGCGCTCGACGGGCTGGAAGCCGCTTTCGAACGCGCAGAGATGTACCGGGAGGCCGGCGCCGATATCCTCTTCATCGAGTCACCAGGAATGGAGCATCTGAAAGCCATTCCCGAACGCCTGCAATTCCCGACGCTCTACAACATGGCGACGAGCGGCAAAACGCCGTTCCTGAAGAAGTCCAGATCGAGGAACTTGGCTTCAAGCTCATCATCTATCCCAATTGGCTGATGCTGGCGGCGATCCGTGCGGCCGATGGCGTTCTGACAACCCTGCGTGAGGAAGAAACGATCGCCAGCATTGCACCGACGGTGCCGTCATTCCAGGAATTCTTCGACCTCGTCGGCATGCAGGAGGTCCGCGAATTGGAAGAACGCTACGGGGTGCCGGAAGAGGGTCGCGCAGGCTATTAGCGACGGCCTTCTCCCGCGCTTCACGCGACCCTCATATTATCTTGGGAGATTGACATGGCGGTACGGCCGGCCTCTGAGGGCAAATTCGAGTTCGATGTTCCTGTCGTCGTTGTGGGAGCCGGCTCCTGCGGGCTGGCGGCTTCGCTCGCCGTGCACGATGCTGGCGTCGAGGTCCTGATTCTCGAACGCGACGAGAATCCAACCGGCAGCACCTCACTCTCCGCGGGCCTCATTCCCGCAGCCGGCACGCGGTTCCAGCGTGAGAAAGGGATCGATGACAGCGCCGAATTGTTCGCCGCTGATCTGGCGGCGAAAGCGAAAGGTCAGAACGATCCCGTGATCGTGAAAGCGGTCGCGGAAGCATCGGGCGCAACGATCGACTGGCTCGCCGACCAACACGGTATAGAGCTTCATCTCGTGGAGGGATTCTACTACCCGGGACATTCCCGCCTGCGCATGCACGGACCGAAAAACCAGACGGGTGCGGAACTCGAGCAATCGCTCCTCTCCGCCGCCGAACGGGCGGGCATCGATATCGTCACGGGGGCTTCGGTCGAAGACATCTATGCCGATGAAAACGGCGAGATCGCCGGCGTCGGCTTCCGCCGTCCCAATGGCGAAGTTGAGACAGTCGGATGCCGCACACTGATCCTTGCCTGCAACGGCTTCGGCGGCAACCGCGAGATGGTGGCGCAGTTCATCCCCGAAATGGCGGATGCGGAATATTACGGGCACAATTCCAACACCGGCGACGCGGTCGATTGGGGAATCGCGCTGGGCGCCGCCCTGGCCGATATGGGAAGTTATCAGGGACATGGCTCGGTGGCATATCCCCACGGCCTGCCTCTGACGTGGGCCGTGATGACCCAAGGTGGTTTTCAGGTCAATCTCGACGGCTATCGCTTCGCCGACGAGATGCGCGGATATTCAGAACACGCGCAGGAGGTCATCAAGCAGCCCGGTCATCTGGCTTGGAACATTTACGACGAGCGGTGCGAAAAGCCCGCACTCGGGTTTCACGATTATCGCGAGATCGTCAAGCTGGGCGCGGTCAAGCGCGCAAACACGATCGACGAATTGGCTTCACTCACCGACCTTCCGAGCAAGACCCTCGCCCGAACGTTCGAGGATGTTGCGCGATACGCCGCGGGCGAGAAGCCGGACCCTTTGGGTCGCGATTTCACGAAGCAACCGCCGCTGCGCGCGCCGTACCTTGCCGCGAAGGTAAACGGTGCGCTCTTCCACACACAAGGGGGGTTGGTCATCGATGCGCAGGCGCGAGTGCTGCGGCCGGATGGAACGCCGCTGCCGAACCTGTTCGCCGGGGGAGGCGCGGCGCGTGGCCTCTCCGGCCCGTCGTCCTGGGGTTACATGTCCGGCAACGGCCTCCTCTCGGCGACGGTGCTCGGACGTCTCGCCGGACTTTCGGCAGTCCGGCTGATCGCAGCGGATTCCTGACACCTGCATGAATGGGAGAACGTCATGAAACGGGTTCTGGTGATAGTTCCCTTTGCGATGAACGAAGGCGAGCTCGATCTTCGAAAGGAGCAACTGCAAGCCGTGAAACTGGGTGCCGATATCGAGTTCCACTTCCGACCGGTTCGCGTTGGGCCCGCGAATTATACGAGCCAGCATGATTTTACGTTGGCGGACTTCTCCATTCTTGACGCCGGGCTCGATGCCGAGAGGGATGGATTCGATGCGGTCTGCATCGACACCATGAGCAATTCCGGAATGTCGGCTCTGCGATCGGTATTGAGCATTCCGGTCATCGGCCCCGGTCGACATGCCATGCTGACCGCACTGATGCTCGGCGAGAAATTCTCGATCCTCGTCATGTGGGATCGCTGGAAACCTCTCTATGCCAAGACCCTCGGTGAACTGGGCCTGCGCGAGAAATGCGCTTCGATCAGGTCGATCGGCGTGCAGCCGGACAACAAAAGTCTCCTGGCCGGCAAGGAAGAGGAGGTCTTTCCGAAGCTGCTCGAGGCAGCGCGGCGCTGTGTCGGCGAGGATGGTGCGGACGTGATCATCCTCGGATCGACCACGATGCACCAGGCGCATGCTTATCTCGCCGACAAACTGGACGTGCCGGTCATCAACCCTGGTCCTCTGAGCTATCGTCTCGCCGAGACGGCTCTGAAGCTCGATCTCACCCATAGCCGCGCGACCTATCCTGCACCGCTGGTGGCGAAAACCGAAATGATCCGCGCCATCGGAAAAGCCGGCGCTGCCGCCGCGAAGGGAGCATGAAGATGGCACGCATCCTGGTCATCGTACCCTTCGCACTCGACGCTGACGGCGTCGCCAATAGAGAAAAACAGCAGAAATACGTACAGCTCGATCCCGATACCGAGCTGACTTACCGGCCCGTCACGGCAGGACCGACCTCCTTCATGAGCCCCCATGACTGGACGTTGATGGACCTGGCGATCTTCGAAGCCGGACTGAGCGCGGAAGCAGACGGGTTCGATGCGGTATGCATCGACACGATGAGCGATTCAGGCATGGCGCCTTTGCGATCGGTTCTGAACATACCGGTCATCTCTCCCGGCAAAGCCTCGATGCTCTATGCTCTGACTCTGGGTTCGACGTTCTCGATTCTCGCCCAGTGGGAGCCGGCGCTTCCCCGCTACAGGAAAGCCATCCGGGAATATGGTTTTGAGAAGCAATGCGCATCGGTGCGTTCGTTCGATCAGCCGCCGGACTTCTCATCGCTCCTCGACGGCAAGGAAGACAAAGTCTTTCCTCGGATGCTCGAGACGGCAAAGCGTTGCATCGAGGACGACGGGGCGGAAGTGATCTGTCTCGGATCCACGACGATGCATCAGGCGGCGGAATTCCTCGCAAAGGAACTGCCGGTGCCTGTCATCAATCCGGGACCACTCTCCTACAAGCTTGCCGAGACGTTCCTGGCGCTGAACTTGCGTCCGGGACGCGCGGCCTATCCGGCGCCGACCGTTCCCAAGACGGACATCGTTCACGCGATGTTGGCGGGCGGCGCCCGAGCGGAGCAGGACTCTTCGTCAATGCGAGCTGAAGACCCGAAAAGGTAAGATCGCATGGCCGGCAATGGACACCCGACACCGGCGCAGATCCTGGCCAAGGCCGCGGCGACGACCCGCTGGGCCACCACGCCTTCCGAAGTCCGGCGTCAGACGCTCGATCTGATCATCGACACATTCGCGGTCATCGCTGCGGGGGCGAGGCATCCCTCACTGCGACGGGTCGCCGAGCGTCTCAAGGACAAGGATGGGCCGGCGACGGTCGTGGGGTATCCGACCGGCGCGAGCGCCAGCAACGCGGCTCTGCTCAACGGAGCGACGACGACGGTTTTGCAGCTTCAGGATGGACACCGTATCGCGCGTGGGCATCCAATGAGCCATGTCCTTCCCGCCGCTTTCGCCGTTGCCGAGGAGCTCGATGCCACGCCGGAGGAATTCATGTCCTCCGTGATCGCGGGCTACGAGGTATCGGCCCGTGTCGGGCGAGCGCTCGGCGGATTGCAGGACCTGCTCCACGACACAGGCACTTTCGGCACCATTGGCGCCGCTGTTGCGACGGCGTTTCTCGTGTCGGGGGCCGACGAGGCTGCGATTGCCCAAGCCATCGAAGGGTCGGCTGCCGTCGCCCTCTTCCCCTATCGCGCCACACCCATGGCGGGTGCGACCGTGCATCATCTTTACGTCGGTCTGGGCGCTTCGACCGGAGTGATTGCCGGCAAGGCCGCTGTCTTCGGCCTGTCATCCCTCGCAGGCACGCTCGAAAGCTTCTTCGGGCCCCGTGCGGGGGCGGATTTCCAGGTTGCGCGATTGACCGAGGGCATCGGCTCGGACGGTCGCTGGGAAAGCTACGAGTGCCTGCAGGCGTATCTGAAGCTTCACCCGACCTGCGCCCATCTCAACGGCATCAATGATGCCGCACTCGCGTTGCTGCAACGAGGCAGTGTCGAAGTTACACAAATCGAAAGGATCGACGTCGAGAGCTACGGCACAGCGCTCGACTACAATATCGCCGAGCCATCGAACGATCTTTCGGCCCGCTTCAGCATCCCGTTCGCAGTGGCGATTGCGTTTCATACCGGGCCGCTGGGACCGGAAAGCATCACGGACATTGCACTTGCGAATCCTGCGATCCGAGATCTCGCAAAGCGGGTGCATGTCAGGCACGAGCCCGAACTCGACAGAGGCTATCCTGCGGGCAGACCCGCCCGTCTTGCCGTGACGATGACAGACGGGCGCATTCACCGGGCGGAAGCCAGCATCCCCCGCGGTGACGTCGCCAATCCGCTCTCGCCGGCGGAACGAAAGGCGAAAGCCAGAACGCTTTTGGAGATTGGCTTTGGACCGATCGGTGCATCCAAGGTCCTGGCCGCAATCGAGACCCTGGATCTGAAGACGAATCTCCGGGATCTGAAGGAGGCGCTCCGATCCTCCGCGTAAGCACATTCGAGAAGGAACCGACATGAGCGAAGGCCGCGCCATCGAGACGATCGCCGTTGTGGGTTGCGGAACCGTGGGAGCGAGCTGGACCGCCCTCTTTCTGTCCTTCGGTTATGATGTGGTCGCAACCGACCCTTCGCCCAGTGCCGAAGCCAGGCTGATCGCATTCGTTGCTCGCGCGACGCCGCAACTCGAGGACCTTGGGCACCGCGAAACCGGCAGCCTGACCTTCACGGCGAGCCTTGAGAGCGCTGTTGCCGAGGCCGACTTCATTCAGGAGAACGCCACCGAGAACGAAGCCTTCAAACAGGACCTTCTCGCCCGGATCGACCGGGCTGCGCGTCCGGATGCGATCGTTGCATCCAGCACCTCCGCGCTCCTTCGCAGCCGGATCGTGGCCGATTGCGCGCACGGGGCGCGCCATATCGTTGCCCATCCGTTTAACCCTCCGCATCTTCTGCCGCTCGTCGAGATCGTCGGCGTGGACCAGGATGTCATCGCGCGGGCATGCGCATTCTATCGGTCCGTCGATCGAGTCCCCATCGTGCTGAAGAAAGAGGTGCCGGGTCATATCGCGAACCGGTTATCCTCCGCGCTTTATCGTGAGGCGGTCTACCTGGTCGAACAGGGGATCGCGAGTGTCGCCGATATCGACGCAGCCATCAGCGAAGGCCCTGGCATGCGCTGGTCCATCATGGGCCCGCACATGACCTACCACCTGGGTGGCGGCGAGGGTGGCATCGCGCATTATCTTGATCATCTCGGTCCCAGTCAGGAGCGCCGATGGGCGACGCTCGGCAATCCGAAGCTGAGCGAAGACGTCAAAGCTGCGATCGTCGCCGGAGTGGAAGCCGAGTTGAACGGCCGCTCCATCGCCGACCTCGAATGGCAGAGGGACCAGCTTCTGGTGGAGATCCTGAACCTCAAGAGCAAGGTCGGATCATGACCCGTCCTGTCATCGTCACGGCGGCGCCGAACGGCGCGAGACGGATGAAGAAAGACCATCCGCAATATCCCGCTCACGAATGCCGAGACGGCCCGCGCATCGGCGCGTTGCGTCGATGCGGGCGCAGCGATGATCCACGTGCACGTGCGCGACGCGAATGGCGCTCACATTCTCGACGCCGATGCCTATCGCGATGTCACGCGCGAGATCCGAAGGGCAGCCGGCGCAGATGTGATCGTCCAGATCACGACGGAAGCCGTGGGACGTTACACGCCCCGGCAGCAGATGGACGTGGTCGAGGCGGTCAATCCAGAAGCGGTGTCGGTCGCCTTGCGCGAATTGATGCCTGGTCTCGACGACGAGGCGGCGGGCAGCACATTTCTGCACAGGCTCGCGAAGACGCCGTGCCTCGTGCAGCACATCTTGTACGATGCGGATGACGTAAGGCGTTTCCAAGCTCTTGTCGCGGGCGGTACCATTCCGGCCCAAAACGCGAGCGTTCTGTTCGTGCTCGGGCGATATACCGAGGATCAGCAATCCCATCCTGGCGATCTCCTGCCCTTCCTGAAAGTATGGAATTGCGATCTCCCTTGGGCCGTCTGCGCGTTCGGCCGCAAGGAGACCGCGTGCGTGGTCGCAGCCGCTGCGTTGGGAGGACATGGCCGGGTGGGCTTCGAGAACAACCTCCACCTCCCCGATGGAACGAGGGCACCCGACAACTCGGCCCTTGTGCATGCCTTCGCGTCGGCGATCGCCGCAATCGGATTGCCGATTGCCTCGCCGGATGAAGCGCGAAGGGTTCTGTCAGGACAAATGGCATACTGAAGCTGTCAAGCCAGACCGAGGGGAATGCCGACCCTCGCGGCCCCCACGGTCCCGGGACACGCCGGCTCGAGGGGGCTTGCGCCGATGGGTCCTTGCCGGACGGAGCGGGGGAGCTAGATACCCTGCTTCACCCGTCCAACTTCTAGGAAGTCGCTATGGATCAGCATCCGGCAATTGCCCGTGGCCGAGCCGCCGTCATCACGGGGGCTGCAAGCGGCATCGGCTTCGCAGCAGCCAAGCACTTTGCCGAGATGGGAATGAGAGTCTGCCTCGCAGATCTTGAGGGGAACTCGTTGCAACGCAGCGTCGCGTTGGTTGCCGAAGCGGCAGAAAGTCCGGACCATGTCATATCCGTCGCCACCGACGTGGGTCGACGAGAAGATGTTCAGCGGCTCAAGGATCGAGCCCTCGCAGCCTTCGGCGAGATCGCGCTTCTGATGAACAATGCCGGCACCGGAGGCGGAGGCGAACTCTTTGGTGACCCCCGGCAATGGGAGGCCATCCTGACCACCAATCTCTGGGGCGTGATCAACGGCACCCAGATTTTTGCGCCAGCCATGGCGGATCAAGGAACCTCCTGCGCCATTATCAATACGGGATCGAAGCAGGGGATCACGACCCCGCCCGGCAATACTGCCTACAATGTGTCCAAGGCCGGTGTGAGGGTGGTCACGGAAGCGCTGGCGCACGAGTTGCGCAACAAAGCCGATTGCCACGTCACGGCTCACCTCCTGATCCCGGGCTTTGTCTATACCGGGCTGACAAAGGCGGCTGGCGTCACCGAAAAGCCTGCCGGAGCATGGGAGCCTCAGCAGGTCGTCGATTTTATGCTCTCGGGGATGGCACGGGGAGACTTCTACATCCTGTGCCCCGACAATGAGACGTCCAGGGAGGTGGACGTGAAACGCATAAGATGGAGCGCTGAGGACGTCATCCAAAACCGTCCTGCCCTGTCCCGCTGGCACCCTGACTACAAGGAGGCCTTCGCACGCTTCTTGGCGGAGTAGCTGGGATAATCACGCGAAGCGCGACGCGTCTTGATCCGGTGCACAAAATATTGCTTCGTTTTCGGACCTGTAACCGAGAGGTAACCACGGGCTCCGAACCGCCCTCTCAACCCCTGCGAAAACACTGGCGATCCCGGGAAGACTCGAACTTCCGACCTACGGTTTAGGAAACCGCCGCTCTGTCCAGCTGAGCTACGGGACCGCACGGACGGATGATTAGCATAATTCGCGATCCCGTAAACCGGTGCTAGGCTGGCCCGCGAAGGGGCCGGAAAGGTCTGCGGCAATCGCGCAGGACTGCGCGTGGGGGATCGTTGGTGACAAGGCAACGGGCGGCCTTCGGCTTGGTGCTTCTTTTGCTGACCCCGGCGCTCGCTCCGGCGGAGGAGCAGCGCAACAGGCCTGCGGGCGACAAAAAGGCTGTGTCGTGCGAGCACGCAGCTGTGTCGGATACCATCACGGCCATTGCGGCGGGTGGCGAGATCACACTTGGGCTTGGCGGCGCAGTTCGGCTTCCGGGCATACGGCTTCCCAACGACGGCGCGTTCCGTGACCAGGCGGTGGCGTGGCTTCGAGCAAGAACCGACGGGACCCTGCTCGTTCGCGGATCGGAGGTGCGTGACCGGTGGGATCGGCGTTCCGTCCGGATCGAGAACCCGGATCGTCACGTCGATCTTGCGCTTGGCCTGCTGGAGGCGGGGCTTGCGCTCGCGGATCCGGGGAATGCCGATACCTCCTGCGCGGAAGACTTCCTCGCCATCGAAGCGGCTGCGCGGCAGCGAAGCCTTGGTGTCTGGGCGGATGCTGGTTATAAGCCTATCGGCACCGAGCAGGCGGATCGTCTCAAACACCGCACCGGCACCTTCGCGATCGTGGAGGGACGGGTTCGCAGTGTCGGCGAACGTGCGCAGTGGACTTATTTGAATTTCGGAGGGCGATGGGCAGAGGATTTCACCGTGATCATTCCAAAGAAAACGTGGAAGCGGATTGACCGAGCGCGGGTTCGGACGCTGCGGCGTTCAGGGGACGGCAAGTCAGGGTCCGAGGCGTTTTGGAGGCTTGGCAAGGCGCGTCCCTTACCGTTGAGATACCGGAGATGATCGAATTGCTGCCACGCTGAACGAGTATGAATGACACGCGTCTGAAAATCGGGTTGCGGATGATCGCCTTGGTGGCGATCGGCTTCGTTGCAGGCTGCGCCGGTCTCGACGGGTCGGGACCGCTTCCCCCGGACGCCCCTCGCGTGGTGGGTTTGGAGCGCCGTGATCGTGACCACGAGCGCCTGGTCGCAGCATTCGGCGGAGAGGCACGGGCACCCCAGGCGCAGCGCCTCCTTTCCGACATCACCCGCCGGCTGATCGAGGCCAGTGACAGGCCTGACGAGTCGTTCCAGATCACGATTCTCAATTCGCCGGCCGTGAACGCATTCGCCCTGCCGAATGGCAGGCTTTACGTCACCCGCGGCCTGCTGGCCCTTGCCAACGACACGTCGGAAATCGCCGCCGTTCTCTCCCATGAGATTGCCCATGTCACCCTGCGTCACGCGTCGCAGCGAAACGAGTTGCAGGCCCGCTCGACCCTGATCAAGCGCGTGACCGAGAATGTGCTGAATGACGCCGAGAAGGCGGCTGTGATTCAAAATCAATCGCGCTCGACGCTTGCCAGCTTCTCGCGCTCGCAGGAGCTTGAAGCCGATCAGGCCGGGGTGAAGGTTCTGGCCCGCGCGGGATTCGATCCTTATGGCGCCTCGCGCTTTCTCGTGGCGCTGGGGCGTTCCGCAACCGGCTCGGACGGCAGCGCCGACATGATGGCGAGCCACCCCAGCACGCGGGAACGCATTACGCTGGCGCTCCAGGCCGCCCGGCGAGCCAGCGCGCCGGGCGTCGGCGAAGCGGGCCGGGTGGATTATCTCTCAGCCCTCGAAGGGCTCGCCTATGGCGACGATCCCGCCGATGGGGTGGTGCGCGGCCGGCGTTTCATCCACTCGCGTCTTGGCGTCGCCTTCGAGGCGCCGGAAGGGTTCACGCTCGAGAATACTTCGCAGGCCGTTCTCGGCGCGTCGGCGGACGGCTCCCGCAGGCTGCTATTCGATGCCGCCGACACTCCGAACGGGCAAAGCCTCGAGGAGGTTCTGCGCTCGACGTGGAACGACACCATCGAGCCCGGCAGCCTCCGGACGGAGACGATCAACGGCTTGCCGGTCGCAAGCGCGCTGTCGATTGGAAAGGAATGGTCGTTCCGGCTTTCGGCCATCCGGATCGGCAATACGACATTCCGCCTTATCATGGCGGTTCGCACCGGGGCGGGAGATCTCGAAGGAATATTCCAACGCACTCTGGCGACCGTCCGGCAGGTCACTGCGGAGGAGGCACGGGATATCAAGCCGCTGCGCATCGAGATCGTCACCGCCACAGAGGGCGACACCGTCCAGAGCCTCGCCGCGCGGATGGCGGTCGACCGGCCGCTCGACCGGTTTCTGCTGATCAACGGGATGGACCGGAACGACCCGATCAAGGTCGGTCAGCGCTACAAGATCGCCATTGAATAGCCTGCGGCGCGGTCGCACGAGCCGTACACGCCGGTCAGACGAAAGCGCCGCTCGCCTGCGGATTTCTCTCGAGCAGCGCGCGCCTGAGTTTCTCCAGCGCGCGGTTCTCGATCTGCCGGACCCGCTCCTTGGAAATGCCGAGCCGGGTGCCGAGGAATTCAAGGGTGACTTGCTCCTCTTCGAGACGACGAGCCCGCAGAATCCGCAATTCCCGCTCGTTCAGGACTTCAAGCGCCTTCTGGAGCCACAATACGCGCCGTTCGGTGTCGATCACGTTGCCGACGCTTTCGTCCGGCAGGGGACCGCCGTCCACCAGAAATTCGACCCGCTCGGTCGGAATTGGACGAATCCGCGTCCATGACCGGGGCGTTAAGCGAGGTGTCGGGCGCCGAAAGGCGCGCATCCATGAGCGCCACATCGGCGCGAGACACGCCGATTGCCTGCGCGATCTTCTCGTGAACCTCGTAGGCGATCCTCTCCTCGCCGCCGCGCGTCAGCTTCGCCCGCAGCCGCCGAAGATTGAAGAAACAGGGACTTCTGAGCCGAACTGGTGCCACCTCGCACGATCGACCAGTTTCGTCAGGATGTAATCCTGGACCGAGGCTCTGATCCACCAGGTCGCGTAGGTGGAAAACCGCACCTCGCGCTCAGGATCGAACCGGGCAGCAGCCTCCAGAAGGCCCACGTGCCCCTCCTGAACGAGATCCGCCATGGGCAGCCCGTAATGCCTGAACCGGGCCGCGAGCGCGATGACGAGCCTCATATGGGCGGCGGTGAGTTGATGAAGCGCCAACTCGTCGCCGTTGTCTTTCCAACGGACCGCCAGCAGCCGCTCCTCCTCCCGTTCAAGGAACGGAGCGTTCATGGCAGCGCGGACAAACTTGCGACGAACCCCTGAGATTTCTCCCATCGCATCCTCCCTTGGCTTCGTCTCAACTACGGAGCCGCGAAAAGGTTCAGGGGAAACAGCGAAGTTTGCGGAAATAGGCCAAAAGGCCCGAAAAACAAGCGCCAGGTCATAAAAAAAGCCCGGCTTTGAGCCGGGCTTTTGAACGGGTCGGGTGCAGATAAACTATCAGGCAGCTTCTTCCTGGACGTCCTCGGCTTCGGCCTCAGCTTCCACTTCGCCTTTGCCAGCACGACGCGGCGATTTCGCAAGGCTCTGTTCGATGAGCTTGAGCAACTCGGTGTCGGTGATCTTGTTCACGGCCGAGATCTCGCGCACCACCCGGTCGAGGGCGGATTCATAGAGCTGGCGTTCGCTGTAGGATTGCTCCGGCTGCGCGTCGGACCGGTAAAGGTCGCGCACCACCTCGGTCACGGCGATCAGATCGCCCGAATTGATCTTGGCCTCGTATTCCTGCGCGCGACGGGACCACATGGTCCGCTTTACACGGGCGCGGCCTGTCAGAACGTCAAGCGCCTTGTCGATAAGAGCCGGTTCGGCAAGCTTGCGCATGCCTACGGTTGCGGCTTTGGCGGTCGGCACTCGCAGGACCATTTTGTCCTTGTCAAAGGAAACGACGAACAGTTCCAGCTTGAAACCCGCGATCTCCTGCTCTTCGACATTGGTGATACGGCCGACGCCGTGAGCGGGATAAACAATTGCTTCGCCGGTCTTGAATCCCAGGCGCTGGGCGGACTTCTTGGCGGTGGTCATGCGAGAGAGGCCTCCTTGCACTTCCTCGCCGAGGCGAGGGTGTTTCCGTTCGACCGGAGGGGTCCGGAAGAGCGATCATGATGATTGCGGACGATAGGCGTCCGCTGATATGCCCGATTGAGCCGGTTGCCGATAAATGCCCGCACCTTAACCAAAATGACAGCCGGAACTGCCTGAGGACAATGGTCGTGCGTCTGGCTTCATCTTGATGAACCGTTTGTCTGCGGAATTAACGCACGCCGGGCACGAGCGACGGCATTCACAGACCCTATCACACGGTGGAGCCAAAAAGCAAAATAATTCAACAATAGCGTGAAGATGCAGGCTGTCGGCTCAAGCTTCCGCTTAGTCACCCTCGCCCGGTTCGGGCGAGAAATAGCTCTCGAATTTTCCTGCTACGCCATCGAATTCTTTGGCGTCCGGGGGAGCGTCTTTCTTCTGCGTGATGTTGGGCCAGCTCTTGGCCATTTCAGCGTTGATCTTCAGCCATTGCTCGAGGCCCGGCTCGGAATCGGTCTTGATCGCCTCAGCGGGGCATTCCGGTTCGCAGACGCCGCAATCGATGCATTCGTCAGGGTGAATGACGAGCATGTTCTCGCCCTCATAGAAACAATCGACCGGGCAGACCTCGACGCAGTCCATGTACTTGCACTTGATGCAGTTTTCAGTGACGACGTAAGTCATGTCGGTCCTTCGCGGGCAACTTCGGGCGGACAGGTGCGGCGAAGTTTGCGAAACAAGCAGCACCGTCGCCGCTCTAGCCGCTGTCGGGGCTGGTGACAAGCGTCCCGTCGTCGCTATCGAGATCAGCGTAGAGCTGCCGTGCTTCCACGCAGGACCGCGGCGCGTGCCGAGTTCGACGAACCTTCACCAGCAGCGTCCGTCGATCGAGCGCCACGGTCAGGACGTCGCCGACCGCAAGCGCCTTGGCCGGATCGGTATTCCGTTGCCCGTTCACCCGGATGAAATCCGTCGGACACGAGCTTTGCCGCGGAGGTCCGGGACTTTACGAAACGTGCGAACCACAGCCACTTGTCGAGCCGCTGTCTGTCCGCACGCATCAAGGCCAGGGCCTACTTTTTTCTCGTTTTCAAGCTGCGCCTTGAGGGCGAGCAGCTTGGCGAACGGCGAATCGGGATCGGGCAGCTTCTCACGGCGCTCGGGCGGGTTGTCGCGACGATTGTCGAGACGCTTGTCGGGACGGGGATCGCGACGATCGTCGGGTCTTCCGGGTCCCCGGGGCGGTCTGTTCTGGGGGCGCGGTCCCTCTCCCTGTGCGTCGCGACGCTCCGGGCGATGATCCGGACGCCGATCGCGTCGCGGAGGCCGATCGCCGGCGGGACGCTCGCCTGCCGGACGTTCGCGGGAGGGCGTTTCGCCGGCACGAGCCTCGGGCTTCGACGCGTCACCGTGCCGGGGACGTCGGTCCCCGCGCTCGGGTTTTGCCCGGGCCGGACGCGCCTGCGCACCCTCGTGGCGGCGATGCTGACGCCAGACCTCGATGAGGATCGGTTCCGCCACCGCGTCGGCCGCACTGCTCTCCCGGAGCTTCGACGGACTTCGGCCACGGTGCGGGCAGCGTGGCTCCAGCCGAAACCTGGTCTACCTGGCGGAGCGGCGACTTCGCGCTGATCGACGGCGCTGCTCGTACAGGTTCGGATGTCGCCTCGACCTGTGCTTTCGGGAGCGCTCGGACCTTCGGCGCCGCTTCCGGTTGAGCCTCGGAGCGACCTCCGACGAAACGGCGAGCGTTGGTCTCCGGCACGACGGCAGGCTGTTCAACCTCCCGGCGGGCGAGAGACCAGCGGCACCGTGATGGCGGGGCCGTCGCGACGCTCGCCGAGTACCCCAGGGATTTCAGGATCGTGGCGAAATCTTCACCCGCGCAACCCACCAGCGACGTCATGGCGACGGTGGCAATGAAACCGTCTCCGTCCGCCGTGCCGGCTGGCGGTTCACCGGGGGTGATGCCGGGCCGATAGGAGATCGCAGGACGGATCAGGTCCGCGAGACGCTCCAGGATATCGACGCGAACCGCGCGCCCGCCGCAGATCCTGAAACCAGCGGCGCGATAGAGGCCCGCGGAGATCTCGGCATCGACCGGGATCGATGTCCGCCCGGATTGAGCCAGATGCGCAATCTCGTCGATGCCCTTCTGGTCCAGCCCGCCATTCTGCAGGCGCCCAGAGCTGAGCCGCCAGATATGCGCGGCGCGGGTTTCAGCAAGGCGGGCAGATAGAGATGGTACGCGCCAAAGCGAATGCCGGCCTTGCGCAGAGGCGCCGCGGGCATCCTGATCGAGCGAGCGGACATCGTTCAGGACCTTCGAGCGCTCGAGCACGCCGAGCGACTCGACGATCTGAAACGCGATGCCACGGGCAAGGCCCGTCAGTTCCTGGGACGTTTCGAGTTCGAGCAAGCGGCCCGAGCAGGCGCACGATATAGGCCCTGAGCCAGGCGCGCAGGCGCGTCTCGACCTTCTCGCGGGACGGCTGCCTCCAGGTGCTCGTCGGACAGGATCCGCATCGCGCGGATCGAAGATCCGGTCGCCGGGTTCCAGCCGCGCCACCGGGTCGCCCATCCAGCGGATCGTCCCGTCATTCGACAGGACCAGGGTTGTGTCGGCAGCCTCGGCGAACCTGTCGGCGCGGGCGCCGATCTCGCCGGCCAGCGCTTTGCTGGCGGCATTGCGCAGGGTCTTCGCCTCCGCGGTGTCCGCCTGTGGGTCCGGCACGAAGTGGAAGCCGTGCAGATGACCGATATGTTGACCCTCGACGGTAACGTCGCCGGAGGTCGTGATTTCCGCTTCGAGCATCGTTTTCTCTCTCAAGCGCCGCATGAGAACGCTCGTGCGCTTGTCGACGAAGCGCTGGGCGAGACGTTCATGGAGCGCGTCCGATAGCTTGTCCTCTACCTGACGCGCAACACCCTGCCAATGCTCAGGATCAGCTCAACCAGTCGGGACGGTTGGCAACGAAGGACCAGGTGCGCACCTGCGAGATGCGGTTGGACAGGGTGTCGATGTCTCCGTCGGTCCGGTCCATCGCGTTGATATGCCGGGAGAACCAGTCCGGCGGCACCGCTCCGTCCTTCATCAGGAAGCGATAGATCTGCCCCACCAGATCGGCGTGGATCTGCGGAGAAACTTTCCGGTAATCCGGGATCTGACAGATCTGCCAAAGGCGTTCGACCGACGCGCTCGCGAGCGGGCGAAATCGACGATATCGTGCTCGCGGGCCAGCAGTTCGAGCGCCGCCAGGTCCTCGCCCACCGGCGCCCGAACCAGGCCGTGCCTCGCGCGGATGCTCCGCAAGACTTCTGCCGCAATCGATGCAAGCGATGAGAAGTCGAGATCCGGGTTTGCGCCATTGAAGGATTCGGACCGGGATCGAAGGTGTGGCTCTCCAGCGCCTCCACGGTGGCGCCGTCGAAGGGCGGACAGCGGCCGGTCGTGCCGAATGTTCCGTCTCGCATGTGCCGACCGGCGCGCCCGGCAATCTGTGCCAGCTCCGCGTTGTGCAGCCGGCGAAATCGAAAACCGTCGAATTTCTTGTCGGCGGCGAACGCCACATGGTCCACGTCGAGATTGAGCCCCATGCCGACGGCGTCGGTCGCCACCAGATAATCGACGTCGCCGGATTGATAGAGCTCCACCTGCGCGTTGCGGGTCCGCGGCGAAAGCGCTCCCAGCACCACCGCGGCGCCGCCACTCTGCCGCCGGATCAATTCGGCGATGGAATAGACCTCCTCGGCCGAGAAGGCCACGATGGCGGTCCGGCGTGGCAGGCGCGAAACTTTCTTCTCTCCCGAGAAGGTCAATTGCGAGAGCCGGGGCCTCGTGACCACATGGACGCCCGGCACCAGCGCCTCGATGAGCGGCCGCATGGTGTTCGAGCCGATCAGAAGCGTCTCGTTGAGCCCGCGTTGGTTCAGCAGGCGGTCGGTGAAGACGTGCCCCCGGTCGAGATCGCTCGCCAGCTGGACCTCGTCCACGGCGACGAACGACAGGTCCAGGTCGCGCGGCATCGCCTCGATGGTCGATACCCAATAGCGCGGCTTGTCCGGCTTGATCTTCTCCTCGCCGGTCACGAGCGCGACGTTGTGCGCTCCCACCCGGTCGACGACCCGCTGATAGACCTCCCGAGCGAGAAGACGTAGCGGAAGGCCGATCATGCCGCTCTCGTGACCGAGCATGCGCTCGATCGCCAGATGGGTTTTACCGGTGTTGGTGGGCCCGAGCACGGCGGTGACGCCGCGCGCGCGCAATTGCGGAAGGAGGGAGCGACGAGCCATTACGTGGTTGGCGAATCCCGGTGAGATAAGAAGGGCCGCCTTGATGGCGAACATCGATATATGGTGCCGACCCGAGCTTCCGCCAATGGCGTTACCGGCGCTCGGCCTAGTCGAGCCTGATCGGCACGACCTTGGCCTCGCCGCCAAAGGACCAGCGTGATGCCTCGACGATGCTGGTGCCGACCATCGTGCGAACCGAAATCCTGATCGGAACCAGCACCCGCTGGCCCTCCAGGGGGACGAGCCAGACCGACATGTCCTTGTTCTCTTCCATGAACTTCGTGCTCGGTCGCAGGGCCCGGTGCCCTGAAATCGGGACATACCGCGCGTTGCACACGAGAACCGGCCCCTTATACCCAGGCTTGTCCACAGCCTTGGTGCTGTCGAAGCTCAACACCACGTCGAAGCGCGCGGCGCCGTCGAAGATCGGGATGGTGCGGTTGCAATTCGCCGAATCCATCAGACTTTCCGGGCGAGATCGCCGGCATCAGGAGGGCGCTGACGGGATCGACCACACCCTTCTTGTCCTCGTCTTTCACGGGAACCCGGTCCGCCTTTTCCTCGACCGGCGGCGTGATTTCCACAGCCTCGACGTTTCCACCCGTCAGCCCCATGCGGACGACACGCTGATCGCTGGAGGAACGCGACGTCACCGCGAAGGCGGCAGGTTGCGGCCTTGCGCCCGAGATGGCGCCGGAGGCCGTTGCCGCGCCCTTGCCGCCCGTCAGCATCTTGGCAAGGCCCGACAACTTAACGGCCGCCTGCATCTTGTATTTCGGTCCGTCGAAGGTCGATGTCAGGTCGGCGGTCCCGAGCGGAAGCCCCGCGAGCGAAATGTCGTAATCGACCCGCAGGGTCTGGGCGCCGGCGGGCGAGCCGGTCCCCAGCAGGGCCAAGGCAGTGAACGCAGAGGCAATAAAGCGCATAAAAGCTTCCCGACGAATCAATGGGTAAAGACCGGCCAGCACCCCGATGTCACGCAATTCAGCATAAAAGGCGACCTCAGGATTGCAAAAAAACCGCCTCTTGGCGCTGCCTATTCTTGACGCGGCATCCGGTTTCGGCCTATAGCCTCGCACCTTCCAAGGACTTCTGGTGTCCGGCGGCGCGGGATCTGCGAAGCAAACCCGTTGCTTTTGAAGCTATGATGCCACTTTGACGATAGGATTGAACCCATGTCGCGCCGTTGCGAACTGACCGGCAAGGCCGTGTTGAGTGGCCACACCGTCAGCCACTCGAACCACAAGACCAAGCGGAAGTTCCTGCCGAACCTCTGCAACGTCACGCTGCTCTCCGACACGCTCAAGCGCTCGGTGCGCCTGCGCATTTCGGCCAACGCGCTTCGCTCGGTCGAGCATCGCGGCGGCCTCGACGCCTTCCTCGCCAAGGCGAAGGGCGACGAGCTTTCGCAGAATGCCCGCATCATCAAGCGCGAAATCGAGAAGAAGCTCGCTGCTGCGAGCTGATCTTCGAAGACAGCACTTTTGCAGGCGGGTGGCATCGAGCCGCCCGTTTTGCGTTTTTGGCCAAGCTTGAGTGACCGATGAGCGCCATGACACGCATTGATCGACGCGATTTCGGAATAGCGCTCGCCGCCATGACGCTGGTGGTGCTGGCCTCCAACATCCTTGTCCAATACCCATTCGGGCATCTCAACCTCGAAAATTACCTGACCTGGGGCGCGTTCACTTATCCGTTTTCGTTCCTGATCACCGATCTGTCGAACCGGCGTTTCGGGTCGGCCGGCGCTCGGCGGGTGGTTTATGCTGGCTTCGTGCTCGCCGTGCTTCTCTCGGTTGCCCTGGCGACACCTCGCATCGCCATCGCGTCCGGCGCGGCTTTTCTCGTCGCCCAGCTCCTCGACATCCGCATCTTCGCCAAGCTGCGGGACCGCGCCTGGTGGCTCCCGCCTTTCGTGTCCTCGGTGATTTCCTCCGCGCTCGATACCGCGATCTTCTTCTCGGTGGCGTTCTATTGCGGCCCGGTTCCGGGCGTCGGCATCACGATATCGGACCTCCTGGGAGCGGTCGGCATCGCGGATGCCTGCGTGGCGCTGCCGTGGACCAACCTCGCGTTGGCCGATTACGGCGTCAAGCTGCTGCTCGCAGCCCTTTCCATCGCACCCTACGGGGCCATCCTGATGGTCATGCGACGCCCGGCCGCCCAGCGGGCCTGAGTGAGTTCCGTCAGCTGACGAGAGCGAATTCCAGCAGCAATGTCCGCTGGATGCCGTTGAAATTGTCGTCCGACACCATGGTCAGCACGGTGTCGCGGCCCTCGCGGTGGATCGCCAGACCCTCCATGTTGTCGATCTGCTGAGAGGCGTCGCTCTCGAACACGACCGTCCCGTCGACCCGATGTCCCGGCCGGATGGCCCCGGCAGCGACGCGCCGCAGGCGGGTGGCAAAGCCCGCCAGATAGGAAAACCGGCGCTCCAGCAGGAGCAATTCTCCATTCGGCAGAAATGCCATGTCGGAGATGTCAAAACCACCCGATCGCGCCACCTCGAACTCTCCGCGGGACGAACCGGTGAGGATAAAGCCTCGCGTGCTGGAGTCCGAATCCGGCGATCGTTCGGCGACGGCCAGCAACGCTCCCGCAAGCGGTGATCCCGGTGGGGCGACCGCGAGCGATTCGAGCCCGCCGTTCCGATCGAGATTGCTAAAATCGAACGGCAATTCGATCGGCGCGCCGCCGGAAAACGTCCTCCCGTCCCAGGCAAAGCGAATGACCCCATGGTGGCGTTCGACGCCCACGAAAGCGGTCTTTCCGGCGATTGCAAGGCTCTCGGTATCGTAGAATCGCGTGCTGCGCAGACGCTTGCCGCCGGCCAGCATCAGGGGGGTCAGCACGGCGTCGGCCAATCCCGACAGGCGTCCTTCGGAGGTCTCTACCCGCGCCCGCAGCCATTGTGCATTGTCGGCGAGGGCGATGATTTCGCGGCCATTCACCGAGCGCCAGAGCGACGAAAACCCGCCGAATTCCTTCGCGGAGGAGCGCAAGTCGAGACCGGACCGGAATGCGAGATCGCCGAAGCGCACACGATCCGGATCGGACACCGAGAACCGCGATATGGGTTTGGCTTCCACGAGGATCGGCGTGGCCTCGTGGAAAACCTTAGGGCGCTTCGCGACCGCCTGGCCCGCAACGGTCGCCGCCGCGAGCGCTCCACCGCCGAGGAGCAAGGAGCGCCGGGTAAGCCTCAAGCGTGAACCTTGCGCCGGAACCCGCCGCGTGGCGACGCAGGCGCCTTCTCGTCGAAAAGCTCTGCAAGTTTTTCAGTCATGACGCCGCCGAGTTCCTCCGCATCCACGATGGTCACCGCACGGCGGTAATATCGCGTCACGTCGTGGCCGATGCCGATGGCAATCAGCTCCACCGGCGAGCGCGTCTCGATTTCGTCGATGACGTAGCGCAGGTGGCGCTCGAGGTAATTGCCCGGATTCACCGAGAGGGTCGAATCGTCTACCGGTGCACCGTCCGAAATGACCATCATGATGCGGCGCTGCTCGGGGCGGGCCAGCAGTCTCTTATGAGCCCAGTCGAGCGCCTCGCCGTCGATGTTTTCCTTGAGCAGCCCTTCGCGCATCATCAGCCCGAGATTTTTGCGCGCCCGGCGCCAAGGTGCATCGGCCGATTTGTAGACGATGTGGCGCAGGTCGTTGAGACGGCCAGGATTGGCAGGCTTTCCGCCTTGCAGCCACGATTCCCGCGCCTGCCCACCCTTCCATGCCTTGGTGGTGAAGCCGAGGATCTCGACCTTGACGCCGCAGCGTTCGAGCGTGCGCGCCAGAATGTCGGCGCAGGTGGCCGCCACGGTGATGGGCCGTCCGCGCATCGAGCCGGAATTGTCGAGCAGCAGCGTCACGACGGTGTCGCGGAAATTGGTGTCCTGCTCGTGCTTGAACGTGAGGGGCTGGAACGGATCCATGACCACGCGCGGCAGGCGGGCCGGATCGAGCGTGCCCTCTTCGAGGTCGAACTCCCACGCCCGGTTCTGCTGTGCCAGCAATCGACGCTGCAAGCGATTGGCCAGACGCCCGACGACGCCCTGGAGATGCGCAAGCTGCTTGTCGAGATAAGCGCGAAGGCGCGTCAGCTCGTCGGAATCGCACAGATCCTCGGCGAAGATCACTTCGTCGAACTTGGTGCTGAACGCCTTGTAATCGGGGCCGCGGTTGTCGTTGGAGCGCGAAGGCGGGCGCATGGATTCGGCTGCGTTCTCGGAATTCGACTCGTCGGCCTCGTCAGGCATTTCGCCCGAAGGCCCGTCGGAATCCTCGCTCGCGCCCTCCTCCATATCGTCGGTCGCGTCTTCGCTGACATCCATTTCAGCACGGTCGCCCTGCGATTCCTGCTCGGATTCGCCCTCGCCCTGCTGCTCCTCCTTGTCGCTGTCGCTGTCTTCGTCGTTCTCGTCCTCCTCGGAATCGAGGGACGTGTCGTCGGCCATGTCGAGAGACGACAGGAGTTCGCGAATTCCGCGAGCGAAATCCCGCTGGTTCTCGATGTTCTTCAACAGAGCGTCGAGATCGTCGCCGGCGCGATCCTCGATGAACTCCCGCCAGAGTTCGACGAGCTTTGCGGCGGCGGCAGGCGGCCTTGCGCCGGTCAGCCGCTCGCGCACCATCAACGCCACCGCATCCTCGATAGGCGCGTCGGCGCGGTCGGTGATGTCCTCATACTTGCCGCCGCGATGATATCGATCGTCGAGCATCGCCGTAATGTTCGAGGCGACGCCAGCCATGCGACGCGAGCCTATGGATTCCACGCGCGCCTGTTCGACGGCGTCGAAGACCGCACGCGCAGCCTGGCCTTCCGGCGCGAGCTTGCGGTGCAATCCATCATCGTGACAAGCGAGCCGAAGCGCCATCGAATCGGCATTGCCGCGCAGGATCGCCACATCCTGCGTGGTCAACCGGCGCGGCGGCTCGGGCAGACGTATCTTATCGCCCATGAAAGCCGGGCGATCCGACGCGAAGGTCACCTCGAGATCGGGCTTTCGCGCCAGCGCCTTGATGCAGCCGGCAATGGAGCGCTTCAGCGGCTCCGCCGGCGCTTCCTTCTTCTCACCCGGCTTGCGGTTCGAGATGGACATCTAAAGCCTTCAGGACAGCGCGATATTGACCGAACTTTCGGGCAATTCCTTGCCGAACGAGCGCTGATAAAACTCGGCTACCAGGGCCCGCTCCAGTTCGTCGCATTTGTTCAGGAACGTGACGCGGAAGGCGAAACCGGTCTCCCCGAAGATCTCCGCATTTTCCGCCCATGTGATGACCGTACGAGGACTCATGACCGTCGAGAGATCGCCGTTCATGAACGCGCTGCGGGTCAGATCGGCGACGCGCACCATCTTGTTGACGATGTCGCGGCCTTCCGGATCCTGCTGGTAATGCTTCGCCTTCGACAGCACGATATCGACTTCCTTATCGTGCGGCAGGTAATTGAGCGTCGTGACGATGGACCAGCGGTCCATCTGGCCCTGGTTGATCTGCTGCGTGCCGTGATAAAGGCCCGACGTGTCGCCGAGGCCGACCGTGTTGGCGGTGGAGAACAGGCGAAAGGCCGGGTGGGGCCGGATGACGCGCTTCTGATCGAGCAGCGTGAGCTTGCCGGATTGCTCGAGCACGCGCTGGATCACGAACATCACGTCGGGGCGACCCGCATCGTATTCGTCGAACACCAGCGCGATGTTGTTCTGTAGGGCCCACGGCAGAATGCCGTCCTGGAACGCCGTCACCTGCTTGCCGTCCTGCAGCACGATGGCGTCTTTCCCCACCAGATCGATGCGCGAGACGTGGCTGTCGAGGTTGACGCGCACGCAGGGCCAGTTCAGGCGGGCCGCAACCTGCTCGATATGGGTCGATTTGCCGGTGCCGTGATAGCCGGTGATCATGACGCGGCGATTGCGCGCGAAGCCCGCCAGAATCGCCAGCGTGGTCTCGCGGTCGAACAGATAATCCGGGTCGAGATCGGGCACATGCTCGTCATCGCCCCCAAAAGCGGGAACTTCCAGATCCGAGTCGATTCCGAACACTTGCCGCACGGACACCTTCATGTCGGGCAAAAGGGTCGCGGTTTCGGTACTTGCCATGAGGGGGCCTCTCGGTCGGGTTTTTAAAAGGATTTCACTTCGCCGCGGGTGTCTTAACAATCTGGCCCGGAGCGCGCAAACGCGTTCGGCGCATTTCACGGCGGTCTCAGGGGGTATTTTCAGGCCATTCCGGCTGATTTCAGGATGTCATGCGCCTTGATGATGTCGCGCAGGCGATCCTCAAACGAACGATCGCCGCCATTGGCGTCGGGATGGAAACGCTTCACCAGCGCCTTGTATTGCGCCTTGATGGCCGGTCCGTCGGCGGTCTCATCGAGGCCCAGAACATCAAGGGCCCGCCGCGCCGCGCCCGTATAGCGAGGCCGCTTCGGCGCGGTCTCGACCTTTCGACGGCGCCCTTGCGTGAAATCCTGGCCGTCGAGCACCCCGAGGGGATCGCTATAGGCCCATTCCCGGGCCTTCGGCCGCTCGCCGCCCTCCGGGGGTCTCGTGGTCGGGTTCATGCCCATCGCCCAGGTCGGACGGTGACCGATGACGGCGTCCTTCTGGAAAGCCTGAACGGCGTTGTCCGACATTCCCGCGAAATAATTGTACGACGCATTATATTCGCGAACATGGTTGAGGCAGAATTTCCAGTATTTGCCCTCGGCGTCGCGCCCCTTGGGCGCGCGAAATTCACCCGGCAAACGGCAGTCAGGATGCTCGCAGACAGGCCCCGCAACGTCCTGCGGCGCGTCGGTATCCGGCTTGATGCGGATGCGGTTGAAGAATGGCGAGTTGAGATTCATGATCCGCAGAGTATGAGTGGCTTGATGCAAAGAGCCAAGGCCTCAACGCATTTCGCTGCGGCCCGGTTCATAAAAGGTTCACCCGAACGATGCCCCTCGCCGATTGGATAACCGAGACGCTCGAAACGAGCCTGCGGCCAAGTCACCTCAGCGTTACGGACGAATCCGAGCAACATCGAGGGCATGGCGGCTGGCGCGAGGGGGGCGAGACGCATTTCCGTATTGATATCGTGTCGGAGGCCTTCATCGGCAAGAGCCGTCTTGCACGCCATCGCCTCGTCAATGATGCCCTCAGGGGCGCTTTCGAGCAAGGTTTGCACGCGCTCGCCATTGCGGCGAAAGCGCCCGGAGAGTGATCTCTCCCTGCTGAAGGAAACTTCCCATGAGCTGCGAGAGGGACGCGGGCGGAGCGGGCGACCCGACGATCATCGAAGTCGTCGCAGCTCTCATTCTCGACGCGGCGGGCCGGGTGCTCCTTGTGCGCAAGCAGGGCACCGGGGCCTTCATGCAGCCGGGGGGCAAAAGAGAGCCGGGCGAAGACGATCTCGCGGCTCTGTCGCGGGAATTGCGGGAGGAAATCGGCTGCGAGATCGTGCCCGGCTCAGCCGCGCTTGCTGGCACCTTCGAGGCTCCGGCCGCCCACGAGCCGGGGCTGAATGTGCGGGCGACCGTCTATAAGGTCAGCGTGGCCGGCGAGATCGCCTGTCAGGCCGAGATTGCCGAGTTGATCTGGGTCGATCCCGCCGCGCCGGGGGACACACCGCTCGCGCCGTTGACGAGGGACGCAGTGCTGCCGCTGGCAATCGGGCGAGACTGCGCTCGGGGCCGATAATCAGCGTTGGGCCCACAACAGCAGCCCCACTCCGGCAATGATCAATGCCATTCCCACAAGCTCGCGCCGGGTGGTCGCATGGGCCATGAAACGGTGTGCCACGAGCTGCGCCATCACGACTTCGACCAGCGCCAGCGTGCGCACGTTCGCGGCCGTGGTCAGGGCGAATCCGATGAACCAGAACTGCGATGCCAGCGCCCCGAGAAACCCTGCCCCCAGGGATGGTTTCCAGGCGGCAAAGCTAGCCACGAGCGCATTTCGATCGAACAGCCCAAGCCAGGCGACAAGGATGGCGGTTTGCAATCCCAGCCCCCATGCGAGCGTCGCGGTCGCCCGCATCACGAACGAGCCCTGGTCAAGCGACAGGATCGCGCCCCGAAACCCGATCGCCGCAAGGGCGAAAAAAGCTCCTGACGCAACCCCGAAAGCGACCGGCCTCCACCCCGCATTCCGCCAATCCGTGCCGGGTTTCACGGACATGACCAGGACACCGGCAGTCGCGATCACGATCGCCGCGGCAATCAGGATGGTGATGTGATCGCCGAGAAGCAGCAAGCCGAAGATCGCCACCTGCACGGGCTCGGTCTTGGTATAGGCGGTCACGACCGCGAAAGAGCGCTGGCGCATGGCCGACAGCATCAGGCCGGTCGCAAGGATCTGCGAGAAGGCTCCTGCCAGCACGTAGACAAAGAAAGCCGGATTGACGTTCGGAACCGCCTCTTTGCCGATGAGCCGGAGCAAGGCCAAGGCCAGCAGCGCGAAGGGGAACCCGTAAAGGAACCGCACCTGGGTGGCGCCGACCGTTCCGATGGTCTCCGTAAGGCGGCGTTGGGTTGCGTTTCGGCCCGTCTGCGCGGCGGCGGCGATCAACGTAACGGGGATCCACAACAAGGAGAGGTTCATGTTCTATCTTGAAAGCGCGCGGCTCTTGCCATGCTCTTGCCACGGAATCCTAAGACAGGGAGAGCCTTAGAGGCGAAAAAAGTGCCCGGCCTAGTCAAATCGACCGCCACAGGGTAAAAATGCTTCGCCGAAACAAGCGGGGCTATATCACGTTCTCCTCAAAAACGCTGCATTTGGAGCCGTTTCGCATGAGCGTAATCCGGGCCGTCCGTCTGGCCTTCTGCCTCTCTGCCCTTGCCACTGGTTCAGCTCTCGCGGGTGGCCCGGCCCTCGTGGTCGATGCCGATTCGGGCAAGGTGCTCCACGCGGAACGCGCAACCGATCCCTGGTTTCCGGCCTCGATCACCAAGCTCATGACCACCTATGTGGCGCTCGACCAGATCCGCAGCAATCGTGTGAGCCTCGAGACCCTGCTGACCGTCTCCGACGGAGCCGCGGCCCTGCCGCCCTCCAAAATGGGCTTCAAGCCCGGCACCCAGCTGCGGTTGGACAATGCGCTGAAAATTCTCATGGTGAAGTCCGCCAATGACGTGGCGGCCACCGTGGCGGAAAATCTCGGCGGCTCTGTCGAGGGTTTCGCCGAGCTGATGAACCAGCAGGCCGCCCGCCTGGGAATGCGCGACAGCCATTTCGCCAATCCCCATGGCCTTCCGGATGAGCGCAACCAGACGACCGCCAGGGACATGGCGATCTTGGCCAGGGCCTTGATCAACGAATTCCCGGATTATCAGGAGCTGTTCCGGATCGGTGCGATCCAATACGGCCGCCGGATCATGCGCAACACGAATGGCCTGATCGGCCGCTATCCGGGCGCCGACGGCATGAAGACAGGCTTTATCTGCTCGGCGGGATTCAATGTCGTGGCCAGCGCGACCCGCAACGGTCGGCATCTCATCACGGTGGTGATGGGGGCTCCATCGGCAAACGAGCGCACGATGAAGGCGGCCGAGCTTTTCGACCGCGGGTTCAGTTCTCAGCCCACCTGGTCGAGCCCGTCTCTCGCCGCATTGCCGTCATCGGCCTCGACCACGCCTCCCGATATGCGCTCGGTTATCTGCGACCGTCGGGGTCCCGTCCCCAATGAGGAGGATAGCGCCACCACCTTGGCGACGGAGCAGGGCGGCGGCGTCCCCAATCTGTTTTCATCCGACATGCTGGCCTTCGCCGGGGGCGCCCAGCCTCTGCGCACGAGTCTCGGCCCGCGCTCGGCGGTGCAGCCCGAGCGCGTGTGGGTAGGCTTGAACCCGCCTTCCGAGAGCGAGGTTGCGGCGGAGGCCGCCAAGGAAGCCGCAGCGGCCGCAAAGGCGCGCGAGGCCAAATCTCAAAAGTCGAAAAGCAAGAATGCCAAAGGCAAAGTTGACGCCGATACGGTTGCGGAAACCGACGACAAGCCGGAGGTCGACAAGGTCGAAAGCAAGGGCAAGGCTCGCGCCACGATCAGCGTGAAGCCGGTGACCGACAAGGCGAAAGCACCTGTGACCAAGCAGGCGGCCGCCAAGGATCCTGCGAAGGATGCCTCGAAGCCCGCCGACTCCGCTGCGAAGCCGAAACCCCAGAAAACCGCCGCTCCGGCGAAAGCCAAGCCGGTGGTGAACTGAGCGGGCACGCGACGATCGACGTCATCTGAGCGCTTGCAATTCGACAGGAAGCGGGCGAACGGTCTAGCTCACCGTGATCGGCCGCATGTCCTCTTCCTCCTCCTCTCCCGGCCTGTTCCTGGCCCTCGGTTCCGCGGGCCTTTATGGGCTCAACATCGTGTTTGCGGGCGCCGCTTCCCTGGGAGGCGTGCCGGGATCTGCCTTGGTCGTGTATCGCGTCCTGTTGATGCTGGTTCTGGTGGCGGGCGCTGCGATGCTCATGAGGCACACGCTTCGCGTTGCTCCCGAGGAGCGCCGCACCATGATCGTGCTGGGCCTGTCGACCGCGGTCGTCGGCCTCTGTTATCTGTCGTCAGTGGCCTTCATCCCCGTCACCGTGGCCGCCGTCGTGTTCTACGCTTATCCGTCGCTCATTGTCCTCGCGAGCCCGTTCGTCGACGGGGCACGTCTCACGCCGCGCTCGCTGGCGGTGGTTCTCATTGCTCTCACCGGTATCATCCTCGTCGTGGGTCCGGTCTTCACCGGCCTCGACTGGCGCGGCCTTGCCCTCGCGCTGACCGCTGCCGCCGCGACCGCGACGCAATTCTTCGCGGCCTCGCGCTGCCCCAGGACTACGACCGCCGCAAAGGTCTTTTGGGTCCATCTGATCGTGCTTCCGACGGCCCTGATGGTGGGAGCGGCCACCGATCAGCTCGCCTCCCCAACGACGCTCGCTCTTGCGCCCTGGGCCGTCGCACTCACGATCGGAGGTTACCTGGTGGGCTTCCTGTTGCAAGTGGCGGCACTCGCGCGCATTTCCGCCGCCGCCGCGGGCATTGCCTATTGTATCGAGCCGGTGGTCACGGCGGTCGCCTCCGTCTTCGTGCTCGGCCAGACGCTCGGACCCGTTCAAATTGTCGGCGGCACCCTCGTTCTCGCGGCCATCGTTGCCAATATGATGCTGGAGCGGCAGCCCGCCGCGCTACTCGTCCCTACGGATTGAGCAAATGTCCGACCAACCATCCGGCCCCATCCCGCCCATTCCGCTGACGATCCTCACGGGCTTTCTCGGCGCCGGCAAAACCACTCTCCTGAACAGGCTCGTTCAGGACCCTGCCCTGCGGGATAGCGTCGTTATCATCAACGAATTCGGCGAGATCGGTCTCGATCACCTGCTCGTCGAGACTGTCGACGACGACATGATCCTGCTTTCGGCCGGTTGTCTTTGCTGCACCGTGCGCGGTGATCTCATCGCCACCCTGGAAGATCTGCTGCGCAGGCGCGACAACGGGCGCATCACGCCCTTCCGCCGGGTTATCATCGAGACGACCGGCCTTGCCGATCCGGCGCCAATCCTGCACGCGGTGCTCTACCATCCCTACCTGTCGATCCGTTATGCGCTCGAGGGCGTCGTCACCGTGGTCGACGCGGTGAACGGCGACGGCACGTTGGACGCTCACGCGGAAGCCTTGCGACAGGCGGCGGTCGCGGAACGGATCGTGCTTGCGAAGACCGACCTGGTGAAGCATCCGGGCGATCTCGACGCCCTGCGGGAGCGGCTGCACAACCTCAATCCGGGCGCGACGATCCTGTCGGCGGATGCGCCCGTCGAGGCCATCGTCGCCGGCGGCCTTTTTGGCCTCGACGGAAAGATCGCAGATGTCCGGGAATGGCTCAAAGCGGAGGCGGTCGAGGAGGCCGAGCATCGCAGCCACGCTCATCAGCATCGGCACGGGCACTCGCATGGTCATCATCATCACGACGTGAACCGGCACGACGCGAGCATCCATGCATTCTGCCTCACCAGCGAGCGGCCGATCCCGCAAGGCGCACTCGACACGTTCCTCGACTTCCTGCGCTCCTCGCAGGGCACGAAGCTTTTGCGTGTGAAGGGCCTCGTTGCGTTGGCGGAAGACCCCGAGCATCCGGTGGTGATCCATGGGGTGCAGCACGTGATCCACGTGCCGGCGATCCTGCCGCGTTGGCCCAGCGACGATCGCCGCAGCCGTGTCGTCTTCATCGTGCAGGATCTCGAGCGGGAACCGGTGGAAAGACTCTGGAACGCCTTCACGGGCAATCCGGGAATCGATCAGCCCGATGCCGCCGCGCTCTCCGACAACCCGCTGTCGCTGCGGCGTTAGTTCACCTTCCGCTGGTCCGCAGCAGGCAGGTATTCGCCGGCGAAGATGTCGTCGACCTCGGGTTTGGTCTTGTATTTGGTCGTCAGCGCGATCTGGTCGAGCGTTTTGGCGAAGCGCTCTTTGTCGATGCCGCCGAAACCGTTCTCCTTCACCCAAGGCGTCAGCATGTTCTTGTCGAGCACCATCTTCAGGCGCTCGAGCTCAACCTCTTTTTTCGCGACGTCGTTTCGCTTGATCACGGCTTCCACAGCCATGGCCGGGTCTTTGATCGTCTCGTGCACACCTTTCATGATGGCGCGCAGCAATCCTTTCACGGCCTCGGGCTTTTCGCGGGCGAAACTCTCCGACACCAGGACGGCGTTGCCATAGAGATCGACCCCGTAATCGCTCATCAGCAGCACCACGATGTCTTCGGTGGGAACGCCGCGCGATTTGAGATTGACGTAGGACGACATGGAAAAGCCGAACACCGCGTCGACCTCGCCTTGCGCCAGCATGGGTTCGCGCACCGGAAATCCGACATTCTCGAACTTCATGGTGGAATCGTCGATCTTGTTGAGAGACTTGAAGATCGGCCATTGGGCAAATGCGGCATCGCCCGCGGGCGCACCGAATGTTCTGCCCTGGAGGCTCGCCAGATCGGCCGTGATCCCACGACTTTTACGCCCGATAATCGCGAAAGGCGGACGGTCGTAGAGGATCATCACGGCCTTGATGTCCGTGCCCGGATCCTCATTGCGAAATCGCACCAACGAATTGACGTCGCCCAAACCCGCATCGTAGGCGCCGGAGGCGATGCGGGAGATGGGCTCTCGCGAACCTGCCGCAGGATCGATGGTGACATCGAGGCCTTCCGCTTTGAAATACCCTTTTTCGAGGGCCACCGCGAACGGAGCTGCGGGGCCCTCCCAGCGCCAGTCGAGGCTGAACCGAACCGGAACCTGAGCGTGCGCCGCAATGATGCTGAGCCAGAGGGCCGCTAATGCCACGCCGGACCGGTACGTCCATCGAAATCCCATCTGCTCCGGCTCCCTGCCTCGCGCTTGCGCCGGTGCTGCATTCGGGCACTGCACCCGCAGCAACATGTGTGCCGTTGACCACGCAAGCTTTTCGTTGGGATAACTCACGTGCGAGCAGATCGACGCAGAGCGTCGATGTTTGCGGCCAAAGCAGGGGGTGTCAGACGCGCGGGCGGCAATCTCGCATCAAGCGAGACACCGCCGCAAAAAAGGCCTTCAGGCCGGGTTCTGAACTCAGTAGTTCAACGCCACCTTGGCGTCTTCCAGCTGGACTACCGCCGCTTCAGCGGCGTGTTTGGCGCTCGCATCATCGGTCGCGTCATAGATCATCTGGGCGTGGAGAATCTCGTTGTCGAGGATCTCGTGCGTCAGCTCTTCGGCCGGCAACGCGCGTTCGGCCAAAACCTTCAGCCCATCCGGGTTGATGTCGGCGAAACCGCCACGGACCAGAATGCGCATTCCGTTGCCGGGGCTGTCGGTGACCACCAGGAAACCGGTCTTGAGCGTCGTCATGGTCGGCGCATGACCGGCCAGCACCGTCATTTCGCCCTCGGTCGCCGGAAGGATCACCGCATCGACCGGACCCGAGAAAAGCACGCGCTCAGGCGATACGAGTTCGAAATTGAAGGTGGCCATTACAAACCCTAGCTTTCTTCGTCGTCTACTTCGACACCTGTCGCTACAAAGAGACGCCTGCCATCAGCACATTCGATGAGAAGCTCGCCGTTGCGGTGTCGGCAGATACGCTGAACGGAGCGGCCGACGAGAAACTCGTCGGCCGAAGTCACTTCTATCAGGCGGCTTCGGCTGCCAGACGCTGTGCCTTCTCGACGGCTTCCTCGATGCTGCCGACCATGTAGAAGGCAGCTTCGGGAAGGTGGTCGTACTTGCCTTCGACCAGCCCCTTGAAGCCCTTGATGGTGTCCTCAAGAGCCACGAGCTTGCCGGGGGAGCCGGTGAAGACTTCCGCGACGAAGAAGGGCTGCGACAGGAAGCGCTCGATCTTGCGGGCGCGGTTCACCGTCATCTTGTCCTCTTCCGACAGCTCGTCCATGCCCAGAATGGCGATGATGTCCTGAAGCGACTTGTAGCGCTGCAGGATCTGCTGCACTTCGCGCGCCACATTGTAGTGCTCTTCGCCCAGGATCGCTGCCGAAAGCATGCGCGAGGTCGAGTTCGAGCGGATCCACCGCCGGGTAGATGCCCTTCTCGGCGATCGAGCGCGACAGCACGGTGGTCGCGTCGAGGTGGGCGAACGATGCGGCGGGCGCCGGGTCGGTCAAGTCGTCGGCCGGCACGTAAATGGCCTGCACCGACGTGATCGAACCCTTGGTGGTGGTGGTGATGCGCTCCTGCAGCGCGCCCATGTCGGTCGCAAGGGTCGGCTGGTAGCCCACCGCCGAAGGAATGCGGCCGAGAAGCGCCGACACTTCCGAGCCGGCCTGCGTGAAGCGGAAGATGTTGTCGACGAAGAACAGCACGTCCTGACCCTGATCGCGGAAGTTCTCCGCAACCGTCAGGCCGGTGAGCGCAACGCGGGCGCGGGCGCCCGGGGGCTCGTTCATCTGGCCGTAGACGAGGGCGCATTTGGAGCCTTCGCCGCCGCCGAGCTTGTTCACGCCCGACTCGATCATCTCGTGATAGAGGTCGTTACCCTCGCGGGTGCGCTCGCCGACACCGGCGAATACCGAGTAGCCGCCATGCGCCTTCGCGACGTTGTTGATGAGCTCCATGATCAGCACGGTCTTGCCGACGCCGGCGCCGCCGAACAGGCCGATCTTGCCGCCCTTGGCGTAAGGCGCGAGCAGGTCGACGACCTTGATGCCGGTGACGAGGATCTGACCCTCGGTCGATTGCTCGGCATAAGAGGGCGCGGGCTGGTGAATGGGGCGCATGCCCTCCGCCGGAATCGGGCCCTGCCTCGTCCACCGGCTCGCCGATGACGTTCATGATGCGGCCGAGCGTGCCAGCGCCGACCGGCACCGAGATCGGCTCTCCGGTGTCGGTGACGTCCTGGCCGCGGACCAGACCCTCGGAGGTGTCCATGGAAATGCAGCGGACAGTGCTCTCGCCGAGCTGCTGCGCGACTTCGAGCACGAGGCGGTTGCCGCCGTTCGTGGTCTCGAGAGCGTTCAGAATCTCCGGCAGATGACCGTCGAACTTCACGTCGACGACGGCGCCGATGACCTGCGTGATCCGGCCGGTGGGCTTGTTGGCGGTAATGGCCATGTGTGGCTCCTCTCGGGTGTCGTCAGAGCGCCTCGGCGCCCGAAATGATTTCGATCAGTTCCTTGGTGATCATTGCCTGACGCGACCGGTTGTAGGTCATCGTCTGCTTCTTGATCATCTCGCCCGCATTGCGGGTTGCATTGTCCATGGCGCTCATGCGGGCGCCCTGTTCGGATGCGGCGTTCTCCAAAAGTGCGCGAAAAATCTGCATCGTCAGATTGCGCGGCAGGAGAGTTGCCAGAATTTCAGCCTCGTCGGGCTCGTAATCGTAGAGCGCGTCGGTCGTCCGCGCGCCGCCTTCGATCTGCGCCGGGATGATCTGCTGCGCCGTCGGAACCTGCGCGATGACCGAGCGAAAGCGCGAGTAGAACAAGGTCGCAACGTCGAACTCGCCCCGCTCGAACAGTGCCAGCACTTTCTGGGCGATCATGTCGCCCTGCTCGAAACCGAGCTGGCGAACGGAACGAAGATCGATCAGCTCGATGATCTGCTCGGAAAACTGGCGGCGCAGAACGTCATAGCCCTTCTTGCCGACGCAGATGATCTTGACGGTCTTGCCTTCGCTCATGAGCCGAAGCGCATGATCCCGTGCGAGACGGGCGATGGACGAGTTGAACGCCCCGCACAATCCGCGCTCGGCCGTGCAAACGACCAGAAGATGAACCTGGTCCGCTCCGGTACCGGCGAGAAGTCGGGGCGTCTCCGGCCCGATGGTCACGCCGGACGCGATGTTTGCGAGCACCACCGTCATGCTCTCCGCATAGGGACGCGCGGCTTCCGCCGCGGATTGCGCCCGGCGCAGTTTCGCGGCGGCCACCATCTGCATGGCCTTGGTGATCTTCTGCGTCGCCTTGACGGAGGCGATGCGATTGCGAAGGTCCTTTAAGCTCGGCATCGAGCAGCCCTACCTCTCCGGTGACCCGGTTCCTTGAGACGCAAACCCAAAGCGGTTACGCGAACGACTTGGCGTAGTTCTGCACCACGTCCTTGAGCTTCGCTTCCGTCTCGCTCGAAAGATCCCTCGAAGTCCGGATCGAATCGAGAATCTCGATGTGCTTGCCGCGAACGAGCGACAGCAACCCATCTTCGAATGCGCGGATACGATTGACCGGCAGGGCGTCGAGATAGCCGTTCACGCCGGCGTAGATCACCGCAACCTGCTCTTCCATCTTCAGCGGCGAGAATTGCGGCTGCTTCAGAAGCTCCGTCAGGCGCGCACCACGGTTCAGCAAGCGCTGCGTGGTGGCATCGAGGTCCGAGCCGAACTGGGCGAAAGCCGCCATCTCGCGATACTGCGCGAGTTCGCCCTTGATCTTGCCCGCGACCTTCTTCATCGCCTTGGTCTGGGCGGCGGATCCGACGCGCGACACCGACAGACCGACGTTCACAGCCGGGCGGATGCCCTGGTAGAACAGGTCCGTCTCGAGGAAGATCTGGCCATCGGTGATCGAGATCACGTTGGTGGGGATATAGGCCGACACGTCATTGGCCTGCGTCTCGATGACCGGCAGCGCGGTGAGCGAACCCGAACCCTCGGCCTCGTTCAGCTTCGCGGCACGCTCGAGAAGGCGCGAATGGAGATAGAACACGTCGCCGGGATAAGCCTCACGGCCGGGCGGACGGCGAAGGAGCAGGGACATCTGACGGTAGGCGACGGCCTGCTTCGACAGATCGTCATAGGTGATCACGGCGTGCATGCCGTTGTCGCGGAAATACTCGCCCATGGCGCAGCCGGCGAACGGTGCCAGATATTGCATCGGCGCCGGATCGGAAGCGGTCGCCGCCACGATGATCGAATATTCAAGCGCGCCGTTTTCCTCCAGAACCTTCACGAACTGAGCAACGGTGGAGCGCTTCTGCCCGATGGCCACATAGACGCAATAGAGCTTCTGCGACTCGTCGGTGCCCTGGTTTAAGGACTTCTGATTGAGGATCGTGTCGAGCGCGATCGCGGTCTTGCCGGTCTGGCGGTCACCGATGATCAGCTCGCGCTGGCCGCGGCCGACGGGGATCAGGGCGTCGATGGACTTGAGGCCCGTGGCCATCGGTTCATGCACCGATTTGCGCGGAATGATGCCCGGAGCCTTGACGTCGACCCGACGACGCTCGGTCGCAACGATCGGGCCCTTGCCGTCGATGGGATTGCCAAGCGCGTCGACGACGCGGCCGAGGAGCCCCTTGCCCACCGGCACGTCCACGATGGCGCCCGTGCGCTTCACGGTCTGGCCCTCGGCGATCTCGCGGTCGGAGCCGAAGATGACGATACCGACATTGTCGGTTTCGAGGTTCAGCGCCATGCCCTGCACGCCGCTCTGGAACTCGACCATCTCGCCGGCCTGGACGTTGTCGAGGCCATAGCAGCGGGCGATGCCGTCGCCGACGGACAGCACTTGCCCGACTTCGTTGACCTCGGCCTCGGTGCCGAAGTTCTTGATCTGCTCTTTGAGGATCGCGGAGATCTCAGCGGCTCGAATGTCCATCAGTGGACCTCTTTCATCGCTAGACGAATGGAATTGAGTTTGGTGCGCACCGAAGCGTCCACCATGCGGGAACCCATCTTGACGACGAGGCCGCCGATGAGGCTCGGGTCGATTTTGACGTTCAACGAAACGTCAGCCTTGGCGACGTCGCGCAACGCCGCCTTGATTTCAGTCAGAACCTTGTCGGAAGGCTCCTCGGCCAACACCACCTGCGCGCTGACGATGCCCTTCGAGGTCGCCACGAGATCGCGAAAGGCACGGATCATGTCAGGCAGGACAAAGAGGCGGCGCTTAGAGGCGACGAGGCGGGTGAAATTTGCCGCAAGGCCGGAAATTCCAGCCTTGTCGAGAATAGCGCTGATGGCATTGACCTGCTGCTCGACCGTGAAGGCGGGGCTGCGGATCAGGCGCCGGAGGTCATCGCTGCCATCCACCATCCGACCGAGGTGGTCGAGATCGGCCGCAACGGCATCGACGGACTTCGCTTGCTGAGCGACTTCGAACAGCGCCGAGGCATAGCGCGTGGCCACACCCGACAGGAGAGGTCCTTCTTGGGAACCGCTTTGCGCCACTTTTCGTCTCTCTCAAGGCCTAATGGATTTCGAACCTGCAAGAGCCTTCCGCAGAAGGACGCGGGCAAACCCGTCAGTCGGTGGAAATGAGCCGGAGCGGGAGGTCTTTTAACCCGTCAGGCGGGGGTGCACTAGCATGGGATTTTGACAGGCGCAAGGCGATCCCGCCCTCGCGCAACCGCGTTTCGGGCAAGCCGGCGATGAGCCGCCGTCCCCGATCAGAGGTCCAGCGCCACAATTTCGCAATTCTGCAGCTGCCGCCCGGTCAAATGATAGAAGAAAGTGCCGTGGCCCACCACCGCGATGACGCGCTCCGGGCGCTCCGAAAGCCAGTTGCGGAAAAACTGCACGCGGTCGGTCAGCACCTGCATCCGGCTCGACCACGATGCCACGCTCATCCGGGTCGCCGTCGCGATGCCACCAGACCTCCTCGAGATGATCGAAGGTCAGCGCCGGAAATTCGCTCCGCAACAAGGCCGGCGAGCGGCCGACGTCACAACTACTGTCCAGCCGCTCGCGGTGGAGGCACTCGACCTGGATCTTCGGCGCGGCCGGGTGGTCGGCGAACAGCCCGAGGGTCGTCTGGATCGCCCTGGTGAGCGGCGAGGTGACCACCAGCTCGTAGGGTACGGCGCGGACGGCCGCCGCCGCGGCCTTGACCTGCTGCTGGCCGAGATCCGACAAAACCGCATCGAAATGGAGCGGATCGACCCCGCCTCCCTGCTCCCAATGGGCGTTGAAGGTGGATTGCCCGTGCCGGATGCAATGGACGGTCTTGGTCATGATTCTTTCCAGGCTGGGTTACAGAAAGCTTTGTGGATCAACATCGACAGCAATGCGTGTGTTGCCTCGGATTTTCGGGCAGCGTGCCAGCCATGCCCGCAGATAGGCCTGCAAATCGACCTCCCTGCTCGGTCTTGACGAGCAGGCGATAACGGTAGCGGCCCCGGATCAACGCCAGCGGCGCCTCCGCCGGACCCAGGACGGTGATCCCGGCACCGGGCTCGGCGAGCCTGGCCATGGCCCGGGCATGGACTTCCGCCGCCTCGCGCTCGCTCGACGAGACGATGAGCGAAGCGAGCCGGCCAAAGGGTGGCAGGCCCGCCATCTCGCGGACCCGCGTCTCCTCGCGGTAGAACCGCTCTGCGTCCCCGGAAACGAGCGCCGCGATCACCGGGTGGTCCGGCTGCCATGTTTGCACCAGGGCCCTGCCCGGCTTGTCGCCGCGCCCGGCCCGACCGGTCACCTGCTGAAGCAGCTGGAAGGTCCGCTCGGCCGCCCGGGGATCGCCGGAGGTCAGCCCGATATCGGCGTCGAGGACTCCCACCAGGGTCATGAGGGGGAAGTTGTGTCCCTTCGCCACAAGCTGCGTGCCGATGACGATGTCGAATTCACCCGCGGCGATCGCCGCGAGTTCCGTGCGTAGCCGCTCCGTTCCGCCCGGAAAATCGCTCGACAGGACGATACGGCGCTTGTCCGGGAACAAAGTCGCGGCTTCCTCGGCGATCCGTTCGACGCCGGGACCGCACGAAACCAGCGAATCGACGCTGCCGCAGGCCACGCAGGAATGAGGCGTACGCTCCACATGCCCGCAATGGTGGCAGACAAGAGACCGCCGGAACCGGTGCTCCACCAGCCACGCCGAACAATTCGGGCATTCGTACCGATGGGCGCAGGAGCGGCAGAGCGTGAGAGGCGCGTAGCCGCGCCGGTTGAGGAACAGCAGGGCCTGCTCGCCCCGGCCAAGGGTCTCGTGCATGGCGCCGACCAGACTCGGAGCCAGCCAGCGCCCTTGAGGAATGGCTTCGCGCTTGAGATCGATGGTGCGGATGTGGGGCATCTGGCGCCCCCCGAAACGCTCCGGCAGCCGTACGTGGCGATAGCGCCCCCGCTCCACATTGGTGCGGCTCTCGATCGACGGGGTGGCGGAGGCCAGGATCACGGCGGCATTTTCTATTCGTCCCCGCACAACCGCCATGTCGCGGGCGTGGTAGTGAACCCCGTCCTCCTGCTTGTAGGCTGTCTCGTGCTCCTCATCGACGACGATCAGGCCGAGATTGCCGTAGGGCAAAAACAGGGCCGAGCGGGCACCCGCCACCACCTTGACGTCGCCGGATGCGATGCCGGCATAAATCCGCTCGCGCTTGCGCCCGGTGACGCCGGAATGCCAGGCCGCCGGCTTGGCGCCGAAGCGGGCTTCGAACCGGTCCATGAACTGCGCCGTGAGGGCAATTTCCGGCATCAGGATCAGCGCCTGCCGTCCCTGCCGCAATGCTTCTGCGACCGCCTCGAAATAAACCTCGGTCTTCCCCGATCCGGTCACCCCTTCCAACAGGAGGATTGCAGCGGGATTTTCACCGACAGCTCGCGTGAGGGTCCGAGCGGCGGCGCGCTGGGCGTCGGAAAGGCCCGTCTAGGCTGAAATCAGGATCCGGCTCCTCCGCGCCTCGCTCGGGTCGAAGAGCCACAGTTTCAAAAGTTCCTTCGTCGACAAGGGCGTCGATGACGCCGGCGCTGACGCCGGCCTCATGCGCAAGGTCGCGCTTGAGACGGACGAGGCCGTCGGCCGCGGCATCGAGGACGCGCTGACGGGTCGGCGTCATGCGCCGGGGCGGCGGGCCTGCCAGCCGAATGCCGACACGGACCGTTTCGGGGCGATCGAAATCGGCGAGCTTCAGGCCCATCCCCAGAGCCGAACCCTTCGGCGCCAGCGTGTACCACGCGACCCAATCGAGAAATTTCCGCAATTTCGGCGACAGCCCCGGCGCGGCGACGATGTCGGTCACGGGCTTGAAGTTTCCGCCCGCTCCCGGCCGCAGGGACCAGACCACACCCACAACCTCGCGCGTGCCGAGAGGCACCTGCACCACGTCACCCTCCTTGAGGGCGAGGCCCTCGGGCACGGCGTAGCTATAGGCCGTGTCCAGCGCCAGCGGGATGAGGACATCGGCGATGTGGCTTGTCATTCGGCTCGGATTAACCTGTCGATGCTATCCTGTCTGCCCTTGCACAAAGCAGGAACATGTCAAGCAGCGATTCATCATCGGCCCTCGATCTCGCTCTGCCCGGCGCCCCGGACACCCGCCGGGAGGCCATGCAATGGCTAACCTCCCTTGCGAAGGAACGCCGCCTGTCCCCCAACACCATCGAGGCCTATGGGCGCGACCTGCGGCAGTTCCTCAGCTTCCTCACCGCCCATCTCGGTGAACCCGCGTCGGTCGCCGATATTCTTGCCCTCAAGCCTCTCGATATTCGGGCTTTCCTTTCGGCCCGTCGCCGGGAGGCCGTGCAGAGCCGCTCCCTGTCTCGTCAGCTTGCCTCGTTGCGTTCGTTTGCCCGTCACCTGGAGCGCGAGGGTCACGGAACCGCGTCGGCTTTCGCGGCGATTCGCTCTCCCAAGATGGAGAAAAATCTGCCGCGCCCGCTTTCGGCAGCCTCCGCCGTCGCCGTCACGGAGACCGATCTCCGCGCGGGAGGCGACCGGAAGCCCTGGATCGTGGCGCGCGACGCCGCCGTCCTGTCGCTTCTTTACGGCGGCGGTCTGCGCATCTCCGAAGCGCTCGGCCTTAAACGGCGAGACGCGCCGATCAATGGCACCGATTCGCTGACCGTCACCGGCAAGGGCAGCAAGATGCGCAGCATCCCAATCATCCCGCCGATCCAGCGCGCTATCGAAGAATACCTTCGGCTTTGTCCTTATGCGGTCCCGCCGGAAGGCCCGCTTTTCGTCGGCGCTCGCGGCGGAGTGCTGTCGCCCCGGATCATTCAGCTCGCGGTCGAAGAAATGCGCGGCATGCTGGGCTTGCCCGACAGCGCCACCCCGCACGCGTTGCGGCACTCCTTCGCGACGCACCTTTTGGCGCGCGGCGGCGACCTCAGGGGTATTCAGGAACTGCTCGGCCACGCATCACTGTCGACGACACAGCTCTACACCAAGATCGACGCAACCCGTCTCATGGATGCGTTCGACGAAGCCCACCCGCGATCAAGAACGAAGGCGTAGAGCAGCTGCGGGAATGCGATCCCCATGTCGCAAAAATCCGGTTGCTATCACGCCGTCTCCATCGCCTGACGATCGAGCAACCGCCGCGCCGCAGGGCCGATGTCGCCCGCGGTCCAATGGCGGCGACAGACCGAGACGTAGCGCCCCTCGCCGCCGATCTCCACCACTTCGCCCGATCGCACGGCCTCGCCGCGGCGATCGAATTTGAGGATCATCGTCGCTTTGCGGCCGCAATGGCAGAGCTGCTTGATCTCCTGGAACTGGTCAGCCATCGCCATCATGATGGCGATGGCCTCGCTGAACAACGTGCCATAGACGTTGTTCTTCAGCCCATACGCCATCACCGGAATCTTCAGCTCATCGACGATCCACACGAGCTGGCGGACCTGCTCGGGCGTCATGAACTGTACTTCGTCGATAAGGACCGCCGTCAGCGGTCTCTCCGCATGCTCGGCCGCCACGATGCGGTCGATGGCGTCGGATCGCTTCAACGAGATCGCATCGGCCTCGATACCGATGCGGGATTTTATCTTGCCGACCCCAAATCGGTCGTCGATGCTGCTGGTGAACAGCAGCACGTTGCCGCCGTTCTCGATGTAGTTGTGATGGACCTGCAGGAGATGCGTCGTCTTGCCTGCATTCATCACCGAGTAGAGAAAGTGAAGCTTCGCCATCGTCCGCTCACATGTGGATCGCGCGCTTATCCACCGCGAGGGCCGCTTCCTTGACGGCCTCGGCCAGAGTCGGATGCGCGTGGCAGGAGCGCGCGATATCTTCGGACGATCCGCCGAACTCCATCGCCAGAACGGCCTCGTGGATGAGATTTCCAGCCTCGGCACCGATGATGTGAACGCCCAGCACCTTGTCGGTGGTGGCATCGGCAAGGATCTTCACGAATCCGTCCGTGGTGCCGTTCGCCTTGGCGCGCCCGTTCGCCGTAAACGGGAACTTGCCGACATTGTAGGCGATGCCGGCGGCCTTCAGCTCCTCCTCGGTCTTGCCCACCGAGGCGACTTCCGGGAACGTGTAGACGACGCTCGGAATGACGTCGTAATTCACGTGTCCGGCCTTGCCCGCGAGGAGTTCGGCCACCGCCACACCTTCATCCTCGGCCTTGTGCGCCAGCATCGGTCCGGCGATCACATCGCCGATCGCATAGATGCCCGTGACGTTGGTGGAGAAGTGCGCGTCCGTGAGAACCCTGCCCTTGTTGTCCTTCTGGACGCCGATCTCGTCGAGACCGAGACCTTGCGTGTAGGGAACGCGCCCGATCGCCACGAGCACCGCGTCTGCCTCGATCGTCTCGGAGGCGCCGCCGGTCGCCGGCTCGAAGGTGAGCGTCGCACCCTTGCCCTTGCGGTCGACCTTCGTGACCTTGGCGCCGAGCTTGAAGGCGATGCCCTGCTTGGTGAGCAGGCGCTGGAATTGCTTGGCGATCTCGGCGTCCATGCCCGGCAGGATGCGATCGAGATATTCAACCACCGTGACCTCGGAGCCGAGGCGCCGCCAGACCGAGCCGAGTTCGAGGCCGATGACGCCTGCGCCGATGACGACGAGACGTTTCGGCACGCTCGCCAGTTCGAGCGCTCCGGTCGAGGAGATCACCACCTTTTCGTCGATCTCGATGCCGGGAAGGCGCGTCACGTCGGAGCCTGTCGCGATGACGATGTTCTTCGTTTCGAGAATCTGATTCGTGCCGTCCTCGGCCGTGACTTCAACCTGACCAGCAGCGGCAATTCGCGCTGTCCCGATGAACGCGTCGATCTTGTTCTTCTTGAGCAGGAACTCGACACCCTTGGTGTTGCCGTCGACGCCTTCCTGTTTGAACGCCTGCATCTTGGCCAGATCGAGCTTGGGCTCACCCACCAGCACGCCCATGGCGGGAAAATGGGATTTGGCGTCCTCGAACGAATGCGATGCGTGCAGAAGCGCCTTCGACGGAATGCAGCCGATATTCAGGCAGGTGCCGCCATGGGTCTTGCGCTTTTCGACAACGGCGGTCTTGAGGCCGAGCTGCGCTGCGCGAATGGCGCACACATAGCCGCCCGGACCGGTTCCGATGACAACGAGATCGTAGGACATTTCGAGGTCTCCACTGTGGTCATGCGCGGGCCGGGCCCGGGCATCCACGCCTCATGAGGCGCTGCTGTTCCAGAATCGTGGATGGCCGGTTTTTCGCCGGCCACGACGTGATTGCGATCAGAGATCGAGCACGAGGCGCGCCGGATCTTCCAGCGCCTCTTTGACCCGCACGAGGAATGTGACGGCGTCCTTGCCATCGACGATCCGGTGATCGTAGGAGAGCGCCAGATACATCATCGGACGGATCACCACCTGTCCGTTGCGCGCGACCGGACGCTCCTCGATGCGGTGCATGCCGAGAATGCCGGATTGCGGTGCGTTGAGGATCGGCGTCGACATGAGCGAGCCGTAGATGCCGCCGTTGGTGATGGTGAACGTGCCGCCCTGCATCTCGTCGATGGTGAGCTTGCCGTCGCGGGCCCGGCGTCCGAAATCCGCGATCTTCTTCTCGATCGCCGCGATGGACATCTGGTCCGCATCGCGCACGACCGGCACGACCAGTCCCTTCTCGGTCCCGACCGCGACGCCGATATGATAGTAGTTCTTGTAGACGAGATCCTGCCCGTCGATCTCGGCATTGACCGCCGGCACGTCCTTCAGCGCCTGGATCACCGCCTTCGAGAAGAAGCCCATGAACCCGAGCTTCACACCGTGCTTCTTCTCGAACACTTCCTTGTACTGGCTGCGCAGATTCATGACCGCGCTCATATCCACGTCGTTGAACGTGGTCAGCATGGCGGCGGTGTTTTGCGCGTCCTTGAGACGGCGTGCGATGGTCTGGCGCAGCTTCGTCATCTTCACGCGCTCTTCGCGCGATGCATCATCGGGCGACGACGGCGCACGGGCCTGTACGGGCGCTGCGGGCGCGGGAGCCTGAGCTCCCCCGGTGGCGATCGCCGCCAGCATGTCGCCTTTGGTGACGCGGCCATCTTTGCCGGACCCGGCGACCGCGGAGGGATCGACGCCGCTTTCCGCTGCGAGGCGGCCCACGGCCGGGCCATTGTCTTTCGCCCCTCCCGACTGAACCGTCGGGGCCGGAGCCGCGGCTTTTGGCGCCTCCGCCTTAGACGTCTCAGCCTTGGGGGTCGGAGCGGCAGAAGCTGCTGCGGCAGGTGCAGCAGCCGCACCGCCTTCGGTGATGGAGCCCAGCACAGCGCCAGGAGCGACGGTCTCGCCGTCCTTGGCCAGAATATCGCCGAGAGTTCCGCTCGCGGGCGCATTGACCTCAAGGGTGACCTTGTCGGTCTCAAGCTCCACCAGCGGCTCATCCGCCTTCACGGCATCGCCGGGCTTCTTGAACCAGCGGCCGATAGTGGCTTCGGAGACGAACTCGCCGAGAGTAGGTACGCGGATTTCGGTGGCCATGATCGTCTTAACTGTTCGGGGCGAGATGCCCGTGGAGGGGAGCGAAGGATAGCGCGGCCATTAAGCCGCGAAAGCCTCGTCGAGGAAAGCCTGCAATTGCACCAGATGCTTGGACATCAGGCCGGTGGCGGTGGCGGCCGAGGCCGAACGGCCCACGTAACGGGGGCGATCGACCTTCGCGCCGGCGGTCTTGAGCACCCATTCGAGATAGGGCTCGACGAAGCTCCAGGCCCCCATATTCTTGGGTTCTTCCTGGCACCAGACCACATCGGCCTTCTTGAAGCGGGCAATTTCCGCCGCAAGCGACTTTGCCGGGAAGGGGTAAAGCTGCTCCACGCGCATCAGGTAGACATTATCGATCCCGCGCTTCTCGCGCTCCTCGTAGAGATCGTAATAGACCTTGCCGGAGCAGATCACCACACGACGGATCTTGTCGTCCTTGACGAGCTTGATCGCCTCGCCGCCCTTCTGCGCGTCGTCCTTGAGGACCCGGTGGAACGACGTGCCTTCGGCGATATCGTCCACAGTCGAGACGCAGCGCTTGTGCCGCAGCAGGCTCTTCGGCGTCATCAGGATCAGCGGCTTGCGGAACTCCCGCTTGAGCTGACGGCGCAGGATGTGGAAGTAATTCGAAGGCGTCGTGCAATAGGCGACCTGCATGTTGTCTTCGGCGCACATCTGCAGCCAGCGTTCAAGACGCGCCGAGGAATGCTCCGGCCCCTGTCCCTCGTAGCCGTGCGGCAGAAGGCAGACGAGGCCCGACATGCGCAGCCATTTGCGTTCGCCCGACGAGATGAACTGGTCGAACACCACTTGCGCCCCGTTGGCGAAGTCGCCGAACTGCGCCTCCCACAACGTCAACGCGTTGGGCTCCGACAGGGTGTAGCCGTATTCGAAACCGAGAACGGCTTCTTCCGACAGCATGGAGTTGATGACCTCGTAGCGGGCCTGCGGCTCCTTGATATGATTGAGGGGCGTATAGCGCTCCTCGTTTTCCTGATCGATCAGAACCGAATGCCGCGACGAGAATGTTCCGCGCTCGACATCCTGGCCCGACAGGCGGACGCGATGGTTTTCCACCAGCAGCGAACCGAACGACAGCGCCTCCGCCATCGCCCAGTCGATGCCCTGCCCGGTCTCCATCATCTTTTTGCGATTATCGAGAAAGCGCTGGATCGTGCGGTGAACGTGGAAGCCTTCCGGCACGCTGGTGAGCGCCTTCGAGATCTGTTCCAGCGTCTCGACCGGAACGCCGGTCTGCCCGCGCCGCGGGTCGTCGGAATCTTCACGCACGGCTTTGAGGCCGGCCCAGCGGCCGTCGAGCCAGTCAGCCTTGTTGGGCTTGTAGCCCTGCGCGATGTCGAATTCCGCATCGAGCTTCGAACGCCACGCAGCCTTCATCTCGTCGAACTCGGCTTCGGTCACCGTTCCGTCCGCGATCAGCTTCTTCGAATAGATCTCGAGGATCGACGGATGCGACCTGATCTTGCGGTACATCAGCGGTTGGGTGAAAGCCGGCTCGTCGCCCTCATTGTGGCCGAAGCGGCGATAGCAGAACATGTCGACCACGACCGGCTTCTGGAACTTCTGGCGATATTCGGTCGCGACCTTCGCGGCGAACACGACCGCTTCGGGATCGTCGCCATTCACGTGGAAGATCGGTGCCTCCACCATCTTCGCCACGTCCGACGGATAAGGCGATGAGCGCGAGAAGCGCGGATCGGTGGTGAAGCCGATCTGGTTGTTGATGATGAAGTGAATGGACCCGCCGGTGCGGTGACCGCGGAGGCCGGAGAGACCGAGACATTCGGCAACGACGCCCTGGCCCGCGAACGCCGCATCGCCATGGATCAGCAGCGGCATCACGGCCGTGCGATTATCCGGCGCGCACCCCTGCTGATCCTGTTTCGCCCGAACCTTGCCGAGGACAACCGGATCGACGATCTCGAGATGCGAAGGATTAGCGGTGAGCGACAGGTGCACGTTGTTGTCGTCAAACGTGCGGTCGCTCGACGCGCCGAGGTGATACTTCACGTCGCCGGAGCCTTCCACGTCATCCGGCGCGAAAGAGCCGCCCTTGAACTCATGGAAGAGCGCCCGGTGCGGCTTGCCCATCACTTGCGTCAGCACGTTGAGGCGGCCGCGATGGGCCATGCCGAGCACGATCTCCTTGCAGCCGAGATTTCCACCGCGCTTGATGATCTGTTCAAGCGCCGGGATCAGCGACTCGCTGCCGTCGAGGCCGAAGCGCTTGGTGCCGGTGTAGCGAACATCGAGAAATTTTTCGAAGCCCTCCGCCTCCACGATCTTGTTGAGAATCGCGCGCTTGCCTTCACGCGTGAAGGTGATCTCCTTGTCGGGCCCTTCGATGCGCTCCTGCAACCAGGCCTTTTCGGCCGGGTCCGAGATGTGCATGAACTCGACGCCGAGCGTCTGGCAATAGGTGCGCTCCAGGATCGCCACGATCTCGCGGATCGTGCCGAATTCGAGCCCCAGCACGTTGTCGATGAAGATCTTGCGGTCCCAATCGGCTTCGGTGAACCCGTAATGCGAGGGATGCAATTCCTGATCGTTCGGCCGAGGATTGATGTCGAGCGGATCGAGTTTGGCATGCAGGTGCCCGCGCACACGATAGGCGCGGATGAGCATGATGGCGTGAATGGAATCGCGCGTGGCCTGCAACACGTCGGCCTGGTCGACGGGACTTCCCTTGGCCTCGGCCTTCGCCTTGATCTTGTCGCCGACGATTTTCTCGACCTGCGCCCAGTTGCCGTCCATGGCGGACACGAGATCGCCGTTCGCCGCAATCGGCCAATTGGCCTTCTTCCACGACGCGCCCCGTGCACTCTGCTCGACAGATTGCTTGTCGTCTTTCAATGCGCCGAAGAACGCCCGCCACTCGGCATCGACCGACGCGGGATCCTGCTGAAATCGCGCGTAGAGGTCCTCGATGTAAGGTGCGTTCGCCCCATAGAGGAAAGCGGTGTTGAGAAATGTCTCGTTGGCGTCCCGACGTGCCATGGCAATACTCGATCCAAATGAACGATGGCGGCCCCGGCAAATCCGGGGCGGCCGATAGTGGTTAGTTGCCTTTAAGAACCTCGACGAGGGTCTTGCCCAGGCGCGCCGGCGACGGCGACACGCGGATGCCCGCGGCTTCCATCGCGGCGATCTTGTCCTCGGCGCCACCCTTGCCGCCCGAGATGATCGCGCCCGCATGGCCCATGCGACGGCCGGGAGGCGCGGTGCGGCCGGCGATGAAGCCCACCATCGGCTTCTTGCGGCCCTTCTTGGCCTCGCGCGCGATGAACTCGGCAGCTTCCTCTTCGGCCGATCCGCCGATCTCGCCGATCATGACGATCGACTGGGTCTTCGGGTCCGACAGGAACATGTCGAGCATCTCGATGAATTCCGTACCCTTCACCGGATCGCCGCCGATGCCGACAGCCGTCGTCTGGCCAAGGCCTTCGTTGGTGGTCTGGAACACCGCCTCATAAGTCAGGGTGCCCGAACGGGACACGATGCCGACGGTGCCGGGCTTGAAGATGTTGGCCGGCATGATGCCGATCTTCGATTCGCCGGCCGTCACGATGCCGGGGCAATTGGGACCGATGAGACGCGACTTCGAGCCTTCGAGCGAACGCTTGACGCGCACCATGTCGAGCACCGGAATGCCCTCGGTGATGCAGACGATGAGGGGGATTTCGGCTTGAATCGCCTCGCAGATCGCATCGGCCGCGCCCGGAGGCGGAACGTAGACGACGGATGCGTTGGCGCCGGTCGCCTCGCGCGCTTCCATCACGGTGTCGAAGACCGGCAGGTTGAGATGCGTCGAACCGCCTTTGCCGGGCGACGTGCCGCCCACCATCCTGGTGCCGTACGCAATCGCCTGCTCGGAATGGAAGGTGCCGTTCTTGCCGGTAAAGCCCTGGCAGATGACCTTGGTGTTCTTGTCGATGAGGATGGACATCTGAGCCTCTTACTTTCCGCCGCGAACAGCGGACACGATCTTTTGCGCTGCGTCGTCGAGATCGTCCGCCGGGATCACGTTGAGGCCTGATTCGCGGATGATTTTCTTGCCCTCTTCAACGTTGGTGCCTTCGAGGCGCACGACCAGTGGAACTTGAAGGCCCACCGTCTTTACCGCCGCGATCACGCCGCGCGCGATGACGTCGCATTTCATGATGCCGCCGAAGATGTTGACCAGAATGCCCTTCACCTGCGGGTCGGCGGTGATGATCTTGAACGCCGCCGTCACCTTCTCCTCGGAGGCGCCGCCGCCGACATCGAGGAAGTTCGCCGGCTCTTCGCCATAAAGCTTGATGATGTCGAGGGTCGCCATGGCAAGGCCGGCGCCATTGACCATGCAGCCGATGGTGCCGTCGAGGGCGATGTAGGCGAGATCGTGCTTGGATGCCTCGATTTCCTTGGCATCCTCTTCGGTCAGATCGCGCAAGGCGACAATTTCAGGATGCTTGTAGAGCGCGTTTGAATCGAACGAGATCTTCGCGTCGAGGCAGCGCAGATGTCCGTCGGTGGTGACGATCAGCGGGTTGATCTCCAGCATCTCCATGTCCTTGGAGATGAAGCCGTTATAGAGCCTGGTGACCAGATCATCGGCTTCCTTCGCGAGCGGGCCTTTCAGGCCCAGCACCTTGGCGACGAGGCGACCGTGATGGGGCATGACCCCGGTCGCAGGATCGACCGAGAATGTGTGGATCTTCTCAGGCGTGTCGTGAGCGACCGCCTCGATGTCCATGCCGCCTTCCGTCGAAACCACGAACGCAACGCGGCCAGTGGCACGATCGACCAACATCGACAGGTAGAGTTCCGTCTCGATATCCGACCCGTCTTCGATATAGAGGCGGTTGACCTGTTTGCCGGCCTCACCGGTCTGGATCGTCACAAGGGTGTTGCCGAGCATCTCTTGGGCGAATTGCTTCACCTCGTCGATGGATTTGGCGAGCCGCACGCCGCCCTTCTGGCCCGCCGCCGCTTCCTTGAACTTGCCCTTGCCGCGCCCGCCCGCATGGATCTGCGATTTGACGACCCAAAGCGGGCCGCCAAGTTGCTTCGCCGCAGCCTCGGCCTCGTCGGCAGAGAAGATCGCGACGCCCTTGGAAACTGGGAGCCCAAACTCTTTCAGGACGGCTTTGCCCTGGTATTCATGGATGTTCATGTGTTGGCTTTCGATTGAGCGAATGGTGAGTGGCGAGGAGTGAGTGGTGAAGAGAGCGGTTCATGCTCATCGGGCTGTCCATAGCCATTCACCAATTAACCTTCGCCCCTATGCCAAAGCCGGATTGATCTGCTTGCAGGCGTCGACGAGACCCTGCACGGACGCGACTGACTTTTCGAACATGGCCTTCTCGTCGCCGGTCAACGACACCTCGACGATGCGCTCGACTCCTTTGGCGCCGATCACGATGGGCACGCCCACATACATGTCCTTGACGCCGTACTGGCCCGACAGGTGAGCGGCGCAGGGCAGAACCCGCTTCTTGTCCTTGAGATAGCTCTCGGCCATCGAGATGGCGGATGCGGCCGGTGCATAGAAGGCAGAGCCGGTCTTGAGCAGGTTGACGATCTCGCCGCCCCCTTTTCGGGTGCGTTCGACCATGGCGTCGAGCTTGCCTTGAGTGGTCCAGCCCATCTTGACGAGGTCCGGCAGAGGAATGCCGGCGACGGTCGAATAGCGGACCAGCGGCACCATGTCGTCGCCGTGGCCGCCGAGCACGAAGGCTGTGACGTCCTTGACCGAAACGTCGAACTCTTCGGCCAGGAAATGGCGGAAGCGGGCCGAGTCGAGAACGCCCGCCATGCCGATGATCTTCTCAGGCTTGAGACCCGAGAATTTCTGCAGCGCCCACACCATGGCGTCGAGGGGGTTGGTGATGCAGATCACGAAGGCGTCGGGGGCATGCTGCTTGATGCCGTTGCCGACCGCTTCCATGACCTTGAGGTTGATGCCGATGAGGTCGTCGCGGCTCATGCCCGGCTTGCGCGGCACGCCCGCCGTGACGATGATCACGTCCGCGCCGGCGATATCGGCGTAATCGTTGGCACCTTTATATTTGGCATCGAAGCCGTCGACGGGGGCGGATTCGGCGATGTCCAGACCTTTGCCCTGCGGAACGCCTTCCGCGATATCGAAAAGCACCACATCGCCAAGTTCCTTCAAGCCGACGAGATGGGCGAGCGTACCGCCGATTTGGCCAGCACCGATGAGCGCGATCTTATGACGGGCCATGAAATGTCCTTGAATGTTGAGGCTTCGAGCCGCTTGAAAACGTGGCGCTGTTTGACTCACAAATGGGTCACCATCAAGCCGACAAAAGGGTAAACGGTAAACCGTTGCCTATCGGAGTTAGGGCCGAGGGACCTGCGGGAGAAAAATTGCCCAATTCTTTCAGAGAGTTACTGGCTACAACCAGCGGCTTTCTTTCCTGTTACATTTTTTCGATTTTGTAACTTACCTAAACGTAACCATTGGCCAACGTACGCAGAATCGACCGTATCAGCGCCCCCAGCCGCGTGTCGACGAACTCATCCGGCATGTCGGAATCGAGCCTGATCGTGAGTGGATTGATAAACCGGAACGTCACGTCGGTGATGAATGTCACTGCCCGCTCCCGGTCCCTGGTCTCGAATTTCCCGGTTGCGATCCCTTCATCGAACACGCGCTCGGTCAGTTGGCGCATGCGCGTCCTGTGACGCCGCACGATGGCCCGCCGGGTCTCGGTCGCGGTGCAATAGACATCGAACAGATGCGGGTCGTCGCGCAGCAGGTCGCGGTGGGTTCGCGCCCATGCCTGAAGAAGCCGCTCGAGCTTGTCGTCGGCCGGGTCCGGCGCGTCCGCGATGGCGGCGATGAGCGTTTCAACCCGCTTGAGCCATTGCCCCGCGACCGCGTCGATGAGGGCGGCTTTTGAAGGAAAATAGCGATAGACATTGGCGTGGGTCATGCCTGCCGCGTCCGCGATGCTCACGACCGTGACCTGACGCGCGCCGAAGCGCTTCAGATGATCGGACGCGATGTTGAGCAGCCGCGCATCCGCCGGAACGGAGGCGTCGAGCAACCGGGAGGCCGCTCCTTCCCGCACTCGCTTCATGTTTCGACGAGGCCGGTGGTCTGGCCCGATCCGGTTGAATCGGCCTTACCATGCGGCAGCGCCAGATAATCCTCCGACCGCATTTCGATCAGCCGCGATACGGTCCGGTCGAACTCGAAGGCCTCCCGTCCAGTATCCGCCTGATAGAGCTCGTTCGCTTCCGTCTCGGCCGAGGCGAGAAGTTTGACGCGGGCGTCGTAGAGCGCATCGATGAGAGTGATGAAGCGCTTGGCTTCGTTGCGCCTCTCGAAGGTGAGGCGAGGGATATCCTCGACGATCACGGTGTGAAACCGCTCGGCGATCGCCAGGTAATCCGAAGCGCCAAGCGGCCTGGAGCAAAGATCGCCGAACCGGAAACGCGCGACGCCGCCCGCCGCCTCCGGAATCTCGACCGGGTGGCCTCTCACCGTGAGCGTCATCGGATCGCCCTGCGCGCGGCCGGAGAGGTTGCGGAACGCGCGGCTGAGTTCATCGTGGGAGCGTTCATCCGCCGGGCTATGGAAGACGGCTCCGCCCGCGAGCTTTTCGAGGCGGAAATCCGTGCGCGCATCCAGTCTCACGACGCCCATGCGCTCCTGCAGCAGGGCGATAAAGGGCAGTGAAGAGCGTTCGGTTCAAGCCGCCTTCGTAGAGCCGTTCCGGCTCCACGTTGGAGGTCGCGACCACCACCACGCCTTCTGCGAACAAAGCCGTGAACAGGCGCCCGAGGATCATGGCATCGGCGATGTCGGTCACGGAAAACTCGTCGAAACAGAGCACCCACGCCTCGTCCGCCAAGGATGCCGCGACAGGCCCGATGGGATCGTCGCCCTTGACGATGCCGGCCTTCAGCTGCGTGCGCCAGGCGTGAATGCGCTCGTGCACATCGGCCATGAAGGCATGGAAATGAACCCGACGCTTTCTTCGTACCGGGAGTGCGTCGAAAAATAGATCCATCAGCATGGTCTTGCCGCGGCCGACCGATCCCCACACGTAGAGCCCGCGCGGCGGTGCGGAATTGCGCCGGCCGAACAGCCAGCCCAGCGCGCTGGTCTTGCGGGCGAGCCGGTAGCCGCTCAGGCCCTCTGCCAGGGTTTCGAGCTGGCGCAGAAGCGCGACCTGTGCCGGGTCGCGTTCGAGCGTACCGCTGCGCACGAGAGCGTCGTACCGGGCCGTGATGGATTTCGGAGAGGCGAATTTCGGGTCGGTCACGGATGACCGATTACCGTCCTGTGCCTCGAAGGGCAATTTTCGTTACCGGGCGAGGGTGAGGGGTGCGCCTGATTTGGCCAGGACGCCGTTCAGCGCGCCGGAAGATCCGCGCAGGCGCGCCGCCACGGCGCCGCCCTGCTGGTAGAGATAGACCTCACCGTCGCGGTAATCCCACGCATTGACCTTCGACAGGTCCTGGTTTCCGCAACCGGACGCCGACGCCCGATAGAGGTCGAGAGCGGGAGAACTCGACAATTGGACCCGGCAGGACCCGCCGGAGGCGTCCTTCGCCGTCCAGTTCCCCACCATCGCATTCCGGTTTGCCACCGGTGCGGGCGCGGGCGCTGCGGCCATAGGAGGTTCGGATGCGGGAGGAAGGCTCGCCATGTCGGTCGGCGAGGATGCGGGCGGCAGGGAGCCGCCTATGGGAGGCAACGGCTGACCCTGAATCGGAGCCAGCGGTTCGGACGTCACGGAAGCCGACGGAACCGCCTCGATCGGCTGCTCCATGGTCATGGTCGGGGCCGCAACCGCGCTAGCCACCGGTTGACCGCCATATCCGCTCACACGCGCGGACGAACAGGCTCCCAGCGCGAGAACCGCACACACGGAAGCGACAGACAGCAGAACTTGGCGGCTCATCGTGACCTCGATTTCAGTCCAGCTCGTGAAATGGCAGCAATCACGGCCGTGTCAAGCCAAGCCTGTCGCGGAGAAGCCCGAGCGAGACAGTTTGTTTCCCGAGTCGCGTCCCCCGAGGGGGTCCTCGCCCGGTCAGATCGTCCGCGCCACCATCATCTTCTTGATTTCCGCGATCGCCTTCGCCGGGTTGAGGCCCTTCGGGCAGGTATTGGCGCAGTTCATGATGGTGTGGCAGCGATAGAGCCGGAAGGGATCGTGCAGGTTGTCGAGGCGTCCGCCGGTGCCCTCGTCGCGGCTGTCGATGAGCCAGCGATAGGCTTGCAACAAGGCGGCCGGGCCGAGGAAGCGGTCGCCGTTCCACCAATAGCTCGGGCAAGACGTCGTGCAGCAGGCGCACAGAATGCACTCATAGAGACCATCGAGCTTGGAGCGCTCTTCCGGCGTCTGACGCCATTCCCGCTCGGGCTCCGGCGTTTCCGTCTGCAGCCACGGCTCGATGGATGCGTGCTGGGCGAAAAAGCTCGTCAGGTCCGGAACCAGATCCTTCAGCACCGGCATGTGCGGAAGCGGATAAATCTTGACGCTGCCGGCCTTGCAATCATCGATGCCCAACGTGCATGCGAGCGTATTCTCGCCCATGATGTTCATCGCGCACGAGCCGCAAATACCCTCGCGACAGGAGCGGCGGAAGGTCAGCGTCGGGTCGACATTGTTCTTGATCCAGATCAGGGCGTCGAGAACCATCGGCCCGCAATCGTCACGGTCCACGTAATAGGTGTCGATCTTCGGATTGGCGCCATCGTCCGGATTCCAGCGATAGATGCGGAATTCCTGAACATGATTCGAATTGGCCGGCTTCGGCCACGACGTCCCTTCGGTGTAGCGGGAGTTCTTGGGGAGTTGGAACTGAGCCATCTTGATCCTCTAGTCAGCCGTGCTTGACGGTCAGTCCTCAGTAAACGCGAGCTTTGGGCTCGATATACTGGATCTCGTTCGACATCGTGTAAGTGTGCACCGGCCGATAATCGATCGCCGCCTTGTGCGAGTGATCGTCGAGCCAGGCCAGCGTGTGCTTCATCCAGGTGTTGTCGTCGCGATCGGGGAAATCCTCGCGCGCATGGGCGCCGCGCGATTCCTGGCGGTTCAGCGCTCCCTCCATGGTGACGACGGCCTGCCCGATGAGATTGTCGAACTCCAGCGTTTCGAGCAAATCGCTATTCCAGATCAGCGAGCGATCGGTCACCTTGATGTCGCTCGAGCCGCTCCACACCTTGTGGATCAGATCCTTGCCCTCAGCCAGTACTTCGCCGGTGCGGAACACCGCGCAATTGTTCTGCATGGTTTTCTGCATCTCGAGCCGGAGCTGCGCGGTCGGCGTGCTGCCATTCGCATAGCGGAACCGGTCGAGGCGCGAGAGGGCGAGTTCGTCGGCGCTCTTCGGCAGCTCCGCGTGCCTGTCGTTGGGGGTCAAGATCTCGGCGCAGCGCAAGCCCGCGGCACGGCCGAACACGACGAGGTCGATGAGCGAGTTCGAGCCGAGGCGGTTGGCGCCGTGCACGGATACGCAGGCCGCTTCCCCAAGAGCCATCAGGCCGGGCACGACCGTGTCGGGATTGCCGTTCTTCAGGGTCAGCACTTCGCCATGATAGTTCGTCGGAATGCCGCCCATGTTGTAGTGGACGGTGGGAAGAACCGGGATCGGCTCCTTGGTCACGTCGACACCCGAGAAGATCTTGGCGCTCTCGGAAATGCCCGGCAGGCGCTCATGCAGGATCTTCGGATCGAGGTGGTCGAGATGCAGGTAGATGTGATCGTTGTTGCGGCCGACGCCGCGCCCGGCACGGATCTCCATCGTCATGGCGCGCGAGACGACGTCGCGGGACGCCAGGTCCTTGGCTGAAGGCGCGTAGCGCTCCATGAAGCGCTCGCCTTCCGAATTGGTCAGGTAGCCGCCCTCGCCGCGTGCGCCTTCGGTGATGAGGCACCCGGCGCCGTAGATGCCGGTGGGATGGAACTGCACGAATTCCATGTCCTGCAAGGGAAGTCCCGCCCGCAGCACCATGGCGTTGCCGTCGCCCGTGCAGGTATGGGCCGATGTCGCGGAGAAATAAGCGCGCCCGTAGCCGCCGGTGGCAAGGATCGTCATGTTGGCGCGGAAGCGATGGATTTCGCCGGTGGTCTGGTTCAGCGCCACGACTCCGATGCAGCGGCCCTCTTCGTTCATCATGAGATCGAGCGCGAAATACTCGATGAAGAAGTTCGTCTGGTTGCGCACGGCCTGGCCGTAGAGCGTGTGAAGGATGGCATGACCGGTGCGATCGGCGGCCGCACAGGTGCGCTGCGCGGTGCCCTTGCCGTAATCCGTGGTCATGCCGCCGAACGGGCGCTGATAAATCTTGCCCTCGTCGGTGCGCGAGAACGGAACGCCCCAATGCTCGAGCTCGTAGACCGCATCGGGCGCGTTCCGGCAGAGATATTCGATGGAATCCTGGTCACCCAGCCAATCCGATCCCTTGACGGTATCGTACATATGCCAGCGCCAGTCATCGGGTCCCATATTGCCGAGCGAAGCCGAAATGCCGCCCTGCGCCGCGACCGTGTGCGAGCGCGTCGGAAAGACCTTCGAGATACAGGCGGTGCGAAGGCCGGCCTGCGAGCAGCCCACCGTCGCGCGAAGGCCGGCGCCGCCGGCGCCCACCACAACCACATCGAATGTGTGATCGACGATCGTGTAGGCCTTGCCGTTCACGGCAGCCCCATTCGTTCCTTGGGCCATGCGAGAAGCTCCTTAAACCAGGATCCGGCCGAGGCTGATCTTGAGGATCGCGAAGAGGCACGCGACCGCGATGATGACCGAGTAGAAATTATTGGCGATGATGGCTGCCAGGCGCAGGGCCTTGTCGTGCACGTAATCCTCGATGATCACCTGCATGCCGAGACGCATGTGATTGGTCACCGAGAGAATGGCGAGGATCAGCACGATCGCCACGAACGGACGCGAGATGAGTTCGATCGCCTCCGCGTAGGACGAGCCCGCAAGCGACGCCACGATGATGACGAATGCGATGATCAGCGGAATGTTCGACACCGCCGTCACGCGTTGCAGCCACCAATGCTCCACGCCGTGCCCGGAGGCGCCGAGCCCATGCACGCGCGAATAGGGAGTGCGCATGGACACGCGCGTATCGGCCCTGTTGTCGACCATGGTCCGATCTCCTCAGTAGAGCAGGAAGAAGGCAGCCCAGATCACGATCGTCAGCGTGATCGAGCCGATGAGAGTGAACCGGGCCATGTTCATGCGTTCGCCCGGCTCCATGCCGCGACCGAAATCCCACACCAGATGGCGCGCGCCCCCCAGCATGTGGTGCATCAACACCCACGTATAGGCGAACAGGATCAGCAGCCCCACGGGCGATCCGAAGAACCACTGCACCGCGTCGAAAGCCGAAGGCCCGGCCGCCAATGCCACCAGCCAGATGGCAAAAAGCGCAATTCCGAAATAAAGACCGGTTCCCGTCACGCGATGGAACACGGACATCGCCATCGTCCAGGTCCAGCGATAAACCTGCAGATGAGGTGACAATGGCCGTGGGGTCGCCCTTGCGTCACTCATGGCGCTCGCTCCTGATCGCGTCGTTTCGAAGATCCATTATCTGAACCAAAGCGGCTCCTCAATCGGCAATTGGCGAGAGCGTCGCGAGAGGCTAAACTTCGTCAGCCGCGAAGTTTCTCCTATCTTCACACTCATCGCAATTTTTAAATATTCTTATCTGCCTTCGCGGTAGACGAAGGAACACGATGCAATTCGACCTGACGGATCTTCGCCTTTTTCGCCACGTGGTCGAGGCGGGAAGCATCACCCACGGGGCCGAACGGGCGCATCTCGCGCTGGCCGCGGCCAGCACCCGAATTCGCAACCTGGAGAGATCGCTGGGCACGCCCCTTCTTGTGCGGAGCCGGCAGGGCGTCGTCACGACGCCGGCGGGACGCACCCTGCTCCAGCACGCCAGGACGCTTCTGTCCCAGGCCGAGCGGTTGCGCGAAGACCTCGGCACGTATGCGGGCGGGCTTACCGGGCAGATCCGGATCCTCTCCAACACCAACGCCCTGACGGAGTTTCTGCCCGAGGCCCTGAGCGCCTTTCTGGCAGAGCACCCGCAGGTCAGCATCGACCTCGAGGAACGGCTGAGCGACGAAATCGTCGGCCTGATCGCCGAAGGAGTAGGTGATATCGGGATTGTCGCGGGAACTGTGGATACCGGAAGGCTGCAGACATTTCCGTTTCGCAGCGATCGTTTCGTCCTCGTGGTGCCAGAGGGACATTCGCTGTGCGACACGGCCGACATCTCATTCGCCGAGGTGCTCGACCACAATTTCGTCGGGCTCGATCGCGCGAGCGCCCTTCAGCGCTTCCTGGCCGACAAGGCCGGCCGGATCGGCAAGCCCTTGCGCCTGCGAGTTCAGCTGCGGAGCTTCGATGCGGTCTGCCGCATGGTGGAAGCGGGCGTCGGACTCGGGATCGTGCCCGAAACGACCGCCCTGCGGGCAATCCGCACCACGGCCATCAAGATCGTGGCGCTCCAGGATTTCTGGGCCGCTCGCGATCTGACCCTTTGCGTCCGGACCCTGGGAGAGCTTCCGCCGTCGGCTTTGCGGCTGGTGGAGCATCTGCGCAAGAGCGCCTAGGCCCTCAGCCCGCAACGTCGACGGACGGCATCCGCAGACCATGTCGATTGCAGGCGGCCTCCAGGGTGTTTCGGAGGAGGCACGCGATCGTCATCGGGCCGACGCCACCTGGAACAGGGGTGATCGCGCGGGCGACCTTGGCGGCTTCCGCATATTCCACATCGCCGACGAGCCGGGTCTTGCCTTCACCGGCGTCGGGATCGGGCACCCGGTTGATGCCGACATCGATCACGATGGCGCCCGGCTTGATCCAATCGCCGCGCACCATCCCGGGTCGCCCGACCGCGGCCACCAGGATGTCCGCCCGGCGGCAGAGTTCGGCGAGGTTGCGCGTTCGCGAATGGGCGATGGTCACGGTGCAGTTCTGGCCGACGAGGAGCTGCGCCATCGGCTTGCCGACGATGTTCGAGCGGCCGATCACCACAGCGTCCAGACCTGACAGCTCGCGGCTGGATCGAGCGGATCAGCAGGAGGCATCCGAGCGGCGTGCATGAGACGAAGCCGGGGACGCCGGTCATGAGGCGGCCCGCATTGATGGGATGAAACCCATCCACGTCCTTTGCGGGATCGATGGCCTCGATGACCTTTTGCGTATCGACCTGCTGTGGGAGGGGCAGCTGCACAAGGATGCCGTCGACCGCGGGATCGGCGTTGAGCCGGGCGACAAGCGCCAGCACCTCGGCCTCGCTGACGGAGGCCGCAAGCCGGTGTTCGAAAGAGCGCATCCCGGCCTCGACCGTCTGGCGCGCCTTGTTCCGCACATAGACCTGGCTTGCGGGATCCTCCCCCACCAGAACGACAGCGAGACCCGGCACGACGCCGCTGCTCTGCAGTGTGGCCACTGCTCCGGCGATACGAGCGCGAAGACCCGCCGCATAGGCTTTTCCGTCGATGATCGTGGCGCTCATGGTCCTGGTCCTATCTCGGCGTCCATCAACTCCGGCGCCGCCACCGCATGAGGGCGCCCTAGAACGCGACCGGCAGGAGGTAATCCTGGATCAACTTCTGGATGAAGATGATCACGAGGATGAGAATCACCGGAGAGATATCGACGCCCCCGAGATTTGGCAGGATGCGCCGGATCGGTCGCAAGGCGGGCTCGGTGACCGCATCGAGGAAGTTCCAGATCGAACGGACAACATTACTGCGGGTATTGACGACGTTGAAAGCAACGAGCCAGCTCAGGATCGCCGATGCGACAATCAGATAAACATAGAGCTGGAGGGCCATCAGAATGACTTCGAGCAAGGCGCGCATGGGGATCTCGCAGGGGTCCGGGGGTGTTCATGTACCGCCCCTTGCACGCGGGAACAACCCACGGCGCGAAAGGGCGCCGGTGCCGGCTCCACAGCCATGTCCGGCCAATTGACAGGGTTGAGGCCGGAGGCCTAAAAGTTTCGCCGATTGGTCAAGACACCGACCGGGGCTGTAGCTCAGATGGGAGAGCGCTGCAATCGCACTGCAGAGGTCAGGGGTTCGATTCCCCTCAGCTCCACCAGGTCTTACTTAGGCTGCCGATTCCGTTAGAAATTATCTGATTTCAATGGGTTCGGCGTGCTGTGTGGTACACATCAGTGGTACGCAAGAAACCTGCGAACCCAATTGCGCCGGCGTCCCGAGCACCTCTACTTCTTACTCACCTGTTGCGGAAGATGATCCTTGGCCCAAGCCAACCCGCCGTGCATTATTCGGGGTGATCACTGTTCCTATGGGGGCATTCGATGACCGCCGAATACGTAGAACGGCGACGGACAACAGTCTGGCGGCTGACGTGAGAGGGATGCTCCTCCGGGGGACACGAGGTAGCTACCTTGGATGCCATCACCGCGTGGCGGAAATCCCAGGCGGACGGAACGCACCCATGGAGGCCGCATGGCTGCGTCCTGCACATTGAGCATGAAGCGGCTGATCAAGATCTGGAACGCCGCTGCCGTCATTCTTGTGGTCTCAATTGGCGGGACTGCCAGTCAGCCGAAACCGGGCGGGACTGCGGCTCAACCGAAAACAGTCCTATTCCTATATTCGCTTGGTCCGAATTTCCAGCAGGGGGCCTTATGGGGCAGGGAAATCCACAACGAACTGGTCCGCCAATCCCCTTGGCCGCTGGACATTCAAGAACATTCCCTCGTCACGGCTCGGAATGACGACGGCGCTGCCGAGGCCAAATTTGTTGAATATCTCGGGGCGCTCTACGCGCAACGAGCGCCCGATTTGATCGTTGCCATGGGTGCGCCCGCGGCTCGCTTCGTCCAGCAACACAGGGCAGACCTATATCCGACAACTCCGATGCTGCTCGCGGCAGTCGAAGCACGCCGGGTCGATCCATCCCTGCTGTCCGACAAAGACGCTGTGGTTGGAGCGCGGTACGATCAAGTCGCTGCTGATCGAAAACATTCTCCGCCTGTTGCCGGAGACGAAGACCATCGCGATGGTGATCGGAAACTCCCCCAATGAGCGGTTTTGGAGCGCCGAGTCCCGACGGATACTGGGTCCGTTGCTGGCGAACAGGGCTGAATTGATTTTTTACAACGAGCGGACGTTCCAGGAGATCTTGAAGGAGCTTGCGAGCCTGCCGCCCCACACTGCAATCTTTTTTCAACAGCTAGGGGTGGACGGTGCAGGTGCCGTCTATGGAGACAAGGAGGTATTGGAGCGCATCCATGAGGTCGCCAATGCTCCAATTTTTACGTTCGACGAGTTTTACTTCAACGGCGAGGTCGTCGGGGGCCCGATGTTTTCACCGGCCGAGGGCGCCCGGCCGACTGCAGCTGTTGCCGTCCGAATCTTGGGAGGCGAGAAGCCCGGGGGCATCAAGGTTCCTCCCATCGAATTCTCGGCACCGAAATACGATTGGCGACTACTTCAATCGCTGGAACATCAGCGAGAGCCGCCTGCCGCCGGGGAGCGAAATCCTGTTTCGGGAGCCAACGGCGTGGGATCGTTATTCCTGGCAAATTACGTTGATCGCCGCCGTTATTCTCTTGCAAGCCGGACTCATCTCGGCCCTGCTCCGTGAGCATCGTCGGCGTCGACTTGCCGAAGTGCAGTCCCGGCAGCGCATGACGGAACTTGCTCATGTCAACCGCTTCTCGACGGCTGGCGAACTGACCGCCTCCATTTCTCATGAAATCAACCAGCCGCTCGGCTCTATTCTGGCGAACGCCGAAACCGCAGACATGATCCTGAAAGCTCAGAGCCCCGACATCGCTGCACTTCCCGATAACGTCGAACTCAAGGAGATCGTGAACGATATTTTGCGGGATGACCGACGCGCCAGTGAAGTCATTCGAAGAATGCGCAGCTTGCTGAAAAAAGCACCCTTCGAACTGAAAAACCTGAACTTGAATGATGTTGTTCACGAAACGCTTGGATTGCTGACTTCTTTGGCCAGTGGACGAAAATTCGAACTGACGAGTGCGATTACGCCAAATGAGCTGCCGGTTCTCGCCGACCACATTCAACTTCAACAGGTCATTCTCAACCTTGTCATGAACGGGGTTGACGCGATGAAGGATAACCCGGCCGAAAATCGCGTCATCAGCATTCAAACGTCGCGCGTTGAAGAGTTTGCCGAGCTATCCGTGTCGGATCGCGGGCCGGGCATTCCGGAAGACAAATTAGACGAGATCTTCGACCCGTTCTTCACCACCAAGGCGGAAGGCATGGGCATGGGGTTGTCGATTGCGAGGACCATCGTGGAATCGCACGATGGACTGATATGGGTAAAAAATCGCGATCCCAACGGTGCGTCGTTCCGGATCAGGCTTCCTCTTGTCCAGTAGTTGGTGATCCGTGGCGCGACCCATGCGAGGCAGCCCCGCCTTCCGAATATGGCACATTTCAGACCTTGACCGAAGTTGTGCTCTGAGGTCGAGTGCAGCCATTCGTGCTAAACCCTGTAAGGCGAGTTGCGGGCGCTAGATTTTTTGGTACACAAATCTCGTACAATGCGGAATTTGCGCTCGGATTATCTCGTTGATTTTATTGTCAATTGCACCGGTTGGTTCCTCTCCTCTCATCCACCAGGAGTCGTTGACCTGTCCCTTCCTTGACGGGGGTTGTCTTCGACGCTCCCCTCCACGCCATGAGAATTTGTCGATGAAGGCCGATTGCCCGATCAGGCGGATATGCGCCGCTCCGCCTCGTTGTCGAGCCGGCGCGCCGTCAGCAGTGGCGGCGCCATGACCATCCTGTCGGTTCGTCACGTCACCACCTATCGCTACAGGCGGCCGGTCTCCTTCGGGGAACATCGCATCATGTTCCGGCCGCGGGACAGCTATGACCAGCGGCTGATCAAGGCCGATATCGAGATCACCCCCTATCAAGGCTCGCTGCGGTGGATTCACGACGTGTTCGGCAATTGCGTGGCGCTTGCCCGGTTCATTACGCCGGCGTCGGAACTTCGCTTCGAGACCAACATCACCCTCGATCACGTGCCGGCCAACACGCCCGACTTCCAGATGGAGGATTATGCGCGAACCTATCCGTTCTCCTATAGCGCGGAGGAGATGCCGGACCTGATGCGCCTGGTCGAACCTCAATTTCTCGATCCGGATCGCCGCTTGCACCATTGGGTGCATCGGTTCCTGAAGCGGGGCGCGATCAACGGCACCAGTGAGCTCCTGATGGCGGTAACATACGGCATCAAGGATAGCTTCGCGTACGAACGCCGCGGCGAGAAGGGAACGCAGGATCCGATCACCACGTTGTCGCGGGGCAGCGGCACTTGCCGCGATTTCGCCGTTCTGATGATGGAGGCGGCCCGATCGCTCGGATTCGCGGCGAGATTCGTATCCGGCTACATCTACAGCCCGCGCCATACGAACGAGCCTTATCTGGGAGGAGGGTCTACCCATGCGTGGTGCCAGGTCTATTTGCCTGGTGCGGGCTGGGTCGAGTTCGATCCGACAAACGGTATCATCGGCAATCGCGATCTGATTCGAATCGCGGTCGCGCGCGATCCGCGGCAGGCGATCCCGCTTTCCGGAACGTGGGTCGGCCATCCCGACGACAGCCTGGGCATGGACGTAGAGGTCAATGTGCGCGAAGAAAATGCATCCGAGCCGGCAGACGCGCTTTGAAGTAGCATGAGGTGGCTGGCGAAGATCTTGATCCACTGCCTCACGACAAGGACGGTGAACGATGAGAATCAGAGCAGGATTCACCATCACTCTGAGATGCCAATCGCCGACGCCCTTTATCTTTCTCCTCAATGTTCACCCGTCGCGTGAGCCGGATCTTGTCACGCCGGACCAGATCCGCATCACGCCGGACCTGCCGTCGGAGATCTATCTCGACGGCTTCGGAAACCGGTGCCTGAGGCTCGTGGCGCCCAAGGGCGACGTCACGCTTCACAACGAATTCCTGATTGACGATACGGGTCGCCCGGACGAGGTTGCGCTGGAGGCAAGACAGCATGAGGTGCAGGCGCTCCCTTCCGAGGTTCTCGTGTATCTTCTCGGCAGCCGTTATTGCGACACACAGCGGCTCGACGACATCGCGTGGCAGACCTTCGGCAGCACGCAACCCGGTTGGCCGAGGGTGCAGGCGATCTGCGATTTCGTTCACGACCGGATCGCCTTCGATTATCAAAAAGCAAGCCCGACCCGGACGGCCTTTGACGGCTTCAATGACAGGGAGGGGGTGTGCCGTGATTTTGCCCACCTGGCCATCACGCTATGCCGCTGCATGAATATCCCGGCCCGATACTGCACGGGGTATCTGGGGGATATCGGCATTCCTCCGGTGGATTTTCCAATGGATTTCAGCGCCTGGTTCGAGGCCTATCTCGGCGATCGCTGGTATACTTTCGACGCACGGCACAACGTTCCGCGGATCGGGCGCATCCTCATGGCGACCGGGCGTGACGCTACCGACGTTGCTTTGTCGACCGGGTTTGGCGCGTCCGAATTGCAGACCTTCGAGGTGGTCACCGAGGAAGTGCTGTCCGAAGGCTGAGGCGGCAACGAAAAAAAGGCCGCCCTTGCGAGCGGCCCGAAGTTTAGGGAGGAAACGCCCAAGAAGGGCAGGCTTACGACGCCAATCGCAAGCCACATCCAACAGGTAGGTTTCGCCTAAATTTTTTGCAAGATGAAAAGGACAGCGTGACTGCCCATTTTTGCGGCGTCGCAGCGCGATGGCGGTAGCCGGCGTTGCGCAATCACGGTTGGACGACACGTTTGGCGCTGCGGTTTTCCGCTCGGCATCAGGCTTTCAGCACAGGCGCTGCCTGTCGAAGCGGTGATCATCCGGCCAACGACACCATTGAAATATTGCGGAATATTCTTGCACATCCAGGTCTTCCCTGAATGCGACGACGGTCATCGAGCCCACATCGCAAGCCACCAAACAAGCAAACCGCCGCCGCGAATGCGGCGACGGTTGCAGGATGACCGATCCAGGCCGCCTGAGGCAGGCGAGGACGGTTAGCGGACGATCTGGACGATTCGGCGAGTGCCGGGCTCAACCAGCACAGGGGTGTCGTTCACGATCGTGTAGCGATAGCCCTGCACCTTGTATTCCGCAGGCACTTCGTAATAGGTCACGCCCTGAGCCGGGAGCACGGCGCCGACACGCACATCCTCGGCATACGTGTAGGACGGTGCTTTCTGCGTCACGACGTACTGCCGGAACTGGGGCTGCTGCTGATCCGCGATGCCGCCCACGATGGCGCCAGCCACGCCGCCAACGGCCGCGCCGATCGGACCACCGACCACCGCTCCACCAACTGCGCCGGTCGCAGCACCGGCTGCGACACCGCCGCCCGATTGCGCAAAGGCGCCGGTCGATGCAATACACGCGAGGGCGGCAACCACGAGAATTTTCTTGGACATTTTCGTCTCCTAGCGGAATCTATGTATTCCCGGGAGCAAAACAACTTAAGTGTTTAAAAAGTTCAGTTTATTTTTTCAATATTTCAAGCTTTGAACAATACATAAATGTTAACGCAACGTGAACGCGCCATTAAGGCACGGATCAGCCGCTGTCAGCATTATAGCGAGATCGCCGGAGAGCACAGTCTTCGTTGGGATTGTCTTGAACTGCTACGCTTTACATGTGAGATATCTTGGACAGAGGCAGGTGGATGACCAAGGATGCAGCCCACACGCGGCACAGCCGGTATATTGGAATGTTTCCAGGCTGTTCCCATAATTCTAATTTACTGTCAGGGTTCCAGCGCATAAGCGAGGCGGCAACCATTGCTGCCCCTATGCGGCAGCCATCCTGCAATGAGTTCGGAACGCCACGATGACAACCAACACGGAAATTCCTGCTGCCCGTCTCGGCTCGTTGAGCCGTTATGTGCAGGACCATCTGGGAGACGAGCTTCGCGCCGCCTACGGGAATCCCGCCGAGCAGCGGGTGCCGCGGCACATGGCGAAATTGATCGCCCGCACCAGCCAGATCATCAGGGCGCATCAGGAGCCGGTGAGCGAGGCGTTTGTCGACGGCATCATGGGGAGCATCCCGTCGCTCCGGGCCTTCGCTATTTCGCTGACACGCAACGCTGACCGAGCCGAAGACCTTGTCCAGGACACGGTTCTCAGGGCTCTCAGCCGCCGCGAGGGGTTCGAGGAAGGCACCAACATGCAGGCGTGGCTTTTCACGATTCTTCGCAACAGCTTCTTCACGTCGCATCGCACCAAGGGACGCGAGGTCGAGGATGCGGACGGCTACCATGCCGCCAGCTTGATCACCATTCCCGATCAGGACGACCGGCTCGCCATCAAGGATCTCCAGGTGGCGCTTGGCCAACTGTCATCGGATCAACGCGCTGCCATTATGTTGGTGGGGGCGGATGGGATGACCTACGAGGAAGCCGCGGAAGCCCTCGATTGTGCAGTCGGAACCGTGAAAAGCCGGGTCAATCGCGCGCGCGCCCGGCTGGCAGTGTTGATGGGGCTGGTCGAAGCGGAAGCCGGCGACAAGTCGTTGGCGGAAATGTAGCCGTACCGGTGCCGGCAGACGGCCCTGCCGCTAACGACAAAAAGCCCGGCTCAACCTTTGGCTGAACCGGGCTCGAACACCCTGACAGAGAGGGCGATCCTTACGCCTTCGCTTTGGCCTTCTTGGGAGCGCGGCCCCGCGCCTTCGGCCCGCCGGCACTCACGCTATCCGACGCAGTAGCTTTGGGAGCCGAACCTTTTTTGCGGATCTGCCCGAGACCCAGGCTTTTTGCCAGATCGGAGCGGCGCTTGGCGTAATTGGCCGCCACCATCGGATAATCAGAATGGAGACCCCACTTCTCCCGATACTGGACCGGCGTCATTCCGAGAATGCCGAGATGGCGCTTCAATGTCTTGTAAGGCTTCCCGTCTTCAAGGCTGAAGATGAAGTCCGGTGTCACGGACCGGCGAATTGCGACAGCGGGCTCTTGCTTGGGCGGCGCGGGTTGCGCGGGGGCGGTCAGGTTGTGAAGAGCCCCATAAACGGACACGATGACCTCGGCGAGATCGCCGCGAGCCACCGAATTGTTTGCCACGTAGGCCGAAACAATGTCGGCGGTCAGTTCTGTGAGATCGGGCATCTGCGGATCGAGTACGTTCATCGTATTTCCAAGTTGATCTTCGGGACAGAAATTCTACATCTTCCAATCATCGCATAAGGTCAAGTTGTAGTTTGGCGGTTTTTTGTTCCAGGCTCTTCGAAAACGCGCCACAACGTACCTCGAAATTTCCCGAACATGAGTCCGTCTGGAGAATTAAGGAAGATCTCAGATGGGCCGATAGTAGAAGTCGCAACCAGCCCTCCCGGCCGATGAGCTGGTGCCGTCGGTCAAATAGTTGCAGCCCCCTGTTTTGGATCAATAGTTTGCAGAAGCAAGATTCAGCGATGGATCCGAATTGTAGTGTGGGACCATCTCTTCGAGACAGAACTTTGCCTGTTCTTACTCAAAGCGCGGAAGGTACAAGCTGGTTCTGCGTGCCTGGCCGCGAAAGGTCACGCAATGCTCTCAGCAAGTTGAGGCTATGCGTTGCATCCGTGCGCCCACGGCCCCGTCGCTGCCTGAGAACACCCGCGGGAATTTTACGCAAACCGCATAGGTTCGTTTGGCGCCCCCGGGATCGTCCGACCTGGTCCTGTACCGAGGGCTCGCACCTGATACCTCGGGCGGAAAGCAATCAGATGCGTCAATCCGACCGTTCTACTCTTGACCTTGCTGCCAAACACTGCACGGTATAGCGCGTCACGCATAAATAAGGGCTTAGAGACATCAAATGGCTACTGGTACGGTGAAGTGGTATAACGACCAAAAGGGTTACGGATTTATCCAGCCCGACACAGGCGGCAAGGACGTGTTCGTTCACGTCAGCGCTCTGGAACGCGCCGGTATGCGCGGTTTGGTCGAGGGTCAGAAGATCTCTTACGAGGTCGAGCAGGATCGTCGGTCCGGCAAAGAATCCGCCACCAATTTGCAATCAGCCTGATTGAACACGCGGGCGCCGGTATACTGGCGCCTCGCCTCTCAAGCCGCCCTTCGGGGCGGCTTGAGATTGCGCGCTCTCAGAAATGGTGGCGTGCGTATCCGCACCCCACCTCGCGACAGCGGTCACGGGGCAATGCCGGTCGCCCATACGCCGCGTTTGCCGAACCCGATGGCGCGCCACTTAACGCGCAACTTCTGTCTGCTCAGACGCGGACGCTGAACGAGCCGTGCTGTGCGCGCGGGTTGAGCCGCGCGAATTCATGGCGGGTCACGTGCACCAACGTGGTGTGATCGCCGCCTTCAATGTAAAAGTCGGAATGATCGTTGAGGCTGTTGTCGACAATGACATCCAACCCATAGCATTCGCCCACGGGTGGAACGGCGCCCCGCGCGCAATCGACGAAGATATCTTCGACCTCTTCCTCGCTCGCCAGGTGCACGCGCTCTCCCAGTTCCATACGCAGGTCCTGCAACCGCAACTGGTGGGACGCAGGCAGCACCGCCATCAGGTAACTTCCGCCATCGCTGAGCACGACGCCTTTAACCAGGCGATCTTCCGGGATATGGCCCGCATGAGCGCTCCCCAGGGACGACATGGTGGGCTCATGCGCCAGGACGTCGTATTTGACGGCTCGATCGGTGAGGAAGCGCTGTAATCTTGGTGCAATCGCCATAGGAGCCCTCCTGTCACGCTGGTGCCGTTGCGCAGAAGGTCGATGTTGGCCATGCGACGGTCGAAACGCCCGGCTGAGATTTCGATGCTACACCCGCCCCCACCGGCGGGCAATCGAGCGGTCCCGGCGATAGGCGTTGGAGGGAATAACCTATCGGGCGGTCGCCGCAGTCAGGCCCAGTTTCAAGGCCTGCTGGCTTGGCATTGCTGTACGAAGACGCTCGCGAAAGCGTAGATTGGCCTCGTTCATGATGCGCTTGTGGCGGATCCCGGAATCGCCGTCATCGACGACTCTGACCACCGCGGCGGCGGCGTTGAAGAGGTCGTCGGCCGCAGCCTCGATGCCGGGATCCCGTTCCACCAACCAGAGAATGCTGAGAATCTGCGACCTCAGATCGCCCAATCCCGCTTCACTGTCGGGGGTTCGCTCGAGCCGCGAGAGGATACCCTCGATTGTCGACATGGCTTCTTGTACGGCTTCGGTCAGAAGCGGCATCGCAAACTCCCTGTGCTGACAATTTCGTTCCTGCGCCCCGGCGGAACTCGGCCACGGGCGCACCAAGATTTTCGGTCGCACGCGGAATGATCGCCGAGTCGAGCGGGTCACGCGTTTTCTGCGCCCGCTGACACGCCAACGCCACGCGACCGCAACGCTGTTCGGCCGTGGGGACATCACGGGTTTGATCCGACACGATACCCATCACTGCCAAACCTTGTTCGGAGCGTCTTGATGAAGCTTCGGTCGCGCCTGTTCGACGAACCTTTCCACACGCGCGAGTCTACCGAGGTTCCTTGCCGGTGTGAATCCTTCCCATGAACACGAACAAACGTTATGGCCAGCTAATTCAACGCCAGCATTTTGTCGATCGCGGCCGCAATTTCCAGCACCCGGCGATCATGTCCGTGTCGTGCCATCAGCATCAATCCGACCGGTCGGTCGGTTCCGGGAATCGGCAGCGAAATGCTCGTGAGGTCGAACAGGTTCGCAACCATGGGGTTGCGCAGCAGCAGCCAGTCGGTCCGGTGGTAGAGTTCGTCATCCGCGAGAAGCGGCGCGATCGGCGGCGCCGTTATCGGAGTTGTCGGCAGCATCAGCACATCGATGCTCGAGAGATGTTGATCCATCGCCGCGACGAGCTCGTTTCGGCGGCGCAGCATGCGGATGTAGACCGCTGCGGTGATCCGCCCGCTGCGCGCAATCGATTTTCTCACCCGCGGATCGATCTCCGCCGCACGCGTATCGATCCATTCCGAATGGACGGCCGCGGCCTCGATGGAGGCGATCGAGGCCGCCGCAGTCGCGTCGCGCATGTCCTGCAGCTGGGCTTCGATCGAGAAATCGAAAATCTGCGCGCCGCTCGTGGCCAAGGCGCGCTCGACCGCATCGAATGCCGTCGCCACCGCAGGTTCAATCTCGCCGAACAACCGGCCGCGTGGGATTCCGATTCGCAGGCCCCGCAGCGTCGGAATACGGAGCGGAACCGGCGCCTCACCCGCTAGAATCGCGTCGGCATCCGCGCAGGCGCTCACCGACCTCGCCAATGGGCCCACCGAATCGAGCGTGTAGGATAGCGGGAATGCACCTTTCAGCGGGACGCGTCGGGCTGTCGGCTTGAAGCCGACGACGCCGTTGAGAGCCGCCGGGATCCGGATCGACCCACCCGTATCGCTGCCGATTGAAATCTCGCTCGTGCCCTCGGCCACCGTCACGCCGGCGCCAGAGGAGGAGCCACCCGGGATCAAGGCGGGATCGGTGGCGTTTCCCGGCGTTCCGAAATGCGGATTGAGGCCCAGCGCCGAATAGGCGAATTCCACCATATTGGTCTTGCCGAGAATGACCGCTCCGGCTTGCCGCAACCGCTTGACGACGACAGCATCCTCAAACGCCGGTGCAGCATCCCGGAGAATGCGCGAGCCAGCGACGGTTGGTTCGCCCTCGACATCCAGCAGATCTTTCAGGCTGACGATAACGCCGTCGAGCGGGCCGAGACTTGCGTGCCGCCGCCGGCGATCATCGGCCGCATCGGCGGCCTTGCGGGCCTCAGCCGGATAGAGCCGGACGAACACCCGCTCGTCGTTCGCACGTTCCGCCAGACGCGCCAGAATGGTTTCAAGTTTGTCGCGGATTTCACCCATGAGCAATTCCCGTTCAAGCCGACGAACACCCGCGCGATGGTGCCCTATCGCCGATTTGCTATGCTACGGCGCGGCGCGCCAGCCGGGGAGACTTCCATGACCGATTCGCCCCCAGACCCGACCTTGCCTGTGGACGACGAGGCGCGCGCACTCGCCCGCCATCTTGTCCGCACCGGCCGTTCGGGCGCCCTGGCGACGAACGATGCGGGCGGGATGCCTTTCGCCAGCCTCGTGGCGCTTGCCACCGACATCGATGGGTCGCCTGTCATCCTGACATCGCAGCTATCGACCCACACACAGCACCTCGATGCCGATCCCCGCTGCTCCCTGCTGGTCGCCGCCGACCGGCAAGGGCGATCCGCTGGCACATCCCCGCGTCACATTCCGAGGCGAGGCTCGTAAGATCGACCGCGCGGCGCCGGACGGCGCGCGAATTCGGCGGCGCTATCTGGCGCATCACCCGAAAGCTGCGCTTTACGTCGATTTTCCGGATTTCGCATTCTGGCGCCTGGAGATTGCGGCCGCCAGCCTGAACGGCGGCTTCGGGCGCGCCTATCGCATGAGCGCGAGCGACGTGCTTCTGCATCCCGACCAGGTTGCGGATTTTGCCGCCATCGAGGCTGAGGCTGTCGAGCATATGAATGCCGACCATGCCGACGCCGTCAGCCTCTATGCGACGCGCCTCTGCGGCGCAAAGCCTGGCGACTGGACCATGACGTCGCTCGATCCCGAGGGTGCGCTTCTCACCCTCGGCGACACAATCCTCCGGCTGAAATTTCCCCAAATCTTGAATACCGCGGACGAGTTGCGGCCGATGCTGGTCGCGCTGGCGAAATCCGCGCGGCAGCAGAGCGCATCCTAGGCGTATTTGGTGCGCAGATACGCAAGGTAAGGCTGCGGATCGAGACTCCGGCCCGTCTCCCGACGCAACAGCTCGTCACGGGTGAAGCGGCGCCCATGCTGCCAGATGCGACCCTTCAATGCGTCGGCGAGGACCGCGTATTCTCCAGCCTCGATCGCCACATCGAGGCTCGGGTCGCTCCGGCGCAGCGTTTCCATCAGCTGTGCGGCCATGACGTTGCCGATCGTGTAGGTGGGAAACGACCCGATGTAACCCGTCGACCAATGGACGTCCTGAAGCACGCCTTGCGAATCACCCGGCACCTCAAGACCGAGATCGCGCTTCATCGCTGCGTTCCAGGCCGACGGCAGGTCGCGCACGGCAAGCGACCCGTCCATCAGCGCGCATTCGAGCTCGACCCGCAGCATGATGTGAAAATCGTACGTGAGTTCATCGGCTTCAACCCGGATCAGGCCGGGCTCTACCCTGGTCACTGCGCGATAGAATTCATCTGCGCTCACGTCACCCAGTGGCCCTGGAAAGCGAGCCTGCAATTCGCCGAAATGCAGCTTCCAGAAACCCGGACTGCGCACCACGTGGTTTTCCCACAGGCGCGATTGCGATTCGTGCGCCCCAAAGCTCGTCCCGCCGACCGCATAGAGCCCGATGAGATCCGTCGCAAACACACTGCGCGTGTAAGCAGGATCGACGCCCTGCTCGTATAATCCGTGGCCCGTCTCGTGGGCGGTGCCGAAAATCGAGGCGGGGAGGTAATCGGTCGAGTAACGCGTCGTGATACGCACGTCGTTGCGCGTGAACGAGACCTCGAATGGATGAACCGTGGTATCGAGCCGCCCGCGCGAAAGGTCATAACCAAGTGTGGTCGCCATGCTGAGGCCGAACGCACGTTGATCCTCCGCGGGAAAGTCGCGATAGAGAAAATCCGAACGCGGCTTGGCGCGGGCGCGCGCGTTGTCGAGAATAGGCCGCAATCCGGCCCGCAGCGTTTCGAACAAGCCCCGAAGGCTCGCGGCTGTTTCACCCGGTTCGTAGATCGACACCATGGCGTCGTAGGGATGCTCGCTCCAGCCGATGCAATCCGCATATTGGCGGGCCAGCGCGACGGTCTTTTCGAGATGCGGCGCAAAAATCGAGAAATCGCTCTTCCGTCGGGCCTCGATCCAGGCGGCTTGCGCCACCGTGCGAAGGGCGGCGCGCTGCTGAATGAGCGCGGCCGGCACGCGGCTGTGATGGTCGACGGCCTGTCGCACCTGCGCCACCATGCGGCGGTCGATTCCGTCCAGATCGGCAGGGCCAATGGATCTCTCGGCAGCATCAAGTGCATCCCGCGTCTCGGACGACAGGAGCAGATCGCGAGCGAGGCGGGTCAGGGTGGCGATCTGTTGCCCGCGGGTCTCGGCGCCCGCAGGCGGCATCATGGTTCGCGAATCCCAAATCAGCACAGAGGTCGCGTTCAACACGTCGTTGATGGCCGCCACACGGGCGTTCAGCGTGGAAAGAGGCGTCTCGTGCGTCATCGTGAGGTTCCGAAGGTTCAGGCAGTGCCGCCCGTGTTGAGATGGCAGGCCGACAGGCGGCCCGTTCCCACCGGCAGCAAGGCGGGGCTCTCCTGCCGGCAGCGTGGGCCGGCGAAGGGGCAGCGCGGGTGGAAATGACATCCGCTCGGCGGGTGCAGCGGCGACGGGATCTCGCCGGAAATCGGCCGGAAATCCTTTCGGCCCGCGCCGACCCGCGGAACGCTCTCGAACAGGGCGCGCGTATAGGGGTGGTTGGGCGTCGCATACAACTCGGCGGTGGGTGCAAGTTCGACGATGCGGCCGAGATACATGATGGCGACCCGGTCCGACACGTGGCGCACCACGCCGAGATCGTGACTGATGAAGATCGCCGTGAGATCGAGATCGCGCCGCAGGTCCATGAAGAGGTTCAGCACCTGAGCCTGAATCGAGACATCGAGGGACGCCACCGGCTCGTCGAGCACCAGAAGATCCGGTTTCATCGCCAGCGCCCTCGCGATCGCGATGCGCTGGCGTTGCCCTCCTGAAAACTGATGTGGAAAGCGGCGGCGATAGGCCGGGTCGAGCCCAACGCGCTCCAGCGTGTCGGCCACATAATTGTCAGCATCGCGCGCCTTGACGATGCGATGGGTGACAGGCCCCTCGCCGACCGTGTCGCCGATGCGCATGCGCGGGTTGAGGCTCGAGAAAGGGTCCTGGTGGACCATCTGGATTCGCGTCGTCAATTTGTCGGTGCGGCGGCCCTGCTCACGCGCGACGGGCTTTGCGTCGAACAGCACCTTGCCGTCGCTCGGCGTATAGATACCCGCGACCATCCGTCCAAGCGTCGACTTCCCGCAGCCGGATTCGCCCACGAGACCAACGACTTCTCCCTTGTGAACGCGTCAGGCTGACGTTGCTGACAGCCCGCACGATCTCGGTTGTGCGCCCGGCGCCGACCAAGCTGGCGATCCGCTCGCCGATGCTCGGACGCTTTATGAAGCGCTTTGATACGCTGTCGATGTCGAGGAGAGCGGCTGACATGAATTGGGCTCGATGGGATAATGGCAGAGGGCGGTGCGTCCGTCTTCGAAATGCTGGACAGGCGGCGTGGTGTTGCAGGCGGGTCCCGCCTTGAAGCAGCGGGGAGCGAACGCGCAACCGGGCGGAAGTTCGGCAAGCGAAGGCGCCGAACCCGGCACCTGCGGCAGGCGCTCGCCGGGCTCGTGCTCGGCCGGTACAGATGCAAGCAGTCCTGCCGTGTAGGGATGGCGAGGCGACGCGATGACATCCGCCGCCGCACCTGTTTCCACGACCCGGCCCGCATACATCACGCAGATGTCGTCCGCGAGACTCGACACCACCGCGAGGTCGTGTGTGATCCACACGAACGCCGTCCCGGTCTCGTCCGCGAGGCGCCGCACTTCGGCAAGGATCTGGCCCTGGATCGACACGTCGAGCGCGGTCGTCGGCTCGTCGGCGATGATCACCGCGGGTTTATGCAACAGCGCAGTGGCAATGGCCACGCGCTGGCGCATGCCGCCCGAGAGCTGATGCGGATAGGAATCGAGACGCTCCTCGGGGCTGGGAATACCCACGATGGCGAGCGCGTCGCGGGCGCGCCCGCGCGCGACTTTCCGCGAGACGTTGTCGTGCGCACGCACCGCCGCGATCATCTGCGTGGAGATCTTGAGGACCGGGTTCAACGTCATCATGGGGTCCTGGAACACCATCGCGATGTGCGCGCCCCTGATCCGTCGCAACGGTTCGCCTTTGAGTTTCGTCAGGTCCACCCCATTCAACAGGACTTCGCCGCCGGCGATCCGGCCGGGCAGCTCGATGAGCCCCAGGATCGAATACCCGGTGACACTCTTGCCGGAGCCCGATTCACCGACGAGACCAAGAATGCGGCCGCGCGACACCTCGAAGGTCACGCCGTCCACGGCCTTGACGGTTCCGCCCCGAACGACGAACTCGGTGCGCAGATCCTTGACGCTGAGAACGGGGCCGCTCATCGACTGCGCCGCGGGTTGAGAACGTAGCGGACCTGATCGCCCACGAGATTGATCGCCACCACGGTCAGCATCAGCGCGATGCCCGGATAGATGGAGATCCAGTATCGGCCTGAGAGGAGAAACTGGAACCCGTTGGAGATCAGCGAACCAAGCGACGGCTGCGTCAGCGGCAGCCCCAGGCCGAGGAATGACAATGTGGCCTCGAGTGCGATCGAATTTGCGACCTGGACCGTCGCAACCACGATCAGCGGCGGCAACGCATTGGGCAGGAGATGGCGAAACAGCACTTGGCGCGCCGGAAGCGGCGTCGAGAGCGCAGCCTCGATATAATCCTTTCCGCGTTCGGCGCTTGCTGCCCCATGGGTGGTTCGCGCGAAATACGCGTATTGCGCCAAGGTCAGGGCCGTCACGAGCTGCGGCAATCCCTGCCCCAGCATGGCGACGAGTACGAGCGCGAGCAGGATCGCCGGCAAGGAAAGCTGGAGGTCGATGATGCGCATGATCACCGCCTCCGTCCGACCGCCGTAATAGGCTGCCACCAGTCCGACGACGCCGCCCAGCAACAGCGCGCAGCTGCCCGCGAGCACGCCGACGATCAGGCTGGTGCGCAAGCCGTAAAGGATGGCGGAGAATACGTCGCGTCCGGCCGCATCGGTTCCGAGCCAGTGGACATATCCGCCCGAACCGACCTCGCCCGGCGTCAGGCGCGCATCGAACAAGTCGAGCGTTTCCTGGTTGTAGGGGTCCTGCGGCGCAATCAGGGGAGCCAGGATTGCCATCATCACGACTGACACGATGATGATCAGGGCCGCGATGGCGACCGGGCTCTGCTTGTAATCCGACCAGAAGTTTGCCAGTCGGCTCCAGCGTGTTTCGGGAGCGAGACTCATGAGGCGGCTTTCACGCGGATCCGGGGGTCGAGCTGGCCGTAGATGAGATCGACCACGAGATTGATCAGGACGAACAGGAACACCACCAGGATCAGGTAGGCGACCATGACGGGGCGGTCGAGGACGGTGATGGAATCGATGATGAGCTTGCCCATGCCGGGCCAGTTGAACACCGTCTCGGTCACCACGGCGAAAGCCAGGGTCGAACCGAGCTCAAGTCCGAAGACCGTCACGATCGGAATCGAGATGTTCTTCAATACGTGCAGTCCCACGACCTTGCTTTCGCGTAAGCCCTGCGCGCGGGCGAAACGCACATAATCGGAGCTCATGACTTCCACCGTGCCCGCACGCGTCAGGCGGATCAGCAATCCGAGCTTGAACAGCGCGAGATTGAATGCCGGCAGGATGATGTAGCTCAATCCTTCCATGGAGCCGATCGACAGTTTCATGCCGAGAAAATTGCCGACGGGCCCGCGTCCGCCGGACGGAAGCCAGCCGAGTTCGACCGCAAACGTCATGATGAGCAGCAGACCGACCCAGAAAGTCGGCACGCTGAAGCCGAGCACGGACAGGCCCATAATGAATTTCGACGAGATCGCATCGGGTTTGTAACCGGCCCACAGGCCGAGCGGAATTCCCAGAAGGGTCGCGATCAACATCGCGCAGAGCGCGAGCTCGAGCGTCGCCGGCAGTCGGGAGAAGATCAGGCCCATGACAGGAAGCCGATAGATAAACGATTCCCCGAGATCGCCGCGCAGCATGTTGCCCATGAAGATGAAATACTGCTCGATCAACGGGCGGTCGAAGCCGTAGCGCTGTATGAGGGTGGTGCGAAGCGCCTGATCGGAGGCCGGATCGATCATCACGTCGATCGGGTTGCCGATGGCATAGACGCCAACGAATACGATCACCGACATCGCGATGATCACCAGAACCGCCTGCAGAATGCGCTGTATAAAGAAACCGAGCATAGTCACCCGCGCGGGTTGGAAAACTTCAACAAGGAAGCAGTCGGCCGGTTTTCACGGCCGACTGCGGAAACACGATCAGCTCTTCGGCTTGATCTCGTAGGCAAGCGTCTCCTGATCGACGCGGGCCGGGATGGTGACCATTCCCTTCTTGGCAGCCCACACCGTCTGGAGCTGCACGGTCGGGATGAGCGCGCGGTCGGTCATGGAGACATCCGTCGCCTTTTCGAAGAGCGCGCGACGCTTGGTGTCGTCCATCGTCCGACTGCCCTCTTGCAGCAGCTTGTCGACTTCCGGGTTCGAGTAACCCTGCTTGTTGAAGGCGCCAAGTCCGGTCGACGGATCGGCGGTGTGAACAAGCGACCCGTAGGTGTAGCTGGCCTCACCGGTCAGCGTTCCCCAACCGCTCATCCAGAGGCTGAATTCGCCCTTCTGTTGCGCCGGGAAGAACACCGTTCCGTTGAGCGCGTTGGCGTTCACCTTGAGGCCAGCGCGTGCCCACATCTGCGAGAGTGCCTCGCACACCGCCGAATCGCCCGGAAGGCGATTGTTGGTGCAATGGAAGTCGATCTCGAATCCCTTCGGATAGCCGGCATCGGCCAGAAGCTGCTTTGCCTTGGCGACGTCGTAGGGACGTTCGGGAAGCGACTTGCTGCCACCGAAGAAGCTTGTCGGCATCAGCTGGTTTGCAGGACGCCCGAGGCCTTCCAGAACCACGCGCACGAGGGTCTTGCGATCGATCGCAAGGTCCATCGCTTCGCGGACCTTCGGATCCCGCAGCGGATTGGCGGCGATCTCCTTGCCGTCCACCTTCACGGGCTTCGGCAGCGTCTCCTTCACGTTTGGCGTGATGTTGAGGAAGTAGACGGAATCGGCCACGAACGTATCGACGTTCTTGTCCTTCTGCATCGAGGCGTAGTCTGTCGCCGGCACGTAATTGACGAGGTCGACCTGACCGGATTTCAGTGCCGCCATGCGCGCAGGATCGTTGGGGATTTCCTTGCGGACAACCTTCTGCCAAGGCTGCTTGTCGCCCCAATAGCCGTCGAATCGTTCCAGGACGAGATCGCCCTTTGGTTCCCACGACACGAACTTGTAGGGACCGGTACCGATCGCGGCCTTGCCGGAATTGAACTGCTCGTTGCGCGCATCGGCGCCGATGGATTTCGACACCACGAACAGACGGATGAAATCGTTCGGAAGCGTCGGGGCCGCGACTTTCGTCTTCACATGCAGCGTGTACTTGTCTTTGACCTCGGTCTCTTTCACCTGCTTGGTGTAGATGGTCATGCTCATCGGGCCGGTGACAACCGGAATGCGGTCGATCGAGAACTTCACGTCTTCGGCGGTGAGTTCCGACCCGTCATGAAACTTCACGCCTTCGCGGATCTTGAATTCCCACGTGGTGTCATCGACCGGCTTCCACGAGACCGCGAGGCCGGGCTTCATCTGGAGGTTCTCGTCCGCCATCACAAGCGTATCGAAGACATGGCGAAGCGCTTCAGCCTGGCTGCCGAGCGTCGACCAATGCGGATCGATGGAATCGGGGCCGGCGCGAACGCCCATTGTCAAAGTTTGAGCCGAAACCGCTCCACCGAGCATGGTTCCGAGAAGAAGAGCTGCGGCGAGCGTCCCGCCGAGTTTGAAAGATCGTGTCATGGAATATCCCCTCTTGCTAAGAACCGGTCTTTTCGTCCAATGTGTTCTTACCGATTATGACGGTAAGTTGCCGATCCCGCAAAAGTCAACAAGCAACCTATAGATGACACGGAATAGCTCTACTGTTGCAGAACCCGACTGTGATAGTCTCATAGAACGGTCTGACGCAGAGAAAATTCTTGCTGGGCTCGCCGGCTCGTTGGACCGTACCCTTCCGGTACCGTTGGGCGTGCAGCTTCGCGGCTTGATCGAGTTTGGAATCGCTCTCGGTGAGCTTCCGTCGGGCGTCCGCCTGCCGTCGGTGCGCGAACTTGCAGAACGAGCCGGCATCGCACCGATGACCGTCGCTACCGTTTATCGCGAATTGCGCCAATCCGGATTGATCGAATCGAAGCCGGGCGCGGGTACCTATGTGGGTGACGGTCATAGCAGCGACGGGTTGCGTTCCGCCGCCATGCGCAAGCTGCAGCGCCGCATCGACGGATTGTTCAACGAGGCGGAGGAGCTCGGTCTCGCGCCATCGCTCGTTGCCTCGCTGGTGAATGCGCGGGCGGCGCGCGGGCGATTGTCCTTGCGTCCGTTGCGTCTCTTGATGGTGGGCAATTTCATCGACACCACGCAGCAATATGTCGATTCCATCCGTGGACATCTCAGCGGGGGCGACACAATCGCCGCTACGACCGTCGGCGCACTCGAAGACACCGGTTCGACGACGCTTCCCTACGACCTGTGCGTGACATTGGCGCACCGGCGCGGCGAGGTCGAGAACCTGTTGCCGGCCGGCATCCCGGTCGTCGGGCTGAGTTTCATTCCTGCCGAGGAAACACGCGCGCTCCTCGCCATGATCGACCCCATGGCGCGAATTGGCATCGTGTCGATTTTTCCCGAGTTCATGGCGCTGATGAAACCCGGCGTCCTTCGCTTCACTCCCCACGTTTCCGACGCCGAGGTGAGATTGATCACCGCTCCGGACCTCAAGTCTTTTTTGCTCGGCGTCGATGTCCTGGTCTACGCCAGCGGAGCGGAATCGATCCTCAAGGACCTGCCGGCAGGCAGGCAAGCGATCGAATTCCGCTATGTGCCCGACCCGCACGCCATCCGCCAGACGCTGATTCCGGCACTCGAGCGCTTGCGCACGGAAACCGTCACTCACGAGGAAGCGCTGCCATGAAAATCTCCGACATGAACTGGTTTCAAGTCGAGCAATATCTGAAGTCCGACGACCGCGCCGTCGTGCCGCTGGGATGCACCGAACAGCACGCCTATCTGAGCCTTTCGGTCGACAGCATCCTGGCGGAGCGTGTCGCTGTTGAAGCCGCCGCACCACTCGGCGTTCCGGTCTTTCCCGTTGTGGGCTACGGCATCACTCCGTCGTTCATGGCCTATCCCGGCACGGTGTCGCTCAAAGCCGAGACCTATCTGCACATCCTCACCGACATCCTGGACAGCCTGCAGCGGACCGGCTTCCGGCGGATCCTGTTCGTGAATGGCCATGGCGGCAACTCGCCTGGCCAGACCGCCGCTTTGGAATGGATGGGACGAAACCCCGATTGCCGTGTGCGCTTTCACAATTGGTGGAACGCGCCGCGCACTTTCGAGAAGGTGAAAGAGATCGACCCGGTCGCGTCGCACGCCTCCTGGATGGAAAACTTCCCGTGGACCCGGCTTGATGGAATCGAGCAGCCGAACCATCAAAAGCCGATGGCCGATCTCGAGCGCATGCGAACATTCGGGCCCGCCGGGGTGAGGGAAATTCTCGGAGACGGCAATTTCGGTGGTCTCTACCAGCGTTCCGACGAGGATATGCACGCCATCTGGTCTGTCGCGCTCGATGAAACCCGTGCGCTGATCGAAACCTGGTGAAGCGAGAATCTCCCATGAGCCAAGATACCATTCTGATCTGGGGTGCCGGCGCCATCGGCGGGACCCTGGGTGCATATCTCACCCGCGCGGGCGAAGATGTCCTGCTGGTCGACATCGTCGAGGCTCATGTGGAGGCGATGAATCGGGACGGGTTGTTGATCGAGGGTCCGGTCGAGACCTTCCGGCAGAACGTGCGCGCCGCGCGGCCGCAAGATGTGGAGGGCAAGTTCAGGCGCGTCATCCTGGCGGTAAAGGCGCATCATACGCGCGAAGCCGTTCGCGCGCTCAAGCCGCATCTCGCACGAAGACGGCACGGTTCTCTCGGCGCAAAACGGCTTGAACGAGATCATCATCGCGGAGGAGATCGGCAAGGAGCGGACGATCGGCTGCTTCGTGAATTTCGGCGCCGATTGGCTCGAACCGGGCCGCATCCTGTTTGGAAATCGGGCGACAGTGGCGGTGGGGGAAATCGACGACGATGCGCCGGGCATGGCGCCTGAATATCACCGCCTGCTGTCGATTTTCGAGCCCGATGCGATCCTGACGGACAACATCTGGGGCTATCTCTGGGGAAAATTGGGCTACGGCGCCATATTGTTTGCGACCGCGCTGACCAACGAATCCATGTCCGACAACCTTGCGTCGAAGAAGCACTTCCAGGTCTTCAATAGCCTGGGGCGGGAAGTCATGGCGGTGGCGATTGCGCGTGGGGTGCAGCCGCTTGGCTTCAACGGGTTCGATCCTGCGGCTTTCATGCCGAACGCCGATGAAGAGGCCGCCCGCCGCTCTGTCGCCGCGATGGAAGAATTCAACCGGCACACGGCGAAAACCCATTCGGGCATATGGCGCGATCTGGCCGTCCGCAAGCGCAAGACCGAGGTCGACGCGCAAATCGCCATCATTGCGTCCCTCGGAGCGGAGGCGGGTGTCGCCACGCCGATGATCGACAGACTGGTGTCGCTGATACACGACATCGAAGACGGACGGCGCGAGCAATCCTGGGCCAATCTCGACCTGATGCTGCAGCCATGAAGATCGATCTTTCGCATCGCCGCGCTATCGTGACCGGAGCCGCACAAGGTATCGGACGCAGCATCGTCGAAGCGCTCGCCCGAGAGGGCGCGCGCGTCGCAGCATTCGACCTCGACGCGGCCGGATTGCGCGAAGCCACGCGCACGGGTGCCGCCGTGTCGCACATTCTCGACCTCTCGGATCGTAGTGCTGTGGTGAAGGCCGTCGACGACGTCGCCGACGTATTCGGCGGAATCGATATCCTGGTCAATTGCGCAGGCGGCGTCCGCGGCCAAATCGGCCGACCTCTCGAAGAGGTGAGCGAACAGGATTGGCTGGTGTTGTTCGAGGCCAACGTGCATGGCGCGTTCTTTTGCTCGCAGGCCGTCGCGCCGGCCATGAAGAAGGACGGCTTCGGGCGGATCGTCAATATCTCGTCGGGCGCCGGCTTGCGCCCCAGCCTTACAGGCATTCAAGCCTACACGGCCTCGAAGCACGCGCTCGTCGGGCTGACCAAGCAACTCAGCTTCGAACTCGGTCCGTTCGGCGTCACTGTCAACAGCGTCGCGCCGGGTTTCGTTTTGTCAAATCCTGCCACCCAGCGACAATGGGAGAGTTACGGCGAGGAGGGACAGCGGCGTTTGCTGGAAAGCATTCATACGCGCAGGCTTGGCCAGCCAAAGGATATCGCGGACGCCGTGATGTTTCTCGCCTCCGACATGGCCGGCTGGATCTCGGGCCAGATCATTTCGGTCGATGGCGGCCGGTCGTAATTATCGCAGGGCCTGAGAGCCACCATACTCGAACACCCACAGGAGCAATCGCTTTGGATGACACGCAGCAGCAGCCTTGGGCCTGGCAGGAAGACATCTGGCGCCAGAAGGTCAACCACGTCCGCGCCGGACGATCGATGAAACCTTCGCGCTGGAAGAACGGAGCGCGCTGCGCGGTGGCGTTCTCGTTCGATTCCGATCACGAGACGAACGAATTGCGGGATGGCGGCAAGTCGATCGGCCGGATGTCGCAGGGCCAGTATGGCAATCGGAAAGGCGTGCCACGCATTCTCGACGCGCTTGCAAAGCACGGCGCCAAGGCAACGTTCTTCGTGCCGGCGGTCGCTGCTCTTCTCTACGAAGACGAGCAGCGCCGCGTGGCGGCGGAGGGCCACGAGCTTGGCATCCATGGCTGGATCCATGAGCTCAACAGCCAGCTTCCCTATGAAATCGAACGCGATCTGATGTTTCGCGCCGCCGACACCCTGGAGCGCGTCGGCGGAAAGCGACCGGTCGGAATGCGGACACCATCGTGGGATTTCAGCCCCGATACGCTGCGCATCGAACGAGAGCTCGGACTTCTTTACGATTCGTCGCTCATGGCCGATGACGATCCCTACGAACTTATCGAGAAGGGAGAGCCGACGGGAATCGTCGAATTGCCTGTGGAATGGATTCGCGACGATGCGGTCTATTTCAACATGCATCGGTTCACCGGCTTGCGTCCCCACACGTCTCCCGAAGTTGTCTACGACATCTTCTTTCGCGAATTCGAACGCGCCTACGAAGAAGGCGGCCTTTTTCTCCTGACCATGCATCCGCACGTGACGGGATACCGCTCGCGTATCTGGATTCTCGAGAAGCTTCTGGCCGAGATCACACAGCGACCCGACGTGTGGATCGCCACTCACGCGGAAATCGCAGCCTTCGTGAAGACGGAGTGCCCCGCGTGAGTACAGGCCTTCGCGCACGGGACGTGGGTCTTGGCTGTGGGGGCATGGCGGCGGGCCCGCGCAACAGCATCGCCGACGTGCCGGGTGTGCGGGTCGGTCACCGGACGCTCGTGCGGGGCGACCTGCGAACCGGCGTGACCGCGATTCTGCCGCACGCCCGAAATCTTTATCGGGAGAAGCCCGTTGCGGCGGCCCATGTGCTCAATGGCTTCGGCAAGAGCATGGGCCTCGTCCAGATCGAGGAACTCGGGACCATCGAGACGCCATTGCTGCTGACCAACACCTTGTCGGTGGGCACATGCGCGACGACGCTCATCCGCCACGCGTTGCTGGCGAACCGCGATATCGGCCGCGGCACCGCGACGGTGAACCCGGTCGTCTTCGAATGCAACGATGGCTTTCTTAACGACATCCAGGCGCTCGCGCTAACGGAGGCCGATGCCGAGGCCGCTTTCGATGCAGCATCGGTGGAATTCGACATCGGGCGCGGTCGGCGCCGGCACCGGAATGAGCGCATTCGGCTTCAAGGGCGGAATCGGCACGCTCCTCGCGCAGATTGGATCTCGATGGCGAGACCTTTCATCTCGGCGTGCTCGTCCTTGCAAATTTCGGGCGAGCCGGCGAGCTTCGGCTTCCTGACGGCAGGTCCGTGGCGCCGCCCGCCGTCGAGGATGAGCAGACAATGGAGAAAGGCTCGATCATCATCGTGATGGCGACCGATGTTCCTCTGAGCGATCGCCAGATCAAACGCGTGGTCAGACGTTCGGGCGTCGGGTTGGCGCGGCTCGGTTCGTTCTGGGGCCATGGTAGCGGCGACATCGCGATTGGCTTTACGACTGCCAACATCGTGCGCCACGACGAGACAGCGGCTTTGGTGGATCAGAAAATTTTCAATGAACATCGCATCGACCTTCTCTTCGAGGCGATGGCCGACGCGACTCAGGAATCCGTGCTCGATGCGCTCGTCGCGGCGGGGCCGATGACCGGTCGTGATGGTCACTTCCGTCCGGGACTTGCCGATACGCTGCAACAATATGCCATGAAGGTCGCCCACAAATGACACGTTCTCCGAAAGCTGCCGATTTCACCCTTGCCGTCCATGGCGGCGCCGGCACCATCTTGCGTTCCAGCATGACCCCCGAACGCGAGGCCGCCTATCACGCCGGCCTGCGCCGTGCGCTGGAGGCCGGTCGGCGGGTGCTTGCTGATGACGGCGCGGCGATCGACGCCGTGACCGCGGCCGTGATGGCGCTCGAGGACGAACCGCTTTTCAATGCGGGCCGTGGCGCCGTCTATACGTCCGCGGGCAAGCAGGAAATGGACGCGGCCATCATGGATGGACGCGATCGCGCCGCTGGCGCCGTTGCGGGCATTTGCGGGCCGCGAAATCCCATCCTGGCCGCGCGGGCCGTCATGGAGCAATCCGGCCATGTCTTCCTGATCGGCGAAAGCGCGCTGGAATTCTGCCGGAGGCAGGGCCTCGCGTTCGAGGAGCCATCTTATTTCTACACGGATCAACGCTGGAACGCGCTTCAACAGACTCTCGCGATGCGACAAAGCGGAGCGGATGACCAGGACGAATCGCGCAAGCACGGCACCGTCGGTGCGGTGGCGCGTGACCGCGCTGGGCATCTCGCTGCCGCTACATCGACCGGCGGCATGACCGCGAAGGCTCCCGGCCGCGTGGGCGACAGTCCGGTGATCGGCGCGGGCACGTGGGCCGACGATGAGACCTGTGCCGTATCCGCGACCGGCCACGGCGAGATTTTCATCCGCTACGCTGCCTGTCACGAGATTGCGTCACGCATGCGCCACGCCGGCCAGGCGCTCGATACGGCGGCGCGCGCCGTCGTCATGGATGTGCTTGCGCCTGTCGGCGGTTCGGGCGGCCTTATCGCGGTTGATCGGAACGGCGAATTCTCGCTGCCATTCAACAGCTCGGGCATGTATCGCGGCGTCGTTACGGGCGACGGGGTGATCCGCACGGCGATCTACGATGAGCCGCTGGCGGAACTCCACTGAGCTTACGCCGCGTCGGCGAATTCAATAGACCCAGCGCTGGGATTTCGACACCAGGAAGTCACGGAAGATCTGCACTCTGGCGACAGACCGCAATTCTTCCGGATAGACCAGGTAACTGTCGAGCGTGGGCATCTCGACGTCGCGCAACACACGTTTGACGTTGGTGTTGCCGCCCATCGCGTAATCGGGCGCCATGCCGATGCCGGTGCCGGATTCGATGGCGCGTCGCAGCGCGAGGCTGTCGTTGACCATGAAGCGGTCAGGACGGGGATCCTTCGGGTTGCGGCCCATGGTGGTCAATCGGTGCAGGTTTAGAATGAAGGCGGGCTGATCGCCCCCGAGACACACAATTCTGTGTCGATCGAGATCCGCGACCGTCTCCGGTTCGCCGAAGCGTTCCACATACGCGTTCGACGCGTAGGCGTGGTAATGAATGGTGAACAGGCGGCGCTGGATCAGATCGGGTTGAGCCGGACGCCGAAGCCGGATCGCCACATCGGCCTCGCGCATCGAGAGATCCAGCTCATCGTTGGTGAGAATGAGCTGGATATTCACCTCGGGGTAAGCGTCGAGAAATTCCGTGATGCGCTGGGCAAGCCAGATCCCGCCGATACCGACAGTGGCCGTGACCTTGAGATCCCCTGCCGGTCGCTCGCTGGTTTCGGTCAGGAGCTGGCGGGTCGATTCGAGCCGGCGATTGACGTCGATCGCGGCCCTGTAGAGCACGTCTCCATGTTCTGTCAGCAGCAGGCCACGCGCGTGCCTGTGGAAGAGTGGCACCTTCAGGTCCCGCTCCAGCGCACCGATCTGACGGCTGACCGAGGACTGATTCAAACCGAGCTTCTCACTTGCTCGCGTAAAGTTGCCCGCCTCGGCGACCTCGAAGAAAAGTCGGATCTTGTCCCAATCCAAGGCGGGTCCTCGTCGTGTCGCTGTCGCTCGGGTGGCCCCGCAGGGCTGAGAGCGGCTCACCCTAAGACAAAATCCAGGCCAGTTAAAGAAGCCGACTTAGGCGAGGCTCGCTCGCGAAACAAGCTCCGACGAAGGTGCCTTGCGCTAGCAGACGGCAATCCTGGGTGATAGGCTTCCGTCGCTTTGCGCGCGGCACCGATCACCGGTTTGTTCGGAGCCGTCCTTCAGGGGATCCTTAGCCCGCCCATGCCTGACGACTTGCCCATCCTGCCATCTCCCGAGGACAGTGTCGTTCGCCGTCAGGATGGTTCCGGCTTCAGCGCCTCGCCTTTATCGCCGCTGCGCAGCAATGTTTTTCGCGCGGTCTGGCTGGCGAGCCTGGCTTCCAACTTCGGAGGGCTTATCCAGTCGGTCGGCGCCTCGTGGATGATGACGTCGATCGCCAATTCGGCCAACATGGTCGCTCTCGTGCAGGCATCGACGACGCTGCCGATCATGCTGTTCTCTCTCCCCGCCGGCGCGATCGCGGATAATTACGACCGGCGCAAGGTCATGCTGGCGGCACAGATTTTCCTGCTCGTCGTCTCGATCGGGCTTGCGGCCTCCACCTATATGGGTTTGATCACGCCGCTGCTGCTCCTGACCTTCACGTTTTTGATTGGCTGCGGCACGGCGCTGAACGGTCCGGCGTGGCAATCTTCCGTCGGCGAGATGGTGCCGCGACCGGACCTACCGGCGGCGATTGCTCTCAACAGCATGGGCTTCAACATCGCCAGGAGTTTCGGTCCGGCAATCGGCGGCGTGATCGTTGCGGTGGCGGGCGCAGCCGCGGCGTTCGCCGTCAATTCGGTCAGCTACGTGGCGCTGATCGCCGTGCTGTTTCGCTGGCGCCCTGTTCGCACCCCGCGCGCCTTGCCGCCCGAATCGCTCGGCGACGCCATGTCGGCCGGCATTCGCTATGTGGCGATGTCGCCGGCCATCAGGGCGGTGCTTCTGCGCAGCTTCAGTTTCGGCTTCGCGTCGATTGCGCTGCCGGCTCTGATGCCCCTGGTGGCGCGCGACCTTGTTCATGGCGGGCCGTTGACATACGGCCTGCTGCTGGGGGCCTTCGGGATCGGCGCTGTCGGAGGGGCTCTGGTGAGCGCACGGATGCGCCGCGCGCTTTCGGTGGAATGGCTGATTCGATGGTCGTTTGCGGGCTACGCGTTGAGCGCGGTCGGGACGGCGTTGAGTTCGGACACCTCACTGACGTCCCTGGCGATGGGGCTCGGCGGTGCATGCTGGGTGCTGGCGCTATCGGCGTTCAACGTGACGGTTCAATTGTCGGCTCCCCGTTGGGTCGTCGGACGCGCGCTCGCGCTTTATCAGATGGCGACTTTCGGCGGCATGGCGCTGGGCAGTGCGGTTTGGGGCCTGCTCGCCGAGCGTTTTGGGACCGCCGATTCCCTGACTGTCTCCGTGCTCGTCCACGCCGTCGGCATCCTCATCGGCTTCTTCCTGAGCCTGCCCGACCACAAGCTTCAAAACCTCGACCCGCTCAGCCGCTGGACCGAGCCCAAGGTTACGATCGACATCAAGCCGCGCAGCGGCCCGGTGGTGATTACGATCGAGTACGTGATCCGGCAGGAGGATGTGCGGGCGTTTCTTGCCGTGATGTCCGAACGCCGCCGCGTGCGACGGCGCGACGGCGCACGGCATTGGACCCTCCTGCGCGACCTTGCAGATCCCGAATTATGGGTGGAGCGCTACCACACGCCCACATGGCTTGATTATATCCGCCACAATCAGCGCATCACGCAGGCCGACGCGGAAATCGGCGAGCGGATTCGGTCCCTGCACCAGGGTCCGAATCCTCCGCGCGTGCATCGCATGCTCGAGCGGCAGACCGGCTCACTGCCCGCGCCGTTTCCATCGGAATCCCAGGAGACATCCCTGTAGCGAAGGCTACGACAGGGAGAGTTCGGCTGCGTGCTCGACGATCCAGGCATCGATCGGCGCAGCGCGGCCCCTCACCGTGACTGTCTGTTTTCGGTGACCCGAGAGGTCGATTTTCGCCCGGCGAGCAAGTTCATTGGAGACCACGAGTTCGACGTTCAGCTCCTTGGCCAGGCTCTCGAGCCTGCTCGCGGCATTGATCGTGTCGCCAACCGCCGTCAGCCCGCGGGCCTGACCATACCCCATGTCTCCCACCACAGCGGGTCCGGCGTGCAGCCCCACCACCACGCTGAGCGGATGTTCGAGTTCTGTGGCGAACGCGACGTTCAATTCCCGAACCCCCGCGAAAATGCGAAGAGCAGCATCGAAGGCCTCCAGCGAGGCGGCTTCGGGTGATGTGTTCAATCCGAACAACGCAAGCGCACCATCACCGATGAACTTGTCGAGATGTCCGCCAGAATCCTCAACGGCCCTGCCGACGATCTCGAAGTATCGGTTCAGGAGAAACACGGTGTCGAACGGGAGCCGATGCTCGCTCATTCGCGTAAAACCTCTCAGGTCGCAAAACAGAACCGCAATCTCGTGCTCGCGACCGCGCGTGACGTGACTGTCGCCGACACGATCCAGGATTCTCGCTCTGGCGTCTGTCAGGATCGGCACCACGGACAGATGATGAGTCGGCCGCAGCTGGCACGCAAGCCTGATATCCGGCCCGGCCTTGATCCGCGACAGAGTGGCGAGCTCCTGTTTCGCCGGGGGTGGCTGCGACTCGAGGCCGGCGATGACACGGACGCGGCAGGTGGAACAACGTCCTCGTCCGCCGCAGACGGATTGATGCGGAACGCCGCCGATGCGGCTGCCTTCCAGAACGCTGAACCCCAGCGGGATCGACACGATACGGTGGCCCGGATAGGTCACGCGGATGCGCGTCGCGAAAGTGCGATAGAGCCGCAGGCCGCGCCCGGCGAGCACGGCGCCGATCAAGCTGGCGAAGATCGCGTTGAGGGCGAAGCCGATATCTGCAAGGCGATCGCCGGCAGGCGATGGCGCGGACGGCGCTCCGAAGCCTGTCGGATCGGATGCGAGCTCTTTGCCGGCTTCGGCAAAGCCCAACAGAGCCAGCACAGGCACCAGGAGCGCGAGTGTGTAGAGGAGCATCGCATAACGCGCAAACCATTGCTTGGCGCGGATCCAGAAATAGATTCCGAGGCACCCATGCACCCAGGCGATGAGAAGAGTGACGGATTGGCGTGCGCCTGCGCCGGGTGAGAGGATCCATAAATTGCGAACCACCGTCGGATAGCCAGTGTCCTGCGCCGTCAACGCAAACTCGATGCGCGTGCCGAGCAAGTGCGGGATCAGCAGGAACGGAAGCGACAATCCAAGAGCGAGCTGGGCTGCTTCGCGAAGCGGCATCCGCAATGTCCGCCGGGTGAAGAGCGCTCGCAGCGCAAGGATGAAATGCACGCAGAGAGAGCCGTACAGCAGCGTCGTGCCGAGCGGGCTCCGCCAGAACAGGTTGAATATCCGACGCCCATGCTCCATCGCGTCGATCGAAACGAGACCGAGTGCATGATTGCTGAAATGCGTGAGAAGAAACGCCCCCAACGCCAGGCCTGAAATCAGCCGGATATCACGCAAAGACATCATCGGAACCGCTTTGATCTTGCGGCTCCGTCGTCAGTCGCGGCAACGCGTCTCGAAGGGAATTCCGCTGCGAGCGCTGCCAATCCGGCGAGCGAATATCGCAGCAGGTCGTCCACGAGCGGCCGCGGATGCTGCGAGGCTGCTCCGAGAGAGGGAAACATCTGCGCGAGAAGGCGGTGATCGGCGACAAGCAGCATGGCGCAGGGTGCAAGCACGCTGAAACAGCGCGGTGGCAATCACAGGATGATCCGGAGGGAGACCCATGACGTCCGCCACGATGCGGGTGAGCAGGAGTTTTTTGGGTTGAAGCTGTCGCTCCTTCAAGGCTTCGATGTGCGGAGACGGCGAGAGAATCTCACGGCTGATGACACGGAACGCCCATGAGGCGGGCATCGGAGTCGCGAGGGCGCCGACCACCAGTTCCAAAAAGGCGCGCAACTTGCCTTGCGGATCGATATCCGGGGTCGTGGCGATGGCGGTCAACGCCTCGTAGCTGACGAGTCGCTGATGGGCGGCGATCAACACTTCTTCGTAGAGTCCCGCAATGCCGCCAAAATAGTAATTGATAGCGGCCGAGTTCGTGCCCGCCTTGTCGGCGATTTCCTTGCCGGTTGCACGATCGAAGCCTTTATCGGCAAACACCTCCCCGGCGGCTTCGAGAATTTGCGCCTTCGTGTTGAGGCCGTCCTCGCGACGGCCCCTGGCATTGCCGCCTTGGCGGTTGTGACGAACTGCTTTCATGGTGCTTGTGTAACAGACACGCGGCGAATATGAAATTCAAAATTTAAATGCCAGTTTGACAAACTGCGAGGCCGGACCTACTTCTGAGACATGAACAAGACTGCGTTCCGCGTCGTGATTTTCCTTTTGATCGCGGCCCTGCTCGGCGGGGGCGCCTGGTGGTACCTGCACCCTCGGCGCGCTTCCGACGATCTCGTTCTGTTCGGCAATGTCGAGCTTCGCCAGGTCACTCTGGCGTTCAACGGCAGCGAGCGCATCGCTGAAGTTCTCGTCGAGGAAGGCAATCTCGTCCACTCCGGCCAGGTTCTCGCCCGACTCGACACAAGCCGTCTCGCGCCGCAGGTCGCTCAGGCCGAAGCGCAAGTCGCAAGCCAGGAGGCGATCGTCAACCGGCTCCGCAATGGCAGTCGTCCCGAGGAGATCGCGCAGGCGCGGGCGCAGCTCGAAGCTGCCCGCGCCGAGGCTTTGAATGCGCGTCGCCAGTTCGAGAGGCGCGAGGCATTGGCCGCGCGATCCATCGCGAGCGAGCAGGAAACCGACATCGCCAAGGCCGCCTCCGACATCGCCGACGCCAAGGTCATCGTCAACCAGCGCGCGCTGGAACTCGCAATCGCAGGACCGCGCCAGGAAGAGATCGCGCAGGCGCAAGCGCAGTTGCGCGTCACCCAGGCGCAACTGGCCCTGTTGCGTCAACAGCTTGCCGACACGGAACTGAAATCTCCCGTCGATGCCGTGGTGCGCTCGCGTCTGATGGAGGCCGGCGAGATGGCGTCGACGACTCGGCCGGTCTTTTCGCTGGCGACGAAAGATCCCAAATGGGTTCGCGCTTACGTGTCCGAAACGCAACTTGGCCATGTTGTGCCCGGAATGCCCGCCGCCGTCACATCGGACAGCTTTCCGGATCGAACCCTCGACGGATGGGTCGGCTTCATCTCTCCGGTCGCCGAGTTCACCCCGAAGAGCGTGCAGACCGAGGATCTTCGCACCAGCCTCGTGTACGAGGTCCGCGTGTTCGTGAAAGACCCCGACAATCAGTTGCGGCTCGGCATGCCGGCGACCGTCAGGCTCATCGCCGACAAGAGCGACACGTCGCCGGTCGCGCAGCAATCGGACGGGAAATCGTGACAGCGGAGACACACGAGTTCGCGGTGTCGGCGACTGGCCTGAAAAAGGTGTTCCGCCGGCAAACGGGGGAGTCGGTCGTAGCCCTCGACGATGTTTCGTTCGAATCCCGACAAGGCACGTTGACGGCGATCGTCGGTCCCGACGGAGCCGGCAAAACCACGCTGCTGCGCCTCATCTGCGGCCTGATGAAAGCGGATGCGGGTGAGCTCGAGGTGATTGGGCTCGATGTGGCTTCCGTGCCGCAGGCGGTGCAGGACCGGATCGGTTATATGCCGCAGAAATTCGGCCTCTATGAGGATCTCAGCGTCCAGGAGAATCTCGATCTCTACGCGGATCTGCACGGCGTGACGCCCGACCAGCGCCAAACCATCTATCCGCGTCTGATGGACATGACGCAGCTTGGACCCTTCACGGGTCGGCTCGCGGGAAAATTGTCGGGAGGCATGAAGCAGAAGCTGGGCCTTGCCTGCACGCTCGTTCGCTCTCCGCAGCTTCTCCTCCTTGACGAGCCCACAGTCGGCGTCGATCCGTTGTCGCGACGCGAACTTTGGGAAATCGTCCTGAGGCTGGTGCGCGACGAGGGATTGAGCGTCGTCGTCACCACATCCTACCTGGATGAGGCCGAACACTGCGATCAGGCCGTCGTCATGCATGCCGGGCGCGTGCTTGCACAAGGATCGCCTCGCGAGATCACCGCAGAGAGCCGATGGCTGCGTCTTCGTCGCCACGCCGCCTGCCGGCATGCCAGCCCGCTCGCTTCAGGCGCGGTTGTTCGAGCTTCCGAATGTCGTCGATGCGGTGCCGGAAGCCGGCAAGGTGCGGGTGGTTCGGACATTGGACGATCCGGACAGCGCACTTGTGGTCGACGGACGAGAGATTCCCACAGAGCCGATCCAACCGCGGTTCGAGGACGGCTTCATGGTCCTGTTCCGCGCCGTCGCGGGCGAGCGAATTCGGCACGTCATGGCGCTTGATCGGGCGGTGACCGGCGACGCCAATGCGATCGTCGTCGAGGTTCATGATCTCACCCGGATGTTCGGCGACTTTACCGCCGTCGATCATGTGAGTTTCGAGGTCCGCAAAGGAGAAATCTTCGGCTTGCTCGGGCCCAACGGCGCGGGCAAGAGCACGACCTTCCGAATGCTGTGCGGCCTCCTGCCTGCGACCGGCGGAACCTTGCGGGTCGCCGGCGCGGACCTTCGGGTCTCGCGCGCGCAAGCGCGTCAGCGGCTCGGCTACGTGGCACAGAAGTTCTCGCTCTACAGCCAGCTCAGCGTCGATGAAAATCTCAACTTCTTTGCAAGCGCCTATGGCTTGCGCGGTGCGCGGAAACGCCAGCGCATCGCATGGGCCAAGCAGCAATTCGAACTCGATCGTTTTGCCGATCTTCCGAGCGGACAATTGCCGGGCGGGTTCAAGCAACGTCTTGCCATGGCCTGCGCCCTCCTGCACGAACCCGAAATCCTCTTTCTCGACGAAGCCACGAGCGGTGCCGACCCGATGGCACGGCGGGAATTCTGGGGCCGCATCACGTCCCTGTCGGAACAGGGCGTAACGGTGATCGTCACCACGCATTTCATGGATGAGGCGGAATATTGCGACCGCGTCGTCATCCTCGACGCGGGCCGCACTCTCGCCGAAGGGAATCCGGCCGATATCCGCGCCCACGCGACGACGTCCGACGGGGCAGAGCCAACGATGGAAGATGCCTTCATCGCCATCGTGGAAGCATCCCGGAGGCAGATCCCCCGCGAAGGCCGGAGCGCCGCGTGAGCGGAATGAGCAGCATGTCCGCCAGCATCCGTCGAATCGTGGCGCTGATCCGCAAGGAGACCCTTCAGGTCTTCCGCGACCCAAGCAGCATCGCGGTCGGGATCGTGATGCCCATATTGCTGCTGGTGCTGTTCGGCTATGGCCTCTCGTTCGACGTCAAGAATGTGCCGGTCGCGCTGGTGATGGAGGAATCCTCCGCCGACGCAATGGGAGCCGTATCGGGTTTCAAGCTCTCGGATTATTTCGACGCCACGCCGGTCAAAACCATGGCCGAGGCCGAAAGGCTGCTGCTCGCCAGGCAAGTCAACGCGATCGTTCGCATCCCGCCCGATTTCGCCCGCCGGGTCGAACTCGGCGATGCGGAGATTCAGGTCGTGGTTCATGGGACGGACGCCAATACGGCGCGGATCTCTCTCGGCTACGCACAAGGCGCCATCGGCACCTGGCTTGCCCGGGAGGTCGCGCGGGGACGCCCGCTCCTCAACGCTCCGATCGTCGCCGAGAACAGGCTGTGGTTCAACGAAACGAATGAGAGCACCCATTTCCTCGTCCCCGGACTCATCGTGCTGGTGATGACGCTGATCGGTGCGCTCCTGACCTCGCTGGTGATGGCGCGTGAATGGGAGCGTGGAACCTTCGAGGCGCTGTTCGTCACGCCCGTCCGCTCCGGGGAACTTCTTCTCGGGAAGATCGTGCCGTATTTCGCGCTCGGAATGATCGGCCTTGCGCTCTCGATACTGGGCAGCAAACTCCTTTTCGGAGTTCCGCTGCGAGGCTCGATCCCGATCCTGGTCGTGGTGTCGATGCTCTATCTTCTGGTTGCGCTTGGGATCGGCCTCGTCATTTCGTCGGTGACGAAGAGCCAGTTCGTCGCCAGCCAGATCACGCTCGTCGTAACCTTTCTTCCCGCCATGATGTTGTCGGGCTTCATGTTCGATCTGCGCAGCATGCCTTTGGCGATTCAGATCGTCACCTACATCTTTCCTGCGCGCTATTTCGTGAGCGTGCTTCAAACGCTGTTTCTCGCAGGCGACATCTGGAGCGTCATCCTGCCCAATGCGCTGGTCCTCGCCCTGATGGCATTTCTGCTCATGGGGCTCTCGACCGTCCTCACCCGCAAGCGGATCGGATGAGCGCGATGATCGAGTCCCTGCTCAGAATTCTTGCTCTCATGCGCAAGGAGATGCTGGCGATGTTCAAGGACCCGAAGAGCCGGGTCAGTTTGATCCTACCGCCGATTCTCCAGTGCCTGATCTTCGGTTACGCGGCCACCTATGACCTCAACAATGTGCCGTACGCATTGGTCGATCATGACCGCAGCGCAGTCTCTCAGGCACTGGTGGCGCGGCTCGATGGCTCGGGCATTTTCACCCGCGTGGCGACTCTCGATCAAGCCGCTCAGGCGGCCGCCTATGTGGACGATCGCCGCGCGGTGCTCATCATCGTGATCGACCGGGATTTCCAGCGCAATCTGCTGGCCGGGGCGCCGGCGCCGGTCCAGGTCATCGCAGACGGCCGCAACTCGAACACGGCCGGGACGGCGCAAAGTTACGTGAACGCGATCCTCACCGCGTTCGGCGAGGAATGGCGGTTGGCGCGCGGGCTTCCCGGTGCCGCGATCCGGGTGACGACCCGCGCCTGGTACAATCCCAGCCTCGAGACGCGCTGGAACATGATTCCATCGCTGATCGGCACGATCACGATGATGATGACCATGATGCTGACCGCCATGTCGGTCGCGCGCGAGCGCGAGGAGGGCACTTTCGACCAGCTTCTCGTGACGCCGTTCCGACCCAGCGAGGTCATGATCGGCAAAGCGGTGCCGTCGATGCTGGTCGGCCTGACCCAATCCACTCTCATTTTCCTGGTGGCGAAGTTCTGGTTTCAGATCCCCTTCGCGGGATCGTACGCGATCCTCTATCTGGGCCTGATCCTGTTTCTCTCGGCTGCCGTCGGCATCGGGCTCTTTCTATCGTCGATCGTTGCCAATATGCAGCAGGCGATGATCATCACGTTCGTGGTGCTGATGCCGTTCATGCTGCTCTCGGGCCTCACCGCTCCCATCAGCAACATGCCGGCCGCGCTCCAGACATTCACGCTGATCAACCCGCTTCGTTATGCGATCAGCATCACCCATCAGGTTTATCTGGAGGGTGCTGGCCTGGTTCAGCTGGCGCCCGAAATGCTGGCGCTGGTCGCCATCGCGGCGGTGACGCTGCCGTTTTCTGCCTGGATGTTCCGACACCGGCTCGGCTGACCTATCGCCTACAGAGAAGCGCGGCTCGTTCCACCAAGGCGGAACATCGCGTAACGCTCGATACTGGTCAGAATGCCGTGAATCAGGATCGCCAGAAGCGCCACAACCAATCCTCCCTGCATGACGAATGCGAGATTGTTCGATTGCAGGCCGGCAATGATCACCTCGCCGAGGCCCTTCGCCGCCACCGTCGAACCGATGGTGGCGGTGCCGAGATTGATGATGATCGACAGGCGGATGCCGGCGAGAATGACCGGCAGCGCGAGGGGCAACTCCACGCCCACAAGGCGCCGGCGCGGGCTCATTCCCATGCCCTTGGCTGCTTCGAGCGTCAGGGGCGATACCTGCGTCAGGCCGCTCAACGTATTCTCGAAGATCGGCAGCAAACCGTAGAGGAAAAGCGCGATGAACGTCGGCGCCTCGCCGAAACCTACGAGCGGAACCGCAACCGCCAGAACCGCGATGGGCGGAAAGGTCTGGCCGGTATTCACGAGGCTGCGCGACAGCGGCAGGAACTCGACGCCGCCCGGGCGGGTGACGAAGATCCCCAGCGACACGGCGATCACGGTGCTGGCGAGCGCTGCCGTGAAGACGATGCCGAGATGGGACAACGTCAGCGACAGTAGGCTTCCCTGATTGTAAATCGCCGGCGCGCCGTGCTCGGTCAACGGCGCGAACGCGAACGCGAACGAATTCGGCGTCGTGATGAACGCCGAGAGGAGCGCCAGCGCCACCAGCCAGCCGATTGTCGATCCGCGCATCATTGCGGCTGCCGCGCGCGGGCAAGAATGGCCTCGACGGTGATCCGCCCGAGCAGCGCGCCACTCGCATCGGTGACGGGCAGCATGTCCTTGCCGCACCACATGAGATGCGAAAGAGCATCCCGCATATTGGTGGCGGCATCGAGAGGACGGCCGGGCGCATCTCCCGGTTCGATCGCATCCCCGATCCGCACGAGAGACAGCAGGCGAAAGGGCCGCTCGGCCGTGCCGACGAGACGTTCGACGAACTCCTCCGCCGGACGCGTCAACAACTCGGCGGGCTTGCCGTATTGAAGAAGGCGCGCATCGTCCATCACCGCAATCCTGTCGCCGAGATGAAAGGCTTCCTCCATGTCGTGCGTGACCAGCACGATGGTGGTTCCGATGCGTCGCTGGATCGCCAGCAGGTCCTCCTGCGCCTTGGTGCGGATGACAGGATCGAGCGCACCGAACGGTTCGTCCATGAGCAGGAGCGAAGGCTCGGCCGCGAGCGCCCGCGCGACGCCGACGCGCTGCTGCTGTCCGCCCGAGAGTTCATGCGGATACTTGTCGGCGAACTCCGCGGAATCGAGCTGGAAAAGCGCCAGCAGGTCTTCGACCCTGCGCTTGATTCGCGCGGCGTCCCACCCGAGCAGGTTCGGCACCGTGGCGATGTTGCGTGCGACGGTTCTGTGAGGAAACAAACCGTTGCCCTGAATCACGTAGCCGATGCGATGGCGAAGCTCGTCCTCGTGGATCGACATGGTGTCGATTCCATCGATGAGAACCCGACCCGAGGTCGGAGCGATCAACCGATTGATCATCCGCAGCAGGGTCGATTTGCCGGCTCCGGATGTCCCGACCACGACCGCGATGGTGCCGGCTTCCACCACCATCGAAACGTCGTCGACGATGAGCGTATCGCCCAACCGCTTCGTCAGGTGGTCGATCTCGATCATGCGCGCGTACCGTTGCTGAAATCGATGATGGCATCGAGGATGACCGCCGCGGCGAAAGCCATACCCACGATGGGAATGGCACCGAGCAGAACGAGGTCCATGGCGGTCTGGCCGATCCCCTGGAAAATGAACGTGCCCAAGCCTCCGCCGCCGATCAACGCCGCCACGGTGGCAAGGCCGAGATTCTGCACCAGCACGATGCGAATTCCGGTGAGGATGACCGGGAGTGCGAGCGGCAACTTGACCTGTGTGAGTTGCTGCCAGCGCGACAGCCCCATGCCGCGTGCCGCATCGACCACTTTCGCCGACACCTGGTCGAGCCCCACGACGGTGTTGGCGACGACGGGCAGGAGCGAATAGAGAAACAGCGCCACCAGCGCAGGCGCCGCGCCGATGCCGCGAATTCCTATCGCGAATGCAAGCGGAACGGTCGCCGCCAAATAGCCGAGCGGAACCATCAGAATGCCGAACAGCGCGATGCTGGGAATCGTCTGCACGATGTTGAGGACCTGAAGCGTTATTCCCTTCAGCGCCGCTATCCGATGGCACAGAATGCCAAGCGGCAGCCCAACGACGATCGCCGCCGCAAGGGATCCGAGCGCAAGAAAGACGTGCTGCTCCGCCTCGCGCCAGAAGCTCTCGGCGCGCGTGGCATATTCCTTCATGAGGGACACATCGCTCCACGCGCCGGAAACCAGAAGGCTCCCGAGCAATGCCGCCGCGATGGAAAGCGACAGCAGCCGCTCCCATGGACCGAACCGCAGACGCGTGAGCGAATCCGCCAGCAGTAGTGCCAATGCAAGGGCGAGGAGCCAAAAGCCCAGGGCGGGCGTCACCCGCGCGAACGTGTTGCCGGCAGGGGTCACGAAGCGCGCCGCCCAGCCGATCGCCGGCAGCAGCAGCCCCAGACCCGAACCGGCGGCGAGGAGCCGAAGCGACGGACGGCGAACCACGACCGCCAGAACCGCAACGGCAATCATCAAGGCCAACAGGGCAATGGCCGCCGCCGAGGGGAACGCCTCGAACAAAAACCTGGGTTCTCCCGCGGCGATGCGGGTGGCCCGGTACGTCACGAACGGGGAGGCAAACACCCCGACCGCCATGATCGAGGCCACGAGCGCGCCGAGCCGGTCGAAACCCAGCATCTTCGAGGCATCACGTCGGATCGCCGAACGCGGGCCAACCGGCACGCGCACGGCTAATGCGGGATTTTCGTCGGTGGACACGGGCGGCAGCTGCTTGAGGCCGGAGCCTGCTTCAACGGGTTTATTTTACGAAACCCTTCGTTTTCAGATAATCGGTCGCGACCGACTTTGCCGCTTCCCCGCCCACTTGAACGCGGGCGTTCAGGGTCTGCAACGTCGTCAGGTCGAGCGATTGGAAGATCGGCTTCAGGATCTCGGCAATCTTCGGATTTTCCTTCAGCACGGCTTCGCGGATGATCGGCGCGGGTGCGTAGACAGGTTGAACGTTCTTGTCGTCCGAGAGCACCACCAGGCCGGAGGGCGCGATGCCGCCATCGGTGCCGTAAACCATCGCCGCGTTGGCGCCGCTGGTTTTCTCGGCCGCGGCCTTGATGGTCGCCGCCGTATCGCCGCCCGAGAGGACGATCAATTGCTCGGGCTTCATCTTGAAGCCATAGGCGGCCTGGAACGCCGGAAGCGCGGCGGCCGAATTGACGAACTCCGCGGATGCCGCGAGCTTCGTGTCGCCTCCGCCGGCGACCCACTTGCCGAAATCCGACATGCTGGCAAGCTTGTTGGCCTCCGCCACGTCTTTGCGCACGGCGATCGCCCAGGTGTTGTTGGCGGGCGAGGGCTCCAGCCAGACAATCTTGTTGGCGTCGAAATCGAGCTTCTTGGCGGCCTCGAAGCCCTTGGCGGCATTCTTCCAGAGCGGGTCGTCGGCCTTGTTGAAGAAGAACCCGGCATTGCCCGTATATTCCGGGTAGAGGTCGATCTCGCCTGCGATGATGGCCTTGCGAACGACGGACGTTGCGCCGAGTTGCACCCGGTCCTGGGTCTTGATGCCGTTTGCATTCAAGGCCAGCAGAATGATGTTGCCGAGGACGGAGCCCTCGGTATCGATCTTCGAGGAAACCACCACATCGGCGCGCGCCGCCAGGGTAGAGAGGCCGAGCGCAAGAGCGACGGCGACGGATTTCAATGTCAGGTTCATCAAACGACCCTCATGGACAGCCGGTCAATCCGGTTCACCGGATCTAGGGCTTTGTAGGCCGTTCGACAGATCTCATCCAGCCGAAAGCTGGACGAGATCTGAAAGTCGATGCTCGGCGAATGCGGAAATCCGCATCCGCGAAAGCCCGCCTACGAATGCGCCACCCCGAGCGGCTCCTGCGCGATGGTAAAGCGCACCTGCGCCTGCGGCCGGTGATCCTCGGACAGGTACCGCCACGTCCGCTCCGCGTCGCCCTTGCTTTCGAAGGGCCCGACGAGGCGTTCGGTCCCGCGGATCAAGGTTTCGAACTCGGTGGAGGTGTATTCGCCTCCGATGACCCAGAATCGCGTATGTTGCATGATCTCTCTCCGTCGAATTGAAGGTTTGGGTTTACTCGGCCGCGTGGAGCTTCGGCGTCGGGTGGAATTGCGCAGTCTCGGTGGAATTGTTCATGGCGGTGGTGGAGGATTTGCCGGCCGTGATGGCGAGCGACACCTGGTCGAAATAGCCCGTTCCGACCTCCCGCTGATGGCGGGTCGCGGTGTAACCCGCGGCTTCGGCGTCGAATTCCTCGGCCTGCAGTTCCGAATAGGCGCCCATGCCGCGATCGCGGTAGCCGCTCGCGAGGTCGAACATGCCGTAATTGAGCTGGTGGAAGCCCGCGAGGGTCACGAACTGGAACTTGTAGCCCATGGCGCCGAGCTCGCGCTGGAACCGCGCGATGGTGGCGTCGTCGAGCTTCTTCTTCCAGTTGAACGACGGCGAGCAATTATACGCCAAGAGCTTGCCGGGATGGCGTTTGTGGATCGCTTCGGCGAATTTGCGCGCGTCGTCGAGATCGGGGTGCGATGTCTCCCACCACAGAAGATCGGCATATTCCGCATAGGCGAGGCCGCGCGCGATGCAATGATCGAGGCCGGTGCCTTGCTTCAGGCGAAAGAAGCCCTCGGGGGTGCGGCTGTCGGCTTCGATGAAGGGGCGGTCGCGCTCGTCCACGTCGGAGGTGATGAGCATGGCCGATTCGGCATCGGTGCGGGCCATGATGAGGGTCGAGGTCCCCATCACGTCGGCCGCAAGACGGGCCGCGACCAGGTTTCGCTCATGCGCCGAGGTGGGGATCAACACCTTGCCGCCGAGATGGCCGCATTTCTTCTCGGACGCGAGCTGGTCCTCGAAATGGACGCCCGCGGCTCCGGCCTCGATATACGCCTTCATGATCTCGAAGGTGTTGAGAGGTCCGCCAAATCCCGCTTCGGCATCCGCCACGATGGGCAGGAACCAATCGCGCTTCGCGCCGCCTTCCGCATGTTCGATCTGGTCGGCGCGCTGGAGCGTGCGGTTGATCCGGCGGCAGAGTTCCGGGCCGGAATTGGCCGGATAGAGCGACTGGTCGGGATACATCGCGCCGGCCACATTGGAATCCGCCGCCACCTGCCATCCTGACAGATAGATCGCCTCGAGACCGGCGCGGGCCATCTGCATCGCCTGGTTGCCCGTCATCGCGCCGAGCGAATGCACATAGGGGCGCTCGTGAAGGAGTTCCCACAGCTTCGCGGCGCCCTTCTCGGCCAGCGTCTGCCGGATTGTCACGGAGCCTCGCAGGCGCAGCACGTCGTCGATCGAATAGGGCCGGGAGATGCCGTCGAACCGTCCAGCCGGAGTGTGCGTGATGCAGGTCGTCGAATGAGGGGGTCTGGCGGGCATGGTCGTCCTTCCGTTTACAATTCTTGACAAAATTTCCGAGAGAACCCACAATCGATCCTGTGTTTCTTCCTGTTGTGTTGAATGTTGAGCACGCTCATCACTCTGGCAATACTCGGCGACTGGAAGAAAAGTCGTCTTGTAAATGAATGACAAGATATGAATTGTACGGCTGTAAAGAAAATTACAAATGGATGACATCCGGAAATTGTTCGTCGGTCCGCGGCTCAAACGCCTGCGGCGGGAGAAGAACCTGACGCAGGCCGGGATGGCGGAGGAGCTTGGCCTCTCGCCGAGCTATCTCAACCTGATGGAGCGCAATCAGCGCCCGATCACCGCTCAGGTGCTGATCCGGCTGTCCCATGCTTATGCGCTCGACCCGCGCGAATTCGCGACGGAGGATCACGAACGCACCGTCACGGAACTCGACGAGGTTTTCGCCGACCCGCTCTTTCGCAACACGCCCGTGCCCCGGCTCGAACTTCGCGAGACCGTCGAGGCGGCCCCGGGTCTCGTCGACGCGGTCACGCGGCTTTATCGCGCCTACGCGGCCATGCGGGGCGCCCGGGAAATGCGGACGCCCGATCTCGACGACCGCGATCGTGCCGAAGGCGCGGTCGACAATCCGGTCGATCGCGTGCGCGATCACATCCAGGAGGCGAAGAACTATTTTCCGGAGCTCGACGAGGCCGCCGAAAGTTTGGCAGCCGAGCTGCAGGAGCCCGGCCACGACCTCTTCTTCGCGATCTCGGAGCGGCTTCGGGCCAAGCACGGCATTCGCGTTCGCATCATGCCGATCGAGGTCATGTCGGACAGCCTTCGCCGCTACGACCATCATCGCCGTCAGCTTCTGATCTGCGAGATCGTGGATCCGTCGGGCCGGACCTTTCAGGCAGCCTATCAGCTCGCCTTCGCCGAAACCCGGCCGATCATCGACGCTCTGGCTGCGCGGCTGGAGCCCGAGGACGGGCCGGCGCGGCGGTTGTTGCGGATCTCGCTGGCGAACTATTTCGCCGGGGCGCTGATCATGCCCTATGGCAGGTTCTACGCCGCGGCCGAAGCCTTGCGCTATGACGTGGACGTGCTCGGCGCCCGCTTCGGCGCGAGCTTCGAGCAGGTTGCCCATCGGCTCACCACACTGGCCCGGCCTGGGACGCGGGGCGTACCGTTCTTTCTGGTCAGGGTCGATTCGGCCGGCAATGTGTCGAAACGATTTTCGTCAGGGCGATTCCCGTTCTCGCAATATGGCGGCACGTGCCCATTATGGAATGTCCACGCGACGTTCCGCACCCCAGCGCAAATCCTGACGCAGATCGTCGAATTGCCCGACAATTCCCGCTGGTTCTCGATCGCGCGCGCGGTGAGACGGGCCTCGAACCCCTGGGGGATGCCCGATCCGCAATTCGTCGTCGGGCTCGGATGCGAGCTGAAATATGCCGGCCGCCTGACCTATGCGCGCGGGTTCGACCTGGCGGCCCCCGATCCGACGCCGATCGGCATCAATTGCCGCCTGTGCGAACGGGTGGCCTGTCCGCAACGCGCCGCGCCGCCTTTGATGCACCCGCTCATCGTCGACGAAATGAGACGAGGCGTGTCGCCGTTCGAATTCGACGCGACCTGAAATCAGGCAACCACGTCCTGCCGGACCGGCGTCGGCTCGAGCCAGGCGTCCAGAAACCTGTCGAGCCAATGGGCCACGTGAGGATCGTAGAGGTACCGTCCCTCGATTTGCCGGGTCCGGTCCTGCGCACCCGGCGTCGCCAAACGTTCGGCCGCCATCACGGTCCACCGGCAGATCATCGCGTGGGTCACTTCCGGATGGAATTGAAGGCCGAAGGCGCTTGGACCCACGCGAATGGCCTGGGTCGGAAAATCGTCGCCGGTCGCCAGGGTGTCGGCCCCGACGGGACAATCGAAGCCTTCGCGATGCCAGTGATAGACATGGCTCGGCCAGCGCGTGCCCCACGATTCGCTCAAGGCTTCTCCGGCCGGCGTGGGCACCAATGGGTAATAGCCGATCTCCGCGCGACCTTCCGGATGTTGCCACACCGGCGCGCCCAGATGCTTCGCGAGCATCTGCGCCCCGAGGCACAGGCCCAGATAGGGCTTTGCTTCCCGCAACGGAACCTTCAGCCAATCGATCTCGGTTTTTACATAATCGTCCGCATCATTGGCGCTCATGGGGCCGCCGAAAATCACCGCGCCGGCGTGGTGCCGCAGGGTGTCGGGAAGCGCATCGCCGAACCGCGGGCGCCTGATATCCAGCGGATGCCCGCGCTCCCGCAACAATCGCCCAACCCGGCCCGGCGTGGAATGCTCCTGATGAAGAATGATCAGGATCGGCGCCTTGGCGCCGGGTTCAGTCATCGGGCTGGCTCACGATTGCGGCGGCACTGTCCTTGATTGCCGCCAGATCGGGGTCGCTGAAGCCCAGCAAACGACCCGTCCGCCAGATCAGGTCGTCTTCGAAATCGTGAATCGTGCCGTCGATCGCGGCAATCCGGTAGGCAAGCGCCAGCAGAGACTTCCGTTTGGCGGCCGGCACGTCCGTGACGATGCGGTCGATCGAGCGTCGTCGACGGATCGCCGCCTCCAAGGTTTTCCGCCTCCCGAAGAACGCGGTCCGCCTGGGACATCGACACACCGAACCGGGCGGCGAGAAGGACCCTCAAACCCTCCGTTTCCACCGGAAGAACCCGTCCGTCCGCATGGGCGACGAGGATGAGCAACGATGCGACGGTGAGGCGTTCCTCGTGTTCGGCCGAGTGGGTCTCATCTGTGGGGCGCAGAATATCGCGAAGGGTCGACAACACTGACATGCGGTGATTATCCGGGAGAAATGCCGCTTTTCGCAAGGGGCCTCGCAAAAATACCCGCCACCCGCATGAGCCGGCCTCGCTCGTCCTGCGGGCCGCGATGGCGAAACGTCGCAGGACATGAAGTTCGCAAGGGCTCCTGATCGGTTTTTCCCTGACATTTCAGAGGTTACGGCTCCGTTTCCCCACGCCCGCCCGCCGCGTAGGAATTGTGGCAAGGGTGCTTTGCGGGCTAAGCTTTGCGCTTCGCCGCCGGGATGCTAGAACGAATCGAATCTTCATGACATTCAGCGCTATGAAGACACCTATCGGGCTCCGCGGGGCCTGTCGCGCGTCTACAAACACCAAGAGGTAACCGTGATCGAAGCCATGGCAAGCAGCAGCGAACTCACTGGCCTGCGTGTCCTCGTGGTCGAGGACGAAGCCGCGATTTCGCTTCTCCTCGAAGACATGCTTCTGGATTTCGGCTGCGAGGTCATCGGGCCCGCGGCGCGACTGGCAGCGGCGCTCGATACGCTCGCGCGCGAAAAAATCGATCTTGCGATCCTCGACGTGAATGTTGCCGGCGAACCGATCTACCCTGTGGCCGAGGCGCTTGCGGAACGCTCGATTCCCTTCGTGTTTTCGACCGGGTATGGCAGCGCAGGCATTCGCGACGCGTACCGGAACCGTCCGGTGTTGCAGAAACCGTTTGCCCAGAACGATCTCAAACAAAAACTGCTGATGGCGAAGACGAGCGCCTGACACGATTGTCGCTCGTTCACGATGTGCGGCGAAACAGGCGGCTGGAAGTAGAATCCCCTTTGAAGTGACTATTGCCTTGAGTAAAGTCTCGTCCGCTCTAAGGCAATGTTGTAACCTTCAAAGACCCAGGCCCATGTCCCTCCAGATTTTCCGGTGCCTTTGCGGAACGACCGCATTCGGGCTGATGCTCGGCGCGGCTTCGGCGCAAGGGCCCGTGCCGCGCACAAGCCCAAGTGCCGGATCTATCGTGGCGGCCAAGGGCGGCGAGGAACTGCGTTTCGTGCGCGAAAGCAACTGGCGCGCGGCCGAGATCCGGCAGGATGTGGTGGGCGGCGACGTGCTGCGCACCAATGCACTGGGCAATCTGGCGATCCTTTTCTCAGACAAGACTCAGGTCAGGGTCGGACGGAATTCCACGCTGACCGTCAACGAGATCGCGCAGAGCGATTCGGGCACGACGGATCTGACGCTCCAGACGGGTACCATCTGGGCACGCGCGGCCCGTGGCGGCAGCGGCGTCGACGTCAAGACACCGGCGGCCGTGGCGGCCATCCGGGGAACCGACTGGTCGCTGACGGTGGATGGCTCGGGCAAGACCGGCCTCGTGGTCCTCGAAGGCGTCGTGGAATTGAAGAACGCCCAAGGGTCCGTCACCGTGCGGCAGGGCGAAGGCGCTGTCGCGTCGATCGGCAAGGCCCCGACCAAATTCATTCTCGTCAATTCGAACGACCGCGAACAGATGCTGTTCTCCCTGACGCTGCGCGATGCCTTCAATGGGATGCCGGCCTCGCCGACGCTCGGACCGGAGATGCGCGCCGAACGCGCTCGCGTCGAAAACATCCCGGCCAATGCGCGTAGCACGGATGACTGGCTCTCCCTCGCCGAAACGGCGCTCAACCTCGATGGCCGCGCGGTTGCGCTTCGGGCTCTGGCGGAGGCGAGAAGCCGGCCTCTGAACAACGCGCAGCGCGCCCGCGCCGATCTGGTCGCCGGATTGATCGCAGGCTTGCACCGCAAGTGGTCGGAGGCGGCTTCTCTCTTCGCGAGCGCCGAGAAGGGGCTCGATGAGAGAAGGCGCGTGACCGCCGCCTATGGCCGCTACGTCGCCGCGTCGTTAGCCGATCCACAGCACGTCCAGCCGGAGCCCCGAATCGGACGCGACCAGCCCGAAGCAGCGATTGCCCACGCTTTCCTGCTCGGCTTCAAACAAGACCTCAAGGCCGCGTCCGAGGCTGCCAAAGCGGCCGAAAAGCAATTTCCACGCAACGCTCGCGTTGCGGTCTTTTCCGCCCAGATGTCGCTGGCGCTGAACGACCGGGAGGCCATGCGCGAGGCGGTCGCCAGGGCACGCGAGCTCGATCCGGATTCGCCCGACGTGCTTCTCGTGAGCGGCATGGTGCTTGGGTATATCGACGGCGAGATGAACCGCGCCCTCGTTGAACTGCAAAAGGCCGCCGCCATAGCACCCGGAAAATCAGATATCTGGAACACGATCGGCTTGTTCGAGTCGGAGCGCGACGCACCCATCGCGGCCGAAGAAGCGCTGCGTCGCGCCATCGCGGAAGATCCCGAAGATCCCGTCGCATACACGAATCTGGCGATCCTGCTGCTCGATCAAAGCCGGGTCGAGGAAGCGGGGCGACTCATCGATAAGGTTTTTGAGCTCGATCCCTCGTTTAGTGCGGCGTATTCGGCGCGCGGACGGTACTACCTGCAGAAAGGCGAAACCGCGAAGGGCCTCGAGGAGGCACTCGCCGGATCGACCGCGAATCCCGCCTATTCGCAAGGGTTGCTCGTCACGGCGATCGCCTATTACCAGAGCGGTGACGACGAGCTCGCCATGCAGGCGCTGGAGAATGCCGACCGGCTTGATCCCAACGATCCCGCCGTGGCGACCGCCCGCACAGCCATCGCGCTCGATTCCTATCAGGCCGACGAGGCCATTCGGGCGGCTCGCGAAACCGTCCGGCGGTCCCGGTTGCGCGGAGGCGATTATGCGGGCCTTGCGGTCAACCGGCGGGCCGGCTCGTATCCAGTGCAGGCCTACACCTTTCTCAATCTCGGCGAGTGGGCGCGGTTTTACGGCGATCGTGTTTTCGATCCCTTCACGGCCAGCAGCTATTTCGATCAGGCCGCAGCGCGTCGCGACAGCTTGTTCGTCAATCGGCCGACAATCGGCGCCGTCGCCAGCAATGAGCTCGACCTCGCCGCCTTCACGTTGTCGGTGCAGGGCCTGTTCTTCGATCCGTTGGCCGTTTCGAGCCGCGCGGGGCGACAGGACCTGGTGCGCCGCCCGTTCGTCGATACGACCATCGGCGGCAGCCTGGTGAACCGGGACGGCCACGCCGGGTGGGGCGCGAACGCGACCGTGCAGGGCTTCACCAATGAGCCTGCGCCCACGTCATTCAGCCTCTCCGCCGGCCGCGTCCGCGCGGATGGACGCGAGGCGCTGGATAACGAAAGCACCGCCAACGCTGCGTTCTTCGTCGGCATGACGCCGAACGCATGGGATCGCTTCCTCGTCTTTGGTACGGCGTCCAATCTGGAACCCGGACTGGCGCGCATCAACACGCCGACGCGTAGTTTCAAAGGTGAGCAGGATTTCACCGAGATGCAGGGGGGCGCCGGATGGAGCCATTCCTTTGCGGACCGGAATGTCCTGACGGGCGCGGTCTACGCCAATCGCGGGATCGATCGCCGATATACCAATGCGGCAAGTCTCGGGCTGCCTCCTCTCGCGATCGCCGTCGATGCGCGCGAGCGCAATCGACAGGAGGGCGCTGTCGCCGCCATCAACCACAGCATCGGCATCGGCGATTTCACGTTCCGCTCAGGCTACGAAGGACAGATCGGCAACTCGCTCGGTGCGACCTTCGGCAAAAGTCTGCTGGTCAATCGAAATACCGGCCAAGCGCAGGCCACCGATCTCACGGCGCGGACCGACACAGATTTTCGCGCGCACCGCGTTTACGCCGATGCGCTCTGGCGACCTTCAGACAGGTTCGAAGCGCAAGGTGGCGCACAATGGACCTCGCTCAGCATCGGACCGAATTCATCCGATGCGGCAATCTCGCCGCGCGTGGGCCTCGCGGTGTCGCCGTTCGAGGGACAATGGCTGCGGGCGGCCTATCGGCGTGACGACGATCTGCCGGTTGCGTTCACGCTCGCGCCGGTGAGCACCGTCGGGCTGATCCCCAATGCCATTCCCTCGTCGCTCGGCAGCCATACCAATACGCTGGCGTTGCGGTGGGATGCGGAATGGACGCAGCACCTCTTCACCGTCGTCGACTACCAAAAGCAGGACATCCAGAACCTCAGCCTCCCCATCGCCAACACGTTCGAGGATCTGGCAATCGGCAAAGCGCGGGTCGAGCGCCTCGCCGCCACGGCCAATCTCTGGCTGGGCTACGGCATCGGCGTCTTCGGAACGATCGGTACGACCAACACCGAGACTCGCTCCGGCGAAGCCATCCGGCGCGATGTGCCCTTCATTGCCGATCGGTTTGCCCGCGCGGGCGTCACGTTCGTTCACCCGAGCCGGATCAAGCTGACGCTCGCCACCACCTATGTGGGAGAGCGCACCGGCGACCTGACCGGAACAGCGCTTGAGGATTACTGGACGACGGATGCGGCCATTACGTGGGAATCGCCCGATCGCCACCTTTTGGTGGGCCTCACGGTTCTTAACATCTTCGATGCAAAGTATGAGATCACGCCCGCTATTCCGGGCCCGACGCGGGCGGTCGCCGCGACCGTGGAGGCGCGTTTCTAATCGTGGACAAGGCCGGACCGCTACGCGGAATGGTGCGCGAGACGATCTGGCAGCACCTCGCCGTCGCCACATTGGTGGTGGGCCTGTTGCTGCCGATTTCCTCCCTGCGAGGCTTCCAGCTCGTCGAGGCTCGCTTCTACGATATCTATTCGACCATCGGCCCGCCGCGACCTGATGAGCCGGGGGCGCTCGTGGTCGCCATCGACGAGCCTTCATTCACGGAGATCGGCCAGCGTTGGCCCTGGTCCCGCGAACTTCACGCGCGGCTGATCGACAAGTTGCGTCAGGCCGGCGCGAAGGTCGTCGGCTTCGACATTATTTTTGCCGAACCCTCGACTGAAAGCGCCGATGCGGCTCTCACAAACGCGCTTGGTCCGGATGTCATCCTCGCCGCCGATCTGGTCTCGACCCGCCTCGATCAAGGCGTGCAGGTCACGCGGGTTGCGCCCCTCGACATGTTTCTCGCTACCGGAGCCGAGGATGGCCTGACCTCCGTGACGCTCGACGGAGACGCCGCCTTGCGGACGATGCCGAACGCGCCCGACAGTTTCGCCGCGCAGGTCTTACGGAAAGCGGGCATCGACACCGCGCCCGCGCCAGCCGATTCGCTGATCCAGTATTTCGGCCCGACACGAACCTACCCGACGGTGTCGTATTACCAGGCGCTCGACCCGGACGCATTTTTGCCTCCCGACAAATTCAAGGATCGACTTGTGCTGGTCGGGTTGTCCCTCAAAGCTTCGGCAACAGTGGACAGCGGATCCGTTGATGCCTTTCCCACCCCCTACACGCTGACGAGCGAAAGCCTTACGGCAGGCGTCGAAGTCCAGGCGACCATCATCGACAACCTGCTACACCGGCTCTACGTGGTGCCGGTTCCTCGTGCCGTTCAACTCGCGATCGTGATCGCCGTCGCGCTGCTGGCAGCCTTCCTGTGTCGGCGCGGAGTCGCGTGGAAAACGGGTTTCGGCGCGATCCTCCTGCTGGTTGCCTTGCTGACGGGTAGCTGGCTGCTCCTGCGCTTCGGCCGCATGTGGGCGCCTCCCGTTCTGCCGGTCTCCGCCGCCTTGCTGGTGGTCGGGGCCAGATTCGGAATCGATTATGCGCGTGAAAGACGGATGAGGCGGGCGGTGTCCCATGCCTTCTCGCGATACTTATCGCCGGACCTCGTAGCCCAGCTCGCGCACGATCCCTCGGCGCTGAAACTCGGCGGCGAGCGGCGCAACCTGACAATCCTGTTCTGCGACGTGCGCGGCTTTACGAGCCTGTCCGAGCGGCTGAAGGACGAGCCCGAGCGCCTCACCACGTTGATCAACCGGCTTCTCGACCCGCTCTCCGAGGCAATCCTGGCGGAGGGCGGCACCATCGACAAATACATGGGCGACTGCGTCATGGCGTTCTGGAATGCCCCGTTGCCCAGCCCCGATCACCCCGAGCGAGCGGTGCGCGCGGCCGAACGGATGTTGAAGGCCGTCGCGGACCTCAATCATGTGCTGCGGGAGGAGGAGGGTGACGCCGCCCCGGTCTTCGCGGTGGGTGTCGGCATCAACACCGGCGACTGCGTGGTGGGAAACGTCGGATCGCGCTGGCGCTACGATTACTCGGTCCTCGGCGACACCGTGAATCTCGCCTCGCGTCTCGAGGGATTATCCAAGGAATACGGCGTCGCGATCATCCTCGGGGCCGATACCGCCGAAAGGATCGGGTCCACCCGTACGTTGATCGAACTCGACCGCATTGCCGTGCGCGGCCGGGCAACGGAATCCGCCATCTACACCGTCCTTGCGGCGGGGCCGGATGCCGCCTTGGATGAAGTCGGCGACTTGCACCCGGATCTTCTGACAGCCTTCCGCGCCGGAAATCATACCGAGGCGCTCCGGCTGATCGAGCATTGCACCCACCTGGCGCCAGGTCTGTCGGCTTTTTACGCCACCTTGCGCAAGCGCCTGCAGGCCGCCCCATAGGAATCGCAGCTCCTCCGCACCCGCGTCGGCTGCTCCTGCGAGCGATTTGCAAGTCGGCGCAATGGCTTGGCGCTTGCAGAGTGTGCGTCTATAAGGGCCGCCGACACCCGTTCCCCGCTTGGTTGTGACACGATGGACAAGATCCAGAGACTTGCCATTGGCAGCATCATCGTCGGAGCGATCGTTCTCGCGCTGAAATATACCGCCTACCGGATTACCGGCAGCATCGCGCTCTACTCGGATGCCCTCGAGAGCATCATCAACGTCGTCACGGCCCTGGCGGCCCTGATGGCGGTTCGCCTCAGCGCGGAGCCGGCTGACAAGAATCATCCCTACGGCCACCACAAGGTGGAATATTTCTCGGCCGTCCTCGAGGGCGTGCTCATCATTATCGCCGCTCTGGCCATCCTGCGCGAGGCCTATGAGGGCTTCCTCAACCCGCGGGCGCTCGACGCCCCCGCGATGGGACTGGCCATCAACGGATTGGCGACGATCGTCAACGCCGCCTGGGCGTGGATTCTCATCCGGGAGGGCCGCCGCCATCGCTCGCCGGCATTGTCGGCGGATGGACGTCATCTCATGACCGACGTCATGACATCCGCGGTCGTCGTCGTGGGCCTCGTGCTCGTCCCGGTAACGGGATGGGTCTGGCTCGATTCGCTCCTGGCGGCGTTCGTTGCGCTGAACATCATCTGGTCGGGCTGGATGCTGATGAAGGAGAGCATCGGCGGCCTCATGGATGAGGCGCTGCCGGAGGCGGTTTTGAGCCGCGTGCGGGAGGTCATCGCCGTCAATGCCGAAGGCGCGATCGAGGCGCATGACCTTCGGACCCGCCATGCCGGCCGTCTCGTCTTCGTCGATTTCCACCTCGTCGTCGCCGGAAACATGAGCGTGACGCAGGCGCATGACATCTGCGACCGCCTTGAGCGGGCTCTCAAAGCCGAAATCGGAGAGGCGCAGGTCACTATCCACGTCGAGCCCGACAACAAGGCGAAGCACGCGGGGATCGTCGTACTCTAGCGAATGTCTTCCGCCGGGGCGTCGGTGCGCAGCAATCCACGGGATCGAAGCGCTGTCTCGAGATCATGTGCTGCGACCGCGGGTGCGAAATAAAAGCCCTGCACTTCCTCGCAGCCGATCGTCCTCAGCCAATCCAGCTGGTGCTGCGTCTCGACGCCTTCCGCGACAATTCCTTTGCCCAGGGCCTTGCCCAGCGCCACGACGGCGGCCACCACCGCCCGGCCTTCAAGCGTGCCGCTATTTTTCATGAAAGAGCGATCGATCTTGAGCGTGTCGATGGGGAGCCGGTTGAGATAGGACAAGCTTGAATAGCCGGTCCCGAAATCGTCGAGCGCCACGGTGAAGCCGGCTTTCTGCAGCCGGGCCAGGTTCGCCGTAATGCGCTTCTTCGGCTCCATGAGCGCGCTTTCGGTGATTTCAAGCTCGATGCGGGACGGATGGATGCCGTATCGTTCGACCGTTTGAAGCAGCGACGAATAGAACTCGTCCCGCGCGGCCTGCATGGGCGAGACATTGATCGAGACTTTCAGGTCGCGCAGGCCTGTGTGCGACCACGCCAGAATCTGCCGGCAAACCGCGTCGATCACCCAGTCTCCCACGACGCTGATCAGGCCGGTCTCCTCGGCGATCCGGATGAACCGCGTGGGTCCGATCAATTCGTCCCCGTGCCGCAATCGCACCAGCGCCTCGACGCTGGTCGCATGACCTGACGAGAGCCGGATTCGCGGCTGAAATTGCAGCTCGAGCGTTTCGTTCCGGAGAGCCTGCCGGAGGATCGCCTCCATGCCGGCGCGCTCGCGCGCGCCCTCGTTCATGGCGGCCGAGAAGTATTGGAAATTGCCGCGCCCGTTGCGCTTCACGTCGTAGAGCGCAACATCGGCCGCTTTCATCAATTCGCCGCTCGTGGTCGCATCGAGCGGGTAGAGCGAGATGCCGAGGGAAATGCCGATTTCGACAGGGTCGGACACCTCGTCGACGCGGATCGGCTCGCTCACGACCGCCACGATATGCCGGGCAATTTCGCCGATCTCGGGCCCGGAAAGATCCGCCTGCGGCAGAAGAACGCCGAACTCGTCGCCGGCCCAGCGGCTGACCGTGTCGCCAGCCCGGACGCAGTCCCGCAGGCGCCTGGCGACTTCCACCATGACGAGATCGCCGACTGCGTGTCCGAAGGAATCGTTGACATGCTTGAAGCGGTCGAGATCGCCGAAAAGCACCGCGACACCTCCGCCAGTCCGATTTGCCTGCTTGAGCGCCTGTTCGAGGCGATCCCGAAACAGGATGCGGTTGGGCAGGTCGGTCAGCGGGTCGTGGTGCGCCATATGCGCCATCTGGCTCGCAAGGGCCCGCTGCTGCGTCACATCGTGAAAGACCAGCACGGCACCGACCACGGCACCGGAACGGTCGCGGATCGGCGCGGCCGAATCTTCGACCGGCACTTCGCCGCCATGCCGCTGCCGGAGCGTCTTCTCGACCCCTAGCCACACGACCCTCTCCTCCCCGACCGCAATGGCTACGGGATCGCGATGCGCTGCGCCGCGCCCGTGAGCAGACGTTTCGTAGACGGCCTCGATACTCTGCCCGCAGGCGTCCTCGATCGACCAGCCGGTGAGGGTCTCGGCGACGGGGTTGAGATACGTGACACGCCCGTCCACATCGGTCGTGATCACGCCGTCCGCAATCGACCGCAATGTCACCTCGGAGAGTTCGTGCTCCTTGAAGAGCCGTTCCTCGGCCAATTTCCGATCGGTGATGTCCTGTACCTGAGAGACGAAATAGAGCGGTTCGCCGGCCTCATCGCGAACGAGCGATACGCTCAGAACAGTGCTCACATCGGAGCCGTTCTTGTGGCGATAACGCTTTTCGAGCGTGTAGATCGTCCACGTGCCCTTGAGCGTGGCGTTCGTCAGCGCAAGATCGTCGTGGAGATCGTCCGGGTGGGTGATATCCTGGAACGAGAGAGCGCGGAATTCGTCGGGCGTGTACCCGAGCATGCGGCACATGGCGGCGTTCACCTGAAGGTATCGCCCTTCAGGGCTGACGATGGCCATGCCGATAGCGGCGGATTGGAATGCGCCGGAAAAGCGAGCCTCGCTTTCGGTCAGCCGCAATTCCAGCGCCCGTCTTTCGCTGAGGTCCAGAACCAGAATGAAGAAGCCCCGAACGGAGCCGTCCGGCGCAAAATCCGGCGAGTAGCTGCCCTGCACGTACCGGGGCTTGCTCGCGGTCACCAGCTCCTCTTCGTAGAGGATCGCCTCGCCCGCGAGCACGCGCCGGATATAGGGTTCTAGACGAGCGTAATTGTTCTCGCCGACGACCTCGCGGATCGTCTTCCCGGAGATCGCCACCGGTTCGGCGCCGTACCACTCCCGATAAGTGTTGTTGTTGAATTGGAATCGTTCGTGCTTGTCGGCATAGGCCATCAATGCCGGAACATTGTTGAGCACTGAAAAACCCATACCGTCTGGCACTGATGTGGTTCTCTGGTTTTGAGCATCGCCGAAACAGATAGCGCGCTGTCCATCGGGGCCTACGCGACGCCCTTACCCTACGGCATCTGGCTGAGCAAGCGAGGCCTCTTTAATGGGCAGCCAGAATCCGCCGGCCACGCTCGAAGTAAAATGCTCATTCGGGCATTTTCAGGGAACGGTTGCCGTGCCCACGATTACTGGCATCGGCCTCGATGTCCTGTTCCAACTCGGAGACGCTCGACCTTCATCCTCGGGATGTCGATGCCGCCCGGCCAGGCTTGCGTCCCCCGCGGCGTTTGAAATTGCGATAAGCGTCCCTCACGGCGGAAGGGATCCGGGGCCGGATGTGATCCTGGTATGTCGACCGCACCATGACGCGCGAAAGCTGCAGCAGCATCGGGACAAAGCCCTGACGGACCAGGTGCACATCCGTGTATTCATCCTCCGACATTCGCCAGAAGCGATCCGGTGGTGATTTGCTCATCGGGTTAATTTCGTCCAGCTCTGCGCGTGAAAATGCTTCCTTGACGATTTCCCCGATCAGGAGACTGCCAGGCATGCAATCGGCAAAATCCTCGTTGAAAGCGTATTTCGGCAGCATGAGGCCCGCGCCACAGCGTGCGCCCATTCCGGCTATGACAAGCTGCCCATCGACCCGGATCGCATGCCATTCCCAATAGCCTTGGGCGGCAAAATTCTTCACCAGCGTCGTGTAGAATGCGACGACATTGGTATCGTTGAGCATGGCAGTGCCGTTGCGGCCTTTCCAGCCAGAAGCCTCGAGGGCAACAAACTCAGCCAGGAAGTCCTCTCTGACATCGGTGCCCTTTGTCATCTCGACCGAAACGACACCCCGCTTCTCAAGTTTTCGGCGGCCGCGTCTTATATTCTCGCGGATCTTCCCGAGGCCGGCCTGGTAGGTGTTGAAGTCTCCATCGACCTTGAGGAATGACCATGTCGAGCGCAGGCCACGACGCATGAGATAGCCATCGACGCCATCCTCCAAAGCTTTCCAGACCGACGAATTCGACCGCACAGCCTTGAGATCCAGGCCAAGATGGTTTGGAACCTGGGAGCCCACCTCAATCAGCAGAGCCTTGAAGGCCGCGGCCGCATGATCCCGATCCAGCAGGACGTCTCCCGAGGGCGTATGTCCATCGCACGGGGTGCGCAGGATTGGCCAGAATGAGCCGAGGAGCGGGTGCGGCGTAACAATGATCGGCAGCACGCCCACGAGCCTGTCCCCGACGTAGGCGAAGCTGCAGAACCAGCGCTCGTTTGGCGCCACCTTGTGACGGAGGAAGGCATTGATCCAAGCGGGCAATAAATTCGCAATCTTCTGCGGAGCCCTCCAGGCGAGCTGATCCCACTGAGGTACATGAGGGATCAGATCATCAAGATCTCGAACTGTGATCGTATTTAAATTATTGGCGAGGTAAGTCTTGGATGGAGAAGATACTGCTGCGCCGAGCATTATTTCCCTTCCTGATCCGCGACAAAACTTTGTTGAACTCGTTAAATAAAGTGGTCACTAAATCTAAGACATGCAATCGGTCTGAGGGGGTAATACCCACTAGTCGACCTTTAGGATCTTGCACCAAAACAACTTGCACAATCGCCAACGTGATTATCCAAGTGTTTGCGCGATCAGGTCGCGAGGATTCCTTGCTTTTGCGGGCCAAAGTGAGCTTCACGCATGCGCCGTGGCGGCGCTTGCTATGCGGCGCTAACCCTGATGCGCCGAGACTGGGCGCCGCTGAGCAAGTCGACGCCGTGAAGCCAAAAGGCAGCACTTCAAGCGGTTGGATTTTGCGATAAAAATGGTGCCGCAAGAGGGATTCGAACCCCCGACCCCCTCATTACGAATGAGGTGCTCTACCAGCTGAGCTATTGCGGCGTCGCGCCATTATCGGGCGGAGCGGGACCTCATAGCCGCATGGCGGCCGATTGGCAAGGACCCGTGCGTGGGCCGATCAGCCGAAAAAGCTGCGTTTCGGCTCTGGGCCAAGGCCGGGATCGTCCGGCGGGCCTGCGGGAAACACCACGGCTTCGGGTCTTGGTTTCACGATCTCGGGCGCCGGCGTTGATAGCGTGGGCGGTTCCTGCGGTGCGCCGGCCATGGCGGACTCGGTCGGGACGTTTTCAGGTTCGTCCACCATGACCGGAAGAGCGCGTCTTTCGTCGTCGAGATCCGCCGTGACGTCGTCGCTCATGGTGAGTTCGGGTGCCACCAGCACATCCGGCGGCGCCTGCCACACGAAGGCATCGAGCCGGCCGGTCACCGGCGAGATCGGCGCCCATTGATCCGACACGATTCCATCGGCGATCCACGCCGGATCGCGGGGGGCCCGGGTGGCGCGGGCGAGCCACTCCCGCCCACGGCCGGTGGAGCCGTGCTCGGCCTGTTCGAGATCCGACATCAGCAGGCAGACCCGCATGGTGGGTCGGTCCGCGAGAAGCGGCTCCAGCGCGCTGCGCACGCGGTCGAATTCACGCGCTTCGAGCCCGGTCCGGGCGACCGCGAGGCGTCCCTCGGCCGAGCCTCCGGACAACCGCGCCAGCGTCTCGGCCCGCTTGAGGCGGTCGAGGCCGGAATCGCCCGGGCGCAGGTTGAGATAGACCTCGGCCAGATCCGGGTGCGGCTGCACCCTCCACGCCGTCTCGACGATCTTGGCGGCGCGCCGCAGGTCGCCCTTGCGGGACAGAAGCCGTCCGGCGAGTGCCGCCGCGGGGACAAGGTCTGGCGCGAGCTTGACGGCGTCGAGCGCAATCGCAAGCGCCCGATCGGATTCATGCTCGGCACGATCAAGCGCGTCGGCTGTCATCAGCACGGCCCGGTGACGTTTCGCCGTCGCCTTGTCGACAAGCCCGAGCGAAGCGCGACGTTCGACAGCCTCCAGCGCGCCGCGCCAGTCGCGGTCCGAGCAGCGCGCTTCGAGGACTGCGTCGCTCGCCCAGGTAGCGGCCGGAGCGATGCGGATCGCTTCGCCGGCATATTCGCGCGCCGCGTCGCCATCGCCCCGCCGGCGCGCCTCGACGAAAAGGCCGCGAAGGCCAAGCACGCGGGTCTCGTCCTCGTCCATCATTTCGGTAAAAGCCGCCTCCGCGGCGGCGCGGTTGCCGGAGACCTGCGCGGCTTGCGCTTTCAGCAGCAGCGTCAAGGCCTCGCGGCCGAGAAGTCTCTCGGCTTCGCCCGCATAGCGCCGCGCCGCGATAGGATCGCCGGCTCCCACCGCCACCATCCCTCGGGACACGGCCTGGTAGCCGCGAGCCCGGCGGCGCGCCCGCGACGCGAAGGTGAGCCGGGAGGGAAGGCGCAGCAGGGTTGAAATGGCGGCCCAAAGCAGCGCCAGCCCCAGGGCTACGGCCACGAGCGCGATGGTCGCCACCGCGACGGAGGTCTGCAGCTCATAGCCGCCGAAGGTCACCAGAACGGTGCCGGGACGATCCGCGAGCCAGACGGCGCCGAAGGCCGCAACGCAGAGGAGACCGAGGAAAACGAGAGCACGCCACATGCTGGCTTAGTCCTTCTGGAGCATATTTTTCGTACAAGGGCCCCGGACGGGTCCTTCCGCAGACATCAAGATGCAGGGTGCCGGCGCGTCTTGCACCACCCCTGCCGGAACTATTGCGCTGGCCGGTTCAGCACCTCGATCGACTGGTTGGCAACGGCCCGGGCCGCAGCGTCGGCCGCGGCCCGCGCTTTCGCTTGCGCCGCCCAGTCCTCCGAGAGGCGTCGCGCGGGTTCGGGGAGGCTCTCCCAGGCGGAGACGGCCTCCTGGACGTTGCCCCGTTCGAGCGCCTGTTCGATCCGCGCCACCACACTCGTCACGTCCGTCGCGCCGGGCTGATCGACAGGTCGGATCTTCACGACCTTGTCGGCCATGCGCAAGAATCGGTCGGTTAGGCTGCCCGCCGTCGCACGATCGTCCCGTAGGATCGCCGCGCCAAGCGGCTCAAAACTGCTGGCGAGGGCAGAAGCGGTCGGCGCACCCTTCTGGGCGAAAGGCTCGAGGGCGGATAGTCGGGCAGCGTCGGCACCGTTGGCACGCAAGGCCTGAAGGGTTTCCGCATAGGGCGTGCCGACGCGAAGGGCGTCAGTGATCCGTTCTGCGAGAACGACCCGAATGGTCGCCCGCGTCAGGTCCTCAGGGGTCTGCGAGACGCGTCGGGTCAGGTCCTCGACCTTTGTCGCGAGGGAGGAGCGCGCCTCTGCCGAGCTCTGCTGGGTGGATTGAAGCTGCTTGTCCACGTCCGAGAGACGCCGGGAGAGGTCGGCGATCGCGGCTACGTCCTGTGCGTCGGGTGCCGCCGCCGGCTTGTTGAGCGCTTGCTCGGCAGCAGCCTGCGCCGCAGCCACGCGTTGCTCGCTCACGGATCTTGCGGCCTCGAGCGCCTGAACGCGCGCCGTGAGAGCCTGGACGGCGCCGGCCTGGGAATTGCCCGAGGGAATCGACGCGACCCGCTGTTCCAGGGCGGTCACCCGCGGATCGTCAGGCCCGGAGCGAAGATCCTGCAGCGCGAACAGCAACCCCGCGCCAACGACACCGCCCAGCAAGCCGGCGGCAACGATGGGAGCCAGGGCCTGCGGACGGCGCGAGGCCCAGGGCCGCTCTTCAGCGGGTCCCTTGCCATCGGCGGAATTGCCATCGGACCCGCCGGACAAAACCGTGTCCTCCCGATCCGGAGCCGGGTCCGGGTCCGCGGGACCGGCGCTGTCCACCGGCGCTGCCATTTCGATGGCAACCGCTTCGCGCGCCAGCTCGACGGCGCTCGCGCTCGGCTCAACTCCCTCCGCCACCACCTTTGACGACAGGTTGATGGTCGCGGGTTCGCCGCGCGGCTTCTTGCGTTGGGTTTTCGGGTCTGACGGATTGGTCGGATCGGTCACGGGACACTCTTCGGGTCAAAAGGAGGCAAGCTTGAGCGCAGGGTTTCGTTCCTCGTTTTAACCCCTGATTGCCAAAGAAGCGATAAACGCCTCACGGATCGAGCAGTGCGAGGAGAGCTGGTTCCTCCGGAAAGGCCGCCGCACGGACCCTCAAACCCTGCATCCGCAACGGTTCTGCAACGTCCTCCGAAAGACAGAAATGTGGAAAAGCGGCGAGTTCCTGCGTCAGGCCGGCCTCTTCCACGAGGGTCAGGAGCAGGTTGGCGCTGCGCCGCGAATAATGCAGGGCCGCATCGATTCGGCGGTGGCGCAGCGCCGCCTCGACGCCTTCAGGCAAGGTTTCGACTGCTTCGGCCACGTAGGCCTCCCAGAGCGTGACGGAATATCCCGCCTCGCGCAGGGACCGGGCAGGCTCTTCCTTGTGGTGGGTGGCGGTGACGTGGAGCAGAGACCTGCCGGGGCCGAGTTCGCGCCGGATGAGGGCCGATAACGACACCGCGTCGCCTTCTGCGACCCGGATGTTTCGGAAGCCGAGCTCGCCGACCGCGCGAGCGGTGCGGGGACCGACCGCGTAAACGAGGCCGTCGCGGCCCGCCATCGTCGCAAGCGCATCGGCCGCGTGCAGGCTGGTGACGATCAACGCGTCCCAATTTCCCTGCGGCGGTGCCTGACCGGTGGCGGCGATCCGGATCACCGGCGCGACAAGCGGCTCGTGTCCAAGGAGGCGCAGCTCGGCAGAAGTGCGTTCCGCATCCTCCCGCGCCCGGGTGACCAGGACGCGCATCAGGCGCTCAGAAAGCCGTCGGGCATGCGCGACATCAGGTCGAGGCCAGCCTCCTGGCCGAGCGCTGCCGCCTCCGAAATGGCGCCCCGCCGTGCGACCTCGATGGCGTCGGAGCCGTTGGGACGCAGCACGAGACCGCGAAGCTGTAATTCGCCGCCGATCAGCTGCGCATATCCGGCGATGGGCGTGCGGCAGGAGCCGTCGAGAACCGTCAGGAAGGCACGCTCGGCTGCGAGCGCGTGGCCTGTCGGCTGGTCGAGGATCGGCTCGAGGAGTTGTCGAACGCCTTCGTCGTCGGCCCGTATGGTGATGGCAATCGCGCCTTGACCGACGGCGGGCAGAAAATCATCCGTGTCGAGGATCGTCGTCGCATGATTGGTGAGACCGAGCCGACGCAATCCGGCCATGGCCAGCAGCGTGGCATGAACCTCGCCGCGATCGAGTTTGGCCAGCCGCGTCTGCACGTTTCCGCGCAGAAGCGTCACTTGCAGATCCGGCCGCACACGACGGATCTGGGCCTGCCGTCGCAACGACGCGGAGCCCACGATGCCGCCTTCGGGAAGCTCCCGTATGCCTTTGAAATCGCGGCTGATGAAGGCGTCGCGCACATCCTCCCGTGGCAGGTAGCCCGCAATCACGATGCCGTCCGGAAGGACGGTCGGGAGGTCCTTGGCCGAATGGACCCCGAGATCGATCTCGCGAGCAAGAAGCGCCGCGTCGAGCTCCTTGGTGAACAGGCCCTTGCCGCCTGCCTCGGAGAGAGGTCGGTCCTGGATCGCGTCGCCGGTGGTCTTGATCGGCAACAGCCTGAGGCGTCCGGCCTCCCAGCCTTGGGCGAGCATCAGGCGGCTTTGGGTCTCGTGCGCCTGGGCAAGCGCCAGGGGACTTCCTCGCGTACCGATGACGAGGGTGGATGGAGCGGGCATTCTTGACGTGTTCTCCGACAAAAAGCGGGATCGGCGTTTGATCTCCGGGCGCGGCGGACTATAGGGGGAGGAGACGCGGGCCGTGAAGCCCGAAAGATCAACTCCAGGGACGCCAAAAGCCACATGCGTATTCTCGGGATCGAGACGACCTGCGACGAGACCGCCGCCGCCGTGGTGTCGAGCGGCTTCGACGGCCGCGGCGAGATCCTGTCGAACGAGGTGCTGAGCCAGATCGCCGAACATGCCCGCTACGGCGGCGTGGTGCCGGAGATCGCCGCGCGCGCCCATGTGGAGGTCATCGACCGGCTGATCGCGCGGGCGCTGAGAAGTGCCGATTGCACAATCGGGGATCTCGACGGCATCGCGGTGGCGGCGGGCCCCGGGCTGATCGGCGGAGTGCTGGTGGGCCTCACCACCGCCAAGGCGATCTCGCTCGTCACCCGCAAGCCCCTCATGGCGGTGAACCATCTCGAGGCCCATGCGCTCACCGCCCGCCTGACCGACGGCATCGGTTTTCCCTATCTCCTGCTGCTCGCCTCGGGCGGGCATACCCAACTCGTCGCGGTGCGCGGCGTCGGCGATTACGTGCGCCTCGGCACCACCATCGACGACGCGATCGGCGAAGCGTTCGACAAGGTGGCGAAGCTTTTGGGTCTGCCCTATCCGGGCGGCCCGCACGTGGAAATCGAGGCGCGAGGCGGCAATCCCGAACGCTTCAACCTGCCCCGGCCGCTGATGGGCCGGCCGGAACCCAATTTCTCGCTGTCCGGATTGAAAACCGCCCTGCGGCTTGAAGCCGAGAAGATCGCGCCCCTGACCCAGAGCGACATCGCCGACCTGTGCGCGAGCTTCCAGGCGGCTGTCGTCGACATGGTGATCGACCGCACCCGGATGGGCTTGCGGGCTTTTCGCGAAATCGCCGGCGATCCGAAAGCCATCGTGGTGGCGGGCGGCGTCGCGGCCAATCAGGCCATGCGCGATGCGCTCCAGCGGATGGCGGTCGAAACCGGCCTGCGCATGGTGGCGCCGCCGCTTTCCCTGTGCGGCGACAACGGCGCGATGATTGCCTGGGCGGGCCTTGAACGCCTCAGGATCGGGCTCGTCGACGACATTTCGGCGCCCGCGCGAGCGCGCTGGCCGCTCGATTCGACCCGCGACGAGGCCGGGGCCAAGGCCTGATGACGGCGCCCATCGGCATTGCCGGAGCGGGCGCCTGGGGCACCGCGCTTGCCAATGCGGCGGCGGCTGCGGGCCACGACGTCGTCCTGTGGACGCGCTCTCCCGATCAGGCGCAAGCCATCGCGAGTTCGCGCACGAACGCACGCTCGCTCCCGGGCATTGCCCTGAACGACCGCATTCGTCCCACCGCCGATCTCTCAAGCCTGGCGAACGTCGCGGCTTTGCTGCTCGTGACGCCAGCGCAGACCACCCGCGCAATGGCCGGGACGCTCGCCGGTATCCTGCCTTCCGCAACACCCCTCGTGCTCTGTGCCAAAGGCATCGAGCAGGGCACCAACGTGTTTCTGAGCGATGTGGTGGAGGCCATGCGTCCCGGCGCGCCGGTGGCCATTCTGTCGGGGCCGAGTTTCGCCCATGACGTAGCGCGCGGATTGCCGACCGCCGTCACCCTGGCGTGCCGCGACGGCGCAATCGCCGCCCGGTTGGCCGGCGAACTTTCCGGCGCGACCTTCCGCATCTATCACGGCACCGATATTCGCGGAGTTGAGATCGGCGGCGCCGCCAAGAACGTGCTCGCCATCGCGTGCGGAGCAGTTGCGGGACGCGGCCTGGGCGAGAGCGCCAAGGCGGCGTTGATCGCGCGCGGTTTCGCCGAGCTGCTGCGTTTCGCGCGCGCCTACGGGGCCGAGGCCGAAACGCTGATGGGCCTCTCCGGGCTTGGCGATCTCGTCCTCACATGCGCGTCGGCGCAATCGCGCAATTTCGCCTTCGGCCACCGCCTCGGCCAAGGCATGAGCCCGCAGGACGCCGCCGCCGGCAGCCTGGTCGAAGGCGTCGCGACCGCACATGCCCTTGTGACCCTCGCCCGCACACGCAATGTCGAGATGCCGGTCGCAGAGGCGGTCGACCGTATTCTTTCGGGACAATCGAGTATCGCTTCGGCCATCGACAGCCTGATGGCCCGCCCCGTCAGATCCGAGCAGTGAGAAGCGCCATGGCCCATTGGCTTTACAAATCCGAACCCTCCACGTGGTCCTGGGACGATCAGGTCAAGGCAGGCGCGAAGGGGACTTTCTGGAGCGGCGTGCGCAATCATTCGGCCAAGCTCAACATGATGGCGATGAAGAAGGGCGATCGCGGCTTTTTCTACCATTCCAACGACGGCAAGGCGATCGTCGGCATCGTCGAGGTGGTGAAAGAATACTACCCCGATCACACCGACCCGACCGGAAAATTCGGCATGGTCGACATCAAGGCGGTGAAAGCCTTGAAGCGCCCGGTTTCGCTGGACGAAATCAAGGTCGAGCCGAAACTCAAAGACATGATTCTCGTCAACAATTCGCGCCTGTCGGTGCAACCGGTCACCGACGCCGAATGGACGATCATCTGCCGAATGGGCGGCCTTTGAGGATTTTGGCCTGACGCAGGCGGGTTGGGTGCGGGGCTCGAACAGAGCCTTGAGCGCGTCGCCGACGGTGACCGCGGGACGTCGCGCGGTTCATCGCGAAATGCGGCGGGCGTCGTAGGCGTGCAGACATAAGCGCATCGACAAGGCGTGACATTATGTTATGATATCACAAATCCTTTTCGAAGAACGACCGCCGCGGAAGAACGACATGCCCCTGCTCCAAATCCTGAACCTCGGCGACGCGGTGATTCGCACCGACGGGGCCACATCCGTGCTCATCGACCCGAACCATGACGCTCAGGTCGTCAGCGCGAACCCGATTCGAAGCCTTATCTTCGATCTACAGAAGGCCGTTAGGCACGCTTGAGAGCCTCGGAATCGTAACCGGGGGGACGGCGGTAGGTTCGGTCAGCCTATCGTCGGGAGTGAGCGTCGGCAGCGAGGTTTCAATCAAAACCGAAGCAGGACTCGTGAAAATCGGAAAAATCACCGGGGTCGGCGACCGCATGTCGTTCAACTTCGACACTGGTACGTCTGCTGACCTACGTGGAAGCCCTGGTTCACGCTTTGAAATATAGTAACACAGCATCGGCGCCCTCCGTAGAGGGGGCTCCAATAAGTATCTCTGTGTTTGATACTGAGAGACAGTCGCAAAATGCGCAAATTAACATCGCCGTTGTACCGCCAGCCGCTATTATTTTGGGATCCCAGACCGAAGGAACAGACTTCGACGATATTTTCCTAGGCTTTTCCAGCGACTCATCACGAGAACTTTGCGATTGCCGGCGGCGATGGGAATGACATTCTCGTGATGCAGCAATCAGGCCTTGAGAGTTCTGATGACTGACGCGCAATTCACGTCGATTCACCAGCGTCGAGGAGGTGTGGGGAACCTCCTCGGAGGACAATTTCAGAGTCGGGAGCCGCGTCTTTTCCGCCGTGTCGGTCTTCGACGCCGGGCCGAATTCAGCTGCGACCGCAGATGAACTTGGGCTCGACGGGGACGAGGTATCCTTCGATTTCCGTGGCAAAATCATCGACAATTTCGATCGAGATACGATTTAAAGGCAGCTATCAGGTGGCGATTTTCGACACCAAGGAAATGGCGCTCCTTGCCTTCGGCGGCATAAATTCTCACGTCGTTCTGACCGGAACCACCGAGACGTTTTCAGTTGACGAACGCCAGACGCTCATGGACCACGGCATCGACGCCATCACGGACTCCTCCGGAACGACCGGCAACCTGGCCCCCCTGGTCAAAGGCTTGGGCGGCAACCAGTTTATGTGGTTCCAGGCCATAAGGTTCTTCTGGATCAAGGGGCGCAGTTCACGGTTGCGGATGACGGCAAGCTGGCGACGCTCAATGTCTATACCGAGTCAAATTCGCTTGTGCGGTTGGGAATCGACGCCCTCGGCAGTGCGTCCGGCGGCGTTTTCCTGCCCAGCGGCCTTGTCACGAATGGCGAGGTCTGGGTCGGCGGCCATCGGATCGGGGTCCTGACGTCGGCAAGGCCAGACGATATTAAGGTTTCCTTCGACGATGCCGCATTGCTGACGGAAGTCGAGACGCTGGTACACGCACTGACCGCAACGATCGATGGCGCCTTCACGAGCGGTCCAATTTTCGTCGACATTGCGGACACAGGCGGCCTTGTCGCGAATTCGGGCGTGTCATTTCTACAGCGCTAGTCCGATATCGCTCTCCCTCAGCGCCACCAGCGTGGCGGAGAACGCGGCGGCCGATACGGTCATCGGCACGGTGAGCGGCATTGATCCGAATGACGACGCCGCGACGCTCAAATTCGCCCTGCTGGACGATGCCGGCGGGCGCTTCGCGCTCAAGGGCAACCAGCTCGTGGTGAAGAACGGCGCGTTGCTCGATTACGAGACCGCCCGCGCTCACACGATCAAGCTTCAGGTCACGGATCCGGACGGCCACATTCTCGAAAAGTCCTTCACGATCGACCTGACGGACGTCGCGGAAGCGCCGCCGGTGAAGCCCCTTGTGCTGACGGGCACGGCGGGCGCCGATACGCTGCGGGGCGATGCGCTCGGCGACATCCTGTCGGGCCTTGCCGGCAAGGACGCCCTGTTCGGTCTCGCCGGCAACGACACGCTCAATGGCGGCCTCGGCAACGATGTCATGGAGGGCGGCGCCGGGCAGGACATCTTCATCCTCAATGCCAAGCTCGGCAAAACCAACGCGTTGAACCGGAAGAGCAATCTCGACCGCATCACCGATTTTTCGGTCGCGGACGACACCATCGACCTCGCCAGGAGCGTGTTCACCAAGATCGCCAAGAAGGGCGTCCTGACCAAGAGCGCCTTCTATATCGGCGCCGCCGCGCACGATGCGAACGACCGCATCGTCTACAACAAGAAAACCGGTGCGCTGTTTTACGATTCCGACGGCAAGGGCGGCCACGCGGCGATCCAGATCGCCACCCTGACCAAGTCCCTCCTCCTCACCAACAAGGACTTCTACGTGATCTAACCCGGCAGGATTCGACCAGCTCGCAAGGAGTGCCGGCCACCGAGGAGGCGGCGGCACCGGGCCATCCTCTTCGCAGGACGGCAAAACTCTTCCAGCGACCAAAGTTCGAGCCTCCGCGACTTGCCGCGCCCCACTCCCTCTGCGTTATGCTAACGCAACAAGCTCCGTCCTACGGGATTCGAGCGAAAGTCGGGGAGAGACGCCATGGAAGACAGGATCTACGAGGTTCCGGCCGAATGGAGCCGCCGCGCTTACCTCGATGAGGCGGCATATCAGGCCAAATACGACGCCTCGATCCGGGATCCGCAGACCTTCTGGGCCGAGGAGGCCCGGCGCATCCACTGGTTCAGGGAGCCGACCCGGATCAAAAACACCAGTTTCGGGCCCGGCGAGGTCTCGATCCGCTGGTTCGAGGACGGCGTCACGAACGTTGCGTATAATTGCATCGACCGTCATCTGCCCACCCGGGGCGATCAGGTCGCCATCATCTGGGAAGGCGACGACCCGTCGGAATCCAAGCAAATCACCTATCGTCAATTGCACGATGAGGTCTGCCGCATGGCGAACGTCATGCGCAACCGCGGCGTCGCCAAGGGCGACCGCGTCACCATCTACATGCCGATGATCCCCGAGGCCGCCTACGCGATGCTGGCCTGCGCGCGGATCGGCGCCATTCATTCGGTGGTGTTCGGCGGCTTCTCGCCGGATTCGCTGGCAAGCCGCATCTCGGACGCCAAATCGGTGTTCGTCATCACCGCAGACGAAGGATTGCGCGGCGGTCGCAAGGTCCCGCTGAAGGTGAACGTGGACGCCGCCATCGAACGGGTCGGCAATGTCGACCACGTCCTGGTCGTGCGCCGCACCGGAACGCCCGTCAACATGGTGCCGGGCCGCGATGTCTATTACGACGAAGCCGCCCAGATGGTGACCGGCGAGTGCCCGGTCGAAGAGATGAACGCGGAGGACCCGCTCTTCCTGCTCTACACCTCCGGCTCGACAGGCCAGCCGAAGGGCGTGCTGCACACCACGGGCGGCTATCTCGTGCATGTGGCGAGCACGCACCAATACGTGTTCGATTATCATGAGGGCGACATTTATTGGTGCACCGCCGATGTGGGGTGGGTCACCGGCCACTCGTATATTCTCTACGGACCGCTCGCCAACGGCGCTACCACGCTGATGTTCGAGGGCGTGCCGACCTATCCGTCGATCTCCCGCTTCTGGGAAGTGATCGACAAACACAACGTCAACATCTTCTACACCGCGCCGACCGCCATCCGTGCCCTCATGCAGGCGGGCGAGGAGCCGGTGCGCAAGACATCGCGCAAATCCCTGCGCCTGCTCGGCAGCGTCGGCGAGCCGATCAATCCCGAAGCCTGGGAATGGTATCATCGCGTCGTCGGCGACAACCGCTGCCCGGTGGTCGACACCTGGTGGCAGACCGAAACCGGCGGCATCATGATCGCGCCGCTTCCCGGTGCGACGAAGCTCAAGCCCGGTTCGGCCACCAAGCCGTTCTTCGGCGTCATCCCACAGGTGGTGGATGCGGACGGCAAGGTGCTCGAGGGCGCGGCTGAAGGAAACCTCGTGATCGCCGATTCGTGGCCGGGCCAGATGCGCACCGTCTATGGCGATCATGACCGCTTCGTGCAGACCTATTTCTCGACCTATCCGGGCAAGTATTTCACCGGCGACGGCTGCAGGCGCGACGCCGACGGCTATTACTGGATCACGGGCCGGGTCGACGATGTCATCAACGTATCCGGACATCGCATGGGCACGGCGGAAGTCGAATCGGCGCTCGTGGCCCACCCCAAGGTTTCGGAAGCTGCTGTCGTCGGCTATCCGCACGACATCAAGGGGCAGGGCATCTACGCCTACGTGACGCTGATGGCGGGCGAGCAGCCGAGCGAGGAACTGCGCCGCGAACTCGTCGGGTGGGTGCGCAAGGAAATCGGCCCGATCGCGTCTCCCGATCTCATCCAGTTCGCGCCGGGCCTGCCGAAAACCCGCTCCGGCAAGATCATGCGGCGCATCCTGCGCAAGATCGCCGAGGACGAATTCGGCAATCTCGGCGACACCTCGACCCTGGCCGATCCTGCCGTCGTCGACGATCTGGTGACGAATCGCCAGAACAAGCGCGCGGGCGCTTGAGGGATCACCTCGGGTCTTTCCGGGATCAGGCTCGAGGGCCCTGCCTCGAGCCTGTCAATAAGGATGATGCTCTTGAGGCGTGATGGCCCCTACGTTACCATGCGCCCGCAATGGAGGCGGCCATGTCCCTGAAGAAACTGTTCACCGAACATCCCGACGCCGTCGGGGAATTGTATTTCGAGCACATGGGCGTTGCCTTGAGCTTTGCCGGGCCCTTGCTGGCCGCGGGTCTTGCCGCTCTGGTGCATGCTTTCCTGCCGTTCCTGTGCGTGACCACCGCGAGTGTGACGGTAAAGCGGCTCTATGCGCGCATGACCAACCGCACGCCGCACGCCGCGCGCGGCCCTGCCGATCGCATGCTGGGCTGGGATCCGGTCATCTAATAGTACGGAACCGTAGCCGTACCGTAGGAGTTCTCATCCTCAGGAGGGATGAGACATGCGGTTTCGTTCGATTGTCATCATGGCCTTGATGTGGCTGACAGGCAGCACGGCGTTCGCACGAGAAATCGTGCCATTCTCGACAGGAATCGCCCCCGGAACCATCCTGATCCGGACCGCCGAGCGGCGGCTCTATTTCGTGCGCGGAGACGGCACCGCGATGCGATACCCGATTGCGGTCGGCAAACCCGGCAAGCAATGGTTCGGCGAAGCCCGCATTGACGGAAAATACGTCAAGCCCGCATGGGCGCCGCCGGTCGAAGTCAAACGCGACAATCCCCGCCTGCCCAACGTCATTCCGGGCGGTGCGCCCAACAATCCGATGGGCGTGCGCGCGCTCACCCTGGACCGCGACGAATATGCCATTCACGGCACCAATCGGCCGAACTCCATCGGCAGTTTCGCCTCCTATGGCTGCATCCGCATGCTGAACGCCGACATTCTGGATCTGTACGACCAGGTGGCGGTGGGAACGCGGGTGGTGGTGGAGCGGTGAGGCGTTGATGGGCGATCAATTTTTGTTATAAAGTTTTGCTCCGGTCTCGTGAGGATATACCGTGGAGCAGCTTGTCGCGTCCCATCTCGACCCGAATCCGGAGACGATTCTCGTGATCGGAGGCGGCGGGGCATTTGGCATCCGCTTGACAGAAGGTCTTCTTCAGACGACCGCATGCCGAGTTGTGGTGGCGGGCCGAACGCAGCGACATCGAGCGACCGTCGCGGCTTTGGCGGTACGTCACGGCTCAGAGCGGATCAGCGCCGTGATGCTTGACCGCGCCGCTGCCGGGCCTGAGATCCGACGGCTTCGTCCCTTCTGCGTGATCGATGCCGCCGGTCCCTTTCAGAATCAGGAACCCGGCGTCGCGCGGGCGGCCATTGCGGCCGGATGCCATTACGTGGATATCGCCGACGCGCGCGATTTCGTGGCGGCGTTTCCTGCTCTCGATGAAGAAGCCAGGGCGGCCGGAGTTCTCGCCGTAACGGGCGCCAGTTCCACCCCCGCTCTCTCCAGCGCTGCGCTTGATGCGCTCACGCGAGGCTGGCGTGCCGTCGATGAGGTCGAGATCGCCATTTCGCCAGGCAATCGCGCACCGCGTGGATTGTCCGTCGTGAAGGCCATCCTGAGTTATGCGGGCAAGCCCGTGCGTCTGCGCTTGGACGGAGCGTGGACCACGCGACCGGGATGGGGCGAATTGGTGCGGCAAACCATTCCGGGTCTCGGCCCACGCTGGTTCTCGCTGTGCGAGACACCCGATCTCGATCTCGTGCCAGCGCGCTTTCCGACGGTCCGCACCGCGATATTTCGCGCCGGCCTCGAGCTCCCGGTTCTTCATCTCGGTCTCTTCGTCCTCATGCAGGCGGTGCGCCTGCATCTGCTCCCGTCGCTCGGCTGGCTTGCGCGCCCGCTGCACGCCATCGCCGACAGGCTGGACACGTACGGCAGCGATCGTGGCGGCATGAGCGTTTCGGCCAAGGGCATCGGGGCCGATGGCGCTGCCGTCGAGGCCGTGTGGTCGCTCGTCGCGGAAGCTGGAGACGGCCCCAACGTTCCTGTCCTTCCTGCGCTCGCGCTCGTGAGAGCCCTGTTGGACAACCGCATCGGCATCCGAGGCGCCATGCCGGCAATCGGACTTGTGGATCTCTCCGACATCGAGACTGAATTCCGCCGATTCGCGATTACCACGCAGCACCTTATGCGCCCGCGTGAGGCAGGCGTCTTTGCGTCCGCGCTGGGTCCGGCGATGAACGCCATGCCGCCGCTTTTGCAAGATGTCCATGCGGGCGTGAGGATGCGCATCCTGCGCGGCCGGGTCGATGTTACGGGTGCCAGCAACCTCGTCGGCCGCATGATCGCGTGGTTGTTCCGCTTTCCACGCCAACAGAATGGACTTGCGGCTGACGTTGTGCTGACGCCGCAGAACGGCAGCGAAGTCTGGACGCGACGCTTCGGCGGCACAAGGTTTCGGAGCCGCCTCAGCCGCGACGGCCGGTCCGGCCACCTCAAAGAGCAGTTCGGACCATTTGTCATGCTGCTGCACATGGCGGCGCATGAGAACGGTTTCGATCTCAACGCCATTGGCTGGCGTCTCGGCGCCTTGCCGCTGCCGCGCTTTCTCGCACCGCGCTCGCAAGCGCGCGCCTTTGTTGACGATACAGGACGCTACCGTTTCGACGTGCCCATCACGCTACCGCTCATCGGAGCGTTGGTTCATTATCGCGGCTGGCTGGTGGCCGATCCGTGAGACCCAGCAGAGTTTGGCCTACCGATACAGATCCGCCCGCGATGACGGCAGGCCGGACGGGCCGCGGGTGCGCTTCGACGCAAGGGTCTGGTTCACGCCTACGGCTCCGCGCTCGAAGGCGAGCGAGCAGCCCGCGAGGTAAAGCAGCCACATGCGGGTTTTCTCCGGTCCCACCTCGGCCTCGGCTTCCTTGCGGCGGGCGCTGAGGCGTTCCCACCAAAGGCGCGTCGTGCGCTGGTAATGCTCGCGCCACGCCTCCACGTCATGCACCTCGAAACCGAAACGTTCGAGGTTCGACACCGACATGCCGAGATGATCGAGTTCGCCGCCGGGAAAGATGTAGCGCGTGAGCGCGCGGTATTCGGGCTTCAGCTTGCGGAAGGCCCGCTCCGAGCGTTTGGCGCGGCGCGCGATCGTGTGATGCAGATACAAGCCGCGCGGACGCAGCAGACGATGAACGGCGCGGAAGTAATCCGGATAATTGCGGATGCCGACCTGCTCGAACATGCCGATGGACGAGATCTTGTCGAACTCGCCCTCCATCTGCGTGTAGTCGCGCAACACCACCTCGACGCGATCCTGCAAGCCGAGCGCCGCGATCTTTTCGCGTGCGAGCGCGGCCTGCTCTTCGGAGAGCGTGACGCCGGTCGCCTTGACGCCGAAATGCTGCGCCGCGTGGCAGATGAGAGCGCCCCAGCCGCAGCCGATATCGAGGAAGCGGTCGCCGGGTTTCAGCCGGAGCTTGCGGCAGATCATGTCGAGCTTGTCGAATTGCGCGCGGGCCAGGTCGTCGTGCCAGTCAGGCTGAAAATACGCGCAGGTATAGACCATCTCGGGATCGAGAAAGAGCCCATAGAAGGCGTTCGACACGTCGTAATGATAGGCGACGTTCCGCTTGTTGGTCTGGGGCTTCCCGTCGCGCGCCTGGGAATTGTCTTTCACGCGGTCGAGAGGCCGCGGCATGGCGGCGGGGGCGCGCCAGAATTGCCATGCGGCCTCGATGGCCTTGCGCTTGCTCAACGATCGGAGCCGTCGGCCGATCTTGCCCTGCGGGCGTTGCGCCGCCAGATCGAAAATGGTGCCGTTCTTCAGATCGAGCAGGCCCGCCACATGCGCGTTGATGAGCGTGTCGAGATTGGGCCGCCGCATCAACGCGGAGATCACGCTTTCGCGCTTGATCACCAGGCACATGGCGTAGGAGGGCAGATCGCGCGGGACCGTCGAGCCGTCCCAGAGTTCGAAGCCGAACTGGAGATCGAGGGCGCGGTGCGCCTCTTCCAGAAGGCCGCGGAACATCTCAAGCCGTCTCGCCCCACTCATGTCCCACCCCCGGTTTCGGCGGGAGATTAGGCGGAGCGGCGATTGGAAACAACGCTCCCGAGCGTTTCAACCGGGGAAAGACGTGGCGAATAACAAGGGTTTTTCAGAAATCCGCCGCGATGCCCTTGATCTCCCAATCCGCGTAGCGGACGGGCTCGAGGCCGCCTCGGCCCTGATGCTCGGGTTTTTTTGCGAGTTCGGCCGCGCGGGCATCGATCTCCCGGCGCCGCTGGACGGCCTCGGCGAGCGCCCGCTGCGCGTCCGGCGACAGCACCTTGCCTGGCGCCGCGCCTTCGACCGGACGAACGGGGGTTGTGTCGGGAGTGTCGTTCGTGCTCATGAAGCGCGCTACGCCTTTCCGGTGCGTTGGTCCCCGCCAAAGAACCTCTTGGGACAGAGCGGGACCATGCCCACATAGACATCGTACGGGCGGATGATCAACGATCCGCCGATTTCCATACGAGGTGGAGACCCGAATGAACACCGTCAAGACCGGAATGCTGCTGGCGGCGCTCACCGCATTGTTCGGCGTTGTCGGCTATATGCTGGGCGGGGCTACCGGCATGTTCATCGCCTTGGCTTTCGGCGTCGCCACCAACCTGTTCGCCTACTGGAATTCCGATCGGCTTGCTCTCTCGGCCCATCACGCGCAGGAGGTCGATGAACGCACTGCGCCGGATCTCGTCCGCATGGTGCATGACCTCGCGGCCCGGGCCGGCTTGCCGCCGCCGCGGGTTTATCTCATCGACAACCCGCAGCCGAATGCTTTTGCGACCGGTCGCAATCCACAGAACTCCGCCGTCGCCGCCACCACGGGTCTGCTCCACATGCTGTCGCCGGACGAATTGGCTGGCGTCATGGCGCACGAACTGGCGCATATCAAGAACCGCGATACCCTGATCATGACCGTGAGCGCTACCATCGCGGGGGCCATCGCGAGCCTGGCGCAATTCGGGTTCCTGTTCGGCGGCCGGGGCGGCGATCGGCCCAACGGTGTCGTCATCCTGCTCACGGCTCTCATTGCGCCCCTGGCCGCCATGGTGATCCAGATGGCGATCAGCCGGTCGCGCGAATATGATGCCGACCGCATGGGCGCGGCCATTCTGGGCAAGCCGATGGCGCTCGCCACCGCGCTCGCAAAGATCGCCGGCGGCGTTTCCCACATTCCCAACGAGGACGCGGAACGGCACCCCGCCACCGCGTCGCTCTTCATCATCAACCCTCTTTCCGGACGCGGCATGGACAACCTTTTCTCGACTCACCCGGCAACTGAAAACAGGATCGCGGCCTTGCAGGCGCTGGCGCAGGAGATGGGCCAGGGCGTGACAACGCCCGCGCCGAGCTTCACCCGTCCGCCTGCGTCCAGCCCCTGGAATACCACCCGCCGTCGTGGACCGTGGGGTTGAGCGCCGTGGCTCAGCCGGACAATCAGGCGGGTCTCGGCCCCCGCCGCCTCGCCTGGGAAGCGGTCTCGGAAACCCTCAAGCGACGGGTGCCTCTCGACGACGTGCTCGACGAATTGTCGCCGGCCGCCAACCTGTCGCCGCGCGACGAAGCGCTCGCCCGCGCCATCTGCATCGTCACCTTTCGCCGTCTCGGCACCATCGGCAATGCTCTGCGCGAACGTCTCAACAAGGGTCAGCGCGACGAGCGCCTGCTCCATCTTCTCGCCATCGGAGCGGCACAGCTCCTGTTTCTCGACGTCCCCGATCACGCAGCGGTCGACACGGCCGTGCAACTCGCGCAGGGCGATTACAAACTCAAACATGCCGACGGCCTGATCAACGCGGTGCTGCGACGGGTCGCCCGGGAGAAGGATGCGATCCTGAAAACCGCCGACGCCTTCCTCGATACGCCGGACTGGCTCGAGGAGCGGTGGGTCTCGCAATATGGCGAGGACGTCGCCCGCCGGATCGCCGAGGCGCATCGCTCGACCGCCTCCGTGGACGTGTCGGTGAAGGACGAGGCGGCGCAATGGGCAGAGAGGCTCGGCGGCGCGTTGCTGCCGACCGGGAGCATCCGTCTGCTCGAGCGCATTCCCGTGCGCGACCTGCCGGGTTACGACGAAGGCGCATGGTGGATTCAGGATGCCGCCGCGGCTCTGCCGGCGCGCCTGCTCAAGGCCCGGCCCGGCGAACGCGTTGGCGATCTTTGCGCGGCTCCCGGCGGCAAGACCGCCCAATTGGCGGCTTTAGGCGCCGAAGTCGTGGCGGTGGACCGCTCCGCCAAGCGTCTCGTGCGGCTGGAGCAGAATCTGGCGCGGCTGAATCTGAAAGCCGAAACAATCGCGGTGGCCGCCGAGAAGCTCGACATCGCGCCGTTCGACGCCATTCTTCTCGATGCGCCGTGCTCGGCGACCGGCACCATCCGCCGCCATCCGGATGTCACCTGGACCAAGGGCGAGGACGATCTGCGCAAGCTGACGGCCTTGCAGACCCGCCTCCTCGACAGGGCCGCGAGCCTGCTGAAACCGGGCGGCCGCCTGGTCTTCTGCACCTGTTCGCTCGAGGCGGACGAGGGCGACAAGCAGGCGGAGGCATTTCTCGACCGGCACCCGGATTTTGCACGCGAGCCGATCGCGCCTGCGGAGGTTGGCGGTTCGGCCGAATGGATCACCCCCAAGGGCGATTTGCGCACCTTGCCGTTCCATCTCGACGGGACGGAGACCTATCGCGGCGGGCTCGACGGGTTCTTCGCAGCGCGATTTGTCCGCAATCTATCCTGACAAAAACCGCAGCCGGTTACCCGATCTTAACCAAACGTCGAGCAGAGCTTCATAGGCTGCGACAAATGCGGCAGATCAACAGGAGCGCACCTTTGTGAGTTGGGGGCCGGACCGCTGGCGGCTTTATGGTCTCGCGCTGCGCGAGATTGGCCGTGCCATGCGCGAAAGTCTCTCGTGGGGTTTTTCGCGGCTCCGGATGAGTTCATCGTCGCCGACCCGACTGCTCTTCGCTCCCCAGGACCTGCGCACCGCCGATCCCACCATCGCGACCGAAATCTATTCGGGGTTCTTCGCATTCGCCGGACGGTCCATCACCACCGGCGGTCGCTCTCCGTTCAGCTTCGCTCCTCCCAGCAGGGCCTGGGCCGAGTCGCTCTATGGATTTGGCTGGCTTCGGCATCTGCGCGCCGCCGGCACCGCTCTGGCGCAAGCCAATGCCCGCTCGCTGGTGGACGAGTTCGTTTCGTCGCGCCTTGGCGACCGGCGCATCGCGACCGATCCGCAGATCGTCGCGCGCCGGCTGATCTCGTTCATCAGCCAATCGCCGCTCATCCTCGAGGGCGCCGATCACGCCTTCTATCAACGCTTTCTGCGCATCGTCGGCAATCTCGTGCGGGATCTCGAGCGGGCGCTGCGGGCGGGCGCCCTGCCTCAACAGCAGCTCATGGCCGCCATCGCGCTTTGCTACGCGGGCCTTTGCTGCGAGGGGCTCGAGAAATCGCTGCGCCGTTCGTCCCGGCTTCTCACCCGCGAACTGGATCGGCAGATTCTCGCCGATGGCGGGCATGCCAGCCGCAATCCGCGTGTGCTGGTCGACCTGTTGTTCGATCTGCTGCCGTTGCGGCAGATGTTCGCCAGCCGTGAAGTCGACACTCCCGAGGCCCTGCTGCATGCGATCGACCGGATGTTGCCGATGGTGCGGCTTTTCCGCCATGGCGACGGCACGCTGTCGCATTTCAACGGCATGGGGGTCACCGCCGCCGACCATCTGGCGACGCTCCTCACCTATGACGACATGCGCAGCCAACCAATTCACCATGCGCCGTTCTCCGGCTATGAACGGATGGAGGCGGGGCGCACTCTCATGGTGGCCGATGTGGGCTCCACGCCTCCAACCGCCATGTCGATCGACGCCGGAGCCGGTTGCCTTTCGTTCGAATTTTCGAGCGGCGGTCAGCGCATCGTGGTGAATTGCGGCACGCCGCGCATTGCCAACGATGCTATCCTGCAGGCGTCCCGTTCGACGGTGGCGCATTCCACCGCCTCGATCAACGACGTCTCGTCGAGCCATCCGGTTGCGCTCAAAGGCCATGGGCTCGACCGCCTCGCGGCACGTTTTCTTCTCGACCGGGTCGGCCCGATCATCGTCAGTGGTCCCACGCGCGTGACGGCGGAGCGCGCAGAGCGCGATCATGTGCAGACGCTCAACGCGAGCCATGACGGCTATGCGACCCGGTTCCGACTGACGCATGAACGGCGCTGGCAACTCGCGCCCGAGGGAGACCGCCTGGAGGGCGAGGACCTGTTCTGGGGGGAGGGCTCTGCCAATCCCGCGAGCGAGGCGATCATCCGTTTTCATCTCGCGCCGGGCATCAGGGCGAGCCGTGCGCAGGGCGGTCGGGTCGTCATGCTGGTGCTGCCGAACCGGGAGGCGTGGCAGTTCACTGCGAGCCCGGGAGACGCCTTCGTCGAGGACAGCATTTTCCTCGCCACGCCGGACGGGATGCGGCGAACCGAACAGATCGTTCTCGCGCTGAAACCGCACGAGACCCCGTCCGTCCGGTGGCGGTTCGAGCGATTGGCCCGCACCTTCAATCCGAGTCCGCGCGGCGAAGCTGAGCCCGAATTGCTGTAAGGGCCCCGGGGCAAACAAGGCCGCAAGGTTCCCATCATGGCGTCCCTATGCTATCGCGCGCTGCAATTCCCCAACGGAGCAGCCCATGCCGAGCGACCTCAAGCGCATCACCCGCGCTCTTCTGTCCGTGTCCGACAAGACCGGTCTTGTGGATTTCGCCCGGGCGCTCGCGGCGCGGGGAATCGAGCTTGTTTCCACCGGCGGAACCAAGAAGGCACTGGCTGAAGCGGGGCTCCCGGTCCGCGATGTGAGCGATCTCACGGGCTTTCCCGAGATGATGGACGGACGCGTCAAGACGCTTCATCCGGCGGTCCATGGGGGCCTCCTTGGAATCCGCGCCAACCCTGAACATCAGGCCGCAATGCTGGCGCACGGCATCCCCCAGATCGATCTTCTGGTGGTCAATCTCTATCCGTTCGAGGCGACCGTCGCGGCTGCGCGTCCTTATGACGATTGCGTGGAAAATATCGATATCGGCGGCCCCGCGATGATCCGCGCCGCCGCAAAAAACCACGCCGACGTGGCGGTGGTGGTGGACGGGGCCGATTACGCGGCGGTTCTCGACGACATGGCGGCTTATGAGGGGGCCGTCACGCGCACCTTGCGGCTTCGGCTCGCGCAGAAAGCCTATGCGCGCACGGCGGCCTACGATGCGGCCATCTCCAACTGGTTTGCGACCGAGCTCGACAACCCGACGCCGCCCTTCCGGGCGCTCGGCGGCGCGATCGCGGAAGTTCTGCGCTACGGCGAAAATCCGCACCAGACGGCAGCCTTCTATCGCACGCCCGAACAGCGCCCCGGCGTCGCGACGGCCCGGCAGGTGCAGGGCAAGCAGCTTTCCTACAACAACATCAACGACACCGACGCCGCCTATGAGGCGGTGGCCGAATTCGATCCAGCGCTCTCCGCCGCCATTGTCATCGTCAAGCATGCCAATCCGTGCGGCGTCGCCGAGGGCACGACTTTGCGCGACGCGTATGAGCGCGCGCTTGCGCTGCGATCCGGTCTCGGCCTTCGGCGGCATCGTCGCCATGAACCGCACCCTCGATGCGGACGCGGCCAAAGCCATCGTCGAGATTTTCACCGAGGTGATCATCGCGCCCGACGCCACCGAGGAGGCCATCGCCATCGTGGCGGCGAAGAAGAACCTGCGGCTGCTGCTCGCCGGCAGCCTGCCCGATCCCCGCCAGGGCGGCTTGACGCTGCGCACCGTCGCGGGCGGTTTCCTCGCCCAGAACCGCGACAACGCGGTGGTGGATGCGATGGACCTCAAGGTGGTGACGAAACGTGCGCCGACGGAGCAGGAGCTCGCCGATCTGCGCTTCGCGTTCCGCGTCGCCAAGCACGTCAAGTCGAACGCCATCGTGTACGCCAAGGATGGCGCCACGGTGGGGATCGGCGCCGGCCAGATGAGCCGCGTCGATTCCTCACGCATCGCTGCGTGGAAGGCGGCGGAAGCCGCGAAGGCCGCGGGTCTTCCCGAGACCCTGGCGCGCGGCTCGGTTGTAGCATCGGACGCCTTTTTCCCCTTCGCCGATGGACTTCTGGCGGCAGCCGAGGCCGGCGCCACGGCGATCATCCAGCCGGGCGGCTCGATGCGTGACAACGAAGTCATCCGCGCCGCCGACGACGCAGGCCTCGCCATGGTGTTCACCGGCCATCGCCACTTCCGGCATTGATGCCGCTTGTGTCAGACGCGCCTGACCCCGCTCAGGAGCCAGCCGCCGGCGCAGAAGAACAGGATCAGCACCGCAGGCCCCGCAGCTTGCGTCTGAAACAGCCACGTGGCCGCCGCCACCGTGAGCGGAGCGAGGAACGACGTGACCTTGCCGGAGAGCGCCAGCAGGCCGAAATAGCGCCCTGCCTCCGCGGCGGGGACGAGGCGGGCCAGAAGGCTGCGGGATGAGGCCTGGAGCGGGCCCGCGACCGCGCCGATGAAGAGGCCGAGCGCCAAGAAAAGCTTCTCGGGAACGCTCCCGTAAAGTCCCTCGACCGGCGGAGCCGTCGGGACGACGAACAGGATGTGATCGCTGCCCACCGACAGGATGCCCAGCGAGACGACCGCCAGCACCGAGATCGCACCGAGGATCACCGGTTTGGCGCCGAAGCGATCGTCCAGCCTCCCGCCGATCAGCGCTCCGATCGTGCCGGTGATCGTCAGCAGGATGCCGAAGATGCCGAGCTCCGTCGCCTGCCAGCCGAACACGCCGGCGCCGTAGATTCCCCCGAAGGCGAAGAGGGCCACGAGCGCGTCCTGGTAGACCATGTTGGCGAGAAGAAAGCGGCCGACGCTGTGGTGCCGGCGCGCGTCCGCGATGGTGCTGCCGACCTGCCGAAGGCCCTGGCGGGCGGCCTCCCGCAGACTGAGCGCGGAGCGCGTCACATCGGGGGTGAAAACGAAGAGCGGCATGACGAAAATGAGGAACCACATCGCCGAGAACGGCCCGACCGCGCGATCGCCCTCCATCTGCGCCGGATCAAGGCCGAAGAGGGGACGAAAGCCCGCAAGCGTGACGCCGGTCCGGGGATCGGCGGCGAGGAAGCCGAGCACGATCACCAGCGAGATCAGGCCGCCGCAATAACCGATCGCCCAGCCCGTTCCGGACAGGCGGCCATAGCGCTCCGGCGGCACGAGACGTGGAATCATCGCGTTGTTGAACACCGCCGCGACCTCGACCGCCACGGTGCCGGCTGCAAATCCCACCAACGCCACGGGAATGGCGTGAGCCTGGCCGGGAGCCGCGAACCACAGCGCGAAGCTCGACGCGAAGAGAATCAGCCCACACGAGAGGATCCACGGCTTTTTCGGGCCCGTCGCATCCGCCACCGACCCGAGCACCGGCGACAGGAATGCGAGGATCAGACCCGCCGCCGCGGTGGCAAATCCCCATAGACTTTGACCAGTCACGGGATCAGGCGCCAGCGAGGCCGCGAAATAGGGCGCGAACACGAAGGTGGTCACGAGCGTGAAGAAGGGCTGGCACGCCCAGTCGAACAGGAGCCAGCCCACAATGGCGGGTTTGGAGGCCATGGCCGGGTGAGCGTCGAGGCCTGCCGGAGCGTTCCGCTCGGCCGGAGCACGCGACTTCAAAGCGTTGTGCTGGTTCACCGGCATTCCTTTGGCGATGCCATCAGTTTCGCGCCAGATCCCCGAGCAGGCTTGCCGCCACCGTCACCTTCGACAGAGTGAGTCCTGACAACACGATGTTGTCGACGGCGCTCCGGATGCGCGTGACGTCGGCGCCGCGTTTCGTGCTCCAGGCCTCGACGCCCGTCACGCCAGCAGTGCCGGCGGCCGCCACCTCCGCCGTCAGGTTGCGGTGGGCCGTCGCGATGCTGTCGATGGCGCGATCGAGTGCGAGACGGTCGAAATAGTCGCTCACCGCGATATCGCGCGCGCTGTTGATCAGCGCGCCAAGGCGGAACGCTGCTTCGATGGCGAAATGCGTGCGGGCAATATCCTCGACCGGTTTGCCGGTGCGCTGTGCCGTCAGCACGATGTCGGGTGCGGCGACCAGATCGGGAATGGCCGCCATGCTGCGGGCAAGATCGGCCGGCGTTCCCTGCTCGACGAGCGCGTTCGTGCGCTCGTGCCATTGCGCCAGCGCCTCTTCGGACAGGGTCTTGGGCAAGCCGCGTGCGACTTCGGCGATCCCGGCCGAATAGGTCCCGATGATATCGGCCAGCGATTGCTTGGTGAAATCGACGTTGCGGATGAACCACACGATACGGTTCATCAGCAAGTCCTGAAGATCGCCATAGAGCTTGAGCTGCACCGCGCCCGACACTGCGCCGTCGAGCGCATCGATCGCGGTGTTGAGATCGCCCAAGCCGAAGGAATCCCGCGTCGCCGCATAGGCGGCAGCGATCGTCGGCGCATCGGCGCCGGTCTGGTCGACGAGACGCGCCACCATGGTGGCGCCACCCCGGTTGATGATCGCGTTGGCAAGCTGCGTGGCGATGATCTCGCGGCGCAGGCGGTGGTTGGCGACCGCATCCGGAAAGCGTTCACGCATGGCGGCCGGGAAATATCGCTCCAGCTCCTTGCTGAGATAGGGATCGTCCGGCACCGGGCTGTCGAGCAATTCATCGTGGAGCGACAGCTTCGCGTAGGCGAGGAGCACCGCCAGTTCCGGTCGCGTCAAGGCTTCGCCACGCCGGGCGCGTTCCGTCAGGGCCGCGTCGTCGGGCAGATATTCGATGGCGCGGTCGAGCCGCCCTTGCGCTTCCAGCATATGCATCAGGCGTCGGGCAAATCCGAGATCGCCGACACCACGACGCTCCGACAAGGAGAGCGCCAGCGTCTGAAGGAAGTTATTGCGCAGCACGAGTTTCGCCACGTCGTCCGTCATCTCGACCAGGAGCGCGTTGCGATCCTCCTCGGTCAGGCGGCCATCGCGTTCCGGCACCGCGAGGCCGATCTTGATGTTGACCTCGACGTCGGAGGTGTTCACGCCGGCCGAATTGTCGATGGCGTCGGTATTGAGCCTGACCCCCGCGCGCGCTGCCTCGATGCGGCCCCGTTGGGTCATGCCGAGATTGGCGCCTTCGCCGATCACCTTCGCGCGGACCTCGCCGCCCGCGATGCGGATCGCATCGTTGGCGCGGTCGCCGACCTGCTCGTCGCTCTCCGAGGCGGCGCGCACATAGGTGCCGATGCCGCCGAACCACAACAACCCAACCGGTGCCTTGAGGATCGCGCTCATGATTTCGGCAGGCGTTGCCTCCGCCTTGTCGATGCCGAGCTTCACGCGAATTTCGTCCGAGAGCGGAATGGATTTGGCGCTGCGCGAGAACACGCCGCCACCCTTCGAGATCAGCGCCTTGTCGTAATCCTGCCAGCTCGATCGCGAGAGGCCGAACAGGCGCTCGCGCTCCACGAAGGAGATTTCCGGGTCGGGGTCGGGATCGAGAAAGATGTCGCGATGATCGAAGGCGGCCACCAGCTTGAGCTTGCGGGAGAGCAGCATGCCGTTGCCGAACACGTCGCCCGACATGTCGCCGACGCCCACGACCGTCACCGGTTCCGACTGGATGTCGATGTCGATCTCGTGGAAATGACGCTTCACCGCTTCCCACGCGCCACGCGCGGTGATGCCCATCTTCTTGTGGTCGTAACCCTGGCTGCCGCCGGACGCGAAGGCGTCGCCGAGCCAGTGGCCTTTTTCGAGCGACAGCGCGTTGGCGGTGTCGGAGAAAGTCGCCGTGCCCTTGTCGGCCGCCACCACGAGGTAAGGATCGTCGCCGTCATGCCGCACGGTGTCGGGCGGCGGCACCACGTGGTCGCCCACGATATTGTCGGTGAGTTGCAGCAGCGTCCGGATGAAGATGCGGTAGGCTTCGGTGCCTTCCGCGAGCCAGGCCTGCCGATCGCTTGCCGGCGGCAATTGCTTGGGCACGAAACCGCCTTTCGCGCCCACCGGCACGATGACGGCGTTCTTCACTTGCTGCGCCTTGACGAGACCCAGAACCTCGGTGCGGAAATCCTGCGGCCGGTCGGACCAGCGCAATCCTCCTCGCGCAACCCGTCCGAATCGCATGTGGACGCCCTCGACGCGCGGCGAATACAGGAAGATCTCGTAGAGCGGCTTCGGCAGCGGCAGCCCCTCGACCTTGGCGCATTCGAACTTGAACGCGATGGTCTGGCGCGGCAATCCGTTGTCTTCGAGCTGGAAGTAGTTTGTGCGGATCGCCGCTTCGACAAGATTGATGAAGCGGCGCAGGATGCGATCGTCATCGAGACTGGTGACGTTGCGCAGCAACTCCTCGATCTCGGTGCGGATCGCCGCCTCGCTCTTATCGCGCGCAGCACCGTTCTCGATGCGGGGGTCGAACCGGGCGTAGAACAGCGCCACGATTTTGGTGGCGATTTCGCTGTGTCGGGCAAGCGTTTCCGCAAGATAATCCTGCGCGTAGGGGATGCGGGTCTGGCGCAGGTAACGCCCGAGTGCGCGCACCATCGCGACGTCGCGCCAACCGAGACCTGCCTCGAGGACGAGGCGGTTGAATGCGTCGGATTCCGCAAGCCCGCGGAAAAGCGCCAGGAGGGCCGCTTCGATGAGATCCTGGATCGCATTGATTTCGATCGCGCCGCCGGAGGCGCGCTCCAGAGTCATGTCGTGCAGCCAGACCCTGTCCTTGCCGGTCTCGCCCGTGGAGGCGACGCGGTAGGTGCGCTCGTTGACGACGCGGAAGCCGAGATTTTCCAGAAGCGGCACGCGCTCCGACAAAGGTAGCGACGACCCTCGCGAAAAGACCTTCAGGTGGACGCGGGTCTCGTCGTCGCCTTCGCGGCGGAACAGGTCGACGGCGCGGGGCCGAGCTTCGGAGAGCTGTTCGAGGATCCCCACATCGACGATCGCCTCGTCGGCGCTGAAGGCCTCCCGATAGGCGGCGCTGAACGCGTTGGCGTAGCGTGAGGCGAGATTGCGGGCTCGCGGTCCGCCGATGCTGACATCGAGCGCGTCACGCAAGGCGTCCGCCCAGGTGCGCACGATCGTGGCGATGCCGCTTTCGAGCGTTTCGCGCGAGACGTACGGCGTCTTTCCCTCGTCGCGGCCAATGATGTAGTGGGTCCGCGCAAGCGGTCCTTCCGGATAAGCCGGATACGCCGCGGAGAGCCTTCCCTCGAAAATACCGGCCAGGAATTCGCCGATCCGACGGCGTGCGTCGGTATCGTAGCGTTCCTTGGGCACGAACACGAGCACCGACACGAAGCGGTCGAACTCGTCGGCGCGAACCAACGCGCGGATGCGCGGACGCTCTGACAAATTCATGATCTCGAGCGCGAAATCGTAAAGGGTATTCTCGTCAATCTGAAACAGTTCGTCGCGCGGATAATTCTCCAGGACGTTGCGCAATGCGCGTCCGGCATAGCTCGACGGGTCGAATCCCGCGCGGGCAATCACCTTTTCTACCTTGTTCCGCAAGTAGGGAACTTCGCTCGTGGTGTTGGTGTAGGCACTGGCGGTGAACAGGCCGACGATGCGCAATTCGCCTTTCAGGCGGCCTTGTCCGTCGAACAGCTTCACGCCCACATAGTCGAGATGCGCACGCCGGTGGACGCGCGATTTCACATTGGCTTTCGTGATGATCAGCGCCTTCGGCAAAGCCAGGAAGGCCCTGATTTCGGGCGTCATCGCGACCAGTTCGCGGCCGCGTCGAAGCACTCGCACGGACGGGTCGCGCAACAGGCCCAGACCCGATCCCTCGACCGGATCGGCGGCGGTGTCGGATGGCAGGCGATATTCCCGAATCCCCAGGAAGGTGAAGTTGTCGCGCGACATCCAATCGAGAAACGCCACCGCTTCGTCGACCTCGTCGCCAGGAAGCGGGGGCGGATGCTGCCGGTAGCTTTCGACGATGGCGCGGACTTGCGCCTGCATGGCGGGGAAATCGTTGACCGCCAGCGAGACGTCTTCGTGGACGCGCGCCAAAGCTTCAACCAGGCGCTGGCGTGAAGCCGCATCGTCGATCCGCGGGAGGTGGATGTGAATGAAGCTCTCGCGTCTGACCCCGGCCGCCGGGGGCAAACCGGTCTTGAGCGCCTCGCCGAAGAACCGCACGAGATTCCCGGCCTCGTCCCGTTCGACCGCAAGAATGGGGTGGGCGACAAGGAGCGGCTCGTAACCTTCGTCGACGATTTCGGCGAGGGTCGAGTCGAGAAGGAACGGCATATTGTCGTTGACGACCTGGAGCACCGTAACGTCACGGGCGCGCCCGCCGCGTTCCACTTCGAGATCGAGGAGGCGAATATCGGCGCCCTTCAACCGTGGCGACCCGAGATGCCCATAGGCCGCCGCCGCGAGATCCGCCAATGCCGAAGACGAATAAGGCGAGAGATCCTCGGCCGGCACCCGCCCGAAGAGCACCGGCACAAAGGCCGGTGGAACCATCTTGTGCCGGCTTTCCAGCATCGCTACGGCTTGCGTTGTCAGCTCGCTGCCGCTGGTTGGCGTTTCCAGCCTCATGCGCTTGAACCCTCACACTCGACGATCTTAGCCGAGCGTTGGCACAGGTCCGTGTGCGGCGCAACTCTCACCCCCGCGAAGGCACCGAAATCGGTGGTTCGTTCTCGCGCGGCAGCACTTTCGGCCGGCATGGCGCCCGAACAGACAAAAGCCGCCCGCGAAGGGCGGCTTTCACCGAAAACGGATTGCCTCGACTTTGTAGAAATTGGCCCGGCCCGTCAAACTTCCGGGGGCTGGGGGGCTGACTTATCCAGAAGGACGATGAACCGGGCCGTCGAGGCAACGCTTCATTGATGAAGCCGCAAAAGGGCTGCCAAACGGCATGATTGAGGCAACATTGCGGTCGGGTTGACGAAGCCGTGATTGCCTCGTTAAACGCGGGTTGCGCCGGCTCTCCAAGCGTCCCATCATCACAGCACACAACGTTCGCCGGAGGCATCATGAGCGAAGGTGACATCGCCGAGAAGCGACATAATCATGCGGCCCAGGGGCCTGTTCAATCTGCCCCTGTCCTGTCCTTTCCCACAACGCCCAAACGAGTCTCTTTCGACCGGGTCGAATTGCAGACCATCCTCAATGTTTACGGGCGCAAGGTCGCCGAGGGAGAGTGGCGCGATTACGCCCTTGATTTCCTCTCCGACAAGGCCGTGTTCTCAATCTATCGACGCAGTTCCGAAGTGCCGCTCTACCGGGTCGAAAAGGAGCCGCAGCTGGCGCGCAAGCAAGGCGCCTATTCGGTGGTGGTGGCCAGCGGACTCGATTCTGAAGCGCGGCAACGATCTTGGTCTGGTGCTGCGGGTTATCGACAGGCCGCTCCGCGTGGTGGCGGGCTGATTTCGAGTCGACCCGCCGCAAGCGACGGGCCGACGTCAGGACTGAGGAAGCAACTAATATCCGCCGTTCATCTCGCGAAGATAGCGAAGGTTCGGATACCCGGCCGCCGTGCAATTGGGAGGGCCTGCCATGCAGGGGGGCCAAAGCTCCGGTTGACCATACATGGCCCCAGGTGCCGTCCCGATGCTGCCCGTGCTTCCCGGATCGTATTGAGGGTAGTATTGCGGGTGATAGCCCTGATGGGCGGCCTGATCCTTCTGTAGAAACGCGTTCATCTCATAAGGTGACAAAGCGTCCCCGGCGGATGCGGCTGAGACCGCCGCACCGATTGACGCCACCGAAAGTGCGGCGAGCATGACTTTACGCATGAGGATCTCCTATCTGACCCCTCCGCCCCGACAATGCGTCGTGCGTCCCCCTGTTCCGTGCCAAGGAGCGACAAAAAGGGCATCCGCTGCGGAATCGGGAGCAGGTCTCGCCGACAGCAAGGGATGCTCTGGCGTTGGCGACAGGATCGCTTGGGAATCTCACAAGATCTTGAAGCGGACAATCCGCCATAACTCGCTCAACCCGCCAACCCTCGCGTCGGCGGAGCGGCGATTCCAGCGTCCGAGAACCCGCCGCATCAGCACGGTCGACAACCAGCGACCATGCTTGTAGCCGATCCCCGGCAGGGTTCCGGCGAGGTCGAACCCGTGGCTTCGGTGAAGCGCGATGGAGCCGTGCGATTCCTCGTCGCCAATCACCGCCACCATCAGGCGGAAATCCCGCGCTTCGGCTTCCGCGATGAGCCGCGCAAGCAGAAGGCTGCCGATCCCAGACCCTTGGGCCTCCGGCGCCACGTAGATCGAATCTTCGACTGTCGAGCGATAGGCAGGCCGGGGGCGATACGGGCCCGCATACGCGTAGCCGACGACGGCGTCCTCCCGCTCGGCAACCAGATAGGGATAATCCGCGTCGATCAGGGCCGCCCGGCGGCGCGACATCTCGGCTTGATCCGGCGCCACAAGCTCGAACGATGCCGTGCCATGCGTCACCGCATGGGCATAGATCGCCGTGATGGAGGGAATGTCGGTTTCGAGGCAGGCGCGCAACTTGATGCTCATCGGGGCTCGCAACAATCAAAGGCGCGGCATCGCCTCGGAGATCGATGAAACTCGCGAATCCGGGGGCAACGCCGCAAATGAAAAAGCCCCGGCTTTTAACAGCCGGGGCTTCTCGACGAAAGTTTGGTCGGAGGACGCGCTTAGTTGTTGCGGTTGCCGAACAGCGCGAGCAGGAACTGGAACATGTTGATGAAGTCCAGATACAGCGTCAGCGCGCCGAACACCGATACTTTGGCGGCAGCCTCGGTGTCGTAGTTGCCGTAGAGGTACATCTCTTTCAGCTTCTGCGTGTCGTAGGCGGTGAGGCCGGCGAAGATCAGAACGCCCAGCACCGAGATGCCGAACTGGATCATGCTCGATGCAACGAAGATGTTGACGATCGACGCGATGATCAGCCCGACCACGCCCATGATCAGGAACGAGCCCATGCCCGAGAGGCTGCGGCTGGTGGTGTAGCCCCACAGGGACAAGGCGCCGAACGACGCCGCCGTGATGAAGAACACCTGCACGACGCTCGCGCCGGTGTAGCGGATCAACAACGTCGAAAGGGACGCGCCCATCACCGCCGCGAAGGCGAAGAATGTCATGCGGGCGGACGCCGCCGACATCTTGTCCATCCGGAACGAGAACATGAAGATGAACGCCAGCGGCGCCAGGGCCACGACCCACATCAGAGGCGTGGCATAAAGCGTCCGGCCGAACGACGTGAGATAGACGCTGCCCATCTGGGCGGCGGCTTGCGACGGATCGCTGGTGGTTGCCAGCATGTTGACGCCCAAGGCGATCACGGCCGAGATGGCCAGGCCCAGGACCATGTTGTTGTAGACGCCGAGCATGAAGGCGCGAAGCCCCTGATCGACCTGCGCCGCCGAGCGCGCAAAGCCGGTACTGGCGGCATATTGTTTCTGTTCATACGGTTGCATCGGAGCCCTTTCTCACGGTGTCCCGCTGTGTTCCCTCGAGAGGCCGAGACATCGGCCTACGGTCGCCACCGATGGCGACTTCCGAAATATGAGAGGTCGGCCCTCTTTGCGCAAGAGGCAACGCCAAGCTTCAACGTCTCGTGACCCAAGAACATTCAAGTTGATTGTCCGACCCTGCGCCCCGGCACCCGTGTGTTCGAACACCGCTCTCGCCGCAACCCTTAAAGGTTTCTTAAATACTGAGCCGGCTTTTGACTGAGAATTCTCCAGGTGCCGGCGAGGCCTAGACCCACCGTCACCAGAACGGCCAGCGCCGATGCCAGAACTGCGCCCGACAAATCGAACGAAAAGCTCAGGTTCATGACGCGGGTGACGATGAGGTAAGCGGCGAGCGTTCCCGCCAGAAGGCCGAAAATCGCGCTGGCAATCCCGAGAATTCCATATTCGAGCGCATAGGCCGACAGCAATCGTGCGCGGGTGGCGCCGAGCGTCTTCAGCACCACCGCATCGTAGAGCCGGGCACGGTGACCGGCCGCCAGCGCGCCGGCCAGCACCAGCAGGCTTGCCACCAGCGCGATCGAGCTGGCGCCGCGAATCGCCATGACGAGCTGGGACACGATGTCGTTGACGGCTTCCAGCGCATCCTTCACCCGCACGCTTGTCACCATCGGAAAGCTTTGGGCCGATTGCCGCAGGATCTGCGCATCGGATCGCGCGTCAGATCCGTCCGGGAAAGTCACGGTGGCGAGATGCGTGTGCGGCGCTCCCGCGAAGGCGTTGGGCGAAAACACCATGACGAAATTGATGCCGAGCGAGCGCCATTCGACCTGCCTGAGATTGGCGATGGTCGCCGTGATGTTGCGGCCTAGCACGTTGACGGTGATGTCGTCTCCGAGGGAGAGCCCGAGACCCTCAGCCACCTTCGCCTCGAACGACACCAGCGGTTTGCCGCGGTAATCGGCCGGCCACCATTCGCCCGCGATCAGGTTCGAACCTTCCGGTATTTTCGTCGCGTAGGTGATGCCGCGGTCTCCGTCGAGCACCCAGGAGACCTCCTCGCTCGCATTGATCTGGCTCACCGGCAGCCCGCGCAATGTCACAAGTCGACCGCGCATCATCGGCACCCTGTCGACGCGCGCGGTGGGCGCCTGCCGTTTGAGGAACGATTCGAAAGTCGTCCGCGCGGGCATTCGGAATATCAAGGAAGAAAAAGCTCGGGGCTTTTTCGGGCAGGGTCTGCCGGAGCTGCCGTGTCAGGTTGCTGTCGATCACCGCGAGCGTCACCAGGAGCGTGATGCCGAGGCCCAGCGACAGGACCAGAGACGGCGTCAGAGCACCCGGCCGGTGCACATTGGCAAGCGCCAGACGCGGACCCGTCTGCCGGGGGCGAGGCAGGCGCCGCGCCAGCGCCATGATGCCGAGCGCCACCAGCCGAAGCAGCGCGAACGAGGCCGCGGCGGCCCCGACGAACATCAGCGCGATGCGCCGATCATAGGCGGCGAATACCGCAAGTCCGATCAGGGCTGCGACCGACAGGACGAGCGCCACCAGATAGCGCTTCCTCGGCCATGCCCGCCCGGGCTCGATCTGGTCCCGGAAAAGGCCCGAGACCGGAATGTCGTGGGCGCGTCCAAGCGGCGCGAGCGCGAAGGCGAGCGCGGTCAGCAAGCCGTAGAGCAGCGCGATCCCCAGTTCGCCCCAGGCGAGGGTCGGCGCAATCGGAATCGGCAGGAGATGACCGAACAAAGCCGTGACGACGAACGGCAACGCGGCTCCGACAACAAGGCCGATCGCGATGCCGATGGCGGCGATCGCCATCACTTGCGTCATGTAGAGCGCCACCACCTGGCCACCCGGCGCGCCGAGGCTTTTCAGGGTCGCCATGGAGGCGCGCTTGCGATCGACGAAGCCGCGCACCGCATTCGCCACCCCGACGCCGCCCACGAGCAGCGCCGTGAGCCCCACAAGGGTGAGAAATTGCGTAAATCGCTCGATGTTCTTGGCAAACCGCGGATCCGCATTCATGCGGGTGCGGATGCTCCAGCCCGCCTCGGGGAGAACCCGACCGGCTTCCGCTTCGACGCGCACGAGACCTTCATCGGTCGCCAGCACCGGCGGCAGGATCAACCGATAGGTCCATCGCACCAGACTTCCCGGCTGCACGAGGCCGGTCGCCGCCAGGGCCTCTTGCGAGACGATGAGGCGCGGACCGAGGCCGATCCCGCTGGCGATCTTGTCGGGCTCCGAGAGCAGGCTGGCACGAAACTCGATCGTGGCGTCGCCGATTGTCACGCGATCGCCGACCTTCATGTCGAGCCGCGCGAGCAGCACCGGATCCGCGACGGCACCGAAGGCACCGTTTCGGCTCGCCAGCAGCTCGGCCGGCGGCAATTGCGGATCGGTCTCGAGATTTCCGACCGCCGGATAGGTGGCGTCGACTGCCTTCATCTCCACCAGCGCCGAACCCTTCTCGCCGGCGATCGCCATGGCGCGGAGGCCCGCGACCGTGCCGACCTGTCCCTGGGCCGACAGGAACGCGCGTTCGGTCGGGCTCGCCTCCCGCTGGAGCAAAGAGAACGTCATGTCGCCGCCGAGAATTCGACGGCCCTCCCGGCCAATGCCGTCGGTGAGCGAGCGCGACAGGGACGACACGCCCGCGATCGCCGCGACGCCGAGAGCGATACAGGCGAGAAAGATTCCAAATCCCTGCAATCCGCTGCGCAATTCTCGCCATGCGAGGCGCAGGATCAACGGCGAGGAGGGTGTGCGCCTCGGGCGCGGCTGAGGAACCGAAAGGGTGCCGTGCATGGGACCGCCCTAACCCGAGACCGAGGCCGGATCGACCTCCAGCCGTCCGGAGCGCAACCGGACCATCCTGTCGCAGAGGCGAGCCAGATTGAGGTCGTGCGTCACGAGCACTAGGGTGGCGCCACGATCCCGCTTGAGGGCGAATAGCAGGTCGATGATCGACTGGCCCGTGGCCTCGTCGAGATTGCCCGTCGGTTCGTCCGCCACCAGAATGGCCGGATTGGGCACGATAGCGCGCGCAATCGCCACACGCTGCTGCTCCCCGCCGGAAAGTTGGGCGGGATAATGCTGGAGCCGGTCTCCCAGACCCACCGCCTGTAATTCCACCTCGGCTCGTTCGAACGCATCGCGGCTGCCGGCGAGCTCCAGGGGCAAGGCGACGTTTTCGAGGGCCGTCATGGTGGGAACGAGATGGAAGGATTGAAACACGATGCCGATGCGCCGACCGCGAAAACGGGCGAGCGAATCCTCGTCCAGGGCCGCAAGGTCCGTTCCCTCGACCACGATCCGGCCGCTATCCGGGCGCTCCAGGCCGGCCATCGTCATGAGAAGGGTCGATTTGCCCGATCCCGACGGACCCACCAGCCCGACCGCTTCTCCCACGGCGATATCGAGGCTGAGGCCCTTGAGGATATGGACCCGGGCGGCACCTCGCCCGAGGCTCAAATCGATATCGTGCAGCGAAATGGCCTTGTCCTGCATCCGCAATCACCCGATCTGTTGGGAATTCGACGTTTGAGTCCGGCAAAATCCCCGCCGACTCCATCCGACCATATGGGAAGCCAATCGATGAAGCGCCAACCGGGCCGAATCATGATGATCATATTTGCGTGTGCGGCCGTCATCGGCGCGGCCACGGCTGCGAACGGCCCGGCTCGGGCACAAAGCCGCCCTTTGTCCATCGTGGCTTTCGGCGACAGCCTGAGTGCGGGCTACGGGTTGCCGGCTGATGCCGCCTTCCCTGCCGTTCTCGAGAGAGCCCTCCGGGCGCGCGGGCACAAGGTCGAAGTCGTCAACGCGGGTGTGTCGGGCGATACCGCCACGGCCGGGCTCGACCGGCTGGACTGGTCGGTGCCCGACGGGACGGATGGCGTCATCGTCGAACTCGGCGCCAACGATATGCTGCGCGGCACCGACCCGGCGGTTGCGCGCCGTGCCATCGAGGCCATCGTCGAGCGGCTGAAGGCCCGCGGCATTCCGGTGATGCTCGCCGGCATGTACGCGTCTCCCAACCTGGGGGTCGATTACGGCCGGGCGTTCAACCGGATCTTCCCGGATATTGCGAAGAAGCACGACCTCGTGCTCTATCCGTTTTTCCTGGATGGAGTCGTGGGCGAGACCAGCCTCAATCTTCCCGACGGCCTGCATCCCACGGCCAAGGGTGTCGAGGTGATCGTTTCGCGCATCCTGCCCAGCGTCGAGACCTTTCTCGCGCGCCTTCAAAACCGCTGACGCGTTGTCGGCATCGTCATGACCGTACGCGGAAACCTTACGGATTTCGCGAGGAGCCCCTATCGATGGAACATCGTCGTCTCGGCCGTACCGACCTGAATGTCAGCCTGATCTGTCTCGGCACCATGACGTGGGGCCAGCAGAACACCGAGGCGGAAGGCCACGCCCAGCTTGATTATGCGATCGACCAGGGCGTCAATTTCATCGACACCGCCGAATTGTATTCGATCCCGCCGCGCAAGGAGACGCAAGGGTCGACCGAGCGCATCATCGGATCATGGCTCCGGGAGCGTGGCAATCGCCACAAGGTGATCCTCGCGTCCAAGGTGGTGGGGCGCTCGGCCAATACGTGGTTCCGTGACGACGGTTCGCCGACGGAATTGTCGCGCGCCCAGATCGAGGAGGCTATCGACAAGAGCCTGCGCCGTCTTCAGACCGATTACCTCGACCTGTATCAGATCCACTTCCCCGACCGGCCGATGCCGTGGGGATCGAATCCGACGATTTTTCACATGCAGGACGGTCCGTCCAATCCTATCGAGGAGACGCTCCACGTGATGGGCGACCTCGTGAAGGCCGGCAAGATCAGGAATTTCGGATTGTCGAACGAGAGCGCCTGGGGAACGATGACGTTTCTCAAGCACGCCGAGGCGCGCAGCCTCCCCCGCGTCGAATCGGTCCAGAACGCCTACAATCTCCTCAACCGGACCTACGAAGTGGCGCTCGCTGAAATCTCGATGCGTGAGCACGTGTCGCTGCTCGCCTATTCGCCTCTGGCGCAGGGTTATCTGACGGGCAAGTATCTCGACGGCGCCAGGCCCGCCGGCGCTCGCACGACCCTGTTCGCTCGCGGCCAGCGCTATGAAAATCCTGTCGCGGAGCAAGCCGTGCGCAAATACCTGGCGCTGGCGCGTGAATTCGGCCTCGATCCGGCCCAGATGGCGATCGCGTACGTCAATTCGCGGCCCTTCCTCACGTCCACGATCATCGGCGCCACGACGATGGAGCAGCTGAAGACGGATATCGCCGCCATCGACGTCAAGATCTCGCCCGAGCTCGAAGCGCGCATCGACGCCATCCACGTGGAGCATTGCAACCCCTGCCCATGAACCTCTGCTGATAAGCCCTCTCGAACCTTGCTGTTGATCGCCCGAATAGGCACTTGTGAGACGGCTGCCATCGATTCCATGATCAAAGCCGACATGCGATGTGCGGAGGTGTCCCATGCCACGTCTGTTCACTGGCATCGAGATCCCCCCGGACATCGGTCAGGCCCTGGCGGCCTTTCGCGGCGGCCTGCCGGGCGCACGCTGGATCGATCCCGAATTCTACCACATCACCCTTCGCTTCATCGGCGACATCGACGAGCGGATGGCGCGCGAAGTTTATGAGGTGCTGGAGGAAGGACGCTGGCGCGAGCCGCTGAAGATCACCATCGATAGCCTCGACACCTTCGGCGGAGGCAAACCGCGCGCGGTCTTCGCAAGGGTCGTTCCCACGCCGGAGATCCTCGATCTCCAGGCGGAGGAAGAGCGGATGATGAGGCGGATCGGACTTCCGCTGGAGGCCCGCAAGTTCACGCCTCACGTGACGCTGGCGCGGCTGCGCGCCGCGTCGCCCCTCGACGTCGCCGATTATTTCGTGGCTCGCGGGCATTTTCCCAAGCTCACCTTCACGGCGCCTCGCGTGGCGCTTTTCTCGGCCAAGGATTCGGTCGGAGGCGGACCTTACATCGTCGAGGCCGCCTATCCGCTCGGCTAGGCTTTACGACCCGGCGATACTTCGTTACGGCGTTCCCCATGTCATCGATCATTTTCATCACGCATCCGGAAGTCGTCATCGATCCGGCCCAGCCGATTCCCGAATGGCCCCTGTCGGAGGTCGGGCGGGGCCGCATGATCCGGTTTTCCGAGATGCTGGCGGACCGTCCTGTCACGGCCGTCTATGCGAGCCTCGAACGCAAGGCGATGGACGGGGCCGAGATCGTCGCCGACGCTTTCGGATTGCCTTTCCGGACCGAAGCGAACCTCGGCGAGAACGACCGCGAATCGACCGGCTACATCGCGCCGCCGGAATTCTGGGAGGTGGTGGCAGAGTTCTTCGCCCACCCGACACGCAGCGTGCGCGGCTGGGAGCGCGCCATCGACGCGCAGGCGCGCATCGTGAAGGCCGTCACATCCATCGCGGCGAGCGAGCCGAGCCAAGGCGACATCGTGATCGTTTCCCATGGCGGCTGTCGGTGCGCTTCTGACCGCTCACCTGCAGGATGTGACGATCGGCCGGGAAAGCCGTCCGTCGCATCCGGGCGGCGGATGTTTTCTCATCATCGACCGGCATCCGCTGGCCATCAGGCACGATTGGCGGGCAATCGAGGACGGCCTGCCGCCATAGGGGCTTGCGCCGGACCGTCCCAGGTGGGAAGAGCCCGCAGCGGCGACATACAGGCCGCCGCAAGGCTGAAACCATGAATCGAATGCGCGTCGCGCAGCTTGCACCCGGTGTCGCGTTGTGCGTCGGCCTCGCGCTCGCGGCCTTCGGCCTCCAGCGCCTCGAGGAACATTGGGCGGGACGGCCTTACCTCGAGGCCCTGGTCATCGCGATCCTTCTCGGCACCTGCGTGCGAACCCTCTGGACGCCGGGTAAGCAATTCGCCGACGGCATCGGCTTCTCGGCGAAAATGCTGCTGGAAATTGCCGTGATGCTCCTGGGAGCGTCGATCAGCTTCCAGGCGGTGATGCAGGCGGGCCCAGGCCTGCTGGCCGGAATTGTTGTCGTGGTCGCCATCGCCATCGGGGCGAGTTACGGCCTGTGCCGCTGGCTCGGCCTGCCGAAGCGAATGGCCGTCCTGGTCGCCTGCGGCAACTCCATCTGCGGCAATTCCGCCATCGCGGCCGTTGCGCCGGTCATCGGCGCGAAGCCGGAGGATATCGCATCCTCCATCGCGTTCACGGCGGTGCTGGGTGTCGTCGTGGTGCTGGTGCTGCCGCTTTTCGTGCCGATGTTGGGGATGTCCGAGATCCAGTACGGCGTTCTGGCCGGATTGACCGTCTACGCCGTGCCGCAGGTTCTCGCCGCCACGCTGCCGGTGGGGTTGATCAGCACGCAGATCGGCACCCTGGTGAAGCTCATCCGGGTTCTGATGCTCGGACCCGTCGTGCTGTTCCTTTCGCTGGCGGTTGGACGGTCCGCCGGCAAGCTCTCGTTCGCCCGTCTCGTCCCCTGGTTCATCGTCGGCTTTCTGCTGCTGTCGACGGTACGGTCGGCAGGGCTGATCCCGGACGCCATCCTTCGGACGATCCTGCCGGTCGCCACTGCGCTGACGGTGGTTTCCATGGCGGCTCTCGGGCTCGGCGTCGATCTCAAGGTTCTGGCCCGCGTCGGCGGACGCGTCACGCTCGCCGTCACCTTGTCGCTGGTGGTGCTGTGCGCGATCAGTCTCGGGCTGATCCGCCTGCTCGCCATCGTATGAAGACCTTGAAAACCCTGCCTGCGGCGACATGACCATCAAAGCATCACCTGCGGGGACAACGCCATGCCGAGACTGAGCGACGAGGAACGGAACGAGCTGCTACCGTCGCTCGACGGCTGGTCGATGGTCGAGGGTCGGGATGCGATCCGCAAGACGTTCGTGTTCGGCGATTTCAACGAGGCTTTCGGCTGGATGACCCGAGTCGCCATGCAGGCGGAAAAACGCAACCACCACCCTGAATGGTCCAACACCTACAAGAAAGTCGAGGTGACGCTCACGTCGCACGCCGCCAAGGGGCTGACCCGCGCCGATATCGAACTGGCGCAGGACATGGATCGCTTCGCGGCCGGGAGCGGCAACGAACACTGACCTATTTGGGCTGCATGCGCAGCGCTCCGTCGAGCCGGATTGCTTCGCCGTTGAGCATGTCGTTCTCGATGATGCTGCGCACCAGGGTGGCGTATTCCTCCGGCCGGCCGAGGCGCGACGGAAACGGCACATTGGCTTCCAGCGATTTGCGGTAATCCTCCGCGATATTGTCGAAGAGCGGGGTGTGGAACAGCCCGGGCATCACTGCCATGACGCGAATTCCGAAGCCCGAGAGATCGCGCGCAACCGGCAGCGTCAGGGCCAGAACGCCGCCCTTCGACGCCGCATAGCCCGCCTGCCCGATCTGCCCGTCCTGTGCGGCCACCGACGAGGTGTTGACGATGAGCCCGCGACCGCCGTCGGCCGTCACCGGCGCGAGGCCCGCCATCGCGACCGCGCATTTGGCGATCATCGCATAGCTGCCCACGAGATTGATCTCGATGGTGCGGCGGAAGCTCGCGAGGTCGTGGGCGATCAGCTCGCCGGTCTCGCGCTTCTTGGTCACCGTGCGTCGTCCCGGCGCGATCCCGGCGCAGTTCACCAGGATGCGCTCGATTCCGTGAGCGGCCCTGGCTTTTTCCAAAGCCGCATCGATCGAGGCCTCGTCGGTCACGTCCGCATGGCAGAAAATGCCTCCGGTTTCCCGTGCCACGGCCTCGCCCGCTTGCGCATTCATGTCGAAGATCGCAACCTTGCGCCTTCGGCCGCCAGCATCCGGGCGGTCGCCGCGCCAAGCCCCGAGGCACCCCCGGTCACGATGGCTGCCATAGATTTGTCGAGCTTCATGGGTTCTCTCCTGAGCAGATGATTCTGCGAGCCGCCCTGCCTGGTGCAGATAAGCCCGGATGCGAGATTGTCGAAGGAGTTTTGAACTTGGACGAAACATTCGCAAAGCGGTTTACGAAAGCCGAGATGGACGCCATGCGCGGCCTCGCCGGCGACGAGGCGACGATTCTGGCGGGATTTCTGGTCCAAGCTGAAGCGGCTGGGCGGCCGTATCCCCTTCGCCGAAGATCTCATAGCGGCCTATTACTGCGCGACCGACCCCAAGACGCCGAACCGGGTTCGGCTGATTCTCATGGGGGCGATCGCGTATTTCATCTTCCCGACGGACGCGGTGGCGGATTTTCTACCTCTGTTGGGATTTGCCGATGATGCGGCGATTCTTGCCGCTGCCATCACGCAGGTTGCAGGCTCCATCACGCCCGAGCACAAGGCGCGGGCCAGAGCCGCGCTGGCCGACAAACCTTCCCCAGCGGATGCGGCATAATTGAGCCGCATCCGGTCTCTGCAAAGATCGATTCTCTCGTATTGGGCGAGCTCGTTCCTGAAAACCCTCTCGCCTCCGCAACGTCACACTGGCCAGAGACTCTTCGTTTGTAGGATTTTGATCCGAAATTCTTCTGTTTAATCTTATTGCTTTATCAGAATTATACGATATAGTGTTTCTTCATTGCTTCGGTTCCGTTTCAGCACCTTACGATTTCCTCCCAGCCTAAGGGGCCGTCTCACGACGGCCCCTTTCTTTTTGGGCCGGGTCCGTGCCGTCATTTCGCCGCATCCTTTTTCCAGCCCGCTGGTGAAGAGTTCTTAACCATCCGGTGTATAGGCTGCGTCTCATGAATCTCGCATCTCTCCAGCGCGGCCTTGCCGCCGGCGTTCTCTGCGCCTTCGCCGCCCTCGGTGCCGCTCCCGAGGCGTCTCGCCCAGACTCAGCGCTCCACACCGTCGAAGCCGGCGGCGAAGCCCGTTCCTGCCAAGCCTGTCGACGTCAAGCCTGTCGCCGCAAAGCCTGTTCCGGCAGCCGCAAAGCCGGCGGCGAAGACCCGCTGCTGCCGCACGCAGGTGGCGACCGGCCCCGGCGGCGCATCGCTGCTCGCCTCGATGGGCGATTGGGGCGTCTACACGGCACAGTCCGGCCGCTCGAAGATCTGCTACGCGCTGAGCCAGCCGAAGGACCGGCTGCCCAAGAACCTCAATCGCGATCCCGCTTATCTGTTCGTGTCGTTCCGCCCGGCCGAGAACGTCAAGAACGAACTCGCGCTGGTTCTTGGCTTCACCGCCAAGGATAACGGCCCGGCGAGCGCCACCATCGGCACCGCCTCCTACGTCCTGATCACCAAGGATACCAACGGCTGGCTGAAGAACCCCGCCGAGGAAGGCCAGGCGATCGCGACCATGGGCAAGGCCTCGAGCGTCGATCGTCAAGACCCTATCGGTGCGTGGCAACAGCCTGACGGATCGCTATTCCTTGAGCGGTTTCACGTGCGGCGCTCGATCGCGCCCGCAAGGAATGTTCCTGAGGCGCAACGCCCCAGCGAAAATATCCGAGGTCTCACGTTTCCGACGCAATCGTGTTATAGAGCGCGCTCGCATCCATCAAACCAAGGCATGATCTCCCATGGCGACGGCGCTCGACATCGCCAAGCGTAACTCCAAACGCGGCTTCCGTTGCCGTGAGCGACGCCGCACGCGCGGCCGCCCTCGATACTCCTCGCCATCGAAAAGAAGGCGGAGCTCAGCGTCGCTCCCGGCGACCGCGCTCTGGCGGCACCTCGCTTCGTGGGTCTGACACGCGAGCAACTGAGGGCGAAGCTCGGCGAGATCGGCGTGCCGGAGCGCGAGCAGAAGATGCGCGCGGCGCAGATCTGGCATTGGATCTACCTTCGGGGCGCCCAGGATTTCGCCGAGATGACCAATGTGGGCAAGGGCCTGCGCGCGGCGCTGACGGAGACATACACGCTCGACCGGCCCGAGGTCGTGTCCGAGCAGGTGTCGAAGGACGGCACCCGCAAGTGGCTGATCCGCATGGCGCCGACGGGGCCGCACGACAAGGGCGCCGAAATCGAGTGCGTCTACATTCCCGAGACCGATCGCGGCACGCTCTGCGTGTCGAGCCAGGTCGGCTGCACGCTGACCTGCTCGTTCTGCCACACCGGCACGCAGCGCCTCGTCCGCAATCTGACGTCGGCCGAAATCGTCGCGCAGCTCGTGGTGGCGCGCGATCGCATCGGCGACTGGCCCGACCAGACTCCGCCGGATGACGGCTTCCTGCCGCGGGAAGCGCCGCGCTTCATCACCAACATCGTGTTCATGGGCATGGGCGAGCCGCTCTACAACACGTCCGAGGTCATCGACGCCATCGGCGTCATCGCCGACAATGAGGGCCTCGGCCTGTCGCGTCGCCGCATCACCGTCTCGACGTCCGGCGTGGTGCCGCAGATCGAGCGGCTCGGCGCGGAAGCCAACACCATGCTGGCGATCTCGCTGCACGCGGTGCGCGACGAATTGCGCAACGAGCTGGTGCCGATCAACCGCAAATACCCGATCGCAGACCCTGCTCGACGCGTGCCGCGCCTATCCGGGCTTGTCCAATGCGCGGCGGATCACGTTCGAATACGTGATGCTGAAAGGCGTCAACGACACGGACGCGGATGCGCGCGAACTGGTGCGGCTGCTGAAGGGCATTCCGGCCAAGATCAACCTGATCCCGTTCAATCCCTGGCCCGGGATCGAAATACGAATGCTCGGACTGGGATCGCATCGAGCGCTTCTCCGACATCGTGTACCGCGCCGGCTATGCCTCGCCGGTCCGCACGCCGCGCGGCCGCGATATTCTGGCCGCCTGCGGCCAGCTCAAGAGCGAGACCGAGAAGCTGCGCGCCCGCGCCCGGCTGATGCTGGAGCAGGGCATCGGGGCCGAGGGCGTGTACGCGCTTGGCGACAGCGATTAGCGGACGGGCCTCGGCACATCCCATGATATAGCCGAACCATGATCCGCTATCTCCTCCTCATCCCGTTCGCCTTGCTGATCGCCATCGGCGCAAGCTCGCTTTTTCTCCTGATCGCCTCCATCGTCGATCCGGTGATGGCGGTGCTCACCGGCGAACACGCTTGCTGGTCGGCTTCTGGGCTTTCGTCGACGAAGTGTTTTCGTCGGACGATCCCGGTCCCATCGTCGCGGCGGCCTTCGACGCGGTCGGGCGGGTGGTTTTCACCCTGCTGGTCTTCCCGCCCCTGCTTGTCGCTATCCTGAGCGAAGTGATCCGCGCGCGCAGCGCCATCTGGTACGGCGCCGCCACCGGCATCCTGACGGCGGCGATTCCGTGGATCCTGCGCGGGCTCCGCCCGGATCGGGATCGCCGGGCGAATTGCACGTCAGCTTCGTTCTCGGTCTCACCGGCGCGGTCGCGGGGCTCGTCTATCTGGACGATCGCCGGCCGGGAGCCCCGGCCGAAGCCCGGATCCGCTACCGCGCCGACGTCGCCAGGATCCTGATGGCGAAGGCCGAGAACAGGCCCGCGAACGTATAATCGATCGTCCGCATCATGCGCGGCTTGCTGCGCAGCAGCGAGATCACCCGGTCGGCGAAGACGATCATGATCGCCGCCATGGGTGCCGTTAGAGCCACGAAGTACAGACCGAGAAAAACCAGCTTCTGGGCCGCGAACGGGTCGCCCGGCTGAACGAATTGCGGCAGGAACGTCACGAAGAACAGGACGATCTTGGGGTTGGTCAGGTTGATGCCGACGCCGACCAGAAACGTCTTCCAGAACGGCAATTCGGCTTTTTTCTCATCCTTGACGCTCAACGCCGAACCGTTCCGGACCGCGTCGAAGGCGAGCCACAGCAGATAGAGCGCGCCCACCACCTTGAGGATCATGAAGGCCGTGACGGAGGCCGCGAGCAGGGCCGACAGTCCGAGCGCCGCCAGCAGCGTGTGGACGCAACATCCGGCCATGGCGCCCAGCATCGAGGCGATCCCGGCCCTGCGGCCGCCCGCCATCGTCTTTGCCAGGAACAGGCTCATGTCCGGGCCGGGGGTGATGAAAAGCACCAGGCAGGCGAGCGAATAGGTCAGGAGCGTGCTGGTCTCGGGAAGAAAAGTCATCGGAGGCCTTCGCCGCATATGGGAGCTGATCCGTTCGATCATGCCCGACTCGCCGAATGGTCACCAGACAAAAGCGACTTGTTGAACCCGGCGGATTGCCTCATTTGTGTTGAGCGCCTTGAGGCTACAACGAATCGAAAGTCGAATTTCCATGATGGCGATGGCTCTGCCGCACCCGATCCGCGTGGCCTTGATGGGCGTGGTCCTCGCACTTCGGCCTGTCGGCCTGCGGGATCAACAACGTGCCGACCCTTGAGGAGCAGGCGAAATCAGCCTGGAGCGAGGTCCAGAACCAATACCAGCGCAGGGCCGACCTGATTCCCAATCTGGTCGAGACCGTGAAGGGCTTTGCCCAGCAGGAACGCGAGGTCCTCACCCAGGTGGTGGAGGCAAGAGCGAAGGCGACGCAGGTCCAGGTCGATGCGTCGACCATCACCGACCCGGAGAAATTCCGACAGTTCCAGGAAGCGCAGAACCAGCTCTCGGGCGCCCTCAGCCGGCTGCTCGTTACGGTCGAGCGCTATCCGGAACTCAAGTCGAACGCGAATTTCCTCGCCCTGCAATCGCAGCTGGAGGGGACCGAGAACCGCATCGCGGTGGCGCGGCGCGACTATATCGAGACGGTGCGGGCCTACAACACCGAGCTCCGGACCATTCCCGGCCGGTGGATCGCCGCCATCATGTACCCGAATTCCAAACCGATGGAGACCTTCGCGGCCACCGCGGATCGGACCGTCCGCCGGCGGTAAAGTTCTAGGGCCGATGCTCCCCCGGGTGAGGCGGTCGCCGCCGGTGCGGTGGGAGGCGATCCTTGCGGACGCTTGCCCTCGGGCTCGCGCTTTCGTTCTCGCGCCTCTTTCGCCTAAGCGCAAACCTTCCCGGTCCCTGACCGGGCGGGTGGTCGATGCCGCCAACCTCCTGAAACCGGACGAACGCGCGGCACTCGATGCGAAATTGAAGGCGCATGAGGACAAGACCAGCGATCAGGTGGTGGTCGCCACCGTGCCGTCCCTCGAAGGTTACGAGATCGAGGATTATGCGAACCGTCTGTTCCGGACAATGGAAGCTCGGGCAGGCAAAGACCAATAACGGCGCGCTGCTGCTGGTTGCGCCGAAGGAACGCAAGGTCCGCATCGAGGTCGGCTATGGTCTCGAGGGCGCGCTGACCGACGCCCTGTCGCGGGTCATCATCGCCACCGCCATCGCGCCGCAATTCCAGAAGGGCGATTACGGCGGCGGGCATCGATGCCGGGATCGACGGCATGTTGTCGATCCTCACCGGCGATGCCGAGGAATGGCAGCGGCGGGCGCAAGTTCGGAACGACGACACGTCGGTGCCGATCTACGCTTTTGCATTTCGTCGTCATGATCATCGTGATCGTGCATGATCCTGCGCTCGATGCGACGTGGTCTTGGGGCGCAAAGCCACCGCACCCGAAGCGGCCGCTGGATCACGACCGGCTCGGGACTGGGCGGAGCGGCTGGGGCGGCGGAGGCGGGAGCTTCGGCGGCGGAGGCGGCGGGTTTTCGGGCGGCGGCGGCTCCTCGGGCGGCGGCGGCGCTTCGGGGAGCTGGTAGGCACATGATCTCAGTCGACGAACAGGAAAGGCTGGCGCTGGCCATCCGAGAGGTCGAGAGCGATACGGATGGCGAGATCGTGCTCGTCGTGGCGCGACCGCGCCGACGATTACCGGCTCATTCCGCTGCTCTGGGCGCTGTGTGGTGGCGTTCTTCATTCCCATGGCCGCTGATCTGGCTCACGGCTACGGTCCCGCCACGATCTTTCTGTTGCAGGCTGTCGCCGCACTCGCCTTGAGCCTCGCGTTCTCGATTCCGGCGATCTCGCTGGGCGTTGATCCCGCCGGGAGTGAAAAGCGCGCCCGCGCCCACGAGGCGGCGTCCACGAATTCCACGGCCCACGGCCTGACCCGCACCCGTCATCGGTCCGGCGTGCTGATCTATGTGGCGCGAGGCCGAGCATTACGCGGAGATTCTGGTCGACACGGGGATTGCCGAGCGGGTCGGCCCGGAGGCCTGGCAGGACATCGTCGCGGCTTGATCGAGGCCATCAAGGCGGGGCAATCCCGCATCGAGGGCTGCATGAGACGATCCGGCAGGTCGGTGCCATTCTCGCGGTTCATTCGCCTGCGCGTTTCGACGATACGGACGAGTTGCCCAACAAGGTGATCGTGCTCTAGAACGTCGTCTAGAGGCCCTTGCTCTTGGCCGCCCCGAGAATGGCGCTGGGCGCATTGTCTTCGACGGACTGCAGCAGCACCACGTAGCCGTCGCCCTTGCCGCGGGCGGTGTCGAGCGAAACCTGATAGCGCGCGGCGCCGCCGCGCCATTCGCCGACCCGGTTCATGCCGCGCACCACATTGGCGTAGGTGATGGTGCGGCCGCGGTTCTCGCCACGGCCGATCTGGACCGTCTCGCTGCGCGAGACCGGCAGGACCCAGGATTTCGGCCACCCGCGTGATCGTTTGCGGGGTGTCGTCCCTGACGATGATGGTGACGGTGCCGTTTGCCTCGGAGACTATCGAGGTTGACCGGCAGCGGTCCGCCCGCGGTGCTCGTGGCCTTGATCGAGGCCTCGACCAGACGCCCGGTCGGAGCCGATGCAGGGTTTCATGCCGTTGACGATCATCTGCGGCGTGTAGACCTGCCGGTCGCTGCGGGATTGCGCGTAGGCCTTCTGGCGAGCCGTGAAGGACGAATGGGCCAAGGTGTCCTTCCACCCGAGATAATCCCAGTAATCGACCGAGAACGACGAGCGCCACGATGTCGGGCTGCCGCGCCAGATCGGCCAGCACGCCGTCTGCCGGCGGGCACGACGAACAGCCCTGACTTGTGAAGAGCTCGAGAACGGCCCGCGGCGGCTCCGCCAGAGCGGGCACGAGATCAGGAGCGCAAGGCCGAGCAGCGGCCGCAGAAAAGCTTCAGACGTGAAACCATGATGGCCGCATGGAACACGAAACAGCGCCTGCAGGGGAACTCACTTTAGCTTGAGACCGGGCTTGACCGTTGGGGAACAAGCTGTGGAACGGGCACGCGCCAGCGCCGATGCATCCACAGCCATTGCGTCGGGTACTCGCGGACCCAGCCCTCGATCACGCTGCGTCATCGCCTGCATGGCGCCCTGCACGTTGACCTGACCGTCGGGGTCGCGCGGAAGCGTCAGACGCAGGGGTCAGTTGCAGGCGAAAGCGATGATCCGGCAGGCGGATGACGCGCACGCCGTGGACCGGGCAATCGAAGCGGCGGGCGAATTTTCCGAGGATCGGGTTGACCAGCGCCGGCCGTCCCATGAAATCGACGATGACGCCGCGGGTGAAATGCTGGTCGATGAGCATCCCCAGATGCCGCCCTTTCTCCAGCGCCCCCTGCATGGCGAAGGCCGCACCCTGGCGGGCCGCCTCGAGGCCGCCCATGGTGCCGGAGCGGATCTCGTGCAGCACCCTGGCGATTGCCGGATCGTTGGGAGCCCGGAACACCGCCGTGGCGTCGAGGCCGAAACGGGCGGCGCAGATCGCCGGCAATTCCCAGTTGCCGAGATGGGCCGAGAAGATGATGCCGGGCTTGCCGTCGTCCCGCAAAGCCAGAAAATGTCTCGATGCCGTCCACTTCCGTTCGGCCCGGAACGGCGCTGTCCGGATCGAAATCGAACAGGGATGCCAAGATGCGGATATTCGCCCCCGGTCCGGCCGAGATTGTCCCAGGCCCCGCGCGCAATGGCCCGGACATCCGCGTCCGACTTTCTCCGGGAAGACCGCGCGAATGTTGGCGATGCGGTCTTGTGGGCAGGCAGGATAGGGCCGATCCGTTCGCGCAAGCGCCGCGCCTGGCCGCCCGATCGTTCCGGACCGATCAGCCCGGGCAAAGCCGAAGACCGCGCGCACGAGCCCCACCATGATGATCTCCGTCAGGCGGGACAGAAGACCAGGCTGCTTCTTATGTGAACCACGAGTACTTCCTGGCCACCGGCAAACCCGGACAGCACGTTGTTGATCTTTCGACGGCTTCGAGCGCGGGACGCTCGTGCCGTCCGGTCATGCTTCAGAACGTCACCACGATCTTGCCGAAGACCTTGCGGCTCTCCAGCCGCTCGAGGCCCTTGTTGAAAATCCTGCGAGGGGGAAGACCGAATCGATGACCGGCGACATGCCGCCGGCGATCTTGTCGAGGGACTGGGCTGATATTTTCGATCCGGCATCCGAACGAACCGAAGATGCGATATTGCTGCTGGAAGAGCTGCATCAGGTTCATGGTGGTGGAGACGCCCGAGGTCGAGCCGCAGGTCACCAGCCGACCGCCGCGCTTGAGGCAGAGCAGGGACCCGTTCCAGGTTTCGGCGCCCACATGCTCGAACACCACGTCGACGCCCTTGCGCTTGGTCAGCCGGCGAACCTCGCCCTCGAACCGCTCGGTGCGGTAATTGACGACGAAATCGGCGCCGAGCGCCTTGGCCTTGGCGCCTTTCTCGTCGTCGCCCACGGTGGTGTAGACCGTGCAGCCAATAGCCTTCGCCATCTTGATCGCCGCGGTCCCGATGCCCGATCCGCCCGCATGGACAAGGATCGATTCGCCCGGCTCCGAGCTTGGCGTTGTCGAACAGCATGTGCTGGACGGTGCCGAAGCCGATGGGCGCGCAGGCCGCCTGTTCGAACGAGACGCCTGTCGGCACCGGGATCACCAGGCGCTCGGGTCGATTGACGTATTCGCGGGCGAAACCATCGATGTGGAAACCCATGATGCCGGCGACGTTCTCGCACAGATTGTCGCGTCCCTCGCGGCAGGCCTTGCAATGGCCGCAGGTCTCCGCGCCGTACATGGTGACCGGATCGCCGACCTTGAACCGGCTCACGCCCTCGCCGATCGCCGCGATCTCGCCCGACGCCTCGACGCCGACCGCCTGCGGCATCTTGCGCTTGGCGAACGCCATGCCGCGAAAGCCCCATACGTCGAGATAGTTGAGCGCCAGGGCCCGCACCCGCACCTGCACCTCGCCCGCGGCCGGGCGGCGGAGGAGCATCGATCTCGGTGATCCGGAGATCGCGGTCGCCGAAGAGCTGAAGGGCACGCATGGGTTTATCCATTGAGAGCGTCGTTCCCGCTGCTGGCACGGGACCCGCTCCGGGCGACGTCGGCCAGAAGCACGGGTGACCGGCAGACCGGCAGTGACGAAAGTAACTGCTTGCGGCGGCTTAATGGGCCAGCCCCGAATGACAAGGTCGGCGATCTTGACGAGGCTGCGCTTCCCGCTCCGCATTTCACCCGAGGTAGAGTGACACAGCCGAGCTCAGCCGCTCCTCCACTTGCCTGCTTGGTGGGGAAGTCGACGCCAGCACTTCTCACTGCCTCACCTCTCACGCTCCTCACCCCTCCCACCCTGCCACCTCCACCCTCTCACCCTCGCACCGGAGGCAAGAGCGCCATCTCACCTACCAGTACTCGAACCCGGCGGAGTTGACGCTCGCAGGATTATCGATATTATTATTGATAAATGAAGACCAGAGCACCGATGTACGCTGCTCCCATCAAACGGCCTCGCGATGTCGTCTACGACACACGTCAAGCGGCGGATCATGATGAATGAGATGAATCCGGAGGTCGGATCTGACCGAGCTGGGGCTCGCGCGCGAGCTCGGCTGCAGCCAGGGCACCGTGCGCGAGGCGCTCTTGCGCCTGCAGGAGGATGGGCTCGTGGCCCGCGCCGGCCATCGGGGCACGACGATCACGCGCATCGACCCTGAGGAGGCGGACGAGATTCTCGCGCTTCGCCGCCGCATCGAGATCCGTGGCGCACCGCGGGCCGCGCAGAACGTCACGCAGGAATGCGATCGATCGTCTGCGGGACATTCAGGCCGACATGGAGGCCGTCGCCGCGAAAGGGCGACGAATACGGGCTGATCGAGCTCGACATGGTGTTCCATCTCACCATTTTCCGGCTGTCCGGACTCGAAGCGCTGGAACAGATCCTCACGCGCTGCACCCTGCATTCGCATCGCTCGAAGCTGTGGGCGCCCGGGCATCGCCGACCGTTGCTTGACACGGCCTTGCGCCATCGCGCGCTCATCGACTTGCTCGCGGCCCGCGACGGAGCGGGGCTCGCGAAAGCCATCGGTGAGCATATCGACACCATCGTAACGCGCGAGGGCGAACCGTCGTGAGTCATTGGATCGATCCGCAGATGAGTGATGATCCTGCGAGCGGCTTCGCGCCGAACCGGCTGTCGATCTCGCCGCCCTGCCGATCGCGGAGGCGCGCGTTATCTCGGATGCGGCGACAATCCCGTGGAGTCGAAGGCGCTCCGGCGATTCCGGCGCAGAAACCTCGCCATCAAGAGCGGCGATCATGTGCTGCGGGCACGTCTTTTTCGGCCCGACCTGACCCGGCGAGCTCTCCGCGTCATCGTGTTCGTGCACGGAGGCGGATGGACGTTCGGGTCCATCGACACCCATGACGGCACCATGCGCAATCTCGCGGTCGAATCCGGTTGCGCGGTGCTCGGCGTCGATTATCGGCTCGCGCCCGAACATCCGTTTCCAGCGCCTCTCGAGGATGTGCTCGAGACGATTGCGTTCGTCGAGCAGGGTGGGCTGGGTGCGGACATTCGATGCCAGCGCGATTGCAATCGCGGGTGATTCGGCCGGAGCCAATCTGGCGCTTGCTGCAATGATCGCGCGGCGCGATGCGGGCAAGCACCGCTTGTCGGCGGCGCGCGTTGTTCTACGGTTGCTACGAGCCCGATTTTTCGACACGCAGCTATGCGAGTCTTGGGCGGCGGAGACTTCTGCTGACCACCGACCGATGCAGTGGTACTGGGCGAATTTTCTCGGCGCGAGGGCGAGAACACCATCAGCCTTGCGGCGCCTTCGCGCGGAGACTTGTCGGGATTGCCGCCCATCTACCTGTCGGCGGCCGGCCTCGATCCCCTGCGCGACGATACGCTCGCATTGGCAACGCGGCTCGCCGACGCGGGATCGCGTTTCGCTGCGATCACTTTCCCGGAGTCGTGCATGGCTGCCTTCGCATGACCCGGGAACTCGATGCCGCGCGCCGGATGATCGTCGCGGGCGGACGCTATGTTGCCCATTACCTCAACGATAAAAGAGCGGGAGGAATACAACCATGGAACGTCGCGAATTCATCAAGCTAGCAGGCGCCGCGGCGCTTGCGGCCCCCCTTGCCAGTCCCGCCATCGCGCAGGCCGCGACGACTGTGCGCTGGTGGTATCACTTCGACAACCCGCAGCATTCGCCAGCGGAACTCGTGTCGAAATTCGAAGTCGGAAAATCCCGGCATCAAGGTCCAGGCCGAAAGCATTCCGTGGGGAGGCGGCAACGATTATCAGACACGCCTTTTCGCCGCGCTCGTCGCCGGCAACGCCCCCGATTGCGCCATGGTGCGCCTGTCGTGGCATGCGCGCCTGCAACTGATGAAGGCGCTGGAGCCCATCGACAGCCTCATCGGCGGTTGGGCGGGCCGCACGGACATCGCCGACAACATCTGGAAGATCAATCGCGGCGCGGACGGCAAGCAATATTACCTGCCGCTGCAATATGTCGTGCTCTACCTCTATTACCGGCCGGACCTGTTCGCCAAAGCGGGCCTCAAACCGCCGACCAATTTTGAGGAATTCCGCAACGCCGCCAAGGCGCTGACGAAGGACGACATCTCGGGCTTCGGCCTGCGCGGCGGCGCCGGCGGCTTCGACCATTGGGGGCCGTTCGTGCTCGGGGGCGGAGCGTCGTTCGAAAAGGGCGGCATGGTCACGGAGAAAGCCCTCGCGGCCAACCGCTGGTTCGTCGATCTCGCCACCAAGGACAAAGTGGTGCCGGCCTCCGCGCCGACCGACAGCTTCCGGCAGATCGTCGACGCGTTCAAGGCCGGGCGCACCGCCATGACGATCCACCATGTGGGCTCGGCGAACGAGATCGTGGGCGTGCTCGGCGACAACGTGTCGGCCGTGCCCGTGCCCCGTGCGCCGGACGGAAAAGGCTGGACGTATTTCGGCGACGAATCCAACGCCGTCTTCTCCTCCAGCAAGGCCAAGGAAGCAGCCTTCCGGTGGTGCGCATTCCTGTCGACCGCCGAGAACAACATCGTGCTGAACAAGTTCACCGGCCAGCTGCCGATCGCCACGTCGGCGGCGGCGAACTGGACCCTGCATCCGAAACGCTTCGTGGATGCGAGCATCGCGTCGCTGCCGATCGCCGCCTCGCTGCCGGATTCACCGAAGACGCCTGACTTCATCGGGCGCGTCTGGCCGACCAACATGCAGCGCGCCTTGCTCGGGCAAATCTCTCCCGACGACATGATGAAAGCCATCGAGCAGCATTTCAACGGCTGATCGTCCGCCGCCGGGGTCGGTTCCGCGATCCCGGCGGCGATGCATGAGGCGGGTCCGTCATACGCCGCGGCCATTCTTGGCACATACAGGAACTGCACATTGTCAACGGTGACCGCCCTTGCAATTCCTTCCGCCAGTCCCGGCAGCGCCGGGTCTGGACGCCGTTCTGGTTTCTCCTGCCCGCCATCTTCATCACCTGCGCGGTCGTCCTGCTGCCAGTGGCGCAGACCGCTTGGCTCAGCATGCAGAATTACCTGCTGTACGATCCGTCGAGCGCGGTCTTCGTCGGCTTTGGCAATTTCGTCGCCATCATGCAGGACGAGGTGTTCTGGATCTCGCTGTGGAATTCGCTGATCTGGATCGTCGGCGTCGTCGGACTGCAATTCCTGCTCGGCCTCGGCGCCGCCTTGCTGTTGAACCAGAGCTTCTGGTGGCGCGGGCTCGCGCGCTCGCTCATCATCATTCCGTGGGCTCTGCCGAGCGTCATCATCGGGCTGATGTGGACCTGGATGTACGATTTCAATCTCGGCGTCATCAACGACATCCTGATCCGCCTCGGGCATTCTCGATGCGCCTATCGCGTGGCTTGCCCGTCCCGACACGGCGTTGGCCGCCGTCATGTTCGCGCTCATCTGGCAGGGTTTCCCGTTCTTTGCCGTCACGATCCTGGCGGGCTTGCAGACCGTGCCGGCCGAACTCTACGAGGCTGCCGAAATCGATGGCGTGACGCCGTTCCAACGGCTGATCTATGTGACGCTGCCGTCGATCGCCGACGTCCTGGCGACGGCGCTTCTGCTGCGGACGATCTGGGTGGCGAATTCCCTCGACGTGATCCTGGTGATGACCGGCGGCGGGCCGGGCTATGCCACCCACACGTTGCCGCTGTACTCGTTCCTTCGCGCCTATAGCAGCATGGAATTCGGCTATGGCGCGGCCCTCGCGCTGGTGCTGACATTCCTGCTCGTGGCGGTCGTGTGGCTCTATGTGCGCCGCGCCTCGAAAGGGTTGGAGCGATGATCGAGCGTCGCTCGCCGCACCCGCCGGCTGTTCGAGGTGGAACTGCCGGTGCTGCTCGTCGTGCTTTTCGCCGTCGCGCCCTATGCTTGGATGATCCTGACGTCCATCAAGCCGCAGGCGGAGCTGTCGATCTGGCCCGTCCAGTATCTGCCGCGAGAGGCGACGCTCCAGCATTATCGCGACCTGATCAGCCGCACGAGTTTTGCCGGAAATCTCGCCAACAGCATGGTGATCGCGTGCGGTTCCGCGCTGATCGGTCTCGGCGGTCAGCATTCCGGCCGCCTACGCATTCTCGCGCTTTCGCTTTGCGGGCCGGCGGCAATTGATGACCGGGTTTCTCGTCATCAACATGTTCCCGATCGTTCTCCTGATCATCCCGCTCTTCCTGCTGATGCGGACGCTCGGCCTCATCGACACGTTTGCCGGAGTCATCCTGGGGCATTCCACGTTCGCGATCCCGTTCGCGATCTGGATGCTGACGAGCTATTTCAATGCCATTCCCAAGGACCTCGACGAGGCGGCGATGATCGACGGCGCGAGCCGGTTCGAGACGATCCGCTTCGTGGTGCTGCCGCTGGTGATGCCGGGGGTCTTCACGGCCGGGATCTACATCTTCATCACGTCTTGGAACGAATACCTCTTCGCCATGATGCTGTCGGGTCAGGCGGTGCGAACGGTGACGGTCGCTCTCCAGCTCTTCATCGGCGAGTTCACGATCCAATGGGGCTTGCTGACCGCCGGCGGCACGCTGATCGCGCTGCCGGTGACGATTCTCTTTCTTCTCGTTCAGAAACGGCTCGTGGGCGGACTCACGGCCGGTGCGGTGAAATCATGACCATGTCCAATGCCATCGGGGTGATCTCGATGTTTTATGCCCGCCCCTTCACGCGGGAACACTTTGCGGCGTTCACGCGCATGAAGCGCGCCGGCGCCGACGTCGTCGAGTTGCTGGTGCCCGAACCCGGCGAGCTGGACCTGCGGGAGACGCGCGCGGCGATCGAGGATGCGGGCCTGAGCGTCGTGCTGGCGGCGCGCGTCAATCTTTCGCGCGATCTCGCGAGCGCCGACCAAGCCGCGCACAAGGCGGGCATCGCCTATCTCGAAAGTTGCGCCGACATCGCCGCGGCCCTTGGCGCACCGATCGTCGGCGGCCCGCTTTATGGTGCGCCGCTGGTCTTTGCCGGACGTGCGCCGGCACCCGTCGAAGAAGGCGAGCGATCCCGGCGCATCGCCGCAGTGGTCGCGGGCCTGAAGCGGGCAGCCCTTCGCGCCGGCGATGCGGGGGTCACGTTCGGCGTCGAGCCCCTCAACCGGTTCGAGACCGACATCGCCAACACGGCCGGGCATGCGCTCCAGATCGTCGAGGCAGTGGATTCGCCAACGGTCGGCGTGATGCTCGACACCTTCCACATGAACATGGAGGAGTTCGACATGGCGTCGGCCATCCGCCGCACCGGCTCGCGGCTGGTGCATTTTCAGGCCAACGAGAACAATCGCGGGTTCGTCGGCTCGGGCCACGTGAATTGGCCGTCCATCGCGCGCGCCCTCTCCGACATCGGCTACAAGGGACCGATCGTGCTCGAGCCGTTCCGCCGCAACGACGAGCGCGTAGGCATCCCGCTTGCGCAATGGCGTGCGCCGACCAGCGATGAGGATCGGGAGCTCGCGGCCAGCATCGCCTATCTGCGCGCCGCTCTCGACTTTGCCGGGAAGGCAGCCGCATGAGCCAGTTGAGAATCGGCTGGATCGGTTGCGGCACGCACGCCAACGAAATGCTGCTGCCGCAGCTCACGCGCCATGACGTGCGGATTGCCGCCCTGTGCGACACGGATCTCCAACGTCTGACCTCGACCGCGACGCGCTACGGCGTGCCGCAGGCGGATCTCACCGCCGACTGGCGCAGCCTTCTGGCGCGCCGCGACATCGATGCTGTCGGGCTCGCGGTCGGGCCGCAAGGGCATCATGAAATCGGGCTCGCGGCCGTCGAGCGTGGCCTGCCGGTCTTCATCGAAAAGCCGCCGGCTCCCACCGCGGCGATGGCGGAGGAGTTGGCCGCGGCAGCACGCAAAGCCGGCGTGCCGGTGATCGTCGGTTTCATGAAGCCCTATTCGACCGCCAATCGAATCGGCCTCAACGTGGTCCACTCGGCGGAATTCGGCGAGAGCGCCAGCTTCTTCGGCCAATACATGACGGCGCCGACATACTTCGCCAAAGACCCGGATTATTCCGGCTTTTATCTCCATCACTGCGTGCATTATTTCGATCTCGTGCCGCGCCTGATGGGACCGGTGGCGGAGATCGGCGCCCGGCGGCACGAGATGGCGCCCGGCAAGCTCCTGCTCCACGTGGATTTCCGGTTCGAGAGCGGCGCCATCGGCACGCTCGTGATGGGCACCCATCAATCCCGCGGCACGCCGATGGAATGGTGGCAGGTGATGGGCGATCATCGTCGGGTCGAAGTCCGCAACGTTCATGAAGTCCGCTATTACCGCGCCCCACCCTTCAAGGTCTCGCAAAGCGACGCCACCTTGCGGGAAGGCGAGGACACGCTGGTCTGGGAACCGAACCTGACGGCCGCCGCCAACGAAGACCACAAAGGCTATCACGCTCTGCTGGGTGATTTCGTGAAAGTCGTGCGCGGCGAGCCGAATGCGGCGCCGACCATCGACGATGGCGCGCGTGCGATGAACCTTCTCGAACGCGTCATCGCAAGCGCGATCTGATACCGGAGAATCGCTGACAGAGAATTCGTCGAGACCAGGCCGGGCGACAGCTCCGGCACCTATTCCGCAGCCGCCCGCTCCTCCACTTTGGGCTCAGAAGCGGCCGGTTTCCGGCTGAGCCAATTCGAGAGCATCCGCACCGACACATAGAAGACCGGCGTCAGGAACAGGCCGAAGACCGTAACGCCGAGCATCCCGGCGAAGACCGCGGTTCCCAGAGCCTGGCGCATTTCAGCCCCCGGCCCGGTGGCGATGACGAGGGGCAACACGCCCAGAATGAACGCGAAAGCCGTCATGAGGATCGGCCGCAGGCGGAGCCTGCAGGCCTCGACGACAGCCGAGATCGGATCGAGGCCTCGCTCGGCCTCCGCCTGTCGGGCGAATTCAACGATGAGGATCGCGTTCTTCGCCGCCAACCCGACCAGCACCACCAGCCCGATCTGCGTCAAGATGTTGTTGTCCATGCCCCGCAGCATGACGCCGATCAGCGCGGAGAGCACCGCCATCGGCACCACGAGAATGATCGCGATGGGAAGCGACCAGCTCTCGTATTGGGCCGCCAGCACCAGGAACACGAACAGCACCGAGAGCGCGAAGATCAGTGTCGCGGTGTTGCCGGTCTGGCGCTCCTGAAAGGCGAGCTCTGTCCACTCGAAGCTCGTGCCCTGCGGGAGGACGCCGCGCGCGAGATTTTCCATGGTGTCGAGCGCGGTGCCCGACGACACGCCCGGCGCGGCGTTTCCCTGCAAGGGCACGGACGTGAACATGTTGTAGCGCTGGACGAGATCGGGACCGGTCACATCCCGCATTTCCACCAATGTGCCCATGGGCACCAGGGCGCCGGTGGACGAGCGCACGCGCAGACGGTTGATGTCTCGTTGATCGACGCGGAAGCGCTGATCCGCCTGCGCGCGAACCTGCCAGATCCTGCCGAGAAAATTGAAATCGTTCACGTACGCGGTGCCGAGATTGACCTGCAGCGTCTCGAAGATGTTGGGGATGGGAACGTTGAGGATCCGCGCCTTCACGCGATCGATTTCCAGGTAAATCTGCGGCGAATTGGCCGAAAATGTCGTGAAGACGCCGGCGAGGTTCGGGTTCTGCCGCGCTCGCCCCATGAGTTCGTAGGTTGCCGCCAGCACACGGTCCAGATCGTCGCCGGTGCGCTCCTGAAGCTGGATCCGGAAACCGCCGGAATTCCCGAGGCCCCTCACCGGTGGCGGCGGGATCGCGATGATGAATGCCTCCTCGATCGCCTGCAATCGACCGAAGAGCTGCCCGATGATGGCGCTCGCCGATTGCTTGTTGGCCAGCCGTTCATCGAACGGCCGGAACCGCGCGAAGATGGCGGCCGCATTCGGCGCGTTGGTGAAGGTCGCGCCGGAGAAGCCCGCGAACGCCACCGCATCCTGCACCCCGGGCGTTTCGCGCATGATCTGTGAAGCGCGCTGCACGACCGCGTCGGTGCGCGACAGCGAGGAGCCGTCCGGCAGCTGGATCACCACGATGGCGTAACCCTGATCGAGCGTGGGGATGAAGCCACGCGGCACCGCATTGGCGATCCAGACGGTGCCGGCGATCAATCCCAGATAGATCGGCCAGACGATCAGTTTATGCCTGACCAGCACCCCGACCGACCGCGCATAACCTCCCGCCATCGTGTCGAAACCGCTATTGAAGCGCCCTGCGGCCCATTTGCCGGCCCGCGTCAGCGGATTGCGTGGCACCTCGTGGGAATGGGGTTTTAGCAGAAGTGCCGCCAAAGCAGGCGACAAGGTCAGCGAGTTGAACGCCGAGATCAGCGTCGATACGGCGATCGTCAACGCGAATTGGCGATAGAACTGGCCCGTGATGCCTGGGATGAAAGCCGTCGGGATGAACACCGCCGCGAGCACGAGCGCGATCGCCACGACCGCGCCGCCGACCTCGTCCATGGTCTTGTGAGCGGCATCGCGCGGACTGAGACCCAGCGCGATGTTGCGTTCGACATTCTCCACCACGACGATGGCGTCATCCACCACGATGCCGATCGCCAGCACCATGCCGAACAACGTCAGCGTGTTGATGGAAAAACCCAGCGCCGCCATCACGGCGAAGCTCCCGATCAGCGATACGGGAATCGCCACGATCGGAATGATTGCGGTGCGCCAGGATTGCAGGAACACGATGATCACCAGCACCACCAGCAGCACCGCCTCGAACAAAGTGGCGTAGACGGCGCTGACGCTGTCGGCGATGAATTCGGTGGGGTTGTAAACGATCTCGTAATCGAGACCGGGCGGGAAGGTCTGCTTGAGTTCGCTCATCATCTTGATGATCGAATCCGCGGAGGCGAGCGCATTCGTGCCTGGCCGCTGGAAAATCGCCAGCGCCACCGCAGGCTTGTTGTTCAGGTAGGAGTTGGTGACGTAATCCTGCGCACCGAGCTCCACACGTGCCACGTCCTGCAATCGGACCAGCCTGCCATCGTCCGTCGAGCGCACGATGATCTGGCGGAACTGGCGTGGATCCTCGAAGCGGCCTTGAGTCTTGACCACAAGCTGGAACGCATTGTCGCTCGGAGCCGGCTGTGCTCCGAGGGAACCGCCCGAGACCTGGACGTTCTGCTCCTGCACGGCGTGCACCACATCGCCAGACGTCATGCCGAAGGCGGCGAGCTTTTCAGGATCGAGCCAGACCCGAAGAGAATATTGCCGCTCGCCGAAGATGATGAGATCGCCGACGCCGTCGAGGCGCAGAAGCACGTCGCGCACGTTGTTGCGGGCGTAGTTCGACACATAGAGCTGATCGTAGGTGTCGTCCGGCGACAGCATGTGCACGACCATCATCAGATCGGGCGAGCTCTTCAGCGTGGTGACGCCGAGCGTGCGAACTTCCTGCGGCAATCGCGGCGTCGCCACCGAGACGCGATTCTGCACCAGCACCTGGGCCTGATCGAGATCGGTGCCCAGGCGGAACGTGACGGTCAGCGCCATCGAACCATCCGATGTCGAGTAGGACGACATGTAGAGCATGTTCTCGACGCCGTTGATCTGCTGTTCAAGCGGCGTTGCCACCGTGGCGGCGACCGTCTGGGCATCGGCCCCGGGATAGCTCGCCCGCACCACAATCGTAGGAGGCGCAATCTCAGGATATTGGGCTACCGGCAAGGTCGTGTAGGCGATGCCGCCGACGAGCAACAGCACCACCGACAACACGGTTGCAAAGATCGGCCGATCGACGAAGAAGTGAGCAAATCGCATCGAATTCTCCAGAGCCGGCCGGTTTCAGGAGCCGCTGCGTTCCCGCACCGGGGGCAGCACCGTCGGCTGCGGGGCGACCTTTATTCCCGGCCGCACGCGCACAATGCCATTGATCACTACGTTCTCGTCGCCGGACAGGCCGCTTCTGATCACCCGATACCCGTCGATCTTGGGACCAGGCCGCACAGCGCGAAGCGACACTGTATTGTCGTCCGCAACGACGTAGACGATGCGCCGGTCCTGATCGTTTCCAACAGCCTCATCGGGAATCAGCACGCCCTTATAGGGATTGGAGCCGCTGAGGCTGATGCGACCGAACAGACCAGGTTTGAGAAACAGGTCCTTGTTGTCGAAGATCGCTCGTGCCCGGATCGTGCCGCTTGCAGCATCGAGACGATTGTCGAGGAAATCGAGGCGACCGTCCCGGCGCGCCGCGCCCTCGTCGGTCATGGTGAGCTGGACCTTGTTGGGCGCGGTCTCGGTGGAGGTCTGGGTTCCGCCGCTCGCCTGCCGCGAATAGGCGAGATACGAGCGCTCGTCGACGTCGAAATAAAAGTGGATGGGATCAAGCGAGACGATATTCGTCAGCACGGTCTGGTTCGCGTTGATGAGGTTGCCCTCGGACACCAGCTTGCGCGAGATGCGCCCGGCGATGGGCGCTTTGATGCTGGTGAATTCCATTTCGAGTTTGGCCTGGCGGAGAGCCGCCTGGGCACGATCGAGTTCCGCGCGAGCGGTGCGATAGGTCGAGCGCCGCTGGTCGAGCAGCTGATCGGAGATATTGCCGGTGCGTCGGAGCGATTCGGCCCGCTCGAGATCGTTCGACGTGAAATCGACGCTTACCTGCGCCGACGCGACCGTCGCCTCGGCCTGTTCGAGCGCTGCCTGATAGGGGCGCTGATCGATGGTGAACAAGAGCGCTCCGGCCTCCACCATGGAGCCGTCGCGGAAATGAACTTTATCGAGATAGCCCGGCACCCGCGAGCGGATATCCACCTGATTGATTGCCTCGAACCGCCCGATGAAATCGTCCCATTCGGTGATTTCTTTCACGACAGGCTTTGCCACGGTGACCGAGGGCGCGGGCGGGGGAGCAGCCTGCGCGAGCGCGCCCGTGCTGAGGCACAACGCAATCCCCCAGCAGGCGAGATCAGAGAGCCGGAACATACGCATGTCCACCTCCAAAGAGGCCAGCATGGCACAACGAGAAAATTCCGCACCTGCGAAATAAGCAACTCTGTTGCTTGAAATAACGCCGCCTCCGAAGTATCTCGGGCTCGAAGGACAAAGTTTCAGGCGCTACGAGCGGATCGCCGCGAGATAGCGCTCGACCGACCGCGCCACGGCTTCCTTGCCGTCCTCGCGCACGTTGCGATGCGCGAAGGCGCCGTAGAGGCGCGCGAAGGGAAACGGCGCGACCGCATCGGCGATATGCCGAACCGCTTTCTCGTTGAGCGGGATGTAGTTCGGATAGCTGCGCATGAAGCTGACGTAACGCCGGTCCTGGCAGACCTGCAGATTGTCGCCCACGTAGAGGGCGCCGCGACCTTCCGCGCCGCTGGCGTCGTGCAGAAGCGTGCTGCCTTCGAAATGTCCGCCGCTGCGGATCAGGGTCAGGCCAGGTCCGATCGCCTGCGTGTCGCCGGACCAGAACCTGATCGCGTCATTCGGATGCATCACCCATTGGCGATCATCCGCGTGAAGGTGGATCGGAACACCGCCGAAGGCTTCGCTCCATGTGACCATCGCGGTGTAATAATGCGGATGCGAGATCGCGATGGCGCGAAGGCCGCCTGCCTTCTCGATGCGCCTGACCGTTTCGTCGGTCACCAGCGCGACGCAATCCCACAACACGAATCCTCCGTCGGACGGCACCAGCAGCGCTCGTTGGCCGATGGCGAAGGTCGGCTCGATGCCGATGCCGGTCACGCCGTCCTCGTCGGTGAACACGTTGGCGTGGGTTTTTTTCAGCGCCTCGTGCGTTGTCCATTCCTGACCCGACCAGCGCACATATTGCCGCTCGTCCTGGCAGATCGGACAAGAAGGAGGGGGCGCCTCGGTTTCGCCGAACTGGCTGCCGCATTGAACGCAGATGAAGCGGGTCATGAGGTCTCCGGGAACAGAAGGGAGATCGGCTACGAGCGATGAACACCCATCATGGCCGTCAACCCGCCGTCGATCGGCAGCACGGCACCAGTCATGTAGGCGGCGGGCGCGCTCATGAGAAAGGCCGCGAGGCCGGCGATCTCTTCCGGCTTGGCGAAGCGCCCGCTTGGGATTTGCTTTTCCATATTGTCGCGATAGGCCGCGTAGGGCGCCATCATGTCGGTGTCGATGAAGCCCGGCGCAATGACGTTCACGGTCACGCCGCGCTTGGCGGTCTCCATCGCCAGCGTCCGGCAATAGGAGATCAGCGCGCCCTTGGAGGCCGCATAGGCGGCATTGCCTGGATTTCCCTGAAGTGCCGCGACAGATCCGATCGCCACGATGCGTCCGGCCTTCGCACGAATCATGCCGCGCATCAGTGATTTGGCGATCCGGGTCAGCGACCAGAAATTCACCTGCATGACCGCCTCGGCCTTGTCCTGCTGCATCATGGCGGCGAGCGCGTCGTAGGATTGGCCCGCATTATGGACAAAGCCGAAAAAACCTTCGCTTTCGATGGAATCGCAGAAGGTTTCGAGAGCCGCTTGATCCGATAGATCGACCGCATGCGCGTTGATGCTGCGGCCCGGATGAGCGCTCATCAATTCGCTCGCCAGCGCCGCCGCCGCATCGCCCGACGAACGATAGGTGAAGTCGACATCGTGGCCGGCGGCTGCGAGCGCGCGCACGATGGCGGCGCCGACGCCTTTGCCGCCACCCGTGACGAGCACGCGGCTCATTGAGGCGGTTCCGCGCCGAAGACCAGGCAGGTGTTCTGACCGCCGAAGCCGAACGAATTCGACAGCACGTAGCGCACATCCGCATCGCGCGCGACGTTCGGCACCACATCGAGCGGAATCGTCGGATCCGGAATCGCGTGGTTGATCGTCGGCGGAATACGGCCCTTCGCGATGGTGAGGAGCGACAGGACGGCCTCGACCGCGCCCGCCGCCGTGAGGGTATGGCCGATCATCGACTTGTTGGACGAGATCGGCACATTCTGCATGCGCTCGCCAAAGACGGCGGTGCAGCTCATGGCCTCCATCTTGTCGTTCTCCGGCGTCGAGGTGCCGTGCGCATTGATGTAGTCGATGGCGTCCGGAGACAGGCCCGCATCGTCGAGCGAGGCCCTGATCGCAGCGATACCCGGACCGCCGTCGGGGCTCGAGCGCGTGCGGTGGAAACCGTCACCCTTCTCGCCACAGCCAAGCACATAACCGAGGATCGTCGCGCCGCGCGCCGTCGCCGATTCGGCGCTCTCGAGCACAAGCGCGGCGCCGCCCTCGCCCATGACGAAACCGTCGCGATTTTTGGAGAACGGCTTCGAGGCCGTCTCGGGGTTGTCATTCTGGGTCGAGAGAGCCGACAGCAACGAAAACCGCACCAGCGATTCCGGGTTCACCGAACCGTCCGTGCCGATGCAGAGCGCCGCATCCGTCTCGCCCCGCCGGATCGCCTCGACGCCCAGCTGGATAGCGGTCGCGCCGGACGAGCAGGCGGTGGAGAGGGAGATCGGCGAGCCCTTGGTGCCGAAATGATCCGCCACCCGGTCGGCTACCGTCCCGAAGATGAACAGATCGTGCCAGCGCTTGAACTCGCCCGTCGAGGCTGCCTTGAGGAGGTCGGTGTAGGTGACGTCGCCGGTCTGGCCGGATGCTTCCGCCAGCTCCTGCCGCTGCGGCCATTCCATTTCGACCGGCGGAACGGCGATGAACAATGCGCCCGGGAAATCCGTGCCCGGCAGGCCCGATTGGCCGACGGCCTCGTCGGCTGCGATCATGGCGAGCTTTTCCGACAGGAGCGGAGCGCTCATGGGCTCGACATCCAGCGTGTCGATGGTGCCCGCCATGGTGGTCCGCAGACCCTCGATCGGGAAGCGCGAGATCCGCTTGATGCCGGATTTGCCCGATGTCACGGCGCCCCACGTCTCCTCCTTGCCGAGGCCGATGGAGGTGACGACGCCCATGCCGGTGACGGCCACGAGGGGCCGGCCCTGATTGTCGCGAAAAGCCGCAGGGTTTGCCATGCCGAATTCCCTCAAGCTCTGGTGACGCGCACCGCGCCCTCGCCGCGCCAATGGCCGACGGAGGTGACGAGCGCCTCATTGGATTGTCCGCGGGCAATCAACGCGGCGGCGATCGCAACGCCGGCGGGCGCCTGCCCTTCCATCGTATGTCCGATCACGTCGCCTGTCGCGTGGATCGCGGCGTTGGGGGCGATCTCGGTCAGGGCGGCCTGCTCGTCGTCGGTGATGGTCTTGATGCCGGTTGCCCCCGACATGATCACGTCGGGCTTCGCCTCGAGCGTCAAAGCGTGCTGCTTCAACGCCCGGCCGACGCTGCCCTCCTGTCGGCGGCTGCGATCCGACGCCACGCCGGCGATCCGCGCGAGAGCCTTGGCGCCTCGCGATTCCGCATGCTCGCGCGAACTCGAGCACCAGGAAGGCGGCCCCGCTGCCGAGAATCATGCCGCCGCCCTCGGCGGGTCGATCCCAGACCGGGCGATAGGCCTGCTTCCAGAGGAAGCCACCCATTTCGTAGATGAGCAGCACATCGGGGCGCTCGGCATTGTAGGCACCGCCCACAAGGAAGATGTCGTCCTGACCCGACGCGATGCGCGCCTGGGCGATCCGGAGCGCGTCGACGCCGCTCAATTCCTCGCCCATGAAGGTGCGGGACGCGCCGGTCACCCCGTGGACGATGGAGATGTTGCCGGCAAGGAGGTTCGACAGCTGCGCCAGGAAGAGCGTCGGACGCAGATCGCCCATCAGGTGTTCGTTCAGATAAACGCCGGGGTTCTGCGCCTGCCGCAGCCCTGTGAGGATCTGGCCATCGACCGCATAATCGCGCTCACCGCCGCCGGCTGCCACGATGAGATGCATGCGGCTTTTGAGCTCGGCATCGTCCTTGACGCCGGCCGCATCGAGCGCGAGGCCCGCCGCATAGCAGCCGAGCTTCTGCCAGGCCTCCATCTGGCGGAGGTCGGATTTCTTGGCGATCTGCTTCTCGTAATCCAGCGCCACGACCGGATGGACGGCGAAAGGCGCGAAGGTTTCGAGATCGACACGCGGGGAGGCGCCGGCAAGCGCCGCCAGATGAGCGTCAACTCCCTCGCCCGCTGCCGACACGATGCCCACACCCGTAATGACGACGTCGTGCATCAGAAAGCCTCCGCGGACAAAAGCCCTATCTGGCGCCCGCGAGCGCGCAACTGGTCATCCATTCCGGCGGGGAAGGGCATGATCCGGAAGCGCAGCGCGGCATCGCAGATCCGCTTTCCCTCAACAAGGATCTCCGCCTTGGTGACCGCGTAGCCTGAGCCCTCATGCTCGAGCTGAGCCGTCACGGTCAGCACCGTACCGGGACCGATGAAGGTGCGAAAGCGGGCCTTGTCGACCGCCATCAGGAACGGCATGTGGGTGAAATCCATCAGACCGAGCACGAGGTAGCCCGAGGCCTGCGCCATCGTTTCGGTGAGCAGGACGCCGGGCACGAGGGGATGGCCGGGAAAATGGCCCTCGAAGACCGGGCTTTCCATCGGGACCGTCGACGTCGCCTCGATCCGCTTTGCGCTGCGGTCGAGGAGCGTCACCCTGTCGATCATGTCAAAATATTCGAGGCGCATCCGGGTCCGAACCATTCTCATGTCGTTCCCGGAGAATCGGGCGCGGGGTGAGGGTCACCGGTGATCTGTCGCCGATCGCCTCCCCGAACCGGTCCTGATGGAGCCGGCCCGCCGGGACAAAACGTCTGTCGTCGATGTCAGGCCTTTTTTGTGTCAGGCCGACTTGCTTGTCAGGCCGACTTGGCCGCTACCAGCGCGTCGATATGCGCGCAGAGGTTTTTGAGTACGAAATACTCCTCGGCCGGAGCCTTGCCTTCGTTCACTTCCTGCGTCCACTGCTCCAGCGGCAGCTTGATGCCGAAGGCCTTGTCGATAGCAAACGCGATATCGAGGAAAGCCAGCGAATCGATGCCGAGATCGTCAATGGCGTGGCTCTCCGGCGTGATCTGGTCACGCGGGATATCGGCCGTTTCAGAAATGATGCCGGCGACGGTCTCGAAAGTGGACGACATGAGGCCGCTCTCCTGAATGCTGGCCTTGGCGATGCGATGCTGTCGGGCTTCCGGCCCGATCCCAGCGGCTCGGCAAGGAGGGTTGTATCGAAACGCACCCCTTACACGACCGGCCGCGGGGCGGCAACCGATGGATGGGGCGTCGACGTGCGCTTGCATTGATTAATGCCACTCCATGGTCGATAACCGCCGAATTCCGGCTACCGGTTCGTCGGTCCGGCTCACCAATGGAACGTTCCGTTGATCAACCGCTATCTCAAGCCCGAGACGCGCTATGCGCGCCGGATGGCGCGGATCGCCCGCTGGGACAAGCCTCTGGCAGGGGGGCTCGATCGCGTGCGCGCGTGGCTGCACATGCTCCTGGCGGATCACGGCGTCTTCCGGGTTCTCTACCTCAACAAGCACCGCGTCTCGGAAAAATTGTGGCGCTCGGCGCAGCCCGCGCCGCATCAGATCGCGCGTCTGAAGGAGCAGGGAATCCGCACCATCGTGAACCTGCGCGGCGGCCGCGAACACGGGTCGTGGCAGCTCCAGAAGGATATTTGCGACCGGCTCGGGCATCACGCTTGCCGAATTCGTGGTCAGGTCGCGCGGCGCGCCTGATCGCGACACCATCCTGTCCGCGAAGGCATTCTTCGACGAGCTTGCCTATCCGGCCATCATGCATTGCAAATCCGGAGCCGACCGCGCGGGCTTCGTCGCGGTGCTCTACCTCATCGTCCACGAGGGTCGCACCGTCGACCAGGCCATGAGGCAGCTCTCGGCCCGGTTCGGCCATTTCCGCTTCTCGAAGACGGGCATTCTCGATGCGTTCTTCGACCATTACCGCCGCGACGGCGAGGCCAAGGGCATCCCCTTCATGACGTGGGTCGAGACGATCTACGATCCGGAGGCGCTGGAACGCGAATTTCGACCCGGCTTCTGGTCGAACGTCCTGGTCGACAGGATCATGCGGCGGGAGTAGCGGCCGAGGGCGTCGGCTCCGCGTCATGGGACAATTGCAGGCGATGAAGCCGGTGATAGACGCCTGCGGCGGCAACCAGCGTATCGTGCGACCCGATTTCGGCGATCCGGCCCGCTTCCATCACGACGATCCGGTCGGCGTCCCGGACGGTGGACAGCCGATGGGCGATCACCAGGGTCGTGCGCCCCTTCATCAGGCGGCGGATCGCATCCTGAACCAACCGCTCGGATTCCGAATCGAGAGCGCTCGTCGCCTCGTCGAGCAACAGGATGGGAGCGTCCTTCAGGAAAGCCCGCGCCAGCGAGACGCGCTGGCGCTCGCCCCCGGACAGCCGACCCCCGGCAGGGCCGACGACCGTGTCGTACCCTTGAGGCAGCCGCATGATGAAGTCATGCGCCGCCGCGGCCTTCCCGGCCTCGACGATCTCTTCGTCCGTGGCATCGGCTCGTCCGAACGCGATATTGGCCCGCACGGTATCGTCGAACAGGATGACGTCCTGGCTCACCATCGCGATGGCGGCCCGCAGGGATTTGAGCGTGACGTCGCGGACATCCTGCCCGTCGATCAGCACCGCGCCGGCGGTGACGTCGTAGAGGCGCGGCACCAGCGACAGCAGCGTCGATTTGCCGGATCCGGAGCGGCCCGACGAGGGCGGTCGTCCGACCCGGCTCGGCGACGAAATCCACGTGGTGCAAGGCGGTCTGGTCGGTGTTGTAGGAGAATTCCACGTTGGCGAAATGGATTTTACCGCCTGAGATCGCCAGCGGGCGCGCATCCGGCTTGTCCTGAATGCGGGGAATTTCGTCCATGATGTCGAAGGTCCGCTGAAGCGCGGAGGCCGCCTCCTGCACGATGGCGTTGAGGTTGCCGAGCGCGCGGATGGGCTGGGCCGCGAGGATCAACGCGCTGACGAACCCGGTGAAATCCCCGACCGTCGAGCCGCCGGACGCAATGCGCTGCCCGATCAGAACCAGCACCGCCGCGACCGCGAAGCCGCCGCCCGCTTCGAGCAAGGGGTCGAGCCGCCCACGCGCATTGGCGGCCTTCATCTTGAGCTTGCGAACCTCGTCGAACGTCCGCGCCGCCTTGCCCTTGAGATAGCCCTCGAGCCCATAAGTCTTGGCGATGCGCGTCCCCGCGAGGCTCTCGGTGATGAGGCTCGCCATCTGGCCGGTCTGCTCCTGGGTGGAGATCGCCACGCGCCGAAGCTTCTTGCCGATCTTTCCGATCGGCTGCGCGATGAACGGAACGGTTGCGCCGGCCACCAGCGTCAGAATCGGATCGATCCACAGCATGGCGCCGATGAGCGCGATGATCGTCGCGACTTCCCGCAGGAACACCGTCGAGAGGCGGGTCAGCGCTTCCTTGATGAACAGGAAGTCGGTGGTGAAGCGCTGGGTCAGCGCGGCCGGGCTCTCGCGCCCGACCTGCGCCAGGTCGGCGTCGATCAGATGTCCGTAGAGCGCCGTCTGCATGTCGGCCTCGATCCGCGTCACCACCCGGTTGGTCAGGATCGTGAGCGCCAGAAGCGAGAACCCCTTCACGGAGGTGACGCCGATGACGAAGAGCGGCGCGAGCAGGATCGCAGTCGTGTCCTTGGCCGCGAAGGCATCGAACGCCGCCTTGATGAGCACCGGATAGAGCCCGGTGGCGCCGGCGACCAGCACGACGAGAAGCAGCACCAGCGCGAGGGTTCGGGCATGCGGCCGCATCCAGTCGCGCCAGAGGCGACGGATCAGCGGAAGGGTATCGCCCCGGGCAAGGAGGCTTTTTCGCACCATCGGCAACCTGTCCTCTCAACGCGCCCCGGTAGCATGACGCGCTGCGGGCAGCAAACCGGCCCCGCGGGAGAGACCAAGTCGTCCGCTCACCCCAGCCGCTCGATCAACGCCATGGCGGCGGCTGGTGCTTTCGGCTTGAATCCGTTGATCATGTAGACGAACACGTCGCGGGCCTTCTGTGCCTTCTTGTCGGGCTCGCCGACGAGGTCGAGGCCGGCCGGGGTTTTGCCCTCGGACCATTCCCGCGCCCGGCTGGCCCAAAGGTCCAGGTCCTTCGGCGCGTAGCCCGGTCTTGATCTTCTCCGATGCGCCTTGCAGGCGCGCATACACGAAAGGCGCGGTGACGTCGGGGATCTGCGGAAAACCCTCCTTGTCGGTCAGAACCACGGCGACCCGATAACGTCTCAGCAACGCAACGAATTCGGGCACCCGGAAACTCTCGTGGCGCACCTCCACCACGTGCCGGAGCGCGCGTCCGTCCCTCTCGTGCGGCAGCAGCTTGAGGAATTCTTCGAAATCGGCGGCGTCGAATGACTTGGTGGGAAGGAACTGCCAGTTGATCGGGCCGAGCTTTTCCTTCAGCTCCAGAACGCCGCTTGCGAGAAAGCGCTCGATTGACTGCCCGCCCTCGGCGAGAACGCGCCGGTTTGTGGCAAAGCGCGGACCTTTGACCGAGAACATGAAGTGATCCGGCGTTTCCTCGCGCCAGCGTGCGAAGCTTTCAGGCTTCTGGCTGCCGTAATAGGTGCCGTTGATCTCGATGGAGGTCAGGTGGCTGCTCGCATATTCGAGCTCCCGCTTCTGCGCCAGCCCGTCGGGGTAAAAGGTCCCGCGCCATGGCTCGAAGGTCCATCCGCCGATTCCGACGCGGATCTGTGGGGGTTTGGACGGCATGGGTGAGTTCCCGCGGCTGATGGCAGCCCAGATTAGCCATTCCTGGGTGCGTTTTGCATCCCGATTCTTGCGGCCGATCCCAGCCGACCGGGAATGCAGGTCGAGCGCCGCGTGCCACAATTAGGCTAAAATTCATCGCGATGTTGGCGCGGCTTAACGCCGACAGGGGCCGGAAGTTCCACCCCTGTCCATAAAAAACTCGGGGGCTCTCCAGTGGCACGTTTCATTCACCGTCTCGTCGGCGCAATTGTGCTGACGATCCTGCCAGCCCTTGCGGTATCGGCCAAGCCCGCTGCTCCCGTCGCTTTGACGGCCGAGAGGATGGCGGAGCTGGTGCGGGTGAACGGCCACGTGAACAGCACCATCGTCGAAGTCTCGGACATGGAGCAATACGGGCGCGAAGACGTCTGGGCGCTTCCCGTCAACGGCAAGGGCGATTGCGAGGATTTTGCGCTTCTGAAGCGCAAGCTCCTGATGGAGCGCGGCTGGCCCGCATCGGCCTTGTCGATCGCCGTCGGCGTGACCTCCCAGGGTGAACCCCACGCGGTCCTGGCTGTCGCCACTCGGGAGGGCACCTATGTGCTCGACAACCTCACGTCGGCCATCCTGACCCCCGCCCAGAGCGGGCATACATTCTACTCGCGGCAAACCGCCCATGGGTGGGTGTCGGCATCCGGTGCTAGGACGAGCGAGCCGAGTGCGGACCTTCCGGTGGCGCGTCGGTCCGGGCTGACGCTCGCGGGCGCCAACTAGACCCGGATCGCAGGCCCGGAACCATCCGGGCATCATTTCCATTGGGATATAACTCGCGCCACGGGAAGCTGCTCGCTCTCGACCGCGTTAGAAGTTTCAAGATTTGATTTTGGTCGCGGCGATATTTTAAGCTATACATTGGGGGTAATTTTATTACCCATAAAATAGTTCCGAACTAATCCTGAATATTTTTCTACCTTTACGCCGGAACTATGGCCTTTCGTTGACGTATTCCCGGAAGTCAGGTCGCTCGATGTCGACCTCCCGAAATGATAGTCTTCGAAGGTGTTACCATGATGTTTTCGCGTACTCTCGCACTCTCCGGCACCGCCCTTCTTATCGCCCTGTCGGCGCCCGCTTCAGCTCAGTCCCTCCGGACAGCCCAGCAATGTGAGCCGGCTGTCGCAAACCCGTCCCTGTACGGCAATTGCCGCCTGCGGATCGTTCACGGCAACGAGGTTTGCCGCTGCGCGATCCTCCCCCGCGCCATCAGGCCCACAGGCCGCTTGTCCGATCCGGATGCGGCCGTGACAGGTTCGATCGGCGCAATGACACCGTTGCCGGCGGACGTGCGGCGCGCGGGCGGAGTTTCCAACTTTGGCGGCAGCCTCCCAGGCCCCTCCGCAAGGCCCGGCGGTCGCTCGGGTGGCGAGAACCAAGACGGCGGCTCGAGCCAGACGGCTTCCGGCGGAAATACGAGTTCAGCCGGGGGATCGGGCGGCACTGGCGTGTCCGGTGGCGGCGCGAGCAGCGGCAGCGCTAGCGGTGGCAGCACCAGCGGTGGCAGCACTGGCAGTACGAGCGGCGGTAGCGCCGGGAGTGGAGCTGGCAGCGACACCTCCGGAGACAGGACTGGGGGAGGCGTCGGCAACACGGGCGGCGGTAACACCGGCGGCGGCAACGTCGGCGGCGGCAACACTGGCGGCGGCAACACTGGCGGCGGAAATACTGGCGGCGGCAATACTGGCGGTGGCAACACCGGCGGAAGCAACACCGGCGGCGGACGTGGCAATCCCGGCAATGACAACGCCGTGGGCAACGCTGGTGAAAGCCCGAATGGCGGTGATTTCGGCGGAGGCTCGCAAGGTCGAAGTGACGCCGGTGGTAACGGCCATGGCGGCAATGCCAACGGTGGCGGCAATCACGGCAATGGCAATAACGGCAACAACGGCAATGGCCAACGGCAATGGCCACAACGGCAACGACGGCGGCCATGGCAATAACGGCTTTGGTAACGGCGGCGGCGACGGCAGCCCCAACGGCAAGGACGATTCGAACCGCTAGTTAGTACCCGCGCGGGTAAGGCCCTTGGCGGACGTGTCCGCCGAGGGTTTGCTCGTCAGCCGCTCGTTGCTGGGTGAGAGCGCGATTTTCGGCCCGAATCCGAATGACTAGGACGACAGCATTGAGCGCGGAGAACACCAGGGCGCAGAACGGCAATCCGAACGCGAGCGGCAGGACCGCGATCTCGCCGGCCACGACCCAGTAGTTGGGGTGCGACACGAAGCGATAGGGGCCGTGTCGGATCGGCGCCGCGCCCGGCAGCACGACGATGCGGGTCGTCCATCGTTCGCCCAACGTGGCGAGCACCCAGAGCCGACAGACCTGCAATCCGGCGAAAACCGAAAGCCAGCCGAGCTGCACAGGCTTGTTCCAGCCGAAGACCCACAGGGCGATCAGCCAGCCCGCATGGACCAGGACGATCAGTGGATAATGCCCCGGCGATGCTTCGAGGGCGCCGCGCTTGAGCAACCGCCGGGTGTTGCGCCGTGCGAGAACGAGTTCGCCGCCGCGTTGCAGGGTGACGAAGAGAAGAACCGCCAATCCCAGCGTCACGGCGCTTTCTCCAGCACCACGCAGCTGGTGGAAAATCCCGGCCCCATGGCGTTGACGACGGAAAGATTCGGCAGTCCATCGGCGATGACGCGTTCCAGAACGAACAGCACCGTGGGCGCCGACATGTTGCCGTGACTCTCCAGGACCTCCCGTTCGTGATCGAGAGACCCGGCATCGAGACCAAGCGCCGTCTCCAGCGCCACGATCACCTTGGCGCCGCCGGGATGGCAGACGAACCGGTCCACATCCTCGATGGCGAGATCCGACCGTCCGAGAATCTCCGTCACGGCCGGTCCGACATTCTGCCGCGCGAAAGGCGGGATGGCCTGCGCGAAGACCACGCCGAAGCCCAGCGGATCGACGTTCCATCCCATGATGTCGAGGGTGTCGGGCCAGGTATGTTCGCCCGCGGCAGCAATGCGCGCCAACCCTTCGTCGCCGACCTTAAGAACACAGGCGGCCGCCCCGTCGCCGAACAGGGCGGATGCCACCACATTGGCCTTGGTCAATTCGTCCATCCGGAAGGCCAGCGTGCAGAGTTCGATCACCACCAGCAGCACGGTGGTGCCAGGCCGGGCCTCGGCGAGGCGCGCGGCGATCGACAACCCGGTGACGCCGCCGGCGCAGCCGAGGCCGAAAACCGGGACCCGCGACACGTCGGAGCGAAAACCCATCGGCCCCATGACCCGCGCATCGATGCTCGGTGTCGCGATGCCGGTCGACGACACGGTCACGATCGTGTCGACCTCCTCGGGCCGACAGCGCGCCGCCGCCAAGGCCTTCCCGGCAGCCTCGATGAACAGCGTCTCGGCGCCTTCGAGATAAACCGCCGTTCGTTCCGGCCAGCCCAAGGTGGTGGCATACCATTCGAGGGGGCGAACGGCGTGCCGGGTGCGGATCCCGCTTGTCTCGAAGACACGTGCCAGTCGGGCGAAATCGCCATAGCGCGGTGCGAAAATCTCGTGCGCCAGCGCGGCGGCGTCCTCCTGTCGAAGGAGGTAGGGCGGGATTGCGGTGGCAACCGAAAGAAGTCGGGCTCGGGGTTTGGCCGCGGCGCGAGAAACCGGCATCATGCGCCCCACTCTGCCTCGTGGAGGCGATACAGACACAACAAGATCGTCATCGACTTCGCCACTCTATCACGGCTACGGGTAGTCGTCTCGGGCGCTGGCTCCAACTGCTTGTTGCAAGTTGAGTACGGCTTCGGACAAATTTCCGTGCAAGCACCCGGCACGATGGCTGACAAGCAAATCTACAAAATCGACGACGAGTTGTTATCGGTACTGCGCAAAGAATTGCTGGAAGACGACAGCTTTCAACGTCTTCGTACCATCAGTGCGTCGACCAGCCTTCACCCCCCGCACCGATGGACACACCGAGCATTTCAAATAGGCTCTCCCGCCAGCCAAATATGCAAGAAGATGTTGGGCCGCCACGTAAATATTCGCGCAGCCGGACGATATTTTCGTTGCATTTTCTACGGATCGGCCCATGTATCATCAACGTATTCGAAAAGAAATGTTTTGAGTTTTTTTACCGCGGTTCCGAAATCGCCCTAATTTAATCAAGCGGGCGGCAATGTCCGGTTCCGTACGCTGGCTGCGCGGCAGTAGTTTCGCCAGGAAATATAGCGCATAGGCGATTTGCCCTTACGGCGATCAGTGTTTTTCGCTCCTGCGGTAGAGGAGACGCCATGAACGGCCTGCGACAGGATTCGGTTCGCAACAGGCTGCTCCAGCACATGGAGCCGTCGGATTTTGAATTGCTCCAGCCGTATCTTGAAAAGGTGACGTTAAATCTGCGCGACGTCCTGATCGAGGAGGGCCGAGCCATCGAACACGTCTGGTTCATGGAGGAAGGCCTCGGATCTGTCATCGCGGTGGGCCAGGACAACGAGCAAGTCGAGGTCGCGCATGTGGGCCCGGAAGGCATGGCCGGCAAGACGGTTGTGCTCGGCGTCGACCATTCGACCAACAGGACGCTGATGCAGGTGGCGGGTATCGGGCTGCGCCTGCCCGCGTCGCGACTGCGCGAGGCCCTGAACCAAAGCCCTACCTTGCGGTCGTTCCTCCTGCGTTATGTTCACGTGGCGTTGACCCAGCTCTCTCAAACCGCCCTTGCCAACGGCCGCTATAATCTGCAGGAGCGCTTGGCCCGCTGGCTGCTCATGTGCAACGACCGGCTTCACACCGACGACATGGCCCTCACGCACGAATTCCTGTCTCTGATGCTCGGTGTCCGTCGCTCGGGAGTCACCGAAGCCATCCATCTGCTGGAGGGCATTCACGTCATCAAGGCGACGCGGGGTCAGGTTCGCATCGTCAATCGCGCCCGTCTCCTGGAGATCGCGGGCGGGTGTTATGGATTGCCCGAGGCCGAGTATGATCGGCTGATTGGAAATCAACGCTAGCGCGACCATTCGATGTCCATCGCGGCCGAGAACGGAATCAGCTCGACGAGGCCGTCCGTCGGAATCCCTGATCTCGTAGCTGAGACGGAGCCACGCATTCACCGATATGGGCCGGTCCTTCAGGATCGACCGGGCGTTCAACAGCGCTTCCCGTCGGGCCGCGGCATCGTCTTCCCACTCGTCCCCTTCCGAAGTCCTCGTAAAGCGTGCCGTTTTCCAGGAGGTTGAAGAAATAACGTGGCATCGGATGAGATGATGTTGAGGACGCGTTCGTCGAAATTTCAGGTGCTTCGTACGGCTTCGCACACTCAATGCAACTTTCTTAAAGACAGCTAGAATTGATGTGAACCCCGGCAATCCTGAGACGGGAGATTACTTTCTGACAGCACCGCGCCGCCAAGCACCTGTCCTCATGGGAGATATCGATGACCGTTCTGCGATTCTCCAAACCAGTCGTCATCTCCGTGCAGCCTGGCCTGCAGAGGAGCATCGTGGGGCCGGACGATGCGGCCGATTCGCTCATTCGCGACTGGCCCAGATCCACACTCGACGATCCGCTATGCATCGCCGCCGCGGGCGCACTGGCCGCCGCCCTGGACGGCTTGCTTCCCGTCGAAGCGGCAAGGATGGCGTTCGAGGCGGCCGCTCGTGAAAATCACCTGATCGCCGATTGAGGCACTGCCCGCCGATTTGGGATCTTCCCGACCTCGCAGGCAGCCCATTCGCCACAACAAAAAACCGCCCGAGGGCGGTTCTTGTATTTTCTTGCAATTGAAGAAAAAGTTTGGAGCGGGCGAAGGGATTCGAACCCTCGACCCCAACCTTGGCAAGGTTGTGCTCTACCCCTGAGCTACACCCGCGCTCCTCGGCTTGCGCCGTTGCGAGGCCGCTCATTTGCCCCAAATCGATTCACATTGCAAGAGGCTTTCTCCTCCTTGCCCTGCTGCCCGGCGGCGGCGGCAAGCTGCGCGCCATCCTCCCCCACCGGTTTACACGCTCCGTCTTGAGCCGCGTGCGCCCTCCCTCTAGAACCCCCCGGAAGCGGAGTTCAAAATCGTGGCCCATCTCTCTCCTCAGGCGCTCCTGGCGCATCTGGATGCGCTCGGCATCAGCACCGACACCGTCGAGCACCCCGCCGTGTTCACGGTCGCGGAATCGCGTCCGGTCAAGGCTGCCATTCCGGGGGCTCACTCGAAGAACCTCTTCGTCAAGGACAAGAAAGGTCGCTACTTCCTCATCACCGCCCGGGACGAGACCGCCATCGACCTTAAACGGGCCCATGTGGCAATCGGCGCCTCGGGTCGCCTCTCGTTCGGTTCGGCTGAGCAGTTGCGGGCGCGCCTCGGCGTCGAGCCCGGCTCGGTAACGCCCTTCGCCATCGTCAACGACCGGGCCGGCGAGGTGACCATGATCCTCGACGCCAACCTGATGGCACACGAGCGGATGAACTTTCATCCTCTGGTCAACACCATGACGACCGGGATCTCGCGGGAGGATTTTCTGCGCTTCCTGCATTCCACCGGCCACGAGCCTCTCGTGGTGCGCTTGCCGGTGCCGGAATTGCCAGAAGGCCATTGACGTCCCATCTGACTGATACGCCATCCCTCAAGTGAAGTTCGAGGCTGCCATGCTCAACGACCGTCCTGCCACTGGAAATGCCGATTCCGACCTCATCAAAGACACGACGACCAAGGATTTCCGTCAGGATGTGATCGCCGCCTCCATGCAGCAGCCTGTGCTGGTGGATTTCTGGGCCCCCTGGTGCGGACCGTGCAAGCAGCTTACGCCCATCATCGAAAAGGCGGTTCGCGAGGCTGGCGGCAAGGTCAAGCTGGTCAAGATGAACATCGACGACCATCCCCAGATCGCCGGCCAGCTCGGCGTTCAGTCGATCCCGGCGGTCTTTGCATTCCAGAAGGGACAACCGGTCGACGGGTTCATGGGCGCGCTGCCGGAGAGCCAGATCAAGAGTTTCATCGAACGCCTGGTAGGCCCGCTCGGGCCGAGCACTGTCGATGGGCTCATGGCGGAGGCGGACGCACTCGCCGACCAGGGCGATGCCGGGGGCGCGGCCGAGCTTTACGCCGCCGTGCTGACGCAGGACGCGGAACATGTCGGCGCCCTCGTGGCTCTCGCTAAGCTGCATCTGGAACTTGGCGATATGGAAGGCGCCCGACGATTTGTCGCGATGGTGCCAACAGCCAAGCAGAACGACCCGGCGGTTGCGGGAATTCGCGCCGCCATCGACCTTGCCGAACAGGCCGGATCTCTGGGCGATTTGTCGGACCTTCAAGCCCGCGTCGCCGCCGATCCACTCGACCATCAGGCGCGATTCGACCTTGCGATTGGCCTCAACGCTCATGGAAAGCGCGAGGAAGCCGCCGATCAGCTTCTTGAAATTGTACGACGCGACCGCAATTGGAACGAGGACGGCGCGCGCAAGCAACTCGTGCAGTTCTTCGAGGCTTGGGGCCCGATGGACCCGATGACGCTCGCAGGTCGCCGGAAACTCTCGTCGATCCTGTTTTCGTGACGGCGATCGATGTCAGGGGCAAATGGAGATCGGAATGGGAATGAACGCGGTTTACCGGGGGCCCGCAGATTGCCCTACGGTGATTCCCGTTTTTCCGCTTCCGGGCGCGTTGCTGCTGCCGCGGGGGCAAATACCGCTCAACATCTTCGAGCCGCGCTACCTTTCGATGGTGGACGACGCACTGAAAGGCGATCGCATCATCGGCATGGTGCAGCCGGACGCGGATAACGGCGGCTCCGCAAGCGTGCCCCGGCTCTACCATGTGGGCTGCGCCGGACGAATCACGCAATTTGCCGAAACCGGCGACGGTCGATATCTGGTGACGCTAGTAGGCATCTCGCGGTTTCGCATCGACGAAGAACTCGGGACGACGACGCTCTATCGCCAATGCAGCGTCGATTTCGGCGCTTATCCGGCGGATTTCACCGCGCGGGCGGGAGAGGATGAAGTCGATCGGGCGGGTGTCGTGAAAGCTCTGCGAGATTTCGTGCAGGCCGCCGATGTGCGGGTCGATTGGCAAGGCATCGAGGACGCTCCCAACGAAGCGCTGGTCAACGCGCTCTGCATGATGAGCCCCTTCGGCGTGCGCGAGAAGCAGGCCCTGCTCGAAGCCGAAACCCTCAAGACCCGCGCCGAAGTGCTGATCGCTCTCACGGAGATCGAACTCGCGCGCGGTGGCAGCAACACCGACAATACGCTACAATAGCGCCATGAAAACACCCGATCCAACACCGAAGGCGGTCGAGGCCACGCGCATCGACCCGAAGCTCCTCGAAATGCTGGTCTGCCCGCTGACCAAGGAATTGCTCGACTACGACGCGGCCAGGCAGGAGCTGATCAGCCGCGGCGCCAAGCTGGCATTTCCGATTCGCGACGGCATTCCCATCATGCTGCCCGAAGAGGCGCGCCAGCTGACAGATTGAGGCGCGCGCGCCAGCTTCAAAAGAAAACAGAGCAATTCAGTCGCTCTGTTTTACTCGCCGATAGACGCTCCGGAAGTAGGGCCGCTCCCTCAGGTGCCGCTCACCAGTTCGACGACCGGCTCCAGGCTTTCATACGGCAGGGTGAAGCGCTCCCCGCGAAACATCGTCGGTACATCCCGCCCGCCGGCATAGCCTGAGGTCAGTTTTCCGATCACCGTGAAGGTCTCGCCGGCCTTCACCGGGCCCCAGGGCAGGTCGATATAATCCACCACGCCGAGCTCGTTCAGCTTCTCCTCGACCGCAAGCGTCCGCGCATGGGAGGGGAGCTGCCTGCAGGCTGTTCTGGATATCGTCCCGCGTGCCCGCATAGGCGGGGTTGCTCACCTTGTAGCGAAGATCCGCATCCTGCGTGAAGCGCCACACCGAGCCCCGGGCCATCTGGTCGAGCTTGGTGAGGGGCTTCTCGGGCGCCTTCTCCTTACGGCTTTTGGCGCGGGCCGGGGCATCGGCGTATTGAACGTCCCCGATAAGCGCCCATTTGCCCGTCCACTCGACGGCGCGATAATCGCCGCCGGTGACCCGATCGGTGAACTCCAGAATGTCGGCATCCACCGGGCGACCGCCGGTCGCCTCGAAATAGCGCAGGCGCATGTCGTCGGGCAGCAGCAGGTAGAACGAGTCGCTCTTCACGTCGACGTCGAAGATCTTCTTGACCTTCACGACCTGCTCGCGCGTCGACGGGGCCGGAACGCCATCGCCGGTCGGGTAGACCATCGTGCCCTTGGGAACCCGAATGTGGCCGTTCTGCTGAATCTCTGACATAAGAATGGAGTCTCGCTCTCGAAATAACATACCTGAAACCCACGCGCCGCGCAGGCAAACTTCCAAGTGCCCGGTAAATGGCCAAATAGCCACCCGCGCGGAAGCGCAAAATGCGCTCTTGACCACTTTTGTCGCGCCTCCGTGGCGGCGCTGAGGCAACCCGGTGGCGAAAACGCCGCGTTTCGAGCCGGGCTGCAACGGCGTTCGGCGGCGATCCTGAGCTGACCGCCGCCGATGGATTTGCGCGTGTCTCAGCCCTTCTTCGAGCCGACCTCTTCGTCCCAGCGCCTGAAGGCCACCACCATCTTGTCCGGCGTCAGCGGCAGCTCGATGGGGTTGCCGGCGATGAGGTCCGCATATTCGGGACGGCCGAATTGGCGGATGATGTCCTGGCTTTCCTTGGGCGCCATGGAGAGCGGCACGTTCTTCACCGCGGGGCCCGGATAGAGATAGCCCTCGTCGTACGAGAAGGCCTGTTGCTCCGGCTTCAGCAGGAAGGCCATCATGTCGAGGAGGACCGCCAGCTTGTCGTCGGCGACGCCTTTCGGCACCGTCATGAAGAACGCATCGGAGACCCAGTGGAAGCCTTTGAGCGTCCCGATCTGGGCGCTTGCCGGGACGATGCCGAGGGCACGCGGATTGATGTCCCAGCCGGTGGTCGAGATGATGATGTCGCGCGATCCCTCGCCGAATTCCTTCATGGTCGCGCCGGTGCCGGCGGGATAATATTCGATGTAGGGATTGATCTCGCGCAGGTATTCCCAGGTCTTGTCCCAGCCCTTGACCGGATCCGCCGGGTCCTTGTCGCCCAGGATGTAGGGCAGCCCCATCATGAAGGTGCGGCCGGGACCCGAATTGGCGGGCCGCGCATACATGAAGCGCTTCGGATGCGCTTTCGCCCACGCGAGCAATTCCTCGGCCGATTTGGGCACGTCCTTGACGCGCTCGGGCGCGTATTCGATCAGCGGACCCGACGGATAATAGTTGATGACGACCCCGAAGCCCTGACCCTGGGCCTTGTGAAGGTTGAGCGCCGCCGGCTCGTAATTGGCCTCGAGGCCGGGGAACTTGTCATTGTAGGTCGGCAGAAGCTTGATCCAGAGATTTTGCTCGAGGCCCGCCGCCAATCCGTCGCTGCCGGTCAGCACCATGTCGATATCGACGCGGCCGGCATCCTGCTGCGCCTTGATCTTGGATGCGAGTTCCGGAGCCGGGGCCTTGACGTAAGTAATGCGCGACACGAGTTCGGGCTTGGCCTTGCGGTATTCCTCGAAAGCCTTCTGCATCAGCGCGAGCGCGCCGCCCACATCGATCACGTTGAGGGCGACCGGAGCCTTGGGCAAAGGCAGGCTTTGCGCGCGAGCGCCCGTGGCGGCAAGCGCCGCGATGCTGGCCCCGCCGGCGACGAAGATGCGGCGATCGATATGGCTCTTGTCACGACTCATGTGTGTTCCCTTCTGGTTTGTCATTTTGTCCGTCGATAGATCTCGTCGCCCAAGCGGACTTCGAGAACTTGCAGTTCGTCCGACCACAAAACCTGGCCGTGATCGGATATGCTCACACCGTGCCGCTGCAGCGCGGGTGCGATGAGGTTGAAGGGATGATCGGACGCCATGGCGAGCGCGTCTTTCGCGTCGGCGATGTCCCATTCGACCATCTTGCGGATCGCGCCGTCCATGGTGATCGCCGAACCGGCGAGAGTCCGGCCGCCGGGCGAGCGCACCGAGCCGTCGCTGCCGTGCTCGATCGTCATGCCGGCAAAATCATAGATGCCGGGCTTCGTCGCTGCGGCCGACACCGCATCGGTGACGAGGATCGAGCGCGCAGTTCCCTTGGCGCGGATCATCGCTCGCAGGGCCGGTTGCGGAAGATGCACGCCATCGACGATGAAACTGGCAGACAGGTCTCGCTCCGCCAGCTGCGCGAACAGCGTGTTGTCGAGTTTCGGCAGGATCTGCGGAAGGCCGTTGCCGAGATGCGTCGACATGCGGGCGCCTGCGCGCACGGCCATCGCAACCGTCTCGGCATTGGCTGCCGAATGCCCGATGGCCACGATCTTGCCAGCCTCGCTCATGGCGCGAATGAAGGCTTCGCTGCCGGGGAGTTCCGGCGCGATCGTGACAAGGAGGATCGGCTTCGACAACGCCGCTTCGAGCCGGAAGACGAGGTCGGCATCGGGCGGGATCATCACCGCGGGCGGATGGCAGCCCGCATACCCGTCGGCGGGATTCAGGAAACGGCCCTTCGAGGTGATAGCCCGGCACCATCCGGCGGGCGAGCGGGCTTTGCGAGACCGCGCGGTCGAGCGCCGCAAAGCGGCTTGCAAGCTCGTCGATGGAGGCCGTGATGAGAGTGGGAAGAAACAGCGTCACGCCCGTGGCGAAGATCGCCCTGAGCGCTCTTTCGAAATCCTCCGGTTCAATGCGCGCAGCGTTGAAATCGACGCCGGCGAAACCGTTCACCTGAAGATCGACTAATCCGCGGCTCTGCATTCGCCCCCCTGTGGTCGTGGGAGGATGACGAACGCGTCACCCTCCCGGTCGATGTCTTCAAACCCGATGCGCGCCTATTTGCGGGCCTTCGAGCCGCCGATCTCGCGATCCCACTTGTCGAACATGGCGACGAGGGGCTTCGCATCGAGCGGCGGCTCGATCGGGTTGTTGGCAATCAGGTCGGCATATTCCGGCCGCCCGAATTTCTTGATCGTATCCTGACTGTCCTTCGGCGCCATATCGACCGGCACGTTGTGGATGGCAGGGCCGGGATACATGTAGCCGTGATCATACATGAACGCCTGCTGCTCGGGCTTCAGCAGGTAATCGATCAGCTGCAGCAGAACGTCGACCTTTTCCTGCGACACGCCTTTGGGAATCGCCATGTAGTTGGCGTCGCCGACCCAGTGGAAACCCTTCAGCGTTCCGACCTTGAACTCTTCCGGCACGATTCCGAGATAGCGCGGGTTGATGTCCCACCCGGTCGTGGTCGCGATGATGTCCCGGGTGCCTTCTCCAAGCTCCTTCATGGTCGCGGTGGTGCCGCCGGGATAATACTCGATGCAGCCGTCAAGCTGCTTCAGGTACGCCCAGGTCTTTTCCCAGCCGTTGACCGGATCCAGCGGGTCCTTGTCGCCGAGCAGATACGGCAAGCCCATCACGAAGGTGCGGCCGGGGCCTGAATTCGACGGCCTCGCATACATGAACTTGCCCGGATGCGCCTTGCACCACGCCAGCAGACCCTCGGCGGTGTCGGGCAGATCCTTGACCCGCGCCGGCGCGTATTCGAGCAGCGGCCCCGACGGATACCAGTCGATCACGAAAGCCTGCCCGCGCCCCATCTTCTGCATGGCGTATGCGCCCGGAAGGTAGAGTTTCGACAGATCCGCAAACCGGTCTTGATACTTCGGCAGAATCTCGAGCCAGACGCCCTGCTCCATGCCACCCGCGAGTGCATCGTTGCCGGTCAGCACGAAATCGATGTCGACACGCCCGGCATCCTGCTGCGCCTTCAATTTGGCGGCGAGTTCCGGCGCCGTGGCCTTGGTGAAGACGAAACGGCTGACGAGCTCCGGGTGATCCTTCCGGAACTTCTCGATAGCCGGCTGGCTGACCTGAAGGTCGCCCGCCACGTCGATGACGCTGATCGTCACCGGCTCCTTCGGTTTCGCCGGCGCTGTCTGCGCATAACTTCCGGTAGCGAAAGCCGCGGCGATCGCGAAACTCGCAAACGCGCCGTAACTTGTCTTGAACATCGCACGCATGGTCGATTCCTCCACGTTGTAAGTTCCTGATCGTTGCCGGTCGTTTCAGCGCGCCGAGATGCCGGCGCGAAAGGTCTCCGAAAGCTTGCTCGCCGAATCCGGATCGAGAAAAATCCGGCAGGCCGGATGCTGCTGCACGATGGAGGCCGGGCACATGTTGGTGACGGGACCTTCCAGCGCCTCGCGGACGGCGTCGGCCTTGCGCGCATCGGGCACGGAGAGCACCAGCAGCTTGCTTTTCATGATCTGGCGGACGCTCATCGAGATCGCGGTCTGCCGGCACATCCTCGAAGGTGGGGAACCATCCTTCGCCGAATTGCTGCCGACGGCATTTCTCGTCCAGCGAAACGACGATGTAGGGCTTCTCGGTGTCGAAATCGGCCGGCGGATCGTTGAATGCCAGATGTCCGTTCTCACCGATGCCCGCGAAAGTCACGTCGATGGGATGCGCCATGATGGCATCTGACACACGCTTGAGTTCCGCATCGAGATCTGCCGCATCGCCATGGATGAAATGAAACCCGCCGAGCGCGGGAAGCTTCGAAGTGAAACGCTCGCGCAGATAGCGCCGGAAGCTCGCCGGATGGGTGTCCGGCATCCCGATATATTCATCGAGGTGGAAGCCGGTGACCTTCGACCAGTCGATCGTCGGATCGCTCACCAGCGCCTCGAGGATCTCGAACTGGCTCGCGCCGGTCGCCACCACGATGTTGGCGCGGCCTTGCGCTTCGATGGCGGCCCGGATCGCGTTCGCGCCGGTGGCGGCTGCGGCCTTGCCGAGGTCGGTCTTGGTTTGAAACAGTTGAACGTCCATTCTGTCCTGCGCCTCGTGTTGAATTTTAAAGTCCTACGACGCGGCGGCGAGCCGCTTTGCACCCGCCGCCCTCCGCCTTGCGGCCATATGCGGCGGTGAGGTCGTCGCGCGAACCACAAGTTCCGTCGGGATGACGACCCGCTCGACCGGGCACCGGCCGTTTTCGAGAATGTCGCCCAGCAACGCGACGGCCTGCGCGCCGGCTTCGGCGCAATGGGCCGCCACCGTGGTGAGCGGCGGGTAGGTGCGGGCCGCCAGCACGTCGTCGAACCCGACGACGCTCATGTGGCGCGGCACCTGGAGGCCGCGATCGGCGAGGCCGGCCATGATCCCCTGCGCGACCAGATCGTCGAACGCCACGATGGCGGTGACATCCGCCTCCAGCAACGCCGCGATCGCACTCTGCCCGCCCTGATAAGTCGGGTGCCGCGCCGCAACCGCCACCAGGCTCAATCCAAGCCCTTCGGCGGCCTTCCGGGCCGCCTCCTGACGCTGCTGATTGGCCCAGGACGCGGGCGGGCCGCTCACATAGGCGATGCGCCTGTGTCCCAGCTCCGCCAGATGGCTGACGGCCTCGGTGATTCCCCCGGTCACATCCATGAGAACCCGCGGCAATCCGTCGATGTCGCGGTTGATCAGGATGAGCGGGCGACGAGCCGCATGCGCGCGGATGCGCTGTTCGTCGAGGCGGGGCGACGCGAGGATGAAGCCATCGACCTGCGCCGCCATCTTGGTGAGGAGAACATCCTCCCGGTCCGGCTTCTCATCCGAATCGCCGAGAAACACCGCGAACCCGGCATCGTCGGCGCTCGCCTGCGCGGCGCGGATAAGGGGCGGGAAGAACGGATTGGCGATGTCGGGAACGATGAGCGCGATGTTGCCGGCCCGCCCGGTGCTGAGCGCCCGCGCCACCTGATTGCGCACATAGCCAAGCCGTGCCGCCGCTTCGCGCACGCGCGCGGTGGTTTCGGGATTGAGAAGCTCCGGCCGGCTGAACGTCCGCGAAACAGTGGCGCGCGATACGCCGGCGGCAGCCGCCACCTCGGTGATCGTCGGCATCCTGTTTTTGGGCGTCGACAAGACAGCGCGCCTCCCGTAGCGGAAGCTCTATGTAACCGGTTGCATAAGGCGCTTGTCAAGCGGTTGTCGCGCCGGGTTGGCGATGTCCGCCGCCGGGCCTCTACGTCTGCTCGAAGATGGACGGCGTCCCGCCGGTATGGAGGATGCAGACCGGCTCGTCCGTCGGGATGATCTTTCGGGAGATGCCGTCGAGCAGGCCCGCGAAAGTCTTCGCCACGTAGGTTTGCTCCAGCACCAGAGCCTCGTGCCGACCGAACAGCGAGGCCGCCGCCAGCGATGCGGCGGTCGGGATGCCGTAACCATCCCCGAGCTGACCGACATCGATGCGGATTCGATCGAGGAGATCGTGAGGCGGCTTTTGTCCAAGACGCGCCGCGAGGCCGTCGAGGATGGCGGCAAGGCGGGCCCGCAACGCGACGGCGTCGTATTCGACGCTCACCAGATGAAACGTCCAGGGCAATTCGAGACGGAAGGCCCCGAAGATCATGCCGGCTTCGGTCACGCCCATCGATCCCGGAAGCACGATGTGCCGGAGAGCCACGCCGAGCGAAGCCGCCTGCCCGGCCAATTCCTCCACGGCGCGGACGTATCCCAGGGCGCCGATCAGCGGGTCGCCGACGAGGTAAGGGCGACGGCCTGCTCGTTTGAGCTCGGCGACGGTCTGTTCGGCGAGGAGCCCGCGTTCTTCTTCGCCGACCGGGCCGAGCCTGCGGATCTCGGCGCCCATGCGCTCGGTCAAAAGGGCATTGCCACGCAACGGCAGCGATGCGTCGCCCGCATACAGAACGACGATGTCGAGGCCGATCTTTGCCGCCGCGGCCGCTGCGAGCCGGCATTGGTTGGACGCAAGGCCACCCGCGATGACGAGCACGTCGCTCTCGGCGCGCAAGCGCTTCGCCGAGCCAGAATTCGAGACTGCGGACCTTGTTGCCGCCGAACGCGAGCGGCATGCAATCGTCGCGCTTGACGAAGAGTTGCGGATGGCCCGCATAAGTCCCGATGCGAGACATCGGTTCGAGCGGCGTCGGCGCGCCGACGAGATCGATCCGGGGCAGGCCGTCGAGCACTGCGTCAGTCCAGATCGACGATGCGCGCGGCGCCGCCCAGGCGACGTTCGGCCCAGCGCGCGAACCTGAGAACCGGGTAGCAATAGACGAAATACATCGCGGCGATGAGCCCGTAGATGAACAGCACGTCGCGGGGGAACCGCAGGATCGAGATCTCGCCCTGACGGGTGAGTTCCGAAATTCCGATGACCGAGAGGATGGCGGTACTCTTGATGATCATCACGTAGACGCCGCTCATGGGCGGAACCGTGAGCTTCAGGGCCTGCGGCAGCACCACGTGCCAGAGCCGTTCGAGACGCGTCATGCCGAGCGCCGTCGCGGCCTCCGATTGTCCGCGCGGCACCGCCTCGATGGCGGCTTTGACGATTTCGGCCACGTAGCTCGAGGTGTAGACCGACAGCGCCACGAACGCGGCGGTGATCGAGTCCCAGCTCAGCCACGAGACCCCGCTATGCGGCAGCACGAAATAGAACAGGTAGAGCTGCACCAGAAACGGCGTGCCGCGAAGCGCGTGGATGTAGAGCCCGAACACGCCGCTGAGGACCGGCACGCGCTGGCTGCGCACAACGCCGATCAGGAAGCCGATCGTGGAGCCGACCAGAATGGCCACCAGCGAGATGTAGAGCGTCTCGACAAAACCCTTCCAGAGGAAGGGAAACAGCGCCACGGTGATGGACCAGTATCGTTCGATCATCGCATCAGCCCTGTGCGTTCCAGGCGGGTCCGGCAAGCCGCCGCTTGACCATCCGGGCGAGGAGAAGGATCACGCCGTAAATCGCCAGGTATCCCAACGCGATGGTGATGAAGCTCTCGTTGGGCTTGACGCGCTCGCTGTTGAGCAGAATGCCCGCGCTGGTGAATTCGAACACGGTGATGATCGATAGTAGCGACGTGTCCTTGATGAGCACGGCGGTCTGTCCGATCAGCGGCGGCAGGGTGTTGGCGAAGGCCTGCGGCAGCACGATGTAGCGCATGCGTTCGTTGTAGGTCATGCCGACGGCTTTCGCGCCTTCGATCTGGCCGCGCGGAACCGATTCGATTCCGGCCCGGATGATCTCGCCCATATAGGGCGCGCTGTTGATCACGAGCGCGGCGATTCCGAAATACATGTCGCTCCAGGTCTTGGCGACCGGCAGCAGGGCGGGCAAACCGTAATAGACGAGGTAGATCTGCACCAGCAGCGGCGTCGCGCGGATGAACGCCACATAGGCGGCGACGGGGCGCACGACAGCCTGTCGGCCCGACAGGAGCGCAACCGCGATTAGCGTGCCGAGAATGACGGACAGGACGAGGCTGATGCCGGCAGCCGTCAATGTATTGCCGAGGCCGACCGCGAAGCGGTCGAGATACTGCACGACAATCCGGTAATTATAGAAGTCGAGAAGCCAGTTCATCCCTGCCCGATCGAATCGCCCGCGCCCAACGAAGTGAGCCGGCCCGAAGGCCGGCTCATGAGGTTACTTGTGGTCTTTTTCCCAATCGGTGGAGTTCCACCAATAATTGACCTGGTTCTCGAGCCGGCGATCGGCGGTGATCAGCTCAACGTAGTTGTCGAGCCACATCTTCAGGTGAACGGCGTTCGCCTGTGTGGCGAAGGACAGCGGCTCGCGGGTGATGATGCCCTCGAGGATCTTGAGGTTGCCGAATTCGCGCACGAAGTTCGAGACGTTGCCGAGGTCCGAGACCGCCGCATCGAGACGGCCGCCCGAGAGCGCCTGCGTGACCGCAGCCGTGCCGCCGGCGAATTCCTTGAGCGTGGCTTTCGGCATGAACTTCTTGATCGCCTCGCCATAGGAGCTCGCCTGAGTGGCGCCGATGTTGAGCCCGGCCTTGTTCAGATCTTCCCAGGTCTTGTACGGCGCATCCTTCAACGCGACCGCGACGGTTTCCTGATAGAACATCGGGCGCGAGAACAGGAGCTGGGCGGCGCGCTGCGGGGTCGGCGTCATGTCGGCTGCGATGAAATCGACCTTGCCGGACAGGAGCGCGGGGATCAGGCCTTTGAAATCATAGTCCTGAAACACGATCTTCACGCCGAGATCGGTCGCCATCATCTTGGCGAGTTCGACCGCGAGACCGGTGCGCTCGCCCTTCTTGTCGACGAAGCTCACGGGCGCGCCCTGCGACTGGACCGCCACGCGCAGCTCGCCGCGCTTCAAAATCTCATCCATCTCGTCGGCATGCGCCACGCCGACGAATCCCATGCACGCCGTGACGGCGGCCATGATGGCATTACGAAGTCTCTTCATTGGTGTTCCCCATTTGTTGTTGAACGAGCGTCTCTTGGCACTCGGGGCGTCAGAGAATTTGGTCGAGAAAGGCCCGGGTTCTTTCGTGAGACGGCGAAGCGAAGAAGGTGCCCGGTTCACCTTCCTCCACGATCCGGCCCTGATCCATGAAAATGATGCGGTCCGCCACTTCACGGGCGAAGCCCATCTCGTGGGTGACCACCGCCATTGTCATGCCATCGCGGGCGAGCTTGCGCATGAGGTCGAGGATCCCGCCCACCATCTCGGGATCGAGCGCTGAGGTGGCCTCATCGAACAGCATGATCTTGGGGTCCATGGCGAGCGCGCGGGCAATCGCCACGCGTTGCTGCTGGCCGCCCGAAAGCTGGCTTGGATAGTGATTGGCCCGGTCGGCAATGCCGACCTTGTCGAGCAGGTCGCGGGCGCGCGTCAGCGCCTCGCTGCGCGGCCTGCCCGCGGACGACGACCTGGGGCAGCACCACGTTCTCGAGCGCGGTCTTGTGCTGGAACAGGTTGAAATGCTGGAACACCATGCCGATCTCGGCTCGCATCCGGTCGAGATTGGTACGCTTGTCGGACAACGCCACCCCATTGACGACGATGTTGCCCGTATCGAATTTCTCGAGCGCGTTGAGCGTGCGTAGCAATGTACTCTTGCCGGAACCCGACGGGCCGATGATGACCAGGACCTGGCCGGGTTCGATGGTCAGCGAGACCTCGTCGAGAGCCAGGTGCTTGCTCCGGCCGTCCGCCGACGGGAACGTCTTGGAAATCTTGTCGACCATCACAATGGGATTTGCCGTCATGGCGACACCTTGGAATCCGACAGGAAATTGCCCGAGAAGGACACGGCGACAGGTCCGGTCAGCGTGATGCTGTCGTCCTCGTGGATCCTGACGTGCAGGAGCCCTCCCGGCATGTCGACCGTAACGGTACGGGCGTCCGTCAGCCCCCGTCGCCGCGCGGCCAGCACTGCGGCGCAGGCGCCGCTGCCGCATGCCTGCGTGAGGATGCCGGGCCGCTCCCAGACCACCAGGCGAATCCGGTCCGGAGCGACGAGTTCCGCGACGCCGATATTGGCGCCTTCGGGCAGCATGGGATCGTTCTGCAATCCGGGCGCCCAAAGCGGCACGTCGATGGCGTCCCTCTTGGGGACAAAGCACACAAGATGCGGGTTGCCGAGATTGACGGCCGTGGGCGACATCAGCGGCCCGGACACGAGATCGAGCGCCATCGTGTCGGCCGCGGAGGCGAGCGGGATGTGCTGCCACTCCCAACGCGGCGCCCGAAGCTTCAGCGACACGCCTTGTGCGCCGGCACGTCTGGCCGTGATCGCGCCGCCGAGCGTTTCCAGCACGATCTGGTCGGCGCTGGTTTCGCCGAGGAGAATCCACGAGACGCAGCGGGTCGCGTTCAGGCAGGTAGGCGCTTCCGTCCCGTCCACGTTATAGATGCGCATCCACGCGTCTGCCCCTTGCAGGCTCGCGGGCTCGATGACAAGCAGCTGATCGCCGCCGACGCCGTTGTGGCGGTCGCACGCCCAGCGGATGAAATCAGGCTCCGGTGAGAATGCGTCCGCGCGCGCGTCCACGATGATGAAATCGTTGCCAAGGCCATGCATCTTGAGAAAAGACCGGCCAAGTGATGGAAGAGCAGACAAGATTGCTACCGCGCAATAACAGAACCTGCCAAGACCCCGAGGCAAGCGGGACCGCACACTGATCGCTGCCGAACGCCAAGTCAAGCAACCCGCTTAGGGGTCGATCGGGGTTTGCCGGTCCGGCAAGCGATTGGCGCCCGCGGCCGCTTTCGCCTAAGACTTGGCACCGATGTTTCTACGTGTGAGATCGAATGTCACCATCTTATGTGGATTCCTATTACAGCCGCACTCTTGCCTCGTCCGAGGCGTACCCGCCCGCTGACGGGCCGATCTCGACGGATATCTGCATCGTTGGAGCGGGCCTTGCGGGCCTGACGGCGGCGCTCGAACTTGTCCGCAGCGGCCGGTCCGTCGTGCTGCTGGAGGCCCAGCGCGTCGCATGGGGCGCGTCCGGCCGGAACGGCGGCTTCGTCACACCGGGCTACGCCACGTCGCTGTCAGCCATCGACGCGACGCGTCGGGCAGGACCAGGCCGAAGAGCTTTATCGGCTGTCGATCGAAGGCATGGAGATCGTCAGGCGCAACATCGAGAGCCTTGATGTGGTCGCGGCGAATCCAGTCCCCGGAATCATGCGCGTCGTGCGCTACGATGGCGGGGCGGCCCAGCAAGCGTTCCGTGACCTGCAGGAGGCGAAGTTCGGCCGCCGGTTACGCTATCTGCCGCGGGAAGAAACACGCAGCCTACTCCGCTCGCCAAAGTATCATTCGGCGTTGCTGGAGGAGGATTCGTTCCATTTCCACCCGTTGAATTACGGCCGCGCGCTGGCGCGTGAGATCGTGCGTCTCGGCGGTCGCATCTGCGAGGCATCGCCGGTGGTCTCCTGCGACTTCGAGGGGCCGCGCAAGCGGATTCGAACCGCCCGATCCTCTGTCGAGGCGGAGCACGTTCTGTTTACGACCGGCGGCTATACGGGGAGCGTCTTTTCGCCCCTTCGGAACGCCTATCTGCCGATCAGCACCTACGTGCTCCTCACCGAAAAGGCGCCCGATCTCATCGCCAGCGCGGTCCGCACGAAAGCCGGCGTGGGCGACGACAGGCGGGCCAGCGATTATTACCGGGTGGTGGAAGACGGGTCACGCCTGCTTTGGGGCGGCCGCATCACCACCCGCACCACGGACCCGCGCAACATCGCGCAATTGCTGCGCCACGAAATGGTCACCACCTATCCGCAGCTCGCCGATCTCAAGGTGGAGATCGCGTGGTCGGGCCTGATGTCTTATGCGCGCCACCTGATGCCGCAGATCGGGCAATACAAACCCGGCATCTGGTACTGCACGGCCTTCGGCGGCCATGGCATGAACACCACCGCCATCGGCGCCACCGTCGTCGCCGAGGCAATCAAGCGCGAGAGCGATCGCCTCAAGCTCTTCGAGCCCTTCGGCCTTGCATGGAATGGCGGCGTGTTCGGCACCGCCGCCGTCCAGATGACCTATTGGGCCTACCAGGCATCCGACTACATTCGGGAGCGCCGGCCATGAGCGATGAGGGACGGATCAAACTTGCCCATCTGCCGACGCCGCTCGAGCGCCTGGCTTCTCTCAGCGCCTCCCTCGGGGGGCCCGAAATCTGGGTCAAGCGCGACGATTGCACGGGTTTGGCGAGCGGCGGCAACAAGGCGCGCAAGCTCGAACATCTGATGCACGACGCGTTGGCGAAGGGCGCCGACACCATCATCACAGCCGGCGGCATCCAGTCGAATCACGCCCGGCAGACCGCGGCGGCGGCGGCCCGGCTAAACCTGCGATGCATCCTGGTTCTGACCGATTCGGTCCCGGGGCGAAGCCACGTCTATCACCACGGCGGCAATGTTCTGCTCGACCGTTTGTTCGGCGCCGAGATCCGGCTGGTCGAGGGAGATGTCGACCCGCTCGACGCGATGTCCGAAATCGCCCGGCAATGCAGCGGCGCGGGCGCCAAACCCTATTGCATTCCCGTCGGCGGATCGAATGCGATCGGCGCCCGGGGCTACGTGGAAGCGGCAGGCGAGATGCTCGATCAATCGAAGCTCGCGGGGATGGTGTTCAGCCATATCGTGCTGCCGACGGGCAGTGGCGGAACCCATGCGGGCCTCATCGCCGGATTGGCCATGCGCGACGCACGGGTCGACGTGATCGGGATCAGCGTAAGCCGCCTTCGCCAGGAGGCGGTGCAGCGCGTGTCCGATCTCACCCGCGACACGTTCTCGCTTCTCGGCATCGATCGTCCGGTTCCCGAGATCTGGATCGACGACCGGTTCGTCGGCGAGGCCTACGGAATTCCCACCGCCGCCATGGCGGAGGCCGTGCGAAGGGTTGCCCGAACCGAAGGATTGCTGCTCGATCCGGTTTATACCGGGAAGGCGATGGCGGGCCTGATGGCGCTGGTCGCGGAAGGCCGTTTGACCAAAGCCGACAGGGTTCTGTTCTGGCATACGGGGGGCAGCGTGGCGCTGTTCGCCTACGAGGACGTTTTCGCCGGTTGACCACAGGCCAGCCCGGCGCAAACTCCTCCTGCACCTCGCGGGACGAGCCTCATGAAGCATTCAGTGCCGCCGGACAATATCCGGCTGAAGCGGGCTTACGAAAAACCCTCGCCGGAGGATGGCGGGCGCATTCTGGTCGACCGATTGTGGCCGCGGGGCGTCTCGAAGGACGCCGCGGCGCTGGAATACTGGGCCAAGGACCTCGCCCCGAGCACCGAATTGCGAAAGTGGTTTCACCATGAGCCGCGCCTGTGGGAGGAGTTTCGGCGCCGCTACGTCGAGGAGCTGCGCCAGAACGAGGAGCTGCTGACCCAATTGCGCGAACGCGCCCGCGCGGGACGGATCACGCTGATCTACGCGTCCCGCGACGAAAGTCAGAATGACGCAGTGGTGCTGCGCGATATCCTTCTGGGCAGATGAACCGGAGGCGATAGGCGGGGCGGATACTCACTCGTGGTTAGTTTCCGGCGGCGCCGGCGACTTGCGCCCCAACGCAGTAACCCTTCAGGAACATTGTCAGCGCTGCGGTTACGGAGAAGGATACCGCACCGAAGCGTGGAATCGCCTCTTCGCCAAGGTGCACATACATTGGCCCGTACAATTCCGATGCGTTCAGCGTCCTGCGTTTTGTCACTCCATGCCTGTGCTTCTCTCTCGTTGCGCGTACGGAGCTGCACATGACCGCGGGCATCTTTTCGGCAGACCTCGATCCCCGCAATCCGACGGCATCGGGAACAACATCGCGAACACCAACTGGGGCGCGGCGGACGTCTATGTGCGGGTGACCGCCAACAGTTACGCGGACGGCCTCTCGCAAATGGAGATCGGTCCCGCCCCCCGCGACATCAGCAACGCGATCCTGGCGCAGCCGCAGGTCAACGGGGTTGACGTCGATCTGCCGAGCGCCGCCGAACTGAACGAGTTTTTTCAGTTCTTCGGCCAGTTCGTCACGCACGACATCACCGAGGCAGCGGCCGGAAATAGGTGCTTGCGGGTGAGGTTCTTACCCCTCGCCCTGCTGGACTTCCCCCGGGCTTCGACTTCGTCCGCTCCGGGTTTTACGACCGACGGAAGCGGCGTTCGCCAGCAATTCAGCGTCGAGACCAGTTTCCTCGATCTCTCCATGGTGTATGGCGCCAACACCACCATGCTCAACTTCTTCGCGCAGACCTCGCTGGCGGAGGCCAATCGGCAAAGCTGCTCACGTCGGCCGCCAATGTGTTGCCGAGCTTTCAGGATGTCGCCACCGACGCCGGTGTGACGCCGGCCGCCGTTCTTGCCGATAAACGGCGGCGTCAACGCACTGGGGCAGTTCGATCCGAAGTTACTCGTGTCGGGTGACGACCGGACGAACCAGAGCGCGTCGCTGATCACCCACCACACGATCTGGGTCCGCGAGCACAATTATCAGGTCGACCGTCTCTCGGCGAAATTTCCGAGCTGGACCCAGGATCAGCTTTTCGAAGCCGCGCGCGCCGTCACCGAAGCCGAATGGCAGCACGTGGTCTATTCGGAATATCTGACGAAGCTCCTGGGCGAGAACGCCCTGCAGGCTTATGACGGCTACAAATCCAGCGTGAACCCTTCGGTCATCAACGAATGGGCAACGGTGGCGTTTCGCTTCGGGCATGACCAATCGAGCAATGTGTTCAACATCCTCGAAGAAAACGGCTCGGCGAGCGGGAGCTTCACCCTCGCCGACGCCTTCAATCTCGCCAATGCGTCGAACGCCATCCGCAACAGCGGCAGCCTCGATCAATGGGTGCGCGGCCAGCTTTCGCACCAGACTCAGGAAATCGACGGCAAGATCGTCGAGGGCAATCGCAACCTTCTGTTCGGCGGCGCCATAACCGACCTCAATGTCCTCGACATCCAGCGCGGCCGCGATCACGGGGTCGGCGACTACAACACCTTGCGGAGCGGCCTCGGGCTTGGAACCTACGCGAACTTCGAGGCTTTCGCCGCCGACAACAATCTCGATGCCGCGACCCTGCTGGCGCTGAACCAAGTATACGTGACGATCGGCAACCTCGATTCACTCGTTGGCGGACTTCTGGAAAAACACGCCGCGGGCTCCCAGCTCGGTGTGACGTTCACGCGGCTGACCGTGATGCAGTTCCAGAACCTGCGCGACGGCGACCGGTTCTATTATGAGAACCGTTTCAAAAACGATCCCGACTTTATCCACGATATCCAATCCACATCGCTTGCCGACATCATCGGTCGCAATACCGGCATCCAGTACATGTACCACGATGCCTTTGCGTCACATCAGCGGATCGGCGGAACCGCAAGCGCCGACACGCTGACGGGAACCGCCAAGAAAGATCTCATCACCGGGTATGCGGGCGACGACATTGCCAACGGCGGCACCGGCGATGACGATCTCTTTGGCGGCGAAGGACACGATTATCTGCGGGGTCAGGGCGGCGCCGACAGGCTCGCAGGCGAGGCCGGCAACGACACCCTGGAAGGCGGCGCAGGGGCGGACCGCCTCAATGGCGGCGACGGCGTCGACACGGCGAGCTACGTGGGTTCGGCCGCGGTGGCGATCAATCTGCAAACGAAGACCGCCTCAGGCGGCGATGCTGACGGCGACGTTCTGATCTCTATCGAGAACCTCATCGGCAGTTCGGGCGGAGACACGCTCACGGGTGATGCGAGCGCAAACCAGTTGAGCGGCGGCGCAGGAAACGACGCGCTCTTCGGTGCTGGCGGCAACGACACCCTCAATGGCAACGACGGAAACGATTATCTCGATGGCGGGGCCGGCGCGGACGTCATGCGCGGCGGTGCGGGCGACGATGTCTATCTCGTCGACGACGTGCTGGATGTCGTGTCGGATTCGAGCGGCTACGACACGGTCTATGCGACGGTGAATTACACCTTGGCGGCGGATTCAGGCATCGACGCCCTGGTGATCCTCGGCGGCAATCCGGTGACTCTCGTCGGGAACGAATCCGCCAACACCCTCATCGGCGGCGGCGGCGCGGACCGCCTCGACGGCCTGGGCGGCAACGATCGGCTCTACGGGGGAGCTGGAAACGACAAGCTCTACGGCGGAAAAGGAAGCGATACCTGGTCGGGGATAGCGGCAATGACTGGCTCTATGGCGGCTCCGAAAAGGACACGCTGATCGGCGGTATCGGCAACGACGTCTTCGTCTTCAACACCAAGCCGAACAAAAAAACCAACTTCGACAAGATCTCGGATTTCAACGTCAAGAACGATTCGATTGCCCTCGACAATGCGGTCTTCAAAAAGATCGGCAAGGGGAGCGAATCCAAGATCGGAAAGCTCAACAAGAGTTTCTTCGAGGTTGGCACAAAGGCGGACGATTCGAACGACTACGTCATCTACAACAAGAAGACCGGCGTCCTGTATTACGATTCCGACGGATCGGGAAAAACCAAGGCTGTGGAAATCGCGCAGCTCAAGAAAAACCTCAAGATGACGTATCACGACTTTCTCATCATCTGAGGTTTCACTTACCAACGACGTGGCGGTTCGCGAATAGGGAGAAAGTCGCCTTGAAAGGCGCTCCCACTTATGCACTCTCTGGCGGACGAAAATCCGGTGGCGGATCGCCACCTGTCCAGATGAGGAATTATCATGAGCAATCACGTCGCCCGGCGCTGGGTCTTGGGTGCCACCGCGGTGTTGGGACTGGCCTTTGCGGGTGTCGCCGCCGCGCAAGCCCCCACATTCTTCCGTATCGGTACGGGCGGAACTGCCGGCACCTACTTCCCCATCGGCGGGCTCATCGCCAATGCAATTTCGGGGTCCGAGGGCAAGGGCGTCCCGGGTCTTGTCTCCACCGCGGTGGCGTCGAACGGGTCGGTTGCCAACATCAACGCTGTGCAGGCCGGATCCTCCGAATCCGGGTTCACGCAATCGGACGTCGCCTTTTGGGCCTATACGGGCACCGGCCTTTATGAAGGCAAGGGCAAGGTCGAGGATCTTCGCCTGATTGCAACGCTCTATCCCGAGACGATCCATCTCGTGGCGCGCAAGGGCGCCAACATCAAATCGGTGGCGGATCTCAAGGGCAAGCGCGTGTCCCTCGACGAGCCGGGTTCGGGCACGCTGGTCGATGCACGCTTGGTCCTGACGGCGTTCGGCCTCACCGAGAAGGACGTTCACGCCGAATATCTGAAGCCCGGCCCGGCGGGCGACCGCCTGCGCGACGGCGCGCTCGACGCCTATTTCTTCGTCGGCGGCTATCCGACCGGTGCCATCTCGGAGCTCGCGACCTCATCGGGCATCGAACTCGTGCCGCTCACCGGCGCTCCGGTCGACAAGCTGCTCGGGGAGTACAAGTTCTTCGCCAAGGACACGGTCCCGGCCGGAACCTATCAGGGCGTCGGCGAGACGCCGACCATTTCGGTCAACGCCCAATGGGTCACCAGCGCCAAGCAGCCGGAAGACCTCGTCTACAAGATCACCAAGGCGGTGTGGAACGCCAATTCGCGCAAGCTGCTCGATGCGGGACATGCCAAGGGCAAGCTGATCACGCTTCAAAACGCCACCAGCGGTCTCGGCATTCCGCTGCATCCCGGCGCGGAGAAATTCTACCGTGAAGCCGGCGTCCTGAAGTAAGAGACACGGCGGGGAGGCTGCGGCCTCCCCCCATTGTTCATTTTCATCGTTAGTTGATTTTTGAGAGACGCGCGCAGACGCGTAAGGGACACGTTTCATGCTCGCAATGGAACTCGACGAGGCGAAAGCCAGGGAACTCGAAGAGAAATTCGATTCCGAAATCCGGTTCCGGCCGCTGGCGCCGCTCGCCGCCAAACTCGTCGGCGGGCTCCTCGTGGTGCTGTCGCTGTTCCATTACTATACGGCAGGTTTCGGCCTGCTGCCGGAGATGATTCACCGCGGCATTCACCTGTCGTTCGTGCTCGGCCTCATCTTCCTCGTCTTTCCGTTTTCCAAGCGCGGCTACGACCAGCCGACAAAATCATCGCTGTTGCGCCCGCTCGGCATCTCGATCGTCGATTGGGCTCTCGCCATCGGCGCCGTCGTGGCGGTCTGCCATGTGCCGCTCATTCCCCTCGACGACCTCGCGTTCCGCGTCGGCAATCCGACGCGCACCGACGTGATCCTCGGCGGCCTGTTGATCATCGTGCTGCTCGAGGCGACGCGCAGATCGGTCGGCTGGCCGCTGCCGATCATCGCCATCCTGTTCATGGCCTACGCCATCTACGGCCAGCATATGCCGGGAATCCTGGTGCATCCCGGCGCCACCTTTTCGCAGCTCATCGACCATCTCTACCTCACGAGCCAGGGCATCTACGGCATCGCGCTCGGCGTGGTTGCCACCTACGTGTTCCACTTCGTGCTCTTCGGGGTGTTTGCGACCCGCATCGGCCTCGGGCAGCTTTTCCTCGACAACGCCGCCTGGGTGGCGGGCCGTTATGCCGGCGGCCCCGCTAAGGTGTCGATCTTCGGGTCTGCGCTGTTCGGCATGATCTCCGGCTCATCCGTTGCCAACACGGTGACGGTGGGATCGCTGACGATCCCCGCCATGATCCGTCTCGGGTACAAGAAACACTTCGCGGCCGCGGTGGAATCGACGGCCTCGACCGGCGGACAGATCACGCCGCCGATCATGGGTGCGGCCGCGTTCCTGATGATCGAATTTCTGGGGCTGCCCTACAGCACCATCATCCTCGCGGCGATCGTGCCGGCGTTCATGCATTTCTTCGGCGTGTTCATGCAGGTTCATTTCGAGGCGAAGCGCAACGGGCTTCGTGGCCTGCGTCCCGACGAGATGCCCGATCTGAAAGCAGCGTGGCGCCGCGACTGGCCGACGGTCATTCCGCTCATCGCCCTGATCGGCATCCTGGTCGCAGGCTATACGCCCTATCTGGCGGCGTTCTGGGGCATCACACTCTGCATCGTCGTCGGCCTCGTGAATCCGCGTCGCCGCATGTCCATCCGTGAAGTCTTCGAAGGATTGCGCGATGGCGCCAAATACGCTCTCGCGGTCGGTGCCGCTGCGGCGACCGTCGGCATCGTGGTGGGCGTCGTGACGCTGACGGGTGTCGGCTTCAAGCTGTCGTTCATCGTCACGTCGACGGCCGCGAACCTTGCGTCGCTTGCCGGCACCTTCCTGCCCGTGTGGTTTGCGGCGCCCGCGACGCTGACGCTCCTGTTCACGCTCATCATGACCGGCATGGTCTGCATCCTGATGGGTTGCGGCATTCCGACGACGGCCAACTACATCATCATGGTGACGATCGCCGCGCCGGCTCTCGTGCTTCTCGGCGTCCAACCCATCGTGGCGCATTTCTTCGTGTTTTATTACGGCGTGCTGGCCGACATCACGCCGCCTGTCGCACTCGCGGCCTATGCGGCCGCCGGCATGGCCGGAGCAGACCCGTTCAAGACCGGCAATACGGCGTTCCGGCTTGGGCTCGGCAAGGTGCTGGTGCCGTTCGTGTTCGTGTTCTCGCCATCGCTGCTGCTGGTGGTGCCGGAATTCACCTGGGCCAATTTCACCCTGGCGTTCGTGGGCTGCGCGCTGGGCATCACCTGCCTCAGCGCGTCTTTGTCCGGCTGGTTCCTGGTGCGGACCGAAACCTGGGAACGGGTGGTGCTGATCGTTGCGGCGCTCCTGCTGATCGCGCCCGAGATCTATTCGTCGCTGATCGGCGGCGTGCTGATCATCCCGATCCTGATTCGCCACCTGACCGCGTGGCGCGCCGGCGAGGTTCCGGCGACGGGGTAACGGCGCGCGCGACCTTCACGTCGGGAGCAAGCGGACATGGTTGTCCCAGATCCAACGGTCAAGCTCGGACCCACCAAGAGGCGCGAGGGCTTTGCTTTCGACCGGCGCCAGCCTGATGCCGGCATTGCCTGACGTCGCAAGAAAGACGCCCTCGGTGCCGCCCGACGCCACGCCGCACACATCCGACATCCGGCGGCGGCCGAGGTACCGGCCGCTTTCCCATTCCCAGAACCCAATGGTGTTGCCGACAGGGCTGGTGGCGGCGGCGATTTTGCCGCTGGCATCGAGCGCGACCGACCCGACATAATTCTGAAATGCCGCGAGATCGTCTTCGGGCATGGACAGGAACCGCGTCTTCCCCGCCGGATTCATGACACCGACGAGGGCCTGCATGTCGGAAGGGTCGCCGGCGAACTGGCAGCCGAAAATCGTGTCGCCCTGCGCCGCTACCGCCAGATGACGAATGCTGAGGCCCCTCAGTGCTTGGCCGAGATCGACCCGCAGCAGCTCCGTGCCGGCCTTCACGTCGATGAGCGCGAGGCTCGGCTCCATCTGGTCCTTGTTGAGCATTTCGCGACCCGTCTGGGGATTGGTGCGAATGCCTCCGTTGGCCACCACCATGCGGTGCCTGTCGGGCAGCAGCGCGATATCGTGGGGGCCGATTCCGAAGCTCGGCATCTCGCCGACGCGGCGGTAGCCTGCTTGCGCGTCATAGATGCCCAGCACGCCTTCGCCGGTGGCGATGAGGTTTTCGGTCGCGTAGAGGAGATTGCCGTCTGGCGTGAACACGCCGTGACCGTAGAAATGGCGGCCGTTCGGCGAAGTGACGACCCGCGCGACCTCGCCCGAACGGCGGTCGATAATGGCCGCCCAATCGCCGGGCCGGCGCGCGAAGACGACGAGGTCGGACGAGAGCGGGCGAACCGCGATGTCGTGGCCGCGATCCGGCAGGGAGGTCGCAAACAGCATCTCGCCGTCGAGGGAAAACACCGCCACCGACGCGCTCTTGTCCGCCGCCATGCGGGCCGAGACGTAGAGCGGCCTATCCTGCGCCGCAGACGCATCTCGGGGATAGAACGCGCCCGCCACACTGGCACTGAGCGCGGCGAGGAACGACCGGCGATCAATCTCCATCGCGACTGTTGAACCCGATGGTGACGCCGAGCGCTTCCGGCAGCGAAAGCTCCGCCAGGTCGCGGGCGGAGCGCATGGCATCCCGCAGCAGAATGATGCGGGGGCGCTGCTTTCCGTCGGTCGCGAGCTTGCCGATGTCGGGCGGCAGGCCTTCGGCCAGTCGCTGCGCCGTCGCGAGCGAATCGAGCAGGGATTCGGCCTGCCTTGCGCCGGGGCCGAACAGCAGCCGCGTCAACGCCGCGTTCGCCTCGATGTTGATGACGATCGCGCGCATCGAACGCCCGCTGCGCCAGCCTTCGGCAAGATTTGGGCGGGCATCTTCCGGCCGTTTTCCCATGGGAGCACCGAGCTTGCTGTCGGAGATGATCTCCAGCGACGCAATGTGGTCGGTGACGATCCGCGTCAGCGCCTCGTCGACGACGCTGTCATTGCCGTTTTCGAGCTTCGCCAGCGTTCCGTCCGGCGCGCGCCATTCTTCCAGAACTTTGCGACCGGTGGCGGCGAGACCGTCGGCGATGGCTGTTCCCACGTCGCAGCGCCGCTTTGCCGCCGCGTCCTTTGCCGCGAAGGCTTTGAGCGCGTCTGGCTCATAAAGAAGTCGCTCCAGAGCCGTGAGGCCTTGAACCGCCGCGCTGGTTTCGACGAAACGCTCCGTGGTCAGCTCATCGGACCTGGACAGCAGGCCCGCGAGGCCGCGGCTCACGGCGTTGTTGCGCTCGGGCCAATGGGCCATGCGCTCGAACCGGTAATCGACGCTGATCGGACCATAGAGCACGAACTCGATCCCCGACCAGGCATCGGCGGTGCGTTGGAAAGCCGCCTGAACGACGGCGAGACCTTGTCGATCGGGGGCGACGCAAAACTGACGCCAGGCTGATTTCTGCGCCTCTGCGGCATCGGTCAGGACCGTATATCGCGGCAGGATGTAATCACGAGCCACACGCAGCACGACCTGTTTTCGGTCGGGTGCCTGCGCGTCGGCGGGCGTTGCGACGAAGGCCCACAGCAACATGAGGGAGATGAGGAAGCGCATGAAAATGTCTCACAGTGCCTTGAGGAACGCGACAAGGCGCTCGCGATCTTTTTTGGCGAGGGATCGAAACCGTAGCGCCGACGGGCCGCCTTCTCCACCATGAAATTCGACCGCTTCCTCAACGGTCGCGGCGCGGCCGTCGTGGAGCAGGCCGGCGCGGCTGTGGAGAATGCGCGACAGGCCCCACAGGGGCGCTGTCCGCCACTCGGTCGGACTGACGCCAGGTTCCGTCGCGCCGCCGTCCAGTCCCGGACCGAGATCGTGCAGCAACAGGTCGGTGAAGGCTCGAACCGGACCGTGCGGGCCTGGCAAGGTCGGAAGATGGCAGGAGGCGCAGCCCGTCATCGCAAAGAGTTCGGCGCCTCTCGCGTCTTGCGCAGCGGCGGCAGGCGCGATGGAAGCCAGATAGGCCGTGATCCGGCCGGTTATCTCGTCGGATATTTCCGCCGATCCTGCGCTGCCTCCATGGGGCGCTGCCAGGCAGGCATCCTCGGCGACCGTGCAATCGCCGCCGGCTTCGCGGTGGTGATCGGTCGAAAGGCCAAGGTCGAGCAGGAAGGCGGTCTCGACCTGACCCTTCAAGGTGGCCCGCGATGCCTTCCAGCCGAACCGCCCGACGCGGGGATTTCCGCTCTCGTCGCTCACCCAATGAACCCGGCCCTTCGCGCCGCGGGCCTGAGCCTCCCGCGCCAAAGCTACGATGGCCGTGTCCGACACGGCGTCGAGTTCCCCGAGGCCGTGCAAGGCAGGAGCGGCGCGTGCGCCCTGGCGGGTGTCGGGCGCGAGCGGCCCGTAGGCGAGATCGGTCGCGCGATAACCCGTTGTCTGAGCCTGGACCCGCCCCTCCGGCTCGATTCCGGGAAGGCCGGAGGTCTGCAATTGATGTCCATAGACGGGATCGCCGCGCCCCGCGCGGTCGCTGAGACGCACGACCAGGCCTTGGCTGATGACCGTTCCGGTATCGTCGAGGGAGACCGGCGCGCGGTCGAGGCCGCGGTGACAGGCGGCGCAGGATCGCGCGTTGAAAAGCGGCCCCAGCCCGTCATTGCCGGTGGTGGAGGACGGCGCCGGCACCCACGCCCGGCGGAACAGCGCTCGCCCGATCGCCTCATCCAGGGCCGACGCCGATCCGGATGCCGCCAACCACAGAGCCGCGATGGCGACGACGCGCTTCATGCGGCGACCCGCACATATCCCATCATGCCGTATTCGAGATGCTCGAGCACGTGGCAATGCAACATCCAGTCGCCTTCGGTGGCCACGAACCCGATCTCGACGCGCTCCTTCGGCTGAACCAGCACCGTGTCGGCGAAATGCCGCGGGCGTTCCAACCGTGAGGCGCTCAACACCTCGAACGTGTGACCGTGGAGATGAATCGGATGAGGATGCGGCGTCGCGTTCATCAGTTCGAACACGTAGGATCGCCCGGCCTGCAGCAGCGCCAGCGGCGGCGGCAGGGTTCGCGATGGGCCGGTCGCCCACGAGGCCTTGTTGATGGCCCAGAACGCGTTGTCGCGAATGCACAATCCATCAAGCAGGATCTTCGCCAATCCGTCATCGAGCTGTAATTTCGCCGTTGCGTCCGCGATCGATCCGGAGGCGGCGGAGAATGTGAAAGCAAGCCGCTCGGCGGATGACGGATCGAAACGCGGAACATTCGCCCGATAGAGAATGGCGGGATCGAACGGGCGCGCTTTCGCGAGCGTACCAGTGGCGTCGAACGTCGCCATCACCCATGGCTCGGTGGAGAAATAATCCACCAACGTGAACCGCCCGCCCGGTTTCGGCGCGCGCACGAGAATGTCGAGTCGCATGGCCGGACCCATGCGCCAGGTTTCGAGCGGAAATGGCGCCACCGCGTTGCCGTCGATCGCGATGACGGCAGCCTGCGCACCTTCGATTCCCACCTCGAGGTGACGCGTGTTGTCGAGATTGAGCACCCGCAGCCGGATATCGCCGCCAGCCGCAACCGAATGAACCGCTGGCGGAATGCCATTGACGGAGCGCAGGGTTCCGAACGTGCCGGCGCGGCTTGCGCCCTCGGGCGTCTCGAAGGCAAGCCAAGTCCCGTCTGGCGAAAGTCGCCAATCGCGGTAGGCGAGGACGATATCGCCGTCGGGCTTGCGGCGTTCGTCGCCTTCGACGATCAACACGCCGCTCATGCCGCGGCCGGTCTGTCCCGATTCGTTGCAATGCGGATGGATGAAAAACGTGCCGGGATCGGGCGGCGTGATCGTGTAGGTGAAATTATCGCCGGTCATGACGGGCGATTGCGTCAGATAGGGAACGCCGTCCATGGCGTTCGGCACCCGCACGCCGTGCCAGTGGATCGAAGTGTGCTCGCTCAGGCGGTTTTCGAGCCGGGCCCGGATCGTGTCGCCGAGCGCTATCCGCCGCAGCGGGATCAGTTCGTCGTCATAGGTCCAGACCGGAATCGCGGGTCCGGCCGCGCCGAGCAATCGCGCGGAGCGTTCCTTGGCGACGAAATGCCAGTCATGGATGCGCCCCGGCACAACAGGTGGCCGCTCGATGAGCGCGGATCGCGCGTCGGTGCGGGCGAGCAGACCGGGGCCGCCCGCGGCACATGCCAGCCCGCCAGCGGCGAAGCCCTGCAGGATCTGGCGTCGATCGAGAATCATGGCCCTACTTCGCCACCGCGCCCGGATCGTCGAGGCTTTTCGATCCCTCGAGCGTGATCGACAGGCCGAGCTTTTTCACCAGGAACTCGATGGCGCGTGCCTGCGCGACGAGCGCATCGACGCCGTCCTGCACGGCCTTGTTTCCCTCGGCATTGCCCTCGGCGATCATCTGGTCGTATGCCTCGCGGCCCGAATCCGCCCGTTGCTTGATGGCGCCGAGCTTTTCGGTCGTCACATCGAGAGCGGCTTCGACCTTGGCGGCCTCTGCGGGGGCTTTGGCCTTGGCGTAGGCCGAGAAGCTCGCGCCCTCCACCACCGTCCCGTTCGTCGTCACGTAGCGGCCGCGATAGATCGCCGCCATGCCGGCCTGATCGTTGAAATGCGAATTGTGCGTGTTGTCCGAAAAGCAATCATGCTCTTCTTCGGGATCGTGCAGGATCAGCCCCAGCTTCATGCGCTCGCCCGCGAGTTCGCCATACGAGAGTGAGCCGAGACCGGTGAGAATTGTCGACAGACCTGCCTCGGCGCTCTTCTTCATCAGGGCCTGACGCGCTTTGCCCTTGGCGTCCCAGGCTTTCGCCATGGCGTCGAGATCGTCGACCAGCAAGCTGGTCGCCACCGTGAGATATTGGCGCCGGCGTTCGCAATTGCCGTGGGTGCAGTTGGTCAGCGAATAATCGGTCGCCGGACGGGCGCCCGCGCCCGCCTTCGTGCCGTTGAGATCCTGTCCCCAAAGGAGGAACTCGACAGCGTGGTAGCCCGTCGCCACGTTCGATTCGACGCCGCCGGCTTCCTGCAGGGTATCGGCCAGCAACTTCTTGGTGATTTGCGTGGTGTCGATCTGCTTGCGGCCGACGCGGACGGATCTGCTGCCGATGATGTTAGCCCGATAGAGCGGGTTTTCGTCCGAGGTCTCGCCGTAGCTCGCCGCATCCACGTAATCGATCAATCCCTCGTCGAGCGGCCAGGCATTCACCTTGCCCTCCCACTCGTCGACGACCTTGTTGCCGAACCGGAAGCCCTCACTCTGCTGGTAGGGAACCCGCGCTTTCACCCAGGCGGCTTTCGCGGCCTTGAGCGTGTCCTCGGTCGGCTCGGCCAGAAACGCCGCGATAGCCTTCGACAACGCCTGCGCGGTCGCGTGCGCGTCGCCATACATCGCCTGCGCGATCGACGCATAGGTCTCGATGACATCGCGAGGGCGCGGTGGCTGCGTCTGAGGCTGCGCTTGTGCAGTCGTGCCCAACGCCGTGAGGACAAGCGCGATCCATGCGCTGAGGCGCAGATTCATTTTATAACTCCATCGAGTTTGGCCGCGTCGCAGCTTGGACCCACACATGACGACAAGACGCAGCGGGCTCTCGTCCGCGGCGCGCCAGACTAATATTCGTGATTGCACGTGACTTCAACTCACAATCACAAATATAGAACGGTTCTAATCTGCCGAATACCAAAGTGTTCTACCGCAAGAACAGGTAAGGGCATGGTTTGGGCAGACTACGCAGGTAATTCTTCGCTCGTTTTCGATCTGACGAAAGGACCGCATGCCGTGCCCGGGCTTGGCCCCTGCGGATGGCCGCGTTAGAGATCGTTCTTTCTCAATCGCTCATCGGCTCCCATGCTCATCACCCGCACCGACATCGAACAGGCCCATTCGCGCGTCGCGCCGCATATCCGCCGGACGCCGGTGTGGAACCTGCCGTCCGCCTTCGGTCACGACGGGCCGGTGAGCCTGAAACTCGAATTCCTGCAGCATGCCGGCTCGTTCAAGACGCGGGGCGCCTTCAACACTTTGCTGTCCCGAAGCGCGCCCGACGCGGGCGTCGCCGCGGCCTCCGGCGGCAACCATGGCGCCGCCGTCGCCTATGCGGCGAAGCGGCTCGGCGTGAAGGCGCGAATTTTCGTCCCGGAGATCTCCAGCCCCGCCAAGGTGGCGGTGATCCGCTCGCACGGTGCGGAGGTCGTCATCGGCGGCGCCCGCTACGCCGACGCGCAGGCTGCTTGTGATCTTTACGTTGCGGAAAGCGGTGCCTTGCGCGCCCACCCTTTCGACGCCGGCACCACGATTGCCGGACAGGGCACGGTCGCTCTCGAATGGGAACAGGATGGACCGCCCCTCGATACGGTCCTGGTGGCGGTGGGCGGCGGCGGTCTGATCAGCGGCATCGGCAGCTGGTGGGGCGGCCGCGTCAAGGTGGTGGGAGTGGAGCCTGAAGGGTCCCGCGCGCTCCATGCTTCTCTCGCGGCCGGCGAACCGGTCGATGTGGAAATAAATTCGGTGGCGGCGGATTCACTGGGCGCGCGCAATACCGGCGATCTGGTCTTTTCCATCTGCGCCGACACCGTCGATCACGTGGCGCTCGTCAGCGACGACGCCATTCGTGACGCGCAACGGGTTCTCTGGCGCGACTGGCGCATCGCCTCGGAGCCGGGAGGCGCTGCGGCGCTCGCCGCTCTCGCCTCCGGCGCCTACCGCCCGGAACCCGGCGAGCGCATCGGCGTGCTTCTCTGCGGCGCCAATGTGGAACTCGCCAAACTGGACGAGGTCGTCCAATGACGGATGTCTCGCCATCCGAATGTCGCCGGCAGACCGACGAAACTTAGTTCAATGGTAGATTTAAAAGCCAGAAGCCCTCCAGATCGGCTGTTATTGCATTTGCGCAATCCTGAATTGCAAGAATGCGTGGATATAAAAAGCCGTTTTCCCATAAGGGCTTGGAGGCGTCCGGTCCGCCCATGGCGAATTAACCTTCGGTGTGAACAGTTTAGGCATTGACCATTCAATGCAACGTAATACTGTACCTTCATAATTCAAGGGGTGCGGTATGACACAGTACATTTCAACCATTAAAACACAGACGGTTGAGGTCGACGACTTCGATCCATCGGTCGTCGTGACCGCAAGCGGCTCGATCCTCAGCGACAATCTCGGCATTGCCAGTTCGGGTACCATCGGTGGGTTTGCGACGGTCGACGGCTCCGTTTACGCCGCGGATATCGGGGTCAGCTTCAACAATGAGGGAAGCTCAGTTACCGTTTCCGACTTTGGCGTGGTTTATGGCGAAATCGACCGGCGTGGCGCTCCAGAGCGGGAGCATCATCAACAATTCCGGACAAATCCGTTCCGGCAGCGCGGGGGTGCACACCGAAGGCGTCTACCTCGGGGGAACAGATAATTATGTCCTCAACAGCGGCGCCATCGCCGGCGGCCAATACGGCATCCTCACCGAGCTCGAGGGATACAAGAATCAGATCGTCAATACCGGGACGATCAGTGGGTCCAGCATCGCCATTGCCTTAACGGGGGTCCAGGGAATTTCAGGACCGACCAGCCTGAGCAACCTGGCCCTCGACCCCTCCCGGTATGGAATCGTCAATCACGGCGATATCGTCGGCGGATCGATCGGAATTTACGGTTTTGGGCCCCTGAAGGTGGTGAATTCAGGTCTGATCGGCGCCGGAGAATTCGGGGTTATAATCACCACCAACGGATCTGATGCGTCGATCCCTGACCAATTCCGGTACCATCCGCGCCAACATGGCGTTCCTGGGCGGGACCGGGCAGGATACCGTCATCAATACGGGCCGTATCGAAGGAAAACTGGATTTCAGCCTCGGGGATGATCTGTACGACGGCCGTGGCGGCGTCGTGACCGGGACGGTTGTGCTCGGAAATGGCAACGACACGGCGTATGGCGGTGGAGCAATCGAAACGCTCAACGGTGGTCAGGGCGACGACCTTCTCTACGGCAATGGCGGCGACGATTATCTCGATGGGGGCGACGGCACCGACATCCTGAACGGTGGCGCCGGCGACGATGTCATGACAGGCGGCGCAGGCGACGACACCTACGTGGTCGACACCCTCGGAGACGTCGTCAGTGAAGACAACGATGCCGGCATCGATACCGTCGAGGCTGCGATCTCCTACACGCTCGGGGCCGACGTCGAAAATCTCGTTCTCACGGGAACCGCGGATCTCAACGGCGCCGGCAACGAACTCGCCAACGTCATCACGGGTAACGATGGCGACAACCTCATCGACGGCGGCGCGGGCGCCGACGATTTGCGCGGCGGCAAGGGTAACGACGTCTATATCGTCGATGACGCGAATGACTCCGTGAGCGAGCGCGCCGACGCGGGAACGGACACGGTGAGAGCATCGGTCTCTTATGCTCTCGCGGAAAATATCGAGAACCTCGTCCTCACCGGATCGGGTGTCATCGACGGCACCGGCAATGCGCTTGCCAACGTCATCACGGGCAACGGCGCCGACAACATCCTCGACGGCGGTGCAGGCGCCGACCGGATGAGCGGCGGCGCGGGGAACGACACATATATCGTCGATCACGAAGGCGACACTATTGTCGAGATCGCAGGCGACGGCATCGATACGGTGCGCGCCTCGATCAGTTACGGCTTGGGCGCAAACGTGGAGAATCTGGAGCTGACTGGTGCCAGCAATATCGACGGCTCCGGCAACGCTCTTGCCAATTCGCTTAGCGGCAACACAGGCAGCAACGTCCTCGACGGTGGCGCGGGCGCGGATAACATGGCGGGCGGCGCGGGCAACGACACCTACTGGGTCGACGATGCGGGCGACACGGTTATCGAGAACGACAACGAAGGCGACGACACGGTCCGCGCGTCCGTCGATTTCACGCTCTCGGCGAATGTCGAGAACCTGACTTCTGATCGGAACGGGAAGCCTCAACGGCACGGGCAACGGCGCGGCCAACATCCTTATCGGCAATGCCGGCAGCAACATCCTCGACGGCGGCGCAGGCGCCGACCACATGAGCGGCGGAGCGGGCGACGACACCTATGTGGTCGACAATGCCGGCGACACGATCGTAGAAAATGCGGCTAGCGGCACCGATACGGTGCGCGCGTCGGTGAGCTTCGCGCTGAGCGCCAATGTGGAGACGCTGATCCTCACGGGCGGGGCCGATCTCGACGGCACTGGCAACGGGCTTGCCAACACCATTGTCGGCAACGCGGGCAGAAATCTTCTCGATGGCGGCACGGGCGCGGATCAGCTGATAGGCGGCGCTGGCGACGACATCTACGTGATCGACAATGCGGGCGATGCGGTGGTTGAAAATGCCAACGAAGGCAGCGACACCGTGCGGGCCGCGATCAGTTATGCTCTCGGCGCGAATGTCGAGAACCTCGTTTTGACCGGCGTGTCGGATATCGACGCGACCGGCAACGGTCTTGCCAACGTACTGGACGGCAACGAGGGTAACAACGTGCTCGACGGCGGTGCGGGTGCCGACCAGATGAGCGGCGGTCTCGGCGACGACACTTACGTGGTCGACAACGCGAGCGATGCGGTCTTGGAAAAGGCCTTGGAGGGCGACGACACCATCCGCTCGTCGATCAGCCTCGTGCTTAGTGACAATGTCGAGAACCTGATTCTGACCGGCACCGGGAATCTCAACGGAACCGGCAATAACGGCGTCAATATCCTGACTGGCAACGCCGGCAACAACATCCTCGACGGCGGTGCAGGCGCCGACCGGATGAGCGGCGGCGTCGGCGACGACATCTACGTTGTCGACAACGCGGGCGACACGGCGATCGAAAGCTCCGGCGGTGGCGCAGACACGGTTCGCGCGTCGGTGAGCTTTGCTCTGGGCGACAACATCGAGACGCTTGTCCTGACCGGCGTCAATAGCATCGACGGTACGGGCAACGGCCTTGCCAACACGATCGTAGGCAATATCGGCGACAACGTCCTCGATGGCGGCGCGGGCGCGGATCTATTGATCGGCGGGCGGGGCAACGACACGTATGTGATCGACAATTCGGGCGATATCGTCGTCGAGAATGCCGACGGAGGCAGAGACACGGTTCTGGCCGCGATAAGCTACGCGCTCGGCGCCAATCTTGAAGTTCTTGCCCTTACCGGGACCGAGGATCTCAACGGCACCGGCAACAGCCTCGCCAACGTGATCTTGGGCAATGCGGGCAACAACATCCTGGATGGCGGCGCAGGCGCCGACGACATGCAGGGTGGTTTGGGCGACGACACGTACGTGGTCGATCGTTCAGACGATCTCGTGACGGAAGAGTTCAATTCGGGCACGGATACGGTCGTCGCCAGCGCCGGCTTCATCCTGTCCGACCACATCGAAAACCTCGTCTTGTCCGGCAACGGGAATTTCGCCGGCACCGGCAACGCGCTATCCAACGTTCTGACAGGCAATAGCGGCGACAACCTCCTGGATGGCGGCGCAGGTGCCGACACCATGCGTGGTGGAGCAGGGGACGATACGTATGTGGTCGATGATTCCGGCGACAGAATCATCGAAAGCAACGGCGAGGGTCATGATACGGTTCGCAGCTCCGTCAGCTTCACTCTCGGCGACAACGTGGAGAACCTGGTCCTGACCGGGGCCAGCAACATCGACGGCACCGGCAACGCGCTTGCCAACATCCTCACGGGCAACGGGGGCAACAACCTTCTTGATGGCGGCATCGGCGGCGACGCGATGGCGGGCGGCGACGGCGACGACACTTATGTGGTCGACAATGTCGGCGATGGGATTACGGAGAACGACGGCGAGGGCACCGACACGGTCAGGGCATCGGTGAGCTTCGCGCTCGGCGGCAATGTCGAGAACCTGGTGCTGACCGGGATCGCCAATCTTTCGGGCACAGGTAATGCGCTCGCCAATTCGCTCACGGGCAATGCGGGCGACAACCTTCTCGACGGCGGCGCAGGCGCCGACCACATGACGGGCGGCGGCGGCAACGATACCTATCTGGTCGACAATGTCGGCGACGCGATTACGGAGAACGACGGCGAAGGCACCGACACGGTCAGGGCATCGGTGAGCTTCGCCCTCGGCGCCAACGTCGAAAACCTCGTCCTCACCGGTTCGGCTGTCATCGACGGCACCGGCAATGCGCTTGCCAACGTCATCACGGGCAACGACGCCGACAACATCCTCGACGGCGGCGAGGGTGCCGATCAGCTCATCGGCGGTGGCGGCAACGACACCTACGTGGTCGATCACGAAAGCGACGCCGCCATCGAGACGGCCGGAAACGGCACCGATACGGTGATGGCCTCCGTCAACTACACCCTCGGTGCCAATGTCGAGAACCTCGTCCTCACCGGCACCGCGAACATCAACGGCACCGGCAATTCTCTCGCCAACACCCTCACGGGCAATGCCGGCAACAACCTCCTCGACGGCGGCATCGGTGCCGATCAGATGGCGGGCGGCGGCGGCGACGACATCTATGTGGTGGACGACCAGGGCGACATCGTCAGCGAGAGCACCGACGCGGGCTCCGACACCGTCCGCGCCTCGATCTCCTACGCGCTGACGGACGACGTCGAGAACCTGGTGCTGACCGGGACCGCGAATCTCTCCGGCACCGGCAATGCACTCGCCAACACCCTCACGGGCAATGCGGGCGACAACCTTCTGACCGGTGGCGGCGGCGACGATGTGATCGACGGCAGCGGCGGGCGGGACACCGCGGTATTCTCCGGGTTGACCACGGATTACGACTTCGTTGCCAACGCTGACGGGTCCATGGATGTGATCGACAAGCGCGGCGGCAATCCGGACGGCCGCGATACATTGCGCAACATCGAGTCGGTGCAATTCAGCAACGGCACGATTTCCCTCAAACCGCCGCCGGCCCCCACCCTGCAGGGAAATGCGGCGCCCATCGACGAGAACGCACCCGCATACACATTCGTCGCCGCCGTTCGTTCCAATACGTTGGCGGGCGAAGAGGTATCGTACCGTCTGATCGACACCCTCGGAGGCAAGTTCGCGATCGACTCGGCAACCGGAATTATCACGGTGGTGGGCGCGGTCAATTATGAAGCGACGACTGCGGAAGATCCCAATCTTCAGACGGAGACTGTCGCGCCTGGCGTGCAACGCAAATTCTATGTCTTGATGGTTCAGGCGACGAGTTCCGGCGGAATCGCGCTGCCCTCCGTCAGCGTGCCCGTCAAGGTCTATGTGAACAATCTCAACGAGGCCCCGACCGCGCTGACATTCGCCGACGGCAGCAATGCCGCAACAATCACCGGCACGGTTGCGAACGGAACCGTGGTGGGAACGCTCCTGTCGAGCGATCCCGACGGCGACACCCAGCTCGTCTATTCGTTCGACAGCACCGGCAATGCCGGATCGAGCGGCAGCGGCAATGCCGGGGGACTGTTCAAGATCGAGGGCGGCAAGCTCAAATTCGCCAAGGTACCCACGGCGACGGAGGCTGAATCCTATACTGTCACTCTCAAGGTCACAGACAAAAATGGAGGTCCGGGGTCGACGTCGTATTATAAAGATTTCCTGATCAACTTCGATCCGCCTCCGCCTGTGGGGGAAGTGCCCGTCCTGTCGATTGTTGCGGCAGACGCGGTCAAAGACGAGGGCCAGACTGGCTTCACGGATTTCACCTTCACGGTGACGCGGACCAATCCGTCGGGCTCCACCGATGCAACCTGGACGATCGCAACCGGCGGCAACATCACCGCGGACGATTTCGGAGAGACGACCGGGACGGTGCGTTTCAACGACGGCCAGATCCAGAAAACCATCACCGTTCGGGTGAAGGGTGATGTCGCGCAAGAGACGCACGAGCAGTTCACCGTCGTGCTGAGTAACCCGACCAACGGGGCACAGATCGGCACAGCCACCGCCAACGGCACGATCCTCAACGACGACCAGCCGGTCGCCGCCCCTGTCCTCTCCATCGCGGCCGCCAACGCGGTTCTCAACGAAGGACAAACCGGCGCCACGGATTTCACCTTCACGGTCACCCGCGCCAACGGCATGGGCGACGGCGAGGTGACCTGGACCATCGGGACCGGCAACGGCATCACGGCCGAGGATTTCCAAGACCTGACCGGCACCGTGAGCTTCACCGGCAACGAGACCTCGAGGACCATCACCGTCAAGGTGAAGGGCGACGCGGTCATCGAGTCCAACGAGCAGTTCACCGTCACCCTCAGCAATGCCACCGGCGGCGCCCAGATCGGCACCGCCACGGCCAGCGGCACGATCCTCAACGACGACCAGCCGGTCGCCGCCCCCATCCTCTCCATCGCGGCCGCCAACGCGGCTCTCGACGAAGGACAATCCGGCACGACGGATTTCACCTTCACGGTCACCCGCGCCAACGGTACGGGCGCCAACGAGGTGACCTGGACCATCGGGACCGGCAACGGCATCACGGCTGAGGATTTCGAAGCCTTGACGGGCAAAGTGAACTTCACCGGCAACGAGACCTCGAAGACCATCACCGTCAAGGTGAAGGGCGACGCGCTCGTCGAGGGCGATGAGCACTTCACCGTCACCCTCAGCGACCCCACCGGCGGCGCCCAGATCGGCACCGGCCACGGCCAGCGGCACGATCCTCAACGACGATCAGAGCGTCACCGTGATCAATCATGCTCCGACGGGCATCGAAATGTCGGGGCCGGGTGCCGCTGCCGAATACGCAGCCCGTGGCACTGTCGTCGGCACTCTCACGGCCATCGATCCAGATACGGGCGACTCGCTGTCGTTTGCTCTCTCGAAACCCGACGACCGCTTCGAGATCGTGCGGCAACCAGCTGGTGGTGAAGAACGGCTACAAGCTCGATTACGAACAGGCCACGTCGCATCAGGTGACGGTGCGGGTGACGGATCAGTCCGGTGCGACTTTCGACAAGGCCTTCACGATCGGCGTCAATGATGTGGTGGGCGAAGTGACCGCCGGCAGCGTCGACAACGACATCTTCAAGGGCGGAGCCGGGACGGACAAACTCGGCGGCGGGCTCGGGGATGACATCCTGTGGGGCCGCATCGGCAAGGATGTGCTGACCGGCAATGCGGGGCGGGACATTTTCGTGTTCGACACCAAGCTCAACAAGAGGACCAATCTCGACAAGATCGCGGACTTCAACGTCAAGGATGATTCGATCTGGCTCGACAACGCGATCTTCAAGAAGCTCGGTAAAAAAGGATCCGAGCTGGCGCCCGCCAAGTTGAACAAGGCATTCTTCACGATTGGCGCCAAGGCGAAGGATGCGAACGATTACCTGGTGTACAACAAATCGAAGGGCGTTCTGTACTACGACATCGACGGCTCCGGCGGAAAGGCTGCGGTTGAAATCGCAACGCTCAAGAAGAACCTCAAGATGACCTACAAGGACTTCTTCATCATCTGACGTGGCTCCTGCCAACGAAAAACCCCGCTGGCGACAGCGGGGTTTTTGATTTCAGGGCTGTTTGCGAGATCGCGTCGTCTGGTCAGGCGGCGCGCTTCTTGCTCGGCAGCAGGCCGCGATTGACCAGCGCTTCGGCGATCTGCACTGCGTTCAAAGCCGCGCCCTTGCGCAGATTGTCGGACACACACCAGAACGACAGCCCGTTCTCCACCGTGATGTCCTCGCGAATGCGCGACACATAGGTGGCATCTTCGCCGGCAGCCTCGTGCGGCGTGATGTACCCGCCCGCCTCGCGCTTATCCACGACCATGATGCCGGGCGCCGAACGCAGGATCGTGCGGGCCTCCTCGGCGGAGATCGGGTTTTCGAACTCCACATTGACGGCTTCGGAATGGCCGATGAAGACGGGAACGCGCACGCAGGTCGCGGTGAGCTTGATTTTCGGATCGAGAATCTTCTTCGTCTCGGCCACCATCTTCCATTCCTCCTTCGTGTAGCCATCCTCCATGAACACGTCGATGTGGGGGATCACGTTGAAGGCGATGCGCTTGGGAAACTTCACTTCCTTGACGTCCTGAAGCGAATAGAGCGCCTTCGTCTGGCGGTCGAGTTCGTCCATGCCGTCCTTGCCGGCGCCTGAGACCGATTGATACGTGGAGACCACCACGCGCTTGATCACCGCGTGATCGTGCAGGGGCTTCAACGCCACGACGAGCTGGGCGGTCGAGCAATTGGGATTGGCGATGATGCCCTTCTTCATGCCCCGGACCGCATCGGCATTCACCTCCGGCACGACGAGCGGCACGTCCGAATCATAGCGCCACGCCGACGAGTTATCGATCACGACCGCGCCATGCGCGGCGATCCGCGGGGACCATTCCTTCGAGATGTCGCCGCCTGCCGACATCAACACCAGGTCGACGTCGGAAAAGTCGTAGAGATCGAGCGTCTTGGTCTTCAGCGTCTTGTCGCCAAAGGACAATTCCGTGCCCTGGCTGCGGCGGGAGGCCAGCGCGACGACTTCGTCGGCCGGAAAGGCGCGTTCCGCCAGAATATTGAGGAGCTCGCGGCCCACATTGCCCGTCGCGCCGACGACGGCGACCTTATAACCCATTGGACGTCTCCTGTTCGGTCTCCCCGGATTTCACAAACCCTCGTCGGGTGTCGCCTCTCGCCCCGTGGGGAGAGAGGACCGGGGACGACGAGGCTCAGGCGGCCGTTCGGCCGTTTTGGCCGCCGTGACGGTTTTCGTTTTGCTCGTCGTGCGAGTGAACATCGTCATTGCCATCGTGTGCCCGGAGCCGTTTGCGGCTCCATCCCGCAGAAACACATCAAAGACGCGCCGTCGTCAAGCAAATCCATCCGCGAGCGGCGCACGAGCGCGGCCGTAACGTCTGATTCACGCTTTCGCGTGAATCCCTTCGATCCGCCCGCGACGATACGGTAGAACATCGTTTCCGATGCAGCAGGCGTCGAGCAGGAGCGACATGCCGGGAACGATCTACGTCGAGAACGATGAGGACGACCTGTTCGACCTGCGGGACGAGCGGCCGCTTTCCCGTGCCCGCTCGCCCCTGCCCTGGCTGCGCATGGTCGTGTTCTCGGCCCTGTGCATCGCGGCTCTCGCCTACCTTGCTCAGGAGGCGACGGAGCCGCCCCCGGGCAGCCCTAGGCCGATCCCCGCCACAGTGCTGATCGCGCCGCCTCCCACATGGCAAGCCATCAACCCGGCGAATTCGCCATTCAGTCTCGACAAGAACGCTCGGTGTCGCGACGGCAACTGCCCGGCAGCATTCCGGCGGCGGACGCGAGGACACGCTGGTGGTCGGCGCGCCCGGCGAATCCCGTTATGCCCGCGTCACCTTCTCGCCATGGGCTCCCGATGACGCCCCGCAGCCTCTACGTGGACGTCGTGCGCCGCGCCGCCGAGGCGGGTCTATCGGTGGAGCGTAACGGGCTGTCCGGGTTGCTTGTCACGAAATTCGGATCGCTGGAGAGCGCTTCCATCACGCTCGGCGGACCGGCAGAGCAGAATTGCCAGGCGTTTCGCTTTCACGATCCGGACTCGGCTTTCGGTTTCCAGGGCTGGCTCTGCGGGCAGGATGCTCAGCCTGTCGAGAAGGCGGATCTGGCCTGCTTCATCGATAACATGACCCTCTCGGGAGCCGCAGAAATCGGCCTGAAGGCGCTTTTCGCCCGCACGGAAAAGACCCGTTCCGAAACGTGCCCACCGCCGGCGCGAACAGCCTCGGCGGTCAAACCTCAGGGCCGACCCTGATCGCCACCCGGTGCATGACGTTGCAGCCGTAGCCATTGGGATTCCAGTTCGCGGCGCGGAATGGCTGCGCAATGCCCCGGCTGTCGGTGGCGCGGGAATGGATCTCGTAGAACCCGTCGCTTGGCAATTCCAATTCGACAACCCAGCGCGTCCAATCGAATCGATTGCGGGGCGGCTTGAGCGTGGCTTCGAACCACGTCGCGCCGCCATCGATCGTCACCTCCACAGTGGCGACCTCGTGATCGCCCGCCCAGGCGGCGCCGCGCACCTCGATCAGCCGGGTGCCCGCAGCCAGCACGGCGTTCTCGGCGGGATGCGACACGATGCTCCGCACGGGCATCGATTCGAGGATGCGCAGAGCCTCACCTTCGGGTTTCTCGCCCGGCGCGAGCGGCCGGACCGGGACGCGGTAGGACAGGCCGGTCATTCCCGGACCGTCATGCTCCCGGTCGCGGATCCACAGGCGGGTCAGCCATTTCTGGCTGAGCGAACCGGGCCAGCCGGGAACCACCAGCCGCAGCGGCCCGCCATGCAGGAATGGCAGCGCCTGTCCGTTCATGCCGAAGGCCAGCAGCGTGTGCGGCTCCATGGCCTTTTCGAGCGGCATCCCGCGCGAGATCGACGGCTTTCCCACGTCGCCGTTCTTGTCCGGATCGGCACCGAAATGCGCGGTGTGCGAGGCGCTCGGTTTGAGTCCGGCGGCGGTCAGCACGTCGGCGAGCGAGACGCCGGTCCATTCGGCGCAGCCGACGCCGCCATTGGTCCAGGGATTGCCTTCGGCCGGCGGCTCGAAGAACGAGCGCCCGTTGCCGCCGCATTCCAGCACCATCCGCCACGTCTTGATGGCAAACTGCGCTTTGAGATCGGCGACCGTGAGACGGAGCTCCCGCTCGACCTCCCCATCGACAACGAAGCTCCAGGAATCCGGATCGGGGGCTCGCTCCGGCAAGAGGCCGTTATTGCGGATGAAGAAGCGGGAAGCCGGCGTGGTCTCGTCGTCGAGCAGATCCTCCGGGCGTCTCGGCCACCAGCGGCGTTTCGCCGAGGACCGAAAGACGGTCTTTGCCGTGAGCTTGAAGAAGGCGGTGCGGGAGATCGGCCATTGACCCTCACTGTGCGGAAGGCGCACGAAACATCGACCGGGATATCACAGGTCCGCGGCGCTCGGGAATCCCGCGGCCGGCCTTGCGGCAACGTGGAACAAATCAAGCGAAGCCGTTTTGTCTTCATGCTCCGTCAGTCGAGAGGCATCCCGGTCGCTCGCGACGGCACCCGGCGGGAGTTTGAACCCATGAGACGCCTTGCCCTTTACACACTCGTTTCGCTTGCTGCCTGCTCGGCCTTGTCGGTCGCGGCCGAGGCTCAGGATCGTCCGCTCGGCTGCGGGTTCAGCCCCGCAGTTTCCTCGACCCCGGCAATGTGGTGCCGGTCGGCTCCATGAATCGCTATGCGACCTCCGGGCAGAACCTCGATTCTGATCATGCCGCCGTGGAACAACGAGGAACGTCTCGGCGGAGTCGGGACTTCTGCCCGATCCCGATCGACGGTCCTTTCGTGGGCGCGCGCCATCCCGTTCCTCGCCGAATCACCGCTCGACGTGACGCACCGACGGGTTCCACGCGGTATCGCGTTCCGCCTATCGAAGAGCCTCGAGCTCCTTGACGATGGCGTCGCCGACCTCCTGCGGTGCCGACCGCGTTGGCGCCCGGCGCGGCGATGTCCTTGGTGCGCGTGCCGGAGGCCAGCACGTTGGCGATCGCCCGGTCGAGGCGGTCGGCCTCCGCCGATGAGGTCGAACGAATAACGCAGCGCCATGCCGAACGAGCCGATCATCGCGATCGGGTTGGCAAGTCCCTTGCCGGCGATGTCGGGCGCGGAGCCATGGACGGGCTCGTACATGGCCTTGCGCTTGCCGGTCACGGAATCCTCTGCGCCGAGCGACGCGGAAGGCAGCATGCCAAGTGAGCCGGTCAGCATCGCGGCGATGTCGGACAGGATGTCGCCAAACAGGTTATCGGTGACGATGACGTCGAATTGCTTGGGATTGCGCACCAGCTGCATGGCGGCATTGTCGGCCAGCACATGCTCGAGGTTCACATCGGCATAATCGGCCTTGTGAAGGCGCGATACGATCTGCCGCCAAAGCACGCCGGTTTTCATCACGTTGCTTTTCTCGGCCGACGACACCTTGTTGCGGCGCTTGCGCGCCATGTCGAAGGCGACCCGCGCGATGCGATCGATCTCGCCGGTGGAATAGACCTGCGTGTCGACGGCGCGCTGGGAGCCGTCCTCGAGCGTCACCAGTTCCTTGGGCTCGCCGAAATAGACGCCGCCGGTGAGTTCGCGCACGATGACGATGTCGAGACCTTCGACGATCTCGCGCTTCAGCGATGATGCATCGGCGAGGGCCGGATAGCAGATCGCCGGGCGAATATTCGCAAACAGGCCGAGATCCTTGCGCAGGCGCAGCAACGCGGCCTCGGGGCGCATGGCGTACGGCACCGTATCCCATTTCGGCCCACCGACCGCGCCGAACAGCACGGCGTCGGCTTCCTGCGCGCGCTTCATCGCGTCGTCGGTGATCGCCACCTTATGAACGTCGTAAGCGGCGCCGCCCGCAAGATCGGTCTCGGTCTCGAAGCCGATGCCGCGCTGGCGGAACCAGCCCACGATCTTCTCGACCTCGCGCATGACCTCGGTGCCGATGCCGTCGCCGGGGAGAAGGAGGAGCTTGTGCGTTGCCATGGTGAACACCTTCTGCGTCGCGAGTGGGCCGACCGCGTGCCGGAAAAGACGGAAGGCCGGGACAGGCACCAGCCAGGATCGACACGGGTTTATGCGCGAGCGGGCGGGCTTGGCAAGGGTTGTGCCGGACTTGTGGGGGTATCGGGCCGGCCCCTGCGTTCAAGCGCGTGCCAAGCCCTATCCCCGCAGGGCTTCCAGCACCTTGCCGCCGGGGCGGCCGCGCTGTTCGAGGCCGATGCGGCGCTCGATATCCTTGATGGCGTCGCGGGTCTTCTGGCCGATCTTGCCGTCCGGCTCGCCCACATCGTAGCCACGGGCGGTGAGGAGCTGCTGCAATTCCTGGCGCTGCGCGCGCGACAGCGGCGGATCGTCGGTGGGCCAGGCGGTGCGGATGCCCGGCAGACCTTTGAGCCGGTCGCCCAGCAGCGCGATGGCGAGGCCGTAGGATTCGGCGGCGTTGTAGGAATAGACCGCATCGAAGTTCCGGGTGACGATGAAAGCCGGCCCGTTGATTCCCGCCGGAATCAACACGGCCGCCGCGTAATCTCCCGACAACGGCCGCCCATCGACCCGGGTGACGCCCATGGCGGCCCAGGAAGCGAGGTCGCGTTTCTTCTTGCGGCCGGCGAGGGAGGGGCTGAAGTTGGAGGGGAGGCGGACCTCGTAGCCCCAGGGCAGGCCGTTCACCCAACCGGCCTTCTTCAGGAAGTTCGCCGTCGACGCCGTTGCGTCCGCGACCGAACTCACCACGTCGCGACGTCCGTCTCCATCGCCGTCGACCGCGAGGCGCTGGAATGTCGAGGGCATGAACTGCGTATGGCCGAAGGCGCCGGCCCACGAGCCTTTCAGCAGGCGCGGATCGATGTCGCCGTCCTGGACGATCTTCAGGGTCGCCATCAACTCGCCGGCGAAATAGGCCTGACGCCGGGGCGCGTAGCAGGAGAGCGTGGCGAGCGATTGCACCAGAGGCCGATCGCCGAAATTCTTGCCGAAATCCGACTCGACGCCCCAAACGCCCGCGATCACGTAGCGATCGACGCCGAAACGGGCTTCCGCCTGGCTGAGCGCGCGGCCCCATTGCTGCATGGCGGCAGTGCCATCCTGGACCCGCTGGTCATCGACCAGCGCCGAGAGATAATCCCAGATCTCGGTCTTGAACTCCGGTTGACTGTCCATGAGTTCGAGGATCTTGAGATCGGCCTCGATCCCGCGTGTGGCCACGTCGAAAGCCTCGCCGGAAATGCCCTTGGCCGCGGCCTGGCTGCGCAGGCCGGACAGACAGGAACGAAAATCGGCCTGGGCGGATGCCGGCATCGCGGCAGCCAACCCGGCGAAGGCGACAAGGGCGAGAGTGAGTTTGCGAATCATGCCCCGGATTGTGCCAGCAATCCGGTTAATATTGGGCAAAGCCGGCAGCTCTCCCCTGATCCGACGAGAAATCCGTTTGGCGTCAGGCCCAGGCGCGCTGGTTGAGCTTGCTCTCGAAGCTGTCGATCGCCGCGCCCTTTTGCATCGTGAGGCCGATGCCGTCGAGGCCGTTGAGCAGGCAATGCTTGCGGAACGGGTCGATGTCGAACTTCACGGTGCCGCCGTCCGGCCCGCGGATTTCCTGGTTCTCGAGATCGACCGTCAGCGTCGCGTTGGCGCCGCGCTCCGCATCGTCGAACAGCTTTTCGAGATCTTCCGGCGAGACGACGATCGGCAGAATGCCGTTCTGGAAGCAGTTGTTGTAGAAGATGTCGGCGAAGCCCGTGGAGATCACGCAGCGGATTCCGAAATCCAGCAAGGCCCACGGGGCGTGCTCGCGGGACGACCCACAGCCGAAATTGTCGCCCGCCACGAGGATTTCCGCCTTGCGATAAGCCGGTTGGTTGAGGACGAAATCCGGGTTCTCGGAGCCGTCGTCGCGATAGCGCATTTCGGAGAAAAGCCCGACGCCGAGACCGGTCCGCTTGATGGTCTTGAGGTACTGCTTGGGAATGATCATGTCGGTGTCGACATTGATGATCCGCATCGGCGCAGCGACGCTTTCCAGCACAGTGAACTTGTCCATCGTCCAAAATCCTCAACGGCAACGCCTCGACCGTGAAGCGGGCCACGAGGGCGTCTTAGCAAAGGCTTCGGCTCGGCACTAGGCCCATTGATGGCGCAGCCCGCGGGAATCCGAACCGATCCCGCGCCGCCCCCGGATCTTCGGTGTGTGGGACCACGCGTCATCCTCGGCTCTCGCTTTCGGAGTGGCCCGCAAGAAACGGATAGCCGCCCGTCCGGGGCTCCGCCACGTTGCGGCTTCCTGCCGCCGGATGACACGCCATGATCTCTCAATCGGCCCACCTGCCCTCCGCATTCGTCCGGCTCGCCTGGTCGAACCTCGCGGCGCAATCGGCGGAACAGATTGCGCTGGCGGCCGCCGCCATCGTGGCGGTGATTGCGCTCGGCGCCCGGGAGGCGGAGGTCGGGCTGTTGCAGATGGCGCTGACCCTGCCCTTCCTGCTCTTCGCGATCCCCGCGGGCCTGCTCGCCGACCGCATCTCCCGCCCGCGCCTGATGGTCTGGTCGGAGGGGCTGCGTGCGGCGTCGCTTCTCGCCATCCTGTGTTTCGTGCAGTCCGGCCTCATCACGTGGCCGCTGCTGGCTTTCCTCGGCGCGCTCGCCGCTTGCGGAACGGTCGCGTACAGCGTCGCCACGCCGGCATTCGTGCCGAGCCTGGTTCCGCCGAGCGCGCTTCCCGCCGCCAATGCGCGCATCGAACTCGCGCGCACGCTTGCCTTCACCGGGGGGCCTGCCATCGGCGGCGCCTTGATCGGCTCGGTCGGCGCCGGCACCGCCTTCGCGGCCGCGGCCGGCCTGTCGCTGATCGCCGTCATGCTGCTCGCCGGCTTGCACGAAAATCCACGGCCCAGGCACGCTGATCGCAGACCTCTGCGGGACATGACCGAAGGCCTCGCGTTCGTGGCGCGCCACGCGCTTCTGCGGCCGATCCTGCTGACGCAGCTCGTGTTCAGCACCGCGTTCTTTCTCGTCCTGACGATCTTCGTGCCGTATGCGGTCCGGCATCTCGGCCTGACGGCCTCCGGCATCGGCCTCACGCTCGGCTTCTACGGCGCCGGAATGGTCGTAGGCGCGCTTCTGGCGACCACGATCCTGCGGCGATTGCCGTTCGGCATCGTGGTCGGAATAGGCCCGATTGCCGGGCTCGCCGCCTCGCTCCTCATGGCGCTGACGATCTGGGTGCCGACGCCGTGGCTCGCGGCCCTGAGCCTGTTCGTTTTCGGCGCCGGCCCGATCCTCTGGGTCGTCAGCACCACCACGCTCCGGCAGGCGGTGACGCCTCCGCCGCTGCTCGGACGCGTTTCGGCCGTCAGCGTTCTGACCCAGGGAGCGCGACCGCTCGGCGCGGCTTTGGCGGCGCTCATCGGCGGAATGTTCGGCGCCGAAGCCTGCCTGCTCGTGGCGGTGCTGGGCTTTGCCGCGCAAGCCGCCATCATCTGGACCTCGCCAGCCGTGGATCTCCTGCGTCAGCCCGCGATGGACGAGCTCGCGGTTGCGATGCGGACCTGAAGCGAACCTATCCCACTGCGGCCTCGATCGCCTCCATGTCGTCGTCGGAGAGGCCGAAATGGTGGCCGATTTCGTGCACGAGCACGTGGGTGATGAGATGGCCGAGGGTTTCCTCGTGCTCCGCCCAATAATCCAGAAGCGGCCGGCGATAAAGCCACACCATGTTGGGGAACTGGCCCGTCTGCATGAGGCCACCGCCCTGCGCCAGGCCGACGCCGCGAAACAGGCCGAGCAGGTCGAACTCGGTTTCGCAATCCATCTCTTTCAAGGTTTCGTCGTCGGGAAAATCGTCGACCCGGATGACCACGCCTTCGCAGAGCGCCCGAAAGGTCTCGGGCAGGCTCTCATAGGCCGCATGGGCAAGAGTTTCGAAATCGGCCAGCGTCGGCGCTTGCAAGTTCGCAAGTTCGTTCATGATGCGGCGGCCTCAGAGCAGTTGGAGCTGTGAAGCCAGCCAATAGACCAGCACGACGAATCCCACCACCGAGAGGCTGCGTCCGATCCTGCGTCCCCACACCTCGATGGGATCGGTTTCGCCGTTTTCGGCGCGGCCGACCGCATCGTTGCCTGAAAAGTGATCGGTCATCCGGCGACTCATTCGGTTGAGGGAGGAGGATCCGAGGGTTTCCGAATCCCGCTTCACACGCTCCAGGGCCTCGCGGGATTCCTGTTCGGGGTCGTTCATAGGTGCCTCCAATCCAACCTTTGTTCAAAACGCGCGGGCAAAACTGCACGTTCGGCGGAACGGTCAATCGTCATTGCAGTTAGCCCCCCAATATCATCCACGAAACGAGGTTGAGATGCGAAACTATCTTGGAATCCTGGCCATGGCCGGGCTGGTGACGTTCGGCGCCGGTGCGGTGACGAATTCGGCATCGGCGCAAGGCCTCGACGTCCGCGTCGGCGTCGGTGGATCCGCTCCGCACGTTCGCGTCGTTGAGGACCGCTACGAGCATCGCGGGCATTACAATCGCGGCTATTACGGCGAGCGCCACATGTACCACCGCCCGCCGATGCGTACTGTTTGCCGGACTGCGATGCGCGAGCACATGCGTCCGAACGGAGTTGTCGTGCGTCGACCGGTTGAGGTTTGCCGCCGCGAGGTCGCAGGCCGCTACTAAGGCTTCTGTTGTGCGTAAAAAAGGCCGCGGGGCAAACACTCCGCGGCCTTTTTCATAAAAAGCGTATCGTTGTCAGCCGAAGGTGCGGATATCCACGAACCGTCCCGCAATGGCTGCCGCCGCCGCCATCGCCGGCGACACCAGATGGGTCCGGCCCTTGAAGCCCTGACGCCCTTCGAAATTCCGGTTCGACGTGGACGCGCAGCGCTCGCCGGGTGCGAGACGATCGGCGTTCATCGCCAGGCACATGGAGCAGCCGGGTTCGCGCCAATCGAAGCCTGCCGCCTTGAAGATCGCGTCGAGCCCTTCGGCCTCCGCCTGCAATTTCACGATGCCGGAGCCGGGCACGATCATGGCGTTGACGGCGTCGTGGACCCTTTTGCCTTCCACCATCTTGGCGACCGCGCGCAGATCCTCGATGCGACCGTTGGTGCAGGACCCGATGAACACGCGATCGAGGGTGATGTCGGTGATCTTCGTGCCCGGTTTGAGGCCCATATATTCGAGCGCCCGCCATTTCGACAGGCGCTTGTTTTCCTGCGGGATCTGGTCCGGATCGGGCACCACGCCCGCGACCGAGATGACGTCCTCCGGGCTGGTTCCCCAGGTGACGATCGGCGGCAGGCTCGCGGCGTCGAGCTTGAGTTCGGTGTCGAAGAACGCGCCTTCGTCCGAACCGAGCGTCTCCCAATAACGCAACGCCGCATCCCACGCCTCGCCCTTCGGCGATTTCGGGCGGTCCTTCAGATACGCGTAGGTTTTCTCATCCGGCGCGATGAGGCCGGCGCGAGCGCCGCCTTCGATCGCCATGTTGCAGACCGTCATGCGGCCTTCCATCGACAGCGAACGGATCGCCTCGCCGGCATATTCCATCACGTGGCCGGTGCCGCCCGCGGTGCCGGTTTCGCCGATGATCGACAGGATGATGTCTTTCGCGGTCACGCCTTCGGGCAATTTTCCATCGACCGTGACGCGGTAATTCTTGGCTTTGCGCTGAATCAACGTCTGGGTTGCCAGCACGTGCTCGACTTCCGACGTGCCGATGCCATGAGCCAACGCGCCGAACGCGCCGTGCGTCGAGGTGTGGCTGTCGCCGCACACGATCGTCATGCCGGGCAGGGTGAAACCCTGCTCGGGCCCGATCACGTGAACGATGCCCTGGCGCTTGTCGAGTTCGTTGAAATATTCGACGCCGAAATCGCGCGCGTTCTGGGCGAGCTGCTCGACCTGGATGGCCGATTTCAGGATCCTCGATCCCATGCGTGCGATCCGTGGTCGGCACGTTGTGATCCACGACCGCCAGTGTCTTGCCGGGCTGGCGCACCTTGCGTCCCGTCAGGCGAAGGCCTTCGAAAGCCTGCGGCGAGGTGACCTCATGGACCAGATGGCGATCGATATAGAGAAGGCAGGTCCCGTCATCCTGCCGGTCGACGACGTGGTCGTCGAAGATCTTGTCGTACATGGTGCGGGACTTGGCCATTTGTCTCATTCCAACGCGTTGCAGGTTTGATCGACGGTGTTTAGCCCGTCTGCGCGCACGCGAAAAGATGCCGCGAGGGCGCAGGCGGACATCATCGCATAGCGGATCGGGTCGCCGGCGCAATTAAATTTTGCACGCACGCGATCACTTGCAGATCCGGAATGCAAAAAAGCGCGGCCATGACCGCGCTTTTGAATGACTCGGGCCTTTCGGCGCGAGAGAATTACTCGGCGGCTGCCGGAGCCTTGCCCTTGACGGCCTTGGCCGGCTGGCGCTCGACGCGCTCGGCGATACGGGCCGACTTTCCGCGACGATCGCGCAGATAATAGAGCTTGGCGCGGCGCACGAGGCCGCGGCGGATGACCTTGATGGAATCGATGTTGGGCGAATAGACCGGGAACACGCGCTCCACGCCTTCGCCGTACGAGATCTTGCGGACCGTGAAGCTCTCCTGGAAGCCGGCGCCGGAGCGGGCGATGCAGACGCCCTCATAGGCCTGCACGCGGCTGCGCTCGCCTTCCTTGACCTTCACGTTGACGATGACGGTATCGCCGGGCTGAAAGTCCGGAATGGTCTTGCCGAGCTTCTCGATGTGCTCTTTGTCGAGCTGCTGAATGATGTTCATTGTCTATGCTCCTGCCGTCGCAAGGCTTCTCGGGAATCCGATGCCTCGCAGGATTTCGGCGTCCTGTTGTGAATTGTGGGCGGCTATACAGGGTTTTGGGGGAAAGGGGAAGGGGGAAGGGGTAAGGGGTGAGTAGTGAGTAGTGAGTGGAAGAGGGTAGGACTTCCTTCTCTCACCATTCACCATTCACTACTCACCCCTTCACCCCTTCCCCAGCAGATCCGGCCGCCGCTCGCGCGTGATCCTCTCCGCTTCCTCGCGCCGCCAGCGTTCGATGGCGGCGTGGTTGCCGTTGAGCAGGACCTCGGGAATCCCTCTTCCCTCCCATTCCCGCGGGCGCGTGTAGTGGGGATATTCGAGGAGGTTGGTCTCGAAGCTCTCGTCCGTGCCCGAGGCTTCCTTGCCCATGACGCCGGGGAGAAGCCGCACGCAGGCGTCGAGCAGCACCATGGCGGCCATTTCGCCCCCGGACAGCACGTAATCGCCGATGGAAATCTCTTCGAGCGCCCGGCCTTCGATGACCCGCTCGTCGACGCCTTCGAACCGGCCGCACACGATGATGGCTCCGGGTCCGGCGGCGAGATCGCGCACGCGGCTTTGAGTCAGCGGTTTGCCGCGCGGGCTCATGAGCAGCCGCGGGCGCGGATCGTCGACGGGAGCCGCCGCATCGATCGCCGCCGCCAGCACATCGCAGCGCAGGACCATGCCGGGGCCGCCGCCCGCGGGCGTATCGTCCACGTTGCGGTGGCGACCGATGCCGTGATGGCGGATATTCTGTGCCTCGAGCGTCCAGATCTCCCGCGACAGCGCATCGCCGGAGAGCGACAGGCCAAGCGGGCCGGGAAACATTTCGGGATAAAGGGTCAGGATCGTGGCGCGGAACGTCACGCCTCGTCCTCGTCGTCAGGCGGTTTGCCCGGCGCTGCGAACAGGTCGTCCGGCGGGGACGCGATCACGCGCCGCTGCGCAATCGTCACCACCGGCACGAACGCCCGGGTGAACGGCAGGAAGGCCGTGGCGCCGCCTGTCGCCGGCTTGATTTCGAGGAGGTCTCCGCCGCCGAAATTCGGCACGCCCACGATGGTGCCGATGTCAGCGCCGCTCTCGGATACGACCGCGCATCCGATCAGGTCGGCCAACAGGAATTCGTCTTCGTCCTCAGTCGCCGGGAGTTTGTCGCGGGCGATGAAGAGTTCGACGCGGTTCAGCGCCTCGGCGGCTTCGCGCGTCGCAACGCCGTCGACTCGAACCACCAGCATCTCGGGAGCGCCGCCCGGCGCCTGACGGGGATTTCTGATGGTGTAGGAGCGGCCCTTGGCGTCGATGAGCGGGCCGTAAGCGGCGATCGCCAGCGGATCGCCGGTGTGGGATTTCAAGCGGATTTCGCCCTTGAGACCATGGGCGCGGCCGAACTCGCCGAGAAGGACGAGGTCTTGTCGAGCAGTCGCGACAGAACTCTCCTCCCCCTTGTGGGGAGGAGTTGGAGGTGGGGGTGTGGGCGCGACCTCGCGTAGGTTCGCGCCGCCACCCCCACCCCTGCCCCTCCCCACAAGGGGGAGGGAAGAGGCGGAGCGCGGGTTGGGCCGCTCCCGCTTCATCGGTTTTACGCCGCGTCGCCTTCAGCCGGCGCAGCAGCAGCCGCTGCGGCCGCTGCCTTGGCGTCGGAACGCTCCTGGGCCTTCTTGCCCGGGACAGCCTTTTCGGGGTTGTTGCGCGGATTGCGCTTCATCAGGCCGGCGGCATCGAGGAAACGCAGCACGCGGTCGGTCGGCTGGGCGCCCTTGGCGAGCCAGGCGGTGATCTTGTCGTTGTCGAGGGTGATGCGCGACGCATCATCCTTCGGCTTCATCGGGTCGTAGGTGCCGACCTTGTCGATGAAACGGCCGTCGCGGGGCGAACGGGCGTCAGCCACGACGATGCGGTAATAAGGACGCTTCTTCGCGCCACCACGGGTCAGACGGATCTTGAGGGACATTGTGTGCTCCTTTTAGCTTTGTCCTGCGATCAACTTCACTTTTGCCGTTCCGCATATGCGCGCGGAGACGACGAAACTCACTTCTTCTTGCCCCCGAAGGGGAAGCCGCCGAGGCCCGGCAGACCGGGACCTTTCGAACCCAGACCGGGCAGACCCGGCAGGCCCTTGGCGCCACCGAGACCGGGGGGCATCGGACCCAATCCGCCGCCACCGCCGCCCATCTGCTTCTGCATCGCCTCGATCTGCTCCGGCGTCGGCTGCGGCATGCCGCCCATCCCTGGACCCATGCCGCCTTTGCCGATGCCGAACATGTTGCCGAGCGCGCCCGCCATGCCGCGGCCCTTGCCGCCGCCCATCATCTTCATGACGTCGGCCATCTGGCGGTGCATCTTGAGCAGCTTGTTGACCTCCTCGACCTTCGCGCCCGAACCCGCGGCGATCCGCTTTTTCCGCGAGGCCTTCAGGATGTCGGGATTGCGGCGCTCCTTCGGCGTCATCGAATCGATGATGGCGCGCTGGCGCTTGATGACGCGGTCGTCGATATTGGCGTTTTCGAGCTGCGCCTTCATCTTGCCGATGCCGGGCAGCATGCCGAGCATCCCGCCGATGCCGCCGATCTTTTCCATCTGGGCAAGCTGGTCGCGCATGTCTTCAAGGTCGAACTTGCCCTTGCGCATCTTGTCGGCCATGCGCTGCGCCTGCGCCTGGTCGAAATTCTCCGCCGCCTTTTCGACCAGCGACACGATATCGCCCATGCCGAGAATGCGGTTGGCGACGCGCGAGGGATGAAACTCCTCCAGCGCATCGACCTTTTCGCCCGTGCCCACGAGCTTGATGGGCTTGCCGGTGACGGCGCGCATGGACAAAGCCGCGCCGCCGCGGGCGTCGCCGTCCATCCGGGTCAGCACGATGCCGGTGACGCCGAGGCGCTCGTCGAAGGCGCGCGCGGTGTTGACCGCGTCCTGGCCGGTGAGCGCGTCGGCGACCAGCAGCACTTCATGCGGATTGGTGGCGGCCTTGACGTCGGCCGCTTCCAGCATCAGCCCCTCGTCGACCGTCACGCGGCCGGCGGTGTCGAGCATCACCACGTCGTAGCCGCCGAGACGACCCGCTTCCATGGCGCGGCGGGCGATCTGCACGGCACTCTGGCCCGCAACGATCGGCAGGGTATCGACGCCGACCTGCTGGCCAAGGATCGCCAGCTGTTCCTGCGCCGCCGGTCGCCTCGTATCGAGAGAGGCCATCAGCACGCGGCGCTTGTCGCGCGCCGGTGAGGCGCTTGGCGATCTTCGCCGTGGTGGTGGTCTTGCCCGAGCCCTGCAGGCCGACCATCAGGATGCCGACCGGCGCCGGCGCATTGAGGTCGATCACCTCCGCGTCCGCACCGAGCATGTCCACGAGCTGATCGTGGACGATCTTGACGACCTGCTGTCCGGGCGACACCGAACGGACGACTTCCGCCCCGACCGCCCGCGCCCTTACTTTGTCGGTGAAGGACCGCACGACGTCGAGGGCCACATCCGCCTCGAGCAAGCGCGCGGCGCACCTCGCGAAGCGCGGCGTTGACGTCCTCCTCGGTGAGCGCGCCGCGGCGCGTCAAACCGTTGAGGATGGCGGAGAGTTTGTCGGAAAGGCCCTCGAACATGTCTATTCAATTCCCTTTACGATGAGCGGCTTGTCGCGTTCGGCCAGCGCCTTGTCGAAGTGGCTCGTCGCCGCCTCGAACTTGTCGCGGCAGCCGGGATTGCAGAAGCCCGACGACGGCATCGCGATAACGGGCGAGCGAATCCGCCGCGATCGGCTTTCCCGACCACGGACAGGTCTCGTTGACCGCGTCCTCGATGCGCAATGTGTCTGTCGACATCCGTCACAACCTCAACATCAAACCCAAACATAAGCGCGCCCGAGGGCGCATCGCGCTGTCGGACGTGGACCTCCAGCCTCTCGGGCTGGGCGGCGGCTCATTGGGCTCGCTCGATAGAATTGAGGGCAGCACCTAGGGGGAAATCGGCGGTGAGTCAAGATTTTGCCGCGCAGCGGGCGCCCGTGCCTCAGGCCAAGGGGGAAATATCCGCCTCTCAAAGCCACGACGCATGTCGATCTGTCGCAGGGGAAGCATGCGGTGGCCACTATTCCGTAACGTTATTTCGATTATAGGGTGCGGGCCAGCACCGCCGGGACTCGATCATCGGCATAAACATCACACGACCCCGCCTTCACCGGAGAAAACCCGTGGCCCCGACCTTGAACCTTTCCAGCTACTACCGTCCCACCAGCGCCGACATTCTCGTGCGGGTGGCCGGAGGCAACGACCAGACCTTCAAGCCTCACATCACGGCCGATGGGCACTACATGACTTTCTACAGCCTCGGCAACAATCTGGTGCCGAACGACACCAACAACACGCTCGACCTCTTCCGGCAGGATCTTCAGACCGGCGAACTCCTGCGGGTCTCCTCGCCCGCGCTCGGCGCGCCGACCAGCGCGGTCACCGACTACGAAGTCGACATGAGCCCGGACGGGCGCTACGTGCTGTTCTCGTCCAATGCCGACGGCCTCGTCGCCGACGACAACAATCACGTCGAAGACCTGTTTGTCCGGGACATGGTGACCGGCAGCATCACCCTCGTGTCGCGCAAAGTCCGATGGCGGCATCGCCAACAACGCCAGCTGGAACGGGCATTTCAGCCCGGACGGGACTCACATCGTCTTCACCAGCCGCGCAAGCGACCTGTCGCCCACCATCAGCGACACCAATGGCGTGCAGGATATCTACACCCGCGATCTCGTCGTCGGGCGCCATCGAGCGGATTTCCCTCACGTCGGCGGGAGCGCAAGGGTCCAGCATCGGCGACAACTGGGACGCCAAATACACCCCTGACGGAAAATATATCGTGTTCTCCAGCATCGAGACCGGCATCGTGCCGGTTACCGGCACGTCCGAGATCATGATGAAGAACCTTGCGACGCACGAGCTCACCCTCGTGTCCGCGGACAAGTTCGGCACGCGCGGCTCGGGGCATAGCAAGCAGGCGCAGATCAGCGCCGATGGCCATTATGTGGTGTTCGCCAGCGCGGCGGAGAATTTTGCCGGCGTGGTCGACGCGAACCATTGCTACGACATCTATCGCAAGGACCTGCGCGACGGCACCATCGAGCTCGTGTCGAAAAATCTCAGCGGCTATGCGGGCAATGGCGACAGCGTCAAGCCGCAGATCAGCGCGGATGGCCGCTACGTGGTGTTCGAGAGCGACGCCACCAATCTGGCGGTCGGCGACAACAGCCTCACGACCGACGTGTACCGGAAGGACATGGTGACTGGCGAGATCGTCCGCCTGTCCTCGACGGTCGAAGGCGGCGACGGCGTGTCCGGCGGCAAGGCGCTGAGCCCCACGATGACGGCCGATGGCGACATCGTGGTGTTCGACAGTTTCAGCCGCTTGACGCCGGACGACACCGGGCAACGATCGCGACATCTACTGGACCAACACCCTGCTGAAAGCCAACGCGTTCGCCGTCAAGGCGCAGCAATTCTTCGCGGCCGAATTCGACGTGGGTCAGGCCTCGTCGGCGACGATCGCCTGGGGCGATGGGCAGACGAGCACGGTCACGCCGGAGGCCGGCTCGGTTTTCTTCAGCCACGCCTATGCGAGCGGCGGGACCAAGAAAGCCACCGTCTCGGTGACCGAGGGCGGCCAGACCAGGGTCGCGACTTATTCGATCGATCTGGCGGCCGGCGTCATGACGCTGAGCACCGGGAGCACCGACGGGGTCGTGGAGGCGCCGAAAGTCGGCGGCTCCGGCAGCGACAGGCTCACGGGTTCGGACGGAAACGACTTCCTCAGCGGCTTTGGCGGCAACGACATTCTGAGAGGCGGCGCTGGAAACGACACTCTGCAAGGCGGAGCGGGCAAGGATGTTCTGACCGGCGATTCCGGGCGTGACGTTTTCGTGTTCGACACCAGGCCGAACAAGAGGACCAACATCGACAAGATCACCGATTTCAACGTCAGGGACGACACCATCCATCTGGCGAAGTCCGTGTTCTCGAAGATTGCCAAGAAGGGCGTGCTGGCGAAGTCCGCATTCTGGTCGGGACACGACGCCAAGGATTCGAGCGACCGGATCGGCTACGACAAGAAGACCGGCGCAGTGTTCTACGACAGCGACGGCAAGGGCGGGCACGCGGCCGTGCAGATCGCCACCCTGCAGAAGAACCTCAAAGGGGTCTCGAACCTGGATTTCTTCGTGGTGTAGGCGTCGCCTGACCGCGCAGAATTCCTGAATCGCAATCAAAAAAGCCCGCCTCTCACGATCGAGAGGCGGGCCTTTTCATGTCGATGTCAGTGCCGTTGTTTACGCCGCCAGCTGCCTCAGCACGTACTGCAAGATTCCGCCGTGGCGGAAATATTCCAGCTCGTCGAGCGTATCGATGCGGCAGACGAGCGGGACCTTCTGGGTCCGGCCGTCCGGCGAGGTGATTTCCATCTCCATGCGCTTGCGCGGGGTAAGACCCTTGGCGAGTCCCAGGATGGTGATGGTCTCGTCGCCCTGCAGGCCGAGCGACTTCCACGAGGTGTCGCCCTCGAACACGAACGGCGCCACGCCCATGCCGACGAGGTTCGAGCGGTGGATGCGCTCGAAGCTCTCGGCCACGACCGCGCGCACGCCCAGCAGGGTCGTGCCCTTTGCGGCCCAATCGCGCGACGAGCCGGTGCCGTATTCCTTGCCGGCGAGGACGATCAGCGGAACGCCCTCCTGCTGGTAGCGCATGGCGGCGTCGTAGATGAACATCCTTTCGCCCGAGGGCTGGTGGATGGTGTAGCCGCCCTCGACCACGTGACCGGATTCGTCCTGCACCATCTGGTTCTTGATGCGGATATTGGCGAAGGTGCCACGCATCATGATCTCGTGGTTGCCGCGCCGGGTGCCGTATTGGTTGAAATCGGCCACCGCCACCTGGTGATCCAGCAGGTATTTACCCGCGGGAGAATTGGCCCGGATGTTGCCTGCGGGCGAGATATGGTCGGTGGTGATCGAATCGAGGAAGAGGCCGAGGATGCGCGCGTTGGCGATATCCTGGATCGGCTTCGGCTCCTTGGTCATGCCCTCGAAGTAGGGCGGGTTCTGCACATAGGTCGAACCCATGCTCCACTTGAAGTTCAGGCCTTCCTCGACCGTCACGCCCTTCCAGTTCTCATCGCCCGTAAACACGTCCGCATAGCGGCTCTTGAACAGCTCGCTGGTGATCGTGCGTTCGATGAACTCCTGAATTTCGACCGAGGACGGCCAGATGTCGCGCAGATAGACCGGCTTGTCCGTCGGAACCGATCCCGAGCGGATCCTTCGAGATGTCCACATACATCGAACCCGCGAGCGCATAGGCGACCACGAGCGGCGGCGACGCCAGATAATTCGCCCGCACGTCCGGGTTGACGCGGCCCTCGAAGTTGCGGTTTCCCGACAGGACCGAGACCGCCACCAGGTCGTTGTCGTTGATCGCCTTCGAGACGTTTTCGGGCAACGGTCCCGAATTGCCGATGCAGGTGGTGCAGCCGAAGCCCACGAGGTTGAACCCGAGCGCGTCGAGATCGCCCTGCAGGCCGGCCTTGCGGAAATATTCCTCGACGATCTGCGAGCCCGGGGCGAGCGACGTCTTCACCCACGGCTTCGATTTCAGGCCCTTGGCGACCGCATTGCGGGCGAGGAGGCCTGCGCCGATCATCACGCTGGGATTCGACGTGTTGGTGCAGGACGTGATGGCGGCGATCACGACGTCGCCGTGGCCGAGATCGAAATTCGCGCCCTCGACCTTGACGCGCTTGTGCAACTCGGCGGCCTTGCGGAATTCCTTGTCCATGGCGGTTTCGAATTCGGGCTTGGCCACGTCGAGCGTGACGCGATCCTGCGGACGCTTCGGCCCGGCCAGCGACGGCACCACGTCGTCGAGATCGAGTTCGAGGGTATCCGAGAAGACCGGATCGGGCGTTCTTGCCGTGCGCCACATGCCCTGCGCCTTGGCGTAGGCCTCGACCAGCGCCACGCGCTCATCGGTGCGGCTCGTGGTCTTGAGATAATCGATGGCGCGGGTGTCGATAGGGAAGAAGCCGCAGGTGGCGCCGTATTCGGGCGCCATGTTGCCGATGGTGGCGCGATCCGCCACCGTCATGTCGTTGAGGCCGGGACCGAAGAATTCGACGAACTTGCCGACCACGCCCTTCCGCCGCAGCATCTGCGTGACCGTGAGCACGAGATCGGTCGCCGTCATGCCCTCGCGCAGTTTGCCCGTGAGCTTGAAGCCGACGACCTCGGGAATCAGCATCGAGACCGGCTGGCCCAGCATGGCCGCCTCCGCCTCGATGCCGCCGACGCCCCAGCCGAGAACCGCCAGGCCGTTGACCATGGTGGTGTGCGAATCGGTGCCGACGAGTGTGTCCGGGTAGGCGGTCTCGATGCCGGTCGCGGGATCCTTGCGGGTCCAGACCGTCTGCGACAGGAATTCGAGATTGACCTGATGGCAGATGCCGGTGCCGGGCGGCACGACGGAGAAATTCTCGAAAGCCGACTTGCCCCATTTCAGGAAGCGGTAGCGCTCGCCGTTGCGCTCGTATTCGAGCTCGACATTGCGATCGAACGCCTGAGGCGTGCCGAACTCGTCGACGATCACCGAGTGGTCGATGACGAGATCGACCGGAACCAGCGGGTTGATCTTGCGCGGATCGCCGCCGAGCTGCTTCATGGCATCGCGCATGGCCGCGAGATCGACCACCGCCGGGACGCCGGTGAAATCCTGCATCAGGACGCGGGCCGGCCGATAGGCGATCTCCTTCTCGGCCTTGCCGCGGTTGTCGACCCAGGCGGCGATGGCCTCGATGTCGGCCTTGGTGACCGTGCGGCCATCCTCGAAGCGCAGCAGGTTTTCCAGCAGGACCTTCATGCTGAAGGGCAGCTTGGAAATTCCCTTGAGGCCGTTCTTCTCGGCCTCCAGAAGCGAATAATAGACGTAGGTTTTGTCGCCGACCTGAAGGGTCTGGCGGGCATTAAAGCTGTTTGAGAGCGTCACGGCGAATCCTCGCGTGCATTGGGGTACGAACAGGTTGTTCGGCCGAAAGCGCGGTAAGCGCGCGCCGCTCCGGGTGTGCCCGGATGGGGATAGAAGCGCGCTGAAGCGGGTTGGACGCTTGGCGCGCGGCGCAGCCAACGGTGATATAGATCATTTCGAACCACCCGGCTACACGGATTAGAACCATTCTGGGGTGGAATCACGGCAAGGGGCGTCGCGGGTTGCGTCTAAGCGTTGAAAATCTGGCCTGCGAGCGGGGCGAGCGCCGCATTTTCGAGGGCGTTTCGTTCGCGCTCTCGCCCGGCGATGCGTTGACGGTGCTGGGCCGGAACGGCGCGGGAAAGTCCTCCCTGCTGGAAATCCTCGCCGGCCGCCTGACGCCCGCTGCGGGCACGATCAGGATCGAGGATGCCGATGAGCGGACGCTTCCCGAGACGCTCCATTACGTCGCCCATCGAGACGCCCTCAAGAGTGCCCTGACGGCGGGTGAGAATCTCGCATTCGCGCAAGAGTTTCTGGGCAGCCCGGCGCTCTCTCCTGCGGAAGCCCTCGCGGAAATCGGGCTCGCCCACGCGGCCGATCTGCCGGTGGCCTATCTGTCGGCAGGCCAACGCCGGCGGGTCGCGCTGGCACGGCTGCTCGTGGCGCATCGGCCCCTGTGGCTTCTGGACGAACCGGGTGCTTCGCTCGATCTGGCCTCGCAAGCCACCCTTCGCCGATTGATCGAGGCCCATCGCGCTTTAGGCGGCATCGTTGTCGCCACCACGCATGTTCCGCTCGGCCTCGCCGGCGCGAAGGAACTGGTCATCGGGCGCCAATCCCTGGCGGAGACCGCGTGATGAAGGGTCCCTTCCGGGCGCTCGTGCTGCGCGACCTGAGACTTGCGGCGCGCGTGGGCGGTTCAGGCTCCATGAGCCTGGTGTTCTTTCTCGCCATCGTCACCCTGATGCCCTTCGCGCTCGGGCCGGATCTCAACCTGCTGGCGCGAATCGGTCCAGCGATCCTGTGGATCGCGGCCCTCCTCGCCACGTTGATCGGCCTCGACCGGCTGTTTCAGGCCGATCAGGAGGATGGCTCGCTCGAGCTTCTGCGCCTGTCGCAGACGCCGCTCGAGGTGGTGGTGCTGGCCAAGGTGGTGTCCCATTGGCTCGTCACCGGGCTGCCGCTCGCTCTCGCCGCTCCGTTGTTCGGATTGCTCGTGGCCCTGACGCCGGAAGGGATGCTCGCCATGGTGGCGACCCTTCTGGTGGGCACGCCCGCGCTCACCTTCATCGGCGCCATCGGCGCGGCGTTGACCGCCTCTCTGCGGCGCGGCGGACTGATCCTCGCCATCGTGGTGCTGCCGTTCATGATCCCGACGCTGATCTTCGGCGTCTCGGCCGCCAATGCGGCGCTCGGCGGGACGGTGCCGTTCATGACGCCGTTCCTGATCCTGATCGCGCTGTCGCTGATCGCCGCCGTGGTCGGAACCTTCGGGGCGGCGGCGGCCTTGCGCTCCCCCGAGTGAGGTCAGGGTTTGAGCTCGATGGCGAATGCCTGCTCGATCGCCGGTTTTCCATCACGAAGGACCGTGTAGATGGCCCGGTAAAGACCCGGCCGGAAGCCGCCGCGGCGGAGCTTTGACGCCCGAGAACAACAGCCATTGCGCCTTGTCGCGGTCGAGAGGCGCGGGCGCATTGTCGGCCAGCTTCTTGCCGTCCGGATCGACAAGAGTGAGAACCTGGCTGTCGCCGCCCTTCAACCCGATGGCCCGCACATAGGCCACCAGCGCGGGCGAACGGGTGTTCGGAACCGCGATCCCGGCAGATTCCACCGCCGCCATGGTGACGGGTCCCTCCGCGAAGCCTTTGTTGAGGACGCTGCCGGCCCGATAGGCCAGGGTCGCCGCCGTCGCGGGCTCCCATAACGGCCGGCCGCCGCCGCAGGATGACGCCTCGGCGCCGAACGCGAACGGATCGACCACCTTGCCGTCGTGGCGCAGGGTGAAATGCAGGTGGGGGAATTCGGTCATTCCCGACAGGCCGACCAGCCCTAAAGTATCGCCGGCCTTGACGTCGTCGCCGGGCCGGACCGAGAGGCTGCCCTTCGCCATGTGGCAATACTGGGCTTCCCAGCCTTTTCCGTGATCGACCACGAGGCCGTTTCCGCATTCCCGGTTGTCGACGCTCGCACGGTCGCCTCCCGCCACCGACACGTCCTCCACTCCGTCGCGGACCCGCAGCACCTTGCCGTCGGCCGCGGCAAGGACCGCCACCCCGGCCTTCTGCGCCGCCATCGTGGGAAGGCGGATATCGGTGCCGTCGTGACCCTCATAGGTGAGCGAACCGCATTGGTAATCCTTCGCGGCGGGCGTCGGATCGCGGTCGACGTAATGCTGGATGAAGCAGGTCCGGCCGATCTCGCACGCCACCGGCAGGCGCAGGGAGATGTCCTGGGCGGAGGCGGAACCCGCGACCAGGAGCCCGAAAAGTCCGGCCGATAAAACCCGCATGATCGGCTCCGGCAAATGAAACGCCGCCAGATAGCGGCATCGGGATGGCAGCAACGTGGAGGACGGGAATGAACCCAGCCGGCTCCAGCCCGACAGTCGTTGCAACAGTCATATCATTGTCCCTATTACGTAACAAAGGATCTACCCGCTTCGCCTCCGGGCCGCCGCCAAAGGATTGTCCCATGCCCCTGACCCTCAACGTCCTGTCCGTCAATCGCCCCAACGGCGACCAGCTCATCACCCGCATCTCCACCGCCGCCAATGGCGAGCAGGCCAATAAGGGTAGCTATAATGCGCAGGTGAGTGCGGATGGACATTACGTGGTGTTCAGGAGCTATGCCGCCAATCTCGCGGCGGGCGCTGTCAGCGGCAATGGCGACATCTTCCGCAAGAACCTGCTCACCGGCGCCGTCGAGCTGATCTCGGTCGGTCTCGGCGGCGCGGCAGCCAACGACTACAGCTCTGAGGCTGCGATCAGCGCGGACGGCCGCTACGTGGCATTCACGAGCCGTGCGTCGAACCTGGTGACGGGCGACAGCCAAAATGGATACAGAGATATTTTTGTGAAAGATTTGAGTGCTCCCGACGGGGCGCTGATGTGCGTATCAACCGGTCTCAACGGGGTCGCCGGTAATGGTGCCAGTTCCAACGCCCATCTCGGCGTGAACGCGCAAGGGCGACGCTTCGTGGTGTTCGAGAGCACCGCCCCCAACCTGGCGGTTGGCAACGGAGCTTACAGCGACATCTTCATGAAGTACCTGGACGCGCCCAACGACGCGCCGATCCTTCTGACCACCGGTCTTCTGGGCCTGGGGGCGGATAGAGGCAGCTACAACCCGCAAATAAGCGCCGACGGCCAGTATGTGGTGTTCGAAAGTCTCGCCAGCAATCTGGTGGGCGACGACGGAAACGGCATAACAGACATATTCCGCCGCAATCTCGAGACCGGAGCCATCCAGCGGGTCTCCACCAGCTCCACCGGCGCAGGAGCCGATCAGGACTGCTATAACGCACAGGTGAGCGCCAATGGCCGCTACGTGGTGTTCGAGAGCGCCGCCACCAACCTGATCGGAGACGACACCCAGAACAGCACCGACGTGTTTTACAAGGACATGGACACCGGCGCGATCGTGCGGGTCGCGACAGGGGGGAGCGGTGGCTACGTCCAATCGGCGCGGATCAGCGCCGACGGGCGTTATGTGACGTTCCAGAGCGATGCCGATGATCTGGTGGCGGGAGACCACAACAACAGCTACGACATCTTTCGCAAGGACATGTTGACCGGCGCCATCGAGCGCCTGTCCACGACCACGGTGGCGGCTCAGGGCAAGGTGCAGGCCAATGGCAGCAGTATCAAGCCGCAGGTGAGCGCGGATGGCCGCTACGTGACGTTCGCTAGCGATGCCGACAACCTGGTGGCGGGCGACGGCAATCACAGTCGCGACATCTTTCGCCACGATCTGGCAACGGGCGAGACCATCCGCGTTTCACTGGGCATTAACGGGGAAGCCGAGAGCGGTAGCAGCAACGCGCAGGTGAGCGCCGACGGGCGCTTCGTGACGTTCGAGAGCTCGGCCACCAATCTGCTGGGCGACGATACCAACCCAAATCATCGCGATGTTTTTCTGCGCGACCTGCAACTGAACACCCTCGTGCGGGTCTCGGCCACCCCCACCGGAACGATCGCTAACGCCGATAGCCAAAACAGCCGCATGACGGAGGACGGCAAGGGCGTTTTGTTCGACACCGCAGCCAGCAATTTGGTGACCAACGACGTTACGGGCTACATCAACATTTTTTATCGGGATTTCGAGACTAACAGCCTCACGCGCTTGTCGGCCAACGCCCAGGGAACGGCCGCCAACGGTCATAGCTCCCGCGCGGATATCAGCGCGGATAAAAGCCTGGTGGTGTTCGAAAGCGACGCCACCAATCTCGCGGCGGGGGACGGCGCTTCCAACGCACGGGACATTTTCCTACGCAACATGGTCGACACTACACTCGTCCGCGTTTCGGCCAACGCCGATGGGACCGCGGGCAACGGCGGCAGCTATAACGCGCGGGTGGTGGCGACAGCGGGTGAGATCCTCGTGGTGTTCGAAAGTTACGCCAGCAATCTTGTGGCTGGAGATGACAACAGTGGGACCGATATTTTCCTGTACCGCCAGGTCGGTGCGGATCATTCCGTGACGCGTGTCTCCACCGGGCTCGGAGGCCTTCAGGCGGATGGTTCCAGCACCTTCGCCCAGCTCAGCGCCGACGGTCGCTACGTGGTATTCCAGAGTCTTGCGACGAACCTGGTGGCGGGCGACACCAATGGCTCCTATGATATTTTCGTCAAGGACTTGACCGATCTCAACGCGGCGCCGATCCGGGTTTCAACCGGCATCTACGGACAAGCCAATAACAGCAGCTATGAGCCGCAGATCAGCGCTGACGGCCGCTATGTGACGTTCACGAGCTATGCCTCCAACCTGGTGGCGGGCGATACCAACAACAGCTACGACATCTTCCGCAAGGACCTGCACACCGGCGCGATCGAGCAGCTCAGCGCGACCAACGTCGCGGCGCAAGGGTTCGCGGAGAGCAATGACGACAGCGAAAACGGCGGGATCACCGCCGATGGCCGCTTCGTCGTGCTGGAAAGCGACGCCTGGAACCTGGTCTCGGGCGATAGCAACAATTCCACCGACCTCTTCCTCATCGATGCCGAGCGTCTTCCCGACGCGCAGGCCATGCGCGACGGGCGCTATGTCGAGCTGAAGCTCGGAATCGGCGCAGGCGCGCGGGTCGATATCGCTTGGGGCGATGGCACCAGCGGCACGGCGGCGGCCTCCGGCGGCGTTGCTTCGCTCGTCGCATATCTACGCGTCGAAGGGCGTGAAGGCGGCGGTGGTGAGCGTGCACGAAGGCGATGTGACCTGGACGGTGGCCCACACTCTCGACGTGGCAACCGGCGCCATGAGCCGCAACACGGCGCTCGCCGATACGCTCTCGGGCGGCGCGGCGGCGGATGTGCTCCGGGGCGACGACTTCACCAACCTGATCGTCGGCAATGGCGGGGCGGACAGGCTCTATGGCGGCCTCGGAACGGACATGCTGTCGGGCGGCGGCGGGCGCGACATCTTCGTGTTCGACACCAAGCTCAACAAGAAAACCAACCTCGACAAGGTGACGGATTTCTTCGTCAAGGACGATGGGATCTGGCTCGACAACAAATACATGCCGAAGCTCGGCCGGGCGGGTTCTGAAAAGAAGCCGCACAAGCTCAGCAAGGCGTTCTTCGCCCTCGACAAGGCCAAGGACGGCAACGACTTCGTGATCTACAAGAAATCCACCGGCGCGCTGTACTACGACCCCGACGGCGCAGGCGGCAAAGCCGCGATCCAGATCGCCACCCTGCCGAAGAAGCTCAAGATGACCTACGCCGATTTCTTCGTCGTGTGAGGTAAACCGGATCGTGACGGACTTCTGGATCGTGACGGGCTTGCGGCAATCCTCACGTTGCAGGAGGGCCTTAGGCCCGCTACATCCAGCCTGATGATCCGCGACCTCGCCAATCCGACCCGTTTCATGCGCCTCAGCGGTGCGCTGCTGCCGTGGCTGTCGGGGGTGACGACCCTTCTGATGGGGGTCGGGCTTTACCTCGTGTGGTTCGGCTCGCCGGCGGATTACCAGCAGGGCGAGACGGTCCGGATCATGTATATCCACGTCCCGGCCGCCTGGCTCGGCCTGTTCTTCTACATGATCATGGCCGCCTCGGCCCTCGGCACCCTGGTCTGGCGCCATCCCCTCGCGGACGTGTCGCAAAAGGCCGCGGCTCCCATCGGCGCGGCGTTCACGCTGATCTGCCTGGTGACCGGTTCCCTGTGGGGGAAGCCCATGTGGGGCACCTATTGGCAATGGGATGCGCGGCTCACCTCCATGCTGGTGATGCTGCTGATCTATGGCGGCATTCTTGCGTTGTGGCGCGCCATCGAGGAGCCCAACCGGGCCGCCCGGGCGGTGTCGATCCTGACGCTGGTCGGGGCCGTCAACGTGCCGATCGTCAAGTTCTCGGTCGATTGGTGGAACACCCTGCATCAGCCCGCTTCGGTGTTTCGCCTCGGTGGACCGACGATCCATCCGTCGATGCTGGCGCCGCTCCTGATCATGGCTGCTGGCCTTCACCATGCTGGGCATCTGCCTGCACCTGTCGGGAATGCGCACCGAGATCCTGCGCCGCCGCGTGCGCACCCTCACGATCCTCGAGGCCGAGCGCCTCGACGCGCGGGCGGCGTGACCGCCATGTCCCACGGCGTTTTCATCGCAGGTGCCTACGGCGTGACCCTGCTGATCATCGCAGCGCTCATCGTTCGCGCGGTACTCGATTCCAGGGCGCAGCGTCGGGCTCTCGATGTCCTCGAGTCGCGCGGCGCCGGGCGACGCTCTTCGCGCGTGACATCATGAACGCGAACGGCGTCGAGAGGTCGCCGAGGCGGCTCCTGTTCGTGCTGCCGGTCGCGATCTTCGTCGGGCTCGCCCTGCTCTTCGTATTCCGCCTCGGCGGCGGCGATCCCGCGCAGGTGCCCTCGGCGCTCATCGACAAACCGGCGCCGGTCTTCAACCTGGCGCCGCTCGAAGGCCTGACCGCCGACGGACGTCCGGTGCCCGGGCTCTCGAACGAGGACCTCAAGGGCCGTACCACCGTGGTGAATGTCTGGGCGTCCTGGTGCGGGCCGTGCCGACAGGAGCATCCGCTTCTCGTCGAACTGGCCAAGGATCCGTCAATTCGCGTCGTCGGGATCAACCAGCGCGACGATCCCGACAACGCCCGTCGCTTCCTCGGCGCGCTCGGCAACCCCTATGCGGCCGTAGGCCTCGACCCGAAGGGCCGCGCCTCCATCGATTGGGGGGTCTACGGCGTCCCCGAAACCTTCATCGTCGGCCCGGACGGCACCATCCGCCACAAGCATATCGGCCCGCTGACGCGCGGAGACGATGCCGGCCTTCAAGGCCCGGCTGAAGCAAATCCCGCCCGCTTGAGCCTGACGATCGCCACGTCGAGCGCGCTCAGGAATGCCGAGCGGTCCTTTGGCGAAAATGGCTTCGGCCCGCCGGAAACGTCGCCCATGGCGCGCAGATCCTCCATCAGGTTGCGGGTGGCGAGCGCCATGCCGATGGAGGCCTCCGTGAACGGGCGGCCGGTGGAGCCGATCACGTCGGCCCCCGCCTTCACACAGCGGCTTGCGAGCGGAATATCCGCCGTCACCACGATGACGCCGCGCCGGGCGTGCTCCGCGATCCAGTCATCGGCAGCGTCGAAACCCGCGCCCACCAGCACGCGCTCCACCAAAGGATCGCGCGGCACGTTGATGAAGCTGTTCGCCACCACCCACACCTTGACGCGATGCCGCTCGGCTACCCGATAGATCTCGGGCTTGACCGGGCAGGCATCGGCATCCACGTAGATTTCGATGGCTTGGGGAGGTGCGGTCATCGATAATGTGCTCTCCTGGCCGACCCGTATTTCGGTCACTTCCATGGCATGTCCTGCGCGAACAGGCGAGGTATCCACCGTTTGAGAAAGCATTCCGACACGTGAAACCGGTTGAAGGCTCAAAGGGTCGCGCGGCTCTGCGGCCGCGTATCGCCTCAGCGTGGAGATCCCTCCGGCACTTACGCGCTACGGACCAGATCAGTGAAGCGACGCAGCGCCTGATTCGCGAAGCGGACGTCGCGGCCCTGAGGCGCGCCGGCTTCGCGCGCATCGTCGTTGCGGCGCTCCTGATGCTGACCGTGCTTGTCGCGACCTCCGGGCTCGACATGTCGCCCGCGGCGATCAAACAGATCCGCGCCGCCATCCTGACGTTGTCCCTCTTCGGCGCGCTGGGCTGGGCCGGCGCGTACCTCGCCTCGCGCCGGATCGGGGTTCAAAAACTGCCGGCGGTGATCGCCAGCATCGATGCCCTGCTGGTCCTGGGCAACCTTGCCTATTCGCATTGGGGCATCGGCCTGGAGGGCGGTCTTTTCTCGGTTTTCCCGGTCGCCTGGGTGGTGCCGATCACCATGGCGGCAGCCGCCATCCATTATCAGCCCCGGCTGCAGATCTATGTGGCGGCCGTCTACGTGATGGGCCTTTCGATCATGGCTTTCGGCGGGCCATGGATGGCCCCCGGCGAAACCGCGACAGATCCCGGGCAGCTCGGCGGTTTCTTTTCGCCGCAAGCCAATATCGTGCGCGTCATGATGGTGCTGGCGGCGTCGCTCATCCTGATTTTGGTGGCCCGCCAGGGACGCCTGCTGCTTGAGCGCGCGGTGCGCGAAACGACGCTGCGGGTCAACCTCACCCGTTATCTGCCGCGTGAGCTCGCGCCGATTCTCTCCGACCGCGCTTTCGACGCCCTGCGCGCCGGGCAGCGCATTACCGCCACGCTGCTGTTCGTCGACATCCGCGATTCGTCGACCCTTGGCGAGAACATGGACCCGGCGCGGCTCGCCGTCTTCATCGCGTCGTTTCGGCGCCGCGTCATCCAGGCGGCTGCTCTCGCACGGGGGCATGATCGACAAGTTCGCCGGCGACGGCGCCCTCGTCCTGTTCGGCGTGCCGGAAGCCAAGCCCGACGACGCCGCCCGGGCGCTTGCCTGCGGCCGCACATTGCTCGACCTGGTGGAGCGCTGGAACGCCAAGCGCAATTTCGACCCGCCCTTGCGCATCGGCATCGGCGTCCATACCGGCGAGATGTTCTGCGGCGTCGTCGGCGACGAGGACCGGCTCGAATTCACCGTGCTGGGCGAAACCGTCAACACCGCTGCGCGGATCGAACAGGCGACCAAAACGGTGCTCCGCGACTGCCTCGCCTCCCAGGACGTGGTGATGGCGGCGGGCGAAGACAGCTTGTGGTGCGAGGTCGATTGTCCGCCGCTGCCGGGCGTTACCCGCAAGATCGTCCTGATGGGGCTGAAAGCCGGCGCCGCATAGGCGATCAGACTTCCTTCTTGCTCGCGTCATAGCGCATCAACAGCGGCGTCTGCGCGAGCGCGAACACGATGGTCAGCGGCATGATGCCCAGCACCTTGAAGCTGACCCAGAAATCCGTCGTCTGCGTGCGCCAGACGATCTCGTTCAAGGCGGCCAGCGCGAAGAAGAACAGCGCCCACCGGAAGGTCAGCTTGCGCCATCCCTCGTCGGTGAGCTCGAACACGCTGTCGAGCACCACCTGCAGCAGGTTTCGGCGGAAATAAAGTCCGCCCAGCAGAATCACGCCGAAAAGCGTATTCACGATGGTGGGCTTCAGCTTGATGAAGACCTCGTTCTGCAGCGCCAGGGTGAGCCCGCCGAAGATCAGCACCACCACCCCCGACACCATCGGCATGATCGGCAGCTTGCCGACGAGCGCGTAACTGATGCCCAACGCCACGATTGTCGCGACGATGAACAATCCGGTCGCCACATAGATTCGCTGGTTGTCCGCGTAGCCGAAGCGGTCCGAATACGCATTGGCGAAGAAAAACAGCGCCAGCGGCCCGAGTTCGAGCACCAGCTTGAGGAGAGTGGGGAGGCGTTTGGATTCGGTCATGGGCTCTGGTCCGGTCGTGAGGTGTTCTACAGCATGTTCTTGCAAAAAGACTACGGACGGGATGGCGCGGCTGTCCCGTGTTGCGAAAGAACGTCGCGCTCAGCCATTCTCTAGTCCGGCGATGGCGCGCGCGAAATCGCGGGCGGCGAACGGCTCCAGGTCCTCGACCCCTTCGCCGACGCCGATGAAATGCACCGGTAGGCCGAATTTCGCCGCCAGCGCCACCAGAATGCCGCCCCGCGCCGTGCCGTCGAGCTTGGTCATGACGAGGCCGGTAACCCCCGCGATCTTCTGGAAAAGCTCCACCTGGCTAAGCGCGTTCTGGCCCACGGTGGCGTCGAGCACCAGCAGGGTTGCGTGCGGCAGGCCGGCATCGCTTTTCTTCAGGACCCGCACGATCTTTTCGAGCTCCGCCATCAGCCCGGCCTTGTTCTGGAGCCGCCCGGCCGTGTCGATGATGAGCACATCGGAGCCGCTGGCTTTTGCTTCCGCCAGCGCGTCGAAAGCAAGACCGGCCGCGTCCGCGCCTTGGGCGCGGGCGATCACGGGCGCTCCGACGCGCTCGCCCCAGACCTGCAACTGCTCGATGGCGGCGGCCCGGAACGTGTCGCCGGCGGCGAGCATGACGCTCAGGCCCTGCTGGCGGAACTTCTGCGACAGCTTGCCGATGGTGGTGGTCTTCCCCGCTCCGTTCACCCCGACCATCAGGATCACGTAGGGCTTGGCCGAAGCGGTCGATGGCGAGGGGAATGGCGACGGCCTCGAGCGCCTTCTCGACCTCGCGGGCAAGGATCGCCTTGACCTCGTCGGGAGCGATTTCCCGGTCGTAGCGTCCGGCCGACACCGCCTCGGTGATCCGCATGGCGGTGGCGAGCCCGAGATCGGCGCGCACCAGCGCGTCCTCGAGCTCTTCAAGCGTCGCCGCGTCGAGCCGACGCTTGGTGAAGAGGCCGGTGACGCTCTCGGACAGGGATGAGGATGTCCGCTTCATGCCGTTCGACAGGCGCTGCCACCAGTTTTGCGGCGCGGCCGGAGGTTCGGGCATTGCGAGCGGAGCTGCCGCCTCCTCCACCGGCTGAAGATCAGCGCCCGCAATCTCCGCGACCGGAGGTTCGGCATCGTCGTCGGGTGAGATGGGCGTGACGACAGGCTCCGGCACGATCGGGTCCGTCACGGCCGTGGTGAAGACAAGACCGGGCTCACCTGGCTTCGGCTCGACCGGAACCGCCGTTTCGCCGACCACCTCGTGCGACGCAGCCGCGGGCTTTGTCTCGTCGTCGGCTGTACGGCCGAACAGGCGCGAGAAAAATCCGGGCTTGTCGGGCTTGGGTTCCGCCATGGGGTCTCGTCGCCTCTTATGTGCGGACTTTACTTGCCGCGCCAGCCTCGATAGCCGAGGGCTCATGAATGCGGAAGAGCAAGGTCTCATGAATGCCGAAGAGATAGTATCGAGGGTGCTCTATCGCGATGCCCTGATGCTGGTGATCGACAAGCCCTCGGGCCTGCCCGTCCATCCCGGCCCAAAGGGCGGCGAGACGCTGACGCATCACCTCGATGCGCTCCGCTTCGGTTTGCCGCGGCGCCCGGAGGCGGCGCATCGCCTCGACCGCGACACGTCGGGCTGCCTGATCCTCGGCCGGCACCCCAAGGCGCTGGCTCGGCTGAACGAGCTGTTCCGCCAGAACGCCGTCGAGAAGGTCTATTGGGCGGTGGTGGAAGGCGGCCCCACGGGCGACGAGGGCGAGATCGACCTGCCGCTGATGCCGAAATCGCCGGATCGCGGCTGGTGGATGAAAGTCGACCCCAAGGGCCAGCCGTCGCTGACCCGCTGGAAAGTGCTCGGTCGCAGCAACGGGCATGCGCTCATGGAGCTGCGGCCCATCACCGGCCGAACCCACCAGCTCCGCGTCCATTGCGCCGCCTCGGGCTGGCCCATTCTGGGCGACACGATCTACGGCAATGCGCCCCGCTTTCACGGTCCCGGACTGCATCTTCACGCCCGCAGCGTGAGCGTGCCGCTCTATCCGAAGAAAGCAGCGATTGTCGTCGAAGCGCCGGTGCCGGCGCATATGGGCCACCACGGCGATTGCGCTGAGCGCTTAGGCCGCCAGCAAATGCCTGCCGTCATGCCCCAGTATCGTCACCTCGCGCAGGTCGCCGCGTTCGACCGGCGATGAAAAGCGCACCGGCGCGAAAGCTTCGGTCCGTCCGAGCTGGTTGAGCTCGATCAGCACCCGGCGTCGCGTTCCGACTTCCCGGTCGAGATGAGCTTTCAGGGCCTCGTCGCCCTTCGCCCGCAGCAGCCGCGCGCGTTCCTTCACCACGTTGCGGGCGACAGGCGGCATTCGCGCCGCCGGCGTGCCGGGACGGGGCGAGAACGGAAAGACGTGGAGGTGGGTGAGCCCGCATTCCTCCACGATGTCGAGAGAGCGCGCGAACATCGCGTCCGTCTCGGTGGGAAAGCCCGCGATGATGTCGGCGCCGAAGACCATGTCGGGCCGGAGCGCCCGCACTTTTTCGCAGAACGCGATGGCGTCCGTGCGCGAATGGCGGCGCTTCATGCGCTTCAGCACCATATCGTCGCCCGCCTGCAACGACAGGTGCAGATGCGGCATCAGGCGGGCCTCGCTGGCGATGGCGTCGAACAGGTCGTCATCCGCCTCGACCGAATCGATGGACGAGATGCGCAGGCGCTCAAGCTCCGGCACGTGGCGCAGCAGGCTTTTCACCAGCATTCCGAGCTTGGGTTCGCCCGGCAGGTCGCGGCCATAGCTGGTAATGTCGACCCCGGTCAGCACCACCTCGCGCGAGCCGTTCGACACCAAGGTCCGCACCTGCTCGACCACCGCCCCCATGGGCACCGAGCGCGAGTTGCCGCGTCCGAACGGAATGATGCAGAAGGTGCAGCGATGGTCGCAGCCGTTCTGCACCTGCACGAAAGCGCGTGTGTGGCCGCGCATGCCATCGAAGAGATGCGGCGCCGTCTCCTTGACCGCCATGATGTCGTTGACGAGGATTTTCTCGGTATCGGCGACGCCGAAATCCCGCATCTGCCGGAAGGTCTCGGGTCGCATCTTCTCGTCGTTGCCGATGACGCGCGCGACCTCCGGCATGGCGGCGAACACATCGGGTTCAACCTGCGCGCCGCAGCCGGTGACGACGATCGTCGCGTCGGGTTTTTCGCGCGCGAGGCGGCGGATCGATTGACGGGCCTGACGGGACGCCTCCGCCGTGACCGCGCATGTATTGACGATCACCATCCGGGTGAGCCCCGCCGCCTCCGCGTGACGCTGCATCGCCTCGGATTCGGCGATGTTGAGCCGACAGCCGAACGTGACGATGTCGACGCTCATCCCACCGCTTCCGCGAACAGGTCGGGCGGAAACACGCCCTCGTGTTCGAGCTCGACCGGGCCCGTCATCAGCACGTGGCCGTCCGATTCGCGCCACACGATGGCGAGGTCGCCGCCCGGCAGCGTGACGGTGGCGCTGCGGCCCGTCAGCCCTTTGCGCGATGCGGCAACGACGGTCGCGCAGGCGGCCGACCCGCAGGCCCGCGTGAGGCCGGCGCCGCGCTCCCACACGTGAAGGAGGATATGATCGGGCGAGAGAATCTGCGCCAGCGAGATATTGGCGCGCTGCGGAAACACCGGGTCGTTTTCGATGATCGGCCCGAGCCGCGTCAGGTCGTAGGACGCGGCATCCGACACCCAGAAGATCGCGTGGGGATTGCCCATGCTCACCGCCGAAGGAGCTGCCAGCTCGGGCGCGCCGGGCACCGGCTCGACGGCGATCGCACGGGTGTCGGCGAATGGGCGCGCCAGCGGGATGTCGCTCCAGTCGAAGCGCGGCTCGCCCATATCCACAGTAAAAATAAGATCCGAGAGACGCCGGACCGGCAATAAACCGAACGCGGTCTCGAGGACCAGGCCTTCGCTTGTCGCCGTTCGCATGGCCGGATCGTTCGTCATCGCCCATGCGACGCAGCGCGTGCCGTTGCCGCAGGCCGCGGATTCGGTGCCATCGGTATTGTAAATGCGCATGAACGCATCGGTTCCGGGTGTTTGGGGATCGTGCAGCACCATCAGCTGCTCGAAATGCGAGCGCGGATCGGCCGCGATGGCGCGCGCTTCTGCCGCGGTGACGCGGGCGGTCGAGCCGCGCAGATCCAGCACGGTGATTTGGTTGCCGAGACCGTTCATTTTGAGAAAACGGCGTGTTGTCAGGTCGCTCATGGGTCGTATATGGCCCAAAATGAACGCAATCGCGAGAGGGGGCTGGCGGATGGCCTCCGCCAATCGCGTTTCAAGCGACTTCGCGCCATGGTGCCGGCCTCGCGAATGCACCAAAACGCCACTATGGTCCGTTGCAATGATGCTGGTTGATTCGTGTGAGAGACCCCGATGCGGCTCCGTTTGAGTGTCCTGTGCCTGCTGGCTGCTTTTAGCCCTGGCCTTTCCATCGCGCAGACGCCGCCGCCGGCGGCAGTGGACGCGCTCGTGCCGTCGATCGCACCCGCGCCTTTGGTGCTGCCGGAGCAGACGCCTCCGGTCCAGCAGGTCCAGACGCCCTCGCCGCCTGTCCAACCCGCAGCGCCCGCCGACGGAGCGCGCACGACGCTCGTTCCGACGTCCCGGCGACCCCACCGGCGTCGAAGACGTGGTGCTGCCGGGCAAGCCCGCCGCCATCGCCACCGGCATCAGCAACTGGGAACAGGCCTTCGACAATCTAAAAACGGCCTTTGCCAAGATCGAGGACGAGCTCAAGCGCGCCGGAATCGCCCCCACGGGTAAACCGCTGACGGTCTTCGTTCATACCGACGATCAGGGTTTTCGCTACGAGGCCATGATCCCGGTCGCTTCCATACCCGAGGGCAAGACCGAGCTCACGCCGGAGATCAAGTTCGGCAAGACGCCGGAGGGCAAGGCCTTCCGCTTCGTGCACAAGGATGCGTACGAGGAGATCGACGGCACCTATGAGACGATCACGGCTTATCTCGACGCCAAGGACATCGTGGCGCGCGATGCATTCATCGAGGAATACGTGTCGGAGATGAAGGACGCCACGGACCCCGATCTCGAAGTGAACATCTACGTTCAGCCGAAGGAGTAAGGCGCGCGCGAACCGGAGCCGCTTTGCTCCCTAACCGTGCCACACCTCTCCGGGCCGCAAGGCCCTGAACCGCTCTTTCGGGATGCCGGCTTTCTGGAGCGCCTTCGCGAGGTCCGCCACCGGCTCCTCGATCCCCTCGTTGGTGAGGCGGAACGTCCCCCAATGATGACCGAGCGCTTCCGTGGCTCCGGTGATTTCGAGCGCCCGCACGGCATCGTGCGGGTTCATGTGCTGGGGCCCCATGAACCAGCGCGGCTCGTAGGCGCCGATGGGCAGATGCGCGACCCTCGGGCGGTCCGAAGCGCGCGCGCACATCCTGAAAGATCCGGCCGTCGCCGAATCCTGTGTCGCCCACATGGTAGATGACCCCCGACGGCGTCGTCAGCACGTAAGCGCACCACAGGGCCATTCGCCGGTCGTTCAGGCCGCGCGCCGACCAGTGATAGGCCGGCAGCAGGTGAGCGGTGATGCCGTGGCCGAGATCCACCGCTCCATCCCAGTCGCGGGACTCGACCGGGATATCGGGATGGCGGGCGCGAATGATCGCATCGTTGCCGAGCGGCGCCACGAAGTGCGGCCGGTCGCGCCGCCAGAGGCGATCGAGGCTGGCCAGATCGAGATGGTCATAATGATTGTGCGTCAGCAGCACCGTGTGGATCGCCGGCAGGTCCGCGAACGCGATGCCCGGCGGATTGACCCGCCTGGGCCCGGTGAAATCGAACGGACTGGCGCGCTCGGCAAAGACCGGATCGATCAGAATGTTGCGGTGAGCCACCTGGATCAAAAAGGACGCATGGCCGATCAGCGTGGTCCGCAAATCCGCCGACGAGGCGGGCGGTTTGTCGGCGAAAGGGCTGGGAAAGGATTGCGGCCATGACTTGCGCCCGCCCCCGAGCTGCCAGCGCAGCAGCTCGAGCAATCCCTTGTCCTCCGGCTGGTTCGGCAGGTGAAAGCGCACGCCGTCGAAATGGTCGCTGGTCGGCCCGTCATAATAGGCATTGCGCGAACGCGCAGCCGCCATCCAGCTGCCGGCCCCTGCCGCGACCAGGCCCGGCATCGCCAGGATTTTGAAAATTTTGCGACGGTTCATGGGTTCTTCTCACGACGATACCGAAGCGTGGCGATTGCCGCGCCGCGACGCAAGAGGCAGGCTTGCCGTGCGCCGCAAGCGTTGCGGCGTTTTGGCCCGTGCCGCCCGACATCCGTTTCTGGTTACATCGTCACGCTTCCGTGAGCGGAGCGTTTCGTTAACGTAGGGGCAACACAATGAGCGGAAGCTAAGCCTATGAGCGACCTCCTCGTCAGCATCCGCCGCGCCAAGGCCGACGATTCGGCAGGGTTGTCGCGCGTTTTCGAAGCAGCATGGCGGGAAGCGTATCTCGGGGTCATTCCGGGCCTTGCGTTGGAAAAGCTGATCACCAGGCGGAGTTCCGAGTGGTGGCGGATGGCGATTGCTCGCGGGCGACCCCTCGTCGTCCTCGATGTGGGGCTGGGCATCGCCGGTTACGTCTCGTATGGCCGCTGCCGCGATCGGCGGCTTCAGGCGCAGGGGGAAATCGACGAACTTTATCTCGCGCCCGAATATCAAGGGGTCGGGTATGGGCGGCGGCTTTTCAAAGCGGTTCGCAATGACCTGCGCGACCGCTCGATGCCGCATCTCGGCGTTTGGGCGTTGTCGGAGAACGACCGCGCGCGGCGTTTCTACGAGAGCCTTGGCGGCCGCGATATCGTGGAGATCGAAGAGCGGATCGGCGGCGTGACCCTCGCCAAGACCGGTTATCTGTTTGGCTAAATGGCCGATCCGGCTTGTTGCCCGACGTCTTCGCGGTTAGTGAAGCTCCTGGAATTTCCTTTGCCCTCGGAGTGGACGCCTCTATGCGCCTTGACGCGATTTCAACCGGAGACAACCCGCCGCACGACGTGAACGTCGTCATCGAGGTGCCGCTTGGCGGCGAGCCCATCAAATACGAGATGGACAAGGCGTCGGGCGCGCTTTTCGTCGATCGCTTCCTCTACACCGCCATGCGCTACCCGGGGAATTACGGCTTCATTCCGCACACGCTCTCGGGCGATGGCGATCCGTGCGACGTGCTGGTGGCCAATACCCGGGCGATCATCCCGGGCGCGGTCATGAATGTCCGTCCGGTCGGCGTTCTGGTGATGGAGGACAATGCGGGCGAGGACGAGAAGATCATCGCGGTGCCGTCGGCCCATCTCACCCAGCGCTACGACCGCGTTCTGACCTACACCGACCTGCCCGAGATCACCCTCAAGCAGATCGAGCATTTCTTCCAGCATTACAAGGATCTGGAGCCCGGCAAATGGGTCAAGATCCTGCGCTGGGGCGATGCCGACGACGCCCGCCGGCTGATCCGCGAAGGCATCGAGCGGGCTGCGAAGAAGTAGGCCGTCTCAGGCCGCCTCGGTCGCTTCTCCCCGCAGGTACAGCTCCCAGTTCTGGCCCACCAGATCCTTGCCGAACGAATGATGGTTTTCCTGCGCGACGAGGCGGAATCCTGCCTCCTCGTAGATGCGGCGGGCCGAGACAAGGCAATCGTTCGTCCACAGCGTCAGCGTTCGATAGTTCCTCATTCGGGCAAACCGGATGCATTCCTCCACCAGTCGCCGGCCGATGCCGAAGCCACGCGCGGCCGGTTCGACGTAGAGAAGTCGGAGCTTTGCCACCGCGTCCGATTGACGGACCACGAAGACGCTGCCGACGATCTCGCCCTCGCGCTCGGCGATCCAGCAGGCTTCGCGCTTCGGGTCGAAAGTCTTGACGAAGGCGGCGGCGATCTCGGCGACGAGGGCCTCGAAGGTTTCGTCCCAACCATACTCCGTCGCGTACAGCATGCCTTGCCGGCGGATGATCCAGCCGATGTCGCCGGTTTGGAGCGGCCGCAGGATGTACGGAACATTGGGTTCGTCCGTGCGCCCGAGCAGCCGCTCGATGCTTGCCATCGCGGCGACGAGTTCACGCCGTCTGGGCGCCGATAGACCCGCCAGAAGATCGCCGACCTGCTGCTCGGAGGCGCGGTTCAGCGGCGCGAAGGCGTCTCGCCCCTCCTCGGTGATCGCGAGTTCGGATTGGCGCCCGTCCTCGGCGGAGGCCAAACGCGTCACCAAGCCACGGCTCTCGAAGCGTTTGAGAATTCGGCTGAGATAGCCCGGGTCGAGACCGAGTTCGCGCCCGAGTTCGGCGGCCGTGAGGGCCTGTCCGATGCGCGATCTCGTAGAGGACGCGGCTCTCGGTCAGCGAGAATGCGCTGGTCAGCAAGCCTTCGGGCAGGAGTTCGAGCTGACGGGTGTAGAACCGCGTGAAGCGCCGGAATGCGGCAATCTGTTCTGCGGATGGGACGTCGGACATGCTCCACCTCCTCGGCGAAACAGCGTCAACTATATAATTGACGTAGTCAACTATCCGCCCCTACAGCGCCTCGCCCTTGAGCAGCCGCGGTGGCTCGCGCCCGGTGAGACCCGCCGCCTCGCGGATGAAGAAGCGCTTGAGCACGGGCATCCGGTCGACAAGACCGAGGCCGAGGTCGCGGATGAGGCGGACCGGCAGCAGGTCGTTGGAAAACAGGCGGTTGAGGCCGTCGGTGATCATTCCCATGGCGGTGATGTCGAGGCGGCGGGCCCGCTCGTAGGCGTCGAGCACCTCCGGGCTGCCGGGATCCTGCCCGAGACGGACGCCGTCGACGATGGCTTCTCCGAGCGCGGCCGCATCGTGAAGGCCGAGATTGAGTCCCTGGCCGGCGATGGGGTGGATCACGTGCGCGGCGTCGCCGAGGAGCGCCACCCGGTCTGCCACGAAGGAGCGCGCAACGCCGAAGGCGAGCGGGTAGGCGTGGGGCTTGGTCTCGAATGCGATGCGCCCGAGCTGCAGGCCGAAGCGGCGCTCGAGTTCCGCCAAAAGATCCTCGGAATCCGATTCGAGCAGCCCCGGCACGTTGTCGGTGCGTTCGGTCCAGACGATGGAGGAAAGGTGCCGGGTGGTGCCGTCGCTCGCAACCTCGGGTTTGAGCGGCAGGATCGCGAAAGGGCCCGAGGGCAGAAAATGCTCGACCGCCCGCCCGCCATGATCGCGCTCATGCGTGATCGTGGCGACGATGCCGGATTGGCGGTAGGGCCAGGAAATCCAGCCGATGCCGGCCTGTTCGCGCAGGCGGGAGCGACCGCCATCGGCCGCCACCAGCAACGCCGCCGGCACAATCTCGCCGCCCGAAAGCTTCACGTCGGCGTGGGTCGAATGGATGCGAAAGCTGTCGACCCCCTCGGGTCGCAGGCTCACGCCGGCATGGCGACAGGCCTCGACCATCGCGCCGGTGAGGTCCCCGGCCTTGATCATATGGGCGAAGGGTTCGCCTTCGCCGACCTCCCCGTCAAAGGTGAGGAAAGCAGGGCGGACAGGGTCGTTGAGGCGGCTGTCGGTGATCACCATGTCGAGGATCGGCTGCGCCTTGTCGGCAACCCGGAGCCAGATTCCCAGGGCCTCCAGCATCCTTCGCGCCGCCGCCGCGATAGCGAACGCGCGCTTGTCGCCATAAGGGTCGCGCTGAAGGGCCGGGTCGCACATCACCACGTCGAGACTGTCACCGAGCGCTTGCTTGAGCGCCAACGCCAGCGAGAGTCCGGCAAGGCCGCCGCCCGCGATGACAACACGCCAGGACGCTGCATTTTTCGAAGGCTTGGCGCCCATGAGTATCCTCCCGATCGCCGCGTTCCTTATCCGCGATAGGCTCGCATCCCGATCCTGTCGAGGGCTTTGTGGTGAGCCGAACGGCACCTTCGTCCGGAGGGTTGACGTTGGCGCCGCCTCTCCGACAGATGGATCGTCCACAAAGGAACATCAAATGCCCAGCGCCGTGGCGAACCTTCTCTCCATCCTCGATCTCGAACAGCTCGAGCTCAACCTCTTTCGCGGCCAGAGCCCGAAAGTCGGATGGCAGCGGGTTTTCGGCGGGCAGGTGATCGGGCAGGCGCTGGTCGCCGCAAGCCGCACCGTGGACGGGCGGCAGCCACATTCGCTGCACGGCTATTTCATGCTGCCGGGCGATCCGAAAGTTCCGATCATCTACGAGGTCGATCGCATCCGGGACGGACGCAGCTTCACGACCCGCCGTGTGGTCGGCATCCAGCACGGTCACGCGATCTTCTCCATGTCGGCGTCGTACCAGATCTACGAAGAGGGCTTTTCGCATCAATCCACGATGCCGAATGTCCCCGGTCCCGATTCGCTGCCGAACGAGGAGGAGATGCAGGGCGAGCTCGTCGCCGCGATGCCCGAGCCCATGCGCACCTATTACGAGCGTGAGCGCCCGATCGAAATGCGCCCGGTGGAAATCCAGCGCTATATGTCCAAAACGCCGATGCCGCCGGTTTTCCACGTGTGGATCCGCGCGACCGAAAAGCTGCCGGACGATCCGGAGATCCATCAGGCGGTGCTTGCCTACGCGTCCGACATGACGCTCCTCGATACGTCCCTGATGCCGCACGGCCAGACCGTCTTCGACAAATCCATCCAGGCCGCGAGCCTCGATCACGCGCTGTGGTTCCACCGGCCGTTCCGGGCCGACGAATGGCTGCTTTATGCGCAGGACACCCCCAGCGCATCGGGAGCGCGGGGGTTTTCGCGCGGCTCGATCTACAAGCAGGATGGAACGCTGGTCGCTTCCGTGGCGCAGGAAGGCTTGGTTCGGAATCGCGGAAACTGAGCTGCCTCTTTGTTAGGCAGCTAGTCGGAAATCGCGATTTGCCGAATTGCCTACTTTTTAGCCATATCGGGGCAGTCGGTCGTTCCGGAACCGCTCGGACCCTTGGAGGCGACCCACACATTTCCTAGAGAGGCGCCCAACCGTCGCGCCTGCTCCACAATCGTTTCAGCCTCGCCGGCGACCGCCCCCCGGTCCAAATCTCCAACCTGGACGCTCAATATCCCGTCTTGGCATGATCTTTGCTTAAGCCTGCACCGAGACCTTTGCCGCGACGGCGGGGTTCATCGGAAAAATCGCCTGTCGGACCGATCGGGTTCGGGAGGCGCCACCAAAGGGGGCAGCAACTCATGAAAATCGTGATGGCGGTCATCAAGCCGTTCAAGCTGGACGAGGTGCGCGAGGCGCTCACCGCGCTCGGCGTCCACGGGCTGACCGTGACCGAAGTGAAGGGCTACGGACGACAGAAGGGGCACACGGAAATCTATCGCGGCGCCGAATACGCCGTCAGTTTCCTGCCGAAATTGAAGATCGAGGTCGCGGTGGCAACCGAGCTCGTCGCGGGCGTGATCGACGCGATCATCGCGGCTGCCCGCACGGGACAGATCGGCGACGGCAAGATCTTCGTGCTGTCGCTCGAACAGGCGGTCCGCATCCGCACGGGCGAGACGGATGTCGATGCCCTCTGAGCCCGCCTTTCGCAAAAACGCACCCATCGTTCCGCTTTTCCCTCTCCGGAGTTTCAATCCGATGAACCGTCGACATTTCGCAGCTCTTCTCGGTGGAGCTGGCCTCGCGTTACTGGCCTTCGAACCTGCGCTCGCACAGGATGCAGCGCCCACGATCAACAAGGGCGATACCGCCTGGATGCTGATCTCGACCATCCTGGTCATCCTCATGACGATCCCGGGTCTCGCCTTGTTCTATGGCGGCCTCGTTCGCACCAAGAACATGCTGTCGCTGCTGACGCAGGTCTTCGCGGTGTTCAGCCTGGTTTCGATCCTGTGGGTCTTCTACGGCTACTCGCTGGCCTTCACCTCCGGCCCCGGCAGCCTGGGCGCGATCATCGGCGGCTTCTCAAAGGCGTTCCTCGCCGGCGTCACCAACGAGACCACCGCCGACACCTTCACGAAGGGGGTGGCGATTCCCGAAATGTCCTTCCTGGCGTTTCAGCTCACCTTCGCGGCGATCACTCCGGCGCTCATCGTCGGCGCGTTCGCCGAGCGGATGAAGTTCTCGGCCATCATGCTGTTCACGGGCCTGTGGCTGACCTTCGTGTACCTGCCGATCGCCCACATGGTGTGGTTCTCCGAAGGCTATCTGTTCAAGCTCGGCGCACTCGATTTCGCCGGCGGAACCGTGGTGCATATCAACTCGGGCGTCGCCGGCCTGGTCGGTGCGCTGCTGGTCGGAAAACGCATGGGTTACGGCCGCGATCTCCTCGCGCCCCATTCGCTGACGCTGACATTCGTGGGTGCGTGTCTGCTCTGGGTCGGCTGGTTCGGCTTCAATGCGGGATCGAACCTCGAGGCGACCGGCGGCGCCGCGCTGGCGCTCCTCAACACCATCGTGGCGCCGGCCGCCGCGGGTCTCGCCTGGATGACGGCCGAGGCCTTCTCCAAGGGCAAGCCGTCGCTGCTCGGCATCGCGTCCGGGCGCGGTGGCGGGCCTCGTGGCGATCACGCCGGCAGCCGGGCTTTCGGGTCCCATGGGCGCGATCGTGCTCGGCCTCGTCGTGGGCGTGGTCTGCTTCTACGCGGTGACGGGCGTCAAGAACGCGCTCGGCTATGACGACGCTCTCGACGTGTTCGGCATTCACGGCGTCGGCGGCATCGTCGGCGCAATCGGCACCGGCATCGTGGCGGCGCCGTCGCTCGGCGGTTACGGCGTTGGCGAATACTCGATCGGCGGCCAGCTCGTGACGCAGATCATCGCGGTCGCGGTGACGATCCTGTGGACCGGCATCGGTTCGCTGGTCCTCTACAAGATCGTCGATGCGGTGGTGGGCCTGCGCGTCGCCCCCGAGGCGGAGCGCGAAGGCCTCGATCTCGCGGAGCACGGCGAGCGCGCCTACAATTACTGAGCATAAGACGAAGCCATCCAGAGGCTCGACCCAAAAGCTCCCGGCGCCAGCCGGGGGCTTTTTTGCTCATAGCTCCAGCGTCACCGTCACCGGCACATGGTCCGAGGGGCGTTCCCAGCCGCGGGTTTCACGGGTGACGTCCATGGCGCGGATTGTCGGCGCGAGGTCGCCCGACACCCAGATATGGTCGAGCCGCCGGCCCTTGTTGGCGGCGGCCCAATCGGGCGAGCGATAGCTCCACCACGAATAGATCTTCTCGGGCTCGGGCCGCAGATGGCGCATGGCGTCGACCCAGCCGGCCTCCCCGCGAAGCCGCTCCAGCGCGGAGGTCTCGACCGGCGTATGGCTGACCACGTCGAGCAATTGCTTGTGGCTCCAGACGTCGTGTTCGAGCGGCGCCACGTTGAGATCGCCCACCAGGATGGCGGGCGCGCCTGTGGGATTGGAGCGACCGCCCCAGGCCCGCAGCTCGTCCATGAATTGCAGCTTGTGCTTGAATTTCTCGTTCAGGTCCGGATTCGGGATGTCGCCGCCGGCCGGCACATAGAAATTGTGGATCGTGATGCCCGACGCGCCCTTCGCTTCGGTGAGCGTCACGGTGATATGGCGCGCATCCGCCCGTCCGCACATCTCCATCACGCTCGTTGCCGCGAACGGGTAGCGGGACAGGATCGCGACGCCGTTATAGCCCTTCTGGCCCATATTGACGACGAAGGGATAACCGAAGGATTGCAGCGCTTTCAGCGGAAACACATCGTTGGGGCATTTGGTCTCCTGCAGACACAGGACGTCGGGCCGGTGCTCGCGCAGGAAGCGGCCGACCTGCTCGATGCGCAGGCGAACGGAATTGATGTTCCAGGTCGAGACGGTGAGTTTCACGGGCGTGTTGTGTCCTGTCGCGGGAGACGGACCGCTACGACAGTTCTGCGCGCGAGGGAAGCGCCAGCGTCTCTTCCCCGAAGGGAGGGAATGCGCACGCGCTACCGGTTGCTGCCGGCGCCCGGGATGTTCGGCGCGTTCGGAATGCGGAACAGGCTCTGGTCGATCGGCTTGCCGCGATCGACCTTGTTCAGGGTCAGCACGGTCTGGAACCCCTGCGGGTCGACGATGCGCCATTGCGTCAGGTTCTTCATCTCGGGGTCGAAAAAGAGCGTGATGCGGGAGGTGCCGCCGAGGGTCGACTTGTCCTCGAGATTCAGCCGCACCGCATTCGGCTCGTTCGAGATGCCCGTGATGGCGATGTCGCCGCCGAGATCGACCTTTTCGCGGAGCAGGAATTTCAGCGGCGTTTGCTGGATGAAGTACATGTCCTGCGTCAGCAGCTTCTTGTCGCGCACCGCCACCGACGTGCCGTCGGCGATCACCTCGAGGGTGGCGGGCGGGTCGAATTCGAAACGGATCTTGCCCGGGCGCTGAAGGTAGAGCGTCCCGCCGAGCCTGCGGCCATCGCCGCCGACCTGGGTGAAATCGGCCACCAGCGTCGACAGCCCGGTGAAATAGGCATTGGCCCGGTCGACGATCTCGCGATTCGACATCTGCGCCACTTTGGCGATCGCAGCTGGGCCGGCCGCGGCCGTGACGATCGGCTTTGGTGCAATCACCACCGGCGCATCCGCCTTGGCGTCATCGCTCGGCGGGTTTCGGCATCGCGACGGGTTTCAGGGACGCTTCCCGCACCGGCTGCGGCGGCAGGGGTGCTTCCGCCGGCAGCGCCTTCTCCATGTCACGCACCATCGCCGCCTCGATGGCGTTCCCGGAATCCGTGCTGCTGTCCATGGCGGCCGGGGCCGGCGGAGGACGGAAGGTGGCGGTGGGCAAAGGCGCGGCCGACAGGTTGAAACCCTCGGCGATGGACGCAATGGTGGCAGGCGCGAGAGCGGTCGTGGAGGGTTGGAAGAGATCCGAAGGCGCGCCCTGTGCGCCGGCGGCAGACGTTCCGGCGCTCGACGAGAGCCAGAATCGTCGTCAGGGCGGCAAGTCGGGACAGGCGCATCGCGGCAGGCTCTCCAGCATGATCGAAAGGTGGCGGCACTCTACCGCCTCATGTGGCTAATCGATGACCCGTCGCCAAGGTTCCGGGTCCATCCGTAACGTCGCGGCGGAAGGCGTGCTGGCTCCCGCATCGCCTCAATCGTCGCTATCCGCCGCCTCGACGAGGATTTCGCGCTTGCCCGCATGGTTGGCGGCGCCGACGATGCCTTCTTTTTCCATCCGCTCCATGAGCGAGGCGGCGCGGTTGTAGCCGATCTGCAGGCGGCGCTGGATGTAGGAGGTCGAGGCTTTCTTGTCCCGCAGGATGACGGCGATGGCCTGGTCGTAGAGGTCGCCCGACGGTGCGCCGAAATCGCCCTGGTCGAACACCGCCGGATCCGAACCGGCCTCCTCTTCGTCGGACGTGACCGCGTCGAGATATTGCGGGCGACCCTGGCGCTTGAGATGCGCCACCACCTTCTCGACCTCCTCGTCGGAGCAGAACGGTCCGTGCACGCGGGTGATGCGGCCGCCGCCCGCCATGTAGAGCATGTCGCCCTGCCCGAGCAGCTGCTCGGCGCCCATCTCGCCGAGGATCGTGCGGCTGTCGATCTTCGAGGTGACCTGGAACGAGATGCGGGTCGGGAAATTCGCCTTGATGGTGCCGGTGATCACGTCCACCGACGGGCGCTGGGTCGCCAGCACCACGTGGATGCCGGCGGCGCGCGCCATCTGGGCGAGACGCTGGATCGCGCCCTCGATCTCCTTGCCGGCGACCATCATCAGGTCGGCCATCTCGTCGACGATGACCACGATGTAGGGCAGCGGTTCGAGATCCATGATCTCGTCCTCGTAGACCGCCTGTCCGGTTTCCTTCTCGAACCCGGTCTGCACCGTGCGGGTGATGGTCTCGCCCTTGGCCTTCGCTTCCGAGACCCGCACGTTGAAGCCGTCGATGCTGCGCACGCCGAGCTTCGACATCTTCTTGTAGCGGTCCTCCATCTCGCGCACGGCCCATTTCAGCGCCACCACGGCCTTCTTGGGATCGGTGACGACGGGCGTCAGCAGGTGCGGAATGCCGTCATAGACCGACAATTCGAGCATCTTCGGATCGACCATGATCAGACGGCATTCCTCGGGTTTCAGCCGGTAGAGCAGCGACAGGATCATGGTGTTGATGGCGACCGACTTGCCCGAGCCGGTGGTGCCGGCAACGAGCAGGTGCGGCATGCGGGCGAGATCCGCGATCACCGGTTCGCCGCCGATGGTCTTGCCGAGGCAAAGGGCAAGCTTCTGCTTGGTGTTCTCGAAATCCTGGCTCGCCAGCAATTCGCGCAAGTAGACGGTTTCGCGCTTGTGGTTCGGCAACTCGATGCCGATGGCGTTGCGGCCCTGCACGACCGCGACGCGCGCCGAAATGGCGCTCATCGAGCGGGCGATGTCGTCGGCAAGCGAAATCACCCGGGACGATTTGGTGCCCGGCGCGGGTTCGAGCTCATAGAGCGTGACGACCGGCCCCGGCCTGACGTTGATGATCTCGCCCTTGACGCCGAAATCCTCCAGCGTGCCCTCGAGCAGCGCGGCGTTCTGCTCCAGCGCGTCGGCCGAGACGATCGGCCCGACCTGCTTCTTCGGCTCGGCCAGAAGCGTCAGCGCCGGAAGCTGATAGAGCCCTTCGTCATCGAGAAGCGAGGGCTGCGCCTCGCGGGCCATGCGCTTGCCCGGTTTCGGCGCCGAGGGCACCGGGCCGACCCGGGCGACGGGTTGCTCCGTCGCCTTTTGCCGGAGGCTTTGCGGCACGTTCTCCATGTTGTCCCAGGGCTCGTCGTCCTCGTCGTGGAAGGGCGCGGAAGCCGGAGCCGTCCGCGGGTGGGGTGCGCCGGAATCGAGGCGGGGCTCGCGGCGCATTGCGCCGGTCCGCGGACTCGCCATCTCCGGAAATTCATCGTCATCCCCTCCCCGGCGGGATTCGGCGAAGCGCCTGTGCCGCACCGCGAAGGCTCATGAACCCATGCGCGAGGGCGCCCAGCGAGACGATTCCCCAGCCGGGTTCGTCGGGCGTCACATCGTCCGACTCGTCCCAATCGGCGAGCTGCTTGGCTTTTCGCCCTCGGGCGACGTTGTCGTCGAAATCCTCCGCGACGTCGCGATGCGGTTCGTCCGATAGACCCAAGCCGCAGGCGGCGCTCAGGCTGAGAATCGCCACGACCGCGAAGACGATGCCCAAGGCGGCGACGGCAGGGCCGCTCGCCATCCCGGTGATGGCCCGGGCGGCGGCCAGAATGGCGTCGCCGACCACGCCGCCAAGGCCGCTCGGCAGCGGCCAGCGATCGGTCGCCGGCATGGCGCTCGCCACCGCGGTGGCGGCGGCGGCGCCGATGATCCAGAGCGCGAGACGCAGCTGGCGCCGACCGAGCTCGCCCGATTTCATCAAGCGCCAACCCCAGACCGCCAGCGGCAGCAGCGCCGCGATGGAGCCGAGGCCGACGATCTGCATCGCAAGATCGGCGACGATCGCGCCGGGCCAGCCGAGAATGTTGTGAACGGGCGAATCCGTGGCGTTGTTGAGGCTCGGATCGTCCACCGACCATGTCGCCAGCGAGGCCGCCACGAGACCCGCGATGGCGAGCAGCGACAGGCCGATCAATTCCTGCGCCCGTCTGGCGACAAAGCTCCGCAGGGCGCTGGCAAGGCCATCGTAGGACGAGGAGGAGCGGCGGGCGGTGCGCATGGAGGGACCAGACGGAATCGAGAATTCTGACCCCCATCCTAGCCTCGCGAAGTTAAGGGTCCTTTAACCCTACGCGCGGCCCCGCGATGTTGACGCAAGGCGTCGCGCGGATCATGGTCCGGCGCATGACGGGCAGGTCCATCATCGCGGGGTGGAAGCGCACCACGCTCGTCGCAATGCTCGCCTATGCGCTTGCGCTCCAGGGCGTGCTGCTGGCGCTGGGCGGCGCCATGCACGTTCAGGCGGCGGGTCTGCCGCAAGCGGTGCTCTGCGTTCAGGCCGATGAGGGGTCGTCGCACCAGCCTGGGCCGACCGACAAGGCCGATCACGCGCTCTGCTGTGTTGTCGGCTGCACGGCCGGAACTACGGTGGCGGGACCTCTGCCGGCCGCGGCGGGGCTTCGGATGCGCTTTCCCGCGCCAATCGATCTCGATCCCGCGCCCGCGTTCGTCGCGCCGATCGTTGCGTCCAGCATCCCCCCGGTCGGTTCGCGCGCGCCGCCGCGCTTCGCTTGATTTCGAACCGCATACGCGTTCTCCCGATCAATCGAACCGGACTTGCCATCATGAAGATCTCGTTTCCCGCCGGCGCGCTTGTCGCGACCGGATTATTCGCCCTTTCCGCGCCAGCGATGGCCCATGTGTCGTTCGAGACACCTCAGGCGACCCAGAACAGCACCTACAAGGCCGTCCTTCGCATCCCCCATGGCTGCGCCGGCGCGCCGACCCTCAAGGTCAGCGTGCGCATCCCCGACGGCGTGGTCGCGGTCAAGCCGATGCCCAAGGCCGGGTGGATTCTCGACATGGTCGAAAAGACCTACCCGAAACCCGTCATGATCTCGGGCCAGCCGGTCACCGCCGGAATCGGCGAGATCATCTGGTCCGGCTCGCTCGCGGACGAGCATTTCGACGAATTCGTGTTCCAGGCGCGCGTGACGGATGCGGTCGAGGCAGGGTCCGAACTGGCATTCCCGGTCGTGCAGACCTGCGCCACAGCGAGTGAGGCCTGGACCGAAATCGCCGCGCCGGGGCAGGATTCCCAAGCGCTCAACAGGCCCGCTCCGACGATCAGGATCGTGGCGGCTCCGTCGTCGGCGAAATCCTACACAGCCGGTCCGATCACCATCGAGCAGCCGTGGTCGCGGGCGACCCCGGCGGGCGCGAAAGTGGGCGGCGGGTATCTCCGCGTCACCAATACTGGCCGGGAGCCCGATCGTCTCGTCGGCGGCACCTTCCCGCTCGCGGCAAAAGTCGAGGTCCACGAGATGTCGCTCGTCGACAATGTCATGCGCATGAAACAGCTCGCCGGCGGGCTTGAGATCGCACCGGGCGCGACCGTCGAATTGAAGCCGGGCGGCCACCACCTGATGTTTCTGGACCTGCGCGAGGGATTGAAGGAGGGGCAGGTCCTCCGGGGCACCCTGGTGTTCGAAAAGGCGGGTCCGGTCGAGGTCGAGTACCAGGTTCGTCCGATGTCCGGCGACGCCCCCGCGGCCGGCGCCCATCAGCATCATTGATCCTGCAAGGAAGCACGCGATGATTCTCAAACGATCTCTTCTGCTGCCGCTCAGCGTCTTCCTCGTGGCGGCGCTGGCACTGCTGGGCACGCTGTTGTACGTCCTGCCCGGCGGCCCGACAGGTGCTGCCCGCGTGCCGATCGGCGGGCCGTTCGAACTCACCGACCAGAACGGCAAGCGGCTCTCGAGCGAGAGCCTGAAAGGCAAGCCGTCGGCGATCTTCTTCGGCTTCACCCATTGCCCGGAAGTGTGCCCCACCACGTTGTTCGACCTGACGCAGGACCTCGAGGCGATGGGCCCGGACGCCGCTAAACTCAACGTGGTGTTCATCACGGTCGATCCGGAACGCGACACGCCGGAGCTGATGAAAACCTACCTGTCGTCGTTCGATCCGCGCATCGTCGGCCTGACCGGAACGGAGGCGGAGATCACCGCGGCCGCGAAGGAATACAAGGTCTATTTCAAGAAGGTGAAGACGGACTCGGACTACACCATGGACCACACCGCCACGATCTTCCTGATGGACCGCAAAGGCGACTTTTTCGGCTCGTCGAACTTCCAGGAGGCGGAGCAGGTGCGGCGCGACAAGCTGAAACGGCTGGTCCGGGAGGGATAAGGCAGGGCGTCTCTCGACGTGGCATCCGGCCTCGAAGCCTGAGCGCGTCAGCGCTCCTGACCTCCGGTCTCCTCCCCGTCGATCGCCAGCAATTTGCGGCGGACCTCTTCGAGGCCCTGCGACAGGGTTGCGAGCTCATCCGCCATGGCGCCCTGCATGGCGGCGGCGGCGGCGGGGAATTCTTCCAGCACCCGGCGCATGAGGCTCGGGGAGATTCGCATGACGGTCGAGGGTTCGCGCGCGGTCGCGGTCGCCGGGCGTTCGATGCGCGTGAAAAGCGCCGAGCGGCCGATCACCGCGCCGGGCGCTGCGATGAAGGTTGCGGGCGAGCCGTCGTCAAGCGCGTCGAGGGCGACCGCGCCGCGGGTCACCACGTAGCCGCCATCGGATTTATCGCCTTTGCGGAACAGCATGTCGCCGGCGCGGAGCTGCCGGCTTTCGGCCGCGAACGCAACCAGCCGCAAGGCATCCCGGTCGAGCAGGGTGAAGAGGGGCGCGGCGGACAGGATCGCGATGTCGTCGTCGAGAGCCATCTATGGAATCAGCTTGTAGCCGCCGGGCTCCGTCACAAGAATGCTGGCCTTGGAGGGATCGGTCTCGATTTTTTGACGCAGACGGTAGATGTGGGTTTCGAGCGTGTGCGTGGTCACGTTCGAATTGTAGCCCCAGACTTCGGCGAGCAGGGTCTCGCGCCCGACCACGTTCTGTCCGGCCCGGTAGAGATAGCGCAGGATCGCGGTTTCCTTCTCGGTCAGCTTGAGCTTGGATCCCTTGTCGTTGGTGAGGAGCTTCGAGCCCGGCCGGAACGTATAGGGGCCGATCTGGAAGACCGCGTCCTCGCTTGCCTCGTATTGGCGCAGCTGCGCGCGGATGCGCGCCAGCAGAATGGCGAACTTGAAGGGTTTGACCACGTAATCGTTGGCGCCGGCCTCGAGGCCCATCACCGTGTCGTTCTCGGAGGCCTGGGCGGTGAGCATGATGATCGGACTGCGAAACCCGTCGCGCCGCATCTGCTTGACGGCGTCGCGGCCGTCCATGTCGGGCAGGCCCACATCCATGATGGCGAGATCGATCCGGTCGCCCTTGATCGCCTGCAGCGCTCCGGCGGCGTTCTCCGCCGTGGCGACCTGAAATTCCTGATAAAGCCCGAGCTGTTCGACGAGCGTGTCGCGCAGGTCCTGATCGTCGTCCACGACGAGGAGGCGGCTGGCATTCGACATCTCTGGCCTTTCGCGAGAAAATGATACGGGCCTTCTCGCGGCCCGGCATCCCGGGACAGTTAGACTAGTTGTTCCCGGCTTGACAACAAGGGGATGGGTCGGCCCTTCCACTGCTCATGATACGATCCTACGTCAACATCCTTCGCGTTCACCGCTCGCCTCTCGCCAGGACCCAAGGCCGGATTGCGGCCGGCGGCCTCGTCATCCGGTGCGCCCTCGGCCGCGCTGGGCCGCGCCACGGCAAGCGGGAAGGCGATGGCGCGACGCCCATCGGTCGCTTCGGGCTCAAGCAGGCCTTCTATCGCGCCGACCGCCTGGTCCGGCCGCGGACCGGTCTGGCGCTGCGACGCATTGCCCCGCACGACGGCTGGTCGGACGATCCGCGCGACCGGCGCTACAACCGCCTCGTCCCGCTGCCCTGCGCCACCAGCCACGAGAAGATGTGGCGGGACGACGATCTTTATGACGTGGTCATCGATATCGCGTGGAACCGTGGACCGGTGGTGCGCGGCCGGGGCAGCGCCATCTTCCTGCATCTGGCGCGGCCCGGCTTCACGCCGACGGAGGGCTGCGTCGCCGTCGAGCCGCGCATGGTCCGCCGCCTGCTGGAGCGGATCGGCCCGCGCACGCGGATCGAGATCATCGGCTAGGCGGCGGTTTCCCTCAGCACCGCCGCGTAGAAGATTTCAGGCGTGTCGATCTCCCGCATTTTCGTTCCCTCGACGAGCAGAAACCGGGTGCCGATGGTGCCGATGAAGCTCCGGTCATGGGACACCGCCAGGCAGGTCGCCTGCGAGGCCAGAATCTCGGATTCGAGCTGCTCGCGGCCGGGAATGTCCACATGGTTGGTGGGCTCGTCCATCAGGTAGAAATTCGGCTCGGTCAGGCGCAATCCAAGCAGCGCCGAGACGCGCCTTTTCGCCCGGCGACAGGCGCGCGATCGGTTGCTTCTGCTTGTCGACGCTGAAACCCGCCTCGGCCAGCAGGCCCCGGCTGCGTTGATCGCCGAGGCGGAACGCCGACAGGATGAAATCGTGCGCGCTGGCCTCGGGCGGCAGCTGTGACATCTCCTGGTCGGTGTAGCCGACGACCACCGAAGGGCTGATCCTGACCCCCGTCTCATCGTTTCCGGCGCTCGTCGCTCGCCGCAGCAGCCGCACCAGCTGGGATTTACCGACGCCGTTCCGGCCCAGGATCACGATGCGGTCGCCTTGCGCGATTTCGAGCTTCGGGATGCCGAACAGCTTTTCGCCATCGGGCTTTCGCACCACCACGTCATGAAGCGCGACGAGAACCCGCGCATGCGTGCCGCGATTGACGAGTTTGATCTCGCCCGATTTCTCCTGATGGGCGGCGCGCAAATTCTGTTCGATCTCCTCCGCGCGGCCGCCGAGCTGCTTGGCCTTCCGGAGCAGCAGATCGCTGCCGCTATTGATGCCGATATTCTTGAGCTCGCCGGCGTTCTGCCGCAGCCGCTTCACCTCCCGGCGCTCCTTGTCGAAGCGGCTCGCCTGGGCGCCGTCGTGCGCGGCAAGAAGCGCGCGGGCCGCGCCGATAGGGGTGATCGTACACGACCGAGCCCTCCGGCCGCAAAAACAGCGTCCGGTTGGTGCAGGCATCCAGAAAATCCCGGTCGTGGCTGGCGATCACGATGGGGACCTGCCGTCCGGCAGCGGCGATCCACGCTTCGAGCCGAAACAGCTTCGCGAGATCGAGATGGTTGGTGGGTTCGTCGAGCAGCAGCACGTCCGGCTCGGCAATCCACGCGCGGGCAATGAGCGCGAGCCGCTGCCAGCCGCCGCTGAGCGATGTGGACCGGGCGGGTGCGAAACGCTTCGGGTGTTTCGAATTCATCCAGCACCATATCGACCCGCCACGCATTGCCATCGCGCTCGAGGGCCGGCAATCCCCCGAGGACCGCCTCATGCATCGATAGATCAAGGAGGGCGTCCGGCACGTCCTGCTCGACGAGCCCGATGCGCATGCCGCGGCCTCGCGTGATCTCGCCGTGGGTCGGCTCGACGAGACCGGCGAGGCATCGCAGCAGGGTCGATTTGCCGGCCCCGTTGCGGGCCACGACCGCCAGGCGATCGCGCTCACCGATGACGAGGTTAAGGTCCTGAAACAGAGGGGTTTGCGAGAGGAAAGTGAGGTTGCGGAGGCTGATGGTGGCCATGTTCATCTCTGGAGAGCAGCGCGTCGGCCAAAGGGCGACCTGCGCGAAATGCGAACGTCGATCGTCACGCGGCAATCCGTTGGGACAGCGGCGCGGTGAGCCGTTCAGAGCTGACCAGACAAGATGAAGGACGCAGGGAGAGCGTCAGGTCCGGATGGACCTCAGGTTCGTGACTTCAGGGTCTTGGCCGGCCCTGCAACAAGCAGCTGCAGGGCATGCCAGGGGCCGAACATGCGAAGATGGTGTCGCTCACACATGCAGCCCTCCTGTGGTTTGGTGGATGTGCCAGAGCGTCAAGATTAACGATATCTCGTCGGCACTTCCGGTGCCAATTCGCTGCCCTACCCCCGCGCCCCGAAAATCGCGCTCCCCACCCGCACATGCGTCGCGCCGAGCTGGATGGCCGGGTCGTAATCGGCGCTCATGCCCATGGAGAGGGTTTTGAGGCCGTGCTTTGCCGCCATGCTGTTGAGCAGGGCGAAATGCGGCGAGGGCGGGTCTTCGGCGGGCGGGATGCACATGAGGCCCTCGATGGCGAGGCCGTGACGGGTGCGGCAGAGGTCGAGAAAGGCGTCGAGTTCCGCCGGCATGACGCCGCCCTTCTGCGGCTCCTCGCCGGTATTGACCTGGACCAGCAGGCGCGGCGCCTTGCCCTGACGGCCGATTTCCTTCGCCAGCGCTTCGGCGAGCGAGGGGCGGTCGAGGGTCTCGATGACGTCGAAGAGCGCCACCGCTTCCTTGGCCTTGTTGGATTGCAGCGGGCCGATGAGGTGCAGTTCCACATCCGGGTAGCGGTCGCGGAGCGCCGGCCATTTGGCGGCTGCTTCCTTCACGTAGTTCTCGCCGAAAACCCGCTGCCCCGCCGCCAGCACCGGCGCGATGGCTTCCGGCGGAAACAGCTTCGACACCGCCACCAGCGTGATGGAGGCCGGATCGCGCTCGTAGTCGGCGGCCGCGCGAGCGATGCCGGCCCGGACCTCTTCCAGAGCCGCGACGGAATCGTGTTCGATCATCGAACTTGCCTGCCTTCCGCCACGACGGCTCTTCCGTCATGTCTCCCGTGCGCGCGAGGGAATTGACCGCGCCGGAGAGCTGTGTCCTAGTCCGCCCAAACCCGGTGGCGCAAGCCGCCGCCCTCTTCATATGACGGATGTGTAACGAAAAATGAGGCCCGAGCGCTACAACGCCAAGGAAGCCGAGCTGAAATGGCGCAAGGTCTGGAATGACCGCGATCTCTTCAAGACTCCGAACGACGATCCGCGTCCGAAATATTACGTGCTCGAGATGTTCCCCTACCCGTCGGGACGCATCCATATGGGCCACGTCCGCAATTACACGATGGGCGACGTGGTGGCGCGTTACAAGCGCGCCCGCGGCTTCAACGTCCTGCACCCGATGGGCTGGGATGCGTTCGGCATGCCGGCCGAAAACGCCGCGATGCAGAACAACGTGCATCCGCGCGAATGGACCTACGCCAACATCGCCAGCATGCGCTCGCAGCTCCAATCCATGGGCCTCGCCATCGACTGGAGCCGTGAGATCGCCACCTGCGATCCGAGCTATTACCGCCACCAGCAGCGGATGTTCCTCGACTTTCTCGAGGCCGGCCTCGTCGATCGCAAGACCGCGAAGGTCAACTGGGATCCGGTCGACCATACGGTGCTGGCGAACGAGCAGGTGATCGACGGCCGCGGCTGGCGTTCCGGCGCGCTCGTCGAGCAGCGCGAGCTCACGCAATGGTTCCTCAAGATCACCGATTACGCGCAGGAGCTGCACGACGCCCTCGACACCCTCGACCGCTGGCCGGAAAAAGTGCGGCTGATGCAGCGCAACTGGATCGGCCGCTCGGAAGGCCTGCTCGTCCGCTTCGCGCTCGACACCGCCACCACGCCGCAGGGCGAGGACGAGGTCGAGATCTACACCACGCGCCCGGACACGCTTTTCGGCGCCAAATTCCTGGCGCTCGCGCCGGATCATCCGCTGGCGAAGGCCGCGGCCGAAAACAACCCGGAACTGGCGGCTTTCATCGAGGCGGCAAAACGCACCGGGACCGCGCAGGAGGCCATCGACAAGGCCGAGAAGCTCGGTTTCGACACCGGCATCCGCGCGGTGCATCCGCTCGATCCCGACTGGACGCTGCCCGTCTACGTGGCGAATTTCGTGCTGATGGAATACGGCACCGGCGCCATCTTCGGCTGCCCGGCGCATGACCAGCGCGACCTCGATTTCGTCAACAAATACGGCCTCGGCAACCTTCCGGTGGTCTGCCCGCCGGACGTCGACCCGGCGACCTTCGTCATCACCGACACCGCCTATGACGGCGACGGGCGGATGATCAATTCGCGCTTCCTCGACGGCAAGACCATTGCGGACGCCAAGGAGGAAGTGGCGCGCAGTTCTGGAAAACCAGAGCCGCCGCAACCGGCCGGTCGCCGAGCGCAAGGTGAATTTCCGCCTTCGCGACTGGGGCATCTCGCGCCAGCGTTATTGGGGCTGCCCGATCCCGATCATCCATTGCGAGGATTGCGGCATCGTTCCGGTGCCGAAGGATCAACTCCCGGTGGTGCTGCCGGAGGACGTGTCGTTCGACGTTCCGGGCAATCCGCTCGATCGTCACCCGACCTGGAAGCATGTGGATTGCCCGCAATGCGGCAAACCTGCGCGGCGGGAAACCGACACCATGGACACCTTCGTGGATTCGTCCTGGTACTTCGCCCGCTTCACCGATCCGACGCTGACCGACCGGCCGACGGATCGCCACGTGGTCGATTCCTGGTTGCCCGTCGACCAGTATATCGGCGGTATCGAGCACGCGATTCTGCACCTGCTCTATTCGCGCTTCTTCACCCGCGCCATGAAGAAGACCGGCCATGCCGGCATCGACGAGCCGTTTGCCGGCCTGTTCACGCAAGGCATGGTGGTGCACGAAACCTACAAGGATGCGGCGGGCGGCTGGGTGCTGCCGAGCGACGTGCGGTTCGAGCAGGACGGCACCGCCCGCAAGGCCTTCAACGTGGCGACCGGTGCGCCGATCGAGATCGGCTCCATCGAGAAGATGTCGAAATCGAAGAAGAACACGGTCGATCCCGACGAGATCATCGCGTCCTACGGCGCCGATACGGCGCGCTGGTTCATGCTGTCCGATTCGCCTCCTGAGCGCGACGTGATCTGGACCGAGGAAGGCGTGCAGGGCGCGGGCCGGTTCGTGCAGCGGGTCTGGCGGCTGGTGGCGGAACTGGCCGATCGCACCGCTCAGGGAGCGGATGCACCCGGCGACGGCCCGCTCGGCCTCGCCGTTCGCAAGGCGGCCCACAAGGCTTTGTCGGCGGTCGGCGAGGATGTGGAACGGCTGCGGTTCAACCGTTGCGTGGCGCATCTCTATGAGCTCGCCAACAGCCTGCACAATCTGCTCGCCCAATCGGCAAGCGCGCCCGAGGCTGGTCTTGCGCACGCATTCCGCGAGGCCGCCCGGATCTTCGTGCAGCTCCTCGCACCGATGATGCCGCATCTGGCGGAGGAATGCTGGCAGGCGCTCGGACAATCCGGGCTGGTTGCCGACACGCCCTGGCCGGACCTCGATCCTTCCCTGCTGGTCGAGGATTCGATCACCCTGCCGGTGCAGGTCAATGGCAAGAAGCGGGCCGACGTGACAGTCGCGCGGGAGGCCGACCAGGCGGCCATCGAGGCGGCCGTTCTGGCCCTGGAAGGTGTGCAGCGGGCCCTGGAAGGCAAGCCGCCCCGCAAGATCATCGTCGTTCCACAAAGGATCGTGAATGTCGTCGCTTAACGTTACCCGTCTCCGCAGCGTCATCAACGTCGCTGCCGTCGCGACCCTCGCGCTCGGCCTGTCGGCTTGCCTGCGGCCGCTCTACGGACCGACGCCGTCGGGCGCCTCGTTGCAGAACGTGCTCGCCTCCATCGACGTCCCGGAACACAAATGGGCCGATTCGCAGGCCGTCGTCGGCCATTATCTGCGGAGCGAATTGATCTACGAGCTGAACGGCTCCGGTTCCGATACGCCCAAAAAATACAACCTGAAGATGTCGCTGCGCGAGCGGCTGAGCACGCCGATCATCAGCTCCGTGACCGGCCTCGCCCAATCGGCCACCATCACGGGCGATCTGACGTTCACGCTGACGAGCCTCGACGACAAGAAAGTCATCACCACCGGCACCGCTACGGCGCAGGCGACCTATGATCGGTTCAACCAGCGCTTCGCCACGGTGCGCGCCGCGCGAGACGCCGAAATCCGTCTCGCCAAGACGCTGGCCGAACAGGTCAAGACGCGGCTCGCCGCCACCCTGTCGCAGATGTGAGTTTTGGATGGTCGCGGTCAAAGCCGGTGATGTGGAAGGCGTGCTGCGGCGCGTCGATCCCCGGATCGGGATTTATCTGGTGTACGGCCCGGATATCGGCCTCGTCAACGAGCGGGCCAAGATCGTTGCCGAGCGCGCCGTCGACGACCCGGCCGACCCGTTCCAGCTGATCCGCCTCGACGGAGACGATATCGCGGGCGACCCGGGCCGGCTCGCCGACGAGGCCGGCACCATGGGGCTGTTCGGCGGCAAGCGGGCCTTGTGGATCCGCGCCACCTCCCGCAACATCGCGCCCGCCGATCGACGCCGTGCTCAAGAACGAGCTTCAGGACACGATCATCGTCGTCGAGGCCGGTGACCTCGCCAAGACATCGCCGTTACGCAACCTTGTGCGAGAAGTCGCAGCGCGCCCTGGCGCTCCCCTGCTATGCGGATACCGGCCGCGATCTCGGCAATGTGGTCGACGAGGCGATGAAATCCGGCGGCTTCATCGCTATCCGGCGATGCGCGCGCCGCGATCCTCGCCTCGCTCGGCGGAGACCGGCTGGCGACCCGGGGCGAGTTGGCGAAACTCATGCTCTATGCTCACGGCCAGCGCGAGATCACCATCGAGGACGTGGACGCCATCATGAGCGATGTGTCGAGCCTCGCCATGGATGCGGTGGTGGACGCGGCATTTGCCGGCATGGGCAGCGAACTCGAGATCGGCGCCCGCCGCCTCGCCGCCGAGGGAATGCACGCCTCCGTTGTGCTCGGTGCCGCACTTCGCCACGCGCTCATGCTGCTGTCGGCCCGCCATGCGGTGGAGGAAGGCCGCAGCGTCTCAAGCGTCATGGAAACCATGCGCGGCTTACATTTCAGGCGCAAACCTCTGGTCGAACGCCATCTGCAGCGGTGGAACGCCGGTACTTTGAACGAGGCGATCGCGTCGATTCAGGACGGGATACTGCAGACCCGCCGGCTCGCCGCTCTCGCCGATGTCACAGCCGCCAAGACGCTCCTGGACCTCGCGCGCGCGGCGCGGCGCTAGAGACTGCCGCGCGGAACCGCGTCGCGCCTGGCTATTGCGGATTGAGACGCCGGCACAAACCGTCGAGCTGCTCCAAGGTCTTGTAGCGAATGCGCAATTCGCCGCCCGTCCCCTTGTGGGCGATCTCCACATTGAGCCCGAGCACGTCCTGGAGCGCGCGCTCGAGCGCGCGAGTGTCCGGGTCCTTGGATGGTTTATGCGCCGACTTGGTTTCGAGGTTGCGCGGCATGGTCTGGTCGGCCTGGGCGATTTCCTCGACCTGACGGACGCTCATGCCGTGGTCGACGATGCGTCGCGCCACCGCTTGCGGATCCTTCACCGATAGGAGAGCCCGACCGTGGCCGGCGGTGATCTGCCGGTTGACCAACAGCGTTTTGACGGTCTCGGGCAAATCCGAAAGCCGCATCATGTTGGCGATATGGCTGCGGCTCTTGCCGATGATTTTCGCGAGATTTTCCTGCGTATAGGAGAACTCCGCCATCAACCGCGAATAACCTTGCGCTTCTTCGATCGGGTTGAGATCGGCCCGTTGGACATTTTCGAGGATCGCATATTCGAGCGAAGTCTTGTCGTCGATGTCCACCACGACGACCGGGACGTCATGCAAGCCCGCATGCTGCGCGGCGCGCCAGCGGCGTTCGCCGGCGACGATCTCGAACGCATCCGGTTTGTTCGGCAGGGGCCGCACCACGATCGGCTGAATGATCCCGCGGTCGCGGATCGACTGCGAGAGTTCGAGCAATTCGCTCTCTTCGAAATACTTGCGGGGGTTGCGGGGGTTCGGGCGCAGGAATTCCACCGGCACGCGGCGTTGGCCGCGGCCCCGTTCCACCACCGACATCTCGTCCCCGACTTCGCCGATGAGGGCTGCCAATCCTCGGCCCAGGCGGGGCTTCGCGTCTTCTGCCATTCTCATGTCTCGGATCTGTTTCAGGCGGCGCGGAGCGCGCGCTCACGTTGGATGATTTCGGAAGCGAGTCGAAGATAGGCCTGCGAGCCCGCGCATTTGAGGTCGTAGAGGAGAACCGGCTTGCCGTGTGACGGCGCCTCAGACACCCGCACGTTCCGCGGGATCATCGTCTCGTAGACTTTGCTGCCCATGAATTGCCGCACATCGGCGACGACCTGTCCGGAAAGATTGTTTCGCGGGTCGAACATGGTCAGGACCACGCCGTGAATCGTCAGATCGGGGTTGAGAGCCGATCGCACCTGTTCGACCGTCTTGAGCAACTGGCTGAGGCCTTCCAGCGCAAAGAATTCGCACTGTAGCGGCACCAGCACGGCGTCGGCCGCTGTCAGGGCATTGATGGTCAAAAGGTTCAACGAAGGTGGGCAGTCGATCAAGATGTAGGTAAAGGGATCGCTTACCTCTGAGGTCATGAGAGCTGAAATTGCCTTCTTGAGCCTCTGAACGCGGTCTCGCTCTCCCGAGATCTCCAATTCCACGCCGAGCAGGTCCAGCGTCGAGGGCGCCACGAAAAGGCGCGGAACGACCGTGGCCGTGATGGCGCTCTCCAGCGACGCTTCGCCGGTGAGGACGTGGTAGGTGGAGACCGGTCGGTTCTTGCGATCGAGCCCGAGACCCGTGGACGCATTTCCCTGCGGATCGAGATCGAGGATCAGCACCTTTTCGCCGATCGCCGCCAAGGCGGTGCCGAGATTGATCGCCGTCGTGGTCTTGCCGACCCCGCCCTTCTGGTTGGCAAGCACCAAGGTGCGCGGTCGGGCCCGGTGCCCTCCGTCGGGAGATTCGCTGTGTTCGGTGGTCATGACACTCTCTCGATGGAGGTTATGCGAAGGATCCTGGCACTAGAATCAGTCTGGCTCGGAAGGATCTCCGTGCCCAACTTCCATGATCGCGAGGCTTCGGTCAATTCCGCATCCACATCCCGCCCCTTGGGGAACAGCCCTGTTGTCCCCGCTTTCAACAGGGGCTCGGTCCATTCGACCAGCTTGGTTAACGACGCGAGGGCTCTTGCCGAGACGATATCGGCGCGGCCGACGAATTGCGGGATGATCGTCTCGAGCCTGGCCTCGTGGATCGTCGCAGGGGCTTCCGTCAAACGCGCCACGTGGCGCAGAAACGCGCATTTGCGCGAATTGCTCTCCACGAGATCGACTCGGAGGCCCTGTGGCTGCCCTGCGATGGCGAGAACCAAACCGGGAAATCCCGCGCCGGAGCCAAGGTCGAGCCAGGTTTTGGCGTTCGGCGCCGCTGCTAGCAATTGCAGCGAATCGACGATGTGACGTGTCCAGATGTCGTCCAGGGTACCCGGCCCAACAAGGTTTTTGATGGCCTGCCAGCGCCGCAGCTCTGTTTCCAGAAGCCTGAGTTTCTCGGTTGTTTCACGTGAAACAACGCCGACGTTTTGCGCGCCGATGGCCGTCACGCGTCTGCTCCCGCGTCAGCCCGGACATTGTCCCGCTTGGCGAATGCCGCCAGCAGCGTCAACGCCGCCGGAGTCACGCCTTCGATCCGCGCCGCCTGACCGAGAGTGGAGGGGCGAACACGATCGAGTTTGGCGCGGATCTCATTGGAAAGCCCCGGCAGATTGGTGAAATCAATCGCTTCCAGCACCACCCCTTCGTCGCGCCGGAAGGCCGCGATGTCGGCGCGCTGGCGGTCGAGATAGACCGAATAAGTGGCGTCTGTCTCAACGCGATCCTTCACCGAAGCGGGCACGTCCGCCAAGGCCGGCCAAACACGCTCGAGGTCCGACCAACAGATCGTTGGATAAGAGAGAAGTTGATACGCGTTGCGACGGACACCGTCCTGATTGATTTCGAGCCCGTGCTTGGCCGCCTCGTTCGGGGTGATGACAAGGGTGTGAAGGAGAGTGTCGATCTGCTCACGGTGCCGCTGCGAGGCAGCGAAATGGCGCTGTCGGACTGCACCGACGCATCCGAGCTCGATTCCCCGACCCGTGAGCCGCTCGTCCGCATTGTCTACCCGGAGGCTGAGTCGGTACTCGGACCGCGAGGTGAACATGCGATAGGGCTCGCTGACACCGCGCGTCACGAGGTCGTCGACGAGGACGCCCATATAGGATTCCGCCCGATCGAGCACGATTCCTGGCTGGCCGTCGGCGAAGCGGGCCGCATTCAGACCGGCGAGGAGACCCTGCGCAGCCGCCTCCTCATAGCCGGTGGTGCCATTGATCTGTCCCGCCAGGAACAATCCACTGACAGCCTTGGTCTCGAGGGTTGTCGTGAGGTTGCGAGGATCGACGAAATCATACTCGATGGCATAGCCGGGCTGGAGCATCCGGGCGCGTTCGAGCCCCGGAATATGGGTCAGCAACAGCCGCTGCACGTCCTCCGGAAGGGAGGTCGATATCCCGTTGGGATAGACCGTGACATCGTCCAGACCCTCGGGCTCAAGGAATATCTGGTGGCTGTCGCGATCGCCGAACCGCACGACCTTGTCCTCGATCGACGGGCAATAGCGGGGACCGAGGCTCTGGATGTCGCCGGAATACATGGGCGCGCGGTGAAGGTTCTGACGGATCAGATCGTGTCCAGCCTGTGTGGTGCGGGTGATGCCGCATTCGATCTGCGGCACGCGAATGCGGTCCGTTAGACTGGAGAAGGGGATTGGTTCGTCGTCGGCGGCCTGCTTTTCGACGCCCGCCCAATCGATCGTGCGGCCATCGAGCCGCGGCGGCGTTCCGGTTTTCAAGCGGCCGAGCGTGAAGCCAAGACGCGCGAAGGTCTTCGGAAGGCCCAAGCGAAGGGTTCTCGCCCATACGGCCGGCCGGGATTTTCCGCTCGCCGATATGGATCAGTCCCGACAGAAATGTCCCGGTCGTCAGGATCAGGGCGCCGGTCGACAACACCCGCCCATCCGCCAAAACCAGAGCGGAGACTCGGCCCTCCGTGCAGGTGAAATCCGCCGCCTCGCCCTCGACGATCGTCAGATTCGCCGTCCCACGCAGCTCGGCCTGCATCGCCCGCGCATAGAGTTTGCGGTCCGCCTGGGTCCGCGGCCCCCGCACCGCAGGCCCTTTTCGGCGGTTGAGAAGACGGAACTGAATGCCGGACGCATCCGCGACGCGACCCATGACGCCATCGAGGGCGTCGATCTCGCGAACCAGATGGCCCTTGCCGAGTCCCCGATCGCCGGGTTGCACGACATGATCCCGATGGTGTGGGCTTTGTGCGTCACCAGGGCCGTCCGGGCGCCCATGCGTGCGGATGCGGCCGCGGCTTCAGAGCCGGCGTGTCCGCCCCCCACTACGATGACGTCGAATTGATGCATGGTGACTCTCCGAGAGCCCAATAGGCGCTCCTTGGCGCAAGGTCAAAGAACAAAATGTTTCACGTGAAACATCCGAGAAACGCATACGCTGTCCCCAGCTTCTCCACAGCCTGTACGCCTGTTATCAACTCCTAATTCACAAGCGGGCTCCTCATTTGCCAATGCAGAAACTGGAAAACAGCCGGTCCAGAACATCCTCCACGTCGACCCGCCCGGTGATCCGGCCCAAGGCCCGCGCAGCCAACCGCGCTTCTTCGGCGGCGAGCTCGGCGGGCCCGGCACGGCGGAGCATTTCGATCGCGTTGGTTAATGAAAGGTGAGCGTCCTCCAGAGCCGCACGATGGCGTTCGCGCGTCAGCAATGCGTCCGCGCCCGTTCCCAGAAGCGCCGCCGCTTCCTCCTCGACACGACGAAGCAGCTCGGGAATTCCGTCTCCGTTGGTGGCAGACACCACGAGATCACAATCGTCTCGGTGCCGATTCAAATCGGCCTTGGTTCCGATGCGAAGCAGGCGCCGACCAGGCGGCACCGACGCCTCGCTGTCGCCCGGAGCGAGCAGCCAAAGCACGAGGTCGGCATCCCGCGCCCTTGCTTCCGCCCGCGCCACACCCTCGCGCTCGATGAGATCGTCGCTCTGACGCAAACCCGCCGTGTCGACGATCATGACCGGCAGGCCGCCGAGATCGCAGCGAACCTCGATGGCATCCCGGGTTGTTCCCGCAATCGGAGACACGATGGCGACGTCCCGCCGGGCCAACGCATTCAGGAGAGTCGATTTGCCCGCATTGGGCGCACCCGCCAGCACCACCATCAGGCCTTCGCGCAACCGCTCGCCGCTGCGAGTGGACAGGCTCGCGCCGATCTCCGTCGAGAGAGCCTGCAGGCGCCGCAGGATCTCGGCTTCCAGGCCAGTCGGGCACATCCGCCTCGTCGGAAAAATCGAGGCTTGCCTCCAGCATCGCCAGCGCCTGGAGCACATCCTCGCGCCAGCCTTCCACGGCGTTGCCGAGGCGCCCTTCGAGTTGCAGCAGGGCCTGGCGCCGCTGCGCCTCGGTCTCCGCATCGATGAGGTCGGCGAGTCCTTCGACCCGGCTCAGGTCCATGCGGCCGTTCAGGAAAGCCCGGCGGGTGAATTCGCCAGCCTCCGCCGGGCGGCAATCGGGCAGGGCGCTCAAACACCGCAGGACGGCGGCGCGGGTGGCAAGCCCGCCATGGATATGGAATTCCGCCTGATCCTCGCCGGTGAAGCTCGCAGGCCCCGGCATCCAGGCCACCAGCGCCTGGTCCAGCGGCTCGCCGTCCTCAGGATCCCGCAAGATGCGAAGGGCGAGACGGCGGGGAGACGGCACCTCGCCCGCGATCGTTTCGACCATGAATCGACTCTTCGGGCCGGATATCCGCACCACGCAGACCGCCGCACGCCCGAACCCGGAAGCCGGCGCAAAGATGGTGTCGTTCGATCGCATCCCAAAATCCCAAATATGATGGCTCTCGCAGAACCAGCCGGGCCATGAAGCTTTTAACCTTCTGGCCGGATAAGCTCAGGCCCGTCCTTAACGAAAGCCGTCCTAGCACGGGAATCGCCATGAACCGCCTCGCGAAGGCCAGCTCGCCTTATCTGCTCCAGCACCGCCACAATCCCGTCCATTGGTGGGAATGGGGGCCGGACGCCCTGAACGAGGCCCGCCGCCTTCGCCGGCCCGTGCTGATCTCCATCGGCTATGCGGCCTGCCACTGGTGCCACGTGATGGCGCACGAGAGCTTCGAGGACCCGGCCGTCGCCGAGGTGATGAACGCGCTCTTCGTCAACATCAAGGTCGATCGCGAAGAACGCCCCGACGTGGATCAGGTCTATATGAGTGCGCTCCACGCGTTGGGCGAGCAGGGTGGGTGGCCCCTCACGATGTTTCTGACCTCCGAGGGCGAACCTTTCTGGGGCGGAACCTACTTCCCGAAGGAGCCGCGGTTCGGACGGCCCGGCTTCGTCAGCGTGCTGCGGGAAATCGCCCGCATCCATGAGGATGAGCCGGAGCGGGTGCTTCAGAATGCCCGCGCGCTGAAGGCCCATCTCGCCAAGGAAACCGCGTCGACTGGCGATGCTCTCACGGGCGAAGAGCTCGACGATCTGGCGCAACGGCTCGCGCGGGCCCTCGATCCGGTCAATGGCGGCCTGCCGGGCGCGCCGAAATTCCCCAACCCGCCGATCCTCGAATGCGTCTATCGCCATGCCCGCCGCAGCGGGGATGAGATCGCGCGCGGCAACTTCCTGCTCGCCATGGAGCGCATGGCGCTCGGGGGCATTCACGATCACATCGGGGGCGGCTTTGCGCGCTACGCCGTCGACGAGCGCTGGCTCGTGCCGCATTTCGAGAAGATGCTCTACGACAATGCGCAGCTCCTCGAGCTCTATGCTGTTGCGTTTGCGGAGAGCGGCAAAAAGCTGTTCCGGAACGCCGCCGAGGGCATTGTGCGCGTGGCTCGCCCGCGAGATGGTGACGGGCGAGGGCGCGTTCGCGGCGAGCCTCGATGCGGATTCGGAGGGGGTCGAGGGCAAGTTCTATGTCTGGAGCCCTGAGGAGATCCACGAGGTGCTGGGAGCTGACGCGACGCTGTTCTGCGCCACCTACGACATCACCCAGCACGGCAATTGGGAAGAAACAAACATTCCCAACCTGCTGGTCACCGGCGACATCCCGCCAGACCTCGATGCCCGGCTCGCACCGATGCGCGAAAAACTCCTCGCCCGCCGGGCAACGCGGGTCCGGCCCGGTCTCGACGACAAGGTGCTGGCGGACTGGAACGGTCTCATGATCGCCGCCCTGGTGCGGGCCGCGACTCTCCTCGACCGGCCGGAATGGATCGGCATGGCCCAGACGGCTTATCGTTTCATTGCCGAATCGATGAGCCGGGAAGGGCGCCTCGGTCATTCATGGCGCGAGGGCGCGCTGATATTTCCGGGTTTCGCCCTCGATCATGCCGCCATGATGCGCGCCGCCCTCGCGCTGTTCGAGACGACCGGAGAGGACCGCTACCTCGCGGATTGCCGCGCCTGGCGCGATACGCTCAGACGGGATTTCACCGTCGGCGAAACCGGCACGCTCGCCATGACCTCGGACGAATCGGACCCGCTGGTCGTCCGCCCCCGGCCGATCCACGACGATGCGGTGCCCAATGCCAACGGGGTGTTCGCCGAAGCGCTGGTGCGCCTGGCGCAGATCACAGGAGCCGACGAGGACAGGCAGGACGCGGAGCAGACGCTTGCCACATTGACGGGGATCGCCCGCACAAGCCCCTTCGGCCATACCTCGATCCTCAACGCCCTCGACCTGCACTTGCGGGGACTGACGATCGTGATCGCGGGTGACGGCGCGGACGCCCTCAGGGAGATCGCCATGCGGGTGCCCTACACGGACAGAACCGTCGTGACAGTTCGGGCCGACGAGGGGCTCGATGCAGCTCACCCGGCCCACGGCGCGGCTCTCAGTGACCAGCCGCAGGCACTCGTCTGCGCGGGCATGCGGTGCTCGCTGCCGGTGAGCGACCCGGAGGGATTGGAGCGGCAGATCGGAGAGATGCTGGCGACGCAATCGATGAGAGACCTTCTGGACGCTGCGCAGAAGCCGTTCGGAATGCCGCTTTCGCGGCAGATCGTACACCTCAAACTCCTCATGCTAAGGAGGGCGTCAGGCCGTCTCGAAGCACGCAATCCGCTGAAGGCCTTCTTCGAGACGCCGCTGGCGCGGCCCTCAGAATGAGGTGGGTGGAAAATGTTGGCTCGCCCCACAAAAAACCCCGCCCTGGTTTCCCGGGACGGGGTTATTTTTGCAATCCTCGGCCAAGACGTGGGTGCCCCGGGTCAAGCCCGGGCCGCGCGGGTTGGAGAACGCGCGGCGCCGAATCCGCCTCAGGTGTTCATCGAATCGAAGAACTCGCTGTTGGATTTGGTCTGCCGGAGCTTGTCGAGAAGGAACTCGATGGCGTCGACGGTGCCCATCGGGTTGAGGATGCGCCGGAGCACGTACATCTTCTTGAGCGTGTCGCCCGGCACGAGCAGTTCTTCCTTGCGGGTGCCCGAACGCGTGATGTCGATGGCCGGGAAGGTGCGCTTGTCCGCGACCTTGCGGTCGAGAATGATTTCCGAGTTGCCGGTGCCCTTGAACTCTTCGAAGATCACCTCGTCCATGCGCGAGCCGGTATCGATCAGCGCAGTGGCGATGATGGTGAGCGAGCCACCTTCCTCGATGTTGCGGGCAGCGCCGAAGAAGCGCTTCGGACGCTGCAGCGCGTTGGCGTCGACGCCGCCGGTCAGCACCTTGCCGGATGACGGCACGACGGTGTTGTAGGCGCGGCCCAGACGGGTGATCGAGTCGAGGAGGATCACCACGTCGCGACCGTGTTCGACGAGGCGCTTGGCCTTCTCGATCACCATCTCGGCGACCTGCACGTGGCGCGAGGCCGGCTCGTCGAAGGTGGAGGCCACGACCTCGCCCTTCACGGAGCGCTGCATGTCGGTGACTTCCTCCGGCCGCTCGTCGATGAGCAGCACGATGAGGTAGCATTCCGGATGGTTGGTGGTGATCGATTGCGCCACGTTCTGCATCAGCACGGTCTTGCCGGTGCGCGGCGGCGCCACGATGAGCGCGCGCTGGCCTTTGCCGATCGGCGACACGATGTCGATGATGCGCGGCGAGTAATCCTTGCGCGTCGGATCTTCGATTTCGAGCTTGAAGCGCTCGGTGGGAAAGAGCGGCGTCAGGTTGTCGAAATGAACCTTGTGGCGAATCTTTTCGGGGTCTTCGAAATTGATCGTGTTGACCTTGAGCAGCGCGAAGTAGCGCTCGCCTTCCTTCGGGCCGCGAATCGGGCCATCGACGGTATCGCCGGTGCGCAGCCCGAATTTCCGGATCTGGCTCGGCGACACGTAAATGTCGTCGGGACCCGACAGATAATTCGAATCGGCGGAGCGAAGGAAGCCGAAGCCGTCCTGCAGCACCTCGACGACGCCGGCGCCGATGATCTCGACCTCGCGCGACGCCAATTGCTTCAGGATCGCGAACATCAGCTCCTGCTTGCGCATGGTGCTGGCATTCTCGACCTCGAGCTCTTCGGCGAACGCGATGAGTTCGGTGGGAGTTTTGGACTTCAGGTCCTGTAGTCTGATTTCCCTCATGGGGGAGTGCTCTCGAAGGTGGATGCACGCTCTCGGGCGAAAGCCGGAACGCGAAAGAGAAAGGAAGGTAAGTTCGACAGGGCGCTCGTTTCACGAACCGCGACTCTGGGGAGAGTCGATGGGGGTCGGTAGCGCAACCTGTCTTGAGGAAGGAGAACTGATCATTAGCCGCAATCGTTCCCGGCCTCAAGCCCCCTACCTCCAAGTTCCTGCCCGGCGACGCCGATGTCGCCAAATCGTGACAGGGCAAGGCGGATCGAGGCTGGAACGCAGGATTTCAGAATGGCTTCACGATCACCAGGATGACGATGACGATCATGAGAACGGTCGGAACCTCGTTGATCATCCGGTAGAATTTCGCCGGGCGAACGTTGCGATCGGCGGCGAATTCGCGAACCGTTTTCGACAGGAACCCATGCAGGCCGCTGAGCGCGATGACCAGAAGGAATTTGGCATGAAGCCAGCCGGAGGTGATCCATCCGCCCTGCCAGACAAGGATCAGGCCGAGGATCCAGGTGAGGATCATCGCGGGCGTCATGATCGCCTTGAGCAGACGTCGCTCCATGATCTTGAAGGTGTCGGACTGGATCGAACCCTTGGGTGTTTCGCTGTGATAGACGAACAGCCGCGGCAGATAGAGCATCCCGGCCATCCAGCTGATGACCGCGATCACGTGAACCGCCTTGACCCAATCATACGCCATGTCGATGTCCCGTCTGCCGGACACGCGCGAGAAGCTGCGACACGTGTTCGGTCGGAGTCTCGGGCAGGATGCCGTGCCCCAGATTGAAAATATGCGGCCGTCCGCGGACCGAGGCCAGAATATGATCGATGCCGTCATCGAGCGAGGAGCCGCCGGCCACGAGCGCCAGCGGGTCGAGATTGCCCTGGGTGGCGATTCCTTGCGGCAGCGTCGGGAGAACCCGTGCCGGGTCGAGGGTCCAGTCCAGGGCCAGCCCGTCGCCGATGCCGGCCGCGGCGAAACGATGGAGGTTGGCGCCGCCGCCCCGCACGAACACGATCACCCTGGCGTGCGGCCGGGCAGCCTTGAGCCCGTCGACCATGCGGCGGATCGGTTCGAGCGAGAGACGATCGAACAAGGCCGGCGGCAACGCCGACCCAAAGCTCTCGAAGATCTGGATCGCCTCCGCGCCCGCGTCGATCTGGCGGATCAGATAAGCGGTCGATGCCACCACCAACTTGTCGATGAGCTTCTGCATGAAGGCCGGATCGCGATAGGCGGTGAGGCGCGCCGGCGCCTGATCGGGCGTGCCCTTTCCGGCGATCATGTAGCTCGCGACGGTCCAGGGTGCGCCGCAGAAGCCCAGCAGCGTCGTCTCGGGCGGCAGCGACGAGCGCAGGCGATCGAGCGTCTCGAAGACGGGCGCCAGGCGTTCGATGGGCATCTCGTCGGAAAGCCTCGCAAGATCGGATTCCGACGTCACCGGATCGAGCTTGGGACCCTCGTTCTCGACGAAGCGCACGTCCTGGCCCAGCGCATGCGGGATCACCAGGATATCCGAGAACATGATGGCGGCGTCGAATCCGAAGCGACGGATCGGCTGCAGCGTCACCTCTTCGGCAAGACGCGGCGCGTAACAGAGATCGAGAAACGAGCCCGCCTGTTTCCGGGTCTCGCGATATTCGGGGAGATAGCGGCCTGCCTGGCGCATGATCCAGACCGGCAAAGGCCAGACCGGTTCGCCATCGAGAACGCGGAGAATCGATTTTACGGGACGTTGGTTCACAGGGTCTCTCTAAAGAAAGAAAAGAGATCTATCTAGAATTTGTTGTTTCTCTTGGACGGTGAGTCACGACGCCGCAAGGCCGTCCACAGGCGGTCCACATGGGCGCGATCGTTAATGATCCGTTAACGGGTATGGCGACGTCGCCACAATCCTTGCCGAATTCTTAAAGCTTAACAAATTCCTAACGCGCGAAAGCGAGATTCGACTCCCGATGGTTTTGCCGATTCGTACGGGATTCTCCCAAAATGCCGGTGCGGACGACGCACATCGGACGGTGCTGTTGATGGATCGCAAAAGCGCCCACAGGGGGCCTGCGCTGGACGTCATCGAACAAGCGCTCTATCCACACTTATCAACCCCCTATACAGGAGCCTGTTCGTGGGGCGCAGCTACTTCCATCTTCACCTGGTGTCCGATTCGACGGGCGAAACGCTGATCACCGTGGCGCGAGCGGCGGTCGCCCAATACGAGGGCATCGCCGCCATCGAGCATGTGTATCCGCTGGTGCGATCGACCACCCAGCTCGAGCGGGTGCTGTCGGAGATCGAGGCGGCGCCGGGCATCGTTCTCTACACGCTGGTCGAGCGCGATCTGGCGAGCCGCCTGGAGGAAGTCTGCCGCGCCACGAGTTCGCCCCACCTGTCGGTGCTCGAACCGGTCCATTCCCTGCTGCAATCCTATCTCGGCGCGGCCTCGACCGCCCGGCCGGGCGCGCAGCACGTGCTCAATGCGGAATATTTCAAACGCATCGACGCGATGAATTTCACGCTCCTGCACGATGACGGCCACCTGCCGCACGATCTGGAAGAAGCCGATGTGGTGCTGCTCGGGGTCAGCCGCACGTCGAAGACGCCGACCGCGATCTATCTCGCCCATCGCGGCATGAAGACCGCCAACATCCCGCTGATCCCCGGGATGCCGCCGCCAAGCGTGCTGGAGACGACGCGAAAGCCCCTGATCGTGGGCCTTGTGGCGACGCCGGAACGGATCGTGCAGATCCGCCAGAACCGCCTGTTGTCGCTGAAAGCCGACGACGATACCGCTTATGTGGACCGGGACGCCGTGGCGGAGGAGATCGCCGCCTCGCGGCGGCTGTTCCAGCGCCATAACTGGCCGTCCATCGACGTGACGCGGCGATCCATCGAGGAGACCGCGGCGGCGATCCTCGATCTCTACCGCGACCACCGCCTGCGCTTCATCGCCGAGTGACGCCGCGTGTCGAACCTCTGGATTCATCCTCACCCGCTCGTTCTCGCCTCGACCAGCGTCACCCGACGGGAGCTGCTGGAGCGCGCCGGGCTGCCGGTGGAAACCGAAAAGCCTCCCGTCGACGAGCGCCAGGTCGAGGAGGCGTCGCGGATCGTCGCGCCTGAGCGGCTGGCGGCCCGTCTGGCGGCCGAAAAAGCGTTGGCGGTGAGCCGGGTGCGGCCGGGCCGCCTCGTCCTCGGGGCCGATCAGGTTCTCGCCTGCGACGGTCGGATCTTTCACCGGCCGCGCGGACCGCGACGAGGCGTTGGCGCAGTTGCGGGAGCTTTCCGGACGAACGCATCATCTCCACAGCGCCGGGTGCCTTGCGCGGGACGGCGAACCGGTCACGTGGTTCCACGACGCGGCGCATCTTTCCATGCGCGCCTTGGACGATCGCGCCCTTAACCTTTATCTCGACGCAGCAGGCGAGCAGGCGCTCTCGGGCGTCGGCTGTTATCAGGTGGAACGTCTCGGCATCCACCTGTTCGACAGGATCGAGGGCGATCACACCACCATCCTGGGCCTGCCGTTGATTCCCCTGCTGGCCGCCTTGCGTCGGCTGGGCTGTGTCGCTCTCTAGGATTCGTCGATGACCAAGGCCTTCGTCGTCGGACACCCGATCAAGCACTCGCGGTCCCCCCTCATTCACGGCTATTGGCTTCGGCAGCATGGACTCGGCGGCTCCTATGAGCGGATCGACGTGGCGCCGTCGGATTTTCCGGCCTTCCTGCGGTCGTTCCCGCAGCAGGGTTTTGCCGGTGGCAACGTGACGATCCCCCACAAGGAGGCAGCCTTCGCGGGCGTCGATCGTCGCACGGCGCGGGCCGAGCGGGTGCGCGCGGTCAACACCCTCTGGGTCGAGAACGGCATCCTGTGGGGCGACAACACCGATGTGGCGGGCTTTGTGGATAACCTCGATGCAAGCCTGGGGACAGGCTGGGAGCAATCTGTGGGGACGGTGTTGGTGATCGGTGCCGGCGGCGCGGCGCGGGCCGTGATCGCGGGCCTGCAGGATCGCGCATTCGAACGCATCGTGGTGGTCAACCGCACCCTCGAAAAGGCGCGCGAACTCGCCGCCTCCTTAAACAGGCCCGATGGACCCGCGCTGGAGGCTGCGGCCTTCGCCGAGCGTCGGGATCTCGTTCGCGCAGCCGGGCTGATCGTCAACACCACGTCGCTCGGCATGGCGGGCCAGCCGACGCTCGACCTTGGACTTGCCGATGCCCGCGCCGGACGCCGTCGTGGCGGACATCGTTTACGTGCCGCTCAAGACTCCACTCCTGCGCGAAGCGGAATCGCGCGGATTGCGCATCGTTACCGGGCTCGGCATGCTGCTGCATCAGGCGGTGCCGGGTTTCGCGCAATGGTTCGGCGTGACGCCATTGGTGACGCCCGAACTGGAGGCGCTGATCCTCGGCGACATCGAAAGAACCGCATGAGCTTTATCCTCGGCCTGACCGGTTCGATCGGCATGGGCAAATCCGACAGCCGCGGATGTTTTTCGACGCCTCGGCGTTCCGGTTCACGACGCGGATGCGGCTGTCCACGCGCTCTATCGCGGGCGCGCTGCGCCGCTGATCGGCGCGGCGTTTCCGGGGACGGTGACGGATGGATCGGTCGATCGCCAGAAACTCGGCGCCGCGGTGCTCGACCGGCCCGACCGAATGCGGCAGCTCGAAGCCATCGTGCATCCGCTGGTGCGGGACGACGAGGAGGCTTTTCTGCGCACCTTCTCGCCCGGTGCGCCATTGGTCGTCCTCGATATCCCGCTTCTGTTCGAAACCGGGGGCGACGATCGCTGCGATGCCATCCTGGTGGTGAGCGCGCCCGCGTCGGTGCAAGCCGCGCGGGTGATGAAAAGGCCCGGAATGTCGGCCGAGAAATTCAGCACGATCCTGGATATGCAATTGCCCGATGCGGAGAAGCGCCGGCGCGCGCATTTCATTGTGGATTCGAGCCGCAGCTTCGCCTCCGCCGAAGCACAGATCCGATCGATTGTGACATGCTTGTCGGGACGTCCGGGAAAGTGGGCGATTCGGCGAAGGAATATCGATGCTGCGTGAAATCGTTCTCGACACGGAAACCACCGGCATCGATCACGGCAAGGGCGATCGCGTCATCGAAATCGGCTGCGTCGAACTGGTCAATCACGTGCCGACGGGAAAATTTTATCACGCCTACATCAACCCGGAATATCCGGTCTCGCAGGGCGCGTTCGGCGTCCACGGATTGAGCAACGAGTTTCTCGCCGACAAGCCGGTCTTTGCCTCGGTGGCGGAAGATTTCGCGGCCTTCATCGGCGACGCGCGCCTCGTCATTCACAACGCGGCGTTCGATGTGGGCTTTCTCAATGCCGAATATACACGCCTCGGCCGCCCCGCGATCGTGTTGAACGATTGCGTCGACACCCTGTCGCTCGCAAGACGCAAGCATCCGGGCGCGTCCAACAATCTCGACGCGCTGTGCGCGCGCTATGGCATCGACAATTCGCGGCGCACCAAGCACGGGGCGCTTCTCGACGCCGAGATCCTGGCGGAAGTTTATATCGAGCTGATCGGCGGCAAGCAGACCGGCCTCGACCTGACGATTCGCCCGAGCGGGCGTGTCCCCGCCTATCAAACGGGAGCGGCCGCATCCCGGGAGATGCGGCCGCGTCCATTCCTGTCGCGTCTGACGGATGCCGAGCGGGCAGCCCATCGCGCGTTCGTCGAAACCCTCGGCCCCGATGTGCTCTGGGGCCTTTACATCGCGCCGGCCGACTAGAGCCGATTCTGTTCTGACGGAATCAGAACAGGGCTCTGCCTTTCGTCGCATTTTCTTGACGCGAACCGGCGGCCGCTTCGCTCGAAAATGCTCCCGGCCCGCGACCGGGTTACGACAGCGTCACGCCTGCCTTGTTCTCGGCCTGCAACTCGGTCGCACGCTGGCGATAGAGCGCCACGAAATCGATCGGGTCGATATAGAGCGGCGGGAAGCCGCCGTTGCGAACGGCATCGGCCACGATCTGCCGCGCGAACGGGAAGAGCAGGCGCGGGCATTCGATCATCACCACCGGATGGATCTGGTCCGCGGGCAGGTTCTGAACGCGGAAAATTCCCGAATAGGTGAGTTCGAACGCGAACAGCGTCTCGGTGCCGACCTTGGCGCTGCCCTCGAGGGTGAGCTCCACTTCGAAATCGGCTTCGGCCATCTGCTTGGCATTGACGTTGACCTGCAGATTGATCTGCGGGCCTTCGCTCTGCTGCTGCAGGGAGCGCGGGGCGTTGGGATTCTCGAACGAAAAATCTTTGCAATATTGCGCGAGGGCATTGAGCGCCGGTATGGCGTTTTCCTGCGCTCCGTTGGTTGCCGTGGTGTCGGCCATGTCTTCATGCTCCGAAGAAAGTGATCGTCGCGCCCGCGTCGGAGCGCTCCTGGTACAAGTGCGTATCGGCAACGGGCCGTGGATCTTCGCGCTACCATGTTCCAGCCGCCGGAACAAGATTCGGTCGCGAGCTTCGCTTGTCCCCACGAGAGGTGGATGTTACGACCGATAGGCCCCATATGCGCAGGACACTTCCTTCTGCCCCATGCGGCAAAGAGCCCGGCTGCCTCTCGGCTTTCGGACTGGAAAGGCCCATAACGGATCGACGATGCAGGATTCCTTCGACATCACGACCCTCATTTTTATCGTATTGGCAATCTTTGTGGTCTGGCGGCTGCGATCGGTTCTCGGGCAGAAGACCGGAAGCGAACAGCCGCCGCTCGATCCGATTTCCAGGCGCGATCCGCCCCTGCGGCCGAATACGGCCTCCGCCGACCAGGACAATGTGGTGCGGCTGCCGGGAGCAAACGGCGCGCGTCCGACGATCGACGCGACCGCCACCGCGGCCGAAAGATGGAAGGGCTTCGCGGAACCGGGCACGGCGATGGCCCGCGCGCTCGACGAAATCGCTCGCGCGGAGCCGAGTTTCGATGCCGCGAGCTTCATCGAAGGCGCGCAATCGGCCTACGAGATGATCGTCAGCGCCTTCGCGCAGGGCGACCGCAAGACGTTGAAGGATCTTCTCTCCCGGGAGGTTTACGAAGGCTTCGAACGGGCCATCACGGAGCGTGAACAGCGCGGTGAGAAGGTCGAGACGACGTTCGTATCGGTCGACAAGGCTGAAATCACCGGCGCGGAGGTCCAGAGCAAGACCGCCCAGCTCAGCCTGCGGTTCCTCTCGAAGCTCATCACCGTGACGCGCGACGCCGCCGACCATGTGGTGGATGGCAGTCCCGACACGGTGGTGGACGTGACCGATGTGTGGACGTTCGAGCGGGTTCTCGGAAGCCGCGATCCGAACTGGAAACTGGTCGCGACCGAAGCGGGGCAATGAATGTCGCGAGGCCGGCCGGTGTCGGCCTCCTCTTTTGGGCATTGATCATGGCGAGCCTCGATCCGGCCCCGGCGCTTGCGGAAAAACTCCGGCTTGAACCTCTGACGTTCGGCGATCTCGCCGGGTGGACACAGGACGACCATGCGGCCGCTTTCGCCACCTTCCTGGAAAGCTGCCGGGCGAACACGGCCGGAACCGCTCCGTTGCGGCCGGCACGGGCGCCGAACGGCGATCTCGCGCGGGTCTGTCGCAGCGCCCTTTCCCAGAACATCGCCGGCGCCGACGAAGCTCGCGCATTTCTTCGAAGCGCATTTTCGGCCGATGCGGGTCGTTCCCGTAAAGGGAGATGGCTTCCTGACCGGCTATTACGAGCCCGAATTCGAAGGCTCCCGCAGCCCCTCCCCGGTCTACCGCGTCCCCCTCCTCGACCGGCCAGACGATCTCGTCACCGTCCCCCAGGGCGAGACCCTTCCGGGCCTCGATCCGACCTTCCAGGCGGGCCGCCGCAACAATGGCGGTTATGAACCCTATCCGGATCGCGCCGCCATCGAGACCGGAGCCCTGGGAACCCGTGCAAAGCCGATCGTGTATCTGCGCGAACCCGGCGAGGCCTTCATCCTTCACGTTCAGGGGTCAGGGCGCATCCGGCTCGAGGACGGATCGGTGATGCGGGTCGCCTATGCGGGCCGCAACGGCCATCCCTACACGTCGATCGGCAAGCTGCTGGTGCAGCAAGGCGCGCTCGACCTCGAAACCATGACGCTGGCGAAGCTCATGGGATGGCTGCGGGACAATCCCGAGCCGGCGCGGGCAGCTGATGCGCCAGAATCGTTCCTACATCTTCTTCCGCGACGCGGCGGAGCTTGACGACGCGCAAGGACCCATTGGCGGCGCGGGCATTCCCTTGACGCCCGGCCGTTCTCTCGCGGTCGACCGCACCCTGTGGCCCTATGGCCTGCCGATCTGGATCGACGGCACGCTGCCGCACGCGCTCGACCGCACGGAGCCGCTGCGGCGTCTCATGGTGGCGCAGGATACCGGCTCCGCCATCGTCGGACCGGCGCGCGGCGATTTCTTCGTCGGCAGCGGCGAGGCCGCCGGAACCCGGGCCGGCCTGATGCGCCACGCGGTGACGTTCGTGATCCTGCAGCCTAAAACCTCCCCATGAGCCGGCGTCGTCGTTCACTCACCGGCGAGGAACGAAAGCTCTGGGCCCATGTGGCGCGGGATGTCGTGCCCATGAAAGGGCGGGTGCTGCCCCTTGAACCGGAAACGGCCGAGAACGCCGCCGGCCGAGAGCCGAAGCCGCAACCCGTTCCGCGCCCTGCCCCGCTCCCGCTCGCCTCCCCCAAGCCGAGTCTCATCCCGCTGGCGCCGCTGGAGCGCAAGACCCTCACGGGCCTCCGACGGGGCACCCGCGATGTGGACGCGCGGATCGACCTGCACGGCCTGCGCCAGAGCGAGGCGCACGAGGCCCTGCTGCGGTTTCTCCACCGCTCGCAACACAAGGGTCATGCGCTGGTGCTCGTCATCACGGGCAAAGGCGGCACGGGCCGGATCGGCGAACTCTACGAGGAGCGCGGCGTGCTGCGGCGGCTGGTGCCCCATTGGCTCGGCCTGGCGGATCTGCGCTCCCTCGTTGTCGGATTCGAGGAGGCGTCCGCTCATCATGGCGGCTCGGGCGCACTCTACGTGCGGCTGCGCCGCCGCCGCGGAATTGACGCGCCGTGACGCCCTTCGGCGAAAGGGTCCGGCAATTGCGCCAGGAGCGCGGGCTGCTCCTGAAGGACATGGCGGCCCATCTTGGCGTTTCGAGCGCGTACCTGTCGGCCCTCGAACGCGGCGAGCGGGGCAAGCCCACATGGTCGCTGATTCAGGGCACGCTGCATTATTTCCACATCATCTGGGACGAAGCCGACGAACTGGCCCGGCTCGCCGACATGTCGGACCCCCGCGTGAAGGTCGATACCGCCGGCACATCGCCGGGCGCCACCCTGCTGGCGAACCGCCTCGCCCGCGAGATCGCCAGCCTCACGGAGACAGAAATCGAGGCTCTTCTGGCGGTCCTCGATGGTGCCCAGGAACGAGCGCGGCAATCCGGCTGAGATGATCCTGGGCGGCGGCGCCTGCTCATATGAGGATGCGTGGACAGCGCCATCCTCCGTCCGAGACTTGACCCGCCCTCCGGCGAGTGCGAAAGCGCGGGTCTCCCAATAACCCGGTTGCTCCATGTCCCATCACCCCATCGACGTTCTGACGCTCGGAAACGCCATCGTGGACGTTCTCGCCCACACCGACGAAGCCTTCCTGGTGAAGAAGAACGTCCATAAGGGCGCCATGCAGCTCATCGACGAGGCCCGTGCCGACGAGCTCTTCGGCGATATGGGTCCCGCGACGGTCATCTCGGGCGGCTCGGCCGCCAACACGGCCGCGGGCATTGCCTCCCTGGGCGTGAAGGCGGGCTTCATCGGCAAGGTGAAGGACGACGCGACGGGCCGGCATTTCGCCCACGACCTCAAGGCCATCGACGTCCATTACGACGTGGCGCTGGCCAAGGACGGGCCGGCCACGGCCCGCAGCTTCATTCTGGTGACGCCGGACGGCGAGCGCACCATGAACACCTATCTGGGCGCCTGCCAGAACCTCACGCCGGACGACGTCAACCCCGCCACCGTCGAGGCCTCGTCGATCGTTTATCTCGAAGGCTATCTGTGGGATCCGCCGGCCGCCAAGGAGGCGTTCCGCAAGGCCGTGAAAATCGCCCACCAGGCCGGCAACAAGGTGGCGCTGACCCTGTCGGATGCCTTCTGCGTCGATCGTTACCGCGACGAGTTTCTGGGCCTCATCCGTGACGGCAGCCTCGATATCCTGTTCGCCAACATCCACGAATTGCAGAGCCTGTTCCAGACTTCCGATGCCGACACGGCGCTGGCCGCCTTGCGCGACGAGAAGGTGCTGGGCGTGGTGACTCGGTCGGCCGAGGGCGCGCTGGTGGTGACGCGCGGCGAAACCCGCTCCGTGCCGGCCTTTCCGGTCTCGCGCGTCGTCGACACGACGGGCGCCGGAGACCTTTTCGCCGCCGGCTTCATGGCGGGTCTGGCCCGTGACCTCGATCTGACGGATTGCGCGCGCCTCGGCGGTCTTGCGGCCGCGGAGGTCATCAGCCATCTCGGCGCCCGCCCGCAGACGAGCCTGCTCGATCTCGCGCGGCAGGAAAGTTTGCTGGTCTGACCTAGCTCCCTGTCCGCCCGAACCAGATGCTGAGCAGCGCCGCCAGCGCCACGAGCACCAGGAAGCCGTTCATCCCGAGAAGCAGGATGGGCGGGATCCGCCGCACATCCGGTACCGGAGGCGGCGCGCCGACGAAGACCTGCCGCCAGACCGCCGCCGAAAAGCAGAAAGCGCTGAAGATCACCAGTAGCGTTCCGGTGGCGACGATCATCCAGTCGGAGACTACGCCCGCGAGAAGGCTTTTGGCCCCGATCCCCGATGCCAGCGCGCCGAGGCCGGTCCGCACCCACGCGGCGTAGGTGCGTTCCGCCGCGAAGACCGTGCGGTCGGCTGCAAGTTCTGTCCGGCGATCGGCGCTGTCCTTGGTAACTTCCGCCGCGACCGCCGTGCGCTCGGCAGCCTCCTCGGTATGTTCAGCCGCCTCTTTGGCGTGCTCGGCACTGCGCTTCAGTTCGGCTTCGCTCTGTTGAGTCGCCATGGTGCCTCCCTCGACTGCTTGAAGGTGAACGCGCGGGGCACGCTGAAGGGCACGCGCACCGATGCCCGTATGGTGATGGAGTTGCGCGAGCGTGCCGCTTCCGACTAAGCTCTGCGCCTTGACAAGAGAGGTTCGGCATATGACGCGGCGCATGCGACTGACGGGGATCGTCGCCCTGGCGTTGGTGGGAGCGGGCAGTGCGGCGCTCGGCGCCGAACTGCCGGCGAAATCGGCCGCCGCGGTCGAGCCGGTCCGCGCCTGCACCAGCCAGGGCGCGGGGTTCTTCTCCGTTCCCGGATCCGAGACCTGCGTGAAGGTCAGCGGTCGGGTGCGGTCGGATTATCTTGTCGGCCAGGCACGAAGCCGGGTTCAGGATTCGAGCGGCTTTGTCACTGGCGGCCGGGTCCAGCTCGACGCTCGCACCCCGACGCCCTACGGGCCTTTGCGCGCGGTCGTTCGCTACGACACCCGCGCCATGAAGAACTGAGAAGCGGACATCACAGCCGCCTGAGCGCCACCGCCTCGATGCGATGGCTGGCGCCCTTTTTCAGGATCAGGCTGGCGCGCTGGCGCGTCGGCACGATGTTTTCCCGCAGGTTGGTAAGATTGATGCGGGTCCACAGGCCCTCCGCGGTGGCGATCGCCTCCTCCTCGGGAATTTCCGCGTAACGGCGGAAGTAGGACAGGGGATCGCGAAACGCGGTGTGGCGGAGGCGCAAAAAGCGGTTCACGTACCAGCGATGAAGGTCGTCTTCCTCGGCGTCGATATAGACCGAGAAATCGAAGAAATCCGACACGAACGGGATCGCCATGCCGTCCTTGGGCATGCGCGCCGGCTGCAGCACGTTCAAACCTTCGACGATGAGAATGTCCGGCAGGTCGACGATCTTCTCCTCTCCCGGCACAACGTCGTAGACGAGGTGAGAATAGAGCGGCGCCGGCACGTTGCGGCGCCCGGCCTTGATGTCGGCCAGAAAGCGCAGCAGCGCGCCGGTATCGTAGCTCTCGGGAAAGCCCTTTCGCTCCATCAGTCCGAGCCGGTCGAGCTCGGCATTGGGCAGGAGGAACCCGTCGGTGGTGACGAGATCGACCTTCGGCGTGTTGGGCCAGCGCGCCAGCAGCGCCTTGAGGACGCGCGCGGTGGTGGATTTTCCGACCGCCACCGACCCCGCGACTCCGATGATATAGGGAACCTTGGCGTCGTTCTCGGCGAGCAGGAAGCGCTGGGTGGCGCGAAACAGCCCCTGGGTCGCGGCCACATACAGAGAGAGCAGGCGCGAGAGCGGCAGGTAGATCGCCGCCACCTCGTCGAGGGAAATCGGATCGTTGAGGGATTGCAGCTGCAGCACTTCTTCGGCGGTCAGCGTCATCGGGGCGTCGGCCCGCAATTTCGCCCATTCGTCCCGCGAAAAGCGGCGATAGGGCGAAAACCCGTCGCCTGCCTCGGGCGCAATCACGTTCAGCTGATCCATGAGAGGCGCCTTCCCGAAACCACGACGATTCGACCTGCCGAAATCACAGCTTGCGCGAGGCTTTCTCAGTCAATCCCGATTGACTGGTGCGCCGCTCGAGCTCCTGTCATCACATCACTTAGCGGAATGCGCGCGCCCTGCAAGACGACCAATAGGTGATACAGCACATCGGCGGCCTCGGCTGTGAGATTCTCGCGATCTCCCGATACCGCCGCAATCACCGCCTCCACCGCCTCCTCGCCGAGTTTTTTGGCGGCCTTCGCCGGACCGTCCGCCAGAAGCTTCGCGGTGTAGGATTCGGAGGCCGGAGCCGAGGTGCGCTCCGCGACGATGCGGGCAAGGTCGTCGAGCGTGAAGGTGGTCATGGGACTGCCTTTGAGTGTGCTTCGCTGCCCTCTCGGATTGCACGAAGTCGTGACGTCTCCACCGCCTTTACGGCAGCGAGCAATCCGGCCGTAGGGCTCGCCAGGGGAATACCACGCCGGCACAAGTCTATTGCGCCCGCCATCGACGCCTGAGCAAGCGCCACCGTCCCGGCGCCGGCCTCGAACGCCCGATCGGCGGCGGCCGCGATCGTCGCAAGATAATCGTCGCGCCGCCCGGCTTTGAAGATCTCCCAAGCGGTCGGGACAAGCTTCACCTCCACGACGGCGCCCGTCTTGCGGCTGGCTTCCTCGAACAGGACCCGGGTGGGTGCGAGAGTCGTCTCAACCGCGCACAGGACGATGATCGTCCCGCCTCTGCCGGCGGCAAGCTCCGCGAGGGCTTCATCGACCCTCAGCACCGGCACCCGACAGGTCGATTGAGCTTTCGCGACGGAGGGACCCAGCGTCGAGCATGTGAGAAGAACGGCCTCGGCGTTCTGCGACATCGCATGAAGAGCCGAGACGGTAGCGGTCTCGCCGGCTTCCGTGAGACCCCCGGCCTGCTCCGCACGGGCCAGAAGGTCGGCCCTCACCTCGTGTTCCAAGTGAACGCGATCCAATTCGAGCGCGCGCGAGGCCGTCTCGAACACCGAGATATTGCTTTCCGCAGTATGCAGGCAGGCGATCCGCACGGTGTGTCTCCGGTTGAAGTCAGCGACTCGTCTGATGAGGAGACGAAGTGTCGAGCCGCACCCTCAAACCCGCCTCGGCCATATGCTCTTTCGCCTCGCCGATCGAGTGCGTGCCGAAATGGAAGATCGAGGCGGCGAGCACCGCGCTGGCATGGCCGTCGCGGATGCCGGCGACCAGATGGTCGAGATTGCCGACGCCGCCGGATGCGATGACCGGAACGGAGACGGCATCCGAGATCGCCCTGACGAGCGCCAGATCGTAGCCGCCCTTGGTGCCGTCGCGATCCATGGAGGTGACGAGCAATTCGCCGGCGCCGAGCTCCGCCACCTGCCGGGCGAACGCGACGGCGTCGATGCCGGTCGCGTTGCGGCCGCCATGGGTGAAGATTTCCCAACGATCGGGTGCGCCTGGCGTCGACACCTTCTTGGCGTCGATCGCCACGACGACGCATTGGCTGCCGAATTTCTCGGCGGCTTCGCGCACGAAATCCGGGTTGTTCACCGCCGCGGTGTTGATCGAGACCTTGTCGGCGCCCGCGAGCAGCAATTGCCGGATGTCCTCGACCTTGCGCACGCCGCCGCCGACGGTGAGCGGCATGAAGCAGGCCTCGGCCGTGCGCCGCACCACATCGAACAGGATGCCGCGCGCCTCGACGCTGGCGGTGATGTCGAGAAAGCAGAGTTCGTCGGCGCCGGCGGCGTCGTAGGCTTTGGCGGCTTCCACCGGATCGCCCGCATCGACCAGATCGACGAATTGCACGCCCTTGACGACGCGGCCATCCTTGACGTCGAGGCACGGAATGAGGCGGACTTTAAGCATCGGTCGGGTTCCTGCCGAGGGAGCGCAGCAGCGCCAGCGCCTGATCGGGATCGATGCGGCCGTCATAGAGGGCGCGGCCCGAAATTGCACCGCCGAGGATCGCGCAATCGGGCTCGACCAGACGCTCGATATCGGCCATGGATGCGAGCCCGCCCGACGCGATGACGGGGATTTTCACCGCCCGGGCGAGCGCCAGCGTCATGGGAATGTTGAGGCCCTTCAGAATGCCGTCGCGGGCGATGTCCGTGTAGATGATCGCCGCCACGCCCGCATCCTCGAAGCGCCGGCCGAGTTCCTCGGCGGTGAGCGTCGAGGTCTGGGCCCAGCCCTCGACCGCCACCAGCCCGTCCTTGGCGTCGATGCCGACCGCGACCTTGCCGGGATGGAGGCGCGCCGCCTCGCGCACGAAAGCCGGGTCGCGCACCGCCGCCGTGCCGATGATGACGCGCGAAACGCCCTTGGCGAGCCATCCCTCGACCGTCTTCATGTCGCGGATGCCGCCTCCGAGCTGCATGGGAATGCGGATGCGCTGAAGGATGGCGTCGACCGCCGCGGCGTTCATCGGCTTTCCGGCGAATGCACCGTCGAGATCGACCACGTGCAGCCATTCGAAGCCCTGGCGCTCGAACGAAGCCGCCTGAGCGGCCGGATCGTCGTTGAAGATCGTCGCCTGATCCATGTCGCCCTGGATGAGACGGACGCAGCGGCCTTCCTTCAGGTCGATGGCGGGAAACAGGATCACGGACGCCACCTCAGGAAATTGGCAATGAGCGTGAGGCCGAGAGCCTGGCTTTTCTCGGGGTGAAATTGCGTGCCCGCCATGTTGTCCTTGGCGACGAGCGCCGTCACCGCGCCGCCGTAATCGACGCTTGCCACGAGGTCTTCGGGGCGTTCGGGCGAGAGCGCGTAGGAGTGCACGAAATAGGCGTGCAGCCCGTCGCTCGCCCGTGGCGATGCCGTCGAGCAGCGGATGGGCGCGGCGCTGCTCCAGGTTGTTCCAGCCCATATGGGGGATCTTCAGCGCCGGATCGCTCGGCCGGATGGCCTTCACGTCGCCGGCAATCCAGTCGAGCCCCGCGGTCGTCACATGTTCGAGCCCGCGCGTCGCCATCAATTGCATGCCGACGCAGATGCCTAAGAACGGACGGCCCTCCTTCGCGCACGCTTCGGGTCAGCGCCTCCACCATGCCGGGCACCGCATCGAGCCCGCGGCGGCAATCGGCGAACGCGCCGACGCCGGGCAGGACGATGCGATCGGCCGCCGCGACTCGCGCCGGATCGGACGTCACCGCGATGACGTCGTCCAGACCCGCTTCGCGGGCCGCGCGCTCGAACGCCTTGGCGGCGGAATGCAGGTTGCCCGAGCCGTAATCGACGATCGCGACGCTCACCGGAACCGCTCCGCATCGGGAAAGAGCCCCAGAACCGGCTCGCCGGTGGGACGCGGGCGCAAGGGCGCACGACGGTGCCGCGGGGCGCTGGAAGGCGCGGTGCGGGACAGCCAGCGCGCAAAGGCCTTGGCCTCCGCCTCGTCGCGATCGGACGCACTCACCACGTCGACGATCTGCAACCCGTTCCGCGCCAGCGTCCAGCGCCACAGGGAATTGGCCTCGAGGCCGATCAGCCACGACAGCAGGACTGCGGCCACGAATGCCGCGACGGGCTGCACGTCGAGGAGCGACAGGGCGCCGTTCAGCGCCACCACGGCGATCAGCACCAGCAGGCCCGCGATCCACAGACGATGAAAGAAGAACCACAGGGCGGTGAACGCGAAGGCGCCCCAGGAAAACGCATCCTTGACGATCTCGAATGATCGAGAGCAGCCGGATCGCCGGGTCTCGCGTTGCGGGGCACATGCAGCGTGAACGTCGCCATCGACAATTGTCCCTGGAGCCGTAAGCCGCCCATGCACGAGGACGGCGCTCGGCCAAACAGATAGCATCAAGACCGGCAAATCCCTGGCCGAGATTCCGGAATCGCGAAGGAAAAGCCGCTAGAGCGTGCCCTTGGTGGAAGGAACGCGCCCTTCTTCCCGTGGGTCAATGCGCCACGGCCCGACGCAGCACCCGCGCCAGACCCTTGAAGCAGCTCTCGGCGATGTGATGCGAGTTGGTCCCGTAGAGCGTCTCCACGTGCAGGGTCACGCCGGCCTGGATGGCGAAGGCCTGGAAGAATTCGCGCACCAGTTCGGTGTCGAACGCGCCGATTTTCTCGGTCGGAAACGTGGTCTTGAAGACCAGGAAGGGTCGGCCCGAGATGTCGAGCGACGACCCGCGTCAGCGTCTCGTCCATGGGCATGTGGATATCCGCATAGCGGGCGATGCCCTTCTTGTCGCCGAGCGCCTGCGCGAAGGCCTGGCCGAGGGCGATGCCGGTATCTTCCGTGGTGTGATGCTGGTCCACGTGCAGGTCGCCGGTCACCTTCACGGTCACGTCGAACAGGCCGTGGCGGGCGAACAGTTCGAGCATGTGGTCGAGAAAGCCCACGCCGGTCGCAATTTCGGCCTTGCCGGTGCCATCGAGGGCAATCGACACGGCAACGTCGGTCTCGGCGGTGCGGCGGCTGACGCTCGCTTCGCGCATCGAACAAATCCTTGGGTCAGAGAGAAGACGGCGCGTTCTAACAAGACGCGCGACGAAACGCTACCCGCGTTGCTTTTGCATGATGAATGCTTAAGTCAGGTTCACCTCGCCCAGAAGTCGATTGCCCGGAGTTTCCCGCTTGTCCGACGCCCTTCCCTCCATGCACGCCACCACCATCCTGATGGTCCGAAAAGGCGGCCGCGTCGTCATCGGCGGCGACGGCCAGGTCAGCCTCGGCCAGACCATCGTCAAGGGCAATGCCCGCAAGGTGCGCCGCCTCTCCAAGGGCGAGGTCATCGGCGGCTTCGCGGGCTCGACCGCCGACGCCTTCACGCTGTTCGAGCGGCTGGAGGCCAAGCTCGAGCAATATCCGGGCCAGCTCACCCGCGCCTGCGTCGAACTCACCAAGGATTGGCGCACCGACCGCTACCTGCGCCGGCTCGAGGCGATGATGCTGGTGGCCGACAAGGAGGTCGGCCTGCTGCTCTCCGGCTCCGGCGACGTGCTCGAGCCCGAAGGCGGCATCATGGCGATCGGCTCCGGCGGCAATTACGCCCTCGCGGCTGCTCGGGCGCTGGCGGATTCCGGGATGGATGCCGAGGCGATGGTGCGCCGCTCGCTTTCGCATCGCGGCGGAAATCTGCGTCTATACCAATGGCAACATTGTTATAGAGAGCCTCGACGTTGATCAGCGAAACCCTCCTCGATAAAGCCGTCGAACGCGGCATCCTGTCCGCCGACCAGCTGGCGCAGCTTCGCGTCGCTGGCGCAAACCGACGAGCCGCAATCGGCGGAGCCGGAGGACGACGAGAAGCTGCGGTTCGTGTCCGGCTTCAGCGACATCTTCGTGACGCTGGGGATCGGGCTTTTTGCGTGGGCCGTTATCTATTTCGCCGGGCTTTCCTTCGGCAGGTTGGGCTCGCGGAGCAGCGGCGATGATTGCCGCCTGGCTGCTGGCGGAGTTTTTTACCCGGCGACGGCGCATGGCACTTCCCAGCATCGTTCTGCTGTGTCTTTTCGTTGCCGGGACATTCGCAGCCGCAAGCAATCTGATGGTCGATTTTGCCGGGTCCGCGCCGGAACTTTCGTCCGGCCTCGATTACGCCGGGCTGTCTCGAACACGGCCCGACATCATCGCTTTCGCGGCGCTGATCACGATGGTGATGGCCGGGCTTCATTACTGGCGTTTCCGCGTCCCGATCACGATTGCGGCCGGTGCCGCATCGCTCGCCGCGGGCGGCAGTTGCCTTGTTGTTTGCCATCGGCGCCGGATTTCGCGCGTGACTACGTGAAGCCGATCGTCCTGATCGCCGGGCTCGCGATCTTCGCGCTCGCCATGCGATTCGATCTGTCCGATCCCTCTCGCGTCACGCGGCGGACCGACATCGCGTTCTGGCTCCATCTGCTGGCGGCGCCGTTGATCGTGCATCCGCTGATTGCGAGCTTTGTCACGGAGGGCACGGGAGCCCGGGCCGCCGTCGCGGTGGCGGTGCTGGCGATTTTCGCGGTCCTTGGAGCAGTCGCGGTCGTCATCGATCGTCGGGCGATGCTCGTCTCGGGGCTCACATACGCGGGCTTCGCCTTCGTGACGCTGATCCAGCATGCCGGGTTGGCCGATCAATCGATTCCCATCACGGTGTTGATTCTCGGCGCGTTCGTGCTCCTCCTCAGCGCCGGCTGGCGGCCGTTGCGCGCATTTCTGCTCCGGCTTCTTCCCGCCAACCTTGCACGACGATTGCCGCACCCCATTCTAACTCCATGACCTCCTTCTCTCCCCGCGAAATCGTTTCCGAACTCGACCGCTATATCGTTGGACAGAACGACGCCAAGCGCGCCGTCGCCATCGCGCTGCGCAACCGCTGGCGGCGCCAGCAGCTCGAAGGGGCGTTGCGCGAGGAGGTGGCGCCCAAGAACATCCTGATGATCGGGCCGACAGGCTGCGGCAAGACCGAGATCTCGCGCCGGCTGGCGCGGCTCGCCAACGCGCCGTTCCTGAAGGTCGAGGCGACGAAATTCACCGAGGTCGGCTATGTCGGCCGCGACGTGGAGCAGATCATCCGCGACCTCGTGGAGGTCGGCATCGGGCTGGTGAAGGAGGATCGCCGGCGGCAGGTCGAGGCGAAGGCGCATCTGGCCGCCGAGGAGCGCGTGCTCGATGCGCTGGTGGGCTCGACCGCCAGCCAGGCGACGCGCGATTCGTTCCGCCGCAAGTTGCGCGCCAACGAACTCGACGACAAGGAAATCGAGATCGAGGTGCAGCAGAGCGGCGGCCAAGGCCTGCCGATGTTCGAGATTCCCGGGATGCCCGGCGCATCGATGGGAGCGATCAATCTCGGCGACATGTTCGGCAAGGCCTTCGGCGGCCGCACCAAGAGCCGCCGCACGACGGTGGTCGACGCATATGCGCCCTTGCTGGCCGAGGAAGCCGACAAGCTGATCGATCAGGACGCCATCGTGCAGGAGGCGATCAGCCAGGTCGAGAATAACGGCATCGTGTTTCTCGACGAGATCGACAAGATCTGCGCCCGCGAAGGCCGTGGCGGCGCCGACGTGTCGCGCGAAGGCGTGCAGCGCGATCTGCTGCCGCTGATCGAAGGCACCACGGTCGCGACCAAGCACGGCGCGGTCAAGACCGACCACATCCTGTTCATCGCGTCGGGCGCATTCCACGTCTCGAAGCCGTCCGACCTGCTGCCGGAACTGCAAGGCCGGCTGCCCATTCGCGTCGAGCTGTCGCCGCTGACCGTGGACGATTTCAAGCGCATTCTCACCGAGACCGAGGCGAGCCTGATCAAGCAGACGGTGGCGCTGATGCGGACCGAAGGCATGGAACTCGTCTTCACCGACGATTCCATCGACGCGCTGGCGGAGGTTGCGGTGCAGGTGAACAACTCGGTCGAGAATATCGGCGCGCGTCGTCTGCAGACCGTGCTCGAACGGGTGCTCGACGAGATTTCGTTCACGGCTCCCGACCGCTCGGGCGAAACCATGACGATCGACGGCGCCTATGTGCGCGGCGAAGTGGAGAGCCTGGCGCAGAACACCGATTTGAGCCGGTTTATCTTGTAATCCCCGGTCACCTGCCTCACATCCTTGAGAGATCGGCAAATCGAAGCTCCGGACTGGAACGTCTTGGGCTAATTTGAGTTCGCCCAGCATGGAAGGAGATTCCCATGCGTAAGTTGATGATGGCGGTTGCCGCGACGGCGGTTCTGGCCTCCGCGGCGCTTTTCACCGATGCACGGCCCGCGAACGCGCAGTCGGTGTCTCAGGACGCCCTGAAGACGGCGTTTGATTCCGGAGACCTTCACGTGAGTTATGTTCGTCGCGGCGGCGGCGGTGGTGGACGTGGCGGGGTTGCCGTTCGCGGCGGCGGCGGCCGCGGGGCGGTGGCTTATCGAGGCGGCGGCGGTCGAGGAGCCGTGGCCTATCGCGGTGCCGGCGGTCGAGGTGCTGTCGCCTATCGCGGGGGCCGCCCGGATTATGGTCGCCCCGGTTATGGCCGTCCTGGCTATGGACCCGGCTATGGCCGCCCTGGCTATCGCCCGGTCTACGGCGGCGGCTATTATGGCAACCGGTACTACGGCGGGTACGGCTATGGCGGCGCAGCACTTGGGCTCGCCACCGGTGCTGTCGTCGGCAGCGCCATCGCAGCGCAGCCGGTTTATGCGGCTCCCGCTTATGGTGGGGGCGAGTCGGTGGCCTATTGCTCCCAGCGCTACAAATCCTACGATCCCGGCAGCGGGACCTTTCTGGGCTACGACGGCCTGAGGCATCCCTGCCCGTAAGCGTTGAGTTGCGTAAAAAAAGCGGGCCGAGTGGCCCGCTTTTTTATTGGTCGCGAGGTTTAGCGCGGTCAATTACTTCGCGGCAATGACCGCGATCTCGACGGTGTATTGCGGCGCCGCGAGCTTTGCCTCGACGGTGGCGCGCGCGGGCGTGTTTCCTTGCGCGAACCCAGCCATCCCAGACGGCGTTCATCTCGGCGAAGGTGGCGATGTCGCTGAGCCAGATATTGACCATCAGCAGCTTCGTCTTGTCGGTGCCGGCCTCAGCCAGCAATCCGTCGATGATCGACAGGATGTCCTTGGTCTGATCGCCGACGCTCTTACCCGCCGCGTTCTGCGCCACCTGACCGGCGAGGTAGACGGTGTTGCCGTGGACGACGGCGCCGCTCATGCGCGGGCCGGGCTTGATGCGTTGAATGGTCATGGCGAATCCTTGGTGCTCTCGAGGTGCAGATGGTTTTCGATGAGACGACACCCAGGGTCAATCCCCGCCGGGGCGAATGGTCGAGATTCGCGTCATGCAACAGTATTGCGGCGACGTGACGATTGGAGCTATCGTATCTCCACATTGGAGATTGCATGATGCGAATGACCGGCAGGGCCTTGTTTGCTTCAGCGCTCATGATTGCCGCGGGAGCAAACGCGCAGGCAGCCACGCAGGCCGAATGCTGGAAAGCCATCGAACAACTCAAACAGCACGGCGTTGCGGTGGATCAGGCGATCGCGCGGCAGAAAGCAAACCGGACAGAAGCGTCACGGTGCGAAATGCTCGCTGTCACACGAAAACAGGTCTTGCAGAAAATCGAGACAAGTCGTGTTTGCGGTGAATTCGCGCCTCAGAACGTTGCTGCGGATGTCGCCAAGGCCAAAGCCGAACTCGACACGCTCGATTCGCCCGACCTCAAATGCAACGCGACCAAGTCGAATCTGACAGCGAAACAGGCGGAGCAGAAATGCAGCCGCGATGGCGACGCTATGACGGCCGCGGGAGTAGAGTTGGAAGCGGCAGTCGCCCGCATGAATGCCGACAAAACCCAGACCTGCGTGTTCGTTAAAGCCGCCAGGCAGTTCATATCACGAAGCACCGCGTGGGCGGTTTCGTGCCGCCATCACGACGAGAAAATGACCGCTCCCATTCCCGGACAGATGCTTGAAATGCGCAAGAATATAGAAGCAAAGGCCGCCACGTACCACAATGGATGCCGATAGGGGCAGCGATGGAGTTCATCGTCGATACAGCGCAGCAATGAGCTGCTCGACGTTCTCGCTACGCGTTGCCGATGATCACCCCGGCGGCGAACACCAGCGAGCCGCCCAGCACGACCTGGAAGGCGGCGCGCCAGAACGGCGTTTCCATGTAGCGGTTCTGGATGAACGCGATGGCCCAGAGTTCGACGAAAACCACGGCGATCGCCAATGTGGTGGCGGTCCAGAAATGGGGGATGAGATACGGCAGCGCGTGGCCGAGCCCGCCGATCGCCGTCATGATGCCCGACGCGAGACCGCGCTTTAATGGCGAGCCGCGACCGGACAATTTGCCGTCGTCGTGCGCCGCTTCGGTGAAGCCCATGGAGATGCCGGCGCCGACCGAGGCCGAAAGGCCGACCAGAAAAGTCTGCCAGGTATCTTGCGTGGCGAAAGCAGCGGCGAAAATCGGCGCGAGCGTCGACACCGACCCGTCCATCAAGCCCGCCAGACCCGGCTGGATATAGGTGAGAATGCGCTGGCGCCGTTCGGTCTCGCGCTCGTCGTGTTGCACGGCCTCGGGTGTGTGGGTGTGCTCCAACTCGCGGGCGAGCGTCCGATGCCCCTGCTCCGCAACGGCCAGATCGCCGAGCAGCTGGCGCGTCGACGCATCCTTGGTGCGTTTGCCCGCCTCCACATAAAACCGATGCGCCTGCGATTCCATGTCCTCGGCGGCGGCGCGAACCTTGTCGATGCCCAGCGGACGCACCAGCCAATCGGGTTTGCGCTCGTAATAGCCCCGCACATGCTCGCGCCGGATCAACGGAATGGTCTCGCCGAAACGCGCCCGATGCAGCCCGATGAGCGCCGACCGATGCCGGTCCTCCTCATCCGCCATGTCGTCGAAGACCTTGGCGGATTGCGGAAAACCGGCCCGCAAGCCATCCGCATACGCACGATAGATCCGCCCGTCATCCTCCTCTGACGAAATCGCCAGCGCGAGAATTTCCTGCTCGGAGAGCGAGTCGAAGGGGCGACGGGTGAAGCCGAAAACGCGGGAGAGCATGGGAGCCTGTGCGGGTATCGGTTGCTAAACGATCAGAAAGTCCCGGTAGGACATGGCGAGGTTCTTTTGGTGCTGGCGATTGCCGTGGCGGCCTTCGCGCCCGACCCGTCGATGTCGTAACAGAGAACGCCCTTCTTGTCGTAGACGAGATAGTCGTTCTTGTCCTTTGCTTTCGGGCCGATGGCAAAGAATGCCTTGCTCAGCTACCCGGGTTTGGTGAGCTCACGGGCGTCACCGCATAAGGAAAGGGCGCGGTTTGCACCGCGCCCTGATGGTAACTTCGTGTGTCGGCGGGAAGCTTACTCCCCGGCGGCCCGTGTCTTCTCGGCTTCGCGTTCGGCTTTCAGCTTCTCGGTGATGTCTTCGCCGGTTTCCTGGTCGACGACCTTCATGGAGAGGCGGACCTTGCCGCGTTCGTCCATGCCGAGGAACTTGACCTTGACCTTGTCGCCTTCCTTGACCACGTCCGTGACCTTGTTGACGCGGTTCTTGGCGAGTTCGGAGATGTGGACGAGGCCGTCGCGCGAACCGAAGAAGTTCACGAACGCGCCGAATTCCATCACCTTGACGACCGTGCCCTCGTAGATCGTGTTGAGCTCGGGCTCGGCGACGATCGAGCGGATCCAGTTATAGGCCGCCTTGATGGACTTGCCGTCGGCGGACGCGATCTTGATCAGGCCGTCGTCGTTGATGTCGATCTTGGCGCCGGTCTTTTCCACGATCTCGCGGATGACCTTGCCGCCCGAACCGATGACTTCGCGGATCTTGTCGGTGGGGATCTGCATGGTCTCGATGCGGGGCGCATGCTCGCCGAGTTCCGAGCGCGGCGCGGTGAGCGCGTTGTTCATCTCGACCAGGATGTGATTGCGGCCGGCTTTCGCCTGATCGAGCGCGACGCGCATGATCTCTTCGGTGATGCCCGCGATCTTGATGTCCATCTGGAGCGACGTGATACCGCCCTCGGTGCCCGCCACCTTGAAGTCCATGTCGCCGAGATGATCCTCGTCGCCGAGAATGTCGGACAGGACCGCGTAGCGCTCACCCTCGAGGATGAGGCCCATGGCGATGCCGGCGACCGGACGGCGCAAGGGAACGCCCGCATCCATCAGCGCCAATGAGGCGCCGCAGACGGTGGCCATGGAGGACGAACCGTTCGACTCGGTGATCTCCGACACCACGCGGAGGGTGTAGGGGAACTCATGCGCACGGCGGCAGCATCGGACGGATGGCGCGCCAGGCGAGCTTGCCGTGGCCGATTTCGCGGCGGCCGGGCGAACCCATGCGGCCGGTCTCGCCGACCGAGTAAGGAGGGAAGTTGTAGTGCAGCAGGAAGGTTTCCTTGCGGGTGCCTTCGAGCTGATCGATGTATTGCTCGTCCTCGCCGGTGCCCAGCGTGGTGACGACCAGCGCCTGCGTCTCGCCGCGGGTGAACAGCGCCGAACCGTGGGTGCGGGGCAGCACGCCGACTTCCGACACGATCTGGCGAACGGTCGAGAGATCGCGGCCGTCGATGCGCTTCGAGGTGTCGAGGATGTTCCAGCGCACGACCTTGGCCTGCGCGTCCTTGAAGACCGCCTTGACCTTCTCGGGGTTGAACTTCGCTTCGCCCTCTGCCGGGCAGAGCGCTTCCATCACCTTCGCCTTGACGGCGTCGACGGCGGCGTAGCGGTCCTGCTTCTTGGTGATCTTGTAGGCTTCGCGCAGGTCGTTGCCGGCGATTTCGAGAACCGCTGCCTCGATCTCCGCCGTGTCCGCCGGCTGGTAGTCGCGCGGCTCCTTGGCGGCCTTTTCGGCCAGGCGCACGATGGCTTCGATCACCGGCTGGAAATGCTTGTGGCCGAACATGACGGCGCCGAGCATCACGTCTTCGGCCAGTTCCTTGGCTTCCGATTCGACCATCAGGACGGCGTCGGCGGTGCCGGCGACGACGAGATCGAGGGTCGATTCCTCGAGTTCCTGCAGCGGCGGGTTCAGCTTGTACTGGCCGCCGATGAAGGCGACGCGGGCAGCGCCGACGGGACCCATGAAGGGCACGCCCGACAGGGTGAGGGCCGCGGAGGCCGCCACCATGGCGACGATGTCGGGATCGTTTTCGAGATCGTGCGACAGCACCGTCACGACGACCTGGGTCTCGTTGCGGTAGCCGGCGGCGAAGAGGGGACGGATGGGACGGTCGATGAGGCGGGAAACCAGGGTTTCCTTCTCGGTCGGACGGCCTTCGCGCTTGAAGTAGCCGCCGGGGATGCGGCCGGCCGCGTAGGTGCGCTCCTGGTAATTGACCGTGAGCGGGAAGAAGTCGATCCCGGCCTTGGGCTCCTTGGCCGACACGACGGTGGCGAGCACCGAGGTCTCGCCGTAGGTGGCGACGACGGCGCCGTCGGCCTGGCGGGCGATCTTGCCCGTTTCGAGCACGAGCTTGCGCCCGGCCCACATCAGTTCTTCGCGTTGAATATCGAACATGCTTTGTCTTTCATGACATGGCGGGGGCGATGCCATGAGCAAGACGGCCAGAGGCTCCGGAGCCCGGATATCCGGGTCCGCGAGAAGCCCCTGGCGATCCTGCCATGGTCATCGCGATCGTCCGCCTCTTTCAAACGGCACCGGGATCGTTCCGCAGGTGCCAGAGGCCGTCCGGAGCCGGGCTCCGGACGGAAGTTTTGTGGCGCTTAGCGGCGGATGCCGAGGCGCTCGATCAGGCTGCGGTAGCGTGCTTCGTCGCCCTTCTTGACGTAGTCGAGAAGCGAACGACGCTGCGACACCATCTTCAGCAGGCCGCGGCGGGAATGGTTATCCTTCGCGTGGCTCTTGAAGTGTCCGGTCAGGTTGTTGATCCGCTCGGTCAGAATGGCGACCTGCACCTCGGGGGAGCCGGTATCGCCTGCCTTTTGAGCGTATTCCTTGATAAGCGCGGTCTTGCGCTCTGCCGTAATCGACATCGTGTGTCCTTTCGGGTTGGTCGTTGAAAGTGACCCGTTTCCTCAAGATTTCTTGGGAAAACCGGGTCCGTATCGCCGGAGCAGGCCGGGCCGGGATGTCGTCCAGCGCGGTCTTGGTCTCGGGCGCGTCCAGCAGGCAAAGCCCGCGGAAGTGGCCGCACCATACACGAAACGCGGTGAAGTGCGAGTGAAATGATGCGGCTGAACCATGGCTGACGCCGGGCAGGTTTTTGACACCTGAATCCGGTCACAGGGCGACGGCTCACCCCAGATCGGTATCCGCGAAGTCATTGCCCTTGTAGAGCAAGGGAAGGTCGTAATTCTTCGCACACGCATACGCGAAACAATCGCCCATATTCAAATCGGCTTTATGAGGCCGTCCGAACTCCGACCGGGCACGGATGGCCCGTCTGCCGATTTCCGGCGTGATCGAAACATTGCGGACGTTCAGGACGTTCATGAAATCGCCGACAAGTCCCTCCGCATCCTCGATCGAAATCCCCTTCGCCCTGCGCAAACCCAGAACGCTCTCCATGACCGCCAGGGGCGAGATCGTCAGGGGCGTGGTTGCGCGTTCCAGCCGCGCGATGAGCCTGTCCGCGTCCTCCTCACCCCCAAGAATTCCCACCACGGCGGATGCATCAAGGAACATCAATCCTCGCCCCAATCGCCATCCGAGGCCTTCTTGTGATCTTCCCACGTCATCGTGCTCGGGGAGCCAAGGGCAGCCGCCCGCGCGAGAACGTCAGCAAGACGATGGCGAATTCCGAGTTTCTCGGTTTCGCGGGCGACTTCGGCGTCAAGAAGTGCACGCAGAACGTCAACCTTGCTCATGCGCCGCGCGCGGCTAAGGTGGTCGATCTTCCGTAAGACCTCTGGATCTTTGATATTCAACGCCATTGGGTACCTGACTCCAGGTACTATGGTACCCAGCATAAGGTTCCCTCACAAGCGAGGAATCGTCGCTTCACGCCCCCAGATTGAACACCCGGTGCGGCACCAGTTCCCCCTGCTCCACATCGCCGACGGCGACCAGGACGCCGTTGCAGGTGGCGTAGATCTTGCCTGAGATGGGCGCGTCGCGTCCGCGAAGAATGATCGATTGCCCGCGCATGAGCCGGCCCGCCATGTCGCGGCTGACGGCGATGGAGGGCAGGTCCTGAAGAGCCGATTCGACCGGGCGCAAGGCCGCCGGATCGGTGGCGAGATCGTCCACCACCACGGCGTCGGCTTCCGTGAACGGTCCGACGCGGGTGCGCCTGAGCGCCGCGATATGACCGAGGCAGCCGAGCGCGCGGCCGAGGTCCCGCGCGATGGCGCGCACATAGGTGCCCTTGCCGCAATCGGCCTCCAGCACCGAACGGTTGCCCTCGTGATGAACCAGCGAGATGCGGTCGATCTCGACGATGCGCGGCTGCAATTCCACCACCTCGCCGCCGCGGGCGAGATCATAGGCGCGCTCGCCCTGGATCTTGATGGCGGAGAAACGCGGCGGCACCTGCTGCACCTGGCCGATGAAGCGCGGCAGCAGGGCCTCGATGGCGGACGGTTCCGGAACCAGATCGGTCTGACCCACCACCTCGCCCTCGGCGTCGTCGGTGTTGGTCTCTTCGCCCCAGGCCACGGTGAAGACGTAGGATTTGCGGCCGTCCATGATGAACGGGACAGTCTTGGTCGCCTCCCCGAGCGCGATCGGCAGGATGCCGGATGCCAGCGGATCGAGGGTGCCGGCATGGCCCGCCTTCTTGGCCGAGAGCCCGCGCTTCACCACCGCGACCGCGTGGGTCGATGTCATGCCGACGCCCTTGTCGAGAATGATCCAGCCATTGACGTCGCGCTTTTTCGGCCGTTCCGCATGCGGACGCCGCTGCTGGACCTGGGGATTCGCGGGTGCTTCATTCATGGTTTCGTCTCTGGTCTGGGGCCGGGGGCCGGCGCTCCTCGGCTGCGGAGAAAATCCGCCAGTGCCGTGGCGATTTCAGGTCGTGGGAAAGCCGCCCGGGGCAAGGCCAGGACGGGCGCATGACGGTGGTAAACGAGAAGGTGGCGCGGGGTATCGACCACCAGGCGGATTTCATCGAGGTCCATGCGGACGAACACGTGCTCGTCCTCGATCGCGAGGGATCGTCCATCCCCGGTGACGCGATAGGGACCGCGATCTCGCCACGACATCGCGGGCGAGGCGCCGCTTCCACTGGTGCTCGACGGCGAAACGAAACACCGCGATGCCGACGACGCCCGCCGCGAGTGCGGTCGACGCGAGCATGATGCCATCCTCCGCGGACCCGGACAGCCACAGGAAACCGAGCGTCAATCCGGCGAAAACCGCGCCGGACCCGAGACGTGCCAGAACCGTCAGCAGGGATTCATAGAGGCGATAGGGATCGGCCCGGCGCCGCGACGCGAAGATCGGCCGCGTCCGGAGAAACCATGATGTCGACGATGCCCCGTCGCGCCGCCGCGACCTCGTCCGACCGTGCTGCGATTGCGTCGCTCACGGGGATTACGCTTCCGCGTCGTTGTCGTCGTCGCTCTCAGGCCGCGCGGTGTCGCGCGCCACTTTCTCGGTGCGCAGAAGCGCCGTGATCCGGTCGGCTTCGTCGAAGGTTTCGTCCCGGTGGAAACGCAGGTCGGGGGCGAATTTCAACGCGACCCGCCGCGCCACTTCCTTGCGCAACATGACCTTGTTTTTCTCGAGCGCCTTGATGACCGCGTCCTCGTCCTGCCCGCCGAGCGGCATCACGTAGGCGGTCGCAAGCTTCAGGTCCGGCGACATCCGCACTTCCGGAATGGTGATGACGTATTTGGAGAGGGTCGGATCCTGAACGTCGCCGCGCGACAGCACCTCGGCAAGCGCATGGCGCACCAGTTCGGCGACGCGCTGCTGGCGCTGGGTGGGTCCGGCATTTTGATCGAAACGTTTGGCCATTGGTATCCTCCGGGATTGGACCGGATCTGTGCGCGTCATTTTGGGGCGAGCAAACAGAGCCCGAAACCCATAAACGCGGGCGGCGAAATCAGAACTCGGGCGCCGTGCTCGTTCGGCACTGTCACCACGTCTGGGTTCCGGGTTCCGCTTGCGCGGACCCGGAATGACAAGGATGGGTTAGAGCGACCGCTTCACTTCCTCGACGCGGTAGCACTCGATCAGGTCGCCTGCGCGCATGTCCTGGTAGTTCTCGAACGACATGCCGCATTCCTGGCCGGACGTCACCTCGCGGGCATCGTCCTTGAAGCGCTTGAGCTGGCTCAGGCGGCCTTCGTGGATCACCACGTTGTCGCGGATCAGGCGGACATGGGCGCCGCGCTGGACCACGCCGTCGAGGACGCGGCAACCGGCGATCTTGCCGACCTTCGAGACGTTGAACACCTCGAGGATCTGCGCCTCGCCGAGCCGCTCCTCGCGGAGCGTCGGTGCGAGCAGGCCCGACATCGCTTTTTTCACATCGTCCACGAGATCGTAGATGATGTTGTAATAGCGGATCTCGACGCCAGCCCGTTCGGCTGCCTCGCGGGCTTCCTTGTGGGCGCGGACGTTGAAGCCGAGCACGATGGCGCCCGAGGCTTCCGCCAGCGTGATGTCCGATTCCGAAATGCCGCCGACGCCCGATTGCAGAATGCGGGCGCTGACCTCGTCGGTGCCGAGCTTTTCGAGCGAGCTCACGATGGCTTCGGCCGAACCCTGCACGTCGGCGCGAACCACGAGCGGGAATTCCTTGCGGCCGGCTCCGGCCTTCAGATCCTGCATCATGTCGACCAGCGTGCGGCTGCCGGCGCCGGTGCGGGCGGCCTGACGCTCGCGCTTCTGACGGGTGCGGTATTCGGTGACTTCGCGAGCGCGCGCTTCCGACTCGACGACCGCGACGCGATCGCCGGCTTCCGGCGTGCCGTTGAAGCCCAGAACCTCGACCGGAACCGAGGGTCCGGCCTCTTTGACGTTGGCGCCGCTGTCGTTGATCAGGGCGCGAACGCGGCCCCACTCGGCGCCCGCCACCACGATGTCGCCGGTGCGCAAGGTCCCGCGTTCGACGAGGACGGTCGCCACCGGACCGCGACCGCGATCGAGCTTCGCCTCGATGACCGTGCCTTCCGCGGAGCGATCCGGGTTGGCCTTGAGGTCGAGGATTTCGGCCTGGAGCTGCAGACCTTCGAGGAGAGTCTCGAGACCGTCGCGGGTCTTGGCCGAGACTTCGAATTCGAGGGTGTCGCCGCCCATCGATTCGACCACGATGGAATGCTGCAGCAATTCGGTGCGGACCCGCTGCGGATTGGCGTCGGGCTTGTCGATCTTGTTGATGGCGATGATCAGCGGAACGCCCGCGGCCTTTGCGTGCGCAATGGCCTCGACCGTCTGCGGCATGACGCCGTCATCGGCCGCCACCACCAGCACCACGATATCCGTCACCTTGGCGCCGCGGGCGCGCATGGACGTGAAGGCGGCGTGGCCGGGCGTATCGATGAAGGTGATCTTGCCGCCGAGCGGCGACGTGACCTGGTAGGCGCCGATATGCTGCGTGATGCCGCCTGCTTCGCCCGACACCACATTGGTCTTGCGGATGGCGTCCAGGAGCGAGGTCTTGCCGTGATCGACGTGGCCCATGATGGTCACGACGGGCGGACGGGACTGCAGGTTGTCGTCGATATCGCCGGCGTCGAAGAGGCCTTCTTCCACGTCGGATTCGGCAACGCGCTTGACCGTGTGTCCGAGCTCTTCGGCGATCAGCTGGGCGCTGTCGGAATCGATCACATCCGTGATCTTGTGCATCTGCCCTTGCTTCATCAGCATCTTGATCACGTCCACGGCCCGCTCCGACATGCGGTTGGCGAGTTCCTGGATGGTGATGGTCTCGGGAATGATCACCTCGCGGGCGATCTTTTCCTTCTGCTCGACCTGGCGATGACCGGTGAGGCGCTGGTTGCGGCGGCGGAACGACGCCACCGAACGGGTGCGCTCGTCCTCGCCGGAGGTCGCAGCCGTGACAGTCAGGCGACCACGGCGCTTTTCTTCGCCGGGCGCAGCCTTGGGGGCCTTGAGAACGGTTGCGGGTTTGGCCGCGACGCCGGGACGGCGGATCGTGCGGGCGCCATCCTCGTCCTCGATGGTGGCGGGACGCGCGGCAACCGGCGCCGCCGAACGGGTGTTCGGCTTCGCGGTCGTAGGATCGGGGGCGACCGGCGGTGCCGGGCGCGCCATATGGTTGAGGCTCTGCGGACGGCCGCCGACGGTGCCGCTGCCGGAGCGCGGACCACCAAAGCCGGGACGTGCGCCGGCGCCAGCGCCGGCCGGACGGGGTCCGCGATCGGCGAACGGACGCTCGCCGCCACCCGGACGGGGGGCCTGCGACGGACCGCGATTGGCGGGAGCCGGAGATTGGGGCTGACGGGGAGCCGTGGCCGGCACGGCCTCTTCGCCAAGACGGCGGCGGGCCTGATCCTCGGCGACGCGCTTGCGCTCGTCCTCGTGGCGGCGACGCTCGTCATCCTCGCGCTTGCGGGCTTCCGCAGCCTCGCGCTCCTGCGCCTCGGCGGCCTCGCGCTCGGCGCGGCGGCGGGCGTCGTCTTCCTGCGAAGAACGATCCTCCTCCTCGCGGCGGCGGGCATCCGCCAGCGCATTGGCGCGGGCATCGCGTTCGGAATCGGAAAGCGTGCGCAGCACGACGCCGGAGCGGGGCGCATTCGAACCCGGAGCGCCGCGTCCGCCACGACCTTGCGGCGCGACCTTGGGCACGGCCGGAGCCGGGGCCGCAGCCTGGGGCGGCGCAGCCTTGTGCTCGACAGCTCCGCCTGGCGCGACGGGACGCCGCTTGACCGTCTCGACCACCACCGCCTTCGAGCGGCCATGGGAGAAGCTTTGGCGCACCACGCCCTGTTCGACGGGGCGCTTCAGAGACAGCGTCTTGGGCGACACATGGAGAGTCTTGTCGCCCGGGTTTTTCGTATCATTCATTCCGCTCAGATCCTGCGGGTTGCGTGTTCGTGGGTTCGCCGGTCTCGGTATCGAGGCCAGAAGCATCACCTTCGATGCCTGTTGGGTCGGCTTCGATGCCGCAATAATTACGGTAACGATGCCAGCGGTTCAGGAAGCCATCGCTTCCAGCGCCCGCGACAAGCGCAGCATGTATCACATTTGCCCGGCCTAATGCCAAACCCAATTCGTCATTCGACAAATCTTGGATCACCGGAAAGCCTGATATGGCCTCCCCGAAGCGTTTGCGCAACTGGTTTGCCAGCTTTCTTCGCCCATCCTCGGCCGCTTCCGTGGCATGAATGAGGGCAATGACGGGCTTATCCGTGATGGCGGAGTCGAGCTTTGCAAATCCCGTGATGACGACGCCGGCCTTGTTGGCGAGCGACAATCCCTGCCGGAGATCGTCCCGCAGCGAAGCCGCGATGTCGTCCACGAGAGTGTCCGGAACCTTCACGTCGGCTTTGAAGGCGCGCGCGAAGTGGCGGCGCTTGACCGCCTCCAGAACGACGTCGCGGCGCGCGGTTACCCACACGCCGCGTCCCGGCAATTTGTGTTTCAGATCGGCAAAAACGCGGTCGTCGGGTCCGAGGACGAAGCGGATCAGCCCCGCGGCGGGCAAAACCGCGCGGGTAACGATGCAGGTCCGCTCCGGTTCGTGCCGCGCCAAATCCATTGTCCTCGCGTTGCCATGACCGGTCAGGAAGCGTCGGCTTCGGACGGAGCCGCTTCGGCCTCGTCCTCGCCCGCGACCGGAGCCTCGACCCAGCCGGCCTTGACACGGGCGTCCATCACCATGGCCTCGGCCTCGGTACGGGACAGCTCGAAGCCGTCGAGATAACCCGCATAGCGGGTCGCCTCGGCGCCGCGGCCTTCGGTCCAGCCGACGAGATCGTCGGTGGCGCAGCCGGCAAGATCTTCCAGGGTCTTCACGTCGTTTTCGCCCAACGCCACCATGATGGCGGTGGTGACGCCTTCGACTTCCTTGAGCTCATCGGCGACGCCGAGCTCCTGGCGGCGAGCCTCGTTCTCGGATTCGATGCGCGCGATGTAATCCTGCGCACGCGCCTGGATCTCGGCTGCCGTGTCCTCGTCGAAGCCTTCGATGGACGAGACTTCGCCCGCATCCACATAGGCGAGTTCCTCGACGGTGCGGAAACCTTCCGAGGCGAGGAGCTGGCCCACCACCTCGTCGACGTCGAGGGCGTTCATGAACAGTTCGGTGCGCTCGGCGAATTCCTTCTGGCGGCGCTCCGATTCCTCGGCCTCGGTCAGGATGTCGATGTCCCAGCCGGTCAGCTGCGAGGCGAGACGCACGTTCTGGCCGCGGCGGCCGATGGCGAGCGAGAGCTGGTCGTCGGGCACCACCACTTCGATGCGGTCCGCATCCTCGTCGAGCACCACCTTGACGACTTCCGCCGGCTGCAGCGCGTTGACGATGAAGGTGGCCTGGTCCTGCGACCACGGAATGATGTCGATCTTCTCGCCCTGCAATTCGCCGACGACGGCCTGCACGCGCGATCCGCGCATGCCGACGCAGGCGCCGACCGGATCGATGGAGGAATCGCGCGAGATGACGGCGATCTTGGCACGCGATCCGGGATCGCGGGCAACCGCCTGGATGGTGACGATGCCGTCATAGATCTCCGGCACTTCCTGGGCAAAAAGCTTGGCCATGAATTGCGGATGCGTGCGCGACAAAAAGACCTGCGGGCCGCGCGCTTCGCGGCGCACGTCGAACAGATACGCGCGGATGCGGTCGCCGGGACGGAAGGTTTCGCGCGGGATCATCTCGTCGCGGCGCACGATGGCCTCGCCACGGCCGAGATCGGCGATCACGTTGCCGTATTCGACGCGCTTGACGACGCCGTTGACCACTTCGCCGATGCGATCCTTGTATTCCTGGTATTGCCGGTCGCGCTCGGCGTCGCGCACTTTCTGGACGATGACCTGCTTGGCCGATTGCGCCGCGATGCGGCCGAAATCGAACGGCGGCAAGGTCTCCGAAATGGCGTCGCCTTCCTGGGCGGCCGGGTTGCGCTTGCGCGCTTCCGACAGGGCGATCTCGCGGGAATCGTTTTCGAGCGCCGCGTCGTCCACCACCAGCAGGTGGCGCGACAGGCGGAGCTCGCCGGTCTTGCCGTTGATCTCGGCGTGAATGTCGGTCTCGGCGCCGTAGCGCGAGCGCGCCGCCTTGGCGATGGCGTCGGCCATCGCGTCGAGGACGATCTGCTTGTCGATCACCTTCTCGCGGGCGACCGCGTCGGCGATCTGCAGAAGTTCAAGCCTGTTGGCGCTGACAGCCATGGAAGTTACTCCTTCGTCGATGTGTCGGCGTCGGTGCCGCGCGGTTGTGGCGCAGGCTCGACGCTGGTGTTGTTGTCGTCCTCATCGTCGTCCGCCGGCGCGGAACCGCGCCGCAACGACTCGCGGATGAGGTTATCGGTGAGGACGAGATGCGCCTCGGCGAGATCGGTCAGGGGAAGGCGGGCGATCGGATCGAGGCCTTCCTTCACGTCCGGGAGATCGATGACCGCGTGGCCGTCCTCGACACCGCGGATGAACCCGCGAAAGCGCTTCCGGCCATCGAGCGGCACCGCCATCTCGACCTTGGCCTCATAGCCCGCCCAGCGCTCGAAATCGCTGGCGCGCACAAGCGGCCGGTCGATCCCCGGCGACGAGATCTCGAGATGATAGGCCTGCGGCACCGGGTCCTCGAGATCGAGAACCGGCGAGATCGCGCGGCTGACCGTGGCGCAATCGTTGACCGACATGGTGCCGTCGGGACGCTCGGCCATGATCTGGACCGTGCAGCCGTTCTCGGCGCTGATTTTCACCCGCACGAGATTGAAGCCCAGATCCTCGATCGCAGGCTCGACGACCGCAGCCACGCGGGCAGCGACGCCGTTTTCGGTGATCAGACGCTTGTCGCGTTGGTTGGCCATCTGTGTTCGCGTATCTCCACGCTCCGGCATCCAAGCAATAAAAAAGAGCGGACCCGGCGGGGTCCACTCCTGCAAGGCAGTTTACACTGCAACCAGAGCTGACAGCGGAGATATACTGATTCAGGACCGGAAACGCAAGAACCTTCCGGCCAAACTCGAACCTTACGACTAAACCCGGACAACCCGCAGATAGCTCGGCACGCGCCCTTCACGGCTCGCCTTCGCCTCGTAACGGGTGCCGGGCCAGCCCTCATAGGGTTTGCGCCAATCGTCCGGACCCGTCGCGATCCAGCGAAAATCGGCCGAGCGCAGCACGCGGGCGAGCACCCAGCCGATGTAATTGTCGATATCGCTGGCAAAACGCAGCTCGGCTCCCGGCCGCATGACGCGCGCGAGTTCCTTCAGCATGTCGTCGGAGACGAGGCGGCGCTTGCGCTGGCGGCGTTTCGGCCATGGGTCGGGATAGAGAATATAGACGCGGTCGAGACACGCATCCGGCAGGGTCGGCAGCAGATCCGTGACGTCCTCGTCCCAGATGCGGATATTGTCGAGCTTGTCGTGTTCGATGCTGGCCAGCAGCTTCGCCATGCCGTTCACGAACGGCTCGCAGCCGATAAAGTTGATCTGCGGATGGGCTTGCGCCTGGGCGGCCAGATGCTCGCCGCCGCCAAAGCCGATTTCGAGCCACGTCTCGGCGCCGTCACGCCCGGCGAAAATCGCCGCCGGGGCTGCTCCGAGCGGCACCCGGAGGGCGGGTAAAAGCGTCTGGACCAGCCGGTCGTGGGAGGCCCGCAGGCGTTTGCCCTTCCGGCGCCCGAAAAAGGCGCCGGCGCGATCGGACCCCTGATGGTCGGACATCGGGCTGTCTAGCTAAAAGCGGCCTTGAGCGTGTCGGCGAGATCGGTCCGCTCCCACGAGAAGCCGCCATCCGCATCCGGCGTCCGGCCGAAATGGCCGTAGGCGGACGTGCGGGCGTAGATCGGACGATTGAGGCCGAGATGGGTGCGGATGCCCCGCGGCGACAGATCCATCGCATCCGTCAGAACGGCCTCGAGCTGCTCTTCCGAAACCTTGCCGGTGCCGTGAAGATCCACGTAGATCGACAGGGGCTTGGCGACGCCGATGGCGTAGGAGAGCTGGAGCGTGCAACGATCGGCGAGGCCCGCCGCCACGACGTTCTTGGCCAGATACCGCGCCGCATAGGCGGCCGAACGATCGACCTTGGTGGGATCCTTGCCGGAGAATGCGCCGCCGCCGTGGGGAGCAGCGCCCCCATAGGTGTCGACGATGATCTTGCGTCCGGTCAGGCCGCAATCGCCGTCGGGACCGCCGATGACGAATTTGCCCGTGGGGTTCACGTGCCAGATCGTCTCAGGCGAGATCCAGCCCTGCGGAAGAGTCTTGCGGATATAGGGTTCGACGATCTCGCGGACGCCCTCGGAGGTGAGGTTTTCGTCGAGATGCTGGGTCGAGAGCACGATCTGGGTCGCCGCCACCGGCTTGCCGTTCTCGTAGCGGACGGTGACCTGGCTCTTGGCGTCGGGGCCCAAAACCGCGGCCCCGTTGGCCTTCGCCTTGCGGGCGACGTTGAGATCCTCGAGGATCTTGTGGGCGTAGTAGATCGGCGCCGGCATCAGCGCCGGGGTCTCGTCGCAGGCGTAACCGAACATGATGCCCTGGTCGCCGGCGCCCTCGTCCTTGTTGCCGACGGAATCGACGCCCTGCGCGATATGCGCCGACTGGGCATGCAGGTAGACCGATACGTCGGCGGTCTTCCAGTGGAAGCCTTCCTGCTCGTAGCCGATGTCCTTGATGGCATCGCGCGCCAGTTCGATCACGCGCTCGCTGGTGATCGACGCGGGACCGCGGACCTCGCCGGCGATGACTACGCGGTTGGTGGTCGCCAGTGTTTCGCAGGCAACGCGCGCCTCGGGCTCAGCCGCCAGATAGGCGTCGACGACGGCGTCGGAAATGCGGTCGCAAACCTTGTCCGGGTGACCTTCGGAAACCGACTCACTTGTAAACAGATAGCTTGAACGGCGCACGACCATACCTCGCGGGAGACAACCACGTCCGCCACTAGCGGACTTTGCGCAAGCTCTTGCCGCAGGCGGCTGGAAAGGTCAAGCGGACGCGTTCGTTTTGTCGAACGCTTATTCCTGCTGGGAGGCCAGCGCCGCCACCAGCTGGACGATGCTTTTGCGAACCTTGGGATTCTTGATTCCCGTAAAGGTCCGGATCAGCTGAAGGCCTTCGGGGGTCGACATCATCTCGGAGATGTAGGGGGGTGATTCCTCCTCGGCGAAGCCCGCATCGAGCTTGCCGCTCTTCACCCCATCGAAGAAGAAATGGATGTCGACGCCGAGGATCTTGGCGATATCCACCAGACGACTGACGCTGATGCGGTTGGCGCCCTTCTCGTATTTCTGAACCTGCTGGAACGTGAGACCCAGCATGTCGCCGAGCTTTTCCTGGCTCATACCGACGGAAATGCGGCGCATGCGCACGCGGCTTCCGATCTCGATATCGATTGAACCGGTCGACTTCTTCATCAGTTCAGACTTCCTGGCCAAGCCTTACAATCGTTGTAGGGCGGGGATTTGAGAGAGGCTCCGTCGCCTGCGCAACGCGGCAGCCATTAAGCAGAACACAAGCATGGCCGTCAAAACAAACCTACGGTTTTGACCGTAAACTGTACGGGACAACGAACGCGGCAAAGCGGCGTCCAGAACGCCCTCCGTGCCGAGCGGCAAGGACGCGACCACACGACCGTACGGATCGACGACAGCCGATATTCCCGTATTGGCGGCGCGCACCAGCGGCAAGCCTTCCTCGACGGCGCGCAGACGGGCCTGGGCGAAATGCTGGTAGGGCCCCGGCGTCAACCCGAACCAGGCGTCGTTGGTGACGTTGAGGATGAGATCCGGCCGCGGGCCGTCGGGCAGAAAATCATCCGGAAAAATCGCCTCGTAGCAGATCGTCGCTGCCACCGGCGGCAGGCCCGGCACCGACAAGGTCGTGCGCTCTTCGCTGGGCTCGAAACCACCCGGGATGCTGATGAATTGCCGCAAGCCCGCGGCGCGGATGATCCGGTCGAGAAACTTCGGCAGGTATTCGCCGAACGGCACCAGATGGACCTTGTCGTAGGATTCCAGGATCGTGCCGCGATCGTCGATGGTCTGGATCGCGTTGTAGAATTTGCCGACGCTTTCGCCCGGCAGCGGCTCGGACATGCGGGCGGCGCCGGTGATGAGCAGGGTGCCGGGTTTCAGGATCGCGGCGATTTGCGCCAGCGCGCCGGCGTCCCGGTGCAGCAGAAACGGGAATGCCGATTCGGGCCAGATCAGGTGCGTCGCCGTATCGAGGGTCTCGCCGGTCTGTCCCGCATAGCGGCTGATCGCCAGATAGCGCCGCATGATCGCATCGCGGTTGCGCGGATTGAATTTGGCGTCCTGCGGAAGGTTGGGCTGCATGATGCGCAGCCGCACATTCTCGACGTTGCCCACGGGCTCGGCGGGGAGGCGCCAAGCGCCGAACGCGGCCAGCAGCGCCAGCGCGCCGAGGGCTGAAAGAGGCGCGGTCAAGCGGCGACCGGGTGTCGTGCCGGTAAGCAGAACGGCCGGCGCGGCGCAGATCGCCAGCGCCAGCAAGGTGAGGCCGTACAATCCCACCAGGGAGCCGGCCTGCATGAGCCACAAGTTCTGGGCGAGCGCCATGCCGGGGGCGTTCCACGGAAATCCGGTGAACAGATGGCCGCGCAGCCATTCGCTCGCCGTCAACCCGGCCGCAAAGGCGAGGATGCGGGTGGCGTCGCCGGTCCAGAACAGCCGCGCGAGGATGAACCCCAGAGCGGGAAAAAACGCCAGCAGAGCCGGCAAGCCAAAAACGCCCAACGGGAGTGCCCAGGCGAATTGATCGGCCTCGACCAGAAAAGCGGCGCCGAGCCACCACAAGCCGGCGACGAAATATCCGAAGCCCCAGCACCAGCCGATCAGGGCGGCGGTCTTGAGCGTGCGGGTCCGATCAGTGTGCGCCGCGCCGTCGAGGAGCCAGATCGCGGGAGTGAGCGACACGGCGAGCGCCGGCAGAAAGCCGAAGGGCGGCATGGCGAGCGCACCGACGGCGCCGGCGGCCATGGCCGCAACAGCGCGGCGCCACCCGGTCAGGCGGGCGACGCGATCGGCGAGCTTTCTCATCGGGCGACGGAGCTTTCCGACGACGCCGATTCGGCGCCTGCGATCTCACCATGGTCGATCGGGGGGCCGCCGTTGAATTCACGGCGGAAAATGCGCACGCGTTTGATGCGGCGCGGATCGGCGTCGAGAATTTCGAATTCGAGATTGCCCGGTCCGAGGATCAGCTCGTTGCGGGCGGGCACGCGGCCCGCCAGCGTCACGATGAAGCCGCCGATGGTGTCGATATCCTCGGCGCTCTCCTCGTATTGCAGATCGACGCCGAGGCTTTCCTTGACCTCGTCGAGACTGGCCCGCGCATCGGCCACGAAGGTGCCGTCGGCTTCCGCGACGATCATCACCTCGGTGGCGTCGTCGTGCTCATCCTCGATATCGCCCACCACCATCTCGACCAGGTCCTCGATGGAGACGAGGCCGTCGGTGCCGCCATATTCGTCGATCACCAGAGCCATGTGCGTGCGGGTTGCCTGCATGCGGACCAACAGGTCGATCGCCGGCATGGAGCGGGGCACGAACAGGACCGGCCGCAGGATTTCGGCCGAGGCAAGCGGAATCGAGAAATCGACCTGTCCGAGATTGGGCAGGTTCTGCTTGCCGTCATCCGACGCGGCGCCATTGTCGGGGCTCGCATGCTGGGCGATGAAATCCAGGAAATCCCGGATGTGGACCATGCCCTTGGGATCGTCCAGCGTCTCGCCGTAGACGGGCAGACGCGAATGGCCGGCGGTGCGGAACAGGTGGAGCAATTCGCCTAGCGCCGTATCGGCCGACACAGCCACGATATCGGCCCGCGGCACCATGGCGTCGTCGACGCGGATGCGATGGAAGCCGAGCACGTTCTTGAGCATCGCCCTTTCCTGGGGCGAAAAATCCGCATCCTCGACCGTTTCGGCGAGGGCGTCTTCAAGGTCATGGCGAAACGAATCGCGGGCTTTGAGACCGAGACGGATCAGAACTCGGTCATACCAATGGTCGCGCAAGCCTTCGGGCTCCGGGAGCGTCCGGAGCGGGCGGTCGTTGCGACTTCGATCTTCATTCATAAGCTTTGAGTTTCAGCCGAACGTCATCGGTTCAAGCTGCCATATCGCGATAAGGATCGGCAATGCCAAGGGTCGACAGGGCCTTGACCTCAAGATCTTCCATCCGTTCCGCCTCCGATTCGACCTCATGGTCGTAGCCGAGGAGATGCAGAACGCCGTGAACGACCAGATGGGCAAAATGATGGGCAAGGGGTTTGGATTCCTCCTCCGCCTCCCGCGCCAACGTCTCGTACGCTAGTGCAATATCGCCAAGATGGCGAGGGGCGGCGTTACCCGGCAGGCCTGCTCCGGGCAGTTCGGGCGCCGGAAACGACAGCACGTTGGTGGCTTTGTCCTTTCCCCGGAAGGTGCGGTTCAGCTCGCGGATCTGCGCGTCGTCGGTGAGCATCACGCTGACCTCCAGCGCCTCCCCGTCGCGGCCGGCCACAACGGTGGCGGCCTCGGCGGCCCTTTGCGCCAGCGGCTCGGCGTCATCCACCGAGCCCCAATCCCCGCTCTCCACCATGATGTCGAGTTCGATCACGGGCGGCCTTTCCCCTGGTCCTGGCGGAAATCGGCGTCGTACGCGGTGACGATCCGGCGCACGAGGTCGTGACGCACCACGTCCTGCTCCTTGAAGGTGATGCGGGCGATTCCCTCGACGCCGTCGAGGATTCGCACCGCCTCGATCAGGCCCGATTTCTGGCCCGGCGGCAGGTCGATCTGGGTCGGGTCGCCGGTGACGATCATGCGCGAGCCTTCGCCGAGCCGGGTCAGGAACATCTTCATCTGCATCGTGGTGGTGTTTTGCGCCTCGTCGAGCAGCACGATGGCGTTGGTCAGCGTGCGTCCGCGCATGAAGGCCAGCGGCGCGATCTCGATCATGCCGGTCTGCAATCCGCGGTCGACCAGCCGCGCATCCATGAAATCGTAAAGGGCGTCGTAGATCGGGCGCAGATAGGGATCGACCTTTTCGCGCATGTCGCCGGGCAGGAAGCCGAGCCGTTCGCCGGCTTCCACGGCCGGCCGCGAGAGAATCAGCCGGTCGGCCTGGCCGTTTTCGAGAAGCGACACCGCATAGCCCACCGCCAGCCAGGTCTTGCCGGTGCCAGCGGGTCCTTCGGCAAAGATGAGCTCATGCTGCTTCAGCGCCTTGATGTAATCGTTCTGCGCAGCGTTGCGGGCCCGGACCGGACCGCGCTTGCGGGTGGCGATCTGGTCGAACGCCGTCAGGCCGCCGGTGGGCGCCTCGGCTGTCGGAAACAGCGAGCCCTGCAGCGTGCTTTCCTGAATGGCGCCGTCGACGTCCCCGGTGGAAAGAGCGCGGCCCTGGCGGGCGCGTTCATACAACCCTTCCAGCACCCGCCGGACGATCTCCGAACTCTCGGGCGAGCCTTTGACGGTGACCCGATTGCCGTTCGCCACCGCCTTCACGCTGAGGCGGCGCTCGAGATGCGCCAGATTCTGGTCGAATTGTCCAAAGACAAGGCTGGCGAGGCGGTTATCGTCGAACGTGAGGATGATTTCGGCTTCCTCGACGACGCCGGGATGGAGATTTGCAGGATTCCGGCTCTTCTGCGTTCGGGCGGTCACATTGTCCGCTGGCCTCAAATGCCTCTCCCGTTTTACGCCGCGACTCGGTCGCCGGCACTGATCAATTCCCCAAACAGGCTGCCGCCGCCTGCCCGTACGATTCGAACCCTGGCGATCTCGCCCACACCGAGCGATTCGGTGTCGAACTGGACCGGCTGCAGGTAAGGCGACTTGCCCGCCATCTGGCCGGGAAGCCGCCCCGGCTTCTCGACAAGAACGTCAAGACTCTGCCCGACTGTCTGGTGATTGTAAGCCACCCTTTGGGTTTCCAACAGCTTTTGCAGCTGCGCCAGCCGCTCTGCCTTGACCGCCTCCGGCACCTGATCGTCCCGCTCCGAGGCGGGCGTGCCCGGGCGCGGGCTGTATTTGAACGAAAACGAGAACGCAAAGCCGATTTCCGACACCAGCCGCATGGTGTCGGCGAAATCCGCATCGGTCTCTCCCGGGAAGCCGACGATGAAGTCGGACGAGAGGGCGAGGCCGGGCTGGCGCTCCCGGATGCGGGCGATGATTCGGCGGTAATGGTCCGCCGTGTGTTTCCGGTTCATGGCTTCGAGAACGCGGTCCGATCCCGATTGCACCGGCAGATGGAGCGAGGGCATCAGGGCCGGCAGATCGCCGTGCGTGAGGATCAGCGCATCGTCCATGTCGCGGGGATGAGAGGTAGTGTAGCGCAGGCGCGCGATGCCGGGGATCTCCGCGAGACGATAGAGCAGGCGGCTCAAGGTCCAGATCGTGCCGTCCGGTCCTTCGCCGTGATAGGCGTTGACGTTCTGGCCGATCAGCGTGAGTTCGCGAACCCCTGCTTCCGAAAGCCGGATTGCCTCGTCCACCAGGCGGGAGACCGGCCGCGAAACTTCCGTTCCGCGCGTATAGGGCACCACGCAGAAGGTGCAGAACTTGTCGCATCCTTCCTGGATGGTCAGGAACGCCGAGACGCCGCGCGACAGAATCTGGGCCCGGGTCGGCTTCGGCAGATGGTCGAACTTGTCCTCGATCGGAAATTCCGTGTCGACCAGGGATTTTTTTGAGGCGCGCCGCAGCAGGTCCGGGAGGTGATGATAATTCTGCGGTCCCACCACCACGTCGACCGCGGGCGCCCGTCGCAGGATTTCAGAGCCTTCGGCCTGGGCGACGCAGCCCGCCACGACGATCCGGGTCTCCTGCCCGTTGGCGCTGCGCTCCGCCTTGAGGTCGCGCACCCGCCCGAGTTCCGAATAGACCTTCTCGGCGGCTTTCTCGCGGATATGGCAGGTGTTGAGGATGACGAGATCCGCCTCCTCCATGACGCCCGTGGCGTCATAGCCTTCGCCCGCCAGCAGATCCGTCATGCGTTCCGCGTCATAGACGTTGGCCTGGCAGCCATAGGATTTGACGAAGACCTTTTTCACGAAGGCGAGCCTGCTGTGTTGCGGGGAGCGGTCTCTTTACTCGGTTTGACCGTTGAAGAGAATAGCGGCGCATTGACAGCCTGCCTCACCGCCGCTTCCGCCAAGGCGGTCGCCTCCTTGCGGTTGCCGTTGAACGGGATCGGCTCTCCCCAGGTGACCTCCACGTCGATCGCATCGCCAAGCAGGAACTGGCCGAGATGCGGACCCAGCTCCATGTCGCCGTACCAAGCCAGAAAGGGCCGGTCCCGGCGGGTGACCGGCATCCCGCTGCGACGCGTATAGGCGACGGCGAGCGGTTGCAGCATGACGCGCACGGCGGAATCGCTCGCCAGCGCGGCTTGCGCTGCGCCGACCAGCGACGAGCGGAACGGCAGCAGCCGGTTGCCGTCGCCGGTGGTGCCTTCGGCAAACAGGACGATCACCTCGCCTTTCACCAGCCGATGCGCCAGCGCGTCGTTGACCTCGGCGGTGGCCTTTCGCCGCTGGCGGTCGATGAACATGGAGCGTTGCAGCGTCGCCAGAAAGCCCACGCCCGGCCATGTCGCCACCTCGGATTTCGCCACGAACGACAGCGGATGCAGGGAGCCGATCACCGGGATGTCGAGCCACGACACGTGATTGGACAAAACGAGGGTCGGTACGTCGCCCGGAGGGCTGCCGCGCTCGACCACGCGAACGCCGAACAGGCGCAGAAACATGCGGTGGAACGACATCGGCAGCCGGTGCAGGATCGGCCAGCCGAACCGTAACGCCAGCATCTGCAGCGGGATGATGACGAGGGCGTAGAGACCAAGGACCAGCAGCCGCAAGGCGACGGCGATGCGCCTCACGCGTCACCCTCGTCGTTGGGAACCGCGTAGAGCTCGAGCCGGTGATAGATCACCTTGTAGCCGAGGCGTCGCGCGATCTCGACCTGAAGGGCCTCGATCTCGTCCGACTGGAATTCGATGACGTCGCCGGTCTCCAGATTGATCAGGTGATCGTGGTGCTCCCGCGCCGCCTGCTCGTAGCGGGAGCGGCCGTCGCGGAACTCCAGCCGCTCGATGATGCCTTGCGTCTGGAACAGTTTCACGGTGCGATAGACGGTGGACAGGGAAATCCGGTCATCGACCGCAGCGGCGCGCTTGTGCAGCTCCACCACGTCCGGATGATCATGCGCCGAATCGAGAATGCGGGCGATAATCCGGCGCTGGCCCGTCATCCGCAGGCCATGCTCCCGGCACGCGCGCTCGATGGCGTCGGGCCGTTTCGGTCTGGCCGCTCTGGTGTTTCGTATCGCCAAGTCCGATCTGCTCCTTGCCGGCCCGCTCCTTGCGGTTGCTTATACGGGAGGCCGACCCCGGGGGCTACGGGCGGCTCAAAGATCGAGCCGCATGGTCAGCGCCGCGGCGCGGGACCCGTCGGCCCTGCCATAATAGCCTTCGCGCCGGCCGATTTCACCAAATCCGAGACGGCGGTAAAGCGCCAGCGCCGGAGCATTGCCGTCCTCGACCTCGAGATGCACGCGGGCGATCCCGACCCGCGACAAGCCGTCGAAATGCGCCTGAAGCAGCGGCCGCGCGTAGCCTCGCCCCCGTGCTTCAGCCGCGAGGGCGACGGTCAGGATCTCGGCCTCGTCGATCACCGCGCGCGAAATGACGAAGCCCATGGGAGCCGGAGCCTGGCCGAGAAACAGGCCGTCGGCCATGACATTGCGTTCCGCCAGCAGCCGCTCGAATTCCAGCGTACTCCAGGGCCTAGCAAAGCCATCCGCATGGATGATCGCCAGTCGCGCGGCGTGCCCGGTGTCGAGCGCCGCGATGCGAAGCGAGGGCGGAGGAAAGAAGCGGCCCAGCAGGCTCATGGGGTCTCACTCACCGGCGGGCGATTCGGGCCCCGTCCTGCGGCTTGGCGTCCGGCTCGCGAAGGTAGAGGGGCTTGGGCAGGGCGGTGGCCGGGTCCGCGATGGCGCCGAGGCGCGCAACCCATGCGATATCGGGCGCGGGCGAATCCTCGATCACATGCGCCTCGACACCTTGCGCCCGGGCTTCGGCCGCAAGCAGCGCTGCGGCCGTGCCGGCGATCATCAGGGGACCCGAGCCGAGCTGGCGGATGGCATCCCGATAGCTCATGAGCGACGGCGCGATGATGACCTTGCCCCCATACGCGATCGCCTGGACGTAGATGTGGCCGTGCTTCGCGTCGATGGCGCTCGTGAACAGGCCCCGGCTGTCGCTCGCCATCAGGGGCGCCAGAAAGGCCGACAGGGTGGCGACGCCAACCACCGGAACCCCGGCCGCGAGGCCGATGCCCCGGGCGGCCGAAATGCCGACCCGCAATCCCGTATAGCTGCCGGGGCCGACCGTCACCGCAACCCGATCCAGGCTCTCGAAGCCTCCCTCGAAGGGTGAGACCAGCCGGTCGATCAGCGGCAGCAGGGCCTCGGCGTGTCCGCGCTCCATCGGAATGGTCTCGCGGGCCAGCATCTCGCCCGTGACGGTATCCTGCATGCAGGCCGAGCAGGCGCCGAGGGCGGTATCGATGGCTAGGACGCGCAAGGGTTCGTCTCCGTCTGGTGCGCCCTGTTTAGAGCCGGATCGCCGCCAGGGGAAGGTGCGTGATGATGCGGCTTGAATTTCCGGGGCCGCGAAGCGGCGCCCGGAACCCGGACGCGCTTGCGATGGAATGATGCGCCCCGTGGACGTCAGCCTTGGACCCTCAGCGGTTATGGGTTCCGGGCTCTCGCTCCGGAATGACCGAGCAGCGAGTGGTCGACGGCATACGGCCGCCTGAGCGGTGGCTCAGACCGCCTGGACCTCGCGCACATCCGGCAGGAAGTGCCGCAGCAGGTTCTGGATGCCGTGCCGCAGGGTTGCGGTGGACGAGGGGCAGCCCGAGCAGGCGCCCTTCATGACCAGGTATACGGTGCCGTCCTTGAAACCCCGGAACGTGATATCGCCGCCATCGCCCGCCACTGCCGGGCGGATGCGGGTCTCGAGCAGTTCCTTGATGGTCGCAACCGTGGAGGCGTCATCCTCGTCGAAGAACTCTTCGCCGTCGGTTCCGCCCAGTTCGGCGCCGTCGGCAAAGAGCGGCGCGCCGGTCATGAAATGCTCCATGATGGCGCCGAGGATGGCGGGCTTCAGGTGCTGCCATTCGCTGTCATTCTTGGTCACCGTGATGAAATCGTGGCCGTAGAAGACGCCGGTGACGCCCGGAATGGCGAATAACCGGTCGGCAAGCGGGGATGCGCCGGCATTTTCCGAGGCGTGCGCCTCGAACGTGCCCTCGGGCATGACGACCCGGCCCGGCAGGAACTTCAAGGTGGCGGGATTGGGGGTGGCTTCGGTCTGGATAAACATCGGTCGCTTCATCCTCTGCGCCGGTTCAAGGCCGGCCGAGCGGTTGGACACGCCCCAACGACGGGGCTTGGAATCGTTCTAACAGGTTCTGATGGAGATGTGGACCGGGGAGACGGCGATTCCAAGGGGGCGCCCCGCCGATCTGAGAGGTTACGGTACCGCATCTCGAAGGATCGTCGAGGCGCTGCAGGTTCCGCCTTCACCCTGCCAGAGCGTCGATCTCTTCGTCGCTCAAGCCACCGGGCACGATCACGATGGGAATCGGGAAGCTCGACGCCGCTTTTCCCGCGAGCGTCGAGACCAGCGGGCCCGGGCCGTCCTTGCTCGAACCCGCGGCGAGCACCAGGAAGGAGATATCCTCGTCCTCGTCGATGAGCGCGAAGATGGCCTGGGGGCGGTCGCCGATCCGGATGACCTGTTCGGGCTCGACGCCGGCTGAATCGCGGGCCTCCTTGGCGGCGGCTTCGAGGCGCTTTTCCGCTTCCTCGCGCGCTTCCTCGATCATCGCTTCGCCGACGCCGATCCATTCGAAATTGTCCGGCGGGTCGACCACCGCCAGCATCACCATGCTGGACCCGGTGCGCGCCGCGCGCCGGGCCGCGAAATGGACCGCCCGGAGGCATTCGGGGGTCTTGTCGATGACCACCATGAATTTCGGCCGGTGACCGGCCTCGTAGGATTGGCGTTTACCGCTCACGCATTCGCCCTCTGCCCGGCCGCGATGCTGACTCGGCGCGGCTCGCAGAGCAAGGCGCGCAGGGCCGCACCCGCATCGGAGGGCTCAGTTGAAACGGTCACTTGGCCCGAACAAAGCCGAGGATGTCCTTCACGGCGCCCATCGTCTGCGACGCAAGAACGCGAGCGCGGGCGGATCCGTCCGCCAGCACCGCGTCGATATGGCCGGGATCGGCGACGAGCCGGCGCATCTCGTCGGCGATCGGCGCAAGGTTGGTCACGGCGACGTCCACGAGTGCGGATTTAAAGCCGGAAAACTGCGAGCCGCCGTGCTCGCGCAGCACATCGGCGGGCGTCACATCGGTGAGGGCCGCGTAGATCGCCACGAGATTGTCGGCCTCAGGGCGCGCCTTCAAGCCCTCGATCTCGGAGGGGAGCGGCTCGGCATCGGTTTTCGCCTTGCGGATCTTCTGCGCGATCATGTCGGCATCGTCCGTGAGATTGATTCGCGAATAATCGGACGCGTCGGATTTCGACATTTTCTTTGAACCGTCGCGAAGCGACATGACGCGGGTGGCGGGGCCGGCGATCAACGGTTCGGTCAGCGGGAAGAAAGCATCGCCGAACCCGTGTTCGGCGATCGATTCGGCCCAGTCGTTGTTGAATTTCTGCGCGATGTCGCGGGTCAGTTCCAGATGCTGCTTCTGGTCTTCGCCCACCGGCACATGGGTGGCGCGGTAGACCAGGATGTCGGCCGCCATCAGGTCGGGATAGGCGTAGAGCCCCACCGAGGCGTTCTCGCGGTCCTTGCCGGCCTTGTCCTTGAACTGCGTCATGCGGTTGAGCCAGCCGAGGCGGGCGACGCAGTTGAACACCCAGGCGAGTTCCGCATGCTCGGCGACCTGACTCTGGTTGAACACGATGTGCTTTGTCGGATCGATGCCGGCGGCGAGGAACGCCGCCGTGACTTCGCGGATCTGCCGGTTCAGGTCGTGGGGGTTCTGCGGCATGGTGATCGCGTGCATGTCGACCACGCAATAGATGCAATCATGCGTTTCCTGCATCGTCACGAAGCGTTTGATGGCTCCGAGATAATTGCCGAGGTGGAGGTTGCCGGTGGGCTGGACGCCTGAAAACACCAGCTCCTTGAACGTCGCCATCGTGGATTCGAACTCCTGAAAACGCAATCCCGCGGGGTTATGACAGGGCGGGGCCGCGATGCAAGCTCCTTAGGCTTTTTTCGCCAGCGGAGCGAAATCCCCCCGGGTGACGGCGCCCAGGAGCCACGCGGCGGCAGCATAGACCACGAGCCCGGCCATGCATGAAACGGCGAGCCAGAGCGCGTCAGGCCGAGGGAGGGCCCGCTGGCTCGCGGCGAGAAAGACCCCCATCAGCGCCGCTCGCCGCTGGCGATTCGGACCGCGCGGGTGAAAAGCGCCCGATCGGGCGCCCATAATCCGGCGAGATGCAGCAGCCAGACCAGGAAGCCGGCGTGAACGACGCAGCCGAGGCTGATGCCCAGCGCAAGGCCGAAAGCGTCCCAGACAGTGCCGAGCGCGAAGGACAGCAGCGCCGTGGCGACCATGCCGGCGAGGGCCGCTATCACGGCGCCCCGGAGCGCTCCTTTGGCGAACAGGGTCTGGCTGAACACCTTGGCGAGGGTGGCGGCGGGCAGGCCGAGGCTGAGCCCCATCAGAACGAGCGCCGTGCCGGCCGCATCCGCATCGTCGAAGGCGCCCCGGCGGAACAGCACGACGGCAATCGGTTCGGCAAGCCACCAGAGCGCGACGCTTGCCGGCAGCGACAGCAGCAGGGCGAGACCGATCGCGCCGTTCTGCGAACGCAGCATGGCCTGCTGCTCGCCGGCCCGGAAACGCGCCGCCAGCTCCGGCAGGAGGACGCTGCTGGCGAGCGCCGCGATCAGCCCGAGCGGCAACTGCACCACCCGGTCGGCAAAATAGAGCCACGAAACCCCCGAGGGCCAGAACGACGCCACCTGTGTGCCGACGAGCACGAAGAGCTGCACCGCTCCGCTGGCGATGAGGGCTGGAAAGCCTGCCAGCAGCAGGCCCCGAAGGGCGGGCGACCAGACCGGCCGGCGAAACCGCAGCAGCGCCGGGCCGCCGCGCCGGAGTGCGACGGCCACGATGGCAAGCTGGACGATTCCGGAAAGCGTCGAGGCGACCGCCAGCCACGCGGCTTTTTCAGCAAGAGCCAGCGAGGAGCGGGTCTCGATCATGAGGAGCGCCGCGATGAGGCCGCCATTCACCGCCAACGGAGCCAGGCTCGCGGCGGTGAAGCGCTTGTGGACATTGAGCAACGCCGCGCCGATCGACGCGAGCGTGATGCAGATGACGGCGGGAAAAGCGAGCCGCGTATAGAGCGCCACAAGTCCGACCGTGTCGGGTTCGCCGGCGAGCCCCGGCGCGAGGGCGAAGGCGAGAAATCCGGCGCCGATTTCCACCATTCCGGTCAAGCCGAGCAACGCGAGGGCAAAGACCGTCACCACGTCGCCGGCCATGCGGGCCCGGGCATCTCCGTCGAGGGCGGCAAGAGCCGGCACGAGAGCCGGATTGAGCCCGCCCTCGCCCACCACCCGCCGCACCAGATTGGGCAACCGGAACGCCGCCAGAAACGCATCCGCCACCGGCCCTGCGCCAAGCGCCTGCGCGAACAGCACGTCCCGGACGAATCCCAAGATCCGCGACGCGCCCGCGCCGAGGCCGACCAGAAGAGATGAGCGGATCACCGACATGCTGAGTGGCGCTTAGCCGGTTGCGGGGGATTTGTCGAAGGGGAAGGCGACGATGTTCGCTCGGTCTTGTTATGTTGCAGCCTGCGTTCCCAAGGCGTTTTCGTTTCCCCCCGCCGTCATGCCCGGGCTTGACCCGGGCACCCACGACTTTTTACCGCGCCGCGCAAGAAAGACGTAGGTGGCCGGATCAAGTCCGGCCATGACGGCAGGTGAGTCGCGTTGCGTCAGCCCGGCGCCGCGGGTGCGACCTCGCGTCCGGCTGTGTTTCGGCGCATCAGCGCCCTAGAACAAACAACGAACATACGAGAAGGCGGCCATGGACGAGACACTGTCGCGGAAATTGCGGATCCTTGCCGATGCGGCCAAGTATGACGCGTCCTGCGCGTCCTCGGGCGCGCCGAAGCGCAAGGCCGGTCCGGGCGGTCTCGGCTCGACCACCGGCGCCGGCATCTGCCATGCCTACACGCCGGACGGGCGATGCGTGTCGCTGTTGAAAATCCTGCTCACCAATTACTGCCTCTATGACTGCGCCTATTGCGTCAATCGCCGCTCCTCCAACGTGAAGCGGGCGAAGTTTTCGCGTCGACGAGGTGGTGACGCTCACCATCGAGTTCTACAAGCGCAACTACATCGAGGGCCTGTTCCTGTCCTCCGGCATCATCCGCACGCCCGACCACACCATGGAGGAGATGCTGCGCGTCGCCAGAACCCTTCGGCAGGTCCACGCTTTTGCCGGCTACATCCACCTCAAGACGATACCGGAGGCGAGCCCATGGCTGATCGAGCAGGCAGGTTTGTGGGCGGACCGGCTGTCGATCAATCTCGAACTGCCGACGCCGGAATCGCTGGCGAAACTCGCGCCCGAGAAGAACGGCGCCTCCATCAAGGGCGCGATGGCGCAGATGCACGAGCGGATCGCCGAAGCGCGCGAGGAAAAGCGCCGGTTTTCGCCGGCCGGTCAATCGACGCAGGTGATCGTCGGTGCGGATTCGACCACGGACGCGGACGTGCTCCGGACCAGCGCCACGCTCTACGGCACCTACAAGCTCAAGCGGGTCTATTATTCGGCGTTCAGCCCGATCCCCGATTCGAGCGCGATCCTGCCGTTGAAGCCGCCGCCGATGCAGCGCGAGAACCGGCTCTACCAGGCCGATTGGCTGCTGCGCCATTATGGCTTCGGCGTCGATGAGATCGCGGCCGGGAATGCGGACGGAATGCTCGATCTCGACATCGACCCGAAGCTCGCCTGGGCGCTGAAGAACCGTCATCTGTTTCCGGTCGACGTGAACCGCGCCGATCGCGAGATGCTGCTGCGCGTGCCGGGCCTTGGCGCAAGGGCGGTCGACCGCATCATTTCGGCGCGACGGCACACGACCTTGCGCTTCGAGGATGTGGGACGTCTCACCACCGGGCTCAAACGGGCCCGCGCTTTCCTGGTCGCTGTCGATCATCGTCCCGGCGCCACGCTCGATGCGGCGAATTTGCGCCAACGACTCGTCGAAGCTCCGCGGCAGCTGAGCCTGTTCGGATGAAGCCGCGACGCATCGTCCTGAAAGACGGCGCGGATCTCGAAGGATTCCGGCGCGCCGTGCGGGCGCTTCTCGCCGACGAGCTCGCGCCGGAGGACGTCGTATTCATGCTCACGGAGGCGCCGGATCTGTTCGGCGATTCCGCCGAGATGCGCGCGCCACCCGTCGCCTTGCCGAAGCGCGTCGGCGAGCTGATCGGCCTGGTTGTCTGCCACCGCGATCCGGAGCGGTATGCATTGCTCTACCGCCTCGTCTGGCGCATCCGGCATGGCGAGCGCGCGCTGCTCGACGTGCCGAGCGATCCGCTGGTGCATCGTCTCGAACGCATGGCGCGCACGATCCGCCGTGATTTGCACAAGATGCACGCGTTCCTGCGCTTTCGCCGTGTCGAGGGCGAGGATGGTGAGCGCTTCGTGGCGTGGTTCGAGCCCGAGCACTTCATCCTGGAGACAACCGCGCAGTTCTTCATCGACCGCTTCGGCTCCCTCGACTGGACGATCCTGACCCCCATCGGGTCGATGCGGTGGGATCGCACCGCGCTCGTGTTCGGCCCGCCGGCGCGCCGCGCGGATGCGCCGACAAGCGACCGGTTCGAGGAGGGCTGGCGCGATTATTACGAGAGCGTGTTCAATCCCGCGCGGGTGAACCCGCGGGCCATGCGGGCCGAGATGCCGAAAAAATATTGGCGCAACATGCCGGAGGCAGCCTCCATCGCGGCGTTGATACAAGACGCGCCGCAGCGGATGGCGCGCATGATCGACCAGGAGGCGACGATGCCGGCGAAGCGCAAACCCGAGCGGGCGCTCGAGGCGATGTGGGACCAGGAACCGAAATCCCTCCATGAACTCAACGCCATCATCGCCCGCGCCGGCCCTCTCGTGCCGGGTGCCACGCAGCCGGTCTTCGGCGAAGGTCCGGCCCATCCGGCGATTGCCTTCGTGGGCGAACAGCCGGGGGATCAGGAGGATCTGCAGGGAAGGCCGTTCGTGGGTCCCGCCGGTCAGTTGCTGGTTCGCGCCATGGGCGAGGCCGGGATCGCGCGCGACACGGTCTATCTCACCAATGCGGTCAAGCATTTCAAGTTCGAGGAGCGCGGCAAGCGCCGCATCCACGCCAAGCCTACGGCCGGCGAAGTCCGACACTATCGGCCGTTTCTCATGAAGGAGCTCGACCTGGTGCAGCCGCGGCTGGTGGTGGCCTTGGGCGGCACGGCGCTGCTGGCCCTATCCGGCAAGGCCTTGCCGGTGACGAAGGCGCGGGGCCCGGCGCATTTCGAAAACCGGGCCGGCTACGTCACGGTGCATCCGTCCTATCTGCTGCGAATTCCGAATGAGGCCGACAAGCGGAAGGCCTACGAGGATTTCGTCGGCGATCTGGCCCGCATCCACGACATGGCGGAGGCATGATGGCAGCGGCGCAACACCTCGTCGCAATAATGTGCGGTCGGACTTAACCGCCCCTTAAACCGCCATAATTAGAGTGCCTCAGGGCACGAAACAAAGCCGGATCATCGGCCTGAGAGCGGTTTTAAGGGGTTTCACGTGGCGAACGGACGGGACAGGCGCGAGCCGAATTTCGGCGCGCCCGCCACCGAAGCGAAGGCGCAGGATTTTCGCCTTTCGGCTGATGATCGGGCAGGGGGCAGTATGGCGCAGAAGCGTGGGTCTGGAAGCGGTGGAGGCGGTTCGGCCCGTCCGCCTTCGCGGCGGCGGAAATCCACGCGGCGCCGCGGCGGCCGCTCGATCTGGAACAAGCTTTTTTACGCCGGCCTGGTCTTGTGCCTATGGGGCGTGATCGCGGTCGGCAGCGTGGTGGCGTATTACGCCTCGCAGCTTCCGCCCATCGACGAACTCACGGTACCCAAGCGCCCACCCAACATCGCCATCATGGCAAGCGACGGAACGCTGCTCGCCAACAAGGGCGAGACCGGCGGACGGACCGTCTCCATCGGCGAGTTGCCGCCCTATCTGCCGAAGGCGTTCGTCGCCATCGAGGACAGGCGTTTCTACGACCATTGGGGCATCGATCCCGTGGGCATCGCCCGCGCGCTCTACCGCAACGTCAATCGTGGCGGCGTCTCGCAGGGCGGCTCGACCCTCACCCAGCAGCTCGCCAAGAACCTGTTCCTGACACAGGAGCGCACGGCCTCGCGCAAGATTCAGGAAGCGATCCTGGCCCTATGGCTGGAGCGCAACTACACCAAGGACCAGATCCTGGAGCTCTATCTCAACCGGGTCTATTTCGGCGCCGGCGCCTATGGCGTCGAAGCCGCCGCCCAGCGCTACTACAGCAAGTCCGCCCGCAATGTGTCGTTGTCGGAGGCGGCCGTGCTGGCGGGCCTCGTACAGGCGCCGTCGCGCCTTGCGCCGAACCGCAATCCGGACGCCGCGCAAGCCCGCGCGGAGCTGGTCATCGCGGCCATGAACGATCTCGGCTTCATCACACCCGGCATGACCAAGACGGCCCTTGGCGCGCCCGCGAAACCGGTTCGCGCGCCCGGCGCCGGTTCGGTGAATTACGCGGCCGATTACGTGATGGATGTGCTGGACGATTTCGTCGGGACGGTCGAATCCGACATCGTCGTGTCGACGACCCTCGACCCGGTCCTGCAGAACGCCGCCGAACGCTCCCTCGTCGATGTGCTCGACGCACAGGGACAGAAATTCAACGTGAGCCAGGGCGCGTTCGTCGCCATGCAGCCGGACGGCGCCCTCAAGGCGCTGGTGGGCGGCCGTAATTACGAGGCGAGCCAGTTCAACCGCGCCACCGTGGCGCGCCGCCAGCCCGGGTCTTCGTTCAAGCCGTTCGTCTATCTGGCCGCCATGGAGGCGGGGCTTACTCCCAACACGGTGCGGGAGGATTCGCCGGTCAGTTACAAAGGCTGGTCGCCGAAGAACTACGATCACGGCTATCGCGGCGCCATCACGCTGCGCGACGCGCTGGCGCTCTCGCTCAACACCGTGGCGGCAAAGCTCGCCATCGAGGTGGGGCCGAAAGCGGTCGTCCAGGAGGCCCAGAAGCTCGGGATCAATTCGCCGCTCCAGCCGGTGCCGTCGCTGGCGCTCGGCGTCTCGGAGGTCACGCCGCTCGAGATGGTGAGCGCCTATGCGGCCTTCGCCAATGGCGGTGAGGGCGTCATTCCGTACGTGATCGCCCAGGTCAAGACCGCCGACGGGCGCGTCATCTACCGCCGGCCGAATGGCGGCGGGCTTGGCCGCGTCATGGACCCCATGACGGCCGCGATGATGAACGACATGATGCACAACACCTTCGTGATCGGCACCGCCAAGAAGGCGCAGATCCCCGGCTGGGCGCTCGCCGGCAAGACAGGCACGACGGACGATTACAAGGACGCGTGGTTCATGGGCTTCTCCGGCAGCCTCGTGGCGGGGGTCTGGCTCGGCAATGACGATGGCGCCCTGACCAAGCGCGTCACCGGCGGAAACCTGCCGACGGAAGTCTGGCACAACTTCATGAAAGTCGCGCTGAAGGACCAGAAACCCGTGCCGCTGCCCGGCAGCGAGTATTTCATGCGGCCCGGCGAGATCCCCGTGGCGGATGCAGGCGGCGGGCAGCAGGAGGCGGCAATCGCCCCCGCCCCGGCACAAAGGCGGCGGGCACCGCCGAAGAACTTCTTCGAGAAGCTGTTCGGGCTCTGAGGCGTCGCTCCGCCTACGCGGCCTGAAATAATTGAATTTCCCCCCTGTCTGAAGAGCTGTCACGGGTGATGGTTTAGATATGATCTAACATATTACTTTGGGGCAAGCGCGCAATAACCAGACGCGTCCATCAGACTAGGGGACAATCATGACCAAGCACATCCGATCAAGCCTGATCGACGCAACGCTTCCGAGCATTCCGGCCCTTCCGGATGTCATGGAGCGGGCGGGAGCGCATGGTGCGAGCCCCTTGTTCATCGAATCAGACCGGGCTTCGGCCTCGGCGGCTGACAGCGACAGCGACGGTTCCGGCAGGCCCGACCTCCCGGCGCTCGGCGAGGCCGCCGATCGTCACGTAATCGTCGCGGCGGATGGCGGCACGACGCTGGCCGCCTCGAACACCCTGGCGGGTGCCGGGACGGTGATCCAGGGCGGCGAATTCGACGACGAGCTTGGCAATCCTGCCAGCACCACCTCGGTCACCATCAACGCGGATTATGGGAACGACACCCTCTGGGGTGGTTCGGCGGCCGACCACCTGAACGGCGACGGCGAGAACGATCTGCTCATCGGTGGGGCCGGCAACGATACCCTCGACGGAGGAGAGGAGTACGATATCGTCTCGTATACGCCTGAGACCGGCAGCCTGGGCGTCGTTGCCAATCTCAGCGATGTCGCGTGGACTTACGGCACGACCGTCTATCAGTCGAATACCGGCACCGATACCTTTGGAGACCTCGACACCTACGTCAATATCGAGAACATCACTGGCTCAATCCACAACGACATCCTCAACGCCGCCAATTCCGCCCAGGACGTGAGATTGTTCGGCGGCGACGGCGACGACACGCTGATCGGCAGCGGCACCGGCGACTGGCTCAATGGTGGAATGGGGAATGACACGCTGATCAACGGCACCGCCCGTTATTCCGGCTCTGCTCCTGTCCTGGTGAATCTGATGACCGGCCGGGCGAGCGGCCAGGGCGAGGATATCCTCTCGGGCATCACCCAGGTGGTCGGCCAGCGAAGGGAACGACACCATCTACGGCGGCGTGGCAGCGGACACCATCTACGGGGGCGCCGGAAATGACGTCCTGTATGCTGGCATCCATACCCTGATCGACGCGACCGACGGCGCGGACATTGTTCACGGCGCGATTGCCAACGGGAGCGGCACCAGCTCTTACACGTCCACCGCCAACATCATCAACGGCAACGGCACCACCACGCTCACCTATGAGGACCTGACCAGTCCTGCCGCGTCGATCAAAGCCGAACTGGGCGCCAACCGGGTCAGTGAATATTACAACGGCATATTGTACGCCAAGGACGTCATTTCCGAGATCAGATCCGTGATCGGGAGCGCCGGCAACGATACCTTCAGCGGAAGCGGTGCAGCCGAGACACTGGATGGTGGCAACGGCAACGACTGGCTCATCGGAGGGTCGGGTGCCGATATGCTGATCGGCGGGAATGGCAACGACACCCTCAACGGCGGTCAGGATAATTATTCAGAGACGCTGGTCGGTGGTGCAGGCAACGATTTTTACGTCCTGGGCGATCGGGATGTCCCCGAATACGTCATCGAAAACGCAAACGGCGGCATCGATACCGTCGACGCCTGGTTCAGCTACACCCTGACCGCCAATGTCGAGAACCTCAACGGCCGCTTCAACGCCACGTTCACCGGGAACAATCTCGACAACACGATCACGGGCGATGACTTCAACCAGACCATCGACGGCGGCGCTGGCGCCGACACCATGATCGGCGGCAACGGCGACGACGTGTATTACGTCGACAATCTGGGCGATGTGATTACCGAGACCAACGGCACCGTCGGCGGCAACGACACGGTCTACATCTCCGTCGCGAACTTCGACGGAAGCAAGCTCGCCAATGTCGAGCAGATCGTCCTCGTCGGCAATGGCAGCATCTCGACCGGCAACAACGTCGCGCCGGTCATCGGCGGCGTCACCGCTCCGGTCACATTGGCGATCACGGACAGGCAGAGCGCCCAGCCGTTCGGAACCGTGACGATCTCCGACGACGACAGCACGAGCCTCACCGTCACAGTCACGATGGATGGCGCAACCAAGGGCGCGTTCGAAAACCTCGGCATCGGCAACTACAATGCTGCGCTCGGAACCTACACCGTGAGCGGCACCGCCGCGGAGGTCCAGACTGCGCTGCAAGGCCTGCAGTTCAACCCGACCGATCGTCCGAACGCGAGAGTTGGCACCATTGAGACGACCAGCTTCACCATCTCGGCCATCGACAGCGGTGGCGCAGCCTCCGCGCCGAACACGAATGTTTCGGTGAGCGCGGCGGCCGAAAACCGCGCTCCCACTCTCGATGCCCCGGTTGCGACCTATACCATCGCGGATAACGAGAACACGAGCCTGGTGGCGCCCTTCGTCAATGTCACGGTCAACGATTCGAATGCGTTCGACAATCTGTCGATGAAGATCTCGTACGACGGCAGCAAGGGTGCTCTCGTGCCCGCGCCGGGCTACGGCACCTACAACACCGCCGGCTTCGTCACCCTGTTCGGCACGGCCGACTACATCCAGAAAGCATTGGGGCTGCTTCGCTTCAATCCGACCGATCGTCCTAATGCGGTGGACGGCAGCAGCGAGACGACCACATTCACGATCACGCTTTCGGATGCGAGCGGCGCAAGCATTCAGCCGAACTCGAGCATCAGTGTCGAATCGGTGCACCACTTCGTCAACCACGCTCCGGCCGCACCAGTCCTCTCCGGTGGAACGATTTCCGACACAGTGAGCAACGGCACGACGGTCGGGCTGCTGTCGGCTGTAGACCCGGACGGCCAGCTCGTGAGTTTCAAGTTCGCCGACGCCCTGGCGAATTCGAATGGCCTGGTCAGCGCCGACGGGCGGTTCGAGATCGTCAGCGATGTCATTCAGGTGCGTAACGCCGGCCTGATCCAGGTCGGGCACGACACAATCCTGAACTACGGCATCGTTGCGTCGGACGGACTCGGCGGAACCTCGTCGGGCACCGTGGCGATTACCATCACGAACGTGAACCAGGCTCCGATCTCGCTGACGCTTTCGGGCGGCACGATCACCAACAAGGCTGCCACGGGCGCGACGGTCGGCACCCTCAGCGGGCTCGATCCGGATGGCGATGCGCTGACCTTCGGCTTCGTCGACGCCCGGGCGGGCTCGAATGGCCTGGTGAGCGCGGATGGCCGCTTCCAGATCGTGAACGGCGTCGTGACGGTTCGCGACGAAACCTTGATCCGGGTCGCCCAGGATACGACCTTCACCTATGCGGTGACCGCATCGGACGGCCATGGCGGATCGGTCCAAGCGCCTGTCGACATCCGGGTGAAGTCCGCCAATCACGCGCCGACCAGCCCTGTGCTTTCCGGCAATTCGATCAAGGAATATGCACTCTCCAACACGTTGATCGGAACGCTTTCGGCAACCGATTCCGATGGCGATAAGTTGACCTACACCCTGACGGACGATGCGCAGGGGCGTGTGACGATCGTCAACAACCAGCTTCGCGTGAAGGATGGCATCAAGATCGACTACGAGCAGGCGGCGACCTTCGGCATCAAGGTGGCGGTCAGCGACGGCTTCACGAGCACCGAACAGACCTTTGTGATCAAGGTTCTCGACGTTAAGGCTGAAAATGTAATCGGAGGCGCGGCCAACGATCGGATTCTCGGCGGCACCACGAACGACGTGTTGAACGGCGCGGGCGGAAACGACACTCTGATCGGCGGCGGCGGTTTGGATAAGCTGACCGGCGGGTCCGGTTCGGATACCTTCGTGTTCGATGCCGCCCCGACGAAAAGCAACCAGATCCTCATCACCGACTTCAGCGTCGCCGAAGGTGACCAGATCCACCTTTCGCGGGCTGCCTTCACGGCGTTCCGCGCGACCGATGTCGGCGTCCTCAAATCCACAGCCTTCGCCCTCGGCACCGCCGCGAAGGATCAGGACGACCGGATCATCTACGATCGGGCGACCGGCAAGGTCTATTACGATGCGGACGGAGCCAATCCGCAGAAGGGTGATATCGGCGCGGTCCTGATCGCGACGCTCAGCACCAAGCCGCTCCTGACGGACGCCAGCTTCTTCATCATCTGATACCAACAGGGCCAGTCACGAGCGGGAATTCTCCGCTCGTGGCGCCCCGGATGATGTCGACGAGAATGGTGCCGTACTAGTCCCCGACGAGTGCCGCGGCCCGAAGAATGTCCTCGAGAAGCTGTTCGGGCTTTGCCGGAGGAACGAGGCGAGGCTCAGGCCTTGGCGTTTCGCGCCCGACCGGTCGAAAGAAATACCGCGAGCGCCGTCACGCCGGTGGCCGCGACGGCAATCGGCAGCGGAAGGGCGGAGCCGTCCAGATGCTGGCCGAGCGCGATGCCGAGAAGCGCCGCGAAGCTCATCTGACAGATGCCGAGGAGCGACGAGGCGGCGCCGGCGCGATCGGGAAACGGCATCAGGGCCGAGGCCATGGCCTGCGGCATGGTGAGACCGACACCGGCGCCATAGACGGCCATCGGCCCCACGATCGCCATGTACGAGGTGACGCCGAACGCCACCAGCAGGATCATGAGGCTGCCGCCGAGCGCGAGGCACGAGACGCCGATCAGAATCGTGCCGTCGAGACCGCGCCTGCTCACCCAATGCTGGGCCAGGAACGTGCCGCCGATATAGCCCACCACCACGAACGCGAACGAGAATGCAAAGCCGAGCGGCCCGAGCCCGTAGATGTTCTGCAGCACGAAGGACGAGCCGGAAATGAACGCGAACAGGCCGCCATAACCCAGCATCGACAGCATCGTGTAGACCCGATAGCCCGGATGTTCGAGGAGGCTCGAGAATCCCCGCAGGATCGACCCGAACGAGACCGCGTTCGGCGTTTTCCGAGGCAGGCTTTCGCCGAGCTGGAACGCCACCGTCACGGTAAGCGCCACGCCGCACGCGAGGGCGAGGAAGAACGTCACGCGCCATCCCCCGAACGGCGTCAAAAGGCTGCCGATCACCGGCGCGATCGCCGGCACCACGCCCATGATCGACGCCATGCGCGACAATTCCCGCCCGGCCCGTGAGCCCTCGTAGAGATCCCGTACGATGGCGCGCGCCAGCACGACGGGGCCCGATGCACCGAGCGCCTGAAAGAAACGCAGGACGATCAGGCTTTCGATATCGGGCGCGAGGGCGCAGCCGAGACTTGCCAGCGTGAACAGCACGAGGCCGGTGAGCAGCACCGGCTTGCGCCCGACCCGGTCCGAGATCGGCCCGTAGAAAAATTGCCCGACCGCGAAGCCGAACAGGAAGACCGAAAGGGTGAGCTGCGTCTGGCTCGCGCTCGCCGAAAGATCGCTCGCGATCGAAGGCAGGGACGGCAGGTACATGTCGGTGGAAAGCGGCCCAAGCGCGGTCAACAGCGCAAGGACGATGGTCAAGGCGAACGTGTTGCGCTTGAGCATGGGACCTAAGGTACCGAGGATTAGAGAACGGAGACTGGCATAAGACGATCTTGTGCACTTGTCATTCCGGGCGCGCCTCGAGAACCGAGAGGGCCGCCGGATACCCCGCTCACCCGAACCGATGCAGCGCGCCCCCGTAGACCTTCAGCCATTTTTCCGCGTCTTCGGTGCGCGGGCAAAGCTGGTGGGTAAGCTTCCAGAAGCGGTGCGAATGATTGAGCTCGCGCAAATGCGCGACTTCGTGCGCCGCCAGGTAATCCAGCACGAAGGGCGGCGCCATGATGAGGCGCCAGGAGAAGTTGAGCGCTCCGGTCGCCGAGCATGAGCCCCAGCGGCTTTTGGTATCGCGCACGGTAATGCGCTTGGCCGGGACGCCGAGCGCCGTCGTATGGCGCTTGACGCTCTGCGCGAAGTCGCGACGGGCTTCGGCCTCGAGGAAATCCTGCACCCGGCGGGCCACGTGGGCGGCGGCTCCCGAGACGGCGAGGATGGGGCTTCCGTCGCTGGCGGTCGCCGCCTGCGTCACCCCCCTGACGTTCGACCAATGAACGATGCGGTGTGGAACGCCCCGCAAGGGGACGAGCGCGCCGGGCTCGAACAGGACGCGGGTCGGGACCTTGGCCAGACGGGTGGCGATCCACCCGCCGTGATCGTCGGCGAAGCGTTGGGCAAGGTCGAGGCTGGTGCGTTCCGGGATGGTCAGCACCACCTCGCCCGAGGCGCTCGAGACCCGCAGGGTGATGCGTTTTGCCGTGGGGCGCCGCCTGAGGGCCACTTTCAGCGTGCGGCCTTCATGAGTGACTTTCAGATGCGGTGGATCCTCGGGGATCCGGCGGAGGGCGAGTTTCATGTCCGCAACTTGCCCTGCGGAACCCTCCGTGTCAGCGCAGCCGTTTGCCGCTGGCCAGAGACGCTCCGCCCGACCTGGAGAGACTTGACGCCTAGGCGGCGACCTGTCCGGCCTTCTCTGAATCGGCATGCTGCCGAACAAACTCAGCGATTCGAGGAGCGATCTCAGTCCGGTACCGCGACCCGTTGAAGACGCCATAATGGCCCACACTCTTCTGAAGGTGATAGAGTTTCTTTGTCGCGGGCAGGTTGGGTGTCAGCTCCAGGGCCGCCAGCGTCTGGCCGACGCCCGAAATGTCGTCCCGCTCGCCCTCGATCGCCATGATGGCGCAGCGGCGGATCGACACCAGATCGACAGGCTTGTCCCGGTGCATCATCTCGCCCTTGGGCAATTCATGGCGCACGAACACCTTGTCGACGGTCTGGAGATAAAATTCGGCCGTGAGGTCCATCACGGCCAGATATTCGTCATAGAAGTCGCGGTGCTTCTCGGCGCTATCGCCGTCGCCCTCGACCAGGTGGTTGAACATGTCCCAATGGGCCGTCACATGGCGGTCGAGGTTCATCGCCATGAAGCCGGAGAGCTGCAGGAAGCCCGGATAGACGCTGCGCCAGAAGCCCGGATGGGACGGCGGCACCTGCATGATGCAATGGCGCTCGAACCACGCGATGCCGCGTTCCTCGGCGAGCAGATTGACGGCGGTGGGAGAGCGGCGGGTGTCGATGGGGCCCCCCATCAGGATCATCGAACGGGGCGTCTTCGGGTCGTTCTCGGCTTCCATGCGGGCGATCGCGGCAATCACCGGCACTGCCGGCTGGCACACGGCCATCACGTGAAGGTCCGGCCCGAAGGTGCGGAACATGTCGATGAGGTAATCGATATAATCGTCGAGATCGAATCGGCCCTCGGCCAGCGGCACCATGCGGGCGTCCGCCCAATCGGTGATCATCACCCGGTGGGTCGGCAGGAAAGGCTCGACGGTGCCGCGCAACAAGGTCGCGTAATGGCCCGACATGGGAGCCACGATCAGAAGCTGCGGCTGGGTTGCGGCGCTCTTGTGAGCGCGGTCGAAGGCGATCACGTCACAGAAAGGGTGCTCCCAGACGATGCGTTCGCTGACCGCGACTTCTTTTCCGTCGATCTTCGTGGTCGCAAAGTCGAAGCTCGGCTTGCCGTAGCGTCGGGTGGTCCGCTCGAACAATTCGCATGCCGCCGTCACGGTGCGGCCGTAGGGCGTCTCGGTCAGGGGGTTGCCGGGGAATTCCAGCAGGGTCCGGGTGGCGCCGGAAGCCGCGCGCGCAGGGCCGAGCAGCCAGTGGGCGGTTTCGTACATATAATAAGAAAGGTTCATCAAATATCCCCGCGGGAAGAGCACCCTATTTCCTCGCCAACGCGATTCGAGCTTATCCTCAACCCAAAGTGTAAAATGTAAGTTCCCAGCCCCAAATGCAAGTTTATCCCTTGGTTCCACGGGTTTCTCCCGTGGAGGGAAGGGCCGCACAAAGCCGTTCCGCAGAGGGAAAACCACCCTGGGAGGTCACTCTTCGGGTGCGACCTGTTCGACGAATTGCTTAAGACCTTGGCGGGTGAAAGCGAGCGTCCGGCCTTCCCGCCGCGCCCAATCCCGCTCCAGCACTTCGCTCAGGATCGCGGCGCCGAGCGCTCCCCCAAGGTGGCTGCGCCGTTCGCTCCAGTCGAGACAGGCCCGGCAAACCGGCCGGCGGCTCCTTTCGAGCGCGCCCATGTCGATGCCGAAATCCACGAAGAAGCGACGGCCTGTCGGCGTCAACCGGAGGTCCTCGTCGCCGGTGATGAAGTCCCGCCGGCGGAAACTTCCCAGCATCGCAACCCCGCGTTCTCCCGCCAGGTGGTCGTAGCAGACACGCGCCGCCCGCAGGGCCTCGTCGGTCGGGCCGGTCCGTACCCGTACCGCGCCGGTGCGCTGGGCCAGGCCCATCAGGGCTTCCAGCACCTGCGCCACATCCGGGCCGGAAAGGCGGAAATAGCGATGCCGGCCCTGTTTCTCGCCGATCAGCAGATTGGCGCTCGCGAGCTTTGCCAGATGGCCGCTCGCCGTCTGGATGGTGACGCCTGCCGCCCGGGCAAGCTCGCTCACCGTCAGCGCACGCCCGTCGATGAGCGCCGTGAGGATATTGGCCCGGGCCGGATCTCCCAGCAGGGCAGCCACGGACGCGATGACGGGGCCTTCTTTCATACTTCGATGTTAGCCGAAGCATCGACGTCGTATCAACCGGCTATCCTGTTCTCCTCACGAGGGATATTCTGATGATCACCTGTTTCATCCGCTACGAGCTCGACCCGTTCAAGATCGAGGCTTTCGACGAATACGCCCGCAGCTGGGGCGAGGTAATTCCCCGCTGCGGCGCCGATCTCGTCGGCTATTATGCGCCCCATGAGGGATCGGCCACCACCGCCTACGGAATCTACCATGTGGAGGATCTCGCCGCATACGAACGCTACCGGGCGCGGCTCAAGGCGGACCCGCAAGGCCGCGCCAATTACGAATTCGCCAAGCGCGAAAACTTCATCCGGCGCGAGGACCGGATCTTTCTCCGCCTCGCCTCCGCGCCGCACGGAAAGCTCATCAGCCCATGATCGTAGCCCATGATCGCCGTCATCTTTGAAGTCTGGCCCACTGAGGGCCGCATGCAGCATTATCTCGATCTCGCGGCGGCTTTGCGGGCCGACCTGGAGACAATCGACGGATTTCTGTCCGTCGAGCGCTTCCAGAGCCTCAGCGAGCCGGGCAAACTCCTGTCGCTGTCGTTCTTCCGCGACGAGGAGGCGGTGCGCCAGTGGCGCAACCTGCCGAGCCACCGCCGAACGCAAGCGGCGGGACGCGCGGGCGTCTTTCGCGATTACCGGCTGCGGGTGGCGGCGGTGCTGCGCGATTACGGCCTCGACGAGCGCGCCGAGGCGCCCTCGGACAGCCGGGCGGCCCACGCCGCTTCCGAGCCCTGAACGGTTGAGCTCTTCTGAGCGAAGTCGTCCTTGGCGTTAGCCCGGAAAGGCCCTATCCTGTTGGGCGATGGTTGAGAACACCCCGACGGCGCTGACGCGTCACGCCCGGCAACTGCGTCTGGACACGCTGGTTCGCCTGCGTTGGCTTGCCATCGCGGGCCAGGCCCTGGCGGTGGCCGTCGTGCGCTTCGGCCTCGGCTTTCCGCTGCCGTTCGGCCTCTGTTTCGTGGCGATCGTCGCCTCCGCCTTCGTCAACCTGCTGCTCCGGATCGAGTTTCCGGCAAGTCACCGCCTGGGCGACAATCCGGCCACCATCCTGCTGGCTTTCGATATCCTGCAACTGGCGGCCTTGCTGTATCTGACCGGAGGGTTGTCGAACCCGTTCGCGATCCTGTTTCTCGCCCCGGTTCTGATTTCCGCCACCGCTCTGACGCCGGAGCGCACCCTGGCGCTCGGTCTCCTCGCGGTCGGTCTCTCCACCGTGCTGGCGCTCAGGCACCGGCCGCTGCCGTGGTTTCCCGGTGAAACGCTCTCGCTGCCGTTTCTCTACGTGACGGGGATCTGGACCGCCATCCTGCTCGGAACCGTCTTTACGGGCATCTATGCGTGGCGTGTCGCCGAGGAGGCCCGACAGCTTGCCGAGGCGCTGGCGGCGACCGAGCGGGTTCTTGCCCGCGAGCAGCATCTGTCCCAGCTCGACGGCCTTGCGGCGGCGGCGGCTCACGAACTCGGAACGCCCCTCGCCACCATCGCGCTGGTGGTGAAGGAGCTGCACCATTCTCTGCCCGCCGACGGCCAGGTCGGCGAAGACCTCCGGCTCCTTCGCGAACAGGTGGAGCGCTGCCGCGGCATCCTCACCAAGCTCACCTCCATGGGCCAGGAGGATTCGGCCTTCCTCGAAACCGTGACCCTCAGCCATCTGGTGGAGGAAATCGTTGCGCCGCAACGGGCGCTCGATCTCGACATCGGGGTGGAAACCCGGGGCGAGGGTCCGGAGCCGATCGTGCGGCGCAATCCGGGCGTGGTCTATGGGTTGTCCAACATTCTCGACAACGCCGCCGATTTCGCCGCGAGCCGCGTCGCTGTCGAGGCCGAATGGTCGGCCCGCGAGGTTGTCATCGAGATTCGCGATGATGGGCCGGGCTACGCCTCCGATATCCTGCTGCGGGTCGGCGAACCCTATGTCACGACGCGCAGCGCCGCCGACCGCGACGAGAACAGCGAAGAGGGCGGCGGCCTCGGCCTTGGCCTCTTCATCGCCAAGACCCTGCTGGAGCGCTCCGGCGCGCAGCTGACCCTGACCAACGCCGCTTATCCCGAATCGGGCGCGGTGGCGCGGATCGTTTGGCCACGTCACGCGTTTGAAAGGGGTGCGGCAATAACGCCGCAGCCTGTCGCGGCCGACACTCTCCCCTTGGAGAGCAACAATTCCCATATGGAAGATCGGGCGTTCTGATTTGCGTGGAGTGGGAGTGCTGGCGACATGCAGGGAGATGTTTTGATGGCCGATGCGCCGCTGGCGTTCGAAGAGCGTGCCGACAAAAGCCTGTTGATCGTGGACGACGACCGTCCGTTCTCGACGCGTCTTGCCCGCGCCATGGAAACCCGCGGCTATGTGGTGCGCGTCGCCGAAAGCGTCGCCGAAGGCCTGACCGCCATCGAGGCCGAAGCGCCTGCCTTCGCGGTCATCGACATGCGGCTGTCCGACGGCAACGGCCTCGATGTGATCGAGCGCCTGAAGAACCGGCGGCCGGAGGCGCGCGGCGTCATCCTCACCGGTTACGGCAATATCGCGACCGCCGTCACCGCCGTGAAGATGGGTGCGTTCGACTATCTGGCGAAGCCCGCCGACGCGGACGAAATCCACGCCGCCCTGATGGCGATCCCCGGCGAGCGCGCGACGCCGCCGGAAAATCCCATGTCGGCCGACCGCGTGCGTTGGGAGCATATCCAGCGCGTCTATGAATTATGCGGCCGCAACGTCTCGGAAACCGCCCGCCGCCTCAACATGCACCGGCGCACCCTGCAGCGAATCCTGGCAAAGCGCGCGCCGCGTTAATCGACCTAGAGCCCACCGTCCTGAACCGCGCCGGGATCGGCCAGCGCGTGCAGCGCCGAGGCGGCCGAGTGGGCGAACCGCAGGGTCACGGCCTTGCGCCGGGCGCCCGCGAGGGGATGGTGGCAGGCGTCGCGGATGATCGCCGCGCCGAACGAATCCGCGACGATGAGGCCGCAATCCTCCGGCAGGATATCCGCCGGCATGGTGTCCGGGGCGGCGAAATAGAAACGGTCGCAGAAGTCCCGGTAATCCGGCCATTTCCGGTCGGCGCGGAAATCCGCCACGCAGGATTTGATCTCCACGATGGTCAGGACTCCATTGGACGACAACGCGACGACGTCGGCGCGCCGTCCATTGGCGAGAGTGACTTCCGGAAGGGTCGCATGGCCCAGCTGGGCGAATAGCCGCCTGACGCCGCGCTGCACCTGAAGCGCCACGGGAGATTGCCGACCATCGGGGCGCAGGATCGGTTGCGCGGCGGCGCGGACGCTCTGAGGCGATCGAAGTGGATCGAATCGGGCATCCGACGAGATTACGCGCCGGGCCGTACGGCGCAAACGGCGCGATTGTCGCGCCGCCCTCAATGCAGCATGAGGTTCCCGGGCGCGAGATCCACGAGGATTTCGCCCAGATCCTCCAGGTGGGGATTGATCGCAAGCGCGATCTGAAAGGCCGCCCTCGCCTCGTTCAGGTGGCCGTGACGCAGGCAGACATGGCCGAAATCCGCGATCGCGCCGAAATGGCGGGGTTCGAGCGCCAGAGTGCGCTCGATATCCGCCAGGCAATCGGCGTCGCGCTTTTCGATGAAGCAGAGCGTCGCCCGCCGGTTCCACGCCTCGGCCCAGTCGGGAAAACGATCCGTGAGGTCGTCGAGGAGAATGCGCGCGGCGTCGAGGGCGCCCACCTCCATGCCCTCGATGGCCTCCGCCATGATTTCCTCGGCCTCGCGATCCTCGTGGGAGGTCCACAATGTCCAGATCAGCTCCTCGACCTCCTGCGCCGCCTCGGCGCTTTCGACATCCGACAATTCGCCGAACAATTCGCGCAGGCGTGACGGAACCCCCGGCGCGGGCTGATGGGCCGACAGGTCGAGGATGAGGTGGAAGACAGGGTCGAGCGTCCGGGGAGAAATCATCGGAGTGTATTGCGTTCCTTCGCGGCGTGACCGGATCAAGGACGATTAAGGCACCAACATAGAGTCGGAAACCCCGGAAAACGAGGGGTGCGCCGTTTTGAGCCTCGTGGCTGCCGCGCAGCCCCGCCGAGAGCGTCCCAACTCTGCATCCGGGCACTGGCTCTTGCAGCTCAGCTTCGCTAACGTTGTGCTCATCCGAGATCCTGGGAGACCTCATGGAGCGCGATCCACTGCGCCTGGCCTGGAGAACCAGCCCCGGGCGGCACCTTCTGGGCTTTCTGCTTCTGGGCCTTAGCGCCGTGGCGCTGGTGTTCGGCCTCGAGCTGATCCGCGTGACCACCGACGTGGCTTTGCGCGCCGACGATGTGGCGATGGAAGCCGCCACCTTTCTGCGGATTGCAATTCCCCTGCCGCGCGAGATTGCCTCGGGACCCCTTGTGATCTTCAAGGGTTACGAACTCGCCGTCGAAACCCTCGCCGTGGTGGCGATCCTCGGGAGCGTGGCGATCCCGCTGGCGACGGCGATTTTTTCCGTCGGCCTCGACTGGCTGATCGTCGGCATCGGCGCCAGAGTCGTCGCGCGCATCCGCACCGCCGTGCTCGACGGTTCGCTTGCCGCCTCGTCTGCGGCAGAGCCCGATATCGCGGCCTTGCACGGCCTCGCGGGCGAAGAGCTCTCGCGGGAAGGCCGGGTTCTGGGAGCAGCGCTGCTGGTCTCGGCCCGCCTTGCCGGCCTCGTGGTGCTTCCTTTTTTGTACGTGCTGGCGGTGGACTGGCATTCGGGGCTGGCTCTCGGCCTGGTCCTGCTGGCCGGAGCCGCCCTCAACGGTCATCGCTTGCGGCTTCGCATCGATATCGGGCGGACGCGGGAGCGCGAAGGCGAACTGGTCGACCGGACATTCGCGGAGCTTCGTCAGCGCGTCCCGGCGATCCGCGCGCATGGGACGGCGGCGCTGGAGCGGGAGCGTCTCGCGGCGAGCCTAAAGTCGCGCCATCATCCGGTGGAAAGCTGGGAACGGCGTCTCGCCATAGCCGAGGCCCTGTCGGTGGCGATGATCCTTCTCGCGCCGATCGCGACACTCGCGGCGGCCAGCTGGTATTCGTCAGCCTCTGTCGCGAGCCCCGGTGGTCTCGTGGCGAGCACCCTCGCGGCGACATTCTCGGCCTTCGCGCTGCGCGAATCGGTGCAATGGCGGCGAGTGGTCGAGCGCACGAAGGTCCTGCTGACCGCCATGGTCGACTCTCTTATGGCGATCCGGCCGCGGGCGCGGGAGCTCGCACCGGCATCGCTGCCGCATAGCGGCGCTCTGGTGGCCGAGGGCGTCTCGGCCTTCGACCCTGCAAGCGGCTCGCGCATCGCCGGCCTCGACCTGCGGGTCTCGTTCCCGGCCCATGTGGCGCTGACGGGCGACGGCGATGTGGGGCCGCGGGTCCTCGCCTCCCTGCTCGGCGGCAGGCTCACGCCTTCCACCGGCCACCTGACTTTCGGAGGCATCAATCTGGCGGCGGTGCCGGCGGTCGAGCGCGCGCGGCGGATTGCGCTGGCGGGCGAGACGGTGCTGATTCCCGGCACCCTGCGGGACAACCTCCTCTACGGCGCCACCGAGGACGAACGCGACGGGCACCTGATGGAGGCCATTGCGACGACGGGTCTCGACCGACTGACCCACGCGCGCGGCTTGTCCGGAACCCTCGATCCGCGCCGGGAGGAAAAGCTCGCGGCCGCCATCGTCGAGGCCCGGCGCGCCGTGCAGGCTGCGTTGGTGGCGAGCGATCTCGACAGGTTCGTCGATCCGTTCAAGGCGGATCGCTACAACCGTTATGCGACGATGGGCGAGAACCTGCTGTTCGGCAAAGCCATCGGCGACACCTTCCGGGAGGACCGGCTTTCGGGCCACCCGTTCATCCGCGCCATTCTGGAGGCCGAGGATCTCACCAAGCCGCTGGCGCGGATGGGTCTTTCCATCGCCGGCAGCATGATCGAGATCTTTGCCGAGATCCCCGACGGGCATCCGCTTTTCGAGCGTTTCTCGTTCTTCTCCGCCTCCGATCGTCCCTATTTCGAGGATCTGGTGGAACGCCGGCGGGAAAACCGGCGCGGGATCCAGACCGGTCGCGACCAGGAGCGCCTGATCGGCCTGGCGCTGCGCTACAACGAGAGTCGGCACCGTCTCGGGCTCGTCGACGAAACGCTGGAAGCGCAGATCGTCACCGCCCGGGCCGATCTTGCCCGCATGCTCCCGGTGAGCCTGCAGCCGGCCATCGAATTCTACGATGCCACGAAGCTTTGCGCGGCGGCCAGCGTCCAGGACAACCTGCTGTTCGGCCGCGTGGCGGCCGATCAGGCCGGCGCTCAGGCTTCGATCCAGGAGGTTATCCGCAAGGTTTTGACCGATCGCGGGCTCGACGCCGAGGTGGCGCGGATCGGCCTGAACACGCCCATCGACCTGCAGGGCGGCGATCTGACCTTGAGCGAAATCGCCCTGATCGATCTGGTGCGCTGTCTCGTGCGCCAGCCCGACATCCTCGTGGTCCAGCGCGCGCTCGACGGGTTGCCGACGATTGCGGCCGAAACTCTGGTGGCAAATCTGCGAAGATCGTTGTTCGGTCGCGGCCTTGTGCTGGTGACGCCGGAAATTACGCCCGCGATGGAAGAACCGCCTTTCCAGGCCGTCGTTCGTTTCGAACGCGGTGTACCGCGCGTCGAGCAGCGCGAGCCCGCTCCGAAGGAGGCTGTGAGCGCATGACTTTTTGCCGCTTGACCATCCCGCCCGGTCTGATCATGTGTGAAAAGGCACATGCGGAGACTTCGACATCGGCGATGATCTACCCATGACGAGGCGGACCTTATCCTCTGGTGAGCTCCAGATACGATTCTGGGGGGTCCGCGGCTCGACCTGCGCCTCCGGTCCGCAATTCGCCGAGTTCGGCAGCCACACCCCGTGCGTCGAAATCCGCTGCGGCGACCGGCTCTTCATCGTCGATGCGGGCACCGGCCTTGCCGCGTTGGGATCTCATCTGGGCAACAACGCGCCGGACACCGTCGACATCCTGTTCAGCCACCTTCACCTCGACCACATCAGCGGCCTGCCGTTCTTCAAGCCGGCGCTTCTCAGCAACGATCGCGTCATTCGCACGTTCTGCGGCAATCTTGACGGGCAGAGCGCCGAGGAAGCCCTCAAACGCCTTTATTCGCCGCCGCTTTTCCCCATCCGCCTCGACGAATTGCCGGCGCATTTCGAACATCACGGCTTCCGGGCAGGCGATACCCTGTCGTTCGCGGACGGCACCAAAGTCGAAACGCATCTTCTCAACCACCCGGGCGGCGCCACCGGCTACCGCTTCACCCATGGCGGGCGGATCGTCTGCTACATCAGCGATCTCGAGCATTCCGACCCGTGGCCCGACCCGACGCTTGCCGCCTTCGTGCGCAATGCCGACCTGATGATCTATGACGGCATGTTCTCGGATGCCGAATATACCCGCTGCCAGGGCTGGGGGCATTCCACCTGGCACAAAGGCGTCGAACTGGCGAAGTCCGCGAACGTGAAGGCGCTGGCGATCTTCCACATCTTCCCGGGCCATGACGACGGGTTCCTCAGCACCGCCGAGGCCGAGATGAAAACCCTCATGCCGACCGCATTCGTCGCCCGGGAACGGCAATCCCTCGCCTTCGCGCCCTTGACGGAAAGCACCCCGGTTGCGGATCAGTCACTTCCCGCTAAGGTGCCGGCCCACTAGGCAGCGTTTCGAGCGCTGCAACAACCACCTCGTCGAGCGCGTCTCATGCCAACACCCATCCTGGTCACCGGCGCCGCGGGCTTCGTCGGCTACCATGTGGCCCAGCGGCTCCTGCGGGATGGCCATCATGTGGTGGGCGTCGACAGCTTCACGCCCTATTACGACGTCGCCCTGAAGGAAGCGCGCTTTTCGCGTCTCTTGCCGCACAATACCTTCCTGGGTGAGCGGATGGATCTCGCCGATCCCGGCGCCACGCGGGATCTGTTCGCCCGGCATCGTTTCGAGCGCGTCATTCATCTGGCGGCGCAGCCGGGCGTCCGCTTTGTCGATCCGCAACCTTATGTGGCGTCAAACCTGGTGGCGTTCACCCATATGCTGGAGGCCTGCCGGCACAACGGGGTCCGGCATCTGGTCTACGCATCGTCGAGCTCGGTCTATGGCGCCAACCGGCAATTGCCGTTCACCGAGCACGCCGCCGCCGACCATCCGATCAGCCTTTACGCGGCGACCAAGAAGGCCAACGAGATGATGGCGCATTCGTACGCGCATCTTTTCGGATTGCCGGTCTCGGGCCTGCGCTTCTTTACCGTCTACGGCCCGTGGGGCCGCCCCGACATGGCGGTCTACACCTTCACCCGCGCCATCGCGGAGGGACGGGAGATCCGGGTGGCGAATGCCGGCAATGTCTGGCGCGATTTCACCTATGTGGACGACATCGTCGAGGGCGTCGTGCGCGTCGCTTTTCACGATGCGACGCCGGATCCTTCGTGGAATGCGGAAAGCCCCGATCCGGCCACCAGCAGCGCGCCTTTTCGCCTCTACAATATCGGCAATGACCGTCCCGAAGAGGTCAACACGCTGATCGCGCTGATCGAGAATGCGCTCGGCCGCAAGGCCAACCGCGTCGATGTCCCGCTGCCGCCCGGCGACGTGCTGGAAACCCGCGCCGACGTGTCGGACCTGCGCCGCGCCGTCGGCTTCGCGCCGTCGATTTCGCTGGCGGACGGCATAGGGCGCTTTGTGGAATGGTACCGGGATTATCATGGCGCGTGAGATGCTGATCTTCGCTCTCGCCGCATCGGCCATTTGCTGCGTCGTGCTGATCTTACTCATGAAGCCGCTGCTTGTGCGCTACGCCCTCGCCCGTCCGAATGCGCGCTCGAGTCACAAGGTGCCGACTCCGCAAGGCGGCGGGATTGCTATTCTGGCGGCCACGATCCTGGTAGCCGGGATCGCGATCCGGTGGCTCGATCTGTCCGGTTTCCACCTGCTGCTGGTCGCCGCCGTGAGCGTGGCGTTCGGTATCGTCGGCACGATGGACGACATAAAGCCGATGCCCGCGCTGCCACGGCTCGCTTTCCAGTTCGTTCTGCTTCTGGTCGTTTTTTCCAAACCCGAAATACGGTTGTTTCCCGACGTTCCGATCATCGTGGAATGGACATTCACGATGTTGGCCGGCCTGTGGTTCGTGAACCTCGTCAACTTTATGGATGGGCTCGATTGGATCACCATCGCCACCATGGTGCCGATCACCACATTCATCGCGGCGCTTGGTTGGTTTGGATTTTTACCGCACACCGGTCGCTCTCATATCGGCGGCGCTCTGCGGCGCCCTCATCGGATTTGCGCCTTTCAACAAACCTGTGGCGAAGCTTTTTCTCGGCGACGTAGGATCGCTTTCCATCGGTTTTCTCGTCGGTTGGCTTCTCTGGCAACTCGCCGGCACCGGCGCACTTGCGGCCGCGATCCTGCTGCCGCTCTACCATCTGGCGGACGCCACCATCACGTTGCTGCGCCGCCTCGCCCGTCGCGAAAAGGTGTGGGAGGCGCATCGCAGTCATTTCTACCAGCAGGCGACCGTCAACGGCTTTTCGGTGATGGCGGTGAGCGCGCATGTGTTCGTGCTCAATCTCGCGCTGGCGGCGCTGGCGGCGTGGACCATTGTTTCGCCAACGCCTTCCGTGCAGGTTGTCGCGCTGGCAGCGGGCTGCATCCTGGTCGGATGTGCTGCTGCGCCGGTTTGCGACCAAGCAGACGGAGCAAGCCGCATGAGCGGGCCATTGATCGCACTCACCGGCGCGACCGGTTTCATCGGCCGCTATCTGGTGGCGGAACTGCCCAAGCGTGGCTACCGCGTGCGCGTGCTGCTGCGTCGCCCGGCCGAGGTGCCGGAGGGGGCGACCGGCGCCGTCATCGGCGATATCGCGTCGCCTCACAACATGGCGGCGGCGCTTCGCGATGTGGATGCGGTCATTCATTCGGCGGGCCTTGCCCACGCCATGTCGGGAATGCCCGAGGACGATTATCGCGCCATCAACACGCAAGGCACGCTCAACCTCGCCCGCGCCGCCGAACGGGCGCACGTGAAGCGCTTCGTGTTCCTGTCCTCCATCCGCGCCCAGACCGGACCGGTTTCGGTGACGCCCCTCACGGAACGCGACGAGCCTCGCCCGACCGACGCTTATGGCCGCTCGAAGCTCGAAGCCGAGCAGGGGCTCGACACGATGGCGATCGACTGGGTGGCGCTGCGTCCGGTGCTGGTCTACGGGCCGGGCGTGAAGGGAAACATGGCGGCGTTGCTGCGCCTGGCGCAATCGCCCTGGCCGCTCCCTGTCGGGGCACTCCATGCCAAGCGGTCGTTGCTCTCCCTCGACAATCTCGCGTCGGCGATCGACGCCGTATTGCGCGAGCCGGGACCGTTGCGGCGTCCGTTCATCGTCGCCGATCCGGAGCCTCTGGATGTCGCGGGCATCGTGGGCGCGCTGCGGGCAGGGCTCGGTCGCAAACCGGGTCTGATCCCGGTGCCGTCGTTCATGCTGCGCCTCGGCGCAATGCTGGCGGGACGGTCCGAGGCATTCGACAGGGTCGCCGGTTCGCTGGTGGCGCAACCCGACGCGTTGAGAGGCCTTGGCTGGGAGCCGGTCAGCTCGACGCGAGACGGACTGGCACGTCTGGCTCGAAACTCTTCGTCCGGCGGCTGAATTCGGGAATTGCCTCCTCGAACACGCGCTCGGCGGCCTGCCCGATCGTTGGCCGCGACCGTGCGCCGGAGCATCTCGAGCCATCCGTCGACGCGCTCGCGATCGGCGAAGATCGGCTTTGCCGCCATCACGCCGTCGATGCCGATCTCGGCCCGGGGTTCCTCGCGGGCGAACAGGATTTCGTGCAGGCGCTCGCCGGCGCGCGTCCCGGTCACGGCGATCTCGATTTCCTCGCCGGGCTCGAAGCCCGCAAGGCGGATCATGCGCTCGGCCAGTTCGATGATGCGGACCGGCTGTCCCATCTTCAGCACATAGACCGAGGCGCGCTCGTCCTGGTTCGAGCCGTCGTGCCGCAGGCGGCCTTCCTTGTCGGCGTGCGACGCGGAGGTGAGCACGAGGTCGGCGGCCTCCCGGGTGGTCATGAAGTAGCGCACCATGTCGGGATGCGTCACGGTCACCGGCCCGCCGCGGGCGATCTGCGCCTTGAATTTCGGCACCACCGAGCCGACCGATCCCAGCACGTTGCCGAAGCGCACCGCGATGAGCCGCGTCGAGCCGCCACGGCCCATGAATTCCGCGTCGAGCGCCTGGCAGTACATCTCGGCGAAGCGCTTGGTGGCGCCGAGCATCGAGACCGGATCGATGGCCTTGTCGGTGGAGATCATCACGAGGGCCGCAGCGCCCGCCTCGACCGCCGCGTCGGCGACGTTCATGGAGCCGAACACGTTGGTCTTGATGCCCTCGGTCCAGTTCTTTTCGAGATAGGGCACGTGCTTCGAGGCGGCGGCGTGGAACACCACGTCGGGCAAAAAGGCGCTCATCACCTCGCGCACGCGCTCGCGGTCGCGCACATCGGCGATTTCGCCATCGACCTGCGTGTCGCTCGACAGGATGGTGGGATTTTCGAGAATTTGATGCAGCGACGGTTCCGAGCTCTCGAGCACCAGCAGGTGGCTGGCGCCGAACGCCACCACGCGGGTGCAGATTTCCGACCCGATGGAGCCGCCGCCGCCGGTGACGAGAACGCGCTTGCCGCGAATGAAATTCTCCAGCCGCGCCCGGTCGATCTGCACGGTCGGACGCAGCAGCAGGTCTTCGATTTCGAGAGGCGCCAGTTCGGCGTCCCGCATGCCTTCGCCAAGGCGAGGTGACGCGCACCAGCGGCAGGCCGAGACGGCGCGCGCGGGCGATCAGCATGTCGGGATGCGCTTCCGGCGCCAACGCGCTCGGGGTCGCCACCAGCCGGCGAATCGGTACGCCGCGTTCGTGGAAATCCTGCACCACCTGGTCGAGATCCGCGAAGGTGCCGAGAACCGGAACGCCCCGGATCGACTGGCCGAGGTCATCGGCGCGATACGACAGAACGCCCATCGGCTGGAGCTTTTTCACCGAGCCGGATTCGATCGCGCGCAGCATCACCTCGATGTCGGTGCCACGTCCGAGCAGCAGCGTCGGCGTATTGGCGTCGCGCTGCAGGGTTTGCCGCGACTGGGCGTATTTGATGTAGCGAAACGCGAGACGCGGGCCGCCCAGGAAGAACATCTGGATCAGCCAGTACAGCGCGATGGTGATCTTGCCGAAGAAGAAGAAGCCGAAGAGCTGCGGCGAGACGAGGATGTAGTCGACCACCAGCAATCCCAGCGCCAGCACGCTCGAGGCGCGGAAGATGTTGTAGAGATCCGGCAGCGACGCGAAGCGCCATTTGGAGCGGTAGAGCTGGAAGAACCAATAGACGAAGCCGGCAAACAGCACGAAGGGCGGCAGCACATAGGGCAGTTTGCGCAGGTGATCGGTCAGCAGAATCCCGTCGAAGCGCACGAAGAATGTGGCGACGACGGCGAACGCCGTCATCACGAGATCATGCACGATGATGAGGGTCTTCTTGAAATCCTGGCGAGTCATGAGCCCCTGCGAAATTCGTGAGCGCGGTATCTGCCGCGGCAGGTCCTTTGTCAATCTGACAGGGTTGCGGGTTAACGTTGCGTTATGGCCCGTCGAGGGCTCGCTCGGCGACGATCACCAGCCCGTCGGGCGAAGGCGTCACCCGGGCGACGATGCCGAAGCTTTCGGCGAGCCGATGCGGCGTCAAAACCTCGGCGGGGGCCGCATGGGCCACGAGCCGCCCGCCATCCAGGAGCACGATCTCGTCGGCGAAGCGGGCAGCGAGCGTCAGGTTGTGCATGATGGCGACGACGACAGCGCCCGCCTGCCGCATGGGCCTTCAGCACGCTCAGGACCACCAGCTCGTGGCGCGGATCGAGGGCGGCGACCGGCTCGTCGACGAGGAGCACCGGCGCGCGCGTGGCAAGCGCCCGGGCGAGCAGCACGCGGGCCCTTTCGCCGCCGGACAATTCGGTAGCGGCGCGGCTCTCGAACCCCCGCAACCCGACCGACGCGATGGCTGGCCGCGACCGCCTCGCGTCCAGCGGGGGTCAGGGCATCCGGCTTCTCGCCATGGGGAAGGCGGCCCAAAGCCACCACGCTCGCAACCGGAATCGGCCACGCGACGGTGCCGTTCTGGGCCAGATACGCGATGGCCTTCGCCCGCGACGACCCGGTCATCTGCCGCAGATTGTCGCCATTCAGCGTGACGGTGCCGCGATCCGGCTGGATCAGTCCCGCGAGGCATCGCAGCAGGGTGGTCTTGCCGGCACCGTTTGGACCCACCACCACCGTGAACCGCCCCGGCTCGAGCGCGAGGTCGACCTCGCGCAGCGCCTCGCGGCCTCCGAGCCGAACCGTCACGCCGGCGGCAATCGAGGCGGGTCACGCGGGAACCTCCGACAATTCGGCTTTCCGCCGCGCGATCACCCACAGGAAGAACGGCACGCCGAGGAGCGCCGTCAGCACGCCGATCTTGATCTCCGCCGTCGGAGGGGATCAGGCGGACCGCGCAATCGGCCGCAAGCAGAAGCGCCGCGCCCGCAAGTCCTGACGGGACCATCGTCCGGGCAGGATCGTAGCCGACGAACGGGCGGATCATGTGCGGCGCCACGAGACCCACGAAGCCGATCGAACCCGCCACCGCCACCGACGCGCCGGTGCCGATGGCGGCGCCGGCCACGATGAGCAGGCGCAGGCGGTTGGTGTCGATTCCGAGGCTCCGGGCCGTCTCGTCTCCGAGCGCCAGCGCGCGAAGGCCCGGCATGGATGCGAGCAGCAACAGCATGGCGACGAGAATGAAAGGTGCTGCGAGCCACACATGCACCATCGAACGATCCTCGAACGAGCCGAGCAGCCAGAACACGATCTCGGTGACCGCAAAGGGATTGGGTGACAGGCTGATGGCAAGCGACGTCCCGGCGCCCGCGAGGCTGCCGATCGCCAGACCCGCCAGCACCAGAACCACGATGGTGGCGTTTCGGCCCGCCACCGCCACCACCAGCGCGATGGAGATGAGCGCGCCGGCGATCGCCGCCACCGGCAGCAGCCACGAGAGGGCGCCGACGAAGCCGAAATACAGGACCACGACGGCTCCGAGAGCCGCGGCCTGGGGAGCGCCGAAAACCGCCGTATCGGCGAGAGGATTGCGCAGCAATCCCTGCAGCGCCGCGCCCGTAAGGCCGAAAATCCAGCCGATCATGAGGGCCAGCAGGGTGCGGGGGAGACGAATTTCGCGCACCACGATGCTGGCGCTGCCGAGATCGACGAACATTGCTTTGAGCGCGCTCGGGAGCGGGATTGGCGCAGGACCGATGACGAGCGAGGCGACGGTGAGGACCGCGAGCAGAATCAGGAGGCCGGGAATCAGGAAGGTGCGAGGCATGGACGCGCTTCTCCCTCCCCCTTGCGGGGAGGGGTAGGGGTGGGGGTCGAAAAGTCCTAGCACGAGATGATGCGCGCGAAGAAAGAGCGATATACCGGCCGCGATCACCCAGTCGCTCCACCCCCACCCTCGGTCCCTCCCCGCAAGGGAGAGGGAAGAAGACGCGGCACAGCGGGTGCCACCCCGCCCGGACCGTGCTACCAACCGGTTCAGTCCGAGCCACAGCGCGAGCCTCCGCATGAACCCGCTTTTCGCCAATATACCCACCACCGTTTTCGAGGTGATGTCGGGACTTGCCCGGGATACCGGCGCGATCAATCTCGGCCAGGGCTTTCCTGACGATCCGGGGCCGGAGGATGTCCGGCAGAAGGCCGCCGAGGCGGTCCTTCACGGCAACAACCAATATCCCTCCATGATGGGATTGCCGGAATTGCGCAGCGCCATCGCGGCCCATTACGGCCATTGGCAGGGCCTCGATCTCGATCCCGCCACCGAGGTCATGGTGACGTCGGGAGCCACGGAAGCTCTGGCGGGGGCGATCCTGGCGTTGATCGAGCCCGGCGACGAGGTGGTGCTGTTCGAGCCCATGTACGACGCCTACCTGCCGCTGGTGCGGCTCGCCGGCGGCATTCCCCGCTTCGTCACGTTGCAGCCGCCGCATTTCCGTCTCACCGAGGAAGCGCTCGCGCGGGCATTTTCGCCAAAGACCAAGGCGGTCGTCTTCAACAATCCGCTCAATCCCACGGCGACGATCTTCTCGGCCGACGATCTCGCGCTGCTGGCTGATTTCTGCCGTCGCTTCGACGCCATCGCGATTTCGGACGAGGTCTGGGAGCACGTGGTGTTCGACGGCCGCCGCCATCAGCCGGTTCTCGGCCTCGAGGGCATGCGCGAGCGCAGCGTCAAGATCGGTTCCGCCGGCAAGATCTTCAGCCTCACGGGCTGGAAGGTCGGGTTCGTGTGCGCGGCACCCCACATCATGAAGGTGCTGGCGAAGTCGCACCAGTTCCTCACCTTCACCACGCCGCCGAACCTCCAGAGCGCGGTGGCGTATGGGCTGGCGAAATCGGACGATTATTTCGACACCATGCGGCGCGACTTCGCGCGCAGCCGCGACCGGTTCACCGCTGGCCTCGAGACCCTCGGCTTCGCGGTGATTCCCAGCCAGGGAACCTATTTCCTCAACATCGACATCTCCGCCCTGGGAGAGAACGACGACGTGGCCTTCTGCCGCCGGCTCGTCACCGATCACGGCGTCGCGGCGATTCCCGTATCGGCTTTCTATGCGGAAGGCGCGGTGAAAACCGTGGTGCGGTTCTGCTTTGCCAAGAAGGACGCGACCCTCGATGCGGGGTTGGAGCGGCTGGCGGGGATCGCACGTCGGAAAGTCTAACCGAAAGGCGGGCACAACATCGTTCCGCCGGGCGTTGTCACCCGACGCGGAACCTCCTAGCGTCTGGCATCGAATCTTATGGAGTGCCGCCCTCGATGATCCGTTTCTTCGCTTCGCTCGTTCTTGCTTTCGGCCTTGTCACGGCCGTGTCCGCGCAGGAGCGCGTCGTCAACGTCTATAACTGGTCCGATTACGTCGACCCGAAGGTGCTCGACGCGTTCACGCAGGCGACCGGCATCAAGGTGGTGTACGACACCTACGACAACAACGAGATCGTCGAGACCAAGCTGCTGGCCGGCAAATCCGGCTACGATATCGTGGTGCCGTCGGGCCCGTTCCTGCAGCGGCTCATCGGCGCCAAGGTCTTCCAGAAACTCGACAAGGCGAAGCTGCCCAATCTCACCAACCAATGGCCGGAGATCACCCAGCGTCTCTCGGCTTTCGACCCGGGCAATCTTCACGCGGTCAATTACATGTGGGGCACCACCGGCATCGGCCTCAACGTCAAGAAGGTGCGCGAGATCCTCGGCGACATGCCGCTCAACACCTGGGATCTGGTGATGAAACCGGACATCGCCGCCAAGCTGAAGGCCTGCGGCATCTACGTGCTCGATTCACCCGAGGACCTGTTTCCCGGCGTGCTGGCCTATCTCGGCATCAACCCGGATTCGAAGCGCAACGAAGATCTGACGAAAGCCGGCGACGCGCTCTTCCGGGTGCGCAGCAACGTCCAGAAGTTCCACTCCTCCGAATACATCAACGCGCTGGCGAACGGCGATATCTGCGTGGCGGTGGGCTATTCGGGCGATATGATCCAGGCCCGCAACCGGGCGAACGAGGCCAAGAACGGCATCGAGATCGCGTATGTGATTCCCCGCGAGGGCGCATTGATGTGGTTCGACAGTTTCGCCATCCCGGCGGACGCCAAGAACGTCGCGGAAGCGCATGAATTCATCAACTTCATGCTGAAGCCGGAGATCGCGGCCGCCAACACCAATTTCGTCTCCTACGCGTCGGGCAATCTCGCGGCGCAAGAAATTCGTCGACGAGGCGATTCTGAAGGATCCGGGCATCTACCCGGACGACGCCACGTTCAAGCGCCTGTTCACCAACACGGCCTATGACGAACGTTCGCAGCGGACGGTGACGCGTCTGTGGACGCGGGTGAAAACCGGCCGTTAATCCGCCGCTCAGGATCGATCCCGGATCATGAGCCGCTCTTGTTTTGCTCCGCCTCCGGGCGGAGCTTCCGTCTGAGAGGTTCGCCGATGCGCCTTCTGTCCGCTCGTCTTGCAAGATTCGCAGCCTGCGTCGTCTTTCTCACCGCCGCTCCCGTGATCGCGCAGGAGCAGAAGGGCGCGGTCCCGACGATCAGCGTCATGGGAACGGGCGAAGCGGAGCTGAAGCCGGATTTCGCCCGCATTCTCGTGGCGGTGGAAATCCAGGCCGACACGGTGGCGCAGGCGGCCTCCTCCAACAACGCCGCGAGCGAGCGCGTCCTCGAGCGCATCCAATCGCTGGGGATCAAGCGGGAGGACGTCCAGACGATCAATTTCCAGGTTTTCCGAAACCCGGATGTCGAGAAGCCTGCCCGCCCCATGCCCAAATTTACCGCAACCCACCAGCTTCAGATCACGACGCGCGACCTGCCCGGGGTCGGCAAACTCGCGGGCGAAATCCTCGCCAGCGGCGACATGACGTTCCAGGCCGTCTCGTTCGGCCTCGACCGGCAGGATGCGGGGGCCGACAAGGCACGCGAAGCCGCGGTCGCGGATGCGCGGCGGCAGGCGGAGGTCTACGCGAAGGCCGCGGGCGTCAGGCTCGGGCGGCTGGTCGAGATCCGCGACGGCTCGGCGCAGCCCTACCAGCCGCAGCCGGAAATGCGCATGCGCATGGCGATGGCCAAGGGCGCCGACGAGGTGCCGATCGTGCCGCCGGCGACCATCCGCTACAATGCGGGGGTGCAGATGGTGTGGGAGATGGCAGCCCAGCCGTGAGATTGCGCCCGGTGTTGCGTCTTCGAGGCCGTCACGCGGCGCGCGGGATCTCGGTCATCACCGCGTAGAGCGCCGTCGCCTCCCGGGTGGCGCGGATTCGATCGACGAGGCCGGGCTCGCGGAGCACCCGGGCAACCCGGGCCAGCGCCTTGAGGTGGTCGGCGCCCGCGCCCTCGGGGGCCAGCAGCAGGAACAGGATATCCACGTGCTGCCCGTCGAGCGCTTCGAAATCGATCGGCTTATCGAGCCGGGCCACGAGGCCGAAGATGCGGGTGAGGCCCGGAAGCTTGCCGTGCGGGATCGCCACGCCCTCGCCGATACCCGTCGAGCCAAGCCGCTCGCGCTGCAGGAGCGTCTCGAAGATCAGGCCCTCGTCAAGATTGAGCAATCTTGCCGAATGGGCCGAAATTTCCTGGAGGGCTTGCTTTTTTCCGCTCACCCGCAAGGCGGGCAGAACGGCCTTAGTATCGAGAAAATCCAGCAAGGGCATTATCAAGCTACGTCCGTTTTGAAGCCGGGAGGCCTCGCGGGGTTTTCGGCAGCTGGTGCCGCACAGAATTCAAGTAAGCAAAACCCGGGCCAAAGAGGGGCCGCCCTTCAGGCTTCGCCCGGCGGCGGATCGACCCACCCGATCGTCCCGTCGCTGCGGCGGTATACGACGTTAACGCGGCGGGTGCTAGCGTGGATAAAAACCAGCGCCGGGGCCCCGGTGAAATCGAGTTGCATCACGGCATCGCTCACCGACAGGCTGTGCAGCGACTTGGTGGTCTCCGCCACCACGATGGGGTGGTATTCTTCGTCCTCCTCGAATGTTTCGTCGGTTGGCGATTCGAACACCAGATAGGGAACCTGTCGGCCGTTGGCGCGGGCCGCAGCGGAGGCCGAATGCTCCTTCAGGCGGCGCTTGTACCGGCGCAGCCGTTTTTCGATGCGCTCCGCCGTCTGGTCGAAGCTCGCATAGGCGTCGTGGGCGTTGCCCGATGCTTCGAGCGTCATGCCGGATGTGAGGTGGAGCACGCAATCGGTGCGAAAGCCGGTGCCGTCCTTGGCGACGGTCACGTGACCCGAATAGCCGCCGCTGAAATATTTGGTGAGGGCGCTCTCGACCCGGTCCTCGACCTGACGCCTCAGGGCCTCGCCGATGTCGAGGTTTTTGCCCGATACCCTCAAGGTCATGTCGTCCTCCCTCGTCAGTCGTTCTTGCCGCGATGATGAGGCTTCCACTCCGTAATACAAGCCTTGACAGCCTTAAGCCGACGTTGCCGCGGGACGGGAGCGCCGCCGCTGGGCCGATGAAGGAATGCGCAATGCCTCGCGGTATTTGGCGACGGTGCGTCGCGCGATCTCCACGCCGGACAAACGCAATCGCCGCGCAATGGCATCGTCGGACAGCGCCGCTCCGCCCGTTTCAGAGGCGATCATCGCCTTGATGCGATGGCGCACCGCCTCCGATGAATGCGGGCTCGCGCCATCCGCGCCGTTCAGCGCCGCGCTGAAGAAATATTTCATCGGAAAGGTCCCCAGGTCGGACCCGATCGCCTTGTTGGCGGTGACCCGGGAGATCGTCGATTCGTGCATCCCGATTGCTTCCGCGATCGACCGGAGATTCATCGGCCGCAGGTGACCGGCTCCGTGGTGGAAAAATGCGCTCTGCTGCCGCACGATCTCGCTCCCGACCTTGAAGATCGTCGTGGCGCGCTGATCGAGACTGCGCGTAAGCCAGCTGGCACTTCTGGCGCATTCGACGATGAATTCCCGGTCCCGTTCGCTGCGCGCCGAACGGGCAATGTCGGCCTGATAGGCGCGATCGAGGACGAGGCGCGGCACCGTCAGCCCGTTGAGTTCGATGTCGAATTGCCCGTCCGGCCGCACGCGCACGTAAAGGTCGGGCGCCAGGCTGGCGATGGGCGCCTCCCCGAATGCAAGCCCCGGCTTGGGATCGAGACTGCGAAGCTCGGCCAACATGAGGTTCAGCGCTTCCTCGTCGACGCCGCAGAGGCGACGCAAGGCTGGCTTCATCCCGCCGGGCCACCAGGTCGAGGCGTGCCAGAAGGGTTTCCATCGGTTGATCGAGCCGCCCGCGTTCGCGGAGCTGGATGCGGAGGCACTCGGCAAGATCCCGCGCGGCGATCCCTGGTGGGTCGAGACCCTGGACGAGGCGAAGTGCCGTCAGCACGATCCCGACGTCGCAGCCCAGCGCTTCGGCGATCTCCCGCGTGTCCTCCACGAGATATCCGGCCTCGCTGAGGCTGCGGATGATGTATCGTCCGGCGTCCCGCAACGCGCGATCGGCGGTGGCGAGATCGAGCTGGGTTTCGAGATGATCCGCGAGGCTCAACGGGCTCGCCCGCACGGCGTCGAGATCGCCCGCGCCCTCGCCCGTGACCGAGCCGCCGCCCGTTTTGGATGTCGCCGACAATCCTTGCGGATTGCGCGCCCCCGCGGAGGGAAAAACGCGCCCGATCATGCGATCCGCCCGGCGGACGGCGTGGATTTTAGGGTCGAGAGGCGCGGTGTCGGGAGCATCCTCGGCGTGCTGCAGCAGCGGATTGCGCTCCAGCTCCGACTCGACGAAAGCCGCGAGCTCCTGATGGGACAATTGCAGCAGCTTGATGGATTGCAGCAATTGCGGCGTCATCGCCAGCGATTGCCCCTGCCGCAGCTCCAGCCGTTGCGATGAACTCATCGTGTCGAACTCATGCGAACGATCCGGGGGCGAGAGGCAGGCAGGCAGGCCGGCGTCAGGCTTGTGACGTCGGGCACGGCGGGAGTCTAAGCCGTCCGTGCCGGGGGGTCAAAAGGGGTTCCTTGCGGTGGATCCCGTCGGCAGGATTATGCAATAGCGATATCATTCAATATCCGATTCCGCCCTCTCCCGCGAGACTGACCATGGCCTACAATTCAGAATCTTTACCGGCGACTTCGTCCGCACCGACGGCGCCGCCCCCGTGTTTCTCGATGCCGGGCGGGACGCGCAGGTGGTTCTGGACGCGGGTGCGCTCGCCAGCATGAGCGATCCATGCTCTAGCTAGCAGTCCTCTCGGCCCGTCGGAATTCCTCGGCATTGCGGTCGGCGGATGGAGTCACTCTTTCCGGCGTCGCTGACTGCAGGCGGCACCACGATGTCGGTGGACGGCGTCATGATCGGCGCAGATCGAGACGCTGACTGGCAACGGACTTCAGTGATCGCCTTCAACGCCGATCCCACTGCCGACGGCGGCGCGCCTGGATGCCCTGCTCCATGCCCTGACCTACACCAACCACTCCACCTCGCCGCCGCTTAGGCTCGCATGAATTCGAGATCGAGCTTGGCAGGACAGCGGCGGATACTGCATTGCAACGACGTCGATGGTCGCCGTTCTCCCCGCCTCGGCGATCTCACGTTCCAAAGCAACACGTCGTATCTCGGCACCGAGCAGGCCGATGATGTTGTTCGCCGATCCGTATTCCACCGGCATCTCGATCGCCGCCGGCGGCGGAACCGATACGCTGGTGCTCAGCCCATCTGACTGGCGACGATTTCATCTGACGAGCGACTCGATTTACAGCCTTGACGCGGCATCGACGAGGTCCGTGCCACCTCCGCCAGCAACTTTTCGATCGAAGCTCCGTTCTTCTCCGGAATTACGAAGTTCGATTCAGGCGACGTCGACGGCGACGCCGTCGCCGGTCATGTTTCTTCTCGGAAGAGGCTCTTCGTTTGACTTTACCGACAAGGTCGTAGTGGGGTTTCGCTCGATACACGTATGTGCCGACAATCAGGTTCTCACCTTCAACCACAAGGCCGACTGCGTTGCTGGTCGACGGAAAGTCTGTGGTCGGAGAACAGGTTGTCCTGACGGGGGACGACAGATTTACCGCAGACGATCGCCAGAAGCTCATCGCCGCCGGCGTCGACTTCATCACCGATGGTTCCGGCACGACGGACAACCGGAAGCTGATCGTCGCGGGCCTCGACGGCGACGTGCTTCAGGTTACGGAGACGAAAAGGTGCTGCTCGATCAGGGTGCACAATTCACCCTCAGCGACGTCGACGCGATCACGCGGCTGAGATTTCTATTCGACTAACAGCGAGAACAGTCAGCTCGGCCTTGACGCCTCGGGCTCCGCCGACGACCGGCATCTACCTGACGATGGACGGCAAGGTGGTGGTCGACGGCCAGGAGATCGGCTCCCTGACGATCTATGGCAGCAATAATCTCGAGATCAATTTCTCCGACAATGTCACGACCGCCCAGGTCACGACGCTGGTCCATCACCTGACTTTTCTCGATCCCGACGGCGCGTACATCAATGGGCCGGAGATCACCGTCTCGATCTTCGACAAGGCCAACCGCGAGGCGACCTCGGTCGTGCATGTGGCCGGCACCGAGATTGCGCCCGGCGATTCGCCGACCGCGATTGCGCTCAGCGGCGCGAGCGTGATGGAAAACGCCGGCAAGGATACGTTCATTGGCTTTCTCAGCGCGACTGACGCCGATTCAAATGCCGGCAATCTCACCTATCACGCTGTCCGACGATGCGGGCGGACGCTTCTACGTGCTCGGCAACCAGCTGCTGGTGAAGAGCGGCACATTGCTCGATTACGAAATCGGCACAAAGCCACAGCGTCAAGGTCCAGGTTAAGGACTTTGAGGGCCATTTCTTCGAGCAGACCTTCACCATCACGCTCACCGACGTCGCCGCAACGCGAGCCCAATTCGCTGACGCTCAACGCCACCAGCGTTGCGGAAAACGCCGCCGCTGACACAGTCATCGGGACCGTCACCGGCACCGATCCTGACGGAGACACGCTCACCTACGCGCTGCTCGACGATGCCGGCGGACGGTTCGTGCTCAAGGGCAACCAGCTGGTGGTGAAGAACGGCGCGCTGCTCGATTTCGAGACCGCGCGCAGCCACACCATCAAGTTGCAGGTGAAGGATTCGAAGCGGTCTCACGCTGGAGAAGACCTTCACCATCGACGTGACGGATGTGGCGGAAGGCCAAGCCTGGTCCTCATCGGCACCGCCGGAGCCGACACCCTCACCGGCGACATCCTCAACGACATCCTCTCGGGGCTCGCCGGCAAGGACACGTTGTCTGGTCTCGCCGGCAACGACAAGCTCTCCGGCGGCCTCGGCAACGACGTGCTCACCGGCGGAACGGGTGGGGACATCTTCGTGTTCGACGCCAAACTGTCGAAGACCAACGCAGCCAACAAGAAAGCCAATCTCGACAAGATCGTGGATTTTTCCGTTCCCGACGACACCATCCATCTGGCGAAAAGCGTGTTCACCAAACTCGCCAAGAAAGGCGCGCTCGCCAAGGGCGCGTTCTATGGAGGCAGCGCCGCGCACGACCGGGACGACCGGGTGATCTATAACAAGAAGACCGGCGCGCTGTACTACGATCAGGATGGCAACGGCAGCCACGCGGCGATTCAGTTCGCGACCCTGTCCAAAAACCTCAAGCTCAACCAGAAAGATTTCTTCGTGGTGTGAGTTCGGATTGCTGCCTAAAGCCGGAAATCCTCGCCGAGATACAACCGGCGCACATCCTCGTTGGCGACGATCGCGTCGGGGTGGCCCTCGGTGAGAACGCGGCCCGAATGGATGATGTAGGCGCGGTCGATGAGGCCGAGGGTTTCGCGCACGTTGTGGTCGGTGATGAGCACGCCGATGCCGCGGCGGGTCAGGTGCCGCACGAGGTTCTGGATGTCGCCGACGGCGATCGGATCGATGCCCGCGAAGGGCTCGTCGAGGAGCATGAAGGTCGGATCGCCGGCGAGCGCCCGGGCGATCTCGCAGCGCCGCCGCTCGCCGCCCGAAAGGGCGATGGAGGGGGCCTTGCGGAGGCGCTCGATATTGAACTCCTCCAGCAGCGAATCGAGCTTGCGCTCGCGCTCCTTGCGGCTCGGCTCGACGATCTCGAGGACGGCGCGAATGTTGTCTTCCACGTTCAGGCCGCGAAAGATCGAGGCTTCCTGCGGCAGGTAGCCGATGCCGAGACGGGCGCGGCGATACATCGGCAGGTGCGTCACGTCATGGCCGTCGAGGCTGATGACGCCGCGGTCGGCCGAAACCAGACCGGTGATCATGTAGAAGATCGTGGTCTTGCCGGCGCCGTTGGGACCAAGAAGGCCCACGGCCTCCCCGGCGCGCAGGCTCAGGGCCGCGTCGTACACCACGGTTCGGCCGCCATAGCTCTTCTGGAGGCCTTTGACCGCGAGAACGCCGGCGGCGCCGAACGTCGCCTGACCTTCGAAGCGGTCGAAAGACTGCGTCCGCGCTGTCGGGATCGGGTCGGGAACCGGCGTCGGCGCACGGGCGGCGGGGGAACGGCTGAAAAGGGGCTTCACCGGGACATTTCGCTAAAAGAGGACATCGCAGGCACTCGAAGAGGCGCCATCTCGGTTAATTGGTCGCCGGCTTCTGGGCAGGTTTCGGCTTTGCAGCGCCGGCCCCACCGGCCGGCGGCGGAGTCGTCGGAGCGTTGCTGCCGGGCACGAACAGGGCGCGGACGCGCCCGCCGGAAGTAGCCTCCACATTGGCGATTCCGGTATTGAGATCGTACACCACGCGCTCGCCCCGCGTGACGTTGGGTCCGTCGCTGAGGGTCGCATTGCCGATCAGGAAGATCTTGTTGGCGAGGCGGTCGAACGTGGCGTCGTTGCCGGTCGCGACCTGCGTTTTGGACACGATCGTGACCGGGCCCTTGCAATCGATCTTCTTGATCGAGCTGTCGTCGGACCCCATCGGACCGGTCGGCGCCGGAGCGCCGGGAGCGGCGTCGCGCTTCTGCTCGTACAAAACCGTCATCAGCGTGCAGTTCATGGTGCTGTCGCCCTGCACCGCCACCACGTTGCCGGCGAACACCGCGCGCCCTTCCTTGTCGTAGACGTCGAGCTTGTCGGCGTCGATCTTGATCGGCTCCTTGCTGGCGCCGAAGCTGCCGAAGCCGGCCGCCTTCTCTTTGGTGGTCGGCTGAGCCTGGGCGCCGGACAAGGCGATCGGTAGAGCAAGGAGCATCACGCCGCAGAAGGCCGCGTTTCGAAAGGTCATCATGGGCGGGGGCTTGTCGGTTGCGCGGGTTTCGCTGGCGCGAATTGTCCCGCAGGAGGAGGAGTCGATTGGGCGGGTTTCTCGGCGCTGTCGAATACGGCGCGGACCCGGCCCCGGAAATGCAGGACCTTGCCGTTCTCCGTCACGTCGAGGCCGCTGGCATCGATGACGCCGTTGGCGAGGAGAACGTTGACCGCCTCCTCCGACGTCACGGTGCCGGCCTTGAAGTCGATGAAGGCGGAAAGGAGCCTGACCTCCTGGCCCGCATCCGTGCGGACCTTCACGTCCTGCCGGAGATTCATCTGCTCTTTTTCGGTGTTGAGGATGCCGAAAGCCGCCTCGAGTTTCGCCGCGCCGCCCTTGTCGTCGGTCACGATGCGGGCGCGCAGGTCCTTCAGCTCGACGAGGTTCGGCTTGAGGATGTCCTGCGTGGCAGCGGTCGCCGTGACCTCATAGGGCCGGGAATCGTTGCGGAAGCCGTTGAGCTTCGGACTCTCCATGGTGACCTTTGTGCCGCTGACGCCGATCTTGCCCATGGTCAGGCCGGGGATGTTCCGGAACGGGTCGATATAGGCGTAGAAGCACCACGGCGGCGACCGCCAGGAGTGACCCAAGGGGGATCGCCAGCTTGGCGAACAGCACGAAGCGCGAATGACGGCGCGCGCTGGCAAAACCCCGCGCCCGTGAAGCCGGCGCCGGTGCCAGTCCGTCCATCGTCATGCCGCCGGGTCTCGCCACGTGGCGCAAATCCTCTCAATCGGGTGTCAGTCGGGCAGAACCCTGCCATGGACGGGTGCCGTGGCGAAGTTGTGACCTTATAGGTTATATCCGGCGAAGTTTGAAGATCGCGTCAAGAATGCGCAAAGATGTCGGTTTCAGGCCATCCGAGCAGGTCCAGCTGCGCGCGGGTGGGCAGGAACGCGAAGCATTGATGGGCGACGCCGAGACGGTTCTCGCGCTCCAGGTTCCGGTCGAGTTTCTCTTTCAGCGCGTGGAGATGCAGAACATCCGAGGCCGCGTAGTCGATCTGGGCCTGGCTCAGCGCGTCTGCGCCCCAATCCGAGGATTGCTGCTGCTTCGACATGTCGATCCCCAGCAACTCGCGGCAGAGATCCTTCAGGCCATGCCGGTCCGTGTAGGTGCGCACCAGCCGCGAGGCGATCTTGGTGCAATAGACCGGACGCGGCATCACCCCGAACGCGTGAAACAGCACCGCGAGATCGAAGCGCCCGTAATGGAAAATTTTGAGCACGCTCTCGTCTGCCAGCACCTGGATCAACCGGGTCGGCGCCGGTCCGTCCTTGAGGATCTGCACCACGTCGGCGTCGCCGTCGCCTTTCGAGATCTGCACGACGCAGAGCCTGTCCCGATGCGGGTTGAGCCCCAGCGTCTCGGTGTCGATGGCAAGAGATGGACCCGGCTGATAATCGGCAGGCAGGTCGCCGCGATGGAAACGCGTGGTCATGATGATTCCGGCACAAGAGGAACGGGCGAGCCTCAGCGTCTAGCGCGTCCCGCTCCCCGCATCAACGATCCGCAACTCATGGCGGCTTTAAATCGGGCCGCCGGTGGGCTAGCATCCGCGGCTCGATCACGGAAAGGACAGCCGATGCTTCGCGCATTCGCCCTCGCCCTGACATTGACGCTTGTCGGCCCCGCCGCCGCGGTGGTGACCTCGGACGACGCCCAAGTGGCGCAGCAGACGCCTCCGCCGCAGACACCCAAGCACGATTGCGAACGGAAGTCCGAAGGCATCAGCTGAGCCGTCAAGCCGGCAAGCGCACCCGCTTGGCGATCCCGACGCCGCCGGCCCGCTGATCGTGCAGGGTCACCACGCTCGCCTGCTCGGATGACGGCCGCTCCTCCCCGCTGGCGATCTGAAGGCTCCGTACGACGCCGTCCCTGAGCGAGGCGAAATATTCGTCGGCTCCAATCGTCGCCCGGATGGCTTCGTCACGAAAGATCGGATGGTCCTGCTGCCAGACCCCGACCAGGATTTTGGCCTCGGGCGCGTGCTTGCGAAGGCGGCGGAGCAGGTAGCGCAGATGAGCCGGCGTTCCGGCGATTTCGACATAGCACAGGACGACCATCATGGCGCCGGAGACATCAAGGCTCCCGATCGTCGACCGCCCGGCCGCTTCATAGGGAACGAGCCGCGACCCGAGACCATGCTTGTTTAGAAGCTGCCCGAACATTTCAGCCGCTGCCTCGTCGAGAGCGCCGCGGCCGGCGACGCAGAGCACCGCGCCTTCGCGCTTCCATTCGGCCGGCACGCGGCCCTCGAGCGGCCCCAGATCGGCGCTCGCGGGCTCCGAATTGCGCGGCTTGTCGCTTGCCGGAGGCGCCACGGGGTCGTCCTCGGTATTCGCCGCGTCGGGCTCCTCGTCGTCATGGCTGTTGAGATCCTGGACGAGGGCGTGGGCCACATCCTTGATCTGCTTGATCTGGAGGTTTGTCATGACGCCGCGTTTGGCGTCATTCGCCGCCAGCTGCACCGCGCGCAGGCCGACCTCGTCGTAATAGGAGGTGAGCGAGCGCTCCTTCAAAAGCAGTTCGGCCGATTCCAGAGCCTCGTCCGGATCGCCCGCCAGCATCCGCTGGTAAAGGTTCTCGGCCGGCGTCAGCGCGGGCCGGTCGCCGAGCAGCACGTCGAGAAATTCCAGGCGCTCCACGTGCCGTCCGAGCACCACCAGGCAGAGCGTCAGCGGCGTCGCGATGAGAAGGCCCACAGGTCCCCACAGCCACGTCCAGAAGATCGCCGAAATCACCACCGCGAACGGCGACAGGCCGGTGCTCTTGCCGTAGACGACGGGCTCGATCGCGTGGCCCATCACGGGTTCGGTGATAAGGAACAGCGCCGCCGTCAGGGCCACCATCGACCACCCGGGATCGACCGCCGAGGCCAGCAGGATCGGAATGGCGGCGGCCACGAACGAGCCGATATAGGGCACGAACCGCATTATGGCCGCGAACACGCCCCAGAGCGCCGGGCTGGGTACGCCGATGGCCCATAATCCGAGACCGATCATCAGCCCGAACGTCGCGTTGAGGCCGAGCTGGATCAGGAAATAGCGACTCAGGCGCCGCGCTGCGTCATCCATGGCGCCCGTCGTGCGGTGGAGATCGGACGATCCGAAAAGCCGGATCATGCGATCGCGCAGATCCTCGCGCTGTAAAAGGATGAAGACCAGCACCACGAACACGATGCCCGTGGTGGTGAGCGGTTTCAGAAGCGGCAGCGCGATGCTCTGCGCGATCTGGAGCGGTGTTGCCTCGCGCTCGTGGACCTCCACCGGCAGCGGGCCCGGCTCGGGGGGCGCGGGTTGCGCAGGCGCGGCCGCGGCCGCGGCTGGGGATGCGGGATCGGGGGTTTTGGGCGGTGCTTCCTCGACCGCCTTGTTGAACTCCTTCAGCATCGCCGGAAGCCGCCCGATGGTGCCGGCGCGGATGGAACCCACCTTTTCCTTGATGGTGGCCTGGTAACGCGGCAGGTCGGTGGCGAGCCCCGCCACCTGAACGCCGATCACGCCTGCGAGCGATACGATGATGCCGAGGGCGAGCAGGACCGCGATGATCACCGATGGCACACGCCCGAGATGCCACCGCCGCATCCAATCGACGAAAGGCGCGAGAACGAAAGCGAGAAGGATCGCCAGCACGACGGGCAGAAAGACATCCTGCCCGATATAAAGCGCGCCCAAAACCACGATGCCGACGATGAGCGTCATGAGACCTGAGGTGCCGGGAACGGCAGGCGGCTGGATTTCGGTCTCAGCAGGCGCGGAAGTCGACAGGGGTCGCATGTTTGTTTCGTTCCATCTCGGTCAGGAGGTCCCGCCGGCTGCACAACAACGCCGATGAGGGCCGAACGATCCTTGGCAGTGAGTTCCGCGGCGGCGACGCCACTTCCGATCTCGGCCCGAGGCGGATATGAGTCGTTCCCCACCGACGAAAAAGCAGGTCCGCCATGACATCAGCCATCGCATCCGCGCCCGGGCGCAATCCTCTCCTCGATGTCTGGTCCGATCCACGCGGCATTCCGCCTTTCGAGGCGATCGCCGACGAGCATTATCGCCCGGCTTTCGACGAGGCGCTGGCGCGGCAGCGCGCCGAGATCGACGCGATCGTGGGCGACACGGCATTGCCCACTTTCGCCAACACCATCGAGGCGCTGGAGCGAAGCGGCGCGACGCTGAAACGGGTCGGCGGAGTCTTCTTCAATCTGTCGGGCTCTCACACCAACGAGGCCATGCAGGCGGTCGAGCGCGACATGGCCCCCGTTCTGGCCAAGCATCGCAACGCAATCTTCATGAACGAGACGCTGTTTCGCCGCGTCGAACAATTATACGCCGCCCGCGAAAGCCTCGGCCTGACACCCGAGCAGGCGCGGGTGCTCGATCGCTACAACACCATTTTTCGGCGCGCCGGCGCGAAGCTGGACGAGGCGGAGAAGTCGCGGCTGGCGGCGATCACCGAACGCCTTGCGAGCCTCGGCACGCAATTCTCCCAGAACGTCCTGGCGGACGAGAAATCCTACCGGCTGGTTCTCGAGGGTGAAGCCGATCTGGCTGGGCTTCCGCCCTTCCTTCGCGAATCGGCAGCGCGTGCCGCCGATGATGCCGGGATGCCGGGGAAGCACGTCATCACCCTGTCGCGGTCGAGCATCGAACCGTTCCTGCAATTCTCGCAGCGTCGCGACCTGCGCGAGCAGGCCTTCCGCGCGTGGACGTCGCGGGGCGATACCGGCGGCTCCACCGACAACAAGGCCATCATCGCCGAGATGATCGCGCTGCGCGCCGAACGGGCAAAACTCCTCGGCTACGAGACCTTTGCGGATTTCAAGCTCGCCGACACCATGGCGAGGACGCCGAACGCGGTGCTGGGGCTTCTCAATGCCGTGTGGGAGCCGGCGCTCAGCCGCGCCATGGTCGAGCGCGACGATCTTCAGGCGTTCGCGCAGGGCCGGGGCGAGAACATCACCATCGAGCCATGGGATTGGCGCCACTACGCCGAGCAGGTGCGGCTCGCGCGCCACGACCTCGACGAGGCGATCATCAAAACCTACTTCCAGCTCGACCGGATCGTCGAGGCGGCGTTCGAGACGGCGCATCGCCTGTTTGGCCTTCAATTCGCGGAACTGAAGGATTTCCCACACTATCATCCGGACATTCGCGCATGGCGCGTCGTTGACGCGGACGGCGCCGAGGTCGGAACCTTCATCGGCGATTACTTTGCTCGCTCGTCGAAGCGCAGCGGCGCCTGGATGAGCGCCTTCCGGTCGCAGGAGCGACTGACCGGCGAGGTTCGTCCGATCATCGTCAACGTGATGAATTTCGCGAAAGCTGCCGAGGGCGAGCCGTCGCTCCTGAGCTTCGACGATGCGCGCACCCTGTTCCATGAATTCGGCCACGCCCTCCATGGCCTGCTGTCGAACGTCACCTATCCGCTGCTTGCGGGAACCAGCGTGTCGACGGATTTCGTCGAACTGCCGTCGCAGCTCTTCGAGCATTGGCTGTCGCAGCCCGATATCCTGCGGCGGTACGCGACCCATTACCGGACCGGCGAACCGATTCCGGAACCGCTGCTGCAACGGCTGATGGCGGCGCGCAATTTCAACCAGGGTTTTTCGACCGTCGAATACCTGTCGTCCGCCTTTGTCGATATCGCGCTGCACCAGCGCCGGGACGAGACCCCGCTCGATGTGGCGGAGTTCGAGAAGAATACGCTGTCATCCATCGGCATGCCGCGCGAGATCGTCATGCGGCACCGCACGCCGCATTTCGCCCACGTGTTTTCGGGCGATGGCTACTCTTCCGGCTATTACAGTTATTTGTGGTCGGAGGTGCTCGACGCCGATGCGTTCATGGCCTTCGAGGAAACCGGCGACGCGTTCGATCCGCAAACGGCGGCGCGCTTGAAGCAATTCGTTTATTCGGCGGGAAATCTGCGCGATCCGGCGGAGGCCTATACGGCCTTTCGAGGGAAGCTTCCGACGCCGGATGCCCTTCTGGTCAAACGGGGCCTTCTGGCTCCGGTCACGGAGTAAGGCAGACAGGCCCCAGAACCGGCAGGATAACGGTATCGCGCTTGTTCACGGCCGCCGCACGAAGATCCGGCGCCGGGGTGGTTCGAACGCAGCCGCACGAGCGCTGCCGGATCACCGACAGCAGAAAGGCCATTCCTTTCGGATCCCGCTCGAGCGCTCTCGCGTCCAATACCGGCATCGTCCCTGCTCCTCGTCGCCGCAACCTACCGCGAAACGGCAAAGGTTAACGGCTCAGCCGCGCTCCCGTTCCAGACCCGAATCGATATTCGGTGCTCTGGCGGGATGTTGTTCCCGGCTCGAGGATAGTGCGTGGAAAGTGGGCCTTATTGGGGCCGTCGGGAAACCTTTGCGGCTCCAGGCAAAGCGCCGCATGCGGGCCATAATGCGCACCGCGCAGGCCGGGCACCGGGATATCGATCATGTGGCCGTCGTAGAATTGCAGGCCGGGCTCGGTGGTCCACAATTCCATGGCGAGGCCGTTTCGCAGGGACATCAGGGTGGCGGCGTGCGACAGGGTGCCGGAGGCGCGCAGCACGTAATTGATGTCGTACGAGGTCCGCTGCAGCAATTGCGGCGCGCCCACCGGCCGCAAGGTGCGGAAATCGTACACGGTGGCGGCGACGCTCTTTATGGCTCCGGTCGGGATCAGGTCCGGTTGCGTCGGCGTGATGAAGTCGGCCGCGATCATCAACTGGTGCGAGCTGATATCCGGGCTGCCATCGAGGTTGAAATAGGCGTGGTTGGTGAGATTGACGGGCGTGCGCTTGTCGGCGACCGCTTCGAGATCGACGCGCAATGTGGCGGGCCCCGAAAGCGTATAGGTGCATGTGGCCAGAAGCCTGCCCGGATAACCCATATCGCCGTCCTGCGAGACCAGCGCCAGGCTGACGCTGGTGGGCTGGTGATCGAGGATCGTCCAGGGACGTGTGCCAAAACCGCGCGGGCCGCCATGGAGCTGATTGCGGCCGTCATTCGCGGCGAGCAGATACGTGATGCCGTCGAGGACGAAGCGGGCCCGACCGATGCGGTTGGCATAACGTCCCACGATGGCGCCGAAATAGGGCGAGTGCGCCGCGTAATCGTCGATGGAATCCAGATCCCAGGACGACCGGCTGGGGGCCTGCCGGGGACGGCACTACCAGATCGCGAATCACCGCGCCCCAGGAGAGGACGCGCATCTCCATGCCGTCCGGGTGCGACAGCGTGATTTCCGCAATCTCCACTCCGTCGATGGATCCGAACGGCCTCAACATTCGGCCTAGCCTTCGAAGATGTTGGTGCGCAATCCGCGGACGCCGCACTCGGACACGTAAAGATGCCCCGCCATCGGGTCGATATGCGGATCGCGGCCGATGGCGGCGGTGGTCACATACAGCGTCGTCAGATCCGGCCCGGCGAACGCGCATTTGGTGACCTGCGCGGTGTGGAGGGGAACGATGCGCTCGACCTGTCCATCGGGCGCCAGCCGGGTGATGCGCGAGCCGCCCCAGTGACAAACCCAGAGATGGCCCTCGGCATCCACCGCCAGACCGTCGGGATTCCCGGACGCCTGGTCGAACTGGACGAACAGCCGGGGCTCTCCCGGACCGTCAGCCGCCAGAGTCTGGGCGTGGACGGTGCGGCGGCAGGGTGTCGATGGTATAGATCGTCTGGCCGTCGGGGCTGAAGGCCGGCCCATTGGTGACGACGATATTGTCCCGGAAGCGCAGGAGTTCCTTGCCGTCCCAGCGCCAGAACGCGCCGGTCGGCTCGGCCTCGTCGTCGTCCATGGTGCCGAAATAAAGGCGGCCATCCGGCCCCACATGGCCGTCGTTGATGCGGTTGCCTGGCTTGTCCGGCTCGGGCGAGACCAGGGGCTGGATCTCGCCGCCCCACAGGTTGAACCGGACGAGGCCGGATTTGAACCCGGCGATCAGGATATCGGGGTCGTGGGTCAGCGCCACGAAGCCGACGCGCTCGGGCACCGCCATGCGGGAATGCTTGCCGGTGGCCGGATGGTAGCGCCAGATCGCCGGATCCTTGATGTCGACCCACAGGAGCGTGTCGTTGCGGTGATCCCAAACCGGTCCCTCGCCCAGAACGCAGCCGCTCGCCACCGCGACGCGAGGGGTTTCCATGTCGACCGAAGGATGCGCCATTTCGTGTCCCGTCTTTTGATCGTCGCGACTTGTCGGTAACGCCGGATATGCCGGCTTGTTCAGGCTTTCAGTGCTCCATCGGCGACCCGCGCCGCCAACCGGACGAGGCTCAGGTCGGAGCCCGCGGGCCCCAAAAGCGAGATACCGAAAGGCGCATTCTCCCGCGAGGCGAGTGGGATGGACACCTGCGGAAAGCCTGACAGGACCGACAGGCATTGCAGGTTCAGCGCCTTGTTGCGGTAATCGTTGAGGGCGTCGTCGTTCTCGCTCAGCAGCGGCGCGATGTCCGGCATGGTCGGGAGAACGAGCACGCCGTCCTCTCCGAGCAAAACCGCCAGCCGCTCGCGGAAGCCGTTTCGGATCGCCTGCGATTCGGCCACCTGCCGGTCGGTCACGTTGCGCGAGAACTCGAACCGGTCCGTAACGCCCGGCCCGAGCGGGGGCTTCAGACGCTCGATCATCGCCCCGTCGGTCTGCCAGGCCTCATAGCCCTGGATGTAGCGCATGGCCCAGTAAAGCACCGTGAATCCTTCGGTCACCACATCCACGTCCTGAGCCGTCCCGAGAACCTCCTCGATCCGGCGAAGAGCCGGGAGAAGCGCCTCGCGCACGGGCCTGTCGAGGAGCGCGAACGTGTCCCGCGCGCGCAACAGCCGGGGCTGGTCCGGAAGCTCCCGGCGATCGGCCCCGAGCACCACCTCGCCGACGCGGCGGAACGTTTCGCCGTCGCGCGTAAAGTAGCCGCAGGTGTCGAAGGATGGCGCGAGGTCGTGGCAGTTTTCGAGGCTGACCCGGCCGTGGGTAGGACGGATGCCGAACAGGCCGCAATGGCTCGCGGGCGCCCGCACCGACCCGGCCGTATCGGTGCCGAGAGCGAAATCGCAGAGGCTGTTCGACACCGCCGAGGCCGAACCGGCCGACGATCCCCCGGGGATTCGGTCAGGCGCGCCGCCATTCACCGGCGTTCCGAAATGGGCATTCTTCCCCGACATCGAGAAAGCGAGTTCGTCCGTGATGGTCTTGCCGACGAAGCGCGCGCCCGAATCGAGCAAGAGCTGCACGATGGGCGCCGTGCGGGTCTTGATCCGTGACATGGCGAGCATCTGTGGCGAGCCGACGCCCGTCGGATAGCCCGCCACGTCGAACAGGTCCTTGACCGCGAAGGTGAGCCCCGCAAGCGGACCCTCAGGGGCATTCGCCACGTCGGCGGCCGGATAGGGCATGAAGGCGTGAGCGGGATCTTTGTCGAGCAGCATGCGGAATATCACCGTGAAAGCAGAAAGGAGGCGAGAGATGCGCACATTGTGGCGGGGATTGTCGAGGAGGCAAGGCGAAGATCTGGCGCAAGGTCGAATCGTGGTGCCGATCTTTCGGGCTTTCTTCCCGGCTCGATTGGCCCTACACCCACGCTGTCGTTCGAACGCATGGGATCCCGAGATGGTAAAGACGTCGATGACCCGTTGGCTGGCTGCTGGTGTGGCGATCGCGCTCGGAGCGTCCGTTGCCCAGGCACAGACGCGCCAGCCAAAACCGGGCCGATCAAGATCGGTGAGCTGAATTCCTACGCCAAGCAGGCCGCGTTCACGGTCCCGTACCGCGACGGATGGCGTCTGGCGGTCGAGGAAATCAACGCCAAGGGCGGTGTTCTGGGCCGCCCCATCGAGGTGATCTCACGCGATGACGGAGGCACCACCGGCGATGCCACGCGAGTCGCCGACGAGTTGGTCACCCGCGAGGGCGTGTCGCTGCTGTTCGGCTCGTTCCTGTCGAATGTCGGCGTCGCCATGGCGGATTACGCCAACCAGAAAAAGATCGTCTACATCGCCGCCGAGCCGCTCACCGACGCCATCACGATGGCGCAGGGCAACCCCTACACGTTCCGCATCCGTCCCAACAATTTCATGCAGGTCGGCATGCTGGTCGAGCAGGCGAAGGCCTCCGGCGCCAAGCGCTGGGCCATCGTCGCACCCAATTACGAATACGGCCAATCGGCCGCCGAAGTGTTCAAGCGTCTCATCAAGACAAGCGTGCCGGGCGCCGAGATCGTCGTCGAGCAATATCCGGCCCTCGGCAAGATCGAGGCGGGGCCGATCGTGTCGGCTCTCGAACAGGCAAAGCCCGACGGCATCTTCAACGTGACCTTCGGTCCGGACCTGACGCAATTCGTCCGGGAAGGCAACACGCGCGGGTTGTTCCAAGGCAAGACGGTCCTGTCGCTTCTCACCGGCGAGCCCGAATGGCTGCTGCCCTTGAAGGACGAGGTGCCGGCAGGCTGGATTGTCACCGGTTATCCTTGGGACGAGATCACCGAGCCGAAGCACAAGACGTTCGTGGACGCTTACCGCGCCAAGTACAACGATACGCCGCGTCTCGGATCGCTGCTCGGCTACATGGTGCTCTACATGATTCGCGACACCATCGAGAAGGCCGGCTCGACGGATTCGGATGCGATCATCAAGGCTCTGGAAGACGCGAAGTTCGACACCGTCGTGGGCCCGGTCACCCTGCGGGGCATCGACAATCAGTCCAGCATGGGCGCGTGGGTCGGCAAGCTGGTGCAGAAGGGTGTTGCCGGCGGCATGTCCGACTGGAAGTACCACGACGGCACGTCCTACATGCCCTCCGAAGCCGACGTGAAGGCCGTCCGAAAGGACTGATCGGTTGAACGTGTCGCGTCGCTTTCCTCCCGTCGGCGAGTAGGCGCGATGGACCTCTCGTTCGTGGCGATCCAGGCTTTGAACGGGCTCGCCAGCGCCTCGTCGCTGTTCATCACCGCCTGCGGACTGACCCTCGTCTTCGGCGTCACCCGCATCGTCAATTTCGCCCACGGATCGCTCTACATGGTGGGGGCGTTCACTGCCGCCACCCTGGTGCCGTGGATGCTCGACATGTGGTTCGGACCGACATCGTTCTGGGCCGGCATCCTGATCTCGGCCATCATCGTCGGCATCATCGGCGTCATCATCGAGGTGCTGCTCCTGCGGCGCATCTACGGCGCACCCGAACTGTTCCAGCTGCTCGCGACTTTCGGCGTGGTGCTCGTGGTCCAGGACCTCGTCATTCAGGTCTTCGGCCCGCAGGATATTCTCGGGCCCCGGGCGCCGGGATTGCGCGCTCCGGTGGAAATTCTCGGACGGCTTTTCCCGTCCTACGAACTGGTGCTGATCGCCGCCGGGCCGGTCGTGCTCGGTCTCATATGGCTGCTGCTGCGAAAGACCCGCTTCGGCATCCTGATCCGCGCCGCGACGCAGGACCGCGACATGGTGGCGGCGCTCGGCGTCAATCAGGCGATGCTCTTTACCGGAACGCTCTTTCTCGGCGCGTTCCTGGCCGGTCTCGGCGGAGCACTCCAGATCCCGCGTGTCGCCGCCAATACGGGGATGGATCTGTCGATCATTGCCGAATGCTTTGTCGTCACCGTGGTGGGCGGCATGGGCAGCGTTCCGGGTGCTTTTCTCGCCGCCTTGATCATCGGTCAGCTCCAGGCCTTCGGCATCCTGATCTTTCCGAAAAGTACGCTCGTGGTGGTGTTCCTGCTCATGGCTCTGGTGCTCGCGGTGAGGCCCTACGGCTTGTTCGGACGGCCCGAGATCATCGGCGGCACACATGCGGTGGGCATCGCCAGCCGCAGGCCGATGCGGCACGGCCGGCTTCTCGTGACGATCGGCATTGTCCTCCTGGCGGGCCTGCCGCTGCTGGCCGACGCCTACCTTCTCAAGGTGTCGACCGAGATCCTGATCTTTGGGCTGTTCGCGTTCAGTCTCCAGCTGCTGATCGGCGTCGGCGGGCTGGTGAGTTTCGGCCATGCGGCGTTTTTCGGCCTCGGCGCCTACGGATCGGCGCTCACGATCCGCTGGCTCGGCGCGCCCATGGAGGCAGCGCTGCCGGCAGGGCTCGTTCTCGCCGCTCTCGGCGCGGCCCTCATCGGCGCCTTCGTGGTGCGCCTGTCGGGCATCTATCTCGCCATGATGACGCTGGCGGCAGCCCAGATCCTCTACGCGGTAGCATTTCAGTGGGTGCCGGTGACCGGCGGCGATAACGGCATCGTGGGAATCTGGCCGTCGAGCTGGGTCGCCGGGCGCAGCGCCTATTACTGGCTCACCCTGGCCCTTACCGCTCTCACCGTGCTGGTGCTCAAACAGGTGATCGAATCGCCGTTCGGCTACAGCCTGAGAGCGGCGCGCGATTCCGAAGCGCGGGCGGAAGCCATCGGCCTTGCGATCCGCCGCCAGCGCTGGCTCGCCTTCGTGATCGCGGGAGCGGCCGCCGGAATGGCCGGAAGCCTCTATGCGTTTTCCCGGGGCTCCGTCGACCCGAGCTTGCTGGGCATTCCAACCTCCGTGGATGCACTGACGATGCTGCTGCTTGGCGGAATCCAGACTATCGCGGGACCGCTTGCAGGTTCGGCGGTGCTTCACCTTCTGCGCGATCAGCTCATGCCTCTGACGTCGTTGTGGCGGTTGTTTCTCGGACTTGCGATCATCTTCATGGTGCTGGTGTTTCCGCGCGGGCTCGTGGGCACGATCCGGCAATGGCGTGAGGATCGCGCATGAGCCTTTTGGCGGTGGACGATCTGGCGAAATCGTTCGGTGGCGTTGTCGCGGCGCGGGATGTGAGCTTCACCGTCGAGAGCGGCGAGATGGTGGCGCTCATCGGCCCCAATGGCGCCGGCAAGTCGACGATCTTCGGCATGATCGGCGGCCAGGTCCGCCCGGATCGCGGGATCGTCAGCCTCGACGGCAGGGCCATCACGCACGCCTCGCCGCAGGAGCGCTTTCGACCTCGGCATCGGCCGGACATTCCAGATCGCCCAGGCGTTTCATTCGATGAGCGTGCGCGAGAACGTCCAGATGGCGCTGATCAGCCATCATCACGGGAGCCTCGCGCTCTGGCACGCGGCCCGGGAGCAGCACCGCGAGCCGGCGTCAGCCTTGCTGGAGCAGGTTGGAATGTCGGCCTTCGGAGATCGGCCCTGCTCGGAGCTTGCTTACGGGGACGTGAAGCGGGTCGAGCTCGCCATCGCGTTGGCGGGCGCCCCGAAACTTCTGCTCATGGACGAGCCCACCGCCGGAATGGCGCTGCGGGAGCGCAAGGCCCTGATGGAACTCACGCACGACATCGCGCGGACCCGCCACATCGGCGTGTTGTTTACCGAGCACGACATGGATGTGGTGTTCGGACACGCGTCTCGCGTGCTGGTTCTGCTGCGGGGCGAGATCATCGCGGCGGGAAGCCCGGACGAGATCCGTGCCGACCCGAAGGTGCGGCAGGCCTATCTTGGCGACGAGTCCTCTGTGGTCCCCGCCCGATGACCGTCCTTCTCGACATTGCCGACCTGTCGGCGAGCTATGGCCGCGCGCAGGTCCTGTTCGGACTTTCGCTTCAGGTGAAAGCCGGCGAGGTGGTGGCGCTGATCGGACGCAACGGCGCCGGCAAGACCACGACCCTGAAGGCCATCATGGGGTTGGTGGCGGCGCGGGCCGAAACCCTCACGTTCAAGGGACAGTCCATCGCGAACCGGCCCACTTACCGCATCGCCCGGCTCGGCCTCGGCTATGTGGCGGAGGACCGCCGTGTTTTCACCGACCTGACGGTGGACGAAAACCTGGAAGTCGGTCGCCAGGACAAGCGAAGCGGGCACGCGGTCTGGACCCGCGAGCGGCTGTTCGATCTCTTCCCCAATCTGGCCGATATGCGCGGACGGCGAGGAGGGCAGATGTCGGGCGGCGAGCAGCAGATGCTGGCCATTGCCCGAACGCTCATGGGCAACCCGGACGCCATTCTGCTGGACGAGCCCTCCGAGGGCTTGGCTCCCGTCATCGTCCACACCATGGCGGCGGCGATCATGGCGATGAAACGGGAGGGCGTTGCGGTTCTCCTGTCGGAGCAGAACTGGGCGTTCGCCGCTGCCATCAGCGACCGCGCCTGCGTGATCGAGCGCGGCGCGATCCGCTTTGACGGCCCCATGACGGATTTTCTCGCCGACGAGGCACTTCGGTCCGAAACGCTCGGGGTGTGACCGACGAAACGAGCATTGACGGATCGGCCCGGAAGACCGATATCCAGCCGGTTCGCCGCCACCGTGCCCTCTCCAGAACCTTGTTGCGCTTGAGGAATTCCCGATCATGGGCGTCATCCATGTGACCGACCGCGAAGGCCAGCGTCACACCCTCGAATGCATCGAGGGTTGGCGCGTCATGGAAATCATCCGCGACTGGGGCCTTCCCATCGACGGCTTGTGCGGTGGCGCCTGCGAATGCGCCACGTGCCATGTCTTCGTCGGGGACGAGTGGATGGGACGGCTCTATCCCGCGACCGACGAGGAGGAGCACCAGCTCGACACGGTGGTCACGGCTGCGACCTCTCGCCTGTCCTGCCAGATCATCTGGACGCCGGAGCTCGACGGCCTCGAACTCACGCTCGCACCCGCCGGCGGCTAGGCTTTGCACCTGCCGCATTGCCAAATCCGGGAGACCGTGCTTTTCGGAAGGCTCCCCGAAGGAGCCTGTTCATGACCGATAATATCGAAACCGACGTCGTGGTGATCGGCGCAGGGCCGGTGGGCCTGTTCGCCGTCTTCGAACTCGGGCTCCTCGACATCAAATGCCATCTCATCGACATCCTGCCGAAGGTCGGCGGCCAATGCGCCGAGCTCTATCCTGAGAAGCCCATCTACGACATCCCGGGCTTTCCCATGGTGACGGGCCAGGGGCTCGTCGACAACCTGATGGCGCAGATCGACCCGTTCCATCCGACCTTCCACCTCAACGAGATGGTGGAAAGCGTCGAGCCCATCGGAACGCCGGAGGCGCCGCTGTTTCGGGTCAAGACGGCCGAGAACGGCACCACGTTCATCTGCAAGGCGCTGATCATCGCGGCCGGCGGCGGCTCTTTCCAGCCCAAGAAGCCGCCGATGGAGAATATCGAGGCCTACGAGGGCACCGGGGTGTTCTACGCGGTGCGCCATATGCAGATGTTCCGCAACAAGCGCGTGCTCATCGTCGGCGGCGGCGATTCGGCCCTGGACTGGACCGTCAACCTCCAGCCCATCGCCAAGCGACTGACTCTGCTGCACCGCCGCGACGCCTTCCGCGCCGCCCCTCATACGGTGGAGAAGATGCGTTCGCTCGTAGCCTCCGGCGATATGGACCTTCATCTGGGACAGGTCACGCACCTCAAGGGCAAGGCGCCGGTTCTCGAAGGCGTGTCGATCAAGAAAGATGACGGCTCGGTGGTGGACGTTGCGTGCGACGTGGTGTTGCCGTTCTTCGGCCTCACGATGAAGCTCGGTCCGATCGCCGATTGGGGCCTCAACCTTCACGAGAACCTGATTCCGGTCGATACCGAAAAGTTCGAGACGAGCGTTCCGGGCATCTTCGCCATCGGCGACATCAACACCTATCCGGGCAAGCTGAAACTCATCCTCTCGGGCTTTCACGAAGGCGCCCTCGCGGCCCAGAAGGTGCACCGCTATGTGTATCCGGAGAAGAAGCTCCTGTTCCAATACACGACCTCTTCAACGAGCCTTCAGAAGAAACTCGGCGTTTCCGCCTGAGGCGCGTATCTGGGTGCCGTTGAGACCCCCGCTGATCTTGGTCCAGGCCAGGTCGCCGTAGAAGGAGAACGGGCCGCTGCGGGCCTCGAAATCGCCCATCAGAGCCAAGAGGGTGTCGCTCTCGCGCACGATGTCGGCGAAGCTCGCGTCGACCTTCGCCGAGCGCCCGCGCACGGTCTGGGTGCCGTTCAGCGCGATGAGCCAGCCATACGGCGTGATGCGGAGGTCCAGCTCGGCTGCACGGGCGCCTGGATGGCAGGAGCCGGGGCCGGAAGGTCGGCGGCGCGTCTGGATTGTGCAGTCACCGCGAGCAGGGGCAGGGACAGCAGGCAACGCAGCATGACTGGATGCCCCGTTGGCTCGGGCATGAGAGCGAAGTTCGAGCTGGCACGCAAGCCCGGCGGTCAGGCTTATCCCGGCGTGTACCAGATCGGCGAGGTGTAGGCGCGCTCCTGAAGCGATCATCGGCACCTCGGGCGGCGCCTGGACCCGAAAGTACTTGGCGTCGTAGGCGGTCCAGCGCGGCGTCGGGATTTCGAGCACCCGCGCGTAGTAGAAGGCGCGCTGCGTCGGGTCGAAGTCCGGATCGCGCCACAGCGTGATCAGCTCCGGATCGCCGATGGTGTTGGTCCAGGTGGCGTTCGCCACGTCGACGGTGTTGCCGACCGGCGGCAGCTTGCCGTCCGCTCCGGGCTTGCGCCGGTCGGCGTTGGCCCACACCACGTCGTAGACCTTCTCGTCCAGCCTGCCGTCGCTTGTCAGCCAGCCCTTGACGATCTGGATGCGGTCGAGATTGGCCCCGATCGGGTCCTTGAGCGCCGCCACCAGGAAGCCGGGTGCCTGGCCCGGAGGGGCGTTGCGGAGGTCGCCGCCCATCGGCACGCCCTTCTGGTAGCCGACCACGGCCGGGCTGCGGGTCTGCGCATCCGCCGGCTCGAAATCCCAGCCGCCGAAGAAGCGCACGATCATGCGCGGGCCGGTGGTGGCGTAGGTCTCGCGCCGCTCCATCGCGTCGAACAGCGCCTCGCGGGTGTTCTCGCGTCGCCCAGACCGCCGCATAGCCCGAAGCCGACACTCTCCCAGTCGTAGATCGTCGCCTTCTCGGTCTTGACGAACGGCTTGCTGATGCGTTCAGGGCTGGGCTCCATGGCGAGGTGACTTTGCCGAAGAAATTGTCCTCGTCGGCGGTCGCCAGTCCGGTATGGGCGTCGGTCGAGCCGATCATGCCGAACTTGTAGGGGTTGACGCCCAGCTCCTGCTCCAGCTTGAGCCCGAGCTTCAGCGCCGAGCGGGCATACTCGTATTGGAGCATCTCCGGCTTCTTGAGCTCGCTCAGGTCGAGGTTGCCCTTGTCCCAGCGCTCGAAGTTGGCGAACTCGTCGTTCGGCGACAGGAACGGATGCGTCTCGCCGTCGCCCTTCATCTGGGTCACCTCGTAGAGCCGCTCCCAGCGCGCCCGCGTCTCGGCGTACTCGCGGTCGACCGGCTTTCCGGTGAAGGACTCGATCATCGGGAACATGCGGCCGTTGCTGAGATTGCCGTTGTGGGGGATGGCGAGCACGTCGCCGCCGGTCTTCTCCTCGTAGGCCGCCATCCACTTCCACAGATCGCGCGGGTCGTCGCTGCCCCAGCGGCTTCAGGGTCGTGAACGGCTCGACCAGGCTCGGCCCTCATGCCGTTGTCGCGGAAGATCACGTTGCGGTGCAGGTTGTTGCCGCCGGTGTTCGAGGTCCACTCGTAGCCGATGAAGGCGGTGAAGCGCCCGGGATCGTTCGCCTCGTCCGCCGCCTTGATCGTTTCCTGCCAGGCCGAACGGTAGGTCGGCGTGCCGGGCAGCGGTAGAATCGCTTTGGGGAACGTGCCCTGCGAGAAGCTGCCGATGATCTCGATGGCTGCCTCGGCGCCCCGGCCGGACTGGATCAGGTTGTACCAGCGCCGACCCGTCGGATCGGCGAGCATCTCGGGCTTGCCGGCGAACAGTTGCGGGAAGAACCCCATGTGTCTCGGAATGATCGGCGACGACGAGGAAGTCGAGCGGCCGCGCGAGCTTGGCCGGCTGGCCGCTGGAGGCCATGACCTCCTCGCCCTTGGCGAAGTGGTAGGCGTCGCGCGGCGCCAGCCGGGCACCGAAGGCGCCCGCATCCATGGAGAACGACGTGTGCAGGTGGGTGTCGCCGAAGAACGGCCGGGATGGGAAGTTGCGGCCTGCCGGTGGCGAGTAAGGCTGCCTCGGCTGGACCTTCTCGGCCGTCTCCCGGTCGAGCGTCCCGACATCCGTCGTAACGGAAGCCTGAGCGAAAGCAGCGGATGAAAGACCCAGGGCCAACAGGCTGGCGGAGCCGAATACGTGCATCAGAGGTCTTGATCATCGGCATCCTCCCGTCACCTGTTCCATTCACCTTCGGGCGGCTTTTGCCTACCCGGTCCCATCGACGAACAGCCGCATTCGAGCTGTTCAGAACGCGGCCACGCGCTGGATCACCCAGAACATCGCCACGCTGCCGATGGCATAGGGCGGCACCAGCTCCGCCCAGCGCGGCCATGCAACCCGAATGCGCCTCGCCCCCGCCACCAGGGCCAGCACGGCGGCGATGAACAGCAACTGGCCGGCCTCGACGCCGAGATTGAAGAACAGCAGCGCCACCGGAATTTGCCCCGCCGGCAGGCCGATCTCGCTCAGGGCACCGGCGAAGCCGAACCCGTGCAGCAGGCCGAAGGTGAAGGCGACGATCCACGGCATGCGGGCCGCCAGACCCGTCCGTCCCCGGCGGGCGTGCAGGATCTCGGCGGCGACGAACACGATGCTCAGCGCGATCACCGCCTCGACGGGCTTCGAGCGGCACGTGAACGAGGCCGAGCGTCGCCAGCGCGAGGGTGATGCTGTGCGCGACCGTGAAGGCCGTCACCGTCTTCAGCAGCCGCCATGTCCCCGTCGTGAGAAGCAGCAGGGCCAGCACGAACAGCAGGTGGTCGATGCCCGTGAGGATGTGCTCGATCCCCAGGCCGAGATAGGTGCCAGCGACCTCCCAGGCTCCCGGCCGCACGGGAATGACGGTCGCGGGCTGCTGCGGCGTGAGGCGCTGGACCCACGTGCTGCCGTCGGCGAAGGCCATGCGGACGAGCGTATCGGTGAGGGTGGTCTCCAGGCCGGCGATGCGCAGGGTCTGTCCGCGCAGACGCTTCGGCCCGCACGCGCCAGGTCTGGACGGCGGCGGCGCCCGTCAGCCTCGTGGCGATCGGGGTCAGGGCCTCGACCGGGCCGGAGAAGACCGGATCGAGCGCCAGGCGCATCTCGCCCAGCATCGGCGTCTTCCACAGCACGCTGAACTCGCCGGGCCGATCCTCGCTCACGTCCAGGTAGGCGGGCCGGACCTCATGGGCACGCCCCGGGAGCGGCGCCAGACAAGCGACCGACCAGCGCGACCAGGATCGGGAGCCTCCTCACGGCCGGACCTCCGCATGGCCGGCGAAGGATCCGAGCCACGGCCGCACGGCGGCATCGGCCACGATCCGGTACTTGCGCATCAAGCCGTCGACGAGTTGCGCCCGGGCGTTCTCCTGCCGCTCCCGGTACCATTCCTCCGTCAGGCGCGCGCGCACCTCGTCAAAGGGCCGGGCCTGCGGCGGCGATATCTGCGTGACCTTGACCAGGTGCAGCCCGTAGCCGGACTCGATCGGACCCGACCAGCGACCGGCGGGCAGCGCCAGGACGGCCTTCGCGAAGGCGGCGCCGAACAGGTCGGTGAGCGCCTGCTCGTCCTGGTCGGCGAAGGTGTCGCCGAGCAGGAGGCTGTCGCCCTGTTCCTCGGCCGGGGCACCGTTGGACAGGGACGCGAGGGTGGCGCGGGCGCGGCCATCGCCCTGTTCGCGGCGGAAGAAGACCTGCGTGAAGGATACGCGCGCTGGCGTGCGGACGAGGTCGGGATGCGCGTCGTAGAAGGACGCGCAGCTCGGCCTCCGTCGGCTGGGCGACGCGGAGGGTGTCGTCGAGCACGAAGGCCATCTTCTGCGCCAGCCGGCGGCGGACGATCGTGTCGCCGACGTCAAGATCCAGCGCCCGAGCCTCGCGGGCGAGCACCTCCTCCTTGAGCTGATCGGCGACGAGGCCGGCGAGTTCCTCGTCCGTGGGCGGGCGGTGCCACTGGCGCGTCCACATCTCCTTCAGCCAATCGGCGTCTGCCGCGGTGATGCGGATGACGTGCTCCGTCGGGGCGGCCTCCTCGCCCGGGGCGAGGGCGGCGTAGGCGGCGAACAGAAGGCCGCCGAGTAACGAGGAAGTGCAGCAGGGGTTCCTTCAGCAGCCTCATGGCTCCCTCCGTACCGATGCCAATGTCGACCGGGTTCGTGACCGTTGCTTGACCGTCTCGGACATCGGCTTGGCAATTCCGGGGGAGGAATCCTGCTTCGGCCCAGGGCGCCATCGCCGTTGATTTTCTAAAACCAACAGAACTCCAAGAGCCGCAAGGCAGATACGCGCCCGCCTGAGGCGCGGCTTGTCTTGCGGACGGCGCGGCTTCCTGAAACTCTCCGGCCATGACGCACATTCCGACCACGGACGATCTCTCATTGGGCCGCCGCGCCATGGCGCTCCTCGACCTGCTGGCGCAGCATAGCGATGAGCCGACGCGCCTGACCCGGCTCTACCTGTCGGCTGCCCATCGCAGGGCCGCCGAGGCGACGCTCGCATTCATGAAGGATGCCGGGCTCGATGCGCATATCGATCCGCTCGGCACGGTGGCGGGCCGTCTCGAAGGCACGAACCCGGAGGCGCCCGCGCTGCTGATCGGGTCGCATATCGACACGGTCGTCGATGCGGGCCGATATGACGGAACGCTCGGCGTGGTTCTGGGGATTGTCGTCATCGAGGCGCTGCGCCAGCAACGCATCGCGCCGTCCTGCCCTATCGAGATCGTGGCGTTCGGCGACGAGGAAAATGCGCGCTTCCCCACCAACCTGTCGACCTCGCAGGCGTTCTCCGGCCGCTACGATCCGGCGTGGCTCGACGGCAAGGATCAGGACGGCGTGACTTTGCGCGAGGCCTTGGCTGCTTTCGGAGGCGATCCGGCGCGGATCGATGCGATCAAGCGCGATCGAGCGCGCTATCGCGGCTATCTCGAAGTGCATATCGAACAGGGGCCGCAACTCGAAGCGACCGGCAACCCGGTCGGCATCGTGTCGGCCATCACCGGAATTTCGCGCGCCCGCATGGCGGTCACCGGCGAGGCGGGCCATGCCGGCACCGTACCGATGAACATTCGCCGCGACGCGCTCGCCGCCGCCGCCGAGATGATGGTCGCCATCGAACGCACCGGTGCCACCCGTCTCGACACGGTGGCGACGGTGGGCGCCGCGCAGGTGCACCCGGGCGCCATCAACGTCATCCCGGCTCGTGTCGATTTCACCCTCGATGCCCGCGCGCCCAACGATGCGGTGCGTCACGCGATGATGGCGGACATGATCGCCGAATGCGAATCGGTCGCGCAAAGGCGCGGCGTCGCATTGAGCCTCGAACCGTTCATGGATTCACCCGCAACCCCGATGGATCCGGGTTTGATCGGGATCTTCGAGCGCACCTTCGCGGCGCTCGGCCTCGATCCCATGCGCGTCGCCTCCGGCGCCGGTCACGATGCGGTTGCCATGGCGGCTTTGTGCCCGTCCGCGATGCTGTTCGTGCGCTGCAAGGGCGGCATCAGTCACAACCCGGCTGAATCGATCACGGTCGAGGACGCGGATGTGGCCGCCCGCGTGCTCGTGGAAGTCGTCAAGACGATTGTTGCCTAGCCGGAATGGCCGTCACCGCTTCCACTCATCGCTCAGGATCGCCCACCGCTCGTGGTCGCGCCATTCTCCGCCGATCAGCAGATAACGCGTGGACAATCCCTCGCGGCGAAATCCGAGACGCCTGACGAGCGCGAGCGACCGCGTATTTTCGGGCTGGATATTGGCCTCGATGCGGTGCAGGTGCATGGGGCCGAATGCGTGGTCCAGCACGAGGCCGACTGCCTCGCGCATCAGCCCACGGCCTTGCGAACCCGCGAAGCCGTAATAGCCCATATAGGCATTCTGAAACGATCCACGGACGATCTCGCTGAGATTGACGACGCCCGCGAGTTGCCCGCTCGTCAACTCGCGGGCGACGAAACCGGCGCAGCGTTCGTTGTCGCAGCGGGACAGATAGGCCATGAAAGCGCTGTCGTCCCGGCAGGGATAAATCCAGGGCTCATGCAGATCGATACTCGCCAGATTGGCGACGACGAGCTCCGCGCGATCGTCCGTGCTCACCTGGTTAATCGTGATTCGCGTCGACATATCGATCCGCTCCGCGCTGCCGCTTGCCATGAGCATGTCCGCGGTAATCCAACGAACAAGAAGCAAGCGATCCGGTTCTCACCGTCCGCTTGTCTATTCGAGCGGCCCGACGACGCCTTCGACGGCCGTCACCACCGCGCCTGACCGCACAAGATCGAGCGCCTGCGCCATCTCGGTCGCGTACCACCGATCGCCATCGAGGGCGGGGGGAATGACCGCCCTGATCGCCTCCATGGCAGCCCGGGTGCCCTTGCCCAACGGATATTCGCGTGCGATCGGGTCCACCAGCGAGAGCGCCTGCGCGGCCATCAGCAATTCGCCCGCAACGATCTGCTCCGCATTCTCCACGATGGTTCGCGCCTTGCGCCCGCACCAGGTGGAATTCGACACGTGGTCTTCGGCATTCGATTTGCCCGGAATGGAATCGACCGAGCCCGGCATCGACAATCCGCGATTCTCCATCACGAGCGCCGACATCGAGCATTGCACGGTGGCAAAGCCCGTATTGAGGCCGCGCTTTCCGGCCAGAAGATTGCGCGGCAATCCATACGACATGGTCGGGTCGATGAGGCGCGCAAGGCGGCGTTCCGAGATCGACGAGAGATCCGCCATGGCGATCGCCAGAACGTCCATGGCCTGCGCCACGTATTGGCCGTGGAAATGTCCGCCCGAGATCGATTCGTAGCCGCCCTTGCCGTCGTCGAAGATCAGCGGGTTGTCGGTCGCCGAATTGATCTCGGTGCCGATGATGCGCTCCACATATTCCACCGCTTCCACCGCCGGGCCGTGAACCTGTGGCGTGCAGCGCAGCGAATAGACATCCTGGACGCGGGGCGGCGCCGGCGTGCCGGTTAGGCGGGCCTCGTCGGGAAAGATCACGTCCCGGGCGCCTTGCGAGCAGCGCATCGATCCGTCGAGGATGCGCAGGAGATTGCGGGCAACCCGCAGCTGACCCGGATGCGGACGCGCCTTCTGCAGCCGGGGATCGAAGGCCGCAAGCTCGCCGCGCATGGCCTCGAGCGAGAGGCACATGGCGATGTCCGCATGCTTGAGCAGGCGTCGGGCATCGCTCGTCGCCAGGGCGCCGAGCGCGAGCGAGGCGGTCGAGCCGTTGATGAGGGCCGACGCATCCTTGGCGCCGAGGTCGAAATCCGGCGTGAAGCCTGCCTTGGCGATGGCTTCCCGCGCCGGCATCCGTCTGCCGCGATAAATCATCTCGGCCTCGGCGAACCCGCACACCGCGCCCGCCATATGCGCAAGCGGCGCCAGATCGCCCGATGCGCCGACCGATCCCTTTTGCGGGATGACCGGGTGCAGGCCCGCATTCAGGAACGCGATCAGGCGCTCGACCAGTTCGACACGGGGACCGGAATAGTTGGACGCGAAGGCATTCGCCCGAAGCAGCATCATGGCGCGCGTGACGTCCTCGGCGAAGGGCTCGCCGATGCCGGTCGCATGGGCATAGACGGTCTTCTGCTGGTAGGCGGTCATGTCGGCGATCAGCACGCGCTGATCCTTGAACAGTCCGACACCGGTGTTGAACGCATACATCAGCGGCGCGTCGTCGTTCATCCAGTGCCGGTCGATATAAGCCCGCGTCGCGGCGATCCGCTCACGGGCGCCCGGGTCCAGGAGAGCTTTCTCGAAACGCCCTTTGGCGTTCGGCCGCGATGCGCGCACCACGTCCCGAATCTTCAGTTTCGCACCGTCGACCCTGACCGTCATCGCCATTTCCTCACGCCCAGACGAGGGATAGAGGGGCTGTGGCCCGGAGGCAAGAACGCGCCCGTGGGAGCTGTCTCGGGGACGAGGGATTTTGCGAGCGTCAGGGGCTGTGCTGCCGGATACTAGTCGACCCCGAGCCGTTTCGTGGTCTGCGGGTCGAACAGGTGCACGTTATGCGCATCGATCGACAGGGTGAGATGGCGCGTGTCGGCGGCAAGCTGGCCGGTTGAAGCCTGCACGACGAATTCGGCGCCCGCCACCTTGCCGTGAAAAAGCTGCGTGGCGCCGAGTTCCTCGACGAAATCCACTTCGAGCGTCAGCGTGCTGGTGCCGGCGGTGCCGGCCTGCACGTCTTCCGGACGCAGCCCGACTTCGATGGCCGAGCCGGGGGTGAGCCCGGCGCGCATATCCGTCACCTGGATCATCTGGCCGCCGACCGAGACGAGACCGGGGCCTTCGACCTTGCCGGGAAGGATGTTCATGGGCGGCGAACCGATGAAGGTCGCGACAAAGCGCGTCTCCGGACGACGATAGACTTCCGCCGGCGTGCCGACCTGCTCGATCTGGCCGCCGCTCATCACCACGAGCTGGTCCGACAACGTCATGGCTTCGACCTGGTCGTGCGTCACGTAGATCGACGTCACGCCGAGCGCCCGTTGCAGGCGCTTGATCTCGACGCGCATCTGCACGCGCAGCTTGGCGTCGAGGTTCGACAAGGGCTCGTCGAAGAGGAAGACCTGCGGTTTGCGCACGATGGCGCGGCCCATGGCGACGCGCTGGCGCTGCCCGCCGGAAAGCTGGCGCGGCTTGCGCTGCAGGAACGGCTCGATCGCAAGGATGCGCGCGGCCTCGTTCACCCGCTTCTCGATCTCGTCCTTGGGCGTCTTCCGGTTCTTCAGGCCATACGCCATGTTGTCGTAGACGCTCATATGCGGGTAGAGCGCATAATTCTGGAACACCATGGCGATGTCGCGGTCGGCGGGTTCGATCTCGTTGACGATGCGATCGGCGATCTTGACCTCGCCCCCCGAAATCGTCTCGAGCCCGGCGATCATCCGCAGCAATGTCGACTTGCCGCAGCCGGAAGGGCCGACCAGCACGCAGAACGAACCGTCCTTGATGCCGAGTGAGACGCCCTTCACGGCCTCCACGTTGCCCGCATAGACCTTCCGCACCGTATCGAGCGTCACGCCTGCCATGTTTTTATCTCCTTGACGTCAGCTCGGACCCGAAGGCACGAGGCGAAATGGTAACGAATTGTTGATGATCCTGCCCGCAGCCGGGAGGGAGACGGCCGAGGGACGGCCGTCACTTTTCGGTCTCGACGAGGCCTTTCACGAACAGCCTCTGCATGAAGATGACCACCAGCACCGGCGGCACCATCGCCAGGACCGCGGTCGTCATGGCGATCTGCCACTCGGTCAGCGCGTCTTGCGTGGTGATCATTTTCTTGATGCCGATCACGATGGTCTGCATCGAACTCTGCGTGGTGATCAGAAGCGGCCACAGATACTGATTCCAGCCATAGATGAACTGGATGACGAAGAGCGCCGCGATCGTGGTGATCGACAAGGGCAGCAGCGTGTCCTTGAAGAAACGGAACGGGCCGGCGCCATCGATCTTGGAGGCTTCGAGCAATTCGTCCGGAATCGTCATGAAGAACTGCCGGAACAGCAGCGTTCCGGTCGCCGATGCGATCAGCGGCAGGATCAGGCCCGAATAGGTGTCGAGAAGCCCCATATCGGCGACGATCTTGTAGGTCGGATAGATGCGCACCTCGACCGGCAGCATCAGCGTGATGAAGATCACCCAGAACGCCGTCCTGCGGAACGGGAAGCTGAAATACACCACGGCGAACGCCGACAGGATCGAGATCAGGATTTTGCCGATCGCGATGCCCATCGCCATGATGAACGAATTCGTCATCATCATGCTGACGGGCTCGCGCGCCAGACGCCCGCCCGAGAACATGGCGCGCGTATAGTTCTCGCCGGCCTGATCGCCGGGAACGAGCGGCATGTTGCCGTTGGCGATCGTGCCGGCATCGAATGTCGATGCGACGATCGCCAGATAGACCGGGAACGCCACGATGACGACGCCGATGCCGAGAACCAGATAGGCTAGGAGATTACGATAACGCCTGTTCTCGACCATCAGTACTGCACCTTGCGTTCGACGAATTTGAACTGCACCGCGGTCAGCGCGATGACGATGATCATGAGGATCACCGATTGCGCCGCCGATCCGCCGAGATCCCCGCCGAGGCGGCCATCCGCATAAACCTTGTAGACGAGGGTCGTGGTCTGTCCGGCAGGTCCCCCGCCCGTGACCGCGTCGATGATGCCGAAGGTGTCGAAGAACACGTACACGATGTTGACCACGATGAGGAAGAACGTGGTGGGCGACAGAAGCGGGAAGACGATCGTCCAGAACCGGCGGATGGGTCCCGAGCCGTCGATGGCCGCAGCCTCGATGACGCTCTTGGGGATTGCCTGCAAGCCGGCGAGAAAAAACAGGAAATTGTAGCTGATCTGCTTCCAGGTGGCGGAGAGGATGAGCAGCAGCATGGCATGATTGGCGTTCAGCATCGGATTCCAGTCGACGCCCATCGCCTTGATCGGCCGCGCCAGCGTGCCGAGGGTCGGATGAAACATGAAGAGCCACAACACGCCGGCGATCGCGGGAGCGACCGCGTAGGGCCAGATCAGGAACGTCTTGAAGGCGTGGCCGGCCTTCAGGTTCTTGTCGGCTTGCGTCGCCAGCAAGAGCGCGCAGGACAGCGACAGGACGGCGACCGCGCTGGAGAAGATCACCGTGGTCACCATGGCGCGGTAATATTCAGGCTGCTGGAACAGCGTGCGGTAATTCTCGAAGCCGACGAATTCCGACGACAGGCCGAACGCATCCTCGAGCAGGAAGGATTGCCAGACGGCCTGCGAGGCCGGCCAGTAGAAGAAGATGAGGGTAATGGCGAGCTGCGGGAAGATCAGAAAATAGGGCAGCAGCTTGTTTGAAAAGAGGGCTCGTTTTTCCATCGCGTCGGGGCACCTGGTAATGGCGGCCAACGGGAGCGATGTCCCGATCCGCAGGCTCTTTACAAGATCATCCCGGGCAGCCTTGGACTGCCCGGGATGAGATGTCGTTCAGGACGGACAGGCGCTTACTTGGTGACCGTGCGCTCGAACTGGCGCAGGATCGCGTTGCTGCGCGCAACGGCGGAATCGAGAGCGTCCTTGGCGGGCTTCTGGCCTGCAAGAGCGGCTTCGATTTCCTCCGACACGACGTCGCGGATCTGAACCATGTTGCCGAAGCGCAGACCGCGGGAATTCTCGGTCGGCTCCTTGTTGGTCAGCTCGATCAGTGCGGTCTGCAGGACCGGGTTCTTCTCGTAGAAGCCCGACGCCTTGGTCTTCTCGTAGGCCGCCTTGGTGATCGGCAGATAGCCCGATTCCTGGTGCAGCTTCGCCTGCCGGTCGGTGTCGGACAGGAACGCGAAGAACTTGGCGACGCCCTTGTATTCGTCAGGCTTCTTGCCGCCCATCACCCACAGCGAAGCGCCGCCGATGATCGAGTTCTGCGGAGCGCCCGTGGCGTCCGGGTAGTAAGGCATCGGCACGGAGGTGAAATCGAACTTCGCGTTGGCCTTGACGTTGCCGTAGAAGCCCGACGAGGTCAGGAAGATGGCGCATTCGCCGGAGGTGAAGCGGCCTTCCGAGCGGCTGTCGCGGCCCGAATAATCGTAGGTCTTGTCCTTCTGGAGATCGACCAGCGTCTGCAGCAATTTCACATGCAGCGGCGAGTTGAACTTCATCTCGGTGTCGAAGCCGTCGAGGCCGTTCGCCTTGGTGGCCATCGGCACGTTGTGCCAGGCCGAGAATTGCTCGACGAGAGCCCACGGAGCCCAGGCGTTCGAGAACCCGCAGGTGCTGTGGCCAGCGGCCTTCAGCTTCTTGCCGGCCTCGAAGACTTCCGGCCAGGTCTTGGGGATCTCGTTGACGCCCGCCTTCTTCAGCTCGTCCTTGTTGATCCACATGACCATGGAGGACGAGTTGAACGGGAAGGACAGCATCTCGCCCTTGGCGGTCGAGTAATAGCCGGTGATGGCGGGCAGGTAAGCCTTGGGGTCGAACTTCTCGCCCGCTTCCTTCATCATCTCGCCGACCGGCTTGATGGCGCCCTTGGCGCCCATCATGGTGGCGGTGCCGACTTCGAAGACCTGCAGGATGTGCGGCGCGTTGCCGGCACGGAATGCGGCGATGCCGGCATTCATGTTGTCGGCGTATTGGCCCTTGTAGCTGGTGACGACCTTGTAGTCTTTCTGCGAGGCGTTGAAATCCTCCGCGAGCTTGTTGACGACGTCGTTGTTGGCGCCCGTCATCGCGTGCCACCATTGAATTTCGGTCTGGGCAAATGCCGATGTGCTCGTCGCAAGGCCGAGGGCCAAGGCGGCGAGGAAGGACTTGTTGGTCATAGCTGGTCTCTCCCTTGTCATCCTGTCGAGGATGTTCTTGTCGTTCATCACCCTCGCGCGAAGCCCGGATGACGTTTCAATGACGCGATTATGACAATCATAGCCGGCTCCAAAATGGAAGCCCTTTCGTTGGGAAGGCTTAACGTCGGCTGGGGAACACAGCACTCGAACCGGCCGTTGGAACGGGTGTCCTTGGGGAAGTTTTTCATGCCTGAAATGATCGCAGCGCTTTTTGCGGAGCGGGCTCGTGCGGAGAGTGCTTTGCAATCCCTGCTCGAATCCGAAATCGCCCCTGATCGACTCGTCAGCGCCGGCGTCAACGAGGGTCGCCAGGTCTCGTCGATCTCCGGCTTTAGGACCCTTTCGCCCAGCGACGATTTCGGCGCCGCGCTGGCCGACCTGCAATTGCCGCCGGAGGACATGCGGCTCTTTGGCAGGGGATTGCAGCGAGGTCTCACCCTGGTGGCGGCGCGCGTGGACCGCTCGGCCGTCGGCGACGCCGTGCGGCGACTGGAGATCTTCGATCCGGTCGATCTCGACCGTGGCAGCCGCGAATGGGCGGAGGCCGATGGTGTGGCGGACCAGACCTCGCCGCTCGGAGCGGGCATCTCCGCCGGGGCGACCGGCGGGCTCAGCAACACCGAAGCCTTGCCCGGCATGGGAGCTCTCGGCGAGGGCACCGACGACCTTGGAACGGCAGACCAGAGGGCCGACCGGCCCGGCGGCGGATTAGCCAGTACGGTGGCGACGCGCGTTCAGCGGGACGGCGACCGCGCCGAGCGGCCGGGCGTCAATGAACTCGCCGGCACCTCGCCGGCACCGGACGCTCGACAAGGGCCGTTCCAGCGCAGGCTCAATCGCGGCGGTCGCGTCTGGGCCTATGGCGGCGTCGACGAAGGCTCTAGATGACGTTTCGCTCGAGAAGCGGCCGGTTGGCCAGCACCCGCTCGTAGCCGAGGTCGGAGAGATCGAGGCTGCGGTATCGCCCGTCGACGATGAGTTCGGAAAGCCCGCGCCCGATGGCCGGCGCTTGCTGGAGCCCGTGGCCCGAAAAGCCGTTGCAGAGATAGAAATTCGATGACGCGCTGGGCCTGCCGACGACGGCGTTGTGATCGAGAAGCGACATGTCGTAAGGCCCCGCCCACGCGCGCCCGGGCCGGATCGCCTCGAAGGCGGGGACCCGGTGGGCCAGCGACGGCCAGATGAACTCCTCGAAGAACGAGAAGTCGATCTCCTGGCTTGCCGGATCGGCATCGTGCCAATCGGGATCCAGTTCGGCCTCGGGGGAGGCGCCGCAGATGAAGCCTTCGCCTTCCGGCCGCACATAGGCTCCCGAGGTGTCGACGAGCAGCGGACAATTCTCGATCCGGTCGCGGCACGTGAAGGTGAAGACGTAGCGGCGCTTGGCCCGCACCGGAATGTCGACCCCCGCCATGGCGGCAAGCTCGCGTCCGCCCGAACCGGCGCAATTGACGAGGGCGCCGCAAGCGATCCGGGTGCCGTCCTTGAGGAGAACCGCCGTGACCTTGTCGCCATCGCGCTCGACCCCCGCCACCTCGCCCTTGACATATTGGGCGCCGAGCGAACGGGCCTTCTTGCGGAACGCCTGCAAAAGCCCCCAGCCGTCGAACCACCCCTCTCCCGACCGGCCCCAGGTTCCGGCCGCGAGGTCGTCGGTGTTCAGCCAAGGGAAGCGGGCCTTGAGGTCCGCCGGATCGAGCAGCAGGATATCGGCGCCCTCGCGGGCCTGGAGGGCCTGATTCTCCCGCAGGATGTCGGCGCCCGCATCGGTGGCGCAATAGAGATAGCCGCCCTCTTTCAGGTCGATCTCGGGGCGCTCGCCATCGACTGCCAGATGCTCGCCGATGCGGCGCAGGAACGCGATTCCGTAAAGCGAGATGCGGATGTTCACCGCGGTCGAATATTGCTGCCGGATCGAGGCCGCCGAGAGCGCCGAGGCGGAGAGCTGGTAGGTCGGGTCCTTTTCGATGACCACCACGCGCCCGCTGAAGCCGGGATCGGCCAGCAGGTGGTAGGCGGTGGAGGAGCCCATGACGGCGCCGCCTACGATCACGACATCGGCGGTGTGGGTGCTGGTGAGGGTCATCGTTCGAATTTCGTTGAGAGGATGATGGAGGATTGCGTCCGTTCCACCCCCTCGACCGCGCCGATCCGGTCGATCGCCGCGTCGAGCAGGGGAACGTCCTCAGCCTCTACCACTGCCAGCAGGTCGAAAACACCGGCGACAGAGTGAAGCGCGCGCAGCTCGGACATTTTTCGCAAGGCCGTGACGACGCCGGCGGAGGCCTTCGGCGCCACCACGATGGTGACGTGCGCCCGGACCATCCGGCGGCTGATCTCCTCCGAGAGTCTCGCCGTGTAGCCCACGATGATGCCCCGGCGCTCGAGGCTTTCCACCCGCGCCTGGACGGTCGTTCGCGACAGGCCGAGGCGCCGCGCCGCCTCGGCATGGCCGATGCGGGCATTCTCGCGCAGGAGGGCAATCAGGGCCCGGTCGCTGGCATCAAGCATCAGATCGTCCAGTCAATACGGCGAAACGCCGAAAACTACCCTGCTTTTCGCCAATGTGTCTATGGCGTTCTGCGGCGCATCCGGCTTTTTTGGGACCAATCATTCGGGAGGCCTTTTATGCATTCGATCCTCGTTATCGGCGCCGGCAAGATCGGTTCCACCATCGCCGACATGCTTCATGAAAGCGGCGACTATTCGGTCACGGTGGCGGACAGTTCCGCCGCGGCGCTGAAGGCGGTCGGCACGCCCAGCATCAAGACCGTCCAGCTCGACTTCGCGGACGCGGTCGCGCTGCAGGCGGCGCTGAAGGGTCATTACGCGGTGCTGAGCGCCGCGCCCTTCCACTTGACCGGCCACGTGGCGAAAGCCGCCCGGCTTGAGGGCGTCAATTATTTCGATCTGACCGAAGACGTGGCGACGACCCGCATGGTCAAGGATCTGGCGGAGGGCGCAACGACGGCGCTGATCCCGCAATGCGGTCTCGCGCCCGGGTTCATCTCCATCGCGGCGCACGATATCGCGAGCCGGTTCGACAAGCTCGACACCGTCCGCCTTCGGGTCGGCGCGCTGCCGCAATATCCGTCGAACGCGCTCTCGTACAATCTGACCTGGAGCACCGACGGCGTCATCAACGAGTATATCGAGCGCTGCGAAGCGGTGGTCGAAGGCAAGCTCCGCGAAGTGCCCGCCATGGAGGAGCTCGAGGAGTTCTCCCTCGACGGCACCCGCTACGAGGCTTTCAACACCTCCGGCGGCCTCGGCACCCTGTGCGAGACCCTTGAGGGCAAGGTTCGCAGCCTCAACTACAAGACGATCCGCTATCCGGGCCATTGCGCGCTCATGCGCGTTCTCCTGAACGACCTCCAGCTCAGCCATCGCCGCGAGGTCCTGAAGGACATCCTCGAGCACGCTGTGCCGGCGACCATGCAGGACATGGTGATCGTGTTCGTGACCGTCACGGGCGAGCGCGAAGGCCGCCACGTGCAGGAGACCTATGCGCGCCGGATCTACGGCCAGAAGGTTGCGGGTACGCTCCGGACCGCCATCCAGGTGACCACCGCGGCGGGGATCTGCGCCATGCTCGACCTGCTTGTGGCCGGCCAGCTGCCGGCGACGGGTTTCGTCCGGCAGGAGGAAGTCGGCCTCGAAACGTTCCTGGCGAACCGGTTTGGCCGCGTCTATGCGGGCGAACTTCTCGAACATGTCGACGACTCGCCGAAAAAGCGCCTCGACGCGGTCGCCTGATTTCATCTAGACACGGCGGCACACCATCGTGCCGCCGTTTTGCTGTTGTAACGATTTGCCCACGATCGGCTCGACCTGAGCCAAAACACCATTCATCGACCGGGAGTTTCCATGTCCGCGCAAGCCGCTCTGAAATCCGTCGCCGCCGTCCCAGTGCCGGCAGCCGACGATGCCCGCGCCATCCTCAAGCGCCTCGGCGTTCCGGACAGCGCCTTTGCGAGTTCAGGCCGGGCCGCCATGTCGCCGATTTCCGGCGCGGTGATCACCCATGTGCGCGAAACCAGCCCCGACGAGGCCAAAGCCGCCATCGGTCGCGCCCATGAGGCGTTCAAGGCCTGGCGCAAGGTGCCGGCCCCGCGGCGCGGCGAATTCGTGCGTCTGATCGGCGAGGAGTTGCGCGCCGCCAAGGACGATCTCGGCCGCCTCGTGACGCTGGAAGCCGGCAAGGTCACGTCCGAGGGCCTCGGCGAGGTTCAGGAGATGATCGACATCTGCGATTTCGCCGTCGGCCTGTCGCGCCAGCTCTACGGCCTGACCATCGCCACCGAGCGCGCCGAGCACCGCATGATGGAAACCTGGCATCCGCTCGGCGTCTGCGGCGTCATCTCGGCGTTCAATTTCCCCGTCGCGGTGTGGTCATGGAACGCGGCGCTCGCCTTCGTGTGCGGTGACAGCGTCGTGTGGAAGCCGTCCGAAAAGACCCTGCTGACCGCGCTCGGCGTTCAGGCCATCGTCAAGCGCGCCGCCAAGCGCTTCGGCGGCGTGCCGGATGGCTTGAGTGAGGTGCTGCTCGGCGGCCGCGAGGTCGGCGAAGTGCTGGTCGAGGACGAGCGCGTTCCGATCCTGTCCGCCACCGGCTCGACCGCCATGGGACGCCAGGTCGGCCCCAAGCTCGCCAGCCGTTTCGCTCGCGCCATCCTCGAACTCGGCGGCAACAACGCCGCCGTCGTGGCGCCCTCCGCCGATCTCGATCTCGCATTGCGCGGCATCGCGTTCGCCGCCATGGGAACGGCCGGTCAACGCTGCACCACGCTGCGTCGTCTGTTCGTGCATGACAGCGTCTACGACGCGCTCGTTCCGCGCCTCGTGAAGGTCTACGACAGCGTCAAGATCGGCGATCCGCGCGCTGAGGGAACCCTCGTCGGCCCGTTGATCGACAAGTCGGCTTTCGACGGCATGGAGCGGGCGCTCGACGAATCGCGCGCTGCGGGCGGCAAGGTTCATGGCGGCGGACGCTACACCGAGGGTGCATGCGCGGACGGCTACTACGCCAGGCCTGCTCTCGTCGAAATGCCCAAGCAGGTCGGCCCTGTTTCGCGCGAGACCTTCGCGCCCATCCTCTACGTGATGCGGTATTCGGATTTCGACGCCGTGCTTGAAGATCACAACGCCGTCGGCGCCGGGCTGTCGTCGTCGATCTTTACCACCGACCTGCGCGAAGCCGAGGCATTCATCTCGGTCGTCGGATCGGATTGCGGCATTGCCAACGTCAATATCGGCCCTTCGGGCGCCGAGATCGGCGGCGCATTCGGCGGCGAAAAGGAAACCGGCGGCGGCCGCGAGGCAGGCTCCGACGCGTGGAAGGCCTATATGCGCCGCGCCACCAACACCATCAACTACGGCAAGACATTGCCGCTCGCACAGGGCGTGACCTTCGACGTCGGGTGAGAGAAGAGTGTAGAGGTGAGTGGTTAGAGGTGAAGTGGTGAGGAAGGAGGCGCACGTCGCCTGCTCTTCACTTCTTCCCACTCTCACTATCTCACTCCTTCACTACTCACGACTCACCCTTCACCCCTCAAAACCACGAGCCCCCCATGACAGCGCCCTCCCGCACCGGCGGCCAGATCCTTGTCGATCAGCTTCTTGCCCAAGGGGTGGATCACATTTTCTGCGTTCCCGGCGAGAGTTATCTGGCGGCGCTCGACGCGCTGCATGACGCCAACATCACCGTGACGGTCTGCCGCCAGGAAGGCGGCGCCGCCATGATGGCCGAGGCCCATGGCAAGCTCACCGGCCGTCCGGGCATCTGCTTCGTGACGCGCGGCCCCGGGGCCACCAACGCCTCGCCCGGCCTCCACATCGCCAAGCAGGATTCGACGCCCGATGATCCTGTTCGTCGGCCAGATCGAACGCGGGATGCGCGAACGCGAGGCGTTTCAGGAGCTGGATTATCGCGCGGCTTTCGGCGCCATCGTCAAATGGGCGACGGAAGTCGACGACCCGGCGCGCTTTCCCGAGATCGTATCGCGCGCCTTCCACGTCGCAACCTCGGGTCGCCCCGGACCGGTGGTCATCGCGTTGCCCGAGGATGTGCTGACCGACATGGCGGCGGTCGCCGATGCGCCCCGCTACAAGCCGATCGAGACGGCGCCGTCATCGCAGCAGATGGCTGAGCTGCACCAGCTGATCGAGAGCGCCCGGAACCCGATCGTGCTGCTCGGCGGCAGCCGCTGGTCGGCCGAACTCGGTGCAGGATTTCGCCCGCTTCGCGGAGGCTTTCGCAGCTTCCAGTCGCCTGCACGTACCGACGCCAGATGCTCTTTTCGGCCGATCACCCGTCTTACGCGGGCGACCTCGGTCTCGGCGTGAACCCGAAGCTGGTGGCGCGCATTCAAGAGCGCCGATCTGGTGCTGGCTTTCGGCACCCGCATGTCAGAGATCGCCAGCCAATCCTACACGCTGCTCGGCATCCCGGCGTCGAACCAGAAACTCGTGCATGTCCACGCGGATGCGGGCGAACTCGGCCGCGTCTACAGCCCGCATCTTGCCATCAACGCGTCGCCTGCTCCCTTCGCGGCCGCGCTCGCCGATCTCAAGCCGTCGGGTATTCCCGCCTGGAGCCAAGACACGCAAGGCGTCGCATGCCGATTATCTGGCGTGGAGCGATCCCTCGGTGATCCGCCACGCGGGTGCCTTCCAGATGGGCGACGTGATGGTTCACTTGCGAAAGGTCCTGCCGCCCGAGACGATCTTCTGCAACGGGGCCGGCAATTTCGCCGTCTGGTTGCACCGGTTCTGGCCGTTCACCCGATACGGCACGCAGCTCGCCCCGACCTCGGGATCGATGGGCTACGGCGTGCCGGCCGGCGTCGGCGCCAAGCGCGTGCAGCCCGACAGCCCCGTGGTGGTGTTTGCCGGCGACGGCGATTTTCTGATGAACGGGCAGGAATTCGCCACCGCCGTTCAATACGATCTGCCGATCCTGGTGATCCTGCTCGATAACGGCATGTACGGCACCATCCGCATGCACCAGGAGCGCGATTATCCCGGCCGCGTTTCGGCGACGCTGCTGAAGAACCCGGATTTCGCCGCCTACGCGAAGGCGTTCGGGGGCCACGGCGAGCGCGTCGAGCGCACGGAAGAATTCGCGCCTGCGCTGGAGCGCGCGCTGGCATCGGGTAAGCCCGCGATCCTGCATTGCATGCTCGATCCGGAAGCCATCACCCCGTCGATGTCGCTGACGCAGATCCGCGAGAAGGCGCTGGCGGGGAAGTAGCGTCGGGACTAACCGTCACCGCCGTCATGCCCGGGCTTGGCCCGGGTACCCACGCCTTTGCACCCATCGTCGCGAGACGTGGGTGGCCGGGTCAAGCCCGGCCATGACGACGGAGGGTTGATATGATGAACGGCGGAAGTTGGTTTCAGGCCGCTTTCGCTTCGCCCAGCCTCTGCGCCACCAACCCGCGCAACGAGCGCAGATCCTTCACGAAGGAGCGGATGCCCTCGGACAGTTTTTCGGTCGCCATCGCGTCTTCGTTCATGGCGAACCGGAATGCTTTCTCGTCGAGGCGCGGCAGCGCCGGGATTCGCGCTACGTTGTCGCCCGAGAGCTTGCGCGGGAGATCGCCTTCGGCTTTTGCCAACTCGTCCAGCAAAGCCGGCGAGATGGTGAGCCGGTCGCAGCCGGCGAGCGCTTCGATCTCGGCGATATTGCGGAACGACGCGCCCATCACGACGGTCTTGATGCCTTGTGCCTTGTAGGAGGCGTAGATGTTGCGCACGGATACGACGCCGGGATCGGTCTCGCCCGTGTAAGGCCCGCCGCCTGCTTTCACGTGCCAGTCGAGAATTCGGCCGACGAAGGGTGAAATCAGAAACACGCCGGCCTCCGCGCAGGCCTGTGCCTGGGCTTGGGCGAACAGGAGCGTGAGGTTGCAATCGATGCCTTCCTTTTGGAGGATCTCGGCGGCGCGAATGCCCTCCCAGGTCGACGCGATCTTGATGAGGATGCGCTCGCGGCCGATGCCGCGCTCCGCGTAGGCGCGGATCAGCGCGCGGGCTTTTTCGAGCGTCGCCTCGGTGTCGAAGGACAAATCCGCATCCACTTCGGTCGACACGCGGCCCGGGACGATCGCGGCGAGCTCGGCGCCGAAGGCCACGGCCAGGCGATCGCAGATGGCGGACGTCACGGCCTCTCGCGTGCCGCCCTGGCCCTTGCCCCAGCTCAAGGCTTCCTCGACCATATGCGCGTAAGCGGGGTTCTCGACGGCTTTCAGCAGCAGGGTCGGGTTGGTGGTGCAATCCTGCGGCTTCAGGCGGCGCACCGCGTCGAGATCGCCCGTATCGGCGACCACCACGGTCATGGCGCGCAACTGCTCGAGTTTGGAGGGCATCGAAGGCTCCGTTGGATGAGCGCCAGCCTTAGCGCCTCCGGGGCGTTCAGTGAAGCCCGACGGACGCAGAACGATGTCGCAGATCCGGCGATCCGCTCAATGAAACAGCCCCCGGTTGGCTTTCACCCGCGCCACGATGAACGACTGCACCTCCTCGACGCGCCGCAGGGCGCGGTCGTCGCTGTGGGTGACGAGCCAGTAGGTGCGCAGGAACGAGATCTCGGGCAGGACGACCCGAAGTTCGGGGAAGGATCGCAGCGCGTAATCGTGCAGCACGCCGAGGCCGGCGCCGGCCCGCACGGCTTCCACCTGCGCCACCACGCTGGCGCATTCATAGCGGCGGGAGGTGTGCTTCTCGAAGCTCGAAAAGTAGTCGAGGACCGGGCTGTAGAGGAGGTCCGGCACGTAAGTCACCAGCGTCTTGCCCGCGAGGTCCGACGCATCGCCGATTGGGCCGTGACGGTCGAGATAATCCTGCGACGCATAGAGCCTGAGCCGGTAATCGGTGAGCTTGCGCGACACCAGGCGGCCTTCGGTCGGCTGTTCCAGCGTGATGGCGATATCCGCCTCGCGCTTCGTCAGCGAGAAGGTGCGGGGTAGCGCCACCAGTTGAAGCGTCAGGCCGGGATGCCGCTCGGCCAGCGCCCCGAGTTCGCGGGCGAGGAAGTAAGTCCCGAACCCATCGGGCGCGCCGACCCGCACGGTCCCGGACAGCGCGAGGTCGGAGCCGCCGATCTCGCTGGCGACCGCCAGCGCCTGGCTTTCCATGGTCTCGGCTTTGGACAGCAGCCGCTCGCCCTCCTCGGTCAGCGAATAACCCTGCGGCCGGCGCTCGAACAGCTTGGTCTTCAGCGCGTGTTCGAGGGCCGAGATGCGCCGCGACACGGTGGTGTGGTCGGCCTCGAGCTGTCGTGCCGCCACAGTCAGGCGTCCTGTCCGTGCGACAGCAAGAAAGAACCGCAGGTCGTTCCAGTCGAAGGCGCTCACGATGCATCATCCATATTGGTGTTTTGGCACAATGCTTCGCGGATTTCACCCATGGCGCTGCGATTTTAACAATGATAGCGTTCGGGAAATCTAAAGATCATCAGGAAGGAACACGCCATGCGCGAGGTTGGACATTTCATTGGCGGCAAGCACGTTGCCGGGACCTCAGGCCGCACGGCCGACATCTTCCAGCCCATGACCGGCGAGGTCATCGGCACGGTGGCGCTCGCATCCAGAGACGAGCTTCGCAAGGCGGTCGAGAACGCCAAGGCGGCGCAGCCGGCCTGGGCCGCCACCAACCCGCAGCGCCGGGCCCGCGTCATGATGAAGTTCCTCGACCTCATCGCCAAGGAAAACGACGCGCTCGCCGAATTGCTCGCCCGCGAGCATGGCAAGACCATCGCGGACGCCAAGGGCGACATCCAGCGCGGCGTCGAAGTGGTGGAGTTCTGCACCGGCATCCCGCATCTCATGAAAGGCGATTTCTCCGAAGGCGCTGGCCCCGGCATCGACATGTATTCGATCCGCCAGGCGCTCGGCGTCGTCGCCGGAATCACGCCGTTCAATTTCCCCGCCATGATCCCGCTCTGGAAGCTTGCTCCCGCGATCTCGTGCGGCAATGCCTTCATCCTCAAGCCGTCCGAGCGCGCGCCTGGCGTGCCGATGCGCCTTGCCGAGTTGATGATGGAAGCGGGCCTGCCCGCCGGCATCCTCAACGTGGTCAATGGCGACAAGGAATCGGTCGACGGCATCCTCGACGATCCGGACATCAAGGCCGTCGGCTTCGTCGGCTCGTCGACGATTGCCGAATACGTCTATTCCCGCGCCACCGCCACCGGCAAGCGCGCGCAATGCTTCGGCGGCGCCAAGAACCACATGATCATCATGCCCGACGCCGATCTCGATCAGGCGGCGGACGCGCTCATCGGCGCCGGCTACGGCTCGGCGGGCGAGCGCTGCATGGCGATCTCGGTGGCGGTCCCGGTCGGCAAGGCGACGGCGGATGCGCTCATGGACCGGCTGATTCCCCGCGTCGAAAACCTCAAGGTCGGCCCCTCGACCGATCCGTCGGCGGATTTCGGCCCCATGGTCACCAAGGCCCATATGGAGAAGGTGCGCTCCTACGTGGATCTCGGCGTCAAGGAAGGCGCCAGGCTCGTGGTCGACGGCCGGAACTTCAAGATGCAGGGCTATGAAGACGGCTTCTACATGGGCGGCTGCCTGTTCGACGACGTGACGCCGGACATGCGCATCTACAAGGAAGAAATTTTTGGCCCCGTGCTCTCGGTGGTACGCGCCAAGGATTACGAGGATGCGCTGCGGCTGCCGAGCGAGCACGAATATGGCAACGGCGTCGCCATCTATACCCGCGACGGCGATGCGGCGCGCGATTTCGCCTCGCGCGTCAATGTCGGCATGGTCGGCATCAACGTGCCGATCCCGGTGCCGCTCGCCTATTACACCTTCGGCGGCTGGAAACGCTCGGGCTTCGGCGATCTCAACCAGCACGGCCCGGATGCGATCCGCTTCTACACCAAGACCAAGACGGTGACGTCGCGCTGGCCGTCCGGCACCAAGGAAGGCGCGGAGTTCTCGATCCCGACCATGAAGTGAGATAAGGCGGCCGGGCTTGGACCCGGCCGTTCTCGCTCTAGGTCAAACGCAGGACAGACAACGATCTTCCGGGAGCACGAGAAGCGCCATGACCCAGTTCTCCCTGACCGAAGATCAAATCGCCATCCGCGACATGGCGCTCGCCTTCGCGGCCGAGAATCTCGCGCCGCACGCGCTCGAATGGGACGAGACGCAAGCATTTTCCGGTCGACGTGATGCGGGAGGCGGCGGCGCTGGGCATGGCGGCGATTTATACGCGCGACGATGTCGGCGGATCCGGCATGACGCGCCTCGATGCCGCGCTGATCTTCGAGGCGCTGGCCACCGGCTGCCCGACAATCTCCGCCTATCTGTCGATCCACAACATGGTCACGTGGATGATCGACCGCTATGGCTCCGAGGAGCAGCGCGCGGCGCTTCATCCCGATGCTCGTGCACCATGGAGCACATCGGCAGCTATTGCCTGACCGAGCCGGGTTCGGGATCGGATGCGGCGGCGCTGAAAACCCGCGCGGTGCGCGACGGCGATCATTATGTGGTCAACGGCGTCAAGCAGTTCATCTCCGGCGCGGGCGTGTCCGACATCTACGTCACGATGGTACGCACCGGCGAGGGTGGACCGTCGGGCATCTCCACGCTGGTCATCGAGAAGGATTCGCCCGGCCTGTCGTTCGGCGCGCTCGAGAAGAAGATGGGGTGGAACGCGCAACCGACCCGCGCGGTCATCTTCGAGGACGTGCGCGTTCCCGTCGCCAATCGATTGTCGGACGAAGGCGTCGGATTCAAGATCGCCATGTCGGGGCTCGATGGCGGCCGGATCAATATCGGCGCCTGTTCGCTCGGCGGCGCGCAATCGGCTCTCGACAAGGCGCTGGCCTATGCGGGCGATCGCAAGGCTTTCGGTCGGCGCATCGCGGATTTCCAGGCGCTGCAATTCAAGCTCGCCGACATGGCGACCGATCTCGAAGCCGCACGCACGTTTCTCTGGCGCGCCGCATCGGCGCTCGACGCCAAGGCGCTCGACGCCATCGAAACTCTGCGCCATGGCGAAGCGTCTGGCGACCGATACGGGCTTCGACGTCGCCAACGACGCGCTGCAGATCCACGGCGGCTACGGCTATCTGGCGGATTACGGCATCGAGAAGATCGTGCGCGACCTGCGCGTCCACCAGATCCTCGAAGGCACCAACGAGGTGATGCGCCTGATCGTGGCGCGGGATTTGGTTGGACGGGGGAATTAGTTCGGGGTGAGGGGTGAGTAGTGAGTAGTGAGTAGAGGAGTGGTGAGTGGTGCGGGTAACGAAATCGTTGCGCCACTGCTGTCCCTCGCAAATCCTCTTCACCTTTCACCTTTCACTACTTCACTACTCACCCCTTCACCACTCGCCACAAAGCGGAGCACATCATGGCCACCATCGCGTTTATCGGTCTCGGCAATATGGGCGGACCCATGGCGGTCAACCTGACGAAAGCCGGGCACCAGGTGAAGGGCTTCGATCTTGCCGAAGCGTCGCGCCGGCAGGCGCAGGATGACGGCGTTGCAATCGCGCCGTCCGCCACGGAGGCCGTGGCGGACGCGGATGTGGTCATCACCATGCTGCCCGCCGGCAAGCACGTGATCGCGGTCTGGACCGACATTCTTCCACATGTCAAAGCCGGCGCGCTCGTGGTCGATTGCTCGACGGTCGATGTCGAGAGCGCCCGCAAGGCTCACGAGATGGCGCAAGCCAGGGGATTGCTGTCGCTGGATGCGCCGGTCTCGGGCGGTGTCGGCGGCGCCAAGGGCGCGACGCTGACGTTCATGGCAGGCGGCTCCGACGAGGCGTTTGCGAAGGCCCAGCCGATTCTGGCGCAAATGGGCAAGCGCGTCGTGCATTGCGGCGGGAGCGGCGCCGGACAGGCGGCGAAAATCTGCAACAACATGATTCTCGGCGTGTCGATGATCGGCGTCGCCGAGGCTTTCGTGCTCGCCGAAAAACTCGGGCTGTCCCATCAGGCGCTCTTCGACGTGGCCTCGACCTCGTCCGGCCAATGCTGGTCCCTGACGACCTATTGCCCGGTGCCGGGTCCGGTGCCGACCTCGCCCGCCAACAACGATTACAAGCCGGGATTTGCCGCCGCTCTCATGCTCAAGGATCTGCGGTTGTCCCAGGATGCGGCGCGTTCGGCCGGTGCGGAAACCCCCATGGGGGCAGAAGCCGAGAAACTCTACGAGCTTTTCAACGAATCGGGCCATGAGGGCGTCGATTTCTCCGGCATCATCAATTTCCTGCGGGAGCGCTCGGGCGGCTGACGTCGCGGAAGTCAGACGAAAATGGCCGGCCATGTGTTGCACGGCACCTACAGCTTTCACACCGGACCTCCACTAGTGTCCGCGCTCCGATAGCTCAATCGCGAGCGCACGAGTTCCCGATGCTCCGCCCCAAGAAAGCCACGGCCGATCCCTCCGCCGACGCGGCCGCCATGCTGAGGCGCCTCGGGTTCGCGTTGCTGTTCTTCGGTTTTCCCGTCTCGGCGCTGTTCGCGCGCCGCGCCGATCGTGATCGTCGCGCCCGTGGCGGTGGTTCTCATCCTGCTCGCGGCCATGCTCGACGGGGGCGCGCGCGCCCCGGTCGACAAGCTTTTGGCAGTCTTGTCGTCGCGCGCCGGCCTTGCGGGCGGAATCCTGTTCTTCTGGGCGATTCTCTCGCTCCTCTGGACTCCTTTCGTGGTGGAAGCGTCCGAAAGGCTTCTGAACATCCTCGCCATGGTGGCGATGGCGATGGTGGGATATCTGGCGGTGCCGGACCGGATGCGCTCGGCCAACCTCTACATCCTTCCCGTCGGCGTCGGCATGGCGGCTCTCATGGGCATGATCGCGCTGTTCCGCGAAGGTCCCATGGGGGAAGCGCAGAGCCTCGATCGCGGCATGATCCTGCTCGTGCTCCTGCTCTGGCCCGCCCTTACGTGGCTGCATTCCCGGGGCCGCAATCTGGAGGCGCTGCTTCTTGCGGTGATCGTGGCGCTCGGCGCGCTCTTCGCCGCCGATTCGCTGGCGCTGCAAGCGCTGTCGATCGGCGCCTTCGCGTTCGCGCTGACGGCCGTGATGCCGGCCGCCGGCTCGCGGCTGATCGCCGGCGTCATGGCGGGATTGCTGCTTCTGGCGCCGCTGCTTCCGTTCGTTCTGGAACCCCTGGCGGCGGCGATTCTCGGGCCCAAATCCAGCGCGGTTGCGAGCCTTTCCGTCTGGCGCGACGTCATCCTGTTCGAACCTCAGCGCCTGATCACCGGCCACGGGCTGGAGACGGCCTTGCGAGGGCGGCTTCTTCGGCCTTCTTCCGGCAAACGCCCCATGGTCCTTTCTGTTCGAGATCTGGTACGAGCTCGGTCTCGTCGGCGCGGTGGCGGGCGCGACCTTGCTGTATTCCGCGGTGATCGGCGCCCGGGGCGAACGGCCCGTGCTGGGTCCGGGCATCATGGGGGCTTTTGCGAGCGCCTATGCGCTTGGCTGCCTCGGGGTTCCCACCCCACAGATCTGGTGGCTGACCGCTCTCATCGCCGTGGTGCTGATCTTCGTCGCCATCGAACGGGGACAATTCCGGACCACCCGCCCGAAGGCGATCCTGCGGCCGCTGCATTGACCAGCGTAGCCCATGCGCCGAATGCGATTGACCGGCTGCGCCTTCGTCTGCTTGGGTATCTCCTTGCGTTAGTCTCCGGAGATATTCATGCCGATCATCAACCGCGTCGCCGACCTGTCCGATGAAATCGCCACCTGGCGCCGCGATTTCCACGAGAATCCGGAACTTCTCTACGACGTTCACCGGACCGCCGGCATCGTGGCGGAAAAACTCAAGGCATTCGGCTGCGACGAGGTGGTGACGGGTCTTGGCCAGACCGGCGTCGTCGGCGTCATCCGCGGACGGCAGAGCGCCTCAGGCAAGGTCATCGGCCTTCGCGCCGACATGGACGCCCTTCCCATCGAGGAGGCGACCGACCTTCCCTACAAGTCGCGAACCTCCGGCAAGATGCATGCCTGCGGCCATGACGGTCACACCGCCATGTTGCTCGGGCGCCGCCAAATACCTGAGCGAGACGCGCAATTTCGACGGCACCGCCATCATGATCTTCCAGCCCGCCGAAGAGGGCGGCGCCGGCGCCGACGCCATGCTGAAGGACGGCCTGATGGAACGCTTCGGCGTCCAGGAAGTCTACGGCATGCACAACATGCCGGGCCTGCCGATCGGCCAATTCGCCATCCGACCGGGCTCCATCATGGCGGCGGCGGATCGCTTCAGCATCACCATCGAGGGCAAAGGCGCCCATGCGGCGCGTCCCCATGACGGGATCGACACGATCCTGGTCGCCAGCCACGTCATCACCGCCCTGCAATCGATCGCATCGCGCAATGTCGATCCGCTCGAATCGGCGGTGGTGTCGGTGTGCATGATCAAGGCCGGCGAAACCTTCAACGTGATCCCGCAGACGGCGGAAATCCTCGGCACGGTGCGAACCTTGTCGCCTGCGGTGCAGGACCTCGCGGAGAGCCGCGTCCGCGCGATCCTCGATCACGTCTGCGCGGCCTTCGGCGCCACCGCCACCATCGAATATTGGCGCGGCTATCCGGTGACGGTGAACGACGTCGACAAGACTTCTTTCATTACCGGAGTGGCGAAGGAGATCGCGGGCGAGAGCGGTGTCGACACGGCGGTGCAGCCGATGATGGGTTCGGAGGATTTCTCCTTCATGCTCAACGAGCGCCCCGGCGCCTATATTTTCGTCGGTAACGGCGACACCGCGGGCCTGCATCACCCGAAGTACAATTTCGACGATCAGGCGGCGCCCTACGGCGTGTCCCTGTGGGCGAAAATCATCGAATCGGGAATGCCCGCGCGCTAAAGGCATCGCGAGGGATCGGGGGACTCGGGGGCGAACGACCTCCCGAGCCGCCGTGTTGTGGCGGTGACGCAGCGGAAGGGTCCGGTTTCGCAATCCCCTCATAAAGGCATTGTTCACCAAGACCTTAAGGGACACCGAAAGCTTTACCACCCGTTCATCGATTTCGCCTGAACTGGCCCCATGACGCATCTCTCACAACCGATGATGGACATGGGCCCGCAGACCTCCCCCGACCCGATCTTCACGCCTGCGCCATCCCGCTATGAGAGACCGCGACTGGCGCCGCGCCCCGGCTTCGGGATCATGCCGCCGCCCGCCTCCGTGTCGCGGCACCATACGTTCATCCTCGGCCGTTCGGATGCACGAACCCGCCCCCTTCTCAACCAGGAGGAGCGCGACCGACTCCATTGCTGGTCGATGATCGTCGCTGTCGGTTCGTCGGTGACGGGGTTGGGACTTCTTCTGATGTCCATCTTTCACTGAGCGCAGAAAAAAGCCCGGCGTCGAGCCGGGCTCACCCTCAGGCTCGCGGCCCGGGATTAGGGGGTCCCGGATCGGGATCATTCATCGGGCCAGTGGGCGCGCGGTCAGGATCAGTGGCGGGAATCTCCGAGGGCTGGCGCACCGGCACTTCGGTCGGCGTATGGCCGGGAAGAACCGGGTCGGGATTAGGGCTCGGGGGCGTCGGTTGAGGATCGTACGGGCCGGGGCCTCGCGTCATGCGGTGTCTCCTTCGCTATGGCGGTTCAACGGGCCGGTTTCCCGTCCGTTCCTTACCGCAGCGGCCAGACGAGCATGATCAGCGGCGTTGGCCGATGGGCGTCAGGAAATCGCACGCCAGGGTGCACCAGGTCGTAGCGCAGACGTCCCACACGAAGAGGCCCATCATCCCGGCGACAATCGAGAAGGCGAGAATCTGCGAATATGTCATCTGACCGCGCTTGCGAGGAACCAAGCTCCAACGCGTCTCGGCCAAACTTTGTGCCGCCAGATTACTGCCCGAGCACAAGCGCCCAATAGCGGCCGTAACCGCCCTGCGCATCCGCGCGGGCAAGGCCGATTCGCCGAGCCTCCGGCATCAGCAGATTGCTGTTGTGACCGGCGGACGCCTTCCACCGGCCGATGGCGCCGTCGACCGTGGAGGACCCGGCGGACAGGTTCTCGGCCGCATAGCCCTTGATGCCGAATTCGCCCATCCGGCTGCCGAAGCTGCCATGGCTGAGCTGGCCTGCTCCTGCGACAGCGCGGGCCTGATATTCGGCCGCCTTGTTGAGCCGCCCGTCGACCACCACCGGGCTCAACCCTTGGGATACGCGATAGGCGGAGATCAGGGATGCGGCTTGAGCAGCGTCGGATGTCGAGCTTCCGGTGACCTGATGAGTGGCTTGGAGCGCCTGGCCGGCGCAGCCCGCAAGGGTGAGGGCTGCGAGCAGCACGAACGATAATGCTTTCATGAGGATCCCCGAAAGGCGCTTGGTCGATGAGGTGCTAGCATGGGCGGATGCCCCGACGGGCATTTCGCTTGATAAAAGGCGCGATGGCGGTCATGTGGACAGGTCACCGACCCGAGGCCGCTGCATGACATGCCGTGCGCGTCGGGTCCATAACGCCTCCCGCGTCAGCTCACCGCATGTCCAAAGCACCTTCCTTATTTCGTGTCGCCGTGATCGGTGGCGGTCCCGCCGGCCTCATGGCGGCCGAGAGGCTCGCGCAAGCCGGGCTGTCGGTCACCGTTTACGACCGCATGCCGACCTTCGGCCGCAAACTGCTGATGGCCGGGCGCGGCGGGCTCAATCTCACCCACAGCGAGGATCTGCCGCAATTTCTCGAGCGGTTCGGCCCGGCGCTTCCGCATCTGCGCGCCGCCATCGAGGCGTTCCCGCCCGCTTCCCTGCGCCGGTGGAGCGAGGGCCTGGGTCAGGAAACCTTCGTGGGGTCCAGCGGCCGAGTGTTCCCCCGTGCCTTCAAGGCCTCGCCGCTCCTTCGCGCGTGGCTGCGCCGCCTCGAATCGCTCGGCGTGACATTCGCGCCGCGTCATCGGTGGCAGGGGTGGAATGAAGCCGGGGAGGTGATTTTTGACGCTCCCGACGGCCAAAACATCGCCATTCGGCCCGACGCCGTGGTGCTGGCGCTCGGCGGCGCAAGCTGGCCGCGTCTTGGCTCCGACGGCTCCTGGGTGCAGCACCTAGAAGTGCGCGGCGTGACGAGCGCGCGGCTGCGACCGGCCAATATGGGCGTCAAGGTCGCGTGGTCCGACCTGCTGCGCAGCCGTTTCGAGGGCCAGCCTCTGAAGCGAATCGCGCTCACATTTGGGGGCAGGACCGTGCGCGGCGAAGCGGTGGTGACCTCCGACGGGCTCGAAGGCGGCGCGATCTATGCCCTCTCGGCGCCGCTTGCGCGATGCCATCGAACAAGACGGCGAGGCGATCCTCAGCGTCGATCTTCGACCCGATATCAGCCTCCAATCGCTCATCAACCGGCTGGCGATCCCCCGTAAAGGTCAATCCACCTCGACCTTCCTGCGCAAGGCCGCGGGTCTGTCGCCGCTGGACATCGCCCTGCTGCGGGAAGGCGAGACCACCCTGCCGCCCGACCCGGATGGGCTCGCCGCGCTCATCAAGGCAGCGCCCCTTCGGCTGACCGGCCTGAAGCCGCTCGACCGGGCGATCTCCACGGCTGGCGGGGTTCCGTTCTCGGAGCTCGACGAGCATCTGATGCTGCGCCGTCTCCCCGGGGTGTTCGTGGCGGGGGAAATGCTCGATTGGGAGGCGCCCACCGGCGGCTATCTCTTGCAGGCGACGCTCTCCACCGCGATGGCTGCGGCCGAGGGCGTTCTCGCGTTCCTGCAGGTTGCCCCGATTCCCGATGCCGCATTGACCGAATCCGGCCCCTCGGCCACACCGGAACCGTGACCGACCCGCGCAAAATCCTCCACGACGTTTTCGGCTTCTCGACTTTCCGCGACGGTCAGGAGGACATCGTGCGATCCGTCCTTTCCGGAGAGGACGTGCTGGCGGTGATGCCGACGGGGTCGGGCAAATCCCTCTGTTTCCAGCTGCCCACGCTGGTCCGCCAGGGCCTCACCCTGGTGGTCTCGCCGCTGATCGCGCTGATGCGCGACCAGGTGGCGGCCTTGCGCCATTTCGGCGTCGAGGCCGGAAGCCTGAACTCTGCCAACGATCCGGAAGAAAACCGTCGGGTTGCCGATGCGGTGCGCGACGGACGGATGCGGCTCCTTTACGCCTCGCCCGAGCGGCTGGCGAATTCCAACGCCACCGAATGGCTCGCGCGTTCGGGGGTGAGCCTGCTTGCGATCGACGAGGCTCATTGCGTGTCGCAATGGGGGCATGATTTCCGGCCCGAATACGCGCTTCTCGGCGAGGTCCGGCGCAGGCTCGGCGGGGTGCAGACCATTGCGCTGACGGCCACCGCCGACGTGGCGACGCGCCAGGATATCATGCATCGGCTGTTCGACACCGAGCCGCGGATCTTCATCCACGGGTTCGATCGGCCGAACCTGCGTCTTGCCATGCAGTCGAAGGACCAGACCAGGCGGCAGCTCTTCGCGTTCCTCGACAAGCACCGGCACGAGAGCGGCATCGTCTATTGCGCGTCGCGCAACGCCACCGAGAAACTGGCGGATTCGTTGTGCCAGGCGGGCTACCGCGCGATGCCATACCATGCGGGAATGACGCAGGCCGACCGCTCCAAAAACCAGGACATCTTCCTTCAGGAAGACGGAGTCGTGATGGTGGCGACGGTGGCGTTCGGCATGGGAATCGACAAGCCGGACGTGCGGTTCGTCGCCCATGCGGCGCTGCCGAAATCCATCGAGGCGTATTATCAGGAAATCGGCCGTGCAGGCCGCGACGGCGAGCCTGCCGACACGCTGACGCTCTACGGCCTCGACGACATGCGGTTGCGTCGCTCGCAGATCGAGGACGGCGATGCGTCGGAGGAACAAAAGCGCGTGGAACGCCAGCGTCTCAACGCGCTGGTGGCCCTGTGCGAAGCGCCGCGCTGTCGCCGCCAGACATTGCTCGCCTATTTCGGCGAGACCACGCAGCCGTGCGGCAATTGCGATCTCTGCATCGACGGTGTGGTGTCGTTCGACGGCACGGTCGAGGCGCAGAAATTGTTGTCCGCCATCGTTCGAACCGGCGAGCGCTTCGGCACCGAGCACATCATCAGCATCCTGATGGGTGACGAGACCGACGCCATCCTGCGCCTCAACCATCAGGCCCTCAAGACATTCGGAATCGGCAAGGACCGCTCCAAGACGGAGTGGCGGTCTTTGCTGCGTCAGATCTATGCGCTCGGGCTGATTACGCTCGAACTCTCCGAATACGGTCGCTGGACCATCACCGAGCGCGGCGTCGCGGTGCTGAAAGGGCAGGAGCGGGTGGAGCTTCGCGCCGACGTGCTGATGAAACCGCGCGAACGCCGCAGCAGGCGCGGGACGATGACGGCCGAATCGCGTCATTCCGAACGACGATCCGTTGCTGGTGGCGCTGAAGGTTCTTCGCACCCGCCTCGCCAAGGAGGAGGCGGTGCCCGCCTACGTGATCTTCTCCGACCGCTCGCTCGTCGACATGGCGGTGAAAAAGCCCACATCCATGGGCGCTTTCGGCGATATCCACGGCGTCGGACAGGCGAAACTCGATCGCTACGCGGATGCGTTCATTCCGGTCATCCGGCAGCACGCCGCTTAACCGCCGTCATTCCGGGGCCGCAAGCGGAGCCCGGAACCCAGACGCGCTGACGATCCCGGACAGCGCATTGCATTCCACGGATTGTTTGCTGACGGTCTGCAATGGGTTCCGGGCTCGCTTCGCGCCCGGAATGACGGTGGTGTTAACCCACCTCGACCCACGCGCTCGCCTTGGCGCTGCGCGCCATCGCGTCGACGGTTCGCTCGATTCGGATGCCATCCTCGAAGTCGATCAGCCAAGCGGGCTCGCCGCGCATGCGAGCGATCAGTTCGCGACACTCGATGATCTTGAGATCGTTGAAGCCGAGGCCGTGGCCCGGCGCGGGGATGAATTTGTCGTAAGGGGAATGCTGCGGCCCTGCCAGGATGGTGCGGAACCCTTGCGTTTCGCCGCTCTCGGCAACGTAGAGCTGAAGCTCGTTCATGCGCTCCTGATCGAACGCGATGGTGCCTTTCGAGCCGAAGATCTGGATGACAAGACGGCCCTTGCGCCCCCATGCCGACCGGTTGAGGGCGATCACCCCGGAGGCGCCGTTGTCGAGTTCGATCAACGCGGTGGCGATATCGTGAGTCTCGACGACGCGGCGGCCGCCGTCTTGCAGCGGACGATCCGCATAGGGCTTCGACATGTGAGCGCAAACACGACGAACCTCGCCGAACAGAACGAAGATCAGGCTCAAGCGGATGGACGCCGAAATCATCCAACGCGCCATGCCCCGACGAGGCCTCGCTCTTCCAGTAGAAGAGCGCCTCCGGATCGGCCATGAAATCCTCGTCCATCTCGACCCGCACATGATTGACGTCGCCGATCCGGCCCTCGTCGAGGAGGCGCGCGGATCAGGCGGATCATCGGGTTCTGGATGTAGTTGTAGCCGAGTGCCGCGACCTTGCCGGACGCGCGCGCCGCCGCGAGCATCCGCTCGGCATCCGCAAGCTTCGTCGCCATGGGCTTCTCGCACCACACATGCTTTCCCGCTTGAAGCGCCGCGATCGCCATGTCGGGGTGAAACGCGTTGGGAGTCGTGATCGACACCACGTCGATGTCCGGGTCGTTCACGAGCAAGCGCCAGTCGCCGGTGGCGCGCGCGAAGCCGAGTTCGGCCGCCTTGCTGTCGGCAAGCGCCTGCGAGCTTTCCGCCAGCATTGCAAGATGCGGCCGCTCCACGTCGCCGAAAACCGACGCGACGGCGTTCCACGCAAGCGCGTGGCATTTGCCCATGTAGCCGGTGCCGACGAGGCCGATGCGAAGAGGCGCCATGAATCTACACCATCCCGCCGAGTTCGCTCGACAATGATTGCAGCTCCTTGCCACCCGCCATCAGGTTCTGCAACTCGTCGATGCCGATGCCGGACTTGTCGAAGGTCCCGAGCGTCTTGCCGCGATTGAGCACCGTGAAACGGTCGCCGACCGCGTAGGCGTGGCGCACGTTATGCGTAATGAAGATGACGCCAAGGCCCTTCTGGCGCACCTGATGGATGTATTTCAGCACCATGGAGGTCTGCGCGACGCCGAGCGCCGAGGTGGGCTCGTCGAGGATCAGCACCTTGGCGCCGAAATAAACCGCGCGCGCGATGGCGACGCATTGACGTTCGCCACCCGACAAGGTGCCGACCGCCTGGTTGGGATCGCGCACGTCGATCCCGATGCGCTTCATCTCCTCGCGGGTGACCCCGTCGCAATAATCGAAATCCACATAACGGAAAGGCCAGATTCCGCGTGTGGGTTCGCGTCCCATGAAGAAGTTGCGTGTCACCGACATCAGCGGGATCATCGCCAGATCCTGGTAGACGGTGGCGATGCCGGCATCCAGCGCATCGCGCGGCGACGTGAAGTTGACATGCTCGCCCTCGACCAGAAATTCGCCGTCGCTCGGTTTGTGCACGCCCGAGAGAGTCTTGATGAGGGTCGACTTTCCGGCGCCGTTGTCGCCCAGCAGGCACATGACCTCGCCGGCGCGCACCGTCATGGAGATTCCCGACAGGGCGATGACCGAGCCGAAATGTTTGACGAGGTTGCGGACGTCGATCAGCGAATCGGAGGTTGCCATCAACGTTCTCCCGTCACTTTTTTGCGGATGAAGTTGTTGAACAGCACGGCGAGCAGGAGCATCGCGCCGAGGAACACCTGGAACCAGTCGGAATCGAAGCGCGTATAGGTCAGCCCGATCGACACCATGCCGAAGATGATGGCGCCGAAGAATGCCCCGATGGCCGAGCCGTAACCGCCGGTGAGCAGGCAGCCGCCGATGACCGCCGCGATGATGGCCTCGAATTCCTTCTGGAAGCCGCGCCGCGCATCGGTCGAGCCGGCATCGAGCACCGTCAGCACGGCCACGAGCGTCGCAGCGCACGCCGTCAGCATGAACAGGCTCGTCTTGACCCGATCCACCGGAACGCCGGAATTGCGCGCCGAATTGGCGTCGCCGCCGGCGGCGAAAATCCAGTTCCCGGCTTTCGTGCGCAGCAGCAACCATGTGGCGGCTGCGGTGAACAGGACGAACCATATGATCGAAACGGGGACGCCCGTGACGGTGGGCGTGCCGTTCGGGAATTTGCCGATGATGTCGTGCGCGGCAAGCCACGCGAAAAGACCCTCGAGGGCGTTTCCGGAGAACATCTCGCGCACGATGCCTTCGCCCGCCTGCTCGCCGATGCCGCGCATCTGCGTCGAGCCGCCGGTGGCCCATTTCAGCCCGACGAGCGAAAGGCCGCGCAGGATGAACAGGAACGCCAGCGTGACGATGAAGGACGGCAGCCGCGTGCGGATGACGATCTGGCCGTTGATGGCGCCGAGGACCGCCGCCGCGACGAATGTCGCCAGGATGGCGGGAAGCAGGGGGAGGCCGGCGAGGAGCAGAAAGCCGCCGAAGATCAGACCCGAGAACGCCACCATCGAGCCGATCGAAAGATCGAATTCGCCACCGATCATCAGGAGCGCTGCGGCGATGGCGAGGATGCCGAGCTGCGACGACGGCGTCAGGATGTTCATGATCCCCGCGAGGGTGAACATCGACGAATCGGCGGTGGAAAGGAAGAAGATCGTGACGAGGATCAGGCCCGCGGCCGCGCCGAGTTCCGGCCGGCGCATGAGCCGGGTGACCAGCGAGACCGTCTTGAGGCGCTCGTCCGGTGTCGCGGCGATCGCGCCCGCGGGAGCGCCAACCGGCTGTTCGAGATGCGCCATGCTCGCCTCCATCGCATTACCGTAAGGGCAATCCGCGGGAGATCCGCGGATTGCCGGTTTGGCGATCCTAGCGGATGCCCTTGGCCGAAAGGTCGACGACCTGCGCGGCTTTCTCCTTGGTGATCAGGTTCGGGCCGGACGGCACGTTGCCACCGGGTACGAGACCGTATTTGGCGTTCAGCGCCAGGAACACCACCGGCAGGTATCCTTGCAGATATTGCTGCTGGTCGATGGCGAAGGCGGCTTCTCCCGCGGCGATCGATTTCAGGAAGTTGGCCGAGAGATCGAACGAGGCGACCCGCACGCCGGACTTGCCCGCATCCTTGACGGCGGCGACCGACGGCTCGCCGGCAGTTCCTGCGCCGAGGGCCAGGATGGTGTCGATGGCCGCATCGGCGCCGAGAGCGGCCTTGACCTTGGCGCGAATGTCGGTCGGATCGTTCGAGACCGGCAGCACCGTCACCTTGCCGCCGAAGCCTTCCGAGAAGCCCTTGCAGCGCAGGTCGAGGGAGACGTTGCCGACCTCCTGGTTGACGCAGATGCCGACCTTGCCGCCCATTTCCTTGAGCTTGGCGCCGGCGATCCGGCCGGCATCGACTTCATCCTGACCCACATGCAGGAGCGCGCCGAGCTTCTTGGAAACGTCGGATCCTGAATTCATCGAGATGACGGGGATTCCCGCAGCCACGGCCTTCTGGATCGCCGGGCCGAGCGCCGATGCGTCGGGAATCGAGACGATCAATCCGGCGGGCTTCTGGTTGACGGCCGCGTCGATGAGCTGGCTCATGGCGACCATGTCGAAGGTTTCGGGAGCGCGGTAATCGACCTGGACCTTCATGTCCTGGCCGGCGGCCGTGACGCCGTTCTTCACCACCGACCAGAATGGGTCGTTGGCCTGTCCGTGAGTGACCACGATGACGCGGGCGTTCTGCTGGGCAGAGGCCGGTGCGGGGGCGGCGAGCGTCAGCACTGACGCGGCGGCTGCGGCGACGAGGCCGGTAACAAGTGACTTCATGGTTTTTCCTCCCAAAGATGGGTGTTTGCGGGTTCACCGTCCGGAGGCTCCGGTTCCTGGTGAACAGCGCGGCTTTCAAGTCGCCGCGTCATTGAGGTGGCAGAGGAGGTCCGGATGCGGATGGCATCCGGTGGGTTTCCCCGTTCCTCTGCGAGCCGATCAAACAGAATGAACCGGCCTTTTACGTCTCGCTTTGGAATTTTTATTCCATTTTTAGCCGATCAGTGTCAAGCTCCCGGCTTCAGGCTGAAAATAGGGCGAACGGAGACCGGCACCATGGCGCACGGCTCGGAAATGGCGGTCGACGCCATCCCGGACGATTACGAAGGTTTTCGCACTTTGCTGTTGAGTCGGCGCGAGGCGATGCCGAAGCGCCTGAAGCAGCTGGCGTCCTTCGCGCTGGCGCATCCGGAGGAGATGGCCTTCGGAACGGTGGCGGGCATTGCCGAACACGCGGGCGTGCAGCCCTCCACGCTGGTGCGGTTCGCCAAGAGCCTCGGCTATGACGGTTTCTCGCATCTCCAGCAGCTCTTTCGCGACCGGCTGCGCGAGCGCTTTCCCGATTACCGCGAACGCCTGCGAGGCCTGCGCGATGCCGAAGGCCACCACGTGCATGCGGTGTCGCTGCTCGAGGGATTCACCGAAGCCGCCAGCGTATCCCTCGAGCGGATGCGCGATTCGGTGCGGCCGGAGGAATTGTCGCGCGCCATCGAGATGCTGGCCGGCGCGGACACCATCTACCTGCTCGCCGCGCGGCGCGTCTTTCCGGTCTCGGCCTATTGCGCCTACGCGTTCGGCAAGCTCGGGGTTCGCGCCATGCTGATCGACCACATCGCCCAATTGGGCCCGGAGCAGCTCGGCACCGCAACGGAACGCGACGTGGTGCTCGCCATCAGCTTCACACCCTATGCGCCGATCACGGCGGAACTCGCCGCGATGGCCGCGCGGCGGAACATTCCGGTGGTGGCGATCACCGATTCGACCTTCAGTCCGCTGGTCGCGAGCGCGGATGTATGGCTCGAAGTGGCCGAGTCGGATTTCGGCGCCTTCCGCTCCCTTTCGGCATCCTTCGCGCTGGCAATGGCCCTCGCGGTGGGAACGGCGGAGAAACGCGCGGCGCGCTGACGCCGCGCGTCGAAGGTCAGACCCGCACGGGCTTTCCGCTCTGCGCCGATTCCGTCGCCGCGTCGGCGAGACGCTGCGCCATCAGGCCGTCCCGGCCGGTCGGATCGCAGGCCTTGCCGGCCTTCACGGCGTCGATGAACGCTGAGAGTTCGGCCCGATACGCATCCGCATAGCGCTCAAGGAAGAAGTCCTGCACCGGATCGGCCGTCACGCCCGAGGCGTTGGCGACCTCGACGGTCGTGCGATGGATGTTGCCGGCGCGGATCATGCCCTTCGAGCCGTGGACCTCGACGCGTTGGTCGTAGCCGTAAGTGGCGCGGCGGGAATTCGAGATCTGCACGATGCGGCCGCGGGCGGTCTTCAGCAACACCGCCGCCGTATCGACGTCGCCGGCCTTGCCGATCTCCGGATCGACCAGCGAGGAGCCAACCGCATGAACTTCCACCGGCTCGTCGCCGAGCAGCAGGAACCGCGCCATGTCGAGATCGTGGATCATCATGTCGCGAAACAATCCGCCCGACGTGGCGATGTAGCTGACGGGAGGCGGGCCGGGATCGCGCGACAGGATCGTCACGAGTTCGACCTCGCCCACTTCGCCGTCGGCCAGACGGCGGCGCAGGCTCGCGAAATTCGGATCGAAGCGGCGGTTGAAGCCGATCATCAGCGGCGTGCCGGCCTTCTCGACGATTCCGAGGCAGGCCTCGATGCGCGGGCTCGACAGGTCGACGGGCTTTTCGCAGAACACCGCCTTGCCGGCGCGAGCGCCGCGCTCGATCAAATCCGCATGGGTGGTGGTGGGGGTGCAGACCAGGATGGCGTCAACGTCCGAACGCTCGACGATGTCGTCGAGGGACGCGACTGCGGCGCCGGTGGCGGCGGCGAGTTCCTGCGCTGCGGGTCCGTGCGGGTCGGCGACCGCGACGAGACGCGCATCCGGGTGAGTGGCGGCATTGCGGCCATGAATGCGGCCGATGCGGCCAGCGCCCAGAACGGCGATCCTGATCATGTGTTCCCCGATATCTTTCGCCGGCTCCCCGGCAAGTTTAGAATTGATGTTCCAGCACGGGATGCTAATAGAATAAACATTCTACAGCATCAAGCGCCGCGATAAGGCTCGACCCGGCTTCCGAAAGCCGGTCCCTGGAGGAATACCATGAAGCCTGTTCTGGATGTCGTCACCATCGGCCGGTCCTCGGTCGATCTTTACGGCCAGCAGGTCGGCGGACGGCTCGAGGACATGGCGTCTTTCTCCAAAGCCGTCGGCGGCTGCCCCGCCAACATCGCCATCGGCACGGCGCGGCTGGGCCTGCGTTCGGGGCTCATCACCCGCGTGGGCGATGAACCGATGGGGAATTTCATCCGCGAGCAGATGGTCCGCGAAGGTGTCGCCACCGACGGCATCGTAACCGATGGGGAGCGGCTGACCGCCCTGGTGATTCTCGGCGTGCGCGACGAGAATTCGTTCCCGCTCATCTTCTACCGCGACAATTGCGCCGACATGGCGCTGTGCGAGGACGATATCGACGAGGCCTTCGTGGCCTCGGCCGGCGCGGTCGTGGTGACCGGCACGCATTTCTCTCGCGCCAACACAGCGGCGGCACAGAAGAAGGCGATCCGCATCGCCAAGGCCAATGGCCGCAAGGTGGTGTTCGACGTCGATTACCGCCCGAACCTGTGGGGCCTGCTCGGCCACGGAGCGGGCGATGCGCGCTATGTGCGCTCGGATCAGGTCACCGAGCATCTCGCTCCCATCCTCGCCGATTGCGACCTCATCGTCGGCACCGAGGAAGAGCTGCATATCGCGGGCGGTTCGGAGGACACGCTTCAGGCGATCCGCAACATTCGGGCCGCCTCCCGCGGCACCATCGTGTGCAAGCGCGGACCGATGGGGTGCGTGGTGTTTCCTGGCGACATCCCGAATTCGCTCGATGCGGGCGTGAAGGGTCCGGGCTTCCCCGTCGAGGTCTATAACGTGCTCGGCGCCGGCGACGCGTTCCTGTCCGGCTTCTTGCGCGGCTGGCTGAAAGGTGAGGAACTCGAGACCTGCTGCGCCTACGCCAATGCGAGCGGCGCCTTCGCGGTCTCCCGTCTGTTGTGCTCGCCGGAAATTCCGACCTTCCCGGAATTACAGCATTTCCTCCAGCATGGCAGTCCGCACAAGGCGCTTCGCTTCGATCAGGACATCAACCACATCCATTGGGCAACGACCCGCAGGCCGGGGCCCGACACGCTGATGGCGCTTGCCATCGACCATCGGATGCAGCTCGAAGCCATGGCGAGCGAGGTCGGGGCGCCGGTCGAGCGCATCGGTGAATTCAAGGTGCTGGCGGTGAAGGCTGCGGCCCGCGTTGCCGATGGCAGGCCGGGCTTCGGGATGCTGCTCGACGGCACCCATGGCCGCGAGGCCCTCTTCCGCGCCGCCGATCAGCCGTTCTGGATCGGCCGTCCGGTGGAACTGCCCGGTTCGCGGCCGCTCGATTTCGAGGGGAGCGGCAGTCTTGCGGCGCAATTGGTCGAATGGCCTGTCGGCCACACCATCAAGTGCCTGTGCTTCTACCATCCCGACGATCCGGCGGAGATGAAGCAACGGCAGGAGCGCGATCTGCTTCGGCTCTATGACGCGGCGCGAAAGATCGGCCGCGAATTGCTGGTCGAGATCATCGCGGGCAAGAACGGTCCGCTGAAGCGCGACACGGTGGCGATCGTCGTGCAGCGCCTCTACGATCTCGGCATCAAGCCCGATTGGTGGAAGCTCGAACCGCAGACGGACAAAGCTGCGTGGCGCGCGATCGGCGACGTCATTCGCGAAAACGACCCTTATTGCCGCGGCATCGTGCTGTTGGGGCTGGAGGCGCCGGAGCCCGAGCTCGAAGCGGCGTTCGCCGCCGCCGCCAGCGAACCTCTGGTCAAGGGTTTCGCCGTCGGACGAACGATCTTCAACGACGCGGCCCGGTCCTGGCTCAAACGCCAGATCACCGACGAGGCGGCAATCGCCGACATGGCCGCGCGATTTCGGCGTCTGGTCGAATCGTGGCAGCGTGTCGCGCACGATTCACAAGCCGTCTAGCGCGGGGATTGCCGATGTCCTTTACCGAGACCGAAATCCGATCAGCCGGACGAGCGATTGCGCTTGGCGACGAACAGGTCGAAGGGCTTCTCGCGGTGCTGCGGGCGCGCCCGTCCGCGATCGGCGCGGCACCGGCGGCGCCGCGTGCCTATGAGCGCGTTCGCTTCGATCTCGTGCATCTTCTCTGGTACACCGGCGCGCTCATCGTCATGGGCGCCATGGGCCTGTTCTCGACGCTGGCGTTCGAGCAGATGGGCGGCCGAGCGCTGACGATCACCGCTCTGATCTACGCGGCGCTGTTTACCGCCGGCGGCCATTATCTGTGGCACCGCCGGTCGCTGCCGACGCCTGGCGGTCTCATGATCACCGTGGCGATCGGGATGCTCCCGCTCGCGGTGTTCGGCATTCAGGATACGTTCGGATGGTGGGGCAATGCCGGAAGTCCCGGACATTATCAGGGATTCTACGTGTGGGTGAAGAGCGGTTGGCTGCCGATGGAGATCGTCACGATTCTGGCGTGCCTCGTGGCGCTGCGGTTCTACCCATTCCCATTCATCGTGGCCGTGATGGCGCTGGCGCTCTGGTTCATGTCGATGGACCTCGTCCCGTGGATCATGCATGGGCGCGACACGTCATGGTCGGAGAACTGGATGGCGCGACGCGTCGTTTCGATGGTGTTCGGACTGGCGATGATGGGTCTCGCCTGGTTCGTCGATGTCAAACGCCACAGCCGCGCGGATTTCGGTTTCTGGCTGCATCTGTTCGGCCTCATGGCGTTCTGGGGCGGCCTGACCTTTGCCGAGAGCTCCAGCGAATTCGGCAAGGCAATGTATTGCCTCGTCAATGTGGGGCTGATCCTGCTGTCGGTGTTCCTGATGCGGCGCGCCTATGCGGTGTTCGGCGCCATCGGCGTGGCGATCTATCTCGGCCATCTCGCCAGCCGGGTCTTCGAGGATTCGCTTTTGTTTCCGTTCGCCCTGTCGTTCATCGGCCTCGGCATCATCGGCGCCGGCCTTGCGTTGCATCGCAACCGTCCCAAGCTCTCGGCATGGATGGCCGATAGCCTTCCCGCACCCCTCAAGAGGCTGCGCCCGCCACTGGCCGGCGGCGCGGCGCGATTGGAGCACGCATGAGCACGATCCGTCTCACCACCGCGCAAGCGATCGTCCGCTTCCTCGCCGCGCAGAAAACCGAGATCGACGGCGCGACCCTGCCGCTCTTTGGCGGCGTCTGGGCGATCTTCGGCCACGGCAATGTGGCCGGCATGGGCGAGGCGCTGCATGGAATGCGCGACATCCTGCCGACCTTTCGCGGCCATAACGAGCAGGGCATGGCGCATGCGGCGATCGCCTTCGCCAAGGCGTCGCGCCGCCGCCGCATGATGGCCTGCACCACCTCCATCGGCCCTGGCGCCACCAACATGGTGACGGCGGCGGCTGTCGCCCATGTGAATCGCCTGCCGGTGCTGCTGTTGCCCGGGGACGTGTTCGCCAACCGCCGGCCCGATCCGGTGCTGCAGCAGATCGAGGATTTCTCCGACGGCACGATTTCGGCCAACGATTGCTTCCGACCGGTGTCGCGATATTTCGACCGCATCGCACGGCCGGAGCAGATCATCCCGGCGCTTCAGCGCGCCATGAATGTCCTGACCGATCCGGCCGAATGCGGCCCCGTGACATTGGCGCTTTGCCAGGACACGCAGGCGGAAGCCTACGATTACCCTGAAAGCTTCTTTGCCGAGAAGATCTGGACACAGCGCCGCATTCGTCCCGACGAGAGCGAACTGGCGCAGGCTCTGGCGATGCTGAAGAGCGCCAGGAAGCCGTTCATCGTTGCGGGCGGCGGCGTGTTGTTTTCCGGGGCCGACAAGGTCCTGGCGGATTTCGCCGCGCGGCACGGTATTCCGGCGGGTGAAACGCAGGCCGGCAAGTCGAGTCTCGCCCACGATCACGCGGCAAATCTCGGTGCGCTCGGCGTCACCGGAACGGCGGCGGCGAATGCACTTGCGGAAGAGGCCGACGTGGTGCTGGCGGTCGGCACGCGGCTGCAGGATTTCACCACCGGCTCGTGGGCGCTGTTCAAGAACCCGGATCGCCGCATCATCGGTCTCAATGTCCAGACTTTCGACGCGACCAAGCACAACGCGCTGCCGCTGGTCGCCGACGCGAAAGCCGGTCTTGAGGAACTCGGTCGTGGATTGCAGGGCTGGAAGGCGCCGGATGCGTGGACCGCCAATGCGCGGGATGCGAAAACGCGCTGGTTTGCCGAGTCGGCGCGCTACACCGATCCGACCAATGCCGAATTGCCGTCAGACGCGCAGGTCGTCGGCGCGGTGCAGCGCATCGCTTCAGCATCGGACGTGGTGGTGTGCGCGGCAGGCGGGCTTCCGGGCGAGTTGCACAAGCACTGGAAGGCGTCCACGGCGCTCGGCTACCACATGGAATACGGCTATTCGTGCATGGGCTACGAGATTGCCGGGGGCCTCGGGGTCAAGATGGCCGATCCGACGCGCGAAGTCATCGTGATGGTGGGCGACGGCTCGTATCTGATGATGAATTCCGAACTCGCCACCTCGGTGATGCTCGGTCTCAAGCTGACGGTCGTGCTGCTCGACAATCGCGGCTACGGCTGCATCAACCGATTGCAGCGGGCGACAGGTTCGGAGAGCTTCAACAACCTGCTCCAGCACACCCGACACACGACGCTGCCCGATATCGATTTCGCCGCCCACGCGGCAAGTCTCGGAGCCACGTCCACTCAAGGTCGGCAGCATCACCGAGCTCGAGACGGCGTTGAAAGCCGCGCGCGATGCGACTGCCACCACGGTCATCGTGATCGACACCGATCCGCTGATCGCAACCGACGCGGGCGGCACTTGGTGGGACGTGGCGGTGCCTGAAGTGTCCGTGCGGCCGCAGGTGAACGAGGCCCGCAAATCATACGAAAATGCCCTCGGCGCGCAGCGCGTGGGCGATTGATCACAAGGAAAGTACGACAGATGACGATTCGTATCGGCGCCAACCCCATCGGCTGGTCCAATGACGACATGCTCGAACTCGGCGGCGAGACTCCGCTGGAGGTGTGCCTTGCGGAAGCCAGGGAAGCGGGCTTTGTCGGCATGGAGCTCGGCAACAAGTTTCCGCGCGAACCGAACGCGTTGAAGAAAGCGCTGGCGCCCTTCGACATGGCGTGCGTGTCGGGCTGGTATTCGGCCGAACTTTTGACCCGCGATGCGGATGCGGAGATGAAGGCCCTGCGGCCCCATCTCGACCTGCTGAAGGCCATGGGTTCCAACGTGCTGGTCTTTGCCGAGACATCGAATGCCATTCACGGCGACCGTTCGAAGCCGCTCTCGCAGCGTCCTGTGATGAAGAACGGCGACTGGGCCGAATACGGGCGCCGCGTGACGCAGGTTGCCGAGCAGACGCTGAAGGAAGGCGTGCGCGTCGTCTATCATCACCACATGGGAACGATCGTCGAATCCGAACAGGATATCGACGCCTTCATGAACGCGACGGGTGAGGCCGCGCATCTGTTGCTCGATACCGGCCACGCAACCTGGGGCGGCGCCGATCCCGCAGCCCTCGCGCGCCGCTATCGCTCGCGCATCAGCCACGTGCACACCAAGGACGTGCGCAAGGCCGTGATGGAGAAATCGAAGGCCCAGAACTGGAGCTTCCTCGATTCGGTTCTGGAAGGCGTCTACACGGTGCCGGGTGACGGAATGGTGGATTTCGTTTCCGTGTTCCGGGAATTGCCGGGCTATAGCGGCTGGGTCGTCATCGAGGCCGAGCAGGACCCGAAAAAAGCCAATCCGCTGCAATATGCCAAGATGGGTTACGCCAACCTCACGCGCTTCCTTGCCGAAGCAGGATTGCGATAGGAAACGAGCCATGTCGAAGCTCCTGGTCAAACCGAGCCCCCCGGATTCGCGCGGGCGCGTCCATTCCATCACGCCGGCCTCGGCGGGCTGGACCTATGTGGGCTTCGACGTCTATCGCCTCAAAGCGGGCCAATCCTTGGGCGACGAAACAGGGGACCGCGAGGCTTGCATCGTGATGCTGGCGGGCAAGGCTCATGTTTCGGCCGGGGGGAAGAATTTCGGCGTCATCGGTGGGCGCGCGTCGCCGTTCGAACCCGATCCGTGGTCGTTCTACGTGCCGGCGCATTCCGACTGGTCGCTGACCGCGGAGGGCGATTGCGAGATCGCCATCTGCACCTCGCCCGCCGAAGGCAAGTTGCCCGCGCGGGTGATCCGGCCCGATCAGGTTGGGCAGGAAACGCGCGGCAAGGGCACGAATATCCGCCATGTCCGCAACATCCTTCCCGAGACCGAAGCAGCCGAAAGCCTGCTCGTGGTCGAGGTGATCACGCCGTCGGGCCATTGGTCGAGCTATCCGCCGCACAAGCACGATCGCGACGCCCTGCCGAACGAATCGTTGCTGGAGGAGACCTATTACCACCGCCTCAACCCGCCCTCGGGGTTTGCGCTGCAGCGGGTCTATACCGACGATCGCAGCCTCGACGAGACGCTGGCGGCGAGCGACGGCGACGTGGTGCTGGTACCCAAAGGCTATCACCCGGTCGGCGCGCCGCATGGCTACGAGCTTTACTATCTCAACGTGATGGCGGGGCCGAAGCGGGTCTGGAAATTCCATAACGACCCCGATCATGAGTGGTTGATGAAAACCTGACCCCCTGCGGGATCGGGGTTCGCAGTTTGGCCAAAATCCTGTCGGAGGGTCCGCCCCCGTTCGCGTTCCCGAAGGATTTCCGATGGCCCGCCGCTCTCTTGCCGCCGTCACTCTCCTGGCCTTTGCGCTCACCGGGTGCGCCGTGTCGGGTGGCGTGAGCACCGCAAGCGTGACCGCTCAGGGCGATGAAGTCACGGTGCGAAGCAGCCAATGGGGTGGGTCTGTCGCCTGTGGCGGAGGGTTGCCGGGCGAACCGCCCTGCGCGGCTTTCCCCGCGGGGGAACCGGTCGAGTGAAGCGGCCGCCGCTTTCCCGACCTGTCCGCGCCTGATAAAGCACCGCCATGACGTACAAGGTCGCCGCCCTCTACCAATTCGTGTCGCTGCCGGATTTCCGCGAGCTCAAGGCGCCGCTTGAGCGACTCTGCGCGAATCTCGGCCTGAAAGGTTCGCTGCTCCTCGCCCGGGAGGGCATCAACGGCACCCTTGCGGGAGCCCCCCAAGGCATCGACGATTTCGTCGATGAGTGTCGGGCGGGGATCCTCTTCGGCGGGCGCCTGGACAATCTGGAGCTGAAGTTCTCGACCGCCTCCGAGATGCCGTTCCGCCGCCTGAAGATCCGCCTCAAGAAGGAAATCGTGACGCTCGGCGATCCCGCGACCGATCCGACCCGGCAGGTGGGCACCTATGTGGAGCCTGACGACTGGAACGCGCTGCTCGACACGCCCGGTCTCGTCGTCATCGATACCCGCAATGAGTTCGAGGTTGAGATCGGGACTTTCAAGGGAGCCATCGATCCGGCAATCGAACGGTTCAGCGAGTTCCGGGACTTCGTCGCCCACAAGCTCGATCCTGCGACGCACAAGAAGGTGGCGATGTTCTGCACCGGCGGCATTCGGTGCGAGAAAGCCAGTTCCTTCATGCTGTCGCGTGGCTTCGAGGAGGTTTATCACCTCAAGGGAGGCATCCTGAAATATCTCGAAACCGTTCCCGCAGCAGAAAGCCGCTGGACCGGCGAATGCTTCGTGTTCGACGAGCGAATAGCGCTGGGCCACGGCCTTGTGGAGCGTGTCGCAGCGAAGGAGCAACAGCCCGATGAGTGAGATCGACCAGCTGACCGCCCGCATCGACACGCTCGAAATGCGTTTTGCCTATCAGGATCAGGTGATCGAGGACCTGAACCGCACCATCACGGAACAATGGAAGCAGATCGACAACCTGACGCGCCGTCTCGCAAATCTGGGGGAGCGCGTTCAGGAGGCCGCCGACAATTCAGGCTCGCCTGCGACACCCGAGCCACCGCCCCCGCATTATTGAAGGCCGGGTGGCCTCACAGGCAATGCGGGTCGTTCTGCGACAGGGAAGTCTCAGGTGGCACCGCGTCACGGATATTCCGCTCCCGCACGACCTCCCGCCGCCACTCGATCAAAGCCGGCACAAGCGACGAGACAGCGCCGCCGAACGCATAGGCGGCGATGGCGGCCACCCATCCATGCGGCCATGCGAAAGAGGCCGCGAGGAGACCGCCTGCGACCCCGCAGACGAACATGGATATCATGAGACCATGTCTCCGATGGGTTTCGGAGACTGCACCGGCAAGGTGGCTTTCGCAAGGCTGGCGCGCTTCTGCGCGCGCATGCCGGCCTCCAATGCGCATTTGTCGGCATGCGCCGACTTGTTGATGACCTGAAGGTTCGGCCCGCCCCAGAACGACAGCAGCTCGGGCCACGGGCGCTCCCGATGTTCTGCCCAGACGGAAAAGAGCGGCACCTTGTGGTCGACCTCGGATGTCTTGAGAAGCCGCTTCCCTGTGCTGAGACATTTGCGCTGCTGACGAAGCTTGAGAATCCGCAGATAGGCGGTGGGCGCGGCCCAGAGTTTCCAGGCGGCGACACAGGCGGAATGCCAGGTGGCGTTCTTGTTGGGAATGCCGTCACCCCACAGATCGGCGTGCCAGCCGAGCCGGTAAACCGGTTGGCCACAGACGCAGCAATGGCCCGGGCCAAGAGCGTATTTGCGCTCACGATATGGCGCCGGCGGCGCACGGAACGAGGTTGCGAGGTCGGCCTCTATAGCGCCGAGCCGCCACACCCAGCCCGCCGGCGCACCGCTTTTGGCGGCGAGCGCCCGGCACAGGCGATCGGCGAGGAGCGGGTGGTGGCGCCAATAGGATTCGACGGCGAGCCGTTGCGTCGGCGGCGTGAAGGGCTGGCGCAAGGCATGTGAGAGGACGCAAGGCGGGAAACACGTCCGATAAACGGCGATCGAGCCGCGCGCGGGACTTCTGGTTTCTCTCGTCTCGCCAACTGGACATCCTGTCGAACGCGCTCCCTTGCGGGCAGATTCGCCAGCATCGCCAACCTCACACAGCCCCGTTAACGAAGCACCAAGAAGACCGCCCGAGAGATTTATTTGCCTCGGCCTGCGGGAATCGACTTCAACTTTGAGGCACTTGCCCGAGCGGTCTTGGCACCGCTTTAACACCGTTCTCGCGGAAGGCTTTCTGGACCGCGGTGAGCACGGCTTTCCGCACGGCGAATTGCTTGCCGGCGCGGGCCTTGAACTTGCCGCGGATGATCAACGTGCCGTCCTCCACCGCCGAAATCCCCTGGCTCTTGAAGGGTTCGAGGAGATCGGGGCTGAGTTCTGGATCGTTGGCGATCTCCTGCCCGATGTTCTTGAAGAGTTTGCGGACGAGGTCCACGTCCGTGTCGAACGCGACCCGGAATATCAGCTTCTCGATCACCCAGCCTCGGCTGAAATTGATCACCTTCCCTATCTGCCCATAGGGAACGCTCGCCAGGGCGCCGCGGGCATTGCGCAAGCTGACCGAGCGGACCGAAATCTTCTCGACCGTTCCTTTGGCGCCCGGCGTTTCGATGTATTCGCCGAGGCGGAACGCATCGTCGATGAGGAAGAACAGGCCCGACACCACGTCCTTGACGAGGGTCTGGGAGCCGAAACCGATGGCGATGCCGAAGATGCTCAAACCGCCGATGATCGGCCACACGTTGATGCCCAGCGCCACGAGGATCGTCAGCAGCGTGATGGCGAGAAGACTCACCTTCGCCACGCCGGTAATCAGCGGAAGGAGCGTGCCGAGCCGGGTGCGCGGTGCTTGGGCTTCCTCATCCAGATCGCCAATGCCTTCGGTTTGCGCCACGCGGCTGGTGAAGGCGCCGACCGCGTTCCACAGGAACGCCGCCGCGAGCCCGATCAGTCCGATATGCGTGACGAATCGCGCCACCGCCGACGCCTCGATGTCGAACGCACTCAGCAATGGCACGCCCCAAAGGTAGACGAGAAGACACACGATGCCGATGCCGATCACGAACCGCATGGTCCGCCTGAGCGCCAGCCCTACCACCGAAGCCCCGGGCACGGTCGCAGCTTTCTCGCTCCAGCGGGCGACGATCCCGTCGAGATGCGGGGCGATCAGAACGAGGATCAGCGTCAGCAGGATTGCGAGTGGCGGAAGCTGACTTCCGAGCGGTGATGCCGATCTGCAGCACGAGGATTGTCAGGACAAGCACCGAAATCGCGATCCACGGCCAGCTCGCGCCGAGGCGGTGGCGCGCATCGCGAACTCGTTTCCGCAGGCGCGATCAGCCTTTGAACGATGGGCGCGGTGCCGCCAATACGCATAGGCCAGGAGGAACGTCACAGGAGCGGTGATGATCGCGGTGCCGATGAAATCCCGCAGGCCCGGTCCCGCCTGGTAGACGCGCAATGTCGTGCTGATCGCTATTCCAACGAAAGCCCAAAGGATCGCCAGGGTGACGATGTCGCGAAAACGAGAGATGGGCTCGGGATCGGCATTCGGCACCGCAGCCATCTCTGGCGCGTTTTTGGGGAATAGCGCCAGCAACGCAGACCGCAACAGGTAAAAGAGCCCGATGGTAAAAACCCAGGTCCGGAGGACGCGCCGGAGATCAAGGTCGCTGACAGCCAGTCGTGTGGCAATCGCCATGACCAGAACTGCGAGGAATGTCGATCCCAGAATGACCGCTCCCCGCTTCCAGCTTCCGGCTTTCCCGGTTCGGCTGTGCAACAGGGCCCGGAACACCAACGATGAGCAGATAGGTGGCGATGGCCGTTCCCGCCGCCATGAGCGCAAGCGACGGCAGCGACAGGCCTTTGGCCTCGACGACCGCGCGGAGGTTCGTCCACTCGTCACCAATGCTCCGCAGTGCCGCCCAGCGATCGGAAAGGGCCCGTTCCAGGGTGCCGGTCGCATCTTCCAGCCGCGCCACGATCTCGGCCGGATCGCTTTGCGTTAGTCCCGTATCGGCCATCGTCTTCCCCAAGTGATTTTTCTGACGATAGCGGGCTTTTCGTCAAGCTTCCACACGTGCCGCAACCGATGCTGGACTGGACAAGGCAAAATGCTCCGGCGAGCGCTCTGACCTCCGGGCGGCGCGGCTTAGCCGGGAATCCGGCTTCCATCGGGCTCGAACAGATGCACCCGTGAGGCGTCGAATCGCAGGTCGACAGTCTCGCCGGCCGACGGCAGGAAGCGGCCATCCGCCATGCCCACCATCTCGCGATTCCCGACCTTGACGATGACCTGCGTGGTGTTCCCGAGAGGTTCGGCGATCACGACGACGCCCGACAAGGTGTCGCCGGCAGCGTGACCCGCCGGCTTGCCGGGTCCAATTGTGATGTCATCGGGTCGCAGGCCGACGGTGATCTGCTGCCGATTGCCGATTGCGGCGGCTTTGTCTCCCGGCAATGTCAGGATGGCATCGGCGCCGAGCGCAAGGCCTGCGGCTCGATCGTTCATGACAACGGGCAGGTCCAGCAGGTTCATCGTCGGCGTGCCGATGAAGCCGGCGACGAACGTGCTGGCCGGAGCGTGGAAGACTTCGAGGGGTGTTCCGATCTGCTCGATGCGGCCTTCCCGCATGATGACGATACGATCGGCAAGGGTCATCGCCTCGACCTGATCGTGCGTGACGTACACGATGGTGGTGCCGATCGATTGATGCAGCCGCTTGATCTCGGTGCGCATGTGTCCACGGAGCTGAGCATCGAGATTCGACAGTGGCTCGTCGAACAGGAAAACGCTCGGATCGCGCACGATCGCGCGGCCCATGGCGACGCGCTGGCGCTGACCGCCCGACAATTCGTTCGGGCGTCGCTTCAAAAGAGGCGTCAAACCCAGCAGTTCGGCCGCTTCACGCACCTTGATGTCGATCTCGGCCTTCGGCAGCTTCGCCGCGTAGAGCCCGAACGCGATATTGCGGTAGACGGTCATATGCGGGTAGAGCGCATAATTCTGGAACACCATGGCGATGTTGCGATCCTTGGGCTCCAGCGTATTCACGACACGTCCGCCGATCGAGATCTTGCCGCTTGTGAGGCTCTCGAGTCCCGCGATCATCCGAAGAGTCGTGGATTTTCCGCAGCCCGAGGGTCCGACGAGGACCACGAACTCGCCATCGGCGATTTCGAGATCGATCCCGTGAACAACCGCGACGTCCGCGTATCGCTTGACCACATTCTGCAGCGTGAGGTCCGCCATTGGTTCAAGCCTTTCCGGTCTTCTTCGCGGCCTGGGTCAGGCGGGCGATTTCGCTAGCGAGGAGTTGCCTTGCACGAACGCCGCGCGCGCGACCCTCTTCCACGAGCCGTCGGGTGTCCGCTTCGCGCGCGGTGTAGATCGCCAGGCTGTCCGCCATCGCGTCGGGCGCGGGGCCGCCGGGAAGATTTCGCACCGCGATGAAGTGCTCGGGCGTGACCACGTGGCGGAACATGGTGTCGGGCATCGTCGGCGCTCTGCCCGCCTGCTCGGCGAAGATGCGCGAGAAGGTTTCGTATGAGACGGTCGAGAGGGTCTGGCCGCTCGTTTGCAGGTGCTTGGCCAGATTTCCCGCGATGTGGTGAGCGGCGGAAAACGGCAGGCGCTCTTCGCGCACGATGGAATCGGCCAGTTCCGTGATCGTCGCATAGGAGGCGTCGATATTGGCTCGGGCGCGAGCCTCGTCGATTGTCGCCGACGCCAGAACGCCGTCAAGAAGAATCAGGATTCGTTCCGCCAGCGCAAAGGCCTCATAACCCTGTGCGTGAACCTCATGCTCGTTGTCGTTCATGTCCGTGAAGGGCGTGTTGTGCAAAGCGGTCAGCACCGCGTCGCATTTGCCGATACAGAGAGACGACATCAGGCGCAGATGCTCGACCGGAACAGGATTGCGCTTCTGCGGCATGATCGAACTGATCTGCACAAAACCATCCGAGAAGCGCAACTGGCCGACTTCGAAAGCGGTCCAGAACGCCATGTCCTGCGCAAACCGGCCCAAATTCAACGCCATCACCTTCATGGCGGCGTAAACGCCCGCCGTATAATCGCTCGATGCGATGCAGCCGTAGGAATTCAACAGGAAGTCTCGAAAACCGAGCAGTTCCGCCATGCGGGCGCGGTTCAGCGGAAATCCCGTCGTGGTGATCGCTGCCGCCCCCATGGTGCAGAGGTCCACCACGTCACGGGCCTGCAGCAATCGGGTGACATCGCGCAGCAGGGTTTCGGTGAGCGCGCTGAGGTAGTGTCCGTATGTGGAAGGCTGTGCGGGCTGGCCGTGAGTGTAGGCCAGGATCAGCGTTCCGGCCTCGGTGCGCGAGCGGCGGATAAGGGTTGCGACCACGTCGAGAATGCGAGTCGTCAGGCTGTCGAGCCGCTCACGGAGCGCAAGCTTGAACAGCGTGTGGTCGATGTCGTTGCGGGATCGTCCCGTATGCAGACGTCCGGCGGTGTCGGGTCCGACGCGCTCCGTCAGCAGGCGCTCGACGAAGAAGAACATGTCTTCGAACTCGCCCGTATAGGGCGCCGGCTCCTGACGCTCCGCGAGCTCGTTTTCGATGGAATCGAGCGCGAGCAGGATGGCCGACACCTCGTCGGCGGTAAGCAGGTTCTGTTCGGCCAACATGACGCCATGCGCGCGGTGAAGCTGCAACAAGTGGCCGAGGTGGTGACGCTGCCCCAGCGCGAAAGCCGGCGCCAGGACGCTCTCGGCGAAGGCCGGGGCCGGGAACCGGTCTGCGTTTCCGATGTGCGAACCCTCGCGCGAATCTTGCTCATGGCATTTAACCCTTCAACCCGGCGAGAACGACGCCGCGGATGATGTAGCGCTGGAATATGATGAAGACCGCGAGCGTCGGGAGAGTCGCAATCGTGGCTCCCGCCATGATCAGCTCCCATTCGGTGAGGTACTCACCCGAGAAGGACGCGAGACCGACGGGCAATGTGTAGAGCAGGCGATTGTTGGTGGCGATCAGCGGCCAGAGAAAAGCAGTCCAGTTGCCCAGGAACGTAAAGATGGCGAGCGCCGAGAGAGCCGGCGTGACCAGTGGCAGCGCGACCTTCCACCAGATCTGGAATTCGCCGAGTCCGTCGATGCGTGCCGCGTGGATGTAATCGTCCGGCACGCCCGCAAAGAACTGCCGCATGAGAAACACGCCGAAGCCTGTCATCATGCCCGGAAACATGATGCCCCAATAGGTGTTCAGCCACCCGAAGTTCTTGGCCATCAGATACCACGGGATGATGAGCATCTCGGTCGGGATCATGAGCGTGGTCAGGATGGCGATGAACACCACGTTGCGCCCGCGGAAGGTGAACTTCGCCAACGTGTAGCCGATCAGCGAGTCGAAGAAGAGCACCGACACCGTCACCAGGCTGCTCGTCACGAACGAATTCAGAAGCCAGATTCCGAAGGGCGTGTTCTTGAAGATGAACAGGTAATTGTCGAAGGTCGGCTCGCGCGGAATGATGTTGAGGTCATAGACCTCGCTCGAATATTTCAGCGAGGTCGCCACCATGTAGACAAGCGGCGTCATCATGACGATCCCGCCGATGAGGAGCAGGGTCCAGGCCAGCATCCGCCCCGGATGCGCCGCCAGATTGATCCACCACGGCGCGGAGACGATGGAGTTCGGAAGCGGATGACCTTGTCATGAGCGGGACCGGATGAGCCGCAGCTGGATGAGGCTGATCGACAGGAGAATGACGAAGAGGATGATGGTGAGGGCTGCCGCATAACCCATCCGATAGGAGCGGAACGCGCTCTCGTAGATGTAGAGCACCAGCGGCTTCGTGCTGTTCAGCGGCCCGCCTGCGCCGTTATCCGTCATGTTGTAGACGGTGTCGAAAATGCGCAGGAACCCGATCGACGAGATCACGACCAGAAAAACGATCGTCGGCCGGAGAAGCGGCAGGGTGATCTCTCGTAATATCATCCATTTCCCTGCGCCGTCGATGCGCGCGGCCTCGTAATAGCTCGATGGAATCGCCCGCAGGCCCGCCATGAAGAGCACGACCTGAAATCCGAGGCCGGCCCAGATCGCCGGCGCCAGCACAGCGGGGAGAGCCTGTGCGGTCGATCTCAGGAAAGGCTGCGTCTCGAGGCCCACGACATTGAGGATGTTGTTGAACAAGCCGATGGGCGGCGGCTGGTAGAACCAACGCCACACCCACGCCATGGCAACCGACGTCGTGAGGTGAGGGATGAAGTAGAACGCGCGGATCAACCCATGCCCGAACCGCACCTGATCGAGATAGTAGGCGACGAGGAAGGACAGCATGAGGCTGAGCGGGGTGCCGACGATGAGGTACAGGAAGGTGTTCTTGAACGAAATCCAGAAGACCGGATCTTCCAGGATGCGCCAGAAATTCTGCAGGCCGACGAAGCGGGCCGGGGACAACAGGTTCCACTCGGTAAACGCGATGCCGAACGCCTCCACGGCCGGATAGAACCGGATCACCACAAAAAAGAGGAGCGGAACCGCAAGGAAGATCCAGGCGTGGATCGCCTGCTTGGTCTCGATGGTGCGCTCGTGAAAGATCCGCATGATGCGACCCCGCCGGGAGAGACAGGTTCCCCTGCTGCCGATTAAATCCGGCCAATTGATTTAATAGGAAAAGCAGCTCATGCTGCAAGCGTTACTTAGCGGAAGCCGATGAACCATCCCCGTAAAGCAGAGGATACGCGCGTATGAGCGTCTCGGGTCTCGCTCCCTTTGATCGCCGCGGCCATCAGCGCCGCGTGATCATCGACATGCTCCGGCGTGTGAGGATGGCGGCCCGCACCGAGATCGCTGCCGGGACGGGGTTGTCGCCGCAGGTGGTGACGTCCCTCGTGGACGGGTTGCTTCGCGAAGGCCTGATCCGTGAAGTCGGCCGGCGGCCATCGGCGCGCGGGCAACCGCCCGTGGACCTTGCGCTCAACCTCGAAGGCGGCTTCGCGGTCGGAATCCAGGTCGAAACGGGTCGGCTTGACGGGTATCCTCTGCGATCTCGGGGCGAATATTCGCGCCGAACGGACGCTTGCGTGCCGGACCGACGATCCCGATTCGGCGCTGGAGAGCGTGCGAAGCCTCATCGCTGTCCTCACCCGAGAGGCGCGGATCGACGCTGCCCGGTTGTGGGGCCTTGGCATTGTCCTCCCAGGACCGTTCGGCACGGTCGAAGAGACGGAGCGCGATCCCTTGACCATGCCCACTTGGTCGCGCGCACCCTTCCGTGAGCGATTTGCCGATTCGTTATCGCTTCCTGTCTTCGTCGGGAACGATGCCACGGCGGCGGCGATCGGCGAACATCTCAACGGCGTCGCGCGCGAGCTGCGAACGTTCTTCTATCTCTATGTCAGCGAAGGGATCGGCGGCGGCCTGTTCGTCGACGGTCAGCCTGTCATGGGTGCCTTCGGCAATGCGGGCGAAATCGGCCGCATGCTTTTCGGTCTCTCCGCAACGGGCGAAGTGCCACAGCGATTGGAGGCCATCGCATCTGTCGACGCCTTGCGCCGCTCGCGGGCGGCGACCGGAACGCAGGACGCGGCGATTCTCGATCACAATTCCCTCTTCGACGTCGACGACGAAATCCTCGACCATTGGCTCACGCGCGCGGCGCAATGCCTGCGCGTTGCGGTTGCCAATATCGAGAACCTGGTCGACCCGGAGGCGGTCGTCATCGGCGGGCAGGTGCCGGAGCGCCATCTTCGCGAAATCGTCCTCCGCATGCAGCCGCTGCTCCCGAGCGTCAGCCAACGGGGCGACCGCCAACTGGCGAGAATCCTGATCGGAAGTGCCGGCGGAATTTCGGCAGCCCTCGGAGGCGCGACGCTGCCGTTATTCAGCCGTTTGACGACCCAGCCGCGCGCCATCAAGCCTTCCCCGAAGGGAAGACTCCGCGCTGCACGGCCGATGATTCCGGGGGAAACGCCGGACACGCAAATGGTCGGGGAAGGACGCTCGTATGAGTGAGCGGGGCGCGCTCAGATCATGTGGATCGGCGACGATCCTTGATCGAGTCGATGGGGACGAAAGCGCGTTGTCCCGCGTCGTTACCCTCGATGGATCCGAAAGCGATCTCCTCCGGAAAGTGGCCCGCCGCCACAACGGCCTGACGTTCGCGCGCCCATTCGCCGAGCGCAATGCGGGAGCGACAAGCCTCGAGCGGATCGCGATCGGCGCGATGACTCCAGTCGGGGACCGCGATCTGGGCGGGGCTGTGCCAGCTGTCGCCGGCAATCAGCACGGTTTCGTCACCGCCCTCAATCACCACGGCGCAGTGACCGGCGGTATGGCCCGGGACGGAAAGGTAGGAAATCTCCCTTCGTCCGATGCGCACAACGATCTCGCCGGGTTTCTCCCCTTGAAGACAATTGCTCGCGATCAGCGGCGCGATATGGCGCTCGAAGGCATCCACATGGTGAGGGAGTGCGGCCTGCGCGCCGCATTCGCGCCAATAAGCAAGCTCCGCTTCGGGCGCGTGGTAGCGCGCGTTCGGGAAGAACGCGTGGCCGTCGGGGTTCGTCGCCCATCCCACGTGGTCCAGATGGAAATGCGTGAACAGGACATGCTCGACCGCCGCGATGTCGAGCCCCGCCGCCGCCATTTCTATCGGAAGCCGACCCGACATGTTGTTGAAATAGGGGCTCGGGCCGGCACCAATCCCGGCATCGACGACGATGATCCTGCCGTTTTGTGCGAAGGCCCAGACGGTAAAGCGGGTGCGGAACATTCCATCCGGCAGCCATCGTTCCACCACATGCGGGTGATCGCCGAGCTTCGCTTCAGGAAACGAATAATCCCAAGCGGCGGGCGCCGGAGCCGCATCCGTCAGGCCGAACAGGACGCTGCCGTCCGACAAGTTCAACCGCCGCATCTTTTCGCCTCGTCCACCATCGCGGGCCTACCCCGCGATTACCACCCCTGCCAAATTCTCTACATCATCACAAGGGAGACATCGCCATGACGGACAATACGCAACGCCCCGGACTTACCCGACGCACATTGGCAACCGGCGCAGCGGCAGTGGGGCTTTTGGTCGCCACGCCCTCGGTCCTGCGAGCACAGACGGTCGAGATCGATTATTGGCAATATTTCTTCAAGGAACGTGTCGAGGCCATCGACGCGCTCATCGAGCAGTTCGAAGCCGCCAATCCGGGCATCAAGGTCAAGCACACGCATTTCCCCTACGCGCAATACCGGACGAAAACCGCCGCGGCCGTGCCGGCAGGCGAAGGGCCGGCGGTGATGCAGCTCTTCTTCGGATGGATGCGCGAATACGCGAAGTCGAAGCTCATCCAGCCTCTGCCGGCGGATTATTTCAAGCCTTCCGATGTGGATCGCGAATATTTCGACTTCGTGCAGATGATGAAGACGAACGAGGGTTATTGGGCCATTCCCACCGCGGTGCGAAGCCTTGGGCTGTTCTATAACAAGAAGCTGCTCAGCGAGCCCGGAGCATCCGACGGAAAGCCGCCCGCGACTCTCGACGAGATGGTCAAGAATGCGTTGGCGGTGGCCAAGCACGACAGCAGCGGCAACCTGATCACGGCCGGCGCGACGATCGGCATTCCATCGCAGGATTATCATTGGTGGCGCGAAGTGCTGGTGCGCCAGTTCGGCGGCAAACCCTACACCGACGATTTCCGCAAAGTGACCTACGCCAACGATTCCGGCGCGGCTGCTCTCACGTGGTACACGGACCTGCAACGCAAACATAAAGTGGCGGCCGCGGGATTTCTGTCGGAGAGCCAGGCGGCATTCCGCGCCGGCAAAGCGGCGCAGCACGTGGACGGCTCGTTCCGGCTCGGCACCTTCAAGTCGGCTCGTGGTTTCGATTGGGGCGTCGCAGAGCTGCCCGCGCATAATAACATCAAGGGCAACTACGCGTCCTATTGGGTCAACGGGATTGCCGCAAATATCAGCGGCGCGAAGCGCGACGCAGCTCTCAAGTTCCTGGCGTTCCTGACCACCAACGACGCCATGCAGCTGTGGTTCGAGAAGACGGGCGAATTGCCGGCCAAGCGCGAAGTCGCGTTGAGTGCCAAGAATCTTGCCGACCCGCTCTCGGGTCCGATGCTCCAGGGTCTCAATTATGCGTCGACCACGGATTTCGTCGCCGAGGAAGCGCAGGGACAGATCTTCCAGGACATGCTCGACCGTGTGCTCTTGCAGAACCAGGACCCTCTGGCGGCCGTCAAACAGGCTGCGGAGCAGGAACAGAAAATGATCGACGACCACTACAAATCTTAAAAACACGTGGCGGGGGTGCGGTCTTTGCGCCCCCGCCACGCGTCGTTCTCTTGATCAAAAGCTTTTAGCCGTCGCGGCATCTCGCGGCCGCCTCCATGTTTTGTCGGCTCTTTCCAACAATGAATCAGATATTGCCCATCCTGAATCCGACGTCGCTTGAACGATCGATGGCTGCCCGCAGCCTTCTGGCTGCGCTGAAATCCGGCCCGCTTTCCACCGCTGAACTGGACGCGGTCTGCGACGTCGGCGGGCCATACGTCGCGAACCTTCTGGAGGCGCTCGAACAGGCCGGCCTCGTCGGTCGGATGGACTCTGAGTCGCAACAGGAGATGTTCGAGTTAATCGCCAGTCCGGCGACCGTCCTCGGCGTGGATCTGGGCGGCACGAAAGTGCACGTGGCCCTGTCCGATCTGAGCGGCGCGATTCTCGCCGAGGCCATCGAGCCGACGGATCCGCGCGGGGGCGTGCATGTGGTGGATCAGATCGGCCGCATGACCGATCGCCTCATGATAAAGAATGACATACGCGCCAGCGCGCCGACCGCATTCGTGATCGGCAGTCCCGGCGCCCTCGATCCGGCCTCCGGCACGGTGTCGATCTCGCCGAACATTCCAGGCCTTGAGGACTTCGACATCGTGCAGAAGCTGCGGGCAAGGATCGGTTGTCCGGTGCGGGTCGAGAATGACGTCAATCTGGCGGCCATGGGCGAGCAATGGCACGGCAGCTGTGCGGGCACTCGGGATTTCGCGTTCGTTGCCCTCGGTACAGGTATCGGAATGGGCCTCGTCATGGATGGACGATTGGTCCACGGCGCCCGCGGCGCGGCCGGCGAAATCGCCTTCCTGCCGATAGGCGCCGACCCGTTCGATCCCGCAAGCTATCCGCTCGGGCCGCTGGAAACCGCAATCGGCAGCGCCGGAATCCTGAGGGCCTATCGGGGGCGGGGAGGCGACGCGAAATCGGTGCGTGAAATCTTCGATCGCTCGACTGCCGGGGAGCCGGCAGCGCAGGAGACGCTGGACGAGGTGGCGCGAATTCTCAGCGCAGGCGCTGATGGCCGTTCGTGCGCTGGTCGACCCGGAAGTCATTGTCCTGGGCGGCAGCATCGGCTCGCGCGTGGAACTGGTTCAAAGGGTCAGGGACATCGCGGCGGCCTTGCCCATGGAACTTGCGGTTCGGGCAAGTTCGCTCGGCAACCGGGCCGTGTTGGTGGGAGCCAACAGCCTGGCGCTGGCAGACGCGCACGAGCGGTTGCTGGGACGCGCGATCTAGAACCGCATGCTCAAACCCAGCACCGGCCCGTGAATGATCATGTCGAACTCGTAACGCTGCGCGCCTTCGCCCTGCGCGTAATCCACGGACAGAGCGCGGTATCCGATCAGGCCCGAGAAGGTGATGCCGTTATAGCTCCCCAAATCGAATAGATAGCCGCCGATTGCCTGCCAAGAGAATTTGCTGCCGACTCCAAACCCGCCGATATCGCCGCGCAGGAAGAGTTCGTGACCGGGCGAAACCGCATACCTGACACGTGCACCGATCACCGGATCGAGCCAGTCGACAGACCCCGTGCGGGCGAACGCGCGGCCGCCGATTACCTGCAGGTCGCCGACGTCGACTGCACCCGCGATGTTGAATGAAAGGTCCGCCTCTTGGTGCCAGTATCGCGCGCCACCGAGGATATCGAGTGCCACAGGCCCTGATCGCGCGATCTCGTAGGCGGCGCCGACCTCGGCGATCGCCATGGTGACATCGAGATTGACGGACGTGCCGATCGTCGCCGAAACGCCAGGGGCCGGCGTGCGGCTCCGGACATTGCTGCCGTCGACGCCGGTCTTGCTCCACACCAGATCGCCGTAGATTGCGAACGGGCCGTTGCGAGCCTCCACATTGCCCATCAGCGCCACGAGGGAGTTGCTTTTCTCGACGATGTCGATGAAACTCGCATCGACCTTCACGGAGCGTCCCCGCACAGTCTGGGTGCCCGTGATAGCGGTCAGCCAGCCATAGGGCGTGACGCGGTATGTCCATCCCGACACAGCGGGAGCCTCAATCATCGGTGCATGGAAGGGTGGCAGATCGGCGGCAAATCCAGGCGCCGCGGTTGCCGTCAGCGCGCAGAAAAACCCGAGCAGCCAAAACGATCGATTACGCATTGGCGATGTCTCCGTTCATTTCGGGAAGAGGAATGTCGCACCGGCCCGCAGCCCCAGCCCCTTCGGTCCGGCCTCTGGCGAAAGCGCATAATAGCGCGCACCGACGAACAAGCTTACGTGCTGTTGCTCGATCTTGATCAGCTTGGCGACCACGAAGTTGATCGGAACGGTCAGTTTGTCGTTGGCCCAGTCATATGTGGATTCGCTATTGAGCGTAAACGTCCAGGCGTCGGCCGTCGTGTAGGAGATAAAGGGCTGCAGGAACGTCGCATTGACGGGACCGGCGCCGCTGCGGGTCGCTCCGCCGACCGACCAGACATGATTGGCCAGAGCTCCGATGGTCCATGGACCGGATTGCTTGAGCACCACAGCCGTCGGCCCCGCGCCCCACCTGCCGTCGCCGAGCAGATCATCCGTGGCGGTGGGCAGCCGGAACACCGGACCGATGCCCCATATGATTCCGCCGGCACCGGGAGCCTGCGGGGACAGGAACAGGCTCTGTGTCGTATCGGATAATCCAAACTGCCGACCGGAACCAGGCGCTAGATCCCATTGTGAGATGATCGGAAGGATGGTTCGTGAAATGATGTTCCAATCGCGGCTGATGGCGAAGGGAATGACCGGCTGGACGTTCAGGGTTGCCCGCCCCCCGTCGTCGCCGCGGCCAATCCGGCCGTCGTAGTTGAACTGAAACGGGACGCTGATCAGGTCGGCGACGGGGTTGCTGAGCTTCTTGGCGAGATCGGCATCCTGGCCGAACGCCGGTGCAATGCAAGCCGCGAGGTAAAGAACGCCAGCCGGCAGAGTGCGATCAGCCCATCTCACGCATATCTCCTTGCATCCTGTCCACTGGCATTTGACCACGTGAACAAGATGATGACCATGCGGAGAATCCTTTTTGTTCACACCTGTTGCCCGTTCGCAGCAACGGCCTTCCGATCCCGGACCTCCTCGACAATGGTCCCGCCCTCGGGCGGCCCAACCGCCTGATGGTGGCGTTGCCCAAAAGCGCGCAGAGTCGCGCCGCACGCAATCGGCGGCGCAACTCTGGACGCGATATTTGCTAGTGAATGGACGCTATTTTGACAGAACGATGCCGCGTTCCTTGCGCATCTGGTCGAAGACGAGGCCGATTGCCTTGATGACTTTTGTTTTGGGATTGGCCTTGCAATAAACGATGATCTCGTGCTCGGCTTCGCGCGAACGAGGCATGTTGATGAAGTGTTTCTTCGCCAAGCCATTGTACCAACCGCTGTACCAGGTTGTCAGCAGGTCCGCATCTTCCTGAAAAGTTCCCGCGAGCTGAGCGCACGTCAAGGCTTGCACGTCGATATACCCTTTGTCGTCGGCATATGTCTTCAGTTCCACCTGGGCGATGGCGCCCGATCCCAAGGATGCCGCGAGAGCCAAAGTCGCAAGAAAGAGTAAACGCATATTCAGTTCCTTCGGGTTGCGTCAGAATGAGTTCTGACGATGGTTCCGCAACGGCTCTGGGCCATTCGCGCGGGAGCGTCATCGGCTGCTCCGGAGATAGAAGGCACTAGGGCTGCGCTGGAAAAATAATCTTCCAGTCGCGTTTCATGTCCACAACGGTCCAGCGGTCGATGGAGGCGGCATCGAGCGCCTTTTCGAGGTGGCCGACTTTCGAATCGCGGTCATAGGCATATTCGCGCTCCGCATCGGTGTGATGCACGATAACGCCCAGACGGCGTCCACCCGACTCGGTCGTCCATTGCAACATCTCGAGATCCCCGTCGGAATTGCCGAAGGCCGCGATCGGACGCATGCCGATATGCTGGTTGATTCCGACCGGCTTGCCGGGACCGTCGTCAACGAAGCTCACTTCGGGCAAGCGGAACAGCTTCGGCTGGCCGTCGCGCCTTTCGAACTTGGTGACGATGCTCGAGCCCACGACCTGATCTGGTGGAATGCCGTAGCTCTTCTCGGCGAAGGCGCGTATGAACTCGATGCCGCCGCCCGACACGATGAAGGTCTTGAAGCCGCTGGCACGCATATACGCCAAGACCTCCAGCATGGGTTGATAGACGAGTTTGTCGTAGGTGCGATCGAAGCGCGGGTGTTTGGCGGTCGCCATCCAGGTTTTCACCATCCCGATGAATTGTTCCGGCGTCATGCCGGCATGTGTCGCCGCGACGATCTCGACGGCCCCATGCTCACCCGCGGCCGCCACAGCCGCCATGTCGCCTTCGAGCACAGCCTTGAAGGGCTGCTTCTCCTTCCAGTCCGGGTTCAGCGGCGCGAGCTCCTTGACGCGGTCGAGCGCGAACACGAATTGGACGTACATCGGCTGTTCGATCCACAGCGTCCCGTCATTGTCGAACGTTGCGATCCGCTCGGGGACCGGGACGAAGTCGGGAGATCCTTCGCGGGTGACGGCGTTGACGAAGTCGACGATCGCCTGTTTCGAGGCGCCGTCGTTCCATGATGGAAGAGGGTCCGTCTGGGCGATCGCTGCCGAGACCCAGACGAACATCAGGGCAATCGTACCAAGTCGCGACAGACGAATCCTCATGGGTGACTCCCGTAGCATTCCGGTTCTAGGGATCGGTCATGTCCGCGCTAGAAGTCGTCCGAACTATCTTTGCACCGATAGCCGATGAAGCATTGCGGATTGTTCGAGCTCGGAACCCACGCAGGTTCCGGAAATTGATCGATCATGCATTTTGCAGCGCTGTTGACGAAGCGCGCGTAGGTGGATGGCCCGGTGTCGAGAACGACCGCGCCGTCCTTGATGACGAGCGCGCGGTTCGCCGCACAGGGCCGCTGCGACGTCGGCGGCCCGACCTGCGCCGTGGCAGCGGTTGCGACGAAGGTAAGTGCAAGGGAGCCTAAGAGGATTTTGATCACCGAATTTCTCCTACGGTTCTGGAATGGATCCGATAGACACGCTCAACAAATGGAACAGGGCGCCGCTGACTGGGCAATCATCGCGATACACAGACTCTAGTTGCTGGAAGGTGGATTCCTCAGTTTCTCCATAGCCTGTTCAACCGAGAACGAGCCGGGCCTTTGTCGTGGCGGGAATTGCTGAAAACTCGCCAGATGCTGCGCAACGAGCGCTTGCGCCGGGACGAGCACGAAAGCATGCTCGATGAACCACCTCACGTAATCACCGGATTCGTGTTGCGCACGCTCGAATGGGTCGGAGCGCAGATTGAACAGCATCGGCAGGCGCAGCTCCACCATCGGCTGCTGCCACACGGCGAATCCCTCCGCCTTCTGTTCCAGGAACGCCGCCTTCCACTGGTCGTAGCGCAGTCCCGCGAGATTGCCGTCGTCGGTCCAGTAAAAGAACTCCCGCCGCTTGTCGGGGCCCTTGCCGCCGAGCAGGTCGCGCTGATCATAGCCGTCGAGGTGAACCTTGAAGGTCGTGCCACCTGCATCGTAACCTTGCAGGAGCTTGTTGGTGATGTCCGGTTCGCCGGCCGCCGCCACGATCGTGGTCGCCCAATCCTCCGCCGAGAAGACATCGTTGATCTCGGTGCGTGGCGACACGACACCTGGCCAGCGGATCATCGCCGGCACGCGATAGCCGCCTTCCCAATTGGTATTCTTCTCGCCGCGGAACGGCGTGGTACCGCCATCCGGCCACGAGAAAGTCTCGGCGCCGTTGTCGGTGGTGTAGATCACGATGGTGTTGTTGGATATCCCGAGATCGTCGAGCTTTTTCAAGAGCTGACCGACTTGGCCGTCATGCTCGACCATTCCGTCGGGATAGATTCCAAGCCCGGTTTTTCCCTGCGACTCCGCTTTGAGGCGTGTCCAGATGTGCATGCGACTCGGGTTGAACCACAGGAAGAACGGTTTCTGTTCGCTGCGGGCGCGATCGATAAAGTTCATCGAAGCGGTCAGGAATTCCTCGTCGATCGTCTCCATGCGCTTCTTGGTGAGCGGACCGGTGTCTTCGCATTTTTGCTTGCCCCACGGTCCGAACCGGGAGTTGTCGCCCGGCGTGACGGTTGCGGTCGCGGTGCACCGTAAAACGCCGCGAGGCCCGAACTGCGCCCTGAATGCGGGGTTTTTCGGATAATCCGGATGCTCGGGCTCGTCCTCGGCGTTGAGGTGATAGAGGTTGCCGAAAAATTCGTCGAAGCCATGCACGGTCGGCAGGAATTCGTTGCGGTCGCCGAGATGGTTCTTGCCGAACTGTCCGGTCAGGTAGCCCTGGGGCTTGAGCAGGTCCGCAATGGTCGGGTCCTTGTCGGACAAGCCTTCCTTTGCTCCCGGCAATCCAACTTTCAGCAGGCCGGTTCGTAGCGGACTCTGCCCGGTGATGAACGCCGCCCTTCCTGCCGTGCAGGATTGCTGGCCGTAATAATCCGTGAAGATCGCGCCTTCGTTTGCGATGCGATCGATGTTGGGCGTGCGATAACCCATCATGCCGCGGTTGTACGAACTGATGTTCCAGTAACCGATATCGTCCGCCATGATGACGACGACGTTTGGTTTTTGTGATTGGGCGGATGCGGGGGCGATAACGAGAGAGGTGAGCGACGCCAGCAGACCGGCTCCGATATTTCTGACTGTGCTCATTCTCGATCCTCTTGGTTACTGAGCGCATCTTCACTCGCACGAGCGTCCATCCGGATTTGCACCGCAATCCGAGGCCGGATTGCGTATTCGGACAAATCCGGATGAACGTCGTGCGCTCGTTGCTACTTGACGTTTACTTTGAAGCTGAGCACGGACGTGCCGGGCTTCTCGTCGACGCTTTTTCCCGTCGCGGTGATCGCGAAGCTGTCGGTTCCGTGAAAACCTGCCTTCGGTTCGTAACTTATGGTGTCCTTATCGACCATCTTGATCGTCCCATTCTGCGGGGGTTGGGTGACCGCCGCGCTGGTGAGCGTGCCGCGTGGCTTGATGTCGTACATACATGATTTTCCCGCAGCGACGTCGAAGTCCGCGGACATGTTGGCACCCATGATCGGTTGATTACCCGCTACAACGCACATGCTTTGTGCGAACGCCGGGGCAGCGAATAGAAAAGCTGGGAGCGCGAGGATCGCAAGTGAACGTTTCATGACTTCTTCTCCGTTTCCAAGATGTAATCGATGCCCCCTCGACTCGTCTTCTTGTTCGCTTGTGACGGCTGGCACCGGCTTGATTGATGCCAGCCGATTTCACGGGCTACCGTCGCCTCAGTGTCACTGGCTGACTCCGGATTGCGGCTTCTTGAGCTGCTCCATCACCTGCTCGAGGTTGTAACTCGCCGGGTCCTGCATCGGCGGGAATTCCCTGTAAGTCTCAAGCTCCTTTAGCCACAGCGCCTGGCCCAGCGGCAGGATGTTCCAGTCATAGATGTAGGCTGTGGCTGGCGCCCCAATGGCTCCGCCCATGCCCAGGAGCGTCTTGTACTGGTCTCCGATCGATGTCTCGAAGGGATCGCGCTTGATGTTGACGACCTGGCTCCAGTGGTAGGGGACGACGCCGGTGAGAAAACCGGCCGGCGAGTCCGACACCATCGCGAAGTAGAGCTTCCAGTTCTTGTAGCGGACCGCGGACGGATCCTTGCCCGAGTAATAGAAGAAGGTGTCGCGGGCCGACTTTTCCGATTTGCCTTCCAGGTAAGCCCGCTGATTGACACCGTCGAGCGTCGTCTTGACGATCCCAGGATACTGACCTTTCTCGATCTGTGCCTTGAGGTCGTTGGCCTTGGCTCCGCCAGCGATGTCGACGAGTGTCGGCAACCAGTCAAGCGATGCGAAGATCTCGTTCTTGATCGTCCCTGGCTCGATGTGCCCCGGCCAACGCACAACCAGCGGAGCGCGCATGCCGCCTTCCCAGGTGGAAAGCTTACCGCCTTTGAACGGCGTGGTGCCGCCGTCCGGATAGGTAATCGTTTCGGCACCATTATCGGTGGTGAACACGATGATCGTGTTGTCGAGTTCGCCCATCTCCTCGAGTTTTTTCAACACATAGCCGATGTTGTCGTCCAACTGCTTCATGCCGGCTTCGTTGGTGCCCCAATCCTTGCCGCCGGGTTCGCCCACCATGCCAAGGTACTTGTCGTTCAGCACGGTCGTGATGTGCATGCGGGCCGGATTGTACCAAGTGAAGAAGGGCTTTTTGGTCTTTTCGGGGTCGTTGCGGTCGAGGAAGTCGATGACCTTGGCTCGAAATCTCCTCGTCTACGCTCTTCGAACGCTCGAGCGTCAGCGGTCCTTCATCCTTGCAGGTCTGGTTTGCTGCGGTTCCGTCGGACGACTTGCATCAGAGCACCGGACGCGGCGGTGTCAGGCACGGAGTTGTCCTGGGATCGACTGCGGCGGGATCCTGGGCCAATCCGGGGATAGGGGTGTTCCGGCAAGCCGGCGCAACCGATTGCTGGGTCGGCGTCTTGTTGATGTCAGGGAAGCTGACGCCCTGCATCGCGTCGAGGTGGTAAAGGTAGCCCCAGAACTCCTGAAAGCCGTGCGCGGTCGGCAGCGCATCGGTGTGGTCGCCGAGATGGTTCTTGCCGAATTCACCAGTAGTGTAGCCGAGATCCCCCAGGAACTTGGCGATGGCCGGAGTGCCTGGCCGCAGATAGGACGGGCTGCCCGGCAGCTGCGGCGGGATCATGCCGGTCCGCAGAGGATGCATCCCTGTAAAGAACGCATTGCGACCCGCCGTGCAGCTCTGCTCGGCGTAATAGGTCATGAACTTCGCACCTTCCCGGCCAATGCGATCGATGTTCGGCGTTTCGCCTACCGCAATACCCTGGTGGTAGATGCTCGGCTGCATCCAGCCGATATCATCGCCCATGATGAACAGGATGTTGGGCTTCTGCGCTGGAGCCTGCGCAGTGGCGGGCGTCAGGGCGGCGGCCGAGGTGAGCGCGGTTGCGCCGAGCAGCGCCGGCCGCATTGCGGCGAGCACGTCCTTCAACCACGATCGACGGCTTGGTGGAGGGATCTCGGGCCTCGTCGTGGCGACTAGCTTGATGCATAACATCCTCCTTCACTCAGGTTGCTTGGACGCCGCGCCGGACGCAGCGAAAGCCGATATGGCTTGACGATGTATCGACCGGTTGGGCATGGCGGGCCGCCGGGCGATAGCGGCGGCAATAGTTGGGTGCGCACAGATGCGAGCCGCCCTTGAGCACCCGGCGCGGAATCTTGTTTTCCGGTTGGCGAGGATCGTAGCTGAGATGATCGGGCCCACCGCGCGGGTTCTCCGGGATGCAGCAGGCCTTCAGGGCATCAGCCGAATGTTTGGGAGCGTAGAAGTCGCTGGTCCATTCCCAGACGTTGCCGATCAGGTCGTGAACCCCGTAGGCATTCGGCGGGAAGGCGGTGACCGGAGAGGTCCGCTCATAGCCGTCGAGCTTCGTGTTCTGGAACGGAAACGCACCCTGCCAGGTATTCGCCATTTGCCGGCCGCCGGGCGTCAGCTCATCGCCCCAGGCGAACTCCGCCTGATCCAGTCCCCCACGCGCCGCAAATTCCCATTCGGCCTCGGTCGGGAGCGACTTTCCGGCCCATGCCGCATAGGCCGCGGCATCCGCATAGGCCACGTGCACCACCGGATGCTCGTCGAGCCCCTTGATCGATGAACCGCGACCGTAAGGACGCCGCCAGGTGGCTCCGAACGTGAACGACCACCATTGGCTCCAGTCGCGCAGATCGACCGGATGCTCGGGCGGAGCAAAGACAAGGGACCCCGCCTTCAGCATGTGCGGGAGCGCGCCGGGATAATCCGCCGGATCGGGCTTGGTCTCGGCAACCGTGACATGACCGGTTGCCTCGACGAAGCGGCGAAATTCCCGATTGGTGACCGGGATAGGGTCAATCCAGAAGGCGTCGACGGTGACGCGATGGACAGGCGCTTCTTCGGGATAATGTCGATCCGAACCCATCCGGAACGTGCCGCCGGGGATCTGGATCATGCTCGCGTACGCGTCATCCTTTGAATCCGTGCGCTGTTCATGCCGGAAAATGGCTTGCGCCATGGGCGTTCGCTCCCGTCGTGGCCGGCCGGCAGTATCTCCGGCGCGTCACCACCCAGCTATTAGGGTCGATCCTGATTCGAAGGGAGGCAGACCCTGATTCGCCAATGCCTCTCAGGGGTGCCTTCCAGCAGATCTCCGTCGACAGCGACGGGGTTCGGGGTTTAACGTAACGCTTGGGAAGAGGGCCGTCGCGACCTCAGTCCCGTTGCGCTTCCCTGCGGCCGGGAGTTCGCCGGCATGGCCGATGGCACCGCCACGACTGGCGCGCGATCGTTTCCAGGTTTATCGCCCCAGCTTCGCGGGCGGGTGGCCTTGATCTTCATGGTCATGACGCTCGCGGCGTGCCTCGTTGCGGCGGCTTTGTCTTTCTCCCGTGCTGCGAGCGAGCGGGACGCTATGACCGCCAAGGCACTGGAAGCCGCAAAAGCCCTCTCGTTCGGTTTCGATCAGGAGGTTGCGGCCGTCAACTACCTGCTGAAGGGTCTGTCGAAGTCGCCCGCTCTTCTCTCCGGAGACACAAAAGCCTTCTACGACCAGCTCAAGGCGACCCCCGTGCCGGACGGTTCCTGGTTGGTGCTGAACGACCTCGAGCGGCAGGTCGCCAATACGTTGCGTCCGTTCGGATCTCCTCTTCTGCGCCACGCGGACGTTCCCAATTACCAGGAGCAGCTCGACCGGATCCGGGACCGTCGATGGACAGTCTCAGGCCGGTTATTGGCCCCTCTGAAAGGCAGCATCGTCGTGGCCCTCAGCCTCAGGCTCGATGGGCCGGATGGCCGAATGAAGGGCCACATCACCACCATACTGGCCGAAGCCCGGCTCGGCGCGATCATGAACGATCAGACGCTGCCGGCCGGCTGGACCAAGGCACTTCACGATCGCATGCTCCAGCCCATCATGGCGGATCGGTACGGACACCAAGGCTCCGACATCCCGGCGCCCCACGCGCTGGTTGACCGGCTTGCCGATGTCGGACCCGACAGCACGGTCACGGGAACGATCGAAGCCGTGGACGACCGGGGGCGGCCCGTCCTCGTCGCCTTTCGCCGTTCGGGTGCGACGAACTGGACGACCTCGGTCGCGGTGCCGATTGCGGCCCTCAATGCGCCCATGATTGCTGCATTGCGGCGGATGGCGGGCCCCGCGGCCTTCCTCCTGTTGGCCGGAGGTCTCGCGGCATTTTTCACAGCTCGCCAGGTCGAGAAACCGCTCCGAACTCTCTCCGATCTCGCCAGCTACGCCACAACGCGTGTCAGCGAATTATCCGATCAACTGCTCGCGCTTCAGGAGGAAGAGCGGCAACGCATCGCCCGCGAGCTGCACGATTCCACGGCGCAGCACCTCGTGGCTGCGCATCTGGGGCTCGAAAGGGTCGAGCGAACGGTCGTTGCAACCGTCGCGTCGCGCGCGGCCTTCGCACAGATCGACGAGCAACTCGCCGAAGCGCTGAGGGAATTGCGGATATTCACGTATCTGCTGCACCCGCCGAACCTGGCAAATGACGGCCTGCAAGCCACATTACGCGACTTCGCCGAGGGCTTCGCCGGGCGCGCGGGCCTCGTTGCCCGGATCCGCATTCCGGAGGAGGTCGACAATCTTCCCCCGGAACTCCAGCGGGCGATCCTGCGTGTGGTACAGGAGGCTCTCACCAACGTTCATCGGCATGCCAGTGCGTCGCACGTTTCCGTGGACGCGAGGATTCGGTCGGAGCAGTTGGTTGTCCGCATTCGCGACAATGGGCATGGCATGACAGGCGCGGCGGGCCCGGCGAAACCCGTTCGGTTCGGAGTCGGTGTCGCCGGGATGCGCGCCCGGCTGGAGCAATTCGGCGGGTTGCTCAAAATTCGGACGGGTCGGGCAGGCACCTCGGTCCTCGCCAGCGTTCCAATTCGTGTCCCTGGCGCAGCAGCGAAGCGCACCGAACGCTTTGCGAGACTGAGGTCGCGAAGGACGCTTGAGGCAGGGGCCGATCTTGCGGGTCGGTCGTGACGTTTCAGGGTCTGCCTCTGGCAGTTTCAGGGTTTGGCACAGGTTTGACACGCGGCCCTATGGCGTATCGTGACTTGCCGAACGACATTCCAGCGCAGGGCGCGGTCGGACCCAAAGGAAAAGCGCGATGACGCGCATCTTGATCGCCGACGATCATGACGTGGTCCGGTCCGGGGTCCGATCCATTCTGGAGTCTCGCGAAGGCTGGGAGGTGGTCGCGGAGGCGAAGGACGGCAAGGAGGCCATTGACCTGGCCTTGGCCACCCGGCCCGATGTCGTGGTTCTCGACTATGCTCTTCCGCTGGTCAATGGGGTGGAAGCCACCCGGCAGATCAGGACCCGTGTTCCCGGCGCCGAAGTGCTCATTTTCACCATGCACGATACCGACAGCCTTGTGCGGGATGTGCTTGAGGCTGGCGCGCGAGGTTTCCTGCTCAAATCCGACGCCAGGCAGTTCCTGATCTCGGCGGTTGAGAGCCTCGCGGCGCACAAGCCATTTTTTACGGGGAAGGTTTCGGAGACATTGCTGGAAACCTATCTTTCCAGAGGTTCGACAACCGAGTCGGCACTGAGCGCCCGAGAAAAAGCTGTCGTTCAACTCATCAGCGAGGGAAAGACCAACAAGCAGATCGCCGATATCCTCAGCATCAGCACCAAGACAGTCGAGACCCATCGCGCAATGGCCATGCGCAAACTCAATCTGGAGACGACGGCCGGGCTGATCCGATACGCGATCCGGAACGGGTTGGTCGAGGCGTGAACATGGTCTCTCTGAACTCAGCGTCGCGCCTTATTCTCCCATCAAGGCGTCGAACGTTCGAGAGTTGCGCCAACGCGCGACCTGCTCTGATCGGAATAAGTCGACGGATGCATGAGCTCGCCGACATCGGAAGCTGAATCCCGTTCGCGAGACCGAAGCTGATCGTACGCCGCGATAATAACCCGAGCCTGTTCACGATAGCGGTTCGTAACAACCCGAAGCAGCGGAGAAGCTTGGCGGCCGGGATACCACGCGGTACCCCCCACCTTTGCAAGCTCCTGCGCCAAAACCTCGACCTCTTCCTCTGTCATTTTCAGTTGCCCCATCAAGCAGCCACGCGATGCTTTCGGTTTTCCAGAACGGCCAATTCCTGAACGTACGGGAGCCGCCGTTCTTGATGCTTTTGCTCAAGCTTGCGCAAAATGTGAGCCTTCAGGCCGCCGTGCCGTGGATCATTGATCACGTCCTCACGTTCGCGCCAGTACTGGTCGTCGATGTTTGCCAGTGTCGACTGAAGGTAACTTAGGAGGGGGGCAACCGACTGAGGATCCCGCCCGTTCGATGTTTCGGGGCGGCCAGTTTCGTAAGCGAGCGCGGTCGTCATGTATTTCCTCGAAACCAGACCTAACAAGCGGGGAATTCCTTCCCCGATGAAAAACCAAGAATGCTTCTGAGACGTAAAAGTTCCCCGCTCCAGGTTTTGGAGCGCGCTGCTCCAGCCGGTCTGAACCTGAGGGGCACGCCAGCTGAGCTTGTGGCGCCAAGGTTGGCGGCGGAACTCGCAACGGGATCGCTTGTTCGTGATGGCGCGGGTGCTTCGATCTTCTAACAGCGACGCTCGCGGGTGCCCGGCCGTGACGGTGACACACGGTCGGGTGCCGCTCTCCTGGGGGCGCGCTCCCTTCATTGTCATCAGGTTTGGAGCTATTGCCCTACATCAGGGCCATAGCTCCGAGGAAGTAACCCAGCTGAGTCTCAGCTCGGGCCTTAATTGGCTACCAACTCTATCAGGTCCAGAGTTAAGGTTTGGAGCTTCAAAGGAGGCGCTTATGCGTTCATGGCAGAAGACATTACTTGCGGCGACTGCGTTGTGTGCATTGACCGGGACGGTCGCTCTCGCAGACAAGGGCGGCATCCCCAATAGCAACTCGGGAAATAGCCGAGGCGGAGCGGTTCCGCTCGCGGGTGCGGGCCTGCCCATTCTGGTGATTGCTGGCGGATATGCGTTGCTGCGTCGTCGGCGCGGCGGAAAGGCCGAACGGCCGCAGATCACTCAGCGGGAATGGTGAGGCTGCGTTCCTGAGACTTTGACCCATGGCGCATGGCTCCGCGACCTCGAGTCCGGTTGTGTCGCGCGGATATTGGCGTGCGGTGCCCAGGTGCGAGTTGTTCACCGGCCTCGTTGCGCTCGGCATCCTCAATGGTCTCACGGGGCAAGCCATTACGGCGATCCAGGACGGCGGTTTCATCTCCGCCGTCCTGACAACTTTCGGCGTGAGCGTCATCGTCTGGTGCGCCGCCGTTATCGCGATTTCAGCCTTTGCGCGATTGCCGGCAGAGCCGACCCACAGGATCGATTTTCTTGTTGCGGCGGTTGCCGTCGCTTGCTTTCTCGCCCCCGCCGCAAAGCTGTCGTGGGTTGGCCTGACGGGCATTGCCATCTACGTCCTCTGCACGTCGCCGCCCCGCAGCAATTTTCGTCGCGGCGGCTGGGTTCTGTTGGCCCTGACGATCGCTATGTGCTGGGCGGGAGTTGGCCTGACCGTATTCCCCTCGATCCTTGATGCTGAGGCGATGCTCGCGAGTTGGCTGACGGGGACGACCCGCGTCGGCAACGTGATTCACTTTGCCGACGGATGGGGCTACCTGGTGGTTGAACGGAACTGCTCCGCTCTCCAGAATATTGCGCTGGCTGTTCTATGCTGGGTCCTGTTCGCTCGGTCCGCCGATCGGTTATGGACACTCAGAGGTGCCGGCTGGTGCCTGCTCGCCTGCGCCGCCACGATCGTCATCAACACGCTTCGCCTCGGTCTTCTCGCCTTGCAGGGAGAGGAATTCGATCGCCTCCATGACACGGCCGCCACTGTGACCGGCTGGAGCACGCTTGCGGCCATTGTCGTGATTTGCTGGTTAGGAGCGCGGCATGAGCGCATCGCTCGCCCTTAGGGGGTTGCTCGTCGTTCTTGCAGCCGTGAGCCTTTCCCTGAAGGTCGCGAACGGCATGGTTGTGGTCCCTCTTGCGTCTGACGATCTCACCCAGCTTGCTGCCGCCTTGGAACGAGGAGGCTTTCGCATCGAGGAGAGCCAGCAACAGAACGGCTTCCACTTGCCGATCATCAAAGTAGCGCGGGACGATTGCCGATTCCTGATCGCGATTGTTTCGGCCAAAGGCGATCAACGGGCGTTTCTCACCCAATTGGCTGCTCCGGGTGAGGAGGTAAGCTTTGTTTATCGAGGAGTGATTTCCAAAGAGCAGCCGGTCTGGCGTCCGTTGTTCGATCAACACGTGGTGGGCCGGCTACCGAGCTTTGCAGGAAACCGCTCGCGCTCTTCTCCCGTGCTCGGGGTGGTCGCCCCCGCGGGCTGTTTGCTCGTCGATGCGCGTTGGAACAACTTCGGCGTTGAGCCAGCAGGCTAGGAGGCCCTTTCAGGACCATCAGCCATACTGAAAGAAGCCGCGGACAGCCTCCGGCCGGCCCGTAACGAGCGCGTCCCGACGAACCCTGGATTCCGAGCGCACGGCGATTACCACACCGCCTTGCACCGCGCCTCCGTGAACGCGGTGCAACTCGCGCCGACCAAACCCTCCGAGGAACCGTCTAGCTCAGTCGCGGCGTTCCTCGCGGCGATCTGTGCGTCCTGTTCGCCGGTCGGTACGCCGGTCGTGCCGACCGGTACGCCTCTCGTTACGCCGCTCCATTCCGGAGGTTTGCGCGACAGCATCCGACGCCGCCAAGATCGCGGCGGGCGCCGAAAGTCCGATGGCGGCCGCCCATCCGAGTATGGAAAATGCGCGCCGACGAGAGATCATTTGTGAACTGGAAACTACGCTCATATCCATACTCCCAGGAGAGTGATGAGCCGCCGCTGCAAGTGCGCCATGCACCGCACGGTGCCGTTCATATCACGGACGTCCTTCAAGGACCACCGTTGACAAGGTCCAAAAGGTGCCGCGGCTGGGATCGATCGTTCGGGAACGCCTGTCCCGAAGGGTGTAGTCGCTGTCCCGATCGGTCAAGCAACGCGCCTCGCGAGGAGCCATGATCATCGGACAAAGGCCTGCCGCTTTGGGCAGACCATTGCCCCGCCGCCCCTCGTTCGGACATCCCGGGCGGGGTGCTTCTGGAGAAAATGATGCTGCGGTCGCGCGAGACGAGCGGGCCGCGGGATGGTTGGACCGGCCGCATTGTATTTCGACAACGCGGCCGCGGAATCGAAAGACGGCGCCTCCGCAATCGGCGTCGAAATTCGATATCGAGAGTCCGTCATACTCCCCTGCATTTTCGCCCAGGCCGTTTTGACTGACTCGCCGGGACTTTCAGGTTCGCCCGGTGAATACAAGGAGGTTCTATGAAGGCGATCGTTGTCACGCTTGCAGCCAGCGTTCTGCTGATAGGCTGTGCCTCCACCCCTCCGCCCAGCACCGGACAGGCGAACTACCTCGCGTCTCAGCGTCACCAAGCGCCAGCGATCCGCAACGACGCGTTCGGCGGAGGCGCGATGCCCATGCGCGGCGGCCTTCCCCGCTAGCCCAAGCTTGATCGAGATCGGCTCTGAATGAGCAAACGCTCCCACCCGTGAGGTGGGAGCGTTTGCCAGTCGTGAGAATTCTCAAGCCGCGTTGCTGACCCGTCGGGCGGTTTTCTCCGCCTGCACGGTCATCGTGCGCGCGGCGCCATCGGCCATCTCGATCGTCAGCTCGGCGATGCGCCGGCTTCCGTCGACGGTCTGCTCCAGGTTGTCGCGGAGGAGCGTGCTCTGCGTCTCGACGAAATCGGTCATCGACCGACAACGGGCGAGAGCCTGCATGCCGTCAAGGTTTCGTTGCAGGCGCTGCCGACTGCGCTCGAACACTTCGCGCGAGATATCCTGCAAGCCGCAGACAAAAACAGTTCCCGATTGTGCCACCGCCCTGAGATTTTGCGCGGCTTCCTCCGTGAGGCCCGTAGCGTCTCGATCGGGACGGCCAAACATCTGCAAGGCCTGGCCCGAGCGGCGTGTCAGTTCCGACGCCGCCCCGACACTATTTTCCATCGCCTCCTGCAAGGCGCGAACCACCGTCTGCGCGCCTTCCACTCCGGCCTTCATGGTCTCCGTCACATCCTCCGTCACCCGCTGGACGGTCTCCACCTGCTCACGGGCGCGCCGGGCATCTGCCAGTTTGGTGGTGTCAACGTTCGCCATCTCTTCCTCCACTGTCTCAACAACGGCGTCCGCTTCCTCATCGCTCAAGACCTTGAGCACGGCGGGAAGCAATTCCTTCTTGTCGTCTCGAATATGCTGCTGGAAGACGCGTCTGAGATCAGCCACCTTGCTTTTGAACTCGGCGGTGTTCTTCGGCATCTGCTCGATCTCATTAAGCAGTGAACTCGTCACCTGATTGTCGTTGGTGGCCTTGCGCACGAGATCCTGCATCCCGTTCCGCATCAGAACCGGAAAAAGGTGCTCTTCCTGAAGCGTGGCAAGAAGCTCCAGCTCCTCTTTCAGTTCCTTGAACAACCGCTCACGATTCTTGACCGCAGCGTCCGACGTTGCGAGCAGCTTGTCGAAAAGTTCGTTCGCCTTGTTCGGAGGCGCGTGGTTGAATGGTCTGTTCATATCATTGTCCTTCGCAACCTATGACGTAGAAGATCTCAAGCTCCGTCGCTTGAATGAATGCGTTCCACATAACGCTGAACCGATTCTGTGACGTCAATCGGGCAACCCCTCGCGGGTGGTTGTACGACTCACCTTCAGGGAGGCGCTGTTACCCAATTGATGGGCCGCATGCAGCGCGGTCCATTCTTGCTCTTATGTCCACTGTAAAGCAGCAACCGCGCCTGATGTTCCCGGATTTTTGACCGTCAATCGCGCTTTGGCGCGCTTTGCAAGATCATGTTCGTTCTTCTTCGCTGCGAATGCTCGTCATGACCCTTCGCAGGACCTCGAAAATCACCGCTGTCGACCAGCCGAACAACAGGACGCCGTTCATCGCCGTCATCGGCCCAAGCAACAGCCAGCGCGCCGTCGGCGTCACGTCGCCGTAGCCGAGCGTCGTGTAGTTTACAAAGGCGAAATAAATCAGGTTAGCGCCTTCGGGTCCGACGCCGACGATTGCGTAAGCCCATGCCCAAACAAGGATCTCCGCCACATGTGCAGCCATCAGGAACGCCACGGTCGCAATCATGACGGCAATCAAGCGGACCGATTGACGTGATGTTGTAATCGTAACCGCGGTGCGCGCCGCCCACATGACGGCCGCCATCAGAAACGCATGGATGGCGATGTTGCAGAAGCTGATTGCGGCTCCCACGAGAATTTGACGCAACATGGAAAACGCTCCGGTGAGGGAGATCAGGAGACCTGGGGTGGCAACAGGTAAAGTGTCATGGCGAAAATCAGGTACACCAGCAAGACGAGCACTCCGACAAACCAGGCCGAGCGCCCGCTATTGGTCACCAGGGACACGGTCATGGTGGCGATGAGCACCATGATCACGGCACCCGGCCAGAATTGCAGGTTCATCGGCGACGGGCCGATCACGTAACTGAGCAGCACCAATACGGGCGCGACGAAGAGCGCGATTTGCGCCGAGCTCCCGAGCGCTATGCCCACGCTCAGGTCGAGCCGGTTTTTGCGCGCGCCGGAAAAGGCCGAGGCCATCTCCGCCGCTGCTCCCACAAGCGCCACGACGATGAAACCAACGAACGCCGGGGTCATCCCAAACGCCTCAGCCGCTTGCTGGACCGATTCGATAAAGACCTCGCTGACCAGCGCAACCAAGATGGTGACACCAGCGAGCGTGATCAGCGCCAGCCCGATCGGCCACGGCGTTTCGCCGGCTTCGGCATGGTCCCCGCCGCCGAGAAATTCGCTGTGTGTCTTGAGCGTGAACAGCAGGCCCAATCCGTAGGCGACGATGAGCAACACAGACAGGCTTACGCTCAACTTGTCGGTGATGGCCGATCCCGAGATGGAATCGGCTCCGGAGACCGCGGATGGCATCAGCAACGCGATCGTGGCCAGGAAGAGCAATCCCGCCTGGAGGCGGGCGTTGCCCCGGCTGTATTCCTGCACGTGGTACTTGAGCCCCCCTAGGAGGAACGACATGCCCAGCATGAACAACGAGTTGGTGACGATCGCCCCCGCGATGGACGCTTTCACGAGCGCGTATTGACCCGCGCGCAAGGCGGCGAGCGCAATGATGAGCTCGGTCAGGTTTCCGAGCGTCGCATTGAGAAGGCCTCCGACCGCGTCGCCCGTCTTGGCCGCCACCGATTCGGTGGCGTGACTCAGCAGCACGGCCAGTGGCACGATGGCCAGAACGGATAGGACGAAAAGCAACGTATGCGCTTCGGGTTTGAGGCTCTGAGCCGCAAACACCACCGGCACGAAGGCCAGCAGCCAGAGCAGGGGATTGTGACGGATGTCTCTTAGCAGGGGGCTCATAGGGGCAGCCTCGGTCGATTTTGGTTGCGCCTACATCTCTCAAGCATCGCTCAGCGCCGCACGACAGGAGCATCCTAGCATCGCGGCTTAAATTCGCAGCATCCCCATTTTTGGACAGCTACAGGGGATCGGCGGCAGCGGAGCGAGGGGTCGAACGGGCCCGAGCGCGGGATCGGTCTAGGATGGTGGAGAACGGCGCACCCTAGAGCATCGGTCGTGGTGAGATCGTCTCGATGTCATTGAGCGGGTCGGTGCTCTGGCCCCGGTTGTCGAAGCTGATGCACGACTTTCCCGACGTGTCGATCGAATTGGTGACCGACGAGGGTCTGACCAATATCTTGAGCGAACGTTTCGATGCAGGGTTCGGGTGGGCGAGTTCGTCGAGAAAGACATGATCGCGGTGCGCATCGGGCCGGAGATGCGGTAGACGATCGTTGGCACGCCGGATTATTTCAAGACGCACCCGGTGCAGCAAGCCCTCGGACCGTAGATTGCAGCGGTGCCGCTCGTCGATGAATGCCCGCTTTAGGTGCCGACCGGGGTCATTGACCCGGTCGCCGCCCTTCCCTGAACGGGCCATTTAGAAACAAGCTAATATTTTTAAAGAGATAAGTGGCGCACCCGACACGATTCGAACGTGTGACCTTTGCCTTCGGAGGGCAACGCTCTATCCAGCTGAGCTACGGGTGCGGAGGTCGTAACCTTCAGAAATTCACTAGCCGATCGAGGGGCCTAGGGCAACCTCCTCTCGACGGGATGGCTACGGGAAAACTCTCCTGGCTAAGGTCAAGCTTCGAATCGCGCCGGGTGCCCCGTAACAGTGCCGCTCAGTCAAGGATCGTCGGCCCGAAAATCCTGGGAGACAGAGCCGTGCGACGCTCCATGAGAACCGGATCGCGGGTCACACTCGGATGGCTTGCCTCCCTGCCCCCAACCGCTAAGGTCCGGTTTTGCGAAATTCGTAGGGTTGAGTGAATGCTGACGGGGGAACTGCGCTCTAAAATCGATCAGGTGTGGAATGCCTTCTGGGCGGGCGGGATCGCCAATCCGCTGGAGGTCATCGAGCAGATCACCTACCTGCTCTTCATGCGGGGGCTGGATGACATCCAGGTCCGGGAGGAGAACAAAGCGAACACCCTCGGTCGGCCCATGGAGCGCCGCGTCTTTCCCGAGGGCCGCGACCCCAAGGGAATGCCCTATGAGAAGCTGCGCTGGTCCCGCTTCAAGGACGATGCGCCGGCGCAGATGTTCGACATCGTGTCCGAGCATGTTTTTCCGTTCCTGAGAGATATGGCGGAGGACGGCACGGCGCACGCCGAGCACATGAAGGGCGCGCGCTTCACCATTCCGACCCCGGCGCTGCTGTCCAAGGTCGTCGACATGCTGGCGGACATTCCGTTGGAGGACCGGGACACCAAGGGCGACCTCTACGAGTATATGCTCGGCAAGATTGCCAGCGCCGGCCAGAACGGCCAGTTCCGCACGCCGCGCCACATCATCAAGCTGATGGTGGAGCTGACCGCGCCGACGCCGAAGGACATCATCTGCGATCCCGCAAGCGGCACCTGCGGCTTTCTGGTTGCCGCGGGGGAGCATCTGCGCACCCATCATGCGGCGCTTTTCCGGGATGCGAAGCTGCGCAAGCATTTTCACGAGAGCATGTTCCACGGCTACGATTTCGACCAGACGATGCTGCGCATCGGCTCCATGAACATGCAGCTGCACGGCATCGAGGCGCCGGATATCCGCTACAAGGATTCGCTGGCGCAGGATCATGTGGGCGATGCCGATTCCTACAGCCTGATCCTCGCCAATCCGCCCTTTGCCGGCTCGCTCGATTACGAGACGACGGCCGCCGACCTTTTGGCGATCGTCAAGACCAAGAAGACCGAACTTCTGTTCATGGCTCTGTTCCTGAAGCTCCTGAAGCCGGGCGGACGGGCGGCCGTCATCGTGCCGGATGGCGTGCTGTTCGGCTCCTCCAAGGCGCACAAGGCGATCCGCCAAATGCTGGTGGAGGACCACAAGCTCGACGCCATCGTGAAGCTGCCGTCGGGCGTGTTCAAGCCCTATGCGGGCGTCTCCACCGCCATCGTGTTCTTCACCAAGACCAATTCGGGCGGCACGGATCACGTCTGGTTCTACGACGTGCAGGCCGACGGCATGAGCCTCGACGACAAGCGGCAGATGCTGCTGAGCGAAGACAAGTTCGGCCCGGTGCCGCAGAAGGCGCTGAGCGCGGAAGAGCATGCGAAGAACAACCTGCCGGATGTGTTGCTGCGATGGAAGGACAAGGATGGCGCGGAGCGGGAGCGCCCGCGCACGGCGCAGAGTTTCTGCGTGCCCCAGGCGGAGATCGTGGCGGCGGATTACGATCTGTCGATCAATCGCTATCGCGAGGTGACGCACGAGGCGATGGAGCATCGCGCGCCGAGGGAGATCGTGGCGGAGTTGTTGCAGTTGGAGGAGGAGATTGCGGCGGGGTTGCGAGAGTTGGAGGGGATGTTGTGAACAGCAGTCGCATGCGCCTAGGCGACGTTGCAATCACTGTCGACGGGTCTGGCGCTCAAATGGCAGGCTCGATGCAACACGAGGTGACGGCTACCATTTCGTGCGAAGACTGGACAATGGTCAACGAGGACCTCATCTCGTCGACGTTCGACGAATGGCAAGCTTAGACATCAGCAAGCTATGTGTCAGAGCGGCGATGTGCTTGTTGCGTACGAATGGTGCAGCTTGCGGAAAGCGCTCGATCTGGCGATTCGACTGCGCGATTGGATCAGTCGGTACGTCGATTGCGTCCAGATCAGAGCGAGCTCGATCCAGAACTATCTTTACCACTTTCTTTCCGAACGGTCGCTTCGACAGCGAATGTCGCAAGGACTGAGCGCAGTGGCGTCAACAGTCGAGACATGCTATCTGTCGAAGATATCTGCGAATTCCGCTTCCCCCGCTCGACGAACAACGGCGGATCGCGGCGATTTTGGATAAGGCTGATGCGCTGCGGCAGAAGCGCAAGAAGGCCATCGAGTTGCTCGACAGCCTCACGCAGTCGATCTTTCTTGAGATGTTTGGGGATCCGGCATCAATCCTAATGACGTGGCCACGAACGTGTCAAGATGTCGGCAGACTTGCTGACGAGCGTCACTCACGGGACCAGCCGGAATGATCGAGCTCGACGGGTGACGTTCCGTATACTCGAATCGCAAATGACATCGCCGGCAGGATCGATGTCACAGATCGAAAACCGATAACTTCGCTCAAGACAGACACTCGCGAATATACGGCCGTCGAAGACGACATTCTCCTACAGGACTAGCAGCGCGATTGGTTGGCAAGACTGTCGGTGCTCGATCGAGCATAGCGGCAGATGCCTATCGACTGTCATTCGGCTCACGTTGCACGGCACAAAGCCACGCAAGCCGACACAGTACGTATCTGCTCTCGCATCATCCTGGCAAAGTCCTGCTTGAGGCAGTATGTCGAAGCGCATGGCTGGAATGCGCACAATAGGTCAATGCGAACGGAGCATGCGAGAATTGAAGATCGCTGCCGCCTTCTGCAATTGCAGGCAGAATTCTCAGAGCTTCTATGAGTGAAGCTGATCAGAGATCGCGCTAATCCGACATGCAGGACTTCAGCAAGTCGAACTCCCTCTTCGCCTCCCTCCAACACCGCGCCTTCTCCGGACAACTCTAAGGCTCACCCGGCATGTCCAACTTCGCCTTCCTCGCGGCTGAATTTCCCGAACTTCACGACTCGGCGCGGCGGGCGGAGACTTTGGCGCTGGGTGACCCAAGGGCAGCGGCATTCTATGCGCGTCGCACGGCGCGAACTCGCCGTCAAATGGGCGTTCAAGCACGATCCCGGCCTCTCGTTTCCCTATCAGGACAACATCTCGGCGCTGATCCACGAGCCGAGCTTTCAGCGCGTGGCCGGCGCGGCGGTGTTTACGAAGGCGAAGCTGATCGTGAAGATCGGCAACCGCGCGGTGCATGAATCCCGCGAGATCGCGCCGTCAGAGGCGACGGATGCGGTCCGCGAGCTGTTTCATCTCTGCTTCTGGGTGGCGCGCACCTATGCGAGAGCCGACAGGCCCGCCGACAATCTCGCTTTCGATCCCGGCGCGCTGAACCGCAAGACGGACGTCGTCAAGCGGGCGCTCGTCGAATTGCAGCGCATGAAGGCCGAGATGGAGGCCCGCGACGAGGATCTGGAAAAGCTCCTGCGCGACAAGGCTCATCTCGATGGGGAGTTGCAGGCCCTGCGCGCCGAAATCGCCAGGACCCGCCGCGAGAACGAAGAGCGACCGGATACGCATGATTATTCGGAAGCCCAGACCCGCGATCTCTATATCGACCTGCTGCTGCGCGAGGCGGGCTGGGCGCTTTCCGAAACGCGTGACCGGGAATTCCCCGTCGAGGGGATGCCGAACAACGAGCGCAAGGGCTATGTGGATTACGTGCTCTGGGGAGACGACGGCAAGCCGCTCGCCATCGTCGAGGCCAAGCGCACGCGCCGGAACGCCCGCGAAGGCCAGCAGCAGGCGAAGCTCTATGCGGATTGCCTGGAAGCGCGGTTCGGCCAGCGTCCGCTGATCTTCTACACCAACGGCTATGAGCATTGGCTGTGGGACGACAGTTTCTACCCGCCGCGCGCGGTGCAGGGTTTCTACAAGAAGGGCGAGCTGCAGCTCCTGATTCAGCGGCGCACGGCGCGAAAGCCGCTGGCGAGCCTGCCTGTCGATACGAAGATCGTCGAGCGCTACTATCAGAAGCGCGCCATCGGCAAGATCGCGGCCGGGTTCGAGACCCATCATCAGCGCAAGGGTCTGCTGGTGATGGCGACCGGCTCCGGCAAGACGCGCACGGTGATCGCGCTGGTCGATCTCCTGATGCGCGCGGGCTGGGTGAAGCGGGTGCTTTTTCTCGCCGACCGGGTCGCGCTGGTCAATCAGGCGGTCAAAGCCTTCAAGGCGCATCTGCCGGACGCCGCGCCCGTCAATCTGGTGACGGAGCGGACCGGCGAGGGGCGGGTGTTTCTCTCCACCTATCCGACCATGATGGGATTGATCGACCAGAAGCGCGACGAGGACCGCCGCTTCGGCGCGGGCCATTTCGATCTTGTCATCATCGATGAGGCGCATCGCTCCGTCTACCAGCGCTACGGCGCGATCTTCGACTATTTCGACAGCCTGCTTGTCGGCCTCACCGCAACGCCGAAGGATGAGATCGACCGCAACACCTACGATCTGTTCGACCTCGAGGACGGCGTGCCGACCGACGCCTATTCGCTCGACAAGGCGGTGGAGGATGAATATCTCGTGCCGCCGCACGCCGTCTCGGTGCCTCTCAAGTTCCAGCGGGAGGGCATCCGCTACGACGACCTGTCGGAGGTCGAAAAAGAGCAGTGGGACATGCTGGAATGGGATGAGGATGGCCCGCCCGACAGCGTGAATTCCGAGGCCGTCAACAAGTGGCTGTTCAATATCGACACGGTCGACAAGGTGCTGGCTCATGTCATGACCGACGGGCTGAAAGTCGCGGGTGGCGACCGACTGGGCAAGACCATCGTGTTCGCCAAGAACCAGGACCATGCGGAATTCATCGAAAAGCGGTTCAACGTCAATTATCCGCATCTCGCCGGGAAATTCGCGCGCGTCATCACGTTCAAGACCGAATATGCGCAGAGCCTGATCGACGACTTTTCGAAGAAGGACAGCGACCCTCACATCGCCATTTCGGTCGACATGCTCGATACCGGAATCGACGTGCCGGAGGTCGTCAACCTCGTGCTGTTCAAACTCATCCGCTCGAAGACCAAGTTCTGGCAGATCATCGGGCGAGGCACACGGTTATGTGCGGATCTGTTCGGGCCCGGTGAGGACAAGGAGTTCTTCCGGGTCTTCGACTATTGCCAGAACCTCGAATTCTTCAGCCAGAATCCCAAACCCGACGAGGGCCGTAACGCCAAATCCCTGAGCGAACGGCTCTTCGCTGCCCGTTTCGACCTTGTGCGCGCGCTCGACGAGAAGATGAAGCTCGATACCGTATCGGGGTTTGCCGAGGAGGGCGCGACCTACGACGCAGGGGGCTCGGACGAGCCGTCGCTCGACGAGAAGGCGATCCGCGATCGCGCTCTGAATGCTTTGAAGGAACGCGTCGCCGCGATGAGTCTCGATAACTTCATCGTTCGCACCAAGCGCCGTGTGGTTGAGAAATATCAGGTGCCTGGTGCATGGGGAACGCTGTCAGACGAGGTGCGGAACGAGTTGCTCAGCGAGGTCGCGCCGTTGCCGGCGGAGGTCAAGCCCGAAGGCGAGGAGGCGAAGCGTTTCGATCTTCTGATGTTGAACATGGAGCTGGCGCTGCTGAAGGGCTCGAAGAGCTTCGACAGGTTGAAGAAGCAGCTTTTGGAGATCGTGTCCGCCCTTGAGGAGCAGACAGCCATTCCGGCGATTGCCGCCCAGCATCCCCTCTTGCTCGAGATCCTGTCTGATCCATGGTGGGAAGACATCACCGTCCCCTTGCTGGAACTCGCTCGCCTGCGCCTGCGCGATCTCGTCCAGCACATCGACAAGCAACGCCGGGCGGTCGTCTACACCAATTTCGAGGACCATCTCGGCGAGGGCGCAGCAGTCGCGCTGCCGCAGGTGGGCGAGGTTGATTTTGCTCGTTTCAAGAGAAAAGCGCGCCATTTCCTACGAGAGCACGAGGACCATATCGCTTTGCACAAGCTGCGGCACGGCAGACCGCTGACTCCCACCGACCTCAAGGAGCTTGAGGACATGCTCCTGTCGGCTGGCATCGGCGAGAAGGAGCATATCGAGAAAGCGATCGAGATCAGCAACGGCTTTGGCAAATTCATCCGCTCACTGGTGGGTCTCGACCGAGCGGCTGCCGTCGCAGCATTTGGCGAATTTTTATCAGACGCGACGGTGACGCCCGATCAGATCGAATTTATCGACATGGTCATCGAGCACCTCACGGAGAAGGGCGTTATGGACCCCGAGCTGATCTACCAAAGCCCCTTCGTCGATATTGCGCCGACCGGACCGGAGCAAGTGTTCGATCTCGCGCGTGCACGGAGATTGGTGACCGTGATCCAAGCTATCAACGAGAGTGCGGTGGGTCATGAGCCTGCGCTCCGGCAGGGAAACAGATAGCTCGACGCGTGGAAGCGGCCAGCTCTCGAGCATTTATATAGCCCGAGGATTTCTGAACCAGCTAAAATGCGGTAAGAGAGATTACTCTCATGCGCAGCTAACATTGCGGGCATGCGCGGCTGAATTTAGACGCGCGAGGGTCTCAGGCGCGACGGGCGTGATCATGTAGCCTGGCTTCATTTTGGTGCGGAAGCGATGCAACTGCCCGGCGGACATCGCGGCTGCCTGCTGCTTCCCATCCGGCCAGGTCTCTCGGACGCGCTTTAGGATGGCTTCGCGAGAAGATAAATCAGCGAGAGAGCCTACTTCGTGCCAGCCAATGGCAACGACGGAACGCTCCTTGAAGACGTCATAGAGCCGCCCATCGCGTTCAGCACGGACCATCCAACATCTTTTCATTTCTAGCCCCAACCGTCTCAAAACACTTGACCTTACGGTTACGCTTTCGAATTTGCTACTGCGCGAGCGCAATCTCGCACAGGCCGCTCGAGATGGCAGCTCATCGAAGACGAAACGGCGAACCGGGCCTGTTGGGCTCAGAGCAACAACCTCCCGACTATTGCGCGGGGGCTAACTCCAGAAGGAAGCCGCTCCTCAATCACCCATACATGCCCACACTCCGGTTCATGGCAGCGGATCCTGAGGCGGGGCCGGGGCGGCGCGTGAAGTCCTCCGGCTGATCTACTTCCCCATCATTACCCTCCGCTCTTCCCCGGAGCCCTATTGTGAGTCTCGCTTGCATCAACCGCATGCTCGAAAGGGGCTTTGGATTTCAGACAAACGAGCCGTGTTTTGATCTACGTGTCAGCCCCCAGAGTTCTCTGACTGACATGCCAAATCAACGCACGTCTCTCGATCATGCGGATGAGTTCGTGGAACCCCCAGCCAATGGTCGAGAGGATGAGGATGGCGACAATCACCACGCTCGCATCTCCGTTCTCTTGTCCGAGGCTTAGGAGATATCCAAGGCCATAGGTTGCCCCGATCAACTCTCCGACCACGGCTGCCGTTACCGCTTGTGTTGACGCTATGCGCAACCCTGCGAAAATGGGAGGCAAGGAGAATGGCAGTTCGAGACGCCGGAAGCGTTGCCATCGGCTCAACCGGAGAAGCTGGGCTAGATCGTGATAGCTCTTCTCAACTGAGGAGAACCCCGCCATCGCCCCCGCCATTACCGGGAAAAAGGTGACAATCGCGATGAGCGTCACTTTTGGGCCCATGTCGAGGCCGAGCCAAAGGAGCAATAACGGTGCGATTGCGATCTTCGGCGCCGTCTGTAAGAGCAGAATCAGTGGCGAGAGAAGCCGTCCAAGCCGCGGGACGTGCACGAACATCCAACCGAGCGCCACACCCAGCAGGCCGCCGATGCCAAAGCCGATTGCGATCTCGCTAAGCGTCACGCGAATATGTTCAGCCAGCTCGGCACTCCTAGCGAGAAAGACGAAGCGGCTGGCGATCGCGTCGGGTGCCGGCAAGAGATACGCCGGGACCTTCGCGACGAACACAATTAGCCACCACACGGCGACCGCGATGAGCATTGTCCGCAAGGCTATTAGGACTTTTCTTAACATCGGCACCCGATCAGAGAAGCGTGGCCCGCGGTCCCGCGAGCCACTTCCTCAGCCTTTGATGTCAGCGGGCTGGACAACGAGATCCTCTGCTTTGAAACCACGTTCGACCACCTTGTATTCAGCCAGGATGTCCACGTTCTTCTGCCATGCAGAAAGGTCGGCGGCGCCAAGTCCCTTCTCCTTAGTAACTTGGCTCTGCCAGATCGAGGGAATGAACGATTCAGTGAAGGCGCGCTGGAGAAGAGCCTCCTGACCTTTCCAGGTCTGCGCGTGCTTATCAATTGCGATCGTCAGTGCCTCGTCCACGTGTCCATCGATGATCCACTGAAGAGATTCGCTGAGGGCGGAGTTAAAGCCGCTGACGGCTTTTGGTTTGTTTTGCAGATACCGATCGCCGGTGACCACGACGTTGCCGAATGAGGGTAGAAAATCATTGGACGAGATCATGCCGACGTCGACACCATCTGCCTCGAGATTGTAGCGTCGAAGCTCCGAGAAAACGATCGCATCGACTTTGTCGGCTTGCAGGGCCTGCACGATTGCGCCTGTGGCGATGACCTCGACGTTGACATCCTCAAGCTTCAACCCTGCTTGTTTCAGTCCGACCTGCAGTTGCAGATAATTGGGACTTCCAAGACTTGTCACTGCAACTGTTTTGCCCTTGAGGTCAGCGAAGGTCTTGATGCCTTTTGACTTCTTGAACAACGTAGCACCGATGCCGCGCTGATAGGTGGTATGGACTACCTTGACCGGCAGACCGTTGGCCTTCGCGGCGATCACCGCATCACCATTCGGGAACCCGAACTGCACGTTTCCCGCCGCGACGTTGCGGAGAATATCGGCAGCGGCGGCATAGACGATCCGGAGTTCCAGCCCGTGCTTTGCGAACAGGCCCTTCTCTTGAGCCACGTATATGGGCGCGTAAAACGGAACCGCGGCGCCGTCGATCTGAAGTGTGACCGATTCTTTCTCCTGAGCCGTAGAGACGCGGGGCAGCAAGCCCGCGGCGGTCGCAGCCACACCGCCTGCAACGAAAGTTCGACGCTTCATGAGAGTGCTCCTGATTTGAAAAGCTACGGGGATTGGAGAAACGATATCGCGGTCGACGCAAGCCGAATGAGATTGTGCTGCGTCTCTTCGTAATCCTCAAGCCACTGGTCAGTTGCGCGATTGCCATGCACCGCCAGCACTGCGCCGACGTTGACATCGAGGGCATGCCCAACGGCGAACAGGGCCTCGCATTCCATGTCCATTCCGGCAACACCGCGAGCCGTAAGCTGGTCGATCAGCCCTCGGGTCGGCAAGGAATCGGAACTGTGTTCAGGCCGCGCGAGTCGCTCCTGACCCCAGTAGTAGGAGTCCGTCGTATAGATGGAGCCGCGCCGATGTGGCAGCCCAAGGCTGGAAGCCGCGCGCTCGAGCGCGTCAACGACAGCTGGAGACGCAAACAAGTCTTGGCCGGAGGGAGCATAGACACGCCCTGTTCCAGTGTTCCTCAACGCACGATCGACTATGACGAAGGACCCAAGCGCCATCGTGGGGTCAATGGACCCCATGCCGCCCACGCGAATGCCCGTTCTCATGCCGAGATTGGCCAATTCGACGACCGCGATCTCGGTTGACGGACCGCCGATGCCGGTCGAGCAGATGGTGATGGTCGTATCCCGCCAGTGGCCACGCGCCATCTGAAACTCTCGACGTCGGCCAAGGTCCACAACTCTGTCGAGCACCCCGGCTGCCTTGGCGACGCGGTCTGGATCCCCCGGCAACAGAACGGACGGTGTGACGTCGCCAGGCCCGCACGGAAGATGCGTGGGCTGGCCACTGAGCCAGGGAAAGGCTGCGGAGCGCGACCGAGGCTCCGTCATGGCAGCTCTCGCCACGCGAGCAATCGACGTTCGACTATCTCTATCAGCTGGTAGACTGCAATTCCCAAAAGCGCGGTGACGATCACGGTGGCGAAGAGCAGCGGCGTCTTATAGGTCGCCGAGGCAAACGTCATGAGATATCCGAGCCCTTGCTTGCCAGCCATCCACTCGGCGAGAATTGCACCGACGACCGCCTGAACCGCTCCGACACGGAGCCCCACAAAGATCTCAGGCAGCGCAGCCGGGAATTCTATGAGGCGGAATCGCTGCCAGACGCTGAGATGAAGCACACGCGCCAAGTCACGAAACTTGGTATCGAGAGAGCTGATCCCCACCAGCGTTCCGATGAGAACGGGAAAAAAGACCAGGGATGTGATAAGGACGATCTTGGAAGTGAGGCCAAGTCCGAACCAGATCACGAACAAGGGCGCCAATGCGATCTTCGGCGCGGTCTGAAGAAATAGGATAGGCCCGCCGAACCAGCGCTCGAGCCTCGAGCTCTTGGCGAGTGCCAGACCGCCGGCGATACCGAGAACTACGCCGGTCGCATATCCCAACGTTAGGATTCCGATCGTATAGAACAAATGACTGAAGAGTTGCCCTTTGGCCGCCTCGATTAGAGCGTTCCAAACGGCCAGCGGAGATGGGAGCAAGAACTCCGGAACTGCATAAAAGCGCGTGTAGAGCTCCCAAAGGACAACAATCACCGCGATGGCAAACAACGTTTCGGCTGCTCGTCCAAGAGACTTCATCGCAGGTCACGCCTCAGGTTGGCCATGAGGTGGTGGAAGGCGGGGTCGAGTTTGGTAGCCTCCCCGCGAGGTCGCGCCAAGTCGACCTCGTAGACGGACTTGATGCTGCCGGGGCGAGGCGACATCACGATCACCCGATCTGAGAGATAGGCTGCCTCTTCCACACTATGCGTCACGAAGAGCACCGTCTTCTGTGTCTCGGCCCAGATCGATAGCAGCTCGTCGTTGAGACGGTCGCGCGTGATGAGATCGAGAGCCCCGAAGGGCTCGTCCATGAGAAGCAACAACGGATCATAGGAAAGTGCGCGCGCGATCGAAACCCGTTGGCGCATTCCGCCCGAAAGAGCGCGGGGTAATGCGTTCTCGAAACCGGAAAGTCCAACCAACTTCAGCAGGCGTGCAGCTACGTTGTCGGCCTCTCGACGAGCGACCCCCGCGGTATCGAGTGGAAACCGAATATTCTCCAAAGCGGTAAGCCATGGAAGCAGCACCGGCTCTTGGAAGACGAAGCCAACGCGTTGTTTGTTCGAGCGAGCATCCGACATCTCGATCGAGCCGCCGCTTGCCGTTTCCAGACCCGCAACGATACGAAGTAACGTCGACTTTCCACAACCGGATGGCCCAATAACGCTGACAAACTCGCCACGGCGCACATCGAGGTCAGTCGGGTTAAGTGCTGTGACCTTTGCACCATCAATTGCGAAATCTTTGTAGACGCCCCGGATTTGGATCATTCGCTACATTATTTCTGAAAGCATCAACGCCCTAGCAGGGTCCCTGCATTGACACAGTTCCGTCAAATCTCGCAAGCCTCAGAATCAGAAGCTACGCTCGGCTGAGGCGGAACGATCAAGTTGGTTGCAGCTGCGATTGGAAAGCCGAGGGCAACCTCCCCGGGGCGATCGGGGCGCGGGAGGGCTCTTGCCACCTTAAGATTTTGCTCCGCCTACAGCTGCCGCTCTAAGCAAGTTTTCTTGTCGCAGGAACTCGAATGACAGTTTGGTTTTGTTCCTGACATTGTTGTAGCTCGTTGTGGGTATTTAATTGAAGGAGGCACTGTATTGACGGGTCCTCGCAGGTGTTTACCGTAACGGAAGTTCTGTTTTTATTCACATCTGTCCGGAGAAGTACGCCGGAAAGTCGCACAGGGTCGAGAGTCTAACGGTCAAGCTGCGGCGGCTGTTTGTAGGAGAACGAGATGTCAGCAAAGGTTCACCTCGGCCTCGCTTCTTTGCGATTTTGGCAGGCCCTTCTTGTCGGGCTCATGCTCTTGGGCAATAGCGGCGCCTGGGCGCAGTCGGCTTCCAATGCGGCGCGCATCAACGCCGGCACCGTCGGCGTTATCTCGGGCGGCGCCGATGGCACCTATATCCGCATCGCCGCCGATCTGGCGAATGTTCTGGATGGCGATGAGCTGCGGGTGCTGCCGATCATCGGCAGAGGATCGCTCCAGAACCTGCGCGACGTGATGTTTCTGCGCGGCGTCGATATCGGCATCGTGCAGATGGATGCGCGCGAACAACTGAAAGCCGAAAACCTGCAGAGCGACGCGGTGCGCAAATTGCGGTTCATCACGCGCCTCTACAACGAGGAAGTCCACATCCTGACGAGCCGCGACATCACCGACATCCGTCAGTTGGCGGGAAAAAAGGTCAACATCGACAAGGCCGGGAAGCGGCACCAACCTGACCGCACGGCTCATCTTCGAGAAGCTTGGCGTCAAGCCCGAGCTGACCACCTTCGACCAGGGATCGTCCTATGAGCGCCTTCGCTCGGGTGAGATCCAGGCGGCGGTCTATGTGGCCGGGCGGCCGGTCCGCGCCATGGCGGAGTTTCAGGCGGACGGGCGGTTTCATCTGCTGCCGATCCCGTTCGAAGGAGAGATCGCCGAAACCTACTTTCCAGCTCGCCTGACGAATGCCGATTACCCCCGCCTCATCGACGCCGACAAGCCGGTCGAGACCTTGGCGGTCGGCAGTCTTCTGGCGGTCTTCAACTGGCCGGAAAACACCGATCGGTACAATCGCGTGCGCAATCTGGTGAACGCGTTCTTCTCGCGCTTCGATGAGTTTCTGCAGCCGGGCCGGCATCCGAAATGGAAGGAGGTCAACCTCGCGGCCGACGTCCCGGGATGGGAGCGGGTGAAGCCGGCGCAAGACTGGCTCGATCATATGGCCACAGGCGCTACCGGCGCTACGGGCACACAGCCGCAGAATTTCGAGGCTTTTCTCAACGCGCGCGGCGCATCGGTGACGCCCGCGCAGCGCGACAGCCTCTTTCGCGAATTCCTCACGTGGCAGACTGAGAGACAGAAAGCGGCGCGAGGGCGCGGCACGTCAGAATTAGCAGGCGATCGCATGGAACTCACAAAGAGGTTCGACATGATTGGACGAAACTCTTCGACATTGCGTCTGACATTGATTGCCGGGCTTTGCGTGTTGCTGGTTGCAAGTGAATCCCGAGCCCAGACACCCGCACCTGTGACATCCCCGCCGGCATCCGGGCAAGCGGAGCCGCCTGTCAATCCGGACGAGATCGGCTCCCTGCTGCCATTGCTGGTTCCGCTGCCGGAGCAAAAACGGCTGGCGGCCGAATTGCGGACGCTGCTGGAAAGCGGCGACATCAAAGGGGCTTCGGAAAAGCTCAACATTGCCGTCGAGGTAGGCGCATTGGCGGCGATCCTTCTCGACTGGCTGCCCTACCCGGCGCTGCTCGCGGCCTTGAAGGCGCTTCCCGACGATGCGGATGTGGCGTCCCAACCGGCCGTGGCGGGCGCTGGCGAATCCGGCGCGGCTCTCACCGAGGCGCTTGAGCGGGAGCGGTCGCATTCCGCCGCCTTGTCCGAGGAGTTGAGCACGACCAAGAGTGATTTTCTCGCGCTGAAGTCGTCCCGCGAGGAGGAAGCCGCGGCTGCGACGGCCATGACGGAGGGCTTGCGTGAGAGCGTGAAGCAGCAGGAGGAGCGCGCGCAGGCGGCGGCGCGGGACCTGGCCGCTGTCACGCAGGAGCTCGCGCGGGTGAAGTCGCAGAGCGAGAAGGAGACTGCCTCGGCAGCTGCCAATTCGGGCGATCTGGCGAAGGCGCTCAAGGATCAGCAGGAACAGGCGAACGCCAAAGCGCGAGAGCTTGCGGATGCTACGCAGAAGCTTGCGACGCTCACCGCGGAACGCGAGCGGGAACAAGCCGCCCTTGCCGCCGACAAAGCCAGCTTGACCGACGCGCTCAAGACCGAGCAGGATCGCGCCAATTCAAGTAGCCGCGATCTGCAGGCGGCCAGCAAAGAGATCGAGACTCTTCGTGCGGCGCAGGCGCGCCAGAGCACCGGTGCGTCGACCGAAGTCGCCAACCTTCAGCAGGCCCTGACCCGCGAGAAAGCGCGCAGCGAGGACGCGACGCGGCAGATGGCCAAGATGGCGGATGAAATGCGTGCGGCGCAGGAGCGCCAGAGCTCCACTGCATCGACCGAAATCGCCAATCTTCAGCAGGCCCTGACCCGCGAGAAAGCGCGCAGCGAGGACGCGACACGGCAGATGGCCAAGATGGCGGACGAGATGCGGGCGGCGCAGGAGCGCCAGGGCGCCACTGCGTCGACAGAAATCGCCAACCTTCAGCAGGCCCTGACCCGCGAGAAAGCGCGCAGTGAGGACGCGACACGGCAGACGGCCAAGTTGGCGGACGAGATGCGGGCGTTGCAGGACGCCAAGGTGACGCCGCGCATCGGTCTGGAACGCAGCGCGCCCACGGGCGCCGCCATGGAAATGCTCAACGCGCCGCCTCCCGTTCTGGCAACCGGCGCAATCACGGTTTCCCCAGAGGTCGAACGCCGCCCAGACCCGGGGGCGGCGGTCCCCGCGCAGACGGCGCCGGCCGTTCGATCTTCTTCCACACCGCCGAGCGTTGATGACCGGCTGACCGCGCGTGCCGATACGCTGTTTCGGAGCGGCGACGTCAGCGGTGCGCGGCTGTTGCTCGAACGCGCGCAGGAAGGCGGCAACGCACAGGCGATTTTCCTGCTGGCCGAAACGTTCGATCCGAATTCGCTGGCAACCATCGGCGCGGTCGGCATCCGCAGCGATCCGGCGCGCGCGCGCGAGCTCTACGGAAAGGCTCTTGCGCTCGGGATTGCACGCGCGGGCGCGCGCATGGAAGCGCTGAAATAGGCACTGCGTGTCAGGCGCGCGACGCCAGCTCCACGAGGATGTCGACCAAGGCGTCAGCCGGATCGGCGAGCCCCGCCACGACGGAGAAATGATGGGCGTTCGGCACGATTTCGACGCGGCCGCCGAGCTCGTGCCAGCTCTCGACGATCAGGTGCGTCTGCCGGTGATATTCGGCACTTTCGGCGCCTCCCACGACAGCGACCACGTGGCCCCCTGGTGGCGGCGTCCAGCCGCAAGGGCTTAGTCGCGCCGCTTCCTCCGTCGTCAGGCCGAGCGCTTTGTTGATCGAGGTGGAGACAAGCGGCGTAAGATCGAAAAGACCCGAGATCGGCATGCCGGCGCGAACCGGCCGAACGGCGCTGCTGCTGCGCGCCATCAGACATGCGGCGAGGTGACCTCCGGCGGAGTGTCCCGCCACGATCAACGGCCGCTGCATCCGTCGAGCGACGAAATCCGCCGCTTGTTCGATGCTCCTTACGATCTCCGCAAGGTCCGCTTGGGGCGCCAGCGGATAGCTTGGCACCGCGACCGCGAAACCGCGCAAATTGGCACCCCGCGCGAGGTGGCTTGCCGAGGACTTGTCGAAAGCCTGCCAGTAGCCGCCATGGAGGAACAGCACCACCGGCCCGTCGCTTTTATCCGCATGGAAGAGATCGACGCGGTGGCGCTCCCCCGGTCCGTATGAGAGATCGAGTTCGCAATCGGCCGTCGCGCGATAAGCCGCCGCATCTTTGTGCCACGCCGTCGATGAAAACGCCATGATCGGGGACGCGCGCCCGGTTGTTGTATTCGGCCTCGAAATCGATCGCCCGTTCGGTCATTCTGCGCTCTCGGTTCAAACGTGAAGATAGCGGTCTTTGAGGCTGGGATCGGAAGCAAGCTCGGCGCTGCTTCCGCTCCACACCGTACGGCCCTTCTCGACGATCACATGCCGGTCCGCGAATCGCGACAGGGCGTCGACATTCTTGTCGATGACGAGGATCGCCTGGCCCTCGTGCTTGAGACGGCTGAGACAATCCCAGATCTCGGCGCGGATCAACGGCGCCAGGCCCTCCGTGGCCTCATCGAGAATCATGAGTTTCGGGTTCGTCATCAGAGCGCGTCCGATGGCCAGCATCTGCTGCTCGCCTCCCGAGAGCTGCGAGCCGAGATTGCCGCGGCGTTCGCGCAATCTGGGGAACAACTCGTATATTCTCGCAAGGTCCCACCGGGCTGCGCCATGTCGCGAGGCCGCGGTGGCGATGAGGTTTTGCTCGACGCTCAGCGTCGGAAAGATCTGCCGGCCCTCGGGCACGAGGCCGATGCCGGCTTGCGCCACATGGTAGGGCTGGCGTCCCGTGAGAACGGCGCCATCGAATGTCACTGTGCCGCCGCTCGGAGGAAGCAGCCCCATGATGGCGCGGATGGTGGTGGTCTTGCCCATTCCGTTGCGACCCAGCAGCGTGACGACCTCACCGGCGCGGATATCCAGCGAGATATCGAACAGCACCTGCGCGGCGCCGTAGGATGCCTGAAGATGACGCACCGCCAGCATCAGACGGCTTCCTCCCCGAGATAGGCCTGCCGCACCTCGGTGTTGGCGCGGATCGCCTGCGGCGAGCCCGTAGCGATGATGCGTCCATAGACCAGAACGCTGACGCGGTCCGCGAGGGAAAAAACCGCCTCCATGTCGTGCTCGATCAACACGATGGTGAGGTGACGCTTCAGCGAGCGGAGGATCTCGACGACCCGCTGCGATTCCTCTTGACCCGTTCCGGCAAGAGGCTCGTCGAGGAGGAGCACTTTCGGCGCGGTTGCAAGTGCGATGGCGAGTTCGAGCTGCCGCTTTTCGCCGTGCGAAAGCAGGCCCGCAGTGACAGCCGCACGGTGGGCGAGCGCCACCCGGTCGAGGCAATCCATCGCGGGGTCGTTCAATCGCTTTTCGCCGGACACGTTGCCGAAAAAACGGAAGCTGGACCCGGACCGCGCCTGGACGGCGAGCGCCACGTTTTCAAGCACCGAGAAGCCCGGCAGGATCGAGGTGATCTGGAACGACCGCGCGAGGCCTCGCCGGACCCGCTCGTGCGGAGGCGTCTGCGTGATGTCCCGCCCGTCAAGCCGGATCTCTCCGGATGCCGGCGCAAGCAGGCCGGAGATCTGGTGGATCAGCGTCGTCTTGCCGGCGCCGTTCGGGCCGATGATCGCGTGCAGTTCACCGGGCGCGATCGTCAGGTTCACATCATCGGTGACGATCAGCGCGCCGAACGACTTCCTGAGATTGCGCAATTCCAGCAAGGGGTCACGCATGGCCGCCCCTCCGCAAAAGCCCCAGGATCCCACCGCGCGCAAACAGCACGACGAGGATCAGCAGCGGGCCGAAGATCATCTTCCAGTTCTCCACCAGTTGCGCGCGGATCGTCTCCGGCAGCATAAACGCCAGCAGGTGCAGAATCTCGGGCAGAAACTCTTCGAGCAGGAGGAAAGCCGCGGCGCCGATGATCGCGCCGTGCAGCGTGCCGAGCCCGCCGAGAACCACCATGAAGATCAGTTCACCGGAGCGCTGCCATGTCATGTAGGCGGGGCTGACGAACTCGCTCTGATTGGCCAGCAGGCAACCGGCAAGACCCGCCATCATGCCGCTGATCACGTACGCGGCGAGCTGGTAGCGAAAGGGCGAGAAGCCGATCGCCTCCATCCGCACCATGTTCTCGCGCGTTCCGCGTAAAACCCGGCCGAAGCGCGATACCACGATCATGCGCGAGGCCGCGTATATCAGCGAGGAGGCAGAAGAAGCAGACCCAGTAGAACGCAGCGTCGCTTTCGAGCAGGGCGCTTCCGGCGATGCGGCTGCGCTCGGGGAGCGTCATGCCGTCGTCGCCTCCATAAGAAGCCAGCGACGTCGCGAGGAAGAACAGCATCTGGCCGAACGCCAGCGTGATCATGATGAAATAGACGCCCTTGGTGCGCAGCGAAATCGCGCCGGTCACCAACGCGAATGCCGCCGATGCGGCGAGCGCCGCGGGAATCTGGATCAACAGATCCTCCGAACCACGGCTCGACAAGATGCCGACCGCGTAGGCGCCGATGCCGAGGAACGCGGCGTGGCCGAAACTCACCAGAGCGCCATAGCCGAGTATGAGATCGAGCGACATCGCCGCGAGCGCGAGGATCATCACGCGTGACAGGAGCGACAGCACGTATCCCTCGGCGCCGGATGCGGCGGCAAGGAAGGGAGCGACAGCGAAGAGCGCGAACATGATGACCGGCACGATCTCGGTCCGGCCCGGCGCACCGATCGCGGATGCGGTTGCGGAATTCCTCATCGGCCCATCCTAGCGTCTCGCCGGAAACAGCCCGGACGGGCGGAAGAACAGAATGGCCGCCATGAAGATGTAGATCAGCATGGGGGCAACGGCGCGCCCGGTTTGGCTCGCGTTGGCGGGATCGAGAAACAGCCGCAACAAATTGGGCGCGAAGGACCGGCCCACGTTGTCGACAAGGCCCACCATGAGCGCGGCCACGAACGCGCCGCGAATCGAGCCGATGCCGCCGATCACGATGACGACGAAGGCGAGGATCAGAATGTTGTCGCCCATGCCTGGCTCGACCGACAGAATGGGAGCCACCATCGCGCCGGCAAATCCCGCCAGCATGGCGCCGAAGCCGAATACGAGCATGAACAGCCGCCGGATATTGACGCCGAGTGCCGAGACCATCGGTGCGTTCGATGCGCCTGCGCGGACCAGCATTCCTATGCGGGTGTGGTTCACCAGCACATAGAGCAGCAGCGCGACCGTGAGCCCTGCGCCGATGATCGCGAGACGATAAACCGGATAGAGCAGCCCGTCGGCGATTGCGACCGATCCCGACAGCCATTCGGGCACCGGGACGTTGAGTGGCGCCGCGCCCCACACGAACCGCACGCCCTGGTTCAGAAACAGGATGACGCCGAATGTCGCGAGGACCTGATCGAGATGATCGCGGTCGTAGAGATGGCGGAAGATCAGGGCCTCGAGCAACAGGCCGACAGCGAGCGCCGACGGCAGGGCCAAGAGAAGCGCCCATCCGAAATTTCCCGTCAGGGCGCTGAACCCCGCCATCAGATAGGCGCCCACCATGTACTGCACGCCATGCGCCAGATTGATGAAATCCATCACGCCGAACACGAGCGTGAGCCCTGCGGCGATGAGAAACAGGATAAGTCCGAATTGAAGACCGTTGAGGGTTTGGACGAAGAGGAGTGTCGGTGTCATTGGCGCTTCATTGAGTGCGGCAAACGCACCAACCGATGCCGTTCCGCCGGCAGAATCATCGCCGGCGGACACCAGGCATCCAAGTGGCCTCGCGCCGCTCCCGTGAAAGAAAGACGCAAGACCGCTGAGGGAAGAGGCAGTTCTAGTTCGTTGCCACGCATTCCTTGGCGTACGCATCGGTATAATCGTCGAAGACCTTCTCGACGATCTCGGTCTGGAATTTGCCGTCGGGACGCTTGGCGGCCTTCACGAGATAGAAGTCCTGGATCGGAAAGCCATTGAGGCCGATCTTGAAGTCGCCGCGAAGGGATTTGAAATCGGCTTTCTTCAAGGCGGCGCGGAGCGCATCCTTGTTGTCGGTCTTGCCGCCGGTTGCTTTCAGGGCGCTGTCGATCAGGAGGGCCGCATCGTAGGCGTGCATGGAATAGGAGCCCGGCACGGCATTGTAGGCCGCCTCGTAATCCGCCACGAACTTCTTGTTCTGCGGCGTGTCGAGATTGGGCGCCCAGTTGGACCCTCCCAGCATTCCGAGGGCCGCATCCTGCTGTGCCGGCAGCGTCAATTCGTCCACCGTGAAAGCGGACAGGAACGGGATTCGGTCAGCGAGGCCCGCCGCGCGATATTGCTTGACGAGGTTCACGCCCATGCCGCCCGGCATGAAGGTAAAGATTGCGTCTGGCTTCAAGGAGGCGATCTTGGCCAGTTCCGCCTGGAAGTCGAGATTGTTCAGCGGAACGTAGGATTCCTCGACGATCTCACCCTTGAAATGCCGCTTGAAGCCGGCGAGCGCATCCTTGCCGGCCTGATAGTTAGGCGCCAGCAGGTAGACCTTCTTGTAGCCGCGGTCCTGCGCGACCTTTCCCAGAACCTCATGGTTCTGATCGTTCTGGTAGGAGGTTGCGAAGAAGAAAGGGCTGCAGCCCTTGCCGGCAAGGTTCGATGGGCCCGCATTGGTGCTGATATAGAACGTGTTCGAGTCGACGATCGGCTTGTGGACCGCCACGGCCACGTTGGAGAAGATCGGACCGACCACGAAATCGACCTTGTCGCGTTCCAGAAGACCCTTGACCTTCGTCACCGCGACGTCCGGTTTCAGCTCGTCGTCGACGACGATCACTTCGACCTCGCGGCCGCCGAACTTTCCGCCGAGATCCTTGACCCCGAGCTGAAAGCCGTCCCGCGCCTGCTGCCCGAGCACCGCCGATGGGCCCGAAAGGGTCAGCAGAAGGCCGATCTTCAACTTTTCCTGTGCCAAGGCGGGCGAAGCCGCGAGGCCGAGGGCCGCCGCTACGCCGAGCGTCTTGATCATCACGTTCATTCCTGTCTCCCGCATTCCTGTCTCCCGAGTGCCTAGTCCGTGCTGCCGTCACGATGGCCGCCGCCATCTAGCCGCAAACCGCCCCGTCGCAATACTCCTATTCGGGAGAATGCCGGCGCGCGAGCCCCACCTTCGACGATGGCCCGGGCAGGCCCCGCATGCGGGCGGTCGACGTTGTGAGCGCTCATGCTCTATAGGGACACGGTCATCCAGCAGGGACGGAGTTATCGTGGAAGCAAGAGCCGAAGGGATCTATGGAACGCCACCGGGCGATCTTGCCGAGGAGCCGGTGGGCGCGATCCAGTTCTCGCCCGTCATGCCGGGCTCGGAAAGCCTCGAGGCGCAGACCAACGGCTCGCTCGTCCGGCATGCTGATGCTGGCGCCGCCGGGGACCATCGAGCGGCGTTACGCGATCGCTCATGCGCTGCGGGCCCTCGTGCCGGGGGAGCGCCTCACCGTGATGGCCCCGAAGGACAAGGGTGGTGCGCGCTTGGGCAAGGAGCTGAAGGCTTTCGGCTGCGAGGTCGCCGAGACGGCCCGCCGCCATCACCGGATCTGCGTTCTGGACCGGCCTGACGCACTCCAAGGCATCGAGGACGCGGTGGCGGAAGGCGCGCCGCGGTTCGTGGAGGATCTTCAATTATGGTCCCAGCCGGGGATTTTCAGCTGGAACCGGATCGACCCGGGAAGCGCCTTGCTGCGCACAGCATCTGCCCATCCTGTCCGGGCGTGGCGCGGATCTGGGCTGCGGCATCGGCTATCTGTCGGGTCCCATCCTGCGCTCGCCCGACGTCCAGCACCTGACGCTTCTCGACATCGATCGCCGGGCCGTCGAGGCGGCGCGGCGCAATATCCAGGACCCGCGCGCCGAGATCCGTTGGAGCGATGTCCGGACCGGCGACCCGCGTCTTGCCTCCCTCAACTTCGTGGTGATGAACCCACCCTTCCACGATGGCGGCTCCGAGGACCGCGCGCTCGGCGTCGGGTTCATCCGCCGCGCGGCCGAGATGCTGCGGATCGGGGGTTCCTGCTGGCTCGTCGCCAACCGGCACCTGCCCTACGAGGCCGAGTTGAAACCCCTCTTCAAGCGTGTCGTCGTCATCGCCGAGACGGGAGGCTACAAGATCTTCGAGGCGCGCAAATGAGCAAGCTTCCCACGACCCTTCGCCTCGACAGGATGCTCGCCAATCTCGGATACGGCTCGCGCCGGGAGGTCCAGAACATGGTGCGGTCGGGACGGGTGACCTTCGAGGGCGAACCTCTCGACGACCCGGATCAACGCCTGGCGATCAAGCCCGAACTGTCCGAGCGCATGCGGATCGACGGAAAACCGCTCGATCCGCCGCCCGGCCTGACCCTGATGCTGCACAAGCCCCTGGGCGTGACCTGCTCGCATAAAGAGACGGGACCGCTTGTGTACGATCTGCTGCCCGAGCGCTGGCGCCGCCGCGACCCGGCGCTCTCGACGATCGGACGTCTCGACAAGGAGACGTCGGGCCTCCTCCTGCTCACCGATGACGGGGCACTTCTTCACCGCATCATCTCGCCTCGCAACCATGTGTCCAAGCGCTATCACGTCACCCTCGACCGGCCCCTGCGCGGCGACGAGGCCGAGATCCTTGCGTCCGGTACGCTGCTGCTCGAAGGCGACGACAAACCGCTGCTTCCCGTCGCGATGGAAACCCTGTCGGAGACGAGCGCCACGGTGACGCTGACGGAGGGCCGCTATCATCAGGTGCGGCGCATGTTCGCCGCCATGGGCAACCACGTGACGGTGCTGCATCGCGACCGCATCGGCGGCCTCGACCTGCCGGCCGATCTCGCACCCGGGCAGTATCGGATCGCCGGTGAGGGCGATCTCGCGCAGGTGCTGCCCGCCAAGGCGGATGGCTGACTACTCGCCTTGCAGAAACGGATTGGTGCGGCGTTCCGCGCCGATGGTGCTGGTCGGGCCATGGCCGCAGATGAACGCGACGTCGTCGCCGAGCGGAAGCAGCTTGTCGACGATGGAGCGGATCAGCACCGCGCCGTCGCCGCCGGGAAGATCCGAGCGCCCCACCGAGCCGTTGAACAACACGTCGCCCACAAGGGCGAAACGCTGTTCCGGCGCGACGAATACGACGCTGCCGGGCGAATGACCAGGGCAATGCAGCACGTTCATGGTGAGGTCGCCGACCGTCACCCGGTCGCCTTCGTTCAGCCAGCGGTCCGGCGTGACTGCACGGGCCTCGATCCCGTAGCCGCGGCCCGTCTTCGGCGAGATGGTCCAGAAGAAATCGGTCCGCCTCGTGCGGCCCCTCGATCGGCACGCCGAGTTCCTCCTTCAACGCCGCCGCGCCGGCCGCGTGATCGATATGGCCATGCGTGAGGAGTATCTTTTCGACCGTCACGCCGTTCTGCGCGATGGCCTGGCGAATGCGATCGAGATCGCCGCCGGGATCGATCACCGCCCCGATCTTGGTCTTGTCCGACCACAGTAGCGTACAATTCTGCTCGAACGGCGTGACGGGAATGATGGCGGCGCGGAGATCTGACACGTTGCTGGTTCCTGGAATCTTAGAAGCTCACACATATAGCAGGATCGCCGCGCGCGCAGCACCCGAGGCGCGAGGCTCGTCTTGACCTCCCCGGCCGCTGGTTCGCATAGTCCGGCGGAGAATCACGAAGGAACGCGCATCATGGAAACGAGAGCCGCCGTCGCATGGGAAGCCGGCAAGCCGCTGACCATCGAGACCGTCCGGCTGGAAGGGCCGCGTGACGGAGAGGTGCTCGTCGAGATCATGGCGACGGGTGTTTGTCACACGGACGCCTATACGCTGTCGGGGCTTGATTCCGAGGGCAAGTTTCCGGCGATTCTCGGTCACGAAGGCGCCGGCATCGTGCGCGAGGTCGGGCGTGGCGTCACGACCCTGAAAGTCGGCGATCACGTCATTCCGCTCTACACGCCGGAATGCCGCCAATGCAAAACCTGCCTGTCGCAGCGCTCGAATCTCTGCACGTCGATCCGCGCCACGCAAGGGCAGGGCGTCATGCCGGACGGCACCAGCCGGTTTCGCTGCGACGACGCGCAGGTGTTTCACTACATGGGCTGCTCGACCTTCGCGAACTTCACCGTGCTGCCGGAGATCGCGCTGGCGAAAGTCCGCGAGGACGCGCCGTTCGACAAGATCTGCTACATCGGCTGCGGGGTGACCACAGGCATCGGCGCCGTCATCTACACCGCCAAGGTTTGGCCGGGCGCGAACGTGGTGGTGTTCGGCCTCGGCGGAATCGGGCTCAACGTGATTCAGGGCGCCCGCATGGTCGGCGCCGACAAGATCATCGGCGTCGACATCAATCCCGCCAAGGTCGAGATCGCCAGCAAATTCGGCATGACGGATTTCATCAATCCGCGCGAGGTCGGGAACGACAAGGTGGTGCAGGCGATCGTCGATCTCACGGGCGGCGGCGCGGATTTCTCGTTCGACGCCACCGGCAACACCGATGTGATGCGCCAGGCCCTTGAATGCTGCCATCGCGGTTGGGGCGAGAGCATCGTGATCGGCGTCGCCGAAGCCGGCAAGGAAATCTCCACCCGCCCGTTCCAGCTCGTCACCGGACGGGTCTGGAAAGGCACCGCTTTCGGAGGGGCGCGCGGGACGCACGGACGTGCCGAAGATCGTCGACTGGTACATGGAACGCAAGATCAACATCGACGACCTGATCACCCACACGATGCCGCTCGACGAGATCAACACCGCGTTCGACCTCATGCACGAAGGCAAGTCGATCCGCTCCGTCATCGTGTATTGAGCCATCGGCCCATAGGCTCGTGGGAGATTGTCAGCGCCAAGTTGCCCCGGTGTGTTCGAACGCACAGCTTGACAGTTTCCGCTAAAGGAATAATAGGACCGAACGATAGAGTGTAGCTTTTGAACGATAAAACGGCTAGGAACGCGCTGACCGGAGCGATCATCCCCAGAGGCAACGACCATGGAACAAACCCGCGAGCCTCATCTTCACGCCGGATGCCGGCAAACTGGTCGGCAAGGCCGTCGGCCTGACCCAGGCAGCGCTTGCATCCGACGCCGGCAAAGCCGTCCGGAGCGTTATCGCGCAGGGGCCTGACGGCCTGATGCAGCATCTGTCGCAGGCGGCGCAGAAACATGCGCATGATCCGATCACGCAGGCTCGGGTTCTGCTGGCGGAGCAAAGCCAGAATTTCGACGTGATGCGCAGCGCCATCGGCAAGATCGGCGCTTCTCTGGCCCATCTCAACGAGGTCGAGCCGGATGCGCACCATCCCCACGCAACCGCTTTGCTGAACGCGCAGGCCGAGGCCATTCAGGGTCTCACCCTGCTGGTGCTCAAGGGACAGCAGGTCCAGGCCGAGCTGATCAACGCGGTCGATGGGCAGAGCGCGCGGGCGGGTGCGTCCGGAATGCCCAAATGGATCTATTACATGATGGGCGCCATGATGGTCTGGAGTATGCTGGGGATGATCTTCTAGCCGTCACCGCAGACCTTCGCGGCCAGCAAAAGATCTTGCTCGCCGGGTGAATTAAACTATCGTTTTCGCTCCATGGACGGGGTTGCTGGGGGTTTTCCGTGTTCGACGCCAAGAAACTGCTCGACGCTCTCGGGACCCCGGCAGCCGGGACGCCGACCCCTGCCGGCCCGGATCCGCAGGCGAATGCGCCGGCGCCAGCCGCCAAACCCGCGAGCCCTCTTGGCGCAGGCACGATCCTCAGCGACCTGATCGGAATCGCGAACCGCCCGCGCTCCGCCCGCCGAAACGCCGCCGGCGAACGGCGAGGCCAAGCCCAAATCCGCGCCACCGCCTGCCGACCTCACGGATCTGTTGCTGGGCAAAGCGCAGGAATATCTCAAGACCCCTCAGGGCAATGCGGTTGTGACCGCGGCCGTGCTCGGGCTGACCAAGATCGTGGCCAATTCTGAAACCGGCCGCAAGCTCGGAGCCAGTGCGATGAGCAAGGGCACCGCCTTATTCAACCGCATCGTCAAAAAGCCCGGGCAGGATCAGTCGCTGGTCGAGGCGACCGGGGTGGAGCCGCCGGCGCTTGCAGCGCCGGAACCGGGCGATGCGGGCGAGACCGCGCTTCTCGTCATGCGCGCGATGATCGCCGCCGCCGCCTCCGATGGTCGCATCGACGATCACGAGCGCGGGCGGATTCTCGGCGCGCTGAAGAGCGCGGGGATCGAGGGCGACGGCGCCCAGCTCATCGAGCACGAACTCGAACATCCGGCGACCGCCGCCGATCTCGCAAAGGCAGCCAAGACCCCCGAGATGGCCGTGCAGGCCTACACGGCGGCGCGGCGCGTCATCACGCCGAACAGCGTCGACGAGCGGGTGTTTCTCGCGCATCTTTCGGCCGCTCTGGGACTTGCGCCCCACATCGTGGCGCAGATCGACGCAAGCGCCGCTGGACCGGCTTGAACGCTGATCGCCAGCGGTCGGCAGCGGCACGGGCGATGTCCTTAACCTCGCCACAACGCTTCGGCACCACAATGGACATCCGATTCGCCGCATTCGCATGCGATCCGTGGGCGCGACGCCCGGACCCGAAGGGTGACCCATGACAGAAGCCCGACGCCGTCTCGGTTTGCGCGATCTTTTCACGGATGGCCGCGTCGCCCTGATGCTGCCGCTGGGCTTTTCCTCCGGATTGCCGTTCCTTCTCGTGTTCAGCACGCTCTCGGCCTGGCTTCGAGAGGCCGGAATCTCGCGCACCGAGATCGGCATGCTGAGCTGGGTGGCGCTCGCCTATTCGCTGAAATTCCTGTGGGCGCCCATCGTCGATCGCTACGACGTCCCATTGCTGGCGCGCCTTCTCGGGCGCCGCCGCGGCTGGATGGTGCTGGCGCAACTCGCCACGGCCGTTGGGCTGGTGGGTATCGCGCTTAGCGACCCTGCCACCAGCCTCGGTCTCACCATCGCGTCGGCGCTTCTGGTCGCTTTCGCATCCGCCACGCAGGACGTGGTCATCGACGGCTGGCGCATCGACGCAACCTCCACCGACCGGCAAGGCATGATGGCCGCGAGCCTGCAGCTCGGCTATCGCCTGTCGCTGATCTGCGCCGGCGCGGGGGCGCTCTACATCGCCGAGTTCGTGAGCTGGCGCAGCGCCTATCTGGCCATGGCGGTGCTGATGAGCGTCGGATTGGCGGCGGCGCTGGTTGCTCCCCGGGTCGATCTCGTGCCAGCCGCGAAGCGGCTTTCCTTCGGCGCCGCCATCGTCGAGCCGCTCGACCGATTTGTTTCGGCGCAAGGGCATGATCCTGGTGCCGATCCTCCTGCTCGTGGCGTGTTTCCGCCTGCCCGATTTCGTCGCGGGCGTCATGGCCAACCCACTCTATATCGATCTCGGGTTCTCGAAAGCCGACATCGCCAACGTGTCGAAGATCTACGGCGTGTGGATCGGTATCGCGGGGGCTTTCGCCGGCGGCATCGCGCTGACGCGCATCGGCCTTTGGTGGACGCTGCTCATCGGCGCGGTGATCGCCGCGGCCTCAAACCTGATGTTCGCCTGGTTGGCCAATGAGGGCCATCGCCTCGACCTGCTGGTGCTCTCGATCAGCATCGACAATTTCGCCTCCGGTTTCGCCGGGTCGGCGCTCGTCGCCTATATGTCGGGTCTCACCGCTCCCGGTTTCGCCGCGACCCAATATGCGCTTCTGAGCTCGCTCTATGCGCTCCCTGGAAAGCTCATCGGCGGCACCTCGGGCGCGGTCGTGGACGCCTACGGCTACCCGGTCCTCTTCACCGCCACCGCCGCCATCGGGATCCCGCTGGTGATTCTGTGCTTGGTGGTGAGGCAGGATACCATGAAGTCGGAGCACGAGCGGGACGCCGCGGATGCGGCGCCGCCCGTCGAAGCGCCGTCACGCGCCTAAGAAAATCAAACCCAGCCGCCATCCACCAGATAGCTCTGCGCGGTGATCGCACCGGCATCGTCGGAGGCGAGGAACAGCGCCATCGGGGCGACATCTTCGGGCACCAGACGCCGCTTGATGCATTGCCGCCGCATCAGCTCGGCCTCGCTCTCGGGATTGAGCCAGAGGTCGATCTGGCGTTGGGTCATGATCCAGCCCGGCACGATGGAGTTGACGCGGATGTTACGCGGCCCGAGTTCGCGCGCCAACGCACGCGTCAGCCCGAGAACAGCCGATTTCGCCGTCTTGTAGGCCGCGAACGAATCCGGACTGACGAGATAACTGGTCGACCCCATATTGATCACCGATCCGCCGCCGGCTTCGTCCATGTCGGGCAGCACCGCCTGGGTGGCGAAGAACTGGTGATCGAGGTTGGTGGCGAAACGTTCGCGCCAGTATTCGGGCGTCACCTCGTCGACGGTGTGGCGGTCGTCGCGGGCAGCGTTGTTGATCAGGATCGTGATCGGGCCGAGCGCAGCGCTGGCGCGGCGGATGGCGGCCTGCAACGCCGGGATGTCCCGCACATCGGTGTGCTCGAAATGCACGCGCTCGCCAAGCCGTCGCGCCAGTGCCTCGCCCGCCGCGGCGTCGTAATCCAGAATGCCGACGCGGCATCCCTGTGCGTGAAAAGCCACCGCGATGCACTCGCCGATGCCGCTCGCGCCGCCGGTGATCAGCATCGTCTTGCCTTTGAGAGAACCGTAAATCGTCTGGGTCATTGTCCTGCTCTTTTCTAAAAATCAGCTGGCGCCCGGACCCGCCTTCGCGCCGGCGGGGCATTTGCCCAGGATGATCATGCCGAGCACTTCATCCTGCGTCACGTCGTTGACGCCGGCGGAGCCCACGAGCTTGCCGTTCTTCATCACGCTGACGCGATCCGCCAGGCCGAACACGTCGTGGATGTCATGGCTGATGAGGAAGATGCCGATGCCTTCCTTTTTCAATTGCAGCACAAGATCCGCCACCTGCTGCGTCTCCTGTGGCCCGAGCGCCGCGGTGGGCTCGTCCATGATGAGCACGCGCGCGTTGAAATAGATCGCGCGGGCAATCGCCACCGATTGCCGCTGGCCGCCCGAGAGCGCCTTCACGGGCTCCTTGAAACGGCGGAAATGCGGATTCAACCGCGCCATCACCTTGCGGGTCTCGGATTCCATCGTCGCATCGTCGAGTGTGCCGTAAGGTGTCAGCACCTCGCGCCCGAGAAAGATGTTGCCGGCTGCATCGATATTGTCGGCGAGCGCCAGCGTCTGATAAATCGTCTCGATTCCGTAGCGCTTCGCGTCACGGGGCGTCGCGATATCGGCGCGCTCGCCATTGACGTAGATCTCGCCTCCATCGGGCTTGTAGGCCCCGGACAGGATCTTGATGAGCGTCGATTTGCCGGCGCCGTTATGGCCGAGCAGCCCGACGACTTCGCCCGGATGCAGGTCAATCGACACATCGTCGACGGCCTTGATGCCGCCGAACGCGATGGAGATGTCGCGCATGTCGATGAGCGGCGTGGTCTGGGGTGAATGCATGACGCTCTCCCTCACTTGATGCGACGGCGATAGAGACTGTCGAGCCAGACGGCCAAGACCAGCACGGCGCCCACCACGATGTTCTGCAGCGGTGTATCGACCCCAAGCAGCACCATGCCGGATTGCAGCGATTGCATGACCAGCGCGCCGAGCACCGCGCCCGCGATGGTGCCGATGCCGCCGCCAAGCGATGTGCCGCCGATCACCGCGGCGGCGATGACGTACAACTCGTCGAGGGAGCCCGCCGAGTTGGTGGCGGCGTTCAGGCGCGCGGTGGAAATGCAGGCGGAGATTCCGCACAGAACCCCCATGAGGCCGAACACCTTCATGAGGGTCCAGCGCGTGTTGATGCCGGAAAGTTCGGCTGCCTCCGGATTGCCGCCGATGGCGAACACGTAGCGCCCGAAGCGCAGGCGCTTGGACAAGAATGTCATGAGCAGCGCAATCACAACGGCGATCACCACAGGCAGCGCGACCCCGTGGGGAATGAACAATCCGCCTTCCGGCCACGCCATGCCGTGCTCTTCGGCGAACCGGCGCGCGATGCCGGCCGGAAGCGGATACGCATTGGCGATGGTGGCCGCCGCAATCACCGCGCCGCATGCGAAGACCGCGATGATCGCGTCGGCCCAGCGCGGCCGGAGCGGGAAGCCGAACTTGACCCGGCGACGGCGCGCCAATCCGAGGCCGACGATGATCAATCCGCACGCGAGGGCGGCGAGAATCCAGGTGGCGTTCGCGCCGAGCGCGCCTTCGACGCCGCCGCCGAACGCCTTGAAACGCGTATCCATCGGCGCGACCGTCTGGCCGGCGGTCACCCACCACGCGGCGCCGCGCCAGACCAGCAGGCCGCCCAGCGTCACGATGAAGGAGGGGATCGCCAGATAGGCGATCATCCAGCCCTGGAACAACCCGATGGCGCCGCCGATCAGAACCGCGACGAGGACCGCGACGGGCGCCGTGAGCCAATGCTCGAAGCCAAGGAGCCCCGGCAGCCACCGCACCTGCAGGACGCCGATGATCATGCCGACGACGCCGAGTATCGCCCCCACCGACAGGTCGATGTTCCGCGTCACGATGACCAGCACCATGCCGGTGGACATGATGGCGATCGAGGCGGTCTGGACCGACAGGTTCCAGAGGTTGCGCGGCGTCAGGAAGACGCCGCCGGACAGGATGTCGAACCCGATCCAGATCACCGCCAGCGCGCCCAGCATGCCGAGCATCCGGACGTCGATCTCCAGCCGCGACAGAAGCGAGCCTTCGGTCGTGGCGGGTGTCGATCGGGTGACATTCGGCAGAGTAGGTGCGGTCATGGCGTGGCATCCTGCGGAGGCGTTCCGGCGATGAGGCGGGCGAGCCACCGATGCAGCGTCGCATCGGCGAGCCCGCCTCCTCGTGTCGGACTGGCTTGACGTTCAGCCTAGTTGCAGGCCTTGACCGAGCCGGGTTTCACGCCCTGGCATACAACGTCCTTCGTCACCCATTTGGCGTCGATGACAACGTTCAGGTTGTCCTTGGTGATCGCCACCGGCGTGAGGAAGATCGCCGTCATGGCCTGTTTCTTGGGCCCGAGGTTCCACGCCGTCGCTCCCTTGATCTCGTTCAGCTTCTTGCCGCTGGCGAGTTGAAGCGCGACGTCGGCCGCGGTGCTGCCGAGTTCGCGCGCGTCCTTGAACACCGAAACGGTCTGCGTGCCGAGCGCGACGCGGTTCAGCGCCGCCTTGTCGGCGTCCTGTCCCGACACCGGAACCGAACCCGCGAGGCCTTGCGCGGCGAGAGCCGCGATGGCGCCGCCGGCGGTGCCGTCATTGGCGGCGATCACCGCATCGACCTTGTTGTTATTCTTGGTCAGGAACTGCTCCATGTTGCGCTGCGCGTTGGCGGGGAGCCAGCCATCCGTGTAGGCCTCGCCCACGTTCTTGATCTTGCCGCTGTCGATGGCGGGTTTCAGGATTTCCATCGAGCCCTGGAACAGGAAGTTGGCATTGGGGTCTGAGCCCGATCCCTTGATGAAGACGTAATTGCCTTCCGGCTTCACCTTGAGGACATCGCGCGCCTCCATGCGTCCGACCTCGACGTTGTCGAAGGTGAGATAGAAGACCTGCGGGTTCTCGATGAGGCGGTCATAACCGACCACCGCGATGCCTTCGGCCACCGCCTTGTCGACGGCCGGGCGCACCGCCTCCGAATCCTGCGCCAGCACGATCAGCGCCTTGGCGCCGCGGGCAATGAGGCTCTCGATGTCGGTGAGCTGCTTTGCCGGCGAGGATTGCGCGTCGGCCGACACATAGGTGCCGCCGGCCTTTTCCACCGCCGCCTTGATGGCCGCCTCGTCGGTTTTCCAGCGCTCTTCCTGGAAGTTCGACCAGCTGACCCCGACCACCGGGCCCTTTCCCTGCGCGAGCGCGCCCGATGCCGATAGGGCGAGCGCCGCAATTCCGATGAACGCATGCTTCTTGGACAACATGGCTTTCCTCCTCGGGCGACGCTTCCCTTGCGCGAGGCCCATTGTGCTGTGGCACGCTACCCTGTTGGGGACGCATAGGCTCAAGCGCGCCATCGTGTTTGTTCGAGCGAGGAAATAATTATCCGCCAAACGGGGTTCTTCAAGCGGCAAAGCTCTCATCATTTGGTCGAAGCGTGGCATTTTCCATGTTGTTTTTTTCGCCACTCGAATAAAAAGGCTTCATGAGTTCGATGGCGCTCTCCCCTCGCGAAACGGCAAGACGGCGGCTTCTCGATTGCGTCCGGCGTGAAGGTCCGCTGGCGCGGGTCGAAATCGGCCAGCATCTCCGGATGAGTCCCGCGAGCGTGTCGGATCTCACCGCCAGCCTCCTCGACGAGGGCATTCTCGTCAGCGACGAGGCAGGCGAGCCGACGCCGGGGCTGATGCGGGGGCGGCCGAAAGTCCGCCTTGCTTTCGCTCCCGACCTGGGCGCTGTGGTGGGTGTCTGGACCGGCTATAATCGCATCGAACTGCGTCTCGTCGACAGCGCCGGACGCAACCGCGCCAGCCGCCACGTGGAGCATCCGCTGCGCACCCTGGAGGCGGAGGCGCTGCTGGACGTGCTCGCCCGGACACATCACGTCCTTCGCCGAGGACAATGGGGCCGGCGACGTGAAGGCCATCGGGCTTGCCTGCCAGGGCTATGTGGACACCCGCCACGGGGTCGTCGCCTGGAGCCCGGTGCTCGGGACCCGCGACCTCCCGCTCGCCGCCGGCCTGAACCGGCGCCTCGGCAAACCCGTGCTGATCGAAAACGACGCCAGCGCCATGGCGTTCGCCATCGCGCAGCGCCATCCGGTGCTGCGATCGGGGCGGACCGCGTGCCTGATGATCGGCGATGGCGTCGGCCTCGGCTTCCTGGTTCAGGGCGAACTTTATCGCGGCGCACGCTCCGGCGGCAGCGAGTTCGGGCATGTGCGCCTGAGGCGAAGCGGACCGCAATGCCGCTGCGGCGGGCGCGGCTGCATCGAGGCATTCCTTGCCGATTATGCGCTCCACCGGGACGCCCAGCTCATCGATCACCGGCCCGCGCCCACGGCTCTCATGCCCACCGAGGACGCCATGAGTTCGATCGTGGCGCAGGCGCGGGCGGGCGATCCGGCGCTCCTGAACCTGTTTCGGGAAGCCGGCGAGGTGCTGGGCGACGCCGCGGGCATCCTCGTCCAAACCCTCGAGCCGGATCATATCGTCATCTGCGGCCCGGGCACGCGGGCCATGGACCTCCTGCGCCCGTCCTTCGAGGCGGCGCTGGAATCGCAGACGATCCCGGAATTGCGGTCGCTGGCGACGATTCACGTGGTGGAATCCTCCATGGATATCCTCACCGACGGCGTGGTCATGCAGGCGCTGCGGGAGCTCGACCTCGATCTGGCGCGGTTGAAGGCCGCCTGAGGCGACGCGCCATAGCCATCCGGGCCGGAAGACATTATCTGTGGGGGACATTTCCCTCACGATCGAGACCCATGGCTTCATCCCGTCCCGTCGCTGCCGGCGACCATGTCTTCCTGGTCGACGGCTCCTCCTTCATCTTCCGCGCCTACTTCCAGTCCATGAACCAGGATTCGAAGTACAACACCCGGATCTCGGACGGGATGCCGACGGGGGCCGTGCGCCTGTTCGTCACCAAGCTGCTGCAATTCATCCGCGAAGGCGCGGCCGGGCTCAAGCCCACCCACCTCGCCATTGTGCTCGACAAGTCCGAAGGCTCGTTCCGCAAGGAGCTGTACGAGGATTACAAGGGCCATCGCCCCGATCCGCCGAGCGACCTGATCGTCCAGATGCCGCTCATGCGCGAGGCGATCCGGGCCTTCGGACTGGAGCCCATCGAACTGGAGCGCTACGAGGCCGACGACCTCATCGCCACCTATACGCAGGAGGCGAAGGCCCGGGGCGCCAACGTGCTGATCATCTCGTCCGACAAGGATTTGATGCAGCTCGTGGGTCCGCTGGTGTGCTTCTACGATTTCGAATCGGGCGCCAAAGGCAAGCCGGGCTACCGCCCCGAGCGCAACCTCGACGAAGCCGCCGTGATGGAGAAGTGGGAGGGGCTGCCCCCGGAGAAGATCGGCGACCTGCTGGCGCTCATGGGGGACGCGTCCGACAACGTTCCGGGCGTGCCGGGCATCGGTCTCAAGACCGCGGCCCAGCTCATCAAGGAGTTCGGCGACCTCGAAACGCTGCTAGAGCGCGCTGATGAAATCAAGCAGCCCAAACGGCGCGAGACCCTGATCGCCAATGCGGACATGGCACGGCTTTCAAAGAAGCTGGTCACGCTCGATTGCGAAGCGCCGCTGCCGGTGCCGCTCGATGCGCTGCCGGTTCCCGATCTCGACGCCAAGGCGCTGATCGGTTTTCTGAAGGCGATGGAGTTCAACACCATCACGCGGCGCGTCGCCGACCTCTACAATGCCGACAGCGCCGTGATCGAACCCGATCCCGCGCCTCATGCCGGGCGGGCAGGCGATCCGATGGGAGCGTCCCGGCGGCGGCGAGAGCGAGCGGCAGGAACTGGCAGCGCCGGCGTCAGGGCGACGATGCGCCTGGAGCGAGCGTTGGAACGCCATCGCGCCTCGCCGCGCAGCGGGCGACTCACGCCTCCTCGCAACCCTTCGACATCACCTCCTACGACACCATCACCAGTCTCGAAGTGTTGGCGGAATGGGTCGCGCAGGCTCGCGAGCAGGGCTATGTGGCGCTCGACACCGGAACCAGTGCGCTCGACCCCAATCTCGCCGATCTGGTCGGGATTTCCCTCGCGCTCCAGCCCGGGCGCGCGGCCTATGTGCCGCTGCAGCATCGCGGCGATTCCGATCTTTTCGGCGGCGGCATGGTGCCGGGGCAGATCGCGGTTGACGGACGCGCTCGCGGTGCTCAAGCCGCTGCTCGAAGATCGTTCGGTGCTCAAGATCGGTCAGGACATCAAATACGATTGGGTGATCCTGAAACGCCACGGCATCGACATGCGGCCCTTCGACGACACGATGCTGATCTCCTACGTGCTGGACGCCGGCAAGGGCCCGCACGGCATGGACGAATTGGCGAAGCGCCATCTCGGTCACACGCCGATGACATGGGGCGAGGTGGCGGGCACCGGCAAGAGCAAGGTGACGTTCGATCGCGTCGATCTCGACAAGGCGACGGCCTACGCGGCGGAGGACGCCGACGTCACCCTTGCGCCTGTGGCAGGTGCTGAAACCGCGCCTGCCGGCGGAAGGGCGCGCGACGCCGTACGAGACCCTCGAGCGCCCTCTCATCGACGTGATCGGCCGCATGGAAATGCGCGGCATCTCCGTCGATCGGCAGATCCTGAGCCGGTTGTCGGGCGATTTCGCCCAGTCGATCGCGCGCCTCGAAGACGAGATTCAGGAGATCGCGGGCGAGAAGATCAATCTCGGCTCGCCCAAGCAGATCGGCGATATCCTGTTCGGCAAGATGGGCCTGCCGGGCGCCAAGAAAACGCCGTCCGGTCAATGGGCGACCCCCGCGACCCTGCTGGATGAACTGGCGCAGGCCGGCCACATCCTGCCGGAGAAGATTCTCGAATGGCGTCAGCTGTCGAAGTTGAAATCGACCTATACGGATTCGCTGCAGCAGCACATGCACCCCGAGACGAAGCGCGTGCATACCTCCTACGCGCTCGCCTCCACCACCACGGGGCGGCTGTCTTCGTCTGAGCCGAATCTTCAGAACATCCCGATCCGCACCGAGGCCGGCCGCAAGATTCGCCGCGCTTTCGTCGCGCCGCCCGGATCGAAGATCATTTCGGCCGATTACAGCCAGATCGAATTGCGTCTGTTGGCGCACATCGCCGACATCCCGCAATTGCAGGAAGCGTTTGCGCAGAACATCGACGTGCACGCGGCGACCGCCTCGGCGATGTTCGGGGTGCCGCTCGACCAGATGACCGCCGACCTGCGCCGCCGCGCCAAGACGATCAATTTCGGCATCATCTATGGCATCTCGGCCTTCGGCCTGGCGCAGCGCCTGAGCATCCCGCACGGCGAGGCGGCGGCGTTCATCCGGCAGTATTTCGAACGCTTCCCGGGCATTCGCACCTACATGGACGACATCAAGAAGGCCACGCTGCGAAAACGGCTACGTCACCACCCTGTTCGGCCGGGTCTGCCATTATCCGCAGATCAAATCGGGCAATCCGAACGAGCGCGCGGGGGTCGAGCGCCAGGCCATCAACGCGCCGATCCAGGGCAGCGCCGCCGACATCATCCGCCGCGCCATGGTGCGCATGGAGGATGCATTGCGCAAAGAGCGCCTGTCGGCGCGCATGCTGCTGCAGGTTCACGACGAACTGGTGTTCGAAGCCCCCGACGAGGAGATCGACGCGACGCTGCCGGTCATCGCCCGCGTGATGACGGACGCGCCGTTCCCGGCGGTGAGCCTGAAGGTGCCGCTCGGCGTCGATGCGCGCGCGGCGCAGAATTGGGACGAGGCGCATTGAGCGAGCCGCGTAACGTCGTGGTCCGGCCCTGCAACGATTTTGGACGCCGAGACGCATTTTCGGCTTTGTTTCAGGCCTCGATCGATGACCATCTTGCCGGGCCAGACACCATGGACCTCTGTGGATCGACCTGCGCGAAGACGGCTTCGGTTCAGATCGGCTCTTTGAGGCCTTCATTGCCGAGCGTGATGGCCAGCCAGTGGGGTTCGTGTCGCTTTTTCGCGGCTATGCCGGATGGCGTGGAAAGCCGATCGGCAATCGTACACGCCTTGTATGTGGTGCCTGATCACCGGCGGTCGGGAGCAGCCCGCTTTCTGATGGCGAGCGTGGCAAGAATCGCGCTGGTGCGTGATTGGGCGCGGATCGAATTATTTGTCGAGGAAGGTCGGAGCGCCCTGAATTTCTACGAGACAATCGGCATGCGAGACCTTCATCATCGTCATCTGCAGCTGGAAGGAGACGCGTTACTCGCGTTGGCGGAGAGCGCGAGGCCATTCGAACTTGTCATACCCTGCAACGTTCCACTACCAACCGCGGGAGCATCCGATGTCGTACGAACTCTACTACTGGCCGACGATCCAGGGCCGCGGCGAGTTCGTGCGTCTGGCGCTCGAGGAGGCGGGCGCGGAGTATGTGGATGTGGCCCGCGGACCGAATGGCACGCGGGCGATGATGCGTCTGATGCGCGACGCGGAAAAGCCGCCCTTCGCGCCGCCCTTCCTGCGGTCCGGCGACCTTCTCATCGGCCAGACGTCGGCGATCCTGCTCTATCTTGGCGCGCAGCATGGGCTTGCGCCAAAGGACCCGGCGGGCGGGTTGTGGACGCACCAGATACAGCTCACCATCGCGGATCTCGTCAACGAGGCTCATGACACGCACCATCCGGTGGGCGTCGGGCTCTATTACGAGGACCAGAAGGACGAGGCGCTTCGTCGCGCGAAGGAATTCCGCCAGAGCCGGATTCCGAAATTTCTTCAATGGTTCGAGGAGATCCTGGACCGCAATCCGTCAGGCAGCGACCATCTGGTCGGCGCCGATCTCACCTACGCGGATCTTTCGCTGTTTCAGGTCGTCGAAGGTCTGACCTACGCGTTTCCCAACGCAACCGCCGCCGCGCTGCGCAAGACGCCGCTGGTGGCCGCGCTCCACAGGGCGGTCGCCGAACGTCCGAGGATTCGGGCTTACCTTGAAAGCGAGAGACGCATCCCCTTCAACCAGGAGGGAATTTTTCGGCAATATCCGGAGCTCGATGGGTGACGGCCGGATTCACGCTGCCACCAGCGCCATGGCCTCGTTGAGGCATTCGACCCGCGTCTCGCATCCCTTCCGTGCCACGAGGCTGCAGCCCTTGGGCACTTCGCGCCAGCCCTTCGTCTTGTCGTCGATAGGCTCGGATACGACCAGAAGATTGCCGTCGACCTCGCGAAAATAGAGCGTCGGCGGGTTGCCGTCACAGGACCAGCGATAAGCCCAGAGGCTCTCGCCGTCGGTGGCGGCGGCGGTGAATTTCAGCGCATCGGGGATCGCCGCTTCCACCATCATGGCGCGAACCTGCTTGAGGGTTCGCGCCATCGCGCCGACCGGGTCCTCGCCAAGCCCGTTGGCGATCGCCAGCAGAAAGATCGCTTCGGAATCCGTCGTGCCGTGGCGGGTCTCGTAGAGGTCGTCCGGGATCAGCGCCTCGATGCGCCGCTTGATGCGCGCATAACCGCCGATCTGGCCGTTATGCATGAACAGGTAGCGACCATGGGCGAACGGATGGCAATTGGCGCGGGTGGTGGCGGTGCCGGTCGATGCGCGCACATGGGCGAAAAACAGGCCGGAACGAACCTGATCGCACAGGGAGCGAAGATTCTCGTCCGACCACGCGGGACGCACCTCCCGGTAGGTTCCCGGCACGGGCCGCTCGCCGTACCAGCCGATGCCGAAGCCATCGCCATTGGTCTCGGTTTTCGCCTCGGCCGCGTGAAGCGACTGGTGAACGAGCGAATGCGAGGGAGCGCAGACGAGGTCTGTCAGAAAAATAGGTTCGCCCCGATAGGCGAGAAAGCGGCACATGACGATTGCCCCCGAGGCGCTCCGGGCGGCGCCCAATGGCTTGCAACGTTGTTTACCTTGTCCTGATCGTGGTGAACAGCCGGTTAACACTGCGTTGCGGCCGCACCGGCCTTCGCTTAAAACGCCGTTCAATGCCGGCAACCGGCGACCCGGGGGGATTTCATGCGCAAAGCCGTTTCGTCGCTCGGGCGAGGACTCATCCTGGCTACCGTCATGTGGAGCCTGCCCGGCCAGGCGACGGCGGCGGAGTTCGACGGGTCTTCGCTCAACATCCTGTGGGCGCTCCCCTTCGTTGGCATTCTGATGTCGATCGCGCTGTTTCCACTCCTCGCCGCCCACACGTGGGAGCATCATCACGGAAAAATCGCGGCTCTCTGGGGCCTGCTCGTCCTGATTCCAATGGCGATGCTGGTCGGTCCATCCACCGCTTTGCAGGCGCTCCTGCACACGGCGCTTCTGGAATACATCCCGTTCATCCTGCTGCTCCTGGCGCTGTTCACGGTCGCCGGCGGCATCGTCGTGCGCGGCAATATTCATGGCGCGCCGGTGATCAATACGTCGCTTCTTGCACTCGGGGCGGTCCTGGCGAGCCTCATCGGTACCACCGGCGCGTCCATCGTGATGATCCGCCCGGTCATGCGCGCCAACGACAACCGCCGCCACAACGTCCATGTGGTGGTATTTTTTATCTTCCTCGTGTCGAATATCGGCGGCTCGCTCACGCCCCTTGGCGACCCGCCGCTCTTCCTCGGCTTCCTGCGCGGGGTCGATTTCTTCTGGACGACGCAGAACCTCTGGCGGGAAACGTTCTTTGTAAGCGGCGTTCTGCTGGTGCTGTTCTTCCTCCTTGACTGGGCGATCTACCGGAAAGAGGGCGTGATGAGGCCCGATCCGACCCCCGATACGGGGATCAGCGTGGTCGGCGGCATCAATTTCCCGCTCCTCGCAATCATCATCGCGGCCATCCTGATGAGCGCCAAGCTCGATCTCGGCCGGATGACGATCCTGAACGTCGAGGTCGAACTCGCGAACCTGCTGCGCGACGCGATCATGATCGCGGTCACCTGGGCGTCGCTCGCCTGGACGCCGAAGCGCTATCGCGTGGAGAACGGTTTCTCGTGGGGGCCGATCGCCGAAGTGGCGAAGCTCTTTGCCGGCATCTTCCTCACCATCATCCCGGTTCTGGCCATGCTGCGGGCGGGGTCGGCGGGCGTTTTCGCGCCTCTGGTGGCGTTGGTGACTCGATCCCGACGGGAGCGCCAATAACGCGGCGTATTTCTGGCTTGCCGGGGGACTGTCGTCATTTCTCGATAATGCGCCGACCTACCTGGTGTTCTTCGAGCTTGCGGGAGGCGATGCCCAACAGCTGATGACCAAGGGCGCCGTCACGCTGACGGCGATCTCCGCCGGCGCGGTCTTCATGGGTGCGAACTCGTATATCGGCAATGCACCGAACTTCATGGTCTACGCGATCGCGCGCGAGGGCGGCGTCAGGATGCCGAGCTTTTTCGGCTACATCCTGTGGTCGAGCACGATCCTGCTGCCGGTCTTCCTGCTCACGACGCTGGTGTTTTTCTGACCGCTTTGCGCCGCTGGCAGCGCGGGCAAAAGAAGGTCGAGCGGCCCGATTGCACGAGGCGCTGGACGATTCCTGTGCAGGCGGGGGTCACGCAGGCCTCGCCTTCCCGGTCATAGACCCGGAAGCGGTGCTGGAAATATCCTAATGTGCCGTCGACCTGCTGATGATCCCGCAGGGTCGACCCGCCGGCGACCACCGCCTCGTTGAGGACGTCACGGATCACCTCGGCCAGCCGGTGGGCGCTCTCGGTCGGGCGCCCGCGGGCAGTCACGAGCGAGCCTGCCGCGGCCTCCGGATGCAGCCCGGTGCGGAACAACGCCTCCGACACATAGATATTGCCGAGACCCGCGATCAGGCTCTGGTCGAGGAGAGCTGCCTTCAGCGGCGTACGCTTGCCTGCGAACAGGCGCGCGATGGCTCTCGCCGGAGAGTTCGTTGCCGAGGGGCTCGATGCCCATCTGGCTGAAATGCCGGCTGGTTTCGATCCCGCTGCGCGGCACCAGGTCCATGAAGCCGAACCGTCGGGCGTCGTTATACGTGACGGTCGCGCCGTTGGAGAAGCTGAACGCCACATGGTCATGGGCGCCAAGCGCCCGGTCGAGATGGAACTCTCCCGGGCGGGTTTCCTTTCCGTCCATCGCCACCAGAAAGCGCCCCGACATGCCGAGATGCATGACCAGCACCTCCCCGGACGAGAGATCCGCCAGCAGATACTTGGCCCTGCGCCCGAGAGCCGTGACCTCTTGGCCCCGCAGCCGCTCGGCGAAATGGGCCGGGAACGGGAAACGAAGGTCGGGCCGGCGCAGGATCACTTCGGTGAAGCGTGCGCCGACCATGGCGGGCGCAAGACCCCGGCGCACGGTTTCGACTTCGGGGAGCTCGGGCATCAACCATCTCGGCGGTTCGGGATGGCCTTCACATAGCGTTTCGGATGCGCTTCCGCTATGGATCGCTCAAGGATTTGAGTGAGGCGTGAGGACGATGAGCGACGAGAAGACCCATTTCGGCTTCCGGTCCGTGCCGCTCGACGACAAGCAGCGCAAGGTCAACGAGGTCTTCCATTCCGTCGCCGGTCGCTACGACCTGATGAACGACCTCATGTCGGCAGGTCTTCATCGGTTGTGGAAAAGCAGCCTCGTGACCTCCCTTCGGCCGCCGCACGACCGGCCGTTCCGCCATCTCGACGTCGCCGGCGGAACCGGCGATGTGGCGTTCCGGATCCTCGACGCCGGCGGGGCACAAACCCACGTGACGATCCTCGACATCAACGGCGAGATGCTCAAGGTCGGGCAGGAGCGCGCCGCGGAGCGCTATGCCGGCCGCATCGATTTCATCGAGGCGAACGCCGAGGAACTGCCGCTCGGGGCCAAGACGTTCGACGCCTACACGATCGCGTTCGGCATCCGCAATGTGCCTCGCATCGACGCGGCCCTGCGCGAAGCCCATCGGGTCCTGAGGCCCGGCGGACGGTTTCTGTGCCTGGAATTCTCGAAGGTCGACGTGCCGCTGCTCGACCGGATCTACGACGCCTATTCGTTCAATGTCATTCCCAAGCTCGGCCAGATGGTGACGGGGGATTCCGAATCCTACCAATATCTCGTCGAATCCATCCGCCGCTTCCCGCCGCCTGCCGCCTTTGCGCGGATGATCGAGGAAGCGGGCTTCCGGCGGGTGACCCACCGGCCTTTGACCGGAGGCATCGTCAACATTCATTCCGGCTGGAAGATCTGACGTGATCGGCAGCCTCGTCCATCTCATCCGCAATGCCCATGCGGGCCTCGTCCTGGCTCGCGAGGGCGCCCTCGCGCTGATCGACCCGAGCGCCTTGCCGCCTGCCGCCAGATTGGGATTGCGCCTCGCCCGCACCATCGAACGGCGCAGTGCCGGCGATGGCGCGGCCCGCCTCTCGGCGGCCCTGACCAAGCTCGGCCCGTCCTATGTGAAGTTCGGCCAGTTCCTCGCCACCCGCCCCGATATCGTCGGCGCTCCGGCGGCGCGCGATCTGGAGCGGCTGCAGGACCGGATGCCGCCTTTTCCCCGCGCCGAGGCGGTGCGCATGGTGGAGATCGCCCTCGGGCGTCCCATCGACGAGCTCTTCGTCGAATTCAGCGAGCCGATCGCCGCCGCCTCGATCGCACAGGTGCACAAGGCCCGCATACGGACGTCGGATGGCGACCTCACGGTGGCCGTCAAGGTGGTGCGGCCCGGCGTCCGCGAGGGTTTTGCGCGCGACCTTCAGGCCATGCGCGCGGCCGCCCGGCTGTTCGAGCGGTGGGTGCCCGATGCGCGCCGTCTCAAGCCGGTCGAAATCGTCGACGCGCTGGCGCGGTCGGTGTCGGTCGAAATGGATTTGCGCCTCGAGGCGGCGGCAGTCTCCGAGCTCGCGGAAAATACCCGGGACGATCCCGATTTCATCGTGCCGAAACCCGAATGGGAGCTGACCGCCCGGGATGTGCTGACCATCACGTGGATCGACGGCATCCGCCTGAACGACGTGGCGGCCATCGAGGCCGCGGGCCTCGATCGTGGCGCGCTCGGGCGCACGGTCATCCAGTCGTTTCTGCGCCACGCCATCCGGGACGGCTTCTTTCACGCGGACATGCATCCGGGCAATCTGTTCGTGGACGATCAGGGCCGGCTCGTGGCGGTCGATTTCGGCATCATGGGCCGCCTCGGCATGAAGGAGCGGCGGTTCCTCGCCGAGATCCTGCTGGGCTTCATCCAGCGCGATTATCTGCGGGTCGCCAGGGTGCATTTCGAGGCCGGCTACGTGCCGCCGCATCATTCGGTGGAGGATTTCGCGCAGGCGATCCGCGCCATCGGCGAACCCATCCACGATCGCCGGGCCGATGAAATTTCGATGGCGAAGCTGCTGACGCTTCTGTTCGAGATCACGTCCCTGTTCGACATGGCGACCCGGATCGAACTGGTGATGCTGCAGAAGACCATGGTGGTGGTCGAAGGGGTGGCGCGCAATCTCGATCCGCGGCTCGACATGTGGACCACCTCGGAGCCCGTGGTGCGGGAATGGATGGAACGCCATCTCGGGCCGATCGGCCGCGTCGAGGAAACCGGCAAGGGCCTGTGGACGCTGGCAGGCCTTGCCGCCGACCTGCCCGACATGGCGCTTCGGGCGAAGCGCATTCTCGGCCGGGTCGAAGACATGACGGCGGAAGGCATGGCGCTGCATCGCGACAGCGTCTCGGCGATCGGGCGGGCCGAGGCCCGTGGCAATCGGTGGAGCACGGCGGCCTTGTGGATCATCGCGGTGTCGCTGATCATCATGGCGTTCGGAGGCTTTTAGACGATGGCGCTGTCGGGCAAACGCATCCTTCTTGTCATCGGCGGCGGGATTGCTGCCTACAAATCCCTCGACCTCATTCGACGCCTGCGGGAGCGCGGCGCGTCGGTGCGCTGCATCCTGACCGCCGGGGCGCAGGAATTCGTCACGCCGCTGGCAGCCTCTTCGCTCTCGGGACAACGCAGCCACACGGACCTGTTCGATCGGCAGGACGAGGCGGATATCGGCCACATCCGGCTCGCCCGCGATGCCGACCTGATCGTCGTCGCCCCGGCGACCGCCAACCTCATGGCAAGGATGGCGGGCGGGCATGCGGACGATCTCGCAACGACGGTTCTGCTCGCCACCACCCTGCCGATCCTGATCGCACCCGCCATGAATGTCCGCATGTGGCAGCACCCGGCGACGCGGCGGAACCTCGAAACGCTGCTGGATGACGGCGTCCACAGGATCGGTCCCAACGACGGCGCGATGGCGGAGGCGGAATTCGGCCCCGGCCGCATGGCGGAGCCTGTGGAAATCGCCGACGCGGCCGAACGCCTGCTGGCCGTGAACGGCCCGTTGAGCGGACGCCACGTGCTGATTACCGCCGGACCGACCCACGAGCCCATCGATCCGGTGCGCTACATCGCCAACCGCTCATCGGGCAAGCAGGGCCATGCCATCGCCAGGGCGGCGGCAGCCGCAGGCGCGCGGGTGACCCTCGTCTCGGGTCCCGTCAACCTGCCAGATCCTCCCGGAATCGCCATGGTGCGCGTGGAGAGCGCCCGCGACATGCTGGCGGCGGTCGAACAGGCACTGCCGGCCGATATCGCGATCTTCGCGGCCGCGGTCGCCGATTGGCGGGTCGCCAATGCGGATCCGCAGAAGATCAAGAAGAATGGCGGCTCATTGCCGGACCTCGCGCTGGCCGAGAACCCGGACATTCTCGCCACCATCGCGCATCGTAATGCCGGCCGGCCCGAACTCGTCGTCGGCTTCGCGGCGGAGACCCAGAATGTGATCGACAACGCCAAGGCCAAACTTGCCCGGAAAGGCTGCGATTTGATTGTCGCCAACGACGTGTCGCCGGAAAGCGGCGTCATGGGCGGGGACCGCAATGCCGTTCATCTGGTGAGCGCCGCTGGCGTCGAGACCTGGCCGATCCTGTCGAAGACGGAGGTCGCCGAGAAGCTGATGGCGCATCTCGCCCGCATGATCGCCGCGCAGCCATGAACCCGACATTGCGCATCCGGCGCCTTCCTCACGCGGCGGACCTGCCGCTGCCCGCTTACGAAAGTGCGGGCGCTGCCGGCATGGACCTGAGTGCAGCGAACACGGAGGCGGTGGTGCTGCGGCCCATGGAGCGGGCGCTGGTGCCCACAGGCCTGGTGCTGCAACTGGAGCCGGGCTTCGAGGCGCAGATCCGTCCGCGCTCTGGCCTTGCCATCAAGCACGGCATCACCGTGCTGAACACGCCCGGCACGATCGACGCGGATTATCGCGGCGAGGTGCAGGTGATTCTGGTCAATCTCGGGGCCGAGCCTTTCACCGTGACGCGCGGAATGCGGATCGCCCAGATGGTGGTGGCGCCGGTCACCGCGGTGACGGTGATCGAGGTCGATTCCGTGGACGAGACGTCCCGCGCCGCAGGCGGTTTCGGTTCCACCGGCCTCTTACGAGACCGCACATGAACTTTCTGTCGCGGCGTTCGCTCCTCGCCATCGCGGCGGTGACGGATATCGCGCTCCACGCCCGGCCTCAGCCAGTCTCCGCCAAGGCGCTCGCGGCCCGGCACAAACTGCCTGCGCGGCATCTCGAACCAGTGCTTCAGGCGCTCGTGCGACACGGAATCCTCAAAGGAACGCGCGGACCTCGCGGTGGCTACGAACTCGCCCGCGAGCGCCGCCGCCTCACCGCCGGCGACATCGTGCGCGCCGTCATGATGGCGGAGACCGAGGCATCGCCGTTGCCGCGACCGGACTCGCAGCTTGCCGAGGAGATCGTCGGCCCCCTCGTCGACCGGGGCGTGGTGGCATTTCTGGCGGAACTCGATGGTGTTACGGTGGACGACCTTTGCACACATGCGCGCCTCGCTGGGGCGATGGCGGACTCAGTCCAACACGGATTTCACCATTTAATTTGTGAAATAATCCAATTATCGACAATTTTCAGTAGAACGCGTAAACCTGCTTCGCACAGTTCAGGAGAAACCCATGGCCGAAACCGACTCTAAACCCGGCCGAGGCCGGATTTACGGTTCCATCACGGACACGATCGGCAACACGCCGCTGGTCCGCCTCAATCGGTTGCCGAAGGAATATGGCGTCGACGCCGAGATTCTGGTGAAGCTCGAATTCTTCAACCCGATTTCGAGCGTGAAGGACCGTATCGGCGTCAGCATGATCGACGCGATGGAAGCGTCCGGCATCATCAAGCCAGGCGCGACCCTGGTCGAGCCGACCTCCGGCAATACCGGCATCGCGCTTGCTTTCGTGGCGGCCGCCCGAGGCTACCGGCTGATCCTCGTGATGCCCGAGACCATGTCCATCGAGCGCCGCAAGATGCTGGCGTTTCTCGGCGCCGAACTCCAATTGACTCCCGGCCCAATGGGCATGAAGGGCTCTATCGCGCGAGCCGAGGAATTGCTGAAGGAGATCCCCGGATCGGTGATGCCGCAGCAATTCAAGAACCCGGCCAATCCGGACATCCATCGTCGCACCACCGCGGAAGAAATCTGGAACGACACGGGCGGCAGGCTCGATGCTTTCGTTGCCGGCGTCGGCACCGGCGGCACCATCACGGGCGTGGGGCAGGTGCTCAAACCGAGGCTGCCGGAACTCAAGATCTTCGCGGTGGAGCCGGAGGATTCGGCGGTTCTCTCCGGCGGCCAGCCCGGTCCACACAAGATCCAGGGCATCGGCGCGGGGTTCGTGCCGGATGTTCTCGATCGCGGCGTCATCGACGGCGTCGTGACGGTCGGCAACCAGACCTCGTTCGACGTTTCCCGGAAACTCGCCAAGCTCGAAGGCATTCCGGGCGGCATCTCAACCGGCGCCAATGTGGCGGCGGCGCTGGAGATCGCGGGCCGTCCGGAATTCAAGGGAAAACGCATCGTCACCGTCGCGCCGTCCTTCGCCGAACGCTACATTACCAGCGCATTGTTCGAAGGCGTGTGAGGGTCGACCTCCAAGGTGGAAAGGGCGGCTTCGGCCGCCTTTTTTCGTGAGGCTGGAATGACCGACAAGATTGCGACTGTGCCGATGCGGCTCTATTCCGGGCCGCTCAGCATGTTCGGCGCGAAGGCCGAGATCGCCGCGCTTGAAAAGGGCCTCGACGTGGAGGTCACCATGGTGCCGTTCCATATGGCGCGCCTCTACGACCCGAAGCACCCGGAGGTCGAGCGCATCAATCCCAAGCGGCAGGTGCCGGTGCTCGTGCATGGGGATGTGGAGCTATTCGATTCGACGCAGATCTTCGAATATTGGGAGGATCTTCGGCCCGATCCTCCGCTCTGGCCGCGCGACGTCGCAGGCCGGGCGCGGGCGCGCCAGATCGAGCACCTTTCGGACGAGGTTTATTTCCCGCCCGATCATCCGCCTGATGAGCCTTCAGGACACGCCCGACGATCCGGTGGCGGTGGCGAGCCGCGAAGCCTCGGCGCGGTTCTATCGGCAGATGGAGGAGCGACTCCGGGGCGCCGATTATCTGGCGGGCCCGTATTCCTTTGCCGACATCGCATTTTACATGGCGCAATTGTTCGGCGCGCGCATGGGCGCAGGCATGAGCGAGGACACGCCGAACCTCCTTGGCTGGCGCGATCGCGTTGGTGATCGTCCGGCGGTGAGGGCGGTTGTTGGTCGGATGGCGAAATATCTCCTGTCCGAGGGTCGCCCGCTGCCGGATTTCATGAAGCCCTTCGCCTCGTCGTAAGCGCGAAGCGCAGCCAGAACTTTCTGGTTTCCGTCCGGTTTCTTCGTGGACCGAGCGGACGAGGAGCTTCCCATGGCAGAGCGCAACGCACCACATTCCCTGAACAGAGAGAGCGCGGACCAGATCCGCAACCAGCAGCGCGGCGGCGACGCCAATCCGCCGGACGCCGAACGGGACGGCGGGCCGGAGGGCAACGCGACCTTGCGCCGGGCTTGGGACGAGCCGGGCGGCGACGCCTACGCCTACCAACAAGCGATGACGAACGAGGAAAACCGGGACGGCGATCACTCGGAGCTCACCGCTGCCGAGACTCCCGAAACCACGCGGCATCTCAGCGACGCCAGCCTGTCGCCCGACGACAAGGATGCGACCGCTGAGGCCATCGAGCGCGCCACGGCCGTGACAGGAAAAGACGGGAATTGAACATGCCGAAGAAAAACGACAACCGGGTCGGAAGCAGCGACGGCCCGGCCGTGAACGGCGGCCGCCAGACCGCGCAGCAGGCCGAGATCACCAAGCAGGAAGGCGGCGGACGATCCGACGCCGAGCGCGCTTCGGCACGGGCTGGAAAGTCGGCGGCACGCGAAAATCCGGCGCTCGGCGGGTCTTCGGGCGGTCATTCCGACCAGCTTGCGTCGCGCGGCGAGGCGGAAGACCGCAAGGTCGCGGGCGGTCTGTCGTTCTCGGAGCAGACCGACGGCAAGGGCGACAAGGCGCGCCAAAAACCGCGCACGATCGATTGAGCCGATCCACAGAAAGGAAACCAGCCGATGGGTCATGCAGGCTACGGCAATAACAGCGATCAGGATCCGACCGCGGAAAAACCCGATCCGGCGGCAGCGGGCCGAAAGCCCGAGGCCGGGGCCGACAGGCCGGGCGCGGATCTGGGCGGCGCGAAGGATCGCGGCGGCGATGCCGCTCCCGATCTGCCCGCCGCCGGTCCGCATGCGGGCGGCGATCTCACCAACCACGAAGCAACTCCCGGCGCCGGCGCCTTGCCCGAAGCAGGCGAGAAGGACGCCACCAATTCGACAAGCGGTTGAGGAGCGGCGCCAGGGCGCAGCACCGCGACAAAGCCTGCCCGGCAAAGCCGAGGGCTGACAAACAAAAAGGCCTCCCGGAGGAGGCCTTTTCCAACATTCTCCGCGTGCGGAGGGATTCCGACGACCGTCAGGCGACGGCGCTTTCCTTGCCCGAGCGCTCGGCGCGCTTGCGCTCGTTCGGGTCGAGCACGGTCTTGCGGATGCGGATCGATTTCGGCGTCACTTCCACCAGCTCGTCCTCCTGGATCCACGCCAGCGACTTCTCCAGCGTCATGCGGATCGGCGGCGTGAGGCGGACCGCCTCGTCCTTCGAGGTGGTGCGGATGTTGGTGAGCTTCTTGCCCTTGAGCACGTTCACCTCGAGATCGTTCTCGCGGTTATGCTCGCCGACGATCATGCCCTGATAGACCTTCCAGCCCGGCTCGATCATCATCGGGCCGCGATCCTCGAGGTTCCACAAGGCGTAGGCCACGGCCTCGCCGCTGTCGTTCGAGATCAGAACGCCGTTGCGGCGGCCGGCGATATCGCCCTTGAAGGGCTCGTAGGCGTGGAACAGCCGGTTCATGATGGCGGTGCCGCGCGTGTCGGTCATCAGCTCGCCCTGGTAGCCGATGAGGCCACGGGTGGGCGCGTAGAACACCAGACGCTGGCGATTGCCGCCCGAGGGGCGCATCTCGATCATGTCGGCGCGCCGCTCGGACATCTTCTGGACGACGACGCCCGAATATTCCTCATCCACGTCGATGACGACTTCCTCGATCGGCTCGAGCAATTCGTCCGTCGCCTCGTCCTTGGTGAACACCACCCGGGGACGCGACACGGCGAGCTCGAAGCCTTCGCGGCGCATGGTCTCGATCAGGATCGCGAGCTGCAATTCGCCACGTCCGGAGACGAAGAACGAATCCTTGTCGGCCGCCTCCTCGATCTTCAGCGTCACGTTGCCTTCGCCCTCCTTGAAGAGGCGGTCGCGGATCATGCGGCTCGTGACCTTGTCGCCCTCGGTGCCGGCAAGCGGCGAATCGTTGACGAGGAACGACATGGTGACGGTCGGCGGATCGATCGGCTGGGCCTGGATCGGAATGTCGTTCTCGGTCGCGCAGAAGGTGTCGGCCACCGAACCCTTCACGAGGCCCGCGATGGACACGATATCGCCCGCCTCGCCGAGTTCGATCGGCTGGCGCTCGAGGCCGCGGAACGCCAGGATCTTCGACACCCGGCCGGTCTCGACGAGCTTGCCCTCGCGGTCGATGACCTTGATGGTCTGGTTGGGCTTCACCGAGCCCGACGAAATGCGGCCCGTGACGATGCGCCCCAGGAACGGGTTGGCTTCGAGCAGGGTGCCGAGCATCCGGAACGGTCCGTCCTCGACCTTCGCGGGCGGCACGTGCTTCAGCACGAGGTCGAACAGGGGTCCGAGACCCTGGTCGCTCGGACCTTCGGGAGCGTCCGCCATCCAGCCGTTGCGGCCCGAACCGTAGAGAATCGGGAAATCGAGCTGCTCGTCGGTCGCATCGAGCGCCGCGAAGAGGTCGAACACCTCGTTGACGACTTCGATGTGACGGGCGTCGGGCCGGTCGATCTTGTTGATGGCGACGATCGGCTTCAGGCCGATCTTCAGAGCCTTGGAGACCACGAACTTGGTCTGCGGCATCGGCCCTTCGGCCGCGTCCACGAGGACGATCGCGCCGTCCACCATGCTGAGGATGCGCTCCACCTCGCCGCCGAAATCGGCGTGGCCCGGGGTATCGACGATGTTGATGCGGGTGTCCTTCCAGACGACCGAGGTCGCCTTGGCCAGGATGGTGATGCCGCGCTCCTTCTCGAGATCGTTCGAATCCATCGCGCGTTCTTCCACGCGCTGGTTTTCGCGGAAGCTGCCGGACTGGGACAGGAGCTTGTCGACGAGGGTGGTCTTGCCGTGGTCGACGTGGGCGATGATGGCGATATTTCGCAGCTTCATGGGGAGGCTTTCAGGGCTTTCAAATGCAAAACGGCCCGGTTCGCGGTGGAAGTGCCCCCGCGCCCCTGGCTCGAACCGGGCGGAAATCTGTTGCGACGCAATATAGTGATGAGACAGCGGCGGCAATAGGGCGGGCCGAGATTCTGCCGCAACGCGAGTGGCGGGCCCGTTTGAACGCTCGACGGTCGCCACCGCTCGCTTGCCTTGAAACCCTCGACGGTCGTCATGGCCGGGCTCGACCCGGCCACCCACGTCTTTCTTGCGACGGCGCGGGTAAAAAGTCGTGGGTGCCCGGGTCAAGCCCGGGCATGACGGCGGTGGAGTTGATGAAGCGATCGGGTGGCATGATAGCAGCGGTGGCGAAGCGACCCCTCCCGCGATGCCGGATCGCCACGATCTCCACCGCAGCCCGCGTCATCAGCCCGGTCACGCCGAGCACGGTGAGCGCCAGAGCCACGATCAGAAGCGCCTGGATCGGCTCCGACGCGGTGTGAAATTTCGACAAGCAATCGGCGAGAAAGCTATAGGGCTGATCCATTCTCCAAACTCCCCGAAAGTGGAACGACCACCAGTGCAACCACTGGTGGTCGGGGAGCTAGAAAAGCCGCCAAGGACGGCCGCACTGCCCTTTCAGCTTGCGCCTTGGACATAAGCAGCGCCTCCCCGACCATAACGGTAGGGAAGGCATCATTGCGGTCGATGCCGACCGCCTAGTGAGAGGTTTTCTAGGCCCCGAAGCCGGGTGCGCCCGACTTCAATGACGAGGTAGCACGGGGAGGGGTGGGCGGGTCAACACGCTCAACATGTGTGACAGCTAAAGGTTCCGCCGGAGGCTGCAGTTCAACATTCTTTATGCTTCGAAGCGAGGAGTCGAGCCGTGGCACTTCGGTTTAGAAAACTTGAGATTGGTTCGACGCTTCGCTGCCCGACTACCATAATAATCGGTGCCGGCGCCAGATGTGAGGTCGAGCTTGCCAATGGGAGATGAGCTGCGGGATTTGATTTCGGCAAAGTAAATCTCAGATCCTCGGATGGCTTTCGGATGGACGAAAGCGGAGACCCGGATATTTTGAATGCTCTCCGGTCAATAGACTGAAATATCAATCTGATTTACACGAATGCTGGAAAATAAGAGATGGAGTTATAAGGAGCAGTCTCGGCCCGGGAAAGAATTCATCGGGAGTTCTGGGAATTGCCAAGCTTTAAGCAACATTATTTCAAAGCAGGGGATAGGCCCGTTGAGGCTCGATCCAGCACTCGTCCATACCCACCGCGTCATGGCCGGGCTTGACCCGGCACCCACGTCTTTCTTGCGACGGCGCGGGTAAAAAGTCGTCGTTACGGGTCAAGCCATGACGGCGGTAGAGTTGATGAAACGATCGGGCAGCATGATAGCAGCGGTGTCGCAACCCCCTCGACCCGGATGGCCTGGACCCCTGCCCTACGACCCAACCCGTTTCACGCCGGGCGGCTGCCACGTCCCTTCGCCGGCCGGCAGGATCGAAGGCGCTTCCGGCTTCGGCCAGTAGAGGCGCATCACGAGATAGATTTTGTCGTCCGGCGCAGGAAGCCAGTTCGCTTCCTTGTCGGCACCGGGGCTGTCCTTTTGGATGTACAGCGTCAGCGAGCCGTCCGGGTCCTTTTTCATCGCCGCCAACATCGGGGAATTGATGAGGTAGCGATTGATCGGGTTCTTCACCAGAAACTGGCTCTTGCCGTCGTACATCGTCACGGACCAGAACGCATTCACGGGCGGCAATTGGCCGGGCGCGAAGGTGATGGTGTATTTGTGCCTGCCGCCGTCGAGCGGCTCGCCGGTCGCATCCGTTCGTGTGTAGGGATACATCGCTTCCACGGCATCGTTGCCATAGAGGCCGCCCTTGGCGGCGCCGGCCCGCATCACCCAATCACCGTTGTAGAAGGCCTCATCGCCAAAGAACGAGCCGACGTTCCAGCCGTTGATGACCTTGTTTCCGCCCGCCAGCCATTTGTCGACCTTCTCGTCGCCCTGCTTCATGCCTAAGAGAATTTCGGCTTTGTGCTCGAGCGACAAATCCTTGAAATCGAAGCTCTTGCCGGGGCCGATGCCGATCTTGGCAAGTTTGGTCCTGATGTCCTTGTCCCGTGAGGTCTCCGGAACGAATCGCAGCGCGGCGTCGAGATAGGGAAAGAAGTTTTCCTTGATCCCGGCGGTGCTGGCGGGAAGGAACGCGATCTTCGGGGCGACTGGCGGGGCTGCCTGCTTCAGGAAGGCTGAAAGCGGTTGAGCCTTGTAGCCGGCCTGGATTTTCTCGACATTCGGCATGTCGTCGGGATGGAAGAGCTGGGTGCGGATCGCCGTGAACGTAAAGGGCGTGGTCGACCGGAAAACCTGCTTGATGCCGGTCGGCTTTTCACCTTTCCAGTCGGGACCGACCACAAGATAGTCGCCCTGCTCGGTTCCCGTGGCGCGTGTCCCGATATAGCCGAAATTGTAGGTGTTGGCGTCGATGAGCTGGACCGAGTAGTAGCGGTCCCGTTCGATCATCGGCACTGAGATGACCATCGGCTCGGCACGCAAATCGAGCCAGATGAACGAGTAAGGGGTGTCGCTGTTCGGCGTGATAATGGCCGTGTCCGCCGGCGTGGCGACATTGTGCATGCTGTCGATTTCGTTGAACGTCGCCTTGAACTGACCCGAATTCCTGTCGACGGCAAATTCCTGCATGACGGCGTAATTCATCACCAGCGGCAGCCCGTAGATGAAGCCTTCCTCGGCGATGTTCTTGGCAGTCAGCAGGTCGGGCCAATCGGCCTTGTTCTGCGCGAGCGCAGGCGTGGACTTGGCGGTGGCGACGGCCAGGGTCGTGATCGCAACGGAGAAAAGCAGGTCGCGTTTCGTCAGCACAGGAGGACGTCCTTCCGGTTCGCGGCTCGCTGGAGCGCGCGGTTGACGAAAGGTTAGGCGTCACGGCCAAGGTTGGCAATGGATCAGGCGCGGCTCCCAATCCAGTGAACCGGCGTCAGACGGGCTCCAGCCGCCGACGCGGCTCGTCCGGGAGCTCGATCTCAATCACATCGCCCGGCCGGACTTCTCCGTCGGCAATCACGATCCCCATGACGCCTGCTTTCCGAACGAGGTTCCCTTCCTCATCGCGCCCGAGCAGAGCGGCCATCAGGCCTTCGCGGAAGCGGTCGAGCTGGACGCACGGATTGCGCAGTCCCGTGACCTGAACGATAGCGTTCTGCCCGAGGCGTAAAATTGTTCCGGTGGGAAGGCCGAGCAAATCGACCCCTTGGGTAGTGATGTTCTCTCCAATGTCGCCGGGCGCGATATCGAACCCATTGACCCGAAGCTCGTCGAAAAGCTCCGCATGGACCAGATGAACCTGACGCAGATTGGGCTGCGTCGGGTCCTTCGCGACGCGGGACCGGTGCTTTACCGTCACGCCCGCATGCGCATCGCCCTCGACGCCCAGCCCGGCCACAAGCCGGATGACATCGACATTCGACTTGCTGAAGGAATGCGATGGCGAGAGGCTGACCGCGACGACCGTGCCCCTCACAACCCGAGCTTCTTCTTCCTTTGCGCCAGCGTCCGCAAGCGCAGCGCGTTCAGCTTGATGAAGCCCGCAGCATCCCGGTGGTCGTAGGCGACCGCGCCTTCCTCGAAGGTCACGAGGTCCTGGTCGTAGAGCGAGTAGGGGCTCTCCCGGCCGATGATGTGGACGCCGCCCTTGTAGAGCTTGAGCCTGACCTCGCCGGTGACGAATTCCTGGCTCTTGTCGATCAGCACCTGCAGCATCTCGCGCTCCGGCGAGAACCAGAAGCCGTTATAGATCAGCTCGGCATATTTCGGCATCAGCTCATCCTTGAGGTGAGCCGCACCGCGGTCGAGGGTGATGGATTCGATGCCGCGATGGGCGAGCGCCAGGATGGTGCCGCCGGGGGTCTCGTACATGCCGCGGCTCTTCATGCCGACGAAGCGGTTTTCCACCAGGTCGAGGCGGCCGATGCCGTTCTCGCGGCCGAGCGCGTTGAGCTTCGCCAACAGGTCGGCGGGGCCGAGCTTCTTGCCGTCGATGGCGACCGGGTCGCCCTTGAGGAACTCGATGGTGATCACGGTCGGCTTGTCGGGGGCCGATTCCGGATCGTTGGTGCGCGAATAGACGTAATCGGGCACCACGACGTTCGGATCTTCCAGCACCTTGCCTTCCGAGGAGGCGTGCAGGAGGTTGGCGTCGACCGAGAACGGCGCTTCGCCGCGCTTGTCCTTGGCGATCGGAATCTGGTTCGCCTCGGCAAAGGCAATCAGCTGCTCGCGGGAGCGCAGATCCCATTCGCGCCACGGGGCGATGACGGTCACATCGGGCTTCAAGGCGTAATAGCCGAGCTCGAAGCGGACCTGATCGTTACCCTTGCCGGTGGCGCCGTGCGACACGGCGTCGGCGCCGACGCGCTCGGCGATCTCGATCTGCTTCTTGGCGATGAGCGGCCGCGCGATGGAGGTGCCGAGGAGGTACAGGCCCTCATATTGCGCGTTGGCGCGGAACATCGGGAACACGTAGTCGCGCACGAATTCGTCGCGCAAATCCTCGACGAAGATGTTTTCGGGCTTGATGCCGAGCAGCAGGGCCTTCTGGCGCGCCGGCTCCAGCTCCTCGCCCTGGCCGAGATCCGCCGTGAAGGTCACGACTTCGCAGCCATAGGTGGTCTGCAGCCATTTGAGGATGATGGAGGTGTCGAGGCCGCCCGAATAGGCAAGCACGACCTTGTTCACACGCTTGGCGGACATGAGGGCGGTTCCAGATTGAGAGATGTCGGGATTAGCCGGGAAGGCAGGAGGGTGCAAGGGGTGAAGGGGTGAAGGGGTGAGTGGTGAGTGGTGAGTGGTGAGTGGAGTGAGTGGAGTGAGGAGTGAGGAGTGAGGAGGAGACTGCCGATCCACTCGCGCCTATCTTTCCCTTCACCCTTCACTATTACACCATACTCACCAATTACCCCTCTCGGAGTGCCCCAATGGCGCAGCGCCCCGTCGTCGAATTCTGGTACGATTTCGCCTCCACCTATTCGTATCTGAGCGCCATGCGCATCGAAGCCACGGCGGATGGCGCCGGCGTCGGCATTCTGTGGCGGCCGTTCCTGCTTGGGCCGATCTTCGCCGCGCAAGGTTGGACGAGTTCGCCCTTCACCTTGTTTCCCGACAAGGGCCGCTACATGTGGCGGGATATGGAACGGGAGGCCGCAGCCTTGCGAATTCCGTTCTTCCGGCCTCATGTGTTTCCGCAGAACAGCCTGCTGGCGGCTCGGGTCGGTCTTCTTGGCGCGGATCGTGGCTGGGCCGCGGCCTACACGCGTGGCGTCTTCTCGGCCGAATTCGCCGAGGGGCGGGAGATCGCCGAGCCTGCGGTGATCCAGGAGGTGCTCGATCGGCTTGGTCTCGACGGCCGGGCCCTCGTCGCCGAAGCCGGGACGGAGGCCGTCAAGCTGCGTCTCAAACGAACGAACGAGGACGCAAAGCTGCGTGGCATTTTCGGCGCCCCCACCTTCGTGACCGAGGATGGCGAGATGTTTTGGGGCAACGACCACCTTGAGAAAGCAATCGCCTGGGCACTTGCGACCCCACGGACGAATGTGCCGGTCTAGCCGTAGGCGCGGCCTCGCCGGCGCACTTGAACAACACGCTATAGCATTCTAAATGAGCGGTGATTTCCCACCGGGAGCTGCCCCATGAAGCCTCACTCCGCTACCAGCCGCGAACTCTGGTTCCTGGATACGCGTGTGGTCATCCGGGTTTCCTGCGATGATGGCGCGGACGGAGTCTCGGTGCTCGAGCATCAGGCGGCCTATGGAGATTCGCCGCCGCTTCACGTCCATCACAATGAGGACGAGATTTTTCATGTGATCCAAGGCGAGCTGCAATTTCGCCTTGGGGACCGGGATCTGCGCGCGACGGCCGGCGACACGGTGCTTGCCCCCAAGGGGGTGCCGCATACGTACAGAGCCGTCTCGGCGGAGGGTGCCCGCTGGCTCACCATCACGAGGGGCGAACAGTTCGAGCGTTTCGTTTCGGCGTTGGGCCGGCAGGCGACCCATGAGGGCCTGCCGGAAGCCTCTGGGCCGCCGACGCCCGAACAGGCCGCTGCCCTTTCGGCCGCGGCCGAACGTTACGGGATTGCGCTGGTCGGCCCGCCGCTGTCGTGATGGCTTCGCACGGCCGTTCCGTCCCGAAGACCGAGCCCAAACGGGAGTTGCTTGTGGTGGCAGGAAAAACCGGCTAAAGGGACGGCAATCCGACAGGAGATCGACGTTGCCGATCCTGCCGGAAACTTACGTTTCCATCCGTCGATGAGACACCGGCCCGCCCATCGATATGGGCGGCATGCCTGGGACCTGGCCCGACAGGGGCGTTCCCGGCAGCGGCGGTTGGAAGCGGCCCGTAACACGAGCCGCCGGTGAAGCCCCTTAAAGTTGGGCCATTCAGGAGAATTCATGTCTGCAGCTACACAATACACGCCGAGCCGCGACGATTTCGCAGCCCTGCTCGAAGAATCGTTCCTCACGAACGAAATCAGCGAAGGCTCAGTCGTCAAGGGCATCGTGGTGGCGATCGAGAAGGATGTCGCCGTCATCGATATCGGCGCCAAGACGGAAGGGCGCGTTGCGCTCAAGGAATTTGCCGGCCCGAACCGCGACCAGACGGTCAGCGTCGGTGACGAGGTCGAGGTTTATGTCGAGCGCATCGAGAACGCGCTCGGCGAAGCGGTCATCTCCCGCGACAAGGCCCGCCGTGAAGAGAGCTGGGTCAAGCTCGAAAAGGCTTTTGAGGCCAACGAGCGCGTCAACGGCACGATCTTCAATCAGGTCAAGGGCGGCTACACGGTCGATCTCGACGGCGCCGTGGCGTTCCTGCCGCGCAGCCAAGTCGACATCCGCCCCGTGCGCGACGTTACCCCGCTCATGGGCGTCAGCCAGCCGTTCCAGATCCTCAAGATGGATCGCCGCCGCGGCAACATCGTGGTGTCGCGTCGTACGGTCCTCGAAGAGAGCCGCGCCGAGCAGCGCTCCGAGCTCGTGGCGAACCTCGAAGAAGGTCAGGTCATCGACGGCGTGGTCAAGAACATCACCGAATACGGTGCGTTCGTTGATCTCGGCGGCATCGACGGCCTGCTGCACGTCACCGATATGGCATGGCGCCGCGTGAACCACCCGTCGGAGGTCGTGAACATCGGCCAGACGGTCAAGGTCAAGATCATCAAGATCAACCACGAGACGCACCGCATCTCGCTCGGCATCAAGCAGCTCCTCGCCGATCCGTGGGAGGGCATCGCCGCCCGCTACCCGGTCGACGCCAAGCTCAAGGGCCGCGTGACGAACATCACCGATTACGGCGCGTTCGTCGAACTGGAGCCGGGCATCGAGGGCCTGATCCACGTGTCCGAGATGTCCTGGACCAAGAAGAACGTCCACCCCGGCAAGATCATCTCCACCAGCCAGGAGGTTGAGGTGGTGATCCTCGAGGTCGACCAGGTGAAGCGCCGCATCTCGCTCGGCCTGAAGCAGACGCTTCAGAACCCGTGGGAGGCCTTCGCCGAACTGCATCCTGTCGGCTCGGAAGTCGAAGGCGAAGTGAAGAACAAGACCGAGTTCGGTCTCTTCATCGGCCTCGAGAACGACGTCGACGGCATGGTCCACCTCTCGGACCTCGACTGGAACCGTCCGGGCGAGCAGGTCATCGACGACTTCAAGAAGGGCGACATGGTTCGCGCGCAGGTTCTCGACGTGGACGTCGAGAAGGAGCGCATCTCGCTCGGCATCAAGCAGCTCGGCGGCGACCCCTTCGCGGAAGCCGGCGAACTCAAGAAGGGCCAGATCGTCACCTGCGAGGTTCTCGAGGTGAAGGATGGCGGCATCGAAGTGAAGATCGTCGACACCGACCTCTCCACGTTCATCAAGCGTAACGAGCTTGCTCGCGACCGTGGTGATCAGCGTCCCGAGCGTTTCGCCCCCGGCGAGAAGATCGATGCGCGCGTCACCCAGTTCGACCGCAAGGCGCGTCGCGTGACCCTCTCGGTCAAGGCCCTCCAGGTCGCGGAAGAGAAGGAAGCGATCGCGCAGTTCGGTTCCAGCGATTCGGGCGCTTCGCTCGGCGACATCCTGGGCGCGGCTTTGAACAAGGCCAAGACCGACAAGAAGTAAGCCTTGGCAGTCGGCCTTCGGATGATTCCGGAGGCCTTCCGTCACCCATCACAAGCCCGCGCGATCAATCGTGCGGGCTTTTTTAATGCGAGATTTTTGTTTAACTCGTCGCAATGATGCTCTGCCGGCTCCCGGCGAAGCGGTTTCCGATTGCGCCCTCCTTCAGCCCAAGAGATCCACATGACCCTCGACGCAGAAGCCATCGCCGACCGCCGCCGGTTGCGCCGGAAGCTCAGTTTCTGGCGCGTGGTCGGAATCCTCGCCCTCATCCTCACTGTTGGAACCGTGGGTTATGTGGCGGCGAGGCGCCTCGGAATCATCGCCGGCCAGTCCCATGTGGCGCGGATCTCCATCAACGGATTCATCGCCGGAAACCAGCGCATGGCGGACCTGATGGAGCGGGTCGGAAAGGCCAGCTCCGTGTCCGGCGTGGTGATCAACATCAACAGCCCGGGTGGCACGACCACCGGCTCGGAAGAGCTTTTCCGCAACATCAGGGCGCTTTCGGCGAAAAAGCCCTTGGTGGCGTTCGTTGACGGCACCGCGGCGTCGGGCGGCTACATCACGGCCATCGCGGCCGATCATATCGTCGCCCGCGAGACCTCGCTGGTCGGCTCCATCGGCGTGCTGTTCCAGTACCCCGATCTGTCTGGGCTGCTGAATCATGTCGGCGTCAAGGTCGAGGAGGTGAAATCCGCGCCCCTCAAGGCCGAGCCTAGTCCCTTCAAGCCGACGAGCCCGGAAGCGCGGGCGGCGCTCGAATCGGTGGTCAAAGATACCTATGACTGGTTCAAGCGCCTCGTGCGCGAGCGCCGCGGCATGTCGGAAAGCGAACTCGCAACCGCCTCCACGGGCCAGATTTTCAGCGGCCATCAGGGCGTTCCCATGAAACTCGTGGACGCGATCGGCTCGGAGCGCGATGCGGTGGCTTGGCTGGAAGCGCAGAAGGGCGTTCGAAAGGATTTGCCGATTCGCGACTGGAAGCCCCGTGGGGACGGCGACTTTTCGCTGTTTTCCCTGGCGGCGACGAGCGCCGACCTGTTCGGACTCGACGGCGTCGGAGAGGCATTTCGCCGGGCAGCGGCGGGCGCGAACGCGGCTCAGCTTGACGGTCTGTTAGCGGTCTGGCAACCTTCGGAAAAATAAAGCAGCGTCAAAGATATAGCCGTTACATGATCAAATCCGAACTGGTGCTCAAGCTCGCTGAACAGAACCCGCATCTGTATCAGCGCGACGTCGAAAACATCGTCAACGCCATCCTCGATACAATCGCGGATGCCCTTGCGAGAGGCGACCGCGTGGAATTGAGGGGTTTCGGCGCGTTCTCGATCAAGAAGCGCGACGCCCGCACCGGCCGCAATCCGCGCACGGGCGAATCGGTGTCGATTTCCGAAAAGGTCGTCCCGGTCTTCAAAACCGGCAAGGAAATGCGGCAGCGGCTCAACATGCCTGAAAAAGTCCTGAAGACCGCCGCGCAGTAACAAAGGAATGCCTGTGATTCGCTTCCTGAAGGCGCTTGTCCTTCTGCCCATCGCTATCCTGATCGTGCTGCTCGCCGTCGCCAACCGGCAGATGGTGAGCCTCTCGCTCGATCCGTTTTCGCAAGCCGCGCCGGAATTCTCCCTCGCCATGCCGCTTTTTGCCGTCATCTTCGCGGCCGTCATGGTCGGCGTGGTGATCGGCGGGATCGCGGCGTGGCTCGCGCAGGGCAAGCATCGCCGCGAAAGGCGCCGCTACCGCCGGGAGGCCAGTACCCTCCGCTCCGAAACCGATCGGCTGAAATCCGGCAGGGCCTCCACGAGCGTGTCGATTCCACCGTCCCATTCGGCTCTTTTGTAGGATCGTCATGCGCGTCGTATCGGCTGCCGAAATCGATCGGGCGCTGAGTTATCCGGCCCTCGTCGATGCTCTCGCGGCCGCGTTCTCAGGCGACATCGTGGCGCCCGTCCGTCATCACCACGAAGTCGAGCGGGAGGGCCAGAATGGGACGCTTCTCCTCATGCCGGCCTGGACCGGCAATGCGTCGACCGACAGCTTCATGGGCGTCAAAGTGGTGTCGGTATTCCCCGATAACGGGGCGAAAAACCTCCCGAGCGTGCTCGGCACCTACCTGCTCATGGATGGTCTCACCGGCGAACCGAAAGCGGCATTCGACGGCACCCGACTGACCGTATGGCGTACCGCCTGCGCGTCGGCGCTGGCGGCGCGGCACCTCGCCCGCCTCGATACCACCCGCATGGTGATGATCGGTGCGGGCTCGCTCGCGCCCTTTCTCATCCGTGCCCATATGAGCCAGCGGCCGATCGCCGAGGTGCTGCTCTGGAACCATCGCGCGGAAAGGGCCGAGGCCCTGGCCGCAAGCCTGCGGAGCGAAGGCCTGCCGGTGACGGCGACATCCGATCTCGAGGCGGCCGTGCGCGGGGCGGATCTCGTCTCCTGCGCTACCCTGTCGAGGCAGCCGATCATCCGGGGCGAATGGCTGAAGGCCGGCACTCATGTGGATCTGGTCGGCGCGTTCAATCTTGCCATGCGCGAGGCAGACGACGCGGCGCTGCAGCGTTCGCAGATCTACGTCGACACCATGGCGGCAAAATCCGAAGGCGGCGATGTGGCTTTGGCGCTCCAGAGCGGCGCCATCGACGAACAGGCCGTTCGCGGCGACCTGTTCGGCCTGTGCGCCCGCACGCCCGAGCGGGACCCCGACGCCATCACGCTGTTCAAGTCCGTGGGCGCCTCTCTGGAAGATCTTGCTGCGGCAATGCTGGTGTGGCGCAGCCTTCCGGCTTCTGCGTAGAATTTGGCGCAATGGACCGTCTCATCAAGATTTGCGGGCTCTCGACGCCCGAGACCCTCGACGCGGCCTTGAGCGCGGGCGCGGATCTCGTCGGCTTCGTGCGTTTCGAGAAGAGTCCGAGGCATGTTTCGCTGGAGACCGGCCGCGCCTTGTCCCTCCGTGTGAAAGAGCGCGCGCAGCGGGTGGTGCTGCTGGTCGATGCCACGGACGCGGAGATCGCGGCTGCCATCGAGTCGATGGATCCGGAAATGCTGCAACTGCATGGGCGCGAGACGCCCGAGCGCGTGAGCGACATTCGTCGGCGGTTCGGTCGCCCCGTCCTGAAAGCGATCGGAATCGCCGATCGCGGCGATGTCGAGCAGGCTCTCGCCTATGCTGAGGCTGCCGATTACCTGCTGCTCGACGCGAAACCGCCGCGCTCTACCAGCGCGTTGCCGGGCGGCAATGGATTGTCGTTCGACTGGACGCTTCTTGGCGGGCTTGACCGAACGCTTCCATTCATGTTGTCAGGGGGCCTCGATCCCGGCAACGTGGCCGAGGCCATCGCGCTGACGCATCCCGATGCGGTCGACGTATCGTCGGGCGTTGAAATCCGGCCGGGGATCAAGGATCCGGGCAGGATCGAAGCTTTTATCCAGGCGGCCCGGGCGGCATTTACCGTTCCCGCCGCTTAACGACATTGCCGGTCGCCCTGCGATCGGCCTCAGCGCAAGGCAGGATCGGCGTGACAAATCAGGCTCAACCCAATTCCTTCCGCACCGGCCCCGACGAGCGCGGTCATTTCGGTATTTTCGGCGGCCGCTTCGTGGCCGAAACCCTGATGCCGCTCGTGCTCGATCTCGAGAAGGCCTACGCGGACGCCAAGGCCGATCCGGAGTTCCACGCCGAGATGAGCGCCATGATGACCCATTACATCGGTCGTCCGAGCCCGCTCTATTACGCCGAGCGCCTGACCGAGCACCTCAACGGGGCGAAGATCTACTTCAAGCGCGAGGAGCTCAATCACACCGGCGCCCACAAGGTGAACAACGTGCTGGGCCAGATCCTTCTCGCCCGCCGCATGGGCAAGAAGCGGATCATCGCCGAGACCGGCGCCGGACAGCACGGCGTTGCCACCGCCACCCTCTGCGCCCGCTACGGGCTTGAGTGCATCGTCTATATGGGCGCGGTCGATGTCGAGCGGCAGAAGCCCAACGTCTTTCGCATGAACATGCTGGGCGCCAAGGTGGTGCCGGTCCAATCCGGCACGCGCACCTTGAAGGACGCCATGAACGAGGCCTTGCGGGACTGGGTCACCAATGTGGCCGACACCTTTTACTGCATCGGAACCGTCGCGGGTCCGCACCCCTATCCGGCCATGGTGCGCGATTTCCAGTGTGTCATCGGCAATGAGACGCGTGAGCAGATGATGCTGGCGGAAGGCCGCCTGCCGGATAGCCTCGTCGCCTGCATCGGCGGGGGATCCAACGCCATCGGGCTGTTCCATCCCTTCCTCGACGACCGCAGCGTCGAGATCTACGGCGTCGAGGCGGCGGGCCACGGCCTCGACAAGCTCCACGCCGCCTCTCTCACCGGCGGGCGTCCGGGCGTGCTGCACGGCAACCGCACCTACCTGCTGATGGATGACGACGGCCAGATCGCCGACGCCCATTCGATCTCGGCCGGTCTCGATTACCCCGGCATCGGCCCCGAGCATTCCTGGCTGCACGAGATGGGCCGGGTGACGTATATCTCGGCCACCGACGATGAGGCGCTGGAAGCCTTCCAGCTCTGCGCCCGCCTCGAAGGCATCCTGCCGGCGCTCGAGCCTGCCCACGCGCTGGCGAAGGTCAAGGATCTGGCGCCGACAAAGCCGAAGGATCACCTGATGGTGGTCAATATCAGCGGCCGCGGCGACAAGGACCTGAACCAGATCGCAGACCATCTGAAGATGGAGATTGGGTGAGGGCCGTTATTCGTCCAGCATCGTCTCGATGAACAAGTCCGGTCCGAGGCAGAATTCCCGGAGCAGGCGGAAATGCTGCGTCTGTTCCAGCGCAATCGGTTCCAGCCCGTATTTCGTAAGCGAAAGCAGTCGTGCGCCCGGATAGGCCATCAGGATCGGCGAATGGGTGGCCATGATGACCTGGCAAGATCCCGAATGATCCATCTTCCGCAACAGTTTGAGAAAGTCGATCTGACGGGTGGGAGACAGGGCGGATTCAGGCTCGTCGAAAATATACAGACCCTGCCGGGTGCAGCGCTCCTCGAAGAACCGCAGGAAGCCCTCCCCATGGGAATGCGAAAGATAATCGGGCGGGATCAGGAATGACTCGTCGAGATACCGCGCCACCGAGAAGAAGGTCTCGGCCCTGAAGAACCAGCCGCGCATCACTTTCGGCAGCCAGCTGGCGCGCAAGGCTTTGGCCAGATCGCGGCCCATCGTCTCGACTGCGCTCGCGTGATCGACGGGTTTGTATCGAAAGCCGCCTCCAGCTTCGTCATACCCTGCAACCGCCGCAATGCCTTCGAGGATCGTCGATTTGCCGACTCCGTTCTCGCCGACGATGATCGTCACAGGCGTGTCGAATTCCAGGGAGAAATCGCCGTTCTTGAAGAGCGGCAGGCAGAATGGATAGACCGCCCTGTCGAATTCGCACTTTTCATCGAGCCAGACACGCTTCAGATAAGGAGCCTGCATTTTCGTCAACGGCGCGCTTCTCGCCACGGGATGTCCGCTCCTCGCTGAGTTCTGAAAGGCTGTTACGTTCGACTATGAGGAGATGCGAGATCGGTGTCCACATCCACGTTTTCCCATGCTATGGCACCCCCATGACAACACGCATCGAAGCCCGTTTCGCCAAATGCCGCCAGGAGGGCCGTGCCGCCCTCGTCACTTACGTGATGGCGGGCGATCCCGACCCCGAGACGTCTCTGGAAATCCTCGAGAGCCTGCCGAAGGCCGGCGCCGACATCGTCGAGTTCGGCCTGCCCTTCACGGACCCGATGGCGGACGGTCCCGCCATTCAGGCGGCGGGCTTGCGAGCGCTCAAGGTCGGGCAGAACACCGTCAAGACGCTCGAACTCGTGCGCCGTTTCAGGCAAAATGATGCGGACACGCCTGTCATCCTCATGGGCTATTTCAACCCGATCCATACCTACGGGCGCGACCGCTTTCTGGTCGACGCCAAGGAAGCCGGTGTCGACGGGCTCATCGTCGTCGACCTGCCCCCGGAGGAGGATGACGAGCTATGCCTGCCCGCCCTGAAGGCAGGGCTGGCGTTCATCCGTCTCGCCACCCCTACGACAGACGACAAGCGGCTGCCCGCGGTTCTGGCTAACACCGCCGGGTTCGTTTATTACGTTTCAATCACCGGCATCACCGGCATGGCGACCCCCGATTTCGGCAAGGTCGCCACGGCGGTGGAACGGATCAAGCGGCATACGCCGTTGCCGGTCGTCGTCGGCTTCGGCGTCAAGAGCGGCGAGCACGCGGCGGCGGTGGCGCGCGGGGCCGACGGTGTCGTCGTCGGATCGGCGCTGATTGATGCCCTCAAGGGCACGCTTGACGATCAGGACCGCGCCACCTCGCGCTCGGTCGATGCCGTCACCACATTGGTGAAGGAATTGAGCGAGGGCGTGCGGTCCGTGAGCAAGCGGGCAGCCGCGTAATTCAGAAGCATCCTCGTCCTTCAGAGCTGCGAAACAGCGGCTCGAAGATCAGGATGCGGCTCCAGAGGGCGCCGGATGGCCTCCCTTCGAGACGGCGCGATGCGCCTCCTCAGGGTGAGGGCTCGGGACGTCCGCTGAACGAGGAAGGTAGAAGCTATGAACTGGATCTCCGAAGTCGTTCGCCCGAAGATCAAGACGCTGTTCAAGCGCGAGGCGCCCGACAATCTCTGGATCAAATGCCCGGATACCGGGCAGGTGGTGTTCCACAAGGATGTGGAGGCGAACCAATGGGTGATTCCGGGTTCCAACCACCACATGCGCATCTCCGCCTCGCAACGCCTCGGCCTGATGTTCGATGGCGCAACCTGGCTCGATGTGGCGTTGCCGGAAGTGGCGGTCGACCCGCTCAAGTTCCGTGACGAGAAGCGCTATCTCGACCGCCTCAAGGATGCCCGCGCCAAGACCGGCCAGCAGGACGCCTTCAAGGTCGGGTTCGGCCGGGTCGAAAACATCCCGATGACCATCGCGGTGCAGGATTTCGGCTTCATGGGCGGCTCGCTGGGCATGGCGGCGGGCGAAGCCTTCGTGAAGGGCGCCATGACGGCGCTCGAGAAGAAGACCCCCTATATCCTGTTCGCGGGCTCGGGCGGCGCACGCATGCAGGAAGGCATCCTGTCCCTCATGCAGATGCCGCGCACGACGGTCGGGATTCGCCGTCTTCGCGACGCAAGGTTGCCGTACATCGTGGTCCTCACCAACCCGACCACCGGCGGCGTGACCGCCTCCTACGCGATGCTGGGCGACGTGCACATCGCGGAGCCTGGCGCCTTGATCGGGTTTGCGGGTCCCCGGGTCATCGAGCAGACCATCCGTGAGAAATTGCCCGACGGCTTCCAGCGCGCCGAGTATCTCAAGGATCACGGCATGGTCGACATGGTGGTGCATCGCCACGATCTGAAGTCGACCGTGGCGCGCCTGGCGGGTCTTTTCACCAACCCGACCGCAATGGCCGCCTGACTTTTCTCTGTTCGCGCATGAGCGTCCGGGTTCGGGCTTTACGGATCATGCAAAAGGGGCGTTCCGCATGGATTCGTCAGATGCGCTGATCGCGCGATTTCTCGCGTTGCATCCCAAGACCATCGACCTGTCGCTCGGGCGCATCCAGCGGCTGCTGGGGCAGCTCGGCCATCCGGAGCGGCGCCTGCCGCCCGTGATCCATGTGGCGGGCACCAACGGCAAAGGCTCGACGATCGCCTTCATGCGGGCGATTCTCGAAAGCGCCGGGCTCGCCGTTCACGTCTATACGTCGCCGCATCTTGTGCGGTTTCACGAGCGCATCCGGCTCGGCCAGCTCAAGGGCGGACATTACGTCAGCGAAGAGCGGCTGGTGGAAGCGTTCCGGCGCTGCGAGGCGGTGAATGGGGGCCAGCAGATCACCGTGTTCGAGATCACCACGGCGGCCGCGATCCTGTTGTTCTCCGAAGAGCCCGCCGACGTATTGCTGCTGGAGGTGGGGCTCGGGGGCCGGTTCGACGCCACCAACGTCATCGATCATCCGGCGGCTGCGGTGGTGACGTCGATCGGACATGACCACGCCGAATATCTGGGCACGACGCTGGAGGGCATCGCGCGCGAAAAGGCCGGCATCTTCAAGCGCGGCTGCCCGGCGGTGATTGCGGCTCAGGACTATCTCCCGGCGGACCAGACCCTACGAGCGGAGGCCGAGCGCATCGGCGCGTCACCCATCATCGTCGGCGCGCAGGATTTCTCGGTCCACGAGGAGGGCGGACGTCTCGTCTACCAGGACGAGAAAGGCTTGCTCGACCTCCCTAAACCGCGCCTCGTCGGCCGTCATCAGTACATCAACGCCGGCACCGCCATCGCAGCCCTGCGCGCGGCAGGCTTCGAGCAATTCGAGACGTCGGCGTTCGAGGCCGGCCTCACCCGTGCGGATTGGCCGGGGCGTTTGCAGCGCATCGTCAAGGGCCGCCTCCTGGGGCTCGCTCCCGAGGGAAGCGAACTCTGGCTCGACGGCGGCCACAATGCCGATGGAGGTCGGGTGCTGGCGGCCGCCATGGCGGATCAAAGCGAGCGCAACGATCTCCCGGTCGTGCTCATCGTCGGGATGCTCGGGACCAAGGATTCGGACGCCTTCTTCCGCAATTTCATCGGCCTTGCCCGCGAGGTGATCGCCGTGCCGATCAGCGGGCAGATCGCGGCGCGTCCGGCGGACGAAGTCGCGTCGATCGCGGCGAGCGTCGGCCTGACCACGTCGGTTCAGGCGAGCGTCGAATCCGCGCTGGCCTCGTTGCGGGATTTCGTATGGGAGCGGCCACCGCGCATCCTGGTCTGCGGATCGCTTTATCTCGCGGGGGAAGTGCTGGCCGCCAACGGAACGCTGCCGCGATAGATTCCCCGCCGACACGCAAAAAAGGGGCCGTCAGGCCCCTCTTCAAGCATCGCGCATTTGAAACTCTCAGGCCGATGCCTGGATCCACTTGGCGAGATCGCCCTTGGGCGCAGCGCCGATCTTCTGGGCGACGACCTTGCCGTCCTTGAACATCATCAGGGCCGGGATCGACCTGATGCCGTATTGGGACGAGACCTGCGGGTTCTCATCGACGTTCAGCTTCACGATCTTGACCTTGCCGCCCATTTCGGCGGAAATCTCTTCCAGAGCCGGACCGATCATGCGGCACGGGCCGCACCATTCGGCCCAGAAATCCACCACGACCGGCTCGGAGGACTTCAGAACGTCCTCGCCAAAACTCGAATCGGTTACCTTCACGGTCGCCATCAGAATCACCTTATGTTGCGGCGACCCAAGAGCGAGTCGCGGACACTGAAGCCAAGGTAAGAACGGCGCCGGCCGGAATCAAGCAACGCGAAGGCCTCACGCCGCTTTGATAAGGGCCAGGGCAGCATCGAGCTCGGCGTCGGACAATTCCTGCACCACAGGGCCGGCGGTCCAGACGAGGAAGGCCCGCACCGGCTTCTCCGGGTAGATTTCCCTCAGCAGCAGCCGGTAAAGAGCAAGCTGCGTCACGTAGGATTGGGGCGCCGGCTCGCCTGCGCGCGGCGGACGGGCCGTCGTTTTGAAATCGGCCACAAGGACCTGATCTTCGAGCACCGCCAGGCGGTCGATCTGGCCAGAGACGAAAAGCTCTCCGTTGGGCGTTGCGATCCGTCCCGCGAGCGGCGCTTCGGCGCGCGAGCCGGGGCCGAAGAGGGGCGCCAGGGCAGCATCCTCGATGACGCTCAACGCATGGCTGACGAAGGTCTGACGCAGCCTTGCGTCAAGTCTCGGCGCCCGCGCTTTGACGTAGGCCGCAGCCATCGCGTCGCGGCTCTGCGGGGGCAGGGCGGGGAGGCGTTCGAGCAGGGCGTGCACGATGGTGCCGCGCAGCCGCGCTTCCGGAGCGTAAGGTCCGTCGCCCGGCCGTGTCAGGCGATCGGCTGCCCCGAGCGCGCTCGACGGCCGGATCGGCGGCAGCGGTTCGGGCTCGGCAGCGACCGGTCGCGAAAGCCAGGCCGGCATTGTCGCTCGGGCAGCGATGGCCCGCTCGACGTTCGCCGATGCAGGCAGGTCGGGCGGGCCCTGCCGCCAGATGTCGATGGGTCCGAAAGGCGCCTCCACCGGTTCCAACGCCCCCGGTTTCAAACCGAGCCCGTGCCGGATCATCTCCGACCAGGCTTCGGCGGGAACGTTTTTGCCGCTGGTCAGGTACGGCGCGACGACCAGGCGGTCCTTGGCCCGGGTCATCGCCACGTAGAGAAGGCGGTTGTGCTCCTCGGCGGCTTTCTCCTGGCACAGCGACCGCGCGGCGGCGATCGCATCCGAATCGTAGGTCTTGCCGGGCGACCATACCGGCACAATCCGGCCTCCGGGAGTTTCAAGGTCGAGGAGATCAGGGACCGAGCCTCCAATGGCGCATCCATCGAACAGGAACACGAGCGGCGCTTCCAGTCCCTTGGCGCCATGCACGGTCATCACCCGCACTTCGTTATTGGTCGAGTCGAGGTCGCGTTTGATCGTGTGGTCGGCGGATTCGAAGCGATCGAGGAAGGTCACCAGCGAGGGCGTGTCGAGCTTCTCCGATTGGTGCGCGGCGGACAGAAACGCGTCGATGGCATCACCCGCTTCGCTCCCCAGGCGCGCCACCAGTTCGGCTCTCCCGCCCATGGGGCCAAGCAGGAACGCATAGAACCCGAAAGGAGACCGCTCCCGCGCCAATTCGCGCCAGCGCCGCAAGGCCGCGCAGGCCCGGCACGCCGCGCATCGTCATCGGCGGCGTGGCGTTCGAGCGCGCATAGCAGCGACTCGTCGTCGCCGCGATAGGCAGCGATCCGGATCAGGTCGTCGTCGGTCAGGCCCACGAGTGGGGATTTCAGCGCGGTGGCGAGGGTCAGGTCGTCGTCGGGGAGCAACGCTGCGCGACCGGCCGCCACCAGATCCATCACGGCGATGTGCTCGCCGATATTGAGACGGTCCGCGCCGGCGACCGGAACGCCCTTTTCCTTCAAGGCGCGGATCACCGCCTCGAAGGCCGCACCCCGTTTGCGAACCAGCACCAGAACGTCGCCCGCCTTCCAGACGCGCCCGGTTTCATCGCCGGTGGTGGTCCAGCTTCTGACGTGATCGGCGATGCGTCCTGCCACCACGACCGGCGGCGATTGTTGCTCGGGCGCATCCACCGGCAGCACCCAGGCGTCGGGCTCGGCCTCCACCTGCGGAATGACAACGGGCCAGAGTTCGACCCGGCCGGGCACGCGCGGGCGCGCGCTCTCATGCACCGTTCCGGTGGCGCTGTCGTCGAACGACAGGCCCTTGAAGTGGGAATGGACCGCGAACGTTGCGTCGACGGCAGACAGCACCGCCGGCGTGGAGCGGAACGACAGGGTCAGGCTCACATCTTCGAACGCAAGTGCCGCTTCGGCGACCTTGCGCTTCCAATCGCGCCGGCTCTCCTCGAACTTGCGCGGCGCCGCGCCCTGGAAGCCGAAGATCGATTGCTTGGGATCGCCCACCGCAAAAAGCGTACGCACGCGCCCGCCATGGGAGCCAAAACCGGCGGTGAAATCCGCCGTGATCCGGTGCAGGATTTCCCATTGGTCGGGATTGGTGTCCTGCGCCTCGTCGATGAGCACGTGGTCGATGCCGCGATCGAGCTTGTAGAGCACCCATGCGGCGTCTCCGCGCGACAGCAGCGCCAGCGTCTTGTCGATCAGGTCCTGAAAATCGAGCGCGCCGTAGCGGCCCTTGGCGTGCTCGACCCGTGCGCCGATTTCCGCCGCCAGCGTAAACAGCGCGCTGGTGCGTTGAAACGCATACGCGGCCTTCAGCCTTGATTTCAATCCGACCAGCCGGTTCTGCTCGGCGATCAATCGCTCGGCCGCATGCGGCGCCACCTTCTGGGTGAAGAAGGCTGAGGTTTTGCGCGGCGTTCCGTCCTTGGTGAAGAACACATCGAGATAGAACGCCGAGACGGTCGTCGGATCGCTCGGCCAGCGCTGCCGCCGCAAGGAAGTCGGCGCGCTTCTCATCGGTCGACTTGCCGGTCCGCAACTCTCCCGCGAGCGCCGGCCATTCCGACGATGCGATGCCGTCTTCCAGCATCGCGCGCTCGATCGACGCGGCATTTTCGCCCTCGTCGAGGCCAAGCGCTGCTCCGCAACTCTTTCAACCCGGCGGCGAGCCCGTCTGGATGGCGCAGAAAGCGCTTTTGGCGAAGCGCCGCGCTGAGCGCTTCGGTCAATTTCTCGCCTGCCGCCTCGACGCTGACGATTGCCAGCGCGTCATGCAGCTCGGGAAAGTCGCCGCTCGCCGAATCCGCCAGCACGTTGGCGGTTTCCTCGGCCAGCATCTCGCCGCTCTGGTTGTCGTCGAGCACCGCGAACCGCGCCGGCACGTTCGCCTCGAAAGGCACCAGATGCAGCAGCCTCTCGCAGAAAGCGTGGATGGTGTCGATCTTGAGCCCGCCGGGCGTTTCCACCGCGCGAGCGAACAGCGTGCGGGCGAGGCGGAGCTGAGCGCTGCTCGGCGCGTGCCCTTCGAGCTCCGTCAATTCGGCGCGCAGGCTCTCGTCGTCCATCGTCACCCATCGGCCGAGCAATTCGAATACGCGAATCGCCATGTTGGCGGCCGCCGCCTTGGTGAAGGTCAGACAGAGAATGCGACCCGGCGCGCAGCCGTCGAGCAGCAGCCGCACGACCCGGTCGGTGAGCACCTTCGTCTTGCCGGCGCCCGCATTGGCCGACACCCATGCGGAAGCGCGCGGATTGGCGGCACGGCGCTGTGCATCCTTGGTGTATTGCGGGATGACCAGATCGGATCTCATTCGAGTCCCTCGCCGCTTACCAGCGACCATTCCTTGACGCGGGCGAGATGGTCGTAATCCGAGTAGCGGCGCGCATATTTGGGAAACGGCCGCGACAGGTAAGGCGCGTCGCCTTTGGCAAAGCGCGCGATCATGCCCTCGAAGCGCCGCGCATGCTCCTCGACGATCTCCGCAACCAGCCGCGTTTCGTCTTTGGTCGGCTTGATCTCACGGGGCGTCATAGGATTTCGCCCGCCAGTGGTGTGCATGTAGAGCAGGTCCGGAGTTTCCTTTGCGGCGGGCAATCCTTTGAACGCTGCGCGCATCAGCATCATGGCCTCGAGCGTCAGCTGCGGCGAGAAACCCGCATAGACCTCCCGGATCCCCGGCGGCTGGCCGGTCTTGAAATCCACGATGGTGAAGCCGCCGTCGCGCCGATGCTCGATCCGGTCCGCCCTCGCACGCAAGGTGAAGACCGTACCGTCGGCAAGCGTTATCGGAAGGGCGCCGGAGCATTCGGCGTAGACGTCGAGAATGCCGGGACGGCGCTGTGTTTCCCACAGCACGAATTCGGTCGCCAGGCGGGTGAAGCGCGGCCACCATTCGGCGTAGAGCTCCGGAAAAGCCTCGGCGATATCGGCGAATTCCTGTGCGCCGCGTCCGAGCAGGTCCTCGTGCGCGTGCGCGGGCAGATCGCGCGGATAGGCTTGCGCGAAGGAACCAAGCACCTCGTGGATGATCGTGCCGCGATCGGCAGCGCCGGGCGCCACCGCGATGGCGTCGAGCGCATCGAGTTTCAGGATATGGCGCGCAAAAATCGAATACGGATCGCGCACCAGGATTTCGATTTCGGTGACGCTGAGGCTGCGCGGAAACAAAGCCGGGTCGGGACGGGGCGCGGGCCGCCGAAGCGCGCGCACGGGCTGCGGCGCGTCGAGCATTCCGGCCCAATCGCGATAGGTGTTTCCCGCCAGAACCATATCGGACCACACCGCATCGCCCGTAAAAGCCTTGAGCCGCTGCAGGAACCGCGATGGCACCATGGGCGATCCATCGCGCTTCTGCGCCCGTGTGATCACCACGTCGTGGGTGCCCAGCGCCTGCACGAAATCGTGCGCGGTCTGGCCGATGCGACGCTCCGGGGGTGCGAGACCCACGCGTGCGCGCATGGGTCGGTTGAGAAACGCATCCGTGATGGTGCGCGGAGGCCAGGTGCCTTCGTCGAGACCGCCGAGCACAACGCGATCCACCGACAACAACCGTGCCTCCAGCAATCCGAGGATCTTGATGCGGCGATGCGTCGAGCGGGGGGACGGACTGAGATTCTGCTGTTTGGCCAATGTGGTGAAGAAGGCCGGATAATCGACAAACCGCCCCTGCAGCGGCTGGTCTTCCTCCGAGCGGATTTCCGACATTTCGAGATCGTCGAAAAGCGCCGTCAACGCCTCGACGGATGGATCTCGATCCTCGCCTTCGTCGTCGGGTGGAGAAGCGCGAAGTGCCTCGACGGTACGACGGTGATGTTCGGTCAGCGCGATGAGGTCGAGCGCGCCCTCGCCGTGATACGCCGGTGAAAACGTCTGGAACGCGTGCTCCAGCCGCCGCAGCAGATTGTCGGCCAGATCCCACTCAGCGCCGGTAATGCGCTTTCGCGCCCGCGGTGCCCGGCGACTCTTGTCGAGGCGATTCTCCGCCAGAGTCCGGCGCATTCCCGCGAGGCCTTCGCCCGGGGTCGGACCGCGCAACACGCCGATTTCGAGCACGGACGCGGCACGCGCCACCTCGGCGCGGGGCCATCCGAGGCGCACGAGCGGATGCGCCAGAAGCGCCAGGACCGGCAGCGGCCTCAGGTCCTCTGCGGCAGCGTCCGCGGCGAGGCGCGCCAATCTTCCCGCCGGCGTCTCCGAGAGGGCGCAGCCGGCCGAATCCTCGACGGCGATGTCCCAGCGCGCCAGTTCGGCCGAAACCCGTGCGGCGAGCGCCCGATCGGGCGTCACGAGGGCCGCATTCCGATCGGGATCGTTGAGCGTTTCGCGCAACGCCACCGCAATGGCGAGCGCTTCCTCGCGCTCGTCCGTCGCCTCGATCACGGCAATTCCATCGCAACCGCTTTCCGCGAGTGAAAGCCGCTCGGCGGCGGGGATTTCGGACCAGAGATCCGTCGTCTCGGCCGGACGCAACGCCTCGGAGAGAACACGGGTCCGCGCCGTGGCGGCAGCTGTCGGCTGTCCGAGCACGACGATCTCGGAACGTGCGACGCCGAGATGATCGTCCACCAGTCGCCGCAAGGTCGCCTGCGGATGCGTGTGCGTCGGATCGGTGGCGTCGTCCCCAAGGCCGCCGATCTTGCGCCAGCTGTCCTCGTCGAGATCCGTATCGAGACCGGGCAGCACCACCGCGCCTCGCGGCAAGCGCGCGATCGCCGCGATGAGATTCGCGGTGGCCGGAATGGATCCGGTGGAGCCTGCAACGATCATCGGCGTGGTGGGACGCATCCGCTCGAGACGACGCGCTTCGGCCTCGATCAGCGCTCCGCGCCGCGCCGCCGGATCGCTCGCCTGGCGCTCGGCCAGAATCTGCGGCCAATATTCGCTGACGATCTGCACGAAGTTGCGGGTGATGCGGAAATATTCGGAAAAATCAGCCTCGACGGCGAGTTCCAGCGCGCGCCAGTCGACACCCTCGGTGGTGAAGGAATCCATCAGCGTTTCGAGATCGGCCGCGAGGTTCACCGCGTCGGCGGGCGAACCCGGCACGAGAAACGGGACGTCGGGACCAAGCTGCAGCAGGGTACGATCGACCTGTGCCGACCAGCGCTGGATCAGGCGCGTCAGGATCAGCCGTCGTTCGAGCGGTGGAATGGGCGGCTTGAGGGCTGCTGCTTCTTCGAGCGGTGTGCCCTCGAGCCCGGTGAGTTCGAACTCGGCCTCGTCGGCCTCGCCGAGCGGTACGATGCGCGGCAGGAGTTGCGCCTTCGCGCCGCCGCGTTCCGCCAGAAGCGCGATCAGCGCCCGGGTGGCCCGGCGGGTCGGCACGTAGATGGTGAGGTCGGAAAGCGCCGCCGGGTCATCCGGCAGCATTCCGACGAGCCGGCCCTCGAACAACGCATCGACCAGCGTCGGCAGGAAGGGGCTGCCCGGCGGAATGGAAAAAACATGCCGTGCGGCGGTGCTCATCGCGAACCGGCAGCGAGGCACGCCTCCGCCTCTGCGATGGCGTGAGGCTCACCCACGTGAAGCCATTGTCCGTCGAGTTCGAGACCATAGAGGCGGCCTCGCGCAAGGGCGCGATCGTAGAACAGGTTGGCGGAGAATGGCCCCTCGGGCGTGTCCTGCACCATTTCGGGTTTGACGATGGCAACGCCCGCATAGACGAATGGAACAATTTCGCCGTTCTGCCGCCGCCGCAGTCGACCTGACGCATCGCGACTGAAATCGCCCTGGCCCTCATATCCGACGCTGGTGGCGCGCGGCGCGACGAGCATCAGGATGTCCATCCGCTCCGGCTCCCACGCGGCGATGAGCCGGGACAGGTTGGGACTCGCGCCCTCGACCCAGATCGAGTCGGAATTGAACGTGATGAACGGCGCCGCGCCGAGCAACGGCAGGGCTTTCTTGACGCCGCCGCCGGTTTCGAGCACCGCCGCGCGTTCGTCCGAAAGGACGATCGCAGGCGTGTCGCGCCGGCGTAAGTGCGCTTCGAGCATGTCGGCGAAATGGTGGACGTTCACCACCACGATCTCCATGCCTGCCTCGTCCAGGCGGTCGAGGGCGAAATCGATGAGCGTCCGGCCGCCGACCTCGATCAATGGCTTCGGCATCGTGGCAGTGAGCGGCATCATGCGCCGGCCAAGACCCGCGGCAAGCACGATGGCTGAGGTGGGTGCGTTCATCGAAGTTTCGGACAAGGGCGGCTCTACTTCATGGCGCGGGAGGAATCTCGTCGGTTTGCGGAATCAGGCGCGGCAGATAATTCTCATACCATCCTTTGAGCTTCGCGAGCGACGGATGGGCGAGGTTGCGCATCAGGTAGGCTTCGATGCGCGGCAGGTGCTTAAGATAGTGCGGTTTGCCATCGCGTCGGTCGAGGCGCGCGAAAATCCCCAGGATTTTTGTAGCGCGCTGCGTCCCCATGATCGCGTAGGCGCGCGCAAATGCCGCCACGTCGAATTGGGGGTCGGAGGCGCGGCGCTCCCGCGCATAAACGCCGATGAGTTTCAGTTCGAGATCGGGCGCCACGGTCTCGCGGGCGTCCTGGAGGAGGGACGCCACGTCGTAGGCGGGAGGACCCATGACCGCATCCTGGAAATCGATGATGCCGATTCGCGCGAGACCTTCCCGTCCGTCGAGCCAGATCAGGTTGGGCGAGTGATAGTCGCGCAGGGTCCAGGTCGTCGGTCCGGCGAAAATCTCCTGCAGGGTTTCGGTCCAGATGTTGACGAACTCCGCCCGCGCCGAGCCCGACAGATGCGTTCCGATGATGTGCGGCACATACCAGTCGGTCAGGAGCTCGACCTCGATCAGCAGGGCTTCGAGATCGTAGGGCGGCAGCGCGTGCTCGGTGCCGTCGCCGACCGGGAGCACCTGCGGCAACTCGCTGCCGTGCAGCTTCGCCAGCACGCGGACGGCTTCGGCGTAGCGTTCCGGAATCGGTCCATCGCTGTCGACCACCGGTTCGCTGCCGAGATCCTCGACGATGAGGAGGCCCGCTTCGAGATCCTCACCGTAGATTTTCGGGGCGCTGAGGCCCTGCGCCCGCAAGCCCTTGTCCATGGCGACGAAAGCGTGAACCGTCTCGGCGAGCTTGGCGATCGTCGTGTAGGGCCGGCCCCGCCGCACCGGCGGCCCGACCGGGCGCGGTGGCGAAATCATCAGCAGCGCCGTTTCGCCGCTCGGCTTTACGAGGCGTTCATAAGAGCGGATCACGGAGGCGTCGCTCGGCATCGGCGCCCGCGCCGCATCCGCCCAGCCGCTCTTGTCGACGAGACCGCGGAAGGCCCGCAGACGCCGCAAGCGCGTTGAGAAAGCGCCCGAACCGGTGAGCGTGACAACGCGGCCGCGGCCTCCCGCGCCGGGCGCGAATTCGAGCTCGATGTGGAGGCGTTCGGCTTTCAGCGCGTCGTCGGCCCGCTCGGGCCATTCCACAAGCGTGATGGCGGTCTCGGTGGCGTCGTCCCATCCCAGCTCCACCAGCTCCTGCCCGCCGCCCAGGCGATAGAAATCCGCGTGGACGATGGCGCCCGCCGTGCCCTCATAGGTCTGCATGAGCGTGAAAGTGGGGCTCGGAACCTCGAGGTCGGGATCGTCCGCGAGCAGGCGAATGAGGGCGCGGGCGAGCGTTGTCTTGCCGGCGCCGAGCCCACCTGACAGCGTCACGAGATCGCCTGCGCGCAACTCATCCACGAGAACCCGGGCGAAACGCTCGGTCGCCGCGTGGTCGTCGAGGAGGATCGTCCAGCCGGAGAGCGATGAATCCTGCGCTTGCATAAGGTCCAATCTATTCGCCGTCGTGGCGGATCAGTGGCCGTCGAATCTACTCGGCGGCGAGCGGTGGTAGCGCATTCTGGCCGGGACGGCCATCTGACGGCGTTTCATGCCGTTCGCTGGGGAAGATGCAGGTGACGGTGGTGCCCTGTCCGGGCGCGGAGACCAGCTCGATCCGACCTCCGTGAAGTTCGACGAAGGAGCGCACGATCGAGAGGCCCAGCCCGACGCCGCGATGGCGCGTGCCGAGGGTGTTGCTCTCGAAGCGCTCGAAGATTCGCGCCTGCACGTCGGGCGGCATTCCGCGGCCCTCGTCCTTCACCTCGAACAGCACCTCGTTGTCGCGTTTGCGTGCCAGGATGCGGATGCGTTGTCCCGCTGAGGAGAATCCGACGGCGTTCGACAGGACGTTGAACAGGATCTGCCGAATGCGTTTTCCGTCCGCCTCGAACGAGCCGATATCCGCCGGAACATCGATCTCCACCGTGAGCGAGGCCTCGGCGAGGCGATCCTCGATCCCGCGCATGACGGCATCGATGGTGGAGCGGATATCGACCGTCTCCGGGCTCAGCTCGAGCGAACCGGTGTCGATCGAGGCGAGATCGAGAATGTCGTTGACGATCGCCAGCAGGGCTTCGGACGATCGCAGGATATGATCCGTATAGTCGCGCTGACGGGGATTGAGCGTGCCGACCGTCTCGTCCCCGAGCAATTGCGCAAAGCCGATGACGTTGGTGAGCGGCGAGCGCAGCTCGTACGACACGTGGTGGACGAATTCGTCGCGCAACCGCGAGGCCCGTTCCAGCGCTTCGTTGCGCTCGGTCAAGGCGCGCGCCACGTTGACGCTCGCGGTGACGTCGATGAATGTCAGCAGGGTTGCGCCGTCCGGAAGCGGCTGGGCGGCGCATTCGAGCACCGAGCCGTCGCGCCGGTCGACACGGCAATCCATTCCCATGCGAAGGTCGGCGAGCCCGGCGACCGCGCCGCGCAGATCCACCCAGGGCTCGTCCTGCGGTGCGAGGAGGCGGCAGGCGCGGATCACCGCATCGATATGCGGATGCTGGCTGGTGAGGTCGTGCGGCAGTTCCCACAATTCTGAGAACGCGCGGTTGTGGAGCTTGAGGCGGCCGTCGGAACCGAACACCGCAACGCCCTCCTTGAGGGTGTCGAGGGTTTCGCTCTGAACGCGGGTCAGCGCATTCACCTGCGATTCGAGCTGCACGCGCTCGCTCACGTCGTCGAACAGATAAGTGACGCCGCCGCGAGGGTTGGGGTTGATGACGACCCGCAGGGTGCGCCGATCGGGAAGGTGCCACCAGGTCTCGTTGGAGTCGACCGAGCGATAACCCGCGAGGATGCCTGCTTTCCAGGCGCGGAAATCTGCCTGCTCGGGGAGCTTGCGGGCGGCGCGAAGGCGATCGAGCACTTCGCTGTCGGTCGGACGCGAAGCGAGGAACGCCGTGTCGAGATTCCACAGTTGCTGATAGGCCGCGTTGCTGAATATGAGGTTCTGGCTCCCGTCGAAGATCGCGACCGCGGTCGGCAATTGATCGAGGGTTCGCAATTGCGCCTCCATCTGCCGCTGCAGATCGATGCGCACCGCCTCGAGTTCCGACACGTCGACGGCGATACCGGCGCTGCCGTTTCCGGTCGGTCGCTCGACCACGTCGAGCACCGAGCGCTGACCGGCGACGACTGCGGGAACTCGCGCCGCAAAGGTCGAGCCGCTGCGGCGCTGGCGGTTGGCCTCGTCGCGGGTCGGGCCGTCGAGCAACTCGACGGAGCGAGCTGTCGCGTCGGCAATGTCCGCCGCTTCGACGGCTTGCAGATACGCCTGGTTCGCCCACACCAGCGCGTCTTCCCCGTCGCGAATCCAGAGCGGGTGAGCAACGGCATCGAGCAGGCTCGTCATGGCGCGAAGGTCGCCGCGCGCAGTGGCAAGTTCCGAGCGGCCAAGGAGCAGATCGGCGCGATCGACCGTCACGTCCCGCAGACGTAAGAGCGCCCTGCCGCCGATCGTTCGACCCTCGATGTCGATGAAGCGGCTCGTCGCCGTGCGGGCCGTCAGGCGAAACGCTTCGCCGCGTTGCTTCAGCCGGTCGAGAGCGGCATCCACCGACGAGGCATCCGCCGGCAGCAGCCACGTGCCGAAAGCCAGCGCGCGCTGGGCCGGGGCACCTTCTCCCACGATGGTGGGATCGCCTTCGAAGCGCGGTTCGCCATCGCGCCCTTGCCAGCTCACCAGAAGCTGTCGCTCCGACCCCATCAGCAGGGTGGCGAGATCGTCGGCGCCTCGCAAAGCCGCTATCTCGGCCCGCAGCGCTCGCATCCGGCGCGCCGAGCGGCGCTTTTCCCGCACCACCAGGATGGCATTTGCGGCCGAAAAGGCGACGAGGCCCAGAAAGAGCGCGAAATACGCATTGTGAAGGTCGAGATTCTGGAGAAATTCCGCCAGCCCCGCCGGGGTGTCCGGCACCGTGACGGTACGCTCGATGAACGGAATTGCGATTTCGACCGCGAGTGCCGCCGTCGAGGCGCTCGCAAGGAGGCCCGCCGCGAGGGAGAGCGGCTTGAGCGTGCAGGCGGCAAGCGATCTCGCCGTGCTTTCGCCAGTGGCCGAGCGCTTCTCGTGCCGGGCTTTGCCGCGCATTCTCCCAGAGACTCCCAATCGGGCCCAACGGGCAATCTTCTTTGTCTCGAGAGACAGTTCTCACGAGACGGTCTTCGTGATGGTTTATCGCCGGTCGCGCAGGATCGCACGGGCCGGAGCGAATCGCCCAACCTTAGACTACCGGTGACTCCGCCCGAAAGAGGGTAAAGGCGGGCTTAAAATCAGCGGGGAGAACCTGTGGAAAAAGCGTGGACAGGCGCGATCCCGCGCCCGGTCATGGAAAAAGCCCGGCGGGGGGCCGGGCTTTTGAAACGCAACGGATTCGGACGGCTCAGTAGCGGTAATGATCCGGCTTGAACGGGCCGGTCTCCTTCACGCCGATATAGGCGGCCTGGTCCGGGCGAAGCTTGGTGAGCTTCACGCCGATTTTTTCCAGATGCAGGGTCGCGACCTTCTCGTCCAGGTGCTTCGGCAGGGTGTAAACCTTGCGCTCATACTTGCCGGCATTGTTCCAGAGTTCGATCTGCGCCAGCGTCTGGTTGGTGAACGAGGCCGACATGACGAAGGATGGATGTCCCATCGCGTTGCCGAGATTCACCAGGCGGCCTTCCGACAAGAGGATGATGCGGTGACCATCCGGGAAGGTGATCTCGTCCACCTGCGGCTTGATGTTCTGCCAGGTGAGGTTCTTGAGGCCCGCGATCTGGATCTCGTTATCGAAGTGTCCGATGTTGCAGACGATCGCCCGGTCCTTCATGGCGCGCATGTGGTCGACCGTGATGATGTCCTTGTTCCCGGTCGCGGTCACGAAAATGTCGGCGCGGGTCGCCGCATCCTCCATCGTGGTGACCTCGTAGCCTTCCATGGCGGCCTGGAGGGCGCAGATGGGATCGACTTCCGACACCATCACGCGGCAGCCGGCCTGACGCAGCGATGCGGCCGAGCCTTTGCCCACGTCGCCGAAACCCGCCACCATGGCGACCTTGCCGGCCATCATCACGTCGGTGCCGCGGCGAATCGCGTCGACGAGGGATTCGCGGCAGCCATAGAGGTTGTCGAATTTCGACTTGGTGACCGAGTCGTTGACGTTGATGGCCGGGAACAGGAGCTTGCCTTCCTTGGCCATGATGTAGAGGCGATGGACGCCCGTCGTCGTCTCCTCCGACACGCCCTTGATGGCGCCCGCGAGCTCGGCGAACCAGCCCTTGGGCTTTTCCTTCACGAGGCGGCGGATGAGCGCGAAGAGGATTTCCTCCTCCTCGGAGCTCGGCTTGTCGAGAAACGCCACGTCGCCCTGTTCGGCGCGCAGGCCGAGATGGACCAGCATGGTGGCGTCGCCGCCGTCGTCGAGGATCAGGTTGGGAGTGCCGCCGCCATGCCAGTCGAACAGCTTGGCGGTGTAATCCCAGTACTCGCTCAGCGTTTCGCCCTTATAGGCGAAAACCGGGATGCCGGCGGCGGCGATCGCCGCAGCGGCGTGGTCCTGGGTCGAATAGATGTTGCAGGAGACCCAGCGCACATCCGCGCCGAGAGCCTTCAGGGTCTCGATCAGCACGGCGGTCTGGATCGTCATGTGGAGCGACCCGGCGATGCGCGCGCCCTTGAGCGGCTGCTTCGGGCCATATTCCTCGCGGACCGACATGAGGCCGGGCATTTCCGTTTCCGCAAGCGAGATTTCCTTGCGGCCGAAATCGGCGAGGCCGATATCCTTGACGATGTAGTCCTTTGCGCCAGCCTGGCTCATAGCTCTTCTCTTCCGGGTGTTTGAAATCGACGCGATCTCTAACAGACCAGGGAAGGGGAGGCAATCAAGATATAAAGATATCTTTATATGGCGTCGGCATCACTCGTCTTCGCCGAAGCGGTTCGCCAGGAGATCGCCGATGGCGGTGAGGCAATTCTCGGCATCGGGGCCCTTCGCCGTCACCGTGATGGTGGTGCCCTGCGCCGCCGCGAGCGTCAGCAGACCCATGATCGAGCGCCCGCCCACGGTCTCGCCGCAGCGGGTGACCGTGACGTCAGAGTCGAATTTTTCGACCGTCTGTACGAATTTGGCCGAGGCCCGCGCGTGGAGGCCACGCCGGTTGATGATCGGGAGTTCGCAATGCGAGGCACCCTCGGGGATGGGCGCCGGCGGACAATCGTCGTCGAAATCCATCGGGCTCATTTCCCGGTCAGGACACGAGACGCGATATTGATGTATTTGCGACCGGCTTCCTGGGCGTGCGACACCGCATCCTCCAGTCCCTCTTCGTCGCGGACGCTGGCGAGCTTGATCAGCATCGGCAGGTTGATGCCGGCGACCACCTCGACCGTGCTGCCATTCATGCAGGACAACGCCAGATTCGAGGGCGTTCCCCCGAACATGTCGGTCAGCACGACGACCCCGGTGCCCGAATTGACGCGGCAGACGGCGGCCATGATGTCCTTGCGGCGCGTCTCCATATCATCGTCAGGTCCGATCGTGATCGTCTCGAGCTGCTCCTGAGGTCCCACTACATGTTCAAGCGCCGCCTTGAACTCCGTCGCGAGCTGCCCGTGGGTGACGAGCACCATGCCAATCATAATGTTTCTGGTCCGATCGCTCCGTGAGCGGAGCCGCTATTTTGTGCACTGCGAAGCCAAGCGCAAGTGCAGTTCCGATAAAATCTTCATCACTCTGTCATGCCCGCACCATAAAGGCCACCGGCGCGTGCCCGCACGCGGCGCGCGCCAGGACGATATCGAGGAGATCGGCCGCGCCCGCGCTTGCCCGGAGGCGCGGCAGCGCGACGCCGCAGAGATCGTCCGAGAGATCCTCCGGATGAGGCATCCGCTCGGGCGAAGTGGTCGACAGGTCGATAATTAGCCGCACCACGGCTGCTGGCTCAGCTTCCTTCCGCACCAGACCGATGCCGCGGATTTCGATCAGGCCCGCGAAGGCCTCGACCCCTCGCGCGAGCAATCGGCCATGGCGCTGCTCGATCCGGCTGCGGTCATCGGCCACGAGCCGGGCGAATAACTGCCTGGCGCCCGCGGCGGCGATCAACTGGCGCGCGAGCGCGGATTTTCCCGTGCCGCTTTCGCCACGGATCAGAATGCCTGCCTCACCGAGCACGATCGTGGTTGCGTGAATGGTCTGAGACGTTTGTCCCATTCGCTAGGCTTTCTTGCCGGTTGCGGGCAGGCGAATGACGAAGCGGGCGCCGAGCGATGTGGGCCGACCCTCTTCATCCGGCGGGCCGGCGCGGTTCTCGGCGCGGATCGTCCCGCGATGAGCCTCGATGATCTGGCGCGAGATCGACAGGCCGAGGCCGGAATTCTGGCCGAACCCCTGTTCGGGCCGGTCGGTGTAGAAGCGCTCGAAAATCCGATCGAGTGCATCGGGCTCAATGCCTGGTCCGCTATCCTCCACCAGGATCTCGATCTCGTTCTTGCGCCGTCTCATGCGGATGCGGACCGGCTCATCGGGCGGCGAGAAGGAGCGCGCATTGTCGATCAGGTTGTTGAAAACCTGCCCGAGGCGGCTGTCATGGCCGATGGCCAGGTAGGCGTCGCGCGGGGCAGGATCGATCGTAAGCGCGATCACCGGGTCGTTCTCGTGCCGCCGCTCGTTCGCCACCGAGACCACGGCCTGCAGCAATCTGGGCATATCGACGGGCTCGGCATCCACCCGCGCGAGTTCCGCGTCGAGCCTCGAGGCATCCGAAATGTCGCTGATCAGGCGGTCGAGGCGGCGGACGTCATGCTGGATGATCGACATCAGGCGCCCGCGGGATTCGTCGCTGCGGGCAAGCGGCAGGGTTTCGACCGCGCTCCGCAGCGAGGTCAGCGGATTCTTCAGTTCGTGCGCCACGTCGGCGGCGAAACTCTCGATGGCGTCGATGCGGTTGTAGAGAACCCGCGTCATGTCGCGAAGGGCGCCGGACAGGTGCCCGATCTCGTCCGACCGGTTGGTGAAATCAGGAATTTCCTGGCGCGACCGGGTGCCCCGGCGGACCCGTTCGGCCGCCTCCGCAAGCCGGCGAACCGGGCCCGCGATGGCGCCGGCAAGAAACAGCGACAGCACGATCATCACGATGGCGGCGACCAGAAAGACCTGCAGCAGGGCAAATCGCTCGGACGCGATGATGGTGTCGATGTCGCCCCCTTGCGTCGAAAGCAGCAGCACCCCCTGGACCGAGCGCAGCCGCTGAATCGGCACCGCCACCGAGACGATGGTTTCACCCCGGGCATTGGTGCGCACCTCGCTCGAGCGTTCGCCCGCGAAGGCCCGCTGGACCTCCGGCAGGGATTTGCCGTTGGCGGGGCCGACCTCGTCGAGGACGAGCCGTTTCTTGGTGCGAAACAGCGTCCGCAGGCTGTGCCAGCTCCGCTCGATAAAGGTGAGCTGCTCGTCCGCAACCGGCGGGAGGTCCATGCGCAGGATGTCGCCGCGGGAATAGAAGGTGCGGGAATCGAGCATCAGCGCGCCCTCCCGGTCGTAGATGCGCGCACGGGTCTGGGTCGGGGTTACCAACCGTCGCAGCAGCGGAGCAACCCGCTCCGGATTGATGGAAAATTCGAGGGAAGGCGTGTCTTCGTACCGCGCCGTGTCTCCCGCCTGCATCTGGAGAAGCTGGTCAGGGTCGATCGTGATGGCATCGGTTTCGACCGTGGCCGAACTGGCGATCGCGCCGGCGATGATTTCGCCCTGCGTCATCAGGGAAAGGACCCGCGCCTCGATGAGGCCCTGGCGGAACTGATTGAGATAGAGAAATCCGACCAGCAGGGCCACGAGACCCGCAAGGTTGAGCACGACGATCCGGCGCGTGAGGCTCGAGGATGCGCGCCGTCCCAGCCAACGGCCTAACCCCTTGGCTCGCACCATCGCACCCCGCGGGGCGGGCGGATCGTCTGCCGCGGCCTCGTCGAGATTGAGGTCAACCTTCATGCCACTCACTGGAACGTTCGACAGCAGGATGCCGAAGATCCGCCTTCGGACGGCACGCTGCCCGTCATCGCGACGTCAGCCTTCGCGGAAGCGATAGCCGACGCCATAGAGGGTCTCGATCATTTCGAAATTGTCGTCAACCGACTTGAACTTCTTCCGCAGCCGCTTGATGTGGCTGTCGATGGTCCGGTCGTCCACATAGACCTGATCGTCATAGGCCGCATCCATCAGGGCGTTGCGGCTCTTGACCACGCCGGGCCTCGTCGCCAGGGCCTGAAGGATCAGGAATTCGGTGACCGTGAGCGTCACCGGCTCGCCCTTCCACGTGCAGGCGTGGCGTTCCGGGTCCATCTTCAATTGCCCGCGCTCCAGCGCCTTGGCGTCGGCTTCCCGGGTCTGGACCGGATCGCGCGGGGCAAACCGCCGCAAGACCGCCTTCACGCGCTCGACCAGGAGGCGCTGAGAAAACGGTTTCCGGATGAAGTCGTCGGCACCCATCTTGAGCCCGAACAACTCGTCGATCTCCTCGTCCTTCGAGGTCAGGAAGATGACCGGAAGGTCCGATTTCTGGCGGAGGCGCCGTAGCAATTCCATGCCGTCCATGCGGGGCATCTTGATGTCGAAGATCGCAAGATCCGGCGGCGCATGCTTCAAGCCGTCGAGGGCGGAGGCGCCGTCCGTGTAGGTCTGGATGCGGTAGCCCTCGGCTTCGAGCGCTATGGAGACCGAGGTGAGAATGTTGCGATCGTCGTCGACGAGAGCGATCGTTGGCATGAGCACTTCCTTAGCTTTACGCGGATGGCCACCCACAGACCGTGGACCTCTGTAACGCAGAAAGCTTCAAAACGTGCCGAACTGCGTCTTTCTCATGGCATATGTAAGGTTGCCCTCAGCTTGCTGCCAGTAGCAGCTCCTTTACGCCTGGTTGGGCAACGGGAGATGAACGGGCGGCGATGCCGAGAAATTCCGGGATGGAACGGAATAGAACGGGCAGTTGACGGGAATGCCTCAACTCTGAAAGAAAAAGCCCCCCGCTGGACGACTCCTTCGTCCGAGGACCTATATCAAGCCTAGAATGACCCGAGCCCCGGCGGCCGGCGATCAGGAGAAGTCTCAGTGGACACTATCGGCGTCTTCAACAGCGCACAGGGCGCTGAAGCCATCGGCCTCCGCAACCTCAAAAAGGTTTTCTGGAATCTGGAGGCGCCAGCCCTCTACGAGCAATCTCTCGTGCGCGGCGAAACGCAGATCGCCAAAGGCGGCGCGCTTCTGGCCGAGACGGGGGTTCATACCGGCCGGTCGCCCAAGGACAAGTTCGTGGTCCGCGACGAAACCACCGAAACCGCCGTCTGGTGGGACAATAACGGCTCCATCACGCCCGGCCAGTTCGACATCCTGCTGGAGGATTTCCTCAAGCACGCCGAGGGCAAGGAGCTGTTCGCCCAGGACCTGCAGGGCGGGGCCGATCCGTCCTATCGGGTGCGGACGCGGGTGTTCACCGAATATGCCTGGCACTCCCTCTTCATCCGCAACCTGCTGATCCGCCCGGAGCGCGGCGAACTGAAGAGTTTCGTCCCCGAATTCACCATCATCGACCTGCCATCTTTCCGGGCGGATCCGGCCCGCCACGGCTGCCGCTCCGAGACGGTGATCGCCTGCGATTTCACCCGCAGGATCGTGCTCATCGGCGGAACGTCCTACGCCGGCGAGATGAAGAAATCGGTCTTCACTTACCTCAATTTCGTCCTGCCGCCCCAGAACGTCATGCCGATGCATTGTTCGGCCAATGTGGGCCATGGCGGCGACGTGGCGGTATTCTTCGGCCTGTCGGGCACGGGCAAGACCACGCTCTCGGCCGATCCGGATCGTATCCTGCTCGGTGACGACGAACATGGCTGGGGACCCTACGGCGTCTTCAATTTCGAGGGCGGCTGCTACGCCAAGACAATCCGCCTGTCGCGGGAGGCCGAGCCTGAGATCTTCGCCACCACGGAGCGTTTCGGGACCGTTCTGGAAAACGTGACGATTAACCCCACCACCCGCGAACCGGATTTCGACGATGCGTCGAAGACCGAGAACACGCGCTGCGCCTATCCGCTCGACTTCATCCCCAATGCGAGCGTCACCGGGCGGGCAGGCATACCAAAAAACATCGTGATGCTGACCTGCGATGCCTTCGGCGTGCTGCCGCCGATCGCCAAGCTGACGCCGGCGGAAGCGATGTATCACTTCCTGTCCGGCTACACGGCGAAGGTCGCCGGCACCGAGAAGGGCGTCAAGGATCCGGAGGCGACGTTCTCGACCTGCTTCGGCTCGCCGTTCATGCCCCTCCATCCCTCCGCGTACGGCAACCTCCTGCGCGACCTCATCGCCAAGCATCACGTGGATTGCTGGCTCGTGAACACGGGTTGGACCGGAGGACAATACGGCACCGGCCGCCGCATGCCGATCCGGGTCACGCGCCGCCTGCTGACGGCTGCTCTGGACGGGTCCCTGTCGCGCGCCGATTTCCGCCGAGATCCCTATTTCGGCTTCGCGGTGCCGACCTCGGTTCCGGGCGTCGAGCCGCACATCCTGTATCCGGTGAAAACCTGGCAGGACAAAGCGGCGTTCGCGCATTCGGCAAAGCGGCTGGTCGAGATGTTCAACGAAAACTTCAAGCGGTTCGAGGCCCATGTGGATGCGGATGTCCGCGCCGCCGCGCCGCAATCCTCGCTCGCCGCCTGACATTGCGCCGCTTCCCCTCTGTTTTGCCATCGGCTAGAAGGCGGCGATGAGCCGCCTTTTCGCATCGTGTCTTGTGCTTTTGCTCGCCGTTCAGCCAGCGGCCGCGGCAGTGTGCGACAAGGTCCTCGGCTCCGGGTTCGACAGGCTGATGAATGCGCCGCTCTGGTATCAGGTGGGCGACCGGATGCTGTCGCCCGCGACCATCGTGCTGTGTGCCCTCGCAATCCTTGCCGCCACCAAGATGCCGCGGCTGCGCGGCATCGTGCTCATCGCCACGCTTCTCACCGCTATCCAGGCTGTCGGCGCCATCGCCGCGAACGTATTTCCGGACGACATGCTGGTGGCGGCGCGCATCGAGGGTTGCGGCGGTCAATCGCTTGCGGCGGCGATCGTATCGTCAGTCCTCGCAATCCTGCTCGGTGTGTCGTTCGTCATCGCGCTCGACCGCCAACCAGGCCCGCGTGCCTGATGGAAATTCTTGTCATCGGCGCTGGTGTGGTCGGCCTCGCGATTGCGCGGGCGCTCGCCATCCGGGGACATTCGGTGGTGGTCTGCGAAGCGACAGGCGGGATCGGTAACGGCGTGTCGTCGCGCAACAGCGAGGTGATCCATGGCGGCATGTATTACCCGCAGGGTTCCCTGCGCGCCCGCCACTGCGTGGAAGGTCGTCGGATGCTCTACGCCTTCTGCGAGAGCCACGGCGTTCCTCATCGGCGTTGCGGCAAGCTGATCGTCGCAACCGACGCGATCGAACAATCCAAAATCGAAGGCATCTACGAACAGGGCCTCGCCAATGATGTCGAAGGCTTGTCGTTTCTCACAGCCGGCCAGGCGCACGCCCTGGAGCCCCACCTCTCATGTGTCGGCGCCGTTCTGTCGGAGCAGACCGGCATCGTCGATAGTCACGCGCTGATGCTGGCCCTGCAGGGCGATTTCGAAGCCGCCGGCGGCGTAATGGCGTTCCGAACGCCTGTGGAGCGGATCGAACGCGGCGCAGAAGGCTGGCAGGCGACAACGGGCGGCCCGGATCCCATGGTGCTTCCGGTCGACGGAGTGGTGAACGCTGCCGGTCTCGGCGCGCACGCGATCGCACAGGCCACCGAAACCTATCCGGCAGAGCGAATTCCGCCGCTCGTCCTCGCCAAGGGCAATTACTTTTCATGCGAGGGCAAGCCCGCCTTCTCGCGATTGATCTATCCTGCGCCGGTCGACGGGGGCTTGGGGATTCACCTGACCCTGGACCTTGCGGGCCGGATGCGGTTCGGACCCGATGTCGAGTGGATCGAACGGGAAGCCTACGAGGTCGATCCGCTGCGGGGCGCGAGTTTTTACACTGCGATCAGGCGCTACTGGCCCAGCCTGCCCGATGGCGCGCTCGTGCCGGATTATGCGGGCATTCGGCCTAAGCTGACGGGCCCCGGCGAGAAGGCCGCGGATTTCGTCATCGATGGGCCGGCCGAGCACGGGCTCACCGGCCTGGTGCAGTTATTCGGGATCGAAAGCCCGGGCCTCACCTCCTGCCTGGCGCTGGCCGACGACGTGGCGCGCCGTCTGGATGCCTGAGCGGATCGGATCGAACTCCCGCCAGCGCGGTGGGCCATGAGCCGCGCCGCGACGTCTGGTCAAATTGTCGCCATGAGCGCATCATTGGGTACGGAGGTGCAACCATGGCGAACTTCTCCACCATGCCCGATACCGACACGGATCTCGATCTGCCGCAAATCCGGCGCATCCGCACCTCCGATCTCACAGAGGCGCTGAGCAAAGGCGTTGATGACTTTCGCGCCATGCCGACCCACGCCTTTTTCGTCGCACTGATTTATCCCGTCCTCGGTGCATTTATCGGCGCCATGGTGTTCGGAAATAATGTGCTGCCGCTGCTGTTTCCCATGATGGCCGGTTTTGCGCTGCTGGGACCCGTCGCGGCAATCGGCATTTACGAGCTGAGCCGACGTCGGGAACAGGGGCGCGATATCACCTGGAGCGCAGCCTCGGAGGTTGTCCGCTCGCCGGCGATCGGCTCGATCGTCCTTTTGGGCCTGTTGCTGCTGGCGATCTTTCTCGTCTGGCTGGGAGTCGCGCAGGCGCTGTACCAGTCGATTTTTGGCTCCTACATGCCCGCCTCCCTCACGGCTTTCCTGCGGGAGGTGCTGACCACGCCTCAGGGGTGGACGCTGATCATTATCGGCAACGCCGTCGGTTTCGTATTCAGCATGATGGTGCTCGCCATCAGCGTGTTCTCGTTCCCGATGCTGGTGGACCGCCATGTGAGCGCCGCCGTCGCGATCCAGACCTCGATCCGCGCCGTCGCTAAAAATCCCGGCACGATGATCCTGTGGGGGTTCATCGTCGCGGCGCTTCTTGCAATCGGCTTCATCCCGCTCTTCTTCGGACTTGCGGTCACGCTGCCGATCCTCGGCCACTCCACCTGGCATCTCTACCGCCGCGTCGTCGGATCCTGATCGGTCGGCCGGCAGCAAAGGGCATCGGGCGCGGATTTGGCCTTGCGGCCTTGCCGGGCCTCCCCTACCGGTGAGCGGTCAACCGCAATCGGGACACTCCCCATGACCTACGAGACCATTATCGTCGAGACCCGCGGCAAAGTGGGATTGCTCACTCTGAACCGTCCGCAGGCCCTCAACGCGCTCAACTCGACGCTTCTGCGCGAGGTCAACGAGGCTCTGGACGCGTTCGACGCCGACCGTAATGTCGGCTGCGTCGTGGTCACAGGATCCGACAAGGCCTTCGCGGCGGGTGCGGACATCAAGGAAATGTCCGAGCTCTCCTATCCCGACACCTATGTGGATGATTTCTTCGTCGGCTGGGACAGGGTGGCGAGCCGTCGCAAGCCCATGATCGCCGCTGTTGCGGGCTTTGCCCTGGGCGGGGGCTGCGAGTTCGCCATGATGTGCGATTTCATCATCGCGGCCGACACCGCCAGGTTCGGCCAGCCCGAGATCAAGCTCGGCGTGATGCCCGGCATGGGCGGCAGCCAGCGTTTGACCCGCCTGATCGGCCGGGCCAAGGCCATGGATATGTGCCTCACCGGACGGATGATGGGAGCCGAGGAAGCGGAGCGCTCCGGCCTCGTCGCGCGGATCGTACCCGCCGCCGATCTCGTCGGCGAGGCGATAAAGACCGCCGAGACGATCGCGTCGATGTCGCGGCCCGCCGTGATGATGATCAAGGAGAACGTCCACCGGGCCGACGAAATCTCGCTGGCAGAGGGGGTGCGCTTCGAGCGCCGGATGTTCCACGCCCTGTTCGGCACCGCCGACCAGCGCGAAGGCATGAAGGCCTTCGTGGAAAAACGGCCGGCCGTCTTCAAGGGATCCTGACCAGCTTCATGGGTGATATCGGGTTTGATACGATGGCGGCCTTGGCCGCCATCTCGCTGCTGGCAGGTTTCGTCGATTCCATCGCCGGCGGCGGCGGGTTGCTGATTGTCCCGGCCCTGATGCTGGCGGGCCTCGATCCGGCGCAGGCGATTGCCACCAACAAGGTGCAGGGCTCGTTCGCAGCCGCGTCCGCCACCTGGACCTTCGGCCGCAAAGGGCTGATCCGGTGGGACCAGGCTTGGCGCTATGCGGTGGTGGCCTTCGCGAGCGGGATCGCCGGGGCGCTGTGCGTCAGATTTCTTCCCGCCTCCGTCCTGGAGGTGTTGATCCCGGTCCTGCTGATCGTGATTGCGATCTATTTCGCGCTGTCCCGCAAGGTCCGGGATGCGGATGCGACAGCCCGGATGACCACCCTGACGTTCGGGTTGTCGGCACCCGTCGCCATCGGCTTTTACGACGGCATCTTCGGCCCTGGCGCGGGCTCCTTCTATATGGTGGCCTTCGTCACGCTGCTCGGTTACGGCGTGGTGCGCGCGACGGCGCATACGAAGCTGCTGAACTTTTCGAGCAACCTGGGCAGCCTGCTTCTCTATTCGGCGACCGGCGCCGTGGTGTGGCCGCTCGGCCTCGTCATGGCGGGGGCGTCGCTGGTCGGGGCGCAGATCGGCTCGCATGTGGCCATGCGCTTTGGCGTCAGGATCATCCGGCCGCTGCTGGTCGCGGTGTCGAGTCTGATGGCATTGCGCCTGCTTCTCGACCCGGCTAACCCATGGCGGCAATGGCTCGCGGCGCTTTTTTAAGGCGAGGGGTCGCGGCAGCGTTGACGTTGAGCGCTCCGTTGTCTATAAGCCGCTCCACATGAGCCCGCTCGCGAAGCGGGCTTTCCGGTTTCCATCAATCACCCGACCGCCGCCAAGGCTGTATTGAGCCTGGCTTCGCGCATCGGATTTTTAAAGACGAGGACAGGCCCATGGCCAACACCGTGTCGGCCAAGAAAATGACCCGCAAGATCGCGAAGCGTACCGCGATCAACAAGTCGCGCCGCAGCCGCGTTCGGACCTTCGTCCGCAAGGTTGAGGAAGCACTCGCCTCGGGCAACAAGACGGATGCCGCAGCAGCCCTGCGCGCCGCCGAGCCGGAGATGATGCGGGCCGCCCAGAAGGGCATTCTTCACAAGAACACCGCGTCGCGGAAAGTCTCGCGCCTGGCGAGCCGCGTGAAGGCTCTCGGCGCCTGATCGGCGCTTCGAACTTCTCCAGACGTCGTTCCAAAAACCCGGCTTTTCAGCCGGGTTTTTTCATGTCCGGGGGCCGTTTTTCCAAGATCGAGTTGTCCACATTCCCACTTGACTCGGGGGTCGCTTCAACGGGTGCATTTTGTAATGTCCAGGATCAAACCGCGCAGGAAAGCGCCAACATTCTCAGGTGTTTAGCAGGCAAAGGTTCGCGAGGCATCGGATTCCTCCTCATGGCAGGCCCGAATCGCATGTGATTCATCATCCGGTCGAAACCTTTTTTATCGGCGTTCTTCACTGCCTCCGACGAACACTGAATCAGTTGCGAAGTCAGGGCTTTATCGGCGCGGGGGAAAAGCTGTGGACGGAGCAGAGAGCCGCTTCCGGAGGCGTTCGCAGCTCCGGCCACGCTTGAGCGTGTTGCACCCCCAGAACCCCCTGTGTAAGGTCACCTCACTTCAGCGGTCCGCCGCGAAGTCATCCAATCAAGTTCAGGGTTATAAGCCCAGTTTCGGGGATAAAACGTTGTTACACCTGAGTACAAAACAAGCAAAAGCTCAGTATGGCGCAACGATTTTTCTTGATAACACTTGATAGGCTGCAAAACCGGGCGCTCGTTTCCGATCGTTAGGTCCGAATAGTAAACGATAATCTTTAGTAAAGTTATGTCGTCAGGTGTTTGAACAGCCTGCGCGGGGCAGCTTTTTTGTGCGTGAACAAGAAGTCGGGGCAGAGGGATGTCGCTTTTCGCGGGATCCTTGGGGAGGGAATTCAATGTTTCGGAGCGAGGATCACCGTGCCTTTGCGGCGGCCAGCGAGAGCGGCGTCGCGGGTGCGGCAGACCAGGGAGCGGCGGAGACTTGGGCGCGCGTCAAGCGCCGGCTCCGGGCAGAGCTCGGGGAAGATATCTTCTCGAGCTGGTTCGGCCGCCTGGAACTCGATTCCGTCGTCGATCGCTGCGCTTACCTCACCGTGCCAACCCGGTTTTTGAAGAGCTGGATCGAATCCCATTACACCGATCGCGTGCTGGCGCTCTATCGCGCCGAGAGCACCCATCTCGATCGGGTCGTCATTGCGGTCCGCAACGGGGTTTGTCGGGACCCCTCGGCGCTTCGGCGTCCGACAGAGGTCTCGCGCCTATCCGCCGGGCCGGTTCTTGCGGGTGTGCCCAGTGCGGGCGAGCCGAAACCCATGTCCACATCCGTCCCCGACGAGCGCAGCGATGGAAACGAGCTTGGCGGCGCACCCCTCGACACGCGTCTCACCTTCGACAGCTTTATCGTCGGCCGTTCCAACGCGCTTGCTCACGCGGCAGCCGACCGCGTTGCCCATCACCAGAGCGGCCAGGCCATCTACAACCCGCTTTTTTTCCATGCGGGCGTGGGACTCGGCAAGACCCACCTGCTGCACGCCATCGGCCATCAGGTCCGCGCGCAGGGTCGTCGCGTGATCTATCTCACGGCTGATCGTTTCATGTACGGTTTCGTGGCCTCGCTGAAGGCGCAGACGTCGCTTGCCTTCAAGGAGCGCCTGCGCGGCATCGACCTGTTGGTCCTCGACGACGTGCAATTCATCCAGGGCAAGCAGATCCAGCAGGAATTCGGCCACACGCTGAATGCCCTGATCGACGCCGGCCGCCAGATCGTGGTGGCGGCGGACCGTCCGCCCGCCGATCTCGAGGCCCTCGACGAACGCGTTCGATCGCGGCTTGCGGGCGGTCTGGTGGTGGAGGTCGGAGGTCTCGACGAGGCCTTGCGCGCGTCCATTCTCACCACCCGCATCGAGGCGCTGAAGAATGTTCACCCGACCTTCGACGTCGGCCCCAGCGTGATTGCGTATGTGGCGCACGCCATTACGGCGAACGGGCGCGATCTCGAGGGCGCGGTCAACCGGCTGCTGGCCCACGCTACGCTTACGGGTTCCCCCATCACGCTCGAGACGGCCGAAATTGCGATCCGCGATCTGGTGCGCAACCGCGAACCGAAACGCGTCAAGATCGAGGACATCCAGAAGCTGGTGGCCTCCCGCTACAATGTCTCGCGCTCGGACATCCTGTCGGAGCGGCGCACCGCGGCCGTGGTGCGGCCCCGGCAGATCGCCATGTACCTGTCGAAGGTATTGACCTTGCGGTCCCTGCCGGAGATCGGCCGTCGGTTCGGCGGTCGTGATCACACCACCGTCCTGCACGCGGTGCGAAAGATCGAAAAGGCGCTCGGCGAGGACAATACGCTGAGCGACGAGGTCGAACTGCTCAAGCGCATGTTGCAGGAATAGGCGACGATGCTGTGGCTCCCTCGACGCTTGTTGAGGGTTCGGCTCCATGGCCTTGCTTTTGCGATCAACCTTCGCCACTCTTGCCCCCCGCTTGACCTTTCGGCCGCCACGCGCAGCGGCCGTCCGGTCTGAGCCAAGAATTCCGACCAAAACGGGTGTTTGGGCTATGAGAGTTACTGTTGAGCGGGCCGCTCTGCTGAAGGCGCTTGGGCATGTGCACCGGGTCGTCGAGCGCCGCAATACCATTCCGATCCTGTCGAACGTTCTCCTGCGCGGCGAAGACGGTTCCCTGCGTCTCAAGGCGACCGATCTCGATATAGAGGTCACGGAGACCATTCCGGCCGATATCAGCGAGGCGGGTTCGACGACGGTTCCGGCTTACATGATCTACGACATCGTCCGCAAATTGCCGGACGGCGCCCAGGTCTCGCTCGAAATGACCGGCGATACCGGCCAGATGCAGATCCGCTCGGGCCGCTCCCGCTTCATGTTGCAGGCGCTGCCGGAAAGCGATTTCCCGGATCTCGCGGCAGGCGAACTTCCGCACCGGTTCACCCTGTCGGCGACCGATCTCAAGCGCCTTATCGAGAAGACGCAATTCGCGATCTCCACCGAGGAGACGCGTTATTACCTCAACGGCATCTACCTTCACACCATCGATGTGGCCGGCACCACCATGCTCCGCGCGGTTGCGACCGACGGTCATCGCCTTGCCCGCGTGGAGTTGCCCGCTCCGACCGGCTCGGACGGAATGCCCGGCGTCATCATTCCCCGCAAGGCGGTCGCCGAGATCGTCAAGCTGGTGGAAGACGGCAGCGAATCGGTGGTGATCGAATTGTCTCCCGCCAAGGTTCGCCTCACCTTCGACGGCGTGATCCTGACCTCGAAGCTCATCGACGGCACGTTCCCCGATTATCAGCGGGTCATTCCGGTCGGCAACGACAAGATGCTGACAGTCGAACGGGGCGATTTCGCCAAGGCGGTGGATCGCGTCTCGACGATTTCGTCCGAGCGCGGCCGCGCCGTCAAACTGGCGCTCGCGGATGGCCGCCTCACTCTGACGGTGAACAATCCGGATTCGGGCAGCGCCACGGAGGAGATCGAGGTCGATTACGACGCGGCGCCGATCGATATCGGCTTCAATGCCCGTTATCTCCTCGACATCACGGCGCAGCTCGACGGCGATACCGCCCTGTTCAAGCTCGCGGACCCGGGTTCCCCCACCATCGTGCAGGATCGCGAAGGAGCATCGGCGCTGTATGTCTTGATGCCGATGCGCGTGTAGGTTCGGCTCGGCTATCGGCTGATCCGGAGATGCGAGGCGAAATCCGAGTTAGTGGCCACGCGCTTTTCGCCACGGACGCTGCTTGGCAGACGAAACGTCGCCTCGTATCCGTCGCCAATAAAACCTGACGCTCCTGTTGTTATCGGGTTCGAGTTTCGTTATGACCGTCCCGTAACGGGATAGCGTTACATGAACTCGGCGGTTTCTGGTCGCGGCTGCAAGAAGGTGGCGGTTGTTATCCCTTGTTTTCGGGTCCGCAAGCACATCCAGTCGGTTATCGACCGCATCGGGCCCGAGGTCGATCGCATCTACGTCGTGGATGATCGCTGCCCGGAGGAGACGGGCCGGTTCGTCAAGGAGCATGTGGACGACCCCCGCGTCACGGTGATCTTCAACGAGAAAAACTTGGGAGTCGGCGGGGCAACTTTAGCCGGCATGGTTCGGGCGGCCTCGGACGCTGCTGATGTTATCGTGAAGATCGACGGCGACGGCCAGATGGAGCCGCAGCTGATCCCCGCTTTCATTGACGTGATCCTCTCGGCGGAGACCGACTTCGCTAAAGGGAACCGGTTCTTCGAGCCTGAGGGGGTGTTGACCATGCCGCGGACGCGGCTCATCGGCAATGCAGGCCTGTCCTTCATGGCGAAGTTCTCGACGGGTTATTGGAACAGCTTCGATCCGACAAACGGGTTTTTCGCCATTCATGCGAGTTCTCATGAGGCTCCTGCCGATCGATAAGATCAGCAAACGATACTTCTTCGAATCGGACCTGCTTTTCCGCCTCAACGTGATCGAAGCCCGGGTCGTCGACATCCCCATGCACGCGCTTTATGCCGACGAACAAAGCAATATGCGGCCGCACAGGGAGATCCTGCGGTTCACGACCGGCCATCTGAAGAACTTCATCAAGCGCATTTTCTACAGGTACTTTCTGCGCGACTTCAGTATCGCCTCCATCGAGCTGCTGCTCGGACTCGGCCTGCTGGTGTTCGGAACAGTTTTCGGGCTAGCGAACTGGCACACCGATTCGTTTGCAAGTCCCGGCACCGTCATGCTGGCCGCCATGCCGATCATCATCGGCACGCAATTCCTGCTGGCGTTCCTGAATTATGACATTCAGTCGGTGCCCAGCATGGCGCTTCACCCACGACTTGAAAGATCCGGCCCACAACGTGCGCTGCGAAATTTCCATTCTTCAGAAACGCACGACGGGAGGCAGGATTGCGCCCAGTGAGCCAACATGTGTCGGGCTATGGGTGCGGTGTCGCGGCTTCTGCAAGAACAGGCCCGGTCGGATGAACCTCAATGCCTATGCGCTCGCATTGTTCTCCGTGATCGTGATCGCAATCGGACAATCTATTTTCAAATATTCGGCGCTCCGATTTGACTTCGCGGCAGGGAAAACCATCGCCGAGTTGATCCGCAACAACTTCACCCCGCTTGCGGCGGTCGCAGGCGCGCTCTCGCTCTACATGGTTTCGACGGTTGCCTGGATCGCCGCCTTAAGAACGATCCCGCTTTCGGTCGCCTTCATGTTCAACGCACTTGCGTTCGTGTTCATTCCGATCGTCAGCACGGTTTTCTTCGGCGAGCAGCTACCGCGGTTTTTCATCCCAGCCTTGGCGTCAATCGCGCTGGGAATTTACCTGATCACTCTGAAGTAACCCGCGCGACGAACAAGCGGTCGGACGGAAAGCGACGATACCTGCATGCAACCGGCGAACAACGAACCCGCACAATCCAAGCTGGATCTTGTTAGCGGCTTTTTACGTGCTTGTCGGCATCTGCACTCGTTTTCTGCCGCTGCTTTATTTGGCCATATGCATACCAACGGTGCTCTTTCTCGTCTTTTTCCGGCAGCCGCTCAGCAACCCGGATGAGTTGTCGCACGCTTCGCGGGCTTACCAGATTTCCAACGGCGTTCTGCTGACGGAGGAAGCGGTACCTGGCCTTCATCCGAAAGGCATGGTCGACGAGGCTCTGTTTCTGCTCGGTGGACAGGTCAAGAAGCGGCGTTTCGAACCGCTGAACACGGCACTTCCGATCTTCCAGAGCTACGGCTGGACAGGCAAAGAGGAACTCAAGCGGTTCAACTCATCCGTCTACTTTCCGGGTGCTTTCATCCCCCAGGCCATCGGGGTCGAGATCGCCCGTAAGCTAAATCTCCCTTTGGTTCAATCGCTTCAGCTTGCCAGCATGCTGAACGCCGCCCTCTGTCTTCTCATCACCGCGCTGGCGATCCATGTTGCGGCGGAAGGGAAATTCATCTTGGCGTTCATTGGCGCGCTACCGATGAGTCTCCACCAGTTTTCGTCTGCCTCACCCGACGCGATCCTCATTGCCGCGTCCCTGCTCATGGTCGCGCTGGTGATCACCGCGCGGGCGAAGTCGAAAGTCAGCCTTCCCGCATTGATCGCCGTCGTCCTTATGGGAACTCTCATAGCGGCAACGAAGCCGCCCTACCTCCCCCTGGCGCTCGCCGCGCTGGCGGCGCTCTGGTGGGCAGGGCCGCGACCCGCCAAGGTCAACCTGATGTTTGCCGCTGCCCTCATCGTGATGGTGAGCGTTCCGGTTCTCTGGTTAAAGCTCAGCAACGCCGGCACGGTGAATCACAATGCACAATTTCACACCGACGCCGCTGCGCAATCGGCCTTCCTGCTGTCTCACCCGTTCGCGGTCGCCGAACTCGCGTTCTCCACGCTCAGGATCTTGGGGAAAGCCTATTGGGTTCAAATGATAGGCCTTCTGGGCTGGCAGGACGCGCCCCTCCATCCTGCGGCGGTGAGCATTCTGGGTTTCGGGCTGATCGCGATCCTGGCGCTTGACGGCACATCCGCAAAACCACTCCGCTGGGTCTTTCTCGTCGCAGGCGCTGCCTCGGTGGCGCTTGTCTTTGCGAGCTTATACGTGGCGTGGAATCCGTTATTCTCGCGCGGTCCCATCCTGGGTGTGCAGGGGCGCTACTTTTTGCCGATCTTGCCATTTGGGGCGTTCCTGATGCCGAAGTTCGCCAAGTTCGAAGCGGATCAACTCAAGTTGTTGATCTTCACGCTATGCGGGCTCATTGGCGGCGTCGCCACGGTGGCAACCATCTCGCACCGGTACTATTCGTAGAGCCTCAATGTCTGTCCGCCTTCGATTGTGGACCGGAGTTCTGAGCCGCGCGGCCCACGCCGCGCTTGATCTTTCGGGTCCGCTCATCGAAACAGGGGGCCTGTCATGACCGTGCCTCCTGAGCGACCTGCTTTCATCAATCGCCTGATCCTTCAGGATTTCCGCACCTATGCGGAACTCGATCTCGCGGTCGCGCGTCCGCTCGTGGCGCTCGTCGGGGAGAACGGGGCGGGCAAGACCAATCTTCTCGAAGCGCTGTCGCTGTTCATGCCGGGCCGGGGGCTGCGTCGGGCGGAACTCGCCGACATGCCGCGCCAGTCGGGAACCGGTGCGTTCGCGATTTCCATCACGCTCGACACCGCGTTCGGCGATCATCGTCTCGGAACGGGCTTCGAGCGTGCTTCGGACGGTCGGGCGATGCGGGTCTGCCGGATCGATGGCGCAAGCGTCTCGTCGCCATCGGCTTTCGCCGAATATCTGCGCATCGTCTGGCTGACGCCGGATCTCGACGCATTGTTCCGCGGAGCCGCCGGCGACCGCCGCCGTTTTCTCGACCGGCTCGTGCTGGCGGTCGATTCCGAGCATGGGACGCGGGTCGGCGCGATGGAGCGGGCGCTGCGATCGCGAAACCGGATCCTTGAGGAGGCGCCCGACAACCGTTTGTGGCTCGATGCCGTGGAGCGGGAAGTGGCCGAACTCGCGATCGCGGTCGCGGCGGCCCGGCGCGAGACTGTCCAGCGCCTCGCTGCCCTGATCCAGTCGACCCGGAACGACGAATCGCCCTTTCCCTTCGCCACCCTGAGCCTCGAGGGTGACATCGACACGCTCGTCGGCAGCCTTCCGGCGGTGGACGCCGAGGACCGTTATCGGGCAATCCTGCGGGATCACCGTTCCCGCGATCGCGCGGCGGGGCGCACGCTGGTCGGTCCGCAGGCGACCGACATGCTGGTGCGTCACGGCCCGAAGGACATTCCTGCGCATCGCGCGTCCACGGGAGAGCAGAAAGCCCTGCTCATCGGCCTCGTCCTCGCCCACGCTCAACTCGTCGGCAGCATGACGGGCATCGCGCCTTTCATTTTGCTCGACGAGGTTGCGGCCCATCTCGATCCCCGGCGCCGGGCCGGGCTTTTCGATACGCTTGAGACCCTGGGCGGCCAGGTCTGGATGACGGGCGCCGATCCGGACCTGTTCGCGGATTTGGAAGGTCGTGCCGACCTATTGCACGTGACGCCGGGGCGAGTGGAACGCTGACAGCCAGTTCGTTGCCCGCGGGCAACGAGACGCCTAAGGTCCGGGCGGGAGAGTTGTTATGGATATCCCTGGCCTTTTCGTCTTCACCACGACGCTTTTCATCGCCGCCGCGTCGCCGGGACCCGGCATTGCGGCCATCGTGGCGCGCGTCCTTGGACGAGGCACCACGGGCGCGGTTGCTTTCACGGCCGGGGTCGCATTGGGCGACGTGGTCTGGCTGACCTTCGCGATCGTCGGCTTGGCGGCGCTCGCCAACGCCTTTCACGAGGTGTTCCTGGCGATCAAATGGGCAGGTATCGCGTACCTGCTCTTCATGGCATGGAAACTCTGGACGGCCCCGGTCGTCCTGGCGAAGATCGAGGTCAACCCGACATCGGAGCATCCCCTCAAGCTCTTCCTCGGGGGTCTGGCCGTGACCATGGGAAATCCCAAGGTCATGGTGTTTTACCTCGCTCTGCTGCCTACGCTCCTCGACCTCAGCGCTCTGACATGGCTCGGCTACGCGGAGCTGGTGGCGGCGATCCTAGCCGTGCTGACGGTCGTTTTTGGCGGATATATCCTGCTGGCGGTGCGGGCGCGGCGGCTGTTCACCAGCGCAAGAGCCATCCGGGTGCTTAACCGTGGCACCGGCACCGTGATGGCCGGCGCCGCCGCAGCGATCGCTTTTCGGTGATCATTGTCGCGGCCATAATAGCCCTGCCGATCGGCGTTGCGCTCGTGTCATGGCTTCTGCCTAGACCATCGAGCAGGCTGCGGCTGGCGTGGCCCACGATATGGCTGGTGCTGGCAACCCCATGCGCTCAACTCTTTTATGTGCGGTATTGGATCTGGCGCGATTGCTTCAACGAGTTGGGGCGTTGCTTCGATGAAGACGAGGGGGTGCTGCTGGAACAGGTCGGCGTGGTCTGGGGCGGCCTGCTTCTGATCTTCGGATTGTGTTTTGTGGTCAGTCTTTGCCGGGCTTTCGGGCTTGGCGGCCCGTCAAACCCGCGCGGCGCTCGCTGACGGCAGAAAACGAGCGGTTTGGCGGTTTTCCCGCCCATTTCGCGCGCGCGTACACGCGCGGGGGTGAAATTTCAACAAATCATGCCTAAATAGTTGATCTAACGAATCAAAGACGAGAGCGCATGACTTCCCCGCGCTTCACAAGGACTTTCCATGGCCGAACCTGCTGCACACATGAACGTCGACGCCTATGGGGCTGATTCCATCAAGGTGCTCAAAGGCCTCGATGCGGTGCGCAAGCGTCCCGGCATGTATATCGGCGACACGGATGACGGCTCGGGCCTCCACCACATGGTCTACGAGGTGGTCGACAATGCCATCGACGAGGCGCTGGCCGGGCACGCCACCAAGGTGACGGTGACGCTCAACGCGGACGGTTCGGTGACCGTGACGGATAACGGGCGCGGCATCCCGGTCGACATCCATACGGGCGAGGGCATCTCGGCCGCCGAAGTCATCATGACCCAGCTCCATGCGGGCGGGAAGTTCGACCAGAATTCCTACAAGGTCTCGGGCGGCCTCCACGGCGTCGGCGTCTCGGTGGTCAATGCATTGTCGAGCTGGCTTCAGCTGCGCATTTTCCGCAACGGCAAAGAGCACGCGATGGAATTTCGCCATGGCGTCGCGGTGGCGCCGCTGAAGGTCGTGGGCGACGCCGAGGGCCGGCAGGGCACCGAGGTGACGTTCCTCGCCTCCACCGACACCTTCACGATGGTGGAGTACGATTACGCGACGCTGGAACACCGCCTGCGCGAGCTCGCGTTTCTGAATTCCGGCGTCCGGATCATCCTGTCGGACAACCGGCACGCGGAGCGCAAGAGCGAAGAGCTCATGTATGAGGGCGGTATCGAGGCCTTCGTGCGCTACATCGACCGGGCCAAGACGCCCCTGATCCACGAACCGGTCGTGATCCGCGCGGAGCGGGACGGGATCGGCGTGGAAGTCGCACTCTGGTGGAATAATTCCTACCACGAATCGGTCCTGTGCTTCACCAACAACATTCCCCAGCGGGATGGCGGCGCGCATCTGGCAGGCTTCCGGGCGTCCTTGACCCGGCAGGTCAACGGCTACGCCGAAATCCTCCGGTCTCACCAAGCGCGAGAAGGTCTCGTTGACGGGTGACGATTGCCGCGAGGGTCTGACGGCCGTCGTCTCGGTGAAAGTCCCCGACCCGAAGTTTTCGTCGCAGACCAAGGACAAGCTTGTCTCCTCGGAGGTGCGCCCGGCGGTGGAAAACGTCGTCAACGAAGCGCTCAGCAATTGGCTCGAAGAGCATCCGGCCGAGGCGCGCACGGTGGTCGGCAAGGTGGTGGAGGCCGCGGCCGCCCGCGAAGCCGCCCGCAAGGCTCGCGAACTTACGCGTCGCAAGGGCGCGCTCGATATCGCGTCGCTGCCCGGCAAGCTCGCCGATTGCCAGGAACGCGATCCGTCGAAATGCGAGATCCTTCTCGTCGAGGGCGATTCCGCCGGCGGTTCCGCCAAGCAAGGCCGCGACCGCGCCTTTCAGGCGGTGCTCCCCCTGCGCGGAAAAATCCTCAATGTGGAGCGCGCGCGTTTCGACAAGATGCTCGGCAGCCAGGAGATCGGCACGCTCATCACGGCGCTCGGCACGGGCATCGGCCGCGAGGAATTCAACCCCGACAAGCTACGCTATCACCGCATCATCATCATGACGGACGCGGACGTGGACGGCTCGCATATTCGAACGCTGTTGCTGACGTTCTTCTTCCGGCAGATGCCGGAACTCATCGAGCGCGGGCATCTCTACATCGCGCAGCCGCCGCTCTACAAGGCGACACGCGGCAAGCAGGCGCTCTACCTCAAGGACGAGCGGGCGCTCGAAGACTTCCTGATCGATTCGGGCATCGACAACGCATTCCTGCGTCTCGAATCCGGCCTCGAATTCCAGGGCGAACAGCTCAAGGGCCTGATCGAGGAGGCCCGCCTCATCCGACAGGTCCTCCAGAACCTGCACTCGCGCTACGATCGTCGCGCGGTCGAACAGGCGGCGATTGCGGGCGCGTTGCGTCCGGATGTCGTCGAGGACCCGGAGAAGGGCCCCGCCGCGGCCGCCTATATCGCAACGCGTCTCGACCTTGTCTCCGAGGAGCTCGAACGCGGCTGGGCGGGGGAAGTGCGCGACGGCGGTTATGTTTTCTGGCGCACGGTACGCGGCGTGAAGCAGGTCTCGGTGCTGGATCAGGCGCTCGTCGCAAGCCAGGAGGCGAAGAAGCTCGACGAGCGTTCGAAATCCCTGCAGGACGTGTATGCGAAGCCCGCCGCCCTGGTGCGAAAGGGCGACGAGATGCAGATCGACGGGCCACTGACGCTGTTCACCTCCGTGCTGGCAGCGGGCCGCAAGGGTCTCCAGCTGCAGCGCTACAAAGGCCTTGGCGAAATGACCGCGCAGCAGCTCTGGGAAACCACTCTCGACCGTGACGTGCGCTCGCTTCTGCAAGTAAAGGTCAAGGACGTGACGGATGCGGACGACCTGTTCGTGAAGCTCATGGGCGACATCGTCGAACCGCGCCGCGAGTTCATCCAGGACAATGCCCTGAGCGTGGCCAATCTCGACGTTTAAGTCGGGGATTAGCGACTTTTTTGGAAGCCCGCCGCGACATCGCGGCGGGCTTTTCGTTAGTGCCGGCGCCGGCTCAGGCCGCCAGGGATTTCTCCAGCAAGCCGAGGCCTTCATCGACGATGGCGTCGGATGCGGTTAACGGAACCAGAATGCGGATCGTGTTGGCGTTGGTCCCGCACGACAGCAGCACGAGACCGTTTTCAAACGCGCGTTTCGTCACCCGGCTGGTTGCCTCAGCGTCCGGCGCATCGGACCCGCGCTCCTTGACGATATCGAAAGCCACCATGGCGCCCGGACCGCGAATGGCGGCAATCGGCAGGAGATCATTGCGCCGCTGCAGCGCCTCGATGCCGGATTTCAGGCGCTGTCCGATCGCGTTCGAGCGGTCGAGGAGCTTCTCCTCCTTGAAGATGTCGAGCACCGCCAGCGCCGCGACGCAGGACAGCGGATTGCCCGCATAGGTGCCGCCGAGACCGCCCGGGTCGGCAGCATCCATGATCGGCGTCCGCCCGATGACTCCGGAGAGCGGAAATCCGCCGGCCAGGCTCTTGGCCACGCAGATCATGTCGGCCGAGATGTCGTAATGCTCCATCGCGAACATCCGGCCGGTGCGGCCAAAACCGGTCTGCACCTCGTCCGCGATGAGGATGATGCCATGCTCGTCGCAGATGCGGCGCAAGGCGCGCATGAGCTCGGCCGGGCGCGGTGTGAAATCCACCCTCGCCCTGAACCGGCTCAATGATAATCGCAGCCACGCGCGACGGATCGATATCGGCCTTGAAGAGAAACGACAGATACTTCAGCGAATCTTCGACCGTCACGTCGTGCTGCGGAACGGGAAACGGCACGTGCCAGACATCCGGGAACCGACGGACCGAGGCCCTTCTTGTAGGGATTGACCTTGCCGGTCATGCTCATCGCCATGATGGTGCGGCCATGAAAGCCGCCCGTGAAAGCGATCACGCCCGAGCGGCCGGTGGCGGCGCGTGCGATCTTGATGGCGTTTTCGGTGGCTTCCGCGCCGGTGGTGAACAGGACGGATTTTGCCGGCCCCGAGATGGGCGCGAGTTCGTTGAGGCGCTCGGCGAGTTCGATATAGGGCTCGTACATCAACACCTGGAAACACGTATGGGTGAAGCATTCGAGCTGCTTGCGGACAGCCTCCACGATGCGCGGATGGCAATGGCCGGTGTTGACGACCGCGATGCCGCCGCCGAAATCGACGTAGCGCTTGCCCTCCACGTCCCAGATCTCGGAATTGAGCGCACGCGCGGCAGAGATGGGCGATGCATTGCCGACGCCGCGGACGATCGCGGCCTGCCTGCGGGCGAAAAGTTCAGCATTGGTGGTCATCGTCACTCTCCTGAGGCTCAAGCGCTCTTCGAGACAGCTTCGTCAGATGCGCGCGCTTAAAGCAAATGCTTAGATTGCGCCGCACTGGTGCATTTCAGGCACCGGTCCCGCCGGGGGAAAGCCCGCGGAGCCAATCACGCAGGGCGATCATCGTCGGCTCCTCCCACCGGGGCGTAGGTGCGATGACATAATATCCGCCGAGCCGGATATCCGAGCGGAGGAGCTCGATCAGCGCGCCGCTTTTCAGATCGTCCTCGACCAGCGTCTCGTTCGCCAGCGCTACGCCCTGGCCAAGCCGCGCCGCCTCGATGGCCAGATGGGCATGCCACAATCGCGGACCATTCAGGGACGGCACGGCTGGAAGGCCGGCAAGCGTCAGCCATTGCGCCCAATGATGGGTCGAATCCTCATGGATCAGCGGCAGATCGAGGAGGTCCGGCGTTGTCTCGACACGCGCATAGCGGGCCATGAAAGTCGGACTGACGACCGGAAAGACTCTCGGCCGCGTGAGCAGTTCGGCCCGCACCCGGTCCGTGCTTTCGGCATTCTCGAGATAGACGACCTCCGCGTCTGCTTCGCCGCGAGAAAAGATCGCAGCGGGCAAGGGTCGGATGCAGGATGATTTCCCAGTCGGGAAGACGCGCCTCGAGGTCGGGCAGGCGCGCCAGCAGGCGCCGGTTGGCGAGACCCGGAAAGCACCAGATGGTCAGCGTACGACGCGATACCGGGCGCAGGTCGGCGGTCGCTCGCGCGATCGCCTCGAGGGCCCGACCGATCTGCGCATGATAGCGAGCGCCGTCCGCGGTGAGCACGAGTCCGCGGCCCCGCGCCTCGACAAGCTTGACGCCGAGCCACGCTTCGAGATTTCGCAGATGACGAGACACCACCGTGTGGCTCACCGCCAGCTCGTCTCCTGCTGCGCGGATGCTTTGCGTGCGGCCGATTGCGTCGAACGCCCGCAACGCAACGAGCGGTGGGAGCCGAGCGTTCTTCACGCTTTGGCCGAAGGCCGCGCTGAGCGCGCCGCTACCCTCTTTCATGCGGCTTCAACTCCACACCATTCGGCGATGAACAATGCCATGGCGGTCGTGATGCGCTTGATCGACGCGATGCTTGCGCGCTCGTCGAAACCATGGACGTTCTGCGAGATCGGGCCGTAGCAGAGTGCCGGAATCTTGTTGTAGAGCGCATAGACGCGCGCATCGAGATAGCTCGCCGTCATGAAGCTTTGAAGCGGCTTTCCAACCGCGGCCTCGTGGGCGCGGCTCGAGCACGGCTTCGGCGTCCGAACCGGGTGGCAGCACGTAGCCCTCTGCGTGGAAGCCGTTGAAGGTCACCTGCGGCGGGGTGTTGGCAAAATACGCATCGGATCTTGCGAAGGCGGCGAGACGATCGCTGATCTCTCGCGCTGCCTCGTCGGCCGAGGTGCCCGGATAGATCGCGATCCGGCAATCGAGGCGACACCAGCAGGGGACGGACGACGCCCAGTCGCCACCTTCGATCTTGCCCACATTGAGGTTGATCGGGTGCGCTTCGTTTTCGAAATGCTCGCGTCCAACCTTGCGGGCATTCCATTCCGCTTCCATCCGGCGCAATTCGGCAACGACCCGATAGGCGGCATCGATTGCGTTCGCACCCGCGCCCATCTCGCGAACGTGGACGGGATGGCCCTTGACCTCGACCTGGAACCAGACCACGCCCACATTGGCGCGTACGAGCTTCTCCTCCTCGGGCTCCGGGATCAACGCTGCGTCGGCGGTGTAGCCGCGCAAATGAGTCATCAGCGCGCCGTTGCCGGTCGATTCCTCCTCGACGACCGATTGCACATAGACTGTCGCTGCGGGCTGCAAGCCGATGCGACGCAGCGCATCCATGGCGAAGATATTGGCCGCGTGACCGACCTTCATGTCGGCGCCGCCGCGTCCGTAGAGCCAGTCGCCTTCGATCACCGGATCGAAGGGAGCATGCGTCCACATCTCGGCCGGTCCGGTCGGGACGACGTCCACATGCGCCTGGAGAATGAGAGAGCGACCGGTCTCGTCGCGCGGCCGGTGGATACCCACGACGATAGGAGCGGTGGAATGCTCGTCCGACCACGGCGAACCGCCGGGGTGGCTCTCGATGGCGGCCCGGTCCATCTGGAACCTGTCCATCGCGTAGCCACGGTCCGAAAGCTCGCGAAACACGAAATCCTGCACTGTGTGCTCGGCACCCCTCACGGAGGGGAAGCGAATCATCTGCCGGGTGAATTCCAGCTGATCCGCGAAGCCGGCTTCGACCGACGCGATGATTTTGTCTCGAACGCCGGAATCAAGGCTCATGGGTTGCTCGCTGCAGCAGGAACGCGATTAGCTCAAAGAATGAAGTATTTGCAAGCACGACCATATGCGTCAAGCTGCGACGCAGGGTGTCATATGAAGGCACAAACGGTGCGAATGATCGGTGGGCAACGCATGGCGGCCGATCGTAGGCGCGCCAGGTTGTGGGCCCCGACGGACGTCAAGGTAGGAGATAATAACAATGCCAGCGAATTCAGAATCCACGCCTGCCCGCACGTCCGAAGAACCAGCACGGGTCGTCCCTTTATCGCAGGAGCACCGTGACGATTGGGAGAAGCTCTACGCGGGATACGCGGCGTTCTATCGCGTCGCGCAGACCCCGGAGATGCGCGCCACGGTTTGGGGATGGCTCAACGACCCATCGCATGAGGTGGAAGGCTTGGTCGCGCTCGACGCGTCCGGTCGCCCGATCGGCATCGCGCATTATCGCGCCTTCGCAAGGCCGCTTGCGGCGACGACCGGGGGATTTCTGGACGATCTCTTCGTCGCGCCGGATGAACGAGGGGGCGGAGTTGCCCAGGCGCTGATCGATGCGATTGTTGAGACGGGCCGGGCTCGCGGCTGGACGGTGATCCGCTGGATCACTGCCGAAGACAATTATCGTGCGCGTTCGGCCTATGATCGGATCTCGGACCGCACCCAATGGATCACCTACGAGATCAAGACACCCTGAGCCTCAGTTCATTCGCCGCTGATTTCGGCAAGAACGTCGGCGAGCGTTGTGAGAAAGAGATCGGCGTTGTCTTTCGAGAACACCAGCGGCGGCCGGATCTTGAGGACGTTCGCGGACATACCCGCGGCGCTGATCAGCACATTGCGAGCGCGCAATCCGTTGACGACGCGAGCCGTCTCCTCGGCAGCAGGCTCTCGCGTTCCCCGATCGCGAACAAGCTCCACGCCGATAAAAAGCCCGGCGGCGCGGATGTCTCCGATGAGCGGTGAGACGTTCGCCAGATCTTTGATTCCATCGGCCAGATAACCTCCGATTCTTGCGGCATTCGCCACAAGACCTTCGCGCTCGATGACGTCGAGGACCGCCATACCGACCGCGGCCGAAACGGGGTTGCCGCCGAAGGTGTTGAAATAGCGCATCCCTTCGCCGAATTCCTTCAGGACCTCTGGACGCGCCACCATGCCGGCCGATCGGATGACCATTGCCCATGGGTTTTCCGAGAGTGACGATGTCGGGCACAAGGCCGTGCCGCTGGAATCCCCACATGTGTCCGCCCGTGCGGCCGAAGCCCGGCTGCACCTCGTCGGCGATGAAGAGCGCGCCAGCCTTGCGTGTTTCGGCGACGGCTTCCTGCAGAAAACCCGCTGGGTCCGCGAAGACGCCGTCGCTCGAAAAAATCGTGTCGACCAGCAGGGCCGCCGGCTTGATGTTGTGTGCGCGCATGTCGGCGAGCGCCTGACGCACGTGATCTGCGAACGCAGCACCGACATCGCCATCGTGGCGGTAGGCATCGGGCGCTGGAACCGTGCGGACGTGGTCGCCCAGGATCATCGATGAACCAAGCGAGGGCGACATCTCGGCGATGCGCGCTGGTGACGCCGTGATAGGCATTTCGCGTCACGATCACGCCGGTGCCGCCGGTGTGCGCCTTCGCGACACGAAGCGCCAGATCGTTCGCCTCACTTCCCGTGCAGGTAAACATCACGTGGCCGAGTTCCGGCAGGGAAATATCCAAGCAACCGCTCTGCGTAGTCGAGAACGGATTCGTGCAGGTACCGGGTATGGGTATTGAGTATTGCCGCCTGTCGCGACAAGGCCTCCACGACGTGCGGATGGCAATGTCCCACCGACGCCACGTTGTTGTAGACGTCGAGATAGGCGCGGCCTTCTTGATCGTAAAGCCAGACGCCCTCCCCACGGACAACATGAACGGGCTCGGCATAAAACAACCGATAAGCTGGCCCAAGGAGGCGCCTGCGTCGCGCAATCATCTCCTGCTCGTGAGCCGGCAGATGGCCGGAACTCGCCGGATCGTAGGCGTTGATCATCGTCATGCTCTTCACTCCGTCTGGCAGGCGCGACGCAGGAAAGCTTGAGCGTCGGTGCGGCTCAGGTCCTCGCAGCGCTCAAGCCCTTCCCAGGCGCGCTGATTGTTGCGCAGAATGTAAGAGGCGTTTTCCGGGTAGCGTGCCGCGCGCCAGCCGGTGATGGCGACCGTCAGCACCATCCGCGTCATGATGAGGTCGAACAGAATGTCGAGTTCGACGGGCTCGAGCGGCAGCACCTCGTGATAGGCGGCGATCATCTGGGCGGCCGTCTCAAGCGGATGCCCTGTCGGTGCCAACTGGTAGGCGGCGGCGACCGCCAGATTGTTGATGAGAGGTGCGTGGACCATGTCGCCGAAATCGATGATACCCGCGATGCGGTGCGAAGCGTCTGGCGCGACCAGAACGTTGTGCGGGTTGAGATCGTTGTGAATGACCTGCGCGCGCAGGCGCGGCAGAAGCGGCAGCGCATGAGCTTCGAAATTGTCCAGGCAGCGCTGTGCCAATGCGCGCTTCCTCTCGTGGTCGATATGAACGAGCAGGTCGCGCGCGCGGCTTGCATGCTTCGATGTCCCACATCAGTTCATGGCCGGCCGCCGGGTGGAAGAAACCCCGCAATGCGAGATCGAGCCGCGCCGCAAGCCGGCCGAGATTTTGTCTCAGTTCGAGGCCCGGAGGCACGCGATGGAAAGGCTCTCCTGGCAGAAACGACAACACGCGAACCACGCGCGGCTTGTCGCCGTCAAAAACCCACTCCGACGAGCCTGTAAGCGTCGGACGAATCCTCGGGACCGGAAGTTCCGGATCGACCTGTGCAATATGGAGCAGGGCGCGAGTCTGAAAGTCGATCACAGGCCGGCTCTCGGCCGGATTGCTGACTTTCAGGACGTAGTCAGTCTGGCCTTCGCGCAGGTGATAATTGCGATCCCGCTCGCCCGCGAGTTCCTGTGCCTGCGCGTTAAGGCCGAAGATTTCCCGCGCGATGGTCTCGACCTCACCAACGGTGAGAGCCGGCGAGGCCGTGTCGAGCAGCGACGCGATGTCAGTGGGTGGGGTCGGGTTCATGTGGATTTCCTTGCAGGCGGCGTGACTTGCTTCACCCATGTCACAGGTCACGCCCGTCGAAACCCGATCAACCGAAGCGGTGGCGGCTCACGGCCCGCCACCGCTTCTCCAACGGACGAGGTTCAAGCGGCCTGATAGCCGAACATCGATTTGACTTCGAGAAAGTCTTCGAAGCCGAACTTGCCCCATTCGCGTCCGTTGCCGGATTGCTTGTAGCCACCGAAAGCGCCCGCGATGTCGCCGGAGGCGCCGTTAATGTGCACCATGCCGGCGCGGATCTGGCGCGCCACGTTGCGGGCCTGATCGATGTTGCCCGACGTCACGTAGCTCGAAAGCCCATAGGCGGTGTCGTTGGCAATCGCGATCGCCTCCTCTTCGCTCCCGTAAGGCAGGATCGACAGCACAGGTCCGAAAATTTCCTCGCGTGCAATCGTCATGTCGTTGCGCACATCGGCGAAGATAGTCGGGCGGATATAATAGCCGCGGTTCAGGTTCTCGGGCCGTCCGGGTCCGCCGGCGACCAGTCGCGCCCCTTCGGCGATGCCGGCTTCGATGAGCGCCTGGATCTTGTCGAACTGCACCTTGCTGACAACAGGCCCGAGGTTGGTTCCGGCCGAACGGGGATCGCCGACCACCGTCTGCTCGGCAATTTTCCGCGCGATGTCGATCACCTCGTCCTGTCTGTCGGCGGGCACCAGCATCCGCGTCGGGGCGTTGCAGGATTGACCGCTGTTGTTGAAGCAAAGGCGTGTGCCATGCGTGACGGCGCGGGCGAAATCCGCATCCGCCAGAATGATGTTCGGCGATTTTCCGCCGAGTTCCTGCGCGACGCGCTTGACGGTGTCGGCGGCAGCCCGCGCGACAGCGATGCCTGCACGGGTCGAACCGGTGAACGACACCATGTCGACATCCGGATGAGTGGCGATAGCCTGTCCGACCGACGGGCCATCGCCATTGACCATGTTGTAAACGCCGGCCGGGACGCCAGCCTCGTGCATGATCTGCGTGAAGAGAAGGCCCGACATCGGCGCGACTTCGCTCGGCTTCAGCACCATGGTGCAGCCGGTGGCCAGCGCCGGCCCGACCTTGCAGGCGATCTGGTTCATGGGCCAGTTCCATGGCGTGATGAAACCGCACACGCCGATGGGCTCGCGGGTGATCAGCGCGTTGTTGATGATTTCGTCGAACTCGAATGTCCGGAGAACCCTCAGGACTTCAGCGAGATGCCCGATGCCCGCGGCCGCCTGTGCGTCCCTGGCGAATGCGAGCGGAGCGCCCATCTCATCCGAGATCGCGGCAGCCATCTCGTCATGGTGCTTCTTGTATGTTGCGATGACGCTTTCCAGCAATTCGATGCGCTCGTTGCGGCTGGACCGTGAGAACGACGGAAACGCGCGCTTGGCGGCAGCCACAGCCTTGTCGACATCGGCCTTTTCGCCCATTGCAATGCGCGCATAGGCCTCTTCGGTCGCGGGGTTGACGACCTCGAGGGTTGCGTTGCCGACCGGGGAGACCCAGGCGCCGTCGATGTAGAATTGGAGAGACTGACTCATTGGTTTATTCCTTCCGCAAGGCTGTCATGCCGGTTATGCGCCATAAGGATTGCTTTCGAGAAGTCCGTCAAGGAATTGCCCCAGACAATCGCCGATGACCGAGATCTGATAACCGCCTTCCTGGACAACGATTGTAGGAAGGCCGAGAGCGCGGATGCGTTCGCCGATTCCGCGAAATCCAGCGGTCGAAACGTCGAGCAATCCGATCGGGTCCTCCCGATGGCTGTCGTAGCCGAGCGCGACCACGAGCGCCTCGGGCTTGAAAGCCTCCAGCTGCTTGACCGCCGCATCGACGCCCGCATGGAAGGTTGCGTCGTTCGCCTTCGGAGCGAGCGGTATGTTGAGGTTGTAACCCTCTCCCTCACCATGGCCGCGTTCGTCCGCGTAACCGACGTAAAAGGGGTAATAGGATTTCGGATCGACGTGAATGGAGATCGTGAGCACGTCTGCGCGGCGATAGAAGATTTCCTGCGTACCGTCGCCGTGATGGGCGTCGACATCGAGCACTGCGACCTTGCCAAAGCGGCCGCGCAGACGCTGAGCTGCGATGGCCGAATTGTTGAGGTAGCAGAAGCCGGCTGCCCTGTCGGTGCGCGCGTGATGGCCCGACGGGCGGCATAAGGCGTAGGCGACCGGGCAGCCATCGAGAACGGCATCGGCTGCCGCGGTCGCCGCGTGACTGGAGCGAAGCGTGGAGTTCCATGTCTGCGGACCGATCGGCACCGCCAGATCGCCCAGGTAATAGCCGGCCTCCGCGACGATCCAGTTCGACGGGCAGGACGGGCGCTGCTGCCATTCGGGGCGCCCGTTCCAATAAGGCGAGACGTTCGGCAAAACTTCCGGGCCAGCCTCCGGCACGGCGCGCCAACGCTCGTAGGCGGATTGCAGGAAATCCACATAGGGGCGGGTGTGAATCGAAAGCGCGGGCGCTTCCCCGTAATCAAAGGGCGGTTCCGGCGTGACGCCACGCTTCGCGAGCGCGCTCAGCAAAGCTTCGGTGCGGCTCGGTAGATCCTTCGGCGCGCGCAGACGCCCGACCTGCATGAATTGCTGCGGATCATGCAGGCTCTGGTCGGGATGGAAGAACGCGCGCATCGAGCTTGGCTCCTGTTGTTTCATCGGGCGCCGATGCGCAAGCGTCAGCGGCCTGCGCTTTCAGGAAAATGGCGCAGGCAGCCGAAGACCGACGCGCGATCGTGATCCGCGGCTCCTGCCGATCGCTGCCTAGTTGCCGTCGGCCGTATAGGCGGTCTTCACGGTGGTGTAGAATTCCTGCGCATAGCGTCCCTGCTCGCGGGGTCCGTACGACGAACCTTTGCGGCCACCGAACGGCACATGATAATCGACACCGGCGGTGGGCAGATTCACCATCACCATTCCGGCTTCGCTGTTGCGCTTGAAGTGACCCGCATGCTTCAGGCTTCCGGTGCAGATGCCGGCCGACAATCCGAACGGCGTATCGTTGGCGATCGCCAGCGCCTCGTCGTAATCGCGTGCGCGGGTGATCGTGGCCACCGGGCCAAAGATTTCCTCGCGTGCGATTCGCATTTTCGGATCGACATCGACGAACAAGGCCGGCGAAAGATAGAACCCCGGCGCCTCGCGATTGAGAAGCTCGCCGCCAGCGGCAAGCGTTGCCCCTTCGTCCTGTCCGATCCGGATATAGTTGAGATCCTGATCAAGCTGGTTCTGATCGACAACCGGCCCGATCTGCGTGCCGGCCTTCAGCGCATCGTCGACGACGAGACCTTTCATGCGCTCGGTAATGGCATCGACGAAGCGGTCGTGGATGCCGTGCGTCACGATGAAGCGCGACGACGCCGTGCAGCGCTGGCCGGTGGAGAAGAACGCGCCGTTGACGGCGCATTCCACCGCCACCTTGAGGTCAGCGTCGTCGAGCACCACCAGGGGGTTCTTGCCGCCCATCTCGAGCTGCATCTTCTTCAACGGATCAGAGCCGATGCAGGCCTGCGCCACCTTCCGCCCTGTCTGAACCGAACCGGTGAACGAGATCGCGGCGATCTTCGGGTCGTTCAGCAACACCTCGCCGACGACGGAGCCGCGGCCCATGACGAGATTGAAGACGCCGGCGGGAATGCCGGCCCGCACGATGATCTCAGAAAGAGCGTGTGCCGAAGCAGGCACCAGATCGGCCGGCTTGAACACGACGCAATTGCCGTACGCAAGAGCCGGCGCGATCTTCCAGGCCGGGATGGCGATCGGGAAATTCCAGGGCGTGATCAATCCCACGACGCCGATCGGCTCGCGTGTGATCTCGATATCCACACCGGGTCGCACGGATGCGATTTTTTCACCCGAAAGACGAAGGCACTCACCCGCGAAGAACTGGAAGATCTGCCCGGCGCGCGTGGCCTCGCCAATCCCTTCCGGCAGGGTCTTGCCTTCTTCGCGAGAGAGCAAACGGCCGAGCTCATCCTTGCGGGCGATGATCTCGTCGCCAATTTTTTTCAAGATGTCGTGACGGGTCTGGATCGACGAGCGCGCCCAGGCCGGAAAGGCCGCGTGAGCCGCCTCGACGGCGCGCGTCGCATCCGCAGCGTCCGCGCGGGCGAACTCGCCCACCACATCGTTGGTGTTCGACGGATTGACGTCGGGTGCCGCATTGGCGGCTGCGATCCATTCGCCGGCGATGAAGTTTTTTGCATGAAGCGTCATGATTGAGGTTCCGCTTTGAGGAGGCCGCGTTGCGCCAAGTTTGCCATAAGGGCGCCGAGTCCAAACGTCCATGGTTCGCAATCGGAGCTGTGTCGCATTCGATTGACGAGGGCGCCGAGTTTGGGGGCCGAGATGGTCACCCTGTCGCCAGGCTTGTGGGTGAAGCCGAGTCCCGGCTGGTCCCGGTCCTGGGTCGGCGCGAACATGGTGCCGAGAAAGAGCACGAATCCGTCGGGATATTGATGGTTCGGCCCGATGGTCTGCGACACCAGATCCTCAGGGTCCCGGCTGATTTTAGCAATCGACGATGAGCCTTCAAGTCTGTATCCGTCGCTCCCCTCGACGATCAGCGTCACGGTGGTGTTGCGGACGTCGTCGAGGTTGAAACTATCGTCGAAGAAACGGATGAAAGGTCCGATCGCGCAGGAGGCATTATTGTCCTTCGCCTTCGACAGGAGCAGAGCCGAACGGCCCTCCACGTCGCGCAAGTTGACGTCGTTGCCAAGGCACGCTCCGACGATGCGGCCGTCGGGGGACACGACGACGACGACCTCCGGTTCTGGGTTGTTCCATGTCGATTTGGCATGATAGCCCGCATCCATGAGCGGGCCGACAGCCGATAATGTCGGCGCCTTGGTGAAGATCTCCGCATCAGGACCGATGCCGACCTCGAGATACTGACTCCAGGCGCCCTGCGCCATCAGCACCGCCTTGAGGTCCATCGCCTGCTGCGAGCCCGGCTTGAGCTTACCGAGATCGTCGCCGACGAGCCGGGTGATCTCGGTGCGAATGGCCGTCGCCGCGGCGGCATCGCCCCGCGCCCGTTCCTCGATGACGCGCTCCAGCATCGAGACCGCGAAGGTGACGCCCGCGGCCTTGATGACCTGCAGGTCGATCGGCGCGAGAAGCCACGGCTTCCCCGTGTCCCGCGTGTCCGAATCGGTGTTTGCCATCAGCGCCGAGAGCGATCCGATATTTTCGCCCGTGCTGGTTTTGGCCAGCCGGGCGGGGTTTCGATGGGACGCAAGCGCACTCATGGTGGGGCACGAAGAGGAGATGTCGATGACACCCTCGGGGCGGATCGACACCACGCAGGGGCCGATGCCGGGCCGCCACGCACGCCCCGCGATCGCGCCCGCAAAGCCGTCTTCGGGAAGGATGTCTGGTACGTCGCTCACGATATCGCTGGTCATGTCATATCCGGCTGGTTTGCGAAGATGCTTCTTATCAGTTCGCAAGCTGCGATGCCGTCTTTTTCTGTAGTGAATTCGACGTTGCCGGTTGAATCGCGAGCTTGTCGGCAAGCGACAATCATCCGATCCCGGCTGCGGACTCCGCCGGGACCCTGAAGGTCGCGGCCGCGCCGGAAATGCAGTGAATTCCAAACCGGCGGGAAGCCCGCCAAAGCGGGAATTGTCCAGGGCGGCCCGACCGCAGCACTACCTCCAAAGGATAGGTGTCTCCCGAGGGTACAAATTTTCCCTCACGTCGACAGACGATAATCCCGGCATTCGCGGGTACTTTTGACGTGACGGTGTTTCGTATTGCCTTCGCGGCGAGTGCGCCCGTGCAAATTTCTAACGCTCTAGCGGGCTACCTCGCAATAAACCGGAAATTTGACCTACCGAAACGCGCGCTTGGCAGCAATTTGGGGCATTCTTTTGCAAACAATGAGTGGATTTTTGCAATGAAGATCTCCTGTGTTGGAGCGGGCCCGGCGGGGCTCTATCTCGCCATCTTGATGAAGAGCCGGGACCCCAACCACGACATCACGCTCTACGAGCAAAACGCGGCTGATGTCACGCACGGCTGGGGCGTCGTCTATTGGGACGATCTCGTCCGTGACCTGCAGGAGAACGATCCTCAGAGCGCGCAGGAAATTCTCGACCAGTCTTTCGTGTGGGTCGACCAGACCGTCGACATAAAGGGTCGCAAGCCCGTCCGTGGGATCGGTGGCGGCTACAGCATCGGCAGACAGCGCCTGCTCGATATCCTGTCACGTCGTGCGACCGAGCTTGGCGTCAGGATCGAGTACAACAGCGAAATCGACCCAGGGAGGGATTTTTCCGGATCCGACGTCGTGGTGGAATCAAGCGGGGTCGGAAGCCGGTTGCGGCGCCAGCGGGCGAATGAGTTCAACACGAAGATCGTGAAGGGCCGAAACAAGTACGTGTGGCTCGGGACAACGCGGGTTTTCAATTCGTTCGAATTCGCATTCGTGCCCACCGACGCCGGCTGGATCTGGTTCCACGCCTATGGTTTCGATCAGGGCACGAGCACGCTCATCGTTGAATGCACTCCCGAGACGTGGGCCGGACTCGGGTTCGAGAATCTTCCCGCGGAGGAAAGCCTTGCGCGCCTCGAGGAGATTTTCGCCGACCACCTCGAGGGCCACAAGCTGCTGGCGCAGATCCGCGACGATCGTCTTCCCTGGCTCAACTTTTCGGAGGTGACGAACGGAACCTGGTACAGCAAGAACGTGGTGTTGCTGGGGGACGCCGCGCATACGACGCATTTCTCCATTGGCTCGGGAACGCGGCTCGCGATCCAGGATTCGATCGCCCTCGCCAAACGTCTGCACAAGGAGCCGGATGTGACGTCCGCTTTCCGTGCCTATCAGTCGGAACGCAAGCAGGCGCTCATCAGGCCGCAGAAAGATGCCCGCTTGAGCACGCGTTGGTACGAGCAGATTGCGCGCTATACGCATCTCGAACCGCCGCAATTTTCGACCCTGATGCTTGGTCGCCGCTCGCCGCTGGTCGCGATGCTGCCGCCGCGGATTTATTGTCAGCTGGACGGATTGACCAAGAAGGTATCCATCCTGCGCACCATGCGGTCGATGGCCGGCGACCTCTACCGCAAGTCACCCCGTTCCAATTTGAATGCGGTTCCGCCTACCAACCGCGCTGACGCTTGATGGCGTTCTTCTGCATCTCTTTCTGACTCTTCCAATAATCTTTCTGCATGTCCTTTTGCATCCGGTAATAGTCGCGGACACGCTCCTTGCGGCTGGTCGATTCGCGGTAGCGGTCGAAATCGTAGCGATCGCGGCCATAATCGTCTCTGTCGTCGGAAAAGAGATCCAGCAGCCCCTGCATCTGAACGCGTTGCACCAGCGGGGTCGCGTGCATGGGCGATGCCGGCCGCCCCGACGCGAGCGCCGCGCCGCCGAGGCAAGCGCAAAGGGCGACAATGACACCGGCGGCTTGCGCGTAACGTCTCGATGAACTCATCTCACGGGCCTTTCAGAGGGGTTCAAGGTTGCCGATCGAACACTTGCGGCATCGCAGGTGACGTCCAGCGTAAGCCGGTGATCCCGCCTTTTGCATCGCGTTCAAATCGCACCGGCGTGACGACGTCGTCTCCCGTCATCGCCGCCACCACCGCGAAGTCGCCTGTGGGCGACAGACGGGCGTTGAAAAGATCCACGTCCGTCGCTTCGAGATCGAGCACAGCCTCGGAGGTTTCGAGAACGATCTGCAGCTTGCCGCCGGCCTCGCGCACGGTAGCATCGCCGAGGAGGCGCGACGCATAGGTTCCGAGATAGGGCGCGGCCGATGGCGCGGTCGCCAGGGCCTTATGACTCGCATCCTGCTTCGCTTGATCCTGTCGCTGGTGGAGTGCGGTCAGCATGAGAGCCACGTTGTCGACTTCCGGATTGCCCATCAGGCGGTCGTAGAACCATTGGGCGACGGCATCCGGAAAACCCTGGTTTTCGAGATTCGACAACACGACGATGCCGATGTCGCGATCCGGTACGAATCCAACATGCGCGCCGAAGCCGGTGGTCCCACCGTTATGCCAGATCACGCGCCCGTTCGGCGTCGCCGTCACCACCCAGCCGACCGCGTACGATAACCGCTCGTTGATGGCCACGCGCGGCGTCCAGGTCACATCGAGATTGGCTTCGGACACGATGACGTTTTCGCCGAATACGCCACGCCCAAGTTGCATCCGCAGCCAACGCGACATATCCGCCACGTTGGAATTGAGCGCGCCAGCCGGCCCGAATCCATAAGGGAAGGATGCGTGAAACGGAATTGGCAGAGGTTGGCCCACGGTCGCCCGGTGGCCGATGGCGTGATCCGGCGCCTTCTCGATCGCCTCCGGCGTCCACGAGGTGGATGACATGCCGAGCGGATCGACAATTCCCTTCTTGACCACCTCCGCCCAGGACGGCACCCCATAGGTGTTGGCAAGGATCTTGCCTGCGATCATGTGCGTGATGTTGAGGTAGGAGAAATCCGACCGGAAAATCCCCACTTCGGGCGCGTCCCGGAGAGAACGGATCATGGTCTGCTGGTCGAAGCCCAACAACCCGAGACCATCGAACACGTAAGGCGTGAGACCGCTGCGCTGAGCCGGCAGATCAAGAAGCCGGAAGTCCCGCCCGACCCAGGGATCGCTGAGCTGAAATTCCGGCATGTGATCGACGACGCGATCGCTCCATTTGAGCTTTCCCGCATCGACCGCCTGCGCCAGAGTGGCACCCAGAAAAGCCTTCGTGGTCGAGCCGATCTGGAAGATCGTATCGCGCGTCACCGGGTCGGGTTTCGTTCGATCCTTGACGCCGAACGCGTTCGAGTAAACCAGCTTGTCGCCGTTGACGATGCCAACGGTGACTCCCGGCACATAGGCGGTCTGCATTCCTGTGCGGATGTAGCTTTCAAGGGCCGGGATAAGCGCGTCGATGCGTGCCTTCATATCGGCAGCTTGTTGCGCCACTGCAGGGGAGCCGGTTGCCAAGAGCGCTGCCGCAAAGCCGGCCGATACCAGTTTGATCGAATTCATCCAGCCCCCCAGGGCGCGACTGGGCGCTTCCCGCCCTATCGTCGATGCCACGCGCATCGTGACAGAGATCCGGATTAGGAACAACGTCCGTTTCAACAAGTTTTCGGGCGGTTTTAAATCGCTTGCGTCCAGGCGCAGCAACCGCCTCGCGGCATTTGCGCGAGGCGGCTGAGGTCGATTGCACGGTCGAGGATGTCGTGCCCGATCGGCCAGCCTAGAGCGGCTTCAACCCCGCTTCGATCTCGGCGCGTCGCCCTTCCAGGAACGGCGGCAAGGCGAGACGCTCGCCGAGGGCTTCCATCGGCTCGTCGGTGGCAAATCCCGGTCCGTCGGTGGCGATCTCGAACAGGATTCCGTTGGGCTCGCGGAAGTACAGGCTCTTGAAATAGAAGCGATCGATCGGCCCGCTCGACGGCGCACGGATTGTCCGGAGACGCTCCGCCGCTTCGCGATAGGTGTCGTCGTTCGGCGTGCGGAACGCCACGTGATGCACGCCGCCTGCGCCGGGATGAGTCGGCTCCAGATGCGGCTCGACCGCCACATGCAATTCGGCCGCCGGACCCCCGTCGCCCATCTCGAAAACCTGCACACTCGATGGTCCGCGACGGTATTCGCGGGATGCGCGCATGCCCATCCCGTCAACGACGACACGAGCGGTCGGCTCCACGCGCGGGACGCTCATGGTGATCGGTCCCAGGCCACGGATTTGGTGCTCGGGCGGCACGGGGCTGCGGTCCCACGGATGGGCCTCGCCGACGCCACCGTCGCACACCAAGCCGAGACGCTGACCTTCCGGATCTTCAAAATCGAGCCAGAGGCGTCCGTCACGCTCGACCAGACCCTCATGAGGGATTCCGTGCGCGTCAAACCGATCCTTCCACCATTGCAGAGTGCTCTCCCCATGAACCCGCAGGGCGGTGTGGACGATGCTGTTGGTGCCGCGCCGCTCGCGTTTGGTAGGGAAGTCGAAAAATGTGAGGTCGGAGCCGGGGGACGCAACGCCGTCTGCGTAGAACAGGTGATAGGCGCTCACGTCGTCCTGATTGACGCTCTTCTTGACGAGACGCATTCCCAGAGCCTGCGTGTAGAAGGCGTGGTTGCCCGGCGCATCGGCCGAGACGGCGGTGAGATGGTGAATTCCAGTCAGCTTCATGGCGCTTTTCCTTCGTGTTGACAGGAAGGTAAGTTGCGGACACGCATACGCCAACCCCCTCGATGCCAAGCCAGGTTTGCAGTCATGCAAACGAAAACTCGACCCTAACCGACGGCGAATAGATCCCGCCGGGCGACGGCAACGGGTTCCTCGTACGCATTGGGATCGCCCGGTCCGGTTTCCCATCCGAGGTCCGGCAGCGCAATAATGCGCAACCCGCGCGGATCGTTGCGCGTCACCACGAGGTTGCGGCTTTCAAGATAGGCGACCAGGCGACGGGCGCGACCGGGCGAGCGGCTGCCGCAGGACCGTGCGATTTCGCCGTCCGGCGGGCAGGGGATCCCTGCCATCGCGGCGCGTGCAAGCAGCAGGTAGACACCCTGGATATCCTCGGCGAGGTCCGCCGCGAAGGTCATGGCACGACCCCATTCGGAGCCTGCGGCGGTCTCCGCATCGACGCCCGCGCGGGCCACCGCCAAACGGCGGCGGAAGGCCGGCAGATTGGGAGGCTCGCCGGCCACGCGTTTGATGCGGCAGCGGACGAGGAAGTCCTGATAGAGAACCGCAACGGTGCGGAACGCAGCTTCCGAATCGGCCAGAATCTCCCGCAGGATGCTGTCGAGCAGAACCTCGCGCTCGGCCTTCGTCTCCTCTGTCATGCCGGCGGCAGGTTCGGCAACCGGCGGCCGGGACCGGGCAAGCTGGGCCAGGAGATCGTTGGTGGCCGGGGGAGCCGGAGGGGCGGTTCGCCGGTGTGTCATCGGCCGCACGACTTCATCGTCGCCGGCCGTAAAGATGAGGTCGCGAGCCTCGTCATTGGGTTGGTCGGGCAAGGGAACGAGCTTGAACGACCCGCTTCGCGCCGAGGTGGCCACATCACCGATTCGCACCGGAACGGGTCTGCGGGACAGGGCAGGGCCGAGCGCCACGAAATGTCCACGCTCCAGATCGCGGAACATCTCGGCCTGCCGGCGGTCCATCCCGAGCAGGTCGGCGGCACGCGCCATGTCGATGTCCAGAAAGGTGCGGCCCATGAGAAAGTTCGAAGCCTCTGCGGCGACATTCTTGGCGAGCTTTGCCAGGCGCTGCGTGGCGATGATTCCGGCCAGACCGCGCTTGCGGCCGCGGCACATCAGGTTGGTCATCGCGCCAAGCGAGATCTTGCGGGTCTCGTCCGAAACCTCGCCGGCGGCCGAAGGGGCAAAAAGCTGAGCTTCGTCGACGACCACGAGCATCGGATACCAGAGATCGCGGTCCGCATCGAAGAGGCCGCCGAGGAAAGCCGCGGCGCAACGCATTTGCGCCTCGGTATCGAGGCCTTCCAGATTGAGCACCACCGAGACGCGGTGCTGGCGGACGCGGGCGGCGATGCGCTGGAGGTCGCCCTCGCTGCGGGCGGCATCCACCACCACGTGACCGAATTTTTCCGCGAGCGTGATGAAATCGCCCTCGGGGTCGATCACCGCCTGCTGCACCATCGGGGCGCTCTGTTCGAGAAGGCGGCGCAGCAGATGCGACTTGCCCGAGCCGGAATTGCCCTGGACGAGAAGTCGCGTCGCAAGCAATTCCTCGAGGTCGAGCATCGCCGACGAACCTTTCGCCGCCCCCGAGGGGATTCCTGCGGAGACCTGCCCCATGTCGATGCCGACCTTCATCCGCCTCCCTCTCCGCAATCCAGATTCGCGATCATCCGCTTAGCACATCCGTTGAACTTGGGCCCAGAGCGCGAAAATGCTCCACAGGCCACTCGCCGTGACAAACTCGACATCCAGGAAAATGAACCTAGCATTTAGCGCCGAGCTTGCCTAATCTTCCCTAAGGAAACTGGGCGGCATGCGTTCTAACTTTCCCGCCCGGTCAGAGCCCTTGCGGCGAATTCGCGGACGGTGTCGGCGAGCACGCGTCCGGCCGTCGGTTCTCCGCGCAGCATTGCGCCGGCGAAATTCCGGGCCTGCTTGAGCGTGATGTGAGGCGGCAACGGTGCAACGTCGGGATCCGTCACCATGTCGAGGACGAATGGCCGATCCGCCGCGAAAGCTTCGTCCCAGGCGGCGCCGATCTGCTCCGGGTCATCGACCCTGCGGCCGCGCAAGCCCATCATCTCGGCGAAATCCGCATATCGGACATCGGGTAGCTCCTGAGATCCTTTCCATTCAGGATCACCCAGCTGGATGCGCTCTTCCCACGTGACGTAAGCCAGATTTCTGTTGTTGAGCACCATGATGACGAGGCGCGGATCGCGCCAGAGCCGCCAGTATTTCGCAATGGTGACAAGCTCCCCCATGCCGTTCATCTGCATGGCGCCGTCCCCGACCAGCGCGATAGCGGGACGATCCGGGTGGGAAAACTTGGCCGCGATGGCGTAAGGAACGGCGCATCCCATCGTCGCGAGAGTGCCCGAGACCGAACCCATCATGCCCCGCCTCAGCCTCAGATTGCGTGCGTACCACACGGTCGACGTGCCGCTGTCGGCCGTGACGATGCTGTCAGCTGGGAGACGCGGAGAGAGCTCGAACGCAATCCTCTGCGGGTTGATCGGTTCTGCGTCTGCGAGCGCCATGGAATCCGCTTCAGCCCAAGCCTCCGCGGTATTTTCGACGATGGTTTCGCGCCACGACCGATCGGGCTTGTGGTGGAGGAACGGCAACAAGGCAGCGAGCGTCGCCGCGGCATCTCCGATGAGATTGACCTCCATCGGATAGCGCAAGCCCAGCATGCCCGCATCGATGTCGACCTGAACGGCGCGCGCCTGTCCGACTTCGGGCAGGAATTCCGTGTACGGAAAGCTCGATCCGACCATCAGCAACGTGTCGCAATCGCGCATGAGTTTCCAGCTCGCGCTGGTGCCCAGCAATCCGATAGATCCCGTGCAAAACGGAACGTCGTCGGGAAGTGCCGCCTTCCCGAGCAATGCCTTCGCGACACCTGCGCCGAGCCGCTCCGCCACGGCGATGACTTCGTCGGTTGCACCAAGTGCACCAGCTCCGATCAGCATCGCGACCTTTTCGCCCGCATTGAGGACTTCCGCTGCGCGCATCAGCGCGGTTTCGTCGGGGATCACGGGCGCGAGATCAATTCCGATTCCCGAGTGAGTCATTGCGTGGGCGCGAGTCGGGCTCCTGCATCGTCTCCACCTGGAGATCGTTCGGCAAGATCACGCAGGTAACGCGTCGTTGCGCCTTCGCGATCCGATAGGCACGGTCGATCAGGTGGGGAACCTGAGTGGGCGTTGAGGCCGTCTGCACGAATGCGCCCGCCACATCCTTGAACAAGCTCTGCAGATCCAGGTCCTGCTGATAATGCGAGCCGATGGCGGAGCGCGCCTGTTGGCCGACCAGCGCTAATACGGGTTGGTGGTCAAGCTTTGCGTCATAGAGGCCGTTCAGAAGGTGGACGGCGCCTGGACCGGAGGTCGCCAGGCACACCCCGACCTCGCCCGTAAATTTTGCCTCACCGCAAGCCATCAAGCCCGCCATCTCTTCGTGGCGAACCTGCACAAATTCGATCTCGCCGGCTCGTTGCGAAAGCGCGCCGATAAGCCCGCCAATTCCGTCGCCGGGATAGCCGTAGACCCGCCGCACTCCCCAGGCCAGAAGGCGTTCCCAGATGAAATCGGCGACGTTGCGGCTCATGCGCTCTCTCCTCGTGCATACGGGAAACAACGCACGAGGCAGGTTTTTGCTGCACGGCGCTTTACCGCCGGACAGCTATGCGGAACTCTTCAACGATGAAGCCTCCAGCGTGGTCGGTTGAAGGCGACTGCCTTGCTATTGTTTGCGCGGGCCGACCAGCCCGAACATAGCACCCTGAGGGTCGCTGCCGACGATGATGAACATCCCGCCGGGAACTTCGGCTGGTCCATGATAGATCGTCGCCCCGCCCCCGGTTGCGGCCTTGTGGGCGACATCGATATCCGCGACGCCAAAATAGAAAGTCCAAGCCGGTGGTGGACCGTCTTTCATCCTGTTCATCACCGCGCCTATCCTCTCGCCATGATGCGTGATGAACTGATAATCGCCCAGCTCGCCCATCGGCATCGCGTCCCCTTTCGTCCAGCCGAACCGATCGACGTAGAACGCAAGCGCTGCCGCAGCGTCGGTGGTGGCAAGCTCATTCCAATGACAATGTCCTGCTGTTTTGGGATCGAAGGATGTGCTGGTTCCTTCCGTCGCGCCCCTCATGACGTAGAACCCGACACCCTGGGGGTCGGCCAGCATGGCGAAGCGACCGACTCCCGGGATATCCGTCGGGGGAATGTGCTGCGTTCCGCCGGCCCTGACGATGCTGCTTGCCGCTTCGTCCACGTTGTCGACGCCGATATAGCCGAGCCAGCGCGGGCGCATTCCGCTGGCGGCAGCTTCCGCCGGGATCGCCATCAGGCCAGCCACATCCGCATCGGTGGCGCTAAAAATGCGATATCCTTGCGCAGATCCCTCGAAGGGACGTGAGCGCCATCCGACGACGGCTGCGTAGAAATCGGCGGCGGCATCCGGGTCGGACGTCAGAAGCTCATACCAGACGAAGTCGCCATGTTGATTGGGCATCGCCATTTCCTCCCCTTGAGCATGGACTCGAGGCCCCGAAGGTACCCCGTCATCCTGCCATCCTGCCGCTTGCACCAAGGAAGTTCAAGCAGGTGAAACGCCGTCAACGTCCCTCACTCGATCCGCCCCGCAGCCTGCCGGAACATCTGTTCGCTCTCAGGCCCAAAGTGCATCGCGGTGAGAAAATCATCGATCGTGTAATGAGGCGAAGTCAGGCGGAGATTCGCCATGTAGCTGCGGGCCTCCTCGAGTCGTCCCGCCAGTGCCAGCGAATAGGCTGCTATCGCGAGAATCTGCGCATGCGCATTCGGACGTGCGGCCGCCCTGATGCCCCACTCCGCCGCTTCGTCAAATCGGCCGAGCCGCGCCAGCGCCATGGCGCGCGCTCCGAGCATCGCGAAAAGCAGCGGATCGAACGGGCTCAAATGACGCGAATGATCCGCGGACGCGATGGCCGCATTCGGATCGCCGGCCTGCGAGTTCACGAAGGCCAGCGTGTAGTGGCCTTGCGCAAAATTAGGACTCAGCTCGACCGCCTGTGCCAACTCGACAAGCGATTGGTCATGGCGTCCACGGAGCCAGAGTGCCCGCCCCATGGCCCAATGGGCGGCGGGATCCCGATCGTCCACCATCAAGCTTCGGCCGGCGGCCTCGAAGGCGCGATCGATCTCGGGGCCGCGGTTGGACCAACCCTGGAAGGCATTTTGAAAATGCGCGAAGGACAGACCCGCATAGGCGCGTGAGAAGGCCGGATCGAGCTCCACGGCCTTCTGGAAGAACAGCCTGGCCTGCTCGTTGTCATGCCGGTTGAACCGGTACATGTGCCAGAGCCCGCGATGATGGGCCTCCCAGGCGTCGAGCGAATTCGGCGGTTTCAGGATGGCGCGGTCGCGCTCCACGGTCTCGATCTCGCTGGCGATGGAAGCAACGATTCGATTGCCGATTTCGTCGAGAACGAAGAACGTCTTGTCCAGCTTGTGGTGAAACATCTCGGCCCAGACGATGCGGGCGGTTCGCGTCTCGGCGAGTTCGACCATGACGGTGAGGTCGGCGCCGCGGCGCCGGATGCTTCCGCTGACGACGAAATCGACGTTCAGCGTGCGGCCCGCCTCATTGGGCGCCATGCTGCGATCGTGCAGTGCGAACACGGTCCCTTGCGCGATGACGAACAGGCTGCGCAGTTTTGCCAGGCGGGTGATCACATCGTCTGCCAGCGCGTCCGCGGCGCCGCCCCGCGTGCCTGTATGTTGCGATCGGTCGACGAACGGCATCACCGCGATGGAGGCGCGCCGGTGCGCGGCGGTCACGCTCGTGGCGCCCGGGGCTTCTGCCGGGGGCGGGAGCGAAGTTGAAGTTTGTACGCTCGGCGCGGGGTTTCGTCGTGCTTTGGCGGCCAACCAGGCATCGTGCAACGGGGCGGAATCGAGGCCTTCGGCTTCGAACAGGCGGGCGCTGGTTGCAAGATGTTCCTCGCCTTCACGGATTTGGCCGCGCCGCACGAGGGCAGCCAGAAGCTGCTCATGGACCCGGCGGTCAAACGGAGCCAGCTCGACCCATTTCTCAAGGAGCTCGAGAATGTGGTCATCCGACGCATCGCGCACGAGCTGTTCCAGCACGGCGACATGACAGCTGCGGAACCGTCGTCGCTGCGCTGCCAGCCAGGCCGCGAAGGCTGGAGCGCGGTCGATCTCCAGTCCATCGAGAAATTCTCCCGTGAACGACGGCGCCAGTTCCCGCAGCCGCTCGGGCGAAAGCGTGTCAATGCCTTCCTGCTGCGCACGCGCGACGGCGATCACGTCCACCGAGCAGTCATCGAGATGCATCGCGATCGTGTCGCCTGCGTGTCGACGCGCCGCTGACCGGGATCGTCGACAAGGCTGCGGATCTTGCTGAGGCACCAGCGCAGCTCACCTCGGGGATCGTTCGGAACGTCCCAAAGGAGGTCGCACAGCCGGCTTCGGGGAACCGGGTGTGGCGCGAGGACCAGATAACCGAGGAGGGCCTGCACTTTGCGTGAGGCAGGAAGCGCGATGACGACGTCGCCACGGCGGATGGTGAGGGGACCGAGCAGCTGCAGGCTCAGGGATGGTCCTCCATCAGGTTGGGACGGACGCTCCGATTCCACGAACGTTTCCATGCCTGCTCCCACGCCGGTCCCAACGGGCCTTCGGTAGGTTGCGGCTCAGGATCATCGCGTTTGTCTCGAAGGATCCGATCGCCGCCCGAACGACGATGATACCAGATCAACCCAATGTTGGAGAACGGTCATGACCCTATCGACCCTATCTACTGCTGCACCTGCGCCGATCCTGATCCCCGAGCCGCCTGACCTCAAGGCACTCAAGGCCCGCCAGCAGGGAGCCTGGTCGTCAGGGGATTATGCGGTGATCGGAACGACCCTGCAGATCGTCGGTGAAACGCTTTGCGAGACTTCTCGACGTGAGATCCGGACAAAAGGTCCTCGACGTTGCGGCGGGCAACGGCAATGCCAGCCTGGCGGCAGCAAGGCGGTGGTGCGACGTGGTAGCGACAGATTACGTGCCGGCGCTTCTGGATCGCGCCCGTCGGCGCGCCGATGCGGAAGGGCTTCGCATGGCGTTTCACGAGGCCGACGCCGAAGCGCTGCCGTTTTCCGACGAGCGCTTCGATGTGGTGGTCTCGACCTTCGGCGTCATGTTCACCCCCGATCAGGACAGGGCCGCCGCCGAATTGATCCGCGTCTGCAAACGGGGCGGCAAGATCGGCCTGGCGAACTGGACGCCGGAGGGGTTTGTCGGGCAGCTGTTCAAGACGATCGGCAAGCACGTTCCGCCACCGGCAGGCGCCAGATCACCGGCGCTCTGGGGCACGCAGGTCCGCCTCAAGGAGCTGTTCGAGAACCAGGCGGTGTCGATCAAAGCCGAGCAGCGGCATTTCGTTTTCCGGTATCGCTCGCCGGAGCATTGGCTCGACGTCTTCAAATCCTATTACGGACCGGTGCTCAAGGCATACGGCACGCTTGCCCCGGCCCAGCAATCGACCCTCGATCAGGAGCTGCTGACGCTCATCGACGAGTTCAACCGGTCGGGGGACGAGTTTGTGGTCGTGCCGAGCGCATATCTCGAGGTCGTCATCACGCGTTGCTGACGCGCACGGTGTCGGTTACGGCTGGCGGGCAGGGATTGAGATCCGTGCCCGCCAGCCCTCTTATGAAAGGGGCCAAAGACTTAGGTTGACTCTCTGTCGTCACAAGAACAAAATAAGAACATTCTTGATGGGAAATGAGTTGGGCAAGGTCCATGCATGCCGGGCAGAAGGACGTTCTTGCCGGTTTGCGGCAGGAAATCGGGCGATTGGACGGGCAATTCCGCCTCCGGCCAACCTTGCCTTTCGGCATTCCGGAGGTGGATCTCAGGCTGCCCGGAGGAGGGCTTGCGGAGGGAGCCCTCCATGACGTCGTCGAAGGAGGCCCTGCGGGTGAATTCTCGGGCTCGGCCACGCTTTTTACCGCGGGGATCGCCGCCCGGCTGAGAGGCCCCGTTCTGTGGTGCCTCAACCGGCGCGACCTCTTTGCGCCGGGCCTCGTGAATGCAGGGCTGCATCCGGACCGGGTGATCTTCGCCGAGACCTTTCGCGAGCAGGACATCCTGCCCGCCATGGAAGAGGGATTGCGGGAAAAAGGTTTGGCGGCGGTGATCGGCGAGGTCACCCGGCTCGGGCTGACTGCCTCGCGCCGGCTCCAGCTGGCGGCCGAAACATCCGGTGTGCCGGCTTTCATCCTCCGTCGCTGGTGGAATGTCTCCGAGAAGGAACTCACCGGTCTGCCGAGTGCCGCTACCACCCGATGGCGCATCACGCCTTTCATGTCCCACGCGCCGCCGGCGCCGGGGCTTGGCCGGGCCCGCTGGCAGGTGGATCTTCTGCGCTGCCGTGGCGGCGAACCCCATTCCTGGATTCTCGAGGCTTGCGATGAGAAGGGTCGTCTCGCTCTACCTGCCGACCTGGGCGACCGACAGGATCAGACGCGCCGGCGGCACGCCGTCGTCGGATGAACCCCTGGTGACGGTCCGGACGGAAGGGTCCCGGCGTCTGATCGGCGCCGTCGATCACAACGCCCATGCGCTCGGTCTGCGGGTGGGCCAGACAGCGGCGCATGCGCAGGCGCTGGTTCCGAAGCTGCATATCGTCGAGGCCGCATCCGGCGAGGATGAGGCGGCGTTGATCGAACTGGCACGCTGGTGCATCGGCTATTCGCCGGTCGTGGCGCCCTGTCCGCCGGATGGGATCTGGATCGATATCGCGGGGTCGGCGGCTCTCTTCGGCGGGGAGGAAAAACTCGTGGCCGATCTGCTTCGACGGCTTGCCGCACAAGGCATTCACGCGAGGGCGAGCGTCGCCGATGCCCCCGGCGCGGCCTGGGCGATGGCGCGTTTTGGGAACCAGGCAATCGTGCCTCCCGGCCAGTCGACCGATGCGGTGGCAGGGCTTCCGGTGGCGGGGCTCCGTCTGCCGCAGGCCGATCGTTCGAAGGCCTGAACCGTTTGGGCATCGACCGCATCGGTCAGCTGGCCGACATGCCACGCGCGACCGATGGCGCGCCGGTTCGGCAGGGAGGTCGGCCTGCGCCTCGATCAGGTTCACGCTCATGTGTTCGAGCCTCTGAATCCGATGGTGCCGAAAGAAACACCCTCTCGCCGTCTGGTTTTTGCCGAACCCATCGGACAACTCGACGATCTGAAGCATGTGCTCAATCGTCTGACGGGATCTCTGTGCCAGGATCTGGCGCGGCTGGATTTGGGCGTGCGCCGTCTCGATCTCATTTTCGAGCGCATCGATCGTCGCAATATGGCGTTGCGGATCGGCACCGCCCGCGCAACGCGGGAGGCGCGCCATCTGGCAAGACTTTTCGACGAGCGATTGCAGACGGTCGATCCGGGTTTCGGTATCGAAGCCGCCGTTCTTGTGGCGAGCAAAACCGAACCCTTGAGCGCGCATCAGATCGAAGCGCAGGATTTCAGAAGCGGGGACGTCACGGCTGGCGATATGGGCCGTCTCGTCGACCGGCTCGGCGCGCGTCTCGGGCCAAGGCGCGTCTATCGGCTTCAGCCTGTCGAGAGCCATATTCCCGAGCGATCGGTGAAACGGGTTCCGGCTCTTTCTCCGGCCAGCGGAAAGACATGGCCGGATGCGCTGCCGCGTCCTTCGCGTCTGCTCGAGCATCCGGAACTGGTCACCGCCACCGCCTTGCTGCCCGATCATCCGCCGGCTTTTTTTATCTGGCGCCGCGTCCGTCATCGGGTGATCAGGGCCGATGGACCGGAACGCATCGTGGGAGAATGGTGGCGGGGCGAACAGGATGATTTCGCGTTGCGCGATTATTACCGCGTCGAGGACGAGACCGGCGCGCGCTTCTGGTTGTTCCGCGATGCGCCCGCCGATCAATCGGCGCGATGGTGGCTGCACGGAATTTTTGCATGAAGTATGCGGAGCTTCAGGTCACGACGCATTACTCGTTCCTTCGCGGCGCATCGAGCCCGGGCGAATTGTTCGAGCAGGCGAAGCTGTTGGGAATCGGTGCGCTCGGCGTCGTCGATCGCAATTCACTGGCGGGTATCGTCAAAGCCCATGAGGCGGCGAAGGAGACCGGAATTCGTCTTGTGGTCGGATGCAGGCTTGATCTCACGGATGGCACGTCGCTTCTCGTCTACCCGACGGATCGCCCGGCCTATTCGCGGTTGTGCCGTCTGCTCAGTCTTGGAAAGGGGAGAGCCGGCAAGGGCAAATGCGCGCTCGATTGGAACGATGTGGCGATCTGGAACGAAGGCCTTATCGCGGTGCTTCTCGGCGACGATGCTGACGATCAGACTCGAGGCCGACCTTCGGCGCCTGAAACGCACGTTCGCAGATCGGGCCTATATGGCGCTGATCCGGCGGTTCGGACCGAACGAGCATCTGCGGCTCTGGCAAGTGGAGCAGGCAGCCCAGGCCGCCAGGGTTCCCACCGTCGCGCTCGGCGACATTCTTTATCATCATCCTGATCGGAGGACGCTGCAGGATGTGGTGTCGTGCATCCGGCAGGGCTGCACCATCGACGCGGCGGGCTTCCGGCTCGAACGCCATGCCGATCGCTACCTGAAGGATGCGGATGAGATGGTGCGGCTGTTCGAGCGTCATCCGGAGGCAATTGCGCGCACCGCCGAGATCGTGCGGCGCTGTCGCTTTTCTCTCGACGAACTCGCGTATCAGTATCCCGCCGAAACGGAGGAGGGCGAAACCGCGCAGGAGAAGCTGGAGCGCCTGACATGGGTGGGAGCCGAAAGCCGCTATCCCGATGGTGTGCCCGACAATGTGACGAAGCAATTGCGGCATGAATTGCGGTTGATCGAAGACCTGCAATACGCTCCATACTTCCTGACCGTCCACGCCATCGTGAATTTCGCCCGGTCGCGGCAAATACTCTGTCAAGGCCGCGGTTCGGCGGCGAATTCGGCGGTGTGCTACGTTTTGTGCATCACCTCCATCGACCCCGTCGAATCGCAGCTTCTCTTCGAGCGTTTCATTTCCCAGGAACGCAACGAGCCCCCCGATATCGACGTTGATTTCGAGCATGACAGACGCGAAGAAGTCATCCAGTGGATCTACGACACTTACGGCCGGCAGCGCTCGGCTCTCACCGCGGTCGTCAGTTCCTATCGAGCCCGCGGCGCAGTGCGGGAAGTCGGAAAGGTGCTGGGAGTGCCGGAGGACGTGACAGGTGCGCTGTCGGGTCTTGTCTGGGGCTGGAGCACGGAGGGCGTGAGCGAGCGGGAGGTCAACGATCTCAACCTCAATCTCGACGATCCTCGCTTGCGTCTGACCCTTGAACTCGCCCGCGCGCTGATCGGAACACCGCGCCATTTATCGCAGCATCCGGGAGGATTCGTGCTGACGCAGGATCGTCTCGACGATCTTGTGCCGATAGAGCCCGCCGCCATGGATAACCGGCAGGTCATCGAATGGGACAAGAACGACATCGAGACGCTGAAATTCATGAAGGTGGATGTGCTGGGTCTCGGAATGCTCGGCTGCATGAGGCGGGCCTTCGATCTGCTGCGCCATCATAAAGGTCTCGATCACGGTCTCGCGTCCATCCCGCGGGAGGATCCGCGGACTTATGCGATGATCCGGAAAGCCGACACGGTGGGCGTGTTCCAGATCGAAAGCCGCGCGCAAATGGCCATGCTGCCGCGCATGAAACCCACGACTTTCTACGATCTGGTGATCGAAGTCGCTATCGTGCGGCCGGGTCCCATCCAGGGTGACATGGTGCATCCTTATATTCGGCGGCGGGAGGGGAGAGAATCTGTATCCTACCCCACGCCTGAATTGGAAAAAGTGCTCGGCAAGACGCTGGGCGTGCCGCTCTTCCAGGAACAGGCGATGCGAGTCGCTATCGAATGCGCAGGATTTACGGCCTCGGAGGCTGATCAATTGCGGCGCTCAATGGCGACGTTCAAGTTCAAGGGCGACGTGTCGAAATTTCAGCGCAAGCTCATCGAGGGGATGCTGGAACGCGGCTATGATCGCGCGTTCGCCGAGCGCATCTTCAAGCAGCTCGAAGGATTCGGCTCATATGGTTTTCCGGAAAGCCACGCGGCGTCATTTGCGCTGATCGCCTATGCGTCGTCATGGATGAAATGCCACCATCCAGACGTGTTCTGTTGCGCGTTATTGAATGCCCAGCCGATGGGTTTTTATGCGCCCGCGCAGATCGTGCGCGATGCACAGCAGCACGGCGTTGAAATCCGGCCGGTCGACATCAACCATTCCCGATGGGATTGCACGCTCGAAGCGACAGGGGCGGGATGGGCCGTGCGCCTTGGCCTGCGCATGGCCAAGGGGTTGGCCAATGCGGAGGGCGCGGCGATTGCGCTCATGCGCGGCGAGACGCTTTTCGAATCGATCGAGGACATCTGGCGCCGCGCCGGCGTTACGGTGGCGGCTCTCGAACGTCTGGCGGAAGCCGACGCCTTCGGCTCCATAGGCCTCAACAGGCGCGATGCGCTGTGGCAGATCAAAGGGCTGGGGGATGTGCCGCTGCCGCTTTTTGCCGCCGCGGACGATCGCGAGCAACGGCTTCTCCCCGAATCGATAGAACCGGCCGTTCGGCTCGCCCCCATGAACCAGGGTCGTGAAGTCGTGGAGGATTATCGATCCAAGGGTCTCACCTTGCGTCGGCATCCCGTGACGTTCCTGCGGGCCGAGCTCAATGAGAGACGAATCATCCCGTGCGAGGCCCTGAAGGCGACGCGCGACGGGCAACGGGTGACTGTGGCGGGCCTCGTGCTGGTTCGGCAAAAACCGGGTTCGGCCAAGGGCGTCATGTTCATCACCATCGAGGACGAAACCGACATCGCCAATCTGGTCATCTGGCCCGCTCTTTTCGAGAAGCAGCGTCGCCTGATCCTGTCGGCAGGCATGTTTGCCTGTCGAGGGCGAGTGCAGCGGGAAGGCGACGTGATCCACCTGGTGAGCGAACATCTCATCGACATGTCGGATTCGCTTAGAACGATCGGCGACCGCGACGATCCCTTTCCGCTGCCACATGGTCGGGGCGACGAGGCGAAGCGCGGCGGTGGACCGGACTCACGCGACAGCCTCGGGCGAAAGCCGCGCGAGATCTACATCCCGGATCTCAGGCTGGGCAGTGGCATCAAGATCAAGACCCGCGATTTCCGCTAGGTTGGATTTCGGCCGAGGATCCGCCACAATGGACCGATGAACGCGACCGACATGCAACAGATCTCCGCCTGGCTGATCCAGTCGGGCCTTCGTGGGGCGTCCGAGACGACGCTGCTGAAAGGCTTCTGCGAAAGGTGCCACGGGGCTGGCCTCAATCTTTCGCGCGGCATGGCCATCATCGACACGCTGCACCCTACCTACGAGGGACGCGCCTTTCGCTGGCGCAACGACGGCATCGACGAAGAAGCCATGGTGGAGTACGGCCGTACCTTGCCGGAAAATTGGCAGCGCAGCGTCTTCTACCACCTGTTGACCACAGGCGGCGATGAGTATCGATGCCGATTGGACGAGGGCGATCGCGCCGAATACCACAACATGAACGATCTGCGCGATCAGGGGCATACCGATTATCTCGCGTTGATTCATCGCTTCGCCAGCGACGGCGTGATCGGCGAAATGGATTGCTTCTACTCGCACTGGACCACAAGCCGCGCCGAAGGCTTCAGCGCTGCCGAGCTTGACGCTCTGCGACTCCTCGTCCCGCAACTCGCGCTCGCCATCAAATGCGCGTCCTTGACGAGGATCGCCGGAACGCTGGTGGAGGTTTATCTCGGGCACGATGCGGGGCAGCGCGTTCTCAGCGGACGCATCTCGCGGGGCGTTGCGGATCGTATCAACGCGGTGCTGTGGTTCTCCGATCTTCGCGGGTTCACCGCCATCACCGATACGGCCGCTCCCGACGAGGTGATCCCGCTCCTCAACGATTATGCGGACGTGGTCATCTCATCGATCCACGAGGCGGGGGGCGACGTCCTGAAACTGATCGGCGATGGCATTCTGGCGATTTTCAAGGCGGACGACGCGGCGGATGCCTGCAGGTCCGCGCTTCGCGCACAGGCGGGTTTGCAGCAGCGGATGAAAGTCCTCAATGCGCGCCGCAGCAGCGAGGAGCGGCCGGTAACATCCGTCTATCTCGGCCTTCACATCGGCGATGTCTTCTATGGCAATATCGGCAGCGAGAATCGGCTGGATTTCACCGTCATCGGCCCGGCCGTCAACGAGGTCAGCCGCATCGCGTCCATGTGCCGGTCGGTCGACCGAAGCATCGCCATGTCGGCCAGTTTCGTCGCCGCGACGCCTCCGGAGGAGCGTCAGAACTTCGTCTCGCTCGGCCGCTTCGCGCTAAGAGGTGTCGGGCGCGCGCAGGAATTGTTCACCGTCGATCCCGCCATTCTGAACACCTGATCGGTCTTACTGTCCGACCTTGCTGAGCACGTCCGCCTTCAGGAACTTCTCGATGAAGATCATGAACAGAACGGACGGAACCAGAAGAATCAACGCGGTAATCGACGCGATCTGGTAATTGCCGCCCATGCTCGCATTGTAAAGAAGCAGCGGCAGGGTCGTGACCTGCGGCACGCCAACGAAGAACGTGCCGGTGAATTCATCGAGGGATTCGAGAAAGACGAAGATGGCGCTGGCCATGATGCCCGGCGCTGCGAGTGGCAGTGTGATGGTGAAGAACGTCCGCAATGGCGACGCCCCGATATTGCGCGCTGCGAGCTCCAGATCCCTGTCGACGGCGGCGAATGCGGCCGCGGCGATCCACACGGAGTAAACAAGCCCGTGAGCCGCGTGGACCAGCACCACGCCGGGGATCGTGCCCGTAAGGCCCAGGCTGTAGAAGACACGCGCCACGTTGATGTAGATGGCGACTGACGGAAATGCCTGCGGCAGCAGGAACATGATCATCAGGAGCGTGCGCAGCGGCAGTCGCAGTCGCGCCAGCGCGTAACCGGCCGGAACCGAGACGGCGAGCGCCACCGCCACCGTCAGGCAGGCGATGCTGACGCTGGTCGCAAGCGACGACATGGCATCGCCGGTGGGGCGAAAGACGACCTCCCAATAGCGCATGCCGTAGGTGACCGGCAGCTTGAAGGGCGTGTACCAGCGCTCGGCTACCGACCATAGCGCCAGGTTGGCGAGCGGTCCGAACAACATGAAGGCGAAGACGGCGAGACCGAGCCCCTTCAGGATTGTTCCTGCCAGATCCCCGCCACCACACCGAAGAGGCCGACGGAGCAGCCCCGCGCGCGGAGGATGCGGCCCTGCTCAATGCCGGAACCGTGCGTTCGACCGTGCCCGCAACGACAGGCGCCATGCGATCCTCGACGCTCATGCGGCGATCTCCCGCTTCACGTTGTGCCGCAGGTAGATCCACGCCACCGCGCCAGCGATGGCGTACGAGATCACGCCAAGCGCATTGGCGGTGGCATAATCGCCATAGGAGTTGATGCGGAAAGCCATGTCGACGGTCATCATGGTGGGTTGCGATCCGGCCACCATCATGGGAACCGACAACACCGACAGCATGGTGACGAAGGACAGGACGAGCCCCACCAGAAGCGTCTGCGCCACCTGCGGCAGGACAAGTTCAATCAACACGCGCAGGCGCGAGGCGCCGAGATTGCGGCCCGCTTCGATCGTTGCCCGGTCGATGGACGCCATGGCGCCCGCCAGCATCAGCGTGACGAACGGCACTTGTTTCCACACGAACGTGATGATGATGCCGCGCCAATCGAGAAAGCTCGTGGCTTGCAAGGGTTCGATGATCCCCAGGCTCACGAGGGAATTGTTCATCAGGCCGTTCTTGGCAAGGAATGTCCGCATGCATTGAGCCGCGACGATGAACGGAATGAAGAGAGGCCAACGATAGAGGAAGCGCAGCGACGAAATCAGCCAGGGCGTTTCGCCGAGGGTCAGCGTTCCTGCGATGGCGATGGAGAACAGCGCAGTCAGGAGCGTCGACACGATCACGATGAAGAGCGTGAAGAGGATGTCGGTCGAATAGAGATCGATCGCCTTCTCGAAATGTTCGAGCGACAACCCGCCGTCCGGCCCCGTGAAGGCCGACGTCAGCGAGAAGCCGAGGGGATAGAGAAACAACGCCGCGATCATCGCCAGAGCAGGCGCGATCAGGATCAGGCCGAAGGAAGACGGTCGGGTCATTTAATGGTCACTGCCTGCCGGAGCGGCTGAAAACGGGCGGTGCGCCGATGCGAACCGCCCGCGAGAATGTCGTTTACGGGGTCGGTCAGTTCGCGACCTTCTTTTCGTAGGTCTCGAGGATGTCGTTGAAGTATGGCCCGATGGGGAACGCCTTGCCGTTCGTCGCGAGGGATTCAGGCGTGATGTCGACGAAGAGCTTGTCCCAATCGGCCTTGTCGAGCTTGCTCTGAACGTTCTTGGCGTCGATCCCCGGATACCAGTTGAACTTCTTGACGATGCCTTCAGCCTGGACTTCAGGGCTCGTTGCCAGGGCGATGAACTCGGCGGCGAGCTTCTCCTGGCCGGTTTTGGCCGGGACCGCATAATACATCGGCTGGCCCGGCATACCGGGAGCGACAAGTTTCAGGCGCGTATTCGGCGGCAATTTGCCCTCGGCCTTCCAGGTGTAGAACATGTCCACCCAGACCGGACCCATGGCGATCTCGCCACGGTTCAGCATGTCGAGCGTTCCGGCATTGCCGGGGGTGATCACCACGTTCTTGTTGAACTCCTTGAGGTCCGCCATGGCCTTGTCCCAGGTCATCTTGGTGGCGGCGTCATAGGGGCCCATCTCGAGCTTGGCGGCGTCACCACCGAAGGCCGAAACCCAACCGGTCACGAACGCCACGCCGGACATGCCGCCCTTGATGCCGTTATAGCCGAATTGCTTGGGGTTCTTCTTCACCCACTCGCTCAATTCGGCGTAAGTGTTGGGAGGCGATTTCACCAGGTCGGGGTTGTAGGCGATCGCTGTCTGCGAGTGGAACATCGGCATGACGTAGCCGCTCACATCGGTGCCGAGCGAATTGTTGGCTGTGTCGCGCGTCACCAACTTGCCGGTGGGAAGAGTGTCGCGGTATTTCTTGATGAGCTCGTCCTTCACCAGCGTGCCGGCGGCCTTCTGGTGGATTACCACCACGTCGAAATCCGAAGCTGCGCCGGCTTTCTTCTGCGCGTCGAGCTTTTCGAAGATCTTCTGCGATCCGCCGTCGCCTGGACCGGTCCCGACAGCCACGACCTTCACGCCAGGATGGCTCTTCTCGAACATCGGCCCAAGGTAATCCTTGATGTAGTCGACCATGTTCTGGTCGCCGGCGGTCGCCACATTGAGTGTCTGCGCGCTTGCCGGATGGGTCAGCAGGATGGCCGTGAAGCCAGCTGCCATCAGTGTCTTATGCATGGTTTTCTCCCTTGATTGTGTCGGTGGGGAACAGGTGCAGCGAAGCCAGCGGAAGGCGCAGGCCCACCGCTCGATCGAGCTCGTGATAGTGATCGTCCGTCACGGTAAAATGACGGTCTTCTATCGCCACCACATACCTGTAATGTCCGCCCGGATACGTTCTTTGCGTAATTCGTCCGGGAAGAATGATGGACCCGTCGATCCGGGCGTTCGGATCGTCGAGCGACGCGACATCGTCGCGAAAATAAGCCGTGACCGGTCCCACCGGCACAGCGCCGTTCCAGGAGGTGGCATTCCCTTGCGCCACCTTCACCTCGACGCCTGCGCCCGATGCCCGAACATCGAGTCCGATGGTATTCTCGGCTCCCATGAAGCTCGCCACGAACGGGGAGTTAGGATGGTCGAAGACCTCTTTGGGGGAGCCGATTTGCGCAATCTTGCCGGCATCCATCACCACGATCCGATCCGCCATGGTCATGGCCTCTTCGCGATCGTGCGTCACGTGAATGGCGGTGAAACGCAGCCTGTTCTGCAATGCCTTGACTTCGGAACGGAGCTGAATGCGAACCTTGGCGTCGAGGTTGGACAGCGGCTCGTCAAGAAGCAGGATCTCGGGTTCGATCGCGAGCGAACGGCCAAGCGCCACACGTTGCCGCTGTCCGCCGGACAAATTCGTAACCTTGCGATCCTCAAGGCCTGAGAGATTGAGCATTTTCAGGATCGCCGCGACCCTGGTGCGGATTTCGTCGCGGGCAACGCCGCGCAACCGCAGGCCATACCCGACATTGCCCAAAACCGTCATATGCGGCCACAGCGCATAGGATTGGAACATCATCGCCATGCCGCGTTTCTCCGGCGGCATGTTCACCACGTCGCGGCCGAAAAGACGGATCGCGCCCGTGGGATGCTTTCTGGAATCCCGCGATGGTGCGGAGCAGCGTGGTTTTTCCACAACCGGATGAGCCCAGAATGGCGATGAATTCTCCAGGAGCGACTTTCAGGTCCACCCCATGCAACACGCGCTGGTTGCCATAGCTCACGTGAAGGCTATCGATTTCGATAGCCGCGGACTCAGATTCACCCACGGTCGTAGTCGCCTCCCGAACACGCATTTTTGCGTTCTTATGTAACCAGCAAACCACAATCCGACGTCGGTGGGAAGGGACAGGATGCGTCCCAATAGGACGAACCGGTGACAATCAGACGACATTTGCGGCGAGACGCAAGGTCAACCTATTCGGCGAGGTTATTGCGCTGCTCGAGACAGGCCGGCACGGCTCTCCACCACGGGAATGCGGATGGTTTCCGTGATGTGCACTTCGCCAATCGGCGCTGCTTGTGAATTGCCTCCCACGAATACCTCGATGGTGCCTGCCTCGATTATGTAGGTGCCATCGTCGAGATGGAATCCGAGCTCGCGTACCGGCACCCGCAATGCCACGCGCTTCGTCTCTCCAGGCTCGAGCGCGATCTTTTCGAAGGCTTTGAGCTGACGAAGCGGGCGGGAGCGGCTTGCCACCGGGTCGCGGACATAAAGCTGCACCACCTCGCGGCCTGCCCGGCTGCTGTCATTCGTGACCGTCACGGATGCTTCGAGCGTGTCATCGGGCGCCAGGTTAGTTGTTCCAACTGTCGGCTCCGAATAAGCGAAGCGGGAATAGCTCAAGCCCCAGCCGAATGGGTAGAGCGGAGAGATCTCGTCGTCGAGATAGTTCAGCGTAAAACGGTTTTTGGCCAATGTGGGACGCCCGGAAGGCAGGCGATCGTAATAGAGCGGGAGCTGTCCGACTGCGCGGGGCCAGCTCAAGGGAAGTTTGCCGCTCGGATTTTCGTCGCCGAACAGGACATCGGCGATCGCCGAGCCTCCTTCCGTGCCCGGATACCACGCCATCAGGATCGCCGGGATCTTGTCGGCAAGATCGCCCAGTTCGAGCGGCCGGCCTCCGATAATGACCAGCACGACAGGCTTCCCGGTGGCTGCGAGGGCGCGAAGGATTTCGGGCTGCTTGCCGTTCAGCGTCAGATGGGCACGCGATGCGGCCTCACCCGACAGCTCCTGCGGCTCGCCAAAAATTCCCACGATCAAATCGGCGCCCTGGGCTGCGTCCACGGCGGCGGCAAGCTGATCGGTATTCCGGCACATGAGATCGCAACCGGCAGCATACCGCACGTCGATTCCGGCGACCGCGGCGCGTTCGCGGATTCCCCGCAGAACCGTCACGCTGTCTTCCGCATGCCCGCGTGCCCCATGCGGGCCGAATTGATCCCGCGGCGCGTCGGCGAGCGGACCGATGACGGCAATCGAGCGCGTCGTGGGTGCGACCGGCAGCACATCGCCGCGGTTCTGCAGCAACACGAACGTCTCCCGTGCGACCTCGCGCGAGGCCTGTCGCGATTCGGCCGTGGGAAAGATGGAATCGACGTGGGTCGGGTCGATGTCCGGCTTGTCGAAGAGCCCGATGTTGATCTTGGTCCTGAGAACACGCCGCACGGCTTCGTCGACGGCCGCTTCCGGCACGCGGCCCGCGCGCACTTCTGCGGGGATGTGCTTGATGTAAAGCTGGCCCATCATGTCCATGTCGACGCCGGCGAGAAGCGCCTTGCGAGCGGCTTCCGCGCCGTCCGCGGCTATGCCGTGTCCGATCAGTTCCTGAACGCTAGCCCAGTCCGACGTCACGAAGCCCTCGAATCCCCATTGCTCCCGAAGCACATCGGTCAACAGCCAGGGGTTGGCGGCTGCCGGCATTCCGTTGAGCGCGTTCAACGCCGCCATGAAGCTGACGGAGCCTGCCTTCAGAGCCGCGCGAAAAGGCGGCAGATAAGTGTCGTACATTTCGGCAGGCGGAATATGAGTGTTGTCATAGTCCCGGCCACCTTGCGGCGCGCCGTAACCGGCGAAATGCTTGGTCGCGGTGGCAAGTCCGCCGGCGCGAAATCCCTCGACCCTTGCCGCGGTGAGAACGGAGCCGAGGTAGGGATCCTCGCCAAATCCCTCCACAATCCGTCCCCACCGGCTGTCGCGCGACAGATCCGCCATCGGCGCGAAGGTCCAGTTCACACCCACATACGCGGCTTCGCGGGCGGCCGATTCGGCGGCCCGGCGCGACAAGCGCGGGTCGAACGCCGCTGCTTCTCCCAGGGGAACCGGAAACTGCGTGCGGAAACCGTGGATGACGTCGAGACCGAAAAGCGGAGGGATCTGGAGGCGCGATTTTCGCGCCAATGATTGCGCGCGGGCGACATCCTGGGCGTTGTTGAAGTTCAGGAGAGCGCCGCTCCTTCCTTCCTGAATGTCCTCCCATCGCAGCGGCGGGCCGTGGGAAATCAGATTGAGCTGCCCGACCTTCTCCTCGAGCGTCATCTGCGAGAGGATCCGGGTGACGCGCGCCTCGACATCGCTGTCCGCCCTCGCGGGCAATCCGGCGGCGACGACCGCAAGCGCCGCAAGGGAAACCCTCAGGGACCGAAATGGGCTAGCCCTCACGATCGTATTCCTCAAAGCGTACATCTCCGTCGAGGCAAAATCCTGCTTGCGATGGATGCGCATTGCTAGGACAATCGCCGCCATTGGCGCTTGCCGGGCGCTTCGTCAATGCAATTGTTCGTCAAAACCATGGATCCACAACAGTTCCATTCGCGATTTCCCCTGACTGCTCTGGTGGCGGCTCTGGTGGCATCTGCCCTGTTTGTGGTCGCGGCGGCGTTCAGCTCAGGCACGGGATTGGTTGCGCCCGCGGTTATCGTGTTCTTCGCGACGCTCGCGGCCTTTGCCGTTCTGGTTGCGCGCGAACTTGCCAGGGCGAGGCGACTTTCATTCGAAATCGGCCCCGGGATCGCCAGGCCCTTTCCAAAGGGCAATGGCCCTTCCCGGGGAAGCAGGTTTCGGGCGAGCGAGCGTTCGACAGACGAAGAGGCGCTTCGGCGCACGCAGAAGGCGGAGGCGGTGGACCGGCTCCGGGACGGCATCGTGCATGACCTCAACAATCGATTGATGGTGATCAGCGCCAATGTCGACGCCGTCGCGCGGCAGATCAAGGATCAGCCTCTTCTGCAACGAAAGCTGCTGTCGGCTCTCGTGGCGTCCGACCAGGCGGCTTCCCTGCTCGCACGCTCGACGGCGTTCGCCCGGCAGCACAGTTCGCATGTGCAGAATGTCGAGCTCGGAGAGCGCATCGAGTCCATCGCCGCCCTTATGGGCCGCTCGCTTCTGCGAGATACGGTGGAACTACGGGTTTCCGTCGAAGACGACCTCTGGCCGGTCGCGGTCGACCCCGACGATCTGGACACGGCTATCGTCACTTTAAGCGCGCATGCGCGCGACACGCTGGCTCAGGGCGGCACGATCCGCATCGAGGCGAGCAACACGCAGGTGATGCGCGGCACGCTCGGCGATCCGCTTCTCGAAGGCGATTTCGTGCGGTTGGTTATCGACAGCACCGATGCGGGAGAGGCCGGAGGCCCGTTGGACGATTCGGCGCTGAACGCATTCACGCTTGATGATCTCGACATGTCGTCGTGGGAAGCACTCAAACGCGGCCTGCACTTTCTACATGCTCTTGGCGGCGCAACTCAGGTGCGGCGGAACGGAAATGGACTGACGATCTCGCTTTATCTCAAACGTGCGGACCTTCCCGAACGGATCAGGCCCGGCATTGCGGAGGATCAGGCGCCAGCGGACAAGATCGGGCCTGCTGTCGAGATTTTGGTGGTCGATGACGAAGTCGAGGTCGCGCTCGCGGTGCAGACCATGCTGGACGAGTTCGGCTACGTCACGCATGTGGCGACCGATGCGGCTCAAGCGTTGCGAAGCCTGCATGCGCGCTCGCCCGAACTCGTGCTGATGGACGTCTCGATGCCCGGCACCATGAATGGCGTCATGCTGGCGCGGGAAGTCAGGCAGGCGTTCTCTCGTCTCCCCATCGTGCTGTTTACCGGAAATCCCGGTGTGGATGAAGATCAGAGCGAATTTCCTCTTCTGCACAAGCCCGTGGTCAGCAGGGATCTTCACGCGGCCATCCAACGACAGTTGCGGTTTGCCGGAGAGACCAAAGTCATTCCGCTTTTTCCCCGCCAGGTGCGGAGCGCGCCCTAATTTCCGGAGGCCAGGACGGTCGCGGTGATCGCGGTCGGCGACGCGCGTGCGGCATCTGCCAGCGCGGCGAAAAGCCGTTGCTGTTGCGGTTTCCAGAACAGCAATTCCGGATGCCACTGCACTCCGAGCAAAAAAGACGTTCCTTCGTTCTCGATCGCCTGCACGATTCCAGCCTCATCCTCGGCGGCGATCCTGAGGCCGCGTCCAAGCCGGTCGACGGATTGGTGATGCAGTGCGTTCACCTGGCACGGGTTGCAGCGCAGAATGCGGTCAAGCATCGTTCCCGACGTAATCGAAACGCGTTTCTTGGGCAGCACGGTGCGCATCTTCGGCGCTTGCTCGTAAACCTCGTAGATGTCGGTGTGCAGAGTTCCGCCGAGGGCAACATTGATCATCTGCGATCCACGGCAGATTCCCAGGATCGGCAGACCCGCGGGAAGTGCCACCTTCAACAGGTCGAGTTCAAGCCGGTCGCGCTCCGGATCGATCCTGACGTCGGGCAAAACCTGACCGCCGTATATTTCCGCGCCGATATCGTCGCCGCCGCCGATCACCAATCCGTCGAGTTTCTCCTCCGGAAGCGCTTTTCCCGGGATCAACCGGATCGCACGCGCACCCGACGCGGCCCAGCGCCAGACGATGCATGAGATAGCTGCGCCATCCTCCGTTGCGCGATGTGGTGACGCCGATGAGAGGTCCACTCATGCCCTTACGACCTGCTCCATCATATCGGCCCAGCTCTTGTCCTGTCCTTCGTACGCAAGATACGCGGCACCGACTGCATCGAGCCGATCCCGGTCTGCGGCGAGACGTTCGACAGCGACCCAGCGGTTCCAATCGGGCGCGATGCTCCAGCCGGGATCGCTGACGCGGGCGTCGGGAAGGCGGTAATGAAAGGTCGGCCGGGCGTTGATCTTCTCGTTGGGCAGAACGGCTCGAACGCGCTGCTCGTCGCAATGCAGCAATAGCGGAAGAAGGTCGAGGTCCCGGTTGCGGGTGGGATTGGCCGCCAGATAATCGTCGATCAATTCGTCCATAGCCGGCCAATAATCCGGTCTGGCAAGTTTGCGGACGTAGGTCGTAGGAAATGGGTCCGCGAAGCCCAGAAGATGGCGCGTGGTATCGGGCGCCACCTCTCGCCGAAGCCACGGATTGAGAAGGACGAAGCTCTTGAGGAAAGCTGTCGCTGTCTCTGAATCCTGCTTTGGGATTTCGGGATTGAAATGCAGCCCGAACGCGTAGAACGCGGCGTCCTGCGTCCCCTTTGCGCCAAGCTCCCGCAGACACGACAGAATGCTGTCGACCTCGTGCAGACGGTCGATGGCAATAGGGGCCGTTACCAGCTCGCAAGGGACGAGATAGCTCGCCGCGAAGCCGAACCACGCGGCGATTCTGGGCACCGCCGCGAGCGTTCCTCCACCTTGCTTGCCCGGGTGCAGCAAGCGGCTGTCGAGCTCGACCGAGATTTCGCCGATGGCGGAACCATCGAGCCTGAAGGCGTGTGGATCGACCTCAAACACGCGCCCGCCCAGTTTTTCCTGCAGCGCCCGAATGGTCTCCTCGGCGGACGGTCCGGCGAATTCGACCTCGACGCCGACTTTGCGCATGCGTCCTTCGGCATTGGTAACGCTCGGAGGGAGAGCAAACTCGATCGTCTGGGGAAGCGCCGCTCGCGCCATCGCGTTCTCCGAACTGGTAATTTGACACGTGTAGCCGGGTGAACGGGGCGTCTGGCCGGCAGGTTCCCGAATGGCCAAGTTTTCTCGCAGCCGGGTCAATTTTCGCACGCGGTGGCATTTCGGCAGCGATTCAGGCACAAAGGCCGCGCCATGATGCCCCTCAGCCAAAAACAACTGCGAAAAAAGGCCTGGAGGGCAGAATTGCGAGCCATGCTGGCTTTGGGCTGGCCGCTGATCCTCACCAACCTGGCGCAGCATTCGTTGATCACGAGCGATGTCATACTGATGGGATGGCTTGGCCCGAAAGCGCTCGCGGCGGGGGCGCTTGGCACCAACCTGTATTTTGCCCTGCTGATTTTCGGCATCGGCCTCATGAGCGCGACGGCTCCGCTGATCGCCGAGGAACTCGGGCGGCGGCGCCATTCGGTGCGCGAGGTCAGGCGCACTGTTCGCCAAGGCTTTTGGGCCGCCATAACGGTTGCTGTTCCGATCTGGATGATCGGGTGGAACGGAGAGGCGATTTTGCTGGCCACCGGCCAGGAACCGGCCCTCGCGAAAGTCGCGGCCGAATATATGCGGGCGTTGCAATGGAGCCTGCTGCCGTTTCTGTTCTATCTGGTTCTGCGATCGTTCCTCTCCGCTCTGGAGCGGCCGGGCTGGGCGCTGGTCATCGGCATCTGCGCCATGCCGGTGAATTTGGCTGCCGCCTATTGCCTGATGTTCGGCAAGCTCGGCCTCCCGGAACTCGGGCTCGTAGGGGCCGGTTATGGCACGGTAATATCGAGCACGTTCATGTTCGTCGCACTCGCGGTTGTCATCGTCCGCCACCCGCGCTTCCGACGCTATCACCTCTTCGGACGGATCTGGCGCGCCGATTGGGCGCGTTATCGCGCCCTCTGGCGCATCGGCGTGCCGATCGGGCTCACGATGGCGTTCGAGGTCACGATCTTCAACGCCGCGGCTTTGCTCATGGGGCGGATCGGCGCCGACGAGCTGGCAGCGCACGCGATCGCACTCCAGATCGCGTCCGTGAGCTTCATGGTTCCCTTCGGGCTCGGTCAGGCGGTCACCGTTCGTGTCGGACGGGCTTTCGGCGCGCGTGACAGGGACGGTGTCACCCGCGCTGGCTGGACAGCCTTCGTGCTCGGTGTCGGATTCATGGGCTTTACCGCTCTGTTGATGCTGATTGCTCCGCACCTGCTGATCAGCGCCTTCCTCGATATGAACGATCCAAAAAACCTCCCGGTCATCGGTTATGCCGCATCCTTCCTGATGCTCGCCGCGTTCTTCCAGCTCGCGGACGGCGCCCAAGCAGTGGGGTCCGGCATGTTGCGGGGTTTGCAGGATACCCGCGTGCCAATGATCTATGCGGCCATCGGATATTGGGGGATCGGGCTTCCTCTCGGCGTCTGGCTGGCGTTCGGCGCCGGCTTCCGCGGCATCGGGATCTGGATCGGCCTCGCCACCGGTCTGGGCGTGGTCGCAGGCCTGATGCTGTGGCGCTGGATGCGCCGCGACCGGCTTCGACTGGTCGCGCTGCCGATCGAGCAATCCTACGTCCGATAGGCGGCTTCGCCGACCAACCGCACCAAAGCCGCAGCTCGCGACGTGCTGGTAATAGTATCCATGGCTATATGAAATGTTATCAAGGCTATAATTCAGCGCCGGTTTCACGGCTGAGGCTAAATCCCGGCTTCCCTCAAGATTCCAAAAGTAAAGCAAAATAAGGGGAAAAGGACTCGGTCATATTCTTGCCTTCTTATGCGTCAGTTTCCCTTCACTTAGCAAGGAAGGGGAGCCAAATCCTTGAAGAATATACTCTCTCGCGCGTCACTAATGGCGCCGCTTCTAATGGTTGCTGCTTGCAACACGACATCTTCAACCGATCCATTGGTGACCGGTTCCATCTCACAAAACCGGATCGCCACTGCCGCCACTCTGCAGAAGGGGACCGCTTCCTGGTACGGGCCGGGATTTCACGGGCGGCGCACCGCGAGCGGAGAGCGTTTCAATCCAGGCGCGATGACGGCGGCCCATCGTTCGCTTCCTTTTGGCACGAAGCTCAAGGTGGTTAACGAAAAGAACGGCCGCTCGGTGGTCGTGCGCGTCAACGATCGCGGTCCTTTTGCCCGCAACAGAATCATCGATCTGGCGACGGGACCGGCCCAGGAGTTGGGACTGACATCGACGGGAACGGCCTACGTGTCGCTCCAGCGGCTCGATTGAGATTTTAGGCGCTTCTTAATCCATTGCGGCGATCCTCGGTCCGATTCGGGACCAAGGGTTGCGTATATGGAATCGAGAAATGCCGAGCCTACGAACGTCCTCCGTTTTCCGGGTGCACGGGCCTTGTCGTCACCGCGCCGCGACCAGCGAAGCCTGATGGATGCCGTTTACGCAGCAGGCTCGCTGCCGATCGATGCACTGGACCGTGCTACCAAGGCGATTGCCACGCGGCTGACGATTTTCGGGTTCGTGGTGCTGGACGAGGTGCAGGGCGACGGAACGGTTCGGCGCCTTCGGCCCTCGGAGGCCATTCACGCCTCGACGTTGCATCCATGGCGCATTTCGAAGCCTTCGAGCCGCTATGCTCTCGAACGCCTGCCGGCGAGCGACGCCGATCTTTTCGTCGCCAACGCCTGAGAACCTAGGCTCGCCGTTCCCAAGCGACGTGACTGCACTAATTGTGTGTGGGTCCTGCACGGAGGATTCCTTCCACGCTGCGCTCGTCGAGGTCGGCAATGCATCTCGTACAAATCCTGCTACCGCTTGCGAATGCCCACGGGCGACGCTTTCCCAGCGCCGAATACGGGCGCGTACGCACGGAGATGAACGATCGGTTCGGCGGCATCACAAGCTTCACACGGGCTCCCGCCGAGGGGATGTGGAAAGAGGGTGGCCACACCGAACACGATGACCTCGTCGTCTTCGAAATTATGACCCGGGAACTCGATCATCGCTGGTGGGAAGATTACCGGGCCGACCTGGAACGACGGTTCATGCAGGAAGCTATCGTCATCCGCGCCATCAAGGTGGAAATGCTGTAGTGCAGCGCGCCTCGATGGAACCGTTGCCGTTCCGCGGGTTTGTCATGTCCGAATGGAGTTGTGGATGTCCAAGCCTGTCGTCGTGTCGATCCCTCACAATCTTGGCAAGGCGGAGGCAACGCGCCGTCTGCAAGGCGGGCTCGGCAGTCTGAAAACCCAATTCGGCGACAAGATCGCATCCATCGACGAGAGTTGGCGCGAAGACCGCATGGCCTTTCGTGTCGGCGCTATGGGCCAATCGATCGCCGGACACCTTGACGTGATGGACGATCAGGTCGTTGTGGAAGTGAGATTGCCCTGGCTGCTCGCGGTTGTTGCCGACAAGGCTAAGAATTTCATCCAAAAACAAGGCACGCTGCTGCTCGATAAGAAGTAATCCCCGCCGTTCGCACTGCGGCTGAATGACCGTTCATCCAGATGAATGGCCCGGGAACCGGTACCGACCTTTCGCGTTCGTATTGTGTGGCCCGACCCTGTCTGGCTTCCCACTTTGCAGAGCCGTTTGTTCGCCGGACATATTCCTCCGTCCGGAGGTCGCCGCATGTTTGCTTCGAAGGAATGCGCCCCATGCCTGAGCGTTTGATGACATCACTGCGTAATATACGTCCAACTTTACTGCCCGTTGCTCAAAAGCCCCGTCTTGTCTGTTTCTCCCATTTGCGTTGGGATTTTGTCTGGCAACGCCCGCAACACCTTTTAACCCGCGCCGCAAAAAATTATGACGTCCTGGTCATCGAAGAGCCGGTTTTCAGGTCTGGCGAGACTCCGCACATCGAACTCGGCCACCGTGCGCAGGGAATAACCATCGCGGTTCCGGTCTTGCCCGAAGGGCTTTCCCAAGAGGATATCATTGCCGAACAACACGATTTGATCGAGAAGTTGATTGGGCGCGAGACCACGGTGCCGCGGGTTTTCTGGTACTACACGCCGATGGCGCTCGCCTTCACGAGCGATCTCGAATGCGATCTCTGCGTCTATGACAACATGGACGAACTCTCGCTCTTCCGCGGCGCATCGGAAGCGATGATCGCGCTGGAGAACGATCTGTTTTCGCGTGCGGATCTCGTCTTTACGGGCGGCATGAGCCTCTACGAGGCCAAGCGTAATCGCCATCGCAACGTGCACGGCTTTCCGTCCTCGATCGACTTCCAGCACTTCTCGAAGGCGCGGCTTGGCCGGAGGGACCCGGCGGACCAATCCTCCATCCCCGGCACCCGGATCGGCTTCTTCGGCGTCATCGACGAACGAATGGACATCGACCTCGTGGCAGATATCGCCGACTTTCGTCCGGATCTGTCGATCGTGATGATCGGTCCGGTCGTCAAGATCGATCCGGCCTCGCTGCCGCAGCGGCCGAACATTTACTGGCTGGGTGGCAAGAGCTACGATGAACTTCCGGCCTATCTGTCAGGCTGGGATATCGGCTTCATGCCCTTCGCGCTCAACGAGAGCACCAGGTTCATCAGTCCGACAAAAACACCGGAATTCCTTGCGGCCGGGATTCCGGTCGTATCCACGGCCATCAAGGATGTGGTCAATCCGTACGGCGACAAGGGTTTGGTTGAAATCGCCCGCGACGCCAAAGAGGCCGTGTCGAAGATCGACCTGATCTTGTCACGAGCGAAAGCCCCGTGGCTTGCTCGTGTCGATCGGCACCTGGCCGCAGGCTCGTGGGACAAGACGTGGGCCGCCATGGAAAACCTGATGGCGAACGCAACCGGCGATTCTCTCGTCCAATGGCGAAAAGGCAGGCTCCCAGCTTACGCCACAACGGCGGCGGAGTAGGCCGATGTACGATTGGTTGATTGTCGGAGCCGGATTTGCCGGCAGTGTGCTTGCCGAGAGATTGGCAAGCGAGCGCAACGAACGGGTTCTCCTGATCGACAGGCGCAATCACGTGGGCGGAAACGCCTATGACCGTTATGACGAGAACGGCTTGTTGATCCACCAATACGGGCCGCACATCTTTCATACGAACTCGAAGGCTATTTTCGATCACCTGTCGAAGTTCACGGAGTGGCGCTCCTACGAGCACAGAGTGCTGGCGGCGGTCGACGACAAGCTCGTGCCGATCCCCATCAATCTCGACACGGTGAACACGCTCTACGGCCTGGACCTTTCCTCCGAAGAGCTTGTGAAATGGTTCGCAGCCCGCGCTGAACCGGTTGATAACGTCAAGACTTCCGAAGATGTCGTCGTCTCGGCGGTCGGCCGCGAACTCTACGAAAAATTCTTCCGCGGCTACACGCGAAAGCAATGGGGTCTCGATCCGTCCGAGCTCGACAAATCGGTGACGGCTCGCGTTCCGACGCGGACCAATCGCGACGATCGATATTTCGGCGACGAGTATCAATTCATGCCGAAGCATGGTTATACGCGCATGTTCGAGACCATGCTGAACCACCCCAATATCGACGTGATGACGCAAACCGAGTACGACGACATTCGCGACGTCATCCCGCACCGTCGTCTCATCTTCACGGGTCCGATCGACGAGTATTTTGGCTTTCGGTTCGGGAAGCTGCCCTATCGCTCTCTGCGATTCAAGCACGTCACGCTTGATCAGCCGCAATTCCAATCGGTGGCCGTCGTCAACTATCCCCAGACCGAGGAATTCACCCGGATCACCGAGTACAAGTATCTCACCGGCCAGGAGCATCCCAAGACAGCACTGACCTACGAATATCCGTCGGCCGAAGGCGACCCCTATTACCCTATCCCAAAGCCCGAGAACCAGGAGCTGTTCAAGAAATACGAGCGTCTCGCGCTGACGACGCCGAATGTCTGGTTTGTCGGTCGTCTGGCTACTTACCGATATTACAACATGGACCAGATCGTGGGTCAGGCGCTGGCGACATTCCGCAGGATCAACGAATCGCTGCCGATTTCCGGAGACGGCCCGACCGTCACGTCTATCGCTCCGGCCGCGCTCGCATCCTGACGCGATGCCGTCCCTGTCGCGGCCGCATCTTCAGCGCCTTGTCGCACCGGATGCGTTTTGGTGGGCAACGGGAATCGAAGATACGTTCATCACCGCCCCGTGGCCCGCCACGGGGCGTATTCTCGACGAATATGCGCTGACCGGCCACTACGAGAGGTGGGCTGAAGACATCGGGTTGATAGCCGAACTGGGTGTGGAAGCCGCTCGCTACGGCATCCCATGGCATCTTGTTCAGCCGCAACGCGGAGTTTGGGAATGGAGCTTCGCGGACAAAGCGCTGGGGGCGCTGCTAGAACGCGGCATCGAGCCGATTGTCGACCTTGTTCATTACGGCCTGCCGCCCTGGATCGATGAGGCCTACCTCAACCCCGAATATCCTGAACTCGTGGCCGAATACGCCGGTCGTCTTGCGGAGCGTTTTCAAGGGCGGATTCGGTATTTCACACCGCTCAACGAACCGCGCATTACGGCGTGGTATTGTGGACGGCTCGGCTGGTGGCCGCCTTATCGGCGCGGCTGGCAGGGTTTCATCGCCGTTATGTTGGCAATTGCGCGCGGCATCGTCGCGACAATCCGACGTCTCGAAGCAATCGACCCGGCGATCGTTCCCGTTCACGTCGATGCGACGGACTTTTATGAAACCGCCGATCCGAGCCTTTCGGACGAGGCGGCCCGCCGCCAGGAGATTGTCTTTCTGGCGCTCGATCTCGTCAGCGGTCGGGTGAACAGGCATCACCCCCTGTGGTCATGGCTGCTGGGATATGGTGCGAACCAGCGCGATCTCGATTGGCTGCAGGAACATGCGGTCGATCTGCCGATCATCGGCCTCAATCTCTATCCGATGTTTACCCACAAGCGTCTCCAGCGGGAGGCGAACGGCCGTTTTCGCATCCGCCAACCCTATGCATCCGGCGATCTCTTGGCCAAGCTTGGGCGACTTTATCACCATCGCTACGGCGTTCCGCTCTTCGTCAGCGAGACGGCCTCTCAAGGTACGGTCGGCAAACGCCAGCGCTGGCTCGACGACTCTCTCGACGCGGTACGCACGCTGCGGCAGGAGGGTGTGCCCATGGTCGGATACACGTGGTGGCCGATGTTCGACCTGGTGGCGTGGGCCTATCGCCAGGGGACCCGGGAGCCGGCACGATATTTCGCCCGGATGGGTCTGTGGGACCTCGACCCTGAAACTTTGAATCGAACTCCAACGCCTCTCGTCGGTTCATACCAGAGATATGTTGCGTGCGGATCGTCTGCCGTTGGGCCGCTAAGGTCCGGCGGAAATTGATTTGGGGGATTTCTGACCGATGTTTCGGAGTTTTTTCCTCGCCGGTTTCGAGGGATCGACCGGCTTCAACCGCCATGGCCAATGGTTCGACCAGGTCAGGGCGACGGGCCATGATCGCAGTGTAGACGAGGATTATCGGAGGCTCGCCGATCTCGGCATTCGGGGCGTCCGCGAGGTCATGCGTTGGCCCCTGATCGATCTCGGCGGCGGACATTATGATTTTTCGTCCGTCGAACCGTTCATGCGGGCGGCCCAGAGACATGGCATTGAGGTGATCTGGGACCTGTTTCACTACGGGTTCCCGCAGCATGTGGATCTGTGGAGCGAGGATTTTCCGGCGCGCTTTGCCGATTATTGCTTTGCGGCTGCCCGTTACGCCGCGGCGCGTACCGACCACACCCTCTATTTCACGCCGGTCAACGAGCCGTCATTCATGGCTTTTGCCGCCGGCGAGCGTGGCCTTTTCGCACCTCATTGTACGGGTCGTGGATGGGACCTCAAGGTCGCGCTGATCCGCGCTGCGATCAACGGCATCGACGCCATTCGCTATGTGCGGCCCGACGCCCGGATGGTGAATGCAGATCCGTTGTGCCGTGTGGCCCTTTCTCCGAGCAAGCCGGAATCTCACAATGAGGCGCATGACTTCAATCACCGGCTGGTCTTCCAGTCCTGGGATATGCTGAGCGGGCGGCTCCTTCCGGAACTTGGCGGTTCGCGTGCACATCTCGATATCGTCGGTATCAATTATTATTGGACTAACCAGTGGGAGTGGCGCATCGAGCCGCTTGAAAGCGGCGAAGTGCCACCCCTCGCCGACGATGATCCCCGACGCGTGAAGCTCGCGGATCTCGTGCGAAACGTAGCAGCCCGCTACGGCGGCGATTTGATGATTACCGAAACGACCCATGTGGGTGACCAACGAGGGCCGTGGTTGAGGGAAGTCGCCGAAGAGGCCGAGAAGTTGCTACGGGAAGGCGTTCGTCTTCACGGCGTCTGCCTCTATCCCATTCTCGGAATGCCCGAATGGCACTCGCCGACGGACTGGACGCCGATGGGGTTGTGGGATCCCGTGAGTCAGGCCGAGCCGCACGGAAAGCGCGTGCCGCATCAGCCTATGCTCGACGCATTCCGCGATGCGCAACGTCTCGATGTTCTGCACGCTCGGCGCCTTAAGCACCGGGAGCGCACTCTCGCACCTCTGCCGCCGAGCGGCGCGGGCGTCCGTCGCCCTGGCGCAGGTATCCGTTAGGCGGCGAATTCCGCCGCGCGGACAGCTTCTTCCAGCCGATGCTCGCGGCTTTCCAGCGAGAGTGTGATCATGGTGTCGAGAAGTGTTGCGGCGGTCGGGTCCGCCAGCGGTGCGTTTTGAAACAGCTGGAACGTGGACGCCACGATCCGCCCCCTGCCGTAGGTGCGCTCGACCCCCAGCGCTACCGGCTTGTGGATCCAGCCGACCACCAGACCTGCGAAGACCCTCGCCTGGAAATCCAGAAGATTGCAGCCGGCAATCACCAAGTCGGGCAGGACGCTGTCCATCGTCTCGTCGAGCAGCGGCCCCGAGGGGATGCCGGAAAAAAGACCGGACCGCCGCAGCCATGCGAACGACGAAGCCCAATCGCCTCTCCACAGGGTGCCGTCGCGCGATTTCACTCTGACATTCTGCCAATGAGGGAAGAACGGATAAAGGCTGATCTCGTTTTCGGGGAGCAGCAGCAGGCTTGCACCCTGCCGCACATGGTCGGCGATCGCCGTATCATGATTGTGCGCCACGATGATCTTCGATTCCGACAACGCACGGGCCATCGGATAACCCATGGCTTCCAGATGCTCGCGAATGTCATCGTCCTCGGTCCAGACCAGATTGCCGGTATCGGCGGTCGGGCTGCGCTGCGGATGGATGGCAAGATCGAGATGATTTTGGGAGACGAGTCGTCCGGAGGAATCATGGAGCTCGAAAGAAATCCTCCGCAGGGACGCTTCCGGTAGATCCGGCACGGGAAGTTCGATGCTTCCCAGGTCGAGAACCGCCGGCGCTTCGATGCGCGGAAGATCCAGACGCACCGTCTCGTCGCCAAGGCAGACCGAGAGGCGGCATTTATCCAGCCCCGGTCCCGCGCCGTGGGCGATTGCAAGCTCGAGACTGATTTTCTCCCCCGACCAGTAACTCAGCCGCTGCCATTTTGGGACGATGACCGTATCGCTGTTGATGATCGGGAAGAGCTCGTGAAAGACGCGCGGATTGCGACGCATGTCGAGCAGGCCGTTCGATTCCCAGTGGCAATCGTGCAATTCGGTGATGACGTAGCCGGCAAGGTTGGGTTTGCGGCGCATCGCCTCGATCTGGTATTTCAGCGCGCGGAATTGCTGCCATTGCGCCGCCGTCACAAAGCGCCGCAAATCGCCAAAGACGCGATCCATGCTCCAATCCGAGAAGCGATTCTCGACGCCGTGCGCGTACATCACGCCCTCGCCCCAATCGTGCCCCGTCTCGAACCACCAAGGTTCCTCGCCGCTCTGGTTGCGGAGATCCTTGGGGTAAGGCAAACCCCAATTGCCGAACTCCGAGCACATGAGAGGCTCGTGACCGGTGATCACCGCGTCGCCGTAGGGCGAATAGAGCCACGATGCACGCGTGGAGAGTTCGTCGACGAACTTGTCCCATTCGTCGCGATGGTCGGGAATGGCGGCGTAGAAATGGTAATCGGCGATGTCGGATTCCACATGGAAACTCGGTGCGAGCGGCGAGTTGTCGACGACCAGGCGGGTCGGGTCATAGGCCTTCAGCCACGCGAAGGTTCGCTTGAGCCATTCACGGTGATCCGAGTCGTGCACGAGGTCGACGCCCCAATTTTCATTGATGATGGTCCAGATGACGATCGACGGATGGTTGAAGTCGCGGTCGACAATGCCCTTGAGCAGTTTCTCTTTGCGTCCTCTTGAGCGTTCCGTGGCGGTGCCGCCATTGGGCAGCTCGGTCCAGACGAGGATTCCGAGACGATCCGCCACGTCGTAATAGCGGGGATCGGCCGCCTTGATGTGGCAGCGGAGACAATTGAGGCCGAGTTCCTTTGCCTTGCGGAACTGATCTTCCAGAAATTCCAGCGACGGGACGGTGCAGATGGTATCCGGGTAGTAATCCTGATCGAGTGCGCCACGAAGGTAGAACGGCTCACCGTTGAGGTAGAACTTTCCGTTGCGCGTCTCGATCGTGCGGAAGCCGAAATGATCCGAGATCGTGTCTCGTGTTTCGCCGTCGCGATCCAGCGTGATGCGGACCTGATAAAGAAGCGGCTCGTCCGGCGACCATGAGAGAACGTTGTCGATTTTGAAGACGAACGGCATCGAGGTGATGCCGGGCTGCGCCTCGAGCGTCTGTTCGACGGTAACGGCGCCCGATGGATCCATGATCTCGACGCGGATTTGCGAGCTGTCGGATATCGGCGCCGCGAAAGACAACGCAGCCGTGACCAGACCGGTATCGCGGTTGGGCAGGAGCCTGATGCGCGTCATATGGTCGACGATCCGCCGTTCCAGAAAAACGGATTGCCAGATGCCTGATAGCGGTCCGTACCAGCTCTGCTTGCCAAACGGGATTTCGGCAAAGGGGGAATCAGGAAATTCTGCCGGGTTGTCGGTTGGCGAATCCACCCGGACCTTGATCTCGTTCTTGCCGGGACGGAGATGTTCCGTGATGTCGAACGAGAAGGGCAGGAATCCGCCCTCGTTCGAGCCCACCAGCTGGTCGTTGATGAGGACCTTCGAATTGTGAAAAACCGCCCCGAATCGGATCCAGATGGCGTCGCGCAACCAACCTTCCGGAATCTCGATGGAGCGGCGGTAGATGCCGATTCCGGCACGCATCCGCAGGTCATGGAACTGGGCCTGCCAAGGGCTCGGGACCACGATCTGCCTGACCTCGGCCGGGCCGGTCAGCCGATCATCGGCGACGTGCAAAAATTCCCAGACTCCGTCCAGGTCGATCGTATTCTCGTTCATGACATTCCCCGAATCGCCGCGAATCAATGCCAGGGAAGGGGCGAAAACATGGCTGCCCCGAGGTTAGCCCAAACTCGCATCGGCGGCACGTGGCCCAGGATTCCCTCTTCAAGCGGAACCCGCAAGAGCGACTGACGTTCCCTTGTCACACCGCGCAAAGCTCTGCCGCGGCGGATATCAGGATGGCACGAGGGATCTCATGGCCAAAATTGTCTCGGATGATCGGGCGCGCCAAGGGAGTTCGGGGCGACCTGTGCTGGTGGTGCTCATCGCGGCGCTTTTCCTTTGTGGCGTTGCGATTGCGGGCTATCTGACCTGGGTCACGATGACGTCTCCGACATCGCCAACGCAGGACGCATCGAGAGCACGCGTCACTGGCTCGCCTTCCGGATCGTCGACGCCCGGTGCGGCAACGCCTCCGGCCAATAGCGGCAGCACCGCTCCTGCCACCCCAGTGACTCCGCGCCCTGCCACTCCCCAGTAGCACCTCGTACCAAACCCGGTGATGACTACTAGTCTGTGCCGGCTTTGCCTTGCGCTCTTCGCTCGCCAGCGGCGACTTTTCGCCTCAATGATTCGCATAACCGGCACCCAACACCGGGATACCGCGACAGGCGGAACGACAAGGCGGAAATGAGATGACCCCACTTGGATGCAGGCGGCTTCTGGCGGCCGCCCTCATGGTGCTGTGCACGGGATCGACCGTGGCTCAAACGGCTCCGCCCGCAGCGGCGCCTCACGCCACAGCTCCGGCTGCCCCTGCTACGTCGGCTGAGTCGGAACCCGCCCGGGTCGTTTCGGGCGAAACCAAAGCCGCGCGGGCAAAGCTCGAAGGCTTCAAGACGAACCTGTCGCAGATCGAGGTGGGTCTTCAATCCCGCCGGCATTCCGACGCGGACCTGCTCACAACCCGGCTCCAGATCGATCCCATCGTCGAATCGATCCGAACCCTGATCGCCGAACAGGCTCCCCGCCTGGAAGCCAGCAAAGCCCGGCTCGACCAACTGGGCCCCAAACCGAAGGAGGGTGAGCCGGAGGAAAGTCCCGACGCAGTGAAGGACCGGGCGGAGCGGGAAGCGGTCGTTGCCGAATACGACGAAACGCAGCGTCTCGCCCGCGCAGTCCTCCTCCAGGCCGAACAGCTCGTGCGGCAGATCGGCGATCTGCGGCGATCGGGTTTTGCGCGAGCCCTGTTCGAACAAAGCGACAGCATCCTCAGCGTAGCGCTGTGGAAAAACGTCATCGAGGCGATTCCCCGGGAGTTGCGCGCGCAAGGCACGACATTCGCGGATGTCCTCGACCAGATCAGCCGCAACGCCACTTTCGGAGCGCTGCTGCTTTTGGGATTGGCCGTCGGATGCGCGGTGGCGCTGTATGAGGGCAGGCGCATGCTGTCGCGCCGCTTCGTCAGGCGCAATCCGGAGGCGATCGACCCGGCCCGCCGCTCGCGGCTCCTGGCGGCGCTGACGGCGTTGTTTCTCGGAGCGGTGCCGGTGATCGTCGGCTGTTGGATTGTCTGGATCGCCTTCGATGCAGCCGACATCTTCCCGCCACGTCTCGAACGGGTCGTGGCGGCGCTTTTGGGTGGCGTTGCGTTCATCGCCTTCGTGCGCGCGCTGATCGACTCGATTCTGGCGCCTGACCATACCAACTGGCGTCTGGTCTCGGTCACGGACCTTTCAGCCGCGCGTATCATGAGTTTCGGGGTCACGCTCGCCACCATCGCGGTAGTGGGGAAAGTTCTCGAGGCATTCAACCAGGCGATCGGCGCAACCTTGCCCATCACGGTGTTGAGCCGCGCAGTCTTCGCCCTCGCGATGGTGCTCGTTTTCGGCGAGCTGCTACGTCGCTTCGCCAACAAGGAAACGGAGGACGAGGCCTGCCTCGGGCCTTACGTCTCGTCGGAGTTTTCCCTTGGAGGACCGGTTCGAACGCTGGGATGGATCGTCGTCACTGTCATCGTCGCCAGCGTCCTTGGCGGCTACGTTGCGCTTGCGTCGTTCGTGGTGGACCAGGCGATCTGGATTTCGATGCTCCTCGCCATCCTGATTCTGGCGATCAACATCGCCGATGAATTCATCGGCAATACCTTTCGGACCCAAAGCCGCATCGCCACCGCGCTCCAGGCAAATACAGGGCTGCGGCGTCGTTCTCTGGAACAGATTGGCGTGCTGGCAAACGGCGTCGCGCGCCTGAGCCTGATCATCGTCGCCATTCTGCTCATACTGGCTCCCTGGGGTGTCGAGTTCGACCGACCTGACGGGCTCCGTCCGCGCGGTGTTTTTCGGCTTCAACGTCGGCGATGTGACGATCTCGATCTCGTCGATTCTCATCGCGGCGCTGCTTTTCGCCGCCGTCTTTACGGTGACGCGGGTGATTCAGCGATGGCTGGACAACACGTTCCTGCCTGCGACCGATCTCGATGCCGGCCTGCGCAATTCGATCCGCACCGCGGCGGGTTACGTGGGTATCATCACGGCGGGCGTGATTTCGTTCAGCTATCTCGGCCTCAGCCTGGAACGGCTGACGATCGTCGCCGGTGCCCTGTCGGTCGGTATCGGCTTCGGTCTTCAATCCATCGTCAACAACTTCATCTCGGGGCTGATCCTGTTGTGGGAGCGTCCGATCCGCGTCGGCGATCTGGTGGTGGTCGGCGATGGAGAAGGCTATGTGCGCCGCATCAACGTCCGCTCCACCGAGATTCAGACAGCGGATCGCTCGACATTGATCGTGCCGAACTCCAACCTCATCTCGGGCGTCGTGCGGAATCGCGTGCGCAATGACCGTATCGGCAGGGTCCTCGTTTCGGTCCCGGTACCCCGCGCGTCCGACCCGGACAAGGTCGCGGAGATCATGCGCCTCAGCGCCCTCGCGCACCGGGAAATCATGAGCGAGCCGGCGCCACGCGTGATCTTCAAGAAGGTGACGGAGAACACGATCGACTTCGACCTCGTCTGTTTTGTCGACGACATCGACTCGGCCGGCCGCATAGCGAGCGATCTCTACTTCGATATCTTCCGCAAATTGCGGCAGGACGGCATGGGAATTCCCGGCCCCAAGGGGTCGGAGCCCGAGGAGCCTGCGGAGGAAGCGCCAAAACAGCAGGGCGATGATGAAGGCTTAACCCTTCTCAAGGATAAATCGCCCGCATGACACGCATCATCCCCCTCAGCCTCCTTGCCATTGCTCTCTCGGCCTGCTCGACGCCGCCGCAACGCGCAGCGCAGACGCCGAGCTTCTACCTGCCGATGGCGCGGGCGGACGCCAGGGTCGATGCCGCCATGGCCAGCGACATGATCAGCGCTTACCGGCACAACAAGGGGCTTGGACCATTGGCGGTCGACCCCGATCTGCAGGGCGCGGCCGAAGCCGAGGCGCGGGCCATGGCTGCGGCCGACAAGCCGAGCTCGGCCGATTCCGTGAAGGCGCGCCTGACATCAGCCGGGTTCCGCGCGCCCGCCGCCAACCTGTCGGCGGGGTACTACACGCTGGCTGAGGCGTTTTCGGGCTGGCGCGAAAGCCCGCAGCACGATCGCGTGCTGCTCGACCCGAACGCGACCCGGATCGGGATCGCCACGGCATTCACGCCGAATTCAAAGTACAAGGTCTATTGGGCGATGGTCGTGGCGGCGGACAAGAGGCCCTGATACCGCATAGCACCTGCGGGCATGGACGCTCGGCGTTTCGCCGCTATGTTCAATGTCACGGTGCGTGGGTCACCGTTCAGGTACCTTGATTTAGGGTTTCGTCCATGTGGCTGATCCGCCTTTACGTCCGCGTTCTCGGCCAACTCGGTTCCGATCTGAGGATCGGGGGCATGCTGGCGCTCGCCAACGTGGCGCTGGCGGTCTCGGCTTTTGCCGAACCCATTCTTTTCGGGCGCATCATCGACGTGCTGACGAGGGCGCAGATCCCCGGCACGCCGGCCGTCACCTTCACGGTCCTCATGCCGTTGATCATCGCCTGGGTGGCGTTCGCGTTCTTCTCCATCGGCGCCGGCGTGCTGGTAGCGCTTTACGCCGACCGGCTTTCCCACCGCAGGCGGCTTGCCGTGGTGGCCAATTATTTCGAGCACGTGCTCGAATTGCCGCTGGCCTTTCACACTTCGACACATTCGGGACGCGTGCTCAAAGTGATGCTCGAAGGCTCGAACGGGATGGCGTGGCTCTGGCTGGGCTTCTTCCGCGAGCATTTTGCCGCGCTGGTGGCGCTCTTCATCCTGCTGCCCCTGACGGTGTTCCTGAATTGGCGGCTCGGCATCCTGCTCGTCGGCCTGGTCTTCGTCTTCGCCGTCCTGACCACCATCGTGGTGCGCAAGACGGAAAGCCTCCAGGGCACCGTCGAGCGCTATCATTCGAGCCTTGCCGAGCACGCATCCGACGCGCTCGGCAATGTGCCGGTCATCCAGTCCTTCACGCGCGTCGAGGCAGAGGCCGGCTCGCTGCGGGCGATCATCCAGCAATTGCTGCAGGCTCAAAATCCCGTTCTGTCCTGGTGGGCTGTCGCTTCCGTGGCGTCGCGCGCCGCCGCCACCATTACGGTGACGGCCGTGTTTCTCGTCGGCACAGGCTTGCATCTGAACGGGCTCGCGACCATCGGCGAGATCGTGATGTTCATGAGCATCGCCACGATGTTGATCTCGCGCCTTGAACAGGCGGTCAGTTTCGTCAACCAGATGTTCATGCAAGCCCCGAAAATGCGCGAGTTCTTCGAGATTCTCGATACCGCGCCCGCCGTTCACGATCGTCCGAACGCCAAGGATGTGGGGCGGTTCGCCGGCAAGGTGGCGTTTGAGAATGTCAGCTTCTCGTATGACGGAAAGCGTCCCGCCATTCAGGATGTGTCGTTCGCGGTGCTGCCGGGGGAGAACGTCGCGCTTGTAGGCGCAACGGGGTCGGGCAAGTCCACCACCCTCGGCCTTCTCCACCGTGCCTTCGATCCGCAATCCGGTTCGATCCGCATCGACGACGACGACATTCGCGACCTCACCTTGTCGTCGCTTCGCCGCAACATCGGCGTGGTGTTCCAGGAACCGATGCTGTTTGCGCGGTCCATCCGGGAGAACCTGCAGGTCGGACGTCCGGAGGCGACCGATGCCGAAATGGTCGAGGCCCTCGAGCGCGCGCAGGCGATCGAGTTCATCACGCGCCAGACGGATGGTCTCTCGTCGATCATCGGCGAGCGCGGGCGGTCCCTATCGGGAGGCGAGCGGCAGCGGCTCTCCATCGCCCGGGCATTGTTGAAGAACCCGCCGATCCTGATCCTCGACGAGGCGACCAGCGCGCTCGATGCCGCCACCGAGAAAAAGCTGCAGCTCGCCCTCGACGAAGTCATGAAGGGCCGCACCACCTTCGTGATCGCTCACCGGCTGGCGACCATTCGCAACGCGGATCGCATTCTGGTGTTCGACCAGGGCCGGGTCATCGAATCCGGCAGCTTCGAGCAGCTGGTCGAGCGCGGCGGTCGGTTCGCGGAGCTTGCGAAAGCGCAGTTCATGGCAGGAGCCGACAAGGCCCCAAGGCCCCGCGCGAAGGCGAAGCTTCCCCTCGAAGGCGCCTAGAACTCTATGCGTTCGCGGCGCTTTTCACGCTGACCGACGCCAGCGGCACGATGCGCAGCACGGTGATGCGGTTGCGCGATTTGCGCAGCACGTGAAAGCGGTAGCCGTGGAAAGTAAAGATCTGACCGGCCTCGGGAATCGTGCGTGCTTCGTGGATGACGAGGCCCGCGACCGTCGTTGCCTCGTCGTCCGGTAGATTCCAGTCCATCACCCGGTTGAGATCCCGGATCGTCACCGAGCCATCGACATTGACGGCGCCGTTCGGCTGCGGCCGTACACCTTGAATGGAAAGGTCGTGCTCGTCTTTGATGTCGCCGACGATCTCTTCAAGGATGTCCTCGAGAGTCACCAGCCCCATCACCTCGCCATATTCGTCGACGACGAGCGCGAAGTGAGTTTTCTTGGCCAGGAAGGCCTTGAGCTGATCGCGGAGGGAAGTCGTGTCGGGCACGAACCAGCTTTCGAGCGCGATTTCCTCGATGGACAACCTGTCGGCGTCGCCGCCCACATTGTCGAGGGCCCGAAGCAGATCCTTGGCGTGCAGCACGCCGATGATGTTCTCCTGGCTGTCCCGCCACAAAGGCATTCGCGTATAGGGCGAGGACAGAACCTCGCGGACAATTTCCTGCGCGGTCAGGTCGGCGTTGATGGTGCGCATCTTGGTGCGGTGGATCATCACCTCCGAGACGCTGAGATCTTCCAGATCGAGAAGACCGCCCAGCATGTCGCGCTGAATCTTTGCGACGCCGCCCTCCTCGTGCAGCAGATCGAGTTGGTCGCGCAGCTCCTGATTGGCCGAGAGAATCGGCGCATTCTCGCCGAGATTGAGGCCGAAGGGCAGCAGCATGAGCCGGACCACGCGCTCGATCCCGATGGTGACCGGGCCGAGAACCGCCACGACCCAGGACATCGGCCGCGCGAGATAAAGCGCGACGCTTTCGGGTATCGCGGTCGCGATGGCCTTCGGCAGCATTTCGGCGAAGACGATGGCCAGCACGCTGACGCCGATCATCGCATACAGCGCCCCGATGGTGCCGTTGGATTCCGTCAACATCCAGGTGGCGAAGGCGGCGACACCGATCCGCACGATATTGTTGGTGATGAGGATCGTGCCGACGAACCGCTCGCGCATTTGCAGCAGGCGCGTCACGATCGTGGCGCGCGGGTCGCCCGCATGTTCGAGGCTCCGCATGCGGGCGCGGGACGCCAGCGTGAAGGCTGTCTCGGCAGCAGCGCAGATCGCCGAGACGAGGAGCGACAGGACGACGATCAGACTTGCCGCCCAGATTTCCGCAAGCGGATATTCCATCATGGTCGGGCCGGGACGATTTCGCTTTCGAGGAAGGAGCGGACCTTCCCGACCTCCACGCCCTTCGCCACGAACGCTTCGCCGATGCCGCGGGCGAGGATGAACGTGAGCGCGCCCGCCTGCACCTTCTTGTCCTGCGCCATGGCGTCGAGCAGCGACTCGACGTCGCCGAAACCGCCCGGCACATCCTGCAGACGCGTCGGCAGGCCGACGGAGACGAGATGACGTTCGACACGGGTCGTGTCCTGCCCGGGGCAGAGTCCGAGAAGAGTTGAAAATCGGAACGCGAGACACAGTCCGATCGCCACGCCCTCGCCATGGACGAGCCGGGCCGAATCGTAGCGCGTGATGCGCTCGAGCGCGTGGCCGAAGGTGTGGCCGAGGTTGAGAAGCGCGCGGTCGCCTTCCTCGCGCTCGTCGCGCACCACCACGGCGGCCTTGGCCCGGCAGCTCTGCGCCACGGCCTCATTGCGTTCGGGGCCGCCCTCGAACACGCCGCGCCAATGCGCCTCGCACCAGTCGAAGAAGACGGAATCGCCGATCAGGCCGTATTTCACCACCTCGGCATAACCTGCGCGCATTTCGCGAAGCGGCAACGTGTCGAGGAGCGCCGTATCGGCCAGGACGAGACTTGGCTGATGAAACGCACCGACGAGATTCTTGCCATGGGGCGAGTTGATGCCGGTCTTGCCGCCGACCGACGAATTGACCTGAGACAGCAGGCTCGTGGGAATCTGCACGAAACGGACACCGCGCCGCGTCACGGCGGCAGCGAAGCCCGCAAGGTCGCCGACTACGCCCCCGCCGAGCGCGATCACCAGATCGCCGCGTTCGATGCGTGCTGCGAGAACCGCATCGCAAACCTGCTCCAGCGACGCATAGGACTTGGTTGCTTCTCCGGCCGCGACCGTGATCACGGACGTTCGTAACCCCTGCTGTTGAAGGGTTTCGGCCAAGCGGCCGGCGTAGAGCGCACCCACATTGGCGTCGGTGACGATCGCGGCGGCGCGCGCGCCGAGCGCGGCAATCCGTTCGCCCGCCTCGGCGAGAAGGCCGCGGCCGACCACAATATCATACGCCCGATCACCAAGCGGAACGTGAACCTTGATGGGGGATGCTTCCAGCATCGCGGCCGCCGCAATGGTCACTTGATGGAGCTCCCCTGGTTTTCAAGCCAGTGATCGAGGGTCTCGATGATGTCGATCACCACACGATCGTGCGGCGCCTCATGGGAATCCACCGTCAGGTCCGCCGTCGCATAGACCGGGTGCCGAACGGTGATGAGATCCCGCATCGTGCCCTCCGGATCCGCGGTCTGGAGGAGCGGTCGCGTGGCCCGTTTGCGGACGCGGCGCATCAGGACTTCGAGGTCGGCGCGCAGCCACACGGAGATGCCCTGCCGGGCGATCCGGTCGCGCGTCTCTTCGTTCATGAATGCGCCGCCGCCGGTCGCCAGAACCATCGGACCTTCCTGGAGGAGGCGCGCGATGACGCGGCGTTCGCCGTCGCGAAAATGCGTCTCGCCGTGGATGGCGAAGATCTCCGGGATGGTCATGCCGGCCGCGGTTTCGATCTCCTGATCGGCATCCCGGAAGGGAAGTGCCAATTTCTGGGCCAGTCGCCTGCCCACGGTACTTTTTCCCGCGCCCATAAGGCCGACGAGCACAAGGGATCGGGTGCCGAGGCGATCCCTGATCGGGGGGCCGCCACGGCTGTCGGTATCCTGCTCGCCAGCTTCATCGAGCGGATTGAAGCGGCTGAAATCGTTCATCGGAAAGTCCTAACATGAGGGCGCGGTTCTGTCACAGGCCCATGCCAAGGCAGCCGGAACGAGGGCTGGGATCGCCTTAGCACTTGCGTTGGAGGCACTTGCGTGGTTGTAGCGAACAAAGCTTCACGAGGCGCCCGTGCCGACTTTATTCCGGTTCCTGTTGGTTATTGCCGTTCTGGCCGCCCTCGGCTTCGCGGCCATGTTTTCCCTTGCCACGATGGTGAACCCGGAACCGCGGGAGATCTCGACCCCGATCCCCAGCCATCGTCTCCCCTCGCCATCGAGCCGATGAGGAGAAGCTTGCGGTGACGGGCGCGCTCCATGCCGGCTTGTTCATCGACATGCTCGCCTCCGAGCGGGGCGCGTCTCGAAACACCCTCGATGCCTATCGGCGGGATCTGGCGGATTATCTCGCCTACCTGAGTGAAATCGGTTCCGCGCCCGACAAGGCCGAGGCGTCGGCTCTGCGCGGCTTCATGGGAAGCCTCGAGGAGCGCGGCCTCAAGGCGTCTTCCGCGGCGCGCCGGCTGTCGGCGGTTCGCCAGTTCCACAAGTTTCTTTACGTCGAGGGTTACGCGCCGGTTGACCCCACCGCCGCGATCTCGGCCCCGAAGCGCGGGCGCGTGCTGCCGAAGGTTCTGTCGGTCGAGCAGGTCGATCGCCTGCTGAGCGTCGCGCAGGAGGCGGCCACCCGTCCCGACGATGCGCCGGCTCTTCGCCTGCGGGCGGTCCGGATGGTCTGCCTGCTTGAGCTTCTCTACGCCACCGGCCTTCGGGTCTCCGAACTCATCGCGCTGCCACGCAGCGCCGCAAGAACGCGCGAACGCTTTCTCGTGGTGCGCGGCAAGGGCGCCAAGGAGCGCCTGGTGCCCCTGACGGAGGCATCCCGCGACCGTGCGCGGGACTATCTGGCGCTGCTCGAACAGCAGGGAAAGGCGACCGGGCCCTGGCTGTTTCCTGCCGATAGCGAGAGCGGGCACCTGACGCGACAGGCCTTCGCACGCGATCTCAAGGCCGTCGCGGCTGCGGCCGGATTGCGGGCCGACAAGGTGAGCCCGCATGTGCTGCGTCATGCCTTCGCGAGCCACCTGCTCCAGAACGGCGCGGATCTCCGGGTGGTGCAGGAATTGCTCGGCCATTCCGACATCTCGACGACGCAGATCTACACTCACGTGCTCGACGAGCGCCTGAAGAGCATGGTGCGCGATCTGCATCCGTTGTCGGATGGGAGCAAATAGCCCGATCAGCGCCGCTTCAGCAGAAACACACCTTGCTCGCCGAGCATGTTCCACGCCCACCACGGCAGGGCCATGCGGACGGGCTTGCCGCTGCCATCGAGGGCCGCCGAACGCTCCATCTGGGCGCCGACTTCCGCGCAGAGTTCGAGGAAGTCGCGAATGGTGCAGAAGTGGATGTTGGGCGTGTTGTGCCACGAATAGGGCAGGTTCTCGGTAACCGGCATGCGCCCCTTCACCAGCAATTCGAGCCGCACGCGCCAATGGCCGAAATTCGGGAACGACACGATGGCCCGGCGGCCGATGCGCAGCAGGTGTTCGAGCACCACCTTGGGCTGGCGGGTCGCCTGGATGGTTTGCGACAGGATCACATAGTCGAACGCATCGTCGGGATAATCCGCAAGGTCCGTGTCGGCATCGCCCTGGATGACCGGCAATCCCTTGGCGAGGCACGCATTGACGCCCTCCCGCGAAATCTCGATCCCGCGCCCATCGACGCCCTTTCGATCACGCAGCAATGACAGGAGATCGCCGTCGCCGCAGCCGATATCGAGCACGCGCGAGCCGGGAGCCACCATGTCGGCGAGCAGCAGGAAATCCAGACGTGGCGCGGTCGTTTCGACCATCAACGAATTCCCCGTGCACGTGCGGCGGCGTCGATGAAACCGCGGGCCGCCGCGAACATCTCGGGTTCGTCGAGCAGGAAGGCGTCGTGACCCTTGTCGCTCTCCACCTCGACGAAGCCGACGGATGCCGCGGCCGCGTTGAGAGCGTGAACGATGGCGCGGGAATTGGAGGTCGGAAAGAGCCAGTCGGATGTGAACGAGATCACGCAGAACCGCGTGGCCGAGTTCTTGAACGCCTGCGCCAGATGTCCGCCGTGCTCCGCTGCGAGATCGAAGTAATCCATGGCCTTCGTCACGTAGAGATAGGAATTGGCGTCGAATCGCTCGACGAACTGCAAACCCTGGTAGCGAAGGTAGCTTTCGATCTGGAAATCGGCGTCGAACGAGAATGTCGGCGCGGTGCGATCCTGAAAGGTGCGGCCGAATTTCCGGTGCAGGGCGAGTTCCGACAGATACGTGATATGCGCGCCCATGCGCGCCACCCCGAGGCCTTTGGCGGGCCGGGTGCCCTCGTTGAGATAGTTGCCGCCGCGCCAATCGGGATCGGCCATGATGGCCTGACGCCCGACTTCGTGAAACGCGATATTCTGCGCCGAGTGGCGCGCCGCCGCGGCGATGGGAAGAGCCGAGAAGACCCGGTCAGGATAGCTCGCGGCCCATTGCAGGACCTGCATGCCACCCATGGAGCCGCCGAGGACGCAGAACAGGCTCGCGATCCCGAGCCGGTCGATCAACGCTGCTTGCGCGCGCACCATGTCGCGGATCGTGAGAACCGGGAAATCGAGATTGTAGGGCCGGCCGGTTGCGGGGTTGATCGTTGCCGGACCGGTGGTGCCCGAGCAGCCGCCGATCACGTTGGCGCAGATCACGAAAAGTCGGTCCGTATCGACGGGTTTCCCCGGGCCAACCATCGTGGCCCACCAGCCGGGCTTGCCCGTCACCGGGCTGACATTCGCCACGTGCTGATCGCCCGTCAGCGCATGACAGATCAGCACCGCGTTGGATTTTGCCGCGTTGAGAGTGCCGTAGGTCTGGTAGGCGATCTGCCATGGGGCGAGCGCCACGCCCGCATCCATCAACAGCGGCTCGTCGGTTCCGAAGCGCGCCACCGGGCTCGACGGAGCGTCGATCTGGCTGCGGGGTTCGGGGAACGAGGAGGTCTGGGACATCTGATCCGACGGACAAGTTCGGTCTTTCGAACAGCGGTAGTGCGGACCGGGCGCAAGGTCAACGAACATGAGGTCTCGCCCGCTCTCGCTCGGCGCCTCCCGCAATCAGGGCTTGGCAGGCCCGGCGGACGCTGCGAAAAGGGCGCGCACTCTTCAGGAACGCCGCCCATGTCCGACAAGACACCCGCCGCCACGCCGGCCCCGGCCCTGGCCGCTCTGCGGCAGGAAATCGACCGCATCGACGAGGCCATGCACAACCTGCTGATGGAGCGCGGCCGGATCATCGACACGCTGATCGCCGTCAAGAAAACGGGCGATTCCGGCTCGGCTTTTCGGCCGGGTCGCGAAGCCTCCATGATGAGGGCGCTTGCCGAACGCCATGGCGGCCTGCTGCCCCTCGATACGGTCGAGGGAATCTGGCGCGTCATCATCGCCACGTTCACCTATGTGCAGGCTCCGTACGCAGTCCATGCGGATGTTTCCGGCGGCGACGCCCAGATGCGCGACTCGTCGCGATTCCACTTTGGCTTCACGGTGCCGTTCCTCAGCCACCCGAGCGCCGCCGCGGTGATCGACGCAGTGGCCGAATCCCGCGGCGATCTCGGCATCTTCCGGCTCGACCAGGGCGCATCGAGCGGGGCGTGGTGGCGAATTCTGACCGAGCCCGACAGCCCCAAGATCATCGCCCGTCTGCCCTTCATCGAGCGCCCCGGCCACCCCGCCGGCACTCCGGTCTTCGTCATCTCGAAACCCTTGGCGGACGCGGCCGTGCGGGACGTCGTGCTCTACGCGGCGCAGTTCGAGCGCTGGCACCGGGGCGCGGGCGAGACGCTTCGGCTGATGGGAGGCGAGGTGGTGGCGAGCGCTGCCGACGCGAGCGGCCTGTCCGAACTCATCGCGATCCCAGGCTCGGTAGATGCCCAGGCGCTTCGCACAGCGCTCACCGAGGCCGGCGCGAGCCTCGATGATCTGGTCGAGGTCGGAGGCCATGCCGAACGTTTCCGCGTGAAATGAGCGCCAAGCTGCGCTAGAGCCTCTCAGCCGACACGAGAATTGGCCGATACGAGAATTGGCCGATACAAGAACCCGCAGGAACCCAGAATGGCTGCCCGTCCCGAACCCCGTCCCGGAATCATGCGGATCGACGCCTATGTGCCCGGCAAGAGCGCCGCGTCAGGTGTCACCAGGATCCACAAGCTGTCATCGAACGAGACCCCGCTCGGCCCCTCGCCGAAGGCGATCGAGGCGATCCGGTCGTTCGAGCATCTGGAACTCTACCCGGATGGTTCGGCCACAAAGCTGCGGGAGGCGATCGGCGCGAAATACGGGCTCGATCCCGCCCGCATCCTGTGCGGCTCCGGCTCGGACGAATTGCTGTCGCTGATCGCCAACACCTATGTGGGGCCCGGCGACGAGGGCATTTTCTCCGAACACGGGTTTCTGGTTTACCGCATCGCGATTCTTGCCGCGGGCGGCGTTCCCGTCGTGGCGGACGAGAAGAACTACACGGCGAACGTCGACGCGATGCTGGCGAAAGTCACGCCGAAGACCAAAATCGTTTTTCTGGCAAATCCCAACAACCCGACCGGGACATATCTGCCGTTCGACGAAGTCAAACGCCTTCATGCGGGACTGCCCTCGCACGTGGTTCTGGTGCTCGATGCGGCTTACGCAGAATATGTCCGCCGCAACGATTATGAGGCGGGTCTCGAACTCGTCGCGACGACAGAAAACGTCGTGATGACGCGGACCTTCTCGAAGATCTACGGCCTGGCCAATATCCGGCTCGGCTGGATGGTCGGGCCGTCGCATGTCGTCGATGCGGTCAATCGCATTCGCGGCCCCTTCAACGTGAACGGTCCCGCAATGGCGGCCGGAATCGCGGCGATCCAGGACGACGCGCATGTGTCCAACGCCGTGATGCATAACGAGAAGTGGCTGGCCTGGCTCACGCGCGAAATCGAAGCCCTGGGTCTCAACGTCACGCCGAGCGTGGGCAATTTCCTGCTGATCCATTTCCCCAAGGAAGCGGGCAGGACGTCCAGGGACGCCGATGCGTTCCTGACGAGCCGTGGCCTGATCCTGCGCCGCGTCGACCCTTACGGATTGTCCGATGCGCTGCGGCTCACCGTCGGCAGCGAAGAGGCAAACCGGGAAGTCGTCGGCGCCTTGCGCGCCTTCGTGAAGGCTGCCTGATGCCGGAGCGTCTGGGCCCATCTCTCGAAACACCGCTCTTCGATCGCATCGCGCTGGTCGGCTTCGGGCTGATCGGTTCGTCGATCGCGCGCGCCGTCCGACACCGCAAGGCCGCGCGAACGATCGTGGCCATCGACCGGGATGAGGCCACGCTCGCCCGGGTGCGCGAACTCGGAATCGCCGACGAGACCACGAGCGATGTGGCGGAGGGCGTGCGCGGCGCCGATCTGGTGATCCTGTGCGTGCCGGTGGGCGCATGCGACGCCGTCGCGTCATTGATGAAGCGCCGGTCTTGACGCCAGGCGCCATCGTGTCCGATGTGGGCTCGGTGAAAGCATCGGTGATCGCGCAGATCCAGCCGCATCTGCCGCCGAACGTGTCCTTCGTGCCAGCGCATCCTGTGGCCGGGACCGAATATTCAGGGCCGGATGCGGGCTTTGCCACGCTGTTCCTCAAACGCTGGTGCATTCTCACGCCTCCGGAGGGAACGGACGAGGCGGCGGTCGAACGCATGCGGGCGTTTTGGTCGGCGTTGGGCTCGGATGTCGAGGTGATGACGGCGCAGCACCACGATCTCGTGCTCGCGATCACCAGCCATGTGCCGCACCTGATCGCCTACAACATCGTCGGCACCGCTGCCGACCTCGAAACCGTCACGCAATCGGAAGTCATCAAGTTCTCGGCCGGCGGCTTTCGCGATTTCACCCGCATCGCCGCGTCCGATCCGACCATGTGGCGGGACGTATTCCTCCACAACAAGGAGGCGGTGCTGGAAATGCTCGGCCGCCTGAACGAGGATATCGCTCTGCTGGCGCGGGCGATCCGCTGGGGCGAGGGCGACAAGCTGCACGACCTGTTCAGCCGCACCCGCGACATTCGCCGGGGCATCATCTCGCAAGGCCAGGAAACGCCGGAGCCGGATTTCGGGCGACGGCGCGAGGAGCCGAAGGGTGAATCCTGAGGTCAGTACAACGGCATAAACCGAATTCCCGGCACCACGAACGGTCCCATCGCGAGCTTGCCATTGTCGAGCCGCAGGGGCGGCAACGGCACGAGCGTCGGTTGTGCGGCGGGCTTTCCGCCGGGAGCCTGGCCGAACAGAGCCCCCAGCAATGCGCCGCCAAGACGGCCGCCCACGACGTTGCCCAGAAGTCCATCGAGCCCGGCGGCCGACACATCGAGCTGCCCGGCCGGACGATGCCATTCGTCGAGGGTGAGTGCCCCTTTTGCTTCCGCACGCCGGGCGCCTTTGTTGATCGACAGCATCAGAATCTCGAGGGCGCCCCCTGCCTTGCGCCAGCGTTCGAGTTCGAGGCCGACAGGCCGGGCTCGGAAGCCTTCCGCCTGGGTCACCGTGGCGTCGAAAGAGAAATCCGCCGGCTCTCCACCCCCAACCAGATGATCCAGCAGCGGGATCTGCGCTTCCCGGACCGTCAAGGCCGCGTCGAACGCCTTGTCGGCGCCCCGCGTGGGATTGGGTCGAACGTGAAATTCCAGGTGGCGGCTGTTGCTCACAACGTCCTCCGCTCCCAAACCCGTCACCGTCACCCGTGGCGATTCGGCAACCAGAGAGAAGCGCTGGAAGCCGCGCGACGACGCATGGAGGCTGGTCTGCAGGAGGTCCCAAGTGCCCTCAAGTGTCGTGCGTCCATCCGTGACCCGCAGCGGTCCTTCGATTTCGGTGATGATGAAAGCCGGCTGATACACCTGCGAAATTGACGTCACACGTCCCAACGATGCCGTCACCGGCCCTTGCCGTAGCGTGAGCGAATTGCACGCAACCAGAACCCGGAACGGATAACCGCCGACCTGACGGTCCGCGCAGGTCCATTGCCGTCCGGCCCGCGCTTCCGTCGCAAGCCACGCGTCGAGCGAAGTGGTGGCCCGGTCGCGAATCACCCACCAGGCCACGCTCCAGCCGATGGCCACGAGCAAAAGGAGGATGAAGGGCGTGTAGAGCCAGAAACGGCTATGGCGGCGCTCGGCGGTCATCGCGACCTCATCCATCCGGAGACTCTCCTGTTGTGTCGTTTGTTGGTAACTGCTAGCGCCCGATCCAGGCAAGGACGGGGCAAGGCAAGCGCGGGCGGCATAGGAGCATGGCGGAAGAAGGCGACGATCTTTGGGTGTTCGGTTACGGCTCGCTCATGTGGCGGCCTGGATTTCCCTTCGTCGAGCGTTGTCACGGCCAATTGCACGGCTACCACCGGGCGCTCTGCATCCTTTCGCACGTCCATCGCGGCACTCCCGCAAGGCCCGGCCTCGTGCTCGGGCTTGACAGGGGAGGGCGTTGCCACGGAGTGGCGTTTCGCGTCCCTGGCTCCGAATCCGAAAAAACCGTTCATTACCTGCGCGAACGGGAGCAGGCCACGGCCGTCTATCTCGAACGCCTTCTGCCGATCAGGCTTCAGGATGGCCGCACGGTGAAAGCTTTATCGTACGTCGCCGACCGGAAGCACGCGCAATATGCGGGGCGGCTCGATTTCGACGTCGTGCTGAAGATCGTGCGCCAGGGCGAAGGAATCTCTGGGCGAAACCCGGATTATGTCAGCTCCACCTATGAACATCTTGCCGGGATGGGCGTCATCGACCCGCTGCTGCGGCGCATCATCGAAGCACTGGGTGAAACGCCGGCGGGCTCGACCGGAACTCCAACCTAGCAGGCGGCCTGGGCGTCGCCCTGGTCCAGGTCGGCAATCACCGCCCGCCGTTCTTCATCGTCGTAAGCCAGTCGATGAACGTGCATCTCGGTGGCACCAAGCGCCTCGGCGCGGGCGAGCCAGCGCGATCGCGTATCCTCGCCGGCTTGCTGCCCCACGATAGTCATGTCGACCACGCCCGATGTGCCGTTCGGCCCCCGTTTGACCGCGAGGATGACCGCGTCGGTGACATCCATCACCTCGGAGGCGACCAGGGGATGGACCCCCACGATATAGCGCCGACCGGACCGGCCGCGCCACGAACTCAGAGCCGGCGATGAACGAAGGCCCGCCGTAGCCCGCAACCGTTCCTCACGCACGCCAGCCCTCCGCGTTCGTTCGTTGCGGAGATCCCGCATCGCCATGGACCAAGACACGATTCGTTTGTTCGTCATTTGTTCTAAGGTAGGAATCGGTTTGCCTGCCGTCAAGGCCCGGCTGACCTCGCGGGCGGCCGCCGGGACGCTCAGGCCTCGGCTGTGTTCGGCAGGCCGGTGGCTCCGAGCTCGCGAAGCCCCTCCGCGACGAGCCGGTCGGAGGCGGTCTCGATGCGCTCCTGCATTTCCTTGAAGAAGGCGTTTCGGGGCATTCCGGGCGGGATGACGTCGAGAATCTCCACCACGATGGTGCCGGGGCGGCGGAGAAATCTGCGCCGGGGCCAGAACAGGCCGGAATTGAGCGCGACCGGGAGGCATGGCGCCCCGAGATGCTGGTAGAGATGTCCGATGCCGAATTTGTAGGCCGGTGGAGCGCCCGCCGGACGGCGCGTGCCTTCGGGAAAGATCAGGATCTGGCGGCCCTGTTCGATCTCACCCCTGGCGCGGCTCATCATGTGCAGCAGCGCCTGCGCGCCGCCCTTGCGGTTCACCGGCACCGAGCCGCCCTTCCAGGTGTACCAGCCGAAAAACGGAATCCACATCAATTCCCGCTTCAGGATAAAGGCCGGATCGGCGAACAGCGTCAGGAGCGCGAAGGTCTCCCAGACCGATTGGTGTTTTGCCGCCACCAGCAGACCGCCGGACGGAATGCTGTCGAGGCCTCGAAACTCCACCTTGGTTCCAACGATGACCCGCATCAGCCACATGGAGGTCCGCGCCCAGAGCCTCGCGCCGCGCATGAAAACCCAGCGAGGTAGGGGGAGGGTCGGCAGCAAGGCGAGCATCCAGAACAGGAGGTTCAGGTAGAACGCGATATTGAACAGCAGGGAGCGGAGGATGAGCATCGCTTCTTGATTAAAAAAGCGGGACCTGGCGCCCCGCGTTGCAGCCACCATAGCCCAAGTCGCCGCGTCCTGGACAGGCCGCAGGAAATCGTTGGGCAGAAATTGTGCGAATAATATTTCGTTAAACTCCTATACTTGGAGTTGAAACTAATTATGTTTGCGCCCTGCGGCTGTCCATTGATCTCGGAGCTCGCGCGCTTCTTGAAGCACCAAAAAAATGTCGAAGGGATGAGAAAAATGGTTTTTTCGTTGCAAATGGCGCTCGATGAGTTCTTCGGCGGGGATAAAATTTGGTACGGAGGGACCGGATCGGGAGGTCAGATTACCGGAACCATGATCGGAGGCGGGTCGGCAGCGGGACCGGCCGATGGCGGCGCAACCGGAGGGACCGCAACAGGCGGAACGACGACGGGAGGTTGGGCCTCCCAAGGCAGTGACCCCGACGGCATCTGGTCTAATCTGTTTACCCAGCTGTCAACTTCATACGGTTCCATCATTGTGACGGGGTATGACGGTTGGGGGGAGGTGCAGACGTCCGGCGTGGCTGTCGCAACCTTCGACGATGAAAGTTGGCTGGAGACGGACGACCGGAGCATTTTCGAAATGCTGTTCGACATTCGTCACCCCATTCCCCAACCGCCGACCTGGCCGGGAAACGGTACGTGGCCTGGTGGGCCGGCAATAAGGGATTGGGAGGCCGCCCAAGCTGAGAATTACTATACCAGCGGCTACTACCTCAATTATTGCTGTCCGGAAGATATATTTTCCGGGATGTATCTGGAAGACTTAAGTTATTTCTGGACCCGCCCGCAAGGCCAGCCACAGGTCCCGCCGCCAGCCACGTCAACTCCGGCTGACGCCGGCGGAGTGCACAAGGCCTATCTCCTGACGCATGGCACGTCGACCTCCGTCACCATTCTCGAAACAACCTATGGCGGTGCAGGCAACGATCTTGTGACCGGCAACGGAGTTCTGCTCGGCGGCGCCGGAGACGACACGCTCGTCGGCGGGTCGGGCAACGATTGCCTCATCGCCGGCACCGGCAACAACATGCTGGAGGGCGGCAAAGGCGCCGACACGCTGGACGGCAGCGATGGTTGGGGCGTTGCGGATTATCACCACGCGGCGACCGCCGTGACGATCAATCTCGACGGCTCGGGCAACGCAGGCGATGAAGAAGCCGTGGGCGACGTCTTCATCAACGTCAACGGCGTGCAGGGTTCGCATTCAAACGATACCCTCAACGGCAATGCCAATGCCAATTGGATGATCGGCGATGCCGGCAACGATACGCTGAGCGGCGGCGGGGGCAACGACACGCTCTATGGGTCCGACGGCGACGATCAGCTGATCGGCGGGTCGGGAGACGATTACCTTATCGGCGGCACCGGCAACAACGTGCTCGAAGGGGGCGCAGGCGCCGATACGCTCGACGGCGGCGATGGCTGGGGCGTCGCCGATTATCGCAATGCCGCAGGTTCCGTTACCATCCATCTCGACAATACGGGCAACGCCGGCGACCAAGCGGCGAGCGATGTCTTCATCAACGTGAACGGTGTATTCGGCTCCGGCTTCGGCGACACGCTGGCGGGCAACGACAGCAATAACTGGATGCTCGGATGCGGAGGCAATGATTGGGTGAGCGGCGGGCGAGGCGATGACACTCTGTACGGTTCGGAGGGCAACGACACGCTCGTGGGCGGAGTCGGCAGCGACACCCTGACGGGCGAATCGGGCCAGGATGTATTTCGGTTCGACACGATTTTGAACGCAGCGAGCAACTGCGATCGAATCACCGACTTCAGCATTCATGAAGACCGGATTCAGCTCGACGGCAGGATCTTTGCCGCGCTGGCGTCAGGACCTTTGGCAACTTCTTCGTTCGCGATCGGCGTTGCCGTCAACGCAGCGCAGCATATTCTCTACAATGGCGCCACCGGCGATCTCTCTTACGATGTCGACGGTTCAGGCGGACAGGCTGCGGTTGTATTTGCCAATGCGGGAGCGGGAATCGCGTTCAGGGCAGAGATGTTCTTCGTGACCTAGCCGCAGCTTCGATGGCACTTGTCTGACCCGTGAATGTCGACAGGTTCTCCAAACTTCGCAGCCCAAATGACTTAATGTCAGGACGGCTCGGCAATGACCTGCCTGACAGGTTGCCCCATGATCCGGGCGGTTGAGGAATCCTCCGGATCGTCTTCCACTTGCGTCCGCAGCCAGACCGCGATGAATTTGACGTATTCGGAGAACAGCACCCGCGCGGTCGAGGGATTGTGCCACCATTCATGCGGATCGATGGTGGCGGCGACCGGATAGGGGATCTTCTGCATGTTCGGCAGGGCGTGGTTCAATTCCACCAGCGTCCGCGGCATGTGATAATTCGACGTCACCACGATCAGCGCGGCGAAATGGTTGCGTTCGGCCCAGCGACGCGTCTCGATGGCGTTTCCGATCGTGTTGCGGGCCCGGTAATCGAGATCCACGCAGCAATCGAAGAGCCGGCGCTGCCCCGGATTGAGCCGCGAAATCTCTTCACGGCTGGTTTTTTCATTGACGCCGGAAATCAGCAGGCGCTTGGCGTAGCCCTGCGCCAGCAGGTCGATGGCGTCGCCGATCCGCTGCGCGCCGCCGGTCATCGCCACGATCCCGTCGGCGCGGGTTTCGGGCTTCTGTTCGAAGCGATCGAGGGAGTAGACGAACGTCAGAAAGCCCAGGAATCCGATGATCAGGGATGTCATGAAGCCGTAGAACGCACAGGCGAACATATGTCGGATCATCGACCGCCTCGTTGGAAGAACAGGCGATCCGGGCATCGTCCAGCCCCAACCTACGGCCTCTTTGCTGTCTGTGGCGCCAAAAATCGCCAAGTTTTGCGTTTGCGAGGTCATCACTGCGGACCATACTGCAAAATGAGGCACCGGAGAGGCAACCCCTTTGTTGGCCGATCCTTATCCATTTCCCTTAAGAAATCGTCTCACGGTCAAGCGGGAGACGATTCCGGTCACCAGAGCGACCACGAGCGCGATCAAAATCACCACGCCGTAGCCCCGCCATGAAATGCTGAAGGCGCCGAACAGGGCCTCGATCTGGTCGCCGGTGGGACTGGCCCGCCAGGATTTCGCCACGAGACCCAGAACGGTGGTGAGAATGATCGCGGTCCCCGCACCCGCAAGGCTGCCGCGCAGGCCCAGATTGAAGAACCGGCGCTGGAACTCCTTGGCGATGAAATCGTCGTTCGCGCCCACGAAATGCAGCACATCGACCACCTCGCGGTTGCCCGCCATGGCTCCGCGGGTCGCAAACGTCACCGCCAGTCCTGCCGCAATCAGGACCAGTGTGACGAGAAAAACCCCGACGCCGATGATCGTGTTGGCCATGGTCGACAGTCGCGACACCCAGAGGGCATGGTCGTCCAGGCTGGCGCCCGGAACCTGCTCCTTGAGGGCTTGCCGCAGGGGTCCGAAATCCGGCCTCTTTTCCTCGCTCAGCTTGATGACGATGAGGCGCGGCACCGGCAGGTCGTTGAAATCGAGCCCTGTGCCGAGCCAAGGCTCGAGCAGACGCTCGGATTCCTGCCGGGTAAACGGCTGCGCGCTCTCCACGCCCTTCGTCTGTCGGGCGAGCGTCACCGCGCGCTCCACATCCGCCTCGATGGAGCGCTGGGCGTTCGGGCGAACCTGGATCGTCACCTCGCGGGCGATGTCGGATCGCCACTGGGCAGAGCTGGTCGCGACGAGTTCGGCTCCGCCGGCGCAGAGGGCCGCGAGGAAGGTCAGGATGGCGATGACGGCTGCCAGCGCCTGGCCGCCAGCCGAGTCGACCGGAACCAGAGGCGCGTTGCGCCGGAGGGATGCGGGCAGCGGCTTTGGAGCCGGGTCGGGCGCCGGTTTCCTGCGCGCCGCGATGCGTTTTTTGACCGGGCGATTCATTCGTCGATATGCAGCCGGCCGTCGCCGAGCACGAGGCGGCGAACGTCGAGCTGATCCATGAGGCCGAAATCGTGGGTCGCGATCACCACCGAGGTCCCGAGCCGGTTGAGTTCGATGAAAAGCCGCAGCAGCCGTTTGGCCAGCGACGGGTCGACGTTGCCGGTCGGCTCGTCGGCCAGCAGCAGGTCGGGCCGCACGATCAACGCCCGGGCGATGGCGGCACGCTGCTTTTCGCCGCCCGAGAGAACCGGCGGCAGCACATGCATCCGCTCGCCTAATCCGACCCATCGCAGAAGCTCCACCACCTCGGCCCGATAGGTAGCCTCCTCCTTGCCCTGGACGCGCAGGGCCAAGGCGACGTTCTCGTAGGTGGTGAGATGATCGAGCAGGCGGAAATCCTGAAAGACGACGCCCATGCGACGGCGCAGACCCGTGAGGTTGTCCTTCGAGATGTCCGAAACGTCCTGACCGAAAATGGAAATAAGCCCGCGGGTGGGACGAACCGACATGAGGATCAGACGCAGGAGCGTGGTTTTGCCGGCGCCCGAGGGTCCAGTGAGGAATTGAAACGAATTGGCCTCGATCGAGAATGTCAGGTCGCGCAGAACCTCGGGGCCCATGCCGTAGCGCACGCCCACATTCTCCAGCTGCACGACGGGTGCGCCCTCGCCGTCTTCGATGTCGTAATACGCTCTCACGCGCCCGGCGCATCCTTGTTTGGTCTGCAACGGGGCGCCGTCGGATGGCCGCCCCTTCGACGATTCGCCACTCTATGCCCGATCCGTCTTAACAATCGATCATCCTCGGCGAATTCCTTAAGTGATCCTGCCGTTGTCCACCAGCGGATGAACCGCCTCGACGGAGGTCTTTAAGGCCGCAGGGACCGATGCCCGTTTGACTTCGCGGGCGCGCCATGGTCGTGAATGAGATCGATGTTTGTGGGCGCGGCCTGACCGCCCGCCCCTATGTGGATTGACCGACGATGACGACCTCTCCCCGCATCCGGGTGCTTTTCGACGAAAAGACGATTGCCAGCCGCATCGAGGAACTGGCGCAGGATATCGCTCGCGCGAAACCCGAGAACCTGCTGGTCGTCGCGGTCCTGAAGGGCAGCTTCATGTTCGCCGCCGATCTGATCCGGGCGCTCCATCGGGCCGGATTGGAGCCGCAGGTCGAGTTCGTTCATCTGTCGAGTTATCTCGATGGCACGGTCTCGTCCGGCCATGTGGCGATCCTGCGCGATGTGGAAAGCGACGTTAGGGAGCGCGACGTGCTTCTGGTCGACGACATTCTCGAATCCGGACGCACGATCACCTTCGCCAAGGACCTGCTGATGGCGCGGGGCGCGAAGCGCGTGCTGACCGCCGTGCTCCTCGAAAAACCGGGCAAGCGGGCGGTGTCCATCGATCCCGAATTCGTCGGCTTCCATTGCCCGGATGTGTTCGTGGTCGGCTACGGCATGGACGTGTCGCATTCCTACAGGCAGCTGCCTTACGTGGGCGTGGTCGATCACCTCGACAACACGCCCGACCTGTTCGACCAGCCCTAGACCGTCAGTTGAGGCGCCAGATCGCGGCGTTCAACGCCGTCGCATAGCAGACCCACGCGAGATACGGCACCAGCAGATAGGCGGCGATCCGGTCGAGCGGCCAGAAGCTCCGGATCGTCGCCACGATCGCGACGATCAGCGCCAGAATGACGACGAGGCCCGCGCCCGGATTGTGAGCGCCGAAGAAAGCCCAGGACCACAGGGCGTTCAAAGCAAGCTGCACGAAGAATGCCATGATTGCGCGGCTTCGTTCCGACCCTGCCGGCAACGAAAGGATGCGCCACACCGCGTAGGCCATCATGGCGTAGAGGGTGGTCCAGACCGGGCCGAAAAGCCAGTTGGGCGGCGTGAAGCCGGGCTTTGCAAGGCCCGCGTACCAGGTCGGGATATTCGGCAGGGTCGCCAGATTGCCGAGGATCAGCGCGAGCACAACCGGCAGCACCGCGACCAGAAAACGCTTGAAGGGGGGTGTCGGCATGCCCGACATCGTGCTCTCGCCCGGATGCATCCTGGTGGGTTTCCTTGTATGGGATGAACGTCTTGTCCACGTCGCAATCCATTCCACTGCCGGAGGTTCCCATGACGTCATCGCATTCGCAATGGTCGAAGCGCAGTCTGACCGCGCAGGCCATGGGCCATGTGGAGCCGGTGACGAAAGGCGTGGTGATGCCGATCCACGTCTCCACCACGTATATCCGCGACGAGGACAACGCTTATTCGTCGGGGTTCGTCTATGGACGGCCCGACAACGCCACCATCCGTGAGGCCGAGGGCGTTCTGGCCATGCTGGAGGAGGCGAAAGCCGGCGCGCTGCTCTTCTCGTCCGGAATGGCGGCTGCCACGGCGGTGTTTCAGGCGCTCAATCCGGGCGATCACGTGGTCGCCTCCAAGGTCATGTACTGGGCCCTTCGGCATTGGCTGCTGACTGAAGCGACTCGCTGGGGCTTGCAGGTGGAATTCGTCGAGACCGACGATCTCGAAGCCCTGCGCAAGGCCGTCGTTCCCGGCCGCACCAAACTGGTCTGGGCCGAGACGCCCTCGAACCCGCTCTGGACCATCACCGACATCGCGGGCGCAGCCGAGATCGCCCACGCGGCCGGCGCGCGCCTGGCGGTCGATTCGACCACCGCCTCGCCCTACCATACCCGGCCCTTGTCGCTCGGCGCCGACATCGTCATGCACGCGGCGACGAAAGTCCTGAACGGTCACTCGGACGTGGTGGCGGGGGTGCTGGCAGGCGCGAAGGCCGACGCTTTTTGGGCGCAGATCGTCACCATCCGCAAAGGGCAGGGCGCGATTCTCGGTCCCTTCGAGGCCTATCTGCTGATGCGCGGCATGCGCACGCTCCACCTGCGCGCGGCCGCACAAGCGAAAAGCGCGCAAGGCCTCGCGGAGCGTCTGGCGGCTCATCCTCGCATCGCCCGCGTGCTCTATCCTGGCCTTCCGCAGCATCCCGGCCACGATGTGGCGGCGCGCCAGATGGAAAACGGATTCGGCTACATGCTGTCGGTTCAGGTCTCGGACGGCGAAGCGGCCGCGATCCGCACGGCGGCACGGGTGAAACTCTGGAAACGCGCCACTTCGCTGGGAGGTGTCGAAAGCCTGATCGAGCATCGGGCGTCGATCGAAGGGCCGGGAACGCCGTGCCCTCCCGACCTGCTTCGGCTGTCGACGGGAATCGAAGATCCGGAGGATCTCTTCGCCGATCTGGACACCGCCCTGCGAGCGACTTAAGGCGGCTCGATTGCCCCTTGTCATAAAACCCCCGATGTTCTCTGTTAGCGAACGCTGTTTCACGAAAAGGACGAGCCCATGACGTCGATGATCACCCGCCGCCGGGTCCTCCAGACAGGCGTCGCGGCCGCCGCCCTGACGGCGATGCCACAGACAGGCTTTGCCGCCGATGCGGTGGTCAAGCTGCGCATCCTGGAGACCACCGATCTCCACGTGAACATCCTGCCGTACGATTATTATCGCGATGCCGCGGACGACACCGTCGGGCTTGCCCGCACCGCCACCATCGTCAAGGCGGCGCGAAGCGAGGCGAAGAACAGCCTGTTGTTCGACAACGGCGACCTGATCCAGGGATCGCCGCTGGGCGATTTCGTTGCCTATCGGCGCGGCATGAAGAAAGGCGACGTGCACCCCATGGTGGCCGCCATGAACACGCTGAACTACGATTGCGGCACTCTCGGCAACCATGAATTCAATTACGGCCTCGACTTCCTGCAAAACTCGCTCGGCGCAGCCAAATTTCCCATCGTCTGCGCAAACGTCATCAAGGCGAACGGCGAAACCCTGCAGAAGCCGTGGCTCGTCCTCGACCGCGAAGTCGTCGATGAGGCGGGGACCAAACACCCGATCAAAATCGGCGTGATCGGGTTCGTGCCGCCTCAGATCGTCCAATGGGACAAGGCGCATCTCGACGGAAAGGCAACCACCATCGACATCGTCGACGCGGCGCAGAAACATGTGCCGGACGTCAAGAAGGCGGGCGCCGACATCGTGGTGGCGCTGTGCCACTCGGGTATCGCGGGCGGCGATCGCAAGGGCGGCGAAGAAAATGCGGCGCTGCATCTCGCCAAGGTCGACGGCATCGACGTGATTCTCACCGGACACCAGCATTTCACCTTCCCGGGCGGCAAGGAATTCGCCAACATTCCGGGTGTCGATGTGAAGGCCGGCACGCTTCACGGAAAGCCTGCCGTCATGGCGGGATTCTGGGGCAGCCACCTTGGGCTCGTCGATCTCGAACTCACGCAAGGATGCGGCTGGATGGAAGGTCGCGAAGTTCGCGACCGATCTGCGCCCGATCTATGACCGGGTCGATCGCAAGGTCGTGCCGAAGGTCGACTCGGAGGCGCTCATCATCGCGGCCGTACAGGCCGATCACGACGCGACGCTGAAATATGTGCGCGAACCGGTGGGCACCACCGCGGTGCCGATTCATTCGTATTATTCGCTCGTCGCCGACGACGCGTCGGTGAAGCTGGTCGCAGAGGCGCAGGCCTGGTACGTGGCGGACCTGTTGAAAACCACACCGTACAAGGATCTGCCGCTGCTCTCGGCGGCAGCGCCTTTCAAGGCCGGCGGTCGCGGCGGTCCCAACTACTTCACCGAGATCAAGCCGGGTCCGCTCGCCATCAAGGACATGGCGGACATCTACATTTATCCCAACACCATCCGCGCCGTGAAGGTGACGGGCGCGCAGGTGCGCGAATGGCTCGAGCGGTCGGCCGGGATCTACAACCAGATCGATGTGGCCAAGGGCGGCGAACAGGACATCGTCAATGCGAAGTTCCCGGCCTACAATTTCGACGTGATTGCCGGCGTGCAGTACAAAATCGATCCGACGCAAGCCTCGCGCTACGACAATGACGGCAAGCTCGTCGCGCCGGACGCGCATCGCATCAAGGATCTGTCGTATAACGGCAAGCCGGTGGCCGACGATCAGGTGTTCGTGGTTGCGACCAACAATTATCGCGCGGGCGGCGGCGGTAATTTCCCGGGTGCCGACGGCACCACCATTGTTCTCGACGCGCCCGATCTCACGCGCGACGCGATCATGCGCTACATCATCGAGCGCAAGGAAGTGTCGCCGAAAGCCGACGGCTCGTGGGCCCTGGTGACGCCGCCCTCGAACGTCACCGCGACTTTCCTCACCGGTCCGAATGCGGCCTCGTACCAGCCCTCGGGCATCAAGATCGAGCGGATGGGCGATGCGCCGGAAGGCTTCGTCAAATACCGCATCGCCGGGTAGCGCTAGCGCGAGACGGTCGGGGGTTCGGCCCCGACCGCTCCTATAAAGGCGGAAGCGTCATCGGCGGCTCGATCTGCTCCGGCGCCGGCTCCACAAGGGGCCGCCTGCGTTTGGCCAGCATGATGGTTCCGTTGAGTTCGCCGCCGAAAAGAAAGATCGCTCCCAGGGTGTAGAGGAAGACCAGCGCCACCATGGCGGTCGCGAGACCCCCGTAGGTCGACGCATAGGCGCCCGGATAGAACTCGAGATACCAGCCGAATCCAAGTCCGCCCAGGAGCCACAGGAAGAGCGTCATGAAGACGCCGGGCAAGATCGACAACCAGCTTCTCCGCCCCGAGGGCACAAATTTGTAGGCGATCAGCAGCCCGGCCACGATCACCACGGTGGCAATGCCGATGCGCAGGAAGTCGATCAATCCATCCAGATAGCGCAGGGCCGGAACCCAATACAGCACGGCCCGCCAGACAAAGGGACCAAGCACCACCAGGAAGGCGAGCACCAGCATGATGAACGCGCCGCCGATCACGAACGCGATGGATTCGAGGCGCGTCAGCCACCAGGCACGGGTCTCGCGCACTCCGTAGGCGCGATTGAGGCCCATGCGCAGGGCCTCGACCGCGCTGGACGAGAAATAGAGCGCCAGAACAAGGCCGAGCGTCAGGACATCGCTGCGCCGTCCGGTCAGGATGGTGTGGATTTCCCCCGCGATAGGCTCCGCAACCTCTCGCGGCCACGCCTCCAGGATGAGGTCTGTCGCCGCGTTGGCGAGCGAGCCGGCGCCAAAAAGGCTCGCGAGAGCCGTCATGAGAATGAGGAACGGGAACAGGGAGGTCAGGACCGAAAGCGCAATATGGCTCGCGATCGCCCAGGCGTCATGCACCAGAAAGCGGGTGATGGCGATGGAGAAGACTTCCACCGTAAGGCGCAGGCGATTGAACAAACGGGTCTCCCGGTGGGTGGAGATGGCGCGGACCACCCTTCAGACAAGTGAACGTGCGAGCGGTGCTGTCAACCATGCCGGGCATCCAGCGGTCGAAACCCAGTCGTCCTTTTTAACCGCATGAGTTAGGGATGGGTCTCCCACGGTCCCTCATCCTCATCAGCATCCATGTCCCCGAACCTGCTCGCCCGCCTTGCCCCGCCCCTTTTCGTGCTCATCTGGGCGACGGGCTTCATCGTCGCGCGGTTCGTCGCCCCCCATGCGGAACCGCTGACCTTCCTGCTTGTGCGCTATGTACTGGCGATCGCGGTCCTCGCCGCCCTCGTTACCGCCGCCGGCGTGGCCTGGCCGCGCGACAGCCGGACGTGGCGCAACAGCCTCGTGGCAGGCGTGCTGCTGCATGGTTTTTATCTCGGAGGCGTGTTCTGGGCGGTGAAGAACGGGCTGCCGGCGGGCATCGCCGCGCTGGTGGTCGGCCTTCAGCCTCTGATGACGGGGCTGTTGGCGGTGCCGCTTCTTGGCGAGCGGGTGTCGCCCCGGCGCTGGCTCGGAATCGGGCTCGGATTTATCGGAGCCGTGCTGGTGATTCTGCCGAAGCTGGGAACGGGCGCGCCGCCGCTCGCCGTCGGCGTCGCACTCTTCGCCATGTTGTCCATCACGCTCGGCACCATCTGGCAGAAACGCACCGCCGGCGCACTCGACATGCGGGTGAATGCCCTCATCCAGTATGTGGGCGCCGCGTTGGTCACGGCTCCGGGCGTCCTCCTCACGGAGAGTTTCCGGATGGACATGTCATGGCCGCTGCTTGCAGGGCTGGCCTGGGCGGTGCTGGGTCTTTCCATCGGCGCGATCGGATTGTTGCTCTATCTGATCCGGCACGGCGCTGTCACCGGCGTCGCCACCCTGCTTTATCTGGTGCCGCCAGTCGCCGCCATCATGGCCTTTCTGCTGTTCGGCGAAACCTTGAGCCCGATTCAGATCGCCGGAATGGCCTGCGCTGCCATCGGCGTGGCAGTGGCAAGCCGCAACTGATCGTGAGACGCAGCAGGAATTGTCGAGGCAGCTATTTGGTGATTTTCACCGAGACCGGATCGCTTGCGGGAAAGCTCTCCTCGTTGGCTTCGTCGAGCTTGCGGTCGAGATTTTGCTTGGAATTCCCGTCGAGCTTTTCGTCTCTCTTGGCCTGTTTGACATTCTGCTCTTCCACACGTTTCTTGCTCTCTTCCATGGCAATTCCCTCGCGGCCGCGACCCTGTTCACGACGTCAACGCCGGACCCTCGATGACGGTCCGTCGAAAAAGGAAACGGCGCACCGAGGCGCGCCGTGACGTCATGCGTGGGTCGCGCGCTCAGCGCGGCTGACCCTGCTGGGTGTAGTTGTAGTAATCGAACGGCAGTTCGGCGATGCGGAACCACGTGTATTCCTTCTCGCGGAAGGCGTTCCACGAATCGTACATCTTCTTGAACTTCTCGTTGGACGCCGCGATCTCGCCGTAGAGCCGGAAGGCTTCCTTGTGGCTTGCATCGAGCACATCCTTGGGGAAGGCTCGCAATTGCGCGCCCTGGCTCACCAGACGGCGCACCGCCTCGGCGTTTTCGGCGTCGTATTTCATCACGCACATGGCGTTGGCTTCGGCGCACGCAGCTTCGAGAATCGCCTTGTAGTTCGCCGGTAGCGCGTTCCACTTTTCAAGGTTCACATAAAGCGACGGCTGCGCCGAACCTTCCCAGAAGCCAGGGTAATAGTAATATTTGGCGACCTTCACGAAGCCGAGTTTCTCGTCGTCGTAAGGTCCCGAAAATTCGACCGCGTCCAGCGTGCCGCGCTCCAGCGCCGGGTAGATGTCGCCGCCCGCGAGCACCTGCGGCACCACGCCGAGACGCTGCATGATCTGACCGCCCATGCCGGCGATGCGGAATTTCAGGCCTTTCAGGTCATCGACCGTGTTGATCTCTTTGCGGAACCAGCCGCCCATCTGTGCGCCGGTCTGTCCCGCCGGGAACGTCATGACGTTGTAGTCCTTCAGAAACTCGCGGACCATCGTGAGGCCGCCGCCGAAATGCATCCACGCATTGTGCTGGCGGACGTTGAGCCCCCACGGCACCGAGGTCTCGAACATGAAGGTGGGATCCTTGCCGATATAATAGCTCGACAATGTGTAGCCGCACTCCACGGTGCCGCTCTGGACCGCATCCAGAACCTGAAGCCCCTGTACGATTTCGCCTGCGGCGAAGACTTGGATCTGGAACTTGTTGTCGGTCGCTTCCGCCACCCGTTTGGCGATTTGGACGCCGGCGCCAAAAAGCGTGTCGAGACTCTTCGGGATAGCTCGAGGGCATGCGCCAGCGAATTTCGGGGGACGCCTGGGCGAGTGCCGGCGAGGCCACGCCTGCGGCCGCGGCAAACCCCGCCCCTTTGAGTACGGTTCTTCTGTCCATGAAAGTTTCCTCACGTTGAACGACGCCATTGAATGGCCTGGCGGGAATAGAGCCGAACGCTGAGGCCCTGTCATCCCGCCTTCCCAAAGGGCAGGTATGCGGTAGAGCGCCGTGGATGCAAGAACGGCCGGTTGAACCGGCCGTTGAACGTCTCGAAATTTCGATCGGGCTGGCGCTGCTACACCTTGCGAACAAGTTTTCCCTTGGCAACGTCCACCATGGTGCCCGGCGCAGGCACGCGCCGCCGCGTCTCGGCGCCGCCTTTCATCACCAGCGGCGCCGGATCGCCCTCACGAAATTCGGGCCGTACGGCGGGACTCTTGAGCACAGTGGTGGGCAGAATTCCCGCCACCTCCGCGTTGCTCAAAGTGAGGCTGACACCGGCGCCGTCCTCCGACGGCACTTCGGCGAAACTGTGAATGCCGGCGGACGAGCCGCTTCTGACCCGGCCGTTATTCACCTGCCGGATATCGAGGTCGGGATCGAGCTTGCGAGATGCGCCCATGAGGCCGCTCGCCTTGGCGGCCGCTCGCTTTGCGTCTCCCACGGTGTTGCGGGAGGTCGGGCCTGCCACGACGTCTTCGCCGGGCTCGGTGTTGGTCAACTCGTCGAGCCCATCTTCGATCTGCGGCTCAAGGATCTGACCGCGTTTGTCGTGCGCCATGCTCGCTTCCTTTCGTTCTGACAGAAAGGGAACGTATGCCCAGGGAAAGGAGTTCCTGTTCTCGCGTCGAAAAAGAAAGGGCCGGGTTTTTGGCCCGGCCCTTGATGCTCGTCAGTTCAAGCGTACGCCTTCGGGCGGTAATTCCGCCGCATTCTCGACCGCGATATCGCCGATCACGAGACCGGAAGGTCCGAGACCCACGACGACCTCTTCGCCGTCCTTGATCGCCCCCGACAAAATCGCCTCCGCCATGGGATCCTGAAGATATTTCTGGATCACCCGCTTCAACGGACGCGCCCCATAGGCCGGATCGTAGCCTTTCTCAGCAAGCCAGTCGCGTGCGTCCGGTTCCAGATCCAGAACCAGCTTGCGCTCGTCGAGGAGCTTCTGCAGACGCCCGATCTGGATATCGACGATGGCCCCCATCTCCGACCGCTTCAGGCGGTGGAACAGGATGATCTCGTCCACGCGGTTGAGGAATTCGGGTCGGAAATGCGACCGGACCACGCCCATCACTTCGGCCCGCACTGTGTCGGTATCGTCGCCTTCCTTTTGCGACACGAGATACTCAGAGCCGAGGTTCGACGTCATGATGATGATGGTGTTGCGGAAATCCACCGTCCGGCCCTGGCCGTCGGTCAGCCGTCCGTCGTCGAGCACCTGCAGCAGGACGTTGAATACGTCCGGATGCGCCTTCTCGATCTCGTCGAACAGCACGACCTGGTAAGGCCGCCGCCGCACCGCCTCCGTCAACGCGCCGCCCTCCTCGTAGCCGACATAGCCCGGAGGAGCACCGATCAGCCGCGCGACCGAATGCTTCTCCATGTATTCCGACATGTCGAGACGAACCATTGCGCTTTCATCGTCGAACAGGAAACCCGCCAGCGCCTTGGTCAACTCGGTCTTGCCGACGCCTGTCGGGCCGAGGAACATGAACGATCCCATCGGCCGGTTCGGGTCCTGCAAGCCGGCGCGGGCGCGGCGGACGGCGGTCGCCACCGCGTGCACCGCTTCGCGCTGACCGACCACTCGTTTTGCGAGCTCTTTCTCCATGTGGAGCAGTTTCTCGCGTTCGCCTTCGAGCATCCGGTCGACAGGCACGCCGGTCCAGCGCGACACCACCTGGGCCACGTGGTTGGCGGTCACCGCCTCTTCCATGATGCCGCCCGAACCGTTCTCCGCCGCCTCTGTTTCGGCGAGTTCCTTTTCGAGTTGCGGGATGACGCCGTACGCCAGTTCGCCGGCGCGTTGATACAGGCCCTGACGCTGCGCCGATGCGAGCTCGTTGCGCGCCTCATCCAGTTTCTTCTTCAGATCGGCGGCACGCCCGAGCTTTTCCTTCTCGGATTTCCAGCGCAGCGTGATGGCGCCGGATTGCTCTTCGAGATCTCCAAGCTCTTTCTCAAGCCTCTGCAGCCGCTCACGGGAAGCCGGGTCGGTTTCCTTCTTGAGCGCTTCCGCCTCGATTTTCAGGCGCACGATCTCCCTGTCCAGAGTGTCGAGTTCCTCTGGCTTCGAATCCACCTGCATGCGCAGGCGCGCGCCCGCCTCGTCGACAAGATCGATGGCCTTGTCCGGCAGGAAGCGATCGGTGATGTAGCGGTTCGACAATGTGGCGGCCGCGACGATCGCGCTGTCGGTGATGCGCACGCCGTGATGCTGCTCGTATTTTTCCTTGAGGCCGCGCAGGATCGACACCGTGTCCTCGACAGTCGGCTCGTTCACGAAGACGGGCTGGAACCGGCGCGCGAGGGCCGCATCTTTTTCCACGTGCTTGCGATACTCGTCGAGAGTGGTTGCGCCGACGCAGTGCAGCTCCCCGCGAGCGAGCGCAGGTTTCAACAGGTTCGACGCATCCATCGCGCCTTCGCTTTTGCCGGCGCCCACGAGCGTATGCATCTCGTCGATGAACAGGATGATGCCGCCCGCCGCCGCCGTGACCTCCTCGAGCACGCTCTTGAGACGTTCCTCGAACTCGCCGCGATATTTGGCGCCGGCGATCAGCGCTCCCATGTCGAGCGCGAGCAATTGCTTGTCCTTCAGGCTTTCCGGCACGTCCTCGTTGATGATGCGCAGGGCCAAGCCTTCGACAATGGCGGTCTTGCCGACGCCCGGCTCGCCGATCAGCACCGGGTTGTTCTTGGTGCGGCGCGACAGGACCTGAATGGTTCGCCGGATTTCCTCGTCGCGCCCGATCACCGGGTCGAGCTTGCCGTCCCGCGCTGCCTCGGTGAGATCCCGCGCGTATTTTTTCAACGCCTCATAGGCATTCTCCGACGTCGCGCTGTCGGCCGTACGACCTTTGCGAATTTCATTGATGGCGGCGTTCAGGAGCTGCGGCGTGACGCCCGCATCGGCAAGAATTTTGCCCGCTTCGGTATCCTTCTCGGTGGCGAGAGCCAGCAGCATGCGCTCGACGGTGACGTAGGAATCCCCTGCCTTGTCGGCCATCTTTTCGACGGTGTCGAAAAATCGCATCAACTCGCGCGTCGCCTGCGGCTGTGAAGCCGAACCGGAAACCTTGGGCTGTTTGGCGAGCCATTGCTCGATCGCCGCGCGAGCCGCCGCGGCACGGCCACCCGCCCGTTCGATCAGGCCGGCGCACATGCCCTCGGGATCGTCTAGCAGCACTTTGAGAAGATGCCCGGGCGCCAGTTGCGGATGGCCTTCCCGCATGGCGAGATTTTGCGCCGCCTGCACGAATCCACGCGCGCGCTCGGTATATTTTTCGAAATTCATGATCCACCCCTGTTCGGCGCCGATGCCCTCTTCGAGGCGCATGGGCCATACGATGTGATCGGACCTCCCTGGGAAGCGTCCGCTGACGAAGAAGTAGTGTGGCGGATGAGCCACAACAAGGGGCGGAACGGGCTGTTTTGCCAAGCATTGACTCGTCAACCACCCACTCGGCTCGCTGAAAAGCGAGCCCATGAGGAGTTCGAGAATGGCCCGCGATCCCCGCTCCGAAGCCGAGAAGGCCCGCGCCGACCTCGCCCGCAATGCCGAACTCGGCATGGCGGTGCCCGAAAGCCCGCTTGAGGAGAGGCCTTCGGTGACGCCGCGCACCTTTGGCGATTCGAGCGAAGCGGCCCGGGTCAGGTCAGCCGATCAGGGCGTCGAGGCGGGTGGGGCACGGCCGCAATCGGGCGATCCGCGAGAGACTTCGCCCGCCGCCGTCGAGAAGGGCAAAACCGAGGCCCGCCGCCGGAGGACGATTCCGATTCGCTTTCGCGCGGGCGACATCCCGAAGGCCTGAGGCGCGCTTGTTTCGCGGCGAGGAGCAATTTATCCAAGGCGGATGAGCATTCGCATCGCCGACATCCACCGCTACCCGGTCAAGGGCCTGTCCCCCGAAAAGCTTGGGAGCGCTGTTCTCAGCAAAGGCGGTTATTTCCCCGGCGACCGTCTTTATGCTGTGGAAAACGGACCCTCGGGCTTCGACCCCGGGCGGCCACAGCATCAGCCGAAAATCAAATTCCTGATGCTGATGCGGAATGAGAGCCTCGCGCGGCTTACCACCCGCTATCTCGACGCCACCACCACTTTGGTCATCCACGAGGGCGGCAAGGAGGTCGCCCGGGGCGATGTCACCACCAGCGCGGGACGGCTTGCCATCGAGACCTTCTTTCGCCGCTTCATGCCGGCCGAACTGCGCGGACCGCCCAAGGTGCTGGCAGCCCCTGACGGCTTTCGTTTCACCGATTCCCGCAGCGGGTTCGTTTCGCTGATCAACCTCGCCAGCGTCGCTGCATTGGGCGACGTCATGGGCGCGTCCATCGATCCCTTGCGGTTTCGCGGCAACCTGCATGTGGAAGGCTTACAGCCCTGGGCTGAGCTGGACCTCGTCGGTCAGGTCCTGACGACGCGTTCGGGCGTTCGCCTGAAGGTGACGAAGCGCATCCAACGCTGCGCCGCCACGGAGGTCGACCCCACGCTGGCCGTCCGCGACCTTGAGATCGTCAAGACGCTCCTGAGGCATTACGGCCATGCCGATTGCGGCATCTACGCAGAGGTCCTGGCGGGTGGAACGCTCGCGCCCGGCGATGAGCTCGGGCTGGAGCAAGCTTCCCTCGCTCTCGCCTGAACGGCATGAAAAAGGGAGAGCAAATGCCCTCCCTTGGTGGTTCGATCGTTATGCTGATTACTCGGCGGGGGTCTCGGCTTTCCGATTGCCGATGGAATCGTTGGCCTCCGGCCCGGCATCCGCTTCGTCCGAGGGAGGACGGCGAACCGCGCGCCGACGGGGCCGGATCTCTGCCTCGCTCGATTCGATGACTCTGGGTGCCGCAACCGGCGCCTCGTCGATATCCGAGTCCAGCACGGTGCGCACGGGATTGGTCAGGAAGGCCGGAAGTCCTGCCGGCTGATCGGTTTCCTCGCGCGGCGGCTCGCGGCGCGGTGGCCGTCCGCGGGGAGCCCGCTCGACCCGTTCCGCGCGTGCCGGAGGAGCTTCAGGCCTTTCCGGCCGCTCTGCCCGCGTCGGAGTCTCCGTCCTGTCATTCCGCTCGATGCGTTCGCCGCGGTCGAAATCCATCCGGGGCTGTTCCTCCCGCTGGAATTCGGGGCGAGGTGCGCGGTCCCGTGGGAACCGGTCGCGACGCTCGCCGCGATCCTGCCGGTCACGGTCCTGCCGGTCGCGATCAGGCCGGTCCTGACGGTCGCCGGTGCTCTGGCGGTCTCCCCGATCCTGGCGGTCGCCGGCATTCTGCCGGTCGCGATCCTGTCGGTCATTACGATCCTGGCGGTCGCCGCGATCCTGTGAGCCGCGATCCTGCCCGCCACGGTCCTGACGGTCGTAACGCGGCCGGCGGTCACCGTCCTGGCGCGCCTCGAAGGGCTGCGGCTGGGAGGAGGGATCGCCATCGTCGCCATTGGCCTGACGCTGCTCGAACGCTTCCTCGTCGCCCTCGTCCTCGAACGAACGCGGCTGATAGCCGTATTGCTCGCGCAGCACTTCCTGTGCCGCCGCGATGATGCGGATGTAATGCTCGGCGTGCTGATAATAATTCTCAGCCGCCACCGGATCGCCGCTCGAATGCGCGTCCCGGGCAAGCTGGCTGTATTTCTCGGCAATATGCTGCGCCGTGCCGCGGATCTTAACGTCCGGGCCGTTGCTCTCGTAGCTGCGCGTCAAGGGGTTAGGTCCCTTGTTTCCGCCGCCGCCGCCAGTGTTGTTATTTCGGCTCCGGCCGCGCATGCGCCTATTTTGTCCTGGTCTCATTATGGTCTACGACCCTCGCTGGTTCTTTAAATCCCACGCGATGCAAGCGAATGTTCATCGAACGGGCCTGTCGCCCGCCGTTCGCGTGGCAACCGTCTGTCGTTCAGCCATGACGAAAGGCGCCTGGCTATCCTTCAGTATCGGGTTCAGGTGATCACGCCTGGCTGTTCAGTGCCCCTGCCAGCGCGATTGATAACGTTTGGTCTTCCGGAGCTTCCGTAAACGGGGCCGCCGACTTGTTGAGACCGATCACGTCATCTGCGCTGAATTTAGCGGGTTCCGAGCGGTCCAACAAGCGATATTTCAACTTATCCTCGTTGGGGCTGGGTGCTTGTCCCATCGGATCGTGTCGGTTTAAGGGCGAGGCACCGGGGATTTCCCGCAAGGTCGATTTCAGACAATACGACCTCGAAGCCGCTTTCAGCCGCCAGGCGCCGCAAGGCGGGTTCCTGATCGTAGCCGATTTCAAGGACGAGACGGCCTTCCGCCGCCAGGAGGGGCCCGCCTCCGCAAGGATGATCCGATAGGCGTCGAGCCCATCCGCTCCGCCATCGAGCGCCAGGCGCGGATCGTGCTCGCGGACTTCGAGATCGAGGCTTTCCACCACGTCGCTGGCGATGTAGGGCGGGTTGGAGACGATGAGATCCACTCCGCCCCCGATGGCACTCGCCCAATCGGACACCACGAACAGACTTCGGGAGCCGACGCCATTGCGCCGCGCGTTCGACCGGGCTGTCCGGACCGCATCGGGGGAGCGGTCGATTCCGACGCCGATGGCCTGCGGCCATTCATGCAGCAACGCGACCAGCAGGCAGCCCGAGCCGGTCCCGAGATCCACGAGCCGCAAAGGCGCGTGACGGTCTGGAAACAAGCTGAGGGCGGTCTCCACGATGGTCTCGGTATCGGGTCGCGGCACCAGCGTTTCGGTCGTGAGTTCGAAGGGAAGACCCCAGAATTCCCGCTCTCCCAGGATCCGCGCCACCGGCTCGCGGGCGAGACGCCGTGCGGTCCAGGCATCGAGCCGTGAAACCTCCTCGCCGGTGAGGCTTTGGGCCGGGCGGATGGCGAGTTCGCTGGCGCCGATATCGAGGGCGGCAAGCAGAAGCACCCGCGCGTCGAGGGCGGCGTTGTCGAGCCCGGCCGCCTCGAATTCCTGTCGGATAAGCCTCAGCGCCCGTTCGCGGGTGACGCCGCCGGCGATCACGCCGCCTGGTCCTGGTCCGCGAGCTGGGCCGCCTGATGATCGGTCACCAGCGCATCGATCAGTTCGTCGAGCGCATTGCCGGCAAGGACCTCTTCGAGCTTGTAGAGCGTGAGGTTGATGCGATGGTCGCTGACGCGGCCTTGTGGGAAATTGTAGGTGCGGATGCGCTCGGAGCGGTCGCCCGAGCCGACCTGCGATTTCCGGTCCGCCGCCCGGACCGCGTCCTTGGCGCTCCGTTCTGCGTCGTAGAGGCGGGCGCGCAGCAGCGCCATCGCGCGCGCCCGGTTCTTGTGCTGGGAGCGCTCATCCTGCACGAACACCACCATGCCGGTGGGAAGATGCGTGATGCGGATGGCCGATTCGGTCTTGTTGACGTGCTGGCCGCCTGCGCCTTGCGCCCGCATGGTGTCGATCTTCAGGTCCGCATCGTTGATGGCGATGTCGACCTCCTCCGCCTCGGGCAGCACCGCCACGGTGGCGGCCGAGGTATGAATCCGGCCGGACGTTTCCGTGTCGGGCACGCGCTGGACCCGGTGGACGCCGCTCTCGAATTTCAGGCGTGCGAAAACGTTGCGACCCTTCACCTCGGCGACGATTTCCTTGTAGCCGCCGGCCGTGCCTTCGCTTTCGGAGACGATTTCGACCTTCCAGCCCTTCAGGTCGGCGTAGCGCGCATACATGCGAAAGAGGTCGCCGGCGAACAAAGCAGCCTCGTCGCCACCGGTGCCCGCTCGGATTTCGAGAATGGCGCTCTTCTCATCCGCCTCGTCGCGCGGCAGCAGCATGATGCGCAGGTTCTGGGCCGCTCTTTCCACAGCCTCCCGAGCCTCGGGGAGCTCGTCCTCGACGAGCGCTCGCATTTCGGAATCGGTGCCGGGATCGCCGAGAAGCGCCTGCAGGCCGCGGAGGTTCTCCTCCATCGCCTGATAGGCGTTGATGGCTGACACGACCCCTTCGAGTTCGGCCAGTTCCCGCGACAGAGCCACGAACGTCTCGGGATCGGGTCCGGCATTCAGGGTCGCCATGACGATATCGTGGCGGGCCAGAATCGCATGCAGGCGTTCTTGCGGAGGCGCGATGGACATCAGACCGGAATACCATGCTGCTTGGCGAAGCGGATGAGGGCCGGGCGCAGCGAATCGCCGCCCCCGTCGCGGTCCAGTTCCTCACGGATCAACGTGCTCACACGTCCGGCGTCCAACGCCAGAAGCATCGCCTTCACGGGGCCGATCGAGGTCGGCGCCATCGACAGCGACCGGAATCCAAGCCCGATCAGCGCCATGGCTTCGAGCGGCCGCCCGCCGATCTCGCCGCACACGGTCAACTCGCAATTGGTGCCGGAGGCTTTCTCGACCACGCGCTGCAGCGCGCGCAGCATCGGCCCGCTCAGCGGGTCGAAACGGTCGGCGACCCGGCGGTTCTCGCGGTCGATGGCGAACAGAAACTGCATCAGGTCATTGGACCCGATCGACAGGAAATCGGCGGCGGCACAGATTTCCTTGAGCTGGAACAGCAGCGAGGGCACTTCCAGCATGGCGCCCACCTTCAGATCCGCCGGAAGCGGATATCCGTGCCGGGAGAGATGCGTCTTTTCCCGCTCGACCAGGACCTTGGCGCGGACGAACTCGTCACAGGTCGCCACCATGGGGAACATGATCTTGAGAGCGCGGCCGCCGGCGCCTTTCAGCAGGGCCCTGATCTGCATCCGCAGGAGCGCCGGACGATCGAGGCCGATGCGGATGGCTCGCCAGCCGAGGGCGGGGTTCTCCTCCTCGACCGCCTGCATGTAGGGCAGGATCTTGTCGCCTCCGATATCGAGCGTCCGGAACGTGACCGCGCGGTCGCCCGCCGCGGACACCACGGCGTCGTAGAGTGCCTGCTGCTCGGTGGCCGTCGGCATCCGCTCGGCGATCATGAATTGCAGTTCGGTCCGGAACAATCCGATGCCGGTGGCGCCCGTATCCTCCAGATGGGGCAGGTCCACGAGCAGTCCCGCATTGAGCTGGAGATTGATCTCGGCACCGTCCATCGTGATCGCGGGTACGTCCCGAAGCTTGAGGTATTGCTCCTGACGCCGGGCGCGCAAGCGTGCCTTTTCCGCATAGGCGGCCTCGACCTCCGCGCTCGGGCGGATCTGGACGTCGCCGGTCATGCCGTCGACGATGATGGCGTCGCCCTGCTCCATGATCGACGTGGCGTTGGCTACCTCGCTGACGGCCGGGATACCGAGCGCGCGAGCCACGATGGCGATATGGCTCGTCGGCCCGCCTTCCTCCAGCACGAGGCCGCGCAAGCGCGAGCGGTCGTAGTCAAGGAGGGCCGCCGGCCCCATGGAGCGTGCCACCAGGATGGCATTGTCGGGCAGCGAAGCTTTGGTCGCCACCATGTCGCGGCCGACGAGCTGGTGCAGCAGGCGGTTGGCGAGATCGTCGAGATCGTGCAGGCGGTCCCGCAGATACGGGTCGGTCTGGCGCAGCATCCGGGCGCGGTTGTCCGACTGCACCCGCTCGACAGCAGCTTCCGCGGTGAGGCCGGAGCCGACAGCCTCGCGCATGCGCCGGAGCCAGCCCTGATCGTGGGCGAACATCCGGAAAGTCTCGAGGACCTCCCGGTGCTCGCCGTGATGAGCGACGTCGCCGCGCTCGATCAGCTCGTCGATGGAGGCACGGACCTCGCCGATCGCCTCCTCGAGGCGCTCGAGTTCGGTTTCGAGATTCTCGGCGATCAGGTTTTTGAGCACGACCCTGGGTTCGTGCAGCACCACGTAACCAAGGCCAACGCCTTCCGCCAGGACCGTCCCGGTGTACTGGAGCGGACGGCGGAACGCGGTTCCGGTCTCGACCGGCGCCAGCGCCTGCAATTCGCCTGAGGCCAGCATTTCGGCCAGCACCATGGCGGTGGTCTGGAGGGCTTCGAGTTCTTCGTCCGCGTAGACCCGGTAGGTGCGGTTCTGCACCACCAGCACGCCCAGGGTATTGCCGGCGCGCAGAAGCGGGACGCCCAGGAACGCGTGGTAGATTTCTTCGCCGGTCTCGGGCTTGTACGAGAAGGCCGGGTGACCCTGAGCGTCCGACAGAGAGAGGGGCTCGGCGGTCGCGGCGATCAGGCCCACGAGTCCTTCGCCGGCCCGCATGGTGGTCAGGTGGACGGCTTCGCGGTTGAGGCCTTCGGTGGCAAAAAGCTCGAGCACGCCGTCGCCGCGCATCACATAGAGCGAGCACACCTCCGCCACCATGTTGGCGGCGATGAGAATCACGATCTTGTCGAGACGATCCTGCGCTCCGACCGGCTCCGCCATAATCTCGCGGAGGCGGCGCAGCAGTAGGCGCGGACCGCCGGGAGCGCTTGGCATGAGCTGTCGATTCCCGTCCTTATTGGAGCCGAGGGGAACGCCCGCCGGCTCGGCGATGAGTGTCGCAGCCTTTGTGACGGACCGTCAATCGGGCTTGCAATCAGGCTTGGTCAAGGCCGTATAGCGAGTGGAGCGTGCGCACGGCAAGCTCCGTATAGGCCGAGTCGATCAGAACCGAGAACTTGATCTCCGAGGTGGTGATGGCGCGGATGTTGATACCCTTGTCGGCCAGGGCCTTGAAGGCACGGGCAGCCACGCCGGCGTGACTGCGCATGCCGACGCCGATCGCCGAAACCTTGACCACGTCGGTGGCGCCCTGCAGGTCCTTGAATTCGATGTCATGGCGGTGTGCATTGAGCACCGCGCAGGCGCGCTCGTAATCGCCGGTCGGCACCGTGAAGGTGATATCCGTCGTGGTGGTATCGTCCGACACCACCTGGATGATCATGTCGACATTGATGTTGGCGTCGGCGAGGGGCACGAATATCGACGCGGCGATGCCCGGCTTGTCCGCAACATTCCGCAACGTAATTTGCGCTTCGTCGCGGGAATAGGCGATGCCGGTCACGACCTGCTGTTCCATGATGTCTTCCTCGTCGCAGATAAGTGTCCCGAGCTTGGGGTCGGCCGGATCGTCGAAGCTGGAGCGCACATAGGTCGGCACGCGGTACATCATCGCAAGCTCGACCGAGCGAACCTGAAGCACCTTGGCGCCGAGCGATGCCATCTCGAGCATCTCCTCGTACGACACCTTGTCGAGCCGCCGCGCCTTGGTGACGATGCGCGGATCGGTGGTGTAGACGCCGTCCACGTCCGTATAGATGTCGCAGCGCTCGGCTTCAATGGCGGCGGCAAGCGCCACCGCACTGGTATCCGAGCCGCCCCGCCCGAGCGTGGTGATCCGCCGGGTCGTCTCGTGAATGCCCTGGAAACCCGCCACCACCGCGACCGATCGGTTCTCCGAAAATCCCCGGATGATGCCCGCGCCGTCGACCGCCAGGATCCGCGCCGAGCCGTGAACGTCCGAAGTCAGGATCGGCACCTGCCAGCCTTGCCACGACCGCGCGTTGACGTCCATTTCCTGAAGCGCGAGCGCCAGCAGGCCGGAGGTGACCTGCTCGCCCGACGCGACGACGGCGTCGTATTCGGTGGAATCGTAGAGCGCGGAGGCATCCTTGACCCAGGAGACGAGTTCGTTCGTTTTGCCGGACATGGCCGACACGACGACCGCTACGTCATAGCCTGCGTCCAGCTCGCGTTTCACATGGCGGGCGACATTGCGAATCCGCTCCACATTGGCGACGGATGTGCCGCCGAACTTCATGACGAGACGAGGCATAAGCTTGAGCAGCCGAGACAGAGGGACCAGATGGGAAAATCAACTTTGCCTCTTCGCCGACGCGGAGGCGGCGTATACATGACGGTGGGGTGGCGCGCTGTCAACGCGCGAAATCCGATATGACGAACGCTGCGACCGACGCCGACCGAGGAATTTTGATGACGGACAGCCCCAGCACCATCGACCCGGCCGAAGTTGCCCGTTTCGAGCGGTTGGCCGAAACCTGGTGGGACCCGAAAGGGCCCATGAAGGTCCTGCACCGCTTCAATCCCGTGCGGCTTGCCTATATCCGCGACGAGGCCTGCCGGCTCTTCAATCGCGATCCGCGATCGGCGCGCTCGCTTGAAGGGCTCACCATTCTGGATGTCGGCTGCGGCGGTGGGGTCCTGTCGGAGCCGCTGGCGAGGCTCGGCGCAACGGTGACCGGGCTCGATCCAGCACCCACCAACATCTCGGTCGCACAGCTTCACGCGGAACGTGCCGGCCTCTCGATCGACTACCGCAACGAGACGGTGGAGGCCGTGGTCGCCACGGGCGAGACCTTCGACGTGGTGCTTGCGATGGAGGTGGTGGAGCATGTGGCGAACGTGCAGGAATTCGTCAGCGCCTGCGCAAAAGCCGTCAGGCCCGCTGGATTTCTTGCGATGGCGACCCTGAACCGGACCGCCAAGTCCTTCGCGTTTGCTATTCTGGGGGCCGAATACGTGCTCGGCTGGCTCCCCAAGGGCACACATGAATGGGACAAGTTCGTCACGCCTGCGGAGCTGCGTACCGCCCTCGGCCAGGCCGGACTGAACGTGAGCCACGAGACCGGCGTCACCTACAACCCTCTCGGCGGTGTCTGGTCGCTATCGCGCGACATGGCGGTCAACTACATGCTGCTGGCTGCGCGCGCCTAAGGTTTCGCGGGGAGCGAATCGCAGGATCAGCAGGCCTGCGAGCGCGGAGGCCAGAGAGCCGGCAAGAACGCCGATCTTGGTGGCGCTGTTCAGCGCCGCGTTGTCGGGAAACGCCAGCGCGCCGATGAACAGGCTCATGGTGAAACCGATGCCGCAAAGCAGCGCCACCCCGTAGCATTGCAGCCGGGTCGCCCCTGCCGGCACATCCGCGAGACCCAGCCGGAACGCCGCCAGCGTGAACCCGAAAACGCCGATCTGCTTGCCGGCGAAGAGGCCCAGCGCGATTCCGAGCGGCAGGGGAGCCAAAAGATCGCCAGCCGACAATCCCGCAAATGAAAGCCCCGCATTGGCGAAGCCGAAGATCGGAATGACCGCGAACGCCACCCAAGCATGCAGCCCGTGTTCGAGCCGGTGAAGCGGCGCGTTTTCGTCCCGCGTTTTCTTCGGGTCCGGCTGAAGCGGGATCGTCAGCGCCAGCACGACGCCCGCCAGGGTGGCGTGAATTCCGGATTTGAGGACGAGTACCCACAACACGGCTCCAACCACCAGATAGGGTGCGAGCCGCGTGACACCGGAGCGGTTGAGCGCGATCAGAACCGCCACGCACGCGAAAGCGCCGCCGAGCATCGGCCACGAGAGATCGCCGGCGTAAAACAGCGCGATGATCAGGATCGCCCCGAGATCGTCGAGGATCGCGAGCGCGGTCAGAAAGATCTTCAAAGAGGTCGGCACCCGCTTTCCCAGGGTGGCGAGGATTCCGAGAGCGAACGCGATGTCGGTGGCGGTCGGGATCGCCCATCCGCGCGCGATGCCGGGATCGCCGCGCGTGATCGCCAGATAGACCAATGCCGGCACCACCATGCCGCCCAAGGCGGCGATCCCCGGCAAGGCGCGACGCGGCCATGTGGACAATTGTCCGTCGAGCATCTCGCGCTTGATCTCGAGGCCGACCAGCAGAAAAAACACGGCCATCAAGCCGTCGTTGATCCAGTGCAGGACCGTGAGGCCCAGCACGTAGGCGTTCAGCGCCCCGAAATAAAAACCGGCGAGGGGGGAGTTGGCGACCGCCAGCGCCACCACGGTGACGCCCATCAGGACGATTCCGCCCGTCGCTTCGCTGTCGAGGAAACGCCGCATGAGCGACGTGCGGCCGGATCTGCCGGCAGATGTGGTCGATTTCCGCTCCACCCGAACTCCCTCCGTCACGCTTGTGTAACCCGGGTCAGGGCCGGAACGAAACCCTCAGGCTGGCGCGGTGCGGTGACGTATCCGGGAGGAACTCAGGATCGTCTCGAGGGTGACGGGCCGAAAGTCCCAGGCATCGACCCCGACGTCGAACTGACGGGTCTGGCGCGACAGCTTGCCGTGGCTGTGGCCGTGCAGGTCGATCCACCCCCGGCCCATATTCTTCCAGGTCCGGAACGCATAATGGCAGAGCACGAGAGAATGGCCCTCGGTCTCGATCTCCGCATAGGATTGCACGCTTTCCCAACCCCTGGCAGCGAGCGTCGCGGGTCCGTCATTGTTGCCGACGATGAGGTGCTTGCGACCGTGAAGCCGGGCCAGAAGCGCGTCGATCCGCTCCGGCTCGACCCGCAGCGCAAAATCACCCAGGTGCCAGACGTCGTCGCCGGTCGAGACGGCACCGTTCCAGCGCTCGACAAGGGCCTCGTCATGTTCGGCGATGGTGCGAAAAGGCCGCTTGTCGATGCGAAGGACGCGCGGGTCGCCAAAATGCGTGTCGCCGGTGAAAAACAGGGTCAAGGCGAATCCGGGCTCCGAAAGCTGTCCGCAGAAAGTGGAGCGGTTGCGTTCGAAAGCCAGAGATATCGCCGGGCCGGCACCCTAGTTGCGGTCGTCCGGCAGGATCGGGAGCGGCATGACCTCGATCCCTTCATCGAGAAGCGACCGCGCTTCCTCGCCGTTGGCCTCCCCATAGATCGAACGGTGCTCGGTCTCCCCGTAATGCATGCGCCGCGCCTCATCGGCAAAGCCCCGGCCGACGTCCTCCGCATTCGCCATCACGTGCTCGCGCATGGCACGAACCATCGCGCGCAATTCGCGATCCTTGTCCGAGAGCGCGGCGACCGGCTGAGGCTCCGGATTCGCCGGCAGGGAGTTCTTCTTCGTCCGCGAAACCGACGGCGCCATGAGCTGCTTGTCGACCTTTACCGAGTTGCAGAACGGGCAGGCCACCAGCCCACGCCGGCGTTGCGCCTCGAACGCATCGCTGGTGGGAAACCAGCTCTCGAACTCGTGGGTCTGCTCGCAGATGAGCGCGTATTTGATCATGAGCCTGACATAATGACGACCGGGCGCGAAGCCAAGCGCCGTTGCTGGTTCGTGCCATCGCAGCGCCCGGCGCGCGTCAAGCCTTCAACAGGCCCTCAAGTTCGTCCCGCGCGTCCAGCGCATAGATGTCGTCGCAGCCGCCGATATGGCGCCCGTCGATGAAAATCTGCGGCACGGACGTGCGGCCGCCGGCCTTCTGAATCATCTCCGCCCGCATCTCCGGCTTGGCGCCGATGTCGATTTCGGTGAACGGGGCACCCTTTTCCGTCAGAAGTTGCTTGGCGGCGGCGCAATAGGGGCACCAGTCTTTGGTGTAGATCGTGATGGCGGACATTCTCGGGAGGCCTCCTTGTTGTCCGGGATATAGGGTCGCGTCAGCGTTCCGTCACGACCCGGGCGAACGCCAAAATGTCGACCGATACGGCGCCGCCTCGCAACAGCGCACGCGAGGCCGCATTGGCGGTGGCCCCGGTGGTGAGAACGTCGTCGACGAGGAGCACGCGCTTGCCCTCAAGGCGCGCCTTCGCATCGTCTGATACGCGAAACGCTCCTTGCAGGTTCTGTTGCCGCTGCGCCTTCGTCAGCCCAACCTGCTGTCGGGTGTGCTTCACGCGGGACAGAAGATATGGATCGCAAGGCAGGCCACTTTCGCGTGCCACGATCACCCCGAGCGCCATTGCCTGATTGAATCGCCGCCGCCAGAGACGGTAGCGATGGAGCGGGACCGGGACGATCACGTCCGCGTCCGCCGAGCAATTCGGCTCCGGCCCGCGCCATCATGCTGCCGAGCGCGTGCGCGAGTTCCAGCCGGTCGCCGTATTTCAGCCGATGAACCAGCGCGCTCGCCGTCCCGTCATATTCCGCCACCGCCCTCGCGCGGCCGAAGACGGGCGGGTCCGCCAACGCTGCGGGAGAATGGAGTTCCATGCCGAGATCGACCGGAAACGGCGTCCCCAGCCGCTCGCAATAGGGCCGCTCGATGAAACGGATGCCGGACCAGCAGGCGGCGCAAAGGGCGTGAGGGGCCCCGGTTGCCCCATGGCACGCGATGCAGGTCGGCGGATAGACGAGCCCGAGCAGGAAGCCCGGGACGCTTTGCGCCGCCTCTCGGACCAGCGGAAGGATGCGGCGGAAGCGCGTGGCGTTTGCCATCATGGCATTGTTGTAATGCTGTTCGCGTGACGCCGAAAGCTGACGTTGCGGCGCCTGTCCCTCGCGATCTTTTCCCGCCCTTGGCGGCGGTGCCGTTTCGCGCCATACCGCTCCTATGAGCAGTCCTGTGGTCTTCGATCGCGTCCTCGTTCGCCGGCGTTTGCAGCGCGCGCTGCGGGAAGGCTACGCGGATTTTTTGCTGCAGCGTCTAGTCGAGGATCTCGAAGAACGGTTGTCGACGGTCGCGCGATCATTCCCGCTGATCCTCGACGTGGGAACGCCCACGAGGGTCGCGGCCGATGCGCTCGGCCGTGTCGGACAGGTGGTGCGGCTTTCGCCGGTTCCCGAAGCGGGAAGCGCGGTCGGCGACGAGGAGCGCCTGCCCTTCGGCGGCGGATGCTTCGATCTGGCGGTGTCGCTTCTCGCCTTGCAAAGCACCAACGACCTGCCCGGAAGCCTGATCCAGATCCGCCGCGCCCTGAAGCCCGATGGCCTTTTCATGGGCGCGCTTCTGGGTGGCGCGACCCTGACCGAGTTGCGGCTTTCGTTCACCCAGGCCGAGGCGGAACTCGAAGGAGGCGTCAGCCCCCGCGTGGCGCCTTTCGCGGATGTTCGGGATCTCGGCGGGTTGCTGCAACGGGCGGGGTTTGCCTTGCCGGTAGCCGATTCGGAGATCATCAAGGTGCGCTACGGCGATCCTTTCGCGCTCTTTCGCGATCTGCGCCATATGGGCCTGACCAACCCGCTCGTCGCCCGCAAGAAAGCGCCGCTGCGCCGCGCCACCTTGCTGCGCGCCGCCGAAATCTACACCGAGCGCTTTGCCGAGCCGGACGGACGCCTGCCCGCCACCTTCGAGATTATCTGGCTCTTGGGATGGACGCCTCACGAGAGCCAGCAGAAGCCTCTTCGGCCGGGCTCCGCGAAAATGCGCCTCGCCCAGGCGCTCGGAATTCCCGAGGATCCGGTCGAGACGCCGCCGCGCGGCGATTGAAGGACGCCGCGCAGCGTCGCGGAAACGAAAGCATTTGGCAGAGGATGCCGTCAGGTTATTGTCGGAAAGCCCGCCCATGAGGGACGACCCATGAAGAAGCCAGGTCCCGGTCACCCGATCACCATCGAGGACAATCACAACCGCGTCCGGGTCGTTCTCGGGGGCTTCATCATCGCCGAGACCACCGAGGCGCTGACGCTCCGCGAGGCAACGCTGCCGCCCGTGCAATACATTCCCCGCAAGGATGCGCGGATGGATCTGCTCGATCGAACCGAGCACCATTCGCGTTGCCCGTACAAGGGCGAGGCGTCTTATTTCACCGCGTCGGCGGGCGGGATGGTGGTCGAGAATGCGGCCTGGACCTACGAGGCGCCGTTTGAAAGCGTCGCCCGGATCGCCGGCTATCTGGCGTTCTATCCGGAAAAGGTCGACGCGATCGAGGAATTCACCGACGAGAAACCCGCAGCCGGCCGCTGAACGACACCAGCGCCACGCCTGCCAGCACGACAACGCCGCCGATCATTTCGCGCAGGCCGATGTGCTCGTTCAGGAACAGGACGGCGAGGATCGCGGTCCAGAGCGGCATCAGATAGCCGACCATGGAGGCCCGCGTCGGGCCCGCGCGTCGGATCAACCGCATGAACAGCAGAATGGGCATGGCGGTCGACACCACCCCGAGGGCGATCAGCGGCGGCAGATGATCGACTGCAACTGCGAAGGCGGCCGGGCCTGAGAGCGCAAGCGCCAGAATCGTTGCGGGCACGGCCGAACAAAATTGCTGACCGAGAGCGAGGCGGGCCGGATCCGCATGCCTGACGGTCCGCACGAACACGTTGGCGATCGCATAGCTGATCGCGGTTGCCACCATGGCGAGAGCGCCGGCGCCGCCGACCCCGCTATTGGGAAAGGCCGCCGGCCCGATCAGGATGCCCATTCCCACAAAGCCCACCAGCACGCCGCCGAGCCGGCGCGGCGTCAGCTTCTCTTCGGCAAAGCAAAGATGCGCCAGCAGCGCCACCATCAGAGGGCTCGAGGCCTGGATCATCGCGGCTGACGCGGTGGTGATCTGGGTCAGCGCGAAGGCTACCAGCACGTTGGGCAGCCAGCCGTTGAAGGTGCCGAGGAAAAGCCAGGTCGGCCAATCCCGCTTCGTCGGCACGATGGCCTTTCGCAGGACCGCGAACCAGAGCACCAGCGAGGTCGCGCCTATCAGCCCGCGCATGGCGGCGATGACGAAAGGGTTGATGTCGCCGCTGAGCTTGATGAAGAGCAGGCCGGTCGCCCACAGCATCGAGCAGACGAGCAGGTTCGACACCACGAAAACCTGCGTGGGTTCCGGAATCTCGGCAACGGCGACGCGATCTACGGCTGACATGACCGAAATGCCTCAGAAATTCAGGAGATCGACGAGGTAGGGAATCAACGGCTCGTCGGCCGCCGGCATCGGATAGCTTCGCAGCTCCTGCGGCTTGACCCAGGCGAGCTTCTGGCCTTCCAGCGGCTGGACGAACCCGTCCCAACGCCGGCAGACATAAAGCGGCATCAAAAGGTGGAATGTCTCATAGGCGTGGCTCGCAAAGGTGAGCGGCGCGAGGCAATCCTCCTTCACGGCGATGCCGAGTTCTTCGCGCAATTCACGAATCAGCGCCGCCTCCGGCCGTTCGCCGGCGTCGAGCTTGCCGCCGGGAAACTCCCACAGGCCCGCAAGCTGCTTTCCCGCCGGCCGCTGCGCCAGAAGGATCCGGTTGTCGGCATCGATCAGCGCGACGGCAACCACGAGGGTGAGGGGGAGAGGGGGCAAATTGGGAAATCCTGGAATTCGTGTCCATTCATCACAGGGCTGCGTACAACTCAAGCAAGCATGGACAACGATGACACGTTGGTGCAACGTATTACCGTATCATCATAAAGGTCCGCCATGCGCCTTCTGAACTTCACCCTCGCGGCCTTCCTTCTCGTGAGTGTTTCGCAAACCGCGCAGGCGTGCACCGGTGGAGCGGTTTATCTCAATTCAGCCCGTTTCGAGACAGAGGCGGCCATCACGGTGCCTGCCGGCAAAAGTTGCATCTTCAATATCAATAATATTCCCGGAGCGCTGGAAGAGGTCCAGATCGTGCAAAAGCCGAAAGTCGGGCGAGCCGGGGTGCAAAACTTCAGACCGTTCTATATCGCCAAGCCGGGCTATACCGGTCCTGACGAATTTGCCTACGCGTTCCTCGGCAAGGATCAGTATGGCGGGCCGATGCGCATCGTGATCAAACGCAACGTGACCGTCGTTCCGTAACTTTGGCCGACGAATACGATCGTTAGCTCCGGTAATCCCCGTTGATCTCCACGTATTCCTTGGTGAGATCGCAGGTCCAGACCGTCGCCTCGCCGCGGTCGAGGCCGAGATCGACCCGGATGGTGATGTCGCTTCCGCGCATGTAGGCCGTGGTCTTGGCTTCATCGTAGGCGGGATCGCGGGCGCCTTTGGCGGCGACCCGGATGTCGCCGAACCAGATCGCGAGCTTGTCGCGCTCGGCTGGTTCGCCAGCCTTGCCGACGGCCATGACGACGCGTCCCCAATTGGCGTCCTCGCCGGCCACCGCCGTTTTCACCAGCGGTGAATTCGCCACCGCCATGGCGATGCGCTTGGCGGATGTCGCGCCCTTCGCGCCGGTGACTTTCACGGTCACGAATTTTCGCGCCCCCTCGCCATCCCGGGCGACCTGCTGGGCGAGGTCGCTGAGGAGGCCTTCCAGCTCCTGGCGGAATTCCTTGAGGCGGCGGTCGCTCGGCAGCGTGATGGCGGGGGCACCGCGCTTTGCGGCGGCGCCGGTCGCGAAAAACAGGAGCGTGTCCGACGTCGAGGTGTCGCTGTCGACGGTCACGCAATTGAAGCTTTTGTCGGCGCCCTTCTTCAGCAGCGCCTGAAGCACGGGGGCGGCGATCGGCGCATCGGTGAAGATGAAGGACAGCATGGTGGCCATGTCGGGCGCGATCATGCCCGCGCCCTTGGCAAGCCCGTTGATGGTCACCGGAACGCCGCCGATTTTGGCGGTGCGCGTTGCGACCTTAGGAAAGGTGTCGGTGGTCATGATCGCCTTGGCGGCATCGAGCCAGGCGAGCGGCTTGGCCTTCTTCTCGCACGCGTCGAGCACGCCGCGAAACCGTGTTGCGTCGAGAGGCTCGCCGATCACGCCGGTGGACGCGATGAAGACCTGCGAGGCGCGGCAGCCGGCGGCCTTGGCGGCAAAATCCGCCGTCAGCTTCACCGCCTCGACACCCTTCTTTCCCGTGAACGCATTGGCGTTGCCGGAATTCACCACGAGGACCCGAGCCCCATTCCGGCCGAGATTTTTGCGGCACCAATCCACTGGCGCGGACGGGCATTTGGACCGCGTGAAGACGCCCGCCACCGCGGTCTCACGGGCGAGCGATACGTAAAGCACGTCGGTCCGGTTCTTGTAACGGATGCCCGCTTCGGCGGTGGCGATCCGTACGCCGTCGAGGGCCGGGAGCACAGGATAGGATTTTGGTGCCAACGGCGAGACGGACTTGGACATGCACGAACCTGGGGAGGGCTGAACGAGAAGACGTTCGGATTCGCGACGTGCGGTTTTTTGCGCCTTTTTGTCAACCCCGCGCTTCGTAGGGGAAGGGCTCGTGGAGGCGGTGCGGGAACGGCGTGCCGTCCCCGCACCGACAGGAGGCTGGCGTCAGGGTTTCTTCTGCTCGACGAGATTGCCCTTGTCGTCCAGCTTCTCGATCTTGGCGCTGCTCCGCAGCCCGACGATCAGGTCCTGCTGCGCCTTGCGCTCCAGGTAGGTATTGACCTGGTCCTGCATTTCGACGAGCGACGGGACCGGCTTGGTGCGCTTTTCCTCGACCTTGATCACGTGCCAGCCGAACTGGGATTTGACCGGATCCGAGATCTGGCCGGGCTCCATTTTGAACGCCGCCTCGGCGAAGGGCTCGACCATCCGGTCCTTGGTGAAGAAACCCAGATCGCCGCCATCGGTCTTGGAGCCGGGATCGGTCGAAAGCTCGGCCGCCACCTTGGCGAAATCCTCACCGCCCTTGATGCGAGCCTCGGCCTTTTTGGCGTCCTCTTCCTTCTCGACGAGGATGTGACGGGCGCGCACTTCCTGCTCGGCCGGCATGGATTTGACGGTTTCGTCGTAGAGTTTCTTCGCGGCCTCGGGCGTCACGGCTTTCTTGGCCTGCTGCTCGAGATATTCGTCGAGCAATGTCTTGTCGCGATTATACGCGAGCTTGCGGGCGAACGCGGGCGCATCGGCAACCTTGGCGGCCTCTGCCGCGCGGGCGCCCAGCTTGAGGTCCACCAGATAGCCGATCAGCAACTCGCGCTTCTGCTCGTCGGGGATGTTGGGAAGCTGCAGGGCCGGATCGGTCGCCGCCACCGCGAGGTCGGCCTCGGTGATGTCGGCCCCGTTCACCCGGGCGACGACCTTGGCGGGGTCGGCGGCTGCCGCAGGCGCCGCCGCCGGGGCCGGCGCGGCGGGCGGTGTCTGGGCGAGGGCGGCGCCCGCCATCAGGGGCAGGGTGGCGCTGAAGGCAAGAAGGCTTTTCCGAAAAGATGATGAGACTGACATATGATCCTCTGGTGAGCTCAGGGTCGCCCGAACCGGGTCGATCGATGGCCTAGTCTGTTTACGTTTGCAAGCGATGGCATATTTATGTCACAGGATCGCTCATGTGGCGGTTTTCCGGCATCCGATGCGGGTCCCGGGGTGCGCCACCGGGGCGCGGTCTTTAAGATGCGCTCGCCGATAATTAAGTCTATAACGCGGCCCAAACCGCCTTTCCTCAAATCCTGGTAGTCTGAAGGCTTTCGATGTTCGGTTCTCTCGCGAAGAAAATCTTTGGCTCGGTCAATGACCGCCGGCTTAAGTCGTTTAGGCCCAAGGTGGACGCGATCAACGCGCTGGAGCCCGAGCTCGAGAAGCTCTCGGACGACGAGCTGCGCGCCCGTACCGAGCAGTTCCGGGCCGAATTTGCGGCCGGTGCGACCCTCGATGACCTTCTGGTGCCGGCCTTCGCCACCGTCCGCGAGGCCGCCAAGCGGACGCTCGGCCAGCGTCCGTTCGACGTCCAGCTGATCGGCGGCATGGTGCTTCACGAGGGCTCGATCGCCGAGATGCGGACGGGCGAAGGCAAGACGCTGGTTGCGACGCTCCCGGTCTATCTGAATGCGCTCGCCGGCAAGGGCGTGCACGTGGTCACGGTGAACGATTACCTGGCCCGCCGCGATAGCGAATGGATGGGCCAGATCTACCGCTTCCTCGGGCTCAGCGTGGGCGTCATCGTGCACGGGCTCGACGATCTGGAGCGCGCCGAGGCCTATCGAGCCGACATCACCTACGGCACCAACAACGAATACGGCTTCGATTATCTGCGCGATAACATGAAGTACGAGATGGCCCAGATGGTCCAGCGCGGCCACAACTACGCGATCGTCGACGAGGTCGATTCGATCCTCGTGGACGAGGCGCGCACGCCGCTCATCATTTCCGGCCCCCTCGACGACCGCTCGGATCTCTACAACGCCATCGACGTGGTAATCCCGCGCCTCGACCGGGCCGATTACGATCTCGACGAGAAGCAGCGTTCGGTCTCCCTCACCGAGGAGGGCACCGGCAAGATCGAGCAGTTGCTGCGCGACGCCGGCTTGCTGACCGAGGGCGATCTCTATGACGCCCAGAACGCCACCCTGGTCCACCACATGAACCAGGCGCTGCGCGCCCACACGCTCTTCCAGCGCGACAAGGATTACATCGTCCGCAATAACGAGGTCGTGATCATCGACGAATTCACCGGCCGCATGATGCAGGGCCGGCGCTATTCGGAAGGCTTGCACCAGGCGCTCGAAGCGAAGGAACATGTTCAGGTCCAGCCCGAGAACCAGACGCTGGCGTCGATCACGTTCCAGAACTACTTCCGTCTCTATTCCAAGCTCGCGGGCATGACCGGCACCGCCGCGACCGAGGCCGACGAGTTCATGGAGATCTACAACCTCGACGTCGTCGAGGTGCCCACCAACCGGCCCGTCTCGCGGCTTGACGAGGACGACGAGGTCTACCGGACGGCGGACGAGAAATACAAGGGCATCATCCGCGAGATCGAGACCGCCTCCGCGCGCGGACAGCCGACGCTGGTCGGCACGACCTCCATCGAGAAATCCGAACATCTCGCCGACCTGCTTACGAAAGATGGTTTCACGCTCATCGATTTCGATAATCCGATGGCGCTGGAGCCGCTCTACAAGGCGGCGCGCGAAGGCAAGGGCATTCGTCATTTCGCCGTGCTGAACGCGCGCTTTCACGAGCAGGAAGCCTTCATCGTGGCGCAGGCCGGCGTTCCCGGCGCCATCACCATCGCCACCAACATGGCGGGCCGCGGCACCGACATCCAGCTCGGCGGCAACGCCAAGATGCGCATCGAGCGCGAACTCGTGGGTCTTGAGGGCGAAGCTCGCGCCGCGCGCGAAAAGGAAGTGCAGGCGGAGATCGACAGCTTCAAGGAGAAGGCGCTCGCCGCGGGCGGCCTCTACGTGCTCGGCACCGAGCGCCACGAATCCCGCCGCATCGACAACCAGCTCCGTGGCCGTTCCGGCCGTCAGGGCGATCCCGGGAAGTCGAAGTTCTTCCTGTCGCTCCAGGACGACCTGATGCGCATCTTCGGCTCCGACCGCATGGACGGCATGTTGTCCAAGCTCGGCCTGAAAGAGGACGAGGCCATCGTCCATCCGTGGATCAACAAGGCGATCGAGCGCGCGCAGGCGAAGGTCGAGGCGCGCAACTTCGACATCCGCAAGAACATCCTCAAATACGACAACGTCATGAACGACCAGCGCAAGGTCGTGTTCGAGCAGCGCAAGGAGTTCATGGCCGAGGAGAGCGTTCGCGACACCATCGACGACATGCGCCATGGGGTCATCGACGACATGGTGTCCCGCGCGATTCCTCAAAACGCCTATGCGGAGCAGTGGAACGTCGCGGGCCTGAAAGCCGACGTCCTGAATTTCCTCAACCTCGATCTTCCGGTCGAAGAATGGGCCAAGGAAGAGGGCATCGCCGACGACGAGATCCGCGAACGCATCACCAAGGCGGCGGACGCGGCCTATGCGGAGCGCATCGAAGCCAATTCCTCCGAGGTGATGACCTATGTGGAAAAGCAGGTGCTGCTGCAGAGCCTCGATCATCTCTGGCGCGAGCACCTCGTGACCCTCGACCACCTGCGGCAGGTGATCGGCTGGCGTGGGCTGGCGCAGCGCGATCCCCTGAACGAATACAAGTCCGAGGCCTTCGAGCTCTTCAACGGTCTCGTGGGTCACCTGGGCGAGCAGGTCACCGGGCAGCTCATGCGCGTCCAGGTGGTGTTCCAGCAGCCGGAACCCGCCGAATTGCCGCCCATGTTCGGCCAGCACCTCGATCCCGCGACGGGCGAAAACGAGATGGGGATGGGCGGATCGCTGGCGCAGGCGCTCGGCTTCGGCGCCACCGCGGCGCCTCTATCCGACAATGCCCCGCAGCGCGATCCCACCGACCCCTCGACCTGGGGACGGGTTGGCCGCAACGAGCCGTGCCCATGCGGGTCGGGCCGAAAGTTCAAGCATTGCCACGGCCAGTTCGTCGCCTGAGCGTTCTCCTGCCATCGATCTGAAAAGCCCGGCCTTAGCGCCGGGCTTTTTGTTTCCCGCATGCTGCCGGCATATCGCCCTCGCGCTCACCTCCAGTGAGAGGTAGCATGCCGCAGCCTTGGAAGGAGACCTGCATGCAGCGGCGCCTCGCTGCGATCATGGTTGCGGACATCGTCGGCTATTCGTCCTTGATGGAGCAGGCCGAGGAACGGACGGCCGCGCGTGTGGCCGCCTGCCAGGACCTCATCCAGCAGCAGGTCGCGGCCCTCGACGGGCGGGTCTTCAACACCGCCGGTGACGCCTCATTCGTCGAGTTCGCAAGCCCCATCAATGCTCTGCGCTGCGCCACCGAGATCCGCACGGCCCTTGCGGGAACCGGCGATGGCGAGCCTCTCAGGCTGCGCTTCGGCCTGCACCTCGCCGATGTGGTGATCCGCGGCGAGGATCTCGTCGGCGACGGCGTGAATGTGGCGGCGCGCATCCAGCAGGACGCGGAGCCTGACACCATCTGCGTCAGCGGCGTCTTCTTCGACAACATCCGGCGCAATTCGCCCTTCCACTTCGACGATCTTGGCGACCGCAATTTCAAGAACATGGCGGAACCGATCCACATCTACCGACTTCGCGGCGAGATGGCGTCGCACCGCATGCAATCGGCGCCCACGCGCACGAAGGCTGTCGGCGAGAAACGCCCGTCATCCGTGGCGGTTTTGCCGTTCCGGGTTACCGGCGGCGACGAGGACCAGCGTTTTTTGGCCGAGGGCCTGACCGACGAATTGATCGTCGAGCTGGCGCGCTTCCGCCGCCTGTTCGTCAGCTCGCGCAGCGCCAGTTTCGCGGTGCTGGACGAAAATCCGGATCCGGTGCGCATCGGCGCCGCGCTGCGGGTGCGTTACGTGCTGGAGGGGCAGATCAGGAAGATCGGCGACCAGATCCGTATCGGCCTCACCCTCACGGAAACCGAGAACGGTTCCGTGGTGTGGAGCAACAAGATCGTGCGGCCCTTCGCGGAACTGCTCGATCTCGTCGATGTGACGGCGTCGCAGATCGCAGCCTCGGTGTTCGGCAGGATGGAGGATGCGGGCATGATCGCGGCGCGGCGTCAGCGGCCCGAGAACATGAGCGCGTTCGAATGCCTCTTACGCGGCATGGACCACCACCGGCTCGGCGGCGTGCTGGAGGAGAATTCCCGCGAGGCGATCCGATGGTTCAACCGCGCCATCGAACTGGAGCCCGATTACGGCACCGCCTATGCGTGGCGGGTCTGCGCCTCCGCCGACCTGCCCGATTTCAGTTTGGTGGACAGCGAGCCCGATATCCGCCGCGCGCTCGAACTCGACCCGTCGGACGCGGAGGCGAACCGGATCATGGCGGTGTTCGAACTCCTCAAGGACAATTTCGAGCGCTCGGCGACGCTGATCCGCCGCGCCATGGAGCTCAATCCGTCCGACGCCTTCATCAAGGCGCGCTGCGCCGGCATCTCCACCTTCATCGGCGAGGGCGAGCAATCCCTCAAGCTTCTGGACGAGGCCGAAGCCCTCGATCCCCTGCTCCCGGTCTGGTGCATCGAGGAGCGCGGCATCGCCTATTATGCGCTGGAGCGACACAACGAGGCGCTGGAGGCCCTGGGCAAGCTGGTGTTCCAGACCTTCCGCTCGCGCCTTTACCGCGCCGCCGCGCTGATGGCGCTCGGCCGCCCGGACGAGGCTCACCCATTGGTGAAGGAGGCGATGGCGAGCAGGCCGAACCTCACCACTTCGGGTTTCATGATGAAGGAGCGCTACCGCGACCGCACTGTCCGGCACCGGCTGCGCACCCGCCTGCGGGAGGCTGGATTGCCTTCTTGATCCTATGAAGTCGCAGGCTTGCCGCGCGCTCGTCAGCGCGAGCAGCGCTTCCGACAGGCGTTTCTTCGCCCGCTCGACGCCCTTGTCGTCGATGGCCTCCACGTCCACGAACAGGTCGAGGCCGGTGGCGTGTTCGCTGATGACCTGCGGACGCTGCGCGAGCTCGCCCAGCAGGCCCTCGACCTCGTAGGGCACCACCTCGCGGCTGATGCCCTTCATGGCGATGGGCTGGAGCGGACGCGCCCGCACGAGGTCGCGCACCAGCGCGTAGGTCTCGTAGCTGAGACAGATGCCGCCGGGCTGCGCGATGGATTGCAGGCGCGCCGCAAGGTTCGCCTCGGCGCCGATGATCGTGTAGTCCATGCGGTCTTCGGAGCCGAAATTGCCCACGTTGCAATAGCCCGTGTTGATGCCCATCCGCGCCTGGAACGGCAGCTCGATGCCGCGCCCGCTCCACACCCGGTTCAGCTGCTCGAGCCGATGCTGCATGTCGACCGCCATGCGCAGGCACGCCTTCGCATCCTCCTCCACGCCTTGCGTGTCGGGGTCGCCGAAGAACACCAGAAGCGCGTCGCCGATGAACTTGTCCACGGTGGCGCCGTGCTTGAGCGCGATGGTCGACATTTCGGTGAAATATTCGTTGAGCAATGCCGTCAGGTCCTCCGGCTGGAGGCGCTCCGAGATGGCGGTGAAATCCTTGATGTCGGAAAAGAAGATCGTGAGTTTCTTGCGCTCGGTCGCGATGGTGGTGTCCTTCTGGCCGCTGAAGATGCTCTTGTAGATCTGCGGCGACAGGTATTTGGCGATCTTGAGCGAAATCGACGCCAGGAAATCGTTGGCGTCGGTCAGCTCCCGGTTCATGCCCTCGACCAGCGCGGATTGCCGCCGTTGCAGCAGGATGAAGGTCAGGCCCGCCATCGCCGCGAGGGCGAAATAGACGAGCAGGTATTTGAACGACAGCACATTGGCGGCAATCGGCTGAACCACCGAAATCTCCTGGATGCCGCGCACATCGCCGACTTTCCAGTCGGTCTTGGGACTGTCCGGATGGGTGTTGTGGCAGCTCACGCAGACCGGACCCATGACCACGGGCGCTGCCGCGCGCACCTGCCGGTCGAGCAGCGATCCCGTCACCTCGACGATGGATTGCTTCGGGTCGCGCCGCAAAGCCGCCAGCGCCTGCTGCTCGAACGTATCGAGATGATGTTCCTCGCGGCCCCGGAACGGCAGGTCGGACACGAAGCGATATTTCACCGAGCCGTCATGGGCGCTGATGCGCTTGCCGAGTTCGATCGAGAGCGTCGCCGGAATCGGGATCGCCCCCGGCACGTCGCGGTAATTATGCGTCGTCGTCACCGGCCCAGGCGCGTCCAGCACGCGGCCCACCACGTCGCTGCCGTAGAACCCGCGCATGTCGTCGATGATCCGGCTGATCTCGGAAGCCTGATTGCGCAAGGTCCGCTCCGAGAGATCCCGCAGGTCGAGCCATACCGCGACCGGCAATCCCACCAGCCCAAGCACCACCGCGCCGATGAGCAGGGGGCCGTAGGTGCGGTGGTGGCGTTGAACCCGGGCGCCGAGAGGATTCATGGGTCGCTTGTCCCTGCGGAAGGCTCTTTTTAACACGAAATTCGGGGTGGATGCCGGGGGAAATCGACGGCCCGGACGTCAGATCCAGCCCCGGCGCTGCGCCAGGATCGTTGCGGCGACGATGAAAGCGCTCAAGGCTCCGAGCACGATCCAGAAGCCGACAATGCCCGTTTGCGTGTAGGGTGTTTCGAAGTTCATGCCGAACACGCCCGCCACCGCGCCGACCATTCCCAGCATCACCGTGACGAAGGTCAGCCGCCGCACGAGGTCGTTGGTGGCCTCCGCGGTCCTTGTCGCGAACAGCTCGAACGAGCCGTTGACCAGTTCCCGCGCATGATCGACCGCATCCACCGCCCGCTCGAACCGCCGCTCCAGCCCCTGGTAATGGGCTGCCGCGTCGGCCTCGAAGATCTGCGCGAAGTCGGGCCGCGACAACCCGTAGAACACCGGCCGCTGCTGGTGCAGGAAGCGGCGAAGCTCCGACACCTTGCGCCGCATCCCGACGACGCCCGCGAGCAGGCTGCGCCGGGCCGAGCGCGCCAGCATCGCCTCGTCGATCCGGTCTAAAAATTCCTCGAGTTGGCTGACCGCGTCGAAATACGCGCTCAGGTGCCAGTCCAGCAGGGAGGCTGCGAGGGCTGCGGGTGTCAGCGCGCCGGTCACGGTCTCGCCCTTGTCCTGGTCGCGAAATGCCTGAAGGAACGGGAGTTCGCCGTCATGCACGGTGATGATCCACCGGGCCCCGATGAGAAAATCCAGGTGGACCGGGAGCCACTTGGTCAAGGCGCGTTCACCGTTTCCCTCATCGGAGGGGGTGAGGCCGATCACGTCGAACTGGAAGTACTCGCCATAATTGTCGAGATAGGGCGCCTCCTGCGGAGTGAGCAATTCCCGGGCAGAACCGCGCGTCAGGTCGAAGAGGCGGGTCAGATGATCCACCTCGTCGCGATCGCGGCCGTTCACATCCACCCACAGGAGCGATCGCTCATCGAGACCGGCGAGGCATTGCTCGTCGACCTCGACCTCCTGGTCGTGGCCGTCAGCATTGTACAGAAAGGCCTGGATCACGGTTCAGCCGGAAAACGAGAGCACCGGCGGCACAACGCGCGTGCGAGCTTGGCAGTTCCACCGCGGCGCTTTTCGGCTTTCGGCAGGCCTCAGCCCGTCAGGATTTTTTGTCGAGTTCGTTCAGGGCGATGAACGCCTCGAGAACGAACAGGCACAGGGCCATCATGAAGACGAAGAGGCCGAACACGAACAGGATGGCGATGAGCGTTTCGAGCTGGAGGTTGAGCAGCGCTCCGACGAACGCGATCAACACCAGAAAGGCCGTCGTGCCGGCGCTGAGAACCGACAGGCTGATCGAGTGATGGATGAGTTTCGCCCGGCGGCGGAGCAAGGGCAGATCGGATTTGTGCCGGGCGCGCCGCTGATCCGTGTCGTCGATATCGTCGATCGCCCGCATCCGCTCCACAAGCCCGTTCATGCGCGCCATCAACAGCGCCACGAACGCCACGATCCCACCCAGCAGAAATGCCGGCGCCGTGGACAGGGCAATGACGTGGGAAATCTCGCGTAAGGAAAGGCTGACCATGGACGCTCCCGGGGGATTTGTAGGGCGCTATGTCAGCTTGGATCGGGGTGGGTGGCAAGGGTGGGACTGGACGTTGGCGGCGTGCTTCAGTCTCAATTCACCTTCTCGACGTCCGGCAGCCGCCACGCCTTGTCGAAAAGCGCCTTGGTGGGGGCGTAGAGGCGGAACATCATCTCGAACTTGCGGGCAGGATCCGTTGGAATCCAGTTCGATTCTTTGCCTGCCGGCGCTTTCGGACCGAAATAGAGGTCGACCGACCCGTCCGCGTTCTTCTGCACCTCGGCGCTGTTCGACGCGCGGCTGGCGCGATCGACGTTTTTGATGAGCGCGTGGGTCTGCCGGTCATAGGCAGTCACCGACCAATATTGCTCGACCGGTGCGTTAGCCGGAACGGCAAGACGGTAGGTTTTCGCGCCGTCGTAGCTGTCGCCGTCCTTGTCGCGGATGTTGATCAGGTAGAACTGGCCTGCACCGAGCCGCTTGATGCCGATATACGCGTAGCTGTAGGCGAGACCGCGGTCATCGACCGGGTAACGGTTGGGCTCGTCAAAATCTGCCGCTGCCGCCTGGACCAGGTCGGACGGCGCCGGGTAGGTCCAGTGCGTGCCGTCGAAAAACGGAGGCAGGCCCGCATCATATCTGGCCTCCAGCGTCATCTGCGCTTCGCGAATCCCGGTCGCGAGAGCTTGCTTCGTCTCGGCATTGGGCGCGAAAGGCTTGCCTTTCTCGATGCCGACCGATCTCAACTGATCGATCATGACGCGGTCGCGACCGAGCCACGGTTCGCTCTGCACGATCCGGTCGAGGCCTTGGAAGAAACGTTCGTCGTAGCGAATGGTCGAGTCAAAGAGCACGTCCTTGACGTCGGTGAAGATTGTGGGCGGCGGGTTGGCAGCTTGCGACAGTGGATAGATCTTGATCCGGCGGCCATATTCCATCGACGTCGCAACGTCGGCGTCGCTGTGACTGTGGAGATTCGAGCGGAAGAGCGCGTAGCTTCCATGTGTATGGGGCTGCAACGCCACATAGCCGTCCGGGATCGTGCCGGAATAGCCGGGCGGCAGCATCACCAGTTTGACTCCCTGGCCCTTGTCGACGCCGAGCAGCCCCGCATCCTCCAACGGCTCCTGCCAGATGTTGACCACATTGGCGTTAAGCGAGCCGTTGGAATCCGCCGGCGGAATGTCGATCACGATCGGTCCCGCATCCTGCGTGTTGAAGAACGCCATGAAGTACAGCGTGTCGGGATTGGGCGTCAGCGTCTGGTTGTGCCAGTCGAGAGGGCGGCCCCAATAGATGACCTGGTTCACGCGGCCCGCGGTCTTGGTCAACATCTCCTGCAGCATGAGGTCGTAATTGACCGCCGGCATGCCCCAGATGACAGCCTCGACGGCGCGGCGCTCGATCGTGCGGCGCGCGAGGTCCTCGACGGATAAATTCTGCGCGACGGCGGGAGCGCAAAGGCCGATGCAAGCCAGTAACGCGAGAACGTGCCGTTTCATGATCCGGGCTCCTTCTTGCTTAGATAATGCTGTCATTGAATGTCGTAGGCGCGAAGGCGTCACGGATCATGCGGAGGATCTTGCAGAGATGGAAGGTCCAATTCGATAGAATCAGAATTGAGCGCTCGTGGGGTTGGATGGGCTGCGAAGTCTGCTTTGGGTCATCTGGCAATCGTTGCCGCGTCGCCGTTCACTGTGGGTCCGCAAAGGAAATCACATGTAGGCCACCGGTGGCGCCACGAACGCCACGATTCAGCAGAAAGGCCGCCGCCGTGGACAGGGCGATGAGATATCTCGCGAAGCAACGACGTCATCTCATCGCGGAATTGGGCGCGTAGCAACAGGGAGAGCGGAGACGCTCTGGCGGAGCGCCGACACTGACCATCCGCGGCGTTCTGTCAGTGAGCCTATTGCGCCCCGAGGCTTGGAAGCGCCTGCACCCTGGTGACCGGAGGCGGGTTCCACTTGCCGGTGAGTGCTTCGGATTTGGGGCCGTACAAGCGCATCGTCAGGTTGAAGCCTCCTTTCGGCGCCGGCAACCAGTTGGCCTCCTTGTCCTTGCCCGGGCTCTCGTTCTGGAAATAGAGATCGAGCGAGCCGTCCGAGTTGTACTTGAACGGCATCCAGCTGCTCACCGCAAAGCGATCAAGGCTGTTCGCCACCTGGAAGCCGTCCGGATCGTAGAGGGTGACCGACCAGAAGGCGTTCACCGGCGGCGTTGCGCCCTTCTCGAAGTGCAGTCTGTATTTGCTGGCGCCGTCGAGCGGCCTGCCGGCTTCGTCACCCAGATTGAGAGGGTAGATCGCATCCTCCGGAAGGTTGGCGCCGAGGCCCTGCTGCGTGACGATGGCGCGCTTGAGATAGTAATTCCCATAGACACCCATCGTGTCGGTGTTCATCGACCAATGGTTCGCGACCCGGGCAAGTGTCGGGAGCTTCCATTCCATCAACTTCTGCCCGGCTTCGGGCGCGCTTTCGAGGCCCTTTCTCACCGCTGGGGGGAGCTTCTCGATATCGAAGCTCTCGCCTGGCACTATGCCGATGCGCTTCATCTGCGCGAGGATCGGCTCATCGGTGAGATGCGGAGGATGGAGTTTCATGAGCTCCGCCGCGTAGGCGAAGTATTGGCCGGCCGACATGGTATCGGCTTGCACCTTCGGCGGTGTCTTCATGTCGACACTGGGATCGATCTTCACTTCGACCGGCTTCGGCGATTTTCCCCAGTCCGACAAAGCCGTGACCTTGTAGCCGGCCTGGATCTTGTGAACCGCATCATAATCCGGTGGGCCGTCGGTCTTCGTCCGGCCGATCACCCAGGAATACGGCGTCGGCGCCGCGATCCGCGTCAGCTCGGCCGGAACGGTGCCGGTCCATCCGGGGGGCGTGACCAGGAAATTGCCTGCCTGAGTCCCGGTCGTGCGCCAACCGGGGGATGCATAAACATCCGTCCACATGTCGAGCATCGGCAGCAGATAGTAGCGTCCGGCCGTGTCGGGCGCGGAGACGACCTGCGGCTCCCTGGTCAGATCGAGCCACGCAATGGAATAAAGCGTGTCGAAATTGACCCGCACGACCACCTTTAGATCCGCAGGGGGAAAAGCAGGGATGTTCACGAAGGTGTTCATCGGACCTTTGCCGAATTCTTTCCCGGCTTCGATGTTGGTGGATTGCTTCCGCGTGATGTCCATCGAGATGAGCGGATAGAAATACATATAGGCGTCGACACCGATGGATTGCGCCTCCGCCTCCGTGATCGGCGGCGATGCGCCTTCGGCGATTGCGTCCGGCGCCAGGAGAGGGCTCAAAAGAAAACTCAGGGACAGTGCGATCGCGTTCCTGCTCATGTGGCCTCCGAAGCCGGCCCTCTCGGCGGGTGAGACCCCGCTCAAGCCTGAAGATGGGCAGAAAGATACTGCCCCAACGGCAGTGCTGCGCCAAGCGGTCGCGTGCAGAACGGGGAAGTGCCACGGGCGGGTGGCGAGAAGGGCCTGGAGCCCCGCGGTAAAAGCGGGTGCCGACCGAGACGCTAATGAACCGGAGACGCCCTTGTCGCCCCGCGCGTTGAACATAAGTGCCGACCGGATCCCTCCTCGAAGGCGCTGCTCTCGCGGCGTTGGAAACTTCCTCACCGCCCAAGGGTCGGCAGAAAGCTTCAGCGCGGATATTCCAGTTTCGGATACCAATCCGCACCCCGGCCTTCCGGGGTGGTGTCGAGGATCGTCCAGAGCGGCATCAGGTCGGGCGCGCCGCGCGGGTCCTGGCCGGGATCGGCGGTCTCGAAACCCATCTCGCCGCTCCAGAAATGTCGGATCGTGCCGTCGCGGCGGGTGAAGACGTTGTAGGCGGGAACGTCCGCATCGTCCGCGCTCACATAATCGCGGGTGTAATCGCCCGTCACATCCGAATAGAGCTTCAGATGGTTCCAGCCGCGCTCCCGCTTGAACGCGACGAGCCGCTCGATCGGCGAGCGCGCCACGATTGCGAGCGCGACGCGCTGCGCAACGTCGGCCGCCTCGCCGTCCCAGGCGGAGAGCAGCGAGGTGCACATGGGGCAGGGCCGCTGGCGCTGCGGCCCGAACATGTAGCTGTAGATGACGAGATCCTGCTTGTCGCCGAACAGCCCGGCGAAATCCGTCGGGCCGTTCTCGCCAACGAGGCTGTACTCGCGCGGCACCTTTCCGCCGGGCGGCAGCGCACGACGCTGCTCCGCCACCCGCTCGATATGCCGCCTGAGCTCGATCTCCTCCGCCAGCAAGGCATCGCGGGCGCGGCGATATTCGGGGCTTTCGTTGGGAAAGCGGACGTTGTTTGCTTTCGCCAGTTCGGTTGCGGATTTCAGCATCGTCGCGTCATTCATGGGAAGTTCCTTTCCAGGTCGGAAGCGGCCGTTATGCGGGGGTCGAGCCGAACGCCCAGGTGACGCCGTAGGAATCGCGCACCATGCCGTAGCGGTCGCCCCAGAATTGCAATTCGACGGGCATCACCGGCGTGAAGCCGGCAGCAATCGCGCGGTCGAACCAGCGGTCGGCATCGTCCACATGCAGGTGAAGGTTGAAGGCCTGCGGCGGCAGCGCCGGGTGGCCGCATTCCGGCATCGGGTCCATCAACATCAGCGAGCCGCCATTGATGTCGACGCGCGCATTGCAGATGCGGCCATCGTCCATCGAAGTCCGCTCGCCGACCTCCTCGGCACCGAGCGCGCGCTTGTAGAGCGCAATCGCGCCGGCGGCGCCCTCGAGCATCAGGTAGGGGACGATACCGCCCTTGAGGGCCGGTGCGGTCTGGGGCTTTTCCATCAGGGCAGCGTCGGACATCAGCATTTCCTCCGGTTTTTCGTCGCTATTGACAGAAAGGTTGATATCAACATAAATAGCTCATGTCAAAGCCGATTCAGATTCCGTTCGAGGCCACGCTTCATGTTCGCGACCATTGCCTGTGTCTCCACGCGCAGCGGGCGGCGCGCGCCCTGGCGCGGCGCTTCGACGAGGCCTTGCGGCCCTTGAGCCTCACCAACGGCCAGTTTTCCCTGTTGATGTCGCTCAACCGTCCGGAGCCCGCCGCCATGGGCGCCGTGGCGTCGCTGCTTGCCATGGACCGCACCACGCTGACGGCCGCGTTAAAACCTCTGGAGCGCCGCGGATTGGTCGTCACCTCCGCCAATCCCGACGACAAGCGCAGCCGCCGCCTTGCCCTCACGCCGCAAGGCCACGCACTGCTGGCGAAGGCCCTGCCGGTCTGGAAGCACACCCATGCGGATGTGGATCGCGAGCTTGCGGAATACGACGCGGGTGAACTTCGCGCCGCATTGCGCGTGTTGGAGTAAAGGGCGACCGATGGACGTTTCGATGCGCAAAGCTATATCCCCAGACCTCGGCGGCGCGGAATCCATCTGCTGAGTCCAAAGGGTGATCCGGTTGATCGCGCGTGCTCGGAAGTCGACGAAGAGGACAATTGGCTCCCGGCACCGGGGCCGACGGTTTTGCCTGATCTTCGCCGCGGCGTTATTCGCTCCCGCGGCCATCGCTCACGATTGGTATCCGGCCTGGTGCTGCAGCGACAAGGATTGCCGCGCCTTGTCCGAGGAGAAGGGCGAGACCGCCATCGAGATGCCGGATGGTTGGCACCTGTGGGACGGCAGGCTCGCGGCGCGAGGCTCCGCCAAGATATCGCCCGACAAGCATTTCCATCTCTGCGACGAGCCGACAACGAAAGCCATCATCTGCTTCTTCGTCCCACCGGGATCGTCCTGAGCGTCGAAGCGGCGTCTCGAAGGATCCTCCAGCCAGCCTCCACTGGTTTCGACCAACAAAAAACCCGCCTCGCGGGCGGGTTTTTCTGAGCGAATGATCTGGATTTATTGGGCGGCCGCGAAGTTGACCGGCACGGAAGCCTGAGCCCGCTTCTGCGGCGCCGTCGGCGTGCCGGGCCTGGCGGCGTCGATGCCCCGCTGCGGCGGCATCGGTGCTGCAGGCACGGCGATCTGGGCCGTGTCCGTGGTCGGCTGCGGGTTTGGCGAGGTGCCGAAGAGATTGCCGATACCGCTGAGCATCTTCTTGTAGAAGGGGCTTTCCGCGTCGTTTGCGCCGGTCGCCGCAGCGGGAGCAGCCGACGTCGCAACCTTTGTTTCCGCCGCCGGAGCAGCGACCGGAGCGGCGGCTGCGGCCGGCGCCACGGCCTTGGGGGCCGACGCAAAGGCCAGCGCCGTCGACGGTGCTTCCTTCCTGGGCTTGCCGCTGTCGTCGAGGGCGATTTCCTGCGGGCCGGAGGACAGGCCTTCCGGACGGCTGACATCGCCGAACTTGTCGCGCATGCGCGTGTCGACCACCAGCGATCCATCGGACCCGGCTACGCCCGTCATGGCGGTGACGAAGGATTCGTGCGAACCGCCATCATGGTAGACCGTCTTCACGGGGGCGACGCCGCTCGAGACGAGCTCGGCTATCGCCTGTTCGTCCTGACGCGCCTTCTGCGTCACGGCAGCCACAACCGTCTCGTCCGTCACGTTGAACTGATAGCGGCCGCTCGCCACGCTCACGCGGGGCTCGTCCTTGGTCACCTCGAAATAATCCGAGCCTTCCTTCAGGTTTCTCCAGAACGCGATGTTCTGGTCGAGCCGATGCTGCGCCAGATTCTTGGGCGTCATGCGGAACGGATAGGATTGAAACTGGAAGCCGCGCTGGCCGCCGGAGAGCGATTCACGGGCGATCGCGTAAATCTCCGCGATGCTTTCGTCCGTCATGGCAAAGCAGCCGCGCGACGAGCACGAGCCGTGCACCATCAGGGCGCCGCCGGTGCGCCCGAGCGAGCGGTCGTAGGCGTTCGGGAAGCCGGTGTCGAATGACAGGTAATAGGCCGAATTCGGGTTCATCTGCGCCGGCGTGACCGTGTAGAAGCCCTCGGGTGCCTGGCGGTCGCCTTCGCGCACCTTGGGGCCGAGCTGGCCGGACCAGCGGCAGATCGGATAGGTCTTGAGCAGCGCATAGCGGCCGTTCGCCGAACGCTTCCAGACCTCCATCTCCGCTTCCTTCTTGTAGGAGCGGATGAGGATCGGATCGTTCTTCGACATGCCCTTCGCAGCCATCATCGACATGGTGGCGGCGGGAATGGGCGAAAGATGGCGCGTGGAGCGCGAGAAACCGTCATCCTGGCAGGCTGCGAGCGCAAGAGTCAGGCTCGCTGCCAATGCGATACGTTTCAACATGGGGGACCCCGCGTTCTTGATCTGCCCGATCTTGCGCCGGGCAGTTCCCCAACCTGTCTAGATCGTTAGCCTTAACTCGATGTTACCGCAAGCGCTGCCGTAACGGAGTTATAGTGAACAGAGGGTAAAAGCCGGAGGGATGTTTCGGCCTCGTCGCGGCGAAACACAGGGGGCTCGCCGCGAATCCTGCGACATTTTGGTGCGGCGTGCCTTTCCCTACAGCTTCCGGCCGATGTTCAGGAACTTGTCGGCGCGGTGATCCCGCAGCTCCGCCGGTCCCATATTGCCGAGATCGTGCAGCGCCTCCTGGATGGCGTCGCCCGCGGCCCCGATGGCGGCCTCCGGATCCCGATGAGCCCCGCCGGTCGGCTCCACGACGATGCCGTCGATGACGCCGAGGCGCAGCAGGTCCTGCGCGGTGATCTTCATGTTGGTGGCGGCGTCCTGGGCGCGGGCCGAATCCCGCCACAGGATCGAGGCGGCACCCTCGGGCGAGATGACGCTGTAGATCGCGTGTTCGAGCATCAGCACCTTGTTGGCGGTGGCGATGGCGATGGCGCCGCCGGAGCCGCCTTCGCCGATGACCAGCGCGACGTTCGGCACGCCGAGCGAGAGCTGCATTTCGGTGGAGCGCGCAATCGCCTCGGCCTGGCCGCGCTCTTCCGCTTCGATACCCGGATAGGCGCCGGCGGTGTCCACGAAGGACAGGACAGGCAGCCCGAAACGGTCGGCGAGTTCCATCAGCCGGACCGCCTTGCGGTAGCCTTCCGGCTTCGCCATGCCGAAATTATGCCGGATGCGGGTTTCGGTATTGTGGCCCTTTTCCTGCCCCAGCACGCATACGGCGGAACCCCGGAAACGTCCGAAGCCGCCGACGATGGCTTCATCCTCGGAGAATTTGCGGTCGCCCGCCAGCGGGGTGAAATCGGTGATCAGGCCGGCGCAGTAATCGACGAAATGCGGCCGCTGCGGATGGCGCGCCACAAGGGTCTTCTGCCACGGCGTGAGCTTGCCGTAGAGATCCCGCAACGCCTCCGCGGCCTTTGTCTCAAGGCGCGTGATGTCGTCGGAAATCGAGACGGCGTCCCGGTTTTCACCGAGGGCGCGAAGCTCTTCGACCTTGGCTTCAAGTTCGGCGACGGGCTTTTCGAAATCGAGGTAGCTGCGCATCAGACTCTGTGAAAAAAACGAAAAACCGGCGCTGACCTGGGCAGCCACGCCGGAGGGCGGGACACTGGCGATTCAGGACCGTCAAGTCAAGATAACGCTCGGAACCGCCTGCCATGGCGGCTTCTAAAGAGTAACCCGCGACGCCGGAGAGGAGGCGGGCGCGAAGACCGGCGCCCTCCTTCGGGATGAGCGAACCGCCCGGATCGCGCCGGGACGATAGAGCTGCTTCGTGGCATCGACCACGTGAAGGCCCGCGAAGGGGAGCGAGAAGCCGATGCCGATCTGCTCCCAGGCCTGCGCCGTCTGCAACAGCAAGCGGTTGCGCAAGGGGGGAACGTAGAGGGTCTCGGCCCAACCCTCGGGGGAAAACCAGGTCTGGCGCATGAGCGCTTTCAACTGCGACCGGCTATAGGGCTGGCCGTAGCCGAAAGGGGTGGTGTCCATGCGGGCCCATAATCCCCGCCGATTTGGCGCCACCATGATGATGCGTCCGCCCGGCGTGAGGATGCGCCAGATCTCATGCAGCAACTCGCTCGGGCTCTCGACCGTCTCGAGCGCATGGACGAGAAGCACCCGGTCGATGCACGCATCCGGCAGCGGCATGCGACAGAAGGTCGACGAGGGCCGAGGCCGAGGGGCCGGTGCCGGGCCAGTTCACGACACCCTGGCTCGACGGCATGAAGGCCAGCGTCCGCTCGCTCTCGGTTCGGGCCGTCGACAGATAGGGAGGCGCGTAGCCGAGGCCGAGCACGCGCAGGCCCGTCAGATTGCCCCAGAACCGCCCCACCGCCCGGTTGACGAAGCGGCGTGTGACGCCGCCGAGCGGGCTGGCGTAAAAGCCTCTGAGGTCGGTGATATCGATGCTCATGGGTCCCGATGACGTTGTTGTGTCGACCCAACGCGGCGGGTCGGGCCCTGTCAAGACTGGTTTCCCCGTGCGAAGGTCCCATGATAAGCCGACATACCTTGAACAAGGCATCCCGATGACCGCCCAGATCCATGTTTTTCGTTGCCTGTCCGACAATATCGGCGCGCTGATCCACGATCCCGCCAGCGGCACGTGCGCCGCCATCGACGCGCCGGAGGAAGCGCCCATTCTCGCGGCGCTCACTGAGACCGGCTGGGAGCTCTCGGAGATCTTGGTCACTCACCGTCATGCGGATCACGTGCAGGCGATCCCCTCGTTGAAGGCTCGCCTCGGCTGCCGGGTCGTGGCGCCCGCCAAGGCGCGCGATCAGGTTCCCGGCGCCGACGTCTTCGTGCAAGAGGGCGACACCGTGCATGTCGGCGGCTTGCAGGCGCATGTGTGGGATACGCCCGGCCATTGCGCCGATCACATCTCGTATTGGTTCGCGGCGGATCGCGCCCTGTTCTGCGGCGACACGTTGTTCACGCTCGGCTGCGGGCGTCTGCTCGAAGGCAGCTACGCGGAATTCTGGCATTCGCTGCAGCGGCTCGCAGCCCTGCCGGATGAGGCGCGGGTGTATTCGGGTCATGATTACACCCTGTCCAATGCGCGCTTCGCGCTGGCCGCGGATCCCGACAACGCGGCGCTCAAGCAAAGGGCCGCGGAAGCCGAGGCGGCACAAAAGGCAGGCCGGTTCCTGATCCCCTCCACGATCCGCGAGGAGAAAGCCACCAACCCGTTCCTGCGCGCCGGCGAGCCTGCACTGGCGAAATCCGTCGGCCTCGAAGGTGCGCCGCCTCTTGCGGTGTTCCAGGCCTTGCGCGAGTGGAAGAACAAGTTCTGAAAGGCGGCGTTGCCAATGGTTGCCGAAGATGGAGATTTGAACCCGTGAGCCTTCCGCAATGAGCGATCCCGAACTGGTTCGCGGGCTCGAAAGCCGCCTCATCAACGCCTGGCCGTCTTTCGACTACCAGACCTATGACGGCTGGATGGTGCGGTTCGCCGGCGGTTATTCGAAACGCGCCAATTCGGCGACACCGCTTGTTCAGGGCGCAACCCTCGACGACGCCCTCGTGGACCATGTCATCGAGCAGTTCCTGCGGGTCAATATTCGCCCGACTTTTCGCCTGAACGGCCTCGAGCACCCGGATGCCGACGCGCTGTTGAAGGATCGCGGATTTCTCGAGATCGAGCCGACCCGCGTGATGGTCGCGCCGATCGGCGAGGATTGCCCTGTCGACGCCGACGTGACGCTGCAGGAGCAACCATCACGCGCCTGGGTGCATGGTGCGTCGCATTCCTACGGGGGCGACAAGTCGGATGACGCGATGCTCACGCAGATCGTCTCGCGCATCCGCCAGAAAGCCGCGTTCGCCACACTCCTCCTCGACGAGAGGCCGGTCGCGTGGGGGCTCGGCGTCGCCGAGCGTGGTTATGTGGGGCTTTACGACATCGTGGTGGCGCCGGATCTGCGCGGAATCGGTCTGGGCCGCCGGGTCGTCGGCAGCCTCATTGCATGGGGCTGTCGCGAAGGAGCGCATAGCGCCTATCTGCAGGTCCGTGCCGAGAACGAGATCGCCGGGTCGCTGTATTCGGCGCTCGGTTTCGACGTTGCGTACGAATACACCCACCGCCTCATGCCGGGCGGCGCCTGACCGGCAGAGTCGCCACCAGCGCGCCGAGAACGATCAGTCCGCAGGAGATCGCGAGGGTGAGCGTGGGATCGGCGTAACCCCCCGCGACCAGCAGCAACGTCGACAGCACCGGCGTGGCGTAGGAGGCGACGCCGAGAAAACGGATGTCGCCGCGCTTCATGCCGACGTCCCACACATAAAACGCTGCTCCGACCGGGCCGATTCCGAGCGCCGCCAATGCGCCAGCCATTGCGTCGACGGTTTCGGGCCACACGGTCGTTTCGAAGAGCATGTGACAGATCAGGCTCAGAAGCGATGTCGCGAGGCAGAAGCCCGCGACCGCATCGCTCGGAACTTCACCGAAGCGGCGCGACAGCACCGAATAGGCGGCCCACACGAATGCCGCCACGAAGGCGCACAGGTAACCGGGAAAATACTCGGCGCGCGCCTCCAAGGCGCCTCGTCCGGCGATCAGCACAACGACTCCGAGGAAGCCGAGAAACGCTCCGATCAGATGCGCGCGTCGCAGGTGCTCTCCAGGCAGAAGCGACGAGAACAACACGATGAGAAGCGGCCACAGGTAGTTGATCAAGCCCGGATTCCGCAGGTGGCGCCAGACGCAGCGCTGCGAAATAGAGAGCGTGATAGCCGAACAGGCCTGCGATGCCGAGTGCCCAAACGGCAGGCTTTTGCCGGAGACTTTTGATGCCGTTGGGCCGGACGACCCAGCTTGCAACGCCGACGAGGCCGCCGATCAGGAACGTCATCGCGGCGAGCTGGAATGGCGGAATCGTCCCGGTGGCGGCGGTGAGCAGCGCCAGGAGGGACCAGAACAGAACGGCGATGAAGCCGATGGCGGTGGCACGGCGTGTGGTCATCCGCCCCGCTTAGACGAAAGCGCTCCGGTTTTGGAGCGCTTTCTCAGATCATACAGTCTAGCGGCACACGCCGTCATTCCGGGGCCGCGAAGCGGAGCCCGGAACCCAGACGCATTGGCGACGCCGAATGAAGCGCCATCGGCGGGCGCTCCTCTTGATACCTCGGCGTTTATGGGTTCCGGGCTCGCTTCGCGCCCCGGAGTGACGGTAGATGGTTGAACTTAAAGGCGCTCCCCGATCACGCCATGTACTGGCCGCCATTGGCGGTGAGCGTCGAACCCGTGATGAAGCCCGCATCGTCGGCGGCGAGGAAAACGACCGCGCGGGCGATCTCATCCGCTTCGCCGAGCCGGCCCACAGGAATGAGCGGCAGGATCTTGGTCTTGAGAACCTCCTCCGGCACCGCCTGCACCATTTCGGTGGCGATGTAGCCGGGTGCGATCACGTTGACGGTGATCCCCTTGTTGGCATTCTCGAGCGCCAGCGCCTTGGCGAAGCCGACGACGCCTGCTTTCGCGGCCGCATAATTGGTTTGTCCGAGCTGGCCCTTCTGGCCGTTCACCGACGAGATGAGGATGATGCGACCGAAGCCGCGATCCCGCATCCCTTCGATTACCGGACGCGTGCAGGTGAACATGGAATCGAGATTGGTCCGGATGACCTGCGACCATTGATCGAAATTCATGCGGTGGAAGGTGCCGTCGCGTGTGATGCCGGCGTTGTTGACCAGCACATCGACCGGGCCGAGTTCGTCCGCCACCGCCTTGATGCCGCTCTCGCAGGCTGCAGCATTCGACACGTCGAACTTGAAGACTGGGATGCCGGTATCGGCCTTGAAGGCGTTTGCCGCCTCGTCGTTGCCGGCATAATTGGCCGCCACCGAATAGCCTGCTTCCTTGAGATGCCGGGATATTGCGGCACCGATGCCGCGAGTGCCCCCGGTGACCAATGCGACGCGCGCCATATTGATTTCCTTCCCTAAGGTCGTTCCCGACGGGCTCATGCGGCCCGCCTTGTGATGGACGATCCGGGTCGAGCCGGATCGTCCTTCTATAGCTTAGCGCCCTCAGGGAAGTTGAGAAGAGCGCGAACGAGATTCCTTCGATCTTAACGCTCGACGCACATGGCGACGCCCATGCCGCCGCCGATGCACAAGGTTGCCAGGCCCTTTTTGGCGTCGCGGCGCTGCATCTCATGGAGCAGCGTCACCAGAACGCGTCCGCCGGATGCGCCGATGGGATGCCCGATGGCGATCGCGCCGCCATTGACGTTCACGATCTCCGGATCCCAGCCCATGTCCTTGTTGACGGCAAGCGCCTGAGCGGCGAACGCCTCGTTGGCCTCGACGAGGTCGAGATCGGAGACTTTCCAGCCGGCCTTTTCGAGTGCCTTGCGGGAAGCCGGGATCGGGCCGGTTCCCATCACGGCCGGATCGACGCCGGCGGTGGCCCAGGAGACAATGCGCGCGAGTGGTGTCAGCCCACGCTTCTTCGCCTCCGACTCGCTCATCAGCACGATGGCGGCAGCCCCATCATTGATGCCCGACGCATTGCCGGCGGTGACCGTGCCGTCCTTGGAAAAGGCCGGTCTCAATTTGCCGAGCGACTCGGCGGTCGTGCCGGCGCGGATGTATTCGTCCTGGTCCACAATGGTGTCGCCCTTGCGGGTCGAGATCGTGAAGGGAACGATTTCGTCCTTGAACTTGCCGGCCTTCTGGGCGGCCTCTGCCTTGTTCTGCGATTGGGCGGCGAACTGATCCTGCTCCTCGCGGGTGAGCTGCCACTTCTCGGCGACGTTCTCGGCGGTCGTGCCCATGTGATAGCCCTGGAACGCGTCCATCAGGCCGTCCTTGAGCATGGTGTCGCTCATCTTCAGGTCGCCCATCTTGGTGCCGCCGCGCATATAGGCGGCATGCGGCGCCTGCGACATGGATTCCTGGCCGCCCGCCACGATGATCCGGGCGTCTCCGTTGGCGATCTGCTGCATGCCGACCGCGACGGTGCGAAGCCCTGAACCGCAGAGCTGGTTGAGGCCCCAGGCGGTCTTTTCCTGCGGAATGCCGGCGGCCATCGCGGCCTGCCGGGCCGGGTTCTGGCCTTGGCCGGCGGTGAGGATCTGCCCGAGGATGACCTCGTCGACCTCGCTCGGATCGACCTTGGCGCGCTCGAGCGCGGCCTTGATGGCGGCGGCGCCGAGTTCGTGGGCCGGCGTGTTGCCGAAGGCTCCGTTGAATGAGCCGACCGCAGTGCGTGCCGCGCCGACGATGACGACGTTGTCTTCGGACATTCTGAATCTCCATGCTGCTGGGGTTGCTCGGCCGGAAACGATCCTTGGAGCGCCTGTTTGATGGCTCGATCAAAGCCCGCCCCGAAGGGAAGTCAAGAGCCGAGGATGCGGCATACGGATGGCGGATTGCCATTTGGGGCTTTGATCGGCGCCGGTTACGCCTGTAAGCTGACGATTGAGCCGGATTGTCCGGACCTGACCAGGATCGACGTTCAAGAACCATGGCGACGGAAAAGAAACCTACGGTAATCAAGAAATATGCCAATCGCCGCCTCTATCACACCGGCACATCGAGTTACGTCACTCTCGAGGATCTCGCCAAAATGGTGCGCCTGGGGGAGGACTTCCTCGTCTACGACGCCAAGTCCGGGGACGACATCACGCGCTCCGTGCTGACGCAGATCATCGTCGAGCAAGAGGGCAAGGAAGGCCAGAATCTCCTGCCGGTGACGGTGCTTCGGCAGCTTATTCGGTTCTATGGCGACAGCATTCAGTCGCTGGTGCCGAGTTATCTCGAATTTTCCATGAACAACCTGTCGCGGGACCAGCAGAAGCTGCGCGACCAGATGAGCTCGACCTTCGGCGGCTCCGTGTTCCAGACCATGGAGGAGCAGGTCCGCAAGAACATGGGGCTGTTCACCGAAGCCATGCGGATGTTCACGCCGTTCCCGGGCCGTCCGGGAATGCCCGAAGCCGGGTTCCCCCGGGGACGGCACGGCGGATCTCGATAATCTGAAAAGGCAAATGGCCGACATGCAGGCGAAACTGGACGAACTGGCGCGCAAATAGAGCGCGACCTCTTCACGCCCGCCGCAGGGCCGGTTTCATCGGAACGGCCGCTGGCGTTGCCTTCGCCGGCCTCGAACAGATTGCCTTGCAGGTAATCGATTCCCCATTCGCGCAGCATGTCGGCGCTCCGGGTATCGTCCACCCATTCGGCCAAAGTGGCGATGCCGAGACGTTGGGCGATATCCACGAGAGTGCGCACGAACAGGCGATCGCCGGTCGAGCGCCCCAGGTTCTGGATGAATGCGCCGTCGATCGTCACGAGGTCGATCGGCAGGCTTCTCAGGCGGGCGCAGGTGGCATAACCGCTCCCGAAACCATCCAGCGACAGGCCGATGCCGAGCGCCTTCATGGCATCGAGCCGACCGAGCACCTTGGTTTTCTCCACCAGAACGGCTTCCGGGAGTGCGACGATCATCCGCGACGCGATGCCGGGACGTGCTCCAAGGTGAGCCGCCAGCACCGACAGCCATTCGCGATCCCGCAAGGTTGCAAGGCCGATCGGCAGGACGATGCGCGCGTCGGGCGCGGCCGCGAGGGCGTCGCCCGCGAGTTCCAGCCTGCGCGCATCCACCAGAAGCGCGGTGGCGGTATCGGGTGGCAGGCACTCCACCGTCACGCCCAAGATGGTGGTCTCCATCCTCGAAAGTGCGGGCGTGAGGTGATGCGCGTCGACAATCGTGCGAGGCGCCAGCCCGAGATGTCGCTCGTTCAGCGCGCGGATCATATCAAATGGCTCCGCAGGAGCGCTCCGAGGCTCGGCTATCATCGGTTCGTACAATGCCTGCATGGATCCCGGTTGGGTTTGCGCCAATGTGCGTTCGGCGAGGGCCAGGAGGCGGCAAGCATCGAGGGCGTGATCCGGCGCGCAGGCACCGGCGAGACGGATATGCGAGCGGTCCGCTGCCAGCAGAGCCGCAAGCTTGTTCAGGGCGTGCGGAGCATCCGTGGCCGCACAGGAAGGGAGCGCGAGGGCAAAGCGCGTCGTCGACAGGGGCATGACGTGGTCGCGGCTCCGCATCATCGAACGCGTCCGCCGCATGACCTCGCCGATATCAGGACCGTCTTCGCCGATCTCGCAGACGATCAGCGTGACGCCGTGGGCGAATCGCAACGCATCCGCGATGTCGTTTTGCAACCGGCCGAGGAACTCGGAGCGCTCGTGGGTGCGCCGGGGCAGCAGATCCCGGTCCTGCGCCTCCGGATCGGCACGCAGACAGCCGCGGACAAAACCGGGGCGTTCGTCGGTGCCGGCGACGCAGCGGCCGGAATCCTGCACGACGATGGCGCGGTTGGCGCTCAGGCGCAGCGTGTAGCGGCGCTCGAAACTCTCGCCGGGAGCAAGCGCTCCGTCGCGAGGCGCTCCGCCCCCTGGCTCGATCAGGTCCCGGAAGGCAGCGCCCGTCGTCGGAAGTTCGCCTGGCTCGAGACCCAGCACCGCGAAGGCATTCGGCCCAAAGGTCAGGCCGTCGCTGGAAAGGTCCCAAACGTACGTGACACCGCCCAGGGCTGTGAGCGCGGTCGACGGGTCCGCGTGGAGCGGCGCAGGCCGTCGCCGCAGGGTTGCGCCCGTAAAAATGCTCGCCCGACCGGGCCTTCTCGCCGCCATGACCCTGGTTGACCTCGAAGCGCAATCGAAAACGAAACAGCGGACGAGGTTTGCGACAACCCGCTCGATCCAGCCGGAAATACCGGCCTTGAGGATCGCGCCTCGGGCTTAACGAAGCCTAAAAGGCAGGCGTGAGAGTGCGGTCGGCGGGGCGCTTTCGGCATAAAAAAACCGGCGTCCTGAAGACGCCGGTTCGTATTGTCGCAGGGCGCGACGGATCAGGCTTCGGTCTTCACCGTCAGGACCTGGCGGCCACGGTACATGCCGGACTTCAGGTCGATGTGGTGGGGACGACGCAGCTCGCCCGAATCCTTGTCCTCGATGTAGGTCGGGGCTTTCAAGGCATCGGCGGAGCGGCGCATGCCACGCCGCGAAGGCGACGTTTTTCTTTTTGGAACGGCCATTTTTTCGACTCCGGTCAACAGCGGAGCGGCCCGCTCCAACGGGGGACGCTCACGTCTAAATCTCAATAAGGTTGCGCCTCATACAAGGTATTGGGGCGAATATCTAGCCCCAATCGGCCTTGCGGCGCTTGCCTGCCGCGGCTTTATGCCTGCGGCTAGCCTTTCAGGCAATCGCTCAGCGGCGCGGCGCTTCCCATTCGCGCCATGATGCGCGCTGCTATGCGGGAATGACCGGCCGAGGGGCGGGCCGGGTTTCGGACCAGAGGGTTGGGCAGGGCGGCGGCCAGCAGAGCCGCTTCGCGGCGCGTCAGGTCGCGCGAGGCCTTGCCGAAATATCGTCGCGCCGCCGCTTCCGCGCCGAAGACGCCATCGCCCCATTCGGCGATGTTGAGATAGGTCTGCATCATGTGCCGCTTGGACCAGATCAGGTCGAGATAGAGCGCGACCGGCAGTTCCAGGCCTTTGCGCAGATAGGAGCGCCCGTTCCACAGGAAGAGGTTCTTGGCGGTCTGCATGGGGATGGTGGAAGCGCCGCGGGCAGGGCCGTCGTCGTCGGCCGCCTCCACGACCTCCCGAATGGCGTCCCAATCGACCCCCGCATGAATGCAGAAGCGACTGTCCTCCGATGTCATCACCGCGAGGGGCAGGTAGGGCGAGATCGCCTCGACGGGAACGAAATGACGCTGCGACCGGCTGCAGCGTCGCCCACCGGCCGATCATCAACGTGGAGACCGGCGGCACAGCCCCATACAAAAGCCCTAGCCAGAACACCGCTCCAACCCATAAGAGGATCAGGCCGAGGCCGATGCGGACCATCGTGCGGAGAGCGCGCGAGATCGTCATCGGCTTACGCCGCACTTGGCCGGCCGTCTCCGTTTCATGGCCGACGCTGTCCTCCGACCGGCTGCTCTCACGGCCCGAATTCAGGCTGAACATCATGCGTTCTACCAGCTCTTTCACGGCGCGACTGCTCGAAGTCGCAGGGAATGTCGAGGCGATGCTCGAAGCGTTGCTATCAGACGAAGTGCGCCCCGGCGAGATCGCCCGGCCGCCTCGCCTCATGGAGGCCCTGCGGCATGCGGCGCTCGGGGGCGGCAAGCGCCTTCGCCCATTCCTCACCGTGGAGACCGCGCGACTGCTGGGCAACGACACCGCAGGCGCGCTCCGGGCCGGCTGCGCGGTGGAATTGCTGCATTGCTATTCGCTCGTCCACGACGATCTGCCCTCCATGGACGACGACGACCTGCGACGGGGGCGGCCGACCGTTCACAAAGCCTTCGATGACGCAACTGCCATTTTGGCCGGCGACGCGCTGCAGACCCTGGCGTTCGAGGTCCTGGCCGATCCCGCCACCGATGCCGACCCGGCAATCCGTGCGGAACTGGTCCTGCGGCTCGCGCGCGCCTCGGGCGTCGGCGGCATGGTGGGCGGACAAATGCTCGATCTCGCGGCCGAGGGCCGCTATGGCGAGGCGATTGCCGATCAGGATGGCGTTCGCCGCCTGCAGGCCATGAAGACCGGGGCGATCCTGGCTTTCGCCGTCGAGGCGGGGGCCGTCATCGCGCGGGCGAACGCTGCCGATCTCGCGGCCCTCGGGGCTTACGGAAAAGCCCTCGGCGCCGCCTTCCAGATCGCCGACGACATTCTCGACCGGGAAGCCTCGTCGGAAGCGATGGGAAAGCGGACCGGAAAGGATCAGCAAAAGGGCAAGGCCACGCTGGTGGACCTCCTCGGGATGGCGCAAGCCCGTCGCGAATGCGCGCGCCTGGTCGAGGAGGCGGATGCGGCCGTCGCCCGGTTCGGCGCACCGGCCGAGACCCTGCGTCAGGCGGTCCGGTTCGTGGTCGAGCGGGAGGTCTAGTCCAGCGTCGGGACCCAGAACATGAGCTTCACGTGCCCCGGTCGGCTGGGATGCGGCACGTGGCCGTCGGGCACCCCGCCATTGGCGCCGATCACTTTGCGGGAGGCCTCATTGTCATCGTCGCAGGTCAGGAGCACGCGGGCAAAACCTTCCGCGCGGGCGACGGGAAGAATCTGGCGCAGCGCTTCGGTGGCGTAACCCCGGCCTTGCTTCCACGGCACCACCGTGTAGCCGACATGGCCCATGGCGGTGGGCGGCAGATACTCCGTTCCGGGCTCGAAGCGAAAGCCGATCCGGCCGCAGAACTCTCCGTCGCTGATCCAGAAATCGTGCGCGGGCAGCCGCCGCACCTGACGTCCGTCGGGCAGCCGCAAGGTCGGCGAATGATAGAGCTCATGCAAAAACCGCGCCGGGTCGCGGCGGAGCTGCCGAAGCTGATCGCGGCTGACATCCTGATCCGTATTGGGCGACCAGCCGAGAACCAGCGCCTGCTCGTATTGCGGCAGCCAGTCGAGACTTGGTCGAACGAGCGAGATCGGGGATGTCATGCGGCGAAGATTGGCATCGGGTGAATGAGAGGACAACCAGCTCTAGACGGTGACCTGCGTTCCCACCTCCACCACACGTCCGGTCGGGATCTGGAAGAAGTCCGTGGCGTCGCTGGCGGATTTGGCGAGACCGATGAAGAGCTTGTCCTGCCAGAGCGGCATGCCCGAATGCGATGCGGGCCGGATCGAGCGGCGGGACAGGAAGAACGACGTCGCCATGATGTCGAACTTGAAGCCCTGCTTGCGCAGAAGCGCGAGACCGCGCGGAATGTTCGGCGTCTCCATGTAGCCGTAGCTCAGCTGAATGCGCCAGAACGCGGCGCCGACCTGCTCGATACGAACCCGGTCTTCCATCTCGACGCGCGGAACGTCCTCGGACCGCACGGTCAGGATCACGTTCTTCTCGTGCAGCACCTTGTTGTGCTTGAGATTGTGCAGCAGAGCGGCGGGCGCCGTGTCGGGATCGCTGGTGAGGAACACGGCCGTTCCCTTGACCTGATGCGGCGGGCTCTTTTCGAGCATCCGCACCAGCTCGAGGAACGGCACGTCGACCTTGCGGGTCTTCTCGAACAGGATGGTGGTGCCTTTGACCCAGGTCCACATCATCAGGATGATCACCGAGGCGAGAATGACCGGCACATAGCCGCCGGTGAAGAGCTTCAGCAGGTTGGCGCCGAAGAACGACAGGTCGATGAACAGGAAGGGAAGCATCAGCGCGAGGGTGAGGCCGAGCGACCAGCGCCAGCCCTTCCAGATCACCATGATGGCAAGGACCGCATCCACCGACATGGCGCCGAAGACCGACACGCCGTAAGCGTGCGACAGGTTGCTCGACGACTGGAAGATCAACACCAGAATGATCACGCCGATGAGCAGCAGCATGTTGACCCGCGGCACGTAGATCTGGCCCTGATGGGCTGCCGACGTGAAGCGGATTTCGAGGCGCGGCAGCAGACCGAGCTGAACCGCCTGGCGCGTCAACGAGAACGCGCCCGTGATCACCGATTGGCTGGCAATGATGGTGGCGAGGGTCGCCAGAATGACCATCGGCAGCAAGGCCCAGTCGGGCACGAGCCGGAAAAGAGGGGATTCGGCGGCGTCCGGATGGGCGAGAACCAGCGCTCCCTGCCCGAAATAATTGAGGACCAGCGCCGGAAACACGAGATAGAGCCACGCCGTCCGGATGGGGCGGCCGCCGAAATGGCCGAGATCGGCATAGAGCGCCTCGGCGCCCGTCACCGAAAGACAGACCGCGCCAAGAACCGCCAGCGACACGCCCGAATGATTGACGAAGAACATCACGGCGAACGCCGGATTGATGGCCGTCACGACGCTCGGGTCATCGGCGATGTGGAGCAGACCGGTCAGGGCCAAGGTCGCGAACCAGAACAGCATGACGGGGCCGAAGAAGGCCGCGACCCGGCCGGTGCCCCGGCTTTGCACGAAGAACAGGGCCGTGAGGATCGCCAGGGTGATCGGCACCACGTAGGGGCCGAGCATCGGGGTCGCGAGCTTCAGACCTTCGACTGCCGACAAAACCGAGATCGCGGGCGTCAGGACGGCATCGCCGTAGAACAGGCCGGCACCCATGATCCCCAGCATCAACACCACCCCCCGGCGCTTGCCGATGGCGCGCTGGGCGAGCGCCACCAGGGTAAGCGTGCCGCCTTCTCCCTTGTTGTCGGCGCGCAGCAGGATGAACACGTACTTGAGGGTCACCACGAGGACGAGGGACCAGAGGATCAGCGAAAGCACCCCCATGATGATGTCGCGTGTAACGGGTCCGCCATCGGCCGCGGCCGCCATGGATTCCTTGAACGCATAGAGTGGGGAGGTACCGATGTCGCCGAAGACGACGCCGATCGAACCCATCATGAGGGTCCAGAAGCTGGCCTTCGAATGGGTGTCAGGTAAGGAAGCGTCTGGGGACGCGGAATCGACGTGCCCGGACGCTACAGCTTGGTGTTCTGCCATGTGATTTTCTTTGCGGATGATCCGCGGACGGCCCTTCGAGTCTTTCTGCAGGTGCGAAAAAAGGGCGGCCTCTCCTGTTCTTGACGGCGGCCCTCACGCCGGCGCGGCGGCTCTCTAACACGTCGTGCTCAGGCTTAAAACCGAATTCGGTGCCCGGTTCCCGGCCGCCCGAAACCCTTACGAGGCTTTATTCGGCGGCGTTACGACGGGCTTGACCGTATTTCCTCTCGATGTAGCCCTGGACAATGGCCTGGAAGTCCTTGGCCAGGGTCGGTCCGCGCAGTGTCATGGCCTTTTCGCCATCGATGAAGACCGGTGCTGCCGGCAACTCGCCGGTGCCCGGAAGTGAAATGCCGATATTGGCGTGCTTCGACTCTCCCGGTCCGTTCACGATGCAGCCCATGACCGCCACCGTCAGGTTTTCGGTGCCGGGATAAAGGCGTTTCCATTCGGGCATCGATTCGGCAATCCAGTTCTGGATATCCCTCGCCAGTTCCTGGAACACCGATGAGGTCGTGCGACCGCAGCCCGGGCAGGCGGCGACGAGGGGTACGAAGGTGCGAAACCCCATCGTCTGCAGCAATTCCTGCGCGGTCTTGACCTCGACGGTCCGGTCGCCGCCGGGCTCGGGGGTCAGTGAATAGCGGATGGTGTCGCCGATTCCCTGTTGCAGCAGGATGCCGATGGCCGCCGACGATGCGACGATCCCCTTGCTGCCCATGCCGGCCTCCGTGAGGCCGAGATGGATGGCGTAATCCGAACGGCGCGCCAGGTCCTGATAGACGGCGATCAGGTCCTGGACGGCCGAAACCTTGGCGGACAGGATGATCCGGTCGCGCCCAAGGCCGATCTCCTCCGCGCGCGCAGCCGAGAGCAGCGCCGACTGGATCATCGCCTCTCTGGTGACCCAGCGCATGTCACGCGGCTGAGCGGAGGCGGCGTTTTCGTTCATCAGGTGGGTCAGCAGGGCCTGGTCGAGCGAGCCCCAATTGGCGCCGATGCGGATCGACTTGCCGTGCCGGATCGCCATCTCGATGATGGCGCCGAACTGCCGGTCTTTCTTCTCCTTGAAACCGACATTGCCCGGGTTGATGCGGTATTTGTCGAGGGCCTCGGCGCAGGCGGGATGATCGGCCAGCAATTGGTGGCCGATATAATGAAAATCGCCGACCAGCGGCACCGTGATGCCGAGCCGGTGCAGACGGTCGCGAATGCGCGGGACGGCGGCCGCGGCCTCGTCGCGGTCGACGGTGATTCGGACGATTTCGGAACCGGCGCGCGCGAGCGCCGCGACCTGAGCCACCGTCGCGTCCACATCCGCCGTGTCCGTGTTGGTCATCGACTGGACCACGATGGGAGCGCCGCCGCCCACCATCACCGACCCGACGCGCACGCCGACGCTCCTGTGCCTCCCGGCTGGACCCGCCGGCGCTTCGGAGGATGCTTCCTGAGAGATCGGCTGTGGGGGCACCAACGGCGTGACAAGCTTCATACATCGAGTCCGGTGCGGCAGCAGGGTGCTGCCGTCGATTAGCTGGAGCGAAATCCCCCGGCGGTCAAGCGCAGGTTTATATACCAAGATGAAGAAGCGCGCACCGACGCTATTTTTGAACGCTCGGTTGAAAGCACCAAACGCTGGTCTTTTTGATGTCCGCGTCCTCGAGCGTCCGCGTGACCGGCACCTCATATTCGGCAAGGCAACGCAGCCGCGACCTGGGCAGGTAGCTCCGGCCCGGATCGCCGACCAGAACCGTCGCACCCCTGTCCTGAAGGGCGGAAAGCCAATCGGTGACGGCCTGCGCCAGATCCCGCTCGTAGCAGATATCGCCTGCGAGGATCGTGTCCCAGCCGAGATCGCGACCGACGAGGTTTTCCCCGGAAGCCGTCAAAGCAACGCCGTTGGCGGCGGCATTCAGCCCGATCGCCGCAATCGCAAAGTCGTCGATGTCGCAGGCCGTTACGTGCGCCGCGCCGGCTTTCATGGCGGCAATCCCCACCAGCCCCGAACCGGAGGCGAAATCCAGCACGCGGCGGCCCCGCACGGTCTCCGGATGGTCCAGCACGTAGCGGGCAAGCGCCTGGCCGCCGGCCCACGCGAAAGCCCAGAACGGCGGCGGCAGGCCGAGGGTCCCGAGCTCCTCCTCGGTCTTCTGCCACAGAGCCGTCGCTTCATCGGCCACGTAGAGGGAGATTTCCGGCGTGTGCGGCACCGGCAGCAGGCGGGTCTCGGCCCGGATGAACGCCGTCCGATCCTCGATCACGCAGCGAGGCAGTCGCGGTAGAGCTGCTTGACCGTCTCCATCACGTCCCGCTCGGTAAATCCGTCGAGAACGCGGTTCCGGGCAGCCTCGCCCATCCGGGCGACGAGTTCGGGAGCGGCGGCCAACCGAACGAATGCCGCCGTCAGCGCTGGAACGTCGGCCGGCCGCACCACGAGCCCTTCGATCCCGTCGCGAACCAGCGTCCGGCAGCCGGGAACGTCCGTGGTGACGATGGCGCGACCGCAGGCGCCAGCTTCAAGAAGGGTGCGCGGCAATCCTTCGCCGCCCCGGGAGGCCAGGCACGCCACGTGATGCTCGCGCCAGACCCGAGCAACGTCGGCGGTGGCTCCATGCCAGGCAATTCCAGGCTCGGCAGCCCAGGCCGCGAGAATCGATTCTGGAATTGCCTTGGGGTTCGATGGGTCGGGTGCGCCATAGAGCGAGAGTTCGACGTCCGTGCCCTGAAGGCGTGCCGCGAGCACGGCCTCGACCGCGAGATCGATACCCTTGGACCACAGCATTCGGGCCACCACGGCGATGCGAAGGGGCGACGCTGGCGGCAGCGGCGAGGGCGCGAATACCGCCGCATCGACACCTGCGCCGCCCACGATGGTTATCTCGGACGCCGATGGATCGAGGCCGAGCAGTCGCGGATCGTCGGTATTCTCGAATAGATAGCGAGTTCTGGAGGTGGTCAGCCCGCGGGTCAGAAGCCGGATCGCCCGCTGGGCGAGGCGCCCGGTAAGGTCCTGCCTTGCACCGATGAAGCCTAGTCCGGTCAGGGCGAAAACCCGCCGGTCGATGCCCGCCATGGCGGCCGCAACGCCGCCGATCAGAATTCCGCGCAGAGCGATGCAATGCACGATGTCGGCTTTTTCCGCCCGCAGCACGGAGGCGAGCTGGCCCGCCGCGTAGCCGGCTCTCATCGGATTGAGGCTCCGGCGTTCGGCCTCGAGCGGGATGACGCGGGCACCCGTCGCCTCGATGATCGCGCGGTGGGCGCGCACCCGCGTGACAACCGCCACATCGAGACCGAGTTCGCGAGCGGCTCGCGCCATCGGCAGAAAATGAGACGCGAAGAACCAGTCCTCCGTCACGACGAAGACGAGCTTGCGGCCCGCAAGGGTGCCCGCGAGGGTGTCCGAATCGGTGCTCGGGGAAATTGAAGTCTGATGTGTCACGGATGATCCCGAGGAAGCGCGAGCTGTTCTAGACGCCCAGCTCCCGCGAGGAAACCGCCAATGTGAGAGCGCGCTAGCAGGGGTTCTGGAACCCGCGATACCGGCTGCGGTTGATGTCTCGCCGCCTCAAGCAGGGTTCTCATGTTGCAGGAACAGAATGCCGCCGTCCCGAATGTGGTGGATCCACGCGATGCCGCGGAGAGCGCGGGTCTGCGCTACGTATCGGATGAAACGCCGGGGATAAAGCGCCGGAAGTCCGGGCGTGGCTTCACCTATTTGTCACCGGACGGCCGCCCTGTGACCGACGAGGCGACGCTGGAGCGGATACGCAAGCTCGCCATCCCGCCGGCCTATACGGATGTGTGGATCTCGCCTAAAGCCAACGGCCACATTCAGGCGACCGGCCGGGATGCCAAGGGGCGCAAGCAATACCGCTATCACGCGGCTTTCCGCGAAGTGCGAGAGAGCACGAAATACGAGCACATGCTTGCCTTCGCGCAGGCGCTTCCGGCGATTCGCAAAACCATCGACCAGCACATGAGCCTGCGGGGTCTGCCGCGCGAAAAGGTTCTGGCGACGGTCGTCCATCTCCTGGAAAACACGCTCATCCGCGTCGGCAATGTCGATTACGCCAAGCAGAACAAGAGCTACGGGCTGACCACCCTGCGCGACCCGCACGTGGAGATCGAAGGGGCCGAGCTGCGGTTCGAGTTCAAGGGGAAGAGCGGCAAGAAGTGGAACCTTCGGGTCAAGGACCGCCGGGTCGCGAAAATCGTGAAGGCGTGCCAGGATTTGCCGGGACAGGATCTGTTCCAGTATCTCGACGAGGACGGCAACCGGCAGACCATCGCGTCCTCCGACGTCAATGCGTATCTGCGCGAGATCACCGGGGAAGATTTCACCGCCAAGGACTTTCGCACCTGGGCCGGTACGGTGCTGGCGGCTCTCGCGTTGGCGGAATTCGCGCAGTTCGACGATGAGGCGAGGGCCAAGAAAAATATCCGGGCGGCAATCGAAGCGGTCTCGTCACGCCTGGGGAACACGCCGACGATCTGCCGCAAATGTTACGTCCATCCGGAAATCCTGTCCTGTTATCTGGACGGCGACCTGCTTCTGGACGTCAAGGAAGAGGTCGAGGCCGAGCTGCGCGACCGCCTCGGTGGTCTCAAGCCCGAGGAGGCGGCGGTTCTCACGCTGCTCAAGGCCCGGCTCGACCGGGAGATTGCGGCGCGGGCTGACAAGTCGGACACGAAGGCTCAGAGCCGGAAATCCTCGACCAGGAAGTCTCCGGCCAAGGCTCCTGCGGAGCGGCAGGCTTGACGCCCGGCAAATTTGCCTAAGTGCCTCTGGCGCCGGGTATTTTTTCAAAGCCTCAAGATTGCCACGAATGGCAACGAGGTTCCGCCCCGACCGAGCAGCGTTCCCGCTCGATCGCTTCCTCTATGTCGACCGGTCATTCGGTTGTTGCAAACCGCGGCAGTGCATTGACCAACCCGCCTTTATGGCATTGTAATACTAAATCATTTTAGGCTATGTTTCTTCCCCCTTCGAACGGACTGGAACATATGGTCGCGGACTATTTTCGTTGACACAGTTACACAGGATAGGGTTACAAAAGGGCATGGCGTAACGTAAACCTCTCGGCGGACCAGCATGGCTTCGCAAGGGGGTGATCGAAACGCCCAGCCAAAGCGTTGATCCTCGCCTTAACCTACTCACTTTGAGGCCGTCACAAGGCGGCTCAATTCAGGTAAGATCTCAAGGGTCCTGCCTGAGCACCGCAACTGAGACCGCGCGGCGTCGACCGCCATGGGATTGAAAAGATGAAGCAGGCAGCGAGAAGCCGCAGGCAAGAGAGTTCCGAAGTTTTTGACGCCTTGAAGGTGTGCCTTCCGTCTTTCGGCGGCGTGGCGATCTTCTCGGCGGTCGTCAACATCCTGGCCCTCACCGGGTCGATCTACATGCTCCAGCTCTACGACCGCGTGTTGTCCAGCCGCAGTATTTCCACCCTTATCGGTCTCTCGCTGATCGTACTGGCTGCCTACGTTCTGCAGGGCGGTCTCGATGCGCTTCGCGGCAAGATGCTGGCCCGGATCGGTGCGCGGTTCGACGAACTCCTGTCCCGTCGCGTCTTCGACCTGGTGGCGGCGATGCCCCTCAAGGGCGCCAAATCCTCCGAGAGCCTTCAGCCGATCCGCGATCTCGACCAGGTCCGCGGCTTCCTGTCGAGCCTCGGGCCGACAGCGATGTTCGACATGCCGTTCATGCCGATCTTCTTCGTCGGCTGTTTCATCATCCACCCATGGCTTGGCTGGATGTCGGTCATCGGCGGCCTGGTCATCATCGCCTTGACGCTCTTCACGGACATGAAGAGCAAGAAGCCTGCCTACGAACTCGCCAAGAGCGGCGCCGAGCGCCAGATGATGGCCGAGAGCAGCCGCCGCAATGCCGAAGTCATCCGGGCCCTCGGCATGACGAACTTCCTCGGCATTCGCTACGCCAAGGTTCACACCAAGCACGTGGATGCGGCGCTCGTGTCGAGCGAATCGACCTCCGGCATCGCGGCCTTCGCCAAGGTGTTCCGCATGGTTCTGCAATCCGGCATCCTCGGCCTTGCGGCCTATCTGGTGATCCAGGGCGAGGTTTCGGGCGGCTCCATGATCGCGGCCTCCATCATGATGTCGCGCGCCCTTGCGCCCATCGAGATCGCGGTCGGCAACTGGAAGGGCTTCACGGCCGCGCGCCAGGGATATCACCGCCTTGAGCACATCCTCGGCGTTGTCCCCGCCCAGGAGCAGCGTATGCCGCTTCCTGCTCCGAAGCAGCGCATCGTGCTCGAAGACATCTACGTGGGCGCTCCCGGCGGCCAACAGGCGATCGTGCAGGCCGCGGCTCTCGAGCTCCGCGCCGGCCAGGGCCTTGGCCTCATCGGACCCAGCGCTTCGGGCAAGTCGACGCTCGCCCGTGCCATCGTGGGTGTCTGGCCGACGCTTCGCGGCGACATCCGCCTCGACGGCGCTGCCATCGAGCAATGGGAATCGGACGACCTCGGACGCCACATCGGTTACCTGCCGCAGGACGTGGAATTGTTCGACGGCACGGTTGCGGAGAACATTGCGCGCTTCCAGCACGAGCCGTCGCCGGAATCGATCCTGAAAGCCGCTCAAACCGCCGGCGCCCATGAGCTGATCCTCAGCCTGCCCGACGGCTACGACACGCATATCGGCGAAGGCGGCGCGGCGCTTTCCGGTGGCCAGCGCCAGCGCGTGGCCCTGGCTCGCGCTCTCTACGGGGACCCCTTCCTGGTCGTTCTCGACGAGCCCAATGCCAGCCTCGACGGCGCCGGCGATGAAGCCCTGAACGGCGCCATCCTGGCGGTCCGCAACCGCGGCGGCATCGTGATCGTCATCACGCACCGCCCGGCCGCTCTCGGCAATGTCGATGTCGTCGGCATTATGGAAGAGGGTCGCATCAAGGCTCTCGGCCCGCGGGACGAAGTTCTGCAATCGGTCATGAAACGTAACACCACCCCAGCTGCAGCGCCTGCTGCACCGCGGGCAGCGCCAGGCTCGTCCCTGCGGGAGGTCGGATAATGTTGATCCAGCAAGCGCCTAAGAAGTCCAAGCATCAGGCGGCCATCCGCCGGGCGACCATCGCGGGCATCTCCATGATTGCCTTGTTCAGCGGCACCATCGGCCTCTGGGCCGCCGCCGCCACGCTCTCCGGCGCCGTCATGGGCGGCGGCCAGTTCGTGGTCGATACGAGCGTCAAGAAGATCCAGCATGGAACCGGCGGCATCGTCGGTGAGCTGAACGTCCGCGAAGGCCAGCACGTTCGCGAGGGCGATCTGCTCGTCCGCCTCGACGAGACGGTGACCCGCGCCAACCTTCAGGTCGTGTCGAAGCAGCTCGACGAGTTCGTTTCCCGTCAGGCCCGCCTCGAGGCGGAGCGCGACAGCCTGAGTGCTGTTCCGACCCCGCCGGAATTTACTAACCGCTTGAACGAACCGGCCATCGCCAAGATCATGAGCACGGAGCGCACCTTGTTCGATGCTCGCCGCGCTGCGCGGGACGCTCAGAAGGATCAGCTCCGGAAGCGGATCTCGCAGTCGCAGGACGAAATCAAGGGCCTGCGCGCTCAACAGGATTCGAAAGCCAGGGAAGCCGCCTTCATCGCCGAGGAGCTTAAGGGCGTCCGCGAATTGTACGAGAAGAACCTCGTGCAGCTCCCGCGCCTCAACGCTCTGGAACGCGACGGGGCCAGCATCGAAGGCCAGCGTGGGCAGCTCATCGCGGCCGTCGCGCAGGCCGAAGGCCGCATTGCCGAAACGTCGTTCCAGATGATCCAGGTGGACGAGCAGATGCGCGCCGAAGCCATGCAGGAGCTTCGCGAGATGCAGGGCAAGATCGCCGAATACACGGAGCGCAAGATCGCCGCCGAGGATCAGTTGAAGCGCACGGATATCCGTTCGCCCAGCACGGGCTTCGTCCACCAGCTCAACGTGCATACGGTCGGCGGCGTGATCTCACCTGCCGAACCGGTGATGCTCATCGTGCCGGAAAACGACGAGCTCGATCTCGAAGCGCGCATCCAGCCGTCCGATATCGACCAGGTGGCCATCGGCCAGAAGGCCTCGGTTCGCGTCCATGCTTCCCATGCGCGCTCGATCCCGGAGCTGCACGGCACGGTGTCGCGGATTTCGGCCGACGTCACCAACGATCAGCGCACCGGCGCCTCGTACTACACGATCCGCGTCGCGCTGCCGGCGGACGAGATCAAGCGTCTCGGCCATCTCCGGCTGATCGCCGGCATGCAGGCGGAAGTCTTCGTCGAGGTGAACGAACGCACCCCGTTCGAATACCTCAGCAAGCCCCTGATGGAGCAGGTCGCGCGGGCGTTCCGCGAGCACTAGACTCAACAACCTCCACATTCCCAATCCGCAGCGCTGCTTTCGGGCTCGCTGCGGATTTTTTTTGTGCCTGCAGGCGTGGGCGGACGGGTCGCGAGTGACTTCGCGCGTTGCAACCTTGGCTTCGTGCAATAGATAGGGTTCCGACGCCGGTGAAAAGCCGGCGAGCGATGAACGCTGGTTGGAGACAGCTTTGCCCCCGGATGCCGATACCCAATGGGCCCTTTTTCTCGATTTCGACGGGACGCTGGTCGACATCGTCGAACGGCCCAGCGAGGTTGTCGTCGATGCGCAACTCCCCTCTGCGCTGGCGCGGCTACAGCGGAAACTTGGCGGGGCGCTTGCCATCATCAGCGGCCGTCCCATCGCTTTCCTGGACGAGCATCTCGGATCTGCACGGTTCGACAGCGCGGGACTGCACGGCCTCGAGCATCGCATCGGCAACGATCTCTATCTGTGCCAGGCAGAGGAGCATCCGGCCCTGCGCCCCGTGGTCGAGCGCTTGCGCGAGATCGTCCGCGACAAACCGGGGCTGTTGATCGAGGACAAGGGATGTTCGGTGGCCCTCCATTGGCGGCTCGCCGCGCACGAAAAGGAATTCTGTATCGCCACCGCCCACGCGGCGATCGAAAGTCTCGGCGGGGATTACCGGGTGCAGTTCGGCAAAGCCGTGGCCGAAATCCTCCCTTCGGCAGCCGGCAAGGGCAAGGTCATCGAAGCGTTCCTGCGCGAGCCGCCTTATCGCGGTCGCCGCCCGGTCTTCATCGGCGACGACCTGACGGACGAAAACGGATTCAAGGCGGTCAATGAAGCGGGCGGAATCTCCGTCCGCGTCGGCGCTGGCGACACGATCGCTCAGCGGCGGGTCGGAACGCCCGCCGAATTGAGGCATTCACTCCTCGCATGGGCCGATGGCGGCTCCCTTCCTTTCGAACGGAACATCTGACCACATGAGCTCGCTCGACCTTGCCGTGATCGGCAATTGCATGATTTCCGCCCTCGTCGATCGGCGCGCGCAGATCGTCTGGAGCTGTTTTCCCCGGTTCGACGGCGACCCGGTGTTCTCGGCCCTTCTCGACTGCCCGGAGGGGCGCTCCGACGATGAGCAGCGTGGCGTTTTCGCCATCGACATGATCGGGATGCAAACCTGCGAACAGGCCTATCTGGAGAACACCGCAGTGTTGATTTCCACGATGACGGATTCATCCGGCAACATCCTGGAGATCACGGATTTCGCGCCGCGGTTCAAACATTACGACCGGACGTTCCGCCCGCCGCAATTGATCCGCCGTGTGCGGCCGATCAAAGGGCGCCCACGCATTCGGCTGCGCGTACGGCCGCATTTTTCCTGGGGAGCGCAGGCGCCCGCGCTCACGCGCGGCAGCAACCACATGCGCTTCGTGGGACCGCATCATTCCCTGCGGCTGACCACCGACGCGCCCATCACCTATGTGGCCCAGGAACGCCCTTTCGTGGTCGATCGGCCGCTCTCGTTTTTCTTTGGCGAGGATGAGCCTCTGCGCTCCGACGCCGATTCAACCGCGCGTGAATTCCTCGACCAGACGGTGGATTTCTGGCGCGACTGGGTGCGTTCGCTCTCGATCCCGTTCGAGTGGCAGGAAGCGGTAATTCGCGCGGCGATCACGCTCAAACTCTGCAATTTCGAGGAGACGGGCGCTATCGTGGCCGCCCTGACCACGTCGGTGCCGGAGGCGCCCCATACGCAGCGAAACTGGGATTACCGGTTCTGCTGGTTGCGCGATGCCTACTTCGTCATCCAGGCGCTGAACCGGCTCGGCACGACCGGGACGATGGAGGAATATCTTACCTACATCACCAATATCGTCGACGATTCGGGTGCGGATCCCAGCCAGAAAGACATGCCGCCGCTCTTCAGCATCACCCGGTCGCCCGAGCTCGAGGAGCGACAAGCCGAAGCGCTCGCCGGCTATCGCGGCATGGGACCGGTCCGCATCGGCAATGCGGCCTACACGCAAGTCCAGAACGATGCCTATGGCAGCATCGTGCTGGCCTCGACCCACGCGTTTCTCGATCGGCGCATGATCCGGCCCGGCAATCAGGAATTGTTCGAGCATCTCGAAACGCTCGGCCGGCGCGCCATCGAGGTGTTCGACCAGCCCGATGCGGGGCCGTGGGAATTACGCACAAAGGCTGCCGTACACACCTTTCCAAGCGTGATGTGCTGGGCCGCTTGCGACCGGCTCGACAAGATCGCCCAGGCGCTGAACAGGCCAGATCGGGCGGCTTTCTGGCGCTCGCAGGCCGATCTGATGCACGCGGTCATCGACGAGCGGGCGTATAACGGAGAAACGGGCACCTTCGTGTCCTCCTTCGGCGGTAAGGATCTCGACGCCACACTCCTGCTGCTGGCCGAAATCGATTTCGTATCCGCCGACGACCCGCGTTTCGTTGCCACCGTCGATGCGGTCGGGCAGAAGCTGCGGCGCGGCGATCTGCTGCTGCGCTACGACGTGGAGGACGATTTCGGGTTGATGCACACGGCCTTCATGATCTGCGGCTTCTGGTATGTGGACGCGTTGAATGCCATCGGCCGCAAGGAGGAGGCGCGGGAATTGTTCGAGCGAATCCTCAAGTTCCGAAATTCCTTCGGGTTGTTTTCCGAGGATGCAGACTTCACGACCGGTGAGTTATGGGGCAATTTCCCCCAGACTTATTCGATGGTCGGCCTTATCAATTCCGCCGTGCGGCTGAGCCGAAGCTGGGAGGAAGCATTCTGAGTTCGCAATCGGCTTCAACCGGCAGGAAGGCCAACGACTACGCGTTCCCGGTTCTTCTCGGCGATATCGGCGGCACCAATGCACGATTTGCCGTTTTACCCGCGCCTGGAGCAACCGATCGCGTTTCTGCCGCGCACCCTGACGGCGCAAACCACCGATCCGCTTCAGGCGATCAACATCGCCCTCGAGGCCTATGACGGAGAGCCGCCCCGATCTGCCATGATCGCCGTGGCGACGCGGGTCGACGCGCCGGCGATACGCCTCACCAACGCGCACTGGACCATCGACGCGCAGGCGATCGGCAGGGGGATCGGCCTCCAACGGGTGACCCTGGTCAACGATTACACGCCGGTTGCTGCCTCCGTGACGGTTCTCGATGACCGAGCGAGGCGACCTCAGGCCCCTCGGCAGCGTGCCGCAATCCACTTTCGGCGCCCGCGTCGTGCTTGGTCCCGGAACAGGCTTTGGCGCTGCGGCCCTGGTGCCGGTCGGGGATCAGCTCGCGATCCTCGCCACCGAGGCGGGCCATGTGGAATTCGGGCCGGCGATGGCGGGCGAGATGGATCTCTGGCCCCATCTCGAGCGGGTCGGCGGACGCGTGACCGCCGAGGTCGTGCTGTCGGGCCCCGGCCTTTTCAGGCTGGCGCGCGCCCTTGCGGCTCGCCAGGGCATCGCTTGTCCCTTCACGATGCCGAACGACGTGCTCTCAGGCGGCGCGACAAGGCGATCCCCTGGCGCGCGAAACCCTCGACATCTTCGCGTCCTGGCTCGGGCCGGTTCGCCGGCGACCTTGCGCTCACTTTCGAGGCGTCGGGGGGTGTTTTCATCGCCGGCGGCATCGCCCCCCGGATGGTCGATATTCTTGAAAATGGCAGCTTCCGGACCGCCTTCGACAGCAAGGCGCCGCATGATGCGTGGGCGCGCACGGTGCCGGCCTTTGTCATCGTCAATCCGGAGCCTGCCTTGCACGGGCTTGCGGCTCTTGTCACCGATCCGGCCCGGTTCGTGTTCGGGTCGCAAGGCTGGAGCGCGTGACCGCTCAGGCTTGAGTCGCCCGCCGCAACGGCGTATTGCCCACGCATGAAAACAGAACAGATCGCCCTGTCGCCGCTGGCTCCCGGCGCGAACCTCTCGTTGACGCTGCACCGTTTCGGCCGCGAAGGCGCGCGCCCGCGCGTCTACGTGCAGGCGGCGCTCCACGCGGATGAGATCCCCGGCATGATCGTCGCTCATCACCTGCGCGAGCAATTGCGGGCGCTCGAAGCCGAGGGACGGATCGAGGGCGAGATCGTGCTGGTGCCGTCTGCCAATCCCATCGGCCTGGCCCAGAAAGTTCTGGCAGTGCCTGTCGGGCGCTTCGATCTCGCCACCGGCACGAACTTCAACCGCGGCTATCCCAATGTCATCGAAGCGGTTGCGGCGCGCATTGGGGCGACGCTGACCGGCGAGGCCGACACCAATGTGCGGCTCATCCGGGAGGCGCTTCTGGCCGAGCTCTCCGCGATCAAGCCCGAAAACGCGACCGACGTGCTGAAAAAGACGCTGCTGGAACTCGCGATCGATGCCGATTACGTGCTCGACATGCATTGCGATGCCGAGGCGGCGGTGCATCTCTATACGCACACTTTGTCGTCGGACGAGCTTGCTCCGCTGGCGGCGTTTCTCGGTGCCCGGGCTGTCCTGGTCGCGGATGTCTCGGGTGACGATCCGTTCGATGAGGCGTGCAGCCGCCCTTGGGCGGAACTCGCCGCGAAATTCCCGGATCGACCCGATCCCGATGGCTTGCCACGCCACAACGCTCGAATTCCGCGGCGAAATGGATGTGGCGGACGAACTCGCTGGGCCGGATGCGGCCGCCCTCGTGGCGTTCCTCACTCTTCGGGGCGTGATCGCCGGAAAGCCGCCCGTCGCCCCTCCGGCTCTTTGCGACGCAACACCGCTGGCTGGCTCGGAGCCGGTGGTGGCGCCCGCATCCGGCATGGTGATTTTCCGCCGCAATGTCGGCGACGTGGTCAAAAAGGGCGATGTGGTGGCCGATATCGTCGATCCGCTGACCGGCGACACGCAGCAGGCGCTGGCGGCGACCGACGGCGTGATGTTCGCGCGCATTCTGCTTCGGTTCGCAACGGCCGGAAAACGGATCGCCAAGGTGGCGGGCCGGACCAGCACCCGGACGGGTAAGCTTCTGGGCGCCTGAGCCCTGCAAAAAGAAAGGCCGCCTGCGAGGGCGGCCTTTCCATTGTCGGGTCCGCGGTCCGGTGGACCGCCCTTCTCGTGCGTTACGCACCGATCTCGGCAGAGGCCAGGATCAAGGTCGCGGCAACCGGGGACCGCAGGGTAAGACAATGAGACACTTGATCACCTCCTTTTCGTTGTTGACGGGAAAGCCCAATATGGGTTGAAACCCCATATGACGCAAAGGGCAGGGCTGCGACCTGTTGCCCTGTCCTCAAAGTCCGGCTTTTCATAGCCCGGAGAACAGACCTCACATGACCGATCTTCCGGCCCCCGTGGGCCGCCGCCGCACCTTTGCGATCATCTCCCACCCCGACGCGGGCAAGACCACGTTGACCGAGAAGCTGCTGCTGTTCGGCGGCGCGATCCAGCTCGCCGGCGAGGTGAAGGCGAAGAAGAACCGTGTTTCGACGCGCTCCGACTGGATGGGCATCGAACGCGATCGCGGAATCTCCGTCGTCACATCGGTGATGACGTTCGAGTATGGCGATTGCGTCTTCAACCTGCTCGACACGCCGGGCCACGAGGACTTCTCGGAGGATACTTATCGCACGCTGACGGCGGTCGATTCCGCCATCATGGTGATCGATGCGGCCAAGGGCATCGAGGCGCGCACGCGCAAGCTCTTCGAAGTTTGCCGCATGCGCGACATTCCCATCGTGACCTTCATCAACAAGATGGACCGCGAGGCGCGCAGCCCCTTCGACATCCTCGACGAAATCGAGAAGACCCTGGCGCTCGACACCGCCCCGGTCACGTGGCCGATCAGCCAGGGGCGCTCGTTTGCGGGCACTTACGACCTGCGCCGCGATCTCGTCCGGCGCATCGATACCGACGAGGAGCCGATGCGGGTCTCGAGCCCCCTCGATCCGGCGGTCGCCGCGTTGTTGCCTCCGGAGGAGCGCGACGCATGGCAGGATGAGGTCTCGCTGGCTCAGGAAGCCTGCAAGCCGTTCGATCTCGAGGCGTTCCGGGAAGGCCATCTGACGCCGGTTTTCTTCGGCAGCGCCTTGCGCAATTTCGGCGTTCGCGACCTCATCGACGCCATGGCGGCATACGCGCCGCCGCCACGAGGGCAGGAATCGGACAAGCGCCTGATCGAGGCGGGCGAGCCCAAGATGACCGGCTTCGTGTTCAAGATTCAAGCCAACATGGATCCCAACCATCGCGACCGGATCGCCTTCATGCGCATCTGCTCGGGTAAGCTTTCGCGCGGTATGAAGGCCAAACTCGTGCGAACGGGAAAGCCCATGAGCCTGAACGCGCCGCAATTCTTCTTCGCGCAGGATCGCGCGATCGCCGACGAAGCATGGGCGGGCGATGTGGTGGGTCTGCCGAACCACGGGACGCTGCGCATCGGCGATACGCTGACCGAGGGCGAGGACATCGTGTTTCGCGGCGTTCCGAGCTTCGCGCCCGAAATCATGCGCCGCATCAAGCTGCAGGACGCCATGAAGGCCAAGAAGCTCCGGGAGGCCTTGCAGCAGATGGCCGAGGAGGGCGTCGTGCAGCTCTTCGTGCCGCAGGACGGTTCCGGCGCCATCGTGGGCGTCGTGGGAGCATTGCAGCTCGACGTGCTGAAAGAGCGCCTGATGGGCGAGTACAGCCTGCCGATCGATTACGAGCCGACGCGCTTTACCATCTGCCGCTGGATCGAAGTCGGAGAGCCGGATCGAACTCGAAAAGTTCATCGACACGCATCTCTCGTCGATGGCGCGGGATCTCGACGGCGCTCCCGTCTTCATGGCGGCGAACAATTTCAATCTGCAATACGAGATCGAGCGCGCGAAGGGCATCACCTTCTCGGACGTCAAGGATTATCAGAAGAAGGCTGCGTGAGCGACGTTCAGGGATGCGGTTCCGGGAAGCCGTGACGAAGGCTTAGTGCCCGCAGGATCTCGTCCTTGTCCGAGATGAATCGACGCTCGCCGTGAACGCGTGTCGCAAGACCGTCCGCAGGACCACCATCGGAGAGAATGAGCAGGGGCAGGGATTGATGCTCTTCGCCCACCAGCGCGACCACGTCCTTGCGTGGTCGCGGAAAGGCCACGCGCCTCACTTCGATGTCGTTGCCGAGATCCGGAAAAGACGTGAGCACGCCTTCGATCAGCGCACAATGTTCGCAATAGAAATGCCGGCCGGGGAGAGCCTCGTCGGGGAAGCCCGGCGTCAGGAGAAACAGCGTGTCGGGCATGGTGTTCTTTCTAGTTTCTACGCTGCGAGCTTGCGTTCGCCGAAGCGCTGCTGCGTCTCTGTGATGTCATGGAGCGTCGGCAGGCTCGCCTCGTTGCCGAGATGCTGGATCGCATAGGCCGAGGCGGCGCGCGCAAAGAGGAAATGCTGACGCCACGGAAGATCGGGCTGCGCCATTGCCGAATACACATACGCGCCGTGAAAAATGTCCCCGGCGCCGTTGGTGTCGATAACTGCCGCGGAGGGCACCGCGAGTGCCGGCATGAGGCTTTCGGTGCCGGCCTCGTCGTACCAGAGCAACCCGCGCTCACCCATGGTGACGCCGCCGATCTTGCATCCGCGTCCCTTGAGATAGGCGAGCATCTCGGAGGCGGTGAGGTTCATCTGCTCGCAGAGACGCTCGGCAACGATGGCCACATCGATGAATTCAAGCAATTCGTGGGTGTTGGAGCGCAAGCCGCCGCCATCGAGCGATGTCAGGATGCCGGCCTCCCGGCAGATCCGGGCGTAATGCATTGCGGCGTCAGCCTGGTGCCCGTCGAGGTGCAGGGCGCGGCAGCCGGCGATGTTCAAGGGTGGAACGGGATGCAGATAATGATCGTCGCGGCACCGCACGATCGCGCGCTTTCCGCCATGGGGCATGATGAACGAAAGCGACAATTCCTTCACCTTCCGGTGATGGACCGAAATGCCGTATTTTGCCGCCATGTCGATGAACATCCGGCCGAGCCAGTCATCCGCGATGGAGGTCAGCAAATCGGGCGGCAGGCCCAGCTTGGCGCAGGCAAACGCCGCCGTGACGGCATTGCCGCCAAACGAGATCGCGTAATCGCGCGCCACCGTCTTGTCGTCGCCGGTCGGAATCTCATCCGCCAGAAATGTAACGTCGATATAGGTTTGGCCGACAAACAGAGCGTGCATCACTGTACTTTGATCTTGTGGAGGAACGACGGAAGTGTGGCGCAAGAGCAGGTCGGGGCGCAACCCCGACCGGTGAGGGCGCTCACGGAGCCGCTGGGGCTTTTTTCATCATCTCCAGGGCTTCAGCCAGCGGTTGAGACGAGAATCGCAACGGACCGTCGAACGGCCGCTCTCGGATCGCCACCAACCCCAACGTAATGACCACCGCCATGGAGAAGATCGACAGCGCCGCAACCTGCGCCCTTGGTCGCTCGAGATGGACGATCCCGATCGCCACCTGGGTGATCAGGGCCAGAAACAAGACGGCGGCCCATTTGGTGCGATCGGACCGGTCGTCGCTCATCGCAAGCCGATCGTGGCGGGAACTTCGCAATTTCAGCACCGTGTCCAGCAGCACACCCTGCGCAGCCGTCCCCGCATCGGTACCGACGCGCGGGTCCGCCACGCGCGCAAGCAAGGCGTTGAGTGCATCGGACGCTTTGGGCGAACTCTCCTGCTCCTGCATGAGCGGCCATTCGTCCTCGATCAGCGTTCGCGCATAATCCTGCACGGCGGCGCGTATGCCCGACATGTCCGACGCAGCCGCGATGCTCATGGCCTGAATGGCCAGCATCGCGTCGCGCTCGGACAAGATCGAACGATTGGCGACGCGGTTGCGATCCCAGACGTCGTTGGCGAGAAACCCGGTCAGGAGCGCGAACAAGATCGCGACCGCGCCGAAGAACGGCGGTACGACGCCGACGAGCGTGCTCGTTCGCGGCTTCATCGTCGCGCTGAAGGTGAGCCAGTAGAGCGAAGCGGCCGAGAACGCGAACGTCACCGCGAGCGCGCCGAAGATGCCCCAGACGGGTAGGTCAAGCCAGCGGTCGAAGATCAAGAGTGTGCTCCCATTGCGTTCACCTCACCCGCGATGCGAGACGCCCTGCCGTCATCGCCGCATCAACATCGCTATTGATCACTTCGACCTCGGCGAGAAGATCCTGGCGGAACGATTCGCCGATGAGCGGGTGAATGCGGAAAGCGCCGCCGACGAGCGCCACGGGTCGCGGCTCCAGACGTTTGAACAGCGCATTGGCGAGACGCGCGAGTTCGCCGCCGGCAGCGCGAAGGATGGCCTCGGCTTGCGCATCGCCGCGCTCGGCCGCGACCCCCACCACGCGGGCGAGCTCACCGATCTTGCCGCGATCTCCGCCATAGACGAATGCCCGAACCACGTTCCAGTCGGTCCCGCCCAACGCGCCCGACAGGCATGTGCCGAGAATTGTGGACCAGCCACGTCCCGGGTTTTCCTCCTCGTCGCGCAGGACAGCCTTGAGGGCCTCGCGGGCGATCCAGAAGCCCGAACCGCCATCGTCGATCAGGTTGCCGCGCCCGCCAACCCGAATGACTTCCTTGTCGGCAGACAGATAATATCCGATCGATCCGGTGCCGCTATAGACCAGGATTCCCTCGCCGAGCGCAAAATAGGACAGGTACGCAATCCACATATCCTCGGCGACGAAAACCTTGTCGGGCGCGAGTTCGAAAGCGGATCCCAGCAGCGCCCGCATGGTGGCCTCGGGCGGCGTATCTCTGGTGAGGCCCGTAATGCCCGCAACAATTCCCGTCGGGCGGCCGGACGGCAGGACTGCCTTGGCGATGTCGCTCACGATCAGCTTTGCGCGATCTTCCGCCGCAATCGAGAACAGGTGCCCGGTCAGCGGATCGACCGACCCTTGTGCGACGCAATCGCCGCCATCGTTGACGAGCCTCCAGCGTGTCGCTGTCCCACCAGCGTCGATGCCCAGTCCCAATGTCATCGCGAACCGCGTCCCCCGAAGGCGTCAGGTCGCTAAGATGGAGACCCGGCTTTGGTGTCGAACTGTGACAGGGCTTCGCGCAAATTGCCATCGTGGCGCAGCAAGGCATCCCGCGCATCCGCCGCCTTGACGCCGAGCGCGATCATCGAGGCGACCTTCATGTCCCCATCGGCCTGCCTCAGGGCGTCGATGGCAGTGGCTTCGGGGCAACCGGTGATTTGCGAGACCATGATTTCGCTGCGCCGCCGGAGCTTCGCGTTGGTCGCGCGCATGTGCACCATAAGGCCGCGATAGACGCGGCCGAGCCGCACCATGATGAGGGTCGAGAGCAGGTTGAGAATGACCTTTTGCGCCGTTCCCGCCTTCATGCGCGTGGAGCCGGCCACCACCTCGACGCCGGTTTCCGCAAGGATCGGATGGGAGCAGACCGCGAGAATCGGCGCCGCCGCATTGTTGGAGATGCCGATTGTCTGCGCGCCCCGCGACCGCGCTTCCTCAAGCGCCGCGATCGTGAAGGGCGTCCGCCCGCTCGCCGCCACGCCGATCACCACGTCGTCCGGGCCGACTTGAGAAGCACGGATGCCCGCAATCCCCTGCTCGACGGAGTCCTCGGCATTCTCGACCGCCTTCAGAAGCGCACCCTCGCCTCCGGCGATGAGGTAAACGAGTTTGTCGTCCGGCCAATTGAAGGTCGGGGGCAGTTCGGTGCCGTCCTGAACGCCGATCCGTCCGGACGTGCCGGCCCCCACATAAACGAGCCGGCCGCCGCGCCGAAGGCGCAAAACGGCCTCCTCGGCAGCCGCCGCAATCGAGGGCAGCGCGGGACGCACAGCCGCCACGGCGCTGAGTTGGCCTTCATAGAAAGCGGACAGGATTTCCAGGCTTGGCCAAGCGTCGAGGTCCTGAAATCGGGGACTGGAATTTTCGGTGGTCATGGAAGCGCTCTTTCTTGCAGACCAATATAGGTCCAGTGACGGCCCGGAGCAATCGTGTGAGCAGGGCGCGGGAGACTCAGAGCGCAGTGTCGAGAGTGCGGTCACGATCTCTCCGGTCGCGCGCCGGAGTGCGAGGATTCCGGTTTCGCGATGGCGGGTCGGATGGACGCGATTGGTGAGAAGCGACCACGCTATCCCACGCTCGAAATCGATCCACAGGCCGGTGCCGGTAAATCCCGTATGCCCGATGGTCGCGTTCGAACACGCGTCACCGCCGTGCCATCCTGGATGGCAGCATTCCCAACCCACGCTGCGCGTCGCCGATTCGCGATGACGTATGGCGTGCGATGGAGGCAGGCGAGAGCAGAGAGCCGTCGAGAATGCCTCTGGCGAAATCGAGAACGCCATCGATGGTGCCGAACAAGCCCCGCATGACCGAGGCGCCGCCCAGCGCGAACGCGTTTTCGTCATGCACCTCTCCACGAATGACGCGCCCTCGCCAGGTGCAACGCTCTGTCGCCACGCACCGGGTCCGCGTCGGGCCGGAATGTCAGTCCGGCGGCAATTCCGCGTCGATCAGAGCGCGTCCCGGACAAGCGCTCGATGGCGATGCCCAGCAGGATGAAGTTGATGTCCGAATAGACCGGCGGTCCCGGCTGCCATACGCGCTGAAGCACGAAAGCGCGCAAGGTCTGCGGGTCCTGGCCATAGGTGTAGAGCGGCTCGACCGCGGGCAGATGCGTGTTGTGCGCAAGGCACTGGCGGAAGGTGAGCTGGCGTTCGACGGCCTTCATGTCGTATTGGCGCAGATCCGGAATGACGCTCACAGCGGATCGTCGAGCGCGATGCGGCCCTTCTCGACGAAATCGAAGAATTCGTCGTCGTGGTGAAAATCACCTTGGTGAGCGATGCAAGATCGAACCACGTGTCGGGCTTCAGCGCCGACCGGCTCCGGCTCGATTTGGGCCGCGCCCCGAAACCGAACGGCACGCGTCCCGTCGGCAGTGACGAGGCCCAGGACCGCACCGGGAATGCGCGCGTCGTCGATCGCCGCACGAGGCGGGCGCGAAAGGCATTCTCGATCAGGTTTTCGAGCGGCATGGTGTTTCGCTGCGGGAGGCGGCAAGGACTGCAAGCGCGGACGATACCACAAGCCGCATAGTCGTCCAGAGTGGTATGTTATTGGACCATGACAGGTCTTCGGCTGATGCCTTATAATTTCGCCTTCTACTTTCCAGGGAGAAAGAACGAATGACCAGGTCGGCACTTCGCTGCGCCATCGGCGCCGGTTTCCTCTTGACCGCCATGGCTACGGCCTCGGCACAGGTTCTCGAGATCGGAACCGATCTCAGTCCGACCGGGCTCGACCCGCACCTGGTCACAGCCTTTCCGACCGTCATGATCGTGAACGGCAATATCTACGAGGGGCTGACGGCAATCGACAAGGACCTGAAGGTCACGCCGGGTCTCGCCGAATCCTGGAGCGTGTCGCCGACGGCAAGACCTATACGTTCAAGCTCCGATCCGGGTGTCAAATTCCACGACGGCTCGGCGATGGAAGCCGACGACGTGGTGTCATCCTTCAAGCGCGTGCAGAGCAAGGAGATCGCCTCTCCGTTGGCAAGCCGGCTGGCGAGCATCGAGAGCGCGAAGGCGGTCGATCCGCAGACAGTCGAACTGAAGCTGAAAGAACCGTCGGCGCCGCTGCTCGCGTCGCTTGCCACCATCGCGATCGTGCCGAGCTCGGTCGAGACCGACAAGGACGCGCTGCAGAAGCAGCCGGTGGGAACCGGTCCGTTCAAGTTCACCGAATGGCAACCGAACGGGTTCGTGCTGCTCTCGCGCAACGATGCATATTGGGAGAAAGGACAGCCGAAGCTGGCAGGCCTCAAGTTCAACATCGTGCCCGAATCGGCGACCCGCCAGGTCGGCCTCGTCAACGGCCAGTACGCTATGCTGCCGAACATCGACGCGTCGACGGCGCTGCAGCTCAAGGGCAAGCCGGCCGTGAAGCTCGCCGAGACGCTGGAACTCGCCTATGCGCTGGTCGGCATGAACGTGTCGAAACCTCCGTTCGACAATGCCGAAAGTCCGTGAGGCGCTTAACTATGCGCTGAACCGGAAGGAGATCGTCGACGCGGCGCTGTTCGGCGCTGGCCGTTCCCGGCGGACCGTTATCGCCCGCGCTGAAATGCTGGGCGCTCGATGTCAAGGAATTTCCCTGCTACACGACCGACTCCTGCAAAGGCGCAGGCGCTCCTGAAGGAGGCCGGCGTGACGATGCCGGTTGCGGTTACCATGAATGTGCTGCCGCGACAGGACGTCAAGGACGTGGCGCAGGTCGTGCAGGAGCAGCTCAACAAGGCCGGCTTCAAGGTCGAGCTGAAGAACCAGGAGCAGGGCCAGTTCATCCAGGATTGGCGCAACAGCAACTTCGACCTCTTCGCATCGACCAACGCCGGCAACGCGGATCCCGACGAGTATTTCTTCCGGACGTTCCGCACGGGAGGATTCGACGAACGTCTTCAAGTATTCGGACGCGGAAATCGACAGTCTTGCTCGACAGCGCTCGCGCCATGCAGGACCAGGCGGCCCGTAAGACCGCATACGACAAGGTGCAGAAGAAACTCGCCTGCTCGGGACCGATCGCGCACCTCACCTACGCGACTTTCTTCACGGCCATGCGCGACAAGATGCAGGGCTTCGACATCATGGCGAACCGCTCGCTCGTGAACCTGAAGAACACGACGTACTGATCTCGAGCCTTGCAATGTCGGCGCGCGCTTAAGCGGCGCGCCGAAGCGATGGCATGATTGCACCATCGTCATGAATCGCGTCCTTCTCACCCGCCTGTTCGATCTCGTCGTCGTGCTGTTTCGGCGTGTCGGTCATCGTTTTCCTGATGATCCGCCTCATTCCGGGCGACGCGGTCGCCATCATGCTGGGCGCCAATACGGAGATCACGCCCGATCGTCTCGCGGAACTCAATCGACGCGTCGGCCTCGACCGCCCGATGGTCGAGCAATATCTTGTCTGGGCCGGCGCAGCGCTGCGCGGAGATTTCGGCACCTCGCTCTGGACCGGGCCGACCGGTGGCGGCGAGATCGTGCTTCATCTCTGGCCGACTCTCGAACTGACCTTTCTGGCGTTGCTGATCGGCGCCGTGCTGGCGGTTCCTGTCGGTTGCCTGATGGCGCAGACGCGCGGCGGCGCCGCGGATGTGGCCATGCGCGATCGGAGCCATCGCCGGCTTGACGATCCCGTCGTTCTGGCTCGGCATCGTGCTGATCATCCTGCTCGCGAACCTGCGCGCCGGGCTTTTCTTCGCTCGGCTTACGTGCCGTTTTCCGAAGACCCGATTCGGCAATCTGGAGCGAATGCTGCTTCCTGCGCTGGCCCTTGCGCTTCCGATCCTTGCCAATCTGTCGCGCCTGGTGCGCTCCGCGATGCTCGATGCGCTCGGGTCAGGATTATGTCCGCACCGCCCGCGCGAAGGGCCTGAGCGAGCGCCGCGTGGTCTACAAGCATGCTTTGCGCAACGCGCTGATCCCGTTCCTGACGAGCGTCGGTATCATGACGGGTTATCTGCTCGGCGGCGCTATCGTGGTCGAACAGGTCTTTGCAATTCCCGGCCTGGGGCGGCTGATCCTCGGTGCCATCGCGGAACGCAATTATCCGCTGATCCAGGCGACGCTTCTCGTCGTGACCGTCGGATTCGTGCTGGTGAATTTTCTCGTCGACATGCTCTACATGCTGGTCGATCCGCGGGTGAGAGCCTGATCCTGATGCTGCAGCGTCTTGCGCCGAAACAAGCTTCTGACCTTCGCGCTCGTTCTCGTGGCGATCCAGCTCTGATCCTTGCGCTCGGCGCGCCCTGGGTCGCACCCGTACGATCCCATGGCGCAGAGCGTTGCACGCCGATTGCGCGGACCGACCGCGCTCAATTGGCTCGGCACCGACCAGCTGGGACGCGACGTGCTGACGCGGATTCTCTATGGCTACAGGACGTCGCTGATCGCGTGTCTGATCGCCGTCGGCATCGCGCTCGCTCGCCGGCGGGACCCTCGGTCTCATCTCGGCCTATTTCCGCGGCTGGCTCGACCGGATCGTCATGCGGTTGATGGACGTGCTGTTCGCGTTTCCCGTCATGCTGCTGGCCATCGGGATCATCGCGGTTCTCGGTCCGCATACCTATAGCGCGGCTGCCGCCATCGCGGTCGTCTATACGCCGATTTTCGCACGGCTTCTGCGCGGCCCGGCGCTGGTTCTCTGCGAAAGCGAGTATGTGGCCGGAGCGCGAGCGATCGGCGCTTCGGACGCGCGCATCATCTTCATGCATATTCTGCCCAATCTCGCCTCCGTTGTCCTGGTGCAGACCAGCCTGCTGTTGTCCGCGGCGATTCTCGTGGAGGCGTCCCTGTCGTTCCTCGGCCTTGGCACCCAGCCTCCGACGCCCTCACTCGGGTTTGATGCTCTCGGAGGGCCGCAACTTTCTGCTGTTGTCGCCATGGAGCGCGATTTTCGCCGGTTTCGGGATTTTGTTTCTGTCGTTCGGTTTCAATCTGTTGGGAGATGCGCTGCGCGATACGCTCGATCCGCGCCTGCGAGGGCAGCCTTGAAGTTGCGGGCGGCGAGCGAGGCGGACGTGCCCGCATTGGCGCATGTCGCCGAGCGCTCCTACCGATCCGGCGTTCGCGGACATTCTCGAAGAGGAGGTGCTGTTGACCCGTCGGGACGCGCGTTTTTTGCAATGCGCATTTCGCCGAGAGCATGGGACCGCCATGTCGTTGCGGAGGACGAAGCGAAATCCCATCGGTTTCCTGCTCGTGACCGACAACCATATCGACATGCTGTTCGTCGACCCGCCGGCAATCGGCAAGGGCGCAGGTTCGCGGCTTCTTCAATCTTGCGGAACAAAATGGCGCGCGCACCCTGGAATGCTTTCGCCACAACCATGCGGCGCGCCGCTTCTACGAACGCCACGGCTGGCGGCTCGATCGCGAATATGATCGTGAATTTCGCGGGCCGGAGCCGAAGCTTCGTTTTCTACATGAAGGAAGAACGCACGAAGCCTAGTCGTCGCTGCCGTCGATCCAGGTGCGACGGACCTCACATCATCGTCGAGCAGAACCAGGTTGGCGCGATAGCCAGGAGCGATCCGGCCCAGCTCGTGATCGAGCCTCGAGAAACGTCGCGGGATTGAGCGAGGCCATGCGCAAGGCCTCGGGGAGCGCGAATGCCGAGACGATCTGACCGTATTGCGAACGGCGCTCGCCATATCGAGATCCGAACCCGCCAGCGTCCCATCCTCTGTCGCGAGTCTTCCGTCCCGGCGGAAGATGGTGCGTCCGTGCAGATTCGAAATTGCGTCAGGTCCGTGCCGGTGACCGACATCGCATCGGTCACCAGCATGATGTGGTCGTGCCCTTCGCCGCGACTCGCGATCCGCAACGATGGCGTCGGAGACGTGATGTCCGTCGACGATGATGCCGCACCAGGTTCCGTTGCTGTCGAGCGCCGCGCCGACCACTGACGGATCGCGGCCGGCCAGAGGCGGCATGGCGTTGTAGAGATGCGTGAACCCTCGCAAGCCACGGCGGCATGCGTCCATGATGGTGGCGTAGTCTCCGGCGGAGTGGCCCGCGCAAACGAGAACGCCGGAGGCGACGAGGCGATCGACGATCTTCCGGCTGTGTTCATTTCGGGCGCGAGCGTCACGATCGTGCGACCCTCTCTCGAACGAGGTGAGGATGACGACATCCTCGTCCTCCATCGGCCGCATATAGCCGGCGTTGTGAACGCCCTTGCGTTCGGGATTGATGAAGGGTCCTTCCACATGAATGCCGAGAATGCCCGGAACCCGCGCCGCGAGCGCTTCGCGCATGGCGGACACCGCCTCGCTCATGCGTTCGCGCGTATCGGTGATGAATGTCGGCAGCAGGCCCGTGGTGCCGAAAGCGGCGATGCGCGGACGCGATGGTTCTGATGCCGTCGATCGTCCTGACGTCGTTGAACATCACGCCGCCGCCGCCATTCACCTGCGTGTCGATGAAGCCCGGGCGCGAGCAATCCTTCGACCGGCTCGCGCCGGATGCCTGGCCTCGAGTTCGCCCTCTCGCGGAACCTCGACGATGCGGCCATCCTTCGATGACCACGGCTTGACCTTCGACAATCCGCGTTCCGTCGAAGATCCTGGCGCCGGTGAGCGCGACGCGCATCACACCGTCTCCGTCACTTTCGAGAAGCCGCGGAGGATTGTCGGGATTGCGACCGCGCGCATGCGCGATGGCGTTGACCAGCGGATAAAAGCTTTGAATCATCGCGATGGGCGCAAGGACAGGATGAATGTCTTCGGCTGCGGGCAGCATGATGGTGGCTGGCCCTTCCGCGGCGCCCGCGACGACGACCGGGATGCTGTGGCCGTTGAGACGTGTCACCAGATCATTGACGCCGCTCAGGGTTTCGTCGCGCTGGCTGAGAACGAGAATTGGAAAACGATCCCCGGCGAGCGTCCAGGGCCCGTGCATGAGCTCGGCCGAACTCATCGCTTCGGCGTGGATGCCGGAGGTCTCCTTCAGTTTCAGCGCGGCTTCCTGCGCCACCGCGAAACCAACGCCGCGTCCGACGACGAAACAGATTGCTCACGCCTCGACAAAAGCGGCAGAGCTGCGGACCAATCCGTAGCGGCTGCTTGTTCGAGCGCGTCCGGCAATCGATCGAGGGCTGACAGGAGATCGCTATCCTGCGACCAGTGAGCGACGAGCTGCAGCCCGGCTGCAAGCGCCGCGATGAAGGATTTAGTCGCAGCGACGCTCTTCTCCGGTCCCGCATGAAGCGGAAGAACCACTTCGCAGGTCGACGCAAGGGGAGAGTTGGTGTCGTTGACGAGCGCAACCGTCAATGCGCCGTCGTCACGCCCCGCTTGCGCCAGATGGAGAATGTCGGGGCTGCGGCCCGATTGCGACACTGCGAGAAAGAGTGCGTCGCGCATCCGTGGACGTGCCGCGTAGACGGAGGTCACGGAAGGTCCGACCGATGCGGTGACGAGCCCGGAATGGATCTCCAGAAGGTATTTCACGAAGGTTGCGGCATTGTCCGAGGAGCCGCGCGCGCAGGTGACCGCGAAAGGCGGTGGCGCTGCCCGCAATCGTGCGCCAAGTTCCCGGCAGAGGGGCGCATTCGCAGCGAGCAGGCGCGCCACCACCTGCGGGGCCTCGCGCGCCTCGCGCAACATGGCGGTGGTGGCGGGATCGAAATCGGTCATGAGCTTGCGTCCGTCAAAATCCGGTCGGACTGGCCGATGGTCAGTTCGGCCACGAAGTCATAGGCATCGCCGCGGTAATACGACGAGGTAAATTCCACCGCCTCGCCGGATCCCGTGAAAGATCGCCGTTCGATGTAGAGCGCCGGGCTTTGCGGCGGAACCTTCAGCAGTGTCGCCTGCTGCTCGGTGAGAAGCACGGCGTGGAGACGCTGCAAAGCGCGGCTCGGCATGACGCCTTGATCCTGAAGCACTGCGTAGAGCGATTGTTTGACAAGCGAGGGATCCGGGAGAAAGCGGCTCGGAACGACCGCATGTTCGATCGCCATCGGCACGCCGTCGGCAAGGCGAAGGCGGTTTACGCGGCTGACAAGATCGCCCGGGGAGAGCCCGAGAGCCATCAGCTCATTGGGCGAGGCCTGGCCGATGGAGCGACTGAGCAGCACTGCCGAGGATGGGAGGCCGCGCGCCGACATGTCGTCGGTGAAACTCGAGAGGCGCGACAGGGGTTGCTCGATGCGAGCCTGAGACGCGATAAAGGTCCCGGATCCCCAACGCTGGACGAGCACCCCTTTCTTGACGAGGCCATTGATGGCCTTTCGCACGGTGACTCGCGATACACCAAGTTGCTTGGCAAGATCGCGTTCTCCCGGCAAGGCGTCTGCTGTCTTGAGCGCACCCCGCTCAAGCGCATCCTCGATGGATTGCTGCAATTGGATATAAAGCGGCGTCGGATTGCTCTCATCGAGCCGCACGAGCTCCAGCCCCTCGGGTTCCACATTATGCATGGGCGGGGACCGCCTCGCGCGCCAGCAGAATTGCGCCCTCAAGCGCGTCGCCCTGAGGAACGACGATGGCCTCCTGTACAGGCGGCGGCAACCACGGGCGTAAAGGCTCCGCCAGTCCGCCGAACAGGCATAAGGCGGGCGCGCCAAGATCGAGAAGCCGGATGGCGATTTGCGCGAGTTCCGCTGTGGCCTTGTGGACCAGCGCCAGCGCAACAGCGTCGCGGCGGCCAGCGTGATCAAGGACGGCTGGCGCGAAGCGCGCGTAATCGCTTCCGCGCGCGGTGCCGACCCAGTCGACGAGCACCTCGGGATTATTGTCGAACTCATTGAGGATCGCGTGCAGGAGCGGGGTCGTGGCGACGCGGCCGTCATGTGCCCAGATGGCGTGACGCAACGCATCGCGTCCAATGGCCGCCCCGCTGCCTTCGTCAGAGATCTCATATCCCCAACCACCCACATAATGGCGCTCGCCACCAACGCTGCCGTAACCGCACGATCCGGTTCCGACGATCAAGATTGCACCATCCCCGCCGCCGAACGCGCCGAGCCATGCCGTGTGCGCGTCCGTGTCGACGGCCAGCGACGCGAAGGGATGCGTACGTGATAGAAAACGCTCGAGCGATGATGCTTGGCCGGCGCCGGCCGCACCCATTCCCGCATGGATGCGCGCAAAATCCTGCGTCGTCGAGCTTTGCCGCCGCAAGCGCTTCGCGGGTGGCGGTGAGAACCGAGTCCCAGACCAGGTCGGGATCAAGTCGCACATTGGCCCGTCCACCCAAGCCCTCTCCGAGGAGCAGGCCGCGCGCATCGCGCAATCGCGCCCTGCACTTCGTGCCGCCGCCATCGAGGCCAAGAAACAAGGGTTCGTTCATGATCAATCAGGGCCGATCCGTTCGCAGCATCCGATGCCGCTCGCGGGAAGCATGCCACTTAATATCCAGTTCGGAAAGAGGCGGAGCCACCTCCTTGTGCCATCGCATCAGCGAGACGTGGCGCTGAATACCACTACAAGAGCAGTCCGTGTGCTTTCGCTAGTTGAGCCCGAGCACGTACAGTGCCATTCCTGCAAGCGAGCAGGCGGCCAGGACCGGCAGCACACCCTGCTTGAACCGAAACATCGCGAGTATCGCAGATAGAGACAGTAACAATGCGGGGAAACTCACGCTCGCGAGAACCGGAATGTCCACATGCGCGGGACCGAGATTCAAGCGTGACACTTGGCCAAAGATGGTGTGGATGGCAAACCATATCGCCAGATTGAGGATCACGCCTACGACCGCCGCCGTAATGGCCGAGAGCGCGCCGCTCAGCGAACGATTGCCGCGAATGGTTTCGATATAGGGCGCTCCGAGGAAGATCCACAGGAAGCAAGGCACGAACGTCACCCAGGTGGCCAACAGGCCGCCCAATGTTCCTGCCAGCAATGGCGGCAGACCGCCAGGTTCGCGGAAGGCTGCGAGGAAGCCGACGAATTGCAGTACCATGATCAGCGGTCCCGGTGTGGTCTCGGCCATGCCGAGACCGTCGAGCATCTCGCCGGGTTTGAGCCAGCCGTAATGCTCGACTGCCTGCTGCGCCACATACGCCAAAGCCGCGTAGGCGCCGCCAAACGTCACCGTAGCCATCTTGGAGAAGAAGACGGCAATCTGGCTGAACACGCTGCCGCTGCCGAGTAAGACGATCAGCAACACGACCGGAAGAAGCCAGAGCATGAGCCAGATGCCGGCAACGCGCAGGGTCCCGGTCGTGGAAGGTCGTGGGCGGCTCGTCGCATCGCCCAACACCGTCGGCTCGGCTGAATCCGCGAGCGCACGATCGGCCGCCGAAGGGAAGGCGCGCCATCCGGCACGGCCTCCCGCGAATCCCAGCAGCCCGGCGCCCAGAACAATCAGCGGGAAGGGCACCTGGAAGGCGAAGATCATCACGAAGGCGGTTGCGGCTATGCCGACAAGCAGATTGCTCTTCAGTGCACGGCGGCTGATGCGGACCACGGCTTCGAGCACGATGGCGAGAACCGCCGCCTTGAGGCCAAAGAACAGGCCGGCGATGAGGCCGATATTGCCGTAAAGCGCATACACCCAGCTCAGCGCCATGATGGCGATGACCCCAGGCAGAATGAACAATCCGCCCGCCAGAATGCCACCGCGTGTTCCGTGCATCAGCCAGCCGATATAGGTGGCGAGCTGCTGCGCCTCGGGACCCGGCAGCAACATGCAATAATTGAGCGCATGCAGAAACCGGCTTTCCGAGATCCACCGCTTTTCATCGACGAGAATGCGATGCATCACGGCGATCTGCCCGGCGGGACCACCGAACGAAAGCGCTGCGATGCGCGCCCAGACGCGGAACGCCTCGTGCGGTGAGACGCTCGCGCCGGATCGCGCAGAGGCGGAGCTGTTAAAGGACGTATCTATCGGCCGCACTTGATCAGCGTCCCTGAGGCTTGGCGCTGGGCCAGTTGTGAGTTTCCTCCGTCGCATCGCGGCACCAACGGTAAAACGCATCGTAGAGTGCCATCCCGGCCTCGAGCTGCTCCAGGTCATCCGCATACATCCGCGACAACCCGAGCGACGCCGCGAGCAAACCGGCCGCCTCCGGCGCGAGATCGAGACGCGCGGTGTCGGCGCCTCGCACGATGGTTGCGAGCCGCAGGAGCGGTTTCGTCGCGAGGCCGAATTCCTCGACCATCACGTCGAACGTGCATAACTCGCCGCGATGGCTCCAGAAAATATCGGGTCCATCGATGTCGAAGGGTGTTGCGTTGAAGCGTTCGGCGACGCCCATTACGTCGCCTGTCGGAACGTAGAGGAACACCGCGAGCGGGTCTACGAAACGGCGAATGAGCCACGGACAGGCGATTCGGTCGATCTTGGGGCGTGAACGGGTCACCCAGATCGTGCGGCCACGCTCATCCCGCGGCGGCAATTTTTCGGCGGGGATCATCGGCAAGCCTTCGCTTGCCCAGCCGATTGCGCCGCCTTCGAGACTTTCGGCAGAAACGCCGTGGTGCCGAAGCCATGCTGCGACCCCGGCGCTGAGCTTGAGACCTTTTTGGCAGATCACCACGACAGATTTGCCGGAGTATTCTGGAGCCCACTCCGCGACGGAGGCGAAAGGCCGACGTACCGCGCCCGGAAGCAAACGCGGGTCCGCCGCAAAATCTTCATCAGTCTGGACGTCGATCAGCGTCGGGCAATCGGGACGGCCGATGAGACGGGCGAGTTTAGATGCTGAGATAAAGTCTGGTGACGACATGGGTTACGTCCGTAAATGTGAGCGGACGCGATACTTAGGCATGTCGCCTCGTGGGGAGATCGCAGGTCCCCATAACCGTATTACACACCTCAGCCCCCGCGGTTGTCAAGCGATAGAGCACCGCAATGCAGGCGCCCGCACCTCACTGGTATTTTGCAAGCCTTCGCGGCCTCCGTGACGACGAAGGCCGACACAGCTTCCATCGGCATTGGTTCCGCGTAGAGGTTGCCCTGAGCCTGCGCGCATCCTCTTGCGCGCAGGAAGTTCGCCTGCTCCACCGTTTCGACGCCCTCGGCGATCACGTTCATGCCCAGACTAAGGCCGAGTTCGATCACGGCCTGAACGATCGCCGCATTCTCCGGGTCGTTCTCCAGGTCTCTCACGAAGCTCTGGTCGATCTTGATGTCGTCGACGGGAAATTGCTTGAGGTGCAGAAGGGACGCGTAGCCGGTGCCGAAATCATCCAGCGCGATGCGAATGCCGCTGTCGTGAAATTGCTTGAGCGCTGTGACGACGTGGGTCGAACTGCGTCCAAGAAAGACCGTTTCGGTAATCTCGACTTCGAGGCGCTCGTTCGGAACGCCGGCCTCCCGCAGGATGTCGATGAAACGTTTGGCAAGGCCGATCCAGTTGAATTGAGCGGTCGACAGGTTGACGGCGATCCGGCCGCAATCGACGCCGCTATCGATCCATTGCCTGATGTCCGCCGCGACCCTGCGGATCATGTGCTCGCCAACCGCGATGGACAATTCGGGATCCTCGAACGCCGTCAGGAATGACGCCGGAGTCAGGAATCCCTGCTCCGGGTGCTGCCAGCGCGCCAGAGCCTCGAAGCCCGCTACTCTTCCACTGACCAGATCGACCTTCGGCTGGTAATAGGGGACGATTTCTCCCAGCCGCACCGCATCTTGAATCTCACGCGTGACGGTGGCGCGTTGCTCGATCCGATGGCGCATGTCGGGCGTGTAGGCGACGGCCCGGTTGCGTCCCTGCGCCTTTGCGGCATAGAGCGCAAGGTCGGCATCCTTCAAAAGCTCGGTCGGCTTCCTGTCATGTTCTGGGAACCCCGCGACTCCGATGCTGGCAAGGCCGGCCAGCGTCTCCTCATTGTGACGGAAAGGACGCCGCAGTTCCGCCAACACCTGCTCTGCCAGCGTCATGGCATTGGTGAGCTGGAACGGCTCGGTGACCACAATGACGAACTCGTCGCCGCCCAGCCGGGCCACGGTATCGCAATCGCGAATCATCGCTTTCAAACGGGAGGCGGTTTCCATCAGGAGAGCGTCGCCGGCATCGTGGCCGAGCGTATCGTTGACGCTCTTGAGATTGTCGAGATCGACAAGCAGGATGCTCACCTGCGAGCCGTTCCGTTCGGCCTCGACAAGGGCCTGCTCGAACCTGCTTTGAAAGAGCGCGCGGTTCGGCAGGTCGGTCAGGGAATCGTGGCTCGCCGCGCGCCAGACCCGCTCTTCGGCGGCCTTGCGCTCACTGATGTCCACCACCGCCGACATGATGTAGTTGCCGCCGCGGATGTCGAGCATGTTGCTGGCGATCAGGACCGTGCGAAAGGTGCCGTCAGCCACGCGTGCGGTCGTCTCGTAGCCGGTTACTTGCCCCTCGCTGGTCAGCCGATCGAGGATGGCGTTTCGATCCTGGGGGTTTGCGTAAACCTCGCTGATCGACTGGATGCGCATCGTTTCCGGCGCAAGCCCGAAAAAGCGGATCGACGCGTCGTTGGTCGTGACCAATGTTCCGTCCAGCCGGGTCACCACCAACGGAATCGGGACCGTTTGGAACATCGTCTCGAACATCGCCCGGCTGGTGATAAGCTCCTCTTTGGCCGCGCGCTCCGCCTGTGTCGCCAACCACTCGGTCCGCTGCAGCCGGTTAGACCGTGTCACGACGAGCAGCAACGCGAGGTTCAACGTGATGATGGCAAACACGAGGCCCGTATCGGTCGGGCTCGCCTGAACCGGCAGCAGGTAGCCGGCAAGGAGCAGGATACTGCACGTCGCTCCGGCAATCACCGTCCAGCGCAACGAGGTCGGGACGACCAGATAATAAATGGACGGCAAGAGGAGCACTACGAACAGCGCCAGGTTGCTGTGGGAGCTGACCAGGAGTGCCACGCCGATCGCCGTGCCGAACTCCCAGGCCAGCATCGTGAGCTGCGCGCTTCTGAAGGTCGAGACCTTGCGCACGATCCAGAAACATATCAGCGACACGATCACCACCCCGGCCCTCGCCGGGATCGCCACAAAGAAATGAGGATCCCCGTAGAAACGCCAATCGCTCAAAAAGAAGAGCGAGTTCAAGAATGCCGACAGCAGAAACAGAACGCGAATGTGCCGGAGTGTGTCGGCGAGACGCTCGGCCTGAAAGGCAGCTTCTCGATCCGGTGCGGAAAACTCCCCACCCAGGGGGGTCAGCAATTGGGCAGGCGTCTCTGACATGTTTGGGATCGACTGGGTTCAGCCCGCGTTGGATTTCGGGCGCGGGCGGGCTGCCGGAGACACACTAACGGACAAATCTCAGCAGCTAAAGCAATATAAGACACTATCCCTCCGGTGCCATGCGGGTCCGCGGCCCGCGTCCTCGCCTAAGCGCCAGCCGCCATGCGGTGGTGCGTCCTGGCGATTTGGAGAATATCGGCCGGCGCGCCCGAGGCGACAACCCGCCCATTCGCCACGAGGGCCATCTGGTCGGCGATGTCGGCAACCTCATCGGGAGTATGGATCGTCATCAGGATCGTGACAGGCCTGCTTTTCCGCATCTGGTCCACCAGCAGGATCATGTCGCGGCGTAACCCCGGATCGAGATTGCTGAAAGGCTCGTCGAGCAGGATCAGCGGCCGCCGTGAGACGAGCGCCCGCGCCAATGCCACACGCTGACGCTGGCCGCCGGACATTTCACCGGGCTTGCGCTCGCCAAGCCCCGACAATCCGACCGCCGCCATCGTCTCGGCAACGGCGGCGCGCTCTTCCGGGTCAGGCGCAAGGACGGTCGCAACCCCAGGCTCGCGTTCTCGCGCGCGCTCAGATGCGGGAAAAGATTGTGGTCCTGGAACACGATCGCGACGGGCCGTTTGGCGGGAGGAAGCGGTCGCAGATCCACCTCGTCAAACGAGAGTTCGCCGCTGGCAGGTGTCTCGAAACCCGCGATCATGTGCAGCAGGGTGGTCTTGCCACCGCCCGACGGTCCGACAACGGCGCAAAGCGTGCCGTTCTCGACGTCCAACGAATAATCGGCCGTGAAATCGGGCCATGTGAGGCGGCAATTCTTAATCCTCAGCATGGGACAACCGACCTGAAAAATGGGCAAGGCAGAAGGCCGCAACGAGGATGAGCAATCCGATCGCCGAAGCCTCGTCGAGCCTGTAAGCACCGAGCCGCTCATAGAGCAGATAGGGAAGCGTGCGAAGTTCGGTTCCGCCGAACAACGCAACGATCCCAAAATCGCCGAACGACAGCGCCATCGCGAGCGCGAACGCGGACGCGAACGGCCGGCGCAGCATGGGCCAATCCATCACCTTCAACTTCGTGATGCCGGAGAGCCCAAGCGATTCCGAGAGCTTGCCATACCGCTCGCCCGTCAGCATCAGCCGCGGCGCCATCGACCGATAGGCGAAGGGAAGCGCCCCCAGCCCGTTGATCAGCGGCAGCAGGAAGATGCCCGCCGCCGCAGGGTCGACAAATCTCCGGATCATCAGAAAAAGGCCCGCCGTGAGCGCAAAGGGCGGGACCGCCAGCAGCATATTGGGCAGCAGGTCATAAAACGCCGCAACACGAGGAGCGCGCTGTGCGAACCGATATTGCCGGGCTGCCGCTGCGAGCGCCCACGCAAGCACGCAGGCGATGATCGCCGCCGCTATCGCAATTGTCACGCTGGTGCCGAAAGCCGCAATGAGATCGGCATCGAGAATGTCCGCGACGTAGCGCGCGCCTTTCATGATGCTGAGCAGAAGCGGCACCAGGAAGGCAGCGCTCAGGAGCAGCAAAAGGCTGTCCAGCGCTTTCAATCCGCGGCTCCCCGCATCGGGACGCGGCACGGGGGATTGATTGGTTGCGCCCGCGAGCGGGCGCACGAAGGTCCAATTCAGAAGCAGCGTCACCGACAGGCAGATGGCAAGCTGGATAAGCGCCAGCCACGCGGCGCGGGTAAAATCGAGCTCGATTTTCAGCGCTTCGTAGATCGCCACTTCGAGCGTTGCGCGACTTGGCCCTCCGCCGAGCGCCAGCACGATGGCGAAGCTCTTGAAACAGAGAAGAAACACAAGACTCGCCAGACCCGAAATTTCAGTGCGCAGAACCGGCCAATCGAGATGCCGAAACGTTTGCAGCGGGGTGAACCCCAAGGTCGCTGCGAGCCGCCATTGCTCGGCCGGAGTTTGACTGAGGCCATCCAGCACGATCCGTGCGACGAACGGTGCATTGAGAAGCACATGCGCGATGAGGATGCCGGGATAACCGTAAATGCTGAACTCGCCGGTCCAGCCCAGTGCCCGCAAACCCTCTGCAAGCCAGCCGTTGCGGCCATAGACGCTGAGTACGGCCAACACCGCGACGATGCTCGGCATCACCATGGTGGTGCCGAGCATCGCAAGCACCGCTTCGCGGCCTGGAAATCGGCGGCGCGCCAGCGCAAGCGCCAGGAGGATGCCGAACGCGATCGACAGCATGGTCGAGAGCGCGGCCTGTGCAAGCGAGAACAGGAGAACGCGCGTGAGATAAGGTCCGATTGCCAAAAGCGCCGGACTGCCGCCATCGACTGATGCGAGCGCGATGAAGCCGCCCGCGACCAAAGTCACGATCGCGTATGCGACGAGACTGCCGGGGTGCGGCTTTAGGGGCATCGCGATCAACGCGACGTGGCGTTCAGCCACTCATCGATAAAGGCGCGGCGATTTTGCTGCACTTCCTCGGGCGAGTACAACAACGTCGAGGCAGGCTTCACCACGTCCTTGAACGGCGCGGGCAATCCCGATGCAGGCACCATCGCGGGTATCATCCAGTTGCCCTCCGGCATTGCCGATTGGAACGCGTCCGACAGGATGAAGGTCATGAATTTGCGCGCGAGATCGGGTTGTTTTGCAACCCGCGTCATTCCAGCCAGTTCGACGTGGAGATAGTGGCCTTCCGCAAAACTCGCGGCTTTGAAGTTATCCTTCTTTTCCGCCACCACGTGATAGACCGGCGACGTCGTATAGGACAACACCATGTCGGCCTCGCCCTTCATGAAAAGACCGTAAGCTTCAGACCACCCTTTGGTGAACGTGACGACGCGCGGTTTCAACTGCGTCCAGGCTTGCCCCGCCTGATCGCCGTAGACTTTGCGCATCCAGAGCATGAAACCGAGACCGGGTGCGCTGGTGCGCGGATCCTGCAATACGATCTTGGGCCCGTTGGGGTTCTCTACCAGTTCCTTCAGACTCGTGGGAGGATTGGTGAGCTTGCTGGCATCATACACAAACGCGAGATGGCCCCAGTCGAAGGGTAGGAAGAGGTCGTCCTTCCACGAGATCGGGAGTGACAGATTTTTTGGATCGACCCCGTGCGGTGCGAAGAGTCCGAGCGCCTTTGCTTCCGCCGCGAGATTCATGTCGAGACCAAGGACGACGTCGGCTTTAGTGGTCTCGCCTTCGAGGCGCAAACGCCCCACGAGGCTACCGGCATCCTCCGCCGTGACCCAGTTGAGCTCGCAGTCGCATTCCTTCTCGAAGCGCTCCTTGACGGTTTTGCCAGGCCCATATTTTCCGGCGAAAGAGCCGTAGGTGTAGACCGTGAGCGTTGGCTTGGTTTGAGCGTGCGCTACGCCCGCCGCAAGGCCGAATACCACAATGGCGATGGCTAATCTTCGAAACATCAGAGAGCTCCCATGCATGAGGCAAGCCGGACGGGCGGCGCAAATTGCACGGGGCGCAGTGTTGGTCTGCGAGGTCGCATGCTCATTCCCTCCGCCGGCATAACCCGGATCAGGTTCGACGGGTCGACGGCCCTTGCCGCCTCTCAGCCCGAAGGCTCCCCGTGAGACACCTCGCTTCTAGAACAGTTCCCGAACCCTCACAAGTGCGTTGGGGGAGTTGCGGGAGGTGGAGAATTCTGGTTTCGATGCGATATCCACGTAAGGAGATTACGATGACGGGCCGTCCCGAGACTTATGACGTTGCGGTGATCGGCCTTGGTGCCATGGGATCGGCGTCGCTCTATCAGCTGGCTCGTCGCGGCGTGAAGGTCGTCGGCATTGACCGCCTGTGGCCCCCGCACGATCAGGGCTCGACGCATGGCGAAACCCGCATCACCCGGCAGGCCGTCGGCGAAGGCGAGGCATATGTGCCGCTGGTGCTTCGGGCGCACGAAATCTGGCGCGAACTCGAGGAGGAGACCGGCGAAAAACTCCTCACCCAATGCGGATGCCTGATCGTGGGTTCGGGGGAGGGTGCGGCCGGCAGCCGGCGCGCGGCGTTTTTCGCCACGACGATGCGTGCGGCGGAGCGGTACGGCATCGCTCACGAGATGCTGAGTCCGACGGATGTCCGTCAGCGCTTTCCGCAATTCGCCCTCGAAGAACACGAGATGGGGTATTACGAGCCTGGCGGCGGCTATGTCGACCCTGAACGTTGCGTCGCGGCGCAGCTTCGCCGCGCTGCTGAACTGGGCGCGGTGCTTCGCACCGGCACGACTGTCCTGGCGATCGACGACGAGGGCGGGAGCGTGCGCATCAGCACCGATGCGGGCGACATACTCGCCGAGCAGGTCGTTGTCGCGGCCGGATCATGGGCGTCCTCCCTGGTCGGTTCTCCGTTCGACCGCGTCCTGTCCACCTGCCGACAGGTGATGCACTGGTTCCCGGTGGATCAGGAGCGATTGGCCGATTGGCAGAACGGGCCGGTCTTCATCTGGACCCATGGCCCCTTGCCATCCGACATGGTTTACGGCTTTCCGACTCTTCCCGGTCATCGGACGGTAAAAACCGCAGGCGAGCAATACAATGACACCGCGCATCCGGATCACGTCGAGCGCCAGATCGGCGCTGACGAATCCTCCAGCATGTATGCGAACTCACGTTGCGGGGCGGTTGCGGGGGCTTGCTCCGGTGGCGGAGAAATCGATGACCTGCCTCTACACGGTGACGCCGGATTCGCATTTTCTCATCGACAGGCACCCGCGTAACGAACGCGTCCTGGTCGTCTCGCCGTGTTCGGGCCACGGCTTCAAGCACTCAGCGGGGATCGGCGAAGCCGTGGCGGAACTTGCAACCGCCGGGCGCAGCGCGTGCGATCTCGCGCCATTCGGATTAGACCGTTTCGCGCTGTCGACCGCATAGCGCGATCATCGCCGCTTGTCGGACAGCCCGGCGCAACGCATCGGCCAGCGCTCCGCCCGAGGTTTCGTTCGAGCCAGCCGGTTTTTTCTCCGCATAGCGCTGGAACGCAGCCCGTCCGTCGCCGCGCGGAGCGGGCGCCTTCTTCTCGACCAGATCGCCAGCCCTCCCTCAGAGGTCTGCCTCTGCAGTAGAGCCCACGCGCGGGCATCGCGTCCTGTTTGCAGGAACGGCAACAGCCCACAACCGCGCGTTATGGAGCCGCTGTCGATTGAATTGCCGCCTTGTGCTCTTCGCGCGCAACTCCCCATACCTCACGGGCCGCGTCGAGGTTCATCGCCGCGATACCAAGGCCGACGATCACGTCCGGCCACACCGACAGCGTGTAGGCGGTGACGATACCTGCGATGATGATAGCCACATTGGCAATTGCATCGTTGCGGGCGGAAAGAAAGGCTGCTCGAGTCAGGCTGCCGCTATGGGCACGGAATCGCGCGAGCATGTAGGCGCAGGACAGGTTGACGAGCAGGGCGCCGCCGCCCGTCAAGGAGAGTGCAAACGGCTCGGGCGGCAGCGGGTTGGTGAACTTGCCCCACAGTGACCACAGGAGGGCCAGGGCCGGGGCGAGCAGGATTCCAGCAAGCGCCATGCCGACGCGCGAACGCGCCTTGAGTGACCATCCGAGCGCCATGCCAATCAGGATGTTGACTGACGCGTCTTCGAGAAAATCGGCGCTGTCGGCAAACAGCGACACCGAGCCGATTGCCAGAGCAACCGCGAACTCGACGCCGAAATACGCAAGGTTCAGCAGAGCGACGATCAAGACGGTGCGACGTAGGGCAGGCAAGTGCGCGGGGGCTTTCATTGGTCCAAAACGTACCTGATTGAGTTCGAAGCGCAATTGCGCCCAAGCGCCTTGGTGGAACTGCACATCTCGATAATCGCAGCCGTCGTCTGCTCATGTTATGGGGAAAAATTCACGACCCGACAACGGAAAGCGCGAATTCCTGGGCCGACTTGCCATTGCTACCAGAGGTCGTGGCGGAGAGGGGGAATTCGAACTCCCGATACGGTTGCCCGTATGCCGCATTTCGAGTGCGGTGCATTCAACCACTCTGCCACCTCTCCGTGATCGCCCAAGGTTGGCTGGTTGAGGCGGCGTGGATATCATGGGGCTTGGTGGTCTTCAAGCGTCCGTGGAGGTCTTTTTTATTGACAAAGCGGCGTGGGTTCTCCTAGAGAGACCGTTCTGCGCGTGGACCCTTCCGTCTGCGCGTTTTCGCGCGGCGGCCTTCGGGTCACCGCATCATGAAGCCGGAAACTGCCAAAAAGCCAGCCCTGCGGGTCATCCTGCGGAGAGCCGGTAGAACACGAGGATCAGATGTTCGCAGTGATCAAGACCGGCGGCAAGCAGTATCGCGTCGCCGCCGATGATGTCATTACCATTGCCACGCTCGAAGGAGAGCCGGGCGCCGCTGTCACGTTCGACCAGGTTTTGATGGTCACCAACGACAACGGCACCGAAGTCGGGGCGCCTCTCATCGCGGGCGCAACCGTGTTGGGCGAGGTGGTGGAGCACACCCGCGGCGCGAAGGTCATCGCCTTCAAGAAGCGCCGCCGCCAGAATTCGCGCCGCAAGCGCGGGCACCGCCAGGATTACACTGTGGTTCGGATCACCGACATCCTCAGTGCCGGCGAGAAGCCCAAGAAGGCTGCGGCAAAGAAGAAAGCCACCAAGGCTGCGGCTGACGAAGCTGCGCCGGCCAGCGCCGAATAAGCGCGGCACCTGAAAGCAACACGGGAGTACACCCATGGCACATAAAAAAGCAGGCGGCTCATCCCGCAACGGCCGCAATTCGGCCGGCCGTCGTCTCGGCGTCAAGAAGTTCGGCGATCAAGCGGTCGTGTCGGGCAACATCATCATTCGTCAGCGCGGCACGAAGTGGCATGCGGGCGCGAATGTCGGCATGGGCAAGGATCATACGCTCTTTGCGACCGCCGATGGCCGAGTCCAATTCCTGACGCGTCAAGGCCGAGCCTTTGTAGCGGTCGTACCGGCCCAAGAGGCCGCAGAATAAACGGCGAGAGCAAAACGAAGGAGCTCCCGCCGGCATCACACCGACCCGGCGGATCAAGCTCCTACAAGGCCCTTTAAGGGCCGCGCTTCAGATCCGAACGACAGGGGAGGTGGGATGTCCACCTCCCCTTCGTCATTTCGGGGCTTTGAAAGAGCCCAACCGGATCGGAGCAAGACCATGTTTCCCGACCTCACCCGTGACGATGTTTTCCGCCTGGAAACCCGCCGCCTTTGGCTGCGCTGGCCCCGCCTTGCGGACGTACAAGCCATCGTGCGTCTGGCCGGTGAAAAAGCGGTCGCGGAGATGACGGCGCGAATTCCGCATCCTTACGATCCGGGAGACGCGGAGCGCTTCGTCTTCATGGCTCGGAAATCCAACGCGGACGGCGAGGGGCTGCAACTGGCGATCACGCCGAAGGGCCGCCCCAATTGCCTCATCGGCGCGGTGGGAATCGGTCCGAGTCCGGACGGCGGCAAGCCCCATCTCGGCTTCTGGCTCGGCACGCCCTCATGGGGGCACGGCCATGCCACGGAGGCGGCGCGGGCGCTCATCGATGCGTTCTTCGCGTATGGCGACGGCAGCGAGATCACGGCCTCGGTGCGGGTGATCAATCCGGCATCGAGGCGGGTTCTCGAGAAATGCGGCTTCGCCTATCAGGGCTCCGGTCTGGTGGAATTGCCGGCGCGGGGCGGCCTCTACCCGGCGGAGCATTTCCGGCTTGACCGCCGCGCCTGGGAAAGTCTGAAGACCTGGGGGCATAGCGGGATCGTGTCGGAACCGCTGGAGGCTGAACCGGCCCTGCTGGCGTCGTAGCACAGGGCGCCTGACATCGAGCGCTTCCGCCCTCGTGCGGAAGCGCTCATCCTTTTTGCCTGCGTTGCTCCCGCTGGCCTTGTCCCGTAAAGGTTGCGGATCATGAAATTTCTCGACCAAGCCAAGATTTATATTCGTTCAGGTGACGGCGGCGCCGGCTGCATCTCGTTTCGCCGGGAAAAGTTCATCGAATTCGGCGGACCCGACGGCGGTGACGGCGGGCGCGGCGGCGATGTTTGGGCCGAATGCGTCGAAGGCCTCAATACGCTCATCGATTACCGTTACCAACAGCACTTCAAGGCCAAAAAGGGCGAGCATGGCATGGGCAAGAACCGCCATGGCGCGGGCGGTAGCGATGTGGTGCTGAAAGTTCCGGCCGGAACCGAGATCCTCGACGAGGACGGCGAGACCGTCATCGCCGACATGACCAGGGTCGGACAGAAGATCCTGCTCGCCAAGGGCGGCAATGGCGGCTTCGGCAATACCTATTTCACCACCTCGACCAACCGCGCGCCGCGCCGCGCCAATCCGGGGCTGGAAGGTCAGGAACGGTGGCTGATCCTGCGCCTCAAGCTGATCGCGGATGCCGGACTCGTGGGGCTCCCGAATGCAGGCAAGTCGACATTTCTCGCGACTGTGACGGCCGCCAAGCCCAAGATCGCCGATTATCCGTTCACCACGCTTTATCCTGGGCTCGGGGTGGTGCGGGCCTATTCGCGCGAGTTCGTGCTCGCGGACATTCCTGGCCTCATCGAGGGTGCGTCAGAGGGGATCGGGCTCGGCGACCGGTTCCTGAGCCACGTGGAACGCTGCCGCGTGTTGCTCCACCTCGTGGACGGCACCTGCGAACATGCGGGCAAGGCCTACAAGACCGTACGCCACGAGATCGAGGCCTATGGCCACGGCCTTTCGGACAAACCCGAAATCGTGGCGTTGTCGAAGGCGGATGCGCTCGACGAGGACACCCTCAAAGAACAGATCGCGCGCCTCAAACGGGCGTCGAAGAAAACTCCGGCCGTGATCTCGGCAGCCTCAGGGCAGGGCGTGCAGGAGGTCCTGCAGGCGTTGCTCAACGTCATCGACGCCGCCAAGATCGACGAGAAGCAGGCGGTGACCCAGGAAGAGTGGCATCCGTGACGACACCGGACCTGCATCAATTCAAGCGAGTGGTGCTCAAGGTCGGCTCCTCGCTTCTGGTGGATCGCGCGCGTGGTCGATTGAACCATGCCTGGCTCGCGGCTTTGGCCGAAGATATCGCGGGTCTTCACGCACGCGGCGCGGACGTGCTGGTGGTGTCTTCCGGCGCCATTGCGATGGGGCGGACGGTGCTTGGGCTTCATGCGGGAGCGCTGAAACTCGAGGAGAGCCAGGCCGCCGCAGCAGTCGGGCAGATCGCGCTGGCGCGGGTGTGGTCGGAAGTCCTTGCGCACCACGCCATCACGGCAGGGCAGATTCTCGTGACGCTCGCCGATACCGAGCAGCGGCGGCGCTACCTCAACGCCCGGGCGACGACGCTGAAACTCCTCGAATTGCGCGCCGTCCCGGTGGTGAACGAAAACGATACGGTGGCGACCAGCGAGATCCGCTACGGCGACAACGACCGTCTGGCGGCCCGTGTCGCGACCATGATCGGAGCCGACCTGCTCGTGCTGTTCTCCGACATCGACGGATTGTACTCGGCACCGCCCGCGTCGGATCCCAACGCCCGGCATATTCCGGTTGTCGAGCGCATCACGCCGGCGATCGAAGCCATGGCGGGAGGCGCGGCCTCCGAACTGTCGCGGGGCGGCATGCGGACCAAGGTCGAGGCAGCCAAGATCGCGACCGCCGGCGGCACGCACATGATCATCGCGGACGGCCGGGTCGAAAATCCGCTCGGACGCATTGCAAAAGGCGGGGCCTGCACGTGGTTCCTGACGCCGTCCAACCCAGCAACGGCGCGCAAGACCTGGATCGCCGGTGCACTTGAGCCGCGCGGAACCCTTTATGTCGATGACGGTGCGGCGCGAGCCTTGCAGGGTGGCGCGAGCCTGTTGCCGGTCGGCGTCCGCCGGATCGAGGGAACCTTTGCGCGGGGTGACGCGGTCGCCATCCGGGATGGAAGCCGCGTCTTGGGACGTGGCCTCGTTGCCTACGACGCCGACGACGCGGCCCGCATCATCGGCCGCCCCAGTCGCGAGATCGAGGACATCCTCGGTTACCCAGGCCGCGCCGAGATGATCCACCGTGACGACATGGCGCTCGGCGACTGATTACCTGTCGGCCACAATCCTCAGGAGCTCGCTCGCATCCGCGGGGGCAGCGCTCTTGATGTCGTTGTCGAAATACACGTAAACGTCGCGCATCGCCTTGCGCCAGCTTTCGATCGGGTCTCTCCAATTGCCGAGGATTTTTGGACCGTAGCTTCCCTCATAGCGTCCGCTCGTCCCGTGCGCCCGCAGGTAGACGAAATCCGCCGTGACGATCCAGGGGGCCGGAGCGGCCGCGTGGTCGGAGATGCAGAGCGCCGCGTTGTGGTTGCGCAGCAGGTCGAAGACGGCATCCTCATACCAACTCGGATGACGAAATTCGAACGCACAGCGACGGCCGGTCGGAACGATTTCGAGACATCGCTTCACGCGTTCCTTTGTCTCGGCGGTGGCCTCGAAGTTCGGCGGCAATTGAAACAACGCCGGCCCCAGCCGGTTGCCGAGCCCGGCCATTCGCCCGAACACCAGCGCGATGCTGTCTTCGATGTCCTTCAGCCGCTTCATATGGGTGATGAAACGCGAGACTTTCCACGCGAAGAGAAATCCCTCCGGCGTGCCCTGGCGCCATGCCTCCACGGCGTTCTCGGTGGGCAGGCGATAGAACGCGCTGTTGATCTCGGTCGTGTCGAAACGCTGCGCATAGAAGGACAGAAGCCCTGTTGCGCCGACTTCCGGCGGGTAGAACGGCCCTCTCCACGACCGATAGTGCCAGCCGGAGCAACCGATCCGGATTTCAGGCGTGTCACGATGGGCCACCACATAACCGCTTGGCTCATGGGACGCCGCGCGTGCTATGGACTTGGCACGAGACGAGGCTTTCGGTGCAGGCACCGGTGTATTGCTGGGCATTTGCCGATCGGATTCAGGCTTCGCGGATATGGACTTTTCGGTTTGGGACTTGGACATGAATGACACGCGCGCCACGAGCGGAGTTTCGCCTCTCAGGGGACTCAACGCCGAACCCGCGGTATCGGGCATTCCCGATGAGATTCGGGCCCAGATGATGGATCTGGGGCGCCGGGCTCGACGGGCCGCCCACCGACTCGGACTGGCGAGCGCCGACCAGAAGAACGCGGCGCTCGCCGCCATGGCGGCGTCGATCCGCGCGCAGGCACCCCAGATTCTGCAAGCGAATGTCCAAGACGTGGCGCAGGCCCGTGACAATGGTCTCGCGCCGTCGTTTGTCGATCGACTTTCCCTTGATGAAGGCCGGGTCGAAGATATGGCACGGGCGGTCGACAGCATCGCGGCGCTGACCGATCCCGTTGGGCGGGTACTGGCGCGTTTCGAGCGGCCGAACGGTCTGGTGATAGAGAGGATCGCAACGCCGCTCGGCGTCATCGGGGTCATCTTCGAAAGCCGCCCGAATGTTACGGCCGATGCGGGCGCGTTGTGTCTCAAGGCGGGAAATGCCGCCATTCTCCGCGCCGGCTCGGATAGTTTCAGAACCTCGAGCGTCATCGCGGCGGCGATGGGCGAGGGATTGAGACAGGCGGGTCTCCCGGCCGATGCGATCTGCCTTGTCCCGACCCGCGACCGCGCGGCGGTCGGTGCGATGCTCTCGGGTCTCGGCGGCGATATCGACGTGATCGTGCCCCGCGGCGGCAAAAGCCTCGTGGCGCGTGTGCAGGAGGAGGCCCGGGTCCCCGTCTTCGCCCATCTCGAGGGCCTCTGCCACGTCTATGTCGACAAGGCCGCTGATCTGAGGATGGCACAGGACATCGTGCTGAACGCGAAGATGCGGCGAACGGGAGTTTGCGGGTCGGCGGAAACACTCCTCGTGGACCGCGCCTGCGTCGACACGCACCTGAAACCGCTGATCGAAACGCTCATCGAGGGCGGCTGCGCCGTTAGAGGCGATGCCGAGGCGCTGGCGGTCGACTCCCGCGTGACCCCGGCGGTCGAAGCGGATTGGCGCACCGAGTACCTCGATGCGATCATTGCCGTGCGGGTCGTCGAAGGCCTCGACGGAGCCATGGACCATATCGAGACCTATGGCTCCCACCACACGGATTGCATCGTCACCGAGGACGCGAATGCCGCAGTCCGTTTCCTGGCGGAAGTCGATTCGGCGATTGTCCTCCACAATGCCTCGACGCAATTCGCCGACGGCGGCGAATTCGGTTTTGGCGCGGAGATCGGCATCGCCACGGGCCGCATGCACGCGCGCGGACCCGTCGGCGTGGAACAGCTCACCTCATTCAAGTATCGGGTTCTCGGTTCGGGTCAGACCCGCCCGTGAGCGACTTCCCGGCAGGCTTTCGCATTCAGCCCTCCGGACTGGCCCGTCTTCCCCGCGCCTCCCGCGGGATGAGGATCGGGCTCTATGGCGGTTCGTTCAATCCCGCCCATGAGGGACACCGGCTGGTGAGCCTGCTCGCCTTGAAGCGCCTCCGCCTCGACAGGATCTGGTGGCTCGTCACGCCGGGAAATCCGCTGAAGCCGACTGGCGAACTGGCCTCCCTGTCGGAGCAAATCACTGATGCGAGAGCGCTGAGCGCCCATCCCCGCATCGACGTCACGGGTTTCGAGGCTGCGGTGGGATCCCGCTACACCGTCGACACGCTGGCTTTCCTCAAGCGGCGCTATCCGGGTGTCGATTTCGTCTGGATCATGGGCGCGGACAACCTGGCAAGCTTCCACCGCTGGCGTGGCTGGCGGGATATCGCCCGGATGATGCCGATCGCCGTCATCGACCGCCCGGGCTGGACCCTGAAGGCAACGCATTCCCGCGCCGCATCGGCGTTGGGCTGGGCGCGAGTGGACGAGCAGGCGGCGGAGGCTCTTGCGGCTTGTCCCCCGCCTGTCTGGACCTTCCTGCATGGTCCGCGCTCCTATGCGTCCTCGACCGAGCTGAGGCGCCTGCGACGAACTTCATCTACTCGCACCCGTTGAATTAAGGTGCCGTTCGGCATTATCTTAAAGACACGGCGCATTGCGCGTTGTTGGAAAGGACCCGAACCTGAACCGACTCTCTCCGCTTGAGGCGAATCTGAATTCGCCTCCCCCTCTCTCCGGAGCGGATGCTCCGCTTGATGAGGATATCCGGGCCATCGCCCTGGCTTGCCTAGAGGACATGAAGGCCGAAAACACGGTCGAGCTGGACCTCGCAGGTAAAACCTCGATAGCCGACACCATGTTCGTCACGTCCGGCCGCTCGCACCGCCATGTGGGCGCGATCGCCGATCGCATCCTCAAGGAGCTCAAGGAAAAGGGCTTCGGGAATGCGCGCGTCGAAGGCATGCCGGCTTGCGACTGGGTGCTCATCGATGCCGGTGACGTGCTGGTCCATATTTTCCGTCCCGAGGTGCGCGGCTTCTACAACCTCGAGAAAATGTGGGGCGCCGACCGTCCGCAAGACCACGTCAGCTGACGGGCGACAGCGTTGCGACTGAGCTTGCTGGCCGTGGGCCGTTTAAAAAGCGGCCCCGAGCGTGAACTCGTCGAACGCTATCGCCAACGCATCGACGGCATTGGCCGCAATCTCGGAATCGCGGGGCTGGACATTGTCGAGCTGCCCGAGAGTCGGGCGCGCCGGGATGACGACCGTCGCGCCGAAGAAGCCGCGGCTCTTCTGGAGCGGGTTGGCGCCTCCGCGCTGGTCGTGTTCGACGAACGCGGCAAAAGTCCTTCCAGCGAGATGTTCGCGGATCGAATCCGGCAATGGCGGGATGAGGGCAGCGGAGACCTCGCCTTCGTCATCGGGGGTCCGGATGGACTTGATCCCCGGGTTATCCAGCGCGCGCGGATGGTCGTGTCGTTCGGGTCCCTGACGATGCCGCACCAGATTGTGCGGGCACTTGTGGCCGAGCAGCTTTATCGAGCACTGACAATCATGACGGGTCACCCTTATCATCGGGCCGGACATGATGATTCCTGACCTATGACGCGAACTTCCTTATTCCTGAACGCAACTTGCGTCCCGGCGGCGTTCTTCCTCGTGTTAGGGGGCCCGGCTGCGTCTCAGCAGGGGAACCGCGAGATCCCGCCGGTGGCAGGCGAGACCATGGAGCAAAAGGCGCAGCGCGAGAAAGACCTGCGGGCGCTTGAAGACGCCATGGCGGCGAGCGCGAAGGCAAACCGGCAGCTCGAAGCGGAGATAGCCGAGATCCGCAGCGATCGCGCCAAGCTCAACACGGCGCTGATCGAGACGGCGGGTCGGGTCCGCGAAACCGAAGACCGGATTCGCGGCCTCGAGGAAAGGCTGAAGACGCTGGTCGCCAGCGAATCGGCGATCCGCCGCTCGCTGGACAACCGGCGTGGCGTGATCATCGAGGTTTTCGCCGCCTTGCAGCGGATGGGCCGACGACCGCCGCCGGCCGTGCTCGTGCGGCCGGAGGATATGCTGGAGGCCGTTCGCGCCTCGATCCTTCTCGGGGCGGTCCTGCCCGAGCTGCGCGTCGAAGCCGAGATTCTCGCCACCGACCTTGCCGAACTCGTCCGCTTGAAGAACGCCATCGCGACCGATCGCGGATCGCTCGGCCGGGAGCTCTCAGCCCTGACATCGGAGCAGGACAGGCTGTCCGCTCTCATCGAAGCCCGCCAGGGGCGAATCGCCGAAGTGGAGAAAACCCTCGGCTCGGAGCAAGGCAAGGCCGCCGAATTGGCCCGGCAAGCCGGATCTCTCAAAGAGTTGATCGACCGCATGGAGAAAGAGATCGCGGGCGCCCAACGAGCGGCCGACGAAGCGCGAAAAGCCGCCGAAACACAGGAAAAGCAGGCCCGCGAACAATTTGCCCAGGCGGCCTTCCGGGATCCGGCGCGTCTGGCGCCGAAAATACCTTTTTCAGAGGCACGCGGACAATTGCCGCGCCCTGTGAGCGGCGATGTAGCGCGGGAATTCGGGGCATCGGACGGCTATGGTGGGACAACTCGCGGGATTTCGATTGCGACCCGCCCCAAAGCCGCCATTGTCTCACCGGCAGATGGGTGGGTGGCGTTCGCCGGTCCCTTCCGGTCGTATGGACGACTCTTGATCATCAACGCGGGCGGAGGGTATTATCTGTTGTTAGCCGGAATGGACCAAATCAATGTCGACGTCGGGCAGTTCGTGCTCGCCGGCGAGCCCGTGGCGACGATGGGAGAGACATCCCTCGTGTCACTGGCAGGAAGTAAGGTAGAAAATAACGCCCCGGTTCTCTATGTAGAGTTCCGGAAAGACGGCGGTTCGATCGATCCAGGTCCATGGTGGGCGAAATCGCAAAGCGAAAAGGTTCGCGGGTAATGCGCAAACTGTCCCTATTAATTCTCGGTGCCGTGGTCGGTGCCGGCGGTGCCACAATGGTATCGCAGACCACGTTGCTGTCCTCGACAAGCGCGGTCGCAGCGTCTGCCGACACGTATCGGCAGCTCAGCCTTTTCGGCGACGTTTTCGAGAAAATCCGTACGGATTATGTCGAGAAGCCGGAGGAATCCAAGCTCATCGAATCGGCGATCAACGGCATGTTGACGTCGCTCGATCCTCATTCGAGCTACATGGACGCCAAGAGCTTCCGCGACATGCAGGTCCAGACCCGCGGTGAATTCGGGGGCCTCGGCATCGAGGTCACGATGGAGGACGGCCTGGTCAAGGTCGTCACTCCCATCGACGATACGCCGGCATCGCGCGCGGGCGTTCTTGCCAATGACGTGATCACCCAAATCAACGGCGAAGCGGTTCAGGGGCTCAACCTCAACCAGGCAGTCGACAAGATGCGTGGCCCGATCAACTCGTCGGTCACCCTCAAAATCCTGCGCAAGGAAGCCAAGGACCCGATCGAGGTCAAGCTCACCCGCGAGATGATCAAGGTCCGTCCCGTGCGCGCCAGGGTCGAAGGCGATATCGGCGTCCTGCGGATCACGCAGTTCAACGAGCAGACCTATGAGGGACTTCGCAGCAGCATCGAGAAGCTGACCACGGATATCGGCGCCGACAAGCTTACGGGCTTCGTCATCGATCTGCGCAACAACCCGGGCGGGCTTCTCGACCAGGCCATCATGGTGTCGGACGCGTTCCTCGACCGCGGCGAGATCGTTTCCACCCGCAGCCGAAACGCTGAGGATACGCAACGCTTCAACGCGAAGGCGGGCGATCTGACCAAGGGCAAGCCGTTGGTCGTCCTCGTCAATGGCGGTTCGGCCTCGGCTTCGGAAATCGTCGCTGGCGCCCTTCAGGACCACAAGCGTGCGACGGTTCTCGGCACACGCTCGTTCGGCAAGGGCTCCGTCCAGACCATCATACCCCTCGGGGGCAACGGCGCTGTCCGGCTGACGACGGCACGGTACTTCACCCCGTCCGGCCGCTCGATCCAGGCCAAGGGGATCGACCCCGATACCGAGGTCGTGCAGGACGTGCCTGACGAGCTCAAGGGCAAGGACGAGACAAAGGGTGAGGCCGGCCTGCGCGGCCACCTCATGAACGGCGGCGAAAAGGACGAGCGCGGCGGATCTTCCGCCTACGTTCCGCCCGATCCCACCAAGGACAAGCAGCTGCTGGCGGCGTACGATTTCCTGCACGGCGTTCGCAAAGGTGCAGCCAACACAACGAGTCCCGCTCCGGCCAACTGATCGGCGGGAAGCGCTACTCCATAAGAAAAGGCCCGGCTTGTCCTCGCGACCGCCGGGCCTTTGTATGTCGCGGTCGACCGGACGTAACGGAAAGGCTTGTGAAAGGTGGCTCGAGCGGTCACTCTTTGGAACGAACAAGGCCGCCGCGCCGGAGCGTTTTCTCCGCTTTGCGGGCGTGGCGAACGGGCGGACAGGGAGGATGTGGTCCAATGAGAAGCGCCAGAGGACAGCAACTCGGGAGTGAGCTTCCGTACCGCTCCTGTGTGGGTGTTATGCTTCTCAATCGGGCCGGCCGCGTCTTCATCGGCCGCCGGCGATCCGAACACAACCCGCAGGACAATGCCGCCGCCTATGCGTGGCAGATGCCCCAAGGCGGCATCGATCCGGGCGAAGAGCCCTATCAGGCAGCGCTTCGGGAACTCTACGAGGAAACCAGCGTGCGCTCGGTGGTTCCGCTTGCCGAGGCGCCCGAATGGTACTCCTACGACCTGCCTTCCGTCGTCGCGGGCCGCGCCTGGCGGGGTCGCTATCGCGGGCAGACACAGCGTTGGTTCGCGTTCCGCTTCGAGGGGAGCGAGGACGAGATCAACGTTCAGCAGCCCGGTGGCGGGCGGCACAAGCCTGAATTCGACGAGTGGCGATGGGAAGCCATGGAACGCCTGCCTGAACTCATCATCCCGTTCAAACGCCCCGTTTATGAGAACGTAGTGGCGGCGTTCAGCGAACTCGCCGAAACGGCCCGGCAGGATTAGGGGCTCTTGTTTAAGGCGGGCGTTAGAGCCCGCCCGGCGGAATCGACGCCGCGATGGCATCGGCAGGAGGGCGCCGAGGCGAAGGTGCGAAACGCTTGCGCAGCCATCCTGTGGCCGGCTGGTCGAAATAGCGGTTCACGACCAGCGAGACGAAAATCGCCGCCGCCATCGCGAAACAAGCGTAGAGCCATGGCGCCTGGCCGACAGGAAATCCGAGTTTCAGCGCCACCATGCGGCATCCCCACAGCACCAGGGGATGGACGAGGTAGAGCGCATAGGAAGCGTCGCCCATGACCGCGAGGGCACGAAGCTTTCCCATCGGCTGGCCGAAGCGGCCCAGGGTGGCGCCGGCCAGGAGAAGCGCGGTCGGAATTCCGTAGGCGACGATCCGGCCCCACGTGGAGGGGAACGGCTCTCCGATCTGAAGCCAGAAAAGGAACGCCGCGGCCGCCATCATCAAACCGGCGACGATCCGTGGCAACCGCCATCCCTCCAGATAGGCGAGGCCCAGCGCCAGTCCGAGGACGAAGTTCAGCATGATGGGGCGCGACCAGAAAGCGAGCGCGTCGATTGCCGACGGCAGGATCTTTCCGGCGGCCACGAACACGATCATTGCAACCGCGAGCACGCACACCGCACGCCGCCGCGGGAGCGCGATGGCGAGGGCGAACAGGGCGTAGAAGAACATCTCGTAATTGAGCGTCCAGCCCACGACGTGGACCGGCTGCATGACACCTCCCGGCCCGGGAAACGGCACGAACAGGTATGATGCCAATGTGTGTGCCAGCGTGTAGCCGCCGCCGAGCGCCACCACGTAGATCGACGTGACGGCCCAATAAAGCGGCACGATGCGGATCAGCCGGCGGGTGATGAACGTTTTGGCGGCGCCTGGCCGCGCGAACAGGCGATCGGATGAAATCACCATCACGAAACCGGAGATGCCGAAGAAGATATCGACGCCCGCGGAACCCACAGCGAGGTTCGGCAGCGCCTCGGGCAGCCCGAATCCAAGCGCGAGGTTGAGCTGGATATGGTGCAGCACGACCATGGCGGCGGCGAGCGCTCGCAGCATCTGCACGGAAAGGAGAGAATGCAAGGGCGCCCCCGATCGACGCGCTGTTCTCTCACGGAGCCCGCGCGCCGCGCAAGGCTCTTGCTTCACGCCCAATGTAGGCAGGAGCCGCCGCTCTGGAGCACGCAATGATTCCGATGGGCAGTTGCCAGTCGCTTCATCGAAGCAGAACCTGCTCGACGGCTGGACGCGGCCAGACCAAGCGGCCGTCCAATCACGGGAGTGGGTCATGAAGCAATTCGTCATCGAGAGAAACATGCCCGGTATCGGCAACGCGTCCGCCGACGATCTCAAGGGAGCGTCGAACACGTCGTGCGACGTTCTGCGCGCCATGGGCCCCGAGATCCAATGGGTCCACAGCTACGTGACCGACGACAAGATCTATTGCGTCTACCGGGCCGAGAACGCGGACATGATCCGCGACCATGCCCGCCAGGCAGGTTTCCCTGCCGACAGTGTGTCGGAGGTTCGCTCGACGATCGACCCCACGACCGCAGGCTGACCAGAAGCTGTTGCTCAGCCGGGGGCCCGGAGGCGGTCCCCCGTGCCATGTGCCGTGGCGGGCGCGTGCTCTTATAGCGGCCTGAGGTGAGTTGGCTTCCCCGGCTCCTCTTTGGCGCTGGCCTCGCTTTCGGAGCGGCCAATCTCGACGAGGCGCAAGGCCCCGGCGATGAGGAGGATGGCGACCGGCTTCATCAGCATGTTCCAGGTGACGTGCGTCTCGACCTCCACCATGTCGGTGGCGAAATCCACCACGAGGTAGACCAGCGTGACTTCGATCAGCGTGATCTTCAGTTCGCTGATCCCGTCCACCCGCATCCACTGAGGCAGCTTGGCCCGAGCCGCTTCGGGAAGGTCGATGGCAAAGCCGAACGTGATCGCATAGGCAAAGACGATCAGCACGAGCCCGAACAGGAACGCGTCGGTCGCTTGCATCACCGAAGCGACGACCGAGAGACCTTCCGATTCGGTGATCAGAAAGGCCAGGCCCAAGGCACGGGCCAGCTTCACGCCGCCCTCGATGAACATCAGCATGGATCCGACGGCAGCTCCAAGGGCCGCAAGAAGCGTGACCCACCGGAGCGACAGGATGAAATGGAGCATTCTGATCACATGGCTCCGGCTGGGCCATCGCCTCTTCGGTCCGGGCCCAAGCGGGTCAAAGTCTAGCAGAAGGACGCTGTGCCGGAAATGCGATTGCGGATGATTCACAAATCAGGGTGACTGTCGCGACTGGCGGTCCTCATCAGGCTTGAGTGTCTCGGCCAAGACTCTCGGTCACCAAGGGTGGGTTACGCTCGCCACGATACTTCAAACGCTTCGACGGGGTCTGAAAATCCCTTGAGGGATCGAAAGCCGAGGTTTCCGAGAGTGATCCGCTCAGGAACCAACTCGCGCACGGTCTCCGAAACGACTATCGATCCTGGTTCAGCACTCTGGCAGAGGCGCGCTGCCATTTGCACGGTTGCTCCGAACAAGTCGTTGCTATCTGCGACTGGCTCGCCCGCATCGAGGCCGATGCGAACCTGAAGCTTCTCTTGGCTGGCGAGATTGAAGGCATCGAAAGCCTGTTGAATGGCGCGGGAGCAGTCCACCGCTGCCGTGACCTCATCGAATGAAGCCATGATGCCGTCTCCGGTGTGCTTTACCTCACGGCCGCCCTTGTCCTTGAGGGCGCGCCTGACCAGGGCATCGTGCGCTCGCACCATCTCAACCGCCCTTATGTCTCCCAGCCGTGCTGTCATGGCAGTCGAGTTGACAATGTCGGTGAACATGATCGCGCGCAGGGCCGGGTCAATCGTTTGTGTTGAGGCTGCGGCGTGTGCAGGATCGGAGACCCTGCCGAGAAAAGCCTCCACCGCTGAGAGGTCAACCTCGATAATATCCTTTGCGACGTGGCCGTGGGCCTCGTCATGCACCCGCATTGCGGTCTCGATATCTGGAGCGTCGATAAGACAGAATCCTGTACCTCGCGCTTCGTCAAACCAGTAGGTCAGAAATCGGACCCCATAGGCTCCTTGCACCTCAAGGTCCTTGCGGTGTGCTTCCGCGATATCGGCTGCGGTAGCACCGTGTAAGTCGTGGCGATCCAAGAATATCGGCATTCTCGCCTCCCAACCTCGCCGCGTCTAAGGCATCACGCTGCCTGCATTCCCCGTTCAACGGTCTGAGGCTCGCGGGCGATGCCCATCACCAGAACGCGGGCGGACTTTCGGGCCTGCGTGCCCTGCTCCCTATCCCGGAGAGCGGGAAGCCGAATCCGCTAGCGAGCTCCACCTGAGTCAGCTTCAGGCCGCTGCGAATAGTCTTCACATCGATGCCGTCCCGGACGTGAACGCGATAGGGCAAAGGACCCCAAGCGTGTAAAATGCCGAAGTATCCTTGGATGGGGCTACGGCCTTATTCTGATCCGTCGAGTGCGTAGGATCATGATTTTGAATCGGAGAGAAGTCCAGCGGCATAGGTCATGACCACCCGGGCGTCACACATTCCGGAGAAACGAACCGTCGATATCTTGCGCCAGGTCATCGCCCTGACGCCTGGACGGAGCCTCGAATTTACCCTGATCGAGATATCGATGGCTTTCGGCGATGGCGCCACCGGGCTCTCGATCTTGAGAGAGATCGCCGAAGACCACGATTGTTATGTAGGGGAATCCGATGTCCTCGGTGTCAGGATCACGAAGGCTCAGGCTCGGTGAGGCGAATGCTGGACTTGAAGCAGTACGGAGTAACCGTCCGCAGGGCTAATCGGTGAACGGGACCGCTGCTCGTGGACCGCACTCTAGCTTCGAAGCTGCCGATCGTGGCGACATGGACAATGGAGAGTTTGGATCAAGGAAGCTTGAGCCGCGCGACCACCGAAAGCTCAATCAATGTGGTGCCCCTGGCCGGAATCGAACCAGCACTCCTTGCGGAACTCGATTTTGAGTCGAGCGCGTCTACCAATTCCGCCACAGGGGCAACGCGGGTGCCGAGTAACATGGGTTGCGCGGGGCGGTCAATCAGACTTGAACGGATGTGTCGCCATGCCCCTCGCCAGCAGGGATCGGTTGTGCTCAAAGGGCTTCGGAGCCGTGAGGCCCGACCTTGGAACACCAGCCCTCGGAACGCCATGCTGAGACGTCTCTACGACTGGACCCTGTCGCTCGCCGGACGGCCGTCCGCCCCTTATGCGCTTGCTTTGGTGTCCTTCGCCGAAAGTTCGTTTTTTCCGGTTCCGCCGGACGTGATGCTGGTGCCGATGATCCTGGCCCGCCCGGATCGGGCCTGGTCCTACGCGCTGATCTGCACGATCGCATCGGTCGTGGGCGGGGTTTTCGGGTATCTCATCGGCTATCTGCTCTATGATTCCTTCGGCCTCTGGCTGGTGAAATTCTACGGCCTCGCGGAAGGCGCCGAAGCGTTCCGGCGCTCCTATGCGGAATACGGCCATTGGGTCATCCTGCTCAAAGGGTTGACCCCGCTGCCCTACAAGCTGGTCACGATCACCGCGGGGTTCGCAGGCTATCATCTCGGCTGGTTCATCCTGCTGTCGATCGTCACCCGGGGCGCCCGTTTCTTCGCCGTGGCGCTCCTGATGAGCCGCTACGGCTCGACCATCAAGGGCGTCATCGACCGCCATTTCAACGCTGGTGGCCATGGTGGCTTTGGTCGCGCTCGTGGGCGGTTTCGTTGCGTTTCGTTATATCTTCTGAGGCCAAAGGATGCGTTTTCGTCTCACCCTCCAGCAGACGGCTCTTGCCATCGCGATAGCGGCGGCGGCGACCATCGGCGGCGCCCTCGTGTTCCAGTATGGGTGGGGCTATCTGCCCTGCAAGCTGTGCCTGCAGCAGCGCTATCCCTATTATCTGGGCATCCCCATCGCGCTTGGCGCCGCGTTGCTGCGCGTCAGAATGGACCCGCGTCGGGCTTTATGTGCTGGTGCTGGTCTTCGTCGCCAGTGCGACCCTCGGCGCGTATCATGCGGGAGTCGAATGGGGTCTTTGGCTCGGTCCGAGCGATTGCGGCGGCAATACCGGCTCGGCGCCCGGTAAGGTCGGCGATCTGATGAGCCAGCTCAACACCATCCGGGTCGTCAGCTGCACGGAAGCCGCCTGGCGCTTCCTCGGTCTTTCGCTTGCCGGATGGAACGTGCTGATCTCGGCGGCCCTCGCGGCACTGGCGCTGATCGCGGCCCGGCGCGGGTTGAAATCTTAGGGCTCGAGCTCGCTGTCCCAATAAAGATAGTCGAGCCAGCTGTCGTGCAGGTAGTTCGGCGGAAAGAGCCGGCCGTTGGAATGCAGATCCTGCAGGGTCGGCGCGAAGGGGCTTTGGCGCGGCCACATCTCCACATGGTTCGGAAGGCGGTCGCCTTTGCGAAGGTTACAGGGTGCGCAGGCGGCCACGACGTTGTTCCAGGTGGTCTGGCCGCCTTTGGAGCGCGGGATCACGTGGTCGAAGGTCAAATCCTCGCGGGTGCCGCAATATTGGCAGGTAAACCGGTCGCGCAGGAAGACGTTGAAGCGGGTGAAGGCTGGATGACGGGAAGGCTTGACGTAGGTCTTGAGAGAAATCACCGAGGGCAGGCGGATTTCAAAGGACGGACTTCGCACCGTCTTGTCGTATTCGGACACGATATTGACCCGGTCGAGGAAGACCGCCTTGATGGCATCCTGCCAACACCAGATCGACAAGGGGTAGTAGCTCAAGGGCCGGTAATCGGCATTGAGAACGAGGGCCGGGCAGGCCTCCGGTCGCACAACAGGCTGGACGTGTATCGTCACCGTATCTCCTCGATCAGACGAGCAGCACTCCCGTAGAGCCAAAGACTACAGGACTTGTGACGCTGTTGTGAAGCCGAGCTGGGGCAACTCTGTGACGCACCCACAAAAAACGGCAGGGAAAAATCTCCTCGCCAGCGCTGCGTCCGTGTGGGATTGGGAGAACCGTCCAGCACGGCCCACCAAATGACATCCGTCCAACAGGCGATCTCCGATATCGAGCACCTGATCGCGCTTTACGGCGCCACGGCGCTTTTCGTCGTCATCTATTTCGAGTCATTCGGCGTACCGCTCCCCGGCGAGAGCGCGTTGATTACGGCATCGCTCCTTGCGACGCGGGGCGATCTTGCTCTCCACAACGTGTTTGCGGCTGCTTTTCTGGGCGCCGTGCTGGGCGACAGCACCGGCTTCCTGATCGGACATTTCGGCGGCCGTAGGTTGCTTGTGCGCTTCGGCCCCCTCATCAAGCTGACCCCCGAACGGCTCGCCCATGTGGAGGATCTTGCCTCGAGGCGCGGCTTTCTCATGGTTCTGGGCGCCCGTTTCGTCGTGGTGCTTCGCCAGCTCAATGGCCTCGTGGCGGGTTCGGTCGGAATGCCGTGGCACCATTTCGTCGTCGCCAACGCTATCGGAGCTGTTCTCTGGACGGGATTGTGGACGTTTGGACCTTATTATTTCGCGGACGCGTTTCGCCGTTTCTTCTAGAATCGCTATCGCGCTTGGAAAGGCGCCCGGAGCCTTCAGCCTCGCAAGCTCGTTGCTTATCGGCTGGAATGGTGCCCGGACATGCTGCAGGCGACTAAACCCATCCGGCATCGTGCCACTGTGCGGCATCGCCGCCAACCGAAGCGGTGCTAGCGGGTGGGAACCGGCTTTTCGCCGCGATAATCGTAGAACCCGCGCTTTGCCTTGCGACCGAGCCAACCGGCCTCGACATATTTTACCAGCAGCGGGCACGGACGGTATTTCGAATCCGCCAGGCCCTCATGCAGGACCTGCATGACCGACAGGCAGGTATCGAGCCCGATGAAATCGGCCAGCTGCAGCGGGCCCATGGGGTGGTTTGCGCCGAGGCGCATGGCCGTGTCGATGGCTTCGACCGAGCCGACGCCCTCGTAGAGCGTATAGATCGCCTCGTTGATCATCGGCAGCAGGATGCGGTTGACGATGAAGGCCGGGAAATCCTCCGACACCGTCGTCGTCTTGCCGAGCTTGCCGATGAATTCCTTGGCGGATTCGTATGTCGGGTCCTCGGTGGCGATGCCGCGGATCAATTCGACCAGCTGCATGACCGGCACCGGGTTCATGAAGTGGATGCCGATGAAACGTTCGGGCCGATCCGTCGAGGAAGCAAGACGCGTGATCGAGATCGACGACGTGTTGGTGGCAATCATCGCGTCGGGGCGCAGCGAAGGGCACAAGGCGGCAAAGATCTTGCGTTTCACCTCCTCGTTCTCGGTGGCGGCCTCGATCACGATGTCGCATGCCGAGAGATCGTCATAGGTCGGAGCCGGCATGATGCGCTGAAGCGCTGCCTGACGCTCCGCGTCCGTGATGGCTTCCTTGGAGACCTGCCGCGCCATGTTGCCGGTGATCGTCGCAAGGCCCGCGTTGATGCGCTCCTGCGTGAGATCGTGCAGGCGAACGTTCAGTCCCGCCAGCGAGCAGACGTGAGCAATTCCGCTGCCCATCTGGCCAGCGCCGATCACACCCACCGTTTTGATCTCGATACTCATCGTGCCGTCGCCTCAGAGGCTGTCGCCATTGAAAAAGGACCCGGTCGGCGCGCCGTCCAGGATGCTCACATTCCTGACCCCATTACCCTGCTTTGGTCAACTCTTCTTCCAACTGAGGCAGGATCGTGAAGAGGTCGCCCACGAGTCCGTAATCGGCAACCTGGAAGATCGGCGCTTCCTCGTCCTTGTTGATCGCAACGATGACCTTGGAATCCTTCATGCCGGCGAGATGCTGGATCGCGCCCGAGATGCCGACCGCGATATAGAGCTGCGGCGCCACCACCTTGCCGGTCTGGCCGACCTGCCAGTCGTTCGGCGCATAGCCCGCATCGACCGCGGCCCGGGACGCGCCCATGGCGGCGCCGAGCTTGTTGGCGATCGGCTCGATGTACTTGGCGAAGTTCTCAGCCGACCCGAGCGAGCGGCCGCCCGAGATGATGATCTTGGCAGAGGTCAGTTCGGGCCGGTCGTTCTTCGCAATCTCCTCGCCCTTGAATGTCGAAAGCTGCGGATCCGCCGCCGCCGCGACGTTCTCGATGGGAGCCGAACCACCCTCGGCGGCTGCCGGAAAGGCCGAGATCCGCACCGTGATGACCTTCTTGGAATCTGTCGCCTGCACCGTCTGGATGGCGTTGCCGGCATAGATCGGACGCTCGAACGTATCAGGCGACACCACCTTGGTGATGTCCGAGATCTGCATCACGTCGAGAAGTGCCGCAACGCGCGGCAGCACGTTCTTGCCCGTGGTGGTGGCGGCGGCCACGATCGCATCGTAGGCAGGCGCCAGGGACACGATGAGCGCAGCGACGGGCTCCGCGAGCTGGTGCTCGTAGGGCGCCGCATCGGCCAGCAGCACTTTTTCGACGCCGGCGAGCTTCGCCGCCGCATCGGCGGCAGCTTTCGCGTTCGTGCCGGCCACCAGCACGTGCACGGGCCCGCCCAAGGCCGTGGCGGCCGAGAGCGCCTTGTGGGTGGCGTCCTTCAGGTGAGCGTTGTCGTGCTCGGCGATCAGCAATGTGGTCATCGTTCAATCCTTGTCAGAGCACGCCGGCTTCGGTCTTGAGCTTCGACACGAGTTCGGCCACTGAGCCGACCTTCACGCCGGCCTTGCGGCCGCCCGGTTCCGTCGTCTTGAGCACCTTGAGGCGCGGCGCGATCTCGACGCCGAGCGTCTCCGGGCTCGTCTCGTCGATCGGCTTTTTCTTCGCCTTCATGATGTTCGGAAGGCTCGCGTAGCGCGGCTCGTTCAGGCGCAGGTCGGTGGTGACGATGGCCGGAAGCCTCAACGCGACGGTCTGCAATCCGCCATCCACCTCGCGCGTCACGTCGATTCCGCTGTCGGTGGGCGTGAGCTTGAAAGCGAAGGTTCCCTGCGGCCAGCCCAGGAGCGCTGCGAGCATCTGCCCGGTCTGGTTGGCATCGTCGTCGATTGCCTGCTTGCCGAGGATCACAAGATCGGGCTTTTCCTGGTCGACCACCTTCTGCAGAAGCTTGGCCACCGCCAGCGGCTCCACCGTTGCGTCGGTCTTTACCAGGATGCCCCGATCCGCTCCCATGGCGAGGGCGGTGCGGATTGTCTCGGCTGCCTGTTGGGGACCGATGGAAACGGCGACGACCTCGGTGGCCTTGCCCTGTTCCTTCAATCGGATCGCTTCTTCGACGGCGATCTCGTCGAAAGGGTTCATCGACATCTTGACGTTGGCCAACTCGACGCCGGTGCCGTCACCCTTCACACGGATCTTCACGTTGTAGTCCACAACGCGCTTCACACACACCAGAAGCTTCATAGGGCGGTCCCTCATTGCAAGATCGGGCCCGGACAGGGCCTCTCGCAGCCTATCCGGACGGGCGGGAATGTTTGGGCGGACCCTATATCGCAGAGGACGATTGTCAACGCGGCGCTTGCGCTTCGCGGGCCGCCACCCGCGCCAGCAGCGGATCGTAGCGATGGCGCATCAGCGGAATGAGCACTGCACCGGCAACGAAGCCGCCGAGATGCGCGAACCACCCCACGCCATCATCGCTGCTGAAGAACGCAGACGCGAATTGCAGCAGGAACCAGAAGCCGATCGCCCAATAGGCAGGAAGCTTGAGCGGTATGCCGTTGAGAAACAGCGCCCAGATACGCACCCGTGGATACAAGATGAGGTAGGCGGCGACAACGCCCGATACGCCGCCGGAGGCTCCTATGAGCGGACGGTGCGACGTGGGATCGATGACAGCATGAAGCAGGCTCGCGGCGGTTCCGCACAGCACGAAAAACAAGATGAACCGCCAATGTCCCATGGCGTCTTCGACATTGTCGCCGAACACCCAGAGAAACAGCATGTTGCCGAGGAGGTGAAACAGCGAGCCGTGGAGGAAGATGTTGGTGACGAGCGTCAGCTCGGCAGGCACGAAGGGAAAGCCCGCGGGAAGGATTTCACTCCCGAACAGCACGGCCGGAATAAGCCCGAAACCCGCCACCATCTCGTCCGCGCCAATCCGCGTGTAGAACGTCAGAATGTACACGCCGATGCAGGTCACGATCAGAAGCCGGGTCGCCAGCGGCGTCTTCAGGTTCTTTAGCGGAACGCCGTCGTGGAGAGGGAGAAACATGGTTTAGCGGTTCTGGCCGGGAACCCAGAGCACGTCCAGAGCACCCTTTTGATTGATGTAGCGAGACGCAACAAAAAGAAGATCCGATAGACGGTTGAGGTAACGCACGGCCTCGGGTGCTACCGTCTCGCCCGGTTTCTCGGCGAGCTCGACCACCCGGCGTTCGGCACGACGACAAACCGTGCGGGCAAGGTGCAGGGCAGCGGCGGCCGGTGTTCCGCCGGGCAGCACGAAAGATCGCAGCGTCGACAGCTCCGCGTTCATGTCGTCGATCTCGCGCTCCAGACGATCGACCTGGCCCTGGCTGATCCGCAATGGCGCATAGGGGAGGGGCTTGCCGGTCTCGACGGTCGCAAGATCGGAACCGAGATCGAACAGATCGTTCTGGATGCGGCCGAGAACGCCGTCGAGCGCGTCACCCGAGGTATGGAGACGGACGAGGCCAAGGCACGCGTTCGTCTCGTCAACCGTGCCGTAAGCCTCGATGCGAAGATCGTGTTTGGAGCGCCGTCCCCCGGCTGCCAGAGCGGTCGTGCCGGTATCGCCCGTGCGGGTGTAGATCCGGTTCAAAACGACCATGGGTCACTCCGAGATGCGATCAGAACGTATAACCGACCCGTGCGCCCACATTGGTCAAGCCGCGATTTTCCGAACAGGCGCCGGCATTGGTAAGACGCTCGAGAGTCGCCATCACGCTCCAGTTGGCCGAGAGGCGCACGCCCACCGCACCGGATTCGCGAAACAGCGGCGTGCAGCCGAGCGACTCGACCCTCCGGGGCAGGCCGCGTGTCGTGGTTTCGCCGTCATGGAACGCACCGCCAAGACTGCCTTCGACGAAAAGGGACGGGGTCAGGTCGACGCTCCAGGTCAGGCCCGCATAGGCAAAACTCGTCTGGCCGTCAAAGTTCAGGCTGCCGCCCACATGGGGACGTGGAATGAAATAGCTCGTGAAGAGGTCGGAGGCGGTAAAGGGTTTGGCGAACAGAATTTCGCCCGTCAGGTTGGCCGAATTGCTGCGACCCTCCTCTCCCCACGGGTCCTGCGCCGAAAATCCGAAGCGGAATTCGGACAGAAGAGAGGGTGTGCCTGCTGGCCTTTTCCATTCCTCCGCACGGGCGGAAGGAGCTGCCACAATGGCAATCAATAGGCTCAGACCTGTCACTGTGCCTAGACGCATCCGGGGCCGTTTCCAATACGAGACAAAGAGAAATAGGGCCACGAAGCAAATCGCCCCGCGGCTAATATGGGTCTTATAGAAGATGTGGACCGGGAGCTGTCAATACTCGGACGTCAAACCGCCCGCCACCAAACGACGCCCATAATGATGATAATGGCCAGGAATTGCAGCAAAACCCGCATGCGCATGAGACGTTGCGAGGTGTTTGCATTGCCCCCACGCAACATGTTGACAAGTCCCAGCACGAGAACGATCGCAACGGCGAGGACCGCGAGCGGTACGAGTAAATCCACAAAGCTGCTCATCGGATGTCCATAGGCGGGAGGGCACGAGGCGGCGCGGAAAGTGCCGCGATTGGCGCATTCGCGCAAGGCTGCGTGTTTCAGTTACGTGCGCGTTTCAGTTGCGACGCAGCAGCCGGTCGAAATAATCCAGCTCCTCCTGGGCTCGCGTTGGGTCACCCAGCTTGCGCCTCAATTCATCGAGGATGCGCCGCGCTCGTTCGGCTGGCGTTTGATCGAGATTGGGGATGGCCCGGCCCTCGCTCGCCTCTCGGGAACGGGTTGCCCGCCCCAATGGGTCGCGGTCATCCTGCCCGGCGCGCTGGCGTCCCAATGGGTCATTGTTGCCCTGCTGCCCGTCGCCTTGTTGGGGATCGCCCTGCTGGCCCTGCTGGCCCTGTTGGCCTTGCTGCATTTGCTGCATCTGTTGGGCCATGCCCTGCATGCCGCGGCGCAAGCCTTCCAGAGCACGCCCCTGCGCGTCGACGGCTTCTCCGTCCTGTCCCTGCCCGAGCGCCCCTTCGGCCTCGCGCATGGCGTCCTCGGCATCGCCAAGCCCCTGCTCGTTCTGCATGCCCTGACCCTGCATCCGGCGCTGTAGTTCGCGAAGGCGCTCACGCAGCGCCTGCTGGCGTTGGCCAAGCGGATCCTGTTGCTCGCCAGGACCCGGTTCTCCGTTATCGCCGTTCTCGGCCTGTTCCTGATTGTCGCCCTGTTCGCCCCTCTGTCCGCGCTGGCGCTGGCCCTGACGTTGTTGCTGCCGGCCCCTGTCACCTTGCTGCATGCGCCGGTTCTGCCCGTCCCGGAAGGTATCGTCCCTCAGGTTCTGCTGCTCGCGCGCCATGTCCTCCAGGTCGCGCATGGATTGCTGCATCTCGCGGCCGAGAGGGTCGGTCATCCGGCCGTTGGGCCGCGCGGTCTGCAGGTTTTCAAGAATGTTGCGAAGCTCGTTCAACAGGCGCTCGGCCTCGGCCATGTCGCCGCGCCGCATGGCGTCTTCCATCTTCTCCAGCATGCGGTTGAGATCGTTTTGTGAAATGACGCGGTCCGGCTCCCGCCCATTAGGATCCTGCGCAGTCGGATTGTCCCGCATTCGCTGCGCGAATTCACGCAGGAACCGATCCATCGCCTGCCGCAATTCGTCGGTCAGACGCCTGATCTCCTCATTGGGTGCACCACGATCCATCGCTTCCTTGAGGCGATCCTGCGCGGCGCGCAATTGCTGCTCGCTGTCCGACAGATTTCCGTCCTCGATCTGGAGCGCCATGTTCCAGAGCCAATCCGCCACATCGACAAGGGCCTCGTCGCTACGTGCTCTCCGGAGACGCTGAGCGCCGAGCCGCAGCCCCATGAACACGCCCCATTGCGGCGTGAAGCTGTCAGGCTCGATGAGCAGGGCGTCGAGCGCGATCTGGACGCGCTTGCGATCATCCGGACCCAGGATGAGGTTGCGGCGCTGTTCCACGAGAGCTTTTGCCAGCGGATTCGAGAAGGGACGCTGCGGCAGGGTGAATTCGACCGGCTCGCTCAGCGCCTCCTGTCCCGCCTCGTCCTTGACGCGCAGACGGATCCGCACCCTCGCGCCAGCCCAGGGATGGGTCGACAGGTCGACGAGGGATCTTGTCTCGGGAGCGTTGTCCTCGTGGTTGGGAATGGCGAGGGAGAGTGTGGGTGGCGGCACGAGCGTGCGGCCCGTCACGCTACCGGCCCGTTCGACCACGCCCTCGATCGACGCGATGCCGTAATCGTCACGACCCTTGTAGGAGAGCGTGAAAGCGCCTTTCTCGTTCGCCTCCGGCGGGGCCGAGAAGGCGATCTCGGGAGCGCGGTCTGGAACTGCCTCGAAGGTCAATCGGGCCGAACCGGCCAGGCCAGTCTTGACCGAAATCTCGGCGTTCCGTTCGAGCGTGAAGCGCTCCTCTCGCAGATCCGTCCGCTGGGCCTGCTTGGGCGGCAAGGGCGCAAGGCCCGTGCCTGCCGTAATCTCGGCCGCGCCATCGCCCGCGATGCGGATCACGACCGTGGAATGGATCGGGGCCCGAAGGGTCTGGCTCTTGGCCAGATCGATCATCACCGGCGGTGCCCGCGTATAGAGCGGCGGATCGATCCAGCCATCGATGCGGGACGTGGGCCCGGCTCCCGCAGGCTTTCGCCAGTCGAAGGCGGATGACAGCCGCGTTCCCATCTCCGGGCCCGCCACGAAGGCGCTCGCCACAAGCGCCAGAATCGCAACGGCACGCAGCGCATAACGGTCGCGTTTGGGCATATCCGGCCGCGGCGCTGCGACGCGCATATGGCGGATGGTTTCCTCCGCCCGCCGCCGGTGGAGCGACCACAGCGCGCGGGTGCCGGGATCGGCGATGCCGATGGCGAGAGTGTCGACCAGCGCGTGGGCGGGCGAGTGCCCGAGACCGGTATCCCGGTCTATCCTGCCCAGGATCTCGGCGCGCGTGGGCCGAGGCAACCGGACCAGCGGCCAGAACGAGGCGGCCAGTAGCGCAGCAAAAAGACCAACCCCGAACATCCGCGCCGGGGCGCTGAGATCGAGCCATATTCCGAACCACGACAGGGCGAGGAAGACCAGGATGACGGAAGCGGGCAGCCACAGCAGCGGCCAAACCCGCTCGATCGCAAGCGCCTGACGGGCGCGAGCGATGAGGTTGCCGAAGCGGGAAACTGCCTGGCTTGCCACGGGCGCCGCGCCCGGTCCCTCGTTCATCCCATTGGTCTCCTTGCGGTCGTCCTCACCAGAAAGCTAGCATGACGCGAGGTCATAGCCAGTGGCGATTAGGCGTCCACGGGATGATGGGAAGGAAACGCGTTCACAAAATGACGAGGCGGGAGAAGCCACGCCGCATGCCGAATCCGCTCACGAGAGCCAGGCCGGCATCTGATCGAGCCCGATGAGATCGTCATAGCTAGGCCGCGGGCGGATGACCGCGTGGCCTTCGTTCTTGACCAGGACTTCCGGAATCAGCAGGCGGGAGTTGTAGGTGTTGGCGGTCACGGCCCCATAGGCGCCGGTGGTCATGATGGCGATCAGGTCGCCGGGCTTGACCATCGGCAGGTCGCGGGCAAGCGCCAGGTAATCGCCGGTTTCGCAGACCGGTCCGACCACGTCGGCGACGAGGCGCGGCGTGTGCGGCCCGGGCTCCTCGACCGGCTTGATATCGTGAAACGCATCATAAAGCGTGGGACGGATCAGATCGTTCATGGCCGCATCGACGATCACGAAGGACCGGTCGGCCCCCTGCTTCACGTAGATCACCTGCGTCACGAGAATTCCCGCATTGCCGGCGATCAACCGTCCCATCTCGAACACCAGCTTGAGGCCGAGATCGCTCGTGTGCCGCTTGATGATGGCCGCATAGGCCTGCGGATCGGGAGGGGGCTCGTTGTCGGCGCGGTAAGGAATGCCGAGGCCGCCGCCCAGATCGATGTGGTGGAGCTTGTGGCCATCGGCCATGAGGTCCCGGGCGAGTTCCGCCAGCAGGGCGGTGGCGTTGTCGAAGGGCTCCAGGTCGATGATCTGGCTGCCGATATGCATATCGACGCCCGTCACCTCGATCCCGGGCAGCTTTGCCGCCAGCGCGTAGACATCCCGCGCGCGGGCGATCGGAATGCCGAATTTGTTTTCGGATTTACCGGTCGAGATTTTCTTGTGCGTCCTCGCGTCCACATCCGGATTGATGCGGATCGAGATGCGCGCCGGCACTCCCTTGGCGACCGCCACTTCGGACAGTGTCTGGAGCTCCGATTCCAACTCCACGTTGAAGCACAGGATGGCGCTGTCGAGCGCAAACGCCATTTCGCGCCGGGTCTTGCCGACGCCCGAGAATACGATTCGCTCGCCGGGCACGCCCGCCGCAAGCGCGCGGCGCAATTCGCCTTCCGAGACGATGTCCATGCCAGCGCCGAGCTCGCCCAGCGTACGCAGCACCGCCTGGTTCGAATTCGCCTTCATGGCATAGCAAACGAGCGCATCCCGGTCGCTGAACGCTTCGGCAAAGACCCGGTAGTGACGCTCCAGCGTGGCCGACGAATAGCAATAGAACGGAGTGCCGACCTCTTCGGCGATCCGGCGCAGGTCAACGCCCTCGGCATGCAGAATGCCGTCGCGATAGGCAAAGTGATGCATGGCGCGACCTTAAAGAATCGGATCGAGAAAGAAAGGCGTCTTGGGGACGGTGATGGGACGGCTTTTGGTCCTCGCTGGCGTTCCCACGGGAGACGGCAAGGCACCTTGCGACGCGCCGGTGCCGTCAGCCCCCTGTTGCGCCGGCGCAGCGTGCGGATCGGGCGGCGCTTCGAGCGCGCCGCGACGGCCGCAGGCGGAAAGGCCGAGAACGAGAATGCCCGCCACCAGGAGGGTGCGGGAGAACACGAGGCTGGACGACATCAGATGCTCCGAAACTTGGCCGCACCATAACGACATCCGCGAACCGATGCGAGAGGCAACCTTGCGCGGCAAAAGCCGACATTTGGGCGCTTCCCACCCGATCGTGATGGCAGAACCGGCCGTTGCGTCCTTTGTTCGCTTGAGGCTTGGGCGAAAACGCGGCAAATCCGCTTCATGCCGATCTTGTCCCGCTCCCGCCTGACTGCTCTCGCGCTCGCCGTCGCCATCGGGGTGGCTGCGAGCTGGTATGTGGTTCGCATGCCAGGCCAGTCTCCCGCCGACCAGGGCGAATGCCGTGCGCCTGCCGCCTCAATGGCCCATCTCAAAGGAAAGGCGCGGGGCGAAGTGGCGGCCGTGGCGGTTAATGCCGCACCCAAACCGCCGCCGGTCGTCTCATTTATCAATGCGGAGCAGCAACCTCGCACTCTGGCGGATTTCAAGGGCAGGACAATTCTGGTCAACCTGTGGGCAACCTGGTGCGTGCCGTGCCGCGAGGAGATGCCGGCCCTGGACAAGCTCCAGGCCCGCCTCGGCGGCCCGGCTTTCGAGGTCGTGGCCATCAACGTGGATACCCGCAATTCGGATAAGCCCAAGGCATGGCTGCAACAGAACGAGATCCGCAACCTCGACTATTATGCTGACCCCACGGGTCAGCTCCTGCAGGTCTTGCAGAAATCCGGCCACGTTGTCGGCCTTCCGACGACCTTGCTGGTCGATGCGTCCGGTTGCGAGATTGCGCTTCTGAAGGGACCGGCCGAGTGGGCTTCGCCGGACGCCGTTGCGTTCATCGAGGCGGCTCTCAAGCCGTAGCCAGACCTAGCGACGCGGGGGAGCGTCAGGTACGCCGATCTCGCCCGCGAAGCCCGCTTTTGCGAGCCGCCATGGCCGGTCCATCGCGGCGCGGGCCTGCCCGCGCTCCAGCCGGCGCGGCGTGCCGTCGGCGAGGATCTCGTCGATGACGATGAAGCCCAGCGCCTGAAGCATCAGCGACGCCATCTTGGTCGCCACGTCGTCGGCAGGAAGCGCAAGGGACCCCGCGGTATAGATCCGTTCGAGAATGGTTTTCGGCGGATGCGCAGTCTTTGACGAATGACGCCGTTTCAGCGTTATGACGTTGGTGTCGTCGATCATGCAAACCCCCGTTCCGGCACCGCTTTGTCTCGCGCGGCTTATATGTCCGGGCAGGTATTTTGCAGCCGATCGGGGAGTTTGAACATTGCAACTTTATGTCGCGGCCTGAATGCAAGAGGGGCGGAGCCCTGCTCCACCCCTCCGATGCTCGATTTTCCAGCCTGCTCAGGCGCTCTGTTTGACCGCGATCCCGTTATCGACGAACAATTGCTGCAGCTCGCCCGCCTGGAACATCTCGCGGGTGATGTCGCAGCCGCCGACGAATTCGCCCTTCACGTAGAGCTGGGGGATGGTCGGCCAGCTCGAATAATCCTTGATGCCCTGGCGGATACCCTCATCGTCGAGGACGTTCACGCCCTTATACTCCACGCCGAGATATCCCAGGATCTGCACCACCTGGCCCGAAAATCCGCACATGGGAAATTGGGGGGTGCCTTTCATGAACAGCACCACGTCGTTCGACTTCACTTCGTTCTCGATTGCCTGACGGGCATCGGTCATGGGTCTCTCCTGTTCCGCGGCGGTCAAGGCGCCGGGTCTTCGCCTAATTGTCGGGTGTCACCGTGGTCAACGCAAGAGCGTGCAGGACGCCTCCCATGCGGCCTTGCAGCGCCGCATAGACCATCTGGTGCTGCTGAACGCGGGATTTTCCCCGGAAGGCCGCGGACGTCACTGTCGCGGCGAAATGATCTCCATCGCCGGCAAGATCCCGGATTTCGACGATCGCATCCGGAATCGCCGCCTTGATCATGGTCTCGATATCGATCGCATCCATCGGCATGGAAATGGTCCTCAGGCCTTGCCGGCCATGTAGTCGGGAAGCCACGATTCGTGCGCGGCCTTCAATGACGCCACCGATATGGCCTGCCCGCCCGGCAGAATCAACGAAGCCCCGCCGGTTACGCCCAGCAGTGCCGCCGGCACGCCGATGGCGGTGGCCTCATAGAGAATGTCGGCGGCGGCGTCCTGAGGGACAGCCAGCACGTAGCGGGCCTGGTCCTCGCCGAACAGGAAGGCGTGGCGCGGCAGGTCGTCGGGCTCGGTCGCGATGGTCGCGCCGATGCCGCCGGCCATCGCCATTTCGGCGAGCGTCAGGGCAAGGCCCCCATCCGAGCAATCATGGACGGTGTCGACTTGTCCGGAGCGGATGAGCTGGCGCACGAAGTCGCCATGGCGGCGTTCCTGCGCGAGATCGACGGGAGGCGGAGCGCCGTCCTCCCGACCGCAGAGATCCGCCAGATAGATCGACTGGCCGAGCCAGCCCTCGGTCTCGCCGATCAGAATCAACGCGTCGCCGTCGCGCTTGAACGCGACCGAGGCGTGAATCGTCACGTCGTCGAGCACGCCGACGCCGCCGATTGCCGGTGTCGGAAGAATGCCCTGGCCGTTGGTCTCGTTGTAGAGAGAGACGTTGCCGGACACGACCGGGAAGTCCAGCACCCGACAGGCTTCGCCGATTCCGCGCAGACAGCCCACGAACTGTCCCATCACTTCCGGGCGAGCGGGACTGCCGAAATTGAGGTTGTCGGTGATTGCCAGCGGCAGGCCACCCACGGCCGTGATGTTGCGCCAGGCCTCGGCTACCGCCTGCTTGCCGCCCTCGAACGGATCGGCCTCGCAATAGCGCGGGTTGACGTCGGTGGTGAGGGCGAGCCCCTTCGGACCGTTTTCGACCCGCACGATCGCCGCATCGCCTCCCGGCACCTGCACGGTATTGCCCAGGATCAGGTGATCGTATTGCTCCCAGACCCAGCGCCGCGAACTCTGGTCCGGCGAGCCGACGAGCTTCAAAAGCGCGTCGGAATCGGACATCGGCGCCGCAACGCTCTCGGGTGCCAGAACGGGCTTTGCGGGTGTCGGCACGTGAGGCCGATCGTAGAGCGGAGCCTCGTCGCCCATCTCCTTGATGGGAAGATCGGCCATGACCTCGCCGTGGTGCTTGACCACGAACCGGAGGGTATCGGTGGTCCGTCCGATGATGGCGAAATCCAACCCCCACTTGACGAAGATCGCCTCGGCTTCTTTCTCCATGCCGGGTTTGAGCACCATGAGCATGCGCTCCTGGCTCTCCGACAGCATCATCTCGTAGGCACTCATCCCCTCTTCGCGGCACGGAACGTTGTCGAGATCGAGCTCGACCCCGAGATTGCCCTTGGCGCCCATCTCGACGGCCGAACTTGTGAGTCCGGCGGCGCCCATGTCCTGGATGGCGATGACGGCTCCGGATTTCATCAGTTCCAGGCACGCTTCGAGGAGCAGCTTCTCGGCAAAAGGGTCGCCGACCTGAACGGTCGGGCGCTTCTCGTCGGACGCATCGTCAAACTCCGCCGACGCCATGGTGGCGCCGTGGATCCCGTCGCGGCCGGTCTTCGAGCCCAGATACACGATCGGATTTCCGACGCCGGTCGCGGCCGCATAAAAAATCTCGTCCGTCCGCGCGAGACCCACCGCCATGGCGTTGACCAGGATGTTGCCATTGTAGCGCGGGTGGAAACCGACGCTGCCTCCTACTGTGGGAACGCCGAACGAGTTGCCGTAGCCGCCGATTCCCGCGACGACACCCGACACCAGGTGGGGTGTCTTGGGATGGTCCGGCTCGCCGAAGCGCAGGAAGTTCAGGCAGGCAATCGGGCGCGCGCCCATGGTGAAAACATCGCGCAGGATGCCGCCGACTCCGGTCGTGGCGCCCTGATAGGGCTCGATGAACGACGGATGGTTGTGGCTTTCCATCTTGAAGATGCACGCGAGACCGTCGCCGATATCGATGACGCCCGCATTCTCGCCCGGCCCTTGAATCACCCACGGGGCTTTCGTCGGCAGGCCGCGCAGATGCAGGCGCGAGGATTTGTAGGAGCAATGCTCGTTCCACATGGCCGACACGATGCCGAGCTCGGTGATCGTGGGGGTGCGGCCGATCAGGTCCACGAAGCGCTGATACTCGTCAGGCGTCAGCCCGTGCTCCTTGACCAGCTCCGGGGTGATGGCGACGTCGTTGCGGATCATCAGGCTCTCGCTGTTTTTCCTCTCCCATAGGGGAGAGCGGATGTGCAATCAGGTCGCCCTCCTCAGAATGAGGGCTTGCGGGCGCGTCTCGTCCCGCTTGGGATCAAGCGGCTTTCGCGACGCTCGACATCAGGCTTTCGAACAGGCCCCTTCCGTCGGTTCCGCCGACCAGGTTTTCGATCAGGTTTTCGGGGTGCGGCATCATGCCGAGCACGTTGAGCTTGTCGGAATAGATGCCCGCGATGGAGTTCATCGAGCCGTTGCGATTGGCATCGGTCGTGACTTCGCCGCGCGCATCGCTGTAGCGGAACGCCACCAGCCCGTCGCCCTCGAGCCGCCGCAGCGTCTCCGCGTCCGCCGTGTAATTGCCCTCGCCGTGCGCGACGCAGACGTCGATGGCCTGACCTTTGGCGTATTTCCTGGTGAACGCGGTGTCGTTGCGCTCAACCCGCAGGAACTGGCGGTGGCAAATGAACTTGAGATTGGCATTGCGCATCAGGATACCCGGCAGAAGCCCGGATTCACACAAGATCTGAAAGCCGTTGCAGATACCCAGCACCAACCCGCCGCGCGCCGCATGGGCCCGCACCGCGTCCATCACCGTCGCCCGTCCCGCGATGGCGCCGCAGCGCAGGTAATCGCCGTATGAAAATCCGCCGGGAAGCACCACGAGGTCGGTGCCTGACGGCAAGTTCGGTCTCCGCGTGCCAGACTTTCTCGACCGTCGATCCGGCCTGCGCAAGCGCCCGCACCACATCGCCTTCGCGATTGGAACCGGGAAAAACAATGACGGCGGATTTCATGGCTGCCTCACGCGATCTCGACGCGGTAATTCTCGATGACCGTATTCGCCAGCAGCTTCTCGCAGGCCGCCTTGAGCGAGGCCTCGGCCTTTGCCCGATCGGCGGTGCCCAACTCGATGTCGAACACCTTGCCCTGACGGACTCCGTCGATTCCCTCGACGCCGAGCGACCGCAATGCGCCTTCGATAGCCTTGCCCTGGGGATCGAGAACGCCGTTCTTGAGGGTCACGGTGACGCGGGCTTTCATGGAATCCTCGGGCTGTTAGCTGGTCGCCAAGGCCTTAACGGGATTGGGCCCAAGACACAACTTTCCAGCACCGGCATTCTCACAGTTTCAGCTCCCGCTCGGCGACCCGATGAAGGGTCGCGAGTACGGCTGCTTCATCGTCGCCGATCACGAGCACGAGCTTCAGCGCCTCGCGGGTCCGAAGACCGAAGGCGGCTCCGTAGGCGGGCGGCTTGGAACCATCCGACGGCGCGAGGCTGATGGCGAACCCGCGATAGGTCGGATCCTCAATGCGGCGGGCGCTGACGATCGCATGCGGTTTTGAGCCCTGACGGGGATGGGAGCCGAGTGCGCGGGACAGGCGGGCAGGGTCCTTGAGCACGGCCTCGGAGATGTCGGCGTCCCGCCCTTTCAGGTCCACGACGCTGACGACGAGGCCAGGCGTGCATTCAGGCGGCGCGCAGAAGGCGAGCGCCTGCGGTTCGCCACGATCCTCCGCCAGCCATTTACGCAGCGGAAGCGCCTCCCAGGGCGCTCCGGGCGGCACGCCCTCCACCGGTCTCGGGATATAGCCGCAGGCGGCGAGCGCGAGGATCGCCAATCCAAACGACAATGCCCGGCGAATGGCCGGGCATCGGATGGTCAGGCGGGCGCGCCGTGCGATCACTGCACGAGGCGCGGGCCGCCCAGGTTGGGCTTTTCGTGTTCCGACATGATGCCGAGGCGGCGAGCCACTTCGGTATAGGCCTCGACGAGGCCGCCCATGTCGCGGCGAAAACGATCCTTGTCGAGCTTGTCCTTGGACTTGATGTCCCAGAGGCGGCACGAATCCGGAGAAATCTCGTCGGCGACGACGATCCGCATCATGTCGCCTTCGTACAGGCGGCCGGTCTCCATCTTGAAGTCGACCAGCCGGATGCCGACGCCCAGGAAAATGCCCGACAGGAAGTCGTTGACGCGGATGGCGAGCGCCATGATGTCGTCGATCTCCTGTGGCGTTGCCCAGCCGAAAGCCGTGATGTGCTCTTCGGACACCATGGGATCGTTCAGCGCGTCGTTCTTGTAATAGAATTCGATGATCGAGCGCGGAAGCTGCGTGCCTTCGTCGATGCCGAGGCGGGTGGAAAGCGAACCCGCCGCCACATTTCGCACCACCACCTCGAGGGGGATGATCTCGACTTCGCGGATCAACTGCTCGCGCATGTTGAGACGGCGGATGAAATGGGTCGGGACGCCGATATCGTTCAGATTCTGGAAAATATACTCAGAAATCCGGTTGTTCAGTACGCCTTTTCCGTCGATCACTTCATGCTTCTTGGCATTGAAGGCGGTCGCATCATCCTTGAAGTGCTGGATGAGCGTACCTGGCTCCGGACCTTCATAGAGGACCTTCGCCTTGCCCTCATAAATGCGGCGGCGACGATTCATAGGCGTGTACCGTGGTTTGAGGAAATCCATTTTGCCGAGGCTCCTGATGGTGATGGGATCCGCAGCTGGCGCGGGCACGATCGCAATCGTCCCCGGCTCGCGCGCAACCTATCCGATCCCACCTCCAAGCACAACGCAGCAACGAGGACGCAGGCGGAAAGCCGGGGCGGGCAAGGTCCGCTGGCGGAGACTTTCCAACGCATCGTCCTCTGGCGGTTCTCGGCCGGCGTCTTTATATCGCCAGCAGACAACACGAAGGAATGCCCATGTCCGGCTTCGACGAGCACAAGGATGGCTTGGAGAGGAAGTCCCCCCGCGACGAGGGACTTCGGTTCAAGGCCACGGCTCGCCGCAACAAGCTCTTCGGGCTTTGGGCCGCCGAACAACTGGGCAAGGCCGGCGCCGAGGCTACCGCCTATGCGAAGAGTGTCGTTCTGTCGGATTTCGAGGAAGCCGGAGACGCCGACGTGCTGCGCAAGGTGCAGGCCGATCTGGCAGCAGCCGGCAAACAAGTCACCGACGCGGATCTTGCCGAAGCCCTGAACGGGCGAATGCAGCAGGCTATCGACGATATCCAAGCCGGGCGCTGACCCGCCTGCCTCCTCCCGGGCCGCGATGCGGCTCGGGCTCCTCCTAACCCAAAGGAAGCACTGATGGCCTCTCTGGTGAAATTGCAGGACCGCCTGCGCGCGGGCTCGCCGGCCCTCGCGGCCTGGTGCGGCTTGCCGGACCCGAGCGTGTCCGCAGCTCTCGCCCGTGAAGCCTTCGACGCGGTGGTTCTCGACATGCAGCACAGCGCTATCGATTTCGGCGTTGTCGCACGGGCAATTCCACTCATCGCCGCAGCGGGAAAGCCCGCCCTCGTCCGTGTGCCCGTCGGGGATTTCGCAACGGCGTCCCGTCTGCTCGATGCCGGCGCCAGCGGCGTGATTGCCCCTATGGTCAACACGGTCGCGGATGCCCGATCCTTCGCCAGCTTCATGAAATATCCGCCCCTGGGACAGCGGAGCTGGGGACCGCACGGCGCTCTCGCGGTGACCGGTCTCGAACCGGCGGATTACTTCCGCAGCGCCAACGACCTGACCGTTGCGCTCGCGATGATCGAGACCCGCGAGGCGCTGGGGAATATCGACGATATCCTGGCGGTGCCGGGAATCGACGGCATCTTTATCGGCCCGTCCGACCTGTCGCTTGGTCTATCGGAGGGTCGGGACCTCAATCCCGTCAGCGCTGCCGTCGAGGAGGCGCTCGATCACGCCGTGGCGCGCAGCCGCGTTGCCGGCAAGGTTGCGGGAATTTTTGCCGGGACTGGCGAACGTGCGGCGCAGCTCCGCGTTCGTGGCTTCCAGCTGATTTCGGTATCGAGCGATGGCGGAATGCTCCGCGCCGGCGCGGCCGCGGCTCTGAAGCTGGCACGGGGCGAATAGCAGGGAGCCCGCGAGCGCGTCCATTGCCGATCGACCGATCGATCCCTCATTGTCCCGACATGGCCGACCCGTCCCGTCCAGTCCTGCAATTCGCTCCCAGCCCGAATGGCCGGCTGCATCTCGGGCACGCCTATTCGGCGCTGCTCAATGCGCAATGGGCCGAGCGCCTCGAAGGCCGCCTTCTGCTGCGCATCGAGGATATCGACGTCACCCGCTGCCGCCCGGAATTCGTCGATGGGATCGTCGAGGACCTTGGCTGGCTGGGCCTCCGCTGGGAGCAGCCTGTCCGCCGGCAATCGGAACATTTCGACGATTACCGGGCGGCGTTCTCCGTCTTGCGGGACCGCCACCTGGTGTTTCCATGCTTCTGCTCGCGCAAGGATTTGGCCGCTTCCCGTCCTCCCCCTGAAGAGACGGAGGAAAGGAGGGATCCGGACGGCGTTCGCGCTCTATCCCGGCACCTGCCGGCATCTTCCGGCCGCGGAGGTGACCCGGCGGATCGAGCGCGGGGACCCTCATACATGGCGCCTCGACAGCACGGCTGCATGCCGGGATTTTCGCGACGGCCTGACCTATCGCCGCCTCGATGCCGATGGGTGCGTCCACCTTCAAGCGGCCGATCCGGGCCGCTGGGGCGACGCGATCGTCGTGCGGCGGGAAATTCCCACGAGCTACCATCTGTCCGTGGTCGTCGACGACGCCTTGCAGCACGTGACCCATGTGGTGCGCGGACAGGATCTGGAGGCGGCGACCGACCTTCACATCCTGCTCCAGCGATTGCTCGGATTGCCGAGCCCCACCTATCACCACCATGGGCTGTTGCTGGACGACCAAGGTGAAAAGCTCGCAAAAAGCCGCTTCTCCCAAACCCTCCGGGACCTGCGTGAGGCCGGAATGTCGGCAGGAGAAATCCGAAAGCGGTTGGGATTTCCTTGAGCTAGCCGACGCCGAGCACGGAGAGCCAGAACAACGTCGAGCCAAGCGCCAGAATTGTCGAGAGGCAGACAGAGCTCGAGGCCAGCGCCACGCCCTCGCCGTAGCGCTCAGCGAACAAATACGCGTTGATGCCCGAGGGGCAGGATGCGAACAGCACAGCGACTCCGGCCCAGATAGGCGGCACCGCGAACACGTAGCGGGCGAGAAGCAGCACGATCAGCGGGTGGACCACGAGTTTCAGGATCGAGATCAACGCCGGCAATTTCCACCCCATGGAAATCCCGTAACGGTAGAGCGCGATGCCCATCGAGACGAGCGCGCACGGCACCGCGGCGCTTCCGAGCAGGTCGACGACCTGCCAGAACGGTGACGGCACCGCGGCTGCGAATGGCCTGCAGGCGGAGCCCGCAATGATGGCGACAACGATCGGGTGAGTGACCAGGCGCCTCAGGATCAGCAGAGGCGATGCCTGCCGGCCTTCGGCGAGGATCGTGGCCAGGGTCATGGTGACGGGCAGATGCACGGCAATCAGCATGAAGAGCGGCACGGCGCCCGCTTCCCCGTACGCCTTCAGGATCATCGGAACCCCGACGAACACCGTGTTGGCCTGACCTGCCGAGAAGCCGGCCACGACCTGAGAGACGCCCGCCAGTCCGAAAAAACGTCGCCCGATCACTGCCGCAATGGCCCAGACGACCGCGACGCCGACGAAATACGAAATCCAGTAGCCCCACGGCTGCACCGCCGGAATATCCGCCCGAACGAGGGTTTTGAAGATCAGGCAGGGCAGGGACAGTTTGAAGACGAATTCCGACAGGCCTTCACCGGCGCGTTCCGAGATGAAGCGGCCCCATCGTGCCGCGTACCCCACAGCGATCAGGCCGAAGATCGGCAGCACGATCGTGAGGAGATCGATCATGCGGGATCAGCGGATCTCGGCCCGTTGGGACAGGCTCGCAGAGGTGTTGGCATGCGTCATCAATTCATCGACCTGCTCGCGCTGGCGCTTGTAATCGGCAAGGCTGCGCCCTTCGAGCTCGCGTCCGCGCGGCAAGCGGATTTTAAGAGGATCGACGAAGCTGCCATTGATGATGACTTCATAATGCAGGTGAGGTCCCGTCGAGAGGCCAGTATTGCCCAGATATCCGATCACCTGGCCCTGCTTCACGCGCACGCCGGGCGAGATGCCCTTGCCGAAGCCCGACATATGGGAATAGGCCGTCACGTAACCGTTGGTGTGCTGGACCTCGATTCGCCGCCCATACCCTGAATCCCATTCCGCCTTGATGACGGTGCCGTTACCGGCCGAAACAATTGGCGTCCCGATTCGGTTGGCCCAATCGACGCCCGTATGAGGGCGTGAATAGCCCAGGATCGGATGGTAGCGGGAGCCGAAGCCGGATCGCAGGATTCCGTCGGAGATCGGCTTGCGGAGCAGGAACTTCTTCAGCGAACGTCCGGCATCGTCGAAGAAATCGATCGTGCCGTCGTCGCCCTGATAGCGATAAACCCGGCGCGCCTCGCCATTGATGGTCAAAGCCGCGAACAGGATGTCGGGCTTGGCATTGTCTTCGTCCGCCCCATAGAACACCTCGAAGGTGTCACCCGGCGTGACCCGGCGCTGGAAATCGACGTCATAACCAAAAATTCGCACGAGGTCGTCGACGCTCTCGCGCGGGAGGTCGTTCTTCAGGGCCGTTTCGTAAAGGCTGTCATAAAGCTTAACGCCGCCGCGGGATTCGTCCTCCTCGTCCTCGTCGGCGGGCGGGGCTTCGTTGCTGGCGACCTCGTCGACGATGGGCGTGACCGACACGAACACGCCGCGATCGTTGGTGGCGGCAATTCCCTCGATGCCGCGCTCGCCCAGTACCAGCACCCGGACGATCTGGCGGGGATCGCCGAGCCTCGGACCGGGCGCGATCAGAATCCGCAGCCGCTGTCCTTCGCTCAAACTCGAGACTTTGATTCGCGCCGACAGGGCGGTGGTGATGGCGGCGATCTGGTCCGGGGTGGCGCCGTAGGAGCGCAGGGCCGTCTCGACCGTCTCGCCCTTTCGAAGGACGACATCCCGCTCCTCTACCAGGGGGCTGGAGCCGCCCTGTTCGGTCTTGGTAAGATTGGTGACGTTTTCCGGCACCACCCGCACCTCGATGGTGCTGAACGGAGCGTCGACGATGCCCGCATAGCCAAGAGCCTGTCCGAGGACCTCCGGCTGGCGAAGGGTTCTCGACAGCATCTGCTGGGCGGGGATCGGCACGGTGGAGCGACGGCCGGTCTCGGACGAGACGCGCCGCTCCTCCTCCAGGAGCGCCAGCACGTCGTCGTCGGTGAGGCTCGGCGCATTGACCTCGACCGTAAGGGACGCGAGATCCCGCTTGACCAGCGAAACGTCCGCATCCGGTACCTCGGGGGCGGCTTCCGCGACGCGGATTTCCTTGTCGTTGGCAAACAGGCGCAACGGGTTGAAGGGCGGAATATCCGAGGCGTAAGTCCCCGCCGTCAAAGACAGATTGGTGGCGACGCGGACGAACTGGCGAAGCCTGATGGTTTCGCGGTCTCCCGTGCGAATGGTCATCGGCGCCTTGAAGCTTTGCTTTGCCGAGACCGTCGTGTCGGAGCGGTTCAGGCGATCGGCCTTGCGCACGGCCGACGCGGGCTTGTCGGTGCCCTCCGGAATGCGGACGGCGTCAACCGTCACGCGTTCGGGCGGCAGGGCGCTGACGGTGGCGCCCTCGAGCGCGATATAGATGGAGGCGCCGATCAGCGCCGCCCCGGTAAGACCCGTAAGGACGCTGGCGCCGAGCCAGCGCAGATTGATGTCGCGACGGTCGATCTGTCTGGCGGCGCCGCCTTCCGCGTTCAGGGGAGCCTGATGACCGAGGTCAATCCCGTAGGTGGCTCGCGCATTCTCCCTCTGGAAGCGTCTGGCGCGGCGGTCATCTGGTGGCGGATCAATCATTGATTAATGCTGTAGCGTGGATCGGGCTGTCTCTCAACGAGCAAGCGCGCTCTATCACAGGAGGGTTGGAGGAGACAGGCTGCCCTTTGGAGAGCGCTCCCAATGGACAGCCGAGGCCATGACGGCGGCCCCGACCAAGACCCGTGCATCGGGTGCTAGTGTGTCGGCAGTGAGGCAGCCCGACGTTTCGAGGTCTGATGGTCAAGGCTTCGCTGCGCGCGGGAAAATCTGGC
>CAWHGT010000003.1:1470000-1710000 GCA_963828985.1 uncultured Alphaproteobacteria bacterium
AGTTCACAGGCTCGGCAACGCGCGACGAACTTTCTAAGATCAATTGACTCTGCGGGCCATGACATCGCCCGCGCATGCGATGGGCACCCGAGTTTTGAACTGCCGATCATACATTGTGCGGCAAGGGACGCCGTTGATCATCCGGATCTCGTCAGGACGTGCATACGGGAAGAGAGATCCGGGCGTGCCCGCAATGGGAACCCCGGTGGCGGCAGCGGTGCTACTGGTGGTGGTTACATCGACCCGGTGGACAGGAACGTCGCCGGCGCACGCAATGGGGATGCGAGTTTTGAATTGCCGATCATACATCGTGCGGCAGGGGACGCCGTTGATCACCTCGACCTCGTGAGGACCGGCATGAGGGAAGAAGATTTCAGGCGTGCCCTGAACAGGAGCGGTTTGGGCCTGCGCGCCTGCGAGGCCGCTGAGAGCGAAGAAACTCGCGCTCAAGACGATGCCGAACATCCTCATAAATCCTCCTTGCAGCTAACGGCTTAGGTGGGATCGTGATCGATGAACTCTACACGAGGTGAAGAGATCATCGTCCGATGGCAAGATCAGAAGGCGCCATGATGGGTTCGATCTCATCGCACTCTTCATCATCAAGCTTCGGCTAATCTACTTCCGCTCACCTCGCTTGCTTGATCAAAGGAGACAAAGTCCTGACAATTTGAGCCAACGGGGTCCTGGCCGTCGGATCGTCCCCGGGATCAAGCAGAGGAGCATCGTGAAGGCTAATATCCGCCACAATGACCGAGGGTAATTGATGCGTTCGGTCGGATTAGCTCCGGATTGAATTCGTGCTGAAATCGGGTTCGGCTGTCCCCGCCGATCCGGCGCCAAATCGCTTTGCCTCGCCGTGGAAAATCCATGAGCGGGTATTGTCGCGTTACTCCTCGCCGTTCGTTGAGTTTGAGTGCGGATCCCCTTGCTCGAAAGCCCACGCGTACATTGAACAATCCGACCGCTCAAAGGTTTTAGCGGAAGCACTTTGTGCAAGGCCCGAGATTCCCTGACCGATTGGAGAACTGCCATGACACGATCACCTATCATCGTCGCATCAGTACTCGCTCTCATCCCTTCCCTGTTCTCCCCCCTGATCACGCCTGCATCCGCCGGAGAGCACGCATGGAGCAACAGCGACAGCGACAGCGGCAGCGATGGAGGCAGCGGCACGGGCGGGGAGATGGGCAATGGAAATCTGCGTGATCTCCTGAGAGATTGGGTGCGCGACAATCCGGACCGTCGCGACATCCTTATGGACGTGATCGAGGATCGCCGGGACCGTCGGTCCCAGCGGATGGATCGGATGCAAGACCGCATGGAGCGACGCGATCGGTTTCGCGAGCGCTTCACGGACCAATCGGACGATGAAGAGGACGGAAGCCTCCGCGGGCGCCTGCGCGAACGCCTTGCCGAAAGGCGCGACGGCGAAGACTGTTACCTTCTCACCAGGAGCCTCAGGAACGAGGATGGATCCCTGCTCGTCATCGTTCGCAGACGCGTTTGCCCCGATTAGCCCAGCTGCATCATTCAGAATGGAGGTTCGACATGAAAAAGGCTTTTCTGGTCGCCGCAGGTCTGATGCTGATTGCCCTGCCTGCCTTGAGCCAGGGCTCGACGGACTCGGACGACCGCGGTCGATCCTATGATCGACGGGATCGTGACGATCTCGAAGAGCTCCTTCGCGGAATGGGCGACGAGGGGGCGGGAAGCCGCCTCCGTCGCGGCGCTGGGTTCCTGCTGCGCAACGGCGATACAACGGTGGCCGTCCGGTGTGATCCGCAAGAGAGTATGAGGGCATGCGTCGACGCGACGACGACGTTGTTGGATCGGGCACGTTCCGCGATGCCGCCTGGAGGCGCTCCCGCAACCCCACCTCGTTGACGGCGCGTTGCTGAAGGGCGTTGGTGTGGGCGGTCGACACGTCTCAAATCTAGCCTGACACGCCGGTGCGCCGAACGTGAGCTGCGGCGCCTAGACGGGCTTGTTCACGACGCGCGCCTGAACTTCTCCCAAACCCAGAGCACGAGCAGAATCAGAAGCGATCCGACAAAGGCGGCGACGATATCGCGGAGTGAAACCTCGACTCCCTCGAGTTCTGGGAAAAAGGTCGAAGATTCGAAAAAGCACGCCGCCGACGACGGCGCCGATCAAACCCATGGCAAGATTCCGCAGGAGACCGAATCCTTTGCGCCTCCGCGTGACGAGGAGGCCCGCGAGGCTCCCGCCGATCAGCCCGATGATGACCCACACGATAACTTGAGCAAAGGTTGGCATCGCGGCTCCAGCGTGGTTTACGGCGCTAACGATCTCTGTTTCGGTCCTCGACATCACAGGGGGCCGAAGACTTACGAAGGAGATCCTCTGTGCTCGCCCACCTGCCCGGATAGTTTTTCATGCAACCGGCCGAGCGGCTTGACGGAATGGGACATTGGCTTGTTCGGATGGGACAAGGCGCTCCGCATTTCCGGTTTTCCGCACGTCGCTGGAGCAGACTCGCTCAGTACCGCGTCGGCACCGGGTGGGTCGCGAACAGCCCGTCGCGGGCTCCCTTGGGCCTGGGTTCCGCCTTCGGCACCTTCGGCAGTTCGACCTTGACCTTCTTGTACGGGATCTGGCTGAGCAGGTGCGCAATGAGATTGAGGCGCGCCCGACGCTTGTCGTCGGAGGGGACGATGTACCAAGGAGAACTCGGCGTGTCGGTCTCACGCAGCATGTCCTGATAGGCGAGTGTGTAGTCCCACCACCGCCGCACGGACTCGGTGTCCATGGGGCTGAGTTTCCAATGCTTGATGGGATCGTCGATCCGATCGCCAAACCGCCGGCGCTGCTCGTCCTGGCTGACGTCGAGGAAGTACTTGAGGAGGATGATTCCGTTCTCGACGATCTCTTTCTCGAATGACGGCACGAGCCTCATGAAGCGGTCGTACTCCTCATCGCTGCAAAAGCCCATCACCCGCTCGACGCCGGCCCGGTTGTACCAGGAGCGATCGAACAGCGCGATCTCGCCCGCTGCCGGGAAATGCGCCATATAGCGTTGCATGTAGAGCTGGCTCTTCTCGCGCTCGGTCGGAGCCGGAAGAGCGATATGCCGGAACACTCTTGGGCTCACACGCTGGGTGATCCGGCTGATGACGCCACCCTTGCCGGCTGTGTCCCGCCCCTCGAACACAACGATGACCCTGGCGCCGGTTGCCTTGACCCAGGTTTGCAGGCGAACGAGTTCGACCTGAAGCTTCCTGAGCTCGTCTTCGAACTCCTTGCGCTTCATGGGTGCTGCATCGTTCGGCTCATCTACGGTCCGTTTCGTCTTCATGGCGACCCATTCTTCCATCAGTGTGGCGACAACCCGTAGGCTTGATCACGTGATCAAGCCTCATCCACCACCCTTCCGCAGGAGCATTATCATTGCGCGGATCGTTTTCGCCGGCTTGACGCTTGGGGACAGAGGCTTGACCGGTTGAGACAACAGTTTGGGAAGAAGCCCGCGAATTATCACGAAATGGCTCGAACGAACCGGGACTCAAACTAATACTTGCCCGGCCGGAATTGTAAGATGTATTACTCTATGGAATGAGGACGACGGGCCGATGACAAGCATCATCCGAGGGAAGCCGATATCGGTCCCGTTCCCCATCGTAGCGGGGGCTTACCCCACGCTTCCCACCGGCGGCATCCACCTCGCCCTTGCCAAGGAGATCGCGCCGAGCCTGCGCGATTTCGGCTTTGATCCTGATCCCGTTATCCGGGAGGCGGGACTTGATCCCCGGTTGTTTGAAGACGGCCCGAACGTCATCCCGTACGCGGATCTCGGCAGATTGTTCATCCTGAGCTTGGCGCGCACCAATTGTGTACATTTTGGGCTCATGGTCGGCCAGCGGACCACGATTCAGTCTCTCGGCATGATCGGGCGCCTGATGCAGCATTCGGAGACTTTAGGCGACGCCTTGCGCGCGCTGGTGTCCAAGCTGAGCATCCAGAATCGGGGTGCCGTGCAGTCGCTCAACGTCAGCGACGGGGCGGCCCTCTTCACCTTTTCGATTTATCAGCCTCAGGTGGAGAGCGCGGACCAGATTTCGGATGGCGCCATGGCGCTCGTCGTCAATGTGCTGCGCAGCCTGTGTGGGTCGGAATGGAACCCCACCGAGGTCCTGCTCCCCCGCACGGCCCCGGTGGACCAGGAGCCGTATCGGCGCCATTTTCGGGCTCCCGTACGGTTCAATCAGGAAAGCGCAACCCTCGTCTTCCCGGCCAAGGATCTAGATCGGCAGATTGCCGGGGCCGACCCCATGATGAGGGCGCTGCTGGAAGAGCGAATCCAGCAAATGAAGGGCGCCGAGGGTTCCGAATTCTCGGACGATATCCGACGGTTGCTGCGGTCGCGTCTGACCAGCTACCGCTGTTCGGCGGACGACGTCGCCGACCTGCTCGCGATGCACCGCCGCACCTTGAGCCGCCGCCTGAGGGGAGGCGGCATGGGATACCGGGCGATTGCGAATGAGATCCGGTTCGAGATTGCCCGGCAGCTGCTGACCGACACGCAGGTGCCGCTCGCTCAGATCGCCGCAGCCCTTGGTTATTCTGAAGCCAGCGCGTTCACTCGCGCGTTTCGGCGCTGGTCGGGCCAGACGCCGAAAACCTGGCGGAACGAGGGCCATCATAATCCGGCGCCCACGGCCTAAACTGGTAAGAAATTGTCCTCGCTGATCAAGCGGGATGCCACGGCTCGCCTACGATAAACCTGTGGGCAGCCCACATCCCGGACGATGAATTCAGGCGCGACTGCCCGACGGCACTCAAGGGAAATTCCACGCACAACCAAGGAGGATCAGGCAATGAAGCAAGTGGTCTGTGCTTGTTCGGGCGCAGCGCTCAAGAGATCTGCGCTCGGCGGCCTCCTCGCCGCCATGCTCGCATCCGGGTTTCCGGCACCTGCCGCGTGGGCGGACGAGGGCGAGGCGCGGAGTATTTTGAAGGGCATGACGGATTACCTGAGCCAGAATCAGAACCTGTCGCTGAAATACGATTCTGACGTGGAGGTCGTGACCCCGGCCGTCGAGAAGATCCAGTTCAGCGCTTCCGGCGACGTTACCATGAGCCGCCCCAACAAGTTCCGCATCAGCCGGACCGGCGGCTATGCCGATCTCGAACTGATTTCCGATGGAACAAACGTGACGGTCTATGACCGCGGTGGAAACAGGTACGCCCAGGTCCCTGCGGCCGGCTCGTTCGATGAGGTCGTCGACAGGCTGCGCTCAGAAACCTCGGTCGACCTTCCGGGTGCCGATCTGTTGTTGTCGAAACCATACGAGGAACTGATGGCGGGCGTGCTCGAGGCCAAGCACATCGGCCACGGCGTCGTCGAAGGCGTCGAGTGCGAGCATCTCGCCTTCCGCAACCTCGACACAGATTGGCAGATCTGGGTCGAGATCGGAGAGCGGCCGGTGCCACGCAAATACGTGATCACCAGCAAGGCGGTAGGCGGCGCGCCCCAATACACGTTGCGGCTGAGGGATTGGAAGACCGGCGTGACCCCTGCGGCCGACGCGTTCGCATTCAAACCGCCGGAGGGCGCGAGCGGCGTCGCCATCACTCTGCTCAAGGACATCGATGAAATTCCGGCTGGCGTGGTTCCCGGAGGTGCCAAATGATTGTTCCTAAAAAATTATCTCTCGTGGCGTTCGCAGCGCTGACCAGTGGCGCAGCTCTGTTCTGGAGCGGTGACAGTTCGTTTCCTGCCGGCTCCTTCATCGGCCAGGCGGAGGCGAGGGTGGGACGACCTGCGACGCCCATGAGCTACGCGGGCGTGGCCAGGCGAACCACCCGCAGGTCGGTCGCTTACGGAGCAGCGGCCGGAGCAGCGGCGGCCGGAGCCTATTATTACGCCGCTCCAGGTTGCCAGCAGGTTGTGAACGCCTACGGCCAGATCGTCTACCAATGCCCCTAGAGGTGCGGTCGGCCGCGTAGGTGGGCGACCTGTGTCGATCTACATTCGAGGTTATCCTCTCGTTGAGCCTGCCGGCGGCCGTGAAAAGGCGGGGATCCGTCCCTAACCGGTAAAAGTTTGTCTCAAGAGATCAAGCAGTGGGTCGCGTGAACTTTATGGTGGAAATGTGACGGGTCCTGCGACAAGCGGGCCACATACCGGGAGAAGGAGCGATGGAGATGCCATCCACTCGCAGGCCAGAAGAGCCGCGCCCGGGTCATGGCTTCGGTTCGCTCACTGAAGACTTGCGCAGGGTGCTTCGCACCAAACTGCTCACGGAACCTTGCTCCGCCGCCACGATCGCCCGCCTGTTTTCGATGCATAGACGCACGTTGCACCGTCACCTGCGGTTGGAAGGTCTCGCGTTCCGGCAGGTGGCAGACGATATCCGGTTCGAGATCGCGCGCGAGCTGGTCGGCAACACCGATATGGCGCTGGGCCAGATCGCGGCGGTCCTGAGATATTCCGAACTGAGCGCCTTCACCCGCGCCTTCCGGCGCTGGTCCGGACAGACCCCGTCAGTGTGGCGCAGCACTCATCCGCGTGGCGGAAAATCGCGACCGCACCGCAAGTCGGACAATCCTCATCCGGAACAAGACCATGGGCACCGCTCCAGCCGCTCGCCGTGACTTTGCCGATCCAGATCATGTGGCGGAGAGCGTTCTGGTCTGGACCGACCGATAGGCCAGCCGTTCATTTCCCAAACGGCAGTCCAAAACTGTCAATGCGATGGCCCAACGGGTCAAGCAGTGAGGGTGGAAGGGACCATACTTGACCCCCAACCCACGCGGGAGGCGGTGAACGCGGTTCTAGGCCCTCACGCACGCCCCTTGGCATTCCCGTGTCCCGGCGGTCAACGCAGACTGCCTATCGCCCGATGATCGGGAAAAGAATGTGGAGACAGTCATGACGGGTGCCATTGCAGCTCAAGGCGCGTCTCGGCAGGAACGGCAGCACGACAAGTACGACCGGCTCGTTGCGACCGCCCAATCGCTCCCGACGTTGAAGGTCGCGGTGGTTCATCCATGCGATGCGTCGTCCGTCGGTGCCGTGGTTGAGGCGGTTGAGCTCGGTCTGATCGAGCCGATCCTCGTTGGACCTCGCTCCAAGATCCTGGCCGCCGCGGAGTCGATCGGCAAGGACATCTCCGGCATGCGGTTCGTCGAGGCTGCTCACAGCCATGAGGCGGCAAAGGCGGCTGTTGAACTCGTGCGGTCGGGGCAGGCGGAGGCCCTCATGAAAGGCAGCCTCCATACGGACGAACTCATGGGCGCTGTGGTGAGCCGCGAGGGGGGCCTGCGCACCGCTCGCCGGATCAGCCACTGCTTCGTCATGGACGTTCCCGGCCACGATACCGCGCTCATCATCACGGATGCCGCCGTCAACATCGCGCCGACGCTGGAGGACAAGGTCCACATCGTTCAGAACGCCATCGATCTTGCCCGAGCGCTTCGCGTCGACCCGGTGCGCGTGGCGATCCTTTCGGCGATGGAAACCGTCAATTCAAAGGTGCCCTCGACCATCGAGGCCGCGGCCTTGTGCAAGATGGCCGACCGCGGGCAGATCACAGGCGGAATTCTCGATGGACCGCTTGCGCTCGACAACGCCATCAATCTCGGCGCCGCGAAGATCAAGAAGATCGAGTCGCCGGTTGCCGGGATCGCCAATGTGCTTGTGGTGCCGGATCTGGAGGCAGGCAATATGCTTGCCAAGAGCCTGACGTTTCTTGCAGACGCCGATGCCGCCGGCATCGTCCTCGGCGCCCGGGTTCCGATCATCCTCACAAGCCGGGCCAATTCCACGATCACCCGGTTAGCCTCCTGTGCGGTGGCCTCGCTGGTCGCCGACGCCCAGCGGGCTCGACTCGCCATTGCGGAGGTCTGAGCCATGACACCCGTCTCAGTCGTCCTCAACGCGGGCTCGTCGAGCCTCAAGTTCCAGGTCTTTGAGACACCGGACGGTGGAGAGCCGCGTGTCGACTTCAGGGGATTGTTCGAAGGTTTGGGAGGCTCGGCGCGTTTTGTCGTCAAGGACAGGGACGGGACGATCATCGACGAGACGACGTGGAGTTCCGATGACCGGATCGGGCACGAGGAAGCGTTGGTTCATCTCATCTCCTGGCTCCGTCAGAACAAGGAGGAGCGCAAGCTCGTGGCGATCGGGCACAGAATCGTGCATGGCGGCGCGCTCTTTTCCGGCCCCGTGCTCATCGACGATTCGCGTCGTTCAATCCCTCGAAGCCCTGGTGCCGCTCGCGCCGTTGCACCAGCCGCATAACCTCGAGCCGATCCGGATCGTGCGGCGGCGCATGCCGGAGATCCCGCAGGTCGCCTGTTTCGACACGGCCTTTCACCAAAGCCAGTCCGAAATCGCCAGCATGTTCGCCCTGCCGCAGGAGATGCGGGATCGCGGAGTGCGGCGCTACGGCTTCCACGGTTTGTCGTATGACTACATCGCGTCTGTTCTTGGTGAGTACGATCCGCGTCTTGCCGAAGGGCGCGTCATCGTCGCCCATCTCGGCAACGGCTCAAGCCTGTGCGCTCTCAAGGGAGGCGCCAGTGTCGCGACCACCATGGGATTTTCCGCCCTCGACGGCCTGCCGATGGGAACTCGAAGCGGTTCCGTGGATGCCGGCGTGATCTTCTATATGCTGCGGGAGATGAAGCTAAAGCCCGAGGAGGCAGAGCGCGTGCTCTACAGCAAGTCCGGGCTGCTCGGTGTTTCGGGCATCTCGAACGACATGCGGGTTCTGCGCGCGAAGGCTGCGACGGAAGCGGGGGCAAGACTTGCCATCGAACTGTTTGTCTATCGCATCATCCGCGAAATCGGATCGCTTGTCGCCGCGCTCGGCGGCATCGACGGATTGGTCTTCACGGCGGGCATCGGCGAAAACGACGTCGCCACCCGCGCCGAGGTGATTGCCGGCCTTGCATGGGCCGGGTTTACCCTCGATGACGCCGCCAACCGCGACGGCGGTCCGCGGATTTCCACGGGATCGGGACCCACCGCGTGGGTCATCCCCACAAACGAGGAACTGGTCATCGCGAAGCAGACGCGAGGCGTGATCGGCACCGCGCAAAGCCGACTCGCATCCTGAACAGGAGATTGATGTCATGGAAACGCAGAAGACCACGCCCGACGAGTCCAAGGCCCAGCAGGAACTCGGGGATGAGATGTTCATGTCCGCCTCGGACCTGCGGGATTACATGGTCGAAATGCGAATGTCGAAAGCCGGCAAGTCGGTCGACGGAGTGGATCGCGCTGAAAAAGCCCGCAATGACCTCGTCAAACGCATGTCCGAGCCCCTCGATCTCACTCCCGAACGGCTGAAGGAAATCCTGCAGCCGCTGAAGGGCAAGCTGAAAGCCGCGGCGGAGCGCGGCCAGACCGAGCTCCTGGTGATGCGGTTCCCCAACGCGGTTTGTACCGACAAGGGTCGCGCGATCAACAATGGGGATCCGTCCTGGCCTGACACACTCACCGGACGGCCACGCCAGGCCTACGAGCTGTGGCGAGATCAGCTCAGGGATGCGGGTTTCAAGCTCAGCGCATTGATCATCGAGTGGCCGGGCGGATTGCCGGGCGATGTCGGTTTCTTCCTCAAGTGGGGCGACACCAAGAGCTAGCTCAAATCACCTTTGGATAATGTTATGCAATCGATTAAATCCAAGAGCGGTGCCGGTGAAACCGGATTGCAACCGCGGTCGACCGAACTCGCGGACATGCAGGCGAAGATCGCTCGCGTTTATCAGGAACGGTGCTCAGGCGCATTCCAGCATTACGTCGATGCGGTGAAGGCCGCGAGCGAGCCCTTGATTGGCGAGCCTGCGCCTCCGGCGTCTCCTCTCGACCTCTGGCGTGACACAAGCAGCTACTGGGTCGATTTCACTCAGCGTTCCGTCCTGTTTTGGGACACGCTGCGCCAGCGCGGCAACAACTGGCTCGAGCATGAGAAGGCCGGCAAACCGCCGCTGCTCGACTTCGACTGGGAGATCGTTGCGGACGCACGCACATATGACCGCCCGGTGAACTACGCCCTGGTGCGCATCACGCCGCCGGATGGCGTAAAGACCGACCCGGAGAGCCGGCCCTTCGTCATCATCGATCCGCGGGCGGGACACGGGCCGGGCATCGGCGGGTTCAAGCAGGACTCGCAGGTTGGCGTGGCACTCAAGGCAGGGCACCCAGTCTATTTCGTAATCTTCTTCCCCGAACCGGTTCCCGGGCAAACTCTCGCGGATGTCTCACGCGCCGAGGCCGAGTTCCTCCGCGTCATCGGCAAGCTTCATCCAAAAACCCGCAAGCCGGTCGTGGTCGGCAATTGTCAGGGCGGTTGGGCATCCATGCTGGTCGGAGCGCTCGAACCGGATCTCGTCGGTCCGATTGTGATCAACGGTGCGCCGATGTCCTACTGGGCCGGCAACGACGGCGAAAATCCGATGCGTTATGCCGGCGGAATCCTCGGCGGAACCTGGCCCGCGCTCCTGGCGAGCGATCTTGGCGCCGGAACGTTCGACGGCGCCCATCTGGTCGAGAATTTCGAAAATCTCAATCCTGCGAACACTTACTTCCAGAAATACTACAACCTGTTCTCCAAGATCGACACGGAGCCCGAGCGCTTCCTCGAGTTCGAACGCTGGTGGGGCGGCTTCTTCCTGATGGACCGACAGGAGATCAGGTGGATCGTCGAAAACCTCTTCGTGGGGAACAACCTTTCGCAAGGCGAGGCTGAATGGTCGGAGGGGCGCGCCTTCGATCTGCGCGCGATCCAATCGCCGATCATCCTTTTCGCGTCGCTCGGCGACAACATCACGCCGCCCCAGCAGGCGTTCAACTGGGTGGCCGACCTTTACCCGACGACCGAGGCACTCAAGGCGAACGGGCAGGTCATCGTCGGGCTCATGCACGAAACCGTCGGCCATCTCGGGATCTTCGTATCGGGCCAGGTCGCCAAGCGCGAGCACACCCAGATCGTCGATTTGATCGAATACATCGAGCATCTGCCGCCTGGCCTCTACGGCATGCAGGTCGAGGAGCGGGAGTCGAACGGGAGCGTGGTCTACGACGTCATGTTGACCGAGCGCCGGGTCGAGGACCTTCAAGTGCTGCAAAAATATGGCCGCAAGGATGAAGTTCCGTTCCAGACCGTCGAGAACACCTCCGAGGCTCTCGCTCGCACCTATGAAACCTTCGTGCACCCGATCGTTTCATCGCTAGTCACGCCGACGGGCGCGGCCATGCGGCGGGCCACGCACCCGCAGCGGGCGCAGCGCTGGGCCGTCTCGGACCTCAATCCGTTCCTGTGGCCGCTCAAAGGCATGGCAGACTTCGTGCGGGCGAACCGCGCGCCCCGCGACGACGAGGGGCGCACGACGTCGATCGAGCATTGGACGGCCGCCATGACAGCGGCTTCCTTGGATCTCTATCGCGAGCTGCGCGATGCGGCGGTGGAGAACACCTTCTTCTCCACCTATGGCCCGGCCAGTATCGGCACCGCCGACGACGAGCAGGTCACCGCTGCGGCGGAACCTGCCGACATTCGGGACACGCCGCTGATCAAGGAAGCGCTGTCGCGCATCGACGAAGGCGACCCGACAAAGGCCATCGTCCGAACGGCGCTCCTGCTGATGAAGGCCGGCACGGGTCGGCGGCGGCTCTCGGCTCTGAAGCGGGCCCGGGAGCTTGTCGGCAAGGAAGTGGGCCTTCTCGACATGCCACCCCAGGCAGCGCGCGACATCATCCGCGAGCAATCCTACATCGTCGATTACGAGCCGGAGAAGGCGCTCGCGGCCCTTCCCAAGCTCGTGCGGACAGCCGACGACCGCCACCGGCTGCTCGATCTCCTTGATCGCATGGAGAGCCAGATCGAGGCCAATTCCGACCAGATCAATCTGATGGACAAAATCCGGCGGTTGCTTTCCGCAGGCGAGAACGACGGGAAAGCCAAAGCACGCGCCATCAAGGTCATTCCCGCCGAGACGCGCCCGAAAATGCCCGCCAGACGCGGACATGTGCGCCGACCCGGCGACAGCCGACGCTCAAGAGAAAGATCATGACGGACCAATCTATGGAATGGGCGAAAGGCGCCTTTCAATCGCGGATTCTGGAGGGGAAGCGCGCGCTCGTCATCGGCATCGCCAACGAGCATTCGATTGCGTATGGATGCGCCAGCGTTTTCCGCAGGCTCGGAGCCGACCTTGCGATCACCTACCTGAACGAGAAATCCAGGCCTTACGTCGAGCCTCTTGCCAAGGAACTCGACGCAACGATACTCGCGCCGTGCGACGTCGGTGAGAGCGGCCAGCTCGAAGCGGTGTTCGGGCAGATCCGCGACACCTGGGGCGGCCTCGACATCGCGCTTCATTCCATCGCGTTCGCCCCCAAGCAGGACCTGCAGGGCCGGCTCGTCGACAGTTCCGATGAGGGTTTCAAGGTGGCTATGGACATCTCATGCCATTCGTTCATCCGCATGGCGCGTCTTGCCGAGCCGCTGATGAGCGAGGGCGGAACATTGCTGGCCATGAGCTATCACGGCGCCAACAAAGTGGTGCCGAATTACAATCTCATGGGACCCGTGAAGGCGGCGCTGGAGAGCGCCGTGCGGTACCTCGCGTACGAACTGGGCGACAAGCACATCCGGGTGCACGCCGTATCGCCCGGTCCCCTGAAGACCCGGGCGGCCTCCGGCCTCAAGGACTTCGACGTCCTTCTCTCCGAGGCCATCGAACGGGCGCCCATCGGCGAATTGGTCGACATCGATGACGTGGGTCTGACGGCTGCGTTCCTGACGACGCCGTTCGCCCGGCGGCTCACCGGGACGACCACCTACGTCGATGGCGGCCTCAGCATCATGGCGTAGCCGGCAAGGAGGGAGCCGTGCGTAACATGGATCCCCACGAGACTGTGAACGGCCGGAGCCGCGCTGGCGGCATGGTGGGAATGTTTCTCGGTCCCGTCCTGGCCACCCGCCAGCGAAACCGCGCCCCGACCTGCCGAGCACCGCTATGTTAACGGAGTCCCATATGTTTTTGTTTTTAGGATATTTGCCCCAGAAATATGAGATACTTGCTGCGACCGAAGCTGGTCTGGCGGTTTTTTGCGAGGTGGTTCAGCATGGTTACGTCTCAACATCGCCATTGGGAGAAGCCCTATGAACGCTTCGCTTAACCCCGCTGCGCCGCATCACATGCCGGGATTCATCACGGCCCCCGGCGAGACGGACGTCCTGATGGTGGCGATGGCTATCTTCCTGCTCGGCGCCGTCATGGCCTTCGGTCTCGTGTTCCTGCGGCTGCATACGCTGCCCGAGCGCATGGCGCACAAGTCGAAGAAGATCCAGATGGAGGTCGTCGCGGTGCTGGGCCTGCTGGCACTCTTCACGCACCAACATATTTTCTGGGTGATCGGCCTGTTGCTGGCGGTGATCGACATCCCCGATGTCGGAGGGGCTCTCGGCCGGATGGCGGGATCGCTCGAGAAGATCGCCGGCATCTCGCCCGGGCGAGGTGCAGAAAACGTGCCGGAGGAGGTCAGCGCCGGTTTTCCGGCTGAGACGGAAGAGCCGCCACAGCCGGTGATAAAGCCAAAGCGTGCTCCGGTGAGCGTAGGAGCTGAGTGATGCTTGAACTTATTCTCTGCTCCCTGCTGACCATCCTCCCGGACTACCTTTACCGCCGCTATGCCCAGGGCAAACGGATCGGCAAGGAGATCACGCTCTACTCGGTGTGGTTTGAGCTCAGGTGGGGGATCACCGCTTGCCTGATGCTCACCGTCGGGCTGATCACGGTGGTCTTCTACAACCATCCCTCCACGACCAACGCGACCCTGTTCTTCAGAACCGTGCCGATCATTTCGGAATCCGTCGGACGGGTGGCGGAGGTGAATATCGGCTTCAGTGCCGAGGTCAAGGAAGGCGAGCAGATCTTCCGGCTCGACAGCTCGACGCAGCAAGCGGCCGCGGAGGCGGCACGTCGCAAGATCGCCGAGACCGACGCCGCCCTTGTGACGGCGCGGGCCGATTTGGCGGCCGCCGAGGGCAAGGTCCAGGAGGCCCGGAGCTCCTATCAACAAGCCGTGGACGAATTGGCGACCAAGCAGGAGCTCAACAAGAACAACTCCGCCATCGTTGCGGCGCGAGAGATCGAAAAGCTCCAGAATGCCGTCGAGGGCCGCCAGGGAGCGGTGGCGGCGGCGACTGCCGCCCGAGATTCCGACGAGGCGCAGATCTCCGCGCTTTTGCCAGCACAAAGGGCGAGCGCCGAAGCCGCCCTCGCTCAGGCCGAGGTGGAACTGGCGAAGACCGTTATTCGGGCCGGCGTGAGTGGGCGCGTCGAGCAGTTCACACTGCGAGTCGGCGACATCGTCAATCCGATCCTGCGCCCGGCTGGAATCCTCATTCCGGACGGCGCCGGACGCGGAACCATCCAGGCCGGCTTCGGGCAAATCGAGGCGCAGGTGATGAAACTGGGCATGATTGCCGAGGTCACCTGCGTGTCGAAGCCCTGGACCATCATCCCGATGGTGGTGGCAGGGGTGCAGGATTTCATCCCCGCCGGCCAATTCCGCGGCGGCGAGCAGCTGCTCGATCCGCAGCAGGTGGTGCGGCCCGGAACCATACTGGTCACGCTCGAGCCTCTCTACTCAGACGGCCTTGACGGGGTGACACCCGGCAGCTCCTGCATCGCCAACGCCTATACGAGCAATCACGACCTGATCGAGTCAGGTAAGCTCGGTACGGTGAAAAGCTTGGCCCTTCACGCGGTCGATGCGGTCGGTCTGGTTCACGCCGCAATTCTGCGGATCCAGGCGCTGCTGTTGCCAATCCAGACCCTCGTGCTTGGCGGACATTGATCTCCCGATCGAGGAGGGACGCTGTTGGCCGCGATGCTTTTCGAGCTGATTTCGCCGGAGCGAACCCTGTTCTCCGGCGATGTGCGGGCGGTGATGCTGCCGGCCACTGAGGGTGATATGACCGTGATGCCGGGTCATGAGCCGACGATCGCGATGCTCAACCCGGGGGTGATTGCCATTACGGATGTGGAAGGGCATGGGCACCGTGCGTTTGTCCGCGGCGGACTCGTCGAAATCACGGGCAGCAGCGTGTCGGTCCTGACCGAGCGGGCCCTTCCTCCCGAGGAGCTCACGCGGGACCGCCTGGACGAGGAGATATTGCGCCTCGAGACCATGCGCGACGCCATGCGGGACGATACGGCCCGCAGAGAGGCAGATATCGCCCTCGGCCGCCTGGAGCAGGTGAGGGCGACTCTTTCGTTCTGAGGGAGGTCAAGCCGGAGCATGCGGATGCAGCGAGCCACTCACCGCTGGATCGAGATCACCAGCCGCTTGATTGCACCTGACTCACGGCCGTCGCCATGAGTTCGGACATTTTCTGGCGAATCTGATCATCGGATTGACTGACGCCGTGAGCCGCGAAATCGGCGCGAAATCGTTCAACGAGGCCCTCGTCGACGACGCGGGCCACCAGGCTCCCGCTGATCTCCGCCGCATAGGCGTCGGCTTCCCCGCCCTTAAGTCCGAGCTGGGTGGCGGCCCATTGGCCGAGCAGTTTGTTGCGCCTTGCCAGCGCCCGGAACCGCGCCTCCTCGTCATGCACGAACATCTGCTCGAAGGCCTGCTCGCGGCTTTGGAAAAGCGTCATGCGGCTCTCCTTGTGCGGGATGACAAACTGAGTTCCACAAATAATTCTACACCCGCGGAGCATGTTCGCCGGCATCATTTCTGCGGGAGGGAAATGCCCGTTCGCGCCCCGTTGAAACCAGTAGGAAAGTTGGAAGTTTAACAAGGATTATCGTCAAGAAATGACAAGCGGTTGTCCCGAACGATCAAGCGAGTTGTCGTGAGGGAACGCAGTGTTCGCGGCTCGAAACGATCTGCCTCCGTACTTGTCGGCAAAAGGAGGGTGGCGATGAACAGGTTTTTCTTCGCTATGGGCGCTCTGGCGATGAGCGTTCTTCTGATACCCGGCGAAGCCTCAGCCCAACGAGGCGGCGGCCGGGGAGGTGGTGCCCGTATGGGCGGCGGCGGATTCGGCGGTGGCTTTGGCGGAGGCTTTGGAGGTGGCGGCTTTCGCGGCGCTGGAGGATTCGGAGGCGGTCAGGGGATGATCGTTCCTCAGGCCGGTATGGGTGGAGCTCGCGTGGGGTTCGGCGGCGGCGGCTTCCAAGGTGGTGGCGTTTCGGCTCGGATGGATGGTTTCCCCGGACGTGCTGGTGGTATTGGCGCGGGTTTCAGGCCCGGTTTCGGAAATCGTGGCGATTGGAGATACGGTGTACGTCCGCCCGGCTATTACGGCGGCCGGTATCCGATCTATGGAGGGCGCTATCCCTATTACGGCGGCTACTACGGCAGCTATCCGTATTATGGCGGGTATTACGATGGATGGGGTTTGGGTGCCGGGCTGATCGCTGGCGGCGTCCTCGGTGCTGCGGCAGCGTCCACGTATCCGGTCTATGAAACGCCAGCAATATCCGCGGTCGGCGGATATTGTGAAACCGCTATCCGGACATGCGCCCTGATCAACGCCGCGCCTGTCGAAACCGGTTGCTCCTGCCGCGTGCAGGGGGGACGAGCCCGCGGGACGGTGGTTGGGCCTTGAGCCCTGATCCAATTCGCCGCCAACTGATCGAAGAGTATCCGGCCACGCAGGGTGTGTTCCGGATGCCAAATCGGAGAACCTGTTCATGTACCGTTTTCTGACTGGCTGTGTCCTTGTCGCGGCCCTCCCTCTCATGACGGAAGCAGCCTTGGCGGAGCAGAGCTTCGATGGGCATTGGAATATCCAGGCAATGCCCGACAAGGGCTCCTGCAAGAGAACGCATCAATATAAATTGGTGATCGAGAACGGGACCATCCGCAGCGGCGCCTCAAAGATGGTAAGGGGCAATGTCACGGGTGGCCTGCAGCCAGACGGGCGCATTCAGGGTAGCGTTCAACGGAACAGGACGCGAATCGATGTGACGGGCAACCTGTCCGGAAGTACCGGCTCTGGCGAGTGGGCAACCTCCGGCCGGGTGACCTGCTCAGGCCGATGGAGCGCCGAGAAGCAAGGCTAGGTTTCGGCTTTGCCAGTCTCATTGCTCATCGCTTGCGCACTAGCTCCGCCTTGAGAAGCAGATGGCGTTCAGAAGTCGCGTTGGATGCGCAGACGGCCTTCCCAGATATCCCCGGTGCCACTGGATTTATAGAAACCCGTCGCATTGCCGGTTGCGGTCGAGATTGGCACAGCGACACGCCCGCGCGGGTCAACGATTGTATAGAGCGCTTCCACACCAAAGAGGATGCCCGTCACTGGCGTCCATACGCCCTGGACTCCCAATTTGTACTCGTTGAAGTCGACCACACCCGTGGTCGTACCCGCCGTTCCGAGAGCAATCGTCGCCGCGCTCGCGGGCACGACGTATTGGGCAATTGCTGGAGCATCGAAGCGCATCCACGACCCATGGATGTTGGTATGGATCGTCGGTGTCCAATTGTGATTGATGCCGCCTGCGATGCCGTAGGCCTTAGTGGTGTTGAAGTTGCCCGTATACGGATCGACAAAGGCGTCCGTGAAGGGCATTGCGAGCGGGCCGGCGGAGATGAAAGCATTGTAGATCGGGCTTGACTGACCGGCGTTGATATAGCCGACGGCGCCGTCCGTGTAGGTTGCTGAAATCCAGCCTTGGTCTCCAACCCCGAGATACGGCATGTTGACGTAGGCGTTAGCGGAGATCGCAAAGCCATAATCCGTGTCGGTGAAGGTCGGGTTGGGTAGGCCGGTGATTGGATTGATCACGGGGGTGGGAACGCCATTGATGGTGGCGATGCCCGAAGCCACGTCGCGAATCTGGTGCAGCGCGCCGGAAAGTTGCGCGCCACCCCAGGTCCCGGTGTAGCGGAGGTTCGCGACGACGTCCGGAATGCGCTCGCCACCATAGGTGAACGGGATCGGAGCGAAGACCGGAACCGCACTGCCGGTCCCGAAGAACGGGAAATCAAGCGCGTTATTGACCCTGCGCTCAATCGCGTCTTCGAGCGACAGGGTGGCGGAGAAGCCATTCCCAAAAGAAAAGGTGTAGGCGAGAAGGGCCACGTCCGCGTTAATCGGGTCGTCGAAACGCAGGTCGGCGAAATTCTCCACGGGAAGATCGGGATTCGTGAAGAACGAGGTGACCCGACCGGCGGTAAGACCGCCAAACTGGATATAGGCCTGATTGATCTTCGGATTGGTGGAGATCTGACCATTGCTGGCGGTCACGCCGGAGTTGCGGTCGATCTCGTAGCGGACATACGCCCGGACCAGCCCGTACGCGGTGTTCGTCCGGTGATCGAGATTCAATCGGCCACGGGCCCGAAAGCCACTGATGTCCTGCACCCGGGTGAAGGGTTCAACATAACGGTACTCAGCACGAACGCGGCCCGAGATACGCAGGCAACTGTCCGTGCCGGGAACATAAAAGAAGCCGGCGCCATAGGTGGAGCAAACTCGGACGTACTCGACGGGAGCAGCCTTGGCTGCGGGCAGGTCGGCGGCTTTGGCACTTCCCAACGCCGCTAGGACCGCGGCAGAACCAAGCATCAGGCTTCGCAAACGCACCATCGAAAGAGGCTCCTGGCCAAGTGTCCGGCTCACAATGGGAGGAGCTTGGCCAGACAAGCGAATCCGGTCAAGCGACCCTCAGGGAATGCGATCCTACAGACGGGTGTATTTCGGGTGCTGTTGCATCGCGGCACCACATTAGAGTTCTAAGTGGTTAACCAGGACTTACTCAGTTGAGCAGAACCTGCACGGCGATGATTTTGACCACGGTCGTACTCGGGAAACAGATCGCATAGCCGATGTCGGTTCTGTCCGTCGGCGCCAGACGGCCCGCCGCGGCGACGATTGCCGGATTGCCGGTGGAACCGGCACAGATGCCGAGGAGGTCGTCGAACGGGATGCGCAGGAGGTGGCCTCCCACCAGGACGATCAAAACCAAGGTGAACAGCACGGCCGCGCCGCCGAGGAGGATCTGGACTCCGTTGGCCGCGACGGTCTCCACGAAGGGCGCCCCCGCTCCGAGGGCCACCGATCCGATGAAGATCGACAGGCCGAGATTGCGCAAGACCATGTTGGCGACGACGGGCATCCTCCATCCGATCGGACCTGTGCGGCCAAGCCATCCGAGCACCAGCGCCATCACGAGGGGGCCCCCCGCAACCCCCAGGCTGAAGGCGCCGCCTCCGGGAAGGGGGATCGGGATCATGCCGAGGAGCAGGCCGAGAGCGATCCCGACTCCGATGGAAACGAACGAGAGTTCGGCATTCCCCTTGATGCTGTCGCCGAAATAACGCTGGACCTCCGCCTTCTTGCCGGTCGGGACCGCCGCCACCAGGAGATCGCCGAATTCGATTGTGAGATCCGACGTGGCGATCATTTCCATGTCGCCGCGACGCACATGCGAGATGATGACGGGGAATTCCGGCAGCGGAACTTCCCGCAGCGGCTTGCCGACGAAAGCCGCCTTCGAGACAAAGACGCGGATCACATCATAATTCGCCCGGTCGCGGCTCAGGCGCCCGGGATCCTCGTGGCCCACCGCTTCCTTCACTTCTTCGATGCTTTGCGGACTGCCGACCAGCAGCAATCCGTCCCCCTCCTGCAGGAGCGTGGTGGCCACGGGCGGTGTGTTCATGTGATTCTGGCGAATCGCCACGATCTTGACATCACGCGGCAGGGTTGCCGCGAGCTCGCCGACGGTCTTGTTGCGGCATTTCGATTCCAGCGTCAGTTCGACCACGCGCACGTTCTGTGCCGGCTGATCGAATTTAGGTTTGAGCAAGGCCGCCATGATGGTCATCAGCAGGATCGGTCCCACCACGCCGAACGGGTAGGACACCGAATAACCAATGGCCGGGTCCTGATTGCCCGCTGCGGCCAGCGCTGCCTGCAATGTCGGCGTGCTGGTGCCGGAGCCGGCGAATAATCCGGCGGCCGTTGCAAGCGAGATGCCGAGCGGCTTGGCCAGCAGCCAGGCGACCCCGAGAGACGCGAGGACCCCGATGTTTGCGAGCGTCATGTACTTGATGCCGGGGCCGCGGAGACTGGCGAAGAATTGCGGTCCGTATTGGATGCCAACTCCATAGACGAACATCACGAGCCCGATGGTTCCCACCATGGCGGGAGGGGCTGCCTTCGGCGCGATGGCACCGATGATCAAGCCGCTGAACAAGACCGCGCCGGCGCCGAACGAGACGCCGGCGATTGAAATCTGGCCGATCCAGTAACCGATTGCGATCGCAAGGAACAACGCCAATAGCGGCGAGGATTCAAGCAGCGTACGAACGAACTCCAACATCGGTTCCTCTCATCTGGCACGGCAGCCGGCATCGCGAAATTGTTGCAGGACCCGAGCCACGAGTTCCGGAGAGGGCGTTGGGGTGTCGGACAGCTCGTAGGTCAGACCCATGGTCTTCCACTTGAAGGTGCCCATCTGATGGAACGGCAGCACCTCGACCCATTCGACATTTTTCATGGGAGCCACGAACCGCGCGATTCCCTCCACATTGGCCGGGTCGTCGGTCAGGCCCGGCACCAGCACGAAGCGGACCCAGACCGGCTTGCCGATGCTCGCCAGTCGTTCGGCGAATTCCAGGGTCGGACGCACGTCCTGGCCCACGGCGCGGCGGTAGGTGGCCGGATCCCAGGACTTGATGTCGAGCAGAACGAGGTCGACCTGGCGGAGGTAGTCGTCATCCGCACGCGCACCTAGAAAGCCCGAGGTGTCCAAGGCGGTGTGAAGGCCCATTTCCTTGGCGGCTGCAAAAAGCCGTTTGGTGAAATGCGGCTGCACCATCGGCTCCCCGCCCGAAATCGTGAGCCCGCCATCGAGCGCCCGCAACGGCGCCGCGTAGGAAGCGAGCGCACTCTTGGCGCGCTCGAAGGGAATGCGGTTGCCGTCCTTGAGATGCCACGTGTCGGGATTGTGGCAGTAAAGGCAGCGCAACAAGCAGCCACTCATGAACAGCGTGACGCGAACGCCGGGACCATCGACCGTGGATCCGGTTTCGTACGAATGAATCCACCCGAAATCGCCCCTCGGATCGCTGAAACTTTCCGTTTCCGGCGCGTCCGGCGATTGATCGAGGCGCAAATCATACCGACTGTGGGCCCAAGGCTCGTCGGCCATGATCTCAAGCCCCGCCGTGGAAGGTCCGACTGATCACATCCATCTGCTGCTCCCGGGTGAGACGGACGAAGTTGACCGCGTATCCAGAAACACGAATCGTCAGTTGCGGGTACTTGTCTGGATGCTCCATCGCGTCGAGCAACGTATCGCGATTGAGAACATTCAGGTTCATGTGGAACCCGCCCTGGCTGCAATACGTGTCCATGACCTTCACGGCCTGTTTGAGCTTGTCGCCCTCGTCCAGACGATTCGGGCCCGGCGATACCGACACCGTGTAGCTGATGCCGTCCTGGGCATCCGCATACGGCAGCTTGGCGACCGAGAGGCAGGAAGCGAGCCACCCGTGACTGTCACGACCGTGCATCGGATTGGCGCCCGGTGCGAAGGGCTGGCCGGCCTTGCGGCCGTCAGGCGTGTTGCCGGTGTTCTTGCCGTACACGACGTTGCTCGTGATGGTCAGGACCGACTGCGTGTGAACCGCGTTGCGGTAGGTCGGGTGCTTCCGGAGCTTCTTCATGAAGATCGAGACGAGGTCCACCGCGATACTGTCGACGCGATCGTCGTTGTTGCCGTATTGTGGAAAATCGCCGGTGATTTCGTAATCGACGATCAGTCCGTCATCGCGCCGGATCGGTTTGACCTGCGCGTGTTTGATCGCCGAGAGACTGTCGGCCACCACCGAGAGCCCGGCAATGCCGAACGCCATGGTGCGCAGGATCTCCTGGTCGTGAAGCGCCATCTCCAGACGCTCGTAGTAGTACTTGTCGTGCATGTAATGGATACAGTTCATGGCATGCACATAGGTCTGTGCCAGCCACTCCATCATGCCGTCGAACTTCTCCATCACGTCCTCGTACTCGAGAACGTCGCCCTTCACGGGAAGTGCTGCCGGTGCGACCTGGTCGCCGCTCACCTCGTCGCGCCCGCCGTTGATGGCATAAAGCAGGCACTTGCCGAGATTCACCCGCGCGCCGAAGAACTGCATCTGGTGACCGATGCGCATGGCTGACACGCAGCAGGCAATTCCATAATCGTCGCCCCAATAGGGACGCATCAGATCGTCGTTCTCGTACTGAATGGACGACGTCTCGGCCGAGATCTTGATGCAGAAACGCTTGAACGCGTCCGGAAGCTGCGTCGACCAGAGCACGGTGATGTTGGGCTCTGGCGCAGGCCCGAGATTCCTGAGCGTATTCAGCATGCGGAAGCTCGTCCGCGTTACCAGCGGTCGACCGTTGAGGTCCATGCCGCCGACACATTCCGTCGCCCAGTAGGGGTCCCCCGAGAAGAGCGCGTCATAATCCGGCGTGCGCAGGAAGCGAACGATGCGGAGTTTCTGAACGAGCTGGTCGATGAGTTCCTGGGCGCCGGCTTCGTCGAGATCGCCTCTCTTCAAGTCGCGCTCGATGTAGATGTCGAGGAAGGACGAGATGCGACCGATGGACATGGCCGCGCCGTTCGCCTCCTTGATGGCGCCCAAATAGCCGAAATAGGTCCATTGGACCGCCTCACGCGCATTGCTTGCCGGGCGCGTGATGTCGAAACCGTAACTCTTGGCCATTTTGGCCAGATCCGCGAGAGCCCGCATCTGCTCGGCGAGTTCTTCGCGTTCGCGAATGACGTCGTCGGTCGGCCATTTGGCGTCCAGCAGAGCACGCTCGCCACGTTTGGCCGCGGTGAGTTGGTCCGTTCCGTACAACGCCACTCGCCGATAATCGCCAATGATACGCCCTCTGCCGTAGGCATCCGGCAGACCCGTGATGATGTGACTGCGTCGGCAGGCCATGATTTCCGGCGTGTAGGCGTCGAACACACCGTCATTGTGGGTTTTGCGGTACTTGGAGAAGATGTCGTGGACGATGGGGTCCGGCTCGAAACCCGCGGCTTTCAACCCGCTTTCCGCCATGCGCAAGCCGCCATAAGGCATGATGGCACGGCGGAACGGCGCGTCGGTCTGAAGCCCGACGATGATCTCGTTGTCGCGATCGATGTAACCAGGCGCGTGCGAGGTCAGCGAGGATGGCGTTTTGACATCGACGTCCAGAACTCCTTTTTGAATTTCCTCTTTGAAGTAAGGCTCCAGCTTAGCCCACACACTTTTCGTGCGCTCGCTGGGAGTTGTTAGAAACGCCTCGTCCCCTTCATAGGGATGGACATTGTGTTGAATGAAGTCCCGGACGTCGATCGCGTGGCTCCAACGCCCGGGGACAAAATCCTTGCCGTCACCAGACCCGGTGTGAGCAGAAGTCGTGGGGGCTTCATTGGCGGTCTTGGTTTGAGGCTGCTTTGCAAATTGCTTCGCGTCCTGAGTCGTAGTGTCCGCTGCCATGGCAACATCCTCCCGCAACGATTGCCGGTTTCCCGTCTGGTTTCATCATTCGGCCGGCACTCGGCCGGCCGATGGGCTCAGCAGAGGACCAAGTTCTGCGCCAATCCTGCCTCGCTCGTTTCCTTGTACTTGGCATTCATGTCCCGACCGGTGTCGGCCAGAGTCTGGATCGTGGTGTCGAGATCGACACGATGGCGGCTCGCGATCTCGTTTGTGGCGATCATGAAGGCCGTCCAGGCTTTCACGGCACCAAAGGCGCAACGCTCGATGCAGGGAACCTGCACGTAGCCTGCTACCGGGTCGCAGGTCATGCCGAGATGATGCTCCAGCGCGGACTCAGCTGCGTTCTCGATCACCTGGGGTGAGCTGTCCATCGCCTGGGCGATCATGGCGGCGGCCATCCCGGAAGCAACGCCGATTTCGGACTGGCAGCCGCCCTCTGCCGCGGCGAGGGTTGCGTTGTGCTTGCACAGGTAGCCGATGGCCAAGGCAGCCAACAGACCCTCGCGGATCTTCTCCGGCGGCACCTTTCGCTTGCTCTCGGTCAGAGCGTACACGATGGACGGCATGACCCCGGCCGAGCCGCCCGTGGGCGCGGTGATGACCAGGTGACCGCGGGCGTTTTCCTCGGAGGCGGCAAGCGCGCAGGCCGCCACCAGCGTGATGGCGCGATCGCTTTCGTACTTCTCGTCCTGAGCGCGCGCCCAGACGGTCGCGGCCTTCGAGTGCAACTTGATCGGTCCGGGCAGGACGTCGTCCTTGATGGCCAGACCGGACCTTACGGTCGCGAGCATTGCACCGGCGATCTTGTCCAGGAAGGCGTTGATCTCCTCCTTGCTCTTGCCGGATACCGCTATCTCATTGGCCATGATCACGTCGGCGATCGACAGGTTGTTCTTCTCCGCGTGCTGCCGCAGCTCCTTCATGGTCGCATAGGGATATTTGGGCTGGCCTTTCTTGGGAGGCTCGTAGCCCTTCCATTCGATGAACCCGCCGCCGACCGAATAATACTCCTGCTCGAAGAGGACTTTGTCGCCCGCCATGACCTTGCACGTCATGGTGTTCGCATGGGGGAAGTCGCCCTTCGGCGCGTCGTAGATGACGTCGGCCAGGGACAGATTGATCGTCTTGCCGCCGAGTTGCACGGGGTAGGTCTGCTGTGGCTTGGCGATCATTTCATCGAGAAACAAGGGGTCCACGGTGGCAGGCTCCTTGCCCACGAGACCTGCGAGCGAGGCGCGCTCGGTGCCATGCCCCTTGCCGGTGGCGCTCAGACTGCCGAACAGATGCACCTTGAGGCCGGTCGCCTGCGCCAGTTGATCGGGCGGCAGCTTCGTGCAGCGCTGATAGAAATCGTACGTGATCCGCATCGGCCCGATGGTGTGGGAGCTAGAGGGACCTGGGCCTACCTTGTAGAACTCGTCCGCCAGGATCATCACCGGCCCCTTCGACTTCTTGACGACGTCGAGCTCGGGCGAAAGGATGCCGCTCATCTTGAGGCCGGCACCGTCCTTTGCGGCCTCCTTGGCGGCCCGCTGTGCGACGGCTTCCGTTGCCGCCTGCTGCGCACGGGCCTCAGGTGACCAGGTGGTTCCGGTCATCGCGGCGGCTGCCCCGATTGCGGCGTGACGCATCATGAATGTCCGACGGTCCATGCCCACTGGAGTTCTCAGGTGAATCCGCTACAGGTGGAAGCTCTCCAACGTCCTTGGTCGTGTCGGTCATAGTCGCGTCCTCCCACTGGTGACAGAGCCAATATCTGCGTCAGGCGGGCCTGCTCCTGTCCGGGATGGGATCCGGGGATGTGAGTGGGGCGCCTCAACGTACGGCTCTTTGTAATCATCCTAAGCCACGCTCGACCCTGCGCTTGATCGGCGAGGACAATTCTTTATCATTTTGAGCCATGCCGCCGTCCTCAAGGCCAACCCGAAGGTGACATTCGGCAACCGCCGCGGACAATGTTGCGGCCGTGATTTGGGATTAAACCGGAGTTCCCCGCAGCTGGAGCGTGACGTGAGTGACGCCCGGTTCGCGCCGCGTCGTGATCGGCAATCCACTGGCCTCGAACACCTTCAACATCGCGGCATTCTCCGGCAGAACATCGGCGGTCAACTCGTTGAATCCGTTCTGCCGGGCGATAGCCGTGAGGTGGCGCATCAGAGCCCCGCCGATCCCTTGCCCCTGGTGCGCATCGTCCACGACAAAGGCCACTTCGGCACTGCCTTGCCGGACCATGATATAACGCGCGCCGCCCACGATGACCGGGTGTCCGTCCTCCTGCTGTAAAGCAGCCAGGGCGACGTGGCTGACGAAATCGACGTTGACATAAAAGTCGATCTCCTGGTCGGTGAAGCTGCGTTTGAATGAGAAGAAGCGGCGGTAAAGGGATTGCCGGCTTGTCCGGTCTACCGCCGCCAGCAATCCCTCGCGGTCGTCAGGCTGGAGGGCTCGGATTTCGACCATCCGTCCATTCCGCAGGGCCTCGACCGCCGCGTAATTTTTTGCGTGCAACCCCCGCCTCCTGGTCTCCCAACATGAGCCCGCGCTACGCAAACCCTCTCCTGAATGGTTCAGGAGAGGGACTTGTTGCGTTTGCGTTACGAAGCGCGCCACACCTCACCGGAACCGGCGGTAGGCCACACGGGGTGCGGCGTAGGCCGGGCGGTAGGCACCGCGGTACGCACCATAGTAGCGAGCCCCGTAATAACGCGGCGCGTAGGCAACGGCCCGCGGATAGATACGGGGACGATAATAGGCTGCGCCCGGATAGTAGTAGCGAGGAGCGTAATAGGCAGGCGGGTAGTAGCCTGCGCCATAGGAAGCATATGACGGATAGCCATAACCGTAACCATACCCGTAACCGTACGCTGGGGTTGCGGCTGCGGTAATCAGCCCTCCGAGAATCGCCCCGCCGATCAGCCCGGCCGCGACAGCGCCGCCGCCGCCCCAGCCATTCCGATAGTAACCACCGTGATAGCCCCCTCGCCAATATTGTGCGTTCGCCGTTCCCACGCTGCCGGTCAACATCAGAGCGGCAGCGGCGACTATCGCGAGTTTCCTCATGTCAGCCTCCGAAAATCAGTATCCGCCCCCTCCGAGCCTTCAAGATGCCTAGCTTCTGCGGCGTCTTCATCAGCGACGCACGGCGATTTTTGCCAGCCGGCACTTGGTTAGATCTCTTGTCGCGCCGACCCATTTGGCTTTTGCAGGACAATGGGTTGCGTCACCAGAGCTCTCCCGGACCCGAGCACGGGAGGACAGGCAATAACAATCCAAAACGAAGCCAATCGTTCCATCCACGATCCGCGGCCGGCTTAGGTTCGGCCTATGCCGACTTGGCTGGCTTGCTTGATGGGTTGAGATGACGAATTCACAGAATAGGACGGGCTTTGCGGCGTGAGAGCGAGGTTCCTGAGGAAGCCGTCTCGTTTTCCCTCAGGGAGAGCAGCGCTGATACGTCGTCCCGGTCTTGTCTTCCTCGTTGAAGTATCGGCGGAGAGAGCCGTCCTCGGAGGGCGCCATGAGAACCTTCACCTCTTGATCAGCCACGGCGTTGGCGCAGTCGAGCACGAGCACTTGACGATCTCCCGCAGGCCGGACCGCCTTGATGCGGCAGGACGCCATGGGCGTCCTCAGGCGATTGCCGGAGATGACGAAGGCCGGGGCAAAGATATCGATCGGACGTTTGAACGAAGCGCCCTTTCCCGCGGAGGCGTAAACCTCACCACAATTGGGACCGGACGCCAGCCAGGCTCCCTGAAACGCAGCCACGCCCGTTTCCGCCGCCATCGCACCGGGCATCGCGGCTGACGCGGCCAAAGCCACACCAAGACCGGCACCGACTAACCTTGAAACTCCCATCGAGACCTCCGAAAAACGCATGACCCTCGTGGACCATCCCGGAGGGATCAAGGGACTATGGCCAATCTAAACCACCCGGACCATCCCGCTTGACCCACGGAGACAATCCCTTGACAGTTTGGGCTACGGAAACCGACCGCTCATCGCGGGAGCCGCCATTACAGCCGAGCCACGCAAGGCGCGACAGAGGAAGCGGGCGGCCGAGTGCGGTCTCGGCGACATTATAGCCGAAACCCATCAGATGAAGGTGGCCAGCACTTACCCCATGGAAACGCGGGAATAACCTCTGCGGACAACGCCGGCCGCATCCTAAAAATGCAGCGATCTTCCGCTCGGTTTGATATATGAGGCGGTGCTACGGGCTGCGATCGGCGGCTTAAATTCATGAGGTCGCAATGTCCCGTTCATCATCAAAAGTCGTGATCTGCGGCGCCGGCATCGCGGGCGTCGCGGCAGCCTATTATCTCGCCGTCGAATGTGGTCTCGACCACGTGACATTGGTCGACGAGGGCAATCCCCTCTCGCTGACATCGGACAAATCGACGGAGGCCTACCGCAATTGGTGGCCCGGCCCTGATTGGTCCATGACCGCTTTCATGAACCGCAGCATCGATCTCATCGAGGGGATCGCGCGCGCGACCGACAACCGGATCAATCTCAATCGGCGTGGCTATGTGTTCGCGACCGCCGACGCGGGCAAGATTTCTTTTCTTGAGACGATGGCGAAATCGGCCGAGGCGCGTGGCGGGGGCGCCGCCAGGTTTCACGATACGGCCCAGAGTGCCTACACGCCGTCGGCCGATCGCGGTTTCGACGATGGGTTGACGGGCGCGGACGTTATCACCGACGCGAGCTTGATCCGCAGGCACTTTCCTTTTCTGTCGCCCGAGACGGTCGCGGTCGCGCACGCACGCCGCGCCGGCTGGCTCAGTGCACAGCAACTCGGAATGGTGATGTTGGAAGCGGCGCGCGCGCGCGGCGTGCAAATCGTGAAGGGCCGTGTCGTCGGCATCGACACGACTGGGGGCCGGGTTCGTTCGGTTGACGTGGAACAGCAGGGCGACCGTCAGACGCTCGCAGCGACCCATGTCGTGTTGGCCGCCGGGCCGATGCAAGTCGAGATGGCGCGGATGATCGGCGTCGAATTGCCGATCCGGGCCGAGCGTCACTTCAAGGTCAGTTTCCCCGATACGCTCGGCGCCCTGCCGCGCAACGCGCCGATGCTGATCTGGCTCGACGAGCAGCATCTGCCCTGGAGCGACGACGAACACGCAGCGCTTGCTGCCGATGAGGAGGCTCAGTGGCTCCTCGGCACGTTTCCCGAGGGCGTGCATGGGCGGCCTGATGGGGCATCGGCAACGCTCATTCTCTTCAATCATCACGGCGATGCGGTCGATCCGGTCTTCCCGCTGCCCGAGCCGGCGTATTATGCCGAGATCGCGCTCCGTGGGATGTCGACGATGGTGCCGGCGCTCAAGGCCTATCACGGAAAGACACCGCGGCCTTACATAGACGGCGGGTACTACATGAGGACGCAAGAGAACCGACCGCTGATCGGGCCGGTTCCGATCGAAGGCGCCTACATTTCCTGTGCGTTCTCAGGCTTTGGCGTGATGGCGTCGTGCGCGGGCGGAGAGCTCATCGCTCGCCACATCACGGAGTCGGATTTACCCGCTTACGCGCCGGCCTTTCTATTGTCGCGTTACCAGGATGCCGCCTACAGCGCATTGCTCGAACGATGGGGCGATGGCGGTCAGCTCTGAGCGTTCGCGCCTGGCGCGATGAGGCACGTCGGCGCTTGACCCGTCCCTGTCACATCTCGGCGAAATGACGCAGCATCCGCGCGATATCCGGATCACGTCCCGTGAAGAGGCGGAAGGCGGCCACAGCCTGAAAGACCGCCATGCCACCGCCCGACATCGTGCGGCAACCGCGAGCCCGAGCTTCGCGCAGCAGCTCCGTTTCCAACGGAAAGTACACGATGTCGGCAACCCACAATTCCGGCCGCAGCAAGGGCGCGGGAATTGCCATACCCGGATAGTTCGCCATGCCGAGCGGGGTCGTGTTGACGATGCCGTCTGCCGCGGCCAACGACGCCGCAAGGTCCTTGTCGACGGAGGCCCGCGAGACGCCGAAACGTTGCTTTAGCGAGGCCACGAGGCGATCGGCACGCTCTCCATCAGTGTCGACGATCGTGACTTCGCCCGCGCCGAGAGTCAGAAGTGCGTGCGCGACCGCCGCTCCGGCACCGCCTGCGCCGAACTGCACGACGCGGTTTCGCGGAACGTCCGGCAGCTCTCTGCGGAAGCTCTCGGCGAAGCCCCACCAATCGGTGTTGTGGCCGACACGGCGGCCCTCTTTCAGCACCACAGTGTTGACGGCCCCGAGCGCTTGCGCCTCGGGTGTGAGTTCATCCAAGAGAGGGAGGACGTCCTGCTTGCAGGGATGCGTGATGTTGAGGCCTGCGAAGCCGAAGCGCTGTGCCCCCGTGAGGATTTCCGGAAGGACGCTCTTGTCGATTCCGAGCTCGTTGAGATCGATGAGCTTGTAGATGTAGCGAAGTCCCTGCTCGGCGCCCTCCCGCTCGTGCAGAGCGGGAGTCCGGGACTGCTGGATGCCAGCACCCACCAATCCGACGAGAACAGATGGACACGACACGTCGTGATTAACGTCCCATTGGCGGCCCGGTGCGGATGCTTGTTCGTTCTGCATCGCGGCGTCAGACTCTTGCGGTGGAGGCGTGCGTTCCAAGAATATCGAGCATCGCCTTGACGGCAACCGGATACCCGTTGGTGCCGAGCCCTGCAATGACCGCGGTCGCAATCGGCGAGATGTAGGATTTGTGATAGATGGGTTCCCGCCGATGGATATTGCTGATGTGCAGTTCGATGAGCGGACCCGGAAACATCTTCAACGCGTCCATGAGCGCCATGGAGGTGAACGTGAACGCCGCCGGATTGACGATGATTCCGCTGCCCGCGTCGATTGCCTCATGGACCCAATCGATAAGCTCGTATTCCCGATTGGATTGCCGGAATACGAGAGCGTGACCTTTGGCTGCGTCCACGCAAGCCACCTCGACCTCCGCAAGCGTGGTGCGGCCGTAGATTTCAGGCTCGCGCGTTCCGAGACGATTGAGATTCGGGCCGTTGAGGACATAGATGGGTTTGGTCATGGGGTTGTTCTTAATGATGCGGAATCATCCTTGGTAGCCGAAGAGTCGAGGCAGCCACAGGACCGTTTCGGGCACGAATGTGATGATCGCCAGAGAGACAATCATCGCCACGAGGAACGGCATCACATCGCGGACGATGGCACCGAGAGGTTCGCCCGAGATGTTCGCCATGATGAACAACAGCAGCCCGTAAGGCGGTGTCACCAGCCCGATCATGATGTTGACGACGACGACGACACCGAAATGCACGAGATCGATACCCAAAGCTTGAGCGGTGGGAATGAACACCGGGACGACGATGAGGAGAATTGCGGTTCCTTCGAGGACGCAGCCGAGCAGAAGAAGCAGCACATTGACGAGGATCAGGAACCCGACCTGCGACAGATCCCAATGCGTCAGCAGCGCCTTCACGCTTTCGGGAATGTTTTCGACCGTCACCACGTAGTTGAATACGAGCGCTCCGGCGATGAGCATGCCGATGGACGAGGTCGTTCGGGCGCTGATGGCGATGGACCTGTAAAAATCGCTCCAGCTGACGCTTCTATAGAGACCCGCCGAAATGATGAGCGCATAGGCGGCGGCGACCGCGGCCGCTTCCGTCGGCGTCATGATACCGCTGTAAATGCCGCCAAGGAGAACCACTGGCATCATAAGGGTTGGGAAAGCATGCCACGTGATTTCCGGCAGCTTGCGAAGCGGAACGGGCTTCTCGATCGGGAAGTTTTTCCGACGGGCCGTGGCGGCGATGATGAACATCTGGCTCAGCGCCATCAGCAATCCGGGAATGACGCCGCCGAGGAACAGAAAGCCGATCGAGGCATCCGAGACGAGCGCGTAGAGCACCATCGGAATGGACGGCGGGATGATGGGGCCGATGACCGACGACACAGCTGTCAGCGCCGCCGCGTAGCTTGGCGTGTAGCGCCCGTCCCTGGTCATCATGACCTGCATCATGCGGCCGGTGCCGGCAGCATCGGCGATCGCCGAGCCGGACATCCCCGCAAAGATGATGCTCTGTAGAACGTTGACGTGTGCAAGTCCGCCGCGAAAGCGGCCCACCATGGCGTTGCAAAAATTCATGAGGCGATCGGTCATGCTGCCGATATTCATGAACTCGGCCGCCAGAATGAAAAGCGGTACCGACAGAATGATGTAGTTGGAATACATCCCGTTGAGCAACTGCTCCGCGACTGTTCCCATATCAAGCCCGGCCAGCAGAAGATAAAGGATCGAACCCGCGATCATCGAATGGCCGATGGGTAATCCGAGAAACGCGAGAGCGGTGATCGCGACGAGCGAAAGCGAGAACGGGCTTGTGAGATTCATACGCCTGAACTCGCCTTGGTGGGATCGAACTCCGCTGGGGCTACGCCACGCACGGCCTGCCACGAGAGCCAGATATATCGAATGATGGTTGCAACGACGAACACGATGTAGATCGAATAGAGCAGGTCGAACCTGATCTTCAGATAGGCTGTGCTCTGCACCTTCATGAAGGTGACGTAGTCGATCACCGCGGGGAGCGACACGAGGTAGAGAATGACAAGTGCCGTTCCGGTGATAACGCACATGACCCGGCGTGCCCGGTCGCCCACGGCGCCATAGATGATGTCGAACCTGATTTCTTCTCGCTCGGTGACGACGAATGCGGCGCCCCATAGCACCAGCCAAACCCACAGAACCACACTGATCTCATGGGTCCAGCCAATCGGCAGGTTCAGCGCATACCTGAAGATGATCTGGAGGAGGAAGGCGGCGAACATCGCCGCGAGCATGGCGGCAGCCACGTTCTCGGCGCGGCGAGCGAGCCAGAGGCCGAGCGGTCGTGCGGACGCAATCATGCGAAAAACCCTTGTCTGAAGATCATCGCGGATGGGGGTGCTTGAGGATTTAGCATCCGGATCACGAGCGAAGCCACCTCCGCGGGGATTTTATCTCCGCGGAGGCAAGCGTCGATTTACATGGCGTTGATCTTGTCCAGCATTCCCGGCGGCCAGCTTTTTGCGAGATCCGACGCAAGGTACTTTTTCTGAGCGAATTCGCGGAAAGCTTTGAGGTCCGGGGTATAAACCTGAAGGCCCTTTTCCTTGAAGAAGCTGACCAGTTCGGCCTCTTTCTTCAGGTGCTCCTGGGTGCTCCACTCAATCGCTTTGTCGGCAGCGGCCTGGAACGCCGCCTGTTTTTCCGGCGACATCGAATCCCAGACCTTGTTGGAGACCGCCAGGAGATCGAAGCCCACGAGATGCGACGTCAGCGCGACCTGCGACATCACTTCGTAGAATTTCATGTTCTGCACATTCGGCAGGGGATTGTCCTGCCCGTCGATCGCGCCGGTTTGAAGCCCCGTATAGACTTCCGCATAGGCCATTGGCGTTGGGTTGGCGCCGATCGCCTGGCCCAGGAACTGCCAGGCATCTCCCCCCGGCATACGCAGCTTGATGCCTGCCATGTCGGCGGGTGTGTTGATCTTCTTCGTGGGTTTGAGGCCCACTTGCCTGGCGCCGAAATATGTCGGGCCAAGGATGTGAATGCCCAGTTGATCCGAGGCCATTTTCTTCAATTGCTGGCCGACATCGCCTGCGAACACCTTCTTCAGGTGATCGGCGTCACGGAACAGATAGGCTGAGGTCACGATGGACCACGCCGGGATCTGGGTGGAGATATCCTGCGGCGCGATGTTTCCCATTTCGAGATTGTTGCGCTGCATGGCGACCAGCTCGGTGCCTTGCTTGAACAGGGTGCCGCCATAATAGGGCTGGAGCGTGAAGCCCTGCGCTTTGATGTCGTCGGCGAACCGCTTCATCATTTCGGCCCGGATATCCTGCTCCGAGAAGACAGCGGAGAACCGCAAGTTTGCGGGCGTCTGCGCAGCCAGGGGCGTGCCGGCGCCCACCGCCAGAAGTGCGACGGTCGCAGCCATTACGAAGCGGCGATTGATATTGAATTTCATGTGTTTCCCTCTCCCATTTCCCTTGCGCAGCGGCCCGCGTCTTGCCTGCACTATTGACTCGGATTCAGGTGAAATCAATATGCATTTCCGCGATCGTATGATATTTTACGTTAAATCAGAGCAATTGCGAATAACATGATGAGCTACCAGGTGCCCGGCGCATGATCGAGTTATTGGCGACGTCCATTGCGGACCGGGCCTACGAGCGGATTCGGGCCGACATCGTGTTCGGCCGTCTTTCTCCAGGGGCGAGGCTCAGGCTCGACAGGCTGGGAAGTGAGTACGGCGCCAGCGTCAGTACGTTGAGAGAAATCCTGAGCCGTCTCTCATCCGAGGGAATGGTGATCGCCGAGGGGCAGCGCGGTTTTCGCGTGACACCGGTCTCGTCGGCGGGCTTTCAGGATGTCGCTGCCATGCGGCTTCTGCTCGAGACGCATGCATTGCCGCTCTCATTCGCAGGAGGCGACCTGGAATGGGAGAGCCGTGTCGTCGCTGCCCACCACAAGCTTGCCTACATGGAGCGTCGAATGATGGCGGGCGAGCAGGGGGAAACGGAACTCTGGAAACGGTACGATCGCGAATTCCACCAGTGCCTGATCGAGGCGAGTGGGTCGCAGACACTTCTCGATCTCTATGGTGGCGTCTTCGACCAGTATCTCCGATATCAAATGGTCGCTGTGGTCTACCGCGGGCAGATCGCCGCCGACGAACACAAGTGTCTTTTGGATTGCGCTCTCCAGCGCGATGCGCAACGAGCCTGCGAAGTGCTCACGCGGCACGTGGATGGGTGCGTGAGCTATTCACTGGCGAGCGGAGCGCTGCAATGAGTGGCGGTTCGCAGCCAACAGCCGGCGAGGGCGCTTACAGGCGGATCCGGGCCGATATCGTGTTCGGGCGTCTTTCGCCCGGAAAGAAGCTGAAGCTTGAGCAATTGAAGGCGGATTACGGCATCAGCGTCAGCACGCTTCGCGAAACCCTGAACCGCCTGCATTCAGAGCGGCTCGTGGTCGCCGAAGGTCAGAAAGGCTTCTGCGTATCGCCGGTTTCCATCACCAACCTGCGAGAGATCGCGGCCCTCCGGCAACTCCTTGAATGCCGAGCGCTCGAACAATCGTTCCGGGCTGGTGACATGGAATGGGAAGGACGGGTCGTGGCCGCCCATCACCGCCTGGCGCGAATGGAAGATCTCATGGCGGGTGGCGAACGGACGCATACGGAGGAATGGAAGCGATATGATTGGCAGTTCCATCAATCCCTCATTTCCGCTTGCGGATCGAAGATGCTGATCGACAACCACGCGGCGGTTTTTGACAAGTACCTGCGGTATCAGATGATCGCACTGAGCTACCGTGGCGAAATCGCTGCGCGCGAGCATGCGCAACTGCTGGAATGCGCGCTGGACCGAGATGCGGTCAAAGCCTGCGAAGTGTTGACCCGCCACGTGGCGGGCGGTGTCGAGCACGCGCTCGCCACTGGGACCATCGGCTAGCAACGGAAGAACCAAGAGGGCTTCCTGATACTCAACAGAAACGGAACCCACGAGCATGCGCACGGCCATCGCCACAGTTTGCCTCAGCGGCACGCTGGCTGAGAAGATCGAAGCTATCGCGGCCGCGCAGTTCAAAGGCGTCGAGATCTTCGAGAACGATCTTTTGTCGTTCAACGGCACGCCGGCAGAGGCACGCCGCATGATCGAGGATCTCGGGCTCGGCACAATCACTTTCCAGCCCTTCCGGGATTTCGAAGGTATGCCCGAGCCACAGCGATCCAAGGCTTTCGCACGGGCCGAACGCAAGTTCGACGTCATGGAGCAACTGGGTTGTGATCTCCTGATGATCTGCAGCAACGTCTCCCCAGATTCGCTCGCCGGAATCGACAGGGCGGCCGCGGATTTCCACGAACTCGGCGAGCGCGCCGCAAAGCGCGGGTTGCGCGTCGGCTTCGAGGCGCTCTCCTGGGGGCGGCACATCCACGATTACCGCGATGCATGGGAGGTCGTGAGGCGAGCGAACCATCCGTCCGTCGGGTTGGTGCTCGATTCATTCCATGTGCTTGCTCGCGGCACGGATCTTGCGGCGATCAGCTCAATTCCCCCCGACCGTATCTTCCTCGTGCAAATGGCTGACGCGCCGAAGCTCGACATGGATTACCTCTCATGGAGCCGCCATTACCGCTGCTTTCCCGGGCAGGGAGACCTTGCCATCGACGACTTCATGCTCGCGCTTCACGCCACCGGATTCGACGGTCTGCTTTCGCTTGAGATATTCAACGATCGCTTTCGCGCGGGTTCGGCGCGCCGCGTCGCCATCGACGGACAGCGCTCGCTGATTGTCATGCTCGACGAACTCCGCCGGCGTACGGGCGCTGCTCTCCCCGACCTGCCAGCCCTTCCGCCAAAGTCCGTCTGCACAGGAATCGAGTTCATCGAATTCGCCGTGGACGAGCGCGGCGCGCCAGGGCTCGAAAAGACGTTGAGCGGGCTCGGATTTCGGAAGGCCGGCAGTCATCGCTCAAAGGCAGTGACCCGCTGGCGGCAGGGCGACATCAACATCGTGGTGAATGCTGACAAGGACGGTTTCGCGCATTCCTTCAACATAACGCATGGAACTTCCGTTTGTGCGATGGCTCTCGGCGTCGATGACGCTCGCGCGACGGTGGACCGCGCCACGGCGCTTCTCGATCCTCCTTTCCAACAGCCGGTCGGCCCTGGAGAGATGGACATTCCGGCGGTCCGTGGCCTCGGCGGCAGCCTGTTGTACTTCATCGACAAGAAGGCCACGCCTGCCGGTCCGTGGGATGTCGATTTCGAGGCCGTCGCAGATGATTTTACGGGCGCTGGGCTGACCAAGATCGACCACGTGTCGCAATCCATGCAGTACGAAGAAATGCTGACATGGCTCTTGTTTTACGCGTCGCTTCTCGATGTGCAGAAAACGCCGGTTCAGACCGTGATCGACCCTGGCGGAGTAGTTCAGAGTCAGGCGCTGGAGACGCTCGACGGTTCGCTGCGGCTTGTCCTTAACGCCTCCCAGAGCAGGCAAACCTTGTCGTCACGCTTCCTCACCGAGCTCTTCGGCTCGGGCGTTCAACACATCGCGCTCGCAACCCGAGACATTTTCGCGACCGTCGAGCACCTGAAGGCGAACGCTGTCGAGCTCCTGCCTATTCCGGCAAATTACTACGACGATCTGGAAGCGAGAACAGACCTCTCGTCCGAAGATGTCGCACGGCTCCGCGCGTGCAACATTCTTTACGACCGGGAGGGCGAAGCGGAATACTACCAAACCTATACCAAAGCCATGGAAGGCGGGTTCTTTTTCGAGATCGTGGAACGCCGTGAGTATCGGGGCTACGGCGCGGCGAACGCACCCATTCGGCTCGCGTCGCAGTCACGTCTCGCGCCGGATGTGCCTCCGGGCGTCTGACGAGAATCCAGTCGAGATCAACCGGCGCTCGGCCCACATTCTCCTGCTAGCCAGCGGCCGCGGCTTATCTGTAGAGTGCTGGCGAATGGATGAATGCCGGAGGCTCTGATGAAACCTCGAGTTGGTGAGCTGGGAGAGCCAGACGATGCAGAAATGCGCCGCAAGATCGCGCCCGTCATCTGTTACCCGGTGGACAGTTTGGCTGCTCCCGATCTGGCGGCGTACCGCGCCGCGCGGGATGGGTGGCAGAAGGTGGATGAGGTGGTCGTGCCGGCTCGCGATGCACGATGCTTCGAGGTCCCGGCGGGAAGTTTCTTCCGGATTGTCTCGATCGAAGGGCCGCAGGTTGGGGACCTTAATCTCTGGGCGGCCGACGACCTCAACGAGCGCTTCTTCTCCGGAAAGACGAGAGCTTTGCATGGGACGCACCTGTCCACGGGCGATCGCCTCTGGTCGTCCCTACCGTACCTTCGTCCGATGGCGACGATCACACAGGACACGCTCGACTGGTATGGATTCGACGAGTGGGGCGGCTCAGTGCATGACGTGATCGGCACGCGATGCGACCCCTATACCCATCGGCTCCTCTCCGGCGAGGATTATCATCACTGTTGTCACTCGAACCTGACACGTGCTCTCGCCCGCCGCCTGCGAAGGCCTTTCGCTGAGGCGGAGCCCGCAGTGCACGACGTGCTGAACGTCTTCATGTGTACCGGCTTCATGCGCGATACCGGCCAGTATTTCATGAAAGCGAGCCCTGTCAGGCCCGGGGACTTCCTGGAATTCTTTGCGGAGATCGATCTTCTCGGCGCCTTGTCCGCGTGTCCTGGTGGAGATTGCAGCACCGAGCATTCGAGCGACGCTGCTGCGTGCCACCCTCTGCTGGTCGAAATTTACAGGCCCATCGCCGCCCCTGCCGGTTGGTCCTCTCCATCACGTAGCGGTTACAGCGGAGCGCATGAGGATGCCGGCGGGAAGCGCGAAGGGGAGGCGTGAAGGCCGCCTCGATCCCTGGGTCGGGACCGCAATAAGGCTTTCGATCAGAAGCCCCCGGCGTGCCCGTCCTTTCGTGGATCGGAACCGGCCACGTAGCCTCCGTCGATACGCTGGATGAGCTGGCTGCCGCCAAATCCAAAGCTCTGGTCCGGCGTCTCCGTCTTGATGACGTGGCCGCGCGCGGCAAGACCCTCGCGCAGATCTTGTCGCATGGTCGATTCGAGCGCGACTTCCAATCCCTTGAAGGATACGCCAGCGGGGAGCGTCGGACGCGGCCTGCGGATCCTGACCCCATATCTGCGTGCGCAACACCATCTGCACGTGTCCTTGTGCCTGCATGGGACCGCCCATCAGGCCGAACGCCATTTCGGGTGCGCCGCGTTTGGTCACGAAGCCCGGAATGATGGTATGGAATGGGCGCTTCGACGGTCCGACCTCGTTCGGATGTCCAGGCTTGAGCGTAAATCCGTATCCGCGGTTCTGCAGGCTGATGCCGGTGCCGGGCACGACGATTCCCGATCCGAAGCCCGAATAATTCGACTGGATGTAGGACACCATCATGCCGGATTCGTCGGCAGCCGAGAGGCAAACCGTGCCACCGTCCTTCGGCGCGCCAGCTCCGAAGTTCTGGGCTTTGGACATGTCGATCAAACGCGCCCGGCTTGCGAGGTAGTCGGGATCGAGCAGGTGCTCGGGCGTAACCTCGTTCATAAATCGGGAATCCGCCACAAAGGCGTGCATGTCCGCGGTGGCAAGCTTCATCGCCTCGATCTGCAGATGCAACCCATCCAGATCGTCCGCACCCATCCCGCCGATGTCGAAGCTCCGCAATATACCCAGCGTCATCAAGGCCGCGATGCCCTGTCCGTTGGGCGGTATCTCGTGCAACGCGACATCGCCGATTTCCTGCGAGATGGTGCCGCACCAATCGTTGGTATGCGCCGCCAGATCGCGCTCGTTCAAAGCCGCGTCATGCTGTCTGGCAAAGGCCGAGATCGCCTCGGCCAGCGCACCGCGGTAGAACGCCTCCCCGCCGCTCTCGGCGATCGCCTTGAGGGTGCGGGCGAGATCGGGATAGCGAAAGACTTCGCCGGCCTGTGGGGCGCGGCCATTCGGCATGAATCCTTCCTTGAAGCCCGGTTGAGTATGCAGCTCCAGCGCAGCGCGGCGCCATTGCTCGGCGATAACCGGCGTCACGTGAAAGCCGCGTTCAGCATAATCGACTGCCGGGGCGAAGAGATCTGCGAATGGCAGGCGCCCAAATCGGCGCGAGAGATCGACCCACGCGGAGACCGCGCCCGGAACGGTCACCGATTCCCAACCACGCTGCGGCATGGCAGCACGCCCTGCGAAGCGTTCCGGCGTCCAGTCGGCGGACGAGCGTCCGGAGGCATTCAACCCGTGGAGTTCCTTGCCGTCCCAGAGAATGCAGAAGGCGTCCGAACCGAGCCCATTTCCTGTCGGCTCGACGACCACAAGTGCAATTGCGGCCGCCAACGCCGCATCCATGGCGTTGCCGCCGCGGGCCAGGATCCGCAGGCCCGCCTGCGTCGCAAGCGGGTGGGAGGTGGTCACGACGTTCCGTCCAAAAACCGGAGAGCGACGGGATGGATAATCCGATTGGATGAGGTAGTGCACGAGATTCACCTTCCTGTCGTCGCGGAGCGAGCGAGTGGCTATCCGCCGATCTGCGCTTCGATCTTGTTGAGCGTTCGATTGTAATGTTCGACCAGCACCGTAGTCGCCTGCGGAATTTTTCCGGCGAGAACGACGTCCATGAGCTCGCGGTGTTCCTCGATCCCGTTTCGACGTGGGTAGGCGTAGGAGTCGGAAACAAAAATATAACGCTGTGCCTGATCCATCAGGACGGCGCAGAATTCCAGCAGCCAGGCAGATTGGCAATTCGCAATCAACGCCATGTGAAAAGCACGGTGTGGGGCTTCCCATTCACCCCGATGGCTGGCCTCGAGACCTTCCTTGGCAGCCTGAACGCGAGACAGGCGATAGAATGCCAGGACGATGTTTTCCTCCCAGGCGGTGGAACGGTTCAGGATCGATTCCTCAAGAGCCTTCGTTTCCAGCCAACAACGCGTTCTTACCAGCTCCCGCCACTTCTCGATGCTGATCGAGGGAACAAAAAATCCCCGCTGCTCGTGGCGGTCGACGAGGCGTTCGGCCGAGAGCCGGTTCAGCGCTTCTCGCACGGGGTTGGTTCCGACCGCGTAGCGTTCCGCCACCACGTCGATTGCGAGTTTTTGGCCGGGTTCCAACGCGCCCATCAGAATGTCCTGCCGCAATTTGCGATAGACGATGGTCGCGGTGGTGGTCTTCTCGATGATCTTGGTCACACGCGGTGCTCTCGAAAAGAGATCGGTGGCATTACCTCTGGCCGTCCTGGATGTTGCTGTCCCGATGCCAGAATACGAAACGCCGCTGGAGCCACACGACGATTCCGAAGGTCATCAGTCCCAGCAAGCTCAGGTAGATGATCAAGGAGAATACCCGCGGCGTGTCAAGTTGGGAGGCGGCGACACGGATCAGCTCGCCGAATCCTCGTCCGCCGCCAAGAAACTCGCCCGCAATGGCGCCCGCCACCACGCTGATCGACGCTATTTTCACCCCTGTGAAGAACTGCGGGAGACCGGAGGGGATTTTGAGCTTTATCAATGTCTGCCACCGGCTGGCGCCGATGCTCTTGAACAGCATCCGGGCGTTGGGATCGGCCGCGTGAAGACCCGCGGCTGTTCCGACGACCACGGGAAAGATCGATATGAAAGCCGCAAGCGCAACCTTCGATGAAATGCCGAACCCCATCCAGGCGACGAAAAGCGGCGCGAAGGCGAGCTTCGGCATGGTGTCGATTGCCACGATGTAAGGCATGACGGCGCGCTCGCCGAAAGTTGTCTCGCCGACGAGAATGCCGAGGCCGACGCCGATGGCGACTGCGATGAGGAAGCCGAGCACGACCTCCTGAGTGGTGACCCAGAAGGCCGCCAACATGTAATTCCCCGACATGAGACCCTGTCCGACAAACAGCAAGTCTTGCGCGGTGCGCCAGGGGCTCGGCAGAATGATCGGCGAGACAAGGCCCAAGCCGGTCACGAGCTGCCACGTGCCGAGAAATAAAACGAGGAGGCCGAACATGGACACGGGGCGGGGAAGCGCATCGAACCACGAGAGTTTCTCTTCCCAGATCGTGTCCGGTGGCAGACCTTCTCCTGCGACAGTCGGTTGAATGCCCGTCATATGAAGGCCCCCTTGTCGAGGCGGTTGCGGATCTGCTTGGTGTATTCGCCAAAGCGCGGAGTGCTCAACATGTCCAGCGTTCTCGGACGCGGAAGATCAATCTCGACGGCTTCGACGAAGCGTCCCGGGCGCGGAGACATCACGTAGACGACATCGGACAGGATCACCGCTTCGGGAATCGAATGGGTGACGAGGAATGTGGTCGCGTCGCGCTCGAGGCAGATGCGCTGAAGCTCCATGTTCATGAAGTCGCGGCTGATCTCGTCGAGTGCGCTGAAGGGTTCGTCGAGCAGCAGCACATCCGGCTCGGCAATCAACATCCGGCACATGGCGGCACGTTGCGCCATGCCGCCCGAAAGTTCGCCCGGATAGACATTGTCGAAACCGCTCAGGCCCACAAGTTCGAGGAGCGCCTGCGCACGCTCGTGCGTTGCGAGCGCGGCCTTCTTGCCGTCTTGAATTTCAATCGGCAGCACGATGTTTTCGAGCGTTGTGCGCCAGGGGAAGAGTGTTGCCTGCTGAAACATCATGCCGATGTCCCGGCGCGGCCCAAGCACCGGCTTACCGGACAACATCACGCTGCCGGAGGATGGCGGGGTCAGCCCGGCCATAATCTTCAGCAAGGTCGACTTCCCGCAACCGCTGGCGCCGATCACCGAAGCGAACTGACCCTGCATCAGTGTCAGATCCACCTTGTCGAGAGCCTGCACGTTGCGACGAGCGAATGATTTGCTGACGCCGCGCAATTGGAAGACCGGCCGGGCGATGTGCCCGGCCGGCGCCTTTGAAGCGGAAGCTGCAATCATTTAGCAATTCCGGCGTTCCAGTCCTTCACGAACTGGTTGGTGTACGCCTTCTGCAAATCGGGTAGAGGAGCTTTCAGGGCGCCGCTCGCCAGAAGCGCTTTCTGCCACAGCTCCCATTGTTCCGGATGATGGTAGCCCCAACCATTCGACAGGTCGGCCGGCGTTACCCGGCCCTTCATGGCCTCGAAGAGCGCGCCCGAGAAGGCCTTGTCTTCACCTTCCTGCGGATTGCCGATCTTGGCGTGCGTCAGGACCTTGTCCTTGTTTGCCGGGTCGGCGGCAAACGCCGAGCCCTTCGCAAGCGCGCGCCCGAAGCCCTTGAGGGCGTCCGGATCCTTGTTGATGAAATCACGCGTGGTCACATAGCCATTTCCGAAATACGCCAGAAACTTCTCCGGCGTAATCTCGCGAAGCGGAACGCCTCGCAACCGCAGGATCGCTGCATCGCGCGTGCCCGACGCATACGCGTCGATATCGCCGCGCATGAAAGCAGCGGTGGCCATTCCGCCATCGCCCACCGTCAAAAACTCGTAATCGGTGCCTTCCTTCATCTTCGCGTCATCAAGAATCGCACGCACGAACGCAACCTCGGCGCCGTCCGCGGTCCCGACGCCGATCTTTTTGCCTTTCAGCTGATCGGGAGTCTTGAATGTCGAATCGTCTTTGACGACGAGTCCGAACTGGCTCTTGGCGAAGTTGTTGTAGAGGAACACCATGTCGAGGCCGGTCGCGCGTGCGGCAAGCAACGGGCCAGGACCGGGGTGGCCGATCTGAGCCTGTCCCGCCGCGAGCATCTGCAGCACCTGGCCAGAACCGTTCACGCTCTCTGGACGAACGCGCAGGCCTTCCTTCTCGAAGTAGCCTTCACCCATCGCCACGTAGAAGGGGTAATATCCGACACCGCCAGGGCTCGGAAAGACGACGGTAATGTCCTTCATGGTCTGTGCGCCGGCGGGCGCAATCCCACTTAGCGCGCAGGCCACGATGGCCGCACACGCACCTAAAAAGCCTCGACGATTGCTCATGCGTTGTCCCATTTTTTGCGATTGTTGCCGGAGCGGAAGGGGAAGCAATGCATTATTGCGACGGCCTGTCAAAAAAAATATTTTTTTGACCGTCGCGGGTTTTCGTGCATTTTTGGTCGTCCGATCGGGAGCTCGCGGAGCGCCGGTAGCGAGCTCAGAAGGCAAAACCAAAATGTCAGAAAATCCAGAATTCGTCGTCGAGCGGCCTCGGACCGTCTCGCTTCCCGTCGTCGGTTCAGACAGACGCTTTCCTGTTCGGCGCATCTATTGTGTCGGGCGGAACTACGTGGCGCATGTTCGCGAAATGGGCGGCGACGAGAGCCGGGATCCGCCGATCATTTTCCAGAAGCCGACGGACAGCATCGTGCAGGACGGAGCCACGGTGCCCTATCCTTCCATGACCGATAATTACCATTTCGAGCTCGAACTTCTGGTTGCCATGAAATCTGGCGGATACAACATCCCGGTTTCAGAAGCGCTGGACCATGTCTACGGGTACGGGATCTGCCTCGACATGACGCGCCGAAGCGTCACCGAAGCACCCACATCGCCGCGATTGCCGTGGGAAATGAAGAAGTCGTTCGATCAATCCGCTCCCTGCAGCCCGATCTATCCTGTCGAGCAAGTGGGCCATGTGGCATCGGGAGCCATTCGCCTGGAGGTCGACGGTTCGGCACGCCAGAATTCCGACCTCAGCCTGATGATCTGGAAGACGCCTGAGATCATCTCGACGTTGTCGCGTTATTTCTCGCTCGAGCCCGGCGACTTGATCATGACGGGCACTCCTGACGGCGTCGGCCCGGTCCTGCCCGGCAACGTCATGGTCGGTTCGATCGCGGGCTTGGGATCGCTGACGATTTCTGTCGGCGCGCCGTTGATTACGGGCCGGTAAGGAGACGCAAGAACGCTCTAGCCTCTTGAAGCAAAAAGGTTACGATCCGCGCATGAAAGATCGCATCGCTTCCCTGCGTGCCTATGCGCGCCTCGCCCCTGTCATCCCTGTGGTCACGATCGAGGATGCTCGTCTCAGCATCGACCTTGCGCAGACCCTTGTGGCAGCAGGTCTGCCGGTGATCGAGATTACCCTTCGCACCCCGGCGGCGCTCGATGCGATCGCAGCCATCGCCAAGGCTGTTCCCGATGCAGTGGTGGCTGCCGGCACGGTGCTGCACAAGAGCCAGATCGGCGAAGTCATCGACGCCGGCGCAAAGTTCATCGTCACACCTGGAACGCCTTCTCGGCTCGCCGAAGATCTGGCCGATGCCGCCATTCCGGTGATGCCGGGTTGCGCCACCGTGTCCGAAGCATTGGCGCTGGCAGAAATGGGTTTCGAGATTCTGAAATTCTTTCCGGCTGCCATCTCCGGCGGCGCGGCCTGGCTGAAATCCGTTCACGGGCCGTTGGCCGACCTGTCGTTCTGCCCGACAGGCGGGATCGATCTCGCGAGCGCGCCGTCCTATTTGGCGCTCGCCAATGTGGTGTGCGTCGGCGGAACGTGGATCACACCGCAGGACGCCCTGCGCGCCGGAGACTTCGCCCGTATCGGCAGGGTTGCGGCTGAGGCAGCGAAGCTTCGTCCGACGAGTTGAGCTGAACCGTTCCGCCCTGCTCTCGTTGTGTTCACTAGCACGTGGCGCTTGAACGGGAGAGGATCGAATGGTCGACTACAAGAGATTGCTTGACGTCGTGACGGGCTCGCTTGGCCGGGTTTCTCAGTCGGTCGTCGGCGAGGGGCGGGGTGGCCTGATCGAGAAAGTGGGCAAGCAGGCTACCGATCTGGCGGCACGTTCGCCCGACCAGTTCCTGAAGAAGGCGAAGGATCTCGCCGTCAAGCATCCCGAACTGACCCAAGCGGCACTCGTCGGCCTCGCCGGTCTCCTGTTCAAGAAGAGGAAGAGTGGGTTGTCCAGCGGGCTCGTGAGGCTGGGCGGACTCGCGGTCATCGGCGGCCTTGCCTACCGCGCCTTGCAGAGCCGAACCGACACCCGCCCGGCCGCTCAGGCTCTCGCGGCGAACGAGAGGGGCGCGCCTCCCGGAAGTCGTTTCCACTCCATCTCCCAGACCGAGGACGACGCGCTTCTTCTTCTCCGGACGATGATCGCCGCCGCATGCGCGGACGGACAGATCGACGAAGCGGAACGTGCGCGCATTCTCCAGGGCATGAAGGAAGCGGGCATCGATCCCGATTCCAGCAATTGGCTCGACGCCGAATTCGCATCGCCCGCGGATGTGGATGAACTCGCGGACGCGGTGAACGATCGCGACACCGCATCTCAAGTCTATGCGGCTGCTCGCATCACGATCGATCCGGATACATTGCAGGAAAGAGACTTCCTGCGCCGGCTCGCGGTCGCGTTGGATCTCGACGAAGAAATTCTTCGGGAAGTCGACGCCGCCGTGGTGGCGCTTCGCGGCCAACCGTCTTAGAGCGGTGAATTTCCGAGGGGCCGGATGCTGTCATAGGCGTTCGTCGTCTGGCGTCCACCCGGTTCGTCATAGCGCTTGCCGAGAAGAAAACCGAGCTCGACCGAATAGAGATCGGTGTCCTCGTAAGTGACTCGCCCTTCGGCATTCATGAACTTGTTGCGGATCACAAGAACATCGTACGAGCATTCACCGATCCTCAGCTTCTCCTGTCCCATGACGGTCAGCTCGAGAGAAACCGTCGCACCGATTTTGCCGGGTTGGGCCGGCGTATAGGTGACGGCGCGCCGCGTCTTCACCGCCAGCGGAAAGATGGTGCGCAGATCGGAGAGCGGGATCCGGATGGCTCGCGCGGTGTCGTCGAATCGGCTGACTTCAAATAGCCCGCGAAAATAGATGACGTCCTGCTTCCTGCCGCCCGGGTAGAGGTTCACCACGTGGACAAAATGATCCGATGTCGGCCGGATCTCGGCTTTTGTGCCCCGGCGTTCGAGGATGAAGCCGGCCTTGGCAGTTTTTCCGTCCGGACATTCCCCCGCGAGAGCAGGCGTTCCGAGGACGCCGACAAGCGCGAGAAGAGCAAAGGGGAAGCGAGGCATCTGACACCCGTTGACGATGATCGGTATCAAAGCGGGTTTGCAACTTTATTGCAACCATCGATGCGCAATCCATCGGCGAGGTATCGCGAAGTCGGGAATGGGAAGTCGCCGGTTGATTTAGGCGACGCGAAGGAGTGAAATTGCGCCGACACCGAAAGCGGTGAATGTGAAAGGGACGACGAATGGCTGACAAGCCCCACAGGCGCACTCCAGATCAGCTTCGGTCGCGGCTCTGGTTCGACAACCCGGACAACCCGGGAATGACGGCTCTTTACCTTGAGCGCTACCTGAATTACGGGCTGACCGGCAAGGAGTTGCAGGGCAAGAAACCCATCATCGGAATCGCCCAGACCGGGTCCGACCTTGCTCCCTGCAACCGCCACCATATCGAACTCGCGAAACGCGTGCGCGATGGGATCACGGCGGCGGGCGGAGTAGCGTTCGAATTTCCCTGCCATCCGATCCAGGAGACCGGCAAGCGCCCAACGGCGGCGCTCGATCGCAACCTTGCGTATCTGTCACTCGTCGAGGTTCTCTACGGCTATCCTCTCGACGGCGTCGTGCTTCTCACCGGCTGCGACAAGACCATGCCGGCCTGCATGATGGCCGCCGCGACAGTGAACATTCCGGCAATCGGGCTCAATGTCGGCCCCATGCTGAACGGATGGCATCACGGAGAGCGCAGCGGCTCGGGCACGGTGGTCTGGAAGGCGCGCGAGCGCCACGCAGCCGGCGACATCGACTATCAGCAATTCATCGACATCGTCAGTTCGTCGGCCCCCTCGGTCGGGCATTGCAACACCATGGGCACCGCATCCACCATGAACGCTCTCGCCGAGGCTCTCGGCATGGCGTTGACAGGGTCGTCTGCGATCCCGGCTCCCTACCGGGAGCGCGGTCAGATGGCGTATGAGACCGGCAAGCGCATTGTCGACATGGTGTGGGAGGATCTGAAGCCGTCCGACATTCTCACCAGAGAGGCTTTTGAGAATGCCATCGTGGTGAACGCTGCCATCGGCGGCTCCACCAACGCTCCGGTCCATATCAACGCGATCGCAAAGCACATTGGCGTTCCTCTCGATTGCGAGGATTGGGAGAGCGTCGGCTTCGACACGCCATTGCTGGTGAACATGCAGCCGGCCGGAACTTATCTCGGCGAGGAATATTTCAGAGCCGGCGGTCTGCCGGCCGTGCTGGCGGAATTGATCGGCGCCGGAAAAATTCACGAGGGCGCGCTGACCTGTACGGGGCAGTCGATCGGCGAAAATTGCCGGGGCAAGTTCACCTGGGATCATGACGTCATCCGCTCCTACGACAATCCCCTGATGGAGAAGGCAGGATTCCTGAACCTGAAGGGAACGCTGTTCAATTCAGCCATCATGAAGACCAGCGTCATCAGCCCGGAATTCCGGGAGCGGTATCTCAACAATCCGGACGATCCAAATGCCTTCGAGGGACCAGTCGTGGTGTTTGATGGGCCGGAGGATTATCACCATCGCATCGACGATCCTGAATCGGGCATCGACGAGCAGACGATCCTGATCATGCGCGGCGCCGGTCCGATCGGCTATCCGGGCGCCGCCGAAGTCGTCAACATGCAGCCGCCTGGAGCGCTCATCCGGCGGGGCATCCTGTCGCTTGCGTGCATCGGGGACGGCAGGCAATCGGGAACGTCCGCCACCCCGTCCATCCTCAACGCGTCTCCCGAAGCGGCGATCGGGGGCGGGCTCGCCCTGCTGCAAAACGGCGATCGGATCCGCATCGACCTCAACAAGAGGAGGGCGGATATTCTGTTGCCGGACGACGAACTGGAGCGTCGGCGCGAGGCGTTGAAGGCAAGGGGCGGTTACCCTTACCCCGCGAGCCAAACGCCCTGGCAGGAGATCCAACGAGGAATGGTGGCACAGCTGTCCGAGGGCATGGTCCTGAAGCCGGCGACCAAGTACCAGAAGGTCGCCCAGACATTCGTGCCCCGGGACAATCACTAGAGCCCAATGGCGGTCAGAATGCGCGGCGCTTTGCCGTGCATTCTGACATTGCGCAACCGTAATCGGCTCGGGATGGCCTCGGGCGCTCGGTCCTACTGCGGAGCGCGCCAGGGCGTTTCCGCCACGGCGGAAAGCGGTCCCTTGCCGGCGAACCACGAAACGAGATTGTCCACCAGCAGCTGACCCATGGCCTTGCGGGTATAAACCGAAGCCGAGGCGATGTGCGGCAGCAACACAACGTTGTCGAGCTCGATCAATGCCTGTGGAACGCGCGGCTCGTCTTCGAACACATCGAGTCCCGCAGCAAGGATAGTCCCGTCGCGCAAGGCCTGGATCAAGGCCTTCTCGTCGACGACGCTGCCTCGCGCGACGTTGATCAGGACGCCGTCACGTCCCAACGCTTTCATGACGGCCGCATCGATCAGGTGCTTCGTCTCTGCACCACCGGGCGTGATCGCAATCAGCACGTCGCACGCCTCGGCAAGTCCGAGGATGGTCGGGTAATAGGGGTAAGCGATTTCGGCTTGCCGGCTTCGCCCATGATAGGCGATCGCCACCCCGAATCCTTCGAGCCGCTTTGCGATGGCCTTGCCAATTCGGCCAAGCCCGACGATTCCCACGCGCCGTTCCCGCAAGGTCGTCGAGAGCGGAAAATTCGCCTCGGGCCAGCGGCCTTCCCGAAGATAGCGGTCGGCCTGGGGAATTCGCCGCAAGGTTGCGATGAGCAGTCCGAGAGCGAGGTCTGCGACTTCGTCGTTGAGCACCTCGGGTGTGTTTGTGACCACGATGCCGCGACGCACGGCTTCGCTGATTTCAACGTTGTCGTAACCGACGCCATAGCTGGATATGATTTCGAGATTGGGAAGACGTTCGAGCAGGGAAGCGTCGGTTCGACCGTGGCTCGCGCCGGTGGCAAGCCCGCGGATCTTCGGCCCAACCTCCTTCAGATAGGCATCTGGATCTGTCTGTTCCCACAGCCGATGCAACGTGAGCTGCGCATCGAGAGCATCCGTGATGGTCTGGAGCATCGGCTGGGTCATAAGAACATCGGTCATGACGATGGACACCTGTTTGGGAGATGAGCTGGCTGCACGATTGAGGCGGTTACCGAGTGGGGACGGATTTCCGATGGATCACCCGTTCACGATGAAGCAGATAAAGACCGGAGGCGATCACCACTCCGGCGCCGACGAACGTCAGCATATCCGGCCAATCGCCGAATAGTACATAGCCGAGCGCCAGCATCCAGATGATCTGGGAATACATGAATGGCGAAAGCGTGGTTGCCGGAACCCGCGCATGGGCAACCACCAGGAGCCAGTGACCCACCGCCGCGAATCCTCCCATCAGGAGCAGAAGCCCGATCGTCACGAGAGAAGGCGTCTCGATCCAGATCCAGGGCAGGATGGCGGTCATCGTGACGATGCCCACGATCCCCGAATAGAAGGTCGTGGTCGCGGAAGAATCATGGCGGGCCAGAAGGCGCGTCACGATCCCGAAGAACGAATATCCGATCGCGCCCGCAAGCGTGATCAACGCAGCCGGATGCATGATGCCAAGTCCCGGCCGCGTGATGATGAGGACGCCCGCGAGCCCGATGACGATGGCGGCGAGCCTTCGCGGCCCGACCCGCTCGCCGAGCATCGGTCCTGCGAGAAGCGCCACGATCAGGGGCGTGGAGAACTGGATCGCCATGTTTTCCACGAGCTGAAGATATTTGAGCGCGGTAAAGGAGCAGATCGTCGTGAACAGCAACAGGGTCGAGCGCAGCAGCTGCAATCCGGGACGTGTCGTCCGCATCACCCCAGGCTGCGTCCACGGGTTGATGACCATCGCGGTCAGGAACATGCTCACCACATAGCGCGCCCATACGGTCACGAGAGGGTCCAGCGACCGGTTCACATATTTGGCGGTGGAATCGAGACCCGAAAAGCACGCAACTGCAAGAAGCATCAGCGCGATGCCGGTTGCGCGTTGACGCTGAACCGTCGACGGGTCCGCGGGGGTCGATTGGGGCGGGGACATGGCGCGACATTATAGGGGCGTCGCGCGAAAGACGACCACCGATCCTGCACAGGGCGCGTGCGTGAGGGGCAGGGGTGAGCGGCCTCAGGCGCTCGCGGCGAGAGGCACGTCGAGAATGCCCGGCTCTTCGAGTTCATCGTCTGCAAACCCGGTCTGGTCCGCCCCGGTGAGGCCCGCCAAATTCTTGGCAGCCCGCCGCAGCAGCTTGCGGATTCGTTTGCGGTCCTTGTTGTCGAAATCCGCCAGCAACTCGGCCTCGACCTCGTCCCACAGGGCGTTGATTGCCTCGGCCTTGCGCTTTCCCTCCTTGGTCAGCTTCACGCGGACGATTCGCGCGTCGCCTGGCTCGGTGTGGCGCTCGACGAGCTTGATCGCGGCGAGGCGCGAGATTGTCTTGGAAGCCGTGGGAGGACGGACCCGCAGCATCAGCGCAAGGTCGCCCATGGTCATCGGCCCGGAGGTCGCAAGGGCTTGCAGCACCTGCTCCTGACCGGCGAAGAGACCAAGATCCGACAGTTTGTCGCCGGTGCGGCTGCGGTGGAGGCGGGCGGCTTGAACAAGCGCCCAACCAACGCTCTTGGTTCCCGGATGCCTGATCTCGTCTTCCATCGCGTTGCCCTCGTTCGTCTTGGTGCCGACAGCATCATCACGGAGTCATGACGGTTCGATGACATGGCGACACGAGAGCGCGGATTTCAGCCTTCGCGGTCCATCTCGCTCTCATGCCACCGCCTCAGAACGAGATGCGAGACCGCAGCCATCAGCAGAAACAACATGATTCCGACGATCGCCAACAGCACCAATGCGGCAAACAGCCGGGGAATGTTCAGGCGATACTGGCTTTCGATCATCCGATAAGCCAACCCCGAGCCGGCGCCAGCCGAACCCGCGGCCATTTCGGCCACCACAGCGCCGATCAGCGACAGGCCGGTTGCTATCCGCAGGCCAGCCATGAACGCCGGCAACGCTGCGGGCCTGCGCAGAATCCACAGGGCCCTTGCCCGGATGCGAAGGCCTGAGGGTCGGCCCGGCGTGTTTCCATAAAGCTCGAACAATTCGAGCAGATTGCGATCGACGGATTGGAGGCCCAGCATGGTGTTCGACAGAATGGGAAAAAACGCCACGATCCACGCGCAGGCGAGCACCGCGACATCCTGCGGCAGGTAGATCAGCAGGAGGGGCGCTACTGCGATAACCGGAGTAACCTGCAGCACGACCGCGAACGGGTACAACGAATATTCGACGACGCGGGACAAGCTGAAGAGAATCGCCAATACGACGCCGCCCACCACGGCGAGGAGCAACCCGAGAACCGTCGTCTTCAGAGTGACGAGCAGCGAGCCCCACAACAGCGGCCAATCCGCCGCCATCGTGCGGGCGATGGTGCTTGGCGCCGGCAAAATGTAGGGCGGCACGGCCGCCGCGCGGACATAGAGCTCCCAACCCAGGATCGCGAGAAGCAGAATGCCGACGGGCATCAGGATCCTGAACGCGGCCTGCCTGAGATCTCCCGTCTCTGAGACGTAGTCGGTGTGCCGGGTCATGGTACCACACCCGCGGTATCGCTGTCGGCGAGACGACGGGAGATCTCGCGGCAGGTTTGCACATAGCGCGCGCTGGTCCGGAAATCCGCGTTCCTGTTGTGGCCCGCGTCAATTGCGACTTCGGCCACGACGCAGCCGGGGCGAGGTGACAGGATGGCGACTCGGTCGGACAGATAGACGCTCTCGAAGATCGAATGCGTGACGAAGACGATCGTGCAATTCAAATGCCGCCGCAGGTGCAGCAGATCGTCGTTGAGCCGAAATCGGGTCATCTCGTCGAGGGCTGCGAAAGGCTCGTCCATGAGCAGAAGTCTTGGCTTCAGCGACAAGGCGCGAGCGATCGAGACCCGCATCTTCATGCCGCCGGAGAGTTGATGGGGATACGCCTTGGCAAAATCCGCCATTCCCACGAGCGCAAGGCTCTCTTCAATACGCTCGCGGGCAGCGCGCCGGGACGTTCCGCGCAGGCGCTGTGGCAGCCATACATTGTCCGCCACGTCGGCCCAGGGCATGAGGGTCGGTTCCTGGAAGACGAAGCCGATCTGCTCGCGATGGTCGGCCGGCACCTCGGCGCTCCATCGCACCTCTCCGGTGCTCGGCTGAATCAGGCCCGCAATGATGCGCAAAGCCGTCGACTTGCCGCAACCGGACGGTCCGACCAGGGAAACGAACTCACCATCAGCGATGTCCAGCGACAGGTTCGAAAGCGCCGTCACGCCGTTCCTGAAAATCTTGCCCACGCGTTCGAGCGCCACGAGCGTGGACGAGCCGGGCAGAGGCGTTTTCATGATCTGCAACTCTGCATGAAATCCCGCAGCATCATTTGTTGAGTTCGAGCCCGACGCCCTTGTTCACGAACTGAAGCGTGTAGGCTTTGCGATAATCGAGATCCGCCTTGAACAATCCGGACTTCACCATCTTGTCGAAAAAGTCTTTCATGCGGGCGTCGGTCATCGCTCCGATCCCAAGCGTCGATGCGTCGCCCAATTCGACGATGCCGTGTTGCTTCAGTTTCGTCACCGAATAGGCAAGCAGCTCGTCGGTCATCTCCGGGTTGTCGCGCTTGATCAACGCATTCGCGCCCGCATTGTCGCCGTGCAGATAATTGTGCCACCCGATGCTCGACGCATCGACGAATCGCTGCACGAGATCGGGGCTTTTCTCGACGACCTCCCGGCGGGTCTCGACCGTCGTCGCATAGGTGCTGAATCCGTAATCGGCCAAAAGGAATACGTTCGGCTTGAAGCCGGCCGCCTTCTCGATCGTCAGCGGCTCCGCCGTCACGTAGCCTTGCTGGACGGCTTTCTTGTCGGCGATGAACGGCGCCGGGTTGAACCCGAAGGGCCTTACCTGTTCGTCACGAAAACCATACTCGGCTTTCATCCATTGGAAGAATGTCGCAACCCCGTCCTTCGACAGCAGGAGGTCGTTCGAGCGCTTCAGATCCTCGAACGTGTCGAACCCCTGGCCCGGATGGCTCATGAGAATTTGCGGATCTTTCTGGAAGTGAGCCGCAACGACCACGGTTGGAATGTCTTTTTCGGCAGCCGAGAAGGCCTGGATCATGCTGCCGCCCATATAGAAGTCGAGCTTTCCGACCGTCATCAGCATGCGGTTCGCGGCGCGCGGCCCGCCGGGCACGATCGTGACTTTCAGCCCATATTTCTCATACGTGCCATCTGCCAGCGCCTGATAATAGCCGCCATGCTCGGCCTGGGCGATCCAGTTGGTGCCGAACGTGACTTCGGTCAAAGGCGCGGCCGATAAGGGACTCGCTCCCGCGACGGCAAGAAGGCACAACACGCCAGCATATCGCCACATGGGCAAGGTCCTCCTTCGCCGAAGCGGCCAAGCTTGTCAGCGCCGCTTCTGGGGGCTCCGGCTCACATTGGCAAGCTCCGCGATAGCGGATTCCAGCATCATTCCACGGACCACGGATATGTCCACGTTTCCGTCAGTGTCCGGTTCCCGGCCTTGAGGAAGGCACGAAGATCGGTCGATTGGCCGGGCTCCAGCTTCACATCCATCGCCACGCGAAATCCGCCGGTGTGTTCGTTCGGCATAACGAAGGTGTGGGTGAATCGGCCGTTCGAGAGGGACGGGACAAGCTGAACCTGCTCCGGGTCGGCCAGGTAATAGCCGAGATCCCCGCCCGCGAAGTCGATGATGAAACGGCGGTGCGTGGGGTCGCTGGGTCCATTGGATCCACTGGCGCGCGGTGGGGTCAGGAAGGTGTTGATGACCTTGCCGCCCGGGTGCATCCCGCTAATGGCCGCGACCGAGCGCAGCCGGTACGAGACATTGATCTCCTGCCCTGGCTCGTAGGGCCGGCTGGGCTCCCAATAGGCCACGACGTTGTCGTGCGTCTCATCCCGGGTCGGGATTTCGGCGAGCTCGACACGCCCCTCGCCCCATTCACCCATCGGTTCGACCCAGTAGCCAGGGCGCTGGTGGTAATGCGCCTCAAGGTCCTGGTAATTCTCAAAGGTGCGATCCCGTTGCATCAATCCGAAGCCGCGGGGATTGTTGTCGCTGAACGACGAGATGGTCTTCTTGGCCGGATTGCGCAAAGGCCGCCAGATCCACTCGCCGGCCCCGGATTGCATCAGCAGGCCGTCGGAATCGTGCAGTTCCGGCCTGAAATCGTCGGTGCTCTTCCGGTCGTTCTCGCCCTGGTAAAACATGGAGGTCAGGGGTGCGAGGCCGAGATTGGCAACGGTCTGTCGGGGGAACAACGTGGCGGTGATCTCGAGAGTGGTTTCCCGCGAAGGATAGAGGACGAAGCGGTAGGCGCCGGCAATGGACGGCGAATCCAGCAGGGCAAAGATGGTGACGCGATCGGTATCCGCGGTCGGCATCTGAATCCAGAATTCCCGGAAATAGGGAAATTCCTCCGCCTCGCCACCTTCGACGTTGATGGCGAGACCGCGCGCCGAGAGGCCGTATTTCTGGTTTGAACCTAAGAAGCGGAAATAGCTTGCCCCGAGAAATGCGATGACCTCGTCGAAGACCTTCGGCGTATTGATAGGGTAATGCAGGCGAAAGCCCGCAAAGCCAAGGTTGACGGGTAGCGGCCGCTCGATCTTGTTGCGCCCGTAATTGAACAATTCCCGCTGGTAGGGCACCGGGGTCGGGACGCCGTCGCGCAGGACATTCACCGTCACCGGGCGCTGATAGAGAAATCCGAGGTGGAACAGCTGCATCCGGTACTGGCTTCCGCCGGATCCCAGCAGCGCCCGCTCGGGCCGGAAGCGGATATCCCGATAATCGTCGAAACTCAGGGTATTGAGGGGCTCGGGCAATTGGGACGGCATCGCATCGTAAGGTGCGCCTGCCAGTTCCCGCGCCCGGCGCACCACGTCCTCGAACCGGAACGGGGTCGGCGCCGGGACACCGTTGGGCGGCTGCTGTGCCAGAGCACCGGTCGCGACGCCGGCGAGAAGGCCTTGCAGAATGATTCGGCGGGAGAGGGTCATCATGGCGGCGGAATTGCTCTTTTCCGGTCTGAAACAAGGGTCGTGGTCGAGCTTACGAAATGGGATCGACGGCCTCTCCGTCTACCGGTTCCGCTTAATAAAGGCTGAATGCAAGGCTTTCGGGCGCTGTCGGGGGACAATCCGCAAAAAAGTGTTCCCGGGGAGCAGAAAACACTTGTGATCCGGGGGCGGTGCGCCTATCTCCGGTCCTGCCCAATTTCGCACGTGCCCGTGGTTACGTGCCGGTTGGTGGGCATCCGGACAAGAGGCCGGACAGCCGCCCGAGAACGTCCTAGTTCTCGATACCCCTAACCGGCAGCCGGAGGCGAAACCGGCGTACCTCGTTCTCAACGAGGGACGTGACTTAAAGCAACGACGAACGGGCTTTTTTGGTCTCGTTGGCCCTCCAAAGGTCAACACCGAAGAGGCTTGTTTATCATTGCCGCGCGTGCGGACAGGGAAATTCCCTCTCCAAACCAAGGCAGCATCGTCGGGTGAAGAGCCCATTGCACCTTCGTGTCTCCATCGCACGATCGCGCAATGCCATCTTTCCCCGCTGACGCCGGACGTCTGTGCCTTCGCGGGCTCGAACGTCTGAACTTCAATCCGGAGGCGCGAGAGCCTCCATTGAGCCTTTGTGGGAGAACGCCGGTGACACAGCGTATTCGCGAATTCTTGCGCAACCGACGTGAGGACGGACCTTGCGTCGTCGTCGACCTCGACGTGGTGCGCGACAACTACTCCAAATTCTCCCGGGCTCTTCCAGACACGCGCGTCTTCTACGCCGTGAAGGCAAACCCGGATCCGGCAGTCCTCAAGCTCCTGGCCGATCTCGGCTCGTGCTTTGACACGGCTTCGGTCGTCGAGATCGAGCTTGCGCTTGCGGCCGGCGCGACGCCCGATCGGGTTTCGTTCGGCAACACGATCAAGAAGGAACGCGACATCGTCCGCAGCCTCGCGCTCGGCGTGCGCCTCTTCGCGGTCGATTGCGAAGCCGAAGTCGACAAGGTTGGGCGGGCTGCAATCGCGGCCGGCGTCGCGGCTTCGGACGTGCGGGTGTTCTGCCGCATCCTGTGCGATGGCGCGGGCGCCGAGTGGCCTTTGTCGCGCAAGTTCGGCTGCGTGCCCGAGATGGCGGTGGACGTGCTCGAGCACGCCTTCCGTCAAGGGCTCGAAGCCTACGGCGTGTCGTTCCATGTCGGATCGCAGCAGGGCAACACGGAAGCGTGGGACCAGGCTCTCGCCTCGGCCTCCGCGATCTTCCGCGAATGCGCCACGCGTGGCATCCACCTGTCGATGGTCAATCTCGGTGGCGGCTTCCCGACCCGGTACCTGAAGTCGGTTCCGGCCGTGAAGCTTTACGGCGAGTCGATCTTCCGGGCGCTGTCGAAGCACTTCGGCAACCGTCTCCCGGAGACCATCATCGAGCCGGGTCGCGGCATGGTCGGCAATGCGGGCATCATCGAGGCCGAGGTCGTTCTCGTCTCGAAGAAGAGCCAGGACGAGGATGAGGTGCGTTGGGTCTATCTCGACATCGGCAAGTTCGGCGGTCTCGCCGAGACGATGGACGAGTTGATCCGCTACCCGATCCGCACGGAGCACGATCACGACCGCAAGGTCCCGTGCGTGCTTGCCGGCCCGACCTGCGATTCGGCTGACGTTCTCTACGAGAAGGAGCCTTACCCGCTCCCCGTCTCGCTGGAGATCGGCGACAAGGTGCTGATCGAAGGCACGGGTGCCTACACGACCACCTATTCGGCGGTCGCGTTCAACGGCTTCCCGCCCTTGAAGTCCTACGTGATCTAGGTCACGTCCGCCTGCCTCGCAGATGAGGCAGGCACCAACTTTCACCAAGTTTGTCCCGGACGGCCGGCTCGGCAGCGAGCAGGTGCGAGGGCTGTCGCTCACCCCCTACGGGAGGCCACGGCCGTGATCACGATACGCCAAGAAACCATGCGCGATGTTGAAGCGCGCGAGACATTGCTCGATTCCTGCTTCGGCGCGGAGCGGTTCCAGAAGACCTGCGAACGCCTGCGCGAAGGCCGCGTTCCTGCGCGGGGCCTGTCCCTCGTGATCGAACGCGACGGGAGCCTGATCGGTACCGTCCGCCTGTGGCACGTTTCCGCCGGTGCGAACCGCCCTGCGCTGATGCTGGGCCCGATCGCCATCGATCCGTCGTGCCAAGGCCTTGGCCTCGGCGCGAAGCTGATGCGTGAGGCGCTTTCCCGTAGCAAGGCACTCGGTCACAAGGCTATCGTGCTGGTGGGGGATGCTCCCTATTACGAACGCTTCGGTTTCTCGGCGGACAGCATCGCCGGATTGTGGATGCCGGGTCCGTTCGAGCGCGAGCGTTTTCTCGGGCTCGCTCTCGAGAAAGGCGCTCTCGACGGCGCCCGCGGGCTTGTGTCGGCAACGGGTGAATTCGAGCCCAAGCCGGATCTGGCAGCGCTCGTCGCCGCAGCCTCGCACCGCCAGCCTGGCGCGTTTTCGCTCGCCGCCTGACATCCTCTCGACAATTGACTAAGGGCCGCACCTGAACCGATGGTGCGGCCCTTATGCGTTCGAATACCCCGAACTACGAAGGAGAACTACGATGACCAACCCGCCCATCCATGGCCGCATCACAGGCCCGATCGTCATGATCGGATTTGGTTCGATCGGCAAAGGCATGCTGCCGTTGATCGAGCGTCATTTCGACTTCGACCGGAACCGGCTCGTGGTCATCGATCCGAGCGACAAGGACCGGCATCTCCTCGACGCACGTGGAATCCGCTTCATCCACATGGGCCTCACGCCCGCCAATTATCGCGAGATTCTGACGCCCTTGCTCACCGAGGGCGGCGGGCAGGGTTTCTGCGTGAATCTCTCCGTCGACACCTCCTCGCGCGACATTCTCGAATTGTCGCGCGAACTCGGCGCACTCTACATCGACACGGTGGCGGAGCCCTGGCTCGGGTTCTATTTCGATAAGGAAGCGGGTCCCGAGGCGCGGACGAACTACGCGTTGCGCGAGATCATCCTCGACGCGCGCCGCCGCAATCCGGGCGGGCCGACCGCGGTCAATTGCTGCGGCGCCAATCCGGGCATGGTGTCGTGGCTCGTGAAGCAGGCCTTGCTGAATCTCGCAAGCGACCTCGGCATCCCGCATGAGGAGCCGGCCTCCCGCGCGGATTGGGCGGCCCTGATGAGCCGCGTCGGCGTGAAAGGCATTCACATCGCCGAGCGGGACACCCAGCGCGCTACCTCCGAGAAGCCGATGGGCGTGTTCGTCAACACCTGGTCGGTCGAAGGCTTCGTGTCGGAAGGCCTCCAGCCCGCAGAACTGGGCTGGGGGACGCACGAGAAATGGATGCCTGAAAATGGGCGCACCCATCAGACCGGCAGTCAGGCGGCAATCTATCTGCTTCAACCCGGCGCGGATACGCGGGTGCGCTCATGGACGCCGACAGCCAAGTCCCAGCGCGCGTTTCTCGTGACTCACAACGAGGCGATTTCCATCTCCGATTACTTCACGATGCGCGACGGCGACAAAGTGGTTTTCCGCCCGACCTGCCACTACGCCTATCATCCTTGCAACGAAGCCGTGCTCTCGCTGCATGAGATGTTCGGCAATTCGGGCAAGCCGCAGGAAACCTTCCACATCCTCACCGAGGACGAGATCGTGGACGGCATCGACGAACTCGGTGTGCTTCTCTATGGCCACGCGAAGAACGCCTATTGGTATGGGTCGCAGCTTTCCATCGAGGAGACGCGCAAGCTTGCGCCCTATCAGAACGCGACCGGCCTCCAGGTGACCTCCGCGGTGCTCGCCGGAATGGTGTGGGCGCTGGAGAATCCGCAAGCCGGGATTGTCGAAGCGGACGACATCGATTTCCGGCGCTGCCTGGAAGTGCAGACGCCCTATCTGGGGCCGGTGGTCGGGGTTTATACGGATTGGACGCCGCTCGAAGGACGCCCCGGCTTCTTTGCGGAGGACATCGACGCCTCCGACCCGTGGCAGTTCCGGAACGTGTTGGTGCGGTAAGGAATTTCTTTGGTGGCCGGCAACGCGCCGGCCACAACGACCGAAGGACAGACATGCCGCATTTCGAAGATTTCTATGCCGACAAGCTTCGGGGCGCGCTTGGTGTCGGGGACGCGGATGCCGTGCTGGACTTGCGGGACGCGTCGCGAGAGGCCGCTGCCGCCGCCATCCAGAACATGCTGGAGCGGAGCCGCTTCGCAGACGCCAAGAGCGTCGCGATCCGCCTTTCTCCGCCGCCTGCCGGAGGGGGCGAAACGCTGTTCCAGCCCGTCGGAAAGGCGCTTCTTGAGGCACGCAAGCGCGGCTGGATCGATCGATTGCAGACCTTGCCGGCTCAGGACGGGTTGGGATTCTACGTGGCGCTTTCCGGAAAGCCCGCGAGCCCCTGATCAGGCTCGACGGGTCGAAGGCGCGCGGCGACGGACGAGGTTTCGAACGAAGCCCGCGATCAACAGAAACGCACCCCAAAGAACAACGAAGCCGAAGGCCGTGGAGAGCAGCCCTTCCTGCGTGACCGGAACCGCAGGTTCGAAATCGGCGTAGGCGGCGCTCATGATGTCCACGTCGCCGTCGCGAACCATCAATGCAACGCGCCCGAACGGGCCCGCATCGATCATCCGCTGCCGGTGCGCCTCGAGCCGCGCAAGGCGGTCGCGATTACCCTCCATCGCGGTGCCTTGCCGGCTCGCGAGGTCGTCGGGGTTGGCGCGCAGGCGAGCGATGGCGGATTGCGCGGTTTCGCCGTGCGCGCGCGCATCCTCGTCGAACCGGCCTACCACCTGTCTGAGCTCGTCGATGCCGCCGCCGAGGCGTTGGCGATATTGCTGCGAAAATTCCGGCCCCTGTGAGGCGATGAGGCCGCCGAGAAGGCCGCAGCCCATGGCACAGATCCGAACGACACGTGACATGCGATCTCCTCAGCGCGATGATCGAACAATTGACGTCGCCAAAAATCTTGACTCAGGCGCCGCGAAATAATCCGCTTTGGGCAATGTCCGACAGGCCATTGGGTTGCACCGGGCCGAGGCCAAGGAATGCTCCGCACGGCAATTTCGCCTCAGGTCGGAAGCGTCAGGATGCCGGCTTGGCCATCCTCGCATCCGAAGGCAAGTCGCCTGCCGCCGTGGTCCCAGCCGAGCGCCGTGACACCGCTGTCTTTCAGCGCAGGCCGCACAAGCAGCTCGGACGCGTCCGAGAGGCGGATGAGGAGGATGCAGCCGTCCTCGTAGCCGACCGCGAGCACGAACGCATTGGGGTGGAAAGCCACCCGCGTGACCTTGGCGGGGCGCACGCCGCATTCGCGGGGCTGCTTCCCCATCGGCCCTTCCTTGGATTCGAACGGCCACAGGATTGCGGCCTCGGCGCCGGACGTCGCGAGCCACTTGCCGTCGCCGGACCAGGACACCGAGCGGGTCTTCGACGGGTAGCCGCTCATGCGCATGTTGCCCTTGTCGGGCACGAGACGCCAACCGTGGAGGGCGTTTTCCTGCATCGAGGTGACGATGAAGCGGCCATCCGGCGACCAGGTGATGTCGAGATGCGAGCCTTTCCACTCCAGCACCTCAGGCTTTGCTTCGGTGTTGGGAAACCACAGCGTCGCGCCGTTGTAATGCGCGACAGCGAGCCGATAGCCTTTCGGCGCAAAGGTGATGCCCCGCGCGGCGGACGCGAGATCCAGGATCTTCTCGCGACCCTTCTCGTCCCGGACGATGACGCGCTTGCCGGCGCCATAGGCAAAGGCCCCGCCTTTGTTGAGTGCCAGCGAGTCGATCCACGCGCCCTTGGTCTCGGCGAGGTTCGCCGTGGAACCGTCGGGCGCGGTCGCCACCACCCGGCCGTCATCGCCACCGGTCACGAAGCGATCGCCATCGCTCACGCCCACGAGCAATCCCGCGTCTGGGTGCGCGGCGACGCGGTTGATCTCATCGCCCCTCGCCAGCAGCACGGTGCCGTCACCAAGGCCAAGCGCCAGCGTGCCCTTCAGCCAGCCGAGCGCCGTCACATGGGCGTCGGCATGGATGGCGGCGACGTTTTCGGAGAGCGAGTCAGATCCGGTACTCATTCAGGCAATCCCTTGAATCGGGAGCGCCATAGCACGGCTCAAACCGCACAAGCGAGAAAGTCCTCGCGGATGGCCTTCTCGTTCAGGTCGCGGCCGATGAACACCACCTTCGAGCTCCGCTTCTGGCCCGGCTTCCAATCCCCCTGCACATCTCCGTCGAGGATCATGTGCACACCTTGGAAGACAAAGCGTTTCGGCTCGTCGGGAAACGCCACGATGCCCTTGCAGCGCAGGATGTTCGGCCCCTCGACCTGGGTCAGGTTCGAGATCCACGGCATGAATTTTTCGGGGTCCACCTCGCCATCGATGGCGACGGCGACGGATTGCATGTCCTCGTCGTGGTGATGGTGATGTCCCTGTTCGAGGAAGTCCGGCTCGATATCCATGATGCGGTCGAGATCGAAGGCCTTGCGGTCAAGCACCTCGTCGATCGGGACCGCGCAGTTCTGCGTCCGGTGGAGCTTGGCATAGGGGTTGATGGCGCGTATGCGGCCCTCGACCTCGTCGAGTTCTTCCGGCGACACAAGGTCGATCTTGTTGAGGATGATCACGTCGGCGAACGCGATCTGGCTCTTCGCCTCGGGAGCGTCCTTCAGCCTCTCGGATAGCCACTTGGCATCCGCTACCGTCACCACCGCATCGAGGCGCGCCGCATCGGACACGTCCTGATCCATGAAGAACGTCTGGGCGACAGGCGCGGGATCGGCAAGGCCGGTGGTCTCGACGATGATGGCGTCGAACTTGCCCTTGCGCTTCATCAGGCCGTCGAGAATGCGGATCAGATCGCCGCGCACGGTGCAGCAGATGCACCCGTTATTCATCTCGAACACTTCCTCGTCGGCTCCGACCACGAGCTCGTTGTCGATGCCGATCTCGCCGAATTCGTTGACGATGACGGCATATTTCTTGCCGTGCGGCTCGGTGAGAATGCGGTTGAGAAGCGTGGTCTTGCCGGCGCCCAGATAGCCGGTAAGCACCGTGATGGGGATCTTGTCGGACATCTTGTGTTCCAAAGCCTGAGTGCCATTAATTCATCCCCGCAATCCGGGGATGAGGAAAAGCCGTTCAGCTCGACAGGGCCGCGCTGAACGCCCTTATATTGTGTCTCATCATGTCAATGTAAGTAGCGGCGGGGCCGTCCCGGCCGGAGAGCGCGTCCGAATAGACCCGCGCACCGAGCGTCGCCCCGGTCTCGGCTGCGATGCGCTGCATCAGGCGGGGATCGGAGACGTTCTCCACGAAGACGGCACGGACCTTCTCGCGCCGGATCTGCTGGATGATCTTCGACACGTCCTTGGCCGAAGCCTCGGCGTCCGTCGAGACGCCTTGCGGGGCCACAAACGTCACCCCGTAGGCGGATCCGAAATATCGGAAGGCGTCGTGCGACGTGATGATCCGGCGGTTTTCCTTCGGGATGCTGTCGATCAGGGCCCGGATCTCGGCATCCAGCGCATCGAGCTTCGCCAGATAGGCTGCGGCGTTCGCCTCATAGATCGCCCGGCCATCAGGATCGACATTCGTCAACCCGTCGCGAATCGCCGCCACGTAAAGCTTGACGTTGGCGACGTTCTGCCAGGCATGCGGGTCCATGCCGGCGTGAGCATGTCCATGATCGTCTTCGCTCTTCAGCGCCGCAACTGCCCTGGCGGCCTCGATCGTCGGCGCCCGGGTGCCGGAGGATTTGACCAGACGATCGATCCAGCCTTCGAATTTCAACCCGTTGGTGACGACGATCTTCGCCTCGCTGAGACGGCGGGCGTCGGCCGGGGTGGGCGCATAAACGTGCGCGTCGCCGTCAGGCCCCACCAGGGTCGAGACCTCGACCCGGTCACCGCCCACATTGCGGACGATATCGCCGAGGATCGAGAACGTCGCCAGAGCGCTGATCTTGGCCGGTGTCTGCGCGGACGCCCCGATGGAAGTTGCGGCGCCGGCAACCAAACTCACGATGATCGACAGGGTGGCTCGTCTCGTCAGCATGGGCTTCCTTTTGGAATTGTCAGGCTTCGAGGTGCTTGCCGGGCCAGAACAGCCACAAAACGCCGCCCTCCCGTCCCACAACGAGCGACACGACGTACACGATGCCGGCGGTCAGGATGATGGCGGGCCCCGCGGGCAGTTCGAGATGGAAGGACAGGAGCAGGCCGCCGAAACCCGACACGATCCCGATCACGATGGATACGATCATCATGGCGGTGATGTCGCTCGCCCAGAAGCGGGCGGCGGCGGCGGGCAGCATCATCATGCCCACCGCCAGCAACGTCCCGAGCGCGTGGAAGCCGCCCACGAGATTGAGGACCACGAGGCCAAGAAACGCCAGATGCGTCGGCGTTCCCGCACGGCTGACGGACCGCAGGAAGACCGGGTCCACGCATTCCAGCACCAGCGGCCGATAGAGCACCGCGAGCGCCATCACGGTGATGGTGGAGATGGAAGCCAGCAGAAGCAGCGTGTTGTCGTCCAGCGCCAGCACGGTGCCGAACAGGACGTGGAGCAGGTCCACGTTCGATCCGCGCAGCGACACGATGGTGACGCCGAGCGCCAGCGACAGCAGATAGAAGGCCGCAAGGGACGCGTCTTCCTTCAGCGCCGTGAACCGCGACACCAGACCCGCCGCAACCGCCACGACGACACCTGCCGCGAGACCCCCGATGGTCATCGCCGGCAGCGACAGACCGGCGAAAAGATACCCGATCGCGGCGCCCGGCAGGATGGCATGCGCCATGGCGTCTCCGGTCAGAACTCATGCGCCGCAACATGAGGAATACGCCCACCGGGCCGCCACCGAGCGCGATCGCCACCACGCCCACGAGGGCGCGCTGCATGAACTCGAATTCGGCGAAGGGAGCGATGAGAAATTCGAACATGCGGAGCCGGAAATTACGCGGCGTTGCGATGACAGGCGGCCGCGTGAGGATCGTAGGCCTCGACCATCTGGCGCGCCCGCAGCAGGTTCTCGCCGCTCAGAGTCTCGGCGGTCGGCCCCCAGGCGACCGGCTCGCGGGCGATGAGAAGCGTCTCGGGAAAGACGCGCCTGACGAGGTCGATATCGTGCAAAACCGCCACGACGGTGCGCGCTTCCGCGTGCCAGCGCCGTACCAGATCGAGCAGGTCCGCGGTGGTCTTGGCGTCGATGGCGGTGAAGGGTTCGTCGAGCAGAATCAGCGCCGCATCCTGCAGCAGCAGGCGGGCGAACAGGGTTCGCTGCATCTGCCCTCCAGACAGCGTGCCGATGGGGCGGCGCTCGAAACCGGTCAGGCCAACTGCCGCGAGCGCCTCCTCGATGCGGGCCCGATCTGCGCGGCCGATCCCGCCGAGAACACCGGATCGGGACCACAGGCCCATGGAGACCAGATCGTAGACCGACAAGGGGAATGTCCGGTCGATCTCGGCCGCCTGCGGCAGATACGCGATGGCAGCGGGAGACGGAAGGCCGACGCGGATATGTCCCTCGAGGGGTCGCAAGGTGCCGACGATCCCTTTGAGCAGGGTCGATTTGCCGGCGCCATTGGGGCCGACCACCGCCGTCAGGCTGCCGGACCGGATCTCCCCGTCGAGGTGATGCACGGCCGGGTGGCGCCCATAGCCGAGGGTCACTTCATCGAAACGGATTGACGATGCGATGCTCATGCGCCCTCAAGCCAGAACGAGGAAAACGAGCAGCCACAGGCCCGCCAGCAGCACCGCGGAGCCGAGGAGGCGTTCCCAGGCCGAAAGCCGCAGCAGTGAGAAGGTCGGCTGACCCGCGACGGCATGGACCGCATGGCCCCGCGAGGGCTCGTGATGATGACGGTGATGCGGCATGGCCGAGATTTAGCGCGCCGGAGCTCCGATTTCTAGGGGGTACAGTATTTTATACGGACGCAAAAACGCCCGGTCGGCGCCTCACACGGTCGGGTGGTACTGGTAGAGCCAGGTCTCGCTCAGCACCTCGTCTCCCTGGCGGAGGTAGCAGCGCAGCTCCACCGGCTCCGTCCCGGTGGCGGTGAGATCGAATTGCGTGCGCCAGTGGCCGGGCACGTCATCGGGCACCGCCTCGGTCAGGATATTGGAGAAGCTCCCCCGCGAGGCCGTCAGGACAGGCTGTGGAATGACGCCTTTGGCGAGCCGGGTCAGAGGCTCGCCCATGAATTCCACCATGAATTTGCGAACGCCTTTCGGCCGAGCCGTGCCGGCTTGTCCGCCATTGCCGAACCGGGTCGCGACGACACGGGCGAGGGGGGTCGGGTGCGGCTCGTCGGCCGACCAATACATGCGATACGAGAACACGAAGCTCCTGCCGGCGAGAGCGGGCTCGGAGGGCACCCACATGGCCACCACATTGTCGTGGATCTCGTCGTCGGTGGGGATCTCGACGAGCTGGATGGCGCCTCGGTCCCAGTTTCCCTGTGGCTCGATCCACAGCGAAGGACGACGGTCGTAATACACGCCATCGAGATAATGGTCGAAATTGCGGTCGCGCTGGAGCAGGCCGAACCCCTTCGGGTTGGTGTCGCTGAACGACGAAGTCATGATGCGCGGCGGGTTGTTGAGGGGACGCCAGATGCGCTCGCCGCTGCCGGTCCACATGGCCAGGCCATCGGAATCGTGGATCTCCGGACGCCAATCAATGGCGGTGTTCTTGGATTTCTCGGAGTACCAGTACATCGACGTCAGCGGCGCAATGCCCAGTCGGCTGACCTCCTGGCGCATGAAAATCGTGCTTTCGATATCCATGATCACCGATTTCGCACGCTGCATGACGAAGCGATAAGCGCCCGGCCACGCTCGGTCCATCGAGAAGCGCGTACACCGTGACGGTATCGGATTCCGGCGCCGGCGTTTCGAAGAAGACGTGCGTGAAATCCGGGAATTCCTCGGGTTTGCCGAAGACCGCGACGTCCACCGCCAGGCCCCGGGCCGAGAGGCCATATTGGTAGAGCTCGCCGATAGCGCGGAAATAGGATGCGCCGAGGAACGCCACCCAATCGTTCTTGTGCCAGTCAAGCTTGCCGTTGCGGGCCTCCTGGAAGCGGAAACCGGCGAACCCCGAATTGTCGGGGAGCCCGCGAGCGGGCGAATCGGCGGGCATGTCGAAATAGGCGTTGTCGTAGACGATCTCGCGCGCCTGCCCCTTTTCCACCACGTGCATCCGCGCGGGCTTCTGGAAATACCGCCCAAGATGGAAGAATGTAACGGGGAACTCGCTCGGGCCGTTGGCCCACAGGGCCAGGTCGGTCTTGAACTTGATCTTGCCGTGGGCGTCGTAATCGATCTTCTCGAGAATTTCCGGCGATGGGCGCGGCGGCGGCACATAGGGCATCGCTGCCATGTCCCGCGCCTGCTTTTTCAAACCCTCGTAAGAAAACGGCGCTGGCTCGCCCATCTTCAATCCCTGTTGGGCGAAGGCAGGGGCGGGGAATCCCGAAGCGGCGAGACCCGCGGTGGCGGCGGCGAACTGGAAGAACTGGCGGCGATCGAACATGAATGGCATCTGCTGTTGGAAAAGCCCCACCCGACCAAGGTGGCAGGATTAAGTCACTCTTATCCTCTTGAGAAATCCACGTCAGCCGTCAAACTGACACCACACACAGGCGCCGTCACGAAGCGTCTGCAATCAGGGAGTTAACGTCATGAGTTCACGTTTCACGCGCCACTTCGTGGGCGCTGCGGCCGCCTTTGCTTTGGCGTCCGCCGCCGTTCCGGCCCAGGCGCAGGATTTCGTCAACATCCTGACGGGTGGCACATCGGGGGTCTATTATCCCCTGGGAGTCGCGCTTTCCAAGGTCTTCTCCGACAAGGTGCCGGGGAGCCGTCCGTCGGTCCAGGCCACCAAGGCGTCGGTTGAGAATCTCACATTGCTGCAGCAGGGCAAGGGCGAAATCGGCTTCACCCTCGGCGACAGCCTGGCGCTCGGCTGGGCCGGCGACGAAGAAGCCGGTTTCAAGGGCAAGCTCGACAAGCTGCGCGGCATCACGGCGATCTATCCGAACTACATCCAGGTCGTTGCGTCGAAGGAATCCGGCATCAAGACGCTGGCCGACCTCAAGGGCAAGCGCCTGTCTGTCGGCGCGCCTAAATCCGGCACGGAACTCAATGCCCGGGCCATCCTTCAGGGCGCGGGCCTGACCTACAAGGATCTCGGCAAGGTCGAGTATCTGCCCTTCGGCGAGTCGGTCGAATTGATGAAGAACCGCCAGCTTGACGCGACCTTGCAATCGGCCGGCCTCGGCGTGTCGTCGATCCGCGATCTCGCGAGCTCGGTGCCCATCACGGTGGTCGAAATTCCCGCCTCGATCGTCGACAAGGTCGGCTCTCCTTACGTAAAGGTCAGCATCCCGGCCAACACCTATGAGGGCCAGACGACGGCGGTTCCGGCCGCCGCCGTGGTGAATTACCTGGTGACGCATTCGGGCATGTCCGACGACAAGGTCTACCAGATGACGAAGGCGATCTACGAAAGCCTGCCGGACCTCGCAGCCGCTCACGCGGCGGCCAAGGACATCAAGCTCGAGAGCGCGCTGGCCGGAATGCCGGTGCCGATGCATCCGGGCGCGCAGAAATATTTCGACGAAAAGGGCGTCAAGAAATAGGGCCCTAAACCCTTCGTCCAATTTGACAATCTGGCCGGCGCAGGTGAACTGCTCCGGCCGTTTTTCGTTCGCCGAGAAGCGACGACAGACCAATACTTCGGGAGACGCCGCCTATGAGCCAGGGAATGAACGCACCGGAAATTGCGCGGCTGGAAACGCCCTCGGTGGTCATCAATCCGGAGCACGGCCTTCCCGAGAGCTTCGGGGAGGGGCTGACCGGTCGGATCCTGTTCTGGATCGCGGTCTCATTTTCCACCTTTCAGGTTGTGACGTCCTTCGGAATCCCCCTCGATGCGCCGTTCATTTCGACCATTACCCTCAATCATTTCCTTGGCGTGGCCATGACGCTGTGGGCGGGTTGGCTGGTTCTCCAGGCGGTGCGGGGCCGCAGCATCCTGGACGGCGCGCTGGCGTGGATCGCCGTCGCGGTCGCGTTCGGCCTCATCGTCAAGTTCGGCGGATCGCTGCCGAGCCAGGTGGTGCGCGCCCTTCACGTCGGTTTCCTCTGCCTCGTCGCCGGCGCGATGGTGGCCAATCACCGCGCGACGTCGTCCACGACTCGAATTCTCGGCTGGGCCATCGGCATCGCGGGTTTCACTGTCGGGCTCTATCAATGGGGTCTCTACAACGAGCTCATGGTTCGATCCGGCGACCTGACGCAGCTCGACATGGTGCTGGGCATCGCGGCGCTGCTGATCCTGATCTATCTCGTCTGGCAGGTGATGGGCATCGCGCTGCCCATCGTCGCGACGGTGTTTCTCGCCTATTGCATCCTCGGCCACTGGCTCCCAGCCCCCCTCGATCATCGCGGCTACACACTGGAGCAGGTCATCGAGCATATGTCGTACGGCACGGAGGGCATCTACGCGGTGCCGACCCTCGTTTCCGCCACTTACATCTTCCTGTTCATTCTCTTCGGGGCCTTCATGGAAAAGGCCGGCGTCATCGATTTCTTCAACGACATCTCGATGGCGGCCTTCGGCAGCGCTCAGGGCGGGCCCGGCAAGGTCTGCGTCGCCTCCTCGGCGCTGATGGGAACGGTATCCGGGTCCGGCGTCGCCAACGTGGTGGCGTCGGGGCAATTCACCATTCCGCTCATGAAGCGGTTCGGATTTCCGGCGGCCTTCGCCGGCGGCGTCGAGGCCACATCCTCGATGGGCGGCCAGATCATGCCGCCCGTGATGGGCGCGGTGGCGTTCATCATGGCCGAGACCATCGACGTGCCTTATTCCAAGATCGTCGAGGCGGCCATCGTCCCGGCGCTGCTCTATTTCGCCGCGTGTTATCTGGCGGTGCATCTGGAAGCCGGCAAACGCGGCCTCAAGGGCCTGCCGCGAAACGAGCTGCCCAACGCGTGGACGGAAACCAAAAAGAACTGGTACCTGATCACCCCGCTGGGCGTGCTCGTCTACCTGCTCTTCGCCGGCTATACGCCTTTGTTTGCGGGCGCGGTGGGCCTGTCGCTGACAGTCGCGCTCATCATGGGCATCGCCATCGTGGCCGGGCTTGCGGTGCCGGCGTTGCGGGTCGCCTTCTGGATCGGTCTTGCTCTCGTATCGGCCTATTCGCTCGCCTCCAGCGTCTCGCTCGTGGTGGCGGTCGTGGCGCTTCTGGCGATCTGGAATGCCTTCTCGGGACGAGGACGCCTGACGCTTCAGGCCTGCGTCGACGCCATGGCTGACGGCGCACGCCAGGCTCTGCCTGTGGGCCTTGCCTGCGCGGTCGTCGGCATCGTCATCGGCACCATGACGCTCACGGGTCTCGGCACGATCATCGGCACCTGGATGATCTCCATCGGCAAGGACAACATGTTCCTCGCGCTGGTGCTGACGATGATCTTCAGCCTGATCCTCGGCATGGGGATCCCGACAATTCCCAACTACATCATCACGTCGTCGCTCGCAGCGCCGATCCTTCTCAATCTCGACGTGCCGCTCATCGTCTCGCATATGTTCGTGTTCTATTTCGGCATCATGGCGGACCTGACGCCGCCGGTCGCGCTGGCGGCTTTCGCCGCGGCACCGATGGCGAAGGTGTCCGGGATGAAGATCGGCGTTCAGGCGATCAAGATCGCGCTGCCCGGGTTCATCGTTCCCTACATGGCGGTCTACGACCCGGCGTTGATGCTGCAGCCGGTCGCCGGGCTTGCGGGCGCCAGCTATTGGCTGGCGGTCGCTTATGTCCTCGTCAAGGCCTGTCTGGCGCTTGGCCTATGGGGCGTCGCCGCCGTTGGCTATTTCCAAACCCCGCTCGCCTGGTGGGAGCGTCTGTGGGCAGCCGCGGCCGCAGCCCTTCTGGTGCTTGCTGTCCCGGCCACGGACGAGACCGGTTTCGTTCTGGCGCTGGCCTTCATCGGATTTCATGTCTGGCGCACGCGGCGGATCGCATCGCCGGCTGCTCACGGATGATCTGCCTCGTCGCCGGGTCCAAGATCGCGCCCCTGTTGGCCGGCGCGCTGACCCTCGCGTGGACCCATTCGGTGGAAAAGACCCGTTGGGAAGAGGATTGGCGGGAGGTCCCCGCCGGGCTCGAGCTGGTCGAGGCTCGCGTGCAGGGCTCAGGAGCCGGGATGGAGCCTCCACCCGGCGCTCGCCTGATCGAGGGCATGTGGCGCTGGCGGCCAGACCTTTCGCCCCTGCCGGAAGTCGTGATGCGGCGATCGGGCGCGACGGCGGATTGGCAGGTTTGCGTGGCAGGAGGCTGCCGGCCGATGGACCATTACGTGCCGGCGGATGCGGATCCCGTCATCATGAGGCGCTGCGGCGATTAAGGCGGCCCTAGGTGATCGGTTCGACCTTGGTGCACAGGCGCCAGACCACGCTCATCACGTAGGCGGCAAAGATGCTGAACAGGCCCATCAACACGAAACCGACGGTGTGGCCGAGCTCAAGCAGACCGGCAATCGCCCAACCGCCCGCGATCGCGACACCGAATACCTCGGTGGCGATGAGGATCATGATGCTCGAGATGGTGATCAGGTTGCGCCAGTGGACGCGCTTCGGCTGGGCCAAGGTTGAGATTCTCCGTTCGCCGGACAGGAGGTAGCCCAAATCGGCCCAAAGGTGCAAGTTCGCGGATTCTCGCGTAAGGGTCGCGGATGCTTGAAACCCCCGTCTTCTCCACCGCCGCCGTTGCGGCACCTCACGCGCGCGCGGCCGCCATCGGCCAGACGATCCTGGCCTCAGGCGGGAACGCGGTCGAGGCGGTCATCGCCATGGCGGCCACCTGCGCGGTCGTTCTGCCCCACCTCAACGGTCTGGGCGGCGACGGATTCTTTCTGGTGCGGGAGCCACGGGGCCGTGTCCATGCCCTCGATGCCGCCGGTCCGGCGGGCGCCCTCGCGACGAGGGAGCGTTACCGGAAGCGCGAATATGAAGGGGTGCCTGTGCGCGGCCCCGACGCCGCATTGACGGTGGCGGGAGTTGTTTCCGGCTGGGCTCTCGGGCTGAAACTCGCACGAGCCCTCGGGGGCCAATTGCCGCTCGACATGCTACTGACCGACGCCATCGCGGCCGCGCGAGAAGGGTATGCCGTCTCGCTTTCGGAGGTTCGGGCAGGGATCCAGCCGGACCTGCTCGCATCGCGCGGTTTTTCCGCAACGTTTCTCGACGACGGTAAACCCGCTTCCGCCGGCAGCATCCGCCGGCAGCCAAGGCTCGCCGACACGCTCGAACGCCTGTCCCATGCGGGTTTCGCGGATTTTTATCGCGGCGACGTGGGTCGCGAAATCGCCCTCGATCTGGAGCGCCTCGGAAGCCCCATCGTCCGACGCGACATCGAGACCTACCGTGCCCGCGTGGTCAATCCATTGTCGGCACGGCTGCGGCAGGCCGAAATTTTTTCTCTGCCCGCGCCGACACCGGGCCTGACCTCGTTGGCGGCCCTGGGAATAGCCGAGCGATTGCGATCCTCATCCGGCGATGTGGACGATCACCACCATCTGATCGAGGCCTGGAAACGTGCGGCCGCCGCCAGTGCGCCCTTCACCACCGATCCGCGCGAGATCGATGGCAATCCCGCCGACCTGCTTGCAAGCCCGTTCTTCGAGCGCGAGGCGCTCCAGATCGATCGCCTTCGCGCTGCGCCCTTCTCGCTCTTTATCGAGCGCGCTGGCGGCGGCATATGGCTCGGTTGCATCGACAGGGACGGCGTTGCGGTCTCGTACGGACAATCCGTCTCCGGCGCGTTCGGGTCGGGCTGTGTGCTGGAGGCGACAGGGGTGCATTGGCACAATAGCGGGGCTGCGTTCTCGCTCAATTCAGCAGGGGAAAATCCGCTGGAGCCGGGTCGTTATCCGCCGCACACGCTCAATCCGGCAATCGCGGTTCTGGCGGACAGCCGCGTCCTCGCCTTTGGCGGCGTCGGTACGCAGGTTCAGCCCCAGATCTATCGTGGGTTCAACGATCTCGGAACGAGCCTCGCCGACGCTGTCGACGCGCCACGTTGGAGGCTCACCTCCGGGGGTGAAGGCGGTCTGCTGCGGGTCGAAGAAAGGTTCGATCCGGGATTGCTGCGCGCGTTAAGGCAAAGGGGTCACGAGATCGAGGAAATCGGCAGCGGTCATGCGGACGAGATGGGTCAATCCGGCATGATCATGAGGCACCCCCGCAACGGACGCGTCGAGGCCATTCACGATCCGCGCGGCGACGGGTCTGCCATGGGTCTCTGATCAGCTCCCGCCGCATCCCGACCGACGAGCCGGGCGCTTACGGACATGCGACGATGGCCTTGCTTGCAAACTGTGTGCCAAAGCTCGACGCAGCAGTAAGCGTTTCGAAAAATGACTCCGGCGGAGCCTGCTGCGCGTCCGGTTCCGGATTCTTCGGTCGCGAGATATTGGTGGCGCATCCTTGCGGCGCGCCTGCGAGCGTCACCGCATCCTTATTGTCGGCGAGCGCAAACGAGATGAAGAGGGTGGGATCGTAGACTTCGAGCGACAGGGTCCTCGTGAGCGACGGGCTCTTGAGCGGAAGGACATACGACAAGGTCGCGCCTTCCGTGTCGTAGATCATGCGATAATCGCGAGGGATTCCGAATTCCTGTTTCTTTCCGTTTGTCTTCAGGACCGTGAAGTAGTCGAACTCGACGAGCGATTCGGTGTTTTCCTTCGCAAGGTCCTGAAGCTCTTCGGGCGAGAATCGTCCATCGCCATTCTTGTCGAGGCCCTGGACCAGAAAGGCCGAGTAACCCTTGTCGAATGTCCAGAAATGCCGGATCCCCGTAAGCTTGCCGCCCGGCTCGTAGACCATCTCGGCGCGCGCCTTCACCCACACATGGGGATGAGCCATGGCGGGCGAGATGCAGCTCACCAGAAGGGCGGGAAGAAACCATCGTGGGCGCCAGCGGGCGATCATGCGTCTTTCTTTGAAGGTGGGAGCGACCGAGGCCTCATGATGGATCATCATGGTTAACGGAAGTGAAACGGCGCTTATCGGTCAAGACGCCAGTCGACCGGCGCGAGACCACGCTCCTCAAGCCATCGATTGGCGCGGCTGAACGGCCGGGTGCCCTTGAAATCGCGCAGACGGTTGAGCGGCGAAGGGTGGCCCGATTCGATCACGAGATGCCGGGCGGTGTCGACCAGGGCAGCCCGCCTCCGGGCAGGGCCGCCCCAGAGCAGAAACACCACCGCTGCCTGCCGCTCGGAGATGGCACGGATCGCCTCATCGACCAGTTCGGCCCACCCGTAAGTGAGGTGGGCGCCTGCCCGTCCTGCCTCCACGGTCAACGCGGTGTTGAGAAGAAGGACACCCTGCCGCGCCCAGTCGCTGAGATCGCCCGATTTCGGCATCGGCACCGACAGGTCCTCGGCCATTTCGGCGAGAATCGTGCGCAGCGACGCCGGCAGCCGGCGATTGCCGCGATACGAAAATGCGAGGCCATGGGCATCGCCAGGGGTGGGGTAGGGATCCTGGCCGAGAACGACCACTTTCACCTCGGCCAACGGCGTGAGGCGAAGCGCCTGAAAGACCTGCGAGGGCTCAGGCAGGACCTGCGCGCCGGTCTCTGCCGCAGCGTCAACGCGCCGGATCACGGCGTCCACTCGGCCGCTTCTAAAAAAAGGAAGGTCCTGCCAGTCACCGGGATCGCCGGTTCTCTTCCAGGCAGCGAGAGCTTGGGCGAAATGGCCATTCATCGAGGGATGCATTGTTGAGGCACGTGCCCTCGTTCGTTGCGCTGCTTGTCAGAGGACGGCGCTTCCAAAAACCGGCGCTGCCGGCCCGCCGGTCCCGTCGACAGAATGTTGCTTGTGTGACACGTTACCGCCCTAGGTTCCACAGCCGAGCCTGTGAATCAACCTCATCGAAGGAACGCGACCCATGCGCAAAAGCCGCTCTCTTACCGCCATCCGCGCCGCCGGATTTCTGGGACTTTCCTTGCTCGTCTCCGGAACCGTTCTGGCCCAGGAGCCGGTGACGATCCGGTTCGTCCAGACCAACGACATCGACCGGATGGGACCCGAGAAGGGACGCGGCGGATTTGCCCGACTCGCAACGGTCGTCAAGGAAGAGCGCGCCAAGGGCAATGCGTTCTTCGTCCATGCGGGCGATACCATTTCGCCGTCGCTGCTTTCGGGGTTCGACAAGGGCGCGCATGTGATCGACATCCTGAACCGGATCGGCGTTGACGCCATGGCGCCGGGCAACCACGAATTCGATCTTGGACCGGAGGCGTTTCGGGCCCGCATGGCCGAGGCGAAGTTCGACGTGCTGGCGACGAACATCGTGGACGGGAACGGCATGCCGGCCAACACGAAGGCCGACAAGGTCGTCGACGTGCAGGGCGTGAAGGTCGCGTTCTTCGGTCTCACCACCGAGGATACGCCGATCGCATCGAGCCCGGGCGACATCAAATTCAACTCGACCATCAACACCGCGCGCAGCAAGGCCAAGGAGCTGCGCGAGAAGGGCGCCGACATCGTCGTCGCCATCGCGCATACGCCTCTCGACGTGGACATGATCCTGGCGCGCTCTTCGGGCGTCGATGTCATCATCGGCGGACATGACGAGCACCTGCTGGCGTTCTACGACGGGAAGGTGACGCTCACCGAATCGGAGTCGCAGGGCAACTACATCGTCATCACCGATCTGTCCGTCACCAAGGCGCAGAAAGACGGCAAGACGACCGTGACCTGGACGCCGAACTTCCGCATCATCGACAGCGCCACGGTGAAACCCGATCCGGAGATCGAGGCGGTGGTGAAAGGCTATGAGGATAAGCTTTCCAAAGAGCTCGACATCGAAATCGGCATGACCGAGACGCCTCTCGACAGCCGCCGGGCCACCGTCCGAGGCGGTGAGGCCGCCATGGGCAATCTCGTGGCGGACGCACTGCGCGCCTCGGTCGGCGCGGACGTGGCGATCACCAATGGCGGTGGACTTCGGGCCGACAAGCAATATGAGGCGGGCCAGAAGCTGACGCGGCGCGACATTCTTGCTGAACTTCCCTTCGGCAACACCACGGTGCTGATGGAGTTGAGCGGCGAGAAACTCAAGGCAGCGCTCGAAAATGGCGTCAGCCAGGTGCGCGAACTCGGGGGCCGTTTTCCGCAAGTCTCCGGGCTCGTCGTTGATGTCGATCTCAAGGAACCGGTGGGAAGCCGGGTCAAGTCGGTCAGCGTCAATGGCCAGCCGCTCGACCCTGCCAAGACCTACAAGCTCGCCACCAATGATTTCATGGCCCGGGGCGGCGACGGCTACCGTGCATTCGTCGACGGAAAGCCTCTCGTCGACGTATCCGCAAGCCAGCTCATGGCAACCCAGGTCATCAATTACGTGACAAAGGCGGGAAAAGTGGCGCCGAAAGTCGAGGGACGCGTCGTCCTGCGCTGAGCGGTTAGATTGAGGAAAACGCCGGGCCCAAAGCCCGGCGTTTGCTCGTGACTTGGGCTTTGGTCGGGGCTGGTCCTGGCCCATGTCCGTCGACCGCTTCGAAAAGCCTTTATGTAAACAAGCGCCCGCATTATCGATGTCAGCAACGCCATGGGCTCCTCGGCCCCCATCGGTCGATTGCCAAACACCGGAGCGAACCACCCTTTGAAGGCCTATCCGCGCAGAGCAAAATCGGGTTTTTTCAGCGATGCGCGGCACCGGTCACTGACGCGGGGGCGGGTGGCCTTCATCATGGGGCTGTTTGGGGTCGCGTTCATTGCCACGACGTTCGGCTACATCGCCCTCGAACAACGAAGCCGCCTGATCCAACGCAACGACGAGGAGATGGCCAGCAACGCCTTCTTTCTGGCGGATCATGCGGCGCGCCTTTTCGAGGTATCGGACCTTACCCTGCGTCAGACAGCGGCGCTGATCGAGGACGAGAGCTGGTACACGATCGAGCCCTCCCGGGGTCTGTGGGAGCAGCTCAACGCGATCAAGCGTGCGCTGCCTTATGTCGATGACATCTGGCTGAACGATTCCTCTGGCCGGCTTCGCCTCACCTCCGCGGTGTTCCCGACGCCCATGTCGGACGCGTCCGACAGGGATGCGTTCAAGACACAAGCGGAATCCAACAAGGGGCTCTACGTTGGAGAGCCCATCATAGGCCGCGTGACCAAGCAATCGACCTTCTTGGTCAGCCGACGGCTCGAATATCCGACCCGCTCGTTCCGCGGCATCGTCTCGGTGACTGTGTCGCTGAGCTATTTCAACAATTATTGGGCGAACCTGCGGTTGCCGAAACGGAGTCGCGTCACGCTGATGCGAGGTGACGGAACCATCCTGGTGCAATACCCGCCGCCCGTTGACGGGATTTCGTTTGTGTCGAACGACAACGAAGCGTTTCGCAAAGCGCTAGGAACGTCGCGTCAGTCGGGGCAATTCTCGTATCATGCCGAGGATGCGCGCAAACTCTCCTATCATCAGATCGCCGAGATGCCGCTCTATATCGCGATCAGCGTGCCGGAGGGCTCCTACTGGAATGCGTGGATCGGACAGACCCGTCTCTACGGCGTCTTCGCGTTGATCGCGTTTGTGGCGCTGGTGGCGCTGACGGCACTGGCCGGCCGGCAGTTTCGCGAGCAGGCTGCCGATGCGGCGGTGCTGGCAAACGAAGTGGCGCTGCGCACGGCCGAATTGCAGACCGAGACGGCGGCGCTCGAGGTTCTCAATCGAACCGGCACCATGTTGGCGGGGGAACTCGCCATCGATCACATCATGCGCAGCGTGATCGAGGCCGCGGTCGAACTGACCGGAGCTCAGGTAGGCTTGTTCTTCTATCGTGCGAGCACCCCGAACGATGTCGACGGCAGCGACGACGGGTTTGAACTCCATGCGGTCGCAGGCTCCAAGAGGTCCGCTTTCAGCGGTGCCTCCACGTTGCGTGAGACGAACGTCTTTACCCCCGCGCTTTCAACCGGAAAGATCGTGCGCTCGAACGATCTTTTGGCGGATTTAAGCCAGAGCCGCCCGTCTCCTTTCGGCCGAACCGCTGAGCCAGTCGCACCGATGCGCAGCTACATGGCGGTTCCCGTCGTGTCGCGCAGCGGCAACATCAATGGCGTGCTGGTTCTCGGTCACGAAATGATCCGCGTTTTCACCGAACGGACAGAGCGGCTCATGCAAGGCCTTGCGGCGCAGGCCGCGATCGCGCTCGAGAATGGCCGGCTCTATCAGGCGGCGCAATATGAGATCGAGGAGCGCAAGCAATCCCAGGCGCAGCAATCGCTGCTCATTCGAGAACTTCACCACCGGGTCAAAAACACGCTGGCGACGGTTCAGGCGGTCGTCGGAGCCACGGCTCGCTCGACCACCAATATCGACGATTTCTACCAGGCTTTCGTTGCCCGGATCATTTCGCTCGCCAACACCCATTCGCTTCTCACCGAAGCGGTGTGGCAGACCGCGTCGCTCCGGGAAATCCTCGAAAAGGAATTGTCGCCCTATTACGACGATAGCGGCGAACGGATCACAATCGATGGCCCGACTGTCGAGTTGCCGTCCGAGGCCGCGGTGCCGATTGGAATGGCCGTTCACGAACTCACCACCAACGCGGTCAAATACGGCGCATTGTCGGTCGACAGCGGGCGGGTCGCCGTGAGTTGGACCTCCGAACCCGAAGGCGACAGCATCCGGCTCAAGCTCGTCTGGGCGGAGCGAAACGGGCCGCCGGTCTCGGCGCCCACGCGGCAGGGCTTCGGATCGCGCCTCCTGCACCGGGTGCTCACCACCCAGCTCAACGCGAATGTGGCGATGGATTTCGAGGAAGGCGGCCTGCGCGTGTCGCTCGACATGGTGCTGAAGCAGGGCGGCTTCCTGAACCCGATCGCCTGAGCGCCGATCCTGCGACGGCGCGACACGGCATCGCTTTTCTCCCGGCCTGCAATCCCCTATCTAGACCCACACCAAAGAAGCGCGACCGGGCCAGTGCCAAAGGGATTGTCGATGAACGAGACCGTCAAGCTGGACCAGATGCGCCCGGCCGTATGTCCGGTGGATCACCCCACCATCAAGGCTGGCCGCGTGGGCGTTCTCCTGGTCAATCTCGGCACCCCCGAGGGCACGGATTACTGGTCCATGCGCCGCTACCTGAAGGAGTTTCTCTCCGACAAGCGGGTCATCGAGACGTCGCGCCTCCTGTGGTGGCCGGTCCTGAACCTGATCATCCTGACGAAGCGCCCCGGACCGAAGGGGCGCGATTATGCGTCGATCTGGAACAACGAGCGCGACGAGGGGCCGCTCAAGACCATCACGCGCGCTCAGGCCGAGGATCTCGCGGCGCATCTGAAAACCATTGCGGGCGAGAAGGTGACGGTGGATTGGGCGATGCGCTACGGCAAGCCGGAGATGCGCGCGCGCATACAGGCTCTGCTGGATCAAGGGTGCGACCGAATTCTCCTGGTGCCGCTCTATCCGCAATATGCGGCCGCGACCTCCGCGACCGTGTGCGACCACGCCTTTCGGGCGCTCATGGATATGCGCTGGCAGCCGGCTTTGCGCGTCTCGCCGCCCTATCATGACGACCCGATCTATATCGACGCGCTGGTCACGTCGATGAAGCGCGATCTCGCCAAGCTCCCGTTCGAGCCCGAAGTCATATTGGTGTCGTTTCACGGGGTGCCGAAGGAATACCTCCTCAAGGGCGACCCCTACCATTGCCAATGCGTCAAGACATGGCGGCTGATGCGGGAGGCTTTCGGGCTGCCTGCGGATCGATTCCGCATGAGTTTCCAATCGCGGTTCGGTCCTGACGAGTGGCTGCAGCCCTATACGGACAAGACCGTGCAGGCGCTGGCGGAAAGCGGCATCCGGCGAATGGCGATCGTGGCTCCGGGCTTCACCGCCGATTGCCTCGAAACCCTCGAGGAACTCGATGTCGAAAACCGCGAGATCTTCATGCACCACGGCGGCGAGGATTTCGCCTATCTGCCGTGTCTCAACGATAGCGACCAGGGGATGCGCGTCATCCGACACATTGTCGAGCGGGAGCTGAAGGGCTGGATCTAGGCGCGGTTCGTCGTTTCGGATATGCCTCTAGCTTGGCCGCGACGCGCGGTCGTCTGGAGGCATGATGCCGAATCTGATGGGTTTCGACATTTTCGTCGTGGCGTTCGTGTTCGTGATCGTGCTGACGATCGCCATGGGGGTGCGCACCGTCCCTCAAGGATATGCCTACACGGTGGAACGCTTCGGGCGCTATTCACGGACGCTCGGCCCCGGCCTCGGATTGATCGTGCCGTATGTGGAGAAGATCGGCAAACGCGTGAACGTCATGGAGCAGGTGCTCGATGTCCCGTCGCAGGAGGCCTTCACCAAGGACAATGCGGGCGTCACCATCGATGCGGCCGCATTCTATCAGATCCTCGACGCCTCGCGGGCATCCTATGAGGTGTCGGACCTCAACCAGGCGCTGCTCGTCTTGACCATGACCAACATTCGTACCGTAGTCGGCTCGATGGATCTCGACCAGTTGCTGTCCCACCGCGACGAGATCAACGAGCGGCTTTTGCGCGTTCTCGACGCCGCCGCGTCGCCGTGGGGCGCCAAGGTCACCCGCGTCGAGATCAAGGATATCCTGCCACCCGCCGATCTCGCGGGTGCGATGGCGCGGCAGATGAAAGCCGAGCGCGAGAAGCGTGCGGCTATTCTCGAAGCCGAGGGCCTGCGACAGGCCGAAATCCTGCGCGCCGAGGGTGACAAGCAATCGCAGATCCTGTCCGCCGAGGGTCGCAAGGAAGCCGCGTTCCGGGATGCGGAAGCGCGCGAACGTCAGGCGGAAGCAGAAGCGAGAGCAACCTCCATGGTCAGCGACGCGATCGCGCAAGGCGATCTGTCGGCTGCCAATTTCATCGTTGCGGAGAAATACATCGAGGCCTTGCGGGCCATGGCGACGGCACCGAACCAGAAGGTGATCTTCGTGCCCATCGAGGCGGCTGCGCTGGCAGGTTCTCTCGGCGGCATTGCCGAATTGACCAAAGCGGTCTTCGGCGAAGGCGGCTCCAGCACCAAGCCCAGCCGCACCGTACCTCCGGTCGGAAGCGGGCCCGCACGCTCATGATCGCGAACGCCGTCGCCAGTCTCGGTGCCTGGACGTGGATCATCTTCGGAGTTGCGCTTATCGGCATCGAGCTCCTGGCTCCCGGCGTGTTTTTTATCTGGCTTGGACTTGCGGCCATTGCCACCGGGCTGATCGACGCGGCGTTCGACCTCTCCTGGCAGCTCGCCTCGCTCGTGTTTGCGGTGCTGGCGGTTGCGGCGGTGGCCTTCGGCCGGACCCTGGCGCGACCCCAAAACGAGCACGACACGCAGGCGGCATCGCTCAATCGCCGCGGCGAGGCGCTGGTCGGCCGAATATTTACGCTGGATGCTCCGATCGTCGACGGCGCCGGACGCATTCGGGTGGATGACAGTTCGTGGCGCGTGATCGGACCTGAGAGGCCAGCAGGCTCCCGCATCCGCGTGGTGCGGGTCGAGGGTACGAGCCTAGTCGTCGAGGATGCGCTGTAGGCTGAAATCTGGCCGCCTTAAGCGGCGCCGACGCGCAACAGATCGAGATAATGCACCAGCCCGACCGGCCGATCGTTCTCGACCACGATCAGCGCGGTGATCTTCGAGGTTTCCTGGATTTCGAGTGCGGTGGCCAACAGGTCGTCGGGCGCGATCGTGCGTGGTTTGCGGCTCATGATGGCCGATACGGCCAGTGTCCCGAGGTCGGGCCGCAGATTGCGGCGTAGATCCCCGTCGGTCACGATGCCCGCAAGCGTCCCGTCAGGGTTCACGACGATCACCGAGCCGAAGCCCTTCCGGCCGATTTCGTCGATCGCCTCGTTCATCAACGCGTCGATGCCCACGATCGGCAGCCGCTCGTTCTTGTGCATGACCTCGCGGACGAGCTTGAGACGCGCACCGAGCTTGCCGCCGGGATGGAACACGCGAAAATGCTCGGCGGTGAACCCGCGTTTTTCCAGGAGCGCGATCGCCAGCGCGTCGCCGAGGGCGAGCTGCATGGTGGTCGAGGTCGTCGGCGCCAAGCCGTTCGGACAAGCCTCGTCGGCCTTCGGCAAGGCAAGACATACCGTCGCCGCATGACCCAGCGTCGATCCCGCATTGGACGTCAGGGCGATCAACGGCACGCGGAAGCGCGCCGAATAGGCGATCAGGTCGGCCAATTCGCTGGTTTCGCCCGACCACGACAGGGCGACGATGACGTCTTCCGGCTGGATCATGCCGAGATCGCCATGGCTGGCCTCGGCGGGATGAACGTAATGCGAGGGTGTGCCGGTCGAGGCCAGCGTCGCGACGATCTTGCGCGCCACATGGCCGGATTTGCCCATGCCGCTGACGATCACCCGGCCGGAGGAGGCGGCGATGGTCTCGACGGCCGCCGTGAACAACGGTCCCAGACCGTTCTCCAGCGCCTCCATCAGGGCGCTGAGGCCGTCGCGTTCGGTGGCGAGCGTCCGCAACGCGGAGGAGACGGCCTGTTCGCTCGGAGAGGCGGCGGGTTTTGCGTTTGCCATGGCGGCCCGTCTAGCACGGTGGGGCCGGGGGGCGGAACCCCCGCGCTATTTCTGGCGAAGGATGGCCTCGAGTTCCTGCCGCAGGGCAGGGCCGAGATCGTCCCGTTCCAGCGCATACGCCACGTTGGCCATCAGGAAGCCGATCTTTGATCCGGTATCGTAGGTCCGACCCTCGTATTTCATGCCGAAGAAGGGCTGTTGGCCCATGAGGCGGATCATCGAATCGGTGAGCTGGATCTCGTTGCCGGCGCCCGCGCTGCTGGTTTGACAGCAGGTCGAAGACCTGCGGCTGCAGGATGTAGCGGCCCGAAATGATGAAGTTCGACGGCGCCGTCCCTTGCGGCGGCTTTTCGACCATTCCGGTGATCTCGAAAGTCTGTCCGAATTCCTGACCGACCGAGACGATGCCGTATTGATGCGTCTGATCCGCCGGCACTTCCTCGACCGCGATGATGTTGCCGCCATGCTTGTCGTAGGCGGCGATCATCTGCTCCATCGAGCCGCGGCTCAGCATGTCGGGCAGGATGACCGCGAAGGGCTCGTCGCCGACCAGTTCGCGCGCGCACCACACCGCATGACCCAGGCCCAAAGGCTCCTGCTGGCGTGTGAAACTCGTTTCGCCGGCCTTTGGCTGGTCGCGGGCGAGCGCTTCCAGCTCCTTGGTCTTGCCGCGCTCGGCGAGCGTCCGGTTCAGCTCGTAGGCAATGTCGAAATGATCCTCGATCACCGCCTTGTTGCGGCCGGTGACAAAAATGAACTGCTCGATGCCCGCCGCCCGCGCTTCATCCACCACGTGCTGCACCACCGGACGGTCGACGACGCACATCATTTCTTTCGGCACGGCCTTGGTGGCCGGCAGAAAGCGGGTGCCGAGACCGGCGACGGGAAGGACGGCTTTGCGGATGCGCTTCATTGATCGGACCACATGGACAGAAGGGAACTCGACAGAAAGGAACTCGGGACAGGACGGCAGGCGGCGCCGCAATGTCAAGCTGAACGCGCCAGTAACGCGCGGCAACCCTGCGGGTTGCATAGGGGTGTCCCCAACTCATGGGGGAGTGAACCTGTACCATGGCTGAAGCATTGTGGTTAACTCGATCAACAACGCTGCGGCGCAAGGAAGACACGAGATGGCTGTTCTGGTTACGGGAGGCGCCGGGTATATCGGCAGCCACATGGTTCTGGAGCTCGCGGATGCGGGCGAGACAGTCGTGGTGCTCGACAACCTCTCGACCGGGTTTTCCTGGGCGATTCCCAATGAGGTGACGCTTGTCACCGGCGATGTCGGGGACGGAGACGTTCTGAAGGAGCTCATCGCCCGGCACCGCATCGACGCCATCCTGCATTTCGCGGCGAAATCGGTGGTGCCTGAATCGGTTGCGCAGCCGCTCGCCTATTATCTCAACAATACGGTCAAATCGCGCGCTCTCATCGAAGCCGCGGTGCAGGGCGGGGTCCGGGATTTCATTTTTTCGTCGACGGCATCGGTGTACGGCAATGTTCAGGCCGACGTGATGTCGGAGGATCTCCCGGTCGCGCCGATCAATCCCTACGGCCGCACCAAGGTCGCCACCGAATGGATGCTGGAGGACGCGCGCATCGCACATGGGCTGCGGTACGGCGTGTTGCGCTACTTCAACGTCGCGGGGGCCGATCCCAAGGGGCGCGCCGGTCAATCCTCGGCGCGGGCGACGCACATCATCAAGGTGGCGGCGCAGGCGGCTTTGGGCTTGAGGCCGCATCTGGACTTATACGGAACCGATTACGCGACCCCTGACGGAACCTGCATCCGGGATTACGTTCAGGTCACCGACGTCGCCCGCGCACATCTGACCGCGCTGGAGCATCTTCGCGGGGGCGGCGAGAGCGTGATCATGAATTGCGGCTACGGCCATGGCGCCTCCGTGCTGGAGGTCGTCGAGGTGGTGAAGAAAGTCTCGGGCGTCGATTTCGAGGTTCGTTTCGGTCCCCGCCGGAGTGGCGATCCAGCAAGCCTTGTGGCGGGAATCGACCGGCTGCGCGGGCTCGGCTGGGCGCCGCTTTACGACGACCTTGAGGAAATCGTCTCCCAGGCTCTCCGTTGGGAGAGGGTTCTGGCGGAGCGAAAAGCCGCATAGAAGGACCCTTTCAACCGGTTATTAACCTCCCTAATGTCGCTATGGCGGGACGCAGAAGCCTGCCACCGGGGAGCGACATCCATGAGAGAGCTTGTTCGAAGAGGCCGCCGCCTCGGCCAGGTGGGATCCGTGTGCTTGGCCCTCTGCCTTTCGTTGGCGGCCCTTCCCGCCCGCGCACAGGACGCTCAGCAGGGGGATTTTCGGCTCTTCGTCCAGAATCTCTGGCCCGCCGCAAAAGCGCGGGGCATCTCTCGGGAAACATTCGATAACGCATTCCGCGGCGTGGAGCCCGATGCGAAGATCGTTGCGCTGACACGCAAGCAATCGGAATTCGTGCGTCCGATCTGGGACTATCTCAACGGCGCCATCTCGGAAGACCGGCTCACCCGGGGCCGCAAGATGGTGGGCGAATGGTCGCAGACTCTCGCAGCCGTAGAGCAGACGTATGGCGTCCCCAAGGAAGTCGTCCTCGGGGTCTGGGGGATGGAGAGCAATTTCGGCGGCTTTACCGGCTCGATCTATGTGGTCCGGGCGCTCTCGACCCTCGCCTACACGGGCTATCGCCCAGAATTCTTCAAGGAGGAACTGCTGACCGCCTTGCAGATCCTGGACGCCGACCACATCGACCGCGACAAGATGCTGGGATCTTGGGCTGGCGCCATGGGCCAAACCCAGTTCATGCCCACGAGCTACCTGAAATACGCGGTCGACGGCAACCGCGACGGCGTGCGGGATATCTGGACGTCGGTGCCGGACGCGCTTGCATCGACGGCGAATTATCTGCGCAAGAACGGTTGGAAGCCCGGCCTTCCTTGGGGCTTCGAAGTGGCGCTGCCGGCGACTTTCGATTTTCGCCACGTTCGCCAGGACTTCTCCAAATGGGCGGCGCTCGGCGTCAGACGGCTGGACGGGAAAGCCGTCCCCCGTTCGGGCGAAGCGTCGCTCTATTTCCCCGGCGGCGCGCGAGGACCGGCGTTTCTGGTCACCGACAATTACGACGTGATCAAGAGCTACAACTCGTCGGATGCCTATGCGCTGGGTGTGGCACATCTTGGCGATCGGCTCTCGGGGGGACGGGCTATCGTCGGGCTCTGGCCGAAAAACGAGCCGATGCTCGACAAGGATCAACGGGAGGAGCTTCAGAAGCACCTCGCCGGTTTGGGACTCTATACGGGCGACCCGGACGGTAAGCTTGGCTCCAAGACCCGCGATGCGCTTCGGAACTTCCAGGTCAAACGGGGTTTGATCCCGGACGGCTACGCCGATGTGGCCGCCCTGCGCGAGTTGCGCGCAGCCCGCTGACGCCCGTCGATCGAAGGACTATGATGGGAAGGTCCCGATAAGGAATTGGCCACCCATGGGTCTGAGGCTTCTGCGCATTGTCATGTTGGTCATACCGATCCTGCTGGAATGCGGAATCCCGGCCTCTGCGCAGTATTACGGCTACCCGCCCGGCGCCCCGCCTCCCTATCCGCAGCAACGCCGCGATCCGCGCGCCTATCCGCCGGGTTATTATCCGGGCAAACTCGTCCAGCCCGCCCAGCCGGGCTTCAGTCTGCGCCGCTTGTTCGGCGGGCAGGAACCACCGGTCATGGCGCCGCCGCAGGTCATGCGTCCGCGTCGTGTGCCCCCGCGAGCGCCGGTCGTTGTTCGCCGCGAGAAGCCAAAGGCCGATCCCACCACGCAGGTGATCGTTTTCGGCGATGCCCTGGCGGAGTTTGCAGGTCAAGGGATCGGCGAATTGTTCGCTGATTCCGAAGACGTGGTGGTGATCCGCAAGGCGAAGGAGGGTGCCGGCCTGACCAGCATGAGCGCGGCCGAATGGGCAAAGACCGTCGATGACGCGGTCGGGACGGACAAGAAGATGACTGTCGCGGTCGTGATGCTGGGCACGCAGGACCGCCAGCCCCTGAAGCAGGAGGGCGCCGCTGCCGAGCCGCTATCGGATACGTGGCGCGACGCGTATCGCGGACGGGTCGATGCCGTCATGAAGGCCTTCAACGACCGGCATCTTCCGGTGGTCTGGATCGGCTTGCCGCCGGCCCGCAACGCCAAGACGTCTGAAGACTATCTCGCGATGAACGAGATCTACGAGGAAAGCGTGCGGAGAAACGGCGGAACCTATGTGGATGTGTGGCCCGGCTTCGTCGACGAAGACAATCGCTTTTCCCAGACCGGCCCGGATGTGGATGGACAGCCCGCCAAGCTGCGCACCAATGACGGCGAATTCTTTACCAAGGCGGGTTCCCGCAAGATCGCTCATTTCGCCGACAAGGAGATCAAGCGGCTGATCGAGACAGGCCAACCCGCGCCCGCGGTCGTCGCCGTGCCGCCAGGCGATGCGGCGACCACGCCCGGATCCATTGAGGCTGCGTTGCCTGCGCTGCCGGAGGCGGCAGCCCCCGTGTCGCTCCCCACCAAACCCTTGATCGGGCCTGTCCTGCCGCTCAATCAGGCTGTCGTAACACCCGGCGGAACGCTGGTGACGAGCGCCCCGAAGCTGAATGGTGACCAAGCCTATTCGGTGCGCCGCGCCCTGCGCAACGGCGTCGCGCCAGCCTCGCGCCCCGGAAGGGCGGATGATTTTCGCTGGCCGCCTTCCTGAGCCTAACGGGGCAGATCGCTCTCGCCCATCAGGAATGTATCGATGGCATGTGCCGCCTGGCGGCCTTCCCGGATGGCCCAGACCACCAGAGACTGGCCTCGCCGCATGTCGCCAGCAACGAAGACGTTATCGGCCGACGTCCGGTAATCGATGTCGTTCGCCAGAACATTGCCGCGGCGATCGAGATCGAGTGCGGCTTCATCGAGCAATCCCGATTTCGCCGCGCCCGCAAAGCCGATGGCGAGAAACACCAGATCGGCCCTGAGGATGAACTCGCTGCCGGGTATGGGTTGTCGCTTCTCATCCACGCGAGCGCATTTCACCCCCGTGACGCGGCCCTTCTTGCCTTCGATGCTCAAGGTCGCGGCCTGAAACTCGCGATCCGCACCCTCCGCCTGGCTCGACGAGGTCCGCATCTTGGTTGGCCAATAGGGCCAGACCGTAAGCTTGTCCTCGCGCTCCGGCGGACGCGGTCGAATGTCGAGCTGCGTGACGGAGAGGGCGCCCTGGCGGAATGACGTACCGACGCAATCCGACGCCGTATCGCCGCCGCCGATCACCACCACGTGCTTGCCGGATGCAACGACCGGTTCGTCCTCGACGCTCTCCGCATTCACGCGCTTGTTGGATTGGGTCAGGAACGGCATGGCGAAATGCACGCCTGCGAGATCCTGGCCGGGCAGCTTCGGATCGCGCGGATCCTCGGCGCCGGCCGCGAACAGCACGGAATCGAATTCGTTGTGCAGGGACGCGAAGGTCTTCGTCACGCCGACATTCACGCCGCAATGAAACACCACGCCCTCGGCTTCCATCTGCTTCACGCGACGGTCGATGTGGTGCTTCTCCATCTTGAAGTCGGGAATGCCGTAGCGCAGCAAGCCGCCGGGCTTCGCCTCGCGCTCGAACACGTGCACCTCATGACCGGCACGTGCGAGCTGCTGGGCGGCGGCAAGGCCCGCCGGACCCGAGCCGATGACGGCGATGCGCTTGCCGGTGGAAATCGCCGGAATCTCCGGCCGGACCCAACCCATTTCCCACGCCTTGTCGGCGATGGCCTGCTCGATGGTCTTGATGGCGACGGGCTGGTTTTCGAGATTGAGCGTGCAGGCTTCCTCGCACGGCGCCGGGCAGATGCGGCCGGTGAATTCCGGGAAGTTGTTGGTGGAATGCAAGTTGCGCGCGGCTTCCTGCCAGTCGTTCTGGAACACGAGGTCGTTCCAGTCCGGAATCTGGTTGTGCACGGGGCAGCCTGTCGGTCCGTGACAGAAAGGAATGCCGCAATCCATGCACCGCGCGGCCTGCTTCTTCAGGTCGCTTTCATCGAGCGGAAGCGTGAATTCGCGGAAGTGGCGAATACGTTCGCCGGCCAGCTGATACTTCTGGTCCTGCCGATCGTATTCGAGAAAGCCCGTGACCTTGCCCATGCCCCGTCCCTTATTCCGCCGCCTGCAAATTCCGCAGCCGATCCATTTCTTGTAGCGCCTTGCGGTATTCCACCGGCATGACCTTCACGAACTTTGTGCGATACGTCGCCCAATCGTCGAGAATGTGCTTGGCGCGCTCGCTGCCCGTATAGGTGGCGTGGTTGGTGATGAGCTGCATCAGCCGCTCCTCGTCCGACCCCGACATGTTGGCCAGAATATCGATGCGGCCCTTGGTTTCGAGATCGCCGCCATGATGGTGGATGCGCCGCATCAGCTCTTCTTCCTCCTCGACGGGCTCAAGATCGACCATCGAAAGATTGCAGCGCTTGGCGAAGCTCCCGTCCTCGTCGAGCACGTAGGCGATGCCTCCCGACATGCCGGCGGCGAAGTTGCGTCCGGTTTGGCCGAGCACGACGACGAGGCCGCCTGTCATGTATTCGCAGCCATGGTCGCCCGTGCCTTCCACGACCGCGATGGCGCCGGAATTGCGCACCGCGAAACGCTCGCCCGCGATGCCGCGGAAATAGGCCTCGCCGGCGATCGCGCCATACATCACCGTATTGCCGACGACGATGGATTTCTCCGCGACGGCTTTGCTTTCGGACGATGGGCGGATGATCAGTTTGCCGCCCGAAAGGCCCTTGCCCACATAATCGTTGGCCTCTCCCGTCAGCGACAACGTCACGCCGGCCGCAAGCCACGCGCCGAAGCTCTGCCCGGCCGTTCCCTTCAGGTTGACCACGATGGTGTCGTCCGGCAGGCCCTCGTGCCCGTATCGTTTGGCGACTTCGCCCGACAGCATGGCGCCGACCGTGCGATCCGAACTCCTGACGCTCGCGTCCATGACGATCGAGGCGCCGGTCTCAAGCGCGTCGTGCGCTTTCGCGATCAGCTCGCGGTCGAGCACGTTGGCGATCGGGTGGACTTGATGCTCCGTGTGCCGGATCGCGACCAGCGGGCCCGCATCGGGCTTGTGGAAGATGCGGGAGAAGTCGAGCCCATTGGCCTTCCAGTGATGGATGGCGTCGTTCTTGTCGAGCAGGTCGGATTGGCCGATCATTTCGTGGAGCGACGCGAAGCCCATGGCGGCCATCATCTCGCGTACCTCTTCGGCCACGAAGAAGAAATAATTGACGATGTGCTCCGGCAATCCCTTGAAGCGCTTGCGCAGAACCGGGTCCTGCGTGGCGACGCCGACCGGGCAGGTGTTGAGGTGGCACTTGCGCATCATGATGCAGCCGGCTGCAATCAGCGGCGCGGTCGAAAACCCGAACTCATCGGCTCCGAGCAATGCGGCGATCACCACGTCGCGCCCGGTGCGCAAGCCGCCATCCGCCTGGATGGCGACACGGCCGCGCAGGCGGTTCAGCACCAGTGTCTGCTGCGTCTCGGCGAGACCGAGCTCCCATGGCGAACCTGCGTGCTTGAGGGAGGTGAGGGGCGATGCGCCCGTTCCACCCTCGAATCCCGAAATCGTGATGTGATCGGCGCGCGCTTTCGCAACGCCGGCCGCAACGGTGCCGACGCCGACTTCCGAGACGAGCTTCACCGACACGGCCGCAGCCGGGTTGACGTTCTTCAGATCGAAGATGAGCTGCGCCAGATCCTCGATGGAATAGATGTCGTGGTGCGGCGGCGGCGAGATGAGGCCGACGCCCGGCGTCGAGTGCCGCACGCGCGCGATCTTCGCGTCGACCTTGTGGCCCGGGAGCTGACCGCCCTCACCGGGTTTCGCTCCTTGCGCCACCTTGATCTGCATCATGTCGGCGTTGACGAGATATTCGGTGGTCACACCGAAGCGGCCGGACGCCACCTGCTTGATCGCCGAGCGCTTCGAGCGCCCGTCGCTGAGCACGCGGAACCGATCGGGCTCCTCGCCGCCCTCGCCGGTGTTCGACTTGCCGCCGATCGAGTTCATCGCAAGCGCCAGCGTCTCGTGCGCTTCGCGCGAGATCGAACCGAACGACATCGCGCCGGTGGCAAACCGCTTGACGATGTCTTTGGCCGGCTCCACGGAGTCCAGCGGGATGGGCGCACGGCCGGCCTCTTCGGCAAGCTTGATGCGGAACAGGCCGCGGATTGTCTTGAGGCTGGTTTCCTGCTCGTTCACCAGACGTGCGAACTCGCGATAATGATCCTGTGCGTTGAGGCGCACGGCGTGTTGCAGCGTCGCGACCGTGTCGGGATTCCACGCATGTTCCTCGCCGCGCAAGCGATAGGCGTATTCGCCGCCCACATCGAGCGCATGGCGATAGATCGGCGCATCGCCGAAAGCGTCGCGATGACGCCGCACGGTTTCGATGGCGACCTCATCCATGCCGATGCCCTCGATCATGGTGGCGGTGCCGAAGAAGTCGCGATTGACGAAGTCCGATCTCAGGCCGACAGCGTCGAAGATCTGCGCGCCGCAATAGGATTGATATGTGGAGATGCCCATCTTGGACATCACTTTCAGCAAGCCTTTGTCGATCGCCTTGATGTAGCGGGAGACGATCTCGTCCTCATCCACTTCCTTTGGCATCTCGTCCTTCATGGCGAGAAGCGTCTCGAAGGCCAGATACGGATTGATCGCTTCGGCGCCATAGCCGGCAAGGCATGCGAAATGGTGGATCTCGCGCGGCTCGCCCGATTCCACCACGAGACCGACCGATGTGCGAAGGCCCTTGCGGATCAGGTAATTGTGCACGGCCGCGGTCGCCAGCAACGCGGGGATCGGTATGCGATCAGGCCCGACCATGCGGTCCGTCAGGATGATGATGTTGTAGCCGCCGTGAACGGCTGCTTCGGCACGGTCGCACAACCGGTCGAGCGCGCCGTCGAGCGCTTCGGCACCGAGCTCCGACGGATAGGTGATGTCGAGGGTCTTGGTGTCGAAACGATCCTCGAAATGCCCGATGCAGCGGATCTTCTCGAGATCCTGGTTGGTGAGGATCGGCTGGCGCACTTCCAGGCGCTTGCGGCGCGAGGTGCCTTCGAGGTCGAGGATGTTGGGCCGCGGGCCGATGAACGATACGAGGCTCATGACGAGCTCTTCGCGGATCGGATCGATGGGCGGGTTCGTGACCTGCGCGAAGTTCTGCTTGAAATAGGTATAGAGCAGCTTGGGCTTGTCGGAGAGCGCGGAAATCGGCGTGTCCGAACCCATGGAACCGACAGCCTCCTGGCCGGTCACCGCCATGGGCTGCATGAGCAGCTTGAGATCTTCCTGCGTATAGCCGAAGGCCTGCTGGCGATCGAGCAGCGACACGTCCGTGCGCGATTCGCGCGCCTGAACGGGCTTGAGATCTTCCAGCACGATCTGGGTGCGCTTCAGCCATTCCTTGTAGGGATGCGCGTTCGAGAGCTGCTGCTTGATTTCGTCGTCGGAGATGATGCGGCCTTCATCAAGATCGATGAGCAGCATCTTGCCGGGCTGCAAGCGCCACTTCTCGACGATCTTTTCCTCCGGAATCGGCAGCACGCCCATCTCGGAGGCGAGCACCACGAGGCCGTCATCGGTGACGAGATAGCGGGCCGGGCGAAGGCCGTTGCGGTCGAGCGTCGCGCCGATCTGCCGGCCGTCGGTGAAACACACCGCGGCGGGGCCGTCCCACGGCTCCATGAGCGCCGCGTGATATTCATAGAACGCGCGCCTTTCCTCGCCCATCAACGGGTTTCCGGCCCAGGCTTCGGGGATCAGCATCATCATGGCGTGGGTCAGCGAATACCCGCCGCGCACGAGGAATTCGAGCGCGTTGTCGAAACACGCGGTGTCGGATTGGCCCTCGTAGGAGATCGGCCAGATTTTCGAAATGTCGTTGGCGAACAGATCGGAATCGACCGAGGCTTGCCGCGCCGCCATCCAGTTGACGTTGCCGCGCAGCGTGTTGATCTCGCCGTTATGCGCCACCATCCGGTAGGGATGCGCGAGCTGCCATGTGGGGAAGGTGTTGGTGGCGAAGCGCTGATGAACGAGCGCAATCGCGCTCTCGAAACGCGGGTCCTTGAGATCGACGTAGTAGTTGCCGAGCTGATGCACCAGCACCATGCCCTTGTAGACGATGGTGCGCGACGACAGGCTGACCGGGTAATAACCGGAGGTGCGCGGGTCCTTCATACTGTGGACCGCGTTGGAGATCACCTTGCGGGCAAGGAACAGCTTGCGCTCGAACGCTTCCTTGTCGTCCGAGGCCTTGCCCTTGCCGACGAAGATCTGGCGGTGAAGCGGCTCGCCGGCCTTGATGCTCTCCCCGAGGTCGCTCGAATCCACCGGCACTTCACGCCAACCAAGAAGCTGCAAGCCCTCGGCGGCGATCGCCTTGTTGACGATTTCCTGCACGAGGGCGACGCCCTCGGGATCGCGGGGCATGAAAAGATGCCCGACGCCGTACTCGCCTTCCCCCGGCAGCGAAATGCCGAGTTTGGCGCATTCCTCGGCGTAGAAGCGGTGGGGAATCTGGACCAGGATGCCGCAGCCGTCGCCGCTCTTCGGGTCGGCGCCCACCGCGCCGCGATGATCCATGTTTTCGAGAATCCGGAGACCCTGCTCGACGATAATGTGCGTCTTGCGGTTCTTCATGTCGGCGATGAAGCCGACGCCGCAGGCGTCCTTCTCACGGGCCGGATCGTAAAGGCCCTGTGCGGGTGGGAATGCCGGATCGCGTCCATAAGGGACGGTGCTTGGAGCGCCTGCCGTACGCGATGGGACCTCGGCCGACCGCATGTCCACCGTCGCCTCGATGGATGAGGAATTCCGGTAAGTTTCAGATCCACGGCTCATTCCCAGTTCCTCACATCCGCTCAGACATCATGGCAGCGATCGCGGCGGCTTTGGGGTCTGTCGGAGAAAGGATCCGCGGCCCGCCGTTCTTAAAGTCTTTGGAGGGGAGGGTGCCTTCGAGTGGTGCCCGCTCCTCGCGGGCTCACTGGGCTGAGATCAGCCGAGATTCGCCCGTTCCGCCCACGTTTTGCGGGCGGCGTTCGTGGTGTCTCGTTTCGTTCGCGTCCAGCGAAGCATCAAACAAAGTCCCAAGGGCGAAAAGCGCAAGCGCTTAAATGGGACAGCATGGCTGTCCTAATGGAGCTCAAACTGGCAGAGTTCGCGGCATCGCACAAGGGGGTTTTTCGCAAAGTTTAGATAAAAGTTTCGCCGGACTGGCACGAAATGCAACAATCCCACCAATTCGCGGCACTCGGCGAAAGACTGCGCCAATAGGTCAATGCTCTTGACATGAGGCCCACGGTCAGCAGGCTGCTGCGCCGAAGGAGACCGATTACGATGAATTTCGCCAGCGACAACATCGTGGGTGCGAGCGCCCCCGTCATGCAAGCCCTGATGCGTGCCAATGCGGGAGCGATGCCTGCCTACGGCAACGACCCGCTGACGGCTGCCGTAAAGGCGCGGTTTGCGACGATCTTCGAGCATGATGTCGCGGTGTTTCTGGTGACGACGGGGACGGCGGCGAATGCGCTCGCGCTCTCGGCCGCGGTCCCGCCCTGGGGGCTGTGCGTCTGCCACGAAGAAGCGCATGTGATCGATGACGAATGCGGCGCGCCAGAATTTTTCATGCACGGCGCCAAGCTCAAAGGCTTGCCGGGCATGGGCGGCAAGATCGAACCCGGAATTCTCGCGGCCTATCTCGAAAGCCTCCCCAAGGCGGTCAAGCAGATGCCTCCGAAGGCCCTTTCGATCTCGCAGGTGACCGAATGCGGAATGGTCTATTCCTGCGAGGAGATCGCGGCGCTCGGCGCGGTGTGCCGGGAGCGCGGATTGTTCTTCCACATGGACGGCGCGCGCTTCGCCAATGCGCTGGTCTCACTCGGCTGCACGCCGGCCGAGATGACGTGGAAACAGGGTGTCGACATCCTGTCGTTCGGGGCCACCAAGAACGGGTGCCTCATGGCCGAAGCCATCGTGGTGTTCAATCCGGTGCTTGCGGAGGCGATGGATTACCGCGCCAAGCGCGCGGGGCAGATCATCTCGAAAGGCCGCCTCATCGCCGCTCAGCTCGAAGGCTATTTCGCCGACGATCATTGGCTCTCGAACGCCCGCCACGCGAACACGATGGCCAAGCGCCTCTCGGAAGGGCTCACACGGTTGCCCGGCGTGCGGATGGGCTGGCCGACGCAAGCCAACGAAGTCTTTCCCGTGGTGCCGAAGCGCGTCCACAAGGCCCTGCAGGATGCAGGCGCGCGCTATCTCAGCTGGACCGAGATCAGCCTGCCGCCCACCGAGCGCATCGCTGCCGACGAAGAGTTGATCCGGCTGGTCGTCTCGTTTGCCACCACCGAGGAAGAGATCGCGCACCTGCTCGCCGTGGCGTCTGCGGCCTCGGGCCGGCTGGCGGCCGAATAGTCACAAAAAAGGCGCCCCGTTTCGCGGGGCGCCTCGATACCGGCGATGCCGGATTTTTACGCTGCCTTCTTGGCCTCGATCGTGGGCGAAGCGGCACCGGTCGAAATCGGGATCAGCTTGGGCTTCTTCGCCTCCGGAATCTCGCGAACGAGATCGAGGTGGAGCAATCCGTTCTCGAGATTGGCGCCCGTCACCTGAACGCCGTCGGCGATCTGGAAACGGCGCTCGAAGCTGCGAGCCGCGATGCCCTGATGCAGCACCTCGGTCTTGCGGGTGTCGGAGGGCTTCTTCTCGCCGCGAACGGAGAGAGCGTTTTCCTTCACCTCGATGGCAAGGTCCTGCTCGGTGAAGCCCGCCACCGCGATCGTGATGCGGTAGGCGTTCTCGCCGGTGCGTTCGATATTGTAGGGCGGATAAGTCGGGGCCGCGTCCACGCCGACCGATTGGTCGAGAAGCGCGAACAAGCGGTCGAAACCGACCGTATTACGGTAGAGGGGAGCAAGGTCGAACTGTCGCATGGCATATCCTCCATTAGAAGCAACATGCAGAAAACGGACCACCACAGGGGCTGGGCCGCGAAAATGTACCGCCATTGGGCCGGCACGATCGTGATCTGGGAATGGTCCAGCGCGCTGTCAAGAGGCGGATGGCCAAAGCACGAATTGCCCCTATAAAGACCGCAGCTCCACCTTCGAGAACGCCCCGCCGTGCTTCAACTTCTGGCCACGCCCGATAACCCGGTTCCGCCGCATCCGCACCTCGTCGAGGTCAAAACGAAGGATGCGGTGAGGTTGCGGGCTGCCTATTGGCTCCCCGAAGGTGGCAGCCCCAAAGGGACCGTCTGCGTGATCCAGGGCCGGGCGGAATTCATCGAGAAATACTACGAGGTGATCGGCGAACTCCTCGACCGGGGATTTGCCGTCGTCACGTTCGACTGGCGGGGACAGGGGCTCTCGAGCCGGCAGGTAAAAAATGCCCGGAAAGGTCATGTGCGCCGTTTCGCCGATTTTCGCCGCGACATCGAGGCGATCCGCGATCAGGTCCTTGTTCCCTTCCTGCCGGAGCCGTATTTCGCCCTTGCCCATTCGATGGGCGGCGCGATCGCCCTCAGCGCCGCTTATGAAAGCTGGCTGCCCTTCCGGCGGCTCGTCACGACATCTCCGATGGTCGCCATCGCCATGGTGCCCTATGCCAAAGCCTCGGCGGTATTGATCCGGATCATGCGATGGCTCGGTTTCGGCAAGGCCTTCGTGCCGGGCGGAGGGGCGACGTCGATCTCCACCAAGCCCTTCAAGGGCAATCGGCTGACTTCCGATGCTGTGCGTTACGAGCGCAATGCCCATGCGGCTCAGGCGATCGGGGACGGCGCCATCGGCGCGCCCACGGTCTCGTGGCTCGATTCCTCGTTTCGATTCATGAAGCGCTTCACCGATCCGCGCTATGCGCCGAAAATCCGTCTGCCGACGCTGATCGTCGCGGCCGGCGCGGACCCGGTCTGCTCCACCCCGGCGACGGAGCGATTCGCCGCGAGGCTCAAGGCGGGGCACGCCATCGTCATCCCGGGAGCCAAGCACGAGATCCTGATGGAAACCGACGCGATCCGCGAGCAATTCTGGGCCGCCTTCGACGCGTTCATTCCGGGAACGCCCGATGAGAGCGTCGATCGAAGGCCCGGACCGGCCGAATTACCGGCTCAGCAATTCGATGGCGGCGGCGTGGACGCGACGGTCGCCCGCAGCGATGATGCGGCCGCCCTGAGCGGCTGAGCCGCCATCCCACGACGTCACGATGCCGCCGGCGCCTTCGATGATGGGGATCAACGCCACGATATCGTACGGCTTCAGGCCGGTTTCGACCACGAGATCGATGTGGCCGGCCGCCAGCATGCAATAAGCGTAACAATCGCACCCATAGCGCGCGAGCTTGACGACGCTCTCGACCCGGTCATAGGCGCGCAAGTCGTCGCCTCTGAAGAGTTTCGGGTTGGTCGTCGAGATGATCGAATCCTTGAGCGATTCGCACCGGCGGGTCCTGAGCTGACGCTCGCCCCCGGGACCCTGATAGGTGGCCCGACCGCTGTCGCCGAAGAACCGTTCGCCGGTAAAGGGCTGGTGCATCATTCCGAAAGCGGGTTTGCCGTTGCGGGAGAGACCGATGAGGGTTCCCCAGGTGGGCAATCCGGCAACGAACGCCCGGGTGCCGTCGATCGGGTCGAGAACCCATACATATTCGGCATCCTCCCGCTCCGCCCCGAATTCCTCGCCGACGATCCCGTGGGTGGGAAACGACCGTTTGATGATCTGGCGCATGGTCGATTCGCCCGCCCGGTCGGCTTCCGTGACCGGGTCGAAATCCCCGCCGCGGGACTTGTCGTCCATCGAGATGGCGGTGCGGAAGAACGGCAGGATCGCCTGGCCGGATACGGTCGCGAGCTCATTGACGAATTGCGAGAAGTCGATGAGCGCCATGGCGGATTGTTTCCTCTTATGTTTCGTGGCGGCTGATCCGACGCGCCCGGGAAGGTCTCGGTCATCGTCCGCCATCCGCTTTTATCAAGCGGCTCAGCGGCGGCAAGTGATCCCGTGCACCTCACGGAGCAATAGCACCGTTGGTCGGCGCCGCTGTCTTTCCTAGCGTCACGGCGCAGGCGATCGATCCGTGTCTTGGCAGGCATGCGTCCGGCGCATGGAAATCGACGAAAACCTTATTGCATTTTGTGCGGTGCACTTATAGTTTGTGCATTGCGGTATGGCGATTGGCGTCGCTCTGCCGTATGCCCTTCTTGGGCGTTTCCTCCCTAAACTTCGGGCCGCTCGCAAGGGCGGCCTTTTTTTGTCTATGGCTACTCGGCGGCGATCCGATGCGGCGTTACTTCCCCGCCGAGATCGTCCATGACCTGCCGGAAGGCTTCCTTGAGGTCGTTGGCCAGGATGGCGAAAGCGGGCTTTTTCGCCAACGTCCGTTCGTCCATGTAGATCGCGCGGTTGATCTCGACCTGCAGCGCATGTCGGCCGAAAGCCGGTTCGCCGTAATGTTCGGTGATGAAGCCGCCGGCGTAGGGTTTGTTGCGGATTACCGTGTAGCCGCGCCCGCGCAGAGCGGCTTCCATCAGTTCGGTGAGAACCGGCGCGCAACTGGTGCCGTAGCGGTCGCCAAGCACCACATCGGCCTTGGCGCCGTCGTCGCGGTTGACGCTGCTCGACGGCATCGAATGGCCGTCGATCAGGATTGCCTCGCCGAATGTCTGCGCCGTGCGCCGCACGAGCTGCCGCAGCATGCGGTGATAGGGTTTATAAAGCCACTCGATCCGGCGCAGCGCCTCGTCGACCGGGAAACGCCCGGCATAGATTTCCTGCCCATCCGCAACGATCCTCGGGATCGTCCCGAGCCCGCCGGCCACGCGCATGGAGCGGGTATTGGCGAATGGCGGGATCCGACCGTCGAACATCCGCGAATCGAGTTCATACGGCTCCCGGTTGAGATCCAGAAAGGCGCGGGGAAATTGAGCCGTCATGATCGGGGCGCCAAGCTCGGCCGAAGGCGCGAACAGCGCATCCACATAGGCATCCTCGGAACGCCTCAGCGCCAGCGCGTCGAGACGGGATTGCGCCAGGAAGGACGGCGGGTAGACGGCGCCCGCATGGGGGATATTGAAGACCAGAGGCAGAGTTTGGGCCGGAGGCTCGATGATGACGAAAGCGGGATCGAACTCGTCGATGATAGCTGGACGCATCCGGGGCACTGGCTTTGCATTTCTCACAAACGTAGCGTCAGGCCAGTTTAAGGCAGCGGCCGCGTCTGTCCACGGTTATAGCCAAGAGTTTAAGCCGGTTTTCACGGGTTATTTACCCAAAGCGATCATGAAGAGACCACACATCGCGATGATTGGGGCTGACGGCCGATGAAGATCCTTCTTGCCGAAGACGACAACGACATGCGGCGCTTTCTCGTAAAGGCGCTGCAGAACGCCGGCTATGAGGTCGCGTCGTTCGATAATGGTCTTTCGGCCTATGATCGGTTGCGCGAAGAGCCTTTCGAGCTGCTCCTGACCGACATCGTGATGCCCGAGATGGATGGAATCGAACTCGCGCGCCGGGCGACCGAGCTCGATCCCGAGATCAAGGTGATGTTTATCACCGGTTTCGCCGCGGTGGCGCTGAACCCGGATTCGCAGGCCCCGCGCGACGCGAAGGTGCTGTCCAAGCCCTTCCATCTGCGCGATCTGGTCGACGAGGTCGAGAAAATGATGGCCGCCTGAAAAAGGTTCGCCGCCACGGCTTGCGCACCTGCGCGGTAGCCGGTATATCGCGCTCCACACCCGAAACGAGCGCAAAATCGCCGTTTCGCGGGCGCGTAGCTCAGCGGGAGAGCACTACGTTGACATCGTAGGGGTCACAGGTTCGATCCCTGTCGCGCCCACCATTTGTTTATTGGCGGCCTTCCCGGAAGGCCGCAGGAGACCGGACATGAAGATCCGTAACTCGTTGAAGTCGCTTCGCGGCCGCCATCGTGACAACCAGCTGGTTCGTCGCAAGGGCCGCGTTTACATCATCAACAAGACCCAGAAGCGCTACAAGGCTCGTCAGGGCTAAGTCGCGTCGCGACGGGACGACACTCCGTCGCACGGTTTTATGAATTGACGGCGCATACCGGGATCCCCAAAGATCCCGGTATGCGCTTTTTTGTGCTTGCCTTGACGGCTTTCATTGGCCTTGTCCCGCCCTTCGCTCAGGCGCAGGATGCGCGCCGTTCCGAAGATGCGCCAAGCCAGACGCGGAAATCCCCCGGCCGGGATGCGTCGAAGGCCGTCACCCTCGACAGCCTTTTCGAACGCCTCGCCAAGGCCGAGAACGAGCGGGAGGCAGCGGGTATTTCGGGCTTGATCGAGCGCCGTTGGGCGCGTTCAGGGTCGGATACCGCCGATCTCCTCCTCAGCCGGGCGTCGCAGGCCGCCGAAAAGAAGAACCTCGATCTCGCGGTCGAGCTTCTCGACCGGGTGCTCACCCTCCAGCCCGGCTGGGCCTCGGCGTGGTACACAAGGGCAACGATCTTCTATGAGCTCGAAGATCCGATTGCGGCGATGGCGGACCTCAATCGCGCCCTCAAGCTGGAACCTCGTCATTACGCCGCCTGGGCCGGCCTCGGCCAGATCTTCATGGCGGCCGACGACAAGGCGCGCGCCCTGGAGGCCTTCCGCCGCGCGCTCAAGATCAACCCCCAGATCCCCAGCATCCAACCCATCGTCGAGAAGCTGGGACACGAACTGGACGGTCAGGATCTCTAACGGCCTTGTAAAACGAACCTCCCGGCGAATTCACCTATGAAGATCCTTCTCGCGGCCGTCGGACTGACCGCGTTCCTCCTCGCCGGCAGCGCCTTTTTTACAGCAGTTTACGCGCGCCGCATGGAGGCACGTTTCCCGCCGACCGGCCGCTTTCTCGAAGTCGAGGGGCGTCGGCTGCATTACGTGGACCGCTCGCCGGCCGGGCGAACGCCCGAGATCACCATCGTGCTGCTTCACGGCGCCTCCTCCAACCTCGCCGAATCCATGCTCGGCCTGGGGGATGCGCTCGCCACGCGCTACAGGGTGATCGCATTCGACAGACCGGGCCATGGATATAGCGAACGGGCCCCCGGTCTCACTTCAGCGGAGCCTTCCGATCAGGCGCGGATCATCGCTGCCGGCCTGCGGCAGCTCGGCGTCCGTCACGCGCTGGTTGTCGGACATTCGCTTGCGGGCGCCATTGCCGCCAACATGGCGCTCGACCACACGGATGTGACCGGCGGCATCCTGCTTCTGTCGGGCGCCACCTACCCGTGGCCCGGGGGCGATATCTCCTGGTATCACCGCCTCGCCGCTTCCTCCCTCGGCCGGATCGTGACGGCCACCATCGCGACGCCCCTGGCGCTTATGATTCTCAGGCGAGTGGCAGCCGAAAGCTTTGCGCCACAACGAATGCCGGAGGATTTTCCCGACCGCGCGCAGCTCGGGCTTTTGTTGCGACCCGACACGATGCTGGCCAATGGCCGCGATGTGGCGGTGCTCTATGCGGCGGTCGAGCGGCAAAGCCGCCGCTACGGGGAAATCCGCATGCCCGCGATCGCGATCGGCGGCGATGCGGACAGCGTGGTGTGGACACATTTGCACAGCCGGTCGTTCGCGCGGGATGTGCCGGGCGCCGAACTCGTCGTGCTGCCCGGCATCGGCCACATGCCCCAATATGTCAGCAGCGACGTGGTCCGCCAGAAGATCGATGCTTTGGCGGATCGGATGACGGCCTCTGCCCGCGTCGAGTGACGATCAGGCTTTGGCGGCGTGTTCGGAGCTGATGAAGGCAACGCGCACCATGTTGGTGGCTCCGGGCGTTCCGAAGGGCACGCCCGCCACGATGATGACGCGCTCGCCCACCTGCGAAAAGCCTTCGCGGACGGCGAATTTACAGGCGCGGAACGCCATGTCGTCCACGTCGCTCGCATCCTTGGTGCGGATCGGATGAACGCCCCACACCAGCGACAGGCGGCGGGCCGTGTTGGCATTCGGCGTCAGGGCGACCACGGTCGAGTTCGGCCGTTCGCGGGCGATGCGGAAAGCGGTCGAACCCGAGGAGGTCCAGGCCGCGATGGTCTTGAGCTGAAGCGTGTCGGCGATCTGGTGCGCGCCGGCGGCAATCGCGTCCGAACCGGTCTGCTCGGGCGGCGTCGCTTGGCTTCGCATGATGGTCCAGTAGCTCTGGTCCTGTTCGACCTCTTCGGCGATGCGGCTCATGGTGGCGACCGCTTCGACCGGATATTGGCCGGAGGCGCTCTCGGCGGACAGCATCACGGCGTCGGCGCCGTCGTAGACCGCCGTCGCCACGTCCGACACTTCCGCTCGCGTCGGCACTGGAGCGACGATCATCGATTCGAGCATCTGGGTCGCCACGACCACCGGCTTGCCGAGGCGGCGCGCCGTGCGGACGATGAGCTTTTGGATGCCCGGAACCTTTTCCAGCGGCATCTCGACGCCGAGATCGCCGCGCGCCACCATGACGGCGTCGGAAATCTCCATGATCTCGTCGAGGCGGGTGATCGCCTGCGGCTTTTCGAGCTTCGACATGACGAGGGCGCGGCCCTTGCGCCACCTTCTTGACCTCCGCCACGTCTTCGGGACGCTGCACGAACGACAGCGCGATCCAGTCGACGCCTGCATCGAGGGCGGCTTCCAGATCGGAGCGGTCTTTTTCGGTCATCGCCGCCACCGGGATCACCGTATCGGGAAGCGAGACGCCCTTCCGGTTGGAAATCCGGCCCGCGACCTCGACCTCCGTCAGAGCGGAGCCTTCCTTGACGCTTTTGACACGCAGGCGAAGCTTGCCGTCGTCGATCAGGATGGTGTGGCCGGGTTCCAGCGACGACAGGATTTCCGGATGCGGCAGGTGAACGCGCTTCGCAGTGCCAAGCGTCTTGTCGGCGTCGAGGGTGAAGGCCTGTCCCTTGACGAGCGTGACGCCGTCGTTCTCGAACATGTCGACCCGCAGCTTCGGTCCCTGGAGGTCGGCCAGAATGGCGATGGGACGCTTGTACTTCGCCTCGACGGCGCGAATCATGGCGACGCGTTCGCGCAGCTTTTCGCGCGGCAGATGGCTCATGTTGAGGCGGAAGACGTCGGCGCCCGCCTCGAACAGTTTGGCGACCATTTCGGGATTTTCGGAAGCCGGTCCCAACGTGGCCAGAATTTTCGTGCGCCGTCCGCGTCTCATTTTATTGCCCCCCTGGGCGGTTCGTTTCTGTGAGCTGGATGGTCCAGCTTTTCTGTTCGCCCGTATCGACTTCGAAGAAGCCGCTGCGATCGAAGCCCCGGGCGAGGCAATCCTCGGTTCCACGCACGGTGAACTCCCGCTCGCGCGTACACATGAAGGAGCGGCCGCTCCATTCGCCGCCGCGGTCATAATCCATTGCGTATACGTAATAGAACCGACCCGAAAGCTGTCCCTTGAGAAGGGTCTCGCAGCCGCGCGAATTGAGATTCCACCAGCCTTCCGTCACCCAGCCCTGCGCATCGCGATAGCCGAGCGCGATTCCGACGCGGCTCGACGTCATGTTGCACAGGCGTAGATCGGCCCGCGCAGGGGTCGCCGCCAACAACGATCCGGACGTCAGCGCGAACGCGAGGCCCGCGGCCATCCTGGCACGGCGACCTGTGCCCGGACCTCGCAGAAAGCGGGAAGCCGATGAGAAAGATGCGGCGATCATGGATATGTGTTCAGGTCGCTCAGGATGAAGAAATCGCACAATGCTTCGACAAGTATGTCGAATCGTTGTCGGCCAGAAGCTGTGAAGCATCAAGACCCCGCCCGCATTTCATGCCGGCTAAGCTCGGGAAAAGTGCCGTCATCGCGGTCGCTTCGGCACAAACCTCTGTGTCCGGGGAGGCAGGATCGTGAGCGGGAACGATTACCCGACCGCCGCCCGGGGCCGGGCAGCCCAGATGCCCACCAGGATCAGAGCGCCGCCGAGCCCCTGGATCGGCGTGAGCGCCTCGGCGAGGATCAGCCAGCCGAACAAAGCCGCCGCGATGGCCTCCAGGAAAATCACCAGCGACGAGAACACGGGCGGAAGCCGTCCGAGCGCGACCGCGAGAAGACCTTGGCCGCCAGCCTGGCTGATGAACGCCATCGCGATCAACGCCGCGATCCCCTGCCAGGTGTGGGGCACCACGCGGGTGTCGAACAGGATCGCAATGACGAGAAGGACCGCCGAGGTGACGATTCCGGCCTCGAAGGTGACCCGCGCCGCGCCCGCATGGTCCCGTGCCCGCCCGACAGCCAGGAAATAGAGGCCGAAAAAGAACGCCGTGCAGAGGCCGTAGAGATCGCCCCGGATGCGGGCCGGATCGACCTGCAGGCTCTGGCCGATCAGCGCTCCGCCTCCCAGCAGGCAGAACAGCAGGCCCAGGATGGTGCCCCGCGAGACCCGCTGCTTCAACACCAGCCAGACGATCAGGATGACGAAGAGCGGCGCGGTGGTGGCAAAGAAAGTCGCATTGGCGACGGTGGTTTTGAGAATCGCCAGATGCCAGAAGAACAGGTCGCCCGAGAAGGCGAGGCCTGCCAGAATCGTTGCGCCGGTATAGGAGCGTCGCGGCGCCCCAGGCGGCGCGCGCTTCTCCTCGATCACCATCCACCCGTAGACGACCGGAAGCGAGAGCGCGACGCGCCAGAAGGCACTCGCGAAGGGTCCCACGTCGGCGGCGGCGAACCGGACGAAAATCGGCGAGATGCCCATGGCGACCGCGCCCAGGCACAACGCCATAAAGGCCGGGGCCAGGCTCGATTCTCCTCGGCTCGTGGTTGGCGTAGCGGTCATCGATTTCCGGACGTATAGACCAGCCGGTCTGGGATCGCGGGTCGCGTTGTCAGCTGTCCTAGGGCACGGTATGGCCCTTTCACAACTCTTTTCATCGGCTCTCCGAAATCATGTCCGCATCCGCAGCCCGCCCGCGCCCCAGTCTATCGTCGCGTGAGATCGTCGATCCCGGCCCTGAGGAATCCTGGCCGCTGGAATATATCGACGGATCCTTGGATTCGGGCGTCTTGGTGCTGTGCGACCATGCGTCGAACACGGTTCCGGCGGATCTCGCCGATCTGGGATTGCCCGCCGAGCAGTTCGAGCGACACATCGCGTACGATATCGGCGCTGCCGCGGTCACCCGCTCGCTTGCCCGTCGCCTGAACGCGCCCGCCATCCTGACCCGGTTCTCGCGGCTGGTAATCGACCCCAATCGGGGGCGCGACGATCCCACTCTCGTCATGCGCTTATCCGACGGCGCGGTGGTGCCCGGAAACGCGCGCATCACCGAGAAGGAGATCATGCGGCGGATCGAGCGCTTCTACGATCCCTACGATGTGGCGATCGCTCAGGCGATCCAACGCGGGCTCGATGCCGGCTCGCCTCCGGTCATCGTCACCGTCCACAGCTTCACCCCTCATTGGCGCGGCTTTCCGCGTCCCTGGCATGTGGGAATTCTGTGGGACGCCGATTCGCGGTTCGCCAGACCGCTTCTCGACGGTCTTTCGGCCGAGCCCGGTCTTATCGTGGGCGACAACGAGCCCTATGATGGAGCGCTCGCCGGGGACACCGTCGATCGTCATGCCACCCGCCGGGGCCTCGCGAGCGCGCTGATCGAGATCCGGCAGGATCTCATCGCCGACGAGAACGGAGCGGAGGAATGGGCCGAGCGATTCGCCCGCCTCCTTGGCCCTCTCGCTCTCCGGGAGGACCTGCGCAGACCACAGCCTCAACCGACCCGCACCCGCGACCGCCTGCGCCGCCACTGAGGATTACGGGGATAAGCCATGGATGATACGACCCGAACGGAGCTCGAAGCCGCGGCGTTTCGCAAGCTGCTGGCCCATCTCGGTTCCCGGCCGGACGTGCAGAACATCGACCTGATGAATCTCGCCGGGTTCTGCCGCAACTGTCTGGCAAACTGGATGAAAGAGGCCGCGGACGAACGCGGCCTGCCGCTTTCCAAGGAGGATAGCCGCACGCACATCTACGGAATGCCGTACGAAACCTGGAAGGAACGGCACCAATCACCCGCCTCCGAAGCCCAACTTAAGGGCTTTGAGGAATCGAAGCCGAGGCATTAAACACGCGCCATCAGTTTTTCGATTCCGGCCGAGCGCCACCGACAAAAGGTATTTTTATGGACGACGCAGCATTTCAAACCGAATCGGTGGCCGGAGATCAGCTCAAGGCATTCATCGAGCGCCTGGAGCGTCTTGAGGAGGAGAAGGCCGGCATCGCGGGCGACATCAAGGACGTCTACGCGGAGGCCAAGGGCAACGGCTTCGACACCAAGGTGATCCGCAAGATCATCTCGATCCGCAAGCGAGACTACGCCGAGCGGCAGGAGGAGGAGGCGATCCTCGAACTCTACATGCAGGCCCTCGGAATGGCCGGCTGAGGCTTTCTCGAACGAACATAAAAAAGGCGGGGCTTGGACCCCGCCTTTTGCTTGAAAAGTGCGCTCTTTACCGGAGGACCGGCAGCGGCTTCACCGCTGGGCCGGTAAAGCGGTTGGTCGCCAGGTCGCCCATCGGCTTTTGAGAGAAGCCCATCGCGAGGCTGGGGGCCGCCGTCATCAGCGCCGGAGCCGCAGGTGCCTTGACCTTCGTCGCCTCGGCGAGTTTTGGCGTTACGACCGGCGAAGCCGATCTCGGCCTTTCCTCATGCGCCGGCACTCGCGTCGAAGAGGTTGAGCCGGTGATCGGCATATCGAGCGGGGAGGCCGACGCAACCGTGATGCTGGTGGGTCTGGCGGGCGGAAGGGGTGGGACAGCCTCGAGGCTCGCCACCGCGCTGGTGAGGCCGCGCAATTCAGGCGCGACGGCGGCCGGGATCGGGTTGCTCAGGGCGAGCGCGCTGGGTCTCGCGGGCGGGATCGGCGCATAGGCGATCACAGGACCCGACGTAATCGAAACATCGTCGGGCCGCCGGGGCGGCATGGGCGCGAACGCGACGTCACGGCCGGATCCGGTCTCCTGACCGGCCGCGCCCTGCTGCCAGGATAATGTCGGGCCGGTAGCGCTCTCAACGGTCTGCGGCATGCCGGCGATCCGGGTGGGCGGCAACGGTGGCGGCGACGCGATCTCTTCGCGCAAGGCAGGCGCGACGGCGGCGACGACGGCGGGAGCGGGCTGCTCCTCGAAGCGCGGCTGCGGGCTCGCCGCACGGGTGAGCTGGCGCGAAGCCGGCGGCGCGGGCCGGATCGGCTGGAGCGCCGCATAAACTCCCGAATTGGAATCGCTGGCGTAATATTCCTCCGGCGGCGCATTGCGGCGACCTGCCAGAAGATTGCGGCCGGGACGCGAATTGGCGCGGATTTCCTCCGCATCCTCGTCCTCGTCAGCACTACCAAACAAAGTGGCCCAGAAGCTTTTGCGTCGTGTCGGCACCACGTCGCCCGCATCCGCGTACGCCGAATAGCCGCCGACCGTGCCGCCCTTCGCCAGAACCTCGGCGCGGGCTTCCTCGTAGCGCGGGAACGGCGTTCCGTCGGACGGCACGTGGACGGTCTTGCCGTCCGGGAAGATGCGCGCCAGCTGATCCCGGCTCATCCGCGGCCATGCCCGCACGCTGCCGACATCCAGATGCACGAATGGCGTGTAGGCGTTGGGATAATAACCGACGCCGCCGTTCTGCAGCCGCATGCCGATTGCGCGAAGGCGTTCGGTCGGAACGTCCGGAAGATAAAAGTCCATCGCTTTGCCCAGCATGTGCTGGCTGTTCTTGGCGACGGCGCTCGACCGGCGGCGCAGCATCGCGTTGGTGTCCGGCGAGCGATAGGCGGAATTCACCCGCACAGGCGCCTCCGACCCGACTTCGCGATAAACCTCCCACACCGTGTCGAACAGGCGCGGATCCATGCGGGTCTTTTCCTCGCGACGCCAATCGCGCAGGAACCAGTTGAGCTGCTCGAGCGCCTGCGGATCGTATTGTCCGTTGCGGCGGAACGTGACGGTCAGCGTTTCCTTGGTGTTGTTGTGGAGAAAGCTCAGCGTGCGCGTGTCGCCATTGGCGATGGCGTCCTGCGTCCCGCGGATTCCGCCGACGAAAACCGCCAGGACGGCGGCGGCGCAAAGGCCCGCGCGGCGGAGGATGTTCGACGCGACCGCGGAGCGGCCCGAACCCGATACTCTCACTGTGATACTCGTCTTTGCGCGCCGCTGCCGGGGCGGAAATCCCTATGGTGAAGGGATATTTGCCGAAGACGGTTACTTCCCGGTTAAGTGGGGAGCCGAAAGATGAAACTATCCTGAGAGGCTGAGTAAAACCGCGACCCCGCTGCAATCAGGAGCCGAGGCCCAAGGCGGCCCTGACCTTGCGGTCGAAGCCGTAGAGATCGTCAAAGGATTTCAGCGCGCCGCTCTCGTCGACGGAGAGCGTGAAATAGGTCAGGTGAACCGGCAGGGGATGACGCAGATGCACGTAGCGTTCTCCCTTGCCGACGAGCCCGCGCAGCTTTTTCTCGGACCATTTGTCATCCTGCGCGAGGATCTGTTCGGCGAGCTCGAAAGGTTGGTCGACGCGGACGCAGCCATGGCTGAAGGCTCGTTTGCCGGCCGTGAACAGGCTGCGGTTCGGCGTGTCGTGCAGATACACCGCGTGATCGTTGGGGAACATGAACTTGATCAGACCGAGCGCATTCCGTTCTCCCGGAGGTTGCTGCACGGAGATGCGGTTGCCGTTTCGGATGATGCGGTAGCCTCGGCGCGCCGCGTAATCGGGGTCGGCTGCGAGTGCGGGCAGGAACTCTTTCTTGAGAATCGATGGCGGCAATGTCCAGGACGGGTTGATCACGAGGTATTTCATGTCCTCGGAGAAAATCGGCGTCTGGGAATTCTCCTTGCCGACGATCACGCGGCTCTCGCGCACCACGCTGCCATCCTCCACCAGGCGCAGCCGGTATTCAGGCACATTGACCATGAGGTGGCGCGCGCCGAGATCGGCAGGCAGCCAGCGCCAGCGCTCCATGTTGGAAATCAGCTCGCTTTCCAGAACAGTGCGCGGCTGGCTCGACAAAGCCTCGATGGTACGAGCGTTCAGCACCCCGTCGGTGGGCAAACCCTTGGCTTTCTGAAACCCCGCGACCGCCGTGGCGACGCTCTCGTCATAAAGGTTCTGATCCTTGCCCTGCTTGAGGTTGAAACGCGCCCGGATCAGAGGAACGCGCGGATCCTGCATCCCGACGCGCAGGATCGGGCCTTTCGGCACGCGCACCGTCGGCTGCGACGGCCTTTGAGCCCGCAGCTTCGCCAGCTCGCGGCGAAGCGCGACGTAGGTCGGGTGCGGCGGGTTGAAGGCGGCAAGCTCGGCTCCCGCGTCGACCGCGGTGAAGAGGCGGCGCAAGACCTCGGACGCCTCCGGCAAATCGAGTTTGGCGGTGATCAGCGGCGAGATCCGCGACAACTCGATCCGTCCACCGCGGGCGTCGCGGGCATAGCGGATGGCCGATGCGGTGAGACGCAGATCCGCATGGGCCCATTGCACCGGGGGCGCGTCCTTGGCGAGGCCCGGATCGGGCAGGGGGTAGTCGGCGCTGACGAGGCCGTCTTCGTCAGACGCTTTGAGGCGGGCGACGACCGCTTTCGCGGCTGGAGTCCAGATCCCGTCTCGCACCCAGATCAAAGGTTGCTCGCTTGCGGCATAGAAGGCCGAGAGCGCATCGCCATCCGCTTTCGTCAGACGCAGCTCGCGAACGGTCGCCGGGTCCCGCAATCGGTCCTCGACGGCGACCCGCAACCAATCCGCCTGGATGGCAGCGAGCGCGGAGGCGCTGTCGGGCAGCGGTATCTCGATCTTCGGCGGCGGCAAGGCGAGATCGGCAGCATCGATGATCACAGGGGCCGCAGGTTCCGGCTCCGGAAGCGTCGCGCTCTCCTGCGCGGGAGGCGGCGAGACGACGTCGGAGAACGACGGCTGCGCGGGCTCGATGAGCGCCGGCTCCGCCGTCGCCGGCAAGAAACTCTCCTGCGCGCTGACGGTCAGCGCAAGGAGCGATACTGAACCGATGAGTCCCAGCATGAGCGCGGTTTTGGGAAGGTTGCAAATCATCATCATTCCTCAATATCACGCTGCCGGCCTTGGAAAATGACCCGCTGGACTAACGCATCGACCGACTCCACGGCTGCGTGATCTAGCCTCCACACCTTCAATTTCCAGTAAAAATCCAGAACCGCAGCCCCGGGAGACGCTTAAAACGCAATGCTCTTTGGGAAACCGTAAACCGATGATTAACAAGGCTGCGGCGGATCACCCGAGGCGTTCGGGTTGATCCGGCGGCTCCGGCGGCCAATATGGTGCTGGGCGCGTTCCTCCGTCGCCGCCTGAATCGCCTTTCCGTCGATACCTGAAAGATAGACCTTTGCGCCAAGCTCCCGCCGCCGCCTATTCCCAGCAAGCCGAATCCGCCCAACAAACCGACCTCGGCTCCTTGCCCGAATGGAACCTCGCGGATCTGTATCCCGGCATGGAGAGCGAAGCGCTGAAAGGCGATCTCGCGAGGGCAGAGGCTGAATGCAAGGCGTTCGCCGACACCTATCGGGGCAAGCTCGACGCGATGGCGCGGTCCGATTCCGGATCCGACGAGATGTTTGCGGCGCTCAAACGCTACGAGGCCGTGGAGGATCTTCTCGGACGACTGATGTCTTACGCGGGTCTCGTCTATGCGGGCGACACCACGGATCCGGTCAGAGCCAAGTTCTACGGCGATGTGCAGGAGCGGCTGACTGCGGCCTCGAGCGAGTTGCTGTTCTTCGGGCTCGAGATGAACCGGATCGACGATACCGTGCTCGATTCCGCGGTGGCGCGAGAGCCGCTGACCCATTACCGGCCCTGGATCGAGGACCTGCGCAAGGACAAGCCCTACCAGCTGGACGACAAGATCGAGCAGCTCTTTCATGAGAAGTCGGTGACGGGCCGGGGTGCCTGGAACCGGCTTTTCGACGAGACCATCGCGTCGCTGCGGTTCGACGTGCGGGGCGAGGAACTCGCCATCGAGCCGACCCTGAACAAGATGCAGGATGCAGACGAGACCATCCGCAAGGATGCGTCCGACGCGCTGGCCAAGACCTTGCGGTCAAATCTCCGCAGTTTCACGCTCATCACCAACACGCTCGCCAAGGACAAGGAAATTTCCGACCGCTGGCGCGGCTTCGTCGATGTGGCGGATTCCCGCCACCTGGCCAACCGGGTCGAGCGCGAGACCGTCGAGGCGTTGGTGACGGCGGTGCAGGAGGCCTATCCGCGCCTTTCCCACCGGTATTACAAGCTGAAGGCGCGTTGGTTCGGCAAGGATAAGCTCGATCATTGGGACCGCAACGCGCCGCTGCCGAAAGTCGACCAGCGCACTATTCCGTGGGTGGAGGCAAAGGACACGGTCCTCTCCGCTTATGCGGATTTCTCGCCGAGGATGGCCGACATCGCCCGTCGCTTCTTCACCGATAACTGGATCGACGCGCCCACGCGTCCCGGCAAGTCACCAGGCGCTTTCGCTCACCCGACCGTTCCGTCGGCGCACCCCTACGTGCTGCTGAACTATCAGGGAAAGCCGCGGGACGTGATGACGCTGGCGCACGAACTCGGTCACGGCGTTCATCAGGTCATGGCCTCGCCCAACGGGGCGTTGATGGCGCCCACGCCTCTGACGCTCGCCGAGACCGCAAGCGTCTTCGGCGAAATGCTGACCTTTCGCCGCCTCCTCGAGAAGACCACGGACCCCGTGCAGCGCAAGGCGATGCTGGCCGCGAAGGTGGAGGACATGATCAACACGGTCGTGCGCCAGATCGCCTTCTATGCGTTCGAGCGCAAGGTTCATCTGGAGCGGCGGAACGGCGAGCTGACGGCCGACAAACTCTGCGAATTGTGGATGTCGGTGCAGGATGAAAGCCTTGGCCCGTCGATCCGCCTCGGACCCGGCTATGAATCGTTCTGGACTTACATCCCGCACTTCATCCATTCGCCGTTCTACGTCTACGCCTACGCATTCGGCGATTGCCTGGTGAATTCGCTCTACGGCGTTTACGAGCGGTCGAACGATGGTTTCGTGGACAAGTATTTTGCCCTGCTGTCGGCAGGCGGCACGAAGCATTATTCGGAATTGCTGGCGCCCTTCGGCCTCGATGCGAGCGATCCGAAATTCTGGCAGATCGGCCTCTCGATGATCGAGGGACTGATCGTCGAACTCGAAATCCATGGAGCACGGAACCTAGATGGCAGGGGCCGATCGGGAAGCCAACCGGTTCTCGGCGCGCGCGGCGCGCTATGCCCGCGTCGGCGCCAATATGGGCGGCGTCGCAGCGCGAATGGCGGGCGCGCGGCTGTTCAATCGCGATGGGCAGGATGCTTCCAACGCGGCCGCCCTGGCGCAGGCGCTCGGAGGCCTGAAAGGGCCCATCATGAAGGTGGCGCAGCTCCTCGCCACAATTCCCGATCTGGTGCCGCCCGAATACGCGGCGGAGCTGCAGAAGCTCCAGAGCGAAGCACCGCCCATGGGCGCAGCTTTCGTCAAGCGGCGCATGCAGGCGGAACTCGGTGCGAATTGGCGCGAGCGCTTCGGCTCGTTCGATCTCAATCCCGCCGCCGCCGCGTCGCTCGGGCAAGTTCACCGGGCGATGACGAAGGACGGTGAGGCGCTTGCCTGCAAGCTGCAATATCCCGACATGCAATCGGCCGTGGAGGCGGATCTCCAGCAGCTCGAATTCGTCTTTTCGCTTCATCGGCGCATGAACCCCGCCATCGATACGCGGGAGATCGCCACGGAAATCGGCGAACGGGTGCGCGAGGAGCTGGATTACGCTCGCGAGGCGAAGCACGCGTCGCTCTATGCTCATGCGCTCGCGGACGTGGACCAGGTGCGCGTGCCGCGGGTCCATCTCGATCTCTCGACGCAGCGTCTGTTGGCGCTCGAATGGCTCGAAGGCGAGAAAATCCTCACTTTCGCCGAATCCGACGTGGCGATTCGCAACCGGCTTGCGGTGGCGATGTTCCGCGCGTGGTGGCACCCCTTCAGCCATGCGGCGGTGATCCACGGCGATCCGCATCTGGGCAATTACACGGTGTTCTCGGAGGGCGGCGAACCGCAGGGCATCAATCTGCTGGATTACGGCTGCGTGCGCATTTTCCATCCGCGCTTCGTCGGCGGGGTGGTCGATCTCTATCGCGGTCTTCAAACCGATGATCGCGACCGGGTGGTGCACGCTTACGAGACCTGGGGGTTCAAGAACCTTTCGGCCGAGCTCATCGACATCCTCAACATCTGGGCGCGGTTCATCTACGCGCCGCTGCTGGACGATCGCATCCGCACGGTGGCGGACGGCGTCAAGCCCGGTGAATATGGCCGGCGCCAGGCCTTCGAGGTCCACAAGGCGTTGAAGGAAAAAGGCCCCGTGACGGTGCCGCGCGAGTTCGTCTTCATGGATCGCGCCGCTGTCGGTCTCGGCGCGGTTTTCCTGCACCTTAAGGCGGAGCTGAATTATCATCAGCTCTTCGAGGCGGAAATCGAGCGCTTTTCCCTCGATGCCTTGGCGCGCCAGCAGAAGGAAGTCTTGGCCGCAGCAGGCCTGCCCGCCCCGACGTAATCCGGTTGCATCGCGAAGCCTCTGGCCGTAAATGCCTGAGGCACGCAGGGGCCACCGATGAAATTCGTCTTCGTTCACCAGAACTTTCCAGGGCAGTTCGGGCGCATCGCGTCGGCCCTGATCAAGGACGGACACGAGGTCGTGGGGATCGGAACGCTGAAGCAATGCAGCGTGCCGGGTGTCAAATACTTCTCATACGTGCCTGTCGACGGTCCCGACGACGAGCCGTTCCACCACCGCTATTCGCCAGTGGTCCCGCGTCTGCGCCGGGCCTATGGGGCAGCTCACTGCGCGAGAAGCCTCGCCGAGCAGGGCTTCCGTCCCGACGTGGTGGCGGTGAATACGGGATGGGGAGAGAACCTCTTCCTCAAGGACGTGTGGCCGGAGGCCCACCACGTGGCCTATTTCGAATATTATTATTCGGCCAAGGGCCAGGACCTCGATTTCGATCCTGAATATCCGGTCGAGAATGTCGAGACCGTGTGGCGCCTGCGCGCCAAGAACGCCATGCAGCTCGGTGCGTTCGATGCCGCGGATGCGTCGGTGGCGCCGACCGAATATCAGCGCGACACCTTCCCGATTTACTTGCGCGACCGAATCTCGGTCATCCACGACGGCATCGACGCGCAGCGGCTGAAGCCGGATTCCAGCGTCACCATCCGCATCGGCAAGGACGGCCCCCGGCTCAGCCGGGACATCCCGGTGGTCACCTACGTGACCCGCAATATCGAGCCCATGCGCGGCTCGCACATCATGCTCCGCAGCCTGCCGGACCTCCTCGAGATCGACCCGAAGCTCCAGGTCGTGATCATCGGAGGCAAGGGCAAGAGCTATTCGGGCAACGCCCCCGGAGGGCGGACGTGGTTCGACGTGTTTCGCGAGAAGATCAACCGGCCGGTGGATTGGTCCCGCGTCCACATGGTGGGGCACCTTCCGTATGACCAGTTCATCAAGGTGCTGCAGCTCTCCTCGGCCCATGTCTACCTGACATATCCGTTCGTGCTGTCGTGGTCGTTGATCGAAGCCATGGCGCTCGAATGCCGGATCGTGGCGTCCGACACCGCGCCGGTGCGCGAAGTCATTCAGGATGGCGTCAACGGGCGGCTTTTCCCGTTCTTCGATCCGATCGCGCTGGCCGCGAAGGTGCGTGAAACGATCGAACAGAAACAACGATCCGCCGACATGGCGAAAGCCGCGAGGGCGCTTTCCCTGGAGAAATACGATTTCGAAACAATCTGCCTGCCGCAATGGCGAAGCTTCCTCGGCGTCAGCTAGGGGTCGCCTTGGCCATAAATCGTCTGAAAACCGGCTGGTGAGATTGCGGCGCTTTCCCGCATGGGGTAAATGCACCACAAAGACGTTACGCTGAATTGGGGCATCGATCATGGCCGATACCAAACACGCGCCGTATGCGGGCTACAGCCCGGATATGGACGCTCGCTCGCACGAAGCGACCTATCACGGGTTTCTGCGGTTCGTGGAAATCGGCAGCGTCGTTGTCATGTGTCACGTTCTGGCGCTTGCGGTCGGTGGCGTTCGCCACGCTTGGCTCACGGCGATCTTCGGCGTCATCCTGTCATTGGCCGCCGGCGCGGTAGGCGCCATGTCACCCTCGGTCGGCGTCAAGGCTCCGGCGGGTGTGGCGATCCTGCTGCTGCTGGCCCTGATCTTCTACTAGAACTGACCGGGAGCCAGGCCTCCCGCCTGGCTCACTCCAATTTCGACGGGGCACCCACCGGGTCGCCCGCCACGGGGGTGTTGAATGCGGGTCGCCATTCTCTCGGAAACCGACAAGGTGGAGTCGCGGGTCGCCGCCACCCCTGAAACCGTCAAGAAATATATCGGGTCTGGGTGCCGATGTGGTCGTCCAGGCGGGGGCGGGCGTCCAGGCCGGCGTTCCCGATGCGGAATACGAGGCCGCGGGCGCCGTCGTTGTCGCGACCGCCATGGAGGCCGTCAAGGACGCCGATATCGTCCTCAAGGTCCGCCGGCCGGACGCGGGCGAGCTCGTCGGCTACAAGCCCGGCGCCCTCCTGATCGGCATCATGGATCCGTACGGCCAGGACGCCGCCCTGAAGGCGCTCGCCGGTGCCCAGGTTTCGGCCTTCTCGATGGAATTGATGCCGCGCATTACCCGCGCGCAGGTCATGGACGTGTTGTCCTCGCAGGCGAACCTCGCCGGCTATCGCGCGGTGGTGGATGCCACCGGCGAATACGGCCGCGCCATGCCGATGATGATGACCGCCGCCGGCACCGTGCCGGCCGCCCGCGTGTTCGTCATGGGGGCGGGCGTCGCCGGTCTTCAGGCGATCGCCACCGCCCGTCGTCTCGGCGCTGTGGTGACTGCGACCGACGTGCGCCCTGCCGCCAAGGAACAGGTCGAGAGCCTCGGGGGCAAGTTCGTGGCGGTCGAGGACGAGGAATTCAAGCAGGCCGAAACGTCGGGCGGCTACGCCAAGGAAATGTCCGCCGAATATCAGGCCAAGCAGGCTGCTCTCGTCGCGTCGCACATCGCCAAGCAGGATATCGTCATCACGACGGCGCTGATCCCGGGCCGTCCCGCGCCCAAGCTCGTGACCCGGGCCATGGTCGAATCGATGAAACCGGGCTCCGTCGTCATCGATCTCGCGGTGGAACGCGGCGGCAATTGCGAAGTCTCGAGAGCCGGCGAAGTGGTGGACCATAACGGCGTCAAGGTGGTGGGCCACCTCAACGTGCCGGGCCGGCTCGCCGCCACCGCATCGGCTCTCTATGCGCGCAACCTCTACGCCTTCGTCGAGACGCTGATCGACAAGGAAACCAAGAGCCTGGCGGTGAAGTGGGACGACGAATTGGTGCGCGCCACCAACCTCACCCGCGACGGCGCCATCGTTCACACAGCTTTCCAGCCCACAACCTAGCGCATGAAAGTGCGCGGCGGTTTTCGAACGACATCATGCTCCAGTTTATCGTGATCTAGAGACCAGGGGGACGTCATGGCGATACTCACGCCCGAACAGGCGGTCGAGCAATCCCGCGCAGCGGCCGATGCGGCGCAGCGCGCGGCGGACGCGGCCCACGCGATCGCCGATCAGGTGGCGATGGCGGCCTCCGTCGCAACCCACGGCGCTGTCGACCCCACGGTCTTCCGTCTCGCCATCTTCGTGCTGGCGATCTTCGTCGGCTATTACGTGGTCTGGCAGGTGACGCCTGCTCTCCACACACCGCTCATGTCGGTCACCAACGCGATCTCGTCGGTGATCGTCGTCGGCGCGCTGCTGGCGGTCGGCGTCAATGTCGCGCCGGCTCTCGGCGAGGGTCCGGTCTGGGCGCGGGCGCTCGGCTTCATCGGCATCATCCTTGCGTCGATCAACATCTTTGGCGGCTTCCTGGTAACCCAGCGCATGCTTGCCATGTACCGCCGGAAGGGCTGAGGCGATGTCACCAAACCTTGCCTCCCTCCTCTATCTGGTCTCGGGCGTTCTCTTCATCCTGGCGCTGCGCGGTCTGTCGCATCCGACAACGTCGCGACAGGGCAATCTCTACGGCATGGTCGGCATGGGGATCGCGATCCTCACCACCATCCTGGTCCAGCCGCCGGCCGATCTCACCGGCTGGGGGCTGATGATCGCGGGACTTGCCATCGGTGGCGGCATCGGCGCGGTCGTCGCCAAGCGGGTGCCCATGACGGCGATGCCGCAACTCGTCGCGGCCTTCCATTCGCTGGTCGGTCTTGCGGCCGTGCTCGTCGCCGCCGGCGCCCTCTACGCGCCGCAGGCCTTCGGCATCGGCACCGTCGGGACCATCCATGGCGGCTCGCTGTTCGAGATGGCGCTTGGCGTCGCGATCGGCGCCATCACCTTCACGGGCTCGGTCATCGCGTTCCTGAAGCTCGATGGGCGCATGTCGGGCAAGCCCATCATGCTGCCGCAGCGTCACCTTCTCAATGTCGCTCTCGGCGCCCTCATGGTGGTGCTGCTGGCGATCTTCATCACGACGGAGAGCCACGCGGCGTTCTGGTTCATCGTGCTGGTGGCGTTCGTGCTTGGCGTGACGCTCATCGTGCCGATCGGCGGGGCCGACATGCCGGTGGTGGTGTCGATGCTCAATTCCTATTCGGGATGGGCGGCGGCCGGCATCGGCTTCACGCTCGGCAATCTCGCGCTCATCATCACGGGCGCGCTCGTGGGCTCCTCGGGCGCGATTCTCTCCTACATCATGTGCAAGGGCATGAACCGCTCCTTCATCTCGGTCATCCTCGGCGGCTTCGGCGGGGAGACCTCGGGCGCAGCCGCCGGCGCGGTGGAAACCCGTCCGGTGAAGCAGGGCTCGGCCGATGATGCGGCGTTCATCATGAAGAACGCCGAAAAGGTCATCATCGTGCCGGGTTACGGCATGGCGGTGGCGCAGGCGCAGCATGCGCTTCGCGAAATGGCCGACATCTTGAAGGGCCACGGCGTCGACGTGAAATACGCCATTCACCCCGTGGCGGGGCGCATGCCCGGCCACATGAACGTGCTGCTGGCGGAAGCCAACGTGCCGTATGACGAAGTCTTCGAACTCGAGGACATCAACAGCGAGTTCGCCCAGGCCGACGTGGCCTTCGTGATCGGCGCCAACGACGTCACCAATCCGTCGGCCAAGACCGATCCGTCCTCGCCGATCTTCGGCATGCCGATCCTCGACGTCGAACGGGCCAAGACCGTTCTGTTCCTCAAGCGCGGCATGGGTTCGGGCTATGCGGGCGTCGAGAACGAGCTGTTCTTCCGCGACAACACCATGATGCTGTTCGGCGACGCCAAGAAGATGGTGGACCAGATCCTGAAGAACCTCGACTGATGTCTTGCTTCATCGTTACGGGTTGAGAAAGGCCGGGTCGAACCGGCCTTTTCGTTTGGAGTTCGACGATGGCAATCACCCTGCGGACGGCCTTCCCGGCGGATCGGGACGCGGTCGTATCCCTGATCCGGCAACTCAACGTGGTGGAGGCCGACCTCACCGGCGACCGTCTGCGAGACCATAGCGCCGCGAGCGCTTATCACGAGGAGCTGCTGGAGCGGCTCGCCAAGCGCGATGGCCGGGTGATCCTGGCGGAAGAGGATGGCGAAGTGCTCGCCGCCATGGGCTTCGTGGTCCAGACCGACGCCGCCTATATGGTGGAGAGCGTGCGCGAATACGCCGTCGTCACGGACCTGGTGGTGGATGCCCGCTTTCGCGGCCGCGGCATTGGCCAGATGTTGCTTCGGGAAGCCGAGCGCCTCGCCCGCGAAGCCGGCCTGAAGCGCCTCACCATCGCGGCGTTGGTCGCCAACGAGCGGGCCGAGCGCACCTATCGGGAATTCGGGTTCGAGCCTTATGTGACGGTGCTGGTGAAGGCGCTGTGAGGCGCGTCGCTATCGCAGCATTCCACACGCAGCATCGGCCATTCTGCAATCCAGTTCTTGATTCGCACGCGCTCCCGGTAGACATGCATCTTCGAGGCGAAGTGCGGAGTGGGTCGTACAACGAGTGCAAGGAGATCTTCGACGCCAAGCGGAGCGATCAACTCGATGAGCCCGCCGATGGAACGGGCCGCGATGGCAGTGGGCGTTTCGCACCAGCAGGTTAGCGCGTGGCTGGTATCGCGATAGGGTCATCGCCGTTCCGTATATGCATCCGCGCCTGATTCTTGACGGACCATAGCGGCTCCGGTGCAACGGAGCGCAAGCGCCGTTCGGTGGCTGTTTCCCGCTCGACCCGCACGTCCGCAGGATCAAAGAAAATCACGTCTATATCGTTGAGGGGAGTTGTGTAGGGCGCTCTGCCGTGAAGGACATCCCACACGGGCGTTGCGCACGAAGCCGGCACCGACCCAGCAATCAGGAAGGTGAAGCCGCTCCACATGAGCGAGCACTTCGCGCGCGCCCGAATTACCTTTCAGGACATCCGCAATGTCCGCAAGCTCGCGCACGGCGGCGGCTGCCGACCTCGAAGTTCTTACAGCCTCGAATTGCCCTGCCGGGCGACCTGGTTGCCGTTGTCGATGGCGAGCGCGCGCTGGTAGCTCTCGGTTGCCATCTGCCGGTTGCCCATGCGCTCGTAGGCGACGCCGCGCCAGGCCCATGAATCGGCATCGCGGTTGTTGACGTTGAGCGCGGCGTTGAAATCCTCGATGGCCTTTTCGTATTGCTGGGTCGCCACCAGGCTCTGACCGCGGGCCGCGTAGGGCGCTGCCACGAAGGCGTTGCGGTCGATGGTCGAGTCGAAATCGAGAATCGCCTGAGGGTGCATGCCCTGCTTCTGGTAGAGCAACCCGCGCGCGTGAAGCGCCTCCGCCGATTCCGGCACCAGGCGGATCGCCACGGTCAGGTCGTTGAGGGCATCCTGAAACTGACCCTGTGTCCGATAGAGGTTGCCGCGCCCGATATAGGCCGGGCCATAATTCGGGTCGGCCTCGATGGCGCGCGAGAAATCCGCCAGCGCCTGATCGTTGCGATTGGTCTGGCGGAACGCCAGCGCCCGGTTGGTGTAGGCGGGCGCGAAATTGGGGTCGATCTGAACCGCCTTGTTGAAATCCGAGATCGCGTCGCTGTAACGCCCCACCCGCGCATAGGCGGCACCACGGGTGTTATAGGTGCCGGGATCGTTGGGGTTGCGCTGGATCACATCGGACAGGGACGCGATGTTGACCTTGCTGGTCCCTTGCGTGTCCTCCTCCACGACGGCAATGCGCCGCATGGAGCCTCCGCTGGTGGTGTCGCAGGCGGACAGACCGAGCCCGACGAGGACGAGGGTGAAAGGTGCGAAACGGCGAATCGATGGGGCGAACACCTTCGTCTCCAGCTAAAGGGAAGGGAACAGAATGACGGAGAAATCTTAACAGGCTGAAAACATGAGAGGAATCGGCCCCCCAAAACGCAAAACAGCGTCCCGCTTTCGCAAAGGGACGCCGATTTAACGTTTTTTGTCGGTCACGAGGCTGCGAGGCAGCTTAGCGCGGTCCGCCCGGACGACCAGCACCGCCTGCGCCTGCACCTGCCGTCACAGGACGGGGCTTCGAGGGCAGAAGGCCTTCGCGCTGCATGCGCTTGCGGATCAGCTTGCGAGCGCGGCGGACGGCTTCGGCCTTCTCGCGAGCCTTCTTCTCAGAGGGCTTCTCGTAGTGGCCACGGAGCTTCATCTCGCGGAAGATGCCTTCGCGCTGCATCTTCTTCTTGAGGGCGCGGAGCGCCTGATCGACATTGTTATCCCGGACAAGAACCTGCACGCGACTTCCTCGTTTTGCGCCGTATCGATTGTGGCAAAAATAAATGAGGCGCGTCTCGCGCACCTCTCTCTGGCCGGCGTGACTACCAGAGGAAGGCCGGATTGTCCAGACTACCTCACAACAAAAGCGCCGGTCAGAGGGGCTAACGCTCCGCTTCGAAAAAGGTTCAGGCGCTTTCCGGAAAAACCCGGGTGACGTGCCCCATCTTGCGGCCCGGACGAGCCGCGGTTTTTCCATAAAGATGGAGCTGGGCGTCGGGTTCGGCCAGAAGGCGCTCCCACCTCCCGACCTCGTCGCCGATGAGGTTCTGCATCTCCACCCGGCCGAGGCGGGCAGGGGAGCCGAGCGGCCAGCCGCAGACGGCGCGCACATGCTGTTCGAATTGCGATGTCCGCGCGCCGCCCAAGGTCCAGTGCCCCGAATTATGAACACGCGGCGCGATCTCGTTGACCACCAGGCTTTCGCCTTTCAGCAGAAACAGCTCGACGGCGAGGACGCCCACGTAATCCAGTGCCTCTGCGATGGCGCGGGCAATCTCGACAGCGCGTTTCTCGGTCTCGTCCGACACGCCTGCGGGCACCTGCGTGATGTCGAGGATATGGTCCCGATGAGTGTTGGCGCAGAGGTCGTAGGCGGCGAAAGCGCCGGCCGCTGTCCGGGCCGCCACCACCGAGAGCTCGCGTTCGAACGGGACAAATCCTTCGAGGATCGAGGTTTTGCCGCCGACCGAGCTGAAAGCCGACGCGAGATCCGTGTCGGGGCGGATCATTGCCTGACCCTTGCCGTCGTAGCCGAACCGGCGGGTCTTCAGCACCGCAGGCCGGCCGATTCGCGAGACGGCTTCAGTGAGTTCGGCCTCGCTCGCCACAGCCGCGAACGGAGCCGTGGGAATGCCGAGACCTGGCGATGAAGCTCTTTTCCTCCAGCCGATCCTGCGTCGTGGCAAGGGCTCGCGCGTTGGGAGCGAGATGCGCGTGCGATGCCAGGATGGCGGCCGCCGCACTCGGAACGTTCTCGAATTCGTACGTGACGATGTCCACCGAGCGGGCGAAGCGGGCGAGGGCCTCCTCGTCCTCATAGGACGCGATCGTACGCTCGGCGCTCACATCGAAGGCCGGGCTGTCGGCCTCGGGCGCGTAGATGTGGGTTTTCAGCCCGAGCTGGGCCGCCGCCATGGCGAGCATCCGGCCGAGCTGGCCACCGCCGAGGATGCCAAGGGTGTTGCCGGGGACGATCGGGCTCATCAGACGTCCTGCGCCGGCCGTTCGGCGACGCTTTCGGTCTGTCGCCGGCGCCATTCATCAAGGCGTTCCGCCAGGGCTTCGTCGTGCAACGCCAGTACGGCCGCCGCCAGCAACGCCGCGTTCACCGCCCCGGCGCGGCCGATCGCCAGCGTTCCGACAGGGATGCCGGCCGGCATCTGGACGATGGACAGGAGACTGTCCTGGCCGGAGAGGGATTTCGACTCGACCGGAACGCCGAAGACCGGCAGCGGGGTCATGGCGGCCGTCATGCCGGGCAGGTGGGCGGCGCCGCCGGCCCCCGCGATCACCACCTGAAACCCTTCCGCCTTTGCGCCCTTGGCGAAGGCAACGAGCCGGTCGGGCGTGCGATGGGCAGACACGATCCGGGTGTCGTGCCTGATCCCGAGCGCGTCGAGAGCCTCGGCGGCGTGCCGCATGGTTGCCCAGTCCGACTGACTGCCCATGATGATGGCAACGGGTATTCCTGCCATGGTTGGCTCCGGCTGGAGGCCTCCGCGCGAGACCTCTCTGGGCAGTGGCAATAGCGAAGGGCAATGGGCCAAGCAAGGCCGCGAAGCCGAAAGCCGCCCGAAACCCGGGAATTCAGGCGCTGATATCGGGCGTCAGCTGGTCCTCGATCCGGATGATCTGATCTTTCAGGCCGAGCTTGCGCTTCTTGAGCCGCTGCACCTGCAGCTGGTCCCCGGTGATGATCTGCTCAAGTGCCTCGATGGCGGTGTCGAGATCCCGATGCTCCTGCTTCAGGCGAGCAAGATCCGCTTCCAGTTCAGCCACATCGATCATCGAGAAATTCCAGATTGCCCAATCGCCTCCGGCAACCGGGCGCGCTGGCCCAAATTATGCTCCGAGCCGCCTCGTTGAGCAAGACCGTTACGCCCGCGCGAAGGTTTGAAAAATCCTCAACCTCGGGCATTCAATCGGAAAGTTGTTCGGCGGTGCAGCATGCTTTGCCTTCGACTCGCCGCTTTCTCTATGTCAGATTGGTACAGTTAGAGGATCGAACAGGAGGTACAGAAATGCCGCTGCAGAATCATCTCACCGAACTCGAACGCAAACATCGCGCGCTCGAGCGAGAGCTGCAAAGTGCCGTTCACCACCCATCCATGGACGATACGCGACTGGCGGAACTCAAACGCAAGAAACTCCACCTCAAGGACGAAATCAGCAGATTGCGCAACGGCCATTCGGCGGTGCATTAGGTCGCTTCATTTATCTCCCGACATTCGAATTATTTTTTCTACAGGCGCTGCTCTTGATGAGTGGCGTCTGTTTTTACAGGAGCCCGGCCGCGCCGTCGTACATCAGCTTCCCGCCGACGAGGATGAGAAGCGCGTACACGATGGTGTAGAAGCGCGGTCCCGAAAGCCTCCGCACCAGCCACACGCCCGCATAGGTGGAGGCGATCGCCAGTGGGAACAACGCGGCTGCGGTGGAGAGATTCTCCGCACTGAACTGCCCAAGCGCGATGTAGGGCGGCACCTTGATCCAGTTCAGCACCGTGAACAAAATCGCACCGGTTCCGACGAACACGGTCTGGGGCAGGCGCTGCGGCATCACGTAGATCTGGAACGGCGGTCCGCCCGCATGCGCCACCATGCTGGTGAATCCGCAGATCAGTCCCCAGAACAATCCCTGCGGCACAGCGGCCTTTGCGGGCGCTATCTCCTCCGGCCGCCTTTCGATCACCAGTCGGCGGATCGCGAACGCGGTCGAAATGACGCCCAGCGACAGCCGGACGGCTGCGTCCGAAACCTCGGCCGCCCACAGATAGCCGATCAGGACGCCGATGGCCGCGCCCGGAATCAGGATGAGCACATTGCGGTGGTCCCAACTGTGCCGATAAACCCAGACGGTCACCACATCCTGCACCATGAGGATCGGCAGCATGATGGCGGCGCCCTGCACCGGCGAGACCACGAGCGCCATCAGCGGCAATGCCAGCAGGCCGAGGCCGGACAAGCCCCCTTTGGCCAGACCGACAAGGATGACGGCGGGTACGGCTGCGAGGTAGAAGAGGGGGGCGGTAATCATCCGGCGCTCGTCGAATTCTTCGCCGACAGAAGGGCGGCGCTGCCTGCTAGCACGCTTTGCCGCGCCAAGTCCGGTCGAAAATCTCAGCGGGTCTGAGCAACGAAGGGGAAACGCCCATGATGTCGAACCAGAGTCGCTATCCGGAGACTTACGCGCGGTGGCGCGCCGACCCGGAAGGATTCTGGCGCGACGCCGCGCGCGAGATCGATTGGACGAAACCCGCCGACAAGGTGTTCGATCCCGATTGGGGGATCTTCGGTGGGTGGTTCGTCGGCGCACAATGCAATGCCTGCTACAACGCCGTCGATCGCCATGTGGAGCGCGGCCGTGCCGACCAGGCGGCCCTCATCTATGACAGTCCTGTCACGGGCACGAAGCGCACCTACACGTATGCACAATTGCAGGACGAAATCGCCAGGCTCGCGGCGGTGCTTCAGGATCTCGGCGTCGAGAAAGGCGATCGCGTCGTTCTCTACATGCCGATGATTCCGCAGGCTCTGTTCGGGATGCTTGCCTGCGCGCGCATCGGCGCGGTGCATTCGGTGGTTTTCGGCGGGTTCGCCGCGAGCGAACTCGCGACCCGGCTGGAGGATGCGACGCCCAAGGTCATCCTGACGGCTTCATGCGGCATCGAGACGGCTCGTGTGGTGCCCTACAAACCTCTGCTCGACGAGGCAATCGGCCTCAGCCGCCACAAGCCGGCCGCCTGCCTGATCTTCCAGCGGCCGCAATATCGCGCCTCGGTCATCGAGGGCCGCGATCACGACTGGGCCGAAAAAGTCGCCGACGTGGGAAGGCGGGCTCCCTGCGTGCCGGTCGCCGCCACCGATCCGCTCTACATCCTCTACACCTCGGGCACGACCGGACGGCCGAAAGGCGTCGTGCGCGATACCGGCGGCTATCTGGTGGCGCTGAAATGGACGATGAGCAACATCTACGGCGTGGCGCCCGGGGAGGTTTACTGGTGCGCCTCCGACGTCGGCTGGGTGGTGGGGCATTCCTACATCGTCTACGGGCCGCTGCTCCATGGCTGCACGACGGTGCTTTATGAGGGCAAGCCGGTCGGTACGCCGGATGCGGGCGCGTTCTGGCGCGTCGTCGCCGAGCACAAGGCCGTGGTGCTGTTCACCGCGCCGACCGCCTTCCGGGCGATCAAGAAGGAGGATCCGGATGGCAGCCTGCTGGCGGAGCACGACCTCACGGGTTTTCGCGCTCTCTTCCTCGCCGGCGAGCGGGCCGATCCCGACACGGTGCAATGGGCGGAGCGAATTCTCGGCGTGCCGATCGTCGATCATTGGTGGCAGACCGAAACCGGCTGGGCGATCGTCGGAAACCCGCTCGGGCTTGGAGCGCTGCCGATCAAATACGGCTCGCCGACGGTGCCGATGCCCGGCTACGACGTTCAAGCGCTGGACGAAGGAGGGCGGCCTTTGCCGGCCGACATCATGGGCTCCATCGCCATCAAGCTGCCGCTGCCGCCCGGCTGTCTGCCGACGCTCTGGCAAGCGGACGAGCGCTTCCGCGAGGCGTACCTCACCACCTATCCGGGCTATTACAACACCTCGGATGCGGGCTTCATCGACAGCGACGGCTACGTCTACATCATGGGCCGCACCGACGACATCATCAACGTGGCGGGCCACCGGCTGTCCACGGGCGGCATGGAGGAGGTGCTGGCCTCCCACCCGGCCGTCGCCGAATGCGCGGTGATCGGCGTCAAGGACTCGCTCAAAGGCGAGGTGCCCTGCGGCCTCGTGGTGCTGAAATCCGGGATTTCCCGCGCGCCGACCGAGATCGAGGCCGATTTGATCAGGCTGGTGCGAGAGAAGATCGGTCCCGTGGCAGCCTTCAAACTGGCCATCACGGTGGGCCGCCTGCCCAAAACCCGCTCGGGCAAGATCCTGCGCGGCACCATGAAAAAGATCGCCGACGGCGACGCGTGGACGATGCCCGCGACCATCGACGATCCGATGGTGCTGGAAGAGATCGGGCAAGCGCTGAAGGGGAGGGGATTGAGTTGAAGCTCGGCCGCGCGGCAGCAAATTACATTTTGCGGATGTCTGCATGCGTCATATAATATCGTCTCATTAGTTTATTCCGCGTGAGGCGAGTTCATGTCAAACCGAGTCATTGCTTACTCGATTACGACGGATTGGGATCCAGTGACGACTCTTGCAGGGGGCGACACGCTCCTGGTCGCCGAGGGCGTGGAGGCAAGGTCCAGATTCGGCACCCCGATCGTCACGGATGCGGGGCTTTCGAACGATTTCACCATCAATGGCTCCCTCATTGCATGGTGGCACGCGCTGGATAGTCGGAATGCGGATAGCACCATCACAATCGGCCCCCATGGCACCATCAGAAGCGAATTCTACGGCATTGTTGGAACCGGCAATCACACGATTCAGAATTTTGGAAATATCTCTACCGGTCAGACCAGTATCGGAATGTACAATGGAAAGCTTAATCTCTTCAATGCCGGAGTGATCCAGAATACCGATTTCAGTTACTACGTTATTGCGAGCGGCAATCGCCCGGATGTGTTGATCAATATTGGCAGCATCATCGGACTTGTCTCTATGGATGCTGGCAATGACATCTACGATGGACGGTCGGGGACACTCAAAGGCGGCGTGCTTTTACTTGGCGAGGGAAATGATATCGCTTTCGGCGGAGCGGAGATGGAAATGATCTCCGGTGATGCGGGCGATGACCTGATCGACGGCGGCGGAGGCAATGACGTCGTCATGTTCAAAGGTGATCGCGCTGAATACGCCATTCAACAGAATAGCGATGGATCGATTTTGGTCGTTGATACGCAGGCAGGTCGCGATGGTGCCGACACCCTAAAAAACGTTCGTTTTGCCCAATTTGCCGATCAAAAATTGACCCTTCATAACGCCTCGCCGGACAGCATCGCCCTGAGCCAGTCAGCCGTCCGAGAAGATGCCCTCGTCAACACGATCGTCGCCAATCTTGCGGCCCACGACGCGGACGGCGATTCCGTGACCTATTCGCTTACCGGAAATTCCGGCGGGACCTTCAGGCTCGACGGAAACAATCTTTTGCTCGCGAAGACCCTCGATTACGAGACGCAGGTCCATCAGCACAGCATTACCGTCGAGGCGCGGGACGCGTATGGCGGCACGACTCAGAAGACATTCACCATTGATGTCAGCAACGCCATCGAGACGACGCCGTCCTACCGGCTTGGCACCGCGAGTGCCGATGTTCTCAGCGGCGAAGCCGGAAACGACACGGTGGTAGGGGCTGCGGGCAACGATGCTTTGTCTGGCGAGGCCGGAAACGACAGTCTGTCGGGCGGGGCGGGCAACGATATTCTGGCAGGCGGCGCGGGGCAGGATGTCTTCGTGTTCGATGCGACCTTTGCCAAAACCAATGCAGCGAACAAGAAATACAATTTCGACACGATTGCGGATTTTTCAGCCGCAGACGACACCATTCAATTGTCGAAGAAGATTTTTACAAAGATCGCCAAGACGGGCGTGCTGGCCAAAGCGGCCTTCTTCACCGGCGATAAGGCACACGATTCCTCCGACCGCATCATCTACAACGCGAAAAACGGGGCTCTGTTTTATGATGCTGACGGGAAGGGCGCTGCGGCTGCAGTCCAGTTTGCGTCGCTGAACAAGGGCCTGAAGATCAAGGCGATCGATTTTTTCATCGTCTGAAGATGTAAAAAAGGCCCGGATCGCTCCGGGCCTTTTGGGCAGATATTACTCGGCGTCTTCGTCGTCCGCGGCCTTGAGCTGTTTGAGCTTGGCGAAGACCGAGTTGACGTCGATGACGTCCTCTTCGACCGGCTTCGGGCGGCTCATGTCGGCGAAGGGCTCGTCGCGCGTGGGCTGGGGAGCGGTCGAGACCTCCGCGGGCATCAGGGTGCCGCCGGCATCCGGCACGTCCACATGCGGGCGATCCTTGGCGGCGCGTTGCACCTCGAAATCGAGGTCGATCTGAGACGAGAGACCGAGCGTGACAGGGTCCATCGGCGAGAGACTTGGGGAATTCCAGTGGGTGCGCTCGCGAACCTGCTGGATCGTCGTCTTGGTGGTGCCGACGAGGCGCATGATCTGCGCGTCCTTCAGCTCCGGGTGATTGCGCAGCAGCCAGAGAATCGCGTTGGGCCGGTCGTGACGGCGCGATACCGGGGTGTAGCGCGGGCCCTTCTTGGTGCGCTTGGGCTCCGGCAGTTTCACGCGCGATTCGGCCATACGCAGGTGGTGATTGCTGTCGGCCTGGGCGGTCTCGATTTCCTCGCGGGTGAGCTGGCCCGAGGTGATCGGGTCGAGGCCCTTGATGCCGGCCGCGACTTCGCCGTCGGCGATGCCCTTCACTTCGAGCGGGTGAAGCTTGCAGAATTCGGCGATCTGTTCGAACGACAAGGACGTGTTCTCAACGAGCCACACGGCTGTCGCCTTGGGCATCAGCGGTCCTGGGGACATGGGCTTTTTCTCCTCAAAGCCGGGTGCCGATAGGTCGGCGCCGCACGGCAAAAACTCTCCTGCGCTCCGACCCGGTCGGACCGGAGCATCTCGTCTCACGATGTGAGGGAAACAGGGTTATTATACGGATCGCGCCTCGGGGTTGCAATTCCAAAGGCGCCATTATGCCTCCGGCTTTCGGGCCGGAGCTCTGCTTTTTGCCCGCGAAGCCTCTGAAAATTCGGCGTTAAAGCCGCAAAACGATCTTCCCCACATGCGTGCCCTCGTCGATCCGCGCATGGGCCAAAGCCACTTCATCGAAGGGAAACACCGAGTCGATCACCGGTTTGACCAGCCCTTGTCCGAGGAGGGGCAGAACCCTCGCGGAAAGGGCCTCGGCGATGGTGGCCTTCTCTGCGATCGAGCGCGGGCGGAGCGTCGAGCCGGTATGCGTCAGCCGCTTTAGCATCAGGCGGCCGAAATCCATCTCGATCCTGCTTCCGTGGAGAAACGCGATCTGCACGATGCGGCCGTCCTGAGCCGCGGCCTCATAATTGCGCGGAATGTAGTCGCCCCCGACCATGTCGAGGATCAGGTTGACGCCGCGTCCTTCGGTAAACGTCTTCACGGCCGTGACGAAATCCTCCTCGCGGTAATCGATCGCGAGATCCGCGCCAAGGCTTTGGCAGGCCTGGCACTTCTCGGGGCTGCCCGCGGTGGCGATCACGGTGGCGCCGAACGCCTTGGCGAGCTGGATGGCCGTGGTGCCGATGCCCGAGGTGCCGCCATGGACCAGAAACGTCTCGCCCGGTTGCAGGCCACCGCGCTCGAACACGTTGGTCCAGACCGTGAAATAGGTCTCGGGGATGGCCCCGGCTTCGATCATCGTGAGGCCGGAGGGGATCGCAAGGGCGTTCGATTCATGAACCACCGCGTAATCCGCATACCCGCCGCCGGGCACCAGCGCCATGATGGCGTCGCCGATGGAAAATCGTGCGGTTCTAGGCCCTACGGCGACGACACGGCCGGCGATCTCGAGACCCAAAATGTCCGGGGCCCCCGGGGGTGGTGGATAGCGGCCCTCCCGTTGCACCACGTCGGGGCGGTTGATGCCCGCGGCCTCCACTTTCACGAGAATCTGCCCCTCGGCCGGCGTGGGGATCGGCCTCTGGATGATTCTTCAGGACCTCAGGTCCGCCTTTCCCATCGGCGATCACCGCCCGCATGGTGCCCGAAAATGCCGCCATTCTGACCTCCTTCGGCCAAGGGCCGTTCCTATAGCCGATATTGGCAAGGCGCCCATCACGGCCTAACCTGACGCAGAAATCTTTGGAAGGAGAACGATATGGCTTTCGATCCCTTTGCCGAGGACCCACCCGCCCGGAGAGGCGGGCACGAGATCGGGCAGGACCTGTCTCTGCTTTCGATAGACGAGATCGACGAGCGCGTCGGCATGCTGGAGCGGGAGATCGCCCGCCTGAAGGATGCCCGTTCCGGCAAGCAGCGATCGCTTGATGCGGCCAGCGCTTTCTTCAATCTCGGCTCCGCCTGACAAGGGTATTCTGCGACCGGTGGGCCAGTTAACTAAGTTTTAAGGTTTCGGCGCCATAATGACATATCCAGTTTCCTCTGTGGCTGGATATGGGGTGGCTCCTGTCCGCTCCTGTTTGACGCCTCCCTGTTATCACTTCGAGCCGCTGAAAAGGCGGCTCTCCTTTTGAGGCGCAAGAGTTCGGCCGGGTTTCCGCGCCGTCCGCCGCTTAACCTTAAGAAAGGGTTAGCGCAGCATCCGGCGTCAAGCCGCTCTATACTGTTCCCGACGACTGAAAACACTGACTCTGCCCGGAACGCCGGAGCAGGCGGCAAAGCTTCGGGAGACGGTCGGGTGAGAGAGCCGGACGTGATCAAATTGCAGACCGGCCCCGTGCGGTTCGGCCAATCTTTCGTGCATTCGGATGCCTTCCGGGCGCTGTTCCAGGAGGGCATGGAGCTCGTGGAAGAGACGGCCGCCTATCTGGACGGCCCGGGTCGCGAGGAATCACGCCCTTTGCCGCGTCCCATCACCATCGCGTATGCGAGCGAGAGCATGCGGCTGACGACACGGCTGATGCAGATTGCCTCTTGGCTTTTGGTGCAGCGGGCCGTCGCCGAAGGCGAAATGACCGCCGATCAGGGTCAGGTTGAAAAGAACCGCGTCCGCCTGGCGTCCCATGAGGCGAGCGCGACGATATCGGAATTCGAGGAACTGCCCGCCCGCCTGCGCGAGCTGGTCGGTCTCGCGGCCCGGCTTCACTCCCGCATCCTTCATCTCGAACAGATTATCGCGGAGGCCGAAGACGCGCCGCGCGCGCCTGCTGCCAATCCGGTCGCCAGCCAGCGAGACCTGCTCGAACGGGCGTTCGGCGCTCCCTTGGCGCCCAGCTTAAGCGTTCCCTTGGCATCCAGCAGCGCCGACCAATAAAAAAGCCCCGCGAGAGCGGGGCTTTTCAGCAGGGTGCGACAACCCCGGTTCTTGCAAGACTTACTTCTTGAAGGCCATGTTGCCGAACTTCGAGTTGAAGCGCGACAGGCGGCCGCCGCGGTCGAGCAATTGCTGCGTGCCGCCGGTCCAGGCCGGGTGGGTGCTCGGGTCGATGTCGAGGTTGATGCTGTCGCCCTCTTTGCCGTAGGTCGACCGGGTGGTGAACTCGGTGCCGTTGGTCATCACGACCTTGATGAAATGGTAATCGGGATGTTCGGTTGATCTGCGCGCCATTGCCATGTCCTTGTGCGGCTGTCCGATGGGGCAGCCTGCAGCGTGAAAATTCGAGCCTGTCTTGAAAGGTTGCCGGCCTATACCGTACTTGGAACCCTGAAACAAGAGTTGGACCCTGAAACAAGATTCGGAACCCCGAAATCGGGACTTGCAAATCCAGCCTTGGGGCTTGAGACCTTCCCAAGGGCCGAACCGGAACCTCGACCAAGCCCGCACGGGCACGAAAGCAGACAGATCGAATGGCCTCCATGCCTGCCGGAACTCCCCGTCCCAAAGCGGCCCTCTCCGCCCTGCGCCCGCTGGTGCCCTTCGCGGTCGCCTACAAGGGACGGATCGCGGCCGCGCTCGTGGCGCTGGTGGTGGCATCGGCGGCGACGCTGGTGATGCCGATTGCCCTGAGGCGAGTGGTCGATTTCGGCTTTTCGTCCGACAACCGCGCTCTCATCAATGCCTATTTCGCCGTGCTGCTGCTGGTCGTCGGCGTCCTGTCGACCGCGAGCGCGGCCCGCTTCTATCTCGTCATCACGCTCGGGGAGCGGGTGGTGGCCGATCTCCGCGCGGCAGTGTTCCGGCACCTGACCTCCCTCGATCCGGCATTTTTCGACCGGACCAAGAGCGGCGAGATCGTGTCGCGCCTGACCGCCGACACCACCCAGGTCAAGGCGGCGTTCGGCGTCAGCATCTCGATCGCGCTTGCGCAACGCCTTCCTGTTTTTCGGCGCCGTGGCTCTGATGGTCGTGACCAGTCCCAAGCTCTCGGCTCTCGTGCTGCTGGCGATCCCCGCCATCGTGCTGCCGCTGGTGATCTCGGGCCGTGCGGTGCAGCGCCGCTCGCGCCTTGCGCAGGACCGCCTGGCCGACGCGTCGGCCTATGCGGCGGAAGCGGTCGGAGCCGTTCGCACCATGCAGGCCTTCGGCATGGAAAACGCCACCGCATCGCGGTTCGCCGCCGCTGCCGAACAGGCGTTCGAGGCCGCCCGCGTGTCGACCACCATGCGAGCCTTCCTTACCGGCATCGGCATCTTCATGGTCTCGGCCAGCGTCGTTGGAGTGCTGTGGTACGGCGCTCAGGACGTGATGAGCGGCACCATGACGCCGGGCCAGCTCTCGCAATTCGTCCTCTACGCCGTGTTCGCCGCCAGCTCCCTCGGCCAACTCTCGGAAGTCTACGGAGAATTGGCTCAGGCCGCCGGCGCAGCCGAACGGCTGGGCGAAATACTCGCCGCCGAGCCTGCCATCCGCGCGCCAGCCCAGCCGGTTGCCATGCCGGATCCGTCGCCCGGCGCAGTGATGTTTCGCGACGTCTGGTTTTCCTATCCGGGAAGCAGCGGCCAGCAATCGCTCAAAGGTTTCTCGGTCGGGCTCGCTCCGGGCGAGCGGGTGGCCCTGGTCGGTCCGTCCGGGGCCGGCAAGAGCACGGTCCTGCAATTGCTGCTGCGGTTCTACGATCCGCAGAAAGGCGACATCCTGGTGGATGGAGTGCCGGTCTCCGAAGCCGATCCGCTGGCGCTGCGCGCCCGCATGGCCCTCGTACCGCAGGAGCCGACGATCTTTGGAGCCAGCGTGCGCGACAACATCCGCTATGGCCGCCACGATGCCATCGGATGAAGACATCGAGCGCGCCGCCACCCTGGCGGCCGCCGACGGTTTCATCAGGGCGATGCCGCAAGGCTACGACACCCTCATCGGCGAGCGCGGCGTGACCCTGTCGGGCGGCCAGCGCCAGCGTCTCGCGATCGCCAGGGCGATCCTGAAGGATGCGCCGATCCTCGTTCTCGACGAGGCGACCTCGGCTCTCGATGCGGAAAGCGAGCGCAAGGTCCAGACCGCTCTCGACCGGTTAATGCAGGGCCGGACCACGTTGGTCATCGCCCATCGGCTTGCCACCATCCGCTCGGCCGACCGGATCCTCGTCATGGACCAGGGGCGGATCGTCGAGGAGGGCACCCACGAGGCGCTCCTCGCGGAGGGCGGGCTTTATGCACGGCTGGCGCGGCTTCAGTTCACCGATCCCGACGGGCATGTTCAGGCGGCCGAATAGCCGTTTCGAACCGTTTCCCTCGTTTCTGGTTATGTGAGTGCCGGCTTCGCGCCGGAAATGATCGCGCTCGGGGGAGAGCCTTGATGATCGGCATCGGCAGCAGAAGGCATCCGCAGGATTCTCCCCGGATCAACCTGCATGAGGAGTGGGAAATCCGCTACTGGACGGGCCGGTGGAGCGTGTCGCGCGACCAGTTGATGGAGACGGTCAAGCGTGTCGGCGTGCAGGTTGCCGACGTGGCGAGGGCGCTGGGAAAGGCCGCCTGACGCTCAACGTTCGGTGAGTTTCAGCTCGATGCGCCGATTACGCGAATAGGCTTCCTCGCTGGTGCCGAGATCGAGAGGCTGATACTCGCCGAATCCTGCCGCCAGCAGATGTTGCGGCGACACCCCCCTGGCGGCGAATGCCTGCACCACCGCGATCGCGCGGGCGGCGGACAGCGCCCAGTTCGACGGGAATTGGGGGGTCGCAATGGGTCGGGCGTCGGTGTGTCCGTCGACGCGGATCACCCACGGGATGTCCGGCGGAATCTGCTTTTCAAGCTCGACGAGTGCGCTGGCGATGCGATCGAGTTCTCCCGACGCTTCCTGCTTGAGAGTGGCCTGGCCGGCGGGAAACAGCACTTCCGACTGGAACACGAAGCGATCGCCAACGATTCGCACATCCTGCCGGCTGCCGAGAATTTGGCGCAGGCGGCCGAAGAAATCCGAACGGAATCGCGCCAGTTCCTGCACCCTCTGGGCCAACGCCACATTGAGCCTGGAGCCGAGATCGGCGATCCGGGCCTGGCTGTCCTTGTCGCGGGATTCGGACGCGTTGAGAGCCTCCTCGAGGGCCGCCAACTGGCGCCGCATGGCGGCGATCTGCTGGTTCAGGACATCGATCTGGCTCATGGCTCGGCCGCTGGCCTGCCGTTCGGTCGTCAGGGCCTGGTTCAGCTTCGTCGGCGCGGCTCTGGGCGGCGCCGCCGCTCTCGACGAGGTTCTTCAGGCGCTCCCGGTCGGCCTCGGCTGATTGCAGGGTGGACTGGAGCGAATTGAGGTTTTCCTCGAGCGTGCGCCGGCTCGACCGTTCAAGCGACAGAAGATCGGTCAATTCGGAGATCTGGCGGTTCAGCCGGTCCAGCACGGTGTCGCGGCTCGACAATTCGCGGGACAGAAAGAACTGTCCGACCATGAACACCGAAATGAGGAACACGATCGCGAGCAGGAGCGTCGAGAGCGCGTCCACGAAGGCCGGCCAATAATTGAGCTCCGCCCGGGCGCCGCGGCGCCGCCTGCCCGAACTTCCAGCCGGCATCAGGGCAGTCTTTCTTGGGACAGGCGATCAAGCACCTGCTTCAGTTCCTTCTCGCGCGCGGCCTGCGCCTCGACCCAGTCCCGGATCATCTGCTGCTCGGCGCGCATATGCTGCACCAGCCCTTGGACACCTTCGGCCAGATTGGCCATGGCCTGCGTGGAGGCCCGCCCGCCGGCGCCGTCATTCACCGCCGCGGTGAGGCGATGAAGGGCGGTTGCGAGGTCGTTGGAGGTGCCGGGCCGGGTCTGAAGGTCGGCGCCGGCGGTGTCCATGGTGGACATGGCAAGCCAGTCCTCGAGTTCCGTGTAGAAGCGGCTTTGCGCCTGGCCGGCCTGCAGGTCGAGGAAGCTCAGCACGAGCGAACCGGCGAGGCCGAACAACGAGGCCGAGAAGGACAGGCCCATGCCCTGGAGCGGGCCTGCCAGCGAATTCTTGAGCTCGTCGAAAAGGACCGCCGAATCCTGCCCCGTTCGCAGCGAAGAGATGATGCGTCCGACCGATCCGACAGTATCGATCAGGCCCCAGAAGGTGCCGAGCAAACCGAGGAAGACCAGCAATCCGGCGAGGTAGCGAACGATCTCCCGGCTCTCGTCCAGGCGCGCGCCGATGGAATCGAGCAGCGAGCGGGTTGCCGCCACCGACAGGGTCGATTGCGGCGTGCGGCCGCTGATGAAGGACGACATGGGCGCCAGCAGGATCGGCGGATTGGGCGGCAGCACGCCTTCGTCGGCCTGCCGGAAAGTGTTGACCCAGCGGATCTCCGGAAAAAGCCGCACCACCTGCCGGATCGCCAGCACGATGCCGATGAGCGTCACACCGATGATCAGGCCGTTCAGGCCCGGATTGGCCATGAAGGCATCGATGATCTGCCGGTAGAGGATGAAAGCCACAAACCCTGCAAGAATCAGGAACACCGCCATGCGGATCAGATAGATCCGCGGTGGGGTAAGGGGTTGTTCGTCCATCGTTATCCTGCTCTCTCGGTGCGCCGGGCCATCAATGTGACCGGGCGACCGCGCCGGATCAAGCGTAGCGGCCGCGCCGGAGGGCGGGACGAACAGATATCTGGATTAAATCAGCGCTTTGCCGACTTCAAAAGCTTTAGCAATTCGCGGTGAAGCGCTTCGTTGCCGCAGGCGATGCTGCGGGCATTGAGCGGATCGCCGCCGCCGTCGACATCCGACAGGTAGCCGCCGGCCTCCCGCACCAGCAGCATGCCGGCCGATACGTCCCAGCTGTTCACGCCGCGCTCCCAATAGGCATCGAGACGGCCACAGGCCACATAGGCGAGATCGAGTGCCGCCGCGCCAAGGCGGCGCATTCCGCCCACATTGCCCATGACGGCCATGAGTTCCTTCATGAACAACCCGTGATCGCCCTTCGCCATATGGGGCAAGCCGCAGCCGACGACTGCCTCGGCCATCTCGGTTCGCGCCGCGACGCGGATGCGGCGGTTGTTGAGGTACGCGCCCTTGCCCTTTTCGGCGATGAAGAGCTCGTCCTTGATGGGATCGTAGATCACGCCGGCGACGATCTGGCCGTCCCGCTCGAGGCCCACCGAAATGGCGAATTGCGGGATGCCGTGCAGGAAGTTGGTGGTGCCGTCGAGCGGATCGATATGCCAGCGATGGTTCGGATCGGTCCCCGTGACGGTTCCGCCTTCCTCCATGATGAACCCGTAGCCGGGCCGCGCCTTTTCCAGCGCGTCGCGCAGGATCTGCTCGGCCTTGCGGTCGGCGGCTGAGACGAAGTCTCCCGGGCCTTTGCGCGATACCTGCAGATTCTCGACCTCGCCGAAATCGCGCTTCAGGGAGCGCGACGCCTTCATCACGGCATCGGTCATGACGGTCATGAGGGGCGAACGGATCATGGCGGCGGTCCTGAAAATTAGGCGGGGAACGGGATTGAGGCCGGATGGACCACGGCGGGCATCGAAGGTCAAGCGCGAGTGCAACCTCCTCATGCTGAGGAGGGCAAAGCCCGTCTCGAAGCACGCAAATGACGGGCAGCGTCAGGCTCAGGGCCACGCGTTCCAGCAGGAAACCGCTTAGCGCATCCCCAACCGCTCGCCCGCGAGCTTCTCGGATTTCTTCTTCTCGTCCGGCGTCATGTCGCGCAACGCATCGTCGAGCCAGGGGTCGGAAAGCCCTTGTCCAACCGCCAGAATATGCCATGCGGCCGCGTCCACCTTGTTGACCGGCACGCCGCGTCCGGAGACCAGCAGGCGGGCCAGCCGATTTTGCGCGATGGCGTTGCCCTTGGCGGCGGCGCGGCGGAAATAATACGCCGCCTTGCTCTCGTTCCTCAGGAATGCCGTCGCCGTTGAACAGCAGGATGGCGTATTCGACATCGCCGACCTGAGAGCCGTTCTGAGCCGCCCGCTCGAACAGTGAGGCGGCTTCGGTCGGGTCGCGGGCGAGGCCGCGACCCTTGAGGTACAGCACGCCGAGAGCATGCTGCGCGTCCGGCAATTCCGCGTTGGCGGCTACCCGCAACAGCGCGATAGTGCGGCTCACATCCGCCTCGGCAGGGCTGGGGAGCAGGATGAGCGCCAGATTGTAGCTCGCAACCGGATTTCCCTTCGCGGCGGCCTCTTCGAGCCACGCGCGGCCTTGCGCGAGATTTCTCTCCATCCCGCGCCCTTCGAGGGCCATCATGCCCAGTGACGAGAGCGCCCGGGCGTCGCCTCGGGCTGCTGCCAGCCGATACCATTCGACGGCCTTGGCCGGGCTTGCGGGCACGCCAAGGCCCTGATTGTACAATTCGCCCAGGAGGGTCATGGCGGCCGAATCGGTCTTGTCCTTCTCGAGCCGCAGCGTCGCCTCTCGGAGCGCCTGATTGTAGAGGCCTCGCTGGTAGGCACCATAGGCGAGATCCGGCGCAGCCTGCGCGGCGCCGCACGACAACGCGACAGCCATCAGGCGGTCACGAGCAGGCGGAAGTTGCGCATCAATCCCGCGCCTCTCGCTCACCGATGAGCGCCATCGCGGCCGCAACGGCCTTGGCGGGACCGTCAGGATGCGACCACACCGCGTCGCCGAGCGCGATGAATTCCGCTCGGGTCGCGACAAGCGCCGGAATGGCGTCGAGATCGGGCGCATAGGCGACGCAGGGCGTCTCGAAGATTTCAGCCCACCACGTCGCCCGCTCGATGACGCTTTCCAGGGCAGGGATCGCTACCGTCGGGGCGAGGTTCGCCGAACAGCAGGTAATCGGCGCCCGCCTCTCCGGCACTCATCGCCTCGTCCTTCGTGCGAATTCCGCCCACGCCCAGGGCGCGCTCGGATTTGAGCTGCTGGCGCAGCTCCTTCAGGTCGAACTGACCGCTCATGGCACGTGGACGCCGTCAGCACCGGCGCGACCGGCGACGATCGACGAGATCGGCCTCGCCGAAGGCGCTCACGATCAAGGCGGCTCCATGCTCCTGCACGGCGGAGGCGAGAACTTTGATGTGGTTCACCAGCGTGCGCTCGTCGGCCTTCGGCAGGCGGAGCAGCACGGCGGCGACCTGGCCGGTCGCGCAGGCCTCCGCAAGCCGGGGCGCAAACGCCGCCGCGTCTTCGATGACGGGAGTAACGAGGTAAAGGCGGGCTGCTGGTTCGGCCATGATCCAAGGTCGCTGAGAGAAGTCGGATAGCTACGCCATAACGAAAGCGGGGCCATCTTGCGAGGCCCCGCTTCTGATCGATGATTGGGGCAAAACCCTGTCGGCTTACTCCGCTGCCTGGCGGCCGGAGCCGAAGCTCGGATCGAGCTCGCCCTTGGCGTAGCGCGTGGCCATTTCGGCCGGGGTCAGCACGCGCTTGATCTTCGAGGCCTGACCGGCCGTGTTGAATTCCTGCAGACGCAGCGTGCAGAGCTTCGTCATCGCTTCCATGGCGGGCTTGAGATATTTGCGCGGATCGAACTCGCCGGGGTGTTCGGAGAGGATTTTGCGGATCTGTCCCGTCATCGCCATGCGGTTGTCGGTGTCGATGTTGATCTTGCGGACGCCGTGCTTGATGCCGCGCTGGATCTCCTCCACCGGGACGCCCCAGGTCTGGGGCATCTTGCCGCCGTATTGGTTGATGATGTCCTGAAGGTCCTGCGGGACCGACGAGGAGCCATGCATCACCAGGTGCATGTTCGGCAGCCGCGCGTGGATTTCCTCGATGACGTTCATGGCGAGAATCGCGCCGTCCGGCTTGCGGGTGAACTTGTAGGCGCCGTGCGACGTGCCCATGGCGATCGCCAGCGCGTCCACCTTCGTCTCGGCGACGAATTTGACCGCCTCGTCCGGGTTGGTGAGAAGCTGGTCGTGGCTGAGCTTGCCCTCGGCGCCGTGGCCGTCTTCCTTGTCGCCCATGCCGGTCTCGAGCGAGCCCAGCACGCCGAGCTCGCCTTCCACCGAAATGCCGCCCAGATGCGCCATCTCGACCACCCGGCGGGTCACGTCGACGTTGTAGTCCCAATCGCCCGGGGTCTTGCCGTCGGCCTTGAGCGATCCGTCCATCATCACCGAGGTGAAGCCCGCCTGGATCGCCGTCATGCAGGTCGCGGGCTCGTTGCCGTGATCGAGATGCACGCAGACCGGGATGTGCGGATAGATCTCCGTGACCGCATCCATCATGTGCTTGAGCATCACGTCATGCGCATAGGAGCGTGCGCCACGGCTGGCCTGGATGATCACCGGCGAGTCGGTGGCGTTCGCGGCCGCCATGATGGCGAGCGCCTGCTCCATGTTGTTGATGTTGAACGCCGGTACGCCGTAGCCCTGCTCGGCAGCGTGATCGAGAAGCTGTCTCAAGGTGATGCGTGCCATTTCGTCCTCCGTCCCTGTTGGTCTTCTGCTCGCGAGGCCTCGCGGCCTTAGGTTTTTAGTGCATCGACGCCCGGAAGCGGTTTGCCTTCGAGCCATTCGAGGAAAGCGCCGCCGGCGGTGGATACATAGGAAAAATCGTCCGCCACGCCCGCATGGTTGAGCGCCGACACCGTATCGCCGCCTCCCGCAACGGAAACCAGCTTGCCGGCTTTCGTGCGCTCGGCCGCGTGCCGCGCGGTCGCCACCGTGCCCTGGTCGAAGGGCGTGATTTCGAACGCGCCGAGAGGGCCGTTCCAGACCAGCGTCCTGGCGTCGTTGATGGCGGAATTCACCCGCTCGACCGATTGCGATCCCACGTCGAGGATCATCTGGTCGCCGGGGATGGCGTCGATTCCGTAGGTGTGATTGTAAGCGCCCGCCTTGAATTCGTAGGCGCAAACCCCGTCGACCGGCAGGACGATGGCGCAATTGGTCTGCCGCGCCTTCTCGAGGATGCGAAGCGCGGTCGGAGCCAGGTCCTTCTCGGCGAGCGACTTGCCGATGGAAAGCCCCATGGCGTGCAGGAAGGTGTTGGCCATGCCGCCGCCGATGACGAGCGCGTCGACCTTCGTGACGAGATTTTCCAGATAGGTCGATTTTGGTCGAGACCTTGGCGCCGCCGACGATGGCGACGAGCGGCCGCGCGGGGGATTCGAGCCCCTTGGTCAGCGCATCGAGCTCCGCCTCCATGGTGCGGCCGGCAAATGACGGCAGCACATGAGCGAGGCCCTCCGTCGACGCATGGGCGCGATGCGCCGTCGAAAACGCGTCGTTGACATAGAGATCGCCGAGAGCTGCGAGTTCCTTCACGAAGGCAGGATCGTTTTTCTCCTCGCCGGCGTGAAACCGGGTGTTTTCGAGGAGCAGGATGTCGCCGTCGTCGAGCGCGGCCACGGCTTTCGCCGCGACGTCGCCGATGCAATCTTCGGCGAACGCCACGCCTTTTCCGAGCTGTTGTCCAAGCGCTTCCGCCACCGGCCGCAGACTCTCCTTCAGATCGCGCCCTTTGGGACGGCCGAAATGCGCCAGAAGGATCACCTTCCCGCCCTTGTCGGAAATCTCGTGGAGCGTCGGCAGGATGCGCTCGATGCGGGTCGCATCGGTGATCCGGCCGTCTTCCATCGGAACGTTGAGATCGACGCGAACGAGGACGCGCTTTCCCTTGACGTCGGCTTGGTCCAGCGTGCGGAAAGCTTTCATCTCCGGCTCCGTCAGATCAGCTTCGCCATGGCGACGGCGGTGTCCGCCATGCGGTTCGAGAAGCCCCATTCGTTATCGTACCATGCCAGCACGCGGACGAGGGTTCCTTCGAGCACCTTGGTCTGGTCCATGTGGAAGGTGGACGAGGCCGGATCGTGGTTGAAGTCGATCGAAACCTTCGGCTCGTGCGTATAGGCGAGAATGCCCTTGAGCGGCCCATCGGCCGCCGCCGTGATGGCGTTGTTGATTTCCTGAACGGTGGTCGGCCGCTTCGGGATGAACTTGAAATCCACCACCGAGACATTCGGGGTCGGGACGCGGATCGACGTGCCGTCGAGCTTGCCGTTGAGCTCCGGCAGCACGAGGCCGACGGCCTTGGCGGCGCCGGTGGAAGTCGGGATCATCGAGACCGCGGCGGCGCGGGCGCGATACAGGTCCTTGTGCATCTGGTCGAGCGACGGCTGATCGTTGGTGTAGGAATGGATCGTCGTCATGAAGCCTTTTTCGATGCCGACCGCGTCGTTCAGCACCTTGGCGACCGGCGCCAGGCAGTTGGTGGTGCAGGAGGCATTCGAGATGACGATGTGGTCCTTCGTCAGCTTGTCGTGATTGACGCCGTACACGACCGTCAGGTCGGCGCCGTCGGCGGGGGCCGACACGATCACGCGCTTGGCTCCGGCTGTCAGATGGGCCGAGGCCTTTTCCTTCGAGGTGAAGAAGCCGGTGCATTCGAGCGCGATGTCGACGCCGAGATCCCGGTGAGGCAGCTGCGCCGGGTCCTTGATCGCCGTGACCTTGATGCGCTGGCCGTTGACGACGATGAAATCGCCGTCGACCTTCACCTCTGCGGGGAACTTGCCGTGCACGGAATCGTAGCGGAGCAGGTGGGCGTTGGTCTCGACGGGACCCAGATCGTTGATCGACACGACCTCGATGTCCGTACGACCGCTTTCCACGATGGCGCGCAGGATGTTGCGCCCGATACGCCCGAAGCCGTTGATCGCGACCTTCACCGTCATTGTTCTAGCTCCTTTTTGCGACGAGGCTCATCGCTGATTAAAGATTGTGACTCCGCAGGATCTTTTCGACCACTGCCTCGGCGGTGATGCCGAAATGCCGGTAAAGATCCTTGTAGGGCGCGCTCGCACCGAATCCTGACATACCGACGAAGATGCCATCCGAGCCGATGACCGCGTCCCAGCCGAAACGCACCGCCGCCTCGACCGCGACCTTGACGGGCGCGTCGCCGATGATGCCGGCGCGCACCGTCTCGGACTGGGCAAGAAACAGGTCCAGCGATGGCACGGACACAACGCGAACCGCGAAGCTTTGTTCGGCAAGAATCTTCTGGGCCGCGAGGGCGATTTCCACCTCGCTGCCGGACGCGAAGATGGTGGCGCGCGCCTTGCCGTTCGCCGGGGACAATTCATAGGCGCCCTGCGCCGAGGCATTCCGGGGGCCCGCATCCTTGCGGACCTGCGGCAGGTTCTGGCGCGTCAGCGCGAGCAGGCTCGGACCATCCGTGCGCTCGACTGCGAGCTGCCAGCATTCCGCGGTCTCGATGGCGTCAGCCGGGCGATAGACCCGCATTTTCGGCATCGAGCGCAGCGACGCCAGGTGCTCGACCGGCTGGTGAGTCGGGCCGTCCTCGCCAAGTCCGATGGAATCGTGCGTCATCACGTAGACGACCGGAATGCCGGCAAGCGCCGCGATGCGAATGGCGGGCCGCGCATAATCGGCGAAGACCAGGAAGGTCGCGCCGGCCGGCAGATAGCCGCCATGGAGCGAAATGCCGTTCATGGCCGCCGCCATTCCGTGCTCGCGAATTCCATAATGGATGTAGCGGCCGGCAAAGTTCCCCGGCGAGATCGCGGTGAGGTTCTTGGTCTTGGTGTTGTTGGACGGGGTGAGGTCGGCCGAGCCCAGCACCATTTCGGGCACCGCTTCGGTGATGACCTCCAGGGCAATCTCGCTGGCCTTGCGGGTCGCCACGTTCTGCGGCTCCGCTAGCAGGCGGGCCTTCAGTTGCGCCACGGCCTCCGACAGACCTTCCGGACGGACGCCCTTCATGCGGCGCTCGAACTCGCTGCGCGTCGCCGCGGGCGCGGCCTTGATCCGATCGGTCCAGGCCTTGCGCTGGCGACGGCCCCTCGCTCCGGCCTTGGCCCAGGCGTCGCGGATCGCATCGGGCAGCGCGAAGGGTTCGCGACTTCCAGCCATACGACGCCTTCGCGCCCGCCAGTTCCTCGGCCCCGAGCGGTTCGCCGTGCGCCTTCGACGTGCCGGCCTTCTTCGGCGCGCCGTAGCCGATGGTCGTCTTGCAGGCGATCATCGTCGGGCGGTCGGATTTCTGGGCTCGCGAGAGCGCGCGGGCAATGGCCTGCGGATCGTGGCCGTCGACGCGAACGGCGCGCCAGCCGGCAGCCTCGAAACGCTTCACCTGATCGCCCGATTCCGACAGCGACAGCGGGCCGTCGATCGAAATGCCGTTATCGTCGAACAGAACGATGAGTCGGCTCAGCTTCAGGTGGCCCGCAAGCGAGATCGCCTCATGGCTGATGCCCTCCATCAGGTCGCCGTCGGAGGCGATCACGTAGGTGCGGTGATCGACGAGATCGTCGCCATATTCGGCGTTCAGCATCCGCTCCGCCATCGCCATGCCGACCGCGGTTGCGATGCCCTGGCCGAGAGGACCCGTGGTCGTCTCGACGCCAGGCGTCATGAAGTTTTCCGGGTGGCCCGGCGTCTTCGAATCGAGCTTGCGGAAGTTCTTCAGCTCGTCGACCGTCATGCCTTTGACACCGGTCAGATGCAGCAGCGCGTAGAGCAGCATGGAGCCGTGGCCGGCCGAGAGAACGAAGCGGTCGCGGTCCGCCCAGGTCGGTTCGGAGGCGTCGTATTTCAGGAATTTCGTAAACAGCACCGTTGCCATGTCGGCGGCGCCCATCGGCAGGCCCGGATGCCCGGATTTCGCTTGCTCGACTGCGTCCATGGCGAGAACGCGCACGGCGTTCGCCAGATCCGAGTGGGTGACGCGGTCGGCGGGAGCAGTATCTGACACGGTTGATGATCCACAAGGCTTGGCGGGGTTCGCGCGCGCAGGATTCGCCGCGACGGAAACCTCATCTGAAGGGGCGTGGGCTCCTTAACACGAGGGCGAAGCGAGTCAAAGACTTCGCCACCCTCCCCGGACCAAACGCCGGCCTCAGGCTCTGCATAACGTCGAAGCCCCGTTGCCCCTCGGTAACGACCGGCCTAGTGTCATGGACGATTCCCGGAGTTGCGATGACCCCAATTCTCGATGACGCGCTGAAACGCCTCGACATCGCCCTCGGTCTTCTCGAGGGGTCGGTTTCACGGCGGCTGGAAGCGGAACGGCGGCGCGGCGATCTCGAAACCGAACTCCAGCTCATGCAGGACGATCGTGCCCGCCTCGCCGGCGAACTCGACGGCGCGTTGACCCGTCTCCAACGCTATGAGGCGGCAACCGACGATATCGGCCAGCGCGTGCGCATCGCCATCGGGAGCATCCAGAGCGTGCTTCAGCAAGCGGGCGAACTCGAACCCGAGGAGAGCTGAGTTGTCACAGGTATCCGTATCGATCGCCGGCAAGACCTACCGCATCGCGTGCGGCGACGGCGAGGAAGAACACCTCAAGGGGCTGGCGGCTTCGCTCGATTCCAAGATCGAGGAGATGCGCGTCACGTTCGGCGAGATCGGCGACATGCGCCTTCACGTCATGGCGGCCATCACCATGGCGGACGAGATGCACGACCTCCAGAAAAGGCTCGCGTCCATGGAGGCCGAACTCAACGGGATCCGTTCCTTCGCCTCCACGGGCGATGAGCGCAGCCAGATGATCGAGACGCGCCTCGCGGACGGCATCCAGAAGGCCGCCGACCGGATCGAGCGGCTGGCGCGCGGGCTGAACGGGCCGGGCTGATGGTGATCCGTCGCGAAGCGACTCATCTCCGCGAGATTGCTCCACTTTTCCCCTTTCCCCGCACCCTTATCGTCCCTACATACGGAGGGCGGGGCTGTGGGGCGCGTCTAGAGATCATTTCCCCGGGGCCTTAACGATCCCAAGGGAGCTGTCCCTGACCCGGTCCCTGGACCGGGATACACGGCGCCCACCTACACAAGTAGGTTCCCGGGATCGCTTCTCTGACGACTTTCGCGGCTCCGCACTCAATGACCTCAAACGACCTCGCCGAATTGAAGGAAAGGCTGCGCCAGCAGGCACTTTCCCTTCGGGACGGTCTCGACAAAGACTTCCGGCGCGATGCCGCCCGTCGCATTGCGCAGACGGCGCTCGACCTTCCCGAACTTGCCGCCATCGATAGCATCGGAGCCTATTGGCCGATTCGCAGCGAGGTCGATTGCCGGCCGCTCATGGAGGCGCTTGTCGCCCGCGGCCAGGAGGTCGCGCTCTCGCAGATCATCCATCCCCATCTGAGCTTTCGGCTCTGGCAACCGGGCGATCCCCTCATCAAGGGCGGATTTGGCGTGCGCGAGCCCGGGCCCGATGCGCCCGAAATCTTTCCCGCGGCACTTCTCGTTCCGCTCGCGGCCTTCGACCGGCGAGGAGGCCGGATCGGCTATGGCAAAGGCCATTTCGACCGCGCCATTGCCACATTGGAGGCGAAGCACCCGGTTCTGACCATCGGTCTCGCCTATGCGGCCCAGGAGATTGCCGACGTGCCGCTTGAACCGCACGACCGTTTGCTGGATATCGTCATCACCGAATCCGAGCTGATCAGACCCACTTCCTAGCGCCGTTCAAGGATCTCCCATGCGTCTTCTCTTTCTCGGCGATGTGGTCGGACGGCCAGGCCGCAACGCGGTCGTCGACCGTCTGGCCGGCCTGCGGGAGAGATGGCGGCTCGATTGCGTGGTCATCAACGGGGAGAACTCGGCCGGCGGCTTCGGCATCACCGAGGCGATCTGCGACGATCTGCTTGAATGCCGGCGCCGATGCGGTCACGCTCGGCAATCACACCTGGGACCAGCGCGAGACCCTGGTGTTCATCGAGCGCCAGACGCGGCTTCTGCGACCGGTCAATTACCCCGCAGGGACGCCCGGGCGCGGCGCGAACCTCATCGATACGGCATCCGGCAAGCGCGTCCTCGTCGTCAACGTCATGGGCCGCCTCTACATGGACGCGCTCGACGATCCCTTCCTGGCGGTCGACCGGGAGCTCGATGCGTGCCCGCTCGGGCAGGTGGCGGATGCGATCATCGTGGACGTGCACGCGGAAGCGACCAGCGAGAAGGAAGCGATGGGGCATCATCTCGACGGCCGCGCCTCGCTGGTGGTGGGAACCCACACCCATGTGCCCACCGCCGATCACCGGGTCCTGTCCGGCGGCACCGCCTATATGTCGGATGCCGGCATGTGCGGCGATTACGACACGGTGCTGGGCATGCAGAAGGAGGAATCGATCCGCCGCTTCCTTCAGAAGACCCCCGGCCCGCGCATGGAGCCCGGTCTCGGCGAGGGGACGCTCTCGGGGATCGCGGTCGAAACCGACGACAGGACCGGGCTCGCGACCCGCGTCTCGGCTGTCCGGCTGGGTCCGCATCTCGAGGAGACCTGGCCGCGCTTCTGGGATTAGGAAAACCTCAAAGCGACGTCTTTCTCAACCTCACCCTTGGCTTGCCACAATGGATGCCCATCTGTTTTCTCACGGAGGAACCGGTGGACGCCAAACTCAAGCCAGACGCCTGCCCGGAGGAAGACAGCCGGACACCCCCCGGCGTCGACCAGCCCTCGCATAAGAGCGCTTCCGCCGTTCTCCGCTCAGTCATCGACAACGCCGAAGGCGAGACGATCTCCATCGGGCAGATCATCGATGGATTTGGCGAACGCGCCTTCGGGTTCGTGCTGATCCTCTTCAGCCTGCCCAATTGCGTGCCGGCCCCGCCGGGCATCGCGGGCATCGTCGGAACGCCCGTGCTGATCTTCGGAATCCAGATGCTGCTCGGCCACAAGCATCCGTGGCTGCCGGGCTTCATCAAGCGGCGTTCGGTTTCGGTGTCGAAATTCAAACACCTGATCGATATCGCCGAACCGAAGCTCCAGAAGCTCGAAAGCTATTGCCGGTCGCGACTGCTGCAGCTTTTCAGCGTCTTCGGCGACCGGATGATCGGCCTGTTTGCGGTCCTTGTGGCGCTCTCGGTGCTGATTCCCTTTCCGGGCACCAACTTCCCGCCTTCCATCGCGCTGGTCATCGTCTCCATCGCGGTGATGGAGGAGGACGGCTACCTGCTCGTCGGCGGCTATCTCATCGGGCTTGCGGGCCTCGCCTACACGGCGACGGTGCTGGGCGCCTCCTATCACCTGATCCACGCGGCGATCACCAGCTGGTTCTGACAACATCATGCTGCGGGACGATCGGGCTTTGCGTCGGGCGCAACAGCGTTTTATAAGCCCGCTATCGTCAACAGCCACGGCCTGACGGGTTCCCTTGCGCGGGAGCCTTCGGCCGTCTCTCTGGAGGCCCTATGGCCGGACATTCACAGTTCAAGAATATCATGCACCGCAAGGGCCGGGTGGACGCGGTTCGCTCGAAGGTGTTCTCCAAGCTCGCCCGCGAAGTCACGGTGGCGGCGAAGATGGGGATGCCCGACCCGGCCATGAACCCGCGCCTGCGCTCGGCCATTCTGGCGGCCCGCGCCGAGAACATGCCCAAGGACAATATCCAGCGCGCCATCAACAAGGCGGTCGGCGGCGAGGGCGATAATTACGATGAGATCCGCTACGAGGGCTACGGCCCCGGCGGCGTCGCGCTGATCATCGAGGCGATGACCGACAACCGCAACCGCACCGCCTCCGACATCCGCTCCTATTTCACCAAGAGCGGCGGCAACCTCGCCGAAACCGGCGCGGTCTCGTTCATGTTCGACCATGTGGGCCTGGTGGAATTCAAGCCCGAGGTCGCGGATGCCGACACCATGCTGGACGCCGCCATCGAGGCCGGCGCCGACGATGTGGTGTCGAGCGAGGACGGCCACGAGATCTATTGCGCCAACACGGCGCTCAACGAGGTCACGCAAAGCGCTCGAAGAGAAATTCGGCGAGCCGAAGGCCTCCAAGCTGGTCTGGAAGCCGCAGACGCCGATCATGGTCGACGACGAAGCCGGCGAGAAGCTCATGCGCCTGATGGAGACGCTGGAGGAGCATGACGACGTGCAGAACGTCTACGGCAACTTCGAATTGTCGGACGCGCTCGTTAAGAAGATGTCGGAATAGCTCCGCTTTTTCCTCCCCCTTGTGGGGAGGGCAGGGTGGGGGTGTCGGCTCCAGACCTGTCGAGGGGGCGCTGACACCCCCACCTCCAACTCCTCCCCACAAGGGGGAGGAGAGCGCGTCGTGGTTCTCTCACGGGATTCGAAGGATTTTCATGGCGCCAATCCGAATCCTCGGTCTCGATCCGGGCCTGCGCAACACCGGCTGGGGCATCATCACCATCGAGGGCTCGAAACTCTCCTTCGTCGCCTGCGGCGTGGTGACCTCCGATGCGGAGCTCGATCTGGCGCTCCGGCTCAAGCAGCTCCACGACCGGCTGACCGAGGTGGTCGTCGACGTGGACGCCCGATGAGGTCGCGGTCGAGGAGACCTTCGTCAACAAGGACGCGCAGGCGACCCTGAAGCTCGGCCAGGCCCGCGCCATGTCGCTGCTGGTGCCGGCCATGCACAACCTGCCGGTGGCCGAATATGGCGCCAACCAGGTCAAGAAAACCGTGGTGGGCGTCGGTCACGCGGACAAGAACCAGGTGCTGGCCATGGTCAAGATCCTGCTGCCCAAGGCCGATCCCAAAAAGGCCGACGCCGCCGATGCGCTCGCCATCGCGATCTGCCATGCCCATCAACGCAAGGCCCGCGCTTTGGCGGCGAGCCTCTAGGGTGTTACACAGACCCATCCGTCATTCCGGGGCGAGCGCCGCGAGAGCCCGGAACCCATAAGCGCCGGCGAATCGCGATGTGAGATGCCGGCGGTCTGTTGTGTGAAAAGTCGGCGGTTATGGGTTCCGGGTTCCGCTGACGCGGCCCCGGAATGACGATGAGGGGAAGACTGACTTGATCGGCAAACTGAAAGGCATCGTCGATGCCTATGGCGACGACTTCGTGATCCTCGACGTGCAGGGCGTCGGCTACGTGGTCCATTGCTCGTCGCGGACCCTGCAGAACCTGCCCCCGGTGGGCGAGGCGGCCTCGCTCTCCATCGAAACCCATGTGCGCGAGGACATGATCCGCCTGTTCGGCTTCCGCTCCGATGCGGAGCGCGAATGGTTCAAGCTTTTGCAAAGCGTGCAGGGCGTCGGCGCCAAGGTGGCGCTCGGCATCCTCTCGGTGCTCGATCTCGGAACGCTCGGCACCGCCATCGCCACCGGCGACAAGGCCTCGGTGGCGCGGGGCCCCGGCGTCGGCCCGAAGCTTGCCCAACGCATCGTTTCCGAGTTGAAGGACAAGGCCCCGGCCTTCTCAGGCGTCGATCCGGCGCTGATCCGCCTGTCGGGCTCGCTCGACGATAAAACGGCGCCTCTCCCGGTCTCCGACGCGATCTCGGCGCTGGTCAATCTCGGCTACCCGCAGGCGCAGGCGTCGGCCGCGATCGCCGCCGCGTTGAAAACCGCCGGGGACGAACCGGAGGCCAAGACGCTGATACGGCTGGGATTGCGCGAGTTGGCGCGATAATGTAATATCGTGGCGTGACCGGAGGATGGCCATGGGAATATTCGTGGCTTGGTTCAGCCTGATCGCGCCGCTGCTCCTGTGGCTCGTAGCAACCGTCGCTCTCATTCTGACGGCTCCTTTCTGGCTCATGCTCCCAACCTGCTGCGTCGTCGACAACACTCTCGCGCATCCAATGGCTTTCTGTTCTTCCGCGGATCTACGCCGTCACGACCGTGCCGCTGATCGGTTTGGGAGCGATCATTTTCGGGCTCTACCGCTATTCCGGCAGGTTCGATTTCTCAGCGATCCTCCCGAACCTGATCGTCAGTACCGTGGGCGGGCTCGCGGCCGCCTACAGATTCACGAAGGCCTTTTTGCTCAACATCGACAACATCGTGATCGCAAGCGCAGTCTTCGGGATATTGTTCATCACGATCGGCTTGCGACTGTGATTGCGCGGCCGTTGTCGCGTCCCAAGAGTGCCCCGAGCTCTCCCTAGCAAACACCTTCGAGAAACCCTAAAAGTGCGTTCTCGAAGGATGCTGATTTGACTGATTCCCGCCTGCTGACTCCCGAAAAGCGTGAGGACGACACCGATCTGTCGCTGCGGCCGCTGTCGCTTGTGGATTTTACCGGCCAGAAGGCCGCGCGGGCGAACTTGCAGGTTTTCATCAACGCGGCGAAATCGCGCGGCGATGCCCTCGATCACGTGCTGTTCGTCGGACCGCCGGGACTGGGCAAGACTACGCTGGCGCAGATCGTGGCGCGCGAACTCGGCGTCAATTTCCGCTCCACCTCCGGCCCGGTGATCGCCAAGGCGGGGGATCTGGCAGCCCAGCTCACCAACCTGGAAGAGCGCGATGTGCTGTTCATCGACGAAATCCACCGCCTCAATCCGGCCGTCGAGGAAATTCTCTATCCGGCCATGGAGGATTATCAGCTCGATCTGATCATCGGCGAGGGCCCGGCGGCGCGCTCGGTCAAGATCGAGCTGCCGAAATTCACGTTGGTCGGCGCAACGACGCGGGCCGGCCTTCTCACCACGCCCTTGCGCGACCGCTTCGGCATTCCGATCCGGCTCGAATTCTACACCGTCGAGGAGCTTGAACTCATCGTCCGGCGCGGCGCGCGGGTGCTGGGCATGGGCATGAGCGCCGACGGCGCCAACGAGATCGCCCGCCGGGCGCGCGGGACGCCCCGCATCGCCGGGCGGCTGCTGCGCCGGGTGCGGGATTTCGCCATCGTGGACGGCGTCGAGACCGTTACCCGCGAGCACGCGGACGCCGCTCTTCGCCTGCTCGACGTGGACCCCATCGGCCTCGACCAGATGGACCGCAAATATCTCACCCTCGTGGCGCTGTCGTTCGGCGGCGGCCCGGTCGGCATCGAGACCATCGCGGCGGCGCTGTCGGAGCCCCGCGACGCCATCGAGGACATCATCGAACCCTATCTGCTCCAGAAGGGCTTCCTCCAGCGCACCCCCCGTGGCCGGATGCTCACCACCCATGCGTTCCAGCATCTCGGCATGGCCGAGCCGAAGCGGGAAGCGGCGCAGTTCGGGCTGTTCGCGGGGGACGAGGATGCGTGAGAAGCGGGCGGCTATTCCCTCCCCCTTGAGGGGGGAGGTCGGCCCAGAGGGCCGGGAGGGGGTGCGAAACACCGTCCTGCCGTCGCGCCACCACCCCACCCCGGATCGCAGAGGCGATCCGACCCTCCCCACAAGGGGGAGGAGAGCGCTCAGCTATCCCCACCTCTCCGGTCAGCTCGAAACCGATACGCCACATCCTTCCCATCCGCGTCTATTACGAGGACACGGATTTCTCAGGGCGCGTCTATCACGCGAGCTACCTGCGGTTTCTGGAACGGGGCCGGACCGAGCTTTTGCGAGCGCTGGAGATCGCCCAATCCGATCTCCACGCCGAAATGGGCGGGCTCGCCTTCGTGGTGCGGAAAATGACGATCGATTTTCTCGGCGCGGCGCTGATGGACGACATCGTCACGGTGGTCACGCGCCCCAAGGAAATGCGCGGCGCCTCGATGATTTTGGCGCAGGAGATCCGTCGCGGCGACGATGTCCTCATCACGGCGGACGTCACGGTCGCGGCTGTCCGCGAAGGGCGCGCCGTCCGCATTCCCGATCACCTGCGGGCGGCGTTGTCGGCCGGTCTGGCTTAACGCCACCCGGTCGGGCCCAGGCAATCCTGCCAGCTCTGCGTGCGCTCGACCCTGCCGATATCGGCCGAGGTCAGGCCGATATCGTGGAGCGTCCGTTCGTCCAAGCTGTAGAGTGCATTGCGACCGGCTCGCGCGTCCAGCCAAGCCTCGACACGCAGCAGGAGCGACAGGAGAGTTGGCGCTGTGCGGGAATGGGTCGAGCGAAGATTTACTGTGGCGATTGCGGTGGTCATGGCGGACCTCGTTGGTTGCGGTTTCGCAGGTATTATCGTAGGTGTAGAATGCTGCCGCCACGGCTCGGAAGCAAACGCGAAGACCTACGCTTTAGCCCAAGAAAAGCTTCGCCATCATGTCGCGCCGCCGCCTCCCGCCGCTTCGTTCCCTCCGCGCCTTCGAGGCAGCGGCCCGGCATTTGAGCTTCGAGCGGGCAGGGGACGAACTCGCGGTGACGCCGAGCGCGGTCGGCCAGCAGGTGAAGTCGCTGGAGGCATGGCTCGGCATTCCCCTCTTCGTCCGCCTGCCGAGCAAGGGCGTGGCGCTGACGTCGGTGGGCGAGCGCTATGCGGCTTCGATCTCCGATATGCTGGACCAGCTCAACGAGGCGACGGCACGCGCCCTGAAACCGGAGGCCTCACGGAGCCTGACCGTCGCCACCGTGCCGAGCTTCGCTTCCGGCTGGCTCATTCCTCGTCTCGGTTCGCTGCGGGAGCGGCATCCTGACATCGATGTGCGCATCTCGGTCGGGCAGGGCCGCACCGATTTCGTCCGCGAGGATGTGGATGTGGCGATTCGCATGGGTCGGCCCGGCGGCTATCCCGGCCTGCGGACGGACCTCCTGATGGAGGAGACCTTTTTCGCGGTCTGCAGTGCCGCTCTCGTGGACGATCCGGTTCATCCGCTCAGAGAACCGGCCGATCTGCGCCATCACACGCTGCTGCACGAGATCGTCGACACGATCCCGGACTACATCACCTGGGACAGTTGGCTCGCGGCGATCGGTGTCGAGGGGTTGGATACGTCGCGGGGGCCGGCTTTCCCCCATACCTACCTGACCTTGCAGGCAGCGGCGTCCGGTCAGGGCGTGGCGCTCGCCACCAATGTGCTGATCGGGGATTACCTGGAGGCCGGGCGCCTTGCGCGGCCGTTTCCGCAGGAAGTCAAAGGGCCGTATCAATATTACGTCGTCTGCCCCGAGACGAGCGCCGAGCGGCCCTCCATCGTGGCGTTCCGGAACTGGATTCTCGATCAGGCGCGAGCGGCCGGCCAGCTGGTCTAGCTCAGCGGCGATCTGCCTCAGGCACCTGTCGGCGGCATCCTTAAACCAAGCCTTAACCTTACTCTGTGCCTAACTTGTAACGGTGGGAGCGACTTTCGTCCCCTGTCCGGCGCGCTCATACTTTTGACAGATTGTAGCGCGAACGAGCGGGACACGCGAAAATACTCTCTCAACAAAACGCGGTCGGATCCCGATCCTCGGGACCACTTGAAGCGCGAGGTCTCGACGATGAATCCGGTTGATGTTGCCCAGGCTGCACCTGCGGTACACGACTTGTCCCTGTTCAGCCTGTTCTGGCAGGCCCATTTCACCGTCAAGCTGGTGATGGTGGGGCTGCTCGGCGCATCGATCTGGTCCTGGGCGGTCATCGTCGACAAGACGCTGCTTTATGGGCGCACCAAGCGCGCCATGGACCGGTTCGAGGAGGTGTTCTGGTCGGGCCAGTCGCTCGAGGAGCTCTATCGCTCGCTGCAGAACCGCCCGGCGACCGGGCTGTCGGCAGTCTTCGTCGCGGCGATGCGTGAATGGAAGCGCTCGTTCGAAGGATCGAGCCGGACGTTCCAGAGCCTCGGCCAGCGCATCGACAAGGTGCTCGACGTCACCATCCAGCGCGAAGTCGAGCGGCTCGATTCGAAACTGATGATCCTTGCCTCCATCGGTTCGGCAGGCCCGTATATCGGGCTGTTCGGGACGGTCGTGGGCATCATGAATTCGTTCACGTCGATCGCGGCGTCGAGCAACACCAGCCTCGCGGTGGTCGCCCCCGGCATCGCCGAGGCGTTGTTCGCGACCGCCATCGGCCTGTTCGCGGCGATTCCCGCGGTCATTGCCTACAACAAGCTGCAATCGGAAGTCGGCAAGCTGCAATCACGCCTCGAAGGCTTCGCCGACGAGTTCTCGGCCATTCTCTCGCGCCAGATCGACGAGCGCATCGCTCACGCGGCTTAAGGGGAAATCGACGATGGCCATGGCAGGTTCGGCAGGAGGCAGTTCGCGGCGTCGCAGACGCGCACGTCGCGGCGGCGCCATCAATGAAATCAACATGACGCCGTTCATCGACGTGATGCTGGTGCTGCTCATCATCTTCATGGTGGCCGCACCGATGATGAGCACCGGCGTTCCGCTCGATCTTCCGCAGACCAAGGCCGCGCCTTTGAACATGGATGCAAAGCCCGTGACGCTTTCCATTCGCTCGACCGGGCAGGTCTTCATGGGTGAGGCGGAGCTGAAGGAAGACATGATCGTCGGCAAGCTCGCGGAATCGGCCAAGCAGGGTCTCGACGAGCGTATCTTCGTGCGCGGCGACAAGAAGGTCGATTACGGCCGCGTCGCGCAGATCATGTCGATCGTCACCGCAGCCGGTTACAAGCGCGTCGCGCTCGTGACCGAACCCGATCAACGCTAGCACGATAGGCAGGGGTCAAAGAGCGTGGCGTTGCGGCTGAAATTCAATCCTTCGGAGCCGGGCTTCTGGGTCTCGGCGGTCGCGCACGTCGTCGTGCTCGGCGCCGCGATGCTGACGCTGTCGACCGTCGCGGAATTCCCGCCTGCGCAAGAAGGCATTCCGGTCGAGATCATCACCGACAATCAGTTCTCGCAGATCACCAAGGGCGAGAAGACCGCCAAAGAGGTGCTGCCGACGCCAAAGCCGCGCGCCGATCGCGTGGCGGAAAAGATCGAACAGCGCGATCCGGGCGACGACAAGCGCGATGCGCCGGCGCCACCCAAGCGGCCCGAAGAAATGAAGGTCGCCGAAAAGGAAGAACCCGTCGCCGCCGAACCGCCTCCTCCGCCCCCCGCAAGGCCCGCCGAGATCAAGGTCGATACGCGCGCCGAGGACGAGCAGAAGCTGATCGAAAAGGCCGAAGCGGAAGCGGTCGCGCAAAAGATGGCGGAGGCCAAAGCGAAGGCAGAGGCCGACGCGAAGGCCAAGGCAGACGCAGACGCGAAGGCGAAGGCGAAGGCCGAGGCGGACGCAAAGGCCAAGGCCGATGCGGAATCAAAGAAGCTTGCCGAGGCCAAAGCAAAAGCCGACGCGGAAGCCAAGGCCCGCAAGGAAGCGGAAGTCGCCAAGAAACTCGATTTCGGCGACATCAAGCAATTGCTCGCCAACAAAGAGAAGAACCAGTCCACCGGCGCGACCGGAACCGAGGTGCAGAAGACCGCCTCGCTCGGAACGCAGACGGGGACGGCTGCGAAATTGTCTCCCAGCATGGAAGACGCGTTGCGGGGGCTTCTCAAGGAACAGATCGAGAAGTGCTACAACGCGCCGCCAAGCGCCTTGGTGACGAGCATCGCACCGCCTGTCCTCGACGTGAAATTCAACCTGGATGGAACGCTCGCGGCCGAGCCGCGCGTTTTGCAAGTGGGCTCGTCAAGCCTCGAACGCGCGGTGGCGGATGCCGCTCTGCGGGCTGTGAGACGCTGTGCGCCCTATAATATTCCGGCCAAATTCGCGCCTTATTACGGCTCGTGGAAGCATTGGAACATGCAATTCGATCCAACTTCCGTTTAGTCCCTTCAGTCTCCCCTTTCGCAGGATGGAAATCAGCAAAGCCATGTCAGTTCGCTCTCCCGATCGCGTCATCTTCACGGCGTTCTGCTTCCTGTTCGCCCTTCTTGTCTCGACGATCCCTTCCCAGGCCCAGCTTCAGCTTCGCATCAGCCCCGGCAGCCAGTTCCAGCCCATGCCGATCGCCATCGCGGATTTCCAGGGCGAGGGGGATCTCGGGCAGCAGGTGTCGGGAATCATCTCGAAGAACTTGCAGCGCTCGGGCTATTTCCTGCCGCTCGACAAGGCGCGCTTCCCCGAACGCCCATCCTTCGACGCCGCGCCGCGCTTTGAGGCGTGGAAACTCGCGGGCGCGCAGGCGCTCGTGACAGGCCGCGTCACCCGCGATCCGTCAGGACGCCTGAAAGCTGAATTCCGCCTCTGGGATGTGGATACGGGCCAGCAGCTCGCGGGCCAGCAATACGCCACCGATCCGAATTTCTGGCGCCGCATCGCGCATATCATCTCGGACGCCGTGTACACCAAGATCACGGGCTTCGGCGGCTTCTTCGATACCCGCATGGTGTTCGTGGACGAATCCGGCCCGAAGGAAAACCGCCGCAAGCGCCTCGCCATCATGGATCAGGACGGCGCCAATGTGCGGTTCCTGACGCAAGGCGACAACCTCGTGGTGACGCCGCGCTATTCGCCCGCCACCCAGGACATCACCTACATGTCGCAGGTCGATGGTCAGCAGCCGCGCGTTCAGGTGATCAATCTCGAGACCGGCGCGCGTCAGGTAGTGGGGAACTTCCCCGACATGACGTCGTCGCCGCGCTTTGCGCCGGACGGACGCCGGATCGTCATGAGCCTGCAACAGGGCGGCAACGCCAACATCTTCATGATGGACCTGAATTCGCGCGCCACCACGCGCCTCACTTCGACGGCGGCGATCGATACCTCGCCGTCCTTCTCGCCCGATGGCCGCGAGATCGTGTTCGAGAGCGATCGCGGCGGCCAGCAGCAGATCTACGCCATGGCGGCGGACGGCTCCAACCAGCGCCGCATCTCGTTCGGCGACGGCTCCTACTCGCAGCCTGCCTGGTCGCCGCGGGGCGATTACATCGCGTTCACCAAGCGCCGGGCGGGAGGTTTCTCGATCGGCATCATGAAGCCGGACGGATCGGGCGAACGCATCCTCACCGAGGGCTTCCACAACGAGAGCCCGACCTGGGCGCCGAACGGGCAATACATCCTGTTCTTCCGCGATCCGGGCGGGCAATCCGGCGGCAAGCTCTACATGGTCGATATCACCGGCCGGGTCGAACAGCCGATCCAGACGCCTTCATTCGCATCCGACCCGACATGGTCGCCATTGCTGAGCGACAACAAGGGCTGAATATCGCCGTGGAGTAGAAAAAAGGGCCGTCGCAGGACGGCCCTTTTGTTATCAGGCACCCTGGCCGGAATGTGTCAGCGGGACGCTGTCCTTGCGGCTCTTCAGCTTGAAGCCGAGCACCAGCAGCGTGATGCCGAACACCATCGCGTAGGCGCCGAGCCACCAGGTCAGGACCACGGCGCCGACCAGCGGGCCGACGAGGAGCGCGAGGCCGAACAGGATCGACACGACACCGCTGAAGATCAGCCAGCCCCGGCCGTGTGTCGCGTTGAGCTTGAACGCCGCGACGATCTCCAGAACGCCGGTCACCAGCGACCAGAATCCCATGAGCGTGACGAAGAACACGACCGTCACGCCGGGCCACGCGAACGCGATCACACCGACCGCGATGTTGACCACGCCTTCGAGAACCAGGAGGCCCCAGCGCTCATGGTTCTTGGCGGCCTTCACCGCGGACACGATGGTGATAACCCCGTCCACCAGCATATAGGCCGCAAAGAACCAGATGAGCGACAGTATGGTGGCGCCCGGCAGGAGCAGGGCCACGAGGCCGAACAGAATGGCAAAGACGCCGCGCAATGCCACCGCCCACCAGTTCTGTGCCAGAACCGTGCTCATCGCGTGAGCGCGATCCGGAAAAGCATCGGAAGAAGTACCAGTCGCCATGATGATCTCCTGTCAGGGGTCTGGTCGAGAATTCGCACCTGCCCTTAGGAAAATGTATACATTGCCCCACGCAGCTTGGCAGCGAATTCTTTCAGTCCGCTGCGGAAACCGGGCCACCATTCTCCCCGCGAGGACTTTCCTTGTGCCTTTTACGCCGGAGCACGAGCTTCCGCCGGCGCAAAAGAACGCGCCTCTTGAGGCGAAAAGACCGGATCAGCAGCGCGACGCCGAGCCACACGAGGCCGAGAACGACCGGGGCCACCAGCAAGGCCGGGACCAGCACGAGAAGCATGGCCAGCGCCAGGACCGCAAACCCGATGATCGCGATGCTGCTCGCCTCGGTGGCGGTCAGCGACCGTGAATTCATCGTCCTGCCGACGGAATTGCTGAGCGCCAGGGCGCCGGCCGCAAGCCTTCGAACGCCGCCGCGCTTGCGGTGAGAACCCAAGCGGCGCGAGCGCATGTTGCGCGCCTGAACGCGGCGGGTGCCGGAGCCGGGGACGATCTCGGTCGCGTTGGCGAGGTCCTCGAGATACATCGCCTCCATGGCCTCGGCGACATCGCGATCTTCGATGGCGATGTCGAGCTCCCAGTTGGTCGCCCAGCTCGCCATGTTGAGGTTGGTGGAGCCCACGCGGGCCCAGCGCCCGTCCGCCACCGCGGTCTTGGCGTGCATCATCGAGCCGTTCCACTCGAACACCCGGATCCCGGCCTCCACCAGCGAGCGATAGCCCGCCCGAACGATCGGCTGCAGGACCGGAAGGTCGTTGGAGCCGGGAACCAGCAGGCGCACGTCGACGCCGTCGCGGGCCGCCTCTCCCAAGGCCTGAACGTAGGAGGTGGTGGCGACGAAATAGGCGTCGGTGAGCCACAGGTTGCGCTGCGCCATGGAGGCGACGAACTGGTCGAACCGATAGGTGCGAAACATGCCGGGCTCGCCGCAGATCACGCGGGCCGAGACATCGCCGGCAATCGGAATGTCCTGGGGGTCGAGAATATCGCCCGCTTCGAGCGGGCTTCCGGCTCGCGCCCAGCTTTCGGCAAAGGCCGCGTCGAGATCCGCCACCACCGGGCCCTCGATCGCAAGGCCGGTATCGCGCCATGGCTCTGACACATCGCTGCCCCGCCAGCTATTCGAAACACACAGGCCCGCCACGAACCCTCTGGTGCCATCGATGGTGATGACCTTGCGGTGGTTTCGGCGAATGAAGAACGGGTCCGTCAGCCGGGGCGGATTGAACACCCGCACGTCCACGCCGGCTTTGCGCAGGCGGCTCCAGAATGGGGGAAGGGCGCGCCAGGATGTGCCGAGCCAGTCGTACAGGACCCTCACGGTCACGCCGGCGCGCGCCCGTTCCATCAGCGCCTCGCCGAAGGCGCGCCCGATATCGTCGTCCGCGATGATGAAGTTCTCGAAATGCACCACACGCTTGGCGGAGCTGATGGCAGCGAGCCAGGCCGGATAGTTCTCTCCCGCGTCCTTCAGGAGCCGGATGGCGTTGCCATGGCGCAGGTCGCTGTCCGCGATGCGGGAGAAGGCTCGCTCGATTCGCGATTCGCCAGCAGCCGAGAGGACGGGGGCTCTTACGCGGGGATTTAGGGGTAAAGGCGAGTTCATGACCTCACAACGCATCAAACCTACAAATGCTTCCTCGTATATGGGGCGACTTTCTCCGCCGCCAAACAAGCGTGACGGTATGGCCACCGGTTTGCCGCATTCACTCTCGATTAACCCTGAGCCGAAAAACCGGGACCGCCTGCCGATTCACCTTGTTGGTCAACCTTCCATCAAGGTTGACGGAACCCTCCCTTAACTATCGCCAGCTATACACGACCCAACGTTCGCTAGACGTGTGTGTTTGTGTAAGGAGTATTGCCATGATGACGTTGCGCGCCGTCAAATTCGCCGCCGCTATCGTCCTCGCCCTCGGGGCGGCGGCGTGTTCGTCCAACAAAGATCAGGCCGGAGGGGCGGGCGCTTTCGGGGCCGGCGCTGCAACCCCCGGGAGCGCCCAGGATTTCATCGTGAATGTCGGCGACCGGGTGTTCTTCGAGACCGACCAGACCGATCTCACCCCGACGGCGACCGCCACCCTCGACAAGCAGGCTCAATGGCTGTCCCGCTATCCGAGCTATACGTTCCTGATCGAAGGCCATGCGGACGAGCGCGGCACCCGCGAATATAACTTCTCGCTCAGCGCCCGAAGGGCCCAGAACGTCCGCGATTACCTGGTTTCCCGCGGGATTCAAGGCTCCCGCTTCCGTGTCGTCTCGTACGGCAAGGAACGCCCGGTCGCGGTCTGCAACGACATCTCGTGCTGGTCGCAGAACCGCCGCGCGGTCACCGTTCTGGACGCAGGCGCCGGCGCGTAATCGAAAGTCGCAGGGTCGGTGGTATTGCCGACCCTGTTATCTCCCGGCTCGGGAGCAAAAATCGGCAAGCAGTCACAATGTCGCCGCGGCGGCTCTTATGTGTTATCGGCACGGATCGTGGTCCATAAGGCCTCTCGGACCCATACGGTAATCAATATGCTTCGTCGTCTGATCGCCACCTTTGCACTTTTGACCGCATTCGCCGTGCCTGCCCTTGCGCAGGACGCAGCGGATGCGATCGTTCGTCTCAACCGCCTCGAGGGCCAGTTCCGGCAGATGTCGGGCCAGGTCGAGCAATTGCAGTTCGAGAACCGTCAACTCAAGGATCAGCTCCGGAAATTCCAGGAAGACGTGGATTTCCGGTTTCAGGAGAAGAGCGGCGGTTCGAGGCCGGCGCCGGCCACTTCCGCACCTGCTCCCGGCCGCCCCGTTCCGGCTCAGCCGCAGAAGCGCAGCGACGTGTTCGACCCGTCGAGCGCGCCGGCGGCGCCTGGCGCTCCGCTTCCCTTGGGCACGACTCCGGCATCGCCGCCGCTCGCCACCGCGGAGGCTCCGGGCCGACCCGTTTCTGGTGGTGCGGTCGCGGATATCGGCGAGTTGATCGACGAAGAAGAGGCGGAACTCGGCGCGCCGCTCGATCTGAACCCGGCTGGCCGCAATCCGGCATCCGTCGCCAGTTTGCAAAGCGCGCCCCCGCAGCGCACGAGCCCCAGCGTCGCCGCCACCAGCGCGGGCGACCCGCGGGCCGAATATGAGCTGGCTTACTCGTATTTGACGCAACGGCAATACGAGCAGGCCGAAATGGGATTCCGCCGGTTTCTCCAGTCCAACCCGCGCGATCGCCTGGTTCCGGACGCCTCTTACTGGCTTGGCGAGACCTACCTTCAGCGCAGCCGTTTCCGCGAGGCGGCCGAGCAGTTCCTGACGATCTCGACCGACCACCCGAACGCCGCGAAGGCTCCCGACGCCCTGCTGAAACTCGGCGTCGCCCTCAACGGCCTCGGCGCCCGGGATCGCGCCTGCGCGGTCTTTGCCGAACTCGACCGCAAATACCCGCAGGCCTCCGCCGGCATCCGGCAGGGCTCCGAGCGCGAACAGAAACGCGCCCGCTGCACCTGAGCGGATCGGTGCCGTTCCGGCGACCGTTCGCATGAATTCCCCGGCGTTCGACAAGCCCGGGCTCGATCGCCTTTTCGCCGCTCTCGATCCCGCCGGCGCGCTTGTCGCTGCCGTCTCGGGCGGTCCGGATTCGATCGCCCTGATGCACCTGCTCGCGCGCTGGAACCAGCGGCCTGCTCCCCACAGAATCATCGTCGCCACGGTCGATCACGGCTTGCGCCCCGAGGCTGCCGATGAGGCGCGATGGGTCGGCGTCGAGGCGGCGAGGCTGGGGCTTGATCATCGAATCCTGACCTGGAGAGGCGAAAAGCCCGCTTCCGCTTTGCAGGAGCGGGCGAGGGACGCCCGCTATGGCCTTCTGGTGGAACTGGCCAGGGACACCGGCGCATCCCATCTCGTTACCGCCCATACGCTCGACGATCAGGCCGAGACCATTCTGATGCGGCTCTCCCGCGGATCGGGGCTCACCGGGCTTCGCGGCATGGCGGTGGAGCGGAATCGCGACGGGATCAGGCACGTGCGCCCATTGCTCGACATTCCGAAAGCCACCCTTGTCGAACTCTGCACGTCGCAGGGCTGGCGCTTCGTCAGCGACCCCTCGAACCGGGACGAGCGGTTCGCCCGGGTGCGATGGCGTTCGCTGATGCCGGCCCTTGCCGCCGAAGGCCTGACCGGCGAGCGCCTGGCGGAGCTCGCCCGTCGCGCCAGGCAGGCCGAGGAGGCGCTCGATCTCAAGGCCGCCGAAGCCTACGGGCGCGCCCGTCTTGTGCGACCGGGCGAGGGGGTCGTTCTGGACGCGGCAATTCTTGCCACGGAGCCCTTTGAAATCGCCTTGCGGATTCTCTTAAAGGGCCTGTCCGAAGCGGGGCTGCAAGAGAACGCGCGGCGCCTCAATCGGCTCGAAACCTGCGTCGAGCGGCTGCGCGAGGCTCTTCGCCGCGAGGCGGGTCTGCGGATGAACATCGCGGGCGCCCTCATCGAGCTGGAGTCTGGCGGATTGCTCAAAATCGGGCCCGAGACGCCCCGTCAGCGGGGCCGTTAGGCATCTCTCTTATCCAAGTCGGGCGAGACTTTCCCGGAAGGCGCCCCACCCACGCCGCATTCCCTTGGCAATGGAGGCCCGCATGCCTACATTGTAATCAATAGAGTTTAGCCGCGTCCGGGATATGCTGTCCTTTGCGCACCCTCTCCCTCTGGGGCAGAACCTGATCAAATGAATTCAAATTTCCGCAACTTCGCCTTGTGGGTTGTCATCTTCCTGCTGGTGTTGGCGCTCGTGACCCTGTTCCAGAGTCCCGGCCAACGCGGCGGTGGCAGCGATATTGCCTACAGCCAGCTTCTGAGCGAAGCCGATGCCGGCCGCATCACCAACGTGGTGATTTCCGGTCCCGGAGATCAGCGGCACCTATTCGGACGGACGGACCTTCACGTCCTATGCGCCCAACGATCCGATGCTCGTCACCAAGCTTCAGCAGAAGGGCGTCCAGATCACTGCCCGGCCGCAATCCGACTCGACCCCCTGGTTCATCGCGTTCCTCATGAACATCCTGCCGATTGCCCTGTTCATCGGCGCCTGGGTGTTCATGTCGCGCCAGATGCAGAACGGCGCAGGCCGCGCCATGGGCTTCGGCAAGTCCAAGGCGAAGTTGCTCACCGAAGCGCATGGCCGCGTCACGTTCGACGATGTAGCGGGCGTCGACGAGGCCAAGGAAGACCTGCAGGAAATCGTCGAGTTCCTCCGCGATCCGCAGAAGTTCCAGCGTCTCGGCGGCCGTATTCCGCGCGGCGTGCTCCTCGTCGGTCCTCCCGGCACCGGTAAGACGCTGACCGCCCGTGCGGTGGCGGGTGAAGCGAATGTGCCGTTCTTTACCATCGCGGGTTCCGATTTCGTCGAAATGTTCGTGGGCGTCGGCGCGAGCCGCGTGCGCGACATGTTCGATCAGGCCAAGAAAAACGCGCCCTGCATCATCTTCATCGACGAAATCGACGCCGTCGGCCGCCATCGCGGCGCCGGTCTCGGCGGCGGCAACGATGAGCGTGAGCAGACGCTGAACCAGCTGCTTGTCGAGATGGACGGCTTCGAGGCCAACGAGGGCGTGATCATCATCGCGGCCACCAACCGGCCCGACGTGCTCGACCCCGCGCTCATGCGTCCGGGCCGGTTCGACCGGCAGATCGTGGTCCCGAACCCCGACGTCGTGGGCCGCGAGAAGATCCTGCGCGTTCACGTCCGCAAGGTGCCGCTGGCGCCCGACGTGGACCTGAAGGTCATCGCCCGCGGCACGCCCGGCTTCTCTGGCGCCGACCTGATGAACCTCGTCAACGAGGGTGCGTTGCTGGCCGCCCGCCGTGGCAAGCGCATCGTCACGATGAGCGAGTTCGAGGACGCCAAGGACAAGGTCATGATGGGCGCCGAGCGGCGCACCCTGGTGATGACCGACGACGAGAAGCGCCTGACCGCCTATCACGAGGCCGGCCATGCGATCGTGGCGTTGAACGTCCCCGCCACCGACCCGGTCCACAAGGCCACCATCATCCCGCGCGGACGTGCGCTCGGCATGGTCATGCAGCTGCCGGAGCGGGACAAGCTGTCCATGAGCTACGAGCAGATGACCTCGCGTCTTGCCATCATGATGGGCGGCCGCATCGCCGAGGAGATGATCTTCGGCAAGGACAAGGTCACGTCCGGCGCGCAATCCGACATCGAGCAGGCGACCCGCCTTGCCCGCATGATGGTGACCCGTTGGGGCTTCTCGCCCGAACTCGGTACGGTAGCGTACGGCGAGAACCAGGAAGAGGTGTTCCTCGGCATGTCCATGGGACGCCAGCAGAACATTTCGGAATCGACCGCGCAGACCATCGACTCGGAGGTTCGCCGCCTTGTGGAGGACGGCCTGATCGACGCTCGCCGCATCCTCACCGAAAAGGAAGCGGATCTGGAAGCGCTGGCGAAGGGCCTTCTCGAATACGAGACCCTCAGCGGCGACGAGATCAGAAACCTGCTCGACGGCCAGCCGCCGATCCGCGACAGCGGCGATACGGTCGCTTCGGCCCGCGGTTCCGCCGTGCCTACGGCGGGTCGGGGCAAGCCCCGGGAAACCGGCGGCGGCATGGAGCCGCAACCGCAAGCCTGATGGCAGTTTCTCGCTCTTGAATTCAGCGCCCGCCGATCAAACGGCGGGCGTTTTTTGTGGGGATTTACAGGTTCTTCCGGGGCAAGCCCAAGAACTCTTTTTTCCCATGGTCGCAAGTGTCCCGGGGTGTAACAATCGCTTATCACTTGTGATGTCATGATGCCCGTCCGGACGAGCATATTGACGTGCCAAGCCTTGACCCGCTTCTTGCGGGTTGCTTTGAGACCTTTGTGGCGCTCGCAGGATGGTGCGGAAACTTAGCAGTAGGTTTCTCGAAAACATCATGCTCCGGAGCGTCTGAGTCGAATGCGGAGAGTACGACGTGCGGAAATACTTCGGAACGGATGGCATTCGCGGCCGCGCCAACGGCATCATCACGCCCGATCTCGCCTTGCGCGTCGGTCAGGCGGCCGGCCTTACGTTTCAGCGCGGCGATTACCGCCATCGGGTCATCATCGGCAAGGACACACGGCTCTCCGGCTACATGATCGAAAATGCGCTCGTGGCCGGGTTCACCTCCGTGGGTATGGATGTCCTGTTGCTCGGTCCCATGCCGACGCCCGCGGTCGCCATGCTGACGCGCTCCATGCGCTGCGATCTCGGCGTCATGATCTCGGCTTCTCACAATGCCTATGAGGATAATGGCATCAAGTTGTTCGGCCCCGACGGGTTCAAGCTTAACGATGAGGTCGAGCTCGAAATCGAGAAGCTGATGGACGGCAATCTGGCTCAACGCCTCGCCGGCTCCGCAACGCTTGGCCGCGCCAAGCGCATCGACAGCGCCGACGCGCGCTATATCGAGTTCGCCAAGCGCACCCTCCCGCGCCAGCTCGACCTCGAAGGCATGCGCGTGGTTGTCGATTGCGCTAACGGCGCCGGCTACAAGGTCGCGCCGGCAGCCCTTTGGGAACTCGGTGCCGAGGTGGTGTCGGTCGGCGTCGAACCCAACGGCTTCAACATCAACCACGAGGTCGGTTCCACCGCTCCAGACGCGCTCATCGCGAAAGTACGCGAGCTGCGAGCCGATGTGGGCATCGCGCTCGACGGCGATGCCGATCGCGTCCTCATCATCGACGAGAAGGGCCAGAAGGTCGACGGCGATCAGCTCATGGCCGTCGTCGCGCGTTCATGGCAGGAGGATGGCCGCCTGACTCAGGCCGGAATCGTCGCCACCATCATGTCCAATCTGGGTCTTGAACGCTTTCTCGGCGGCCTCGGCCTCGATCTCGTCCGCACCGCCGTGGGCGATCGGTATGTGCTGGAGCACATGCGCACCCATGGCTTCAATCTCGGCGGCGAGCAATCCGGCCACATCATCATGTCGGATTACACGACCACCGGCGACGGTCTCATCGCGGCGCTGCAACTGCTCGCCGTGGTCAAGCGCCTCGATAAACCCGTGTCGGAAGTCTGCCATTGCTTCGAGCCATTGCCGCAAATCCTCAAGAACGTGCGCTACAAAGCCGGAAAGCCGCTGCTTGAGAGCATCGTCGTCAAGGCAATCGAGGCCGGCAAGGAACGGCTCGGCTCCAACGGTCGCCTGGTCATCCGCGCTTCCGGCACCGAACCGGTGATCCGCGTGATGGCGGAGGGCGACAATGGCGATCTGGTCAACAGCGTGGTGGACGATGTGGTGGACGCCGTCACCAAGGCGGCGAGCCAGGTCTCGACCGGAACGTCCCTGCGGGGAGTGGCCTGATCAGCCGCTAACGCTACGGTAAACCATAGGGCAGCCGCAGGCGTCCAACACGGTTAAGAACCACTTAACCTCGTGGCTCTAAGGTCCCGGCAGCGGCGTTGTGCCGGCCGAGGAGCGTTCCGTCTTGCGTCTGCCGACTTTGGCCCTCGCGGCTCTCGCCTTCTGCTGTCCCGGATTTGCTCTCGCGGTCGACCTACCTCCTGCGCCGGTTCTCGACGACGAGGAGGAAGCCCTCGGTTCCGGCTGGTATCTGCGCGGTGACGCGGGCGGGGCCGATCCGTCCATCTCGAGGCACTCGCGCGATTTGGGGTCCGTCGGGTTCTCGTCGCTCTTCAACGGCAGGCTCGAGCGCGGCGTGACGGCAAGCGTCGGGCTCGGCTACCAGGCCTCGCCGTGGTTTCGGGCGGAGGTCGCGGTCGATCACCGCTTCGCGGCGTCCTTTCGCGGCGCGCGCTTTGCCAGCAACGGCACAAACGCCCTCGACCGCGGCGAAGCGCAGGCAACGAGCATCTTCCTCAATGGATATGTCGACCTGCCGCTCTGGGACGGCATCACGCCCTATCTGGGCGCCGGCATCGGCGTTGCGCGCGTGAGATTCGCTGATTACGAGCGCGAGGTGACCGGTCCTTCCGGTTTGATCGCAACCGCTGGCCTGCGATCGGAAACCGAAACTGTTCTTGCCTGGACGCTCATGGGCGGTGTCGCTTTCGATCTCACCCGCAACCTGAAAGTCGATCTCGGCTATCGCTACAGCCGTCTCAACGGCAGCGATTTCGACCGCGAGGCGGCCATTCGTCCGGGTCAGATGAACGCGCACGAGTTTCGGATCGGCGCGCGCTACCTTTTCGATTGATGCGCGCGCTCCGGCTCACTCGGCCGGATGCACCCTGGGGCCACTTTCGCCGGTGTTGACGTTCAGGCTTGACGGCTTCGCCGTGCGGTCGCAATCCGGTCTGCTCGCGCAGCTTGTCGAGCAGTTCGCCGACATAGGTGGCGGGCTTGGTGTAGCCGCCGATCAGCAGGTAGATCGACGGCACCACGAGCACGGTCAGCAGCGTCGAGACCGTCACGCCGCCGACGATCACCGTGCCGATGGCGTTGCGCGCCTCGGCGCCTGCGCCGGACGACCAGGCAAGCGGAATAGCGCCGCCGATCATCGCAATCGACGTCATCAGGATCGGCCGAAGCCGCATGACGGAGGCTTCAATGACCGCGTCGCGAACCGAATAGCCGCGTTCGCGCAACTGGTTCGAAAATTCAACGATCAGGATGCCGTTCTTGGTCATCAGGCCGATCAGCAGGATCATGCCGATCTGGCTATAGATGTTGAGGGTTTGCCCGGTCAGCGCCAACGCGGCGAGACCGCCCGTCACGGCGAGCGGCACAGTCAGCATGATGATGAAGGGATTGATCCAGCTCTCGAACTGCGCTGCGAGAACGAGAAACACCACCAGCAGCGCCATTCCGAACGTCACGTAGATGGCGCTTGAGGAATCGCGGAAATCGCGCGACTGGCCTGAATAGCCGACCCGCGCCTCGGCCGGCAGATTGTCTTGTACGATCTGTTCCAGGGCCTCGAGACCCTCGCCGATCGATACGCCCGGTGCGAGAGCCGACTGGATCGTGATCGAACGCAGCCGGTCGAACCGGTTCAGGGCCTGCGGCGCGGCCGATTCCGAAAGCGTGATGAAGGACGAGAGGGGAATGAGCGAGCCATTCGTCGCGCGGACGAACGTGTTGGTCAGATCGCTCGGCGTCGCGCGATCCTGGGCGCGAGCGCGCATGATCACCGGATACTCGTCGCCGCGATTGACGAAGGTGGAAACTTCGCGCTCGCCGAACATGAGTTCGAGCGTGCGGCCGATATCTTCAACCGACACGCCGAGGTCGGCAGCGCGCTGACGATCGATCTGGATGCGGATGTCGGGCTGCGATTCACGGTAGTTCGAGTCGATGTTGACGAACTTGCCGGTCTCCTGCGCCTTCTGCATGACGATGTCGCGCCAGCCGCGCAAAGTCTCGTAGTCCGGCCCACCGAGGACGAACTGGATCGGCTGGCCGAAGCCGCCGGCGCCGCCGAAGGACGGCGGGTTCAGCGGGAAGGCGCGTGCGCCCGGGAAGTTGGATACCTTGGGCGTCAATTGCTGGACGAGTTCCTGCTGTTTGACGTTGCGGTCTTCCCAAGGGACGAGGCGCACGATCACGATACCCTCGTTGACCGGGGAGGGACGCGCATAGCCCGGCGCGACCTGGCTCAGCATGGAGGAAACGATGCCCTGCTCCTGCAGCGGGAGGAGCGTGCTTTCGACCTCCTTCACCCGGTCGCGCGTATAGTCGAGGCTTGCGCCCTCCGGGGCCTGGATGCGCACAATGATAGCGCCGCGATCCTCTGTCGGAGAAAACTCCTTCGGGATGATCTGGAACAGTCCGTAAGCCGTCAGCGAAACGAGCGCCCCGCAGAAGAGGATGACGAGCGGTGCCCGCAGCGCGCGTGAGAGCAGCCAGCGATAGCCGTTGTTCATTCCCTCAAAGAACGGCTCCGTCATGCGCTGGATGCGGCCGTGGGCCGGCACCATCAGCTTGGAGCACAGCATGGGCGTGAGGGTGCGTGCCACGACGCCGGAGAAGAAGATGGCGGCCGCCAGCGTGATGGCGAATTCGCGAAAGAGCTTGCCGGTATTGCCCGTCATGAACGCGAGCGGGATGAAGACCGCCATCAGGGTCGCGGTGGTGGCGATCACCGCGAAGCCGATCTCGCGCGCGCCGTCGAAGGAGGCGAGCAGGGGCGGCTGCCCCTCCTCGATCCGGCGATGCACGTTTTCAATCTCCACGATTGCGTCGTCCACCACGATGCCGATGGCGAGCACGATGGCGAGCAGCGTCAGCACGTTGATGGAGGCGCCGAAGAACGACATCACCATGAAGGCGGCGGTCACCGAGACCGGTATCGCCACCATGGCCACGATGGTCGAGCGCCAGTCGCGCAGGAACAGCAGGATCACCAGGATCACCAGAATGATGCCCTCCACCAGCGTGTGCAGCACCCCGTCGATCGAAGCGCGGATGAACAAGCTTTCGTCATAGAGAATTTCGGCCGTGGTCTCGGGCGGAAGCGACGGTTTGAGCGCTTCGATTTCCCTGCGCACCGCGTCAGCCACCGACAACGTGTTGGCTGTGGATTGGCGCACGATGCCCATGCCGATGGCAGTTCGGCCGGATTGATAGAATTCGAAACGGGTGTCCTCTGCGCCGACCTCGACCTGCGCCACCTCGCCTAATCGAACGAGATAATCGTTCTTGTTGGTGACGATGACCTGCTCGAATTCTTCCGGCGTGGCGAGACGCGAATCCGTCTTCACGGTGAACTCGCGCTGAGACGACTCGATTCGTCCGCCGGGAAGTTCCACGTTTTGCCGCTTGATCGCGGTCTCGACGTCTTGAACCGTCAAGCCGCGAGCCGCCAATGCCGGCCGGTCGATCCAGATTCGCATGGCGTATCGCCGCTCGCCGCCAAGCGACACATTGGCGACGCCGGGCACCGTCGAGAGCCGGTCCACGTAGACACGTTTCAGGAAGTCGCTGAGTTCGAGAGAATCGACGCTGTTCGAGGTGACGCCGATCCACATGATGGCCTGCGCGTTCGCGTCGACCTTGCGGATGACCGGCGTGTCCGCTCCATCGGGCAAACGGCCGATCACGCGCGAGACCGCATCGCGCACGTCTGAGGTCGCGCCTTCAGGATTGCGGCTGACCTCGAACTCGATCGAGACGGACGAACGATCGTTCTGGCTTTGCGAATTGACCTGCCGGATACCTTCGATGCCCGCGACGGCGCCTTCGATCACCTCCGTCACACGGCTCTCGATGACCTCGTTCGATGCGCCCCGATAGACCGTCGAGACGGAAACGACCGGGCGATCCACGCTCGGATATTCGCGCACCGGCAAATTCATGAGCGCCGATAATCCGCCGACGATGAGCAGCAGGCTCACCACGACGGCGAAGACTGGACGGCGGATGAAGAGGTCGGAAACCTGCATGGCTCTATTCGATCCAGATCAAGGCGAAACGCGACGAGAAAAGCCGAGAAACTATTTGCGCTCGGCCGCGATGGCGCTGCCGATCGGGTTCGGCACGTTGAGCGAACTGCGCGAGGGCTGATCGCGAGTGGCCGCCGGAACGGCCGGCGACGCCGGGGGCGAACCCACTGGCCGGGCGATCACTTCGGCGCCGGGGCGGACGCGCTGGACGCCCAGCACCACGATCGACTCTCCGGGCCGCAAGCCCTCCAGCACTTCCACCTTGCCGTTTTGACGCTGACCGATGCGGATGACGCGGCGCTCGACCTTGTTGTCCTTCACCGGATAGACGAGTTGGCGAAGTCCTTCGCTGACGATGGCCTCCTCGGGAATCAGCACCGCATCGTCCTTCGTGGTCACCTGAAGCCCCACCGACAGGAACATGCCGGGCTTGAGAGCCTCGTCGGGGTTCTTGAACTCGGCCGTCAGGCGGATCGTGCGGGTGGCCTGATCGACGCGGGTGTCGATGGTCGAAACCACGCCCGTGAAAACCCTGCCCCGATAGGCAGACGACGTGGCATTGACGGTCTGGCCGGCCTTGACGCGGTCGAGAAGGTTTTCGGGCACGGCGAAATCCAGCCGTATGCGGGTCAGATCGTCGAGCGAGGTGACGCGGGTTCCGGGAGAAATATACGCACCGAGCGACACCGAGCGCGTCCCGACGCGTCCCGCGAAAGGCGCCCGGATGGTGAGCTCCTCCAGCCTTGCCTCGGCGGCTTTGCGCTGCGCCTGGGCCGACGCCAGCGAACTGTCGAGCGATTTCACCTGTGCCGTCAGGTCGTCGACCTGCGCGCCTGTTCCGGCGCCGGTTTTGCTGAGCGCCTGGGCACGGTCGAGTTTGATGGCGATTTCATTCTTGAGAGCGTTGGCGCGGTTCGCCTCGGCGATGGCCTGCTCGATTTCCGCGCGCCGCTCGTCGGCATCGAGTTGCACGAGCACGTCGCCGGCCTTGACGGCCTGGCCTTCCTCGAAGCGGATTTCCTTGATGGTGCCTGCAACGCGGGCAGTGACGGTGATGGATTCGAAGGCACGGACCGTCCCGACGGATTCACGAACTTCGACGACGCGGCCGGTTTTTACCGTGTCCACGTCGACGGTCGCAGGCCCCGTGGCGGCACCGCGCCTGCCTTGTCCAGGCGCCGACGCTTGCGGGCCCGGTCCGGCAACATAGCTGCCAATCACCGGCGTTTTCGCCAAATAGCCGCCCTGGTAGGCAAACCAGCCACCAACCCCCGCTGCTCCCAGCAGGGCAATGACGGCGAGCTGACCGGACAAACGCATGCTCGCTCCTTGAAAGACGATGGATTACATCGCCATGCTCCTAGCACATGTTGTGCCAGTCAAAAGCGACCATACCGCAGCAAAGACGACATTTTGTATTACGATTTCGTAATATGCCCCTAGGGAACTTCCGAGCAACGGTGCTTGACGCCGTGGCTTGCATCCGGCATATCCGGCAGCGGGAAACCCCTCCCCAACGAGGGGCAACCATCTGGAAGGATGGATAGCCATGACCGATCTGCCCGCAGCGCGTCCGCGCTCGCCCTTTTTTTCCTCCGGCCCCTGCGCGAAGCGCCCCGGATGGTCTCTCGAAAATCTCAAAACCGACACGTTGGGCCGTTCTCACCGGGCGAAGCTCGGCAAGGCGCGCCTGAAACGCGCCATCGACCTGACCCGCGAGATCCTCGAGGTTCCTGCCGATTACCGCATCGGGATCGTGCCCGCCTCGGATACCGGCGCGGTCGAGATGGCGCTGTGGTCGATGCTCGGAGCCCGCCCCGTTGAGATGCTCGCCTGGGAAAGCTTCGGCGAAGGCTGGGTCACGGACGTGGTCAAGCAGCTCCGGCTCGATGATGCCCGCATCACCACGGCCGATTACGGCGCGCTGCCGGATCTCTCGAAGGTCGATACGAAAACCCGCGATGTGGTGTTCACCTGGAACGGCACCACGTCCGGTGTGCGCGTCGAGAACGCCGACTGGATCGCTGCCGACCGCGAGGGGCTCACCATCTGCGACGCCACCTCGGCCGCGTTCGCGCAGAAACTCGATTTCGCAAAGCTCGATGTGGTGACGTTCTCCTGGCAGAAAGTGCTGGGCGGCGAAGCCGCGCACGGGATGCTGATCCTGTCGCCCCGCGCCGTCGAGCGGCTGGAGACCTACAAACCCGCCTGGCCGCTGCCGAAGATTTTCCGGATGACCAAGGGCGGCAAGCTGATCGAAGGCATCTTCGAGGGCGAGACCATCAACACGCCCTCCATGCTGTGCGTCGAGGATTACATCGACGCCCTCGAATGGGCCCAAGGGATCGGCGGCCTCAAAGGACTGCTGGCGAAAGCGGATTCCAACGCAAAGGTCATCCACGATTGGGTCGCGCGCACGCCCTGGATCGCCAATCTGGCCAAAGTTCCGGCGACGGCGTCGAACACCAGCGTCTGTCTGGTCATTGCGGATCCGGATGTGGTGGCGAAGGGTCCCGAGGCGGTCTCCCAGGTCGCCAAAGGCATCACCGCTGCGCTCGAGAAGGAGGGTGTCGCCCTCGATATCGGTGCTTACCGCGATGCTCCTCCGGGCCTGCGGATCTGGTGCGGCGCGACGGTGGAAGCCTCCGATCTGGCGGCCCTTACGCCCTGGCTCGATTGGGCTTTCGCGCAGGAAAAAGCAAAGCTCGCGAAAGCGGCCTGAGGCGCTCTCCGTTCATCCCCGGGCTTGTCCCGGGGACTTACGACTTTCCCCGACATTCGCGCCTGAGTCGCCCGGCAAAAGTGGATCGCCGGGTCGAGCCCGGCCATGACGCTTCAAAGGTTTTTACCCATGACCAAACCCCGCGTTCTCATTTCCGACGCTCTTTCGCCCGCCGCCGTCCAGATCTTCAAGGACCGCGGCATCGACGTGGATTTCCAGCCTGATCTCGGCAAGGACAAGGACAAGCTTGCGGCCGTGATCGGGAATTACGACGGCCTCGCCATCCGCTCGGCCACCAAGGTTACGGCCAAGATCCTCGAACAGGCCAAGAACCTGAGGGTGATCGGGCGCGCCGGCATCGGCGTCGACAACGTCGAAATTCCGGCTGCGACCGCCAAAGGCGTGATCGTGATGAACACGCCCTTCGGCAATTCCATCACCACGGCCGAGCATGCCATCGCGATGATGTTCGCGCTCGCTCGCCAGATCCCGCAGGCCGATGCCTCGACGCAGGCCGGCAAGTGGGAAAAGAACCGCTTCATGGGCGTCGAGCTCACGGCCAAGACGCTCGGCATTATCGGCTGCGGCAATATCGGCTCCATCGTGGCGGAGCGCGGCATCGGCCTTCGCATGAAGGTCATCGCGTACGATCCGTTCCTGTCGCCTGAGCGCGCCATCGAGATCGGCGTCGAAAAGGTCGAGCTCGACGATCTGCTTCGCCGCGCCGACGTGATCACGCTGCACGTGCCGATGACCGAGAAAACCAAGAACGTGCTGTCGGCCGAAAACATCGCCAGGACCAAGAAGGGCGTACGCATCATCAACTGCGCGCGTGGTGGATTGGTGGATGAAGTGGCGCTGCGGGCCGCTCTCGATTCAGGGCATGTGGCGGGTGCCGCGTTCGACGTGTTCATCGAGGAACCGGCGACCAGCAATCCGCTCTTCGGTCATCCCAACGTGGTCTGCACGCCGCATCTCGGCGCCGCCACCACCGAAGCACAGGAAAACGTCGCGCTGCAGGTTGCCGAGCAGATGTCCGATTACCTCCTGCAAGGCGCGATCCGGAACGCCGTCAACTTCCCGTCGATCTCCGCCGAGGAAGCGCCGCGGCTGAAGCCTTTCGTGGCGCTGGCGGAAAAGCTCGGCTCGTTCCTGGGCCAGCTGACGGAAGCGCCCATCAAGGGCATTCGCATCGAGTATGAGGGTGCGGTCGCCGACATGAATACCCGTGCGCTGACATCCGCCGCGGTCACCGGCGTGCTGCGCCCGTTCCTGCAGGACATCAACATGGTGTCGGCTCCGGTCGTTGCACGCGAACGCGGCATCACCATCGAGGAGGTAAAGCGCGAAAGCGCCGCCCGCGATTACGAGAGCTTCATCCGCATCATCGTCCAGGCGGAGGATATTTCGCGGCATGCAGGCGGCACCGTGTTCCAGGACGGCAAGCCGCGCGTCACGGAAATCCGCGACATCGCGGTGGACGCGGAATTCGCTCCGCACATGATTTATGTGCGCAACGACGACAAGCCCGGCTTTATCGGGCGCTTCGGCACGTTGCTGGGTGAATCCGACGTCAACGTCGCGACCTTCGCACTCGGTCGCGATCATGCGGGGGGCGACGCGATCTGTTTCGTGTCGGTGGACCAGCCGGTGACCGAGGCTTTGCTGCGCAAGATCGAGGAGATCCCTCAGGTCAAGCGCGCCCGTTCGGTCACGTTCTGACCGGCTTAAACCTGCGGGGTCAGGCGCGTCTTTCGGCGAGCCAGATCCCGCCGAGGACAAGCGCCAGGCCGATCGCGTGATAGGCGGCGAACGGTTCGCCAAGAAGCAGCACGGCCAACAACGCGCCAAAAACCGGCACCAGGTTGACGAAGACACCGGCCCGGGCCGGCCCCATCAATTCGACGCCGCGAATGAAAAAGACCTGCGCCAGCAGCGATGGCAGCAGGCCGATATAGAGCATGATGAGCCACCCTTTCGGGGTCGGCCATTGCACATTGCCTTGTGCGATTTCCATGACCAGCAACGGAACCGAAGTCACAAAGGCGACCACCGCCAGCGCGGTGAAGAAAACGAGGCCCGATACGGGCGGCTTGCGCCTCAGGCCGAGCGTATAGGCGGCATAGAACACGCAGGCGATCAGCGTGAAAACGTCACCGATGTTGAGCGCGAGCGTGCGCAGGATCTCCATGTCGCCCTTCACGGAGATCAACACGACCCCGCCAATCGTGACGATCATGCCAAGGATCTGCATCGGAACGACACGGATGCCGAGGAACAGCACCGAAGCGATCAGAACAAGGATCGGGATTGCGCCCTGGAACAGGGTCAGATTGACCGCGGTCGTGTAATGGGCGGCCGTGTAGAAAAGCGCGTTGAAGGCGGTAAAGCCGAAGATGCCCGACAGGATGATGATCCGCCAGCCTGTTTTCAGGATCGCCCATTCGGCAACCATGCGCCGCCAGACAAAGGGGAGCATGACCGCAATCACGATGACCCATCTCAGGCAGGTGAGGGCCATGGGCGATACTTCGCCGACCGCAAGCCGGCCCGCGACGGCGTTGCCGCCCCACATCAGCGCCGCCAGAGCGAGCAGCAGCACGGCGCGACCGAAGAACCCGTTCCAGATTGAGTTGATAGTCCTCATGGAGTCTAAGACCTTAGCGGCGCTTGCGGCGGCGCGCGGATCGGTCTAACCGGCGTCGAGCGAAGGCAGGGACAGCTTATGGCCTTAAGATTTCTGGTCGTCGAGGGCAATACGCGTGGCGCAAGGCAGACCCACCGCGAGGCGTATGGGCTCATGCCTTCGGAATCCTACGCCGCGGTGCTGCAGGACATCGACCGGGATATCATCTGCGATCTCGCCTTTCCGGCGGATGAAGGTTCCAACCTTCCCGATGCGGCAGGTCTGGAATCCTACGACGGAATTGTGCTGACCGGTTCGCATCTCAGCATTTACGACCGGACGCCGGACATCCTGCGGCAGATCGACCTGATGCGAGCCGTCTATGCGTCTCGCACCCCCGTCTTCGGCTCCTGCTGGGGTCTTCAGATCGCGGCGGTGGCGGCCGAGGGAGATGTGCAGCGCAACCCCCTTGGGCGGGAAGTCGGTATCGCACGGCGTATCCTGCCGACGGATTCGGGGCGGTCGCATCCGATGCTCGAGGGCCGCCCTGCCGTCTATGATGCGCCTGCCATTCACCTCGACATGGTCACGGCGTTACCCGGGGATTGCACAATCCTGTCCGCCAACAGCGTCTCGGCGGTGCAGGCAGCGGAGATCCGGTACGCCGGGGGCATCTTCTGGGGCGTTCAATACCATCCGGAATTCAGCCTCGGCGAACTTGCGGTGATCCTCGGTCGCCGGACCGAGATGCTGGTAACCGAAGGTTTTTGCGCGAGCGCCGATGAGGCGCGGGCCTATGTGGCACAACTGAATGAATTGCACGGGGATCCAGAGCGCGAGGATCTCGCATGGCGCCTCGGAATCGACTCCGAAGTGGTCGATGCGAAACGGCGCACGCGCGAGATCGGCAACTTCGTCAACCATCGGGTAAAGCCGGAGAAGAGCCGGCGCGGGCGGATCTAGCTTAGCGAGACGTCACGCTCCTGCGTACTCGTTTTGAATGGGCGCCGTCACGGTGCAGACAAAACCGTCCGGTGCGTAATCCATCTGCACGGTCCCGCCGACTTCCCGCGCCAGCCGTTCGATCAGTCTTGTGCCGAAACCCTTGCGGCTGGGCGCCGATACGGCCGGACCGCCATGTTCCTTCCACTCGATCGTGATGTGCGGCGGTGTGTCGAACGGGGCGGTCCAGGTGAGGCTGACTTTGCCTGCGGGGTTCTGTAGCGCGCCATATTTCAGCGCATTCGTGCAGAGTTCGTGAAACGCCATCGAAAGGCTCAGCGCAAGGGACGGCGAGAGACGCAGAGCCGGCCCGCGAAGATCGAACGCGTCGCGGTGTTCCGGCGTCAGGTAAGGCTCGACCGCCTGGCGCGCGATGTCGCGAATACACGCCCCCTCCCAGCTTTCCCGCGTTAAAATGTCGTGGCTCCGCGCCAACGAGAAAAGCCGTGCCTCGAAGGTGGAGCGGGATTGGACCAGGTTCTCCCGGTCGAGCGATTCCAGGCTGTGGAAACTTTGGGCCGCCAACGACTGGACGGTGGTGAGCGTGTTCTTCACCCGGTGATTGAGCTCGTTCACGAGAAGCTGCAGATGATCTTCGGCGGCCTTGTGATCCGTGATGTCGATCTGGATTCCGTCCCACACCGTCGTGCCGTCCGGCAGCAGTGCGCGGTGCATCGACGATGCGCTGCCACCGCACCTCGCCGGTTCGGGCGTGGCGGATCGCAAATTCCACATCGAAGGCTGCCGCCGAGGCGTGCGCCATAGCGAGCTTCTTGAAGACGTGGTCGCGGTGTTCAGGAAGGATCAGGTCGAACAGGAGATGGGGATCCTCGAGAACCCGCTCCGCCGCAATTCCGTTCAGGCGCTCGCAGCTTGCCGAAACGTAGACGAAGCGCCGGTGCTCGTATCCGACCCCGTTGTTCATTTGATAGACCATCCCCAGCGGGAGGTTGTCGGCCAAAGCGCTGATCCGGGCCTGGCTCTCGCGAAGCACCTCGTCGGCCCGCCGAAGCTCGCTGCGGTCCCGGAAGCTGATGCCGATGCCGTCGCCGAGGGAAAAGATGCTCAGCTTGGTCGGGCCATCCGGCTCCAGCGCGACCTCGACGCGGCTTGAAACGCGTGCGGGTGACAACGCCATCTCAAAGCATTGCTCAAGGTCAGGGCTCCGGATGTGGACCAGAATGTCCCAGATCGAGCGGCCACGGAGCTCCTCGAAAGGGCGGTTGAGACAGGTCAGCAGGGCATTATTCGCCCCGGCAATCCTCAGCTCGCGATCGAGGCTGCAAAACGCATCGCCTACATCATCGAGGATCGCGGAGAGGCGCTCCCGCACCTGTTCTTCGACGGATGGCGAAAAGCCCTCTGTCCCTGAGTTCGGGAAGCCGACGACCGCTAGGCCGATCGCGTCAGGCTGCGCATCGGCAACAATTTCGCTCAAGTGGGGATGCAAGACCTTCATTCATGTAACATAATGACATGGATGCGTCCGGGCAATGCTACCTAGGTACGCCGGGGGGACCTCCTCTGGAGGCGTGGAATCGTGTATGCTGGGTTGACCTCTTCGGTTTGATCCACCAAGAGAGTCTGCAAGGTTTTTCCACCCCAACCCTGGCCTTGCGCCGGGGTTTTTTATGCGAGGCTTTGGACGATGGCGAATGTGGTTGTCGTGGGCGCCCAGTGGGGCGACGAGGGCAAAGGCAAGATCGTCGACTGGCTGTCGGAGCAGGCCGACGTGGTCGTGCGGTTCCAGGGCGGGCATAACGCCGGCCACACGCTCGTCATCGGCGGCACCGTGTACAAGTTGTCGCTTCTGCCCTCCGGAGTCGTGCGGCCAAACAAGCTTTCGGTCATCGGCAACGGTGTCGTGCTCGATCCTCATGCACTGGCGTCCGAGGTCGAACGCCTGAGCGAGCAGGGTGTCGCGATCACGCGCGACAATCTGCGCGTCGCCGAAAACGCCACGCTCATTCTCTCCATTCACCGCGAACTCGACGCGCTTCGCGAAAGCGGCAGCGCCGGGACCAAGATCGGTACGACGAAGCGCGGCATCGGCCCGGCCTATGAGGACAAGGCGGGAAGGCGCGCCATCCGCCTGATGGATCTGGCCGATCTGCAGACCTTGCCGGAAAAGATCGATCGCCTGCTGACGCACCACAATGCATTGCGCCGCGGTTTCGGTTTGGCCGAATTCGATGCCAAAACGATCTACGAGGAATTGTCGTCGGTCGCCCCAAAGGTTCTGCCGTACATGGATGCCGTGTGGCGGCTGCTCGACGGAGAGCGACGGGCCGGCAAGCGCATCCTGTTCGAAGGTGCACAGGGCGCATTGCTCGACGTGGATCACGGCACCTATCCGTTCGTCACCTCGTCCAACACGGTGGCGGGGCAGGCCGCAACCGGCTCAGGCCTGGGCCCGGGCGCAGTCGGCTACGTGCTGGGCATCGCCAAGGCGTATACGACGCGCGTCGGGGAGGGGCCGTTCCCCACGGAATTGTTCGACGAAACGGGCGAGCTGATCGGCCAAAAGGGCAAGGAATTCGGCGTCGTGACGGGACGTAAGCGTCGCTGCGGCTGGTTCGACGCCACTCTCGTGCGCCAGACCGTCAGCACGTCGGGCATCGACGGAATTGCCCTGACCAAGCTCGACATTCTCGACGGATTCGAAACGCTGAAGATCGGCGTCGGCTACAAGCTCGACGGCGAGACGATCGACTATTTCCCCGCAAGCCAGGGCGCGCAGGCGCGTGTCGAGCCAATCTACGAGGAGATGGAAGGCTGGAGCGGTTCGACCGCCGGCGCACGATCGTGGGCCGATCTTCCGGCGCAGGCGATCAAGTATGTGCGTCGCGTCGAGGAATTGATCGGAGCGCCCGTGGCGGTCCTGTCCACCTCGCCGGAGCGCGACGATACTATCCTCATGAAGAACCCGTTTGAGGGTTGACGGCAGAACCGTCGCGGGCCATCCCACACCCAATGGCTGATTACTATCCCTTGATCTCCCGAGCCGTCGAAGGCTTGGCCGATACGTCTCCGGAAACGCGGCGCGCAGTTTACGAGCGCGCGCGAACGGCGCTGGTTGCTCAACTGCGCACTCTCGATCCGCCGCTTTCCGACCGTGACATCGAGATCGAGCGCGCTTCTCTCGACGATGCGATCGGCCGCGTGGAAGCCGATTTCGCCGCGTCCATACCTGAATTCGCCAATCTGCGTGCGTCCGCCGGCGCTGCCGGGGCTCATCGTGCTGACGCGCAAACGCAGCCTGCCGCAGCGGCACAAGAAGCTGATGTAGCAGCACGTCCCCGTGTCGAAAGCCGCCCTCATCCAGGCCTCAAGACCGGTTCGCGTGGCCGCAGCATTGTACTCGGCACGGTATTGGCGCTCGTCATCGCGGCGATCGCCGGCCTCGCATTCTGGCAGCGGGACAAACCCGAAGATCTCGCACCGCCCGCCAGCGTGGCCGCCCAAGCGCCGCAGCCTGCGCCCGACACGTCGAAATCGAACGAGAGGGTCGGCGGTCCGACCGCGGCCGCCGTTGCGGCACCCTCAGCTGCGGCAGGAAGTTGGCGTCGCCCAGCGGGCTGTCTTCTACGAGGAGGACCCCGCCGCGCCGTCGACTCCCAAAGCTCAAACGGGCCGCGTCGTCTGGCGTCTTGAAGATGTGAGCGCCGGCCAGGGTCAGCCGCTCGAAAAGGCCGTGAGTGCCAGTGTGGACATTCCCGGATGCGGGCATGAGCATGAAGATGCTTCTTCGCCGCAATCTCGATGCCACGCTGCCCGCATCGCACACAGTGGAACTGTCCTTTGTCACCACCGCCGGGGACGCGGGTCGGGTGATCCGCGACGCCGGTCTGTTGCAGTTCAAGGATGAAGAAGCGACGCGCGGAACGCCGGTGGCGGGCTTGCCGGTGCCCGTGCGGGAAAACCTGTTCCTCATCGGCTTGTCCAATCTGTCGAGCGATGTGGAGCGCAACACCGAGTTGCTGATCCGCCGGAACTGGATCGACTTGCCGGTGCGCATGGCATCGGGCCAGCGAGCCATCCTCAGCTTCGAGAAGGGTGCCTCGGGCGAACAGGTCCTGACCCGCGCCTTCGGCCTCTGGCGCTAGTTACGCCGCGCCGGCTATAACCGGCCGATGAAGCTGCAACCTAACTCTCCCGACAAACACGATTCCCGCCTCTGGAGCGGCATCGCGGGAGCAGAGCGGACGAGGACGTCCGATGCGCAACTCGGCATGGTTCTTACCTTCGTGGCGGGCGCCATCAATGCGGGCGGCTTCCTCGCCATCGGCCAGTATACGTCACATATGTCGGGTATCTTCTCCGCCATGGCGGACAACGTCGCGCTCGGCGCTTTCGAATTGGTGGGAGCGGGACTTGCAGCCTTCATTCCCTTTGTGGCTGGGGCTGCCACTTCGGCATTCCTGATCAATTGGGGCCGCCGTCACGCCGCTGGAATTCAGTATGCGATACCCATCATGCTGGAAGCACTGCTGCTCTGTCTGCTAGGCTTGGTGGGCGCACTTGTTCATCCGATCTCCAGCCTGCTTCTGTCGGCAGTCCCCCCGCTCTGCTTCATCATGGGACTGCAAAACGCCACCGTCACCAAGCTTTCCGGCGCCCGGATCCGGACGACTCATATCACCGGTCTCGTAACCGATCTCGGCATCGAGCTTGGCAAGCTGCTCTTCGTCAATCGCGACGATGGGCGATCATGCGCCCGTCCTGGCGGACAGGCCCAAAATGAGATTGCTGTCGCTTATGCTGATCTGTTTCTTCGTTGGTGGGGTGACGGGTGCGTTCGGCTTCAAGATATTCGGATTTCTGTTCGCGATACCGATCGCGCTGCTATTGTTCGGCATCGCCGTGCCGACCCTCGTTGCGACAAAATCCGACGCGAAAAATTAGTCCGCGCCTAATCCCCGCGTCAATGCGCCGGCTGCTCCGCCGGCTCCTCGATCTCGGCGAGATTTTTCTTCACCGCTTCCTGGATCTTTTCGAAGGCGCGAACCTCGATCTGACGAACGCGTTCCCGCGACACGCCGAATTCCGTCGAAAGATCTTCGAGCGTGATCGGATCGTCCGAAAGGCGCCGTGCCTCGAAGATGCGGCGTTCGCGAGGATTGAGCACCGACAACGCGTTGCGCAGGGCCGAGAGGCGGTTCTGTCCCTCCTCTTCCTTGACCAGCAACTGCTCCTGGCTCTCGCTGGTATCGACCAGCCAATCCTGCCACTCGCCTTCGCCTTCCTCGCGCAGGGGCGAGTTCAAGCGACGAATCTCCGCCGAGGCGGCGGTTCATGTCGACCACGTCCTGCTCGTTCACGCCGAGCTGCTTGGCGATGGTCTTGACGTGATCGGGGTGCAGGTCGCCTTCCTCAAGCGCCGAAATCCGCCCCTTGGCCTTCCGGAGATTGAAGAACAGCTTCTTCTGGTTGGCGGTCGTGCCCATTTTGACGAGCGACCACGAACGCAGGATGTATTCCTGGATCGCAGCCTTGATCCACCACATCGCGTAGGTCGCGAGGCGAAAGCCCTTGTCGGGTTCGAAGCGCTTCACAGCCTGCATGAGGCCCACATTCCCCTCGGACACGACTTCGCCGATGGGCAGGCCATACCCGCGATAGCCCATGGCGATCTTGGCCACGAGACGCAGGTGGGAGGTCACGAGCTTATGCGCCGCGTCACGGTCGCCCTGCTCGCGCCAGCGTTTCGCCAGCATGAATTCTTCGCTCGGTTCGAGCATCGGGAACTTACGAATCTCGTCGAGATATCGTGAAAGCCCCCCTTCGGTAGCAAGCACCGGAAGTGCTGCAGCCATAGCAAACTCCTTCTCTGGCTCCCTCTTTCCAACAAGGCAAGCCTCAGGCGCCCTCCTCTCTAGGCAGGGCGCCGAGTCACCTATACTCCGCCAGACCTTGTCCGAATAGAGGCGCGTCGCTCAAGATCGGAAAAACGCGCGCCCTCGCCTGACGTGCCGTGCCGTCAGCCTTTTGCGACGCCATGACGCTGAAACGTCAGGCGCGAAGATGCTCGAGAAGTCGCGCCATATCGGCGGGGAGGGGGCTCTCGAAACCGTAGGAAATCGCCCGTTCGCGGATGTTCGAAGCCCAGGATCGTCGCGTGAAGCGCCTGCCGTTTCAAAACGAGCGAGAGCCGCTTGCGCCTCTTCGCCGAGCCGGTTGGCTTTGGTCTTGAAACCGGATCCGTAGAGTTGATCTCCCAAAAGCGGATGGCCGATATGCGCCATATGCACGCGGATTTGATGAGTGCGCCCGGTCTCGAGTTCGCATCGCAGCAGCGGCGGCAATCGGTTTCTCCGGCGGCAAAGGCTCCAGAACCTCGTAGTGAGTGAGCGCGAAGCGCCCGCTCTCACCCGTGACCACGACGATTTTCTCGCGATTGTGCACGCCGCGTGCGAGAGCCGCGTCGACGGTCCCCTTCTGCCGTTCCGGAACTCCCCAGACGATCGCCAGATACGCGCGCTCCAGCGGTCCGGTCCGGCCGTGATCGGCGAACTGGTCCGCCAAGCCTTTATGCGCGCGGTCGTTCTTTGCCACGACGAGCAGACCGGAGGTGTCCTTGTCGAGCCGATGCACGATGCCCGGCCGCTTCACGCCGCCGATGCCCGACAGGCTGTCGCCGCAATGGGCAATGAGTGCGTTCACGAGCGTGCCCGACGCATGTCCCGCCGCCGGGTGGACGACCAGTCCCGCCGGCTTGTCGATCACGACGAGATCGTCGTCCTCGTACACGACGGCAAGATCGATGGCTTCCGCTTGCGGCTCGGCCGCCACCGCAGCGGGCACGACGAGCACGAGCTGCGTGCCGGCGACCGACCTTCAGATTGGGATCGAGCGCCACGACGCCGTTGACCGATACACGGCCGTCCCGGATGAGCGCCTGCAGCCGCGATCGCGAGAGGTCCGGCCACAGGCGCGCCGTCACGCGATCGAGGCGCTCCGGCGGGTGATCGGGTTCCAGCGTCAATTCTCTCTGCGTCTCGACGCTCACGGTGGCCTCGTTCCTGTTGCGGCGCCAGCTGCGGGCGCCCCGCCGCCTTTTTTGGCCGCAAGGGGTTGTGGGGGTCTACAAGGCTGGTTATACGAGCGGCCTCAACCTTGCTAGCTCCCTTCGTCTAGCGGTCCAGGACGTCGCCCTCTCACGGCGAAAACAGGGGTTCGATTCCCCTAGGGAGCGCCAAGGTTTTCAAGGGCTTAGCCACAATTTTCTGGCCGCGAGACCTGACCGTTGGAAGAATGTAGGAGGCAAGTCCTTCGGGCCCTGACTCCCGCACCAGTAGGGTTAGAGCTTCAGAACTCGCCATCCTTTGGACAGCGCAATTGAGCGAAGGGAACAGCCGTAGGAGCGGCCGGCGTCTCTCTCTGGCTCGCTGCTCGCGCGGATTGGACTGACTGAGCCCCGGGAAGCCGGCCCGGATCGGCCTAGTTGCCGGTCACAAATCCAGAAACCAAGCGTTGTTGGCGGTTTCGATCTTACGTCGTAACTGTCGCAGATTACTCAACTGTAGTGGTCATCCGGCGCAGGCCTGCCGTATCCAGGGCGGGTGTCACGTTCGCTGCGAGGAGGCTTATGCCGGGCCTTCCGTGCGCCCTGTGCCACAACACTGTCTGCGAGCGAATTGTTACCCCCTTGTGCTTTTTTAGCTGTGTCCCGGCTTTCGTCTTTGTCGGAATCGTTCTGATTGATCCGGTTTCACCCATTTGGGGACGTTGGTTGTCCGTCGGACGGGCAGGGACCTGCGAGCGCCAATTTTCTTCTGGCTTTCTCTTGACCAGTCGCTATTCGGCGCTCGCGCTTGCATCCGGCCGAACGTTGCCTCACGACGGGCAGGTGAGGCTTCAGATAGGAAAGTGCCGTGTCGTCGACGTCGCAGCTTTCAGTCATGTTCTTTCTGCAAACGGCCTTGATCCTCGGTGCATGCTGGGGTGTGGGACGCGTGGCGCGAGCGGTTGGCCAGCCGCGGGTGGTCGGCGAGATGGTGGCAGGCGTTCTCCTCGGACCTTCCTTTTTCGGGCTCATTTGGCCCGATGCCCACAGCGCTATTTTTCCTCCGGAGACGCTGAAGACACTCTACGTCGGAGCGCAGCTCGGGATCGGTCTCTACATGTTCCTGGTCGGGCTCGACTTTCGGCTCGACCTGCTGGGTGCTAAGGCAAAGGGAGCAGCCTACATCTCGCTGGCGGGCATCCTGGCGCCGTTCGTTCTGTCGCTGGCCCTCGGACCGTGGCTTTTACAAACGCCCGGCATGTTTACCGAACGCGCCAATGTCGGTGACAGCATCCTGTTCATCGGCGCGGCGATCTCCGTCACGGCTTTTCCGGTGCTTGCGCGCATCATTCACGAGCGCGGCCTCACGGGCACGACCCTCGGCACGCTGGTGCTTGCCGCGGGTGCGATCGACGATGCCGTGGCGTGGTGCGTGCTTGCCGTCGTGCTTGCGCGTTTCGACGGAAATTCCACGCTCGCCATCTGGACCATTGTCGGATGTGTCGTCTTTCTGGTGCTGACTCTGACGCTTGGACGACGGCTACTACGACCCTTCGGCGAATCCGTCGCCAAGGAAGGACATTTGAGCAGCGCCCGCCTCGGGCTCATTCTCATGCTTTTGATGCTTGCCGCCTGGGCCACGGACAATATCGGGGTCCACGCGGTTTTTGGCGGCTTCATTCTTGGTGTCGCGATGCCCCGCGGATTGCTGGTCCGCGAACTCAGGCAAAAGCTTGAACCTTTCACGCTGGCTTTCCTGCTGCCGATGTTCTTCGTCTATTCCGGATTGAACACGCGCCTTGACATCCTGATGGGAGGACAGGTCCTGCTGATGACCGGGGTCGTTCTGCTAGCCTCGTTTGTCGGCAAAGGGGTGGCCTGCTGGGCTGCCGCACGAATCAGCGGCGAGACCAATCGACAGGCTATGGCGGTCGGGGCACTCATGAATGCGCGCGGCTTGATGGAACTGATAATCGTCAATATCGGCCTGCAGCGCGGCATTATCGAACCGACACTTTTCTCGATGCTGGTGGTGATGGCGATCGTCACGACACTGATTGCCTCGCCCTTGTTTGAATGCATCTATGGCCGACATCCACGTCAGCCTGATACCCCAATTCGCCAGCCTGCCGATGAGGCCCGGGTCTAGCCGTTCTCCTCTGCTCTTCGGGCGACCAGCAGGACGCTTGCAAACGGCGTGCCGCTCCAGCAGGGAACGACCTCGACTTCGAAGCCCTGCATCTGCAATTGTCTCGAGAGCCACGCGACGGGGCGCGGATTAACCTGTGTGCCGGCGTTCGGCCAGATGCGCCGTCCCAGCGTTTCCAAGCCGCGCGTTAGCAGGCTGCGCCAGCCTCGATCAGGATCCAGCGTCCGCAGCAAAATGCGTTTCCGGGCGGAGCCGGTAGCCTCATGCAGCAGGCGCGCCTGGTCGTCTGTTTTAAGAAGGTGAAGGACGTCCATGATGAGAATCGTGTCACCAGGCGGGATCGCGGAGTGAATCGCGAAATCACGTTGCTCCGCCTGGAAGGCGAGGCCCGTGGCGGCTCGCATGGCTTCGTCAAGATGCCGGCCGTTGATGTCGAGACCCAGCGCGGAGCGAGCGAGTTGTGCCTCGAGCAGGGCAAGATCCAATTGTGCAAAGCCGCAGCCGATATCGATCACGTCACCGAACGGTTCGCGAGCGGCGATCGCGAGAACCGCCAGGTGGAGCGGGTCGGTGCGCAGCTTCGTTCCCACGTAGCCGCGCGTAAAGGGCGAGCCGCCCTTGTAACGGCGAGCGACGCGGTGCAACACGGACTTTAGGGCCTGCGCGTTGGGGGGTGACGCCGCCAGCAGACTCATTTGGTGACGACTTGTGCAACCCGTGCTGCCTTACCAGCAGGCATCGGGACGCCGAGGCGGTGCAGACCGGTCAAGACGTAGTAGACGGTCTTAAAGGCGGCCTCCGGCAGGATGGCACGCCCGCTGCGGTGGAGATTTCCAGCGAGCATCGAGATGATGCCGTCCCGCATCCCGAAGTTGTTGGAGGGGTTCATGAACATATTGCGCAGGACGGGATTGTTGATGCGGTAGATCAGCCAGCTCAGGTTGCTCATGGCGCGAATGAGGGAGCGCTCGGCTTTTCGCGCGACCGCCCGGCCTGCGACCGGATCCGCGAGCCATGCCGAGGCCACATCGGCGCCGAGTTCTCCGCCCGTCATGGCAAGAAGCACTCCGCTTGAGAAAACCGGATCGATGAACGCGAAAGCATCGCCGACCAGGAAGTAACCCTCGCCGCAGGCAGTGCTCGCCCGATAAGAGTAATTACCAGTCGCGGTCACCTCGGAGATCCGCTCCGCCTGTGTCATTCGCGCATGCACCGTGGGACTCGTGCGAAGGCGGTGGAGGAAGAAATCCTCGGTCGTTCCGGTCCGCTTCTTGAAGGCGGCCTGCGTGCCGACGAATCCGACGCTCATGATCTCGCCCTGCAACGGTATCATCCAGAACCAGCCGTCGTCGGCGAGGTGGATCGAGATGTAGCCTTCCGCTTCATCATCGCGCCTGTCGACGTGGCGAAAATGCGCGAAGACGGCGGCGGTGTTGTTATCCTTGTTGGCGTTCTTGTTGCGCAACTTGCTGGCCATAAAGGTTTCGCGGCCAGAGGCGTCGAGGACGAAACGCGGAGCATAGGACCGCGTCACGCCGTCGGCCCCAAGAGCCGTCACCAGCGCCCGTTCGCCTGCTTTGTACTCAACGGCGGACACGCGGATGTTCTCGAAAGCGCGCGCGCCCTTGCGGCGCGCGTTGGCGAACAGCGCGGCGTCGAACTCCGCGCGCTTGACCTGGTAGCTGTGCGTGTAGCGCTTGTCCGGCGCGAACGCGAAGGGGAAGCAGACGCGCTCGCCGGTTTCGTCGGAGACGAATTCGGCACCCGGCTTGAACACGCCCATGGCGTGAACTTCCTCGCGCATGCCGAGGCGTTCGAGAATTGCCAGATTGCGAGGCAAGAGCGATTCGCCAATATGGAAGCGCGGATGCTCGTCCTTCTCCAGCATCACCACATCGCTTCCCCGTTCGGCCAGTAGAGCGGCGGCGGTCGAACCGGCAGGCCCGCCGCCGATGATCAGCACATCGCATTCCTCGGTCGCATTCGCGACGGATTGCGCCGTAATGGTGTGGGGAGCGTGCGTTTCACTCTGCTGCATCGTTAATTCCCGTGTCGTCGTTAAAATGGCCGGCGATGTCTTTCAATAATCGGGCGCATGATGCATCCGAGAATCGCTTCACGCATTTCGTCAGCTCCATCACGCCATGCCGCCATTCACCGAGATCGTCTGCCCGGTGATGTAAGAGGCCCTGTCGGATGCGAGGAACGACACCGCGTCGGCGACCTCGCCGGGACGACCCGCCCGTTTCATCGGCACGATCTCGGCGATCTGGCGCTGGTCGAGAACTGCCGTGACAGCGGGCGATGCGATGATGCCAGGCGCTACAACGTTGACGGTGATGCCGCGACTCGCCACTTCTCGCGCCAGGGACTTCACGGCACCGATCAGCCCGGCTTTCGCAGCCGCATAATTGGCCTGACCGCGATTGCCCGTGAGGGCCGAGACGGACGAGATCGCCACGATACGGCCCCAACGCGTCGCCATCATCGGCAGCAGGAGGGGACGGGTCACGGCGAAAAATCCATTGAGGGACACGTCAATGACGTGCCGCCACTGCGTCTCCGACATTCCAGCCATCGGCACGTCATCGTGAGTCCCAGCGTTGTGCACCAGCACCTGCGGAACGCCGGCTTCGAGCACCTGCGCCAGAGTTGCCTCTGCGGCGGCCACATCCGTCACGTCAAACTGCAGCATCTCGGCCGAAAATCCGCTCTGGCGGATCGAGTTCGACCAGCGCTGCGGCCCGGTCGATGGCCACATGGCTGTGGACGATGACGTGCATTCCCTCTGCGGCCAATTGCTGGCAGATGGCGCTGCCGAGCGGAACTCGATCCCCCAGTCACCAAGGCACGTCTCATGACAGCTCTTTTCCCACGTGGATTTTCGTATCTCCTCCCGAGACGGTCTTGGTGAAAACGATGGTAGCGCGTCCGCTTACCAAAAGATCGTGACCTTCCGACAGGACGCGAAAGGCATAAAGTGCACCGGCGGTCTCGCTACCTTCCATCGTGGCCTCGACGCGAAGGGTGCCGAACGCCGGATTATCAAAGGCTTCTATCGCCATTTCCACGCCCCGTAAGGAAGCCACATAGCCGATCGGTTGCGGCTGCGCACCGCCCTTCAGCGCCCCGTGCAAGGCTGCGGCCTGAAGTCCGTACTCGATGCCGCTGATGGCACCGAGACGGCCGGCACGGCGCAACGGGTTTTGAGGATCAAGATGGGAAGTTGCGCCACACAGGATCTCCCGGTCTGACCATGTGGTCACGTGATCGAGGAGAAAGCTTGCGCCCCGATGGGGGATGAGGTTCAGGATCTGGTGTCTGGCGAGCATGGCGTCACGTGTATATCGATCCGGCCGTCGAGGTAAGGCGAGGAACAGATGTCGGCTTTGCCCGTCGCAATGCACTCAAGCAGTCGAAGTGCACGCGCCGCCGGGTTGGCCCGACTGAGCGGCCGCAGATCCGACAGAACAGGGTCTTCGGCCTCGGTAACCGATGGCGAAGGCTGGAATTGCACGCCGATTTTTGCGAGCGACCGGGTGGAGGCTGCTGTCGTTAGGACGAAGGCGACCCCGAACGAAAACTCCGTGAGGCGCTTGGCCGAGAGCGGGGCTGGCACCGGCACGTCGTAGACGCAGAGCAGAACTGGCGCTTGCTCGACCTCGACTTCCGCGATCGCCTTCAGGAACGAGGCCGCGAAGGTGCCATCGTGGCATCCGAGGCATGTCGCCGGCTGGGCCGAGCCGATGGCAATGGTCCAATAACCCGCAGCCGCGTTATGGACGGAATTGTGGAATTGCGTCGGTGAGACCGGCCTATCGTTCGACGACACGGCTTCCAGAATTTCGTGGACGATCACCGCGTCCCCATTGGACGAGCCGAAGACGCTGCGAATCGAGGCCGGCGGCAGGCCGCTCATGGCGGCGGCCTCCTGCGCAACGTTGAGAGCGAGGCGCGTCACCTGACCCGTCCGCCTACGCTCGTTCGGCGGTAGAATGGAGGGCGCAGGCGGGGGCGATTCGCGTGGTTCATAGGGATGCTCGCCCCTGAGAATGAGTCGGCTTGCTTCCCACCCTTCAAGACCCGGACCCCAGATTGATACGCCGGTTACATAAGCCTCGATCATCAAGCCGTCCCAACGATCAGGCTGCAATTGATGCCGCCGAAGCCGAACGAATTACTCATCACCCGCCGCACCGGGCGCTCGCTGTTCTCGGTGAGAACCTGCGACCGGAAGCTCGGGTCGACATTGGTGACCGCGAGGCAGCCCGGCACGAAGCCGTTCTCGATGCACAGCCGCGCGATGGCGAGTTCGAGAATGCCTGATGCTCCCAGCGCATGGCCGGACCATCCTTTGGTCGAGCTGCAAGGGGTGTAAGTGCCGAAGACCTCGGCGACGGCCACATCCTCCATGGCGTCGTTGGCCCGCGTGCCGGTGCCGTGGAGGTTGATGTAATCGATCCCGTCCGGCGTCAGTCCGGCTGATGTCAGCGCTTCCCGCATCGCCCCGATGGCGCCCGCGCCTCCAGGGTGCGGTGAGGACATGTGATAGCCGTCGCTCGTGGCGCCGTAGCCAAGCAGCGAGAAAGACGCTTCGCCGTGAGAACTCCGTTCGAGCAGCGCGAATCCGGCCGCTTCCCCGATCGAGATGCCACCGCGCCTTTCATCGCAGGGATTGCAAGGGGTGGATGAAATCAGGTCGAGCGCGGCGAAACCCTGAAGGGTCATGCCGCATAAACTGTCGACACCGCCGACGATCGCGGCGTCGCAAATGCCGCTGGCGATGAGGTGATAGGCATCGATCAAGCTCTTCGAACTCGACGCGCAAGCGGTGGACACCACCAAAGCAGGCCCGCGAAGTTCCAGCGCAGTACGTACAAAACGCGCCAGTGAGGAGATGTCATGGGTGTGTTCATAGTCGAAGTCGTCGGGAAGCGCGCCATTGTCATCGCGCTGTGCATAAGCGTTTTCGCAGGAAAGAACGCCCGAGGTGCTGGTGCCGAGCACCACCGCGATCCTTTCTGCACCATAGCGTACGCGTGCGGAATCCACGGCTTCAGCAAAGCCGTCGGTCCGCAATGCGACGTCGGCAAGGCGATTGTTGCGGCAATCGAACCTCCTAAGCGGGTCCGGAAGGCGATAATCCTCCAGTCCGTCAACCCGTCCGATATGGCCGCTCGTGGTTTGCCCGAAGTCGCAGGGCCGGAGCCCGGTCCGCCGCGCCTGTAACGCAACGAGCGTCTCGCTCATGCCGCGGCCCATGGCGCTGACGATGGTGGAGGCGGTGATCGGAAGAGGGTTCATCTAGGCAGTTTCTGATTGTTGCACAGGATTTATCCCGACAATGAGGAAGGAGCACAAGAGCGACATCAACGCTCCGACCGCCACGGTAGTGCCAATGTCACGCAGGAGTGGCGTCTGGCACAAGCCGAGCAGTCCAAAAGTCAGGAGGGTCATGGCGTTACAGGTCACGAGCGTCCGAAGCGTCCGCGCGCGTTCCTCTTCGTCCAACTGCCGCCGGGCAAAGAACAACGCATAATCGAACCCGACTCCGACGACGAGTTGCAGCGAAACGATATGTAGAAGCGAGAAACGGACTCCGAAAGCGGAGAGTATTGCCACCGTGACGAGCCCGGCAGCCGCGATGGCGCTCACGACCTGAAATACGCGCGCCGGGTCTCTCAGCCCGATCGCCAAAGCCATGATGGCAGTGATGCCCCCCAGGCCTAGCCAGAGCCATGCCTGCCGCGTGTAAGTCGTCACGATGGCATTTGCTTCCGCGCGCGTGTCGACAAAGAACATTCCGGGCGATCCAGCGAGAGCCTCGGTCAGCCGCCTGGGATTCTGCACGTCGAGGGGGGCGATCGGCCCATGCCAGATGCCATCGCGTTCAAATAGCAGCGGTTCGAGCCGCGCGGCGATGAGCGGGCTCGTCACATCGGCAAGCCGCAGGGGCGAGCGCCCGCGCGAAGCCGTGACATCCTCGATGAACGGGCGAAACGCAGTCTCGCGGAAAGGCAGGCCGTTGCGCGCCGCAGAGATTCGTTCCTCAAGCAGGCCGGGGTCGGGAAGCGACGCGAGGCGCGAAAGCTGTGTCTCGGCACTCGGCAGGTAACGGGCCGCGAATTCGGCGCCCCTAGTCACCCCCTCCCTCTGAAGATCAGCGAGAATCGGCATGAGGGCCTCCTGCCGGTGGAGGACGATTTCGGCAGTTTCGCCCGTCACCACGAACAACTGGCCCACGTCCGGTGCGCCGATCTGTCGACGCAGGGAGGCGTCCAAAGCCCGGGCGGCCTCCGGCACGGGGCTCAAATTTTGCAGATCGTCCTCCCATCGCGGCGGGTTGACGGCGAGACTTGCGGCGGCGGCCGCCATAGGAAGGATACACCAGGCCCGCCACCGCCGCGCGGCCTCGACACGAAGCAGATCGCGCGGATCGCCTGACGGGACCGGGGCCAGATCGGCCGCTACGATCAGGCTCGGAAGTATCCAGCGCGTGACGGCGGCGGCCGTCACAATCCCGATTGTGGAGAACACGCCCAGTTGGGCAAGTCCAGGAAAGCCCGAGAAAATCATGCCGGTCAGGCCGAGGATGCAGGTGATCACGGCCAGCACGAACGCCTGGTGGATCCGCCGCAGAGTGGCGCCGGCCTCTTCGCCCCGCTTGCGATGGCCGATGAGCAGAACCGGATAATCGACCGTCACGCCGAGCATCGTCATGCCGAAACCAAAGGCGATGCCGTGAATGGAACCGAAGATGAGCTGAACCGCCAGCGCCGCCATCGAAATGCTCACCATCACCGGCACCCCGACCGCCGCCAACACCCAGACGGAACGAAAACGCCAGAGCAGCAGGGCAGCAACCAGGATGACCGAGACCACTGAAAGGCGCTCCACGTCGCTGCGAATTGTTCGAGCCGCCTCCTGCGCAAACACCGCGGGGCCGGCGAGGAGAAGACGTGCGGCGCCGGGCTGCGCGTCGACGAAGGCAGACCTTATCGCCAGCACAATAGCATCCTGGGCCGTCATGTCCGTTCCACTGGCGCGCGATTTCACGATGAGCAGCGCGCGATCATGACCGGGCGAGAGCCACGCGCCATCGATTGTCGTCAGGCGGCTTTCGCCGACCCATTCCTTGGCCAGGGCGAGGAATGCACCCGGCGGGTCGGCGAAGCCATATTGCTGCACGATGGGCGCAGCAGAGGATTGCAATTGGCGCAGGAGATCTTGGAAATCGTCGCGCAACGCCGCTTCCGTAAAGGTTGTCGGCGTTGTGACGGATGACAGCAGATAGCGGTTGTCAAAGAGCCATCGCTCGTCTGGACCGCCGGCAAGCGCTTGGCGGCCATTCTGAACGATGCGGAAGAGATCGGATTGACTCAGGGCGTCGCCCATCCGAGCGCTGATCCGCGCGAGCTCGGTCGGCGGTGCGCCTTCGATTCCGATCAGAATGAGGTTCGCGGCGGCACCCGAGCGGATTTCGCGGAGCATGAAACGCGCGGCCTCAGTCTGACCGGTCGGGATGAAATCCGCCATGTCTGTGCGGATCTCAACGAAACGGAAGACCCCCAAGGTCATGAGTGCCGCAAACGCCAGTGAGGCCAGGATGGGGAAAATACGCGGACGCGCCATGAACGATGAGCCTAGCGGAGAGGTTCGATGGTCAAACGCTGTTCGTCGCCATTCGTCTGAATTGTCGTGATGGTGGCCGGATCCGCATTGGCGCCCTCGACGATCACCACGCGCACAAAGCGCGCGACGCGGCTGTCCGAGGGTGTCAGCATCAGCCGCCATGCGGAACTCGTGCCTTCACCCCGAACTACGTAATAAGTGCGGAGCAGTTTCAAATCGCCCGACAACGTGCCGCGTATCGTGTCGACGAGCGCCTGCAATTCGGGTTGGGCGGAAAGATCCAGGACACGAGACGGCTCGGGTCCCATGGTGATGGTGAGGTGATCGCCTTCGACCGCGAGACGCTCGCTCTTCGGACTGGAGGTAATTTTCTCCAAGATGCGGGGAGAGCGGTAATGCAGGCGCCCGATGCTGATCAGGGGACGCTCCAAGGCGGCGAGATTCTTCTCCTCTCGGAAGGTCGGCATGGCGTTCCGATATTTTCGATAGGCGTTCCATCAAGCCGGCAAGTTGCTGCTCGGTCATCGCCGGTAGCGAACCGCGCGTCTGCGCAATGGACGACACGCTAACGAGAATAATACCAATAAAAGTCAGCGCGAGATTTTTAAATAGGGGTCGCATCGCGCGGCTTTTCCCAAAAATCATAGAAGTTAAACCAGTTGAACGGATGTAGCCGACACATTTCCTCGAGCCAGGCTGCATATTGCTCTAACCATCGACGAAGATCTACATTCCGGCATTCTCGCCGCAGAACAATTTCGTTGGCGAAGTGGCGGAAACCGACTTCATAGCGCCGCACACCCGTGCGAACGCCATAGAACAGCAGGACGGGTGCATGTAGCGCCGCGGCCAATATCAATGGCCCGGTCGGAAACGCCGCATCTTTACCTAGGAATGGCACCATCATGTACTTTTCCCCGCCGAGCGTGCGATCGGACAGGATACCGACGAGTTCGCCACGGTCGAGGCTTTCGCGAACCCGCAGCATGGAGTCCGGCTTCCCGACCTCGATCACGCTGTCGCGAAATCCCTGGTCAAGTTCGTCGTAGATGCGGCTGGCAACCCCGGTTGCATGACGAAACATCAGGGCGCGCACCGGCACTGGCGAATGCCGGCCAACCGAGCGCAAGACCTCGAAACTACCGAGATGCCCGCCTACGAGGATGCACCCACGGCCTTCGACGATGACATGCTGTAGGATCTCAAGGCCTACGATGTCCACGTCGAAACGATCGATACGCTTGAGCAGAAAGAAAACCCGGTCGAGCATCACGTGCGAGAAGGTCAGCAGATGGCGGAAGACATCGCCGAACGATGCGTCTCGGCCGAGTACACGACTCAGAAAATTGCGCGAAGCGATGCGAACAGAACGGCCAGTGGCAAAGAAATAGAACGTGATCGGCACCAGGAGCAGCCGTCCAGCATTGTAGCCAACGGTGATTACGAGCCACAGCATAAGCCGAATCAGCCAGGCTGCGCCCCGTTCGCCCCGATGCGGCCAACGCGAATCGCTCACGAGGCCGCCGGACCAAGCCTGCCGCTTCCCCGCAGCAGCAGATTTTCGCCGTGGCGACAGGTGAAGGTGACACGATCGGAAGCCGAGCGCCGATATGAAACGACAATCTCCTCCTCAGGCAGGACGGGCGCGAGAAATTTCGCTGTGTCAAGCGCGATCAGACGCCGTCCATCGAGGCGCCTCGCAATCAACGCAACGGCCTCCTCCAGCAAGACCACGCCCGGGACGATCGGTCGCCCGGGAAAATGCCCGGGCAAACACGGGTGATCGGCCGGAATCCCGAATGCGCCGGCTTCATTGTCCAATCCCGCCTCTGTCGTCGCGATGCTCTCGCGCAATGCCAACAGCGCTTGGCGGGGTAGCTTGCCGACCTCATTTCGCGGGATGGCTGCGACGCAAACCACACGGCGCGGAAGAAACACGGGATCGATGCGATCCCGCAGGGCACTCATGATCTCATCGGGTGTGCGATCAGGTGCAACAACGAAAGTCTCCAAGCGCGCGGCTGGCCGAAGCTCAAGATCATCCGGCGCGATGAAGACGCCATCGACAACCCCCGGAACAGCCAGGAGCATCTGATTAAGGCGTGCTATCAACTCACGCCGACCGCCGAGCTTGATCAGGTCCGTGGGGCGGCCGAGAAGCCGGAATTGTGTCTCGCTGAGGACGTCGACTGCATCGGAGAGCGGGAAGGCCCGCGCGTGAGGGGCTTCGACAAACGGGACGTCGTCCGCTGCCGTTTGCACAAGGTGGACGTCCGGATAGGTCGTCCAGATCTCGGTTTCCACGGTGCGGCGGCTGGCGATTGACCCGACCTCGGTCGCACCGAAAATTTCAAAGACCTCTGTGCCCCATCGCTGTTCCGCGTCCGCAGCCAAGCGAGGATCCAACGGCGCCGTGGCCGAGATGATGCTGGAGATTTGCGGTAGCAGCATCCCGGCTTGCAAGAGGGTGCGGATATGCAGGGGCGCGGTCACGAGCGTGCGTGGTCCCGGAGAAGCCTCCAGCGCCTGGTGAATATCGGCCGGGTAGAAACTTGCGCCGCACCAGCTCGAAACGGGAGCGTGCAGAGGCAGGAGGACGGTGGTTTCGAAACCGTACATGTGTTGCGGGGGCACGGTTCCGATCACGGAAGCAGGGCGATCGGGTTGGAAGCCGAAGCGCTCGCCGGCGGCAATCGTCCGTTGGACCAGCCCCCCCCACAGCTTTGCGTGGGAAACCGGCTGGCCGGTGCTCCCGGACGTGAACACAAGCGCTGCGACTTGATCGACGGGAATCGTCGCGATCGCCGCCGACCGCGCTGTCCCGGCGACAATTGGCGCCACGAGAAAGCAGTTCTTCGCACCAGGCGCGGGGAGTTCGTCGACAAGCAGGGCCGGGTTGTCGAAGCGCCCGGCGAGCACGCGCAAGCCGTCGGACGATCGGTCGCTCGCCAGAAGGGTGATTTTGCCGGCAAGCAATGCGGCAGCGAATGCTACCACAAAGTGATAGCGATCCTGGCAGAGGTTGACGACATAATCGCCCGCGGGAAGCTCGTTGGCCATCGCTTCGACGGCGTGTAGGAACATAGCCGTCGTGACGATTACAGCATGTTTTCGAAACAATACATCGTGTGGCCCGCGCGCGACGATCGGTAAACAGCTTGTCATGAGGTAATCGGACGCTCCGCTACTTTGTACGATGGCGCTGAATAAAATCCGAAAAGCTTCGCAGTGACGCGAAAATTTCCTCGTTGCGCTCGTCGTCCGATTTTAGCTGGAAGCCGTATTTGGACGATACAGCAAGGGCAATTTCGAGCGCGTCGATGGAATCGAGACCTAGCCCGTCTCCGAACAGGGCTTGTGTCGGCTCGATTTCTTCCGGGGGCATTTCGAGATGAAGGGCTTCGACGATGAGGCCGGCGATCTCCCGCTCGAAGGGTGCCTGCACGGGGCTATTCATTGTAAAGGTCCACAGGTCTTTCTTTCGAATTATACCAAGATGCTATACTGAAGCATTCCGAATATGAAAACATGCAATGGCAGCGTGGCGTCTGACAGTTCTGTACCACACAGGTCGGACTGTTCGCTACACGAGCGGATATTGACCAATTTCGGCTGCTTCCCGAGGGCAACGCAGTTCGGCTAAAGGGCTAATCGATGCGTTTCGCCTTCCACCCGGTCTTGAAAGGCATGCTCCTAGTGAGCGCCTGCGCTTGCCCGATCCTCAGCCATATGGCCCTCGCCAACGGGCAAGCCGGTCAGCTTGTAGCGTTTTGGGCATCGGTCCAAATCATCGTCGCGGGTGTGATTCTGCCTTGGGGGACACGCACAACGCGTGGTCTCGTCCTGGCATTCGGCGCGGTCGCGCTTGCGGTGAGTTTTTATTCCGCGCGTTCAGCGCTTGTCACCACGAGCGGCCTGTCACATGCGGCGCTCTATTTGGCGTTGCTGACGTGGTTCGGCCTGTCCCTGTCGTCTCCGACCGGCGCCATCGTCACGCGGATCGCCCGCACGATCAGGGGGGACTTGACGCCCGAACTGGTCGGTTACACCCGGCGGGTCACGATGGGCTGGTGCGCCTTCTTCTTGGCGCAGCTCAGTTTGTCGGCCGGATTGTTTGTTCTTGCCCCTGCGGCAACGTGGTCGCTTTTCGTCAACATCCTCGATCTACCGCTCGTCATCCTCATGTTCGGCGCGGAATACGCCTATCGGATTTGCAAGTTCCGGCATCACCGACACGCGACCTTCAAGGAAACGATCCTTGCCTTTACCAAACAAGAGGCGTGGCGAGGCGAGCATGCTGGACGTTGACGAGGGTGGTCCGGCTTCCCTGAGGTCCTCACCCGGAGCGCGGTGGCGACCAAGCGGCGTCATCCGTCTCTCCGCCGGATTCCACATCGTCGTCCTTGTCGCCACGGCGGCCGACCCAGCCCTTTGGGCCTATGGCCTCGGCGCGCTCGCGCTGAATCATCTGGCGCTCGGTATCATCGGAATGGTGCCGAGAAGCGCATTGCTCGGCTCCAACCTAACGGCGTTGCCCGGTGCCTGCGCTGAGCGGGGAGAGATCGCCCTCACATTCGACGACGGGCCCGATCCGGCCGTGACACCCCAGGTTCTGGACGTGCTCGACCGCTTTGGCGCGAAGGCCAGTTTCTTCTGCATCGGGCGGAGGATCCAAGCGGAACCGGATCTTGCCCGGGAAATCGTCCGGCGCGGACATAGCATCGAGAATCATACCTTCTCGCACCCCTCTTTGTTCGCGTGCTTCTCGCCAGCGCGACTTCGCCGCGAGCTCGAGGCGCCCAACGAAATTATCGAGGCCGCAACCGGCCGGCCGCCAGCATTTTTTCGCGCGCCGATGGGATTGCGAAGTCCGCTGCTCGATCCCCTTTTGACTTCGCTTGACCAAAAACTGGCGGCCTGGACGTGCCGAGGGTATGACAGCCTCGATAGTGATCCAGACCGCGTGCTGGGCCGAATGCTGCACGGTGTCAAAGCGGGCAGCATCCTGATGTTGCATGATGGCGATTGTGCGCGGACGCGGGCCGGCGATCCGGTCGTTCTCGATGTGCTACCCGTCTTGCTCGAACGCATCTCGGCAGCGGGACTTCAAGCCGTCTCGCTGCCAATGGCATTTGGATTCGGCAGCGGATCAATTTCGCGAGCGGCGCGCTTTCAACAAGGAACGCCAGCGAATGATTGCGCCGACGACAAGCCGCGCATGCATGCCGGTGAGTAGCGCGTTGTCGCGCAGATAATTGAAATGGGAAACGCCGCCCTCGTCTGCTCGAAAGTAACGCACCGGCGTCGCGATATTAATCATCGGCAAACCGCGCCACGACAGTCGCACGGCCGCCTCGGGTTCGAAATCGAACCGACGCATCCAGCGGCCCTCCTCCATCACGGCCAGCAGATCGTTTGCCGGATAAACGCGAAACCCGAAAAGCGAATCGCCAATTCCCGACCACAGGGTTTCCGCATTCGCCCACAAATTCGACAATCGCCGGCCACACACACGCAGGAGCGGCGCGCTCGAATCGAAGGTCGGGCGGCCCAGGATCACCGCGTCGGGAGCGTCCATTGAGGCAGCCATGAAAACCCGGATGTGATCCGCCGCATGCTGGCCGTCGGAATCCATCGTCAGGACATGCGTGAAACCGTCCTTGATGGCGTCGCGCAGGGCGTGCAGGATCGCCGCCCCTTTGCCGCTGTTTTGCGGCAGGGACAGAATACGTAATCTCGGATCGGTTTCCGCCATCGCGCGCAATGGAATCTCGCTCCGGTCGGTGCTGCCATCGACCACCACCCAGACCGGTGCCCAATTCTCAAGCGCTTGATTGACGGTCTCGAACAGTTTCGGTCCGGTGTTGTAGCTGGGAATAAGGACGAGATGAGTGCGTGAGACGCTGGTCATACGGCAGGCTGCGGCGTTTTCGGTCGCGAATGGAGGGGTGGCGTCAATTCATCTTGAAAATAGCGGTGCAGTTCGCCGACGAAAGCCTGCACATCATCGCCCACCTTGAAGCGTCGGCCAAGTCTCGCGCGGTAGACAACCGGAAAAGGGGGTTTGCGGAACAGAAACCATCGTCCGTCGAAATCGGGAAGATTGGTCTCGATGATGACTGTTTGGATTGGCGCTCCAGCCTTTTTGGCCGCAAGCGCGAAACCGCCCGCAAAGTCACCGACAGGGGCCTTTCGCGTGCGCGTCCCCTCGGGGAAAACCAGGATTTTCTGATTGTTTTTCAACGCCTCAGCTGATTTTCGAAGCATGGAATGGGGCGCGTCGTTGCGGATGTAGCCCGCAAGGCGCGCACCGCCGCCGAGGAAGACGTTGTCCCAAATGAGAGCTTTCATGATGCACGTAATTCGGCGCTGCCGCGAAATGATTAAGACGGCATCGAGAGCCGACGGATGGTTGGCGGCGATCATGACGCCCTTCTCGTCGCGCAGGCAATCGAGCGCGCCAATGTCGCAAATCAGAAGCCCGGTCACCTTCAGGATCATTACGTAGAACCGAAAGCCTGCGCTAATGACAAGTTGGCCTAAAGGGACGCCGACGCGCCGAGGAAGGACGTGATAAAGAAGGGCAGCAGGCAGGCTCCAACACAGACTGAACAGCGAGAAGACGAAGAGGACGAAGGCGAAGGCCACGGTCCCATAGAGTCGCCAGCCCATGGTGGCGGCGTCAGGGGGCGAACTCTTCCGCTGCGGCAAAGTGTTCCCACCCGGCGAAGTCTTCCCATGCGGCAAGGTCTTCCCAGGGCCAGGGGGCAAGTCCGAAACGCTATCGAGGCTTGGGGGCATGGAGGGATGAGACCTGTGAACCATAGACATTGACCGCCGAACGATTTTATTCAAATGAAAACGCGCCGAGATCGATTGGCGTTATTCGCCGAATTTATCAACGTGCCTGGGGCGGTTGTTGCGCCCGCCTCCAGGCTCTGCGCCGGAAAATCCAGGTTAATGTGTTAAGACGGTGAGGTCCATGACTTCCCCGAGCGGCGGTATTGGTCCAGCCTTCCCGAATCCGCGCGCAGCCTTGAGAAAACATTATGAAAAAACAAGTGCCTGCCAGTGAAACCCAGCCGCATCCGCTCCTCCAACGCTATTATTCGGCCCTCGAACATCGGGCCCCCTTCGTCCGCGATCTCTTCAACAAGACCGCACCTCACTACGATCGGATCAACACCCTGTTCTCGTTGGGATCGGGCCGCTGGTATCGGCGCGAGGCGCTGAAGCACGCTGGATTGCGGAAGGGTATGCGACAGCTCGATGTCGCCATCGGAACCGGCCTCGTAGCGCGAGAAGGGGTCATTCTCGCGGGGGACCGAGCTTCGGTGGTGGGTCTCGACGTCAGCGAAAACATGCTGGCCGAGGCGCGGCGCTCGCTTGGCATCGGATTGATCCAGGGCCGCGCCGAGGCCTTGCCGGTCGCGGACCAAAGTGTCGATCTTGTCAGCATGGGCTATGCCCTCCGCCATGTGTCGGATATCAGCCTGGCCTTTTCTGAATTCCATCGGGTGCTGAAGCCGGGCGGCATCGCGCTCATTCTCGAGATCAGTCAATCCACCGGTCGTGTCGGCAAGGCATTGACGAAGGTTTATCTCGGCTGGATCGTGCCCTTTTTTGCGCGCTGGACAACGTCGGCCGCCGAAACTCAGACCCTTATGCAATATTATTGGGACACGATCGAAAACTGCGTTGAGCCGGCAGTGATCATGGACCGGCTTCGGGCGAGCGGCTTTGTCGATGTCCGGTGCGATGTCTCCCTAGGCGTGTTCCGGGCCTACCGAGCTCGCCGCACAATCGAGCCTCAAGGCGACGCGGAATGATCGCTAGGGCACAGGCCACATGACTGCTTCCCGGATCAGCGAACCCGAGCGATCGACGCCAATCCATGGGCGCTATGAAGTCGTGGTTCTCGGCGGGGGTCCGGCCGGGCTCGCAGCGGCGGCGGCCGCCGGCCAGAAAGGTCGCCGCACCCTGTTGATCGAGCGCTATGGCTTTTCCGGCGGCATGGGGACCGCTGCCGGCGTCACGAATTTCTGCGGCCTCTTCGCCAATGTGCATGGGGACATTCAACGAGTGGTCTTCGGCACCGCCGACGAATTGCTCGATCGGATTGACAAACTCGGCGGCCTCAACGCGCCGCACGTGGTCCTCGGCAAGACCAAAGCGCAAGCCTACGACACCGCCGCCTATAAATGCGCGGCCGACGATCTCCTGCTCGCTCGCGGTGTCGAAATCCTCTTCCATGCTCTCGGAACCGGCGTGGTGATGGATGGCGGGCGCGTGAAGGCGCTTCTCGTCGAGACGAAATCCGGCCGCCGCGCCGTGTTGGCCGATATTTTCATCGATTGCTCGGGCGACGGCGATCTGGCGGCCTGGGCGGGAGCCCCTTTTGAGATCGGCGATGCGACCGGCAACATGCTTTTTCCGACCAGCATGTTCCGCCTCAACAACGTCGACCCGATCGAAGCCGGAGAGGCATGGAGAACCATTCCGGATCTCATGAGCAAGATGGAACGGCAGGGCCGTTATCAGTTTCCGCGCAAGGGTGCGATCGTGCGGCCCCAGCGCCATACGAACGAGTGGCGTATCAACGTCACGCAATTGCGCAATGCGGACGGAAGCGCCATCAACGGTACTGATGCCGAGCAACTCAGCCGGGGGGAGATCGAGGGGCGGCGTCAGGCCATCGCCTTTTACGATTTCCTCCGCCAGGAAGTGCCGGGCTTTGCCAAGTCCTACATCGTCGACATGGCGCCACAGATCGGCGTGCGCGAAACGCGCCGCATCGGCGGGCTCTACGAACTAACCGGGGCTGACGTCATCTCCTGCGCCAGTTTCGACGATACGATCGGGGTCAATGGCTGGCCCCTCGAAAAACACGTCGCGGGCGACGTGGAATGGGTGTGGCCGGACATTCCCGCCTCTCGTGGCTTCAATCACTTGCCGTACCGCATGCTCGTTCCGCGCAATTCCACCAATCTGCTGGTGGCGGGCCGTTGCGCCTCGATGGATCACGACGGGCAATCGGCTGCCCGGGTCAGTGGCGCCTGTTTCGCGATGGGACAGGCGGCGGGGACGGCGGCTCACATCGCCCTTTCACGCGGTACGGATGTAGCGGGCATTCCCGTGGATGTGTTACAGGGTGACCTTGAGCGCAACGGTGCCTATCTGGGCCGTTCGCTCGGGCAGCTTTCGGCCGCAATCGAAACCTCAAGGGGAAACGTCACTTGAAGACAATCGCATTCGCCCTCCTCGGCGCGCTTCTGGCCGCTCTCCCACTGCAGGCGCAGGAATGGCCCACTCGAACCGTCAAGATCGTCGTGCCCTTCGGGGCGGGATCGACGCCCGACAGCCTTGCCCGGATTGTCGCCGATCATTTGCAGAAATCGCTGGGCCAGCCCTTCGTGATCGAAAACAAGCCCGGCGCCAGCGGCAATCTCGGCACCGACGCGGTGGCAAAGGCGGATCCCGATGGTTACACCCTCGGCGTGAGCATCGGCGGACCACTTGCCATCAACACATTGCTGTTTCCGAAGCTGCCCTATAATCCGGCGACAGACCTCAATCTCGTGACGATCCTTGCGTCCCAGCCTAGCGTCCTCGTCGTCAACAACAGCCTCGGCGTCCAATCCGTCGAAGACCTCGTCGCCCTCCTCAAGCGCGAGCCCGGCAAATACAATTACGGCTCGATCGGAAACGGCTCGCTGTCGCATCTCGCCATGGAGGCGATCTCGATGCAGAGCGGCACGCAATTCGTCCACGTGCCGTATGGCGGCTCGCCCCAAGCCGTCACGGCTCTCCTTCGCGGCGATGTCCATATGGCATGCCTGCCGGCAGGTTCGGTCGTGCCGCAGGCTTCGGCCGGCCAATTGAAGATGCTGGCGATCACCTCGGCACAGCGCAGCACCATGCTGCCCGATCTCAAGACCTTGAAGGAGATCGGCATCGCGAATGTCGAGGCCGACGCCTGGGTAGGCCTGATCGCTCCCGCGGGTACCAGCGAGGCGATTGTCAAAACGCTTCAGAAGGCCGTCGCGGAAGCGCTTCACGATCCGCAACTCGTGGAAAAGCTAAAGGGTCAATTCATGGAGCCCGTCGGCAACACCTCACAGCAGTTTCACGCGACCGTCGCGGCCGACCAGGCGCGCTGGAAGCCGGTGATCGAGTCCCGGCATATCAAGATCGAATAGAGTGTCGGATACTCGAGCATCATGAATATTCGAGCATCATAAGGGGCGATGCCGTCGAGCTTTGCCCGGTATCGGGCCGAGTGCACACGTTAGGCGCTCGGCAGCTGAACGGTGAAGCCGGATCGCACTTCTGCAGCATCCGGGCCCGTGGCGAGCGACAGTCGCGAAAGCATAGCTCACTGCCCTCAGAAACCACCCTTGCGACAGAACGAGTTAGTAAGCGTCGAGGCAGATAGCTATTTATTCCTGCTGAAAGCTCTGGTGAAATGAACCGAGGAAATGAAGCGACGCGACGGAAGTCCGCTTCTGGTCAAAGTGCACGTTGACCAGCATCGGAACGCTGCGCAACGCCAGCGTTGATGCATGCATGTGGCGGAGAATGTGGAAGTTGGCCGCTGGTTCGATCGAAGCCAACTTAGAGGCAGCTAGCAGAGGTCGCGCCTGTTCTGAGGCCTTCCAGGGTCTGGCGTTTGCGTGGGGAAGGCCCAGCGGCGCTTCCGGGATTCCAGCTTAGTTTGCGCCATTTTCTGGGCGCTTCGCACCTTGCGCATGGAACCATAAATCCACCCTGAGTATTGGAAACGGGGAATTTTTCAGAGCGTCTACGAATGGCTGAGCAGCAAGGTACAGACAGGGATGCGTTGCTCGAGCAGCAGCGGGTACTGGCGGAGTTCGGCGATCTCGCGCTCAAGACCGAGGATCTCGACGACATTCTCGACAAGGCCTGCGGGCTGGTGGGCCGCGCTCTCGAAACCGACTTTGCCAAGGTGATGGAGCTTTCGCCCGATGGCAGGACTTTCAAAGTCCGTGCGGGCGTCGGGTGGAAGCCGGGCGTTGTGGGAGTTGTCAGTGTCACCGCGGTCGAGAATTCGCCCGAGGGACTGACCCTTGCGCAAGGGTCAGTGATCTCGTCCAACCGGCAAACCGAACGCCGCTTCGAATATCACGACTTCATGATCGACCATGGGGTTGAGGCATTTGTGAACGTGCTGATCCTGAGCAGCAAGGGGCGGGCGGCCTTTGGCGTGCTGCAGGTGGACAGCCGCAATCCGCGAAACTTTACGCAATCCGACATCGAATTCCTCCGCAGCTACGCCAACCTCCTGGGCGCCGCCATCGAGCGTCTTCGCGCGGTCGATGAACTGCGCCAATCCGTGCGCGACAAGGATTTGCTGATCAATGAACTCAACCATCGTGTGAAGAATACCCTCGCGACGGTGCAATCCATCGCGTCGCAGACGCTCCGGAACGCGTCCACCATCGACCATGCGTCGCATGCGATCGAAAGCAGGCTCATCGCCCTCTCGCGCGTGCACGATGTGCTGACGGAAAGCCATTGGGCGGCCGTGCCTCTGGACGAGATCGTCGGGCAGGCCATCGCGCCTTATCGGTCTCGCGGGGAGAACCGGTTTCATATCCAGGGTCCGCCCGTCCAGATCCCGCCGCGCATGGCGCTGGCGCTCGCAATGGCGTTGCAGGAATTGACGACCAACGCGGTGAAATATGGCGCTTTGTCCAATGGATCGGGCGAAATTGGGGTGCGCTGGCGACTGAACGGCGCCGAAGGCTCTCCGAGGCTTCATCTGACCTGGGAAGAGACCGAGGGGCCGCTGGTGCAGAGGCCCGCCCGGCGAGGGTTCGGGACGCGGCTTATCGAACGGAGCCTGGCCCAGGACCTCGATGGGAAGGTCAGGATCGAGTTTGCGCCAACCGGAGTCGTCTGCTCGGTGGATGCCCCGCTCGCCCATTGAATGGCAGGCCTGACTGTCTCGTCTGGTTGATGTCTCCAAGAAACGATTGCGAGCAGACGAACCTGCCGTCTATTGTCGTACAGCTAAGTCACGGCAAGCGCCTTCCTTGAGAGAACCCCCGATGCTCACGACCTTGCAGACATTGTTGATGGCCACCTCGCTGATCACGCCCGCCGCCGAAGCGGTGCCGAATTTCAACCCTCGAGTGACCTGCAAGGCCGATGCGTCGGCGCAGAACGGCGTCCCTCAGCAGACCGTCACCAAATGTCTCGCCGATGAAGACGCGGCACGCACAAAGGTTCGCGCCCAGTGGGCGAACTTCAACGAGCCTCTGCAAAGCCGTTGCGCGGCCGAGACGCAGATCGACGGAAGCCCCAGCTTCGTGGAACTTCTCATCTGCCTGCGCATCGGCGCCGGCCTCAGTCCCGAATAAGGCCTCGGATCGTAGCGTCGGAATCGGTTGTTTCCGCCGGGCCTCGCTGAGCTTGTCTTGACGGCGTGCAGGCCGATCGCTTCGCCGCGCAGGAGTCTCTCACGATGACCATTACGATCACGGCCTTCGAACGGTCGCCCGATGGCGGCAAGGGACTGGCGCGCGATACGCGGGTTCGCTGGGCGCTTGAGGAGGTGGGACAACCTTACGAGGTTCGTTTTGTCTCATTCGGCGCCATGAAGGAACCTGCGTACCTGGCGCTCAATCCGTTCGGGCAGATTCCGGCCTACCAGGAAGGCGATCTCACCCTTTTTGAGACGGGGGCAATCGTGCTCCACATTGCGGAGCGCCATGCAGGCCTGCTGCCGGACGACGCGAATGCCCGGGCGCGCGCGATCACATGGATGTTCGCGGCTCTCAGCACAGTGGAGCCGCCCATCCTTGAATTCGCAACCGCCAGGCTCCTCGAGGGCGACAGGTCCTGGACCCCGCAACGCATGCCTCTGGTCGAGGATCGCATTCGTGAGCGGCTGGGCCAACTCTCCCGTCGCCTCGGCGATGCCGAATGGCTCGATGGTGCGTTCAGCGCGGGCGACCTGATGATGGTATCGGTGCTGCTCCGGATGAGATCATCGGGTATGTTGGACGAATATCCGAACCTCGCCGCCTATGTCACCCGCGGCGAAAAGCGCCCCGCCTACAAGCGCGCCTTCGAGGCTCAATTGGCGGCTAACACGGGTAAGCAGCCTACCGGCTGAATGAGGTCCCGCTCGAACATCTCATCCGGGTTCTTCGTCGACCTAGACGTGCGCGAGCGCCTGTTCGAGATCCGCCAGCAGATCGTCGCGATGCTCCAGCCCGACAGAGAATCGCACCAATCCATCGCGAATTCCCATCTCGAGGCGGAGTTCCGGCGTGAACCGCTGATGGGTCGTGGTGGAGGGATGTGTCACCAGGCTTTTGGCATCGCCCAGATTGTTGGAGATGCGGATCAGCCGCAGGGCGTTCATGAAACGGAATGCTCCGTCCCGTCCGTCCTTGAGCTCCAAAGCGATCATCGTCGAGCCGCCTGTCATCTGCCGGCGGATCAGTTCCGCCTGCGGGTGATCGGCCCGACCCGGATAGGTGAGGCGCTGGACCCGGGAATGCTCTGCCAGAAAATCGGCGAGGTAGCCGGCTGTCGCGGTTTGTCGCTCGACCCGGACGGAGAGGGTCTCGAGCCCTTTGAGCAAGACCCACGCGTTGAACGGCGAAAGGGTGGGCCCGGTCATGCGGAGGAATTGCTGCACGTGCGTCTCGATGAATTCCACCGAGCCCAGGATGATGCCGCCGAGACATCGGCCTTGTCCGTCGATGTGCTTGGTGGCGGAATACACCACGCAATCGGCCCCCAGCGCCAAGGGCCGTTGGAAGAGCGGCGAGGCAAAAACATTGTCGACCGTCAGCGTCGCACCCGCCGCATGAGCGATCTTGGCCACGCCCGCGATGTCGATCATTTCGAGGCTCGGGTTCGAGGGTGTTTCCAGCAGGAATGCTTTCGTCGCAGGCGTCACGGCCGCGCGCCATTCGTCGAGATTGGGCCCGTCGACGAGGGTGCAGCCGACCCCGAAACGGGGCAGCAGGTCTTCGACGATGAAGCGGCAGGATCCGAAAAGGGCGCGGGCCGCAACCACGTGGTCGCCGGCCTTGACCTGTCCCATCATGGCGGCGGTGACCGCAGCCATCCCGGTCGCGGTGGCCTGGCCCATCTCGGCGCCTTCGAGCGCCGCCATCCGCTCTTCGAACATGGTCGTGGTCGGATTGGAATATCGCGTATAGCTGTAGCCGGGCTCCTCGTCGAGGAACCGCGCTTCGGCGCTTTCGGCGTTATCGTAGATGAACCCTTGCGTCAGGAACAACGCTTCCGACGTTTCTCCAAACGGGCTGCGGATCTGCCCGTCATGCACCAGGCGGGTTTCGAGGCGATGGTCGGTTGCGTCGCGCTTTGTCATGGCGGCAATCTTAATGTCGTTCTATAAAAAGAACAATCGTCTTTTTAGCAGGATCGGCTTCGGCGGCGTCTGGCTTGGAGAATGTTGCGCTCCGGGGCGGGTCGATTGAGGGAAGATCGTGCCCGCCTCCTAGAAAGAACCCTCATCCAGCAGCCGACGAATACAAGGCGTCAAGGAAACGCGCCATTCAGGAAGCGTCACGCCATGGATGGCGGCGATCTTCTCGGAAGCCAGCCGCGAATTGGCAGGCCGGCGGGCTGGCGTCGGATAATCGGCCGTCGAGATCGGGATGACGCGGGCGCTCGGGCCGCCGAGTTCCGCCGATTGGGCAAAGATCGCGGCGGCGAATTCCGCCCACGTGGCGGATCCTGAAGCGCTCATGTGAAAGATTCCCCGCAAGGGGGAATGAGCGGGCCGGGTGAGCAGATTGCGGCACACAGTAACGATGCCATCTGCGATGTCGTGCGCGCTCGTCGGGCTGCCGAGTTGATCGGCCACCACCGAAACTTCGTCGCGATCACGCGCCAGCCGCAACATCGTCTTGACGAAGTTTTTGCCGAACGGGCTGTAGATCCACGAGGTCCGAAGAATCGCGTGATCCGGATGCGCCGCCGCGACCGCCCGTTCGCCCAACAATTTCGACCGGCCATAGGCGCCAAGCGGCGACACGGGATCATCCTCTCCATAGGGGCGGTCGGCATTGCCGTCGAAGACGTAGTCGGTGGATATGTGCACGAACGGCACGTTCATCGCAGCCGCCGCTCCAGCGGCCGCTCCGGCTCCGATCCCGTTGACCGCTTCGGCAAGGTCCGGCTCTGCCTCCGCCTGATCGACGGCCGTGTAGGCAGCGGCGTTCACGATCACGTCGCCCGACGCCTCCGCAAGCACGTCGCCCACGCCAGATGGGTCCGCGAGGTCAAGCAGAGGGCGGCCAATCAGCGTGACGGTGGCTCCATGCGCCGATGCACGCTCGGACAATGCCCGTGCGACCTGGCCTTCCTTACCGATGACGAGAATGTGCAGCGGATCCTCCCTTTCATGCACGTAAACCGGCGACCGGTCCGATCGACCTCGCCACCGAATCCGAGGCTCAGGTCATCATCCCGAGGCGCTGGCCGCGATAGCCGCCGGAGCGGACCCGCTCCCACCAGTCCCGATTCGACAAATACCATTCGACGGTCTTGCGAAGCCCGCTCTCGAAGGTTTCCACGGGTCGCCAGCCGAGGTCCCGTTCGATTTTCGACGCGTCGATTGCATAGCGCAGGTCGTGGCCTGGACGGTCGGTGACGTACGAAATCAGGTTTTCGCGCGGCCCGATTGCACCGTCGGGCGCCAGCTCGTCGACGAGCCGGCAAATGCCCCGAACCACATCGATGTTCTGCCGCTCGTTATGCCCGCCGATTGCATAGGTTTCTCCCGGCCGGCCCTTCTCGGCCGCAAGAATGAGCGCGCGGGCGTGGTCGTCGACGAAAAGCCAGTCGCGGACGTTGTCGCCTTTTCCGTAAACGGGGAGCGGCTTGCCTTCGAGCGCATTGAGAATGATCAGCGGGATCAGCTTTTCGGGGAAGTGATAGGGGCCGTAATTGTTGGAGCAATTGGTCACGATCGTGGGCAGGCCGTAGGTGTGGTTCCATGCCCGAACGAAATGGTCCGAGGCGGCCTTCGAGGCCGAATACGGAGAGGTCGGCTGGTAGGGGTATTCCTCGTGGAACAAGCCTTCCTCCCCGAGGGAGCCGAAGACCTCGTCGGTGGAGATATGATGAAACCGGAAGGCCTCCTGCCCCGACGGCGGCAGCGAGCGCCAATAGGCGAGGCTTGCCTGCAGGAGCGCGAAGGTTCCCACCACATTGGTGTGGACGAAGGCGCCGGGGCCATCGATGGACCGGTCGACATGGCTTTCCGCTGCGAGATGCATGATGACATCCGGCCGGTAGCTCTCAACCAGGGTCCGCATGCGCTCTGGATCGGTAATGTCGGCCTGCTCGAAGCGATAGCGCGGGCTGTTGGCGACGGGCTTGAGGGAATCGAGGTTGCCCGCGTAGGTGAGCTTGTCGACAACCATCACCTCGTGGGGGGTATCGCGAACCAGCATCCGGACAACGGCGGAGCCGATAAAGCCGGCGCCGCCGGTGACGAGAAACTTTTTCATCCGCTTCCTCAAGGATCCGATTTTTCCGGCACTCTTCTGCTACACGAACCCTGTTTCGTCAAAGGTTTCAGTTTCCGATCGCCACGCCCTCGCGGCGGCTATCCGCCCCACCAACGAGCCCTGAGGGCGTCACCACGATGGCGTGGATGCCGGAATTCTGGTCGATCAGCTTGACCTCATGCCCCTTTGCTTCGAGATCCGCCTTCCATTCGGCCGCCTCTGTTCCGGCCTCGAGTTCAGTGGGTCCGTTGCGGCTTCCCACGTTCGGAAGGTCAGCCGCCACCTGCGGATCGAGCTTCCAGTCGAGGAGGCCCACCAACGTCTTCGCCACATAATTGATGATCAGGCTGCCTCCGGGCGAGCCCACCACCGCATAGAGCTGGCCGTTCTGGTCGAAAACGATGGTTGGCGCCATGGAGCTGCGCGGCCGCTTGCCGGCCTCGACCCGGTTCGCCACCGGCTTCCCATCTTCAACGGGGGCGAATGAGAAATCCGTGAGTTGGTTGTTGAGCAGAAAGCCGCTTTTGGTCATCACCCGCGCGCCGAATCCATCCTCGATCGTTGTCGTCATGGACACCGCCTTGCCGTCGCGGTCGACGATCGACATGTGGCTGGTGCCGAATTCGATTCCCTCGGAAGCGCCCCAGCGAAAGGTTTTCTGGAAGGGCGGTTCGCCGGGCTTCGCTTTGCCCATGGAGCGGCCGGGATCGATGATCGCGGCGCGGCTCTTCAGATATCCAGGATCGACGAGGCCCTTCACCGGCACGCTGACGAAAGCCGGGTCGCCAAGATAAAGCGACCTGTCAGCGTAGGCGAGGCGACCGGCTTCGGATATCCAGTGCACCGCATCAGCCCCCGGCTTTAGAGCCGCCATGTCAGTTTGCTGCAGGATTCCGAGAATTTGCAGCACGGCGACCTGTCCGGAACTCGGCGGACCCATGCCGCAGATCTTGTAGGTCCGATAAGGGCCGCAGAGGGCGGGACGTTCCTCGACCCTGTAATTGCGCAGATCCTCCAAAGTCATATCGCCCGGATTGGTGGCGTGTCCCGTCACCGACGCGACCACATCGGTTGCAACCTCGCCGGTATAAAACCCGTCCGCACCCTTATCGGCGATGAGCCGCAGGGTTTTGGCGAAAGCCGGATTCTTCAGCACGGTTCCGACCGCTTTCGGCTTGCCCTCTTGGTCGTAAAAATAGGCGCGCGCCAAGGGATCGTTCTGCAGGAACTTCTCCTGACTCAGCAGCCCGTTCAGGCGCGGCGAGATGGTGAAACCGTTTTCCGCGAGTGTTGCGGCGGGCTCGATGACCTGCTTCCAAGGGAGTTTGCCCCAACGCTTGTGGGCGGTCTCAAGCAGACGCACCGCCCCCGGCACGCCCACCGACAAACCGCCGACGACGGCGTCGTAGAACTTCATCGGCTTGCCGTCGGGGCCGAGGAACCGCTCGGGTTTTGCGGCAGAAGGCGCGGTTTCGCGGCCGTCCAGGGTTGTGATGGCGCTGCCATCCCACACCACCATGAAGGCGCCGCCGCCAACGCCGGAACTCTGGGGTTCGACAAGGTTGAGGACCAGTTGAACCGCTACCGCGGCGTCGATGGCGCTGCCACCGCTCGCGAGGATTTCGCGGCCGGCCTGCGCCGCGAGGGGATTGGCGGCAGCCACCATATCTTTTGTGGCCGAAACAAGATTCTTGGCTGTCCGGCCGGTCGGTGCCTCGGGGGCCGGCGCCAATTGTTGCGCCAGGCATGGGGTCAAAATCGTCAACGCCGCGATCAGGCTTACGCCGCGAAGACCCTGCTTCAGTCGAGGGGCCATAAGATTTATCCTTCTCTTCCGCGTCATCGAGGCGGGGGCCCAACACTAACCTCCGGACCGGGCAGGACGCCACTCCATCGACTCGCGTTTTGGCGCGATTGCGTTCATACTCCCGTCAAGGTGTTCCTCCAGTGTGCGTGTGAATAAGCGATTCGCGATTCGCGGTTTGGGAGGTCTTCATGCATGCCTACAATCTCTTCAAGAGTACGGGGCCGGACGGACTTTCCTGCGCGGTCCCTGAGGAACGTTCGGTTCCACCTTTCGTCGTCGGACCTCATTGGCGATTTGAAGGACGCTTGGAGAACCCCCGCAAAGCCCCATTAGGTTTCGACAGACAGGCGGCTGCCACGGGCGTGCGGTTCAACGGCTTTTATCTTTTTGCGAGTTTTCAGGAGCTGGCGAGACATCGGGAAACCCGCTGATAAACGAGCTTAGGGCGTCATCGGCGACGGCATCTTTTCGACGTCGTGCTCGAATGGGCCTTGATCTCTTGTCGTGGGTGTCATCTCTTACGGGCAAGACGCGCCCGCTGCTTCGCACCTCCAGTTTGCTGTGACCTCCTCGCTTTCTCTCATCTGGACCATCACGGCCGCCGCGACTTTGCTGCAGGCCGGTAATGGCTTGCTTCAAGCGCTGATGCCGTTGCGGATGCAGGCGGAGGGTCTGCCGATTTCTGCGATCGGCATCGTTGCGGCGGCGTATGGCCTCGGTTTCTCCTCAGGCTGTTTCCTCGCACCGCTTTTCATTCGTCATGTCGGCTATATCCGCGCCTTCGCGAGTATCGCGGCCATTGCGGCCGTGCTCGTGCTGGCGATGACGCAAGCACATTCGACCCTCGCCTGGGCGCTCCTTCGCGCTGCGTCCGGAATGACCTTTGCGTGCATTTTTACGGTGACGGATGGCTGGATCAGCGCTCGCGCCACCTCTTCGCATCGCGGTCGAACGCTTTCGATTTACATGATGGCGACGAAAATCGCCTTGATGTTGTCGCCGCTTGGAATCGCTCTCGGCAGCATCAAGACCGACGGCCTCTTTCTCGCCGTCAGCGCTGTGCTGTCTCTCTCGCTGCTTCCGATTGCCGCAACCTCGACGGCCGAACCTCCGCCGCCTCGAACCGTCAAGATTCGCGTCCGCGCCCTGTTTTCTGTCGTTCCTTCGGCGGTGATCGGTGCCTTCGCGGTCGGCATGATCAATGGACCGGTCATCGCCATCACGCCGGTTTTCGGCGTCAACATCGGACTGAGTCAGGACAAAGCGGCCGCGCTTTTGTTCGCGCTTCAGGCCGGAAGCCTTCTCATGCAATGGCCACTGGGCTGGTGGTCGGATCGGTCCGATCGGCGCTACGTGATCGCTGCGCTCGCCGGCGCCACGGCTGTCGTGTCGATCGCAATTCTTCTCGCAAGCGTGTATGTCGCCGAGAACTTTCTGCTCTTGGCCTTCGCGGCGTGGGGTGGAACCGCACTTTGCGTCTATTCGGTCTGCGTCGCGCATGCATGCGACATCGTCGAGCCGGACCAGATCGTCTCGACGGTAGGAACGCTGCTTTTCTCCTGGGCGACCGGGGTCACCATCGGGCCCCTCATCGGCGCCATGGCGATGGACGCTCTTGGTCCCAACGGGTTGTTCGTCTATTCGGCGGTTATATCGTCAATGCTCGCGATCTTCGTGCTCATCCGTATTCGCATGATGCGACGCAACCCGGTCAAGAGCGGATTCGTTCATGTCCCGTCGACCAGTCCCGCCGCCGCATCATTGACTTATCCGCCCGAATCCGTCCGCACGGGCGAGAGCTCGCCCGTGGCAACCGGGAATGACGACGCGGATCAAAGCGCGACGTCCGCCACTCTCAAATCGACCACGCCCTCGTAGCGGTCGAGCCGCGTGTCGATCATCGCGTCGATCTTCTCGTAGACTTCTCCGACGGATAGCTGGCGAGTCTTCCGCCCGGCTTTCACGAAGAACAAGGCCTTGTTGGCTTTTGCCGCGGCAGGAAAGACACTCGAGGCGCTTTGCTTCGGCTTTTGATCCACGAGGCGCATGAACCTGCGTGCGCGGTCCACTCCGAAGAAATGCGAGAGATAGAACTCGGACCGGGTGATTTTGCGACCAAGCTTCTCCTCAAGTGTCGCTGTGTCGCGGATCTTCAACTCTCCGGCCATGAGCGCCGAAACGTAGGGGTTGCGACGCAGGCCCAGGATATGCTCGCGCATCTTTTCGTCGGCGACGATCAACTGCCCGTCGATCGTCGATATGGCGGCAGCCTCCGCCTCGTAGCCGTGCTTTGCTCCAAATGAGCGAATCGCCTCGAGCCACGTTCCGGCGATGAACTGGAACAGGCCCTCCGCTGAAGACGTCGCCGCCTTGTTATGCGGGATGAAGCTCGATTCCTTGTCGGCCAAAGCCATCATGTAAACCGGGTCGGCTCCGCTCGCCTCGGCGCCGCGCGTGATCGCGTCGACGATCCAGAGCGGAACCCGATGATTGCCGAATGCCAGATGGGGTTCCGTTACCGCAAGATCGCCGTCAAGGGCGACGTCTTCGGACGGCTTGGTTGCGGCCATGCCCGCAATGATGGCGGCGCGAAGGTCACGAACTTCTGCAGGAGACGGCAGGGCAATTGCTTGGAGAGGGTCGATTACGCCGGCTTGAGGTTCCGCAGCCATCATGTTGCCGAAGGCGCCCTCGTCGGGCGGCAGGGCGGGGACCATGCTCGGGGTCCTGTTGTCCTGCGACGCTCTTGCGGCGCCAATTCCGACCAGCGTCGGAACAAGCACCACGAACAAGCCCAGCATGGTTCCGAGCAATCCGCCACGAAGGCAGTTCGTCCACGAAATTGCGTGGAAAGAAGAGCGAGCATTAGCCAAGCGATTAATTAAGATAATGTTGTGGCAATCGCAATGGTGTTCAGTCTGGCCAGCGTCATACGACGCAGTCAGGTCGATATTCATAAATGGAGCCCCCGGTGGGATGCCGCGCTACCGCTTTAAGAGATGCGCGGTTGCTTTTGATTTCGGATCTGCCTGCGTCCTGACCTCCGGATGTGTTCAGAATAGGTCAGCTTGACCTTTTCTGTTCGGAGTCTGCACCAAGTGCGACCACCCGTCGCCTCTCTGAACAAAGGGCCGGTGCCGCGGCAATTAGGTCCCCCCTGGTCTGGCGCGCTCCCGTTCGGAGAAGCAGCCCCTGCGACATTGACGCCCTCGAAAGCGCGTGCTCTGAGCGCTTTCGAGGGCGAGGGTGCTGTTGTGGAATTGATCTTTGTCGAAACCGCCGAGCCGCCCCAGGGCGCCTACGAGGCCGCGCTAGCGGCCTTGCGGAGATTTACGACAAACAGCGTCGGCAGCCCCGACAATCGCGAATTCGCCATCCTGGTTCAGCAATCGGACACTGGAGAGACGCTCGGCGGTTTGTGGGCCCAGTCTCGATGGGGTGGATTTTACGTCGACATGCTGGTCGTGCCGGAGGAATCTCGCGGCCAGGGGATCGGCACCCGGCTGATGCGCTCGGCAGAGGCCGAGGCACGGCGGCGCGGCTGCGACCATATGTGGCTCGATACCTATGCGTTCCAGGCGCGCCTGTTCTATGAGCGATTGGGTTTCGAGGTGTTCGGCCAGCTTGAGGGGCCGGCCCCGATCTATCCGCGCTTCTTTATGCGGAAGCTTCTTGGGTAAGCGCTGTCCGGAGCCTTTCGAAAGCGCTCCGGGGCGGAATGCCGAAGCGCAGGATCGTGGTATCGTGGGGAAACTTGCGGACCCAGATGCCGGCCCGCGCAAGTCTCTCGAAAAGGAGGCAGGCGTCCGAATGCCGCGCCAGCCGGAACAGGAGAGTACCCCCGACAATCCCGAACCCGCACGATTCCAGAAGCGAATCGAGGTCGCGGGCCGCATCTCGCAAGAGCCGCTGTTGCGTTTCGATCCACGCCTTGATCGGCAAGCGCTTTCGCGCCGATCTCGAGCGCTGGTCCGGAAACCGCCCACAATCCGAGATGATCCCGGATCGTGTTCGTGAAATCGTTGGGCGCTATGGCAAAGCCCAGCCGTATTCCCGCCAGCCCGTAGGTCTTCCCGAAAGACCGCAGGATGATCGTGGCGGGCAGGTTGCGATGCGCCAGGGACACCCCGTCCTCGAGGTCGGCGAAGGCTTCATCGACGACAAGCCAGCCATCGCGTGTCGACAGAAACGCCGCCGCCTGCTCCAAGTCCGCCGCGGAAACCACTCGCCCATCGGGGTTGTTCGGATTGACCACGACGATCACATCGGGCGTCGTGGACAGGGCTTCCGAGAGGGTCTCAACGGCGGCGCAGACATGGCCTTCACGGTGCCAGCAGGCTGCATGCTCGTTGTAGGTGGGACCCAGGATTGCGACGCGGCTTTTTGAGCGCAACCGTGGGAGCAACTCGATGAGGGCTTGAGAACCAGGCGCAGCCACGATCCGGCCGGGTTCATTCACGCCATAGGCCCGCGCTGCGGTCTGCTCCAGATCCTGGATCGCCTGCCATGACGGCAACCGGGTGAAACTGTCGGGATTATCAAGAGAAAACGGGTAGGCGGTGGGATTGATGCCGGTCGACAGATCGATCCAGGGTTCCGGAGCTTCCGGGAAGAGCGCTTTTGCGTCATGAAGGTTTCCGCCGTGATTCACGCTCTTTGCTCCAGGCCGATGCCGCTTCTTCTAGCCACTCTTCAAATCACGTTGACGGCGCTCGCAATCGAGGCCGGCGCCGGATATCCAGCGCGGTTGTTTGCCGCGATCGGGCACCCGGTGACGTGGATCGGGGCGTTGCTGAGCGAGCTTGAAACACATCTCAACCGGCCGGGCAATTCTCCCTCGGCGAGACGGCTCCTCGGTGTCGCAGCACTTGCGCTGATGTTGGCGATCACCGTAACCGTCGCGCTGACGCTCAGTGAAATCTTCTCACGCCTGCTCGGCGCAGGGGCGTTCATCGCGCTCGGGGTTCTCGGCAGCACGCTCGTCGCGCAGCGCAGTCTCGACGACCACGTCAAAAAGGTTGCGACAGGCCTTGCGTTCGATCTGGACCAGGGTCGAGCGGCGATTTCCCACATCGTCGGGCGCGATCCGCAAACACTTGACGGTCCGGCGATTGCACGCGCGGCGATTGAAAGTCTCGCGGAGAATTTTTCGGACGGCATCGTGGCACCGACATTCTACATGGTGGTTGGCGGCTTGCCGGGAGCTGTCGCGTACAAGACGATCAACACGGCCGACAGCATGATCGGTCATCGAACAACCCGCTACGAAGCCTTCGGATGGGGCGCGGCCCGCCTCGATGACCTGGTCAATTTGCCGGCCTCTCGCCTCGCGGCCTTGTTGATCGTGTGCGCGGCGGCGCTGCTTCCGGGCTGCAGCGCCTTAGAGGCGGCAAAATCCGTCTGGCGCGACGCACGAGATCACCGGTCGCCCAATGCCGGCTGGCCCGAGGCTGCCATGGCGGGTGCGCTGGGGTTGCGACTGGCAGGCCCGCGAAGTTATGGCGGCATCCTGGTCGATGACGGCTGGATGGGACGGGGCCGCGCGGAAGCAAAGCCCTCCGACATTCTCGCTGCGCTCCGAGTCTATCGCCTTGCTTGCGCAATTCAGGCCGGTTTGATTGCGGTGCTGCTCGTGTGGCTGATGTGACGAGCGTTCAAGCCCGCGTCGTCGCTTGCCTGGCGGCAATCGCCACATTGGCGCTCTGCTGTGCCGATCAAGCTTTTCGCAGCTGAGCGTCCGAGCCGCGTGGTTTCTCTCAATCTGTGCGCCGATCAGCTGCTTCTGCAACTCGCCGACCCCGATCAGATCAAGTCGCTCAGCCCGCTCGCGCGCGATCCGTTCGCTGTCGTTCCTCGCCGAAGCCGCTCGCGCCTTTCCGCTCAATGACGGCAAGGGTGAGTCGATTTTGTTCAGCGGCGCCGATCTCGTCTTAACCGGGACTTTCGGTCAGCAGAACCGCACCGCATTGCTGAGACGACAGGGCTTCGATGTTCAGCCGCTCGAGCCATGGCGTTCTCTGGCTCATGGCCGGGAACAGATCCGCCTGGTTGCAGCAAGGCTGGGCCAGGCTGAGCGAGGCGAGATGTTGATCCGGGACATCGATGCGGCGCTTCTCCGTTCTGCCAACGTGGCGCCCGCTGGGCAAAGCGTCCTGACATATTATCGTCGCGGATGGGTGCCGGCGACGGACTCGCTCGTCGGCGAGATCTTGCGTCACATCGGCTTCGAGCTGCACCAAGACGCATTGGGCTTGAGGCGCGGCGGCGTCGTGCCGCTCGAGACGATCGTGTCAACTCCGCCCGATTACCTGTTGCTGGAGGAAGGAGCGGTGCGCGCTGTCGATAACGGATCGGCGCTTCTCGTCCATCCCGCGTTGGCGGATGCGGTGCCGCGGCAGCGGCGGATGTCGATCCCCGGCGCGCTGTCGATTTGCGGTGGTCCGTCGACACCCGCGCTGATCGACGCCCTTGCGGCGCAGGCCCGCGTGAAAGCGCGATAGCTAGGGACGCTCGCGGGCGATCTCCAACAACCGCGTCGTGTCGAGGTGCGCGGCGACGTGATCCGCCAAAGCGTCGAGACTCGCTTCGATCTCGGGTTCGTAGCGAAAGCTCGCGGCGGTGCGGTCCGGTTTCAGCGAACCGAGGAATGCTTCGCGAAACGCATCTGCGCCGAACAAGCCATGCAGATAAGTGCCGACGATGCGCCCATTCGCCGAGGCCGCGCCCTCCGGCTGCTCCAAGCCGGAAAAATGGTGCGCGCGTCGTGTCAGTGCCGGTGGTGAGACCGAGGTGAATTTCGTAGGCGTGCAGCTCGAGATCGCTTGCAACGTGCCGGGCCGTGACGGCGCGGACTGTCTTGTCGTTGGTCAGGACGCTGTCGACCGCAAGGAGGCCAAGACCCGGAACCACGCCCGCGGGACCCTCGATGCCGTCGGGGTCGGCGATTGTCTCCCCCAGCATCTGGTAGCCGCCGCAAAGTCCCAGCACATGCCCGCCGCGCCGCACATGGGCCGCGATGTCGATGTCCCAACCCTGTTGGCGAAGAAATCCGAGATCGGCGATTGTGGACTTGGAACCCGGAATGATAACCAGATCCGCGTCGAGCGGCAGCGGCGTGCCCGGTGAAATCATTCGCAGATCGACAGAAGGATCGAGTTTTAGTGGATCGACATCATCGAAATTTGCGATCCGAGGCAGCACCGGCACCACGATCTTGAGGGCGGCGCCGTCGCGGCTCACCGACGCGATGTCGAGCGCGTCTTCCGCCGGCAACGCGTGAGCATTGGGAAACCAGGGCATCACACCGATCGACGGCCAACCGGTCAGCGTCTCGATCGTCGCGATGCCGTCGGCGAACAGACGGGTATCGCCGCGGAACTTGTTGATGATGAAACCGCGAATGCGCCCGCGATCCTCGTCATCCAGAACCGTATGCGTTCCGACGATGCTGGCGATCACGCCACCGCGGTCGATGTCTCCCGCGAGGATAACCGGAACGTTCGCGGCCTTTGCGAATCCCATATTGGCGATGTCGCCCTGACGCAGATTGGTTTCGGCCGGACTGCCGGCGCCCTCGACCACGATCAGATCGGCATCCATGCCAACCTGTCGGAAGCTGTCGAGCACGAACGGCAGCAGGGCGCCACGCCGTTCATAAGCAGCGGCCTCAAGCTGCCCGAAGCGTTTCCCCTGAACGATGATCTGCGAACGCCGGTCGGTTTCAGGCTTCAGCAGTACCGGGTTCATGTGAACGCTCGGTGCCACCATGGCGGCGCGCGCCTGCAGCGCCTGCGCACGCCCGATCTCGCCGCCCTCCACCGCCGCCGCATTGTTCGACATGTTCTGCGGCTTGAATGGCCGCACACGTAGGCCTTGTCGTGCGAAAACGCGGCACAATCCGGCCACCAGCAGCGACTTGCCGACATTCGATCCGGTGCCCTGGATCATGATGGCCGGCACGCGAATGCTCATGCGAGCTTCAATTCCAGAGCGGGTGCAGGCTTGAGAAGAAGCGGGCATCCGGCGGCGACGAACACGACCGCATCCACTGCCTCCGCGACGCGCTGGTTGAGGCGGCCTTGCGCATCACGGAACCGGCGCCCGAGCGACGTTGCGGGGACGATCCCGTGCCCGACCTCATTCGATACAAGAACGAGCGGGCCTCGAGCGGCGCGGATCGACTCGACGAGGCGTTCCGTTTGACGCTCCGGATCGCGTTCGGCCAGCATCAGATTGGACAACCACAACGTCAGGCAATCGACCAGAACAGCACAATCGCTGCCGGTTTCACTGTCGATCGCTTCCGTAAGATCGAGATGTGCCTCGCGGGTGCACCAATGTGCGTCGCGCTCGGCCCGATGCCGCGCAATGCGCTCGCGCATCTCCTCATCGAATGCCTGCGCGGTGGCGATGAAGACCCGTCGTTCGGCGGCGGATTCCGCGGTGACCTGCGCGAACCTGCTCTTTCCGGAGCGGGCGCCGCCCAGGATCAGGGCGCTGCGAAAGGAGGTCATATGGCTTGCTTTCAGCCCCGGCTCATAGGGAGAGGCGGTCAAGCGGAAGGATCATGCGGACGCATAATCCTTCGGATTGCCAATCCCGGGCGATGCTGCCGCCCAACTGACCCGCGATGCTCCGCTGCGCAAGCTGACTCCCGAAACCTTCGAAAGTGGGCTCGGCTTCAATCCGCGGACCGCCTCGTTCCAGCCAGACGATCTCGACCGCCGTTTCGGTCACGGTCCATTGGATGTCCAGATTGCCTCCGGGAACCGCAAGGCAGCCATACTTCGCCGCATTGGTGGCAAACTCGTGCAGCACCAACGCAAGGCTCGTGGTGGTGTTGGCACCCACCCCAACCAAAGGGCCGGCCGCGTGAACCTTGGTGGCGTCTTCGGTGTAGGGCGCGAGAACTGCCGAGATGAGTTCGTGGAGACCAACCTGGACTGCCGAATGCGAATGGGCGACTGGCTGGACCAGTTCATGCGCGCGCGAGAGGGCCCCGAGACGACCCCGGAGAGCACTCGCCATTTCCTTCGTGTCCTTGGCGGTTCTCGCTGTCATGGAGACCATGCCGTTGGCAATGGCGAAGAGGTTCTTGACCCTGTGAGTCAGTTCCCGCGTCAGCAGGTCCTGGGCTTCCGCCGCAAGGCGCTTCTCAGTGATGTCGCTGATGACGCCGGACAGACCGGCGATCCGCGGGGGGGCCTCATCGTCGGTAAAAAAGATCCGGCCGTTGGAACGGGTCCAGCGGATGGAGCCATCCTGAAGGAAGGTGCGGCATTCGACTTCATAGAGCCCGTTCGATCCGGGCGCGGTCGCGGCCGCTATCCGGGCGCGGACATTTTCGCGATCCTCGGGGTGAATTCGCTCCAGCGCATCTTCGAGCCGCATGCTCATCATGCCATTGGCCGGGATGTTGAAGAGGGCGCAGCTTCCCTCGTCCCAAGAAATGGTTCCGCTGTCGAGTTCGATCCGCCAGGTCCCGAGATTTGCGGCGTCGAGCGCAAGCCGATACTGCTCCTCAAGGATGCGGCGGGATTCCTCGGCCTTTTTTTGCGCGTCGATGATCGTGCAGGCGCCGAACCATCCGACGACCTCGCCGGCCTCGTTGCGATCCGGCAGGCCCCGGCTGAGAACCCAGCAGAAGTGGCCTGCGGCGGCCCTGAGGCGGTACTCTGCCTCGTACGTGCCGCCGGTGGCGAGCGCCTTGCTCCAACTGGCGTCGACGATCGGGAGGTCGTCGGGATGGACGGCGGAACGCCACTGCGTTCCCAGCGATTGCGCCGGCGTAAGCCCGGTAAAATCATACCAGCGGCGGTTGAAATAGTCGTGAGAGCCATCGGGCCGTGTCAACCAGACGAGCTGCGGAAGCCGCTCCGCGAGCAGGGCAAATTGGCTCTCTGTACTGTTCGAACTCCACCGCATTCCCCCGGAGCCGCCCGGGACCGGTCAGCTCACCCACAGTATAACCACACTTGCGAGCTTTTTTCCGAAGCCCTGTCGCTAAGGTCAACCTTAATCTGTGACCCGGAGGGGGCAAGAGGTGGCTTGCCGGGCCCGAAAGCATTATCGAACTCTCTGCGTCTGGTGATTATCCCTCCGAGTGCCTAGATGCAGGACGAATCCTCGATCCGGCGTCCTTTTTTCAAGCTTAAGCTGGTTTCCATCTTTATGAACGATATGAGCCTTCGTCCCGTCCCTGCACCGGAAATGACCTCGGTGGAGGCGCTTCATCCGAAGGAACGACGCTCCCGGCGGTTCGCATGGATCGGTATGGCGGCGAGCATAATCCTGTTTTCCGCGTCGCTCGTGGTGCTCTGGCATGTGGTGTCGGGGATCGATCTGAATGAGCTGAAGACGGCTTTTACCGCCGCGAGTTTCCGCCAGATCGGCCTCGCTATCCTTCTGACCGCGGTGAGTTACAGCCTGCTGACCTGTTACGACGCTATCGCGTTACGTCAGATCAAGGTCAATATTCCTTACCGCACAACGGCTCTGGCGTCGTTTACGAGCTATGCGGTCAGCTTCACCCTGGGCTTCCCTCTGCTCACGGCAGGCACGGTCCGCTACTGGATCTACGCTCCGAGAGGGTTGAGCGCCGGGCGGGTTGCAAGCCTCACGGTCATTGCCGGGGTAACGTTCTGGCTCGGGATGACGCTGGTCCTTGGCTGGAGCATGATCAGGCAGGCGGATGAGGTCGCAAGCCTCGTCTATACGAACATCTGGATCAACCAGCTCATCGGGCTTGTGGCGGCGATCCTCGTGGTAGGCTATCTCGCGTGGGTCTCGCTGAAGCGCCGCGCCGTCAAGATCCAGGGGTGGCGGCTCGAACTTCCGGGGTTCCGCTTGACGGTGGCGCAGATGCTGATCGGGGCGGCCGATGTCTGCGCGGGCGCCGCCGTGCTGTTCGTGCTTCTGCCCGGCGGTCACAATATCGGCTTCGAGACGTTCGTGGCGATCTACATCTTTGCCGTAATGTTAGGGGTCGCCAGCCATGCGCCGGGTGGCCTCGGGGTCTTCGAGGCCACGATCCTTCTCGCCCTGTCGAACTATCCGCGCGAACCCGTGCTGGGGGCCCTGCTGCTTTATCGCCTTTGCTATTATCTGGTGCCCTTCATCGTCGCGCTGGCGTTTCTCGGAGCCTACGAGATCCGTAACCGGATCAAGTCCTCCCGAGCTGCCTTCAAGGAGGACGAGGAGCAGGAGGCCGAAGCGCTCTAGCGATCGCCGGATGACTCGGTTCAGATGGCGTTCTAGATATCGGTTCCTCTTGCGTAGTCTGGGCGGGCATGAGCGACAATTCGCAAGTCGGTAAGAAGGTCGATCCGCCCGCACCCGGCCGAGGCCTGGCGGCCAAAAGTGCTGCTCTTGCATGTCTGGTGATGCTGGTGGCCGCTGCACTCATGGGGCAGCTCGGTCCAGAGCTCGCGATTGCGGGTTTGATCGGCATCGGCCTCAGCGCGGTAATCGCACCTCGGAATCACCGCAATGCGGCCGGCCGAACAAGTTCCGAGAAGTCCCTACGCGGCCCCGGCGTAGCTGATGCGGTCCTGGCCCATATTCCCGACCCGGTCATTCTTGTGGATCAGCGCGCGATCGTTATCGAGGCGAATGAAGCGGCGCATTTTCTGCTGCCCGGCCTCAAGCGCGAGCATCCGTTGTCGTTCGCGCTTCGAAGTCCCGTCGTCCTCGATGGGATCGACGCGGTTCTTGCGGCGCACGAACCGCTTCGGGTCGAGTATTCCGAACATGTGCCGAGCGAACGGACCTTCGAGGTCCATATCGGACCGTTGCGATCGCAGGCGCTGGACAGCGACGCCAGGTCCGGCGTCGTCCTGTTTTTTCGCGATCTCACGTCGGCTCGCCGGCTTGAGGCGATGCGGACGGATTTCGTCGCCAATGCAAGCCACGAATTGCGAACACCCTTGGCGTCGCTGCTCGGCTTCGTCGAGACGCTGCAGGGCCCGGCGCGAAACGACGCGGTGGCGCGAGAACGTTTTCTCGACATCATGCGCCAGCAGGCGCAACGCATGACACGGCTCATCGACGATCTCTTGTCGTTGTCCCGCATCGAGATGCGGCTCCATGTTCATCCGACGACAAGCGTCGATCTGGTGGCGATCGCCAGGCACATGGTGGAAACGCTGGCGCCTCTGGCGAAGGACCGCGGGACCGAGATCGTGGCCGACATTCCGGATCGTCCTGTGCCGGTTCTGGGTGATCGGGACGAGCTTCTTCGACTGCTGGAAAATCTCATCACCAATGCGATCAAATACGGGGAGGGAGGCGGCACGGTCGAGATCTCTCTCGCGTCGACCAAAACAGCGGAAGGCCGGCCGTGCGCGATGCTCAGCGTGCGCGATTACGGCCCGGGAATTGCGCCCGAACATCTGCCGCGCCTCACCGAGAGGTTCTACCGGGTGGATGTGGAACAGAGCCGCCAGAAGGGCGGAACCGGCCTCGGTCTCGCGATCGTCAAGCACATCGTCAACCGGCACCGAGGCACCCTGACGATCGAGAGCGAGCCGGGCGAGGGAGCGCGCTTTGTCGTGACCTTGCCGGAGGCGGTCGGAACGGCGCCCTGACGTCTGTCATTGAACTGTCATTTAATTGTCGTAGACCCGACATCCAGAGACCTTAGGTGTCCGGTGCGGCTGGGTTGCTGGCATTCCGGCGACCCGCCTGCTTCTGTGAACAAGGAGATGTCTCGTGAAATTTTCATCCCTCGCCTTCGCGGCCGGGCTCGCCGTTGCGTCCTTTTCGAGTGCGGCCGGTGCAGCCGAAATCACCGGCGCCGGGGCGACCTTTCCGTTTCCGGTTTATGCCAAGTGGGCGGAAGCCTATAAGAAAGACACGAACATCAGCCTGAATTACCAGTCGATCGGATCAAGCGGCGGCGTCCGTCAAATCCGCGCCAAGACTGTTGATTTCGGCGCCACCGATGCTCCTCTCAAGGGCGAGGAGCTTGAAAAGGATGGCTTCGTTCAGTTTCCGATGGTCATGGGCGGCGTCGTCGCGGTCTACAATATCGCGGGAATTGAAACCGGAAAGCTCAAGCTGAGCGGCGATGCGCTGGCCGACATTTTCAACGGCAAGATCACCAAGTGGAACGATCCGAAGATTGCCGCGACCAACGAGGGCGTCTCTCTTCCTGCCGCCACCATCACCCCGGTCTATCGCTCGGACGGGTCGGGAACGACCAGCGTTTTCACCACCTATCTGTCGCAGGTCTCCGAAGGCTGGAAGAGCGGTCCCGGCGCCGGCGCGTCGGTGCAATGGCCGATCGGGCAGGGTGGCAAGGGCAATGAGGGGGTCGCAGCACTCGTCAAGCAGGTGCCGAACGCCATCGGCTATGTCGAATATGCCTACGCCAAGCAGAACAGCATCCCGTTCGCACAGCTGCGGAACAAGAACGGCAAGTTCGTCGCGCCGGATTCAAAGACCTTCCAGGCCGCAGCCGCCGGTGCGGATTGGAAATCGACTCCCGGCTACGGGATTTCGCTCACGGATCAGGCGGGCGACGAGGCCTGGCCGATCACGGCTCCGACTTTCATCCTGGTGCCCAAAGCCCCGGAAAGGCCCGAGCAGGTCGCCGAAGCGCTGAAGTTCTTCGATTGGGCGTTCAAGAGCGGCGACCAGATGGCAAGCGAGCTCGATTACGTGCCGCTTCCGGCTCAGGTCAAGGATGCTGTCCGCGCCACATGGGCGAGCGACATCAAGGACAAGTCCGGCCAAGCCGTCTTCAAGAAGTAGCCGGACGGATTTGAACGAAACGGATTGGCGGATGGTAGCTCTCACGCACGAAGGTCTCGCGCCGAGCAGAAGCGCTCCTGTCCGCCGCTCGCCTCCGAAAAGCTTCGACAGGATCTTTCGTCTTGCGAGCTTCGGCTCCGCGCTGCTGGTGCTCTGCGTTCTGGCGGGTATCCTCGCTTCGATGATCTACGGCGGCTGGCCGGCATTTCGCGAATTCGGGTTCGGCTTCATCACGTCGAGCGTCTGGGACGTACAGCGGGATCAATACGGCGCATGGGTCGCCATCGTGGGTACGCTGAGCACTGCGCTGGTTGCGCTCGTGATCGGCGTCCCGATCTCTCTGGGCATCGCAATCTTTCTCACGCAGCTCTGCCCACCCTGGCTCAAGCGGCCCGTCTCGACGACCATCGAGCTGCTGGCAGCGGTGCCGAGCATCATCTACGGCATGTGGGGCCTTTTCGTCTTCGCACCGCTCTTCGCCCGGTTCGTGCAGATCCCTGTCTCCAACTTGGTTGAAGGCATCCCGATCGTCGGTACCATCTTTCATGCGAGTGTCCCGTCAGGCGTCGGCATCCTGACGGCGGGCATCATTCTCGCGGTGATGATCGTTCCGTTCGTGGCCTCGATCACGCGCGATATTTTCGACCAGATCCCGCCGGTTCTGCGGGAAAGCGCTTACGGAATCGGCTGCACCACCTGGGAGGTCGTGCGGCACGTGCTGCTGCCGCAGGCCGGCGTGAGCATTATCGGCGCCGTCATGCTTGGACTCGGCCGTGCCCTTGGCGAGACCATGGCGGTCACCTTCGTGATCGGCAACGCCAACCGCTTGTCGGCCTCGCTCTTCGATCCCGGCTCGACCATTGCGTCGCGGATCGCGAACGAATTCAACGAAGCACTGGGTCTTCAGCTGAATGCGCTGATGGCTCTCGGCTGCATCCTTTTCCTCGTGACCTTCGCGGTCCTCGTGATGGCGCGCATACTCGTCGCCCGCGTCAACGCGGCGACAAGATGACCATGAACGACGTGCTCACACCAACCAAAATGGCAAAAAGCCAACCCTGGGGACGTGTGCGCCGGGGCCGCTATGTGGCGGATCGCGCGCTCAAGGTGACTTGCGCCTTGTTCACTGCCCTTGGCGCCTTCGTGCTTGGATGGATCTTGCTCATGCTCATCGTGGAGGGCGTCAGCGGTTTCTCGCCGGCGCTGTTCACCCAGACGACGCCGGGCCCCGGAACGCAGGGCGGGGGTATCGCCAATGCGCTGGTGGGCAGCCTCATCCTCACTTTCCTCGGCATTGCCGTCGCGACGCCGATCGGCGTTCTCGCCGGCACTTATCTTGCAGAATACGGCAAGGGCTCCAAGCTCGCGGAAGTGATCCGCTTTCTGAACGACGTGCTGCTCGCGGCGCCGAGCATCCTCATCGGGTTGTTCGTCTATACGCTGATGGTTCAGCCGATGGGAAGCTACTCGGGATGGGCAGGAGGCATTGCACTCGCCATTATCGCGATCCCCGTGATCGTGCGAACCACCGAGGACATGTTGCGTCTTGTTCCCGGATCTCTTCGCGAAGCCGGGGCAGCTCTTGGAGCGCCCTTGTCGACGGTCATCATGCAGGTGAGCTGGCGTGCGGCACGCGCCGGGATGGTGACCGGAATCCTTCTTGCAACCGCGCGCATTGCCGGCGAGACGGCGCCTCTTCTCTTCACGGCGCTGAACAACAATTTCTGGTTCAAGGGCAATTTGATGGGCGGCGTCTCGAACCTGCCGGTCATGATTTATCAGTTCGCCCTCGCGCCTTATCAGAACTGGCGCGAACTCGCCTGGGCCGGGGCTCTCATCATTACCATGTCGATCCTGGCGCTGTCCGTGGTTGCACGCCTGATCGTAAAAAGGGATCACGTTCGATGAGCCAGATAGCTCTCAACACGAGCAGCGCCATCGGGCAATCGACGGCGGATGCTCATGCGCCCGTCCGGATCGCAATGCGCAACCTCAATTTCTATTATGGCGATGCGCCCGCGTTAAAAAATGTCTCGCTGGATTTTCACGACCGCCAGGTGACGGCGCTCATCGGCCCATCGGGCTGCGGAAAGTCCACCTTGTTGCGGACCTGCAATCGGATTTACAGCCTCTATCCGGAGCAACGGGCCGATGGCGAAATTTTGCTCGACGGGCAGAACATCTTGTCCCCCTCCGTGGATGTGAACGAATTGCGAGCGCGGGTGGGCATGGTGTTCCAGAAGCCGACGCCGTTCCCGATGTCGATCTACGACAACATCGCGTTTGGCATCCGCCTCTATGAGAAGCTGCCCAAATCCGAACTCGATGGCCGCGTCGAGGAAGCGCTCAAGAAAGCCGCGCTCTGGAACGAAGCCAGGGACAAGCTGCGGCAATCCGGGCTCAGCCTCTCAGGCGGGCAGCAGCAGCGCCTTTGCATCGCGCGCACCATCGCACAGAACCCCGAGGTCATTCTTCTCGACGAGCCCACGTCGGCGCTCGACCCGATCTCGACCGGAAAGATCGAGGAGTTGATCGAGCAACTGCGCGAGGAATTCACCATCGTGATCGTGACCCACAACATGCAGCAGGCGGCGCGGATCTCGCAATTCACCGCCTTCATGTATCTCGGGGAACTGGTGGAGTTCGGGCCCACGAACAAGATGTTCATGACCCCGAGCAAGAAACAGACGCAAGACTACATCACCGGCCGCTTCGGCTGACCGAACCTGCCGCAACGGAGCCTTCCATGTCGGAGCACATCGTCAGTTCCTACGACAACGACCTGCAGAGTCTGCGGCGCCGCATTTCCGAAATGGGGGGCATCGCCGAAAAGATGCTCGTGGATTCCATCGCGGCGCTGCTTCGCGGCGATCAGGCCCTCGCTCAAAGCGTGATCGCCTCGGACAGCCGCCTTGACATCCTCCAGCGAGAGATCGAGGAGAGCGCCATCCTCACCATCGCGCGGCGCCAACCTTTGGCGGTCGATCTCCGCGAGACGATTTCGGCGATCCGCGTCTCGGGAGACGTCGAGCGCATCGGCGATCTGGCAAAAAACATCGCCAAACGCGCACTCGCGATCGGCGGACAGCTGCAGCCGCAGAAGATCGCGGCCGGCGTCCAGCACATGAGCGATCTCGTTCTCGCGCAGCTGAAGGACGTGCTGGATGCCTATGCGCAACAGGACATTGTGAAGGCCGTCGACGTCTGGCGGCGGGATGGAGCCATCGATGCGCTCTACACGTCGGTGTTTCGTGAGCTTCTGACCTATATGATGGAAGACCCGCGCAATATTTCGTTCTGCACCCACCTGTTGTTCTGCGCGAAGAACATCGAGCGGATCGGCGATCATACGACGAATATCGCCGAGACCGTGCATTACCTGGTGACCGGAGAGAACCTCGCTCTCGACCGTCCAAAGAACGATCGCTCGATCGACGCGACGACCGGGATCGGAGCCTGATATGGGACCGCGGGTATTGATCGTCGAAGACGAAGAGCCGCTGACCCTGCTGCTTCGGTACAATCTCGAGGCCGAAGGTTACGATGTCGATTGCGTGTCGCGTGGCGACGAGGCGGAGATACGCCTGCGCGAGCAGGTGCCCGATCTCGTTCTTCTTGATTGGATGCTGCCCGGGCTGTCTGGAATTGAGCTATGCCGCCGCATCCGGGTCCGGCCGGAGACCGAACGGATGCCGATCATCATGCTCACTGCGCGGGGCGAAGAGGGCGATCGCGTGCGCGGTCTTGCGACGGGCGCCGACGACTACATCGTGAAGCCCTTCTCGGTGCCCGAACTCCTGGCGCGTATCCGCGCGCTCCTGCGTCGTACCAAGCCGACCCACATTTCGACCCTGCTGAGCGCCGGGGACATGGAGCTCGATCGCGAGACGCACCGCGCTCGCCGCGACGGCAAGGAACTGCAACTCGGCCCGACCGAATTTCGGCTGCTGGAATTCCTCATGCGAAGCCCCGGACGGGTTTTCAGCCGCGAACATCTGCTCAATGCGGTGTGGGGGCATGACGTCTATATCGACGAGCGAACGGTGGATGTTCACGTGGGTCGCCTGCGCAAAGCCCTCAGCCTGCCGCCGAAGCCGGATCCGATCCGGACAGTCCGCGGCGCGGGTTATTCGTTTGACGAGACATTCGCGCGGGGCGAATAGCCGCTATCGACCGACAGGCATCGAGGAGAGGTGGCTCCGCGCCGCTCAGCCGCGAGCGAATTTCCGCTCACGCTTGCGATCGGCGACAGGCTGATAGGCAACGCGGGCATGATGATCGCAATACGGAAGCGAGGAGATCGCTCCGGCCCCGCAGAAGCGGAAATCGGCCTTCGTCGGATCGCCCATGGGCCAGCGGCACATGGATTCGCGCAGCTCCATGATCGTGACGCGCTCCGAGACTGGAATAGCCACGTCGTCGTCGGTGGAAAGCATCGGCTCCGGAGCCAACACAGGGGCCCGTGGAACTGGCGCCATGATGACGTTGGTGCGGTTCTGTGGCGGGATCGCCACCGGTGCGCTCGGAGAGCGAGCGGTCTTGCGAGGACGCTGGGCTGCCGCTGCCTTATCCTTGGCGCGGCCGGAGAGTCCGAGGCGATGGACCTTTCCAATCACCGCATTGCGGGTCACGTTGCCGAGTTCGGTGGCGATCTGGCTTGCGCTCAAGCCATCGCTCCAGAGCTTCTTCAGAAGCTCAACCCTCTCGTCAGTCCAGCTGATACCCGCGTCTGTCATATTTTACTGCCTTCCATCGGGGCCGCTTGAGCAGGATCGAATCCTTTATGCTGCGCGGACAAAAGTGTGACCACGTCGCGAGGATCGCTCCTGGGGTGAAAGCCGCCGCACGAATGTCGTACTCGACGGCCCCGAAGTTACTAGATCGGTGGACTCCGACGCAAGAGTCCCCGCGAAAGGGGTGGCGTTTTCCCCAGGGAACTCGTTTTGCCGGTATTTCGACAATCGATCGTTTAGATCATTTCTCTTGAATTGACAGCCTCGGTCCTCACATTAGAATCGTCAGCTTGCCGCCTCCACTGGGCGGCGCTTTCTTTTTCGGGCCCTTTCCACGATTTTGGGTCCCATCAAGGCGGAGACGACCTCGTGACATCGCCCTTGCTTCAGACCTACGCGCGCGCCGACCTCTCCTTTGAAAGAGGGGAGGGAGCTTGGCTCGTCGGTCGAGATGGGGAGCGATATCTCGATTTTGGCGCCGGTATCGCGGTGAATGCCCTCGGCCACGCTCACCCTCATCTGGTGCAGGCACTGACCGAACAGGCGGGAAAGCTCTGGCACACCTCCAACCTGTATCAGATTCCGGAAGGCGAGCGTCTGGCGCAGAGGCTCGTCGACCACAGCTTCGCCGACGTGGTGTTCTTCTCCAATTCCGGAGCGGAGGCCAATGAGGCCGCCATCAAGATTGCGCGGAAGTACCACGCGTCCAACGGCAATCCGAACCGCTTCCGGATCGTGACGTTCGAAGGAGCGTTCCACGGCCGCACGCTCGCAACGCTCGCAGCGGGCGGTCAGGCCAAATATCTCGAAGGTTTCGGCCCCAAGGTCGACGGGTTCGATCAGGTGCCGTTCAACGACATTCCGGCGCTTGAGGCTGCTATCGGACCCGATACGGCAGCGTTGATGATTGAGCCGATTCAAGGTGAAGGCGGCATCCGGCCGGTTCCCGGCGCATTCCTTCAGGCCCTGCGCGCTCTTTGCGACGAGCACGGCATCCTGCTGATCTATGACGAAATTCAAACCGGCATCGGGCGCACCGGAAAGCTCTTTGCCTACGAGAACACAGGTGTGTCGCCTGACATTCTCTCCTCCGCCAAAGGCATCGGCGGCGGTTTTCCCATGGGAGCGTGCCTGGCGACCGCCAACGCCGCCAAAGGAATGACGCTCGGCTCTCATGGCACGACGTTCGGCGGCAATCCGCTCGCCATGGCGGTCGGCAACGCTGTCCTCGACGTCATCCTTGCGCCTGGTTTCCTGGAGCAGGTGAAGCGCAAGGGTCTGCTTCTCAAGCAGCGGCTTGCCTCGCTCAACGACAGGCATCCGGACATCGTCGCGGAGATCCGCGGCGAGGGGTTGATGATGGGAATCAAGACCCGGGTGGCAAACACCGAATTCGTCAAAGCGGCCCTCGCCCAAAAAATCATCCTCATCGGCGCGGGCGACAATGTCGTGCGCCTTCTGCCGCCGCTCATCGTCTCGGATGAAGAAATCTCACAAGCAATGGAGCGCCTGGAGGCGGTATGCACCGTCCTGGAGGCTGGGCTCAAAACCGAAGCGCAGCGCGGAGCAGCTCTATGAAGACCCGCCACTTTCTCGACCTGAGCGATTTTTCGGGCGAGCAGATCCGTCACGTTCTGAACGTCGGCTCCGCCATCAAGGCGAAACGCCGCAAGGGCGTGCTGGCGACCGAGCGTCCGCTCGAGGGCAAGGTGCTGGCGATGGTGTTCGACAAGCCCTCAACCCGCACACGCGTGTCGTTCGATGTGGGGATGCGGGAACTCGGCGGCGAAACCCTTATGCTCACTGGACGCGAAATGCAGCTCGGGCGGGGCGAGACCATCGCGGATACAGCCCGCGTGTTGTCCCGATACGTCGACGCCATCATGATCCGCACGCTCGACCACGCAATGGTTACGGAACTTGCGGGAGCCGCATCGATTCCCGTGATCAATGGCCTCACGAAAATGACTCATCCGTGCCAGATCATGGCCGACGTCATGACGTTCGAGGAGCATCGGGGGTCCATCACGGGCCGCACGGTTGCGTGGACGGGCGATTCAAACAATGTCCTGGCGTCCTGGGTTCATGCGGCGGCACGCCTGAATTTCAAGCTGAACATCGCATCGCCGCCGGAACTCGCTCCTCGGCCCGAGCTTCTCGCCTGGGCGAAGAAGGAAGGAGCGGAGATTGCCGTCACGACAGATGCGTTCGAGGCTTCCGAAGGCGCGCATGCGATCGTGACCGATTGCTGGGTCTCCATGGGCGACGAGGACGAGTTCCGTCGGCATAACCTCCTGAAGCCGTATCAGGTGAACAAGGCGCTGATGGGCGTCGCGGACAAGGACGCGGTCTTCATGCATTGCCTGCCGGCGCATCGCGGCGAAGAGGTCACGGACGAAATCATGGACGGACCGCGGTCGCTGGTTTTTGACGAGGCCGAGAACCGCCTTCACGCGCAAAAGGGAATTCTGGCCTGGTGTCTGGGAGCCCAGGGCGCATGAGCGGGGCTCCCTTCGAAGGTGCCGATGACGTCGCGCTGCCATTCGCGGTCGAACCGCTGGATGTGCGTGGCCGCGTCGTTCGGTTGGGACAATCCATCGATACCATCATCTCACGTCACGGCTATCCGGATGCGGTGTCACGGGTTCTGGGCGAGGCCGCGGCGCTGACGGTGTTGCTGGGTTCGTCTCTCAAATTCCAGGGACGTTTCCAGCTCCAGACCAAGACCGATGGCCCGATCGAAATGATCGTTGTGGATTTTGACGCGCCCGACCGTCTTCGCGCCACCGCACGCTTCGATCAGGATCGCCTGAATGCCATGTTGGCGAATAACCCCAGGACCGGAGAGCTGATCGGCTCCGGCTATCTCGCCATGACCATCGATCAAGGAACCGAGCAAAGCCGATATCAGGGCGTCGTCGCGCTCGAGGGGCAGGGTTTCGAGGAGGCGGCGCACGAGTATTTTCGGCAATCCGAGCAGATCCCGACGCGCGTGCGCCTTGCGGTCGCCGAGCAGTTCGAGAACGGTCGCCACACGTATCGCGCCGGCGGTATCATGGTGCAGTTTCTACCGTCATCGTCCGAGCGGATGCGTCAGGCCGACTTGGCGCCCGGGGACATACCCGAGGGCCATCCCTCTCGGGAACTCGGCATTCCGAGCGAAGACGATGCGTGGGCGGAGGCAAAGGCGCTCATTCACACTGTCGAGGATCACGAGCTTATCGATCCTTCGGTTTCGAGCGAACGCTTGCTTTATCGCCTTTTCCACGAACACGGCGTGCGTGTTTTCGAAGGCCAGAATGTCCACGAGGAATGCCGCTGTTCGGAAACCCGCGTCATGTCGATGATGCGAAGGTTCTCGCCCGAGGATCGTCGCGACATGGTGGGCGACAACGGGCGCATCGGCATCACCTGCGAGTTCTGCTCCCGCTTCTACGATCTCGACCCGGTCGAAGTTGAAGCGGAGATCGCGCGCGCTGAGGCGGAATAAGGTCCGACCCTCAGGCTGCCGCGCAGGTCGCGGCGAGGCGGCGCATGAACGCTACTCCAGCATCCAGTTGTTCCAGCGTGATGTATTCGTCCGGCTGATGCGCCTGGTTGATCGATCCCGGACCGCACACCACGGTAGGGATGCCGGCCTTCTGGTAATGTCCGGCCTCGGTGCCGAACGGCACGGTCTGTGTCTGGTTCTTGCCGGCCAACCGAAGAACGAGGGTTTCGGCTGCGGAGCCGGGGTCCGGCGCCAGCCCTGGGACCGCGACGGCCAGCGTGGTCTCGATGCGGCCCCAATCGCCAAAGCGGTTGAGGCGTTTCATCGCAACGTCGTTGGCAAAACGTTCGAGGCGCGAGGGGATTTCCTGCGGGTCGAGACTGGGCAAGCCGCGAAACTCCCAGTGAAATGCGCAATATTTCGACAAGATGTTGCGCGCGTTGCCGCCTGCGACTGTGCCGACATGCACGGTTGTGTAAGGCGGATCGAAGCGGCCGCTTGGATCTCCTCGGTCCATCATCTCATCGGCGATGCGGTTGAGTTCACCAATCAGTTCCGCGGCGGTCATGACCGCGCTCGCACCCAGATAGGGTTTCGACGAATGGGCTTCGAAACCGTGCACTTCCGTCAGGAACGTGACCACGCTCTTGTGCGCGTCGACGACCTCCAGTTCGGTCGGCTCTCCGACGATCGCCACCTTCGGCAGCGGAAGGTCATGGCCAAGACGGTTGATCGCATCCATGACGCCAAGGCATGTCGTCTCCTCGTCATACGAAAGCATGATGTGGATCGGCGTCTTGAGATCGGCGGCCAGGAACTCGGGAACGAGCGCCAGCATGATTGCCACGAAGGCTTTCATATCCACCGCACCACGACCGAAGGCCTTGCCATCGGCCACCCGCAATGTGAACGGATCCGAAGTCCAGCTCTGTCCTTTCACCGGCACCACGTCGGTGTGGCCCGAGAGAACGACGCCGCCGCGATCTGAGGGCCCGATCGTGGCGTAGAGGGCTGCCTTGTCGCCCGCCTCATTCGGCAGTCGGATGAAGGGGACATTCCAGCCCGCAAGATAGCTCTCGACGAAATTCACCAAGGGGAGGTTGGTTTGAGAGCTCTCGGTATCGAACGAGACCAGACGCGCGAGCATTTCGAGCGGCGTAAGCCGCTGGCCGGTGAAAGACATCAGAACCTCAATGCACCACGCGTCCGGTTTGGGGGATGTCGAGCGAAAAGAGCGGGATCTCTGCGACGAAACGATCTCCGCTGTCGGTTTCCATCACGTAGGTGCCATGCATGGTGCCGCTGCGCGTCGGCAACGGACAACCGCTCGTGTAGCTGAAGCTCTCGCCAGGACCAAGGATGGGCTGTTCGCCGACGACGCCCGCCCCTCGCACTTCCTGCATCTGCCCGCGCTCGTCCATGATTTTCCAATGCCGCGACCGCAGCTGAACCCGCTCCGAGCCCGTGTTGACGATCTCGACCGTGTAGGCGAAGAAATACCGTTCTTCCTCTGGGGAAGATTCCTCCGGCATGTAACGCGGCGTCACCACCACGCTGATGCCCCGGGTCACGGCTTTATACATCGTTGCGTCTCGAAGCCCTCTGGCAGGTGCGATTGTTCCATGGTCCTAGGACGGCGGGACGGTGGCGTCAATTCCACGGCCTGGCCCGCGCCCGATGGCGGCACAACACGTTGAGGATCAGCGATCGCCACTTGGCCCACGGTACGCTTCTGCGATAGGGAGAGGTGTCAAAACGGAAAAAAGCCCAATGGTAGTTTTAAGGGACGGGATTCAATCGGCGGATGCCATCGAGCGTCTCGCTCAGGCTGGTATCATCCGACCCGAAACGCCGTTCGCGCCCGACCAGGTACAGCCTGCGAGCCTCGACCTGCGGTTGGGAAAGCGCGCCTATCGCGTGCGGGCGAGCTTTTTGCCCGGTCGCAACCACACCGTCCGCGATCGACTGGTTCAGCTCAGCTATCACGAAATCGACCTCTCCGGCGGCGCCATTCTGGAGACGGGAAGCGTCTACATAGCGGAGTTGCAGGAGAGCCTGTCACTGCCTCCTGACGTCTCGGCGGCCGCCAACCCGAAGAGTTCCACCGGGCGGATCGATGTTTTCACCCGCGTGATCACGGATCGATCGCAGGAATTCGACACGATCGGCGCCGGCTACCAAGGTCATCTATTCGCTGAAATTTCTCCCAGGACCTTCCCGGTTCTGGTCCGCACGGGCACTCGCCTGTCGCAGCTGCGCCTGCGCAAGGGAGTTGTCCGTCTCAACGATACGGAACTCCATGCTCTTCATTCGCGGGAACGCATCGTCACATCGGCTGAGCCATCCATTCAGGACGGCGTCGCGGTGAGCGTGGACCTCGCGGGGTTCGGGGACCAGAACCTGATCGGCTACCGGGCGAAGCGCCATACCGGCTTGGTCGACGTGGACAAGCCCGGCTCCTGTCTGGCCTCCGATTTCTGGGAGCCGCTTTACGCCAATGCGGGCCGAACGCTGATCCTGGATCCTGGTCAATTCTACATTCTGGCGTCGAAAGAAGCCGTCCACGTTCCTCCGGATTATGCTGCCGAAATGGTGCCTTTCGACCCGTTGGTCGGCGAGTTTCGCGTGCATTACGCGGGGTTCTTCGATCCGGGGTTCGGCCACGCGGCCGCTGGCGGCGACGGCGCCCGCGCCGTGCTGGAAGTGCGCTCCAGAGATGTGCCCTTCATCCTGGAAGACGGGCAAATCGTTGGCAGGCTGGTGTATGAGCGAATGGCGGAGCGCCCGACCGTGCTCTACGGCGCCGGCTCGGGATCCAACTATCAGGCCCAAAGCCTGAAGCTCTCCAAACACTTCCGCTGAGCGGGCTTGCAGCAAGGGCCTCAGGCCAGTTATGGATAGAGCCGCGCGGGCGTAGTTCAGAGGTAGAACGTCAGCTTCCCAAGCTGAATGTCGTGGGTTCGATTCCCATCGCCCGCTCCAAAATCCGATTTTGCGAGAATGGCCGATCGGGTCGACTCGCTGGCGGCCCGATCGGGTTTCAGCGTTACGACCGACGGACGCCGCACCTTTTACCGATTGTTGTTGCGGGACGATTCCCCGCCTTTGCGACCGGCAGAAGAGGCGCGCTCGGGATCGTTCTTGAAATTCCCGCCGGTGCCTTTACCGGACTTGGACATTTCGTGATGCTTGTCGTCACCACCGGTCTCGCGGCTCGAGGAGCCTTTCTTGTTGCTGTTGGGCATCTTGGGTTCCTTTCTGATGTCCGGCATCTGCCGTACCGGTGTTAAACCGCCAGAAACATTCCTACGTTCCTGCTAAAAAATGCCGCGCAGCAAGGCGTAGGCCTGCTGTCAAGGTTCCGCCGACCCCTACCGCCTTTGGTGCTCGCAATAGCTCGGATGCGCCAGCCGCAGCGGAAATTTTGCCGCTAAATTCTGACGAATGCGGAGACCGGAAACTATGCGGCTCTCAGACATGAGAAACAGCTTGGCCGGGGAAGGCGTCATTGTCGCTCGGGACGTTTCCGCTCGCCTTGCTCCCCTGACTGAGCCCGCCACTGATAATTCGCCGGCGGAAGCACGTTCGTCGATCGTGGCCCTCGATCTCATTCGCGGCCTTGCGGCCCTGCTCGTGGTCCTCGTCCATGTGCGCCAGACTGCGTTCGTGGACTACACGGCGTTGCCTCCCACGACGCACGGCGTATCGACGGCTTTGTTTTACGGCCTGACGCGGAGCGGTAATGAAGCCGTTCTGGTGTTCTTCGTTCTCAGCGGTCTTCTCGTTGGCGGACAGATCGTGTCGCGCGTGATGAACGGGCGCTTCGATTGGGCGAGTTACGCAATCGATCGCGCCTCGCGGATATTTCTGCCGCTGATTCCCGCCGTGCTGATCTCGGCCGCCCTGGGGTACCTGGTGTTGGGACACTGGCCGGGTCCGCTCCAGATGTTCGCCAACGCATTCGGGCTGAATGGGGTCGTCACAGAGACGATGATCGAGAATCGGCCGCTTTGGTCGCTGGCTTACGAAATCTGGTTCTATGTGATCGGTGGGGCGCTCGCCTACATCTTTTCGCGTGGACCCAATTTATGGTCGGTCGGCCTGCTTTCAGCGGGGACGTTCTGCATGGCGGCCCTCGACTCGCGTTACTTTCTCTTCTGGGGCCTAGGGGCCGTCGCGTCACTGTTCAGGGAACTCCCGAGACGCCAGATGCTCTTTGTAATCGGATTGCTCCTCATGGCCGTAGGAGCTTTTCTAAATCAGCTCACCGTGCCCACGAAGATCTTCGAACATGTGCCGGTCCCAAATGGCGATGGTGCCGGATTGCTCTGCATCGGCCTTTGCCTGTTGATGCCCTTGCTTTGCAGCGAAGGGACCACGCGCAACCTTAAACTGCTCAGGCGGCCCGCCGCAGCGTTGGCGAGCTTTTCCTACTCGCTCTACCTCTTTCATTTCCCCATCAACGAGGTTCTACAGGTCTGGATGCCGCAGGCCAACGACATCTCCATCGTGACTTCGGCACAGTTTCTGCTGCGTGTGGCGCTCTGCGTTGTTGGTTCGCTCTTCTTCTATTGGTGCTTCGAGCGCAATACGGTGGTGGTGCGCCGTACATTGTCTCGTCACCTTCGGCTCGGTGCGCGAGCGGCGTGAACGGAACAATCGTTCTACATTCCAACTCATGCGCAATGACGTAGTCACCGCCACCACCTCGCCGCGGAGATCACCCGCTCTATCTTGTTCTGTGTCTCGTCAGGGCTTGTCCAATGGAGGAGCAAGTGGCTGAGCATCCTGTCTATAAGCCTCCCGGCCATTCGAGCGTGTCCATCTACCTTATGGCCGATGAAGCTCACCGTGTGATCAAGTTCGCCAAGGCGGTTTTCCATGCGGAAATCCTGCGCAAGATGGACAGGGCCGACGGCCGGATCAGGCATGCGGAATTGCGGATCGACGATTCCGTCCTGATGCTGTCGGACGGCACCGATGAATATCCGGCTTTCCCGGTCTGGCTTCATGTCTATGTGCCGGATGTGGACGCCGCCTATGCGCGAGCGCTTGAGGCGGGCGGCGTGGCGATCCAGCCGCCCGAACAAAAGGACGATGAGGACCGGCGCAGCGGTGTGCGCGATCCCGCCGGCAATGTTTGGTGGATATCCACACGGATCGGCTAGCGCCCGATGTCCAGGGGCGCATTTCGCGAAGCCCGTAAAAGCCTTATCCTGCAACGCGTTGCGGCGCGCTCCGTGACGGTGTTTCGAAGAATATTTCCGACCCCATGTTGACATGCCGTCTCGCAGGGGACATATCCGCGTCCCTGCCGGACTTCTGGTCACGGCGGGCATCACACACGAATAGCGGCATCGACACGACGGGGGCTTCTTCAGCCCGGTTGCCTGTCGGTGCGGACCGGCCTCCTAAAGGAGTCCTGGTCGACGGCACGAGCCGGGTCCCCAGTATCTGGGCCGACCTCTTGGCTCCTCTGACGAGACATTGGGATGGTATCGAGCGGTTTCGCATCGCCCGTTACTTTACCCCGCAAGGAACTTTCGTTCTTTGCGAGCGTGGATGCTTGCCCTGATCAGATGACGACAGAACGAATACACGGATCGCTGAAAAAAATTCTGATCCGCTGTTGACACCGAAGAGGGCCTGCTGTAGACCATCTTCATCGACGGGGCGCCACGGTGCTTCGTCCTCTCCGAGGTGTTGAGCGGCTGGGGCCGGAATGATTATTCCGGTGTTGGTCGCTGTTTTCTTCGGGCGCCTTTGGCGCATTGCTCTTTGACAAGTGAAGAAAGAAAGAGAAGCGTGGACGGCGGTGTCCTTGCGGGTCTGTTTACGGACAGACTGACAAGATATCGACCAAGTCTACGTTTTTTGGTGAGAATTACTCGAGTTATTGGTGGAAACGCTGGTGACTGTGAGTAAGTCTCTGTCAATTTACGTGAGATATAGTCGCGATCAAATTTTCAACTTGAGAGTTTGATCCTGGCTCAGAACGAACGCTGGCGGCAGGCTTAACACATGCAAGTCGAACGCATCCTTCGGGGTGAGTGGCAGACGGGTGAGTAACACGTGGGAACGTACCTTTCAGTTCGGAATAACCCAGGGAAACTTGGGCTAAGACCGGATACGCCCTTTTGGGGAAAGATTTATCGCTGAGAGATCGGCCCGCGTCTGATTAGCTAGTTGGTGAGGTAAAGGCTCACCAAGGCGACGATCAGTAGCTGGTCTGAGAGGATGATCAGCCACATTGGGACTGAGACACGGCCCAAACTCCTACGGGAGGCAGCAGTGGGGAATATTGGACAATGGGCGCAAGCCTGATCCAGCCATGCCGCGTGAGTGATGAAGGCCTTAGGGTTGTAAAGCTCTTTCGTCCGGGACGATAATGACGGTACCGGAAGAAGAAGCCCCGGCTAACTTCGTGCCAGCAGCCGCGGTAATACGAAGGGGGCTAGCGTTGTTCGGAATCACTGGGCGTAAAGGGCGCGTAGGCGGCTTGATAAGTCGGGGGTGAAAGCCTGTGGCTCAACCACAGAATTGCCTTCGATACTGTCGAGCTTGAGACCGGAAGAGGTAAGTGGAACTGCGAGTGTAGAGGTGAAATTCGTAGATATTCGCAAGAACACCAGTGGCGAAGGCGGCTTACTGGTCCGGTTCTGACGCTGAGGCGCGAAAGCGTGGGGAGCAAACAGGATTAGATACCCTGGTAGTCCACGCCGTAAACGATGAATGCCAGCCGTTGGGCAGCTTGCTGCTCAGTGGCGCAGCTAACGCTTTAAGCATTCCGCCTGGGGAGTACGGTCGCAAGATTAAAACTCAAAGGAATTGACGGGGGCCCGCACAAGCGGTGGAGCATGTGGTTTAATTCGAAGCAACGCGCAGAACCTTACCAACCTTTGACATGTCCAGTATGGGCTCCAGAGATGGGGTTCTTCAGTTCGGCTGGCTGGAACACAGGTGCTGCATGGCTGTCGTCAGCTCGTGTCGTGAGATGTTGGGTTAAGTCCCGCAACGAGCGCAACCCTCGCCCTTAGTTGCCATCATTTAGTTGGGCACTCTAAGGGGACTGCCGGTGATAAGCCGCGAGGAAGGTGGGGATGACGTCAAGTCCTCATGGCCCTTACAGGTTGGGCTACACACGTGCTACAATGGCGGTGACAATGGGCAGCGAAGGGGCGACCTGGAGCTAATCCCAAAAAGCCGTCTCAGTTCGGATTGCACTCTGCAACTCGAGTGCATGAAGGTGGAATCGCTAGTAATCGTGGATCAGAACGCCACGGTGAATACGTTCCCGGGCCTTGTACACACCGCCCGTCACACCATGGGAGTTGGTCTTACCCGACGGCGCTGCGCCAACCGCAAGGGGGCAGGCGACCACGGTAGGGTCAGCGACTGGGGTGAAGTCGTAACAAGGTAGCCGTAGGGGAACCTGCGGCTGGATCACCTCCTTTCTAAGGATGATCCTTCAAGATCGGTTTCGATCGATTTTATGGGATCTCTTTTGAACACAAGGGGCCAGTCAGGCCCCGACATGCGGGACGTCGCCGTCTTCGTTTCTCTTTCTTCTCCGGACAACAACATGTGTCAGGTGTCGCTGATCGCGACTTCTTTGGAGCACGGCTGGCTTTACGGGCCGTCGTGCGTCATGAAACATCAAGACGGTCTTTGGGTTTTGGTGGAAGTTTTGGGCCTGTAGCTCAGGTGGTTAGAGCGCACCCCTGATAAGGGTGAGGTCGGACGTTCGAGTCGTCCCAGGCCCACCATTATCTGACGATCTGGACTGCTCCCGGTTTGGGGCCTTAGCTCAGCTGGGAGAGCGCCTGATTTGCATTCAGGAGGTCGTCGGTTCGATCCCGTCAGGCTCCACCAATTCCTTCTTGAGGGTTTTGCCTTCGTGGGATGTGGGTGGTTTTGTTGTTTTTGTCCGGTGTCATTGAGGTTCGCGTCTGCTTTGAACAAGAGCGGAACGCGGATGTTTGAAATCGTAAAGAGGGAATACATTCGGCTGGTTGAGCGTAAAACGCTCAACACGACGGCCCCGCAGGCTGTTGGGTCGGGTGTATTTGGCAAGCAAAAGTCTGGCGTGAGAAATCCGCCGGGCTGGTCTTTCTTTTATATCGTGTCCGCCTCTGCCGAGGACGGGCATCGATCATGAGAGTAATCAAGTGTCTT
>CAWHGT010000003.1:1715000-1751755 GCA_963828985.1 uncultured Alphaproteobacteria bacterium
GCGCAAGTCAGTACGCCGTCGTTGCCATGGCTGTCAGGCCAGAGGCGGATGGTGAGGTCCTTGTCTGAATTATTCAGGGTCTGCCTCCGGCAGTTTCAGGGCTTTGCACAGGTGGGACCTCGTGGGCGGGACGTGTATACTGCCTTGGACCGGGCTCACTGGAGGGCCGTAATCCGGGGCAGGCTGGATCCTCATTGGGGAGTCATCTCGATGCAGCGTTATCTCTGGCTCGTCGCCCTCGGTTCGTTGATCACCGCTCTTCCCGCTCTGGCGCAGGACAGTAATCGGCCGTTCACGCCCTCTGGGGAAATCCAGATCCCGTCCGGGGCTGCGATCGATCGGATGCTCGACAGCAATACGGTGCCACCGCCGAACAAGGAATTCTCGCACAATAACGCGAAGGCCATTCAACAGATGGACCAACGCGCCAAGCGCATCGATCAGAAGGTCATGAAGGGCATCTGCACGGGTTGTTGATCATGGATGCGTGGATCGTGACGGAGCTTGGATCGTGAGAGTGCTGAACCGCCTCCTGCAACGCCTCGTCATCCTCGGGCTGGGCATTGTCTCCGTGTGGCTGATCGTCTTCGTGGTCTTCGACACTGCGGACCGAAGGCTGCCGTGGATTTTGGCCGTGGGCCTCACGTATGCCATCGCCGCCTATGTCATCCTCCCGCGGATCATTCACATGGGCCTCAAGCTTCTCCACCGGAAACGGGTGCCCAGCTTCACCACAACAGGCGACGGATTGCCGGGCGATCCCGTCAACGTGGCGCTTGTCGGAACGCTCGCACAGCTTCGCGCGGCGTTCGCCGCCCTCGGCTGGTCGGAGGCCGACCGGCTCGGCTTGGCCAGCTCCTGGGGCATGATCCGGGCCTTCGCGTTCAACGCGCCCTATGCGACCGCCCCGTTCAGCACACTCTATCTGTTCGGCCGCGCCCAGGACGTCGGGTTCCAGAAGGCGATCGACAACAGCCCGCGCAAGCGCCACCACATCCGGTTCTGGTCCTTGAGCCTCGCGCGGGCCGAGGAGACCTGGGCCGGGGGAGCCGCAGGCTTCTGGCTGAACACCGACCGTCCACCGGATGATGAACGCGTGCTCTGGGTCGGGGCTGGCACGAGAGACACGGGGCTTTCTCTGACCCACCTCACGTTCCAGGTCACCCACGCCACGGACTCGGACACGAATGTCGAGCGCGACTACATCATCGATGCGTTGAGGGCTATTGGGTCCATTGAGGCGGTGAAGGTGTATCAGGCCGGCCAATGTCTCGCCACGGAACGCGTCAATCATTACACGACCGATGGACGAGTGACGTTGGCGAGCCTTGTGGCTGATGGCCGTTGACGCGGCTCGCGCTGCTTCGGAATAGATGTTCGCAAGGAAGGCGCACGGACTCCGCCGTCTATGATTCCCGCTGGCTCCTACCCTGTGAGCTATCGTCTCTCGTGGATAATGACGATGGATTGACCATCAACGCTCTCTGCAGAGATTCCGGCAATCCCCAGGAGAGACAGAAGCGCAACGGCGACGTGGCGAGTCATTCAAGTTTGCTCCGGTTGGGTGGTGATATCAGACGCAAACTCTTGCATCAGCGATTGAAACTCCTCCATAGGAGGGAAACTTTCAAACTGATAACGAGCCGGAGTTCTCGCCCAAGGCAGCCTCTCTTTGGTCATCGTCTCGATGAAAGGGGAAAACCAAGAACTGTGTTCCAGCATGGTGGGACGGACATTGACGAAGTCATGGAAGCTTTCGTGCCGAGTGAACATCCAGGTCATGCACGAGGGGCAAAAATGGTGGTGAAGTTCCGGACCTCGCAGGCCACCAATCACGGTATCGCCCGCAATGACCGCGAAAGCGTCTGAGGGAATTATTGCCGTGAGCGAAAAGGCACTGCTGCTCATTGTTTGGCAGCCCGTGCAATGACAGGCCGCGGTCATCAACGGGGCGGCAGAAATCGCTATCTTCACCTGCCCGCAGCGGCAGCTCCCCTTCAAGGGAAATCTCGGAAGTTTCATTTCTCATCTCCTCGATATCGCGGCCGGCATTCTCGAAGAGCCATAGCGTGACAGGAGGTTGACGTTCCGCCTGCGGACGCTGTTAATGGGCTCAAGACAACCGGTTCGGAGTGGCTCCGCCCCGGCAGAATAGCCCGCCCGCCGGGACTCACAGATAGGGATCGGCATGGTTCAGCAGTTAACAACCGGCGAGCGCCAGAACGCCCTTATTATCCTCCTTTGCATCTTCGTGACGGGCGTAGCCATGGCCGCAGCCGGCGGCTCGGATCCGCTGGGTGTACACGGCCTCATCGTGCTTCTCTTCGGCGCCGGCCTCGCCGTCCTTGTCATGCGAGCATACTACGAGCCCGAGCCTGAACTCGAACCGCCTCTCCCACTATTATGACGACCCGATCAAGGTAGGTGTCGCTCTGACGCTGGCGTGGGGCATTTTCGGCATGTTCATGGGCGTATGGACGGCCGCGCAGCTGGCGTGGCCCGACCTCGCGTTCGACGGCGGCTGGTCCACCTTCGGACGCCTGCGTCCGACGCACACCACGGGCGTGATCTTCGGTTTCGGCGGGAACGCCCTGATCGCCACCTCCTTCCACGTCGTGCAGCGCACCTCTCGCGCCCGGCTGGCGGGTCAGGTCAGCCCTTGGTTCGTGCTGCTCGGCTTCAACCTGTTTTGCATCCTCGCCGTTACCGGCTACTTCATGGGCGTGACCCAATCGAAGGAGTACGCAGAAGCGGAGTGGTACGCCGACCTGTGGCTGGTGGTCGTGTGGGTCACCTACTTCGTGCTCTTCTTGCGCACCATCGCCCGGCGCAAGGAGCCGCACATCTACGTCGCCAACTGGTACTACATGGCGTTCATCGTCGTGGTGGCGATCCTTCACATCGTCAACAATCTGGCCCTCCCGATCTCGTTCAGCCAAGCCAAGAGCTACACCATCTGGGCCGGCGTGCAGGATTCGATGGTGCAGTGGTGGTACGGCCACAATGCCGTTGCGTTCTTCCTCACCGCCGGCTTTCTGGCGATGCTGTACTACTACCTGCCGGTGCGGGCGCAGCGCCCGATCTTCTCCTACCGACTGTCCATCCTCAGCTTCTGGGGCATCACCTTCTTCTACATGTGGGCCGGGTCGCATCACCTGCACTACACCGCGTTGCCGCACTGGGTGCAGAACCTCGGCATGACGTTCTCGGTGATGCTGCTCGTCCCGTCCTGGGCCTCGGCCGGCAACGCCCTGCTGACCCTCAACGGTGCCTGGCAGAAGGTCAGAGAAGACGCGACCCTGCGGTTCATCATGGTGGCGGTGGTCTTCTACGGGTTGTCGACCTTCGAGGGATCGTTTCTGGCGATCCGACCGGTCAACGCGCTATCGCACTACACCGACTGGACCGTCGGCCACGTGCATGCCGGTGCACTTGGCTGGGTCGCGTTCATCACCTTCGGGTCGATTTACACGCTGGTTCCCTCGATTTGGAATCGCGAGCGCATGTATTCGCCGGTGCTGGTGGAAGTTCACTTCTGGCTGGCGGTCGCCGGGACGCTCATCTACGTGTTCGCCATGTGGAATTCCGGCATTCTCCAGGGACTGATGTGGCGCACTTACACGCAGGAGGGAACGCTCGCCTATTCGTTCCTCGACTCGCTCGTCGCCATGTACCCATACTACATCGCGCGCGCCTTCGGCGGCCTGCTCTTCCTGCTCGGCGCCATCGTCGCCGCCTTCAACATCTGGATGACGGTCCGCGCGGTGCCGGCGGCCCTGGACAGCCGGGCCGACGTGCCGGACACGGGGCTTGCCCCCGGCGCCGTAGCCCCGGCGGAGTGACATGATGGCCGAACTGTTTCACCGCAAGCTTGAACGCACCGCCATCGGTTTCGTCATCGCAATCATCGCCGCCGCCAGCGTCGGCGGCCTCGTCGAGATTGCGCCGCTCTTCACCATTCACGAGACCGTCGAGGACGCGCCGGACATGCGTGTCTACACTCCGTTGGAATTGGCTGGGCGCAACATCTACGTCCGCGAGGGATGCTACGCCTGCCACAGCCAGATGATCCGCACCCTGCGCGACGAGGTCGAGCGTTACGGCCCGTATTCGCTCGCCGTGGAATCCAAGTACGACCGCCCGATGCTCTGGGGCTCGAAGCGCACGGGGCCCGACCTTGCCCGTATCGGCGGCAAGTACTCCGATTTCTGGCACGTCGAGCACCTCACCAATCCGCGTGCCGTGGTGCCTGAGTCCAACATGCCGTCCTACCGCTGGCTCGCCCGCACTACCCTGGAGACGGAGGATCTCGGGCGGCATCTGCAGGCGCAGCAGGCGCTCGGCGTACCCTACACGAACGAGATGATCGCGAATGCCGCCGCCGACGCCTTCGGGCAGGCGGCACCCGACAGCCCCTTCGCGGCGGGGGTGACCCAGCGCTATGGCGAAAAGACCCAGGTCAGCGGTTTCGACGGCGTGGTCACCCAGCTCACCGAGATGGACGCGCTGGTCGCCTATCTGCAGGTGCTCGGGCGGCTGACCGACGCGGCTTATTCCAACACGGCGGCACCTCAACAGGCGCCCAATCCCACGAATTGACGACAGGAGGACGGCCGATGGACATCGACCACAACACCGTCGTTGGCTTCGCGAAGAGCTGGGGCCTGTTCTATCTGATTGCCATGTTCATCGGCGTTGTCATCTACGCGTTCTGGCCATCGAACCGGAAGAAGTTCGACGACGCCAAACGCAACATTCTGGGTAAGGACGACCGGCCATGGCAGTAGAGGAACGCGATGCCGTCAGCGGACGCCCGACGACGGGACACGATTGGAACGGCATCAAGGAACTTGACACGCCCGTGCCACGCGCCGTGCTGATTTTCATCATCGTCACGCATGTGTGGGCGCTGCTCTGGTGGGTGCTGATGCCGACCTGGCCTCTGCTCACGACCTACACCAAGGGGATCCTTAACACCGACCAGCGCAAGATCGTGGAGCAGGATCTTACCTCAGCCCAGGCCGAGCGCGCAGCCTGGATGAAGGCCATCGAAACGTCCAGCTTCGAGGAGATCCAGGCCAACGAGAACATGATGAAGGTCGTCCGGACGACTGGCCACCAGCTCTTCGGCGACAATTGCGCCGCCTGCCATGGGGCGGACGGGAGAGGCCGCGCCAATTATCCAGACCTGGCGGACGACGATTGGCTCTGGGGCGGCGAAGTCGAGAAGATTGCCGAGACCATGCGGCTAGGCATTAACTCCCGCCATCAGAACACCCGGGTCGCCCAGATGCCGGCCTTCGGGCGTGACGCGATGCTGGACCGGACCCAGGTCACGAATGTAGCGACCTACGTACAATCCCTTTCCAATCCGGCTGTGTCCACACCGCAGAACGTCGCTCAGGTACACGCCGGGCGGGAGGTTTTCCTTACGACCTGCGCGGCCTGCCATGGCGAGGACGGCAAGGGCAACCGGGAGGTCGGAGCCCCGAACCTGACCGACCAGTACTGGGTCTACGGCGGCGACCTGCAGACCCTGATCAACACGATCCATGGTGGGCGGCAGGGCCACATGCCGACCTGGGACGAACGGCTGACGCCGGCCGAGATCAAGATCCTGTCCCTCTACGTCAACTCTCTCAGAGGTGAGAGGCCATGATGGCAGAGTCCGTGACAAAGCGGGCCAAGTGGCCCCTTGTGGCGTGGCTCCTGGCGGCGGTTGTGCTGCTCGTCGTCGCGGGCGCTAACGCCCACCTCGTCTATGTTGCGGTGGCCTCCCAGAGCGAATGCGTCGCTCACATCAAGGAAGCAGGCACCGAGGCGGGCGAGTACAGGGCGGCGCAGCCCGCCTGCTGAGAAAGATCGAGCAATGCACGATTTCGGGGATGACAGATGAGCGAAGCGGATAAGTCCTACGGCTTGCTGAGCGAGACCTCCGGGATCGAGGAAACGCGCAACCCGGCGCGGCAGCGCCACCTGCCGGCACAGGCCGCGCTCGACTGGCTGCGGGCGGGCTGGCGCGACCTTCTGGTTCGGCCGGGCCTCAGCCTGGCCTATGGCGTCGCGGTCTTTCTCATCACGCTCGTCCTCGCCTGGGCGCTGATCGCCTCGGAGCGCGATTACATCCTGTTTCCCGCCATCGCCGGCTACATGATCGTCGCGCCGGTGCTTGCCATCGGCCTCTACGAGAAGAGTCGCGCCCTGGAGGCGGGCGAACAACCGACGTTGGGCACCATGCTGCTCGTGCGGCCCCGGGCCGGCGCGCAGATCTTCTTCACCGGGCTGCTGCTGTGCCTGCTGATGCTGCTCTGGAACCGGGCCGCGATTCTGATCTACGCGCTGTTCTTCGGCGTCCGGCCGTTCCCGGGCCTTGATGGGATCCTCGGCGTCCTTCTCACGACGCCGGTCGGCTGGGCGATGCTCATCGTCGGGACGCTCGTGGGCGGGCTGTTCGCGGCCTTCGGGTTCGCAATCAGCGTGTTCTCGATCCCGATGCTGCTCGACCAGCGCACGGACGCCCTGACGGCCATGGGCACGAGCATGGCCATGGTGTGGAACAATCTCACCCCGATGATCGCCTGGGGCGCCGTTTTGCTGGCGCTGTTCGCGGTCAGCGTCATTACGGGCTTTCTCGGCTTCATCGTGATCTTTCCGCTGTTGGGACATGCCACCTGGCACGCCTACCGAGCCATGCGCTGATGCGGTCCCGACATGAAAGAGCGGGCCACAGACGGCGATGAACAGTTGCGCTCCCGTCGCCGTTCGTCCTGACGTCAAGGGCATGGGTTACCCCGAGGCGGCGCTGGAGGAGATCCGGCTGGCCAGCCGCGATCTCGGCGACGGCACACGCCAGAGCGACCTGTCGGTGCCCGGGGTGAAGTGCGCCGCCTGCATCGCGGCGGTGGAGCGGACGCTGGGGAAGCAGCCCGGCGTCGAGGCGGCCCGGGTCAACCTGTCGACAAAGCGCGTCGTCGTCCGATGGAACACTGCCGACGGCAGGCCGCCTGACTTGGTCGGTGCCCTGCGCGGCATCGGCTACGAGGCCCACCTGTTCGCGTCGGAGCAGGATGCGAAGGATCCCGAACAGGCGCGCCTCGTCCGGGCGCTGGCGGTGGCGGGCTTCTGCGCGATGAACATCATGCTCCTGTCCGTGTCGGTCTGGTCCGGGGCCGACGCCGGCACACGCCAGGCCTTCCACCTCCTCTCGGCGCTTCTCGCGCTACCGGCTCTCATCTACTCCGGACGGATCTTTTATGCTTCGGCCTGGTCCGCTCTGCGCCATGGCCGCACCAACATGGACGTGCCGATCTCCATCGGCGTGTTGCTCGCCTTCGCTCTCAGCCTCTACGACACGCTCCACGACGCGCCATATGCGTACTTTGACGCGGCGACCTCCCTGCTGTTCTTCCTGCTCATCGGCCGCACGCTCGATCACATGATGCGCGAGCGGGCGCGCTCCGCCGTGGCGGGCCTGGCGCGGCTCGCCCCCGCGGGCGCGACAATCATCCAAGACGGGCGGCCGCTCTACGTCCCGGTGTCGGAGATCGAACCAGGGTCGGCGGTGCTCGTTGCCGCGGGCGAGCGCATTCCCGTCGACGGCGTCGTCGACCAAGGCCTGTCCGAGCTCGACTGCTCCCTCGTCTCGGGCGAGTCCGCCCCCCGGAAGGCTGCCCCAGGGGAAATGGTCCAGGCAGGCGTGATGAACCTCACCGGGCCGCTGACGGTTCGGGCCGCGGCGCGGGCCGAGGACTCGTTTCTGGCGGAGATGGTCCGCATGATGGAGGCGGCAGAGGGTGGCCGCGCCCGCTACCGGCGGCTGGCGGATCGCGCCGCGGCGCTGTACTCGCCGGTCGTCCATACGCTGGCCCTGCTCAGCTTCCTGGGGTGGCTATTCGCCACCGGGGACTGGCATTCGTCTGTCACCATCGCAATCGCCGTGCTGATCATCACCTGTCCGTGCGCCCTGGGCCTTGCGGTGCCTATCGTGCAGGTCATTGCCGCACGCCGACTGTTCGAGAGCGGAATCATGGTCAAGGACGGCTCGGCGCTCGAGCGCCTGGCCGAGATCGATGGCGTTGCCCTCGATAAGACCGGCACCCTGACGCTGGGCAGGCCCAGCCTCGTCAACGCAAACGAGATTGCGCCGTCGGAAATGCGCATCGCCCTCGGGATGACGATGGGTTCGCGTCATCCGGCAGCACAGGCGATTGCCGAGGCAGCTGCGCGACGTGTCGACCAGGTTCCCGGCTTCGACCAGATCGAGGAACTTGCGGGGCTTGGGCTCCAGGCCCGCCGGGGCGACGACACGTATCGGCTTGGCAGGCAGGAATGGGCGATGGAGCAGCCAGCTCGAGATGACGCCCCCGCGGCGGCTTCGGTGTCGGTTCTGGCGCGGAATGGCGCATTGCTTGCAGCCTTCGTGCTGGAGGATCGTGTTCGCCCCGACGCGCTGGAGGCAGTGGACGACATGAGGCGTCAGGGATTGCGGGTGGAGATCCTGTCCGGCGACCGCGTGTCGGTGGTCGAGGAACTGGCGACGAAGCTCGGAATCCGCGATTTCGCGGCGGGGCTCATGCCGGCAGAAAAGGTCGCACGGGTCGCGGCGCAAGAGGCTGCGGGCCGGAAGGTCCTGATGGTGGGGGACGGCCTGAATGACGCCCCCGCCCTGATGGCCGCCCATGTGTCCATGGCTCCCGCCACCGCGGCCGATATCGGCCGCAATGCCGCGGATTTCGTATTCCTGAACGAAGGCCTGTCCGCGGTTGGGGACGCGCTCAGGATCTCGCGCCGGTCGCGGCGGTTGATATTCCAGAACTTCGGTTTGGCGATCGGCTACAATGCCCTCGCGGTGCCTGTCGCCGTGTTGGGCTACGTGACGCCCCTCGTTGCGGCGGTCGCGATGTCGCTCTCCTCGATCATCGTCGTCGCCAACGCCATGAGGCTGTCAACAGCCCGCACGGTCACATGAATCCGGGGAGCGGGAGGAGAATCGGATGGGTTCTATCTGGTGGTTGATCCTCATTGCACTTGGCATGGGACTGGCCGGCCTCGGGGCCTTCCTCTGGTCACTCCGCAATGGGCAATACGACGATCTGGATGGCGCAGCGGAACGGATCCTTCTCGATGAGGAGCCGGACAAATAAAGGTCACGCCGGCCAGGGAAGCTGATGTTCCCGGCATTCGCTGACAATGCGGAAGAGAGTGACCACGGAAACCGATGTCAGACGAGGTCGCGGATCACAGCCACCAGCGTCATGCCCAGTGCCACGAAACTCGGCACCAGCACTGCGGCACCCGAAGCCATGGCGAGTATCGCCACCCAATCGAACGGCTTGTCAACGAAGCGAGGCACGATCCGCTCATCCTTTCCTGATCACACTCGAACGGCTTTCAAACCGCTTCCGTCCAGAAGCGACCTTAAGCCATCAGGTAGCTCCGGTCCAAGGCCGCAGAAGCCGGATCTGAAGGAGGTCTAGGGGATAGTGAAGCGCCATAGGCAACGGACACTTTAAGAGGGTTTCAGGTCGGCGAAACTAAAACCTGAAACCCCGAAATCCGCGCCCGGTTGTTGCTGTTTAGACCCGCTGCGCCGGGTCAGAATGCGGGCCGGATCGCCGGAGAGGCGATCTCGAAGGACCGGGGCCCTCGGGCGCCTTTCCGACCGGAGGCGTCGAACTGCTTGAGGTAGGCGATCAGGTCCTTGATGCGTTGCTCGTAACGCCATCGGGATCGAGCGCTCAGCGTATGAATGGTGGACTGGACTCGATTTGGGCAAGACATAAAAGATCCTTGCCAGTTCGAAGTACCAGCCCACCGGCACGTTTTTTGAAGCGTTATTTTACCGCCGCGCCCCAACGCGATTGACGCCACCATTCATGTTGCCGCCGGCATTATGACGGACCGCGGCGCGCGCCACCGGACGAGGCCTGAGCACGACGCCGGCCCTTGCCACGCAACCGGCAGGATAGCTGACGTACTGGCAGTACACGACCGCCTCGGCTGGCGCTGGATTGAGAGTGAGACCGGCAAGTCCTAACAGAGCGCTGGCAGCAATTCCTGCAACGGTCGACTTGATCGAAAGACGTTTCCACGGATGCATGGCGGACTCCTCTTTGCGCTTGCGGAACTGAAAAGTAATAGGAACCGCCTCGTTGCGGCTGAACGTAGCGTCAGCGCCACACTATCCCAGTCGGTGACCTAGAGCAACGTATGGTCTGCCTAGCGCCCACCCCACCTCGCCAGTTGCACGAGGCGTTATAAAGCTGACGCGATCGCCGCCTGGATGCCACGGATGTTTGCGCCGCTTTTGAGCATCTTTTGAATTGGATCGGCCCGGCCCGAGATCCAGATCTTCAGGTCGGAGTCCATGTCAAAGGTCCCGGCATTCTCTATCGAGTATGAGGTGATGGCTCGATAAGGAACGATGAGGTATTCCACCTTGCGACCCGTGAGGCTCTGTTTGTCGACCAGAATTAGGCGTCGATCGGTAAACACGAACAGGTCTCGAACGATTTTGAAAGCGACCTCTACGGGCTCGTCTGGCAGGAGAACGCCATCGAGTTCCTCCCTCGCCTGATCCGACGTCAGGTCGCTCGCATGGCCGAGGATCTTGTTGATCAGTCCCATGATGTGCCCTCCGTACCGATTGCCGGACGTTCGACGACATCGTAACCCGCTTGACCGCCCAGCGAAATGAACAATTTCGACAGAAGGCAGCCGACGGTCGCGATCATCGAGTGCTTCACGATCGACGGGCAATGATGTGCCTCGCGGTGAGCAGGTTGTGGCCAGACACCTTGCCGGCGACCGCCATTGGGCAACAGTCGAGGAGACGCGACGGGGGCCTATTCGGTGACACCGAAGGCTACTACAATCGTTCGCGCATGGAATCGTATTGTCAGGTTATCTCGCGCCCGGACTGGCTGAGCGGAAAAATCATTAACTAAATATCCGCGCAATCGAGAGGGGATCACGGGCACAGGGGGCGGCCAACGTGGATTACATCGTTTCGGCTTTGCGCGGGAATCCAGAACTTGCGATTTTCCTCACCATAGCGATCGGTTTCCTGATCGGGCGCTTCAAATTCCGAAGTTTCAGCCTTGGAATTGTCGTCGGGTGCTTGCTGGCAGGTGTCCTGATCGGACAACTCGACATCAAGGTTCCGCCACTCGTCAAAACGATTTTCTTCGACCTCTTTCTCTTTACGACGGGTTACAAGGTGGGGCCGCAGTTCTTTCGGGGCTTGCGAGGCGATGCTGTTTCCCAACTGGCGTTGACGGTACTTCTTTGCGTGTCCTGTCTGGTCACGGCAATCGTGTTTTCGAAGCTCCTCGGATACGATGTCGGAACGGCGGCAGGCCTTCTGGCTGGCGCTTTCTCGGAATCGACTGTTATCGGCACTGCTGGCGAGGCCATTCAGCGCCTCGCGTTGCCGGAGGCGGAAAAGGCCGCGTTGATCAACAACATCCCGGTTGCTTACGCCGTAACCTACCTCGTCGGAACGGCGGCGTTGGTCTGGTTCCTTCCCACGATCGGCCCCAAGCTCATGGGTATCAATCTCCGCGAAGAGGCGGCGCGCATGCGATCGCAGGGATTCGGCGCGAGCGACAGTGGCGAAGGTCTCACGTCCGCGGCCCGCCCTTTCGATGTTCGCGCCTATCGGGTCACCAACAAAAATCTAATCAACAAAACGATCGCTCAACTTGAGGTGCTGCCCGAGGATGCGCGGGTCTTCATCCTGCGTGTGCGTAGCGGAGACCGCATTTCGGAGTCCGGGCCCGACGTCCTTGTTCGGGAAGGCGATGTTATCGCGGTGATCGGACGACTCGAAATCCACGCGACGCGTGGCAATACGATTGGCCCCGAGGTGAGCGATCCCGCCCTTCTCGACATTCCGATCACGTCCTTGGACGTGGTTATCACGAACCGAGCCGTGGAGGGCAAGTCGCTTAACGAACTGGCGCGTCTTCAATACGCCCGAAGCGTTTTTCTATCGAAACTCACCCGTTCCGGGATCGGAGTGCCGATTATGCCGGAAAGCCGTATCGACCGGGGTGATGTCGTTCACCTCATCGGTCCGGAGCGCGAGGTGGAGCGTGCAGCAAAGGAACTCGGCTATCCCGATCGCCGCACTTCAGAAACCGACATGATTTTCGTCGGAACCGGCATCTTTCTCGGCGGCCTTTTCGGTTTGCTCTCGCTTGTGGTCTGGAATGTGCCGCTGACACTCACCGCCAGCGGCGGCGCGCTTGTCATGGGCCTTGTCTTTGGTTGGCTGAGGTCAGCCTATCCGTTCTTCGGCCGCATTCCGGAAGCAGCCATTTGGATCTTCGATACTGTCGGACTGTGTACGTTTATCGGAATCGTCGGTCTCGGCGCCGGGCCAAGTTTTGTATCCGGACTGCAGGCGTCCGGGCTCAGTTTAGTCTTCGTGGGTTTGGTCTCTGCGTTGTTGCCTCACACGCTCGGGATCCTTTTTGGCCGCTATGTCTTGAAAATGAACCCACTCATCGTCCTCGGGGCCTGCGCGGGCGCCGGTACGATTACCGCTGCCTTGAGAGCCTTGCAGGACGAGGCACAAAGCAGCATTCCGGCGCTAGGCTATACGGTGCCCTATGCCGTCGGGAATGTGCTCCTCACTGCTTGGGGACCGGTGCTTGTCGCAATGATGTCGACCTGAGGAGTAGTTCAGGCTTGATAGAACAAGCGCGTGAAATCGAAGTTTTGCGGTGACTGGTGGTCCTCCGTCACAAAGTGCCTAGCACGTGTCTCAAACGATCAAGCCTGTTGTCCGGAAGAAGAGTGACCATGAAGCCTTCACTGCGGTGGTTGTGCGTGTCGGGCGCGACAGGGATGGCGATGTACAAGCGTGTGTTGGCTACCAACGTTTTCGCAGCAGGCGCTTCTCTGATCCCGAATATGCCGGATGCCATTGCGGCCTGCCCTCGATTGATTTGTCCGAGGCGCGGGCCTTGAACTGTACAACCGGCCCAACGCTGGGTCGGTAGAGGAGTGACCATTGATGCGCCACGTCATCGCGCTTGCGCTTGTTCCGATCCTCGTGGCCACGACGGCATTGGCGGCTCCGGGCGTGACCACCACCAACGTCCACTTCCGCTCGGGGCCCGGAGAAAACTACTCGTCCATCCGGACACTTTCGGCCGGTACCGCCCTCGAAATCGGCGATTGCGACGAATCCGGCAGCTGGTGCGCTGTCAAGGTCGCGGGGCGAAGCGGTTTTGTCAGTGGCCGCTACCTGGAGGAGAAGTCGGGTCCCGAGGGCTGGCCCCGCTCATATGATGTCGGCAACGGTCGCATGGTGCTGTTTCAGCCGCAATTCACCGAGTGGACCGATTTCAAGACGATCGATGCCTTGGTGGCGGCTCAATACCTGAAGGCGCCCGACGCCAATCCGCTCTTCGGCGTGATCGGCCTCAAGGGCGCAACCTCCTATGATGACGATGCCGGATTGATCGTCATCCGCGACATCGCGGTCACGCAACTCAACTTCTCAGGGCTGGCCCGCGAGGACCTGAAGGCGCTGGCCCTCGAGACTGGCAAGCTCCTGCCGGCCGGGCCGATTACAGTGCCCGAGGCCCGCGTGACGGCAAGCCTCGCCGAACAGAAGCGGATGACCGACGTGGTTGGGCTCAAGGCGGATCCACCGCGAATTGTGATCTCGACGACACCGTCGATCCTGGTTCAAACCGAGGGTGAGGCTGTCTACGCACCCGTAAAGGGCAGGGCCGGCCTGTCGTTCGCGGTCAACACGAACTGGGACCTGTTTCGCATCGACGAAGGTAGTGCTCTCTACCTCCGTGACGACACCCATTGGCTGACTGCCAGTGCAATTGGGGGCCCCTGGTCCGCAGCGACCGCGCTTCCCCCGCTGCTGCTGAACCTTCCGGACGACGATTGGGCCGATGCCCGCGCGGCTCTTCCGCCGGAGGCCTATGAAGGCGGCACGATCCCCAAGGTCATCACCACGGATGCTCCCATCGAGATGATCCTGTTCAAGGGCGAACCAACGTTACAGGACGTGCCAAGGACCTCGCTGCAATGGGCCTCGAACACTGAGTCGGACGTGTTTTTCGACAAGGCAGGGAAGCAGTGGTACGTGCTCCTCTCAGGCCGATGGTTTCGTGCCCCGTCACTGGATGGGCCCTGGACTTTCGCGACGCCCGATTTGCCGGCCGAGTTCCAGAACATTCCGGAGGACGCCCCCTACAATGCCGTGCGCGCGGCTGTGCCCGGAACGTCGGAGGCCGCTGAGGCCCGGCTCAAGGCCAGCATCCCCACCACGGCTCGGGTTGAAACAGGCTCGATCACGCCGAATGTTGCCTACGCAGGCGATGCCCAATTCGCGCCCATCGAGACAACCGATCTCTCCTACGCGACCAATACGACCGATACCGTGATCAAGGTCGATCAACGGTATTTCCTGCTCCAGGACGGCGTCTGGTTCGTGTCCGACAGCCCCAACGGCCCGTGGCAGCTTGCCCGTGAGGTGCCGGATGCCATCTATGGAATCCCACCCTCGTCGCCACTCTATAACGCGACCTACGTTCGTGTGTACGACACCGAGCCGAACGCGGTCTGGTACGGCTACACCATGGGTTATCTGTCGGGCTATCTGGCCTGGGGCACCTATGTGTACGGCACGGGCTGGAACTATCCACCCTATTGGTACAGCGGGCCGGGCTACGCTTACCCGATTTTCTATCCGCGGCCGGTCACCTGGGGGATCGGGGCCTTCTACAACCCGGTACGCGGACTTTATGGCCGTTACGGCTACGCCTATGGGCCATACCGTGGGATCGCGGGCGTGAGGGCATGGAATCCGCGCACTGGAACCTATGCTCGCGCTGGCGCCGCCTGGGGCGTGCGTGGATCGGCCGGGTTCCTCGGGGCCTACAACCCGCGCACGGGTGGGGCGGGATACGTCGCCGGAGGGCGCAACGTGTATGGGGCCTGGAAATCGGCCGGCGTCAGGCGCGGATCCGAATGGGCGCGGGCGACGGCTCGGGACACCGCGGGCGGTGGCTCGGCGCTGCGCTGGAACACGTCGAACGGTCAGGGCTTCGTTCGCGAGGGTCGGCGCGGCGATATCTACGCAGGCCGTGACGGCAACGTTTATCGTAATGCCGGCGACGGATGGCAGCGCTTCGACGGAGGCTGGCAGGACATCGCCCAGCCCAAGGGAAGTGAGCTTCTCGGGCGCGGCGAGGGACGCGAAGGCCTGTCGCCGGAAGGACGAGAGCGGCTGCAGGAGCGCGGCCAAGGGGCGGGTGTGAGGGAGCTGGCCGGGGCAGGTGCGGCCGGTGCCGCGGGCGCGGCCTTGGGCCAGCGCCTGGGAAACGCCACCACTCGGGAACGGGCGCAGGACCGCACAGTGCAAGGCCCATCGGGTGACCGACAGGCGCAGCAGCGCCCTGCAGCGCAGCAACGCTCAACCCCGCAATCTCCGGCGCAAAAGGATCGTCCGGCGGCACAGCAACGCTCCCCGACAACGGCCCGTCCCGCACCGCCGAGAACCACCACACAGCGCCCGGCGATCAGCCAACAATTGCCCTCGAACCTGCCGCGGGATTTCGACGCGCGGAGCCTTGGAAATCAGCGCCAGATTGCGAACAGTCAGCTCTACCGGTCCCCGTCGCAGTTCTCCGGTTCGCCTCAACGCAGCTTTGCGCCGCGGGGAGGCGGGTACAGCGGCGGCGGCAGTTTCCGCGGCGGCGGCGGAGGTCGTGGCGGTGGCCGTCGTTGATTGATGGCAACGGGCAAGCAGCATTGTGCCGACGCCGGCTGGGTCTCGACTTCCCTAACGTCACTATTTGCATGCTTTCATGCGCAAGGCTCGGGATTGAGATGACGAAGGGCTCCTTATGGATCGATTCAAGGCTGCGACCGGCGTAACTGCCCTGGCGTCCATTCTCGTGCTCTGCCTTGCGGGACCACTCCGCGCGCAAGACCTCCTGTTGCAACAGCCTTGGCAAAATCGGGATCTCACGCCCGACCAGCGGGCAGAGATCGTCGTCAGCCATATGACGGACGATGAGAAGTTCTCGTGGATTTCGCAGCTTCTGCCCGTCCCCGGATCAACCCCTGGCACGTCGGTGCCCGGAGCGGCGGCCTATTACCAGCCGATTTCGCGCCTCGGCATTCCTGCGCGTGTCGAGGGCGATGCGGGTCTCGGCGTCACGAATCGCGGTTACATACGTCCCGGTGACGATGCAACGGCGCTGCCGTCCTCGCTGATGCTCGGCGCCACCTTCGATCCCGCACTTGCCCGTCAGTCCGGAGCGGTTATCGGACGCGAAGCGCGCGCTCGAGGTTTCAACGTGCAGCTGGCAGGAGGCGCCAACCTGATCCACGAACCCAGAGGCGGCCGAAGCTTCGAATACGTCTCTGAAGACCCTCTGCTGACCGGCGTCATCGCGGGCCATCTGGTTGCTGGTATCCAGTCTGAGCACGTCGTCTCAACCCTCAAGCATTTCGCCGTCAATGCTCAGGAGAACGGCCGGGTCATGGCAAGTTCCAACATGGCGGAAGCGGCCTTGCGGGAATCGGACCTGCTCGCATTCCAGATCGCTACGGAAACGGGACGTCCCGGCTCCATCATGACGGGCTACAACCTGCTCAATGGTCACTACACATCGGAGAGCGATTTTCTCATCAACCGTGTCCTCAAACTGGATTGGGGCTATCCCGGCTGGGTCATGTCCGACTGGGGCGGCACTCACTCGACCGAAAAGGCCGCACTGGCTGGGCTCGATGTTCAGTCCGGCGCGATGCTCGACAAGGCGCCGTTTTTTGGAGCACCCCTGCGGGACGCCGTGGCGGCCGGGCGCGTGCCGCAAGCCCGCATCGACGACATGGTGCGCCGGATCCTGCGCAGCCTGTTCGCCGTGGGAGCGATGGACGCACCGCAAGCGCCGGCCGGGCAGCCGGTCGATGCTGTGGCGCACCGCTTGGTGGCGCGCAAGGTGGCTGAAAACGGCATCGTTCTGCTCAAGAATGCGGGCGACTTGCTGCCACTGGCCCCCGATGCCGGAAGCATCCTGATCGTCGGTGCCCACGCGGATGTGGGTGTGGTCTCCGGCGGAGGGTCTTCGTCAGTCACGCCCCCCGGCAGCGTTCACATGCCAGGGACGAACCTCGTGGGTTTCGACATCGAAAAAATCTATCACCCATCCTCGCCCCTCACGGCGATCCGGTCGGAGTTCGCCGGAACGGTTTCATACTCGGACGGCATGGATCTCGCGGCGGCAGCACAAAGCGCGCGCGACGCAGATATCGTGATTGTGTTCGCGGAGGAGTGGCGAACGGAAGCGCTGGACGCCAACGGCCTTGCTCTGCCGGGTCATCAGGATGCGCTGATCACGGCCATCGCTGCCGCCAATCCCAGAACGGTCGTTGTGTTGGAAACTGGCGGGCCCGTCACGATGCCTTGGCTCGCCGAGGTCCCCGCTGTCCTCGCAGCGTGGTATCCCGGAATGGGCGGAGGCGAAGCGATCGCCGCGATCCTGTTCGGTCGCGTCCCTCCATCTGGCAGACTTCCCATCACCTTCCCGGCCAGCGAGGAAGAACTGCCGCGTCCAAAGCAGAGCGACCCGACGATCCTGGCGGCGAGCCCCGGCTTGCCGATCAAAGGAGGAGTTGTTGACATCTCGTACGACATCGAAGGCTCGGATGTCGGGTATCGCTGGGTCGCTCGACAGGGGCAGTCGCCGCTTTTCCGGTTCGGCCACGGCCTCTCCTACACGCGGTTCACGCTTTCCGATCTCCAGGTCGAGCGGAGAGGCGATGATCTTTTGGCGTCCCTGACGGTGACGAATGTCGGCCAACGGAAGGGAATCGATACGCCCCAGATCTACGTGTCACTGCCCGGACCAACCGGTTTCGTACCGCGACTTGCCGCCTTCGACCGTGTCCAACTGGAACCCGGCGAAAGCCGCCGTGTGGTCATGAAGCTCGATCCACGGCTCCTCGCGCGCTACGACGTCGCTCAAGGACAATTCCGGATCGCAGCCGCCGATTATCGTGTTCGGCGCAGGCGAGGACGCGGGCGAGGCAATTCTCCATACGACCCTTCGGCTGGAAGCGATGGTCGTAGGCAAATGACGGCGGTATGCGAGCGCCGCTGAACGCCGGCTAGCGAACACCCAACGCGCGACTTTTCGCGCCAAGGATATGGGCCGTCAGGGCCTCGACCGCGGCGGCAGGTACGCGGGTTTCGATAGCTGCGATCACGCTCAGGTGCTCCTGCATGACTGGGATCACAAGTGGTTGCGACAGCAGGGTCTGTTCCTGTCTGATCAGCCGGACCTTGATCGAGTTTACCCGGTAGGTATCGGCGATGATGCGGTTGGAGAGCGACGCGACGATCGTCCAGTGCAGGTCCCAATCAACCAATTGTGCGCGGGTTACCAGTTCCGGCGTGATGTCTTCACCACTCGCCGTGCAATCGGCGATGACCTGCTCATGGTCACGGCGCAGACGTGCCAGAGTTCCGTCGCTTGCCTCGGTGGTGAAAATTGCGACGGCTTCCCTCTCCAGAAAGAGGCGGAACTGAAATGCGTCCTGTATCAGACCGACATCCACATGGGCGACGAGCATTCCTCGCTGAGGCACGGTCTTGATGAGGCCTTCGGCCTCGAGTCGGGGAACGAGTTCTCGAATGGCGCCAAGAGGCAGGCCGGTCAATTCGACAAGCTCGCGTTGTGAAATGAATTGTCCCGGCCTGATATCGCGCGCCAGCAGGTGGTGGGTGAAACTCTCGTAGGCCCTTTCCCTGAGAGTGCCGCCGTCCCGCACCGGATTGATTTTCTCCATGCCGGCCTCTTAAGCAGCTGCCCGTGCGAAGAGCCTGTCGTAAGTCTTGCCCAACGCAGCTGCCGGGGAAGGCTGCATCGTGACCAATGGCGCACGCACGTGCCGCCACCCATCCTGTCCGGTACGATGAGCCACAAGAGACTTGACGGCAGGTGTCACGGGATGGCGCAGGACTTCGTCGACGAGCTGGTTTACGCGGGTGTCGCCGCGTGCATTCTCGATCATGCCCAGCAGGATGTCGGGACACACATTGGCAAGGCCCGAGATTGCGCCTTCGCCGCCCAGCGCTACGCCTTCGGCAAGATAGCGCTCATCTCCGATCAGGATCGCCAGATCCTTGTGGTCCGCGAGGAGCTGCTGCGTATAAGCCCAGTCGCCCGACGAATCCTTTACGCCGGTGACGATACCGGGAAAAGCATCCTTGATCCGACCGATCAAAGCGACGGAAAGCGCCACCTGAGTCACCGACGGGATATTGTAGAGGATGATGTCGCGAGCCGAGGCGCCGAGCTTCGTAAAGAACTGGCTGAACCAGTCGAACAGCCCGTCGTCGCTGACACCCTTGAAATAGTAGGGTGGGGGAAGAAGGATCGCCTTCGCGCCGAAATCATAAGCCATCCGCACCTGCACGAGCGCCTCATGAAGAGCAGTCGCAGCCACGCAATAGACGACCGCCTCCGGTGCGATGCCGCTTCCGGCGAGGGCGCCCAGCACCTGCTCACGCCCTGAATTGCCGATCGACGCACCTTCGCCGGTGGTGCCGAATGCAGTGACGCTCGTGCAGCCGTTGTCGAGACACCAGCGGGCGTGGCTCGTCAGACGACGGAGATCGAGCCTGCCGTCTTGATCGAACGGCGTGGTCATAGCTGCTGAAAGCCCAAAACGTCTCGAGGTTACCGTCACGATTTTTTCCTGATGGAGCCGCGTTGCGGATGATCGGGCTCGCCTAAGTACGATTTAACATGTTAGCTCGTATTTAGATATTTACAAGCGGGACGGGCGCGGCGAGTATGAGGCCTAGCCAAAGAATGCCGGTCGTTCGCTCGCGCGAATGCCACACAAAAAGGGAGGAAATGCCATGTCGAAACTGATGTCCCGCCGTACCTTGATGGGCGCCGTCGCCGCAATCGGACTCATCACGGGCGCGCAATCCGCTTATGCGGCCGATCCCATCAAGCTCCGGATTTCCACCCCGGCGGTGGATTCCGATTGGCACGCCAAGATGCTGCCAGTGTTCAAGCAGGAACTCGAAAAGGCAGCGCCGGGCCAGTTCGACGTCGAGATCCATCTCAACGGCACACTCTTCAAGCAGGGAACCGAGCCGGCGGCCATGCAGCGCGGCAACCTCGAAATGGCGATGATTTCCGCCTTCGACATCGCCAAGCAGGTTCCCGAATGGTCGATCTTCACGGCCGGGTATCTGATCCGTGATCCCGAGCACCAGGTGAAGGTGTTCGATGGCGAGATCGGCAAGGAGATGTACAAACTTGTCGAAGACAAGATGAGCATCAAGGTCCTGTCCGTCGGGTATCTCGGGACCCGCGAGCTCAATCTCAGAACCGAAAAAGAAGTCAAGACGCCGGCGGATCTTGCGGGCGTGAAGCTGCGTATGCCCGGCTCCGACACGTGGCTGTTCCTCGGCAAGGCTCTTGGCGCGAATCCGCTGCCCATGGCATTCGGCGAAATCTATACGGCGCTGCAAACGGGAGCCATCGACGGCCAGGACAATCCGCTGCCGACGGTCCGCGCGACGAAGTTTTACGAAGTCACCAAACAAGTCGTGATGACCGACCACCTCGTCGATTCCATCTTCCTCGCCTTGGCGGGTCCGGTCTGGAACAAGCTGGACGACAAGCAAAAAAGCGCCGTCATGACGGCCGCCAAAGCAGCGGTCAAATACAACAACGACAACCGGATCAAGGAGGAGAGCGAGTTGCAGGCCTTCTTCAAGGCGCAAGGGCTGAAGGTCTACAAGCCCGATCTGGAAGCGTTCCGCACCCACGTGCAGAAGGCCTACCTGGATTCGGAATGGTCGAAGACCTGGCCGAAGGGCATGGTCGATCGCATCAACGCGATCAAGTAAGCGGTCGGCGCGGATCGCTTCGCAGCTCGGGATGGCTCTGCTGGAGCCATCCCGAAATCGAAGTCGCGGTGGCTCGGTGCGCCTGAACCGGCGGATCTCGCGGCAGCTGATCGACGCCCGCATCTTTCAACGAAAAAGCAATCGAAGGTTCAGCTCATGCGATCCTTACGCTCCCGCCTCTACGTGTTCGCGGAATGCATCGCGGCTTTGCTCTTCCTTGCGATGTTCGCGGCCTTCCTGGTTCAGGTTTTCGCGCGTTACATCATGAACGACCCGATCGGGTGGACGCAGGAATTCGTCCTTATCACCTATATCTGGATCGTGTTCTGGTGCGGCGCATTTCTCGTGCGCGAACGGGACCACATCACCTTCGACATGGCGTTCGAGGCGTTGCCGCCGGGTGCCCGGCGCCGCCTTGCCATCGTGCTCACCGCGATCGTCGCCATCGCGTTCGTCGTGGCCCTTCCCGACACGATCGATTACATCGCTTTCATGAAAATCGAGAAGAGTCCGATGCTCCGAATACGGTTCGATCTGCTCTATTCGATCTTTGCGCTCTTCATGGTGGCGGTTGTCGTCGACGCAATCATCCGCATCAAGCGCCTGATGAGCCCGGCCTGGGAAGCAGAGCTCAACACCAGACAGGAAATCGACGAATGAGTGCCGTATTCATCCTGACATTGGTGGCGTTTTTCGGTCTCGCGCTCATCGGCATGCCAGTGGCATTCGCCATGTTCGTCGCCTCCATCGGCTACCTGCTCGTTACCGGTCGCGACATGGGCCTCTTCGGCGAGCAGGTTCTCAACGGGCTCTACGATTCTTTCGTGCTGCTCGCGGTGCCGCTCTTCATTCTCGCTGCCAACATCATGAATGCGAGCGGTGTCTCCGATCGCCTTTTCGAATTCTGCCAGGCTCTCGTCGGGCGCTTTCGCGGCGGACTTGCCCAGGTGGACGTTCTCGTGAGCATCATCTTCTCGGGAATGTCCGGCTCCGCCATCGCGGATGCGGCCGGTCCCGGCAAGCTCGTTACGCAGATGATGATCAAGCAGGGTCGCATCCCGCCGGGTTTCGCCGCGTCTGTTGCGGCCGCGTCGGCGACCATCGGACCGATCATTCCGCCGTCGATTCCCATGGTCATCTACGCCGTCGTATCCGATACGTCGGTCGGCTTTCTCTTCCTCGGCGGTGTCATCCCGGGTCTGATCATGGGCCTCGCCCAGATGTGCCTGGTCGGTTTCGTGGCACGGAGACGCGATTTTCCGAAAGGCCGGGGAATCCCCTTGCGGGAACTCCCGCGCACCAGCGTGCGCGCCCTCCCGGCGTTGATGATGCCAATCATCCTGCTCTATTGCATCTACGGCGGAGCCACCACGCCAACCGAAGCCGCCGCCATCGCTGCCGCCTATGCGCTCTTGCTGGCAGTTCTGCTCTACCGCGAGCTGTCGTGGAAGGAAGGCTTCAAGGTCTTCGTGGAATCTGCCAGAGCGACAAGCGTTGTCGCTTTGTTGATCGCAGCCGCTCTGGTCTTCAACTATGTGGTGGCGTCGGAGCGATTGCCCGAACAGGTGGCTCGCCTTCTGGAAGGCGCAGATGTCTCGCCTCTGATGTTTCTGCTCCTCGTCAACCTTTTGTTTCTCATCCTCGGCTGCCTCTTCGACGCAACGACCTTGCTGCTCGTTCTGGTGCCGCTGTTCCTGCCGGCCGCGCGCGAACTCGGCATCGACCTGGTGCATTTCGGTGTCGTGATCGTCGTCAACATCATGATTGGATTGATTACGCCGCCCTATGGGGTGTTGCTCTTCGTCATGAGCGGACTGACGGGGATCCCCCTGCGGGACATCATCCGCGAGATCTGGGCGTTCATCGCAATCCTGATCGCCGTGCTGCTCCTGATGATCCTCGTGCCGGATGTCGTCCTGTGGCTGCCGAAGCAGTTCGGCTACAACGGCTAGCGGAACCGCTCATGGCGCTCAGGATCGATTCCCATCAGCATTTCTGGTCCCTCGACGACCCGTGGTTCTGTTGGCCGACGCCGGATCTCGGGAAAATCTACAGGAATGTCGGCCCGGATGACCTGCGACCTCTCCTGAAAGCCTGTGGGATCGACGGCACCGTCCTGATTCAAGTGGCACCCTCTGTGGCGGAGACAGACCGCCTTCTTGATATCGCAACAGCGACCGAATTCGTCGCCGGGGTCGTCGGCTGGGTCGATCTTGAAACGGAGGGTGGCATCGCGGATCTCGAGCGCTTGTCGACGCGGCGAGGATTTGTCGGTGTTCGCCCGATGATGCAGTCAATCCCGGATGTGAACTGGATGCTGCGGCCGAGTCTTGGCCCCGCCCTGGAGGCTGTGCAGCGACTCGGCCTGACCTTCGACGCGCTCGTTCAACCGAGACATCTTTCCACCCTTTGCGCCTTTGCCGATCGGTACCCAAACCTGCGCATCGTGATCGATCACGGGGCGAAACCTTCCATACGCGAGGGAAGGGCAGGCTTCGACGCTTGGGCTGACGCGATCGCGGCGCTGGCGACGCGGCCGCACGTGTGGTGCAAGCTCTCCGGCCTTCTGACAGAGGCGGGCAGCCGAGCAAGCAAGGACGACATCGCGCCCTTCGTCGATCATCTGCTTGATAGCTTCGGACCCGAACGCTTGATGTGGGGTTCGGATTGGCCTGTGGTGGAACTTGCGGGAACCTATGACGGGTGGATCGAACTGACACGCTCATGCCTGGCGCAGCTTTCAATCCATGAGCGGGAGCTGATTTTCGGGGAGGTAGCGCGGGAGTTCTACCGCCTGTCGCCACCGAACGTTGGAGGGACATCCTCATGAAGCGTCGTCGGATCGGCAGTACGTCGCTGGAGGTGACCGAGATCGGCCTCGGCGGCGCCGCCATCGGGGGGCTCTATCGCGCGGTGAGCCGCGATGCCGCGGAGCGAACATTCACGGCCGCTTGGGACGCGGGCATCCGCTATTTCGATACGGCGCCATTTTACGGGTTCGGTTTGTCCGAACGCCGCATGGGAGATTTTCTGCGGGACCATCCGCGCGACTCCTATGTGCTGTCCACGAAGGTCGGCCGGCTTCTCAGGCCCGTTCCCGAAAACCAGGTTCCTGAACCACAGTTATGTCGATCCACTGCCCTTCGCGGTGGATTACGACTATTCGTATGATGGCATCATGCGGTCGGTGGAGTTCAGTCTTGCAAGGCTCGGCCTTAATCGGATCGACATTCTGTTCGTTCACGATATCGGGGCCTATACGCACGGACAGGAGGTGAACCAAAAACACCTCGGCGATTTTCTCGATAGTGGGATCAAGGCGCTCGAGAAATTGAAAAGCGAGCGCGTGATAGCGGCATACGGACTTGGCGTGAACGAAACGCAGGTCTGCCTCGATGTGATGGCTCGAACATCGCTGGACTGCATTTTGCTCGCGGGACGATACACGCTTCTCGATCGTGCCGCGAGCGCAGAGCTCCTGCCACTTTGCCGGAAAGCCGGAACGTCACTGGTGATCGGCGGCGTTTTCAACTCCGGCATTCTCGCCACCGGCCCGGTGGAGAATGCGCATTTCGACTACGGTCCCGCAGATGACAACATCCTGCAGCGCGTCGGACGCCTCCAGGACATTGCCGGGAACGCTGGTGTTCCGCTCGCGGCCGCGGCGCTGCAATTTCCTCTTCGTAACTCTGCCGTTGCGACGGTTTTGGTGGGTACCGCGAAGGCTGAAAGCCTGCGGCGAAATCTCGATCTGATCGATGCGCAAATTCCAAGCCCCGCGTGGTCGGCGTTCGATAGTGCTGCCATCAACACCTGAATTGGAGACGACGATGCTGAAAGGCGTTCATCCACTTCTCGGACCTGACCTGCTTCGCGCGCTGCGGCGGCTGGGCCACGGAGACGAGATCGTGATCGCGGATGCCAATTTTCCGGCACACTCCCTCGGCCCGGAGGTTGTTCGCCTCGATGGGATCGACGCGGTGTCGGCCGCGGACGCGATCCTGACGCATCTGCCGCTCGACACCTTTGTCGACGCTGCGGCGTTCCGTATGGCCGTGGTCGATAATCCAGACACCGTTCCGGCAATCTGTCAGGTCTTTGCCGATCTGATCAAGCGGCTCGCAGGTTCTTTCGACATTGTTCCCCTCGACCGCTTCGCGTTCTACGAACGTGCCTCTCAAGCCGCGTTCATCGTGGCGACCGGCGAGCGGCGGCTTTACGGCAATCTGATTTTAAAGGTCGGCATTCTGCCGCCGGAATAGTTTTGCCAGACGACTATGATCGGGCACGCCAAGCAGCCATCGGCTTCCTCTCCATAGTTGCCGCACAAGGCATGCTCCGATCATTGAGAGCGTCGCAGCAAAGCCTTCCGGCGGTACTCGGCGATCAATTGGCGTGCCGCCAAAATCAACCGCAGGAGCGCAAAAGAAAACCCCGGCGCGGATGCCGGGGTTCTCGTTTCAGACGTTGTTGCCCGACTTAGATGACGAAGAAGTCATTCGCGGTGAGCTTGAGGTTCTTGGTCGTCGTGGCGAACTCGACAGCTTTCCCGCTTCCCGAGCCGTCAGCATCATAGGACAACACGCCCTTCGCCTTGTCGTAGAGGATGTGGTCGTTTTTATCCTTTGCCTCGCCGATCGTGAAGTAGGCCTTTTTCAGCTTTACCGGCTTCTCGGGCGTGCCCTTGCCGAGCTTTTTGAAGACGGCGTTGTCGAGATAGAAACTGTCGTCCTTGACGTTGAAATCGACGATCTTGTCGCGGTTCGCCGACTTGCTGAGCTTCGTGTTGAACACGAAGACATCCTGACCAGCGCCACCCTTGAGGATGTCGTTGCCGAAGCCGCCATTGAGGACGTCGTTGCCGAGCCCTCCGCCCAGATTGTCTTTGAATTTGCCGCCGACGATGACGTCGTTGCCGGCGGAGCCGGCTGTCTTCTCGACGGCAAGGTCGAGCACGCCGATGCTGAAGATCAACTCGTAGGACGCACCGGAGGCGTCGGTCGCCTTGACCTTGACCTGATGCGATTTCGACTGCTCGAAATCGAGCTTGATGCCGTCGTTGACGACGATCTTGTCGCCCGAGATGGCAAAACGCCCGCCTGCATCGTCGCTGAGCGTGTAGGTGAAGGTTTCACCAGCGTTCGAGTCCGCGGCCTTGAGCGAGCCGACGACGGTATTTGTCGGCGACAGCTCGGTGACGGCCCCACCCGTCAGGGCGATGCCGGTCGGAGCGCGGTTGGCCGCGACGGAATCCACCGTGACGGTCGTTTCCGTCGTGTGGGTGGGGTCTCCGTCCTCTACCTTGACGTAAAGGTCGTGGTTTCGACCGCGCCGACCGCCGCATTCGGACGATCTGTCGGATCGAAGGTCAGTCCCTTCACGGCATTTGTGACTTCCGCAGCCGTGCCCTCGACGGTGTAAATGCCCGTCGCGGCGTCGAATGTGCCGGCCCCGAGATTGGCCAAGGCACCCTTGCTGAGATCACTGATGGCGATCGAAACCTTCAGAAGATCACCATCAGCATCCGTGAACGTCGCATCGGCAAGGAGCGCGACGGTCACAATGTCGGCGATAGTCCGGTGTGTTGTGGGGATGGTCGCGACCGGCGCATTGTCATTCTCGCCGGTGACGGTGACGGTCAGCTCCTGCACGGGGCTGTCACGTGTGCCGTCATTGGCCTTCACATAGAGCGTGTGCTGGCCGATGTCCGCCTCGTCGAGCGTCACGCCCGCCTTTACCACCAGCGCCGGTTTGGTCCCGTCGACACCGATCTCGAAGAGGGAATCGACGACGAGCATTGCCGTCCGCATCCGTCAGCGTGAAGGTGTGCGTGTCACCCGCATCCTCATCCGCCGCCGTCAGAAGGCCGACGACGTCGCCGCCTTGGGCACCGTCGGCGATCGAGGTGTCATCAAGGCTGACCGTGCCCGGCGCGTCGTTGGCGCCGGTGATCGTCACGTGATGACCTGCGTCGTGCCGTCGACTGTCGCCACCGTCACTGTCGGTGTGGGTCGAGCCTTCGCGAACTCGTTGTGCGCCGAGTTCATCACATAAGACCACTCGCCGTTCGTACCGATCGAGAACGTGCGACTTTGTCGCCGACCGCATTTGTCTGCGCCACGGTCGCCGGCGTCCCGTCAGTCGCAGCAGATCGCCGTCGTCAGGACCTCATGGCTTCCGTCAGGCTCGCCGTCGCACCCGTCTCCGCGATCACCGTGGCGTCGTCGGTACCGGTGATCGTCACCGTGATGGCTTGGCCGTGCGTCGACCGTCTTCACCGTCACACTGTCGGTGTTGATCGACCCTCGCGAACTCGTTGTGCGCCGAGTTCACATAGGTCCACGCGCCGGCGGCGTTGATCGAGAACTTGCCGAAGCCATTGCTGCCGGCCGCATTCGTCTGCGCCACAAGTCCGCCGAGCTGTCCACGTCCGTCGCAGCAGAGTTCCGCCAGTCGTAGGGCCGCATCGGTTTCCGTCAGGCTCGCCGTGTGCCGTCCCCGTGATCACCGTCGCGTCGTTGGTGCCGGTGATCGTCACCGTGATGAGCTTGGTCGTGCCGTCGGCCGTCGCCACCGTCACACTGTCGGTGTAGGTCGTGCCCGGCCGCGAACTCGTTGTGCGCCGAGTTCGTCACATAGGTCCACGCGCCGGCGGCGTCGATCGAGAACGTGCCGAAGCCATCGCTGCCGGCCGCATTCGTCTGCGCCACAAAGGCCGCCGAGCTGTCCACGTCCGTCGCAGACAGAGTTCCGCCGCGTCGTCAGGACCGCGTTGGTTTCCGTCAGGCTCGCCGTGTTCGTCCCCGTGATCACCGCCGCGTCGTTGACGGGTGTTACATTGAACGTGAAGCTGTCCGGAGACTGGTCGAGGTTGATCCCCCCATTCGCGGTGCCGCCGTTGTCCTGCACCTGAAACGTGAAGGAAGCGTAGTCGCTTCCGTTGGCATTGGCGGCCGGCGTGAACTCGAGTTCGCGAAATGTCGGACGCTGCGATCGTCTGGCCCGCCGTGACCGCAACATTATTCGAGCATCAGGGTCCCGACGCTAGGAAGCGTGCGTGATCTTGACGGCAAGCAGCGTATTGCCATCCAGCCATCAGTAAAGCCGAAATCAGCGGCCGCAAAGGTGTAGGCGGTGTCCTCGTTGATGGTCTTGCTGGCTGAGGCGCCAGATGGCGCGTCGTTGACCGAGATGACTGTTATGGCGTGCGTATCAGTACCGGTATTCGCAGCCATTCTGTGCCAACGACTGTAACGGTCCCTGGGTTGCCTGGGTTATCGCTTGTGTCATTGTATTGGACGCCTTGCAAAATGGATTGCCAGACGCTGTCGTGTTCGTTGCTGCCCGACAACGTCAGCGTTCCCGTGCCCGCATTGTAGGTTACCGTGACGCCCTCACGTCGCAGCCGTGCTGGCAGCCGCTGCGGTCAACGACAGCGTCCGGGTTGCAGTCGGATTGGCAATTGTAACCGTCACACTGTCGACGAGCATTGTCGTCGGACCCGGTGCCATTGAACGTCGCGCCCGAGAAGAGCGTAACTGGAGTTTGCTTCGGTATAAGTCGGTCGAGGATTGCATTACTCAGGTTGATTGTGATCGTCATTGGTCGTCTTTCATCCTTGCATTGTGTCGAGCAAACGGCTCGCCGAGTTCGATATTCGTGGCATCAGCCCTTGGAACCCGCTGGTGCGGGGATCCTGTTCAAAGGTGAGCAATTGAGGGGAGGGAGCGTCGAGTGGCGCGCATCAGCTGCGGTGGCTCACGCCGGTGTGGCAGTCTGTGCTTTTGTGGCGGCCCGAGCGGGACTTCGCGAATGTGCAAACAACAACCATTAGACACGCACGCCTACGTTCGCGGAAAGTCCGCACCAATGCTCGCCGAATTCGTTGGGAAACCCCCTTTAGCGGATGCTAAAGTTTAATTTCTTCTTTTAGGACTAATACTGCCCGTTGGGCTGAGAAAAGCATGTAATGGCTCTCCGAAGCACTAACTCTTTAGAGTAGTCCAAGGCCATTTAGAGGTAGTCGTGCTTGCAATGAAATATCGCTGGTCGTTGCTGAGGTTTACCGCGATGGAGCGAGATCACAACGCATGGCGGTGTCGCACCTCGCAATTATGAATTGGTCAGCCCACTCCGTCGGAGAGCAACATTGCGCGGAGTTGCAAAGTTACAAGATTAAGAGCCGAAACCTGCACGAGTACCGGTCTTTTCTTCATTCCTTGTTCAGGTAGAATTTCCCACGATTCTCGTCCGATGTGTAATCTGAGCGAGATGTTCGAAGACGCTCTACTTCCCGTAGGCGATAGCCTGATTGGTGATAGGGTCTCTTGGCGGCCTTTGGAGAAGGTTTGATGGAAAAGCGCAGCTCGACACGCACACGTTGCCTTCTCACAGGACGCATCATTTTTAACAATCGCTCCTCGGTTATCGATTGCACCGTGCGCGATATCTCGGACACGGGGGCCAGAATCATTTTTGCGCATCTCGTCCAGGTGCCGGCGGAATTTGACCTCGACATCCCCAAGAGAGGCTCTCCCGTTCATGTGCACCTCAAGTGGTCCAAGGGCAATGAGCACGGGGTTGTGTTCGACAATGCACCGGCCTTGCCTCGCTAAATCAAATCGGCCGAGCTGATCGTAACTGGCGGCGAGCCCCACCCACGACCCCATCCTGAGCATCCGCTCGACTGCTGCCGGGACATATCGCTCGGCGAGCGCATCATTGCGGCGCGCGAGCTGCTCGTGACCCGATCGTTGTGGCTGATCGTGCTGACAACCGGTCCTCGCTAACGGGCTTCCTACGCCAGCTTGTTTCAACCCGTTCACGGATTGAGATCCCGCCAGCACGAGGGGGCTGACAGAAAGATAAGCCTGATCAGTGATCCATGGGCCGCCCTGCCGCCGCGCGTATCGATGGCAAAATTTCATCACCAGTAAGCCGTCCGGTGGACCTCGATCGCAAACCGGCAAAACAACCCCATGCAAAGTAATCATAGGTAGGGCACGACATTATCGTGAGCCATGGCCAGAGGGGCTAAGGCTAAGTCTGTCGACACTCAAGCATAAAAAGTATGGCCAAAGGAGTCTAAGGTTAAGTCTGTCGACACTCGAGCAGAAAAAATTGGGACATTTGCTATTTTCATCTTGCGGGGGTGGCGCACTGATCGACGGACGCGGTAGAGCAAGTCTCTTTCCATGGAGAACACAATGAAAAACCGCGTTAAAAAACAAATCGCGCCACCGGGCGACATCACCCAGCCCGAGGCGACAACCCGCGCCAGGAACGCCACCTTGCGACACGGGCTCGACTGTCTCGTCGAGGAGGCCTTGCCTCACGAGTTTGGGCTGTACAAAGGCAGAGATGTTGCGGCGGCCCTGATGGCTGAATTTGCCCCGCGCGACGGGTCCGAGGAACTCCTCGTCGCGCAGATTGTCGCCATCGACTTCGCTGTCTTGGATGGCCTCAAGCGTGCGCGGGCCTTCGAGGTGTCGCCGCAGGTTAGGGATATGGAACTCCGGCATGTCGAGAAGCTGTCGAACACCAGCCTCCGGCTGCGCGATGCATTTGATCGGAGGCGCGCCCCTGGCCCGGGCAATGTCAGCGTCAACACTCAGGTCAACGTCGCGGCGGGCGGGCAGGCACTCGTTGCGATGCAGCCGCAGCTGCCCGCAGGAACCGAGGCCGAGGATCCGGACCGGGGATCACCGGAACGACGCAAACCGCGCGAGAAATCACCTCCCGCTTTCGACGACGAGAGGATCAAGCGCCCACCTCCACCTCCGGACGATGAATAGGCCGATCGCTGTGTGTGGTCATCTGCGCAACACGGGCCCGATGCGCAACAGTCTCCGATGCGGCGCCAAAACCCGATCCGGCGCGCCGTGTCAGGCTCCCGCCGTGGCCGGCAAGAAGCGCTGCCGGATGCACGGCGGGGCTGCCGGGTCGGGCGCGCCAAAGGACAACCGCAGCGCGCTCAAGCATGGCCTTTTCACGCGGGAGACGAAGTCGCAGCGGAAGGCGGTCAACGCGATGCTGCGCCGCGCGCGCGAAATCTTGAAAGATGAGTAGCAAGGCCGTGCGCGGCGCGATCTGGCGCGTTCACGATCAGCGTCTGAGGACTTCCCGCGGGTTCAAGGCCGGGCCCTGGTGTCCGGTCGCTGCGCAAATAATAGCCCGTATTCGTTCCCTTGGGACCAGACCACCCGGGCGGAGGCGACAAAGCCTCTCCCAATCGCCAGTTCGAACTTCGATGGGATCTTGACAGGATGCGGAAACGAGATTCGGGCGCCGTTGTCTGACATATCTCGCACGGTGCAGTGAAGAGGTGGGGCGGCGTCGTTTAATATGATCAGCCCGCTCAAGGCGGTGGGCCACCTTTTGCCAAAACGACGATTTTCCATCCGGTCTTTTCCGCAAATCCTTGAGGTTGGACAATAGTCACAATCGAAGCGTCCTGGTCAAGATGTAGATCGAAGGCTGATATACTCGAGCAATCGTGAGGCCAATGGTAGCTTCACGATGCGTTGCCGCACAAGCTTAGCGCCAGATCATGCACCAGTCGCAGATAGCACATCGGCATAATCGTCAGTCCACGGCCTGATACCCGGATCTGCTTCATAGCGGAGCCAGCCGGGTTGAGCGGGCAGATCACCAACATTGTCCAGTGACCGTGACAAGACGGCGACCTCAGAATCCGAAATGTAGTTCTGCGACATTGGCCTTGCCGCGGGGCGCGCCTCGAAAGACTGCCAAACCGTTCACGCCACCCACGGCTGCGACCACACTCATGAGCTCCATATTCCGGTTGGAGATATGGAACACGATCGATCCGCGCGGGCTGAGCTTGCTCACATAAAGGGCCACCGCTTCGCTGGTCATCAGGTGGACGGGGATGGCGTCGGAGCTGAAGGCGTCAATGATGAGAAGATCAATCGCGCCATCCTCAGCATTCGCCACGGTCAGTCGCGCGTCTCCTAGCACGATGGGTGCGTCTGGCGCGCAGCTCGCCATGAAACCAAAACGCGATCGGTCTCTGGCGATGGTGATGACGGCGCGGTCAATCTCATAGAAGGTCCAGTGCTCGCCCGCCTGCTTGCGACACGCCAGCGAACCGGTACCGACGCCGACGACGGCAACGTTGGCCAGACCGCCCTGCGCCGCGCGGATAGCGTCGATGGCCTGCGAAATGTTCCCACTCGCGTGATAATAGGTGATTGCCTCCGGCGGGCCCGCGAGCACCCGACCAGTCGCGTCGCGAATTTTCTGTGCTCCGTGCAACGTGGTGCCGTGGCTCAGTACTCGGAACTGCCCGTCGTCCGTCGTTCCGATCTTGTGGACGCCGTAGAACGAGCGGATCGTTTCCATGTCGACCACATCCTGGCGAACCGTGATCGTCATCAGAAAGGCGGCAGCGGTCAAACCAAGCAACCGGGCCGGATGCTTGAATTGCAGCATCAGGACCAGGCCCAACAGAACCAAAGGGATTTTAATGTTTACCTGATCATAAAAGGCGCGTGTCCCTGGGATGGCGTGAAGCAGAAAACCGGCCATCCCGCCGACAGTGATGATGACGGCGATGGTCGTGAGGGTCCGCTTTCTATTCTCAGCTTCGAATAACCCGGGCTGGCAGAAAATACTCACGACCAGCAACAGCGGATACTCGACGATGGTCGAGAAGAGATGAGGCGCGGCCAAGCCGGCGAAAAGGCCGCCGAGCACTCCGCCAAGTGACATCCACATATAGAATGCCGTGAGATAGCGCGCGGGTGGCCGACGCTTGGCCATCTCACCGTGGCAGACCATGGCAGTCAAGAAGAAGCCGGCAAGGTGAAGCGGCAGTGACACCTCCCAGGGGAGGTTCAGCCCGAACACGATTGGGGCCAGCAGAAAGCCGACGAGGATCAACTGGAGCGAGAGCATCCGCTGATGCGGCAGGACCGGCCGGCGCTGGAAGACGATAATGAACGACAGCAGATACAGCGCAAGCGGCACGACCCAAAAAAGCGGTGCGGCCGCAACGTCGGTTGAGATAAAGGCCGTGACCGCGACGAGGAGGGCGCTCGGAACAAAGGCGAGGGCCATCCATTGCGCACGATCGCCCCAACCGGGTGCCGGTGCAGTTTCGGAGATCATCGGCGGAAGGTTGGTGCAAGTCGGTGCGAGGCTTCGGGCCGCAACGCCTGCCACCGCCGCAACGCCTGCGATCAGCAGCGCAAAACCCCACGTCCAGACCAGTCTCTGGTCGGCAAGCGCGAGACCCGGTTCGATGATAAAAGGATAGGACAACAGCGCGAACAAGCTGCCAATGTTGGATGCACTATAGAGAAAATACGGATCGCTCGCATGGGGATGCCCGGTTCTGGCAAACCACGCCTGCAGCGCGACCGCCGCTCCACGTCAAGCCGAGCGTGAGCCGACGATCGGCCGAGCCGCCGTCATGCCGATCCTGCTGACTCGGTCGATAACGATCGTGCCGTCATGTCCTCACGTGTCATCGCGACGGCACCTTCCCCGTGGCTCATTGCCTTAGGCAGGCCGCACGCTATACGACACGCGTGCTGTCCGCACCTCGGCCAGATGGCCTATTGCGCCGCGCATTCTCGGATGAAGGTACATTATTCAAGCTTGAAATAATATGGTTGCACCCTACGCTGCCGCAGCACTTTCGCCATCGGCCAACATTATATGAAGAAAATTTGCGTTCTGCTCGTGATACTGGCAGCGGGTCCGGCCTGCGCGCAGGATTTTGAGGCTGGCCGGCAGGGATGGCAGCTGGAACGTCTGTCCGATGATTTTGTGCTTCTGCGGACCGACATCACCATCCCCGAGCAGGGCAAGCGCCGGGACAGGCAGGGTCTGCTCATCCTGACCTGTGAGCGCGGTGTGCGTCGGGTCCGGTTTCAGATCGGCGACGTCCCGCGAAGCCCCAGCATCAACGCTTCGTCTCAGGGTCGAGCCATCGTACGTGGATGGTTTTCGGATCAGAAAGTTCCCTTGTTTCCGATTTATCCGACGGTGTCGTTTTTCGACGATGGGAGCTTCGAGTTCCGGGAAACGATCGGCTTCAGCGATTCCACCATGCGTGGAATCCTGAACATCCTTCGCAAAACTCCCGACCGCCTTGAGGTCCTTCTGTTCAAGGGCCCAGAGACGCGGGCTTTTCGTTCGGGCATCGCCATGCAATTCAGGCTGCGGGGCCTCGATAGCGGTCTGGGTGAACTCTATGGATTCGAGGGCCTGTGTTTCCACGGTGACCGCTAGGCGACCTTCCTCCGAAGGGGTCCGAATGCTCTGTGGGTTTTCATTTGCTCGTGCGTCCAGAGCCGTTGAAGTCCGTGCAGGACGGCGGAGGTGGATCGCGCCGCCGCCGCATCGAAGGGAAATGCGGAGGCGGGGTTGGGCCGCTAATCGGTCTTGAACCCCTCAAGCGGCCCGTCGAGATTTGATGAGTAGCATGATCACCACAACCGCGATGGCCGCTATCGTCACATAGCCAATGGTGGTTGTGCTTGATCTTGCGACGCAGCTTGAACTCAGAAAACTAATGTTGAACCCGTTGACCGCGACGCAGACGATGTCCCCGAAGCCTGACGCAATGTTGTTCATGATCAGCTCTACTCCTTTAACTCAATGTTATTTGATCTGGGGCAGTCTGCAAGACGCCGCGCTGGCACTCCACAGCAGGACTAGGCCACATGGCCGAATGGACGCAGTCATTCCGACGCGTAGAATAGAATCACGAAAGACTACGACTTTGTTCGGTGTATTCACGGGTTGCCACCCATGCCCAGCTTGCGGTCCGTCCAAGGTCAAGGACCAGACGCCATGAAGCCTTTTGTCTCGCATTTCATAAAGAACGAATCCGGCGCAACCGCCATCGAATACGGGCTTATTGCCAGCCTGGTTTCGATCGCGATCGTGGGCGCGCTGATGCTCATGGGTCCGCAGTTGCAGGCCCTCTTCGAAAAAATCAAGGTCGCGGTCGTGTCGGCCATATAGGGGTGCGGAGGCCACTAGCATTTCGTGCGTTCATTGAGAGCCCTGACTCCCACGCTACTTTTTATCCGACCGGCCTAAAACTCGCCAGCGCATGTAAGAAGCGGCAGCCATAGGTCGTCGGATGGTCTAGGCCTTGGTGTTTGGACTAGGCCATTTGGCCGATGTCGCAAGGAGGAAGGCCTAAGTCATTAAGCCGAATCAACTCATGGGCGGAATAGCGAAATGTAAGGCAACACAAGGGCTGGGGATCTGGCTGCTAGACTTCCAGATCATGGAACTTGTGCCGAGGCTGCGAGGTCAGCAGTGCAATTCCATCCAGGTCAAGGATCAAACATCATGAAGTCTCTTGTTACGCGTTTTGTGAAGGACGAATCCGGCGCAACCGCCATCGAATACGGTCTCATCGCTGGTCTCATCTCAGTCGTTATCATTGCTGCGATCACAATCATCGGCACCAACCTGACACGCGTATTTGACGACGATCGGAGCGCACTTCCGGTAACCAGCTGTAGCTGAACATTCGTAAGAAGCGGAGAGCGCGGAACACTCTCCGTTCCAGCGTCGCTTGAGTCAGTACGCAAACAAAGAATTGTTGATGATCGTTGCTCTCGTTGCACAGTACGCTGCAATCTTGTGCTTTGTTGCCGGGGTAGTCTGGGCGGGCGCCGCAGATCTCGTGACGATGAAGATTCGCAACGAGCTCGTTCTTTTTCTTCTTGCGAGTTACGCGGTCCTCGCCCCGCTCTCCGGTATCGGATGGGTGGACATCGGCTGGAGCGTCGCTATCGCCGCCGGCGTTCTGATCAGCATGTTCGTGTATGTTCGGGCTCGGCTGGATCGGTGGCGGTGACGCCAAGCTCGCGGCCGTGATCGCATTGTGGCTCGGAGCGGATCATGCTCTCGCCTACGTTCTTTATACGGCGCTATTCGGCGGAATCCTGACGATCGCGCTTCTTCAGTTTCGCTTAATGGTATTGCCTGCACAATGTCTCACCGTGCCCTGGATCATGCGGCTGCATGCACCCGAGACCGGCGTTCCTTACGGAGTCGCTATCGCGATTGCGGCGCTTTTTATCTTCCCGGCGACGCACTGGATGAAAGCTCTGGCCTGACGGAACCACGAGACGTGATCCCGCCATGAATTTCCTTCCCTGATCAAAGACGGGGTTTCGACCATGCTTCGCGTCATCATTCTTCTTGTTGCAATCGGCGCCGGCGGCCTCGCCGGTTGGCTCGTGCTGTCAAGCCGGACCCGTGAGGCCGCGATCGCGCCGGCTGCGCCGGTTGTGCAAACAACGGTGGACGTATTGGTTGCGGCTGGCGAACTGGTTCAGGGCCAGGCCCTCGATGAGAAGAGCCTGCGCTGGCAATCCTGGCCGAAGGATTCCCTCAGCGATGGTTTCATCAGTCGCGAAGCCAAACCCGATGCCATGACCTCCTTCACCGGCGCACTTGTGCGCAGCTATTTTGTTGCCGGCGAACCGATCCGCGAAGCAAAGATCGCGCGCGGTGCCGCCGGCATGCTCGCCGCCATGCTGCCGCCCGGCAAACGCGCCGTGGCCATCCGCGTCTCCGCCGAAAGCACGGCCGGCGGCTTCATCCTGCCGAATGATCGCGTCGACGTGATCCAGAACATCTCCAGTTCGGGCGGAGGGAAGCCCGAGAACACGAGCCGCACGCTTCTGCGGAATGTGCGCGTGTTGGCGGTCGATCAGAAGGCCGACGAAACCAAGGGCCAGCTGGTCGTCGTCGGCAAGACGGCGACGTTGGAAGTGAGCCCACCGGAGGCAGAAATCATTGCGTCGGCCCAGGCCGCCGGCACCCTTTCGCTCGCGCTGCGCTC
>CAWHGT010000004.1:0-40199 GCA_963828985.1 uncultured Alphaproteobacteria bacterium
TTTCAAGGCCCGCGCCCGCGCCGTGTTGACATCGTTGAAGTCGTAGATGCGGTCGCAGACACGGCTGAAGAGTTTCACCGGCTGCCATCCGCGTTCGATCAGCGTCTCGAAAACGTCGCCGAGAAAATCGATACCCGCGAAGGCAAACCGCATCCGGAGGTGGACCTAGCGCGCGGAAGCAGGGTCGCCGGCGAGCGACATTGTCAGGTCCAGACGCGGGGTCCTGCTCGCGACAGGCGTCTTTTCCCTCGCGCGGTCCTTGCCGCCGGTCAGAGCTTTGCCGACGAGGGCGGACTTGCCCATGAAGTTGCGGAACGTGGTGTTGTTGCGAAGCGCTGCTTCGCCTCCGCTGACGAGCAGATCGATGGTCGCGGGATCGAGCGCGAAGCGTGTCGGCACCTGATCGAGCTTGGCTTTCATGTCGGCCCCCGCATCCGCGAACGTCACGCGTCCCACGGAAAAATTGACGTCGGCGCAGCGCCAGCCGTTGAGCGTGCCCCGCAATTTGAGCACCTCCGCGCTCGACAGGGAACAGCGCCAGCGGCGCAGATCCGCCTGCCATTCCTTCATGATCGCCGTGAAGTAATCGTAGCCCTTGTAGACGCCGAAATCGATGGCGACGTCTGTGACGATGCTGGCGATTTCCATGCCGTTCGGCGAGCCGGTGGTGCGCTGCCAGTCGCCCGCGGGGCCACGTCCCGCATCCACGACCATGTAGAGGAAGCGGTTGACCCGCACGCCTTGTTCGGCGGTCATGGGCATGTAGGGCCGATCACGACTGGAGCGCGCGATGGCGAGCGAGTGGATGCCGAAATTGTCCGTCAAACCGCCGTCGAGAAGTTTCACATAGCGATAGCGGGCGGGATCGGCGCGGTAACGCATCAGCGCTGCGCCGCTTGCCTGCAAGGTGGCGGGCGCCGTATCGGAGGAGACGGCGCGCTGCATGAATTGCGGAACGTGTCCTCCGCACGCGCCGCCGAAATTCTCCACGTTCATGGGAATGAAGACGCCCGGAACGGCTGCGGACGCCGCCACCGCTTCCGACAGGCGGATTCTGCTAAGGTCGCTGCACAGGACATTGAAGGTGACTGGCTCGAATACGAACGGGACGCGCGAATAGATGTCGGACGCGGCGATCCAGACCAGCGGCCGCTTGCGCGCGAACAGGCTCGCGTAGGTGGCGCCGCCGAAGACATTGTCGTCGAGCCAGCGCGGGAATTTCGAGCGGTCGTTGACGCCGCCATCGGTGAAGATGCGCGCCACGCTGGCGAGGCTGACCTCGGTGTCGAAACCCTGTTCGGCATTGCGGTCGAGGAATTGCTGGCGGAAGTCGGGCAGCCCGTCGCGTCCCTTGAGGCCGAAATACGCCGCCGTGACCGAGCCCCCGGAAACGCCCGAAATCAGATCGACCATCTCGGTCATCCGGCGGGGCCCCTGATCGGTTTGAATCTGGTAGCGATCGAGTTCGGAGAGGACGCCGTACGAGAACGCCGATGCCCGCATGCCGCCGCCCGAAAACGCCACGCCGACGACGGTCGAGCCGAACTGATCCGGCCCTAGCGGCCAGCCGCCCTGATCGGCCACGCTGGCGATCGGCTCGTTGATGGCATCGTTAGAGACCGTGCCCGCGCAAGCAGACAGTCCGATCGCAGCCGCCGCGCTCAGCAGCGCTCCGCGCCACCGCCTCCGAAATTCTGCCATCGCGTCCCCGGAACCCCATTTACGTAAATGGCATACGATGCTGTGAACGAAGTCTCAATAGGAACGGTGAGACACTCGGGAACCGGGGCCTGTCGCCTTCGGTTAACCTTAAGTATTCGCGGTTCGAATTTCCGCGCCGCAAAGGGAGGTCCCATGGTTTCCCGCGACTTCATTCGACAACTCGAAGGCTACGGCCTCACGACCGCCAACATCCTTTACAGGCTGCCCGACCATCCCAAGATCCTGCAGACCTATATCTGGCAGGAATACGATGTGGCGCCACGGTTTCCGATCCTGTTTGAAGTTCCTGGAGTTCTGGACGCGCGAATTGGCGGGTCCGTTGCACTCCGTGCAGGTGTGCCACTCCCACCTGATCCGGCCGGCGGAAATCCGCCGGGTGGACGGCGAGATCACTCTGCACTGACGCTTTGCCGCGGTTGCGGACCTGTCGTCCGTTCGCCTGGCCCATTACGCTTGGCCCGCCGCATCAACTCGGCTAGACAGGCCTCTTCGTTGAGCGTCCTCGAACTAGCCGGGCCTCCTTGTTATCTGCAGCACGCACTTCCCAAATACTCGCGGCTCTCGCTTCGCAGCCGGGAGAGCGCCTGACCGTCCGTGACATCATGGCCGTTCTGCAGGACCGCGCGTTCGCGGTTCTCATCGTGCTCCTGGGACTTCCGAACTGCCTGCCGATGCCGCCGCCCATCCCGCTTATCTGCGGCCTTCTCCTGGCGCTGGTGGCGGTGCAGATCGTAGTCGGGCGGCCGACGCCGTGGCTGCCGGACGTGCTGCTGCGGCGCTCCGTGGCGAGCGTCGATGTGGAACGAGCGGTGGCGCGCGCCATGCCGGCTTTCCGCCGGCTGGAGCGGATTTCCCGCCCGCGGATGACGTTTTTGGACCACCCGCTGTCGATGCGGCTGATGGGTGTGGTGATCCTCGTCATGGCGCTCGGATTGCTGTTTGCGCCCCCCTTCGTGGGGCAGATCCCGCTGGGCATCGCCGTGTGCCTGGTCGGCCTCGGGCTCGTGGAGCGGGACGGTCTCGTGGTGCTCGGCGGCCTTGTCATCGGTTCGGTCGGCCTGACCCTGAGCCTGGGCTTCGTCTATGCGATCTTTTCCGGCATCGAGAGTTTTTTTTAAAGCTCCGGAGCTTCCTTCGGCGTCCAATGGACAATCTCCGCAATCTTTGAAATGTTGATACGTAATCAAGCGGCACACCAAGTGCCAAGGGAACGGCGATGCAACATTTCGTGAAAATCTGTGCGCTCAGTCTCGCGCTCTGCGGCGCGGCCCAGGCCGGTCAGGTCACCGCCTACACGGCTCTCGAGGAAGACGAGATCGCCGAATATGTGGCGGTGGCGAAGAAAAGCCTGCCGGGAATCGATCTCAAGGTGCTCCGCCTGTCCACGGGCGATCTCGGCGCGCGCATCCTCGCCGAAGCCTCGAACCCGCAGCACGACGTCATCTGGGGCTGGGCCGTCACCAACATGATGGACCCGCGAATCCTGACGATCCTGGAGCCCTACAAGGCCAAGGGCTCGGAGAAGCTTGCGGCGGCCTACCATGCGGCCGACGACAAGTGGTTCGCGGCCACCGGCTACATGGCGGCGTTCTGCGTCAACAACGAGCGCGCGAAGGCCAAGGGCCTCGCGGTTCCCAAGGATTGGGAGGATCTGCTCGATCCGAAGTTCAAGGGCGAGATCGTGATGCCAAACCCGGTTTCGTCGGGAACGGGCTATCTCCAGATCGTCGGCCTTCTGCAGCAGATGGGCGACGAGAAGGGATGGAAATTCCTGAAGGATCTCGATGCGAACGTGGCGCAATACATCAAATCCGGCTCCCGCCCCTGCAAAGCCGCCCGCGCGGGCGAATTCACGGTCGGCACTTCGCTGGCCTTCGCGGGCGTCCAATCCGTCAAGGAGGGCTTTCCGGTCACGGTGGTGATTCCCGCCAAGGGCGCGGGCTATGAACTCGAGGCGTCGGCGCTGATGCAGGCTTCGAAAAACAAGGACGACGCCAAGAAATTCCTCGACTGGACCCTGTCGCCCGAAGCTGCCGACATCTACGGCAAGTACAAGGAGATCGTCACCAGAGCCGGCTACAAGCCCGACGCGGACTCGATCAAGGCGGGGCTGCCGGAAGATGTCTCGAAGACCTTGCTGCCGATCGATTTCGCCAAGTCGGCGAAAGAGCGGGAAGCGATCCTCGATCGCTGGCAGAAAGAGATCGGCCGCTGACAGCAGCGCCGATGCGACTGGAACTCAAAAATCTCACCAAGAGTTTCGGGGGCGTCACCGCCCTCGACAACATCTCGTTCTCGGCGGCAGCGCCGGAATTCATCTGTCTTCTCGGGCCGTCGGGCTGCGGGAAGACGACCCTCCTTCGGCTGATTGCCGGTCTGGCGATGCCGGATCGCGGGCAATTGCTTCTCGACGACGAGGATCTGACGCGCATCCCGGCGCGTCAAAGAGGGTTCGGCATCGTCTTCCAGGCGTATTCGCTGTTTCCCAACATGAATGTCGCCGAGAACATCGGCTACGGGCTCAAGATCAGGGGACGGTCGCTCGCCGAGAGGACCAGCAGGGTCGCCGAATTGCTCGACCTGATCCGCCTGCCGCACCTCGCGGATCGCTACCCGTTCCAGCTCTCTGGCGGCCAGCAACAGCGGGTCGCTCTCGCGCGGGCGGTGGCCGTGGACCCGAAGCTGCTCCTGCTTGACGAACCGCTCTCGGCTCTCGACGCGAAAGTCCGCGCCGAATTGAGAACCGAAATACGCGATCTGCAAAAGCGCCTGGGCATTCTCACCATCATGGTGACGCACGATCAGGAGGAGGCGCTGACGCTCGCCGACAAGGTCGTGTGCATGCAGCATGGCCGCATCGCGCAGATCGGTCCCCCCGAGGAACTTTACTCCCGTCCCGCCAACCTTTTCGTCGCCGATTTCATGGGTGTGAGCAACCTGATCGATCAGGCGAATATCCGCCAATGGGCGGCCCACCTCCTCGGCGGCAGAACCGTTCCGGCCGATCGGATGGCCTGCGTTCGTCCCGAGCACATCCTCATCGAACCGGGCGGAACCGGCGCGCGCGTCAAGGAGGTGCAATTTTTAGGCAACCTCTCGCGGGTTCATCTCGAATGGCCGGCAGGATCGCTGGTGGCGCAGGAAGCGGGACATTCGGCGCTGGTGCCCGGCACCGAGGTGGGAATCCGCATTGCACCCGAGCATTGCTCCTGGGTCTCCGCCGCGTGAGCGATGCGGCCATTCCGGTCCGACGCGGGATCGACCTCGATCGGGTGTTCGTCGGGGTGTGCCTCGCCGTGCCGCTCACAGCCCTGCTGGTTTTCTTCGCCTATCCCCTCGCCACGGTGATTTTGCGGAGCGTCACGCAGAGCGACGGCGGTTTCGGTTTCGGCAATTATCTGCGCATCTTCAACACGCCGAGTTTCTGGCGCGCCACAATCAACTCTCTGGTGATGAGCGTTTCGACGACATTGCTCGCGCTGGTCTTCGGGCTTGTCGTCGCGTGCGCGATTTACCGCTGCCGGGTTCCCGGCCGCGCGCTTCTGCTGGGCGCCGTTTCTCTGCCATTGCTGGCGCCCTCGCTCGTGCAGGGATTGGGATTGATCTTCCTGCTCGGGCGCAACGGCATCGTCACCAAGTTCACCGGCCTCGACATCAACATCTATGGCTTCTGGGGATTGCTGATCGCCAACGGACTTTACGCGCTGCCCCAGGCGGTTCTCATCATCGGCGCGGCCCTGCGCGCGGCGGATGCCCGCATCTACGAGGCCGCCGAGATGCTGGGAACGCCGGAGCACCGGCAGTTCCTCGACATCACGCTTCCGAACATCAAGTTCGGTCTTCTGAGCGCCGGCTTCATCGTGTTCACGGTGACGATCACCGATTTCGGCAACGCCGCGACCATCGGCGGCGATTACGCGATCCTCGCCACCGAAATCTACAGCCAGGTCGTCGGCCAGATGAATTTCAATATGGGCGCGGTGGTCGGCATCCTCCTGCTCTTTCCCACCATCCTGGCTTTCTATCTCGAGCGCGTGGCATCGCAGCGCCAGTTCGGGTCGATGAGCGATTCCGCCATCCCGCTTACGCCGGCTTTTATATCGCGGCGCGACATGCCGATGAGTGTCGCCGCCTGGCTCATCGCGGCCTTGCCGATCACCACGGTGGGGATCGTCATCTATGGCAGTTTCGTGCGGCTATGGCCCTATCGGTTCGACCTGACATTGCGGCATTACGACGTGAAGGTGGCGGGAGGTTTCGACCCGCTCTGGATGACGATTCAGATTTCGCTGATGGCGGGGTTGATCGGCACGATCCTGCTTTTCGCGCTAGGCTTTTCGCTGCAACGACTTCCGCGTCATTGGGTGAAGCCGATCTATTTTCTTTGCTTGCTGCCGGCGTCCGTTCCCGGGCTTGTGCTCGGGCTTGCCTACATCTTCGCGTTCAACGTGCCGAGCCTGCCGCTCTATGCGCTCTATGGAACCGCCACGTTGCTCGCCATCTGCAATGTGACGCATTACTGGACGCAAGGTTTTCTCACCACCATGACGGGATTGCGTCAGGTGCCGGCGACGTTGGAGGAATTGGCGTCGTGCATCGGCGCGTCGCTTCCGCGCGTGCTGCGCGACGTGATTTTGCCGTCCATCGCCCCGACGCTGATCTCGGTCTTCTTCTTCATGTTCATGCGCTCGATGGTGACGCTGTCGGCGGTGATCTTCCTCGTCACGGCGTCGGTGAGCGTCGCGTCGGTGTCGATCATGCGCCTCGACGAGGCCGGCTTCGTCTCACAGGCGGCAGCCTTCGCGGTGTGCACGATGGCGGTGGTGGTGGCCGCATTGGGGCTGATGAAGCTGTGTCTGCGGTTGCTCGGGCGACGTCGGCGCTAGATCATCCTGCGGAGCCGGGGACCGAGCGATCTCCCTAAATCAGCTTCAGCCCCTTCAGGCTCGCATGTCCCTCGCGTCCGACGATGATGTGATCGTGCACCGCGATGCCGAGCGGGCCCGCGATGTCGATGATATCGCGGGTGATCTTGATGTCGGCGGAGGAGGGGGTCGGGTCGCCGCTTGGATGATTATGGACCAGGATCAACGCGGAGGCGGAGAGTTCGAGCGCCCGTTTGACGATCTCGCGCGGATAGACCGGCGTGTGATCGACGGTTCCGGATTGCTGCACCTCGTCGGCGATGAGCGCATTGCGCTTGTCGAGAAAAAGCAGCCGGAACTGCTCCTTGTCCATGAACGCCATGGCGGTGCGGCAATAATCGAGGACGGAACTCCACGATGACAGGACGGGGCGTTTTCCCACCGCCCCCTTGGCGAGGCGGCGGGCCGAGGCCTCGACGATCTTGAGATCGACGATGACGCTCTCGCCCAGACCTTCCACCTCCTGGAGCCGGGACGGGGGTGCGGCGAGCACTTCGGCGAAGGAACCGAAACGCCGCACCAGTTCCTTGGCCAGCGGTTTCACGTCGCGGCGGGGGATCGACCGGAACAGCACGAGTTCCAGAAGCTCGTAATCGGGCACGGCATCGCCGCCCACTTCGGAAAAGCGCGCGCGGAGGCGGTCCCGGTGGCCGTGGAAGTGAGGGATATCGTCGCTGCCGCTCATGCGGGGGCGTAGGGCTGGTCCAACCCCTTGGGCGAGAGGGTGAAAATTTCGCACCCGGTCTCGGTCACGCCGATCGTGTGCTCGAACTGCGCCGACAGGGAGCGGTCGCGGGTCACGGCGGTCCAGCCGTCCGACAGCACCTTCACCTGCGGCCGGCCGAGATTGATCATCGGCTCGACGGTAAACAGCATGCCGGCTTTCAGCTCCACGTTGTAGGAGGGCTCCACATAATGGAGGATCGTCGGCGAATCGTGGAAGACCTGGCCGAGGCCATGGCCGCAGAAATCCCGCACCACCGAGCAGCGCTCCGCCTCTGCGTAGCTCTGGATCGCGGCGCCGATATCGTTGGTCCAGGCGCCATGCTTGATCACCGCGAGGCCCCGCATCAGGCATTCGTAGGTGATCTCGCACAGGCGCTGCGCCCGGCGGGGCACCTCGCCGACGAAATACATCCGGCTCGAATTGCCGTGCCAGCCGTCGAGGATCAGTGTCACGTCGATATTGGCGATGTCGCCCTCCCGGAGGGGCTTGTCGCCGGGAATGCCGTGGCAGACCACATGATTGATCGAAATGCAGGTGGATTTGGTATAGCCGCGGTAATTCAGCGTCGCCGGATAGGCGCCGTGATCGCGGGCGAACTCGAATACCAGTTTATCGAGGCGCTCGGTCGTCACCCCGGGTGCAACCTCCGGTACCAGCATGTCGAGGGCCTGGGCCGTCAGCTGACCCGCCCGCCGCATGGCCGCGAAGGCCTCCGGCCCATGAAGGGGAATGTGCGAGCTGCGCTTGCGCTCGATCGTGTCGATCTCAGTCATCCGGCGTCCTTGGAGTTATCCCGAATGTAGGGATTGGCGCAGCGCACGCAAGCGGAGGAGGCCCCGGAGCCGACCGCTCGAACTTGCGAATGCCACGCCGGAATGTCATGACACCCCCGAATTTCAAAGCCAACCGGCTTGCGGGTTATTGATGATGAACGATCCTCGCCCCTTCGGGGCCTATGCGCCGACCGGATTTGCCAAGTGGGTACTCGGGCTGACCCGGGCCTTTTCCAGCGGTTGGGCGCCGCGCCGGGTGGCTTTCATGCTGCGCCGCCTGGCCGTGCAGGCCTTGAAGGGCCAGCCCGTCGACGTGGTGAGCCTCGGGGCGCGGATGCGCCTTTATCCTTACAATAATGTCTGTGAAAAACGCATTCTCTTCACGCCGCAATTCTTCGATCCGGAGGAGCTCGCGCTGCTCGAATCGCGGATCGTCCCAGGTTTCACCTTCGTGGACGTCGGGGCCAATGTGGGCGGATATTCCCTCTTCGTGGCGGCACGCGCCGGCGGCTCCGGCCGGATCCTCGCCCTCGAGCCGCAGCCCGAGATCTTCGACCGCCTGACCTACAATATCCGCCAGAATCCGTTCGGCACCGTAAAGGCCATCGCCTGCGCGGTAGCCGACAAGACCGGCGAACTCACCCTCTTCCTCGACCCGCGCAACCACGGCGAATCGAGCGTCAAGATCGTCAGCCCCAACGAGGCCGACGCCATCCGCGTCCCGGCCATCACCCTGCTGGACCTGCTCAACCAGGAACATTTCACCAAGGTCGACGCCATCAAGCTCGACGTAGAAGGCGCCGAGGACCTCATCCTCGACCCATTCTTCCGCGACGCGCCGGAATCCCTCTACCCGAAGCTCTTCCTGATCGAGGACGGCCGCGGGCAGTGGCAGATGGATCTGCCAAAGCTTTTGATCGCCAACGGTTACAGGCTGATCTTCAAGACACGCCTGAACTTGATCTTCGAGCGGGACTGAGGGTCCCGCGGCCTACTTGAGCTTCGTCTTGCTCGCCGGAAAATCGCGCCAGAATTCACCCGTGCCTTTCCGCACCACCTTGTCCCGCGGCAGGATCTCGAACGGCGAATAGGGCTGCTCCGTGCGCAATCTTTCGAATTCGGCAGTGAAGTCGCGGCCTTTGAGAAGATCGAACAAGTCTTCGAAACTGTCGATGACGAAGTACGTCGCCTGGTAATCGTCGATGTAATAACCGGTGCGCAGCACGCGTTCGAGATCGAACGAAATCTGGTTGGCCGACGGGTCCTCGACCACGTATTTCGCTTCTCCGAATGAGGAGACGATGCCCGCACCGTAGATCTGGATGCCCTCGGGCTTCCTGATCAGCCCGAATTCGATCGTGTACCAGTTCAGCCGGGCCAGGAATTTCACGCCCTTATGATCTACGGCGTCGAGGCCGATGCGACCGTATTCGTTCATGTAATCGGCATAAGCCGGGTTGGTCAGAAGCGGCACGTGGCCGAAGACATCGTGAAAGATGTCCGGCTCCTCGAGATAATCGAGTTGCGCCCGGCTGCGGATGAATGTGCCGGCCGGGAACTGACGGTTCGCCAGCATCTGGAAGAAGGGCCGCGACGGGATCAGCCCCGGAACCGCCACCACCTCCCAGCCGGTCAGTTTTCGCAGGCGGGCATTCATGTGCTCGAAATTCGGCACGCCTTCGGAGCCGATTCCGAGCGCCTTCAATCCGTCGAGATATTCGCCGGCAACGCGGCCTTTCAGGATCTGCTGCTGACGGTCGAAGAGGATCCGCCAGATGGCGTGATCCTCCGGTGTGTAGCGCTCCCAACCCTGGTCGACGATGCAATCCTCGACGGTCTGGGCGGTCAAAACGCTATGTCCGGCCATCTTCGTGCCTCCGCGGATCGCGCCGGGGCCGGCAGGGGCCGGTCCGCGGCGACATCCTGTTCGATAACGAACGACGGGGCTTTGAAGATCCGGCAGAGCCAGCAGATCAGGCTGCGGCCTCTCCGTCATAGGCACGCTGAAGCTCGGCGATATCGAGTTTCACCATGCCCATCATGGCGTTCATCACCCGAGCCGCCTTGGCCTGATCGGGGTCGGCCAGCAATCGCGGCAGCATGGATGGGACGATCTGCCAGGACAGGCCGTAGCGGTCCTTCAGCCAGCCGCATGCCACCTCGGAACCGCCCTCGGACAGGGCGTTCCAGTAGCGGTCGACTTCTGCCTGATCGGCGCAATCGACCGACAGCGAGATGGCGTGCGTAAATTCGAACGGTTCTCCGCCGTTGAGAGCCTGAAAGCGCTGGCCGGCAAGCGTGAAGGCCACCACCAGGACGGTGCCCGCCTTACCGCCGGGGCTGTCGATCACGTTTCTCTGAACGTGATCGATCCGGGAATCGGGCAGGATCGACACGTAAAATTTCGCTGCTTCCTCGGCATCGCCGTTGAACCACAGGCATGGTGCGATCTTGGACATTCGGGTTTCCTCACTTGTCGTCGCTGTCGAGGAGAATCGAGAAGCCGCCGTAGATCATGCGTTTGCCGTCGAACGGCATGTCGGCCATGTTCATGCGCGGATCTTCCATGATCTTCCGATTTCCCTCGTTGCGCGCCTCCTTCGAGGGCCAGACGATCCACGAGAACACGACGGTCTCTCCGGGTTCCGCATTCACCGCGCGTTTGAAATCCGTGACCTTGCCATCGGGGACATCATCGCCCCAGCATTCGACGACGCGGGTCGCGCCGTATTCCTTGAAGATCGGAGCTGCCTTCGCGGCCATTGCCAGATAGGCGTCCCGTTTCCCGGCCGGAACAGGAATGACGAATCCATCGATATAGTCCATTGGTTCTCTCCTACGAATGAGCGGCTGTCTCTCAAGCGCCGGCGTGCTCAGGCGCCTTCGCCATCGCAACCTTGGCGGCCTCCATGTCCATCCACATCACCTCCCAGATGTGGCCATCCGGATCCTCGAAGCTGCGACCATACATGAAGCCGTAATCCTGCGTCGGCGTCGGATCGGCGGTTCCGCCGGCTCCGGTGGCCTTGGTCACCAACGTGTCGACTTCTTCGCGGCTGTCGGCCGAGATGCAGATCAGCACTTCGCTCGTGGTCTTCGCATCGGCAATCGCCTTGGGGGTGAATTGCCGGAACTTCTCATGGGTCAGCAGCATCGCGTGAATGGTCTCGGAAAACACGATGCAGGTGGCGGTGTGGTCCGAAAACTGCTCGTTCTTTTCCGCGCCGAGCGCCTGATAGAAGGCGGTCGAGCGACGAAGGTCGGTGACCGGAAGGTTGACGAAGATCAGTTTTGGCATGCGGTTTCCTCCAGTTGGCGTTTGACGATGTTCGCGCGGCAAGTTATAAAAATCAACCATGAAGTTAAAAAAAATAACTGATATACCCCGGCGCCGGCATTATGAGGACGCCTGCGCGGCGGCTCACGCTCTCGATCTCGTCGGAGAACGTTGGGCGCTTCTGGTCATGCGCGAATTGATGATAGGGCCGAAACGCTTCGGCGATTTACGGTCGAGCCTGCCCGGCATCAGCGCCAATGTGCTGACACAGAGGCTGGAGGGGCTGGAAGCGGCGGGCGTTCTCAGGCGGCGCAAGTTGCCGCCGCCAGCCAACGCGCAGGTTTATGAACTGACTGCCTGGGGCTATGAGAGCGAGCCGATTTTCCAGGCCCTCGGGCGCTGGGCCGCGCGCTCGCCGACCCACGATCCGACGCTGCCGTTCAGCGCCGCCTCCCTGTTGCTGTCGCTGCGAACCATGCTCGATCCGGCGCGCGCCGGGGGCATCGACGCAAAAATCGGCTTTCGGCTCGGCGATGAGACTTATCTTGGCCACTTGCAGAATGGGACAATCGCCATCGACAGGAGCGCGCTTGATCGCTGCGATGTCGTCTTCGCGGGCGAACCGGCGGTGATCGCGGCTGCGATCTATGGCGGGCAGAAGCTCGAGCTTCTCGAAGAGTCTGGAGGCTTGCGGATCGAAGGGGATCGCGCGCTCGCCGAGCGGTTCATCACCCTCTTCCCGCTGCCGCCGAAAGCGGCGCAAACCACCTGATGGGAAGTCGGGCACCGCCGGCGCTCTCGTCAGTTGGTGGATGGCATCGAGGGTTCGACGATGTCCGAAACTTACGGCGCCGAGCGCGGGCTCAGTCGCTTTGAAGGCTTTACCGACGCGGTGTTTGCAATCGCGCTCACGTTATTGATCGTGGAAATCAAACCGCCCGGCGCGCCGGACGGCCACCCTGCCGAACCTGATCTCATCCATGCGGTGATGGCGCAGTGGCGAGAGCATCTGGCGCTCGTCCTCTGCTTCGTCAGCATCGGCGTATATTGGCTTCAGCATCACTTTACCGGGCGTATCTATCGGAAGAGCGATCACGTCTTCGGTTTGATAAATCTTGGGTTTCTCCTTGCCATCACGGTGCTGCCCTATCCGCTGCGGATCTGGTGCTTTCATGTGGGAACAGGCGAGGAGCGTGCGGCCAGCATAGCGCTTACGATGGGCTTGCTCGCTCCAGCGGTGTTCTGGATGGGCAAGTGGCTCTATGCGCTTCCGCATCGGCGGATCGTGGATGAACGTCTCTCGTCGGACTACCTCAGGCACATGACGCGGCGATATGCCATCAGCACGCTGATCCAGGCGCTGGCTGTGCCTCTCGCATTTTTTGCCCCAAGAACAGCCGTAGCGCTAAGCCTCGGTGTAGTTGTGTTCTTTATGCTACCCCCTCCCAAACCCCGGTATCATTTCGGGCAGACGCCCACCGAGGAGGAACGGACCGCCGATTAGCGACCACCGGCATCAGCCACGCGGTGTCACGATGGGCACCGGCCGCTCGATCTCGACACCCTCCGCACCGACACGGCACACATAGGCGTAGGATTCCACCCCTGCGGCCAGCGCGTGACGGAACGCCTTGTCGTAGGCCGCATCGATGTCGCGGGCGACGTCGAATCGTTCGGCCTCCATCTGGATCACATAGACCAGAGCCGCCCGCGCGCCGGCCTGCGCCATGTCGGCAAGCTCGTAGAGATGCTTCGCACTGCGGGCCGCGATGCAGTCGGGGAACTCCGCGAAGCCGGGCTCGCGCATGAGGTGGCAATTCTTCACCTCGAGATAGCAGGGCGGTGCGCCGTCCTTCTCGAGCAGGAAGTCGACCCGGCTGTTGCGGCCATATTTCACTTCCGGACGGATGCGCTCGTAGCCGATGAAAGGCCCGAGGCGGTTCCCGGCCAATGCCTCGGCCACCAGGGCGTTAGGGCGCGACGTATTGATGCCGACGAGCTGCCTCGGCCCGCCGCCCGCCGCCACCTCGACCAGCTCCCAATTATACGCGAGCTTGCGCTTGGGATTGCTCGCCCGGGACAGCAGAACCCGGCTTCCGGGCTCCTTCAAACCCAGCATCGCGCCCGGATTGGCGCAATGGGCCGTCACCACGCTTCCATCGGCAAGGAGCACATCGGCCAGGAACCGCTTGTAGCGCTCGATCAGGCGGCCTTCGAGAAGGGGTTCGGAGAAGCGCATGGGAGATTCCGGTGAGGGAGACGTTTTCTGATCCGGATCGCCAGCCGGATCAGGCGGCAAAGTCGCTGGCATTGATCGTTCAATGGCGTTAAACGCCCCTGAAAGGAACCCCTTCGGATGGCCGCACCCGTCACAGCAGCACTCCTGGTCATCGGCGATGAGATCCTCAGCGGCCGGACCAAGGACAAGAATATCGGCTACATCGCCGAATATCTGACCGGCATCGGCGTCGATCTCTCGGAGGTCAGGGTCGTGCCCGACGTGGAGGCGGAGATCGTCGCGGCCGTGAATGCGCTCCGGAGCCGCTACACCTACGTGTTCACCACAGGCGGCATCGGGCCTACTCACGACGACATCACGGCGGATGCGATCGCCAAGGCGTTCGGCGTCACCATCGACATCGATCCGCGCGCCGTCGCGATGATGCAGCAGCGCTATCAGCCGGGCGAATTGAACGAGGCTCGCTTGCGAATGGCGCGCATCCCCGCGGGCGCCGACCTGATCGAGAACGCCATCTCCAGGGCGCCGGGATTTCGCCTCGGCAATGTGTTCGTCATGGCAGGGGTGCCGGCGATCATGCAATCCATGCTGGACGTCATCGCGCCGAGCCTCGAGACCGGCCTCCGGATGATTGCAGAATCCATCGATGCCGAAGGTCTGCCGGAAGGCATCTATGCGGGTGGCCTGGGCGAGATCGCCAGCGCGCATCCCCTCGTGTCCATCGGCTCCTATCCGTCGTTTTCCACGGCGGGCTTCCACAACCAGATCGTGGTGCGCGGCAAGGATGCCGAGGCGGTTGCGAACGCGGTCGCCGCCGTCCACGATCTGCTCCGCCGCCTCAAGGGCGACGGCGCCCCACTTTGATTTGAGCCAGAGCCTTCCTTCAGCCGAGAGTTTACGCCCATGTCGCCTTCCTCACCCAAAGCCTTCCCCGTCTCCTGGGATCAGTTTCACCGGGATGCCCGTGCGCTTGCGTGGCGGCTTGCCGCCGCCGGTCCGTTCGAGGCGATCGTCTGCATCACCCGCGGCGGCCTCGTTCCGGCGGCGATCGTTGCCCGCGAACTCGACGTGCGGCTGATCGAGAGCGTGTGCGTCGCGAGCTATCACGACTACAAAAGCCAGGGCGAGTTGCGGGTCCTCAAGGATATCGCTCCTTCGGTGAAGGCGCTGGGCGACGGCAACGGAAAGGGCGTTCTGGTCATCGACGACCTCACCGATACCGGCAAGACCGCCAAGATCGTGCGCGAGATGCTGCCGAACGCCCATTTCGCGGCGGTCTATGCCAAGCCCGCCGGTCGGCCGCTGATCGACACCTTCGTGACCGAGGTCAGCCAGGACACGTGGATCTATTTCCCGTGGGATATGGGCCTGACGTATCAGGCGCCGATCAACGAAAATTCAGCGGGCTGAAAGATTTTTCGACCATAAACGCGGCCAGTATCAAAAGGGGACGCTCCTTGGCCGAATTCGACGTGGCGCGTACGCGCAAGAGCCTGTTCGAAGCTCTCATGGACGCCCGCGATGATTTCGGGCGCAACAAGCCTGCGCTGGAAGATCCCGAACGCCAGCCCATCACCTATGGGCGGCTGGTGCTGGGTGCGCTGGTCCTCGGGCGCAAGCTCGCCGCCGTGACGAATGCGCGGGAGCATGTGGGCGTGCTCATGCCGAACGTGCAAGGCCTCGCCGTCTTGTTGTTCGGCCTCAACGCCTTCGGCCGCGTCCCCGCCTTGCTCAATTTCACCGCGGGCACCACGGAACCTGAAAGCGGCCTGCGAGGTCGCGCGCATCGACACCATCGTCACCTCCAGACGCTTCGTCGAACAGGGCAAGCTCGACGACGTGCTGGCCGCGATCGGCGAGGGCCGCAAGGTGGTGTTTCTGGAGGACGTGCGCAAACAGATCACCAGCGTCGACAAGTTGCGTGGCCTCGTCGAAAGCTGGTTCTCCCGCGCGGTCCACAAGCGGGCAGGGGTGCAGCCCGATGATACCGCCGTAGTGCTGTTCACCTCCGGCTCCGAGGGCAAGCCGAAAGGCGTCGTTCTGTCGAACGCAAACCTGGTGGCGAACGCCTATCAGGTGAAGATCCACGCGGGTGACGTGCTGACGACCGAACGACGTTTTCTTCAATCCGCTGCCGATCTTTCATTCGTTCGGCCTCACCGCCGGGCTTTTGACCTCGCTGCTCAATGGCATCAAGGTGGTGCTTTATCCGAGCCCGCTGCATTACCGGCAGATTCCGAAGCTGATCGCGGGAACGAAATCCACCATCCTTCTCGCCACCGATACCTTTCTGCAGGGCTATGCACGGGCTGCCGATCCGGACGATCTTTCGAGCGTTCGCTACGTTATCGCCGGGGCTGAGCGGGTGAAGGACGACACCCGCAAACTGTGGGAGCGGCACGGCACGGTGATCCTCGAAGGCTATGGCGCCACCGAATGCTCGCCCGTGGTCGCCTGCAGCCTGCCGGACCGCAACCGCCATGGCTCGGTCGGACCTTTGCTGCCCGGGATCGAATGGCGGCTCGAGCCTGTCGAGGGCATTCACGAAGGCGGACGCCTGAGCGTTCGCGGCCCGAATGTGATGCGTGGTTATCTTGATCCCGAGGCTCCGGGCGGCATCGATCCGCCCGAGGATGGCTGGCACGATATGGGCGACATCGTCTCGGTCGATGACGGGATGGTGCGCATTCTCGGCCGGGCGAAGCGCTTCGCGAAAGTCGGCGGCGAGATGATCTCGCTTGCGGCCATCGAGACGGTGGCGCAGAGCCTCTGGCCCGAATTCAATCACGTGGTGGTGGCGCTGCCCGATCCCCGCAAGGGTGAACAGGTCGTCCTGATCACCGACAAGCCGGAGGCCGACCGCGACGCGCTGATGAACCATGCGCGGGAGCAGGGGTTTCCCGAGCTCTGGGTGCCCAAGGCAATCCTGATCTCCAGCATTCCCGTGCTGGGTTCCGGCAAGACCGATTATGCGGCCGCGGTGGAGATGGCGCGCCGGCTTCAGGCGATGCTTTAGCGTCCCGTCACATCCGCGTGTGTGTCCTTGCCGGAAGTTTGCGCCGCCTCATTTCGACACGAGCGTTTCAATGTCCGGAATGGAGCTATGCAAAAACTCGCCCTTGTCCTCGCCTTGTCGGCAATGACCTCCGCGGCGCAGGCCCAGCAGCGTCCGATGACGCCGGGCCTCCCCTGTGGACAGGTACAGCAACTGGTCCAGCGCACCGGCGCGATCGTGCTGAGCACCGGTACTTACACGTATGATCGCTATGTGCGCGATCTGAACTTCTGTCAGCTGGACGAATCCCTCCGGGCCGCATGGGTCCCGGCGCGGGACACGCCCCAGTGTTTCGCCGGTTATGTCTGCCGCAGCGGGCGTAACTGGTTGGACGATTGGTGAGAAACGCGCATGCGATCTCTTCGCCGTGGAGGATTGCTGTTCGTCTCGGTGGCTGTGGCGTTGGTCTCCTCGGTGGCCTACGCCCAGCAGCGCCCGATGACACCCGACCTGAATTGCGCCGCCGCCCGTCAACTCGTCAGCCGCGCCGGCGCGATCGTTCTTGTCCACCGGTCCCTACACGTATGATCGTTATGTGCGCGACCGGAGCTTCTGCCAGCTCGGGGAAATTCTCGAGCCGACCTGGGTTCCGACGCGTGACGTAGCGCAATGCGCGATCGGCTATCGCTGCCGGAGCGGCGCGCTCGACTTCAACGACTAAGTCGCCAAGATCCCGCGCACGACGAAGCGATCCGTCCGCTCTGGTTGTGGAATTTATGCCACACCCCCGCGGGAAATCGCTGGCCTCATCGCAAATGGCTGCTTTCTGGGCAGAATATCAGGATGCTGCTCAAAATTGCGCGCCCCCCGGCATTGCTCCGGTGCCGAGCTTCGGGCATGTAACATTCGTACATTAGGATCGTCGCCCTATCGCTGCGACTTCTCGGAGAGATAACCATGAAGCTCGTCAAGAGCCTCCTACTCGGAACCGCTGCCGGTCTTTGCGCGGCTGCCGGCGTCCAGGCTGCCGACCTTCCCTCGAAGAAGGCTGCTGCCGTCGAATACGTCCGTGTTTGCTCGACTCTCGGCGAGGGCTTCTTCTACATCCCGGGCACTGAAACCTGCGTGAAAATCGGCGGCCGCGTTCGCGCCGATTATCTCTATGCGGAACCGCTGACCCGCGCTGCCGACGCCATCGGCTTCCGCGCCCGCGGCCGCCTCCAGGTCGATGCGCGCACAACGACGGCCTATGGATTGCTGCGCGCCGTGGTCCGCATGGAAATCACCCGCAACTCGGGAACGCCGTTCACCGATACGGGCCGCATCACGACGTCCCCCGATGTCGCCCAGGCCTTCATCCAGTTCGGCGGCCTGACCGCCGGTCGCGTCACCACGTTCTTCGACAACAGCGACTTGCCCACCGAGCATATGGGCACCTTGCGCTTCTCGGATTCGCCCGACGTCGACCTGCTGGCCTACACCTTCACGTTCGGCAACGGCTTCTCCGCCACGCTGTCGATCGAAGATGGCCTCGAGCGCCGCTCGAACGGCTTCCTCGACGCGGCAAGCGTCGCGACCCTGAATTATGCCGGGCAGCGCGCTCCGGACGTGGTTGGCGCTCTCAAATATACCGGCACCTGGGGTACAGCCCAGCTCTCGGCTGCGCTGCATCAGATCCGCAGCAACAACGTGTTCGTGAGCCCGCTCACCGGCATCTCGGATTTCCCTGACACCGATTACGGCTTCGCGGTTCAGGGCAGCGTCGGCGTGAACCTGCCGATGCTCGGCGAAGGCGATGCCGCCTGGATCAACCTCGTCTACGCGGACGGTGCGCTCAGCTACATCACGGGCGGCTCGACCGACACGCTCAATGCGGGCGTACTCGCGGGTCTTCTGGTCGATGGCTACATCAATCCGCTGACCGGCAACATCTCGACCGGTCGCGGCTGGTCGGTGGCGGGTGGTCTGCGCCATTACTGGACCCCCACGATCCGCCAGAGCGTGTTCGGCTCCTACGCGCGCTTCGAGTATTCTGCGAGCGCCACCCAGTTCGGCATTGCCGACTTCAACGAACTCCGCCTTGGCGGCAACGTGATCTGGAGCCCGGTCTCCGGTCTCGATATCGGTGCTGAAGTCATCTACGCCCGCGTCGACCCGCGCGGCCGGGTCACGCTCGCGAATGGCCAGACTTACGGCTCGGACGATTCCTGGGAAGGCCGCCTGCGTGTGCAGCGCGACTTCTAACGGCTGACGAATTCGACAAAAAGCCCCGGTGGAGACGCCGGGGCTTTTTTGTTGGCCCAGACCGTTTGGAGCCCTCAAATGACGAAGAAGTCGGACGCCGTGACGTGATCCGGACCTCCCGCCAGTCTGGCGAATGCGATCTGTTCCGTCCCGCCAACGCCATCCGGGTCAAAAAACAGCGTGCCGGTGCGACTGTCATAAATCACATGATCGCTGCTATCGCGGGCGGCCGCCCCGACCCGGAACGCATCATCATTCAATGCACCGGCGGGCAGCCCCTTGAAGACCGCGTTCTGCAGCAGCACGCGGTCGGACCCAGGTCGGAAGCCCATTATCGTGTCAACGTTGGCCGCGTCCAAAGGAGCGTCGAACACGAACCTGTCGGCTCCGGAGCCCCCCGTCAGCACGTCGAGCCCGGTACCGCCGTTCAGGGTATCGTTGCCCGCATCGCCGGTGAGCCGATCCTGCCCGCTGCCGCCGGACAGCCGATCATGGCCCGAGCCGCCGCTCAACTGGTCATCACCGGAGCCGCCGCTCAGACGGTCGTTGCCCGAACCGGCATGAAGGAGATCGTTTCCGGTGCCGCCCTCCATGCGGTCATTACCAGCGCCGCCATCAAGGTGATCGTTGCCGGCGAGGCCCAGGACGGTGTCGTTGCCGGAATTTCCCGATAGGCGATCGTCGCCATTGCCGCCGTCGAGCCTGTCCGCGCCGTTGCCGCCGCTGGCGATGTCGTTGCCGTCTCCGCCCCGGATAACATCGTTGCCGGAATCGCCCGACAGGCGATCGCTGCCATTGCCACCCTCCAGCCGATCGGCGCCAGAGCCGCCGCTGAGAATGTCGTCGCCGTCGCCGCCGAAGATGATATCGGCTCCGCCCCGGCCGGACAGGCGGTCTCCCAGATCCGGTTCGCCCCCGGAGGGGACGAGCCGGTAGAGATCGCCGTCGATATCGACGATGTAGAGATTGCCCGCCGCGTCCCGGCCGAAGGACGAAACGCTGCCGATGGAGCCGGTATCGACGGCGATCTGCCCGGTCCGATCGGTGGCCTGCCAGGATCCTCCCGCGTCGCTCAGGGTGGAAATCGACCCGCGCACGAAATCTCCAAACACGTACTGCCCCTGCAGCGCCGGGTTCGGTCCATCATAGACGTAGCCGCCGGTGATCGATCCGCCGAGGCTGCCATGCTCGTAGGAATAGATCGGGTTGGTGTAGCGCGGATCGGCCGGGATGATGGGCCCATCGTCCTGAGCGGTTCCGCGCCCCCAGCCATAATTGGCGCCGGCGCGTCCGAGATTGACCTCCTCGACAGTGTTCTGGCCCACGTCGGCGATGAAGAGGCGTCCCGCCGCATCGAAGCTCTCGCGCCACGGATTGCGCAGGCCGATGGCATAGATCGCCGAGCGCTCGGCCGTTCCTGCAATCCCGTCGAACTGGACCGGATTGTCGGGCGGCACCGCATAATTGCGATTCGGATCGGCCGGATAAGAATCCCCGCCATTGACGTCCATGCGCAATATCTTGCCGAGCGGATTGGCGAGGTTCTGCGCGTTGGCGCTATTGGCGCTGTCGCCCACCCCCGCATAAAGATAGCCCTCCGGCCCAAAACCGATCCAGCCGCCGCGATGGTTGGTGGCGGAGGAGAAGTCGATCCGCAGCACCAGCCGCTGGCTCGCCGGATCGACGACGTTCGGGTTCGTTGCGGAAGTCTGATATTCGCGAAGCTCCACGTCGCCATTCGCGGTCGACAGATAGACGTAAAGCTTGTGGTTCTGGGCAAAGCCCGGATGGAACGCGAGACCGAGCAGGCCCTGCTCGTTTTCGGTCGTGATCTGCGACGCCACGTTGAGAAACGGCGTCGGATCGATCTGGCCGGTCGGCAGATTCATGACGCGGATGAGACCGGTCTTCTCGACCACGAAGAGGCGGCCCGTGTCGCCCACGGGCGCCGTTGCGAAAAGCGGCTGCGACAGTCCGGTCGCGACCCGCACGGCGCTCAAGCCAAGCGGCTCGGGCGGCGCATTCGGGTTCCAGCCATAAATGATTTCAGCCGAGTTGGAGCCGGTGAAGTTGTCGGCGCCCTTGGTATTGGTGCGAACGACCCGCGTGACCATGGCACACCCCGGTGTTGGGTTGGCGTTGGTCTACGGAAGTGGAGTGGGAGGAGGGGGCGTCAACGGGTGACACTGGTGCGGACGGCGGGGGTCGAACCCGCACGGGCATGCCCGAGGGATTTTAAGTCCCTTGCGTCTACCAGTTTCGCCACGTCCGCATTGGTCAGACGGTTATCGGGGGAAGGCTTGAAGCGCAAGCGGGTGGGGGACAGATGAGCAGAATTCCGATTGAGAGTAGCCCCGTCATTCCGGAGGCCCTGAGGAGCGCGCGGCTTCTGGCGCTCAGTCCGAAACCTTGAACCCGTAAAGCCAGTCATACCGGCTCGTCATCCGCCCTGGCCCGAGCTGGCGCATCACGAGGTTGCGCCCGAGCGCCATGACAGCCGAGGCGTGGTAGATCTTGCCGTTCCGGCGAGCTTCGTTCTGGACCCGCGCGACGCGGCCTTGGCGGTGTTGCGCATAGGTCTTCAGCGCGGTCGGGACATTTGCAGGATCGGCCGAGAGGAGGGATGCCAGCGTCGCCGCATCCTCGATGGCAAGCGCCGCGCCTTGCGCCAAAAAGGGCAGGACCGGATGGGCGGCGTCGCCGAGAAGCGCCACGCGTCCTTGAGTGATCCGTCCTGCCGGCCGATCGAAGAGCGACCAGCGCAGCCATTCGGCAGGCTCCGCCAAAAGGGCGCGTAGAGGCGCCGCCGCCTTGGCGTATTGGGCGAGCAGAAGCTGGCGATCTCCCGGCGCGGCCCAGCCTTCCACCGGCTCCGGGTTCCGTTCGATCGCCACGATGTTGATCAGCGCGCCGCCGGCAATCGGATAATGCACCACATGGCCGCTCGGGCCGAGCCACAGGCCTGTGCGGTTCAAGGCCAGCTCCCGCGGGGCTTTCGCTCGCTCGAGGGTGGCGCGCCACGCGATGGCGCCGCGATAGGCGGGGGGCTGGGTCTCGCCGACACTGCTCCGCACCTTCGACCAGAGACCGTCCGCGCCGATGACCGCGTCGAGCGTGAGGGTCTCGCGCGTGCCGCTGCGCGGTCGCGAAGGTCACGCTCGCGGATTCGGGACCGTCGGTCACCTCCTCGACGCTTCGTCCCATCATCAGGCGGATCGCCGGTTGCGAGCGCACCGCATCGAGAAGAATGCGCTGCAGGTCGGCCCGGTGCGCCACCCAATAGGGTGCGCCGTAACGCTGGCGCATGAAGGTCCCGAGCGCGACGGCGCCGATTTCGCGGCCGGAGGCGATGGCGCGAATGGTGACGCCATCGGGCTCGCTGGCGACGCGCCTGAGCGCATTGCCAAGACCGAGGTCGAGGAGGATGCGGCTCGCATTCGGCGAGAGCTGGAGACCGGCGCCCCATTCGGAAAAGCCGGTTCGGCGCTCGATGAGGGTCACCCGGTGGCCCTTGCGGGCGAGCGCCAGCGCGGTCGTCAATCCGCCGATGCCGGCTCCGACGACGGCAAGCGTGAGGCCCGGCACGTTTTTAAGGAACGGGGACCGCGTCGGGCACCACCTCCCACACGCATTCAGGGGGCCTCGCCTGGCCGGCGGAGAGCGTGCGATCGTATTTGAACAGCGTCGAGCAATAAGAGCAGACCACCTCGTCGTCGCTTCCCATGTCGATGAAGATATGCGGATGGTCGAAGGGAGGCCTGGCGCCGATGCACATGAATTCCTTCGATCCCACGTGAATCGTCGTCACGCCGATATCGTTCTGGAAATGCGGGGTGCTCTTGAAAGCCATTGTGCCTGCTCGTCTCGGTTGCCGGATTTGGCCGCACCATAATGTCCGATGAACCAGTTGCACAGGGGGCAATCGACCAAGGATCAGTGCGCCGAGGTTTCCCTTCGTGCCGTCCGGCTCTAGGGTGCGGACCTCCCCGGCAATCAGCCGCTATCCGGTTTTCTCATGCGTTTCTTCAATTCCGACGGCGTCAGCATCGCGTATGTGGATTCTTTCCCGGAGGAGGGCCATGGCGATCCAGTCCTCCTGATCCACGGCTTTGCGTCCAATCACGCGGTGAATTGGGTCAACACCCAATGGGTCAAGAGCCTCAACAAGGCAGGGTACCGGGTCGTCGCGTTCGACAACCGGGGTCACGGCCAGAGCGAAAAGCTTTATCGGCCAGAGGATTACGAGTCGTTCCTGATGGCCGATGACGCCCGCCGCCTGCTCGATCATCTCGATATCGAACGGGCGGACGTCATGGGTTATTCCATGGGCGCGCGGATCGGCGCCCATATGGCGCTGGCTGCTCCAGAGCGGATGCGCTCTCTGCTGCTCGGTGGGCTCGGCATCCATCTGGTGGAGGGTGTCGGCCTGCCGCTCGGCATCGCCGACGCCATGGAGGCGTCCTCACTTGCCGAGTTGACCGACCCGATGCAGCGGATGTTCCGCGCCTTCGCGGAACAGACCAAAAGCGACCTGAAGGCGCTCGCCGCCTGCATTCGCGGCTCCCGCCAGGTCATGACGCAGGCTGAGGTCGCGTCGATCCGGCTGCCGGTTCTGGTGTCGGTCGGCACGAACGATCCGATCGCCGGATCGGCCGAGGCGTTGGCTCGCCTGATGCCGAATGCCCGGGCCTTCGACATTCCGGGCCGGGATCATAATCTCGCGGTCGGCGACCGGGCGCACAAGCACGCGGTTCTGGAGTTTCTCGCTGCGCGGCCATGAAGGCGCAACGCGCAAAGCCTAAAGTCGCGTCGAGCCTTGGATTCGCCTGCTCACGTCGAGAATGAAGTTGAGGATGGGTGACGCGGCTTATGAACGAACCCACCTTACTGTGTTGATCTTGCGCCGGAATCTGCCATTTACGTAGAGGTAGGGAGAATCGAATGACCCGTCTCGACAGCGTGATCCGCCGTTTGACCGCCCAGCGCGACTTGTTGGATTGGGCGGCGGGTGAAATCGATCCCGGCGGATTGGTGCTCGAGCTCGGATTGGGCAACGGACGAACCTACGATCACCTTCGCGACAGGCTGCCCGGCCGCGAGATCTACGTCTTCGAGCGATCGCCGGCGGCGCATCCGTCCTGCATGCCCGCCGATTCCTACATGATCGTGGGCGATATCTTCGACACGCTCCCGGAATTCACCCGGCGCTTCGGGCCTGGTTGCGCGGCTTTGATTCATGTCGATATCGGCACCGGCGATGAGGACCGGAACGGCGCGCTGGCGCTGCGCGTTTCGCCGTTGCTGGAGGCGCTTCTGCAACCCGGAGGGCTGCTTCTGGCCGACCGGGCCTTTGCGCTTCCTCATTGCGCCGATATCTCGGTCGACAGGGACGTGCCGGAAGGCCGATACTTCGTGTATCGACGCGAGAGAGTGCCGACAGCGGTCACCGCCTGAGCAGGCGGGCATCGTCGGCCAGCTTCAAAAGAAATCGAAGATGCGAAAAAATCGTCTTGGCGGAGATTTCTGATCTAGGGTTCGTCGATGCGAGAGCCTATTTAGCCCCTGAGGCTCGTTGATACGCCGCTCCGGTCTCGCAAGGAAAACCAGCCATGACGCAGACACGTCTCAAGCCGGCGACCCCGGAAAAAATCCGCCTTCTCGATCCGGTCTGGGACCGGCTCCGGAGCGAGGCCGAAGTCCTGATCGCCGAGGAACCGGCGCTTGCAAGCCTTGCCTTGAGCGCGGTCCTCCACCAGCCGAGTCTCGACGAGGCGGTCGCTCATCGGGTCGCCTCGCGTCTCGATCACCCGGCGCTTGCCGCCGACATCATCGAGCAGACCTTTCACGAGGCTTTCGCGGACGATCCGGCGCTGGGTGAAGCTTTTCGCGCCGACATCGGCGCGGTCATGGATCGCGATCCCGCCTGCACCCGGGCGCTCGAGCCGCTGCTGTACTTCAAAGGCTTCCACGCCATCCAGACCCACCGGCTCGCGCACTGGCTGTGGAGCCGGAACCGGCAGGATTTCGCGCTTTACCTCCAGAGCAGGTCGTCGGAAGTGTTCCAGACCGATATTCATCCGGCAGCCCGGATCGGTCGCGGCATCTTCCTCGACCACGCAACAGGTCTCGTTGTCGGCTCGACCGCTGTGATCGAGGACAACGTGTCGATGCTCCAGAACGTGACGCTCGGCGGCACCGGCAAGGAGCGCGGCGACCGTCATCCCAAGATCCGCCACGGCGTGCTCATCGGCGCCGGAGCCAAAATCCTCGGGAATATCGAGGTGGGTCACTGCGCGCGGGTCGCAGCCGGTTCCGTGGTGCTCCATCCAGTCCCCGCGAACGCGACCGTGGCGGGTGTTCCCGCCAAGGTGATCGGCAGCGCTGGCTGCGCCGAACCCTCACGGTCGATGGATCATTTCCTCATGGAAGGGATCTGACCTCAGGCTGGAGATTGCCTCTCGGGCGGGTTGCCCGCTCACCCGCGGCGTGGCAAGTGCAGCATTCAGCATTCTGTGAAAGGACAAATCGTGGAAAAGACCGAGATGGCGAAAGTCGAGCAATATCTGCGCCAGACTTTCGCAAACAGTGCGATTCGCGTGGTTGGACGTCCAAAGAAGACCAACTCGGCTGAGGTTTACGTAGGCGAGGAATTTCTCGGCGTGCTGTTCGTCGACGACGAGGACGGCGACCGCTCGTTCAACTTCACGATGGCGATCCTCGACACCGATCTTGAAGAGCTGACCTGAGCGCCTACGATGCCGATCTATTCCCTCGATGGCCTGGCGCCCGAACTGCCCGCCGATGGGCGATTCTGGATTGCGCCGGACGCCCATGTGATCGGCAACGTTCAACTCGGTGAGGATGTGGGGATCTGGTTCGGCGCGACCCTCAGGGGGGACAACGAGCGTATCTCGATCGGGGCGGGCTCGAATATCCAGGAGGCCTGTGTTCTCCATACGGATGCGGGCGCGCCGGTCACTGTCGGGACAGGTTGCACCATTGGCCACAAGGCCATCCTGCATGGCTGCACCATCGGCGACAATTCGCTGGTGGGCATGGGGGCCATCATCCTCAACCACGCACGAATCGGCGCGAATTGCCTCGTCGGCGCCGGCGCTTTGGTCACGGAGGGAAAGACATTTCCCGACAATTCGCTGATCGTCGGTACGCCCGCCAGAGCGATCCGGGTCCTCGACGAGGAATCGATCGCGGCTTTGCGCCGCTCGGCGCAGCATTACGTCGAAAACTGGAAGCGATTCGCCGGAGGACTGAAGCGGATCGCCTGATTTGAGCCTTGGGCTTATTTGTTGGCGGTGGTGGTCGGCGTGCCGATGGTCGGTGACGTGATGCCGCCCAGGGACACCCAGGTTTCGGCGCTCTGGCTTTCGCGCTTGATGAACACGTAGCCGGTCTTCTCCCACGGCAGGATCGACGAGGTCTTGTTGTCGAGAACGTAATCGCCCTGATTCGTGCGCAGCATCAGCACCGCGTGGCCCTCGCCCAGTTCGTCGATGACGACCGTCATGCGCATGGCGCGGCGGGGGAGACCGCCATCCGCCAGCATCCGGCGCTTCAGGAGCTGGAAATCCTCGCAATCGCCCTGTCCGTCGTTCGGGAAACCCCAAACATCGACCACGCCCCAATGCTCCTGGTCGGTGATCGGCTTGATGGTGGCGTTGACGCGCTGGTTGACGGAGACGACGGTTTTCCAGATCTGCGGCGTGATGTCGATCACCGCGGCTTCCGACACATCGACGGCGCATTCTTTTGGGAAGCTCTCGCAGAACTTCACCCAGCCCTGAATCGGCCTCGCGGCGCCAAGGTCGCCGATGGGCTGGCTCATGGAAGGAAGGGCGGCCAGGGTCTGGGCCTTTGCGTTCGAGCCAGTCAGCGGAAGGGCGAGAAGGGCGAATGCCGCAAAGGCAGCCAAGAAGCCGGCCTTGGCTTTTCTGTCACCAAGCGTGACGCCCTTGAAATTTTGATGCCGCATGCCCCACCGGTTGGTTAATGTTCTTTTAACCAAACTGACACGGCTGGTTTAAGGGCTCAAGCGGAAAGTAAAGGGTGGGTTAACGCGTCGCGGGCAGCCACGGTTCCATTAACGTTAACAAATATTTGGCGAGTGATTCTGTTACACCTTGGGCCGCGCGGGAGCCGTCAGTAGCTTGCCACGGGGCTATGCGCCGGACAATTAATCCTTTCGATCCGCCGTCTCGCAGGCGAGGGTACGCCGGCGCCGACTCACTGAATTGAGCCGTTCTGGCGCAGCTACGGAGAAAACGGCCGTTATGATACCCGACAAGACGCGAAGGCGCCGCGAGCCCATCTTCAACCTTCCGACGGTGGTCTTTCTCTCGGCGGCTGTGCTGGTCGGCATCCATGCGGCGCGGATGCTGTTGTCGGACATGGCGGATTTCGAGCTGGTCGTCGATTGGGCGGTGATACCGGCTCGCTGGTCCGTGATCTATGGCACGACCTCGGAGAGAGAGGTGATGGCGGCTCTTGCGAGTGCCGCGCCGGAGCAGGCTATCGGTCCACTTCAGGCCCTTGCCCAATACGTGCTGGGGGAAGGCGAGGGAAGGCCGTGGACGGCTCTGACCTACGCGTTCCTGCACGGCTCGTGGGCTCACGTGCTGATGAATTCGATTTGGCTCGCAGCCTTCGGAACCCCCATTGCCCGTCGCTGCGGCGGCCTGCGCCTGTTGATCCTGGCGGCCGCGGCCGCGATCGGGGGCGCGGTCTTCTATGCCTGGGTCAACCCGTTGCAGGTCCTGCCGATGATCGGCGCCTCGGCTGCCGTGTCCGGCATGATGGCGGCAGCCTCCTGGTTTATCTTCGCCCCCGCCCACTGGCTTCCGGAGGGTCGCGTGAGCGAACCGCATGAGCGTCAGCGTGAGAGCCTTGGCGGGATCGTTCGCAACCGACAGGTTCTGGTGTTCCTGGGGTTCTGGTTCGCGGCCAATTACGTATTCGCCTTCCTGCAGCCATTCGGCGCGACCGACGCGAGCATCGCATGGGAGGCCCATATCGGCGGGTTTCTGGTCGGACTGGTGCTTTTTCCCATTCTCGATACGCTTCCCGTCCGCCGTGTGCGCAACTCGGCTTGAAAAGCGCGCGATTTGGCAGGATCATCGCTCAACTGACGCAGGGATAGTTTCCGGCCTGCACCAGCCAGGGAGGCGAACATGTCCGTCGATCGCATTCTGTCGGTGAAAGGTCATGAGGTGGTGTCGATCCCTCTCGACCAAACCCTTGGAGAGGCCGCCCGCATGCTTTCCGAGCGCCGAATCGGCGCCGTGCTGGTGAGCGATGGCGAGCACGCCGTCGCGGGCATCGTCTCGGAGCGGGACATCGTTCGCGCCGTGTCATCTCATGGGGCTGATTCTCTCGACCAGCCGGTATCGCGTTTCATGACCTCGAAGGTCGTCACATGCACCCGCAACGCGTCCATCAACGACCTCATGGAAGCGATGACGAACGGCAAGTTCCGCCACGTGCCGGTGGTGGAGCATGGAGAACTGCTCGGCATCATCTCCATCGGCGACGTGGTGAAGCATCGACTGGCCGAGATCGAGGCGGAGACGCAGGCGATCCGCGATTACATCGCGACGGCCTGATCCGGAGTCGGCTCAGGTTTCTAGACCATCTGGGCGTCGCGGATGAGGCCGAGGATCTCCGGGAGCGCGCGCTCGGTGGCGTTGCGCCCGAGCGCGATGGATTCGTCCGCACGATGGAACTCGAAAAGTCCCATCTTGCCGAGCTTCGGCGAGATCATGACGTCCGGCGGATCGCCGGCGAGGCGCGATCGGGCGATGCGGTCCTGCATGATATTGAACGCGTCCACCATGACGGTCGCCATGCCGGGGGCATCGGGAAATCGCCGCTGCTGGCGGGCCGGCGGAAAGATGCCCCATCGCCGCGGCTCCACGAGGGCTTCCTCGATGTCGAGTTCCTCGCTGGTCCGGCTTTCGTAATTCTGGATGACGGTTCCGCGCACCCGGATCTCGCCGTTGAGATTGACGCATATCACCAGATCCGCCTCCAGGGCGCGAGCGGCAGTGATCGGGATCGGGTTGACGAGAGCGCCGTCCATCAGCCACCGCCCATCCACCATCACCGGGTCGAAGACGCCGGGCAGCGCGTAGGAGGCTCGCATCGCCCGTACGAGAGAGCCCCGCGACAGCCAGATTTCGTGTCCCGATACCAGTTCGGTCGCGATGGCGCAGAACTTGATCGGCAGCGTTTCGATCTGCTGGTCGGCGAGATCGTGTTCCAGAAGCCGCTGCAACCTACCGCCGGAGATCAACCCCGAGCCGATATGGAAATCCAGCAGGCCCATCACGCGCCGCTTGGTGAGCGACTTGGCGAACGCTTCGAGTTCGTCGAGCTTGCCTGCCGCATAGCAGCCGCCGACGACGGCCCCGATGGAGCAACCGGCAATCACGTCCGGCACGATGCCGGCCTCGTCGATCGCCCGCATGACGCCGATATGCGACCATCCTCGGGCGGCGCCGCCGCCAAGGGCAAGTCCTATTTTCAGTCTGGAGCGCGGCTCGCGATCGGACATATCATTCATGGCAGGCGGTTCTCCTCCCTCGCCGGATCCCGCATCCCGTCGGATGATCCCATCCCAGAACATGGCTGAACTCTCCGCCCGCTTCCATGATGCGAAAGGCTCATGAAGATGGCGTGAATGGACGCCGGTTCAATCGCCGACGAGGGCCGGGCGGCCATCCACGACGTCAACCTTGCGATAGAAGCACGAACGGCGGCCGGTATGGCAGCAGCCGCCGTCGCCGGCGACGCGCACCTTGAGCCAGACAGCATCCTGGTCGCAATCGACCCGAATCTCCACCACGCTCTGGATCTGGCCGCTCGTCTCGCCCTTGTGCCAGAGTTCCGCGCGAGATCGTGACCAGTACCAGCCCTCGCGGGTCTCGATCGTCCGGGCCAGCGCCTCGGCATTCATGTGAGCGACCATCAGCAATTCGCCCGTATCCGCGTCGGTCGTCACGCAGGTGACCAGTCCGTCGGCGCCGAAGCGGGGGGTCAGAACGCTGCCCTCTTCGAGTTCGAACTTGCCGCCGGGGGCGGCAAACGGGTGAGACGCACACATGGGAAGGACTCCGGGAACGGATCAATGCCGACGCTTAGAACACCCGGCGCGGGCGTGGCGTCAAGGCGGGTCGCGCGACGTCCGATCGCGCCTATATGTGCATCAACCAAAGCTCTTTGCCCGATCGGCCCATGCTGAACGAGATCTACAACCGCCGCGTCCTGGAACTCGCCGCCGACATCCCGCTTCTCGGTCGCCTGCCGACGGCGGATGCGAGCGCGACCGTGCGGTCGAAGCTCTGCGGCTCCGTTGTGACGGTGGATCTCAGGCTCGAGGGCGAAACGGTCACGGCGTTCGCGCAGGAGGTGAAGGCCTGCGCGCTGGGTCAGGCCTCGTGCGCCATCATGGGCCGCCACGTGGTCGATTCCTCGGCTTCGGAACTCCGCGCGATCCGTGAGACCGCACGGCAGATCCTGAAGGCCGACGGCAAGGCTCCGGCGGGGAAATGGGCCGATCTCGCGGTGCTGGAACCGTTGCGGGACTACAAGGCCCGGCACGCCTCGATCCTCCTCACATTCGACGCGGTGGTCGAGGCTCTCGACCAGATCGCGGTGGCGCGGGCTGGCTGATGGGCAACCTGGCACAATCGGCCGCCCATCTGGCGATCAGGGGCTATCAGCTCACCCTGTCCGGTCTCATCGGACGCCAATGCCGGCACCTTCCGTCCTGTTCGGAATACACCGACGAGGCAATCCAGCGGCACGGCTTCTGGGCCGGCGGTTGGGTCGGAATCGCACGAATCTGCCGTTGCGGACCGTTCGGGACGTCGGGTCTCGATCTCGTGCCCGAGACCTTGCCCGACGCCGCCACCTGGTACAGGCCCTGGGCCTACGGCCGCTGGCGCGGCGTCAATGCCCCGGCGATCACCTGCGAGTCGACCGACCCCTAGGCGGGGACCAGCTGCGGCAGCTGCCTGCGCTGCGAAATCCGCTCCTGATCGTCGGGGGAGCCGTACCGCTCGTCCAAAGTACGGGCTACGGCTGCCCAGTCGTTCATGGTTCGAACGGATTTCAACTGTTGGGCGACAAATGGATCGGACCGCCACGCCACGACCCGCGGCCAAAGAACGTCCATGGACTCGTGGAGAACGTTTCCGACCTTTGCTTCGTAGATGGGCAATACGCGGAGCGCTCCATCGGGCTCGATCTGCACGACGTCCAGCTCGACTGTACTCGCTTCGGGTTTGGGCAGGAAATACCTGACATCGGTCATGGAGATCGCGACGGCGCTGCCATTGGCTTCTGCGAGGCGCCGGCCGACATCGAGCAGATCGACCAATTCTTCGATCGACAGAAGCTCGCTCTCCTCGAACTTTCGCTCGGCAGCCAAGCCTGCGGGAATAACCGCACCGAAGCGAATGAAATCGAGTCTGGGAAAACGCTTGATCGCCGCCTCGACAAACCGCTTCAGGTCCGCTTCTTTCGAGCCTGAACGGGTCAGGGTGTAGTCGATCCCGAATGTAAAGCAGCTCTGTCCGGCTGCCCTGCGCTCGTCTTTCACCTGATGCAGGATCTCCAACGCTTTCATGCCGCGCTCGAAGGCGCCGGCGCGTCCCCGCATGGCGTTATGGATAGCGGCATCCGCGCCATCGATACTCACCGCCACGCTCGAGACAGCTTCCGCAAGCGCAGTGGCCAACCTCTCCTTCATGGTCCAGCCGCTGGTGTACACTGTGACGTCGATGCCCACGTCATGCAGGCGCTTCATGGCCTCAACGGCCCACCGGACCGATAGCGGTTCGCCACCGCTGATGGATACTATTTTGGGTTGCGACGCCAGAATCACGTCGACGACGCGCATGGCCGTGTCTCGGTCCAATGTGCGAGCGGCCCGACGTCCCGATTCCGAGTAGCAATGCTGGCATCTGAGCGGGCACGCATAGGTAATATCCCAGACGAATTTCTCTATCTTTTTCGTCATCGGCTTTGCTCCAATTTCCGCTTCGCGGCTTACCGTGAGTAAAAATAAAATAACGTGTCATTTATAACTTAAACCTACCGTAACGCAATGATGTATTATTAGGTATTTTCGCGAGAGTTTACTGCAACTGAGAGATCTGATTTTTGCCGGTTACACGTGATTATTCGCTGTCTCCGTCCTGCTGCCGGCCGCGATTTGCTCATGGCTACCTTTCGCTCGGTGGTTGGCATGGCCATTCGCTCCCGCAAGCTCACGCTAGCAAGTCTGATGGCCGCAGCCGCCTCGGTTGTGTCCGAATACGCAAGAGCGGCACGGCTCGTGAGCCTGCGGTGGGTTGGAATCGCCCCGGCAATTACCTGCGAGTCGGCCGACCCCTAAGCCGGAACCAGCTCCAGCGGTGCGCGCTGCGAAATCCGCTCCTGATCGTCGGGGGAGCCGTAGCGCCGGTCCAGGATGCGGGTTGTGCTCGCCCAATCGGCCATAGTTCGAACGGATTCCATCTGCTCGAGGACGAAAGGATCGGCGCGCCATGCGCGGACCCGCGGCCAGAGAACGTCCAGCGGCTCGTGGAGAACATTTCCCACTTTCGCTTCGTAGATCGGAAATGCGCGGAGCCCTCCATCGGGCTCGATCTGCAGGATGTCCAGGTCGACTGTGCTCACGCCGGGTTGGGGCAGGAAATATCTGACGTCGGTCACCGAGATGTCGACGGCGCTGCCTTTGCGGGCGGCAAGGCGCCGACCGACATCGATCAGATCGACCAGTTCCTCGATCGACAGAAGCTCGCTCGTCTCGAACTTCCGCTCGGCGGCCAGGCCTGACGGGATCACCGCGCCGAAGCGAATGAAATTAAGCCCGGGAAACCGTTCCAGCGCCATCTCGACAAAGCGCTCCAGATCCGCTTCCTTCGCGCCCGAACGGGTCAATGTGTAGTCGACCCCGAGCGTGAAGCAGTTTTGTCCGGCCGCCCGACGCGCCTCTTTCACCCGGTGCAGAATATCCAACGCTCTCATGCCTCGCTCGAACGCGCCGGCGCGTCCGCGGATAGCATCGTGGATAGTAGCATCCGCGCCTTCCATGCTCACCGCCACGCTCGAGACCGCGTCCGCGAGCACGGTGGCTAACGCCTCCTTCATGGTCCAGCCGCTGGTGAACACGGTGACGTCGATTCCGACATCGTGCAGGCGTTTCATGGCCTCGACCGCCCAACGGACGGATAACGGTTCGCCGCCGCTGATCGATACCTTCTTGGCTTCCGCCCCGAGAATGACGTCGACGACGCGCATGGCCGCGTCCCGATCCAATGTGCGGGAGGGCCGGCGTCCCGATTCCGAATAGCAATGCTCGCATCTCAATGGGCAGGCGTAGGTAATATCCCAGATGAACTTCCCGATTTTCGTGGTCATTGTTCTTGCTCCAAATGCCGCGCGTGCCTCGGCGTGAACATAGAAATTAAATAACGTATCATTTATAGCTTAAGCTTTCCGTAGCGCAAGCGTAATAAAGTATTGTAACGCAAAAGTTGTTGCAACTAGAAGGTGAAATGGCGCACGCCCATGTATTCATCTTTTGGTTGTACTAAGAAATGCTTTGGTATCAGAGATTGAAGTACGGAATATCTTCTCTGCGCGCAGGCTTACTGCCAGACCGATAGCCGGGGAGTTCGGCGCTCTATGTCCTGACTGAAACATTGCCCGCCGCCGCCCTGGTATAAGCGGTGAGCCCGTGATCGCTGGCGAGGCGTCAATGCCCCCGCGATCATCTGCGAAGCAGCCGAACCTGACGGCGGCTGACCTCGCGCTTCATCCCATCCCGTCGGCCCCGCTTACCTGCTTTGTTGGCAGGAGTGAGCCAGGAGAACTCGGTCGCCATGATTACCCTGACATTTCCCGATGGCGCCGCGCGCCAGTATGAGGCCGGCATCACCGGCCGCGCGATCGCCGAAGGCATCGCCAAGTCGCTCGCCAAGCGCACGGTCGCGATGGCGCTCGACGGCACTGTGGTCGACCTTGCCGATCCCATCGCCAAGGACGCGAAAATCGAGTTCCTGACCCGCGACGATCCGCGTGCGCTGGAGCTCATCCGGCACGATGCCGCGCACGTACTGGCGGAAGCCGTGCAGGCGCTCTTTCCCGGCACGCAGGTCACCATCGGTCCTGTCATCGAGAACGGGTTCTATTACGACTTCGCCCGCAACGAACCTTTCACGCCGGATGATTTCGCCGCCATCGAGGCGAAGATGCGCGAGATCATCGCCAAGGACCGGCCGTTCACCAAGGAGGTCTGGACGCGCGAGAAGGCCCGCCAGGTGTTCGCCGACAAGGGCGAGATCTACAAGCTCCAGCTCATCGATGCGATCCCGGAGGGCCAGAACCTCAACATCTATTCGCAGGGCGAGTGGTTCGATCTCTGCCGCGGCCCGCACATGACCTCGACGGGCAAGATCGGCACCGCCTTCAAGCTCATGAAGGTGGCGGGCGCCTATTGGCGCGGCGATTCCAACAACCCGATGCTGACCCGCATCTACGGCACGGCCTGGGCCACGCAGGAAGATCTCGACGCCTATCTGCTCCAGCTCGAGGAAGCCGAGAAGCGCGATCACCGTCGCCTGGGCCGCGAGATGGACCTGTTCCACTTCCAGGAGGAGGGCCCGGGCGTCGTGTTCTGGCACCAGAAGGGCTGGACGCTGTTCCAGGAGCTCACGTCCTACATGCGCCGGCGCCTCAAGGGCGATTACCAGGAGGTCAACGCGCCGCAGATTCTCGACAAGGCGCTGTGGGAAACCTCGGGCCATTGGGAGCTGGTATCGCGAGAACATGTTCGTGACGAAGACCGAGGACGACCGGGTCTTTGCCATCAAGCCGATGAATTGCCCGGGCCACGTGCAGATCTTCAAGCACGGCTTGAAGTCGTATCGCGATCTTCCGTTGCGCCTGGCGGAGTTCGGCGCGGTGTCCCGCTACGAGCCGTCCGGCGCACTGCACGGCCTGATGCGCGTGCGCGCCTTCACGCAGGACGACGCGCATGTGTTCTGCACCGAGGAGCAGCTCGCTGACGAGTGCCTCAAGATCAACGACCTGATCCTCTCGACCTACGCGGATTTCGGCTTCGAGGACATCGTGGTGAAACTCTCCACGCGTCCCGACAAGCGCGTCGGCACCGACGAGATGTGGGATCACGCCGAAGAGGTGATGAGCCGCGTGCTGAAGCAGATCGAGGATCAGTCGGGCGGCCGGATCAAGACGGCGATCAATCCGGGCGAGGGCGCGTTCTACGGGCCGAAATTCGAGTACGTGCTGCGCGACGCGATCGGCCGCGACTGGCAATGCGGAACGACGCAGGTCGACTTCAACCTGCCGGAACGTTTCGGCGCGTTCTACGTGGATCACGACGGCCAGAAGAAGACGCCCGTCATGGTTCACCGGGCGATCTGCGGCTCGATGGAGCGCTTCGCCGGCATCCTCATCGAGCATTTCGCCGGACACTTCCCGCTCTGGCTCGCGCCGGTGCAGGTGGTGGTCGCGACCATCACGTCGGATGGCGACGATTATGCCAACGAGGTCGTGCGCGCGCTCGACAAGGCGGGCCTGCGCGTGAACGCGGATCTGCGCAACGAGAAGATCACCTACAAGGTGCGCGAGCATTCGCTCGCCAAGGTCCCGGTGCTTCTCGTGGTGGGCAAGAAGGAGGCGGCCGAGCGGACTGTCTCGATCCGCCGCCTCGGCAGCCCGAACCAGACCGCGATGAGCGCTCGACGACGCCGTGCAGGTGCTCGTCGGCGAAGCCATGACGCCGGATCTCCAGCGCGTCGCGGCAAGCCGTGTCAGAGCCCGAAGGTCACGCAACGCTCGACGGCCATCACGTGGTCGCGCGGACGGTGGCTGAGATCACCTCACGTCATGGCCGGGCTCGTCCCGGCCACCCACGTTATACTGCGACGAACCAAGAAAGACGTGGGTCCCCGGGTCAAGCCCGGGGATGACGGTGATGGCGGCGGATGACCGGTAGGCCCTTCACGGCGTCGCGATGATCTCGATGTCCCGGTCCAGGCCGCTCTCGACCTTGAATTCGCGCGTGCGGACCTTGCCGTCGTGGCGGGCGATGAGCACGTAGTCGCCCTCCGCCAGGGTCACGGACGGGAAGGCTCCGATGGCTTCGCGGATGACGTCGCCGCCGGGCGTCAGCACGCTGAAGGCGGTGCCGGCGAAGGCCTCGCCGCCGGCCGCTCCGACGAGCTTCAGCGTCACCGTGGCGGCGCGATGGTTGAGGGTGGCCTCCGTCACCTTGCCGGACTCGACCTTCAGGTCGGCGCGCATGATGGCGTTCGCGTCGCCATAGGTGGAGACCACGTGATAGGTGCCCTCGGGCAGGCGGATCAGATCGTTCGCCTTGCCGTTGGCGAGCACCAGCCTGCCTTCGGAGTTCGGCGCCACGGGCACATAGACCGAGAAGGACAGGCGCTGGGCGGGGATCGGGCTGTCGCCGACGGCGCCCTTCAGGCGCAGCGCGCCCGCGCTGATCGTCAGACGCTCGGAGAGGTTGCCGGACTGGACGCTGATCCGCTTCGACGCGCCGGCGAAGCCATACGCCACGTGGATGATGTAGTTGCCCGGCGGCAGGGTGAAATTGGGCGTGGGCTTGTTGACCGGGTGGACGACTCGGCTGCACGACGTCGCCCCGATCCTCGTAGATCCGCCAGACCAGGCCCGAGCGGATCGGCTGGTTGCTGTCGGCGAAGACGCGGTGGCGCTGACCAGAACCTGTCCGACCGCGATCGGCGGCGAATTCTGCATCAGCGAGGGCACCGCCGGCGCCTGGGCGGAGGCGGCGGCCGCATGAGCAGATGCAACGACAAGGCTGCAAGGGCGACAAAGGTCGCGGAATTGTGTTCACGGAATTCGAATCGTTGTCTCGTCTCGGCGCTCACTGGACTCGCGGAATGTCGGCGGTCTTGACCGGCTCATCTCGCGCGCCGACGAGTTCGGTGGCGGCCGCCATCAGATTATCGATGCGATATCGGCCGGAATTCAAACTCGACCCGATGTTTCCCGCCGGCACCTCGACACCTCGGAACAGCAGGTTGGCGCGAAGCAGCGGCTGACGCCCCGTCGACGGTGACCTCCCAGCCGGGATAATAGATGTCGTGCAGCACGAGAACGCCGGCCGACGCGCTGTCGACCTCGATGGTCACGGCGTTGCGCTGATAGGCGACGATGCGGGCTTCGCCCGCAACGCCCGAGGACCGGCGAAGGGGTGGTAGGCGCGGCGGAATACTGCGCCTTCAGCAGATTCGATGCTCGCTCGTCGATCAGCGCCTCGGTCTCGCGGTTGAATTCCGGCAGCTCCTCCTGGTCGAGGACGGCTTCCGGATTCGACCGGCGTCACGTGGTGCGCCAGATAGACGCGGGGGCTCTCGACGTTGAGGCGATAGACCCACATCTTGCCGGTGCCGTAGACCACTTCGGCGCCGTTCAGGCGCGGGAAATGGCGCGGCATCTGCTCGATCGGACGGTCGAGGACCAGATATTCGAGGCCGAGCAGGCCGGCGAGCCGGCACTTGTAGCCCCGGAAGGTCGCCGGGAACGTGCGCAGGTTCGGATCTTCGGCATTCTCGCCGGGACCGACTGCCCGCTCGTAATCGGCCAGCCGCAGCGGATTGTAGCCGATGATGTCCTCGATCTGGAGCACCATCGAGGCGTTCTGCCACGGGCCGCCGAGGCCGAGGATTTCGACGCGCGGATGGTCGCCGACCGCATTCCGTTCGGCCAGTTCGCGCTTGAGGATCTGCAGGCCCTGCAGCTGCTCGGGGGGCAGTTGCCGGAACACGGCGTAGCGCTCCGCCGGCTCCGCGTTGAGCGCCGAGGCGGCGTGGCGCACGATCAGTTCGCCGCCCGTGAGCGCGATGACGGCGATGCCGCGGCTGCCGCAGGCGCGGCGTTCCGGCGGCGCGGTCAACGCGAGCATCAGGGCGGTGGCGGCCAGAAGCGCCACGCCGATCTCGCGCATGGACGCGGCGCTCTGGCCGGCGCGAAGCGCGAACACCATGGCGCTCGCGATGGCGGCGATCACCAGGCCCACTGCCAGCATCGGCAGCGAAACGCGGACCGGCCCATCGCGGCGGCGTCGAAGCGCGGCAACCCGTCGCGCACGTAGCGATGCACCAGATAGCCTGCCGCGAAGGCCAGCACGATGTTGATCAGGAAGGTCGCATCCGCGGGGCGTCGATAGAGGTCGACCCCGGGCAGATGATCGAAGATCAAGTCGAAGCCCGGCGTGTAGCGCCCCAGCGCATAGAGGATCGCGACGAGGCCGACGACGAGGAAGAACCGGAACTCCCGGGCAAGCAGCCGGCCGCCGGCGATCCCGTGCCAGAGCAGCAGCAGCGCCGGGATGGTGCCGACGAAGAGGTAGTTGGTCGCCCGGTCGGTCCAGGTGCCCTCGGCCAGCGAGTGCCAGTCCGGACCCCAGTAATCGTAGGTCAAGCGCAGCGACCCGAAGACGTTGCCGAACAGGATGGTGGCGAGGCTCTCGGGCGGCAGGGAGCCCATGGCGGCGACGCCGTAGCCGAAGGACGGCCGCGTCGAGGTCGCGAGGAACTGCATGGTGAGGATGACCGGCACCGCCAGAAGGCACGCGCCGATCAGCCCCATCATCACGAGCAGGGGACCCGCGAGCGGAGATAGGCGAGCGGACCCGGCGCGGTCCAGATGCGCTGGCGGCGACGGCGATGAGCGTCAGGGCGCAGAGGAAGGCCACCTGATCGCGGCCGATCACCATGACGGCGGCGACCAGCGCGAACAGGACGCCGAACGCGATAGGACCGGCGGTCGAGGGCGATCTTCGAGGAGCAGGAGCGCCAGCGGAAAGTAGCCGTAGCTGAGGATGATGCCCGTATGCTGCAGGCGGGCCGTCGCCGATCCGCCGAGGATGAAGATGATGGCCGCCACCACGGCGCCCGCGGGATGCCAGCCCCGCCGGCGGAACAGGAACACGAACGCCAGCGCGCCGGGCAGGAAATGGGCGAACACCACGATGTCGAATAGCTGCATGGACGGCTCGGGGACGAGCCAGCCGAACAGCAGCATGGTCGGGCGTGAAGAGGAGCGATTGCGGATCGGCCGCCGAGGGGTGTCCGCCGAAATGGTAGGGGTTCCAGAGCGGCATTTCACCATTCGCGAGCGCCGCGCCGAGATAGCGCAGGGTCGGATAGAACTGGTTCTTCGAATCCCACGGCACGACGGAGCCGGTGAGCGGCCAGACCGCGGCCGCCACGGCCCAGATCGCCAGGATGGGGCGATCGCCCAGGGTCTGGCGCGAGGTCCAGACAGCGGTCGAACGGTCCCGCCGAAGGCAGGGGATGATTACGCATTTCTTTTTCAGAAGCAGCTTTTCGCCAAAATCCCACCGGACAACAATCCACTGGAGAGGTTGAAAGCACACGAGCCACGCGTTGCTGCCTTAGCGACAGAGTGCTGCCGGCCCGGGGCTCGAAACCCGCTTGGCGTGTTGCCACACTCCCCTTATACATCCGCTGCGGCTTTCGCCTGCAACGGCTCCCCCACGGGATGCCTGCGCTCTGAACCGCATCAAGACGGCGAGACCAAGGCAATCGCGGTTGCCCCGCTCTCCTGGCGTTTTGGCGTCCAGGTTCACTGTTTCACATTATCGTCAATGGATGAAGCTCCCATGAAGGATAGTCTCTCGAACCTGCATACGCCGTCGCTCGGTGGCGGCGCGATGGCTTGGCGAGCCGGGCCCGACCACGCACGAGATCGACACATTGCTGACGGTCGCGGCCCGCGTGCCCGACCATGGCCGGCTGACGCCGTGGCGCTTCATCCTCATCCAGGGCGAGGGCCGCCACCGCCTCGGCGACATCCACGCCGCGGCCTTCATGGACGACAACCCGGACGCCGAGCCGGACAAGATCGCGACCGAGCGCAGCCGCTTCGCCCACGCGCCGCTGGTGGTGGCGGTGGTGTCGAGCGTGAAGCCGAGCCCCAAGATCCCCGAATGGGAGCAGGTGCTGTCGGCCGGCGCCGTGTGCATGAACCTGCTCAACGCCGCCAAGGCCCTCGGCTATGGCGCCGTCTGGCTCTCCGGCTGGTCCTCCTTCGACCGCCGGGTGCTCGACGCGCTCGGGCTCGCGCCCCACGAGCGGATCGCCGGCTACGTCCATATCGGCACCTCGACCGAGACTGCCGACCGAACGCCCCCGCCCGGTGCTCGCCGAGATCGTGAGCGAGTTTTAGCGGGGAGGG
>CAWHGT010000005.1:0-91898 GCA_963828985.1 uncultured Alphaproteobacteria bacterium
GCAGGCCACCACGGGCTTGTTGAAGTTGGCTTCCAGTTCGTAGTGGCCGCCCGGCTCGGCATAGAGCACGGCGGCCTTGCTGCGGGCGTCGTTGGCCAGCGCGAAGGCGAACTCCGGGGCGGCGTAGTGGATGTAGATGTCCTTGCCGCTGGAGATCGCCGTGGTCGTGCCCCAGCCGGCCATGCGCAGGTACGTCGCGATCGTGGTGGTGAAGTTGCCGGAGTTGGAGAGAATGGCGATCGAGCCCTTCTTGAGCGCCTCGGCCGGGCTGTCGCCGCCCAAAGCGCCGCCGATGCGGACCTCGTTCCAGGCGTCGGCCACGCCCAGGCTGTTGCCGCCGAAGATGTCGATGCCGTTCTGCTGGCCCATCGCCCGGATCTCGCGGCTGTCGTGGACCGACAGCTTCTCCGTGACGATGAAGATCTTGTTGAGCTCCGGGTTGACCCGGATCAGCTCGGCGACACCGTCACGCGCGGCGGAGGGCGGCAGGTAGACGACGCCGCAGTTGAAGCGGTGGCCGGCATCCAGGCCCTCGCGCACGCTGTTGTAGACCGGGACGTTGCCGAGCGGTGTTTCCAGCACCTGGCCGCTTCGCCGGGCGAGGTGCCGAACACGACGTTGCCGCCGGAATACACGTGCCCCACCGGCGTCACGTCGCTGGACTCGCCACCGAGGATGTTCAGCACGCAGACGCGGTCCTCGCGGGTCGCGATCTGCGACAGCGAGTTGATGCCGACGTAGTATTTGAAGTCGCCAATACCTTGCTTGAACATGGAATTTCCTCCGCGGATCAATCTCGTTTTACGCGGCGGCGCAGGTGATGCCGCTCCGGAATCGAAGCCGCCGCGATCTGCTCGCGCCCGCCCGACTTCATCCACTCGTCAATCTGCACGGGCGTAGCCGACGACCTCGCTCATGTCGCGTGTCGAAGCCGAAGATGTGATAGGGCACGCCCAGCGCCTCCAGGGTGTCGCGCATCGCGCCCATGCCGCGCACCAGGTTCGGGCCGCCGCGTCCGATCACGACGTGGAGCGGTGTCGGACCGTTCTTGCTGAAGTGCTCGCGCAGCGCGTCGGCCATGGCGCGGAAGGTTTCGAAGATGTCGGTGTTGTTGGACTTGCCGCCGATGATGAACAGCACGTTGCGTCTGCTTGAGCCAGTGCTTGAAGCAGATGCGGGCCACCTCCTTCATCTTCTCGTAGGGCGGATTGCCGCCGAAGTCGGAGGAGATGATGGCGTTGTCGCCCAGCATCTCGGTCACCATCGAGTTGGCGCCGCCGCCGAAGGTCGGAGCCAGGATCGTGCCGCTCGAGTTGATGACGTAGACGTCGCTCTGGCCCTGGTAGGTGCGGAGCTGGTTGATCTCCTGCTCGAAGTCGGAGTAGTCGACGGCGAACAGGTCGCCGGCAGGTTCAGGCGCTGCCAGCGCGGATCGTCGCGGTCGAAGCCGCACTTGAAGTCGCAGGCGACCGGCGTCAGGCGGCCCTGCCGGTCCGGGCGCATGCGGATCGGGTTCAGCTCGAGCGTGGTCATGCCGAAATTGTGGAACAGCTCCCAGAGCTTGGGCAGCTGCTGCACCAGCGGCGAGATGATCTGCTTGGGCGCGTTCAGCTCCGAAAGCGCGTTGGCGACGACGAAGGCCTTCAGGCCGGTCAGCGGGTCGAAGGGGATCTGCGCGACCAGGCTCTTGTCGAGCTCCTCGATGTCCACGCCGCCGTGATGGGTGAGCGTCATGGTCGGCGCGCGGAAGCGGGTGGAGTCGGAGATGGAGAAGTAGACCTCGTGCTCGGCCGGAACGCGCGCCCTCGAAGGTCACGCCGTTGGCCTTGTAGACGGTTGTTGCCGACCCGGTGCTCGGCGAAGTACAGGCGCTCTTTCTCCTTGAGCGCGGTCTTGAGGTCCTTGGCGCGGCCGAGCAGGCCGGCCTTGCCCTTCTTGCCGACGCCGCCCTTGAACACCGGCTTGATGAACACGGGACCGTGCCGGTCGATCAGCGCCTTGATCTCGCCCTCGCTCGCGTCCGGTCCCAGCACCTCGGAGGTCGGGAACCCGGCGAATTGCAGCAGCTTGGCGCCGTGCAGCATGCCGGTGACTTGCATTGTTAACCTCCAAATGTCGGGTGGTTCCCCCAATACTGAATGCTTGTCGCTTGATCTCAGTCTTCGACGAAGACCTGGTCCGTCCTTTGCGGATCGTTGGCAACAAGGCGAGAAGGAAGACGATCACTGCCACAATGAGCAGACCGGCGCTGACAGATGGAGTAACTCGGAGTGGGTTCGTAGGCCGCGGTGTCGATCGCCCAGCGGTTGGGACTTAGTTGATCCGAGGCCACCACCGCCGCGTCCATCGAGATGCGGTGCTTTCTCATAGGACAATATCGGAGTTCCTAAATCGGTTCTACGAAGGGTTGATCGGGAAGGTCAGGTTTCATGCTTCCCGAGGAAACGCCACGTGGAAAGCCTTCCAGGCATCGTGGCTGACTTCGGCGGTTGACTCGTCGTTTGACCAGACGGGTGGCCAGCGAAAATCTTCTCAGAGCGTCGGCCTTGCCGGGACGAGGCGATCGAGACGATCCGGTCGATGATCGAGAGTATTACCCTGACACTGCTTCACGGTGGCCCCGGTCTCGAAGCCCTGTCGAAGGGCGATCTTCCCGGATGCTGGTCTTGTGCATGGCGGGTGCGGGACAAACGAAAGTCCCCGCTGATTTTGCAGTCGGGGGCTTGTCATTTTTATTGGCGGGGACCTGAAACCACCAAGAGCAACAATATACTTAAGACAGCGTGATAAAGTTCGCGCCACCAAAAATTGCTACGGAGAAACTACTGAAAGCGGTGGCGGGGACCTGAAACCACCAAGACTTGCAAAACCTCATCAGCAACAGTTGCGTCATTAGGGGGTTCGTAGCTGACCCGTACCCGCCGAATTGACTTCATGACTAACGCCGGCTTGCCGGGCGTGAGCGGACCAAGGCGACATTTCCGAGAATGTGCCATTTCGAGACATTCCCGGTGCTCTTACCAATCATAGGCCAAGAGCCAATTCAGACCGTCACCTGGGTGCCGACCTCGACCACGCGCCCGGTGGGGATCTGGAAGAAGTCGGTGGCGTCGCTGGCGGACTTGGCGAGGCTGATGAACAGCTTGTCCTGCCAGAACGGCATGCCGCCATGCACCGAGGGCCGGATCGAGCGGCGCGAGACGAAGAACGACGTCGCCATGATGTCGAACTTGAAGCCCTGCTTGCGCAGGAGGGCGAGCCCGCGCGGGATGTTCGGCGCCTCCATGTAGCCGAAGCTCATCGTCGCCCGCCAGAACGAGTCGCCCGAGAGGCTCGATCTGGACGCGCTCGTCATCGGCAACGCGCGGTGCATCCTCGGTCTTCACCGTCAGCACCACGTTCTTCTCGTGCAGGATCTTGTTGTGCTTGAGGTTGTGCAGGAGGGCCGCCGGGGCGGTGTCGGGATCGCTCGTCATGAACACGGCCGTGCCCTTCACCCGATGCGGCTGGCTCTTCTCCAGCATGCCGATGAGCTCGAGCAGCGGCACGTCCGCCTTTCGGGTCTTCTCGAACAGGATGCGCGTACCGCGCCGCCAGGTCAGCATGAGCGTGACCAGCAGCGCACCGACGAGCAGCGGCATCCAGCCGCCCTGCGGGATCTTGAGGGCATTGGCGGCCAGGAAGATCGTGTCGACGAGCGAGGAACGGGCGCGATCACGGCCGCCGACAGCCCAGAGCGGCCACTTCCAGAACCGCCAGACCACGAAGAACGCCATGATGGCGGTGACCACCATCGTGCCGGTCACGGCGATGCCGTAGGCATGAGCCAGGGCGCTGGAGCTCTTGAAGATGATGACCAGGAACAGGACCGCAAGCAGCAGCAGGAAGTTGACCTTCGGCACGTAGATCTGGCCCTTCTCCGTCTCGGACGTCCAGCGGATCTCCATGCGCGGCAGCAGGCCGAGCTGGATCGCCTGCTGGGTCAGGGAGAACGCGCCGGTGATCACCGCCTGGCTGGCGATGATGGTGGCGATGGTCGCCATGCCGACCATCGGCAGCAGCGCCCAGTCGGGATAGAGCAGGAAGAACGGGTTCTCGATCTTGGCCGGATCCGCCAGGAGCAGCGCGCCCTGGCCGATGTAGTTCAGGGCAAGGCACGGCAGGACGAGCCCCAGCCAGGCGGTCTGGATCGGGCCGGCGGCCGAAATGGCCCATGTCGGCATAGAGCGCCTCGGCGCCGGTGACGGCCAGGAACACCGCCCCGAGGGCGAACAGGCCCGCCGTGCCGTGGGTGGCGAGAAACACGATGCCGTAGGTCGGGCTGATCGCGGCCAGGATGCTGGGGTCGTCCGCGATGTGAACCAGCCCGCCGAGCGCCATGAGCACGAACCACACGGCGGTGATCGGGCCGAACCAGGCCGCGACGCGGGCTGTGCCATGGCTCTGCACCGCGAACAGGCCGACCAGGATCACGAGGCTGAGCGGCAGGACATAATGCTCGAAGGCGGGGCTTGCGACCGTCAGGCCCTCGACGGCCGAGAGCACCGAGATCGCCGGCGTGATGATGGCATCGCCATAGAACAGGGCCGCCCCGACCATGCCGAGCAGGGTGATGATGAGCACGTTGTGGCCCATGGCCCTCTGGGCGAGCGCCATCAGCGTGAGCGTGCCGCCCTCGCCGTTGTTGTCGGCGCGCAGGATGAAGAGCACGTATTTGATCGTCACGATGAAGATCAGCGCCCACAGGATCAGCGACACGATCCCGAACACCATCTCGCGGGTGACAGCGCCGCCCGCCGCCGCGGCCGAGAGCGACTCCTTGAGCGCATAAAGCGGGCTCGTGCCGATGTCGCCGTAGACGACGCCCGAGCGTGCCCGAGCGTCAGGATCCAGAAGCCGGACGCATGCGGGGTCGCCGGCTGGACTGCCGGCTCCGCCGGAACGGGGCTGGCTGGAAGCCGTTGCGGTCATTTATCTCTCCACCTCATGGCTGATGGCGGCCGCTCCGGACCTGATCCATCCGCCTGAACACCGTGACATTGCTCGGGACCACGGCCTTGGGCCTTCTGGACCTGGGCCTGAACAAAGGCACCGAGGATCGCGAGGGCCGGATTGCCGTGCTGGAACTCGGCCACATCCTCGACCCAGTTGATCGCCAGCCCGCGGACGCAGATCGCGCAGTTCCAGCGGCTGTCGTCGCAGGACAGGCGATGGATCGCCCAGTCGGGCAGTTCCCAGCCGATCAGCCAGAAGCCCAGGTCGACCCAGGCCTCAGCCTCGATCAGGCGCTGCACGAGAGCGTTGGGCCTGATGCGCCGACTTGAGCCGGGGACAGGCATATTCCAGCACATCGGCCACGAGACCGGCCCGTCGGCTGGGAGGCCGTCTCGATCCGAGACAGAAGGGAGCGGAGGTCCCGCTCCAGATTTTGCTTCGGCCACATCTTGGCTGTCCAGACAGGTCAGGACCGGACAACCGGCGCCCCAAGGCCGGCAATCCAGCCCCGACCTCTCGGATCAGACATGGCCAGGGCCGCATAAAAAATCGATTGGGAAGTGAGGGGCCCGATATAAAGGCCGCATAAAGACGTCCGCTCGGACGGAGCCTAGACGGCATCCAGCAGGCGGTAGCCGATGCCCGGTTCGGTGAGGATGAAGCGCGGGTCGGACGGGTTCGGCTCGATCTTCTGCCGGAGCTGGCCGACATAGACCCGCAGGTACTGGGTGTCGCTCTCGTGGGCCGCGCCCCAGACGGCGGTGAGGATCTGCTTGTGCGTTACCACCTTGCCCGCGTGGCTCGCCAGGAAGGCGAGAAGGTCGAACTCCTTCGGACTGAGAAGGTACCTCGCTCCCTTGCCACGTCACCCGGCGGCGCGGAATATCGATCTCCAGCCCGCCGACGCTGACGACCGGCGTCTCGCCCTTGCGCTGCATGCGGTGGCGCAGCGCCGTGCGCAGCCGGGCCATGAGCTCGCCCATCCCGAACGGCTTGTTGACGAAGTCGTCCGCGCCGAGATCGAGGGCGGCGATCTTCTCCGCCTCGCGGTCGCGGGCCGAGAGCACGATGATCGGGACGTCCGACCATTCGCGCACCCGGGCGATCACGTCCTTGCCGTCCAGGTCGGGCAGACCAAGGTCGAGCACGACCACGTCGGGAGCGTCGGCGGCGATGCGCTTCAGGCCCTCGCCGGCCGTGCCGGCGCTGATCGCCTCGTACTCGTTCACCTCGAGGGCCGGCCGGAGGAAGCGATGGATCGCCGGCTCATCGTCGATGACGAGCACCCGTGTCGGATGGGTCATGGGTCTCTGCTCCTCCAGGGGCAACCGGATCACGATGCGGGTGCCGTGCCCGTTCGCGACCGGGCTTTCGGCGGCAATCGACCCGCCATGCGCCTCGACGATCCCTTTGGCGATGGCCAAGTCCCAGCCCGGTGCCTTCGCCCCCGTCACCATCCTGTTCCCGGCCGCGGGCAAACTTCTCGAAGACCTTCGGGAGCAGTGTCGGCGAGATACCTGGGCCATCGTCCGTCATGGACAGCACGATCTCGCCACCCTCCCGATGCGCCGCAAGCTCCACTTGCGCCTCCGGTCCCGCATAGCGGACGGCATTGCCGACGATATTGGCCAGGGCCTGATCGAGCAGGGAGGGATCGGCCCGAACGAAGGGCAGCTCCGGGTCGACATCGAGACGGAAGGCCTGCGTTGCTCCTCGTCTCTTGGCGAGAGCCACAACCCGGTCGAACGCCTCCCGCACATCGACCCAGTCGCGGCGGAGCTCAAGGGCACCTGCCTCGACCCGGGTCATCGACAGCAGGTTGCGGACCATCCGGTCGAGGTGCTCCGCCTCGTCCTTGACCTGATCCAGCAGGTCCCGCCGGGCATGCTCCGGCAGCTTCGGCCCGTAGTCGATCAGGCTGGTCGCCGCGCCGAGAATGGACGCGAGAGGCGTGCGGAAGTCGTGGCTGATCGAGGCCAGCAGCGTGTTGCGCACCCGTTCCGACTCGGCCGCCGTGTTGGCCGCCACGATCTCCCGCGTCAGCCGCGCCCGCTCCAGGGCGGCCGCCGTCAGCTCCGCCACCGTCTCGACCAGGGTGCGGATCTCGGGATCGAGCGCGGCCCCGTCGAGAGCGACGCCCATGACCCCGACGCGGCCATGGGACGAGCGCAAGGGCAGGAAGAGCCAGCGCGCCGACGGCAGCGTGTCCGTCCCGGCGCCGGCAGCCTCGTCCTTCTCGTAGGCCCAGCGGGCCGCCGAGGCCGACGCCGTGTCGAGCTCGTCCTCCGGCGGCCAGGAGGCCGCCAGCTCAAGGGTGTCGCCCTGGGGCAGGAGGATCGCCGCGGGCCGGCTGAGATAGCCGTTGAGTTCCACGACGGCGCCCTCGGCGACCGCGTTCGCATCGGGGAAGCTGGAGAGCCGGCGGGTGAACTCGTAGAGACGCCGCGTCGCCCGGGCCCGGCTGACGGCCGCCGCCGCCTGCTCCCGGGCCCGTCCGGCCAGGGCCGAGGTCAGGACGGCCGCGCCGAGGAAGATGAACAGGGCCAGCAGTTCGTGCGGGCGCGCGACCGTGAAGGTGTAGACCGGGTCGATGAAGAAGAAGTTGTAGCCGAGGAACGACAGGATCGAGCTGACGACCGCTGGCCAGATCCCGAACCGGACGGCGGCGAACAGCACCGCCACCAGGAAGATCATCGAGACGTTCGGCAGCGAGACGACGGAGGCCATCGCCCGTCCGACCGCAATCGCTCCGGCGACAGCGAGAGCCGACCACAGGAAGGGAGCCCACGACTGGCTCACCTTCATCCGCGGCAGGCGATCCCACCACCGCATCTTCCGGGCCTGCCCGTCCTTGGCGGTCACGACGTGAATGGCGATGTCCTCGGCGTGGTGGACCAGTTGGTGCGGCAGCGAGCGCCCGAGGAGCTCGGACCACCAGCCGCCCCGGGATCGTCCTACCACGATCTGGGTGACGTTCTCAAACCGGGCGAAGCGCAGAAGCTCCTGGACGATGTCGCCGGCCACCAGCGTCTTCGCCTCGTCGGCGCCGAGCCGGGCGGCGAGCTGGAGCGTGTCGTCGACGCGACGCCGCGGCTCGCTCCCGAGGCTCTCGCTCGGGCGCTCGACGGTCACGGCCATCCAGGGGGCGCCGATCGCCTCCGCCAGGCGCTTGGCGTGCCGCACGACCGCCGGGGAGATCTCGTCGGCACCGACGCAGACCAGGATGCGTTCCCCCGCCGCCCACGGCCCCTCGACCCCGCCGCCCTGCATCCGCTCAAGCAGATCGCTGTCGATGCGCTCGGCGGCCCGGCGCAGCGCCAGTTCACGCAACGCCACGAGGTTGTTGGGGCGAAAGAAGTTGTCGACCGCCCGGGCCGCCGTGTCCTGAACATAGACCTTGCCCTCGGCCAGTCGCTTGAGGAGCTCGTCCGGCGGCAGGTCGACGAGGACCAGCTCATCCGCCTCGTCGAACACCGCATCGGGCACGGTCTCGCGCACGCGGACCCGCGTGATGCGTTGGACCACGTCGTTCAGGCTTTCGAGATGCTGGATGTTCAGCGTCGTCCAGACGTCGATCCCGGCCGCCAGCAGTTCCTCAATGTCCTGCCATCGCTTCGGATGGCGGCTGCCCGGGGCATTCGTGTGGGCGTATTCATCGACGAGGATGAGCTCGCGGATGGCGTAGCAAGGCGGCGTCGAGATCGAACTCCTGCACCATCCGGCCGCGGTACGGAACGGACAGACGGGGCAGGATCTCGAAGCCCTGGAGAAGTTCCTCCGTTTCCTGGCGCCCGTGGGTTTCGACGAGGCCGACAATGACGTGCCGTGCCCTCCTCGCGCGCCGTCCGGGCGGCCTGAAGCATGGCGTAGGTCTTCCCCACGCCGGGCGCCGCCCCGAGAAAGATCCTGAGGCGGCCGCGCCCCTCCCGGTTGGCCAGGGTGAGCAGTGCATCAGGCGAGGCACGCGGCGTCTCGGTCAGGGCCATGAGGGCTTACGCCTCCGTCGTGTCAGGATACATCACGCCTTCCTCGGGAACCCAGCCGATCGAGGGCTTGGTTGACGCGCAGGACGTTGACGCGGGGTTCCCCGAAGATCCCGAAGGTCCGCCCCTCGGTCGAGGCTTCGATCACTTGCCTGATCTGCTCTTCCGGAAGGTTCCGGGCCGCGGCGATGCGGGGAGCCTGCGCCAGCGCAAAAGCCGGGGAGATGTGCGGGTCGAGGCCGCTGCCGGAGGTGGTGACGGCATCACCGGGGATCGGCTGCGCCAGGCCGGCCTTGCGCCAGGTCTCTGAGGATGCCGTCAGGCGATCCGCCAGCTTCGCGGAGGTCGGCCCCAGGTTGGAGCCTGTCGAAGCCGCCGCGTTGTAGGGCGCATCGACTGTCTTCGTTGGATCCGCCGGATCGGCGGCACTTGTGGCCGAGGGGCGCGGCCAGAGATAGCGGTCGGACGTGAACGCCTGCCCGATGAGATCGGAGCCGACGACACGGTCATCCTGCACGATCAGGCTGCCATTCGCCTGAGCGGGGAAAAGGAGCTGCCCGATGCCCGTGACGGCAAAGGGATAGGCGAGCCCCGTCAGGGCCGTGAACAGCACGAGCAGAACGAGCGCGGGACGAAGATGAGACATGTTCGGTTCCATTTCAAGCCCAGCCGATCACTGTTACGGCGAGGTCGATGATCTTGATGCCGATGAAGGGCACGACGAAGCCCGCCGAGGCCGTAGATCAGCAGATTGCGCCGCAGCAGGGTTGCGGCCCCGAGGGGACGGTAGGGAATGCCGCGCAAGGCCAGCGGGATCAGCGCGATGATGATGAGGGCGTTGAAGATCACCGCCGACAGGATGGCGCTCTGCGGCGTCGACAGGCCCATGACGTTGAGCGCCCCGAGCTCGGGAATGGCCGCCACGAACAGCGCCGGGATGATGGCGAAGTACTTCGCCACGTCGTTGGCGATGGAAAACGTCGTCAGCGACCCGCGCGTCATCAGGAGTTGCTTGCCGATGCCGACGATCTCGATGAGCTTCGTCGGGTTGGAGTCGAGGTCCACCATGTTGCCGGCCTCGCGGGCCGCCTGCGTGCCGGACTGCATCGCAACGCCGACATCCGCCTGCGCCAGGGCCGGGGCATCGTTCGTGCCGTCGCCGCACATGGCCACGAGGCGTCCTTCCGTTTGCGCACGACGGATGTAATCGAGCTTGTCCTGCGGGGTTGCCTCGGCGATGAAGTCATCGACGCCCGCTTCCGAGGCGATTGCCGCCGCCGTCACCGGATTGTCGCCGGTGACCATGACGGTGCGGATGCCCATGCGGCGCAGCTCGGAGAAGCGCTCCTTGATGTCGGGCTTGACCACGTCCTTGAGATGGATGACGCCCAGCAGCCGGGTTCCGTCGGCGAGCCCGAGCGGCGTTCCGCCCGAGCGGGCGATGCGGTCCACGGCGGCGGCGAAGCCCTGATCCGACACGTTGCGTCCGCTGGCATCACGCACGAAGCGGAGCACGGCATCGACCGCTCCCTTGCGCAAGGCCCGGGCGCCGACGTCGACGCCGGAGAGGCGTGTGGTTGCTGAGAATTCGATGAAGCGGGCACCTTCCGGATTCCGGTCCGGAGACCGTTGGCCGTATTTCTCCTGGACGAGCGCCACGATGGAGCGGCCCTCCGCCGTCTCGTCCGCAAGGCTCGCCAGGAGGGCGGCTTCCGCCGCCTCGCGCTCCGTGACGCCGGATACCGGGATGATCTCGGACGCCATGCGGTTGCCGAAGGTGATGGTGCCCGTCTTGTCGAGGAGCAGTGTGTCCACGTCGCCTGCCGCCTCAACCGCCCGCCCGGACATGGCGAGCACATTGAAGCGGATGAGGCGATCCATGCCGGCGATGCCGATGGCCGAAAGCAGGCCGCCGATGGTCGTCGGGATCAGCGTCACGAGAAGCGCCACGAGCACCGGGACCGGGACGTCGGCTCCGGAGTAGCGGCCCAGCCCGGACAGCGTCACCACGGCGATCAGGAACACGATGGTCATGCCCGCCAGCAGGACGTTGAGGGCGATCTCGTTCGGCGTTTTCTGCCGCTCGGCGCCTTCCACGAGGGCGATCATCCGGTCCAGGAACGAGGAGCCGGGCGCGGCCGTGATCCGCACGATCAGCCAGTCCGAGATCACGGTCGTGCCGCCGGTGACGGCGGAGCGGTCGCCGCCCGACTCGCGGATGACGGGAGCGGACTCGCCGGTGATGGCGGCCTCGTTGACCGAGGCGATGCCTTCCACCACCTCGCCGTCACCCGGGATCAGGTCGCCGGCCTCGACGAGCACGAGATCGCCGATGTCGAGGTCGAGCGCCGATACGTTGGCGTGCAGCTCCTTGCGTTCAGGGTCGTATAGACGCTTGGCGACAGTCTGCGTCCGCGCCTGGCGCAGGGTGTCGGCCTGGGCCCGGCCGCGCCCTTCGGCCACGGCTTCGGCGAAGTTGGCGAAGATCACCGTGAACCAGAGCCAGGCCGCGATCTGCCCCGTGAAGAAGGCAGACGCGCCGGTCGCGAGATCGCGGACGAAGAGAACGGTCACCAGAAGGGCCACCACCTCCGTCACGAAGATGACGGGGTTGCGGATGAGGTCGCCGGGATTGAGCTTTCTGAGGGCGTCGAGGACCGCCTGGCGCAGGATCGCTCCATCGAACATCGAGATGGTCGGTTGAATATGTTTGCTCATGGAGCACCTGTCAGAAGGTTTTGCCGGCGAGCATCAGCACCTGCTCGGCGATGGGGCCGAGGGCGAGAGCCGGGAAGAACTGAAGGCCGCCGAGGATCAGGATCACGCCGATCAGGAGGCCGATGAACAGCGGCCCGTGGGTCGGGAAGGTCCCTGTTGATGTCTCCAGCCTGGTCTTCGCCGCCAGCGAGCCTGCGATGGCGAGCATCGGCACGATGTAGGCGAAGCGGCCCAGCAGCATCGCGAGCCCGAGCGTCGTGTTGTACCAGGGCGAGTTGGCGGTGAGCCCGGCGAAGGCGGAGCCGTTGTTGCCGGCTGCGGACGAATAGGCGTAGAGGATCTCGGACAGGCCATGCGGGCCGGCATTGAGCAGTCCGGCCAGGCCCTGCGGGATCACGGCGGCGACGGCCGAGAAGCCCAGGATCGCGGTCGGCAGGATCAGCACGGCGAGCATCGCCATCTTGACCTCCTTCGCCTCGATCTTCTTGCCGAGGTATTCGGGCGTGCGGCCCACCATGAGACCCGCCACGAAGACGGCGATGATCGCCATGACGAGGATGCCGTAGAGCCCGGACCCGACGCCGCCCGGCAGGATCTCGCCGAGCTGGATCAGGAACATCGGGATCAGGCCGCCGATGGGCGTGAAGCTCGCGTGCATGGCATTGACCGCGCCACAGGACAGGCCCGTGGTCACGGCGGCCCAGAGGGCGGACAGGGCCAGCCCGAAGCGGACCTCCTTGCCTTCCATGTTGCCGTCGGCCGGGTTGATGCCCGCCGCGTGCAGCATCGGTGTTCCGGCCGCTTCCGCCGCATAGGTGATGGCAATGCCCGCCACGAGCAGGACGCCCATGACCCAGACCAGGGCCCGCGCCTGCCGGTTGTCGCCGACGAGGCGACCGAAGGCGAAGACGACGGCGACCGAGATCACCAGCATCTGCCAGACCTGGACGACGTTCGCGAGCGCCGTCGGGTTCTCGAAGGGATGAGCGGCATTCACGTTGAAGAAGCCGCCGCCATTGGTGCCGAGCTGCTTGATCGCGACCTGGCTTGCGACGGGCCCAAGAGCGATGGTCTGCTTGGCACCTTCGAGCGTCGTGGCGTCCACCGAGGCGAGCATGGTCTGCGGCATCCCGAGCGCCACGAGCAGGATGGCCGTGACAAGGGAGAGCGGCAGGAGGACGTAGAGGGTCGAGCGGGTCATATCGACCCAGAAGTTGCCGACGGTCCCCGCCTTGGAACGGGCAAAGCCGCGGACCAGCGCCACCGCGAGGGCAAGGCCCGTGGCGGCGGAGAGGAAGTTCTGCACCGTCAGCCCGGCCATCTGCGAGAAGTGGCTCATGGTGGTCTCGCCGCCATAGGATTGCCAGTTCGTGTTGGTGACGAACGAGACGGCGGTGTTGAAGGCGAGATCGGGCGAGAGGGCCCCAAAGCCCTGCGGGTTGAAAGGCAGGAAGCCCTGCATTCTCAGGATCGCCGTAGAGCAGCGCGAAGCCGGCTGCATTGAACAGGAGCATCGCCAGCGCATAGGAGCGCCAGCCCTGCTCCCGGGCGGGATCGACGCCCGCCAGAGCATAGAAGCCGCGCTCGACGGGACCGAATACAGGCGAGAGGAAGGTGGGCTTGCCGGCGTAGACCTTGGCCATGAAGGTACCGAGCGGCACGGCCGCCAGCAGGACAGTTGCGAGAATGATGACGATCTGGAGCCAGCCATTGAGGGTCATGGGATCGGCCTCCTAGAAGCGTTCCGGCCGGACCAGCGCCAGGACGAGATAGCCGGCGAGGCCCAAGGCGACGATGCCGCCGAGAAGAAGATCGAGGGACATGGATCAGCCTCCCTCAAAGCCGCTCGGCCGCGCGGGCATACAGCGCCATCAGCGCAAAGAACCCGAGGCCGATGAGGAGATAGACAAAGTCGGACATGACAGCACCCTGTTGAGAGTGCCGAAGGCTACGTCCAAGCCTCATCAAATCTCGATTGGGAAGTGCGGTCCTCGAATATAAAGGCGGCATAAAGAACCGCCGGCACTGGCTTGCTCGATGAGGGGTGGCTTCGGCCGAAAGCCCCGCCGGGAGCCGATATTCCAGGTTCCACCTAAGGTGAAACCCTTCGCGGCACGGCTACGTTGGGGCCAAGGGGATGCCACTCCCCACATCGGATACGAGAGGGAGGCAGTCCATGGCCGCAATAGGCATCAGCGGGAGCGCAGCCGCAGGTTCACCAGACCACGGGCACGCAGTCCCGACCTCCTTCTGGGCCCTGACCCTCGGCACCATCGGAGTGGTCTACGGCGACATCGGCACCAGCCCGCTCTACGCCCTCAAGGAGAGCCTGGCCGCCGCGACGGGCCATGCCGGCGCCGGCGCCCTCACGCGCGAGATGGTGCTCGGCGTGGTCTCCCTCATCCTGTGGACGCTGATCATCATCGTGACGATCAAGTACGTGGTCATCGTCCTGCGGGCCGACAACAACGGCGAGGGCGGCACCCTCTCGCTGGTGACCTTGGCCCAGCGCGCCCTCGGCCACAGCACCGGGGTCACCATCATCCTCGGCATGGTCGGCGCGTCGCTGTTCTACGGCGACGCCATCATCACGCCCGGCCATCTCGGTGCTCTCGGCGCGTCGAGGGTCTCAAGCTGGTGACGCCCGCCTTCGATCCCTACGTGGTGCCGCTCAGCCTCGTCATCCTGATCACCCTCTTCGCCGTCCAGCGGTTCGGCACCGCGAGCGTGGCGACGTTCTTCGGCCCGATCACCGCCTTCTGGTTCGCTCGTCATGGCCGTGGGCGGCCTGATGCACATCCTGGATGATCTCAGCATCCTCGCTGCCATCAATCCGGTCCACGGCCTCAGCTTCCTGCTCAACCACGGCACGGCCGGGCTGTTCGCGCTCGGCGCGGTGTTCCTGTCCGTGACCGGCGCCGAGGCGCTCTATGCCGATCTCGGCCACTTCGGGCGCGCTCCCGATCCGCACCGCCTGGCTCGGCCTCGTCCTGCCGGCGCTCGCCCTCAACTATCTCGGCCAGGGCGCCATGCTGCTGGCCCATCCCGAGGGGCTGGAGAACCCGTTCTTCCTGCTCTACCCCTCCTGGGCGCTGCTGCCGATGGTGATCCTCGCCACCGTCGCCACCATCATCGCCAGCCAGGCGGTGATCACGGGCGCGTTCTCGATCTCGCAGCAGGCGATGCATCTGGGCGTGCTGCCGCGCTTCCGCGTCATGCGCACCTCCGAGACCGAGAAGGGCCAGATCTACATCCCGTTCATCAACTGGCTTCTGCTCGCGGCGGTGATTCTGGTCGTCGTCCTGTTCGAGGACGTCGAGCGCCCTGGCGGCCGCCTACGGCATCGCCGTGACCGGCGACATGGTCATCACCTCGTGCCTGCTGTTCATCGTGGCCTGGAAGTTCTGGCGCTGGTCACCGGCTGTGGCGGCGCTGGTGATCGCGCCGTTCTTGGCCATCGAGCTCGTCTTCCTCGGCGCGAATGCGCTCAAGATCCCGCACGGCGGCTGGTTCCCGCTGCTGGTCGGCACCGGCCTGTTCACCCTGATGTGGACCTGGCGCAAGGGCACGCGCCTGCTGGCCGAGATCTCGCACCGGGGTCGCCCGCCATTGGCCGAGTTCATGCGCAGGGCCGAGAGCAGCCCGGTGCCGCGTGTGCCGGGTACCGCCATCTTCCTCACCGGGAATGCCCAGGATGTGCCGGCCGCCCTGCTGCACAACCTGAAGCACAACAAGGTGCTGCACGACCACAATGTCATCCTGACGGTCGTGACCGAGGAGGTGCCACGCCTGCGGGACGAGGGCCGCGTCACCAGCGAGACGCTCTCGGACCAGTTCTCGCGGGTGATCGTGCGGTTCGGGTTCATGGAAAGCCCGAACGTGCCCAAGGCGCTGGAGGCCGCAAACTTCGACCTGAGCAACGCCTCGTTCTTCCTGTCGCGGCGGGCGCTGCAACCCTCGGCCCAGTCGGGGCTGCCACTCTGGCAGGACTACATCTTCATTCCGATGGCTCGCTCGGCGAGCGACGTCTCGGACCAGTTCTGCATCCCGGAGGACCAGGCCGTCGAAGTGGGCGCGCGGATCACCATCTGACTTGGTACCTGATCGGGCACAAGCGAGGACAGGTTACCGGGCCGAAACCGTGACCGGCAGCCGTTCGATCGCCCTGAGGCCAGGCCGCGGCCGCCACCGGATGGCGTCCGGCGGCACGGCCAGTTCGAGCCTGGGCCAACGCTTGAACAGCGCCTCCAGCGCGCACCGTGCCTCGATCCGGGCGAGCTGGTGACCGAGGCAAAAGTGGATTCCCGTACCAAAGGCCAAGTGCCGATTGGGCCGTCGCGCCAGATCGAGCCTCTCAGGGTGAGAATTGGCGCCAGGGTCGAAATTGGCCGCCACCAGCATGACCATGATCCGGTCCCCTTTCCTCAATTTGATCCCGCCGAGCTCAATGTCTCTTCCGACAAACCGGGGCTTGCGGCAGCGAAGTCCCGGACTGGGTCAGAGTTTGACCTTAGAAGCTCGCAGTGAACGTCTGCTTACTGACATTAAGCCGACGAGGATCGTACCTCGGAATGTGCCAGGAACAGACATTGTAGGCGCGCTGCGGCTACGTCCGCTTCGCGCCGCGAAGCGAACGTTCGATGTGCTTCCGAAATGTGCCAGGAGGAGACATTCCTAAATCACAGGCGGAATTGCGCGAGAGGCTGTTTATGCAACGCCCGGTGAACAAAATGCTCGCGAAGATCAGGTCGCAAGTAAAATCTCGCCGTAGTCTCTGATCCGCTGGAACCCGAGAGCCTCGTAGGAACGTCGTGCTGCGGCATTACCGGTGGACAACACTGCTCGCGTAGCACCTTCCTGTTCTGCTTCCTTTAGTGCGCCGGCCACGATTGTTCGAGCATAACCGCGATTCCGAAGCTGCTGCGGGGTCCACACACCTCCGATCTGAACGGTTTCAGAGACCCGAGCATTATGGGTGCAGAGCGAAACAGGCGTCTCAATGACCTCCAAAACGAAGGCTTCCTTGCGCTCGACGGCTCCCTCAATCGATTTGGCGGCGAACGAGCGCGTTGTAGCCGTATCAGGAAAGCCGGTGCACTCCACCTCATATTCAAAGCGCCACTCCCGGAGCAGACCAAGATCTTGGCCCGTCGCTCGACGGCAGATGGCGTCTCTTGAAGTAAGGAGTACGGGAGCAACAAGATCCGCGAGGTTCAGTGCAAAAAGATCTCCTCGTGACCGTTTTTGCACGGCTCGGTTTCCCAGTGCGACATGGGCAGTTTCTGCTTGCGACCACGGTCCGACAAAGCCAATCAGAGGACGCTTGCTCGTCTCCACTGCCAAATCCGCAACCTCAGCCGTTCTCTCTGGCGCCTGCAGGAATAAGACACCATGCCAGCTATGCATTGCTACACCGACGATACACCCATCCGTGAGCGCAATCGTATAGGTCCCTTGAAGAGGCTCTCCCTGATCGACGATGCCACCCCGGGCCAAAAATGAACGCAAGAACAGAGAACTGTCTGCATGCTGGGAAAGAAATGCCTCCAGCTGGCTCTCGTCTCCGAGACCGGCAAGACGAACTGTGGTGTGTGGCATCGGCTAGTAACCTCCGAGGCTTCCCTGAGCCCTTCACCCATCCTGGGGCTGGCTCCAAAGCCTAGGTCTCCCACTAGTCTGAGACAATCATTCAATGGATTGGCAGACCTGGAGAGGCGGTAAGTTGCGCCGCGTCTGAGGTCGCTCTGTACAGGTAAGTGCCAGCGGAAAGTCCGCCTCGGGATTGACAAAGGCCCATGACAACGCGCCAGTACGCTCGCCTGCTGGCATCTTGGAGGTTGAGATCTAACTGGCCTTAGGCGGCTACCAAACGAGCCGCCTCCGGCCTATTGCCTGTTATGCTCAGGGCCTGCGGGACTCGGATCTGCCCAAGTGATCATCGGCGCCACATCTCCTGCCTTGGTCGAAAAGGAAGGGAGAAATCCTGTCGTCATGTATAGCCGCGTGTTGGCCGTCATCCGGATTGACGGCCAACATCGGTTTCGACCACCCGCCTGATGAGGTCCTTAAGCATCTCGCGCTCATGATCCGACAGGGGAGCCATCAATCTGTCCTGAGCCACGACCACCGCCGAACGCGAGACTTAGGCGCAGTTCCCGTCCCGCGGGGGTCGCATTGAGCCGCCGCGAGCGGGCTTTGCCCGCAGCAGCGGTATCCCTGATCAATTCCATGCGCTCAAGACGTGCAGTGCTTTGCCGTACCATCGCCCGGTCGATGCCGACCCACTCAGCCAACTGGTGCAGCCCACGATACGGCTCATCCACGATCCCAGCGAGCACGGGGATATCGATTTCCTTAAGGCCGACCGTTTCGGCGATCTCATCCATCGCGGCCATGCAGATTGAATGAAGCTGGCGGGCCCAGTAAATCTCGAAACGGCGATGATCGAAAGGAAAAGCGCTCGAAGGTCGCGGGATGCTCGGGCGGGTCAGGTACGCCCGAATGGGAGCATCGAGGTTCTTCACGACCTGCTGGCCGAGATCCTCGAAGGCTAGTGGCAGCATCCGATGCACATAATCATGGGCTGTTCCCGAAAGGCACACTGCACCTGGTGGGGCGAGCGCTTGCAGGCGGGCCGCGATGTTCACACCATCCCCGAACAGGTCGCCGGCTCTGACCATCGCTTCCCCGACGTGCACACCGATCCGGAACGTCACCCGCCGCTCCGCAGGAACCGCCTCGTTGACCATCGCGAATTCTCTCCTGCATCGCGATGGCGCACTGTACGGCATCGACGGCACTGGGAAACTCCGCGAGAATGCTGTCGCCCGCTGTGTTGGCGATGCGCCCACCTTGCCGTTCAATCTCGCGATCGGCTATCTCACGGTGAGAGGTGAGCAGGCGCAACGTGCCGCGCTCGTCCATGCTCATGAGCCGAGCATATCCTGCTACGTCGGCACAGAAGATCGCCGCGAGACGGCGCTGGACACCTGCGGCAGGCTTTGTCATCTGCACACCCGATCGTCCCAAAATGGCATAACGTCTGTCCCGGATCTCGCGCATGCGCCGGTCAGTCACAGGATACTTGCTGCTGGGAATGACACCAGTGCCTCACACTGTCATCGGCTGGGAGGAAATTTTGCCGAGTGTCACCACCATCTCTCCTCGCATGACCGGGAACGTCCGGTTCCCACCCGTTACGGACCTCCATGATCATTCCAAGGAGAGACAGAAGGGTAACGAAACAGCAAATCAGGTCCGCTTCCCGCCGCATGAGCGGACCAGAGCATTTCGTCCGAGAGGTGCCAATAGCGACGTTCGCGGTCAGCGACTGACCGACGTCACTCGGCTCTTGAGGGATCAACACCCACATCATCGAGTTCGCGAAAGGCCGTTTATGCAACCGCATCGCGACATGCATGCCAGAAAGACCCCGCTGATGATGCCAGGCGGGTTGGCGCCGTTCCTACCTCGACGGGCTCAGGCCTAGGCGAAGTCGAAGTCGGACCCGGTCAGCCCAGTGACATGTTTGACCGTGACGCTGTTGCTGTCATCGAAATGGATGACGCTATCTGCCCCCACGGTCTCAATCGTCGCGCCCGTGAACCGCTCCAGAAGACGAAGGAACACGTTGGTGGGCATGTGCTCCAACGCGCGCTCCGCGATAGGAGGAAAGCCAAAGCTATCCAGCTCGATGGTGTCCTCACCCTTGCGGAAGTCGTAGATGACGTCGGTCCCGTTGTGGCGGCTGAAGACAAACGTATCCGCGCCGCCGGTGGCCGTGCCATCCGAGTCCCTGAAGTCGCCCCACATCTGATCGTCGGCATTTGCACCGCTAAGGAGACGGTCGTCCCCGCCCTTAGAGCCGTTTTCCATGACTACGGCATCGCCGTAGAGACCGTTCTCTCCAGAGTCCGCGCCGCCCGTGAGGGTGTCGTCCCCACCTGTGGAGGAGTTCATGTCATAGGCATCGCCAATGAGCCCATTGAAAAGGGAGTTCGCCCCGCCCGTGAGATTATCGTTCCCGCCCGTGGAGGAGGTCATGTCATAGGCATCGCCTTGGAGGCCGTTCCCGGCAGCGTGCGCCCGTCCCGTGAGATTGTCGTCGCCGCCCGTGGAGGAGGTCATGTTAGCGGCGTCGCCGTAGAGATCGTTATACTCGGAGTCCGCCCCGCCCGTGAGGGTGTCGTGGCCACCCGTGGAGGAGGTCATGTCATAGGCATCGCCGTAGAGAAGGTTCCCGTAAGAGTCCGCCCCGCCAGTGAGATTGTCGTCCCCACCCGTGGAGAAGGTCATGTCATAGGCATCGCCGTAGAGATCGTTGGTCGTCGTCGGGTGCACTCCGCCTGTGAGGGTGTCGCCGCCGCCCGTGGAGAAAGTCATGTTTCGGGCATCGCCGTAGAGCGCATTGGAAAGGGAGTCCGCCCCGCCCGTCAGATTATCGCCGCCGCCCGTGGACGAGGCCATGTCATAGGCATCGCCGTAGAGGAAGTTCAACGTAGAGAACTCTCCGCCCGTAAGATTGTCGTCGCCACCCTCGGCGCCGTTTTTCATGATGCTGGCATCGCCGTAGAGGGTGTTGTTATCAGAGTACGCCCCGCCAGTAAGGGTGTCGTTCCCGCCCCTGGCGGGTGTGTCGGGCGGGGCTAATGTCCCGTCAGTATCGCCGTAGATCTGATTCAACTCATTGTTGGTCCCGTCCAGGGGAGGAGGAGGGTTGTTTCCAAAATCCCCAACAACGTACGCCATAGCATGATCCTCGTGGTTTGAGAGAGCCTCGACACGAACCGGAAGCGCCGTATTGGCCTTCTTTCGTTGCCTTCAGCCGCATCATGCGGGGAGAGCGGCGCAGTGCTATCGATGTGCGCAACTCCCGACGCTCCCAGACGAGTTCGCTTTCAGGTCCCGTGCTTCGGCTGGCAGTTGGCCACCCTCACTCGGGATTGCTGCAACTCGGGATCGGGCAGATGCTCGTTGAGCATGGTCGCGAATTGCGGCTGATTTGCAACCGCAAGTAAACGCTTTGGGAGTAGGCAAAGCCCCCTACAGCGATGGCATGAACCCAGCTCGGCTCACAACTCATGCTGGTTCTGCATCCCGGATCAACGGGTGGCGGGGTTCCGTTCACCCGTGATCCAGCGTGGCCTGTTCGGGTCTGTCCGTTGAGTGCGCACTTGGGCCGGAGCAGCACCAACGGACAGACAACGGTGAAGGTCTTCGTCAGCGGGGCATGGCGGTGAGGCGGCCTCAGTGAATGTCGGCACCGGGTCGATATCGTTGATTTAGTCACCGTCGCGAAGTGCGTTTCGGTCGGGCCGGGGCGGTCCCGTCCGGAGTTCTCCCGGCCCAACGCCCGTTGTTGAGCGTCGGCGGCGGGTATCGCTCCTTTATGCCATGGCAGGCGGCATCGACCTGGTCGGCGCTCGGAGTTTCGCCAGCTTTCTGAGGTTCTGGGCGGTGGCGGCGAGCAAAAACTCGTCTCGTGCGCCGCTTGGCCCGCGTAGTCGGAGGCGCCCGAGCCCGAGGATGCGCTTGAGGTGGGCGAACAGCATCTCGACCTTCTTGCGCCGGTGCCGGGAGCGTTCATAGGCTGGCGTGTCGGCCAGGGCTCTCGCGACATCGCGGGCGTCCTCGTCGATGTCGCGTGGAATCTTCCGGGCAGGTGTGTTCGGGCAACATTTCGGCTTAAGGAGCACAAGCGTCACAGTCGCGTTTGCTGGCGCGATACAGCCTGGTTCCGTCCTTGGTGATACCGGTTCGTGGCGTCGCGTAGGTTCGGCGGAACTGCACCAGCAGTTTGCCCTCGGGCAAATGTAGCGGTCCCGCTCGGGATCGAACACGAAGTCTGATCGCGAGAGAGTGCCGTCGGTGCGGTTGGACTTGTCGAACACCGGGATATGCGGCGCGATCTGCCTTGTGCTTGACCAACCAGGCGAGGTTCGCCGCCGATCCATAGGCGCTGTCGGCAGCCAGATACGCAGGCTTCAGGCCGAAGCGTTCCTCGGTCCTGTCGATCATGGTGCGCGCCGCACCCACCTCGGCCTGCCGGATCGCCCGGGTGGCTTCGACATCCAGGATGACCGCGTTGTCGGTATCGATCGAGGTAGTTGGTGGCATAAGCGAAGAAGGCATGCCCTTTGTGAGCGCCCGTCCACTGGGCGGCCGGATCGGACGGAGAGATGAACTTCGGCGTCACCTCCGAGGCCGCACCAAAGGCGGCATCGTCCAGCTTGGCCAGGTATTCCCTGACGGCGTGACCGGCCTCGCCTTGAGCGTCGTCCGGGTTCCATCGGTCGCCCGGAACGGAACGTTGCTTGTTGGCATCCGCAGCGATCAGGCTGGCATCGACGGCGAAGCCCTCGCCACCAACAAGTCCCTCGGACATGCAGCGTTGCACGACGGTCTCGAAGAGATGACGAAGGATATCGCTCTGCCGGAAACGCCCGTGCCGGTTGCGCGAGAAGGTCGAATGGTCGGGCACCTTGCCGTCGAGCCCCAGGCGGCAAAACCAGCGATAGGCGAGGTTCAGATGAACCTCTTCGCACAGCCGCCGCTCAGACCGGATGCCCATGCAATATCCGACGATCAACATACGGATCATCAGCTCGGGGTCGATCGAAGGGCGGCCGATGCTGCTGTAGAACGGCTTCAGCTCTGCACGAAGGCTTCCCAAGTCGAGAAACCGATCGATGCCGCGCAGGATGTGATTGTCGGGGACATGGTCATCAAGGCGGAAATCGTAGAACAACCGTGCTGGTTCCGCCTGAACTCCCATCATCGCCGCACCCCCTAACAATTCACTGCGAAAAAGTGAATCACGTCGCAGCGAGACGATCAACGACAGAGTTTTTCAACAGTATCGGTCATTAGCTGCCGTTCGGCCACCTGCACTAACGTCCGCTTCGGGACTGCCTCACGGAGATTTTCCCACGCCGGAAACCCATCAAGGCCCGGATGGCACCAATCACTTCGCGCAGAAGCCCTCTCGTTGAAGCCGCTCGGCGATTTCCTTGCCCTTGGCCCGCGAATAAAGGACGCGGTACCCAGGCGCTTGTTCCGGGCCAGGCGCCTTCGAGCGCCTTGGCCCCCTCGTCGCTCCAGTTAGCATTCGGTTTTCTGCTTTGTCGTAGTGTCACCAAACTCATCGGTTTTTTGTTTGACCGTTGTTTCGCACCCGGTGCTCCCGGTCGTGCCGACGTCACGCTGCTCGATGATCACCTTATCCGGGCCCGTAGCGGCGCCACCGACGCCCGCGCCGACGCCTGCGCCAACAGCAGCCCCAACAGGACCTCCCACGGCGGCTCCAGCCGCTCCACCGGCAGCCGCGCCGGCTGCTGCGCCGCCGGTCTCTGCGAGCGCGAGCGTTGGGGTCAAAAAGAAGATAGCGGCCAATGCGAATTTGAGTTCAGCACGCATGGCGGATTCTCCCTCTATTAGGCGGTTGATCCTCGATAAACGGCTGCGGCATTGGCCCGTTCCAGCCAGGCTATTGTGGAAATGCTTGCACGATCAGGGGCACTTCGCGACGGCAATGGCCTCTCCGTAGGACAGCCGCTCGACGCTCGCGATAGACGATGAATAGGTTGATCACAGTTGCCGCGCCGGTGCTGAGCGCCGATCTCCCCGGCTGCTCGCTTTGGCGTGGTCAACAACCCTTGGCGATTACGATGGCTGATAATCATCGAACCAGAATGATGAGTGGCGTCGCGAGATAGTTCCCACCGACGGCAGAGCCGCACACCTATCTTCCGATGTTCAGTGGCGGCCCTCCCCCCTCGAAAGGCCAAGCCCCTGGCGGTCCTGCTGGCGCGCGATAATTCGGTCATCCGGGTCAAGCGGCGACCGCTCAATCGCGCAATCGAGGTGCTTGAGATGTCTGCATACGGCATCGGAACGCGCGCTGCTTGGGAGTGCGTCTTTCAATCCCTCGAGCGCGGACCGCAAGCGCCGCATGACCTGTACCGATGAGCTGCCAAATTGGCGGATTTCGTCGAAAGCAAGGGTAAGATAGTCCTCCCACGTCGGCATCGGAACCACGAGACGAAGCGTGTTGGTTGCGTCTTCGACGCAGCCGACCTCCAAGTCCCGCTCGCCAAGGCGGAGCAGGAGATCTTCAAGTTGATCAATAGTCTGCACTGCTGTCGTCGGATCATTGATGGCCGGAGAAAGCGCCTTGAGGGCAACATCGACCAAGAGGCGAATTGGATACTTCGGGTCCTGCTCGAACGTGCGTTCCTTCGCCAGATGAATGGCGGCCATTAATTCGGCTTCCGAGAGTTGGCTCTTGGCATCGTAGATCTGCAGCAGCAGGGTGTCTTTCACCACCGTGTCGCCAACGCCGCAAGCCATAACAACGACCGCCTCTGCACGACGGGCCTGTTCCACCAGCGCGCCGAGGTCGAATTTAGCGATCGTCCGGGGTGGACCGGAATATTTTAACGTCTGTGTCGGCAGGCCAAGTTGGACGATCTTGCCTGCTCCTGGCGCGTTGTCCCGCCTGGTGGTCTGACCCTTATCCAGGAGCACAAACATGTCGCGGATCACGTCGCGACCCTTGTCGCCAATTAGATGCAGCACGCTCGAAATCTGCAAATCGCTCAGGCGTTGCATCAGTCGAGCAAATAGGATCATGCTCAACACAACCATGATCGCGACGAGAAGACCGGAGAACATGGGCACCGATCCAGACCCGCTCCGGTCTACCCACCCGAGAGTAAAGAGAGCATACACGAACGTTGCGGTGAATACCCCAAGCCCATGAAAGAGCGTACGATCGCGGGCAAACCAAAGGACCAACCGCGGTGAGTAGGCGATGGCGCTGAACTGCACCATCACGAATGCCATGGCAAACACGACGCCGGTTAGCGCCATCATGCCGGAAGCTGCCGCCGAGAGGTACGCTTGCGCCGAGGCAACCGATAGATTGAGGGTGTACGGTGCCCCATATGCCTGCTCTAGGCGCGGCAGCACCAATCCGCAAACCACGCTTGCGGTCACATAGACCATTGGAATAACCCACAGAGGCATTCGTCATCGCCCCCCATGCCGTGCAATGGCGCCGCCACGCGGCACGCCGATCGACCACAACACATGGGCGTCGGGCTGCTCCGGAGTGCGGCCATCGATAGCGAATTCTGCCGCGTACTCGAGGACGTGGGATGCCTCCTCGGCAAGGTGCCCCCGGAACTGGCTCCGGCGCGGTCGCATCACGTCCGAAAGAAGGACCGTGCGTTGTGCGGTGGCGATCGTAAGCTTGCCTGCTGGCGCCAACGAACCCATGACTTGTATGGACGGCACCGCTGCAGGTTTGGCTTGTCTGAACTCTTTCATTGTCTCAGGTCCCATGATCGCGGCGGGATGGGTCATTACCAATATCACAATCGTGGCCGAAGCGTTGACTCCGATTAAGGAGCAGCGTGCATCGTGAGCGGCGCAACGGCCTATTGATCTGCGGCTGCCTAACCTGTGACTGATTCATCTTCCTAGGGGCGAAAGCACTCAAGATCCCGCATGGCGGCTCGTTCCCACCAGAACGTCATTCTGACCGTGGCGACCGAGGAGGTCCCTCGCCTTCGCGACGAGCGACGCGTTACTGTCGAGAAGCTCTCGGAGCGGTTCTCGCGGGTGACGGTGAAGTTCGGTTTCATGGAAGACCCAAATGTGCCAAAGGCGCTCGAAGCCGCGAACTTCAACCTCGCCGAGGCCTCATTCTTCCTGTCACGCGGGCGCTGCAAGCATCGGCCCAGGTCGGGTTGCAATCTGGCAGGACTACCTGTTCATTCCGATGGCGCGGTCCGCGAGCGACGCCTCTGACCAATTTTGCATTCCTGAAGACCAAGCCGTCGAGGTCGGTGCCCGGATCACCATCTGAGCACTGTTTGTGGACCCCGGTAACTCCGATAAGCGGAAGCAGGATTAACTCAACACTGAATCATCTTCGCCACCGCAGCCGCAGCGTAGGGCTTCCCCGCTGCCGTGACAAAGCCGGCCGCGGCGAGGGCGGTCGACACATCCCGCAGCGACCGGCGCCGGCCGTTGACCGGATAGCGATGGAGCCGCTTGGCCAGGCGCACCATGTCCGGGTTGATCTCGAGATAGCTCTTGCGGCCCTCGACCTTCACGCCCGTCGCGCGCTTGCGATCCCGCGCGCCCTTCAGCTTCGAGACGACCATGGCCTTCTCGAACTCGGACACGGCGCCGAGGACCTGCCGGATCAGGTTGGCGGTCGGGGTGTCGTCGAGGAAGGCATCGGGCTTGTCGGCCGCGATCAGGTCGATGCCGCGCTCCTTGAGCATGGCGTAGCCGGTCTCCTGCACGATCAGGTCACGGGCAAAGCGGTTGGCGGTCTCGACGATGATGGTCCGGACACCATTGCCGGCAATCCGCTCCATCATGGCCGCGAAGCCAGGCCGTGCCGTCACGTGATCGGCCCCGCTCACCGCCTCGTCATAGTAGTTCGCCGACGAGCTCGAACCCGGCCGACCTGGCGAAGGCCTCGATGGCCGCCCGCTGGCGCTTGCCGCTGTCCTTGTCGGCCCCGATGTTGGCCGCGGACGAGGTCCGGAGATAGGCCACAGCCGGAACCAACTCTTTGCGGCCATGGCTTTTCTCCCTAGAATTGTTGCGATTTCTCAAGAAATAATAACGAGCTTGGGTTCTTTGGCAGGGTTCAGCAGCATCAGGGCGCGGGTTTGTCCTCGGTGCCGCGCGCCGCGAGCGAGGACGGCGACCAGTTGGTTCGAAGGGTCTTTGGCGCTGAACTGGCCTCGCCTAAGTTCGACAGCTGCACGCTGCTCGAAAGAGACCCCCTGACGCAACATGTGCAACCTTTTGAACCGTGGCAGTGCGACGTCGTCCGCGAGGTACCGGGTCCAGACGTACCGCTCGCGGCGCCAGTCGATGCCCCGCCGCGCGACGGAAAAAGTGTTTGCATACAGGTGGTTAGTTGTTACTGGCAGCCCGACGGGCTGATCTCTTGCCAGCTCGTCTTATCAACCTTAGCCGTGATGTTATTCCTACCACCCCGTGGGGGGTGACATGTTGGTTGCGATGTTGCGCGTGTTGCACTGCACCTTTTCCCGCCGCAACCTCCGATAGAAGGGAGCCGCTGCCGCGAAGCGCTGCAGGTCAGGATCGGCTGTTAGGCCCGAGGTCAGCGAGGCTGAAAATATGTGCGGCTGCCGATCGGCTCACCGTCCTTCTCGAACCGGCCCGACGTCCAGGTTTCGGGCCGGTCCATGAACACCTCCCAGACCATCAGCCCGAAGCAGAGGGCCGAGGTCTTGATGTCGTGCCTTGCCGCCTTCTCGTAGATCGGCTGGAAGGGCGTGCCACGCCAGTCATTGCCCGGCATCCAGCCCGCCGTATGGATCGTGTGGCCGTCAATCTTAGCGTTGAGTTCGGTCTTGATGGCCGCGATCTCGGCGGCACTCAGACGCGACATCCAGAGCTTGTATTCCTTGGCGTAGGGCATCTTGGTGATCGTCTTGGTCGTCATCAGGTCAATCAGCATGGCGGATCTCTTTGCGAAGGAGGGCGATCGGCGGAAGAAGGTGGGCGCCTTGGGCTACCCCTGGATGGTGATGGTGATGCTACCGGCGGGGACGCTGTAGAAGGCGGAGAGCGCTTCCTTGGCTTCGGTGATCGAAAGGGCCAACGAGAGCGAGGCCGCCTCTCCCTCAGGCGCCAGTTCGCGTTGGGCGGCCGGCATCGGCTCGAAAAGCAGGCGCTCGAGGTCAATCCCGAGCTCCTCGAGGGTCGTGTACCAGACGGGATTCCGGGTCTTGCCCCAGGCGTCCGGGACGTTAACGAGGGCATACGCGCTCATCCGGATGAAGACCCGCGGCTGGCCGTGCTCGGTCGTGCTGGTTTCCGTCGCACCGGCCACCCGCCCGATCAAAAAGGCGGAGCGGTGGGAGGTGTCTTCCGGGGACGAGGGATGGTTCCGGTTGCGGACGCAGACCACGTACGGGTATTCGGCGGCCCGGGCGGGACTGGTCACCCAATGACCGCTACCGGCCTGGACAATGATTTCGTCGACGGACTCGCGGGTAAGGACGGCAAGGGCATGGGTCATAGGCGGCTCCTGAATCAGAAGCAGGACCATCTGCCTCGATACAATCTATATACTATGTATAGCGTTGTATGTAAACGTATATCGGGGTATCGAGTCGGAAGAATTCTTCTGCCCGCGGTAGGTCAACCGTGTTGACAGGCATAGCGGTTGCTGTGAGGGGTTCAAAAAGGTGCGCAACTGGCAATCGCTTTTTGCCCAACCGATGGGTCTAGTACCAGGGCCGCGCCAAAGTAACGAATTCCAGGTCCACGGGTCCGACAGGAAGCACCGCTCCCCTTGATCGGCGTTCATCCGCGTCGAGCAGGAGCTGCTTCGCGGCCTTGGTAAAAGACACCCTCGGCCCGTCAATCCAGGCCCCGGGCTGCCGCCACCGCTTGATCCGTTTCTCCACTTAAGGGGGCCACGGTCGACGCTGCTTGCTGACGTATTCGGGACCGTCCTCGTCCGCCTCAGTGACACAGACAGCCTCGCCGTCGTGCCAACGCGCAACGACATCGACGTGGGCCGGCGCCACGTAGAACAGCCGATGGGCGTGGAGCGGCTGCCCAGCGACCTTCTCGTAGACCGTGACGCCGAGGCTCAGTTGTCCGCGCCGCTGGAGCCCCTGACCAAGATGAGCGAGGAGGCGGGAAATGTGGCGTTTCGATTGCGCATCGCTTTTGCCCGGCAGACCGCGGATGGTAATGCAGCGATTGAGGGGGGTGCCGGCTCTTCTGGCTTCATGGGCGAGTGCGTCGATATTCTGCACCTGCGCCCATGTCAGAGACATCGAGCCCTTTGGCCCACGCTTGGATCGACGTCTCCCAGGCCTAGGAGCGGCGACCCCACTATTAACGTATATAGTGGAGGCTGCCCTGCCCTCCTGCCGAGGCCTCCTCTGAGGCCGTTGAGGTAGAAGGCGTTTTCCTGATGCCGAGGGCAACAACGGATGTGAGCACATTTCTCGTGAATTTCGTGCCATCCGCAGCCTCAAATTGAGGTGCCGTGGCCACGAGCGAACCCCCGTCAGCAGCCATGACCAGAGGGCTCCTCTTCACCGGCTGCGAGGTCAGGGTTGAGTGCTTGGGACAGGGCTGAACGATCCCACGAGGGGCTCGACAGCGGCAGCGTGGTGGCGTGCTCGTCGGCGAGGGAATTGTCGCCGTGATCGTCAGCCTTCACCCATTCAAAGAGGTCGTAGGTAAATCGGCAGCGTGCTTTGGGGTCGCTTAAAGCTTTCGTCATCGTCCACTCCGTCTTGGAAAACATCCGAGGCGGAGATGTTGCGGAGAAGCGGGTTCTTTAAGGACCTTTCACGCCAAGCCTGTGCATGAAAGTCTTTTTTTATTTTAAACACCATAACGTTTGTGGCCTCACGCCACACTTTTACTAGGGAGTACTTCGGCACGGCCATTCCCCGCCGGGATATCGAGAAGGGACCTGGCAGCCAGGACACCCGCCGTCTTGGCAATTCAGAGATCTTTCCAGCCGTGTGAAGCTCGACTACAGTCGCTGGGCATCCCGAGAGGGCCGTAAGGCCCCGCCAACCAGCTCTAGACCAGCAACGGTGGCACCGACGATGAGACCCTGCCAGAGGGCAGCAATAGGTCTTCTCAGCCCTCCCTTGATGCGCACGCCAGGGAGGGTAAAGCCGATGATCCACCGCCGTTCGTTTTTGCTAGGCCTGGGAGGCCTGGTGACGGCATCTTTCGCCACTCGTGCGCGCGCATTCGCAAAGGCTGAAGGAACGCCGCTGCTGCTCGTCCCACAGGCGCCGGAGAAGACCTTCCATCTCTTCGCGGTGCCGGTCGACGACGCGTCGGACAACAAATGGCGGATCTCGCTGGGATCCTGGGAGCAAGAGCCGCCCCCTGCCCCGACCTGGCGGGAGTATCTCCGCATGCACGGCCATCGTCTCGACACGAAAGAGCATGTGGCGACCGTGCTCCGCGAAAAGGGCCTCGAGCCGCACGAACTCGACGAGCCTCTGCCGCAGGAAAGCTGGTGGTCCGCGTGGGAGTACAGTGAAAGTCCCCAGGCCCGTGCCTATCGAATCCTGCACGACCTCGATCTCGGCTGCAGCCTCAACGGACGCGGCCGGAAGGCTGGCCGCATCGACTTTGTCGAAGGCGGTTGGCACCCGGGCAGCAACGAGCGATGGGCCGAGCTGCGCGACGACCTCACCGTCTCGCTCCTGCAAGCCCGCATGATCGAGCTCGGCCAGCCGATCCGCATCGTCATCGACGAGTGACCTGCCTTCCTATTCTGCAACCCTTGCAACAGGAGAACTCCATGCACGCCTATCTCTTGCTCGATCGCTCCGGCTCCATGACGGACAAGTGGCCCGAAGCCCTCTCCGCCATCAATGGCTATGTCAGGGAGCTCGCGCACGCGGCGCCCGCGATGGCGGTGACGCTGGTCACCTTCGATGACCCATGGATCAGTGCACCCGCAGCGGTCGAGCATCGGGACGGCCCGTCGTGGTTTGAGGTCGTGCGTGATCGCGTTCGGGCCGATGGCTGGCGACCGGTGACGGCCGAGGAATCGGCGCCGCGTGGTGGCACGCCCCTCTTCGATGCTGTGGAGCGTCTGGTTGACCTTGCAGAGACGGCCAAGTCAGACCGCACTGTGATCGTGGTGATGACCGATGGCGAAGAGAATGCGTCGCGGGTCGCCACCGCTGACGAGCGCCCGCAGACGTCTTGACGCCTGCCGTGAGCGCGGCTGGCAGGTGGTGTTTCTCGGGGCTGATTTCGACACGAGACATCAGGCCAGTGAACTCGGCGCCAGCACCGACCAGGCTCTCACCCTGAACGGCGGCAGCTATAGCGTCTCTATGGGAATGGTCGCGCACTCGACCGTCGCCTATGCGGTCAGCGGCTCCGCCATGACCGTCGGAGCCAATGGCCATCCAGCGCCTGCAGCCGTCGAAAAGATTGACCCAAGCCCCGTTAATGGCGAGCTTGAGCATTACGACGGAGACGGGTCGCTTCTGCCGTCCATCTGGACGGCGCCGTGTCGACAATAAGCTCTCGGCCTGGCATCCCCCGTGGATGATCATCGCGGCGTTGACCAAGACGGCTCCCCCGCCTACGCGGGGATGGTCCCATGATGCCGCCGAACTCAAAGCGGCCATGGCGACTCCCCCGCCTACGCGGGGATGGTCCCTTCGCGCTCACCGAAAACTGACGCAGGTTTCGTGGCCCCTGCCTGCGCGGGGATGGCCCCGGCACCACATCGGCGATGACGCAGTAGGCCCCGGCTCCCCTGCCTACGCGGGGATGGTCCCTTCGCGGGGATGGCCTCAGGCAGTGTGGCGTGTGGCCACGGTTTTACATGGAGCGCTTTAGTGCTTTTTAGCGCTAATGCTTTCAGGGGTCACGCCAGCGGCGGGGGATTTAAGTCCCCTTTGCCTAGCCCGGTTTCCGGCTATCTCCACGAACTCTGGTCTTTTGGGAGGCGTCCGTCCGGATCGTTTACCATAACCCGGTGAGGAGCTTTGTTACTCCACTTCCACAGGACCAAATTGACCCATTCTGTCCTTGCGCCGACAGCAAAGGATGGAACTAAGATCCCGGCGAAGCCCGCTTTGATCAGCTTGTCAGCAACTCCCCACGAGGGAGGGCTGACCACCCCCATCCAGGCACCAGACAGGTCTTTACGATCGATCTTTTGGGCGTCACGGCTGGCCTCGGTGCTGAGGTCCACAATGTCATCGCAGTCCACGTCGTAGCTGCAGAGCATGCAGGGCTCCATCTTCATCGCGAAGCCTTGGAGAATCTCATGGATGGCACCCTCGGCCGTCATGGCCAAATACAGAGCCTCGACGCCCTGGCGATTGAACCGCCCGCCTCTTTTGGCGGCTCCGGCGCCAGAGGTCGGCGCGAAGGCCCAGCGGGGATCATGTGCTCGATAGCCCGTCCCCTGAAGCCTCACGCAAACCCGCCTAAAGCGATAGCGTCCAGATAGTCCCGCAGATCCCCGGCCTTACCGTCTTTCACGATGGATTCCGCCGTGCGGCCACCGAAGGCCGGGATCGGCTGGGAGCGATACCAAGCTATCGCTTGGTTCCGGCCGCCAGACCAATCCTTGACGCGCTCCACGATCTCAACCATTTCGCGGACACGGCTTTGAACCTTGAGTGCCTTTGTCCGAGTCGGCTTGTAGAAGGTTTCACGACTTATACCGACGGTCTCGGCGAGCTGGGTCTTCGACATCCCGAAACCGCTCGCTACGCGCTCGACGGCGAGATTACCGCGTTCATTGTAGAACGCGGACAGGTAGCCCGATTTAGTGGCGGCCATGCTTTTCGCTACTCGGGCTGTTTTCAATCCCGACTTAGCTTTCACCGCCGTTGCGCTCGCTGCTTTTGCCGACTTAGTCTTCGACCCCGAGATCTTCTTGGCTGCGGAGACCCGGCGCACTGCGGTCTTCGAGGCTGACCGCCTAGAGGCCTTTACTGGCATGATGTCCGATCCTTTGCCATATTAGTGAGACATTATATGTGGCACTTTCTTTGAGAGCAATGCCCTCTCTGTTGTGCCCTCTATGGGTGGCTTAGGGCGAGGTCGCTTCGTAGGAACCCAGAGGCATTCTCAGAGAGCTTTATCGCTTCTACGGTTCTGAGAGCCAACGGAGCGATAATGAGTGACAATATGATTCCAGCCGACACGGGCATCAGTCTAACCAAACGCGGGCAGCGTCGGGCGCATGCCTGCGAACGAGCCCTTGAACGTTCTGGGGTAGTTCTTACCGATGAGGCTCTGGCAGAAATGCGAGCCTAGATCCGCGATAAAGCATGAGCCGTGACCCAACCTATATCGAAATCGTCCTGACGCTGATGCTGCTGGCCGTCCTGTGGGGCAACTCCGAGCTGACCAAGATGCACACGCGGATCATCGAGGTCCTTCAGTCGGTGAAGAACGGCAGCGAGACGGTCGCCGAGAAGACCGATGACGTCGCCGAACACCTGGCCTTCTTCCGCAAGGCAGGGGAAAAGCGCAAAAGCGTTTAAGCGAGGTTCCCCCACCTACGCGGGGATGGCCCCTACGGGCAGGATCGGGCGGCCATTCGCACGACGGCTCCTCGCCTACGCGGGCATGGTCCCATGCAGCCGATCACGAGGCCGAGAACGCTCGGGCTCCCCCACCTACGCGGGGATGGCCCCGCCATCAACGTCAACGTGAAGGCGTATCTCGTGGCTCCCCCGCCTACGCGGGGATGGTCCGCACTACGACGTCCGCTCGATCTACACGAAAGAGGCTCCCGCCTTACGGATGGTCCCGTGCCCGTTGAGCTGCTCTAAAGAAGGGCTTCCCCCGCCTACGCGGGGATGGCCCCATCGCGGGGAGTTTGGAGCGTGTTCATAGGACGGCTCCCCCGCCAACGCGGGATGGCCCCTTCGCCACCGTGGCGCTCTTGTTTTGTGGCGCGGCTCCCCCGCCTACGCGGGCATGGCCCCTAGATCGTCAGCAGCCACGACGTGAATAGCCCAGCTCCCCCCGCCTATGTGGGGATGGTCCCCTTCCCCTTGGTGCGGCTCCGACCTCCCTGGTGGCTTCCCCGCCTGTGCGGGGATACTGGGCGGCCTTCGAGCTAGAGGGTGGGCGGATCACCAGCTGCGCCGAAGGTCATGCTGGCAGATTGGGATCCTGTGTGGGGATAGGCGTTTCCTTCAGGCTACCTCCGACTGCGGGACCACCTATTTGGCTACAAATGACCCAACCCGAGAATTTGTGCGAGACGATCGCCCGCCTGCGAACAGCAGCAGGAGGCAGCCCCGGGTTCAGCCGAAGACCGCTTCATCGCGAGTCGAGCTCGAGGGCCTACGCCACAGCTATGCCGAGGCGAAGGGCTCATTGAATCCTTGCACCCTTTCGGCTGCGGCTTGGCTAGGTCGACCAGGGAGCGGGAACCTTGACCCTGCCACGGAATCTTCGCTTCCATCATCCCATCACGGACGATCTCGGTCCCAAGAAAATCGCTGTCGGGATTCGGCTTAGAAAACGCCCCCCGCCTGCGAGGGCATGGAATAGGGGGAATACGGGCGACCTGCGTGTTGCGGATCGAGCTACCCAGGCCCGTTCCAACCCATCCCGCTTTCAATCAGACACCGGATATCATCAACGCGCCACATGCTGATCCGAGGACCGAGCTTGACGGGCTTGGGGAAACGTCCGTCTTGAATGCCCTTCCACCAGGTAGATTTGCTTATTGGGATCGGGCCAAGCGGCGCAATGATGTGCCGAAGGCGCAGGAAACCGGTTGCGGGGAGCTGAAACTGATGCGCCGCTTTCGGCCAAGCAGGTTTATCTTGGGAAGCCACTGACTTTCCCTCCTGTCAGGTTGTGACAGGCGGCCCTCTTGGGTGTTCTTGACACATCCTGAGGGCACGGTAGGATTACCTGCTTACAAGCACAGGTTTGCCCACTCAGAGCCGCTTTGACCTTGCACTGTCGGGCGGCTCTTTCGCATGTCTGTAGTCCCGGTTGCGTGGGATCTGTCCGCGGTGGACTGTGTTAGTCCTGTATCGACTATTAGCAGAGGCGGTGGCTGAGAGAAGACCAATGGGGGCTTTTAGCGTTCACAGCTGTGTCGGAAAGATATCGGGCTGTGGCATGACCTGAGGATTTGCGGAAGGTCATGTGCTGGCGGTAGGGCGAGATGGTTGCAGACACGTGATGTGCGAGTTCCGTGACATTCGGTGACGGCGATGGTGGTCCGAGTAAGCACCTCAGATGGTAAGTCGCATGCCCTCAACTTCCGAACCCCACCATGCGGCCATCATCACCCGATCGTCCCAGTAATCCGCCCGATGATAGGCCCTCCGGACCGTGTCTGTCCCGACGTGGCCCAACTCGACTTCGATGGCATCCGGTGACCACTTTCGGCTTTCATTAAGCAGGGTCGATGCGGTGGCCCTAAATCCGTGCGAAGTGACCTCGTGACTACCAAATCCGAGACGGCGGAGACTGCCATTTAACGTGTTTTCGCTGATCGGCCGGTGACGTGATCGGACCGAGGGAAAGACAAGTATGCCCTGTCCGGTCAACAGTTGAAGGTTCTTCAAGATCGCAATGCTCGGGCGGCGAAAGGGGCTTCCTGTGTTCGCGGCGCATCTTCGCCCTCCGTGCGGGGATCGTCCAGACGGCGCTTTCCAGATCGAATTCAGCCCATTCCGCCTGGCGTAGTTCGCCCGGGCGCGGATAGAGATACGCCATTAACTGAAGAGCTGCCTTGGTTTCCAACATCCCCTCGTAGCCCCAGATGGCGCGAAGTAGTCCCCCAAAGTCTTTCTTCTTGGTCAGAGCGGGACGAGGCGTGACGGTGGGTGTTGTTAGAGCCCCCCTCAAGCCAAAGGTGGGGTCATTTGTTGCCTGGGCATTCGCAATGGCATAACGAAAAACCTGCCCGATCGTGGAGCGCAGTCGCCGAGCCAACTCGTAGTTCCCCTGCCCTTCAACTTTGCGGAGGGAGACCAAAATGTCAGCAGCGCTGATTTCTGTGATTGGTCGATTGCCAATATCACCACGGGCAAGGCTGAGTAGCCACTTCTGTTTCGAGAGCGTCGCCTCGGCCTTGCCTTCTCGCTCGGCCTTGAGAAGAAAGGCGTCCGCAGCCGAGTTAAAGGTCACCGCGGCACGAGACTCCCTGCCCATCTTTTCGACTACGGGCTTGGTTACAGGGGTCAATCCCTGCAGCAAGAAACTTTTTTGCTTCTTCCCGCTTCCTGCGAGCCTCTAAGAGAGACACGAACGGGTAAACCCCCAGCGCCAGCGTTTTTTGTTTGCCGTTATACCGAAAGGCCATCCGCCAGAGCTTGGATCCTCGCGGTGTGACGAGAAGGTGCAGCCCGCCCCCATCGGAGTACTTCGCCGGGTTGGCCGACGATCTGAGCGATCGAATCCGCGTGTCATTGAGCGCCATGATGTTGGTATCCAGATCTTTGCGCACTAGCGCATGCCAACTAAAATACCAACAATCCATCCGGATACCAACGGATCAGATTGGACAACCCCGGACATCAAAATCACAACAAATCCCGCATAACTCGGGCTTATCGGACCTTGTCGGACTTCCAAGAACAAGGAAATGGTGCCCAGGACTGGAATCGAACCAGTGACACTGCGATTTTCAGTCGCATGCTCTACCAACTGAGCTACCTGGGCGGACACGAGGCGGGGTTGAGCCGCTGCGTCAGAGGCCGGTTGTATAGTCAGAGCGGGCGGCCGTGTCCAGATGTGTTCGGCGACAAGCCTGAGGAAAAAACGCTTTAGTCGGAAACGTCGCTCTCGTCGCGATCCTCGTCGTCTTCGACTGCCGGGATGGCGTAGCGGCCGGTCAGCCATCGGTTGAGGTCGACGTCGGCGCAGCGCTTCGAGCAGAAGGGCCGGTAGGCGATCGTCGCCGGCTTGCCGCATGTCGGGCAGGCCTCCGCCGGGATCACCGGATCGTTCTGGTTGGCGGGAGTGCCGGGGATGCTCTTGGTCTTCGGCGTTTTCATGGCAATTCCTTTCTGCAGGAACGCGCCATCACGCGGCGTTCAGCCAGCTGAAATCGCACCGGATAGCCCTCGCCGTCGAGAAGCGCGACCGTCTCGTAGAGGGGCAATCCCACCACATTCGAGTATGAGCCCACGAGCTTGATCACGAAGGTTCCGGCGAGACCCTGGATCGCGTAGCCCCCTGCTTTCCCGCGCCATTCGCCGGAGGCGAGGTAGCCGTCGAACTCGTCCTTCGACAACCGCTTGAAGCGCACCCGTGTTTCCACCAGCCGCTCGCGGATGGTGTCCTTGGGCGTGACGAGGCAGATCGACGTATAGACCCGGTGAGCCCGGCCGGAAAGCATGCGCAGGCACGCTGCCGCTTCGTCGACCACTTCGGCTTTGGGAAGGATGCGCCCGCCCGCGACCACGACCGTATCGGCGGACAGGATGAAGGCGTCCCGGAGGCCCTCCCCGTGACGGGCGACGCGGCGTGCCGCTTCGGCCTTTTCTCGCGCGAGACGCTTGGCAAGCTGGCGGGGGTTTTCGGATTTCAACGGGGTCTCATCCACGTCGGCGGGGAGAAGCGCGTCCGGCTCGATCCCGCCTTGTTGCAGCAACGCGAGCCGTCGCGGCGAGGCGGAGGCCAGCACCAATTTAGGCCGCCAGCTCGGCGGAGCCATCTCTGAGGAGGACGACACGGTTTTCTCCAGAATTGAGGTTGGCGCCCAAAGCGCCTACAGGGCCGGCGGCGGAACGACAGGTTCGACGATCGGTTCCCGGTTGGCCTCCGCATGCGCCAGCTGACGATACTTGGCCACCCCGAGCGGAATAGTGCCGAGGAAGATCACCGTGATGGCTGTCAGCACCTCGAACGGGAAGCTGACCAGCAGGCCGAAATCCCGCCACCGACAGCACGAAGATCGGCAGCACCCAATGGCGCGGCACCGATTTGCCCAGGGTCTTGCCGGAATAGACCGGAATGGTCGACACCATCAGGAATGCGAGGCCCAGGAGATAGACGAGCACCACCGGGGCGGCGTTGTCCATCGGAACCCCAAGGAAGTTCAGATAGAGCGGCAGCAGGGAGGTCACGGCGCCCGCGGGCGCCGGCATCCCGGTAAAGAAGTCCTTCTGCCATTCCGGTCGGTTCGGGTCGTCCAACATCACGTTGAAGCGCGCCAGTCGCAGCACCATGGCGATAGCGAAGACCAGGACGGTAATCCAACCCAGCGCCTTCAGGTCCTTGAGGACGAAGCTGTAGAGGATCAGCGCCGGGGTGACGCCGAAATTCACGAAGTCCGCCAGCGAATCGAGCTCCGCGCCAAAGCGGGACGTGCCCTTCAGGAGGCGCGCGATACGACCGTCGACCCCGTCGAGCACGGCCGCCGCCACGATGGCGATCACCGCCGGCTCGAACCGGCCCTCGAAAGCGAGCCGGATCGCCGTCAGCCCCAGGCAGAGGGCGATCAGCGTAATGATGTTGGGGACGATGACCCGAAACGGCACCGGCTTGAAAAGGCGCTTGCGCGGCTCGTCGGGATCGGGGGCGAAGGGGGGAAAAAGATCGCTCATGACGAGATTCTAGGGGTTGGCGGGTCGAGCGGCAAGGACAGCCGCCTGATCCAACCTCACCCGGCCCGGAACTGGCGGCCGGGCTCCTTCGCGTTGAGGTCTGCAAGGACCGTCTCGCCGGCGATCGCGGTTTGGCCCAGGCCCACGAGAACCTGCGTCGAGAGCGGCACGAAGATGTCGAGCCGCGACCCGAACCGGATCAGCCCGAAGCGCTCGCCCGTGCTCAGGCTGTCGCCGGTCTTGACGAACGAGACGATGCGGCGGGCCACCAGACCGGCGATCTGGACCACACCGATCTTGACGCCGCTGGCTTCAATCACCAGCGCGTTGCGCTCATTATCCTCGCTCGCCTTGTCGAGTTCCGCGTTGAGAAAGAGGCCCGGCGTATAGAGGATCTGCGTGATGCGCCCCGCGACCGGCGAGCGGTTCACGTGGCAGTCGAAGACGTTCATGAACACGGAGATCCGGGTCATGGGCTCCTGCGGCAGATCCAGCTCGAGCGGCGGCACCGCCGTGGTGATGAGGCTCACGCGCCCATCGGCCGGCGACACCACCAACCCATCGCGGATCGAAGTCACCCGGGGTGGGTCGCGGAAGAAATAGCAGACCCAAACTGTCAGAATGCCGCCAATCCAGAACAGCGGCGACCACAGGCTTCCGAGCAGGATCGTCGCCACCAGCGCGATGAGGATGAAGACGTAGCCTTCCTTGTGGATGGGAACCACGATCCGGCGGATGGATTCGAGAATGTCGCTCATGCTGTCGTTGGGCCTCTCATGCGATCTGCGGGGATGGCAGGGGCGGAGGCCGCCGTCAAGCCGGCTTCGCCCCGCCCGGTTTCTGTCGGGATTCCAGTTCAGAGAGCGGGCACAGCCAGATCGGAGCGCTCTTCTTCCTCAGTGCGTTTGAGGGTCTCGCGCGCTTTTTCGGCCTCGCGCTGGCGGTTCCACATGGCCGCGTAGACGCCGCCGGAGGAAAGCAAGCTGGTATGGGTGCCTCGTTCCACGATCAGCCCGTGATCGAGCACGATGATTTCGTCCGCACCGATGATGGTGGAGAGGCGATGGGCGATGACGAAGTCGTCCGGCCCCGGCTGACCCGGTCGAGAGCATCCTGGATTTCCTTCTCGGTGAAGGAATCGAGAGCGGACGTGGCCTCGTCGAGAACGAGAACCGGCGGTCCTTTCAGAATGGTGCGGGCGATCGCCACGCGCTGCTTCTCGCCGCCCGAGAGCTTCAGCCCGCGCTCGCCGACCGGCGTCTCATAGCCTTCAGGCAGGTAGCTGATGACCCGGTCGATCTGGGCAAGGCGCGCCGCCTCCTTGACCTCTTCGGCGGCGGCATCCCAACGGCCGTACTGGACGTTGTAGCCGATGGTGTCGTTGAACAGCACCGTATCCTGCGGCACCATTCCGATCGCCTTGCGGAGGGACGCCTGCTGGACCTCGGCGATGTCCTGGCCGTCGATGAGGATGCGTCCCTTGGAAGGCTCGTAGAATCGGAACAGCAGACGCGAAATGGTCGACTTGCCGGCGCCGGATGGGCCGACGATGGCAATGGTGTGCCCTGCCGGCACCTCGAAACTGATGCCCTTGAGGATCTCCCGTTCCGGATTGTAGGCGAAGTGCACGTCTTCGAACCGGACGACCCCTTGCGTGATGTGCAACGGCGTCGCGCCGGGCTTGTCCTGAATTTCCGGATTGCGGTCGAGAATCTGGAACATGTCGTCGATGTCGATCAACGCTTGCTTGATCTCGCGGTAGAGCATGCCCATGAAGTTCAGCGGAATATAGAGCTGCACCAGCATGGCGTTCACGAGCACGAAACTGCCGATGGAAACCCGGTCGGCCATGATGTCCCGCACGGCCAGCACCATCACGATGGTCATGCCGATCGAGAAGATCACGGCCTGGCCCGCATTGAGAACTGCGAGCGACGTGTAGGTTTCGGTGGAGGCCTTCTCGTAGCGCTCCATCGAACGGTCGTAGCGGATCGCCTCGCGCGCTTCCGCGCCGAAGTACTTGACCGTCTCGTAGTTCAAAAGGGAATCGACCGCCTTGGTGTTGGCGTCCGTATCGGATTCGTTCATGCGGCGGCGGATCGAGATGCGCCATTCGGTGGCCTGGTAAGTGTAGCCCAGGTAAACCACCACCATGCCGAGGACGACCGCCGAATAGGTCCAGTCGAACTGCCAGGCGAGAATGCCCAACACGAGAGCGAATTCCAGAATCGTTGGCAGCAGCGTCAGCACTACCAGCCGTGACAGTTCCTCGATCCCCTCGCGGCCGCGCTCGAGGACCCGGGTCAAACCGCCGGTCTTGCGTTCCAGGTGGAAGCGCAAGGAAAGGCGGTGCATGTGTTCGAAGGTCTGCATGGCGAGCTTGCGCACCGCATGCATCGCGACCTTGGCGAACAGGCCGTCCCGAACCTGGGTCAGCACCGCCATCAACACGCGGGTCAGCCCGTAGATGATCGTCAGGAGAATCGGCGCGCGCCAGAGCCAGTCCCCGGCAGTCGCGGCTTCGGTGACGGCGTTGCCGCCCGCCCCCGTGGCTGAGATGAGGGCGTCCGTTGCCCATTTGAAGGCGAACGGAGTGACCATGGTGACGCCCTTCGCGACAAGCAGCAGGGCGAAGGCCAGGAACACCCGGTTCTGAAGGTCTCGCCGGCCATGGGGCCACAAATAGGGCCACAGCTTGGTGAGGGTCGCGAGGAGGCCTGGAGGATTCGCTGCGTCCGCGGGCTTTGCAGGCGCCGCCTTGGGCGGGGACATTATTGTTTGCTTCCGTTCTAGAGCATTTTCAGTTCTGATCGGATCAGAACTGGGCTCTAAAGTTGAATTGTCGTATTTTCTGACGCGAACCGGTAACCACTTCGCTCGAAAATACTTCGGTGACGGAGCAGCATATAGGCGATCCGGCGCGGGAATTCACCCTGCCATTTCGCCCTGTTCAGTTCGTGTTCGTCGCCTCGCCGGTCGGCAACACGAAAATCTGGCCGGGGTAGATCAGGTTGGGATTGCGGATCTGCGTCTGGTTGGCGCCGTAGATGACGGTGTAACGATAGCCGCGGCCATAGATCCGCTGGCTGATGCGCCAGAGGCTGTCGCCCTTCGAGACGATGGCGGTGTCGATGTTGGGGATAACGACCGTGTTGGGCGGCAGATCCTGCGGGGTTGCCGGCACCGCAGCGACCCGGGCAGCGCTGGGAGAAGAGCCGGCGCTGGGCGCAGCAGGCGCCGTCGAAGCGGAAGGAGAGGTTCCCGCGGCCTGGGATCCAGCTTCCGCCACCGAGGGCCGGAACATTGTAGCCGACCTCGGCGCGGGATTTGACCTGCCCCGACACAGGGTCCACGTCGTCGAGACGGACCCGGTATTCGCCAGGCTTGACGCCGCTCCCGATGGCGAACGACAGCCTGCCGTCCCCGCCCGCGCCGCCGGGAGCGATGAAGCTTTCGTTGAGATAAAGGCGAACGGTGGCGCCCGGAGCGGCTTCCCCCGACACGTAGAGCTTCCCCTCCTCCGATTCGACGCTGCGGATCTTGATCTCGGCCCTGGGGCCGGCCGCTGGAGCAGCGGGCTGGCCCGGCGTGGCTGGCGCCCCCGGTGTCGTGCTCGCCTGCTGCTGCTGGGCCGGGGCCGGTGTGGACTTCTGCGGCCTTGGGTGGAGGTGCGGGTTCCGGATTGGAGAGCAGCACGGTCGGCTTGTCAGGCGCCGTGCAGCGCCACGAGCGGCCGCGTGGATCCGTTGATCTCGACCGTGACCGATTCCTTCGAGCGCTGGCGCTTGCCGTCGGGCGCGATCGATTGCAGCACGATTTTATGCGAGCCCTCGGGCAGCGGGGGCGGAGTCAGGGCGAACAATCCGGAATTGTCGGCAACCGCGCGCGCGTGAACCTGGTCGTTGCGCAAAAGCTCGATCGTCGCGCCCGGCGTGGACCGGCCCGCAATCACGCTTTCGCCGTTGGGTTCGACCCGCACGATATCGAAGGTGGGAGCCAGTCCCGCCGGCTCGTCGGCCTGCGCGGTGGCATCGCCTGCCGGCTTGCCGGCTTCGACAGCGGCCGGCGCCGGTGATTGCGGGGAAGTTGCCGCCGCGGTGGCTGAACCACCCGGGGTGCCGACAGCCGGTTGCGGCGCCGTCACGATCGGACTATCTGGGATTTTCGATGCGAATAAAGTATCTCGATTGAGCACGCCGAGCAAAACCACCACGACGGCAATTGCAGCCGCTCCGATGATGACGATATTCCCCGCGATGGGTCTTCCGTTTGCCATGGCGCCTTTTTCTCGAACGGGCACTTTCGTGCATTTAAACCGTTTATCTTTCAAAAGGCTACGGCCATAAGGATTAATAATAATGCCTTACGAATTAGCCCAGGATGCACTCCGAATTCGACACGGAAACCATGTCAGAAATCAAATCCGTTTGCGTCTATTGTGGCTCCGGATTCGGCGACGATGCCGTATTCGCCGAGAATGCTTCCGCTTTGGGCCGGGAGCTTGCCGAGAGAGGCATCAATCTCGTTTATGGCGGCGGAAATGTCGGGCTGATGGGCACCATCGCCCAGTCGGTTCTCGACCATGGCGGCTACGTCACGGGCATCATCCCCGACTTCCTCAAGTCGCGTGAAAAACTGCTCGATGACGTTCAGGAAACCATCGTCGTGTCCGACATGCACACGCGCAAGCGCCTGATGTTCGAAAAGGCCGACGCGTTCGTGGCCCTGCCGGGCGGGATCGGCACCCTGGAGGAACTGGTGGAGCAGATGACCTGGGCGCAGCTCGGGCGACACACCAAGCCGATCCTGATGCTCAACACCAAGGGATTCTGGAAGCCTTTGCTGACCCTGTTCGCCCATATGCGCGACCAGGGCTTCATTCGTCCGGGCCTCGAACTGAACTATCTGGTGGCGGAGCGTGTCCAGGACGTGCTGCCGATGCTCGACGCTTTCGCGCCGGCGCGTCGGGGTGGTGCGCAACGACGAGGAGATCGAGCGGCGCTTCTGATCAAAGCACCGCTCCGCTTCGAAGCAGCTTGTAGACGATGGAATCCGTCAGCGCCTGGAATGACGCATCGATGATGTTGGGTGAGACCCCGATGGTCGTCCAGCTCTCGCCATCGCCGTCGGTGAATTCTATCAGCACGCGCGTGACCGCATCGGAACCGCCCTGATAGATGCGGACCTTGTAATCCGTCAGTTCGAGATCCTGGATCAGGTCCTGATACTTCCCGAGATCCTTGCGCAACGCGACGTCGAGCGCATTGACTGGGCCGTTGCCCTCCGCGGCCGAGATCAGCACCTCGTCGCCGACGCGCACCTTCACGATCGCCTCCGACGCCATGACCAGTTCGCCGACGGCGTTGTAGCGGCGTTCCACATTCACCGAGAAACGTTCGACTTGAAAATATGCCGGCACTTCGCCGAGCATGCGCCGCACCAGAACGTAGAACGACGCGTCGGCTCCTTCGAATGCGAAGCCCTCGGCCTCCTTGCGCTTCACTTCCTCAAGCACGCGCGATACGCGCGGGTCGCCTTTTTCAAGGGCGAAGCCAAGGCGCTTCAATTCCGACAGCACATTCGACTGGCCGCCCTGATCGGACATCAGCACCCGGCGCATGTTGCCGACGAGTTCCGGCTCCACATGCTCATAGGTCTGCGGATCCTTAAGAACGGCGGATGCGTGGATTCCGGCTTTGGTCGCAAAGGCGCTCGCGCCGACGAACGGCGCGTGGCGGTTGGGCGTCCGGTTCAGAATTTCGTCGACCTGCCGCGACAGGTGCGTGAGCTGGCTCAACGCTTCGTCGCTGACACCGAGATCGAAGCGACCCGCGTATTGGTCCTTGAGTTTGAGCGCCCCGATCAGCGTCACCAGATTGGCGTTGCCGCAGCGCTCGCCCAATCCGTTGAGCGTGCCCTGGATGTGGCGCGCACCGGCCTCGACAGCCGCGAGGGAGTTTGCAACCGCGCAGCCGCAATCATCGTGGGCGTGAATGCCAAGGTTGGCGCCGGGTACGATCTTCGCGACGTCGGAGACGATCGCGCCGATCTCGTGCGGCATGGTCCCGCCATTGGTGTCGCATAACACGATCCAGCGGGCGCCCGCATCGTAGGCGGCCTGGACGCAGGCGACGGCATATTCGCGATTGGCTTTGTAGCCATCGAAGAAATGCTCGCAATCGAGCAGAACTTCGCGGCCCTTTTCGCGCGCCGCCGCGATGCTTTCGCGAATGCCCGCGAGACTTTCCTCGGTGGTGGTCTCGAGCGCCACGCGCACGTGATAGTCCCAGGCCTTGGCCACGAAGCAGATCGCATCCGCGTGCGCTTCCAGCAAGGCGGCGATGCCGGGATCGTTCGCCGCGGAGCGCCCTGCCCGCTTGGTCATGCCGAAGGCCGCGAATTTCGCGCGCGCGACGGGCTTGTGTTCGAAGAACTTGGTGTCGAGCGGATTCGCGCCCGGGTACCCGCCCTCCACGTAGTCGATCCCGACCTCGTCGAGCAGGCGCGCGATATTGCGTTTGTCCTCGAGGGAGAAATTCACCCCGGTTGTCTGCGCGCCGTCGCGAAGCGTGGTGTCATAGAGATAGAGGCGTTCCCGGGTCATGACGGCTTGGTTCCCTCGACGGTGGCAAGGGGCTTGTCCATGGTGGTGTTGGCGAGCCATTCGTCGCCGATCGTCACCGTGTTCCGGCGCTGCGGCTGGAACCCGCGTTTCTGAAAGAACGGCAGCGCCGTATCGCTCACGTCGGCGCTCAACCGCTGCGCTCCACGCGCGGCGGCGAGCTTCTCGATCGCCTCGTACAACATCGTTCCCACGCCTTGTCCGGCAACAGCCGGATGCACGAAGAACAGATCGATATGCGCGTTATCCTTGAGAGCGATGAATCCGAGCGGCGAGCCGTCCATCGTGGCGACGAGCGTCAACGATTCCGACAAACGCTTGGCGAACGTTTCCTCATCGGCTTTCGAGGCCCACGCCTCCTGCTGCGCCTCGCTGTAATCCTCACCCGTCAGTTCCTCGATGCTGGCGCGGAAGATCTCCGCGAGCAGAGGGACGTCCGCGGGAAGAAAGGGCCGCAGGCCCGGTTTGGACAGTGACTGTCCCATCAGTGCAATAGTCCCTTTGGTGACACTCACGGCCGCGTCATGCGCCGGGCTTGACCCGGCCACCCACGTCTTTGCGACAGAGCAGGGAGAAGACGTGGGTGACGCGGGTCAAGCCCGCGCATGACGTGGAAGCGGAGGGTGCAAATATCGCTCACCGCGCAACCTCCCACGTGGTGGTGCCGTCCTTGTTGTCCATGATCACCACGCCCAGTGCGACGATCTCGTCGCGCAAGCGGTCGGACTCGGCCCAGTTCTTGTCGGCGCGCGCGGCGACACGCGCGGCGATCAGGGCATCCACATGAGCCGGATCCACCGACAACGCAACTTCCCGGCGGCGCCTCCATTCCTCGGAGGTATCCGAGAGGAAACCCAGCCCGCGAAGGTTGGCGCCGAGTTCGTCATGCGCGCCCTGCCCGTCAAGAGCGTGCAGTTCAGCGAGCATCTTCGGCGTGTTGAGATCATCCGCCAACGCATCGAGAATTTGCGGCGACAAGCCTGAGGCCCCGCGTCCAGCTGCAAGCCCATACCACCGGTCGAGCGTCTTCGCGCTTTCTTCCAGACCCTTCACGGTCCAGTCGATCGGTTGGCGATAATGAGTGCGCAGCATGTTGAAGCGGAGCACCTCGCCGGGCCAATCGGCCAGGAGCTCGTCGATGGTGAAGAAGTTGCCGAGCGACTTCGACATCTTCTCGCTCTCGACCTGCAGGAAGCCGTTATGCATCCACACATTGGCCATGCGTGCCGTGTCGAACGCGCAGCAGGATTGGGCGATTTCGTTTTCGTGGTGCGGGAACACCAGATCGATGCCGCCGCCATGGATATCGAAGGTCTCCCGCGCTTCCGGATCGCTGCATGTGACCCGCGTCTCGAACGCCTTGATCAGGTGCCGCCATGCCATCGCCGAGCATTCGATATGCCAGCCGGGTCGGCCGGGCGTGGCGATGCCGCCGGGCGATTCCCACGAGGGGTCTTGGGGCCCTGACGGCTTCCACAGCACGAAGTCCATGGCATCGCGCTTGTACGGCGCCACGTCGACACGCGCTCCCGACAACAATTCGTCGAGCGATCGCTTGGAGAAAGCCCCGTATTGCGGAACCTTCGGTAGGCGGGCCATGGACGAGACGCTGAACAACACGTGCTCTTCAGCCACATACGCAACGCCGCGCTCGATCAGCCGTTCGATGATCTGACGCATCTCCGCGATGTGTTCGGTGGCGCGGGGCTCGACGAAGCGCGGCGGAGCGCCGGGCTCGTTCACATCCTCCGGCATCAGGACCCCGAGGGCGCGAATATCCTTGTGGAACTGCTCTTCGGTCCGGGCCGTCACCTGCCGGATCGCATCGTTGTGGGGGAGTTCCGGAAAGTCGCGGACCGCGCGGGCGTTAATCTTGTCGTCCACATCGGTGATGTTGCGCACATACGTCACCGCGTCCGGCCCATATACTTCTCGCAACAGGCGGAAGAGCAGATCGAAGACGATGATCGGTCGGGCGTTTCCGATATGGGCGAAGTCGTAGACCGTAGGGCCGCACACGTAGAGGCGCACGTTCTTCTCGTCGATCGGGACGAAGACGTCCTTTGACCGGGTCAGCGTGTTGTGGAGCCGAAGCGTGGGCGCCATGTATCCATACCTCTTCAGGCCGCGGGCCGGAGGAAGGTTTCGATCTGTGGAATGAGAACGAGACGGCTCCAGCCAGCGGGTGCGCTAGCTGCAAATAATCCGGGAAACGAGGATCAAGGCCGTTTTCATATGAAATCAATGCCTTTAAAGGCAGGTGGCGTCAAGGTTCCCCCTGAGGCGGGAAAATTTTTTTCCCGAAGCGATGAAACGCGATCTTGACCGCCACGTTTAAGCTTTATTCACGCCCGCCGACGACAATAACTGACGAGTTCACGACGATGAGGATTTCAATGCGCCGCGCATACGCCATGCTCGGATTAGGTGCTGCTGTGCTCTTTTCCGCCGGGTTCCTGACCCTGGCACCCAAGAGCAGCCACGCCTCATCGACCGAACCCAGCCAGCTCGAAGCCACCTTCCTGGTTCCCGCCCATGATGGCTATGGTGTCGCGGAATGCCTGCTTTCAGGCCATTCCTGCGGTCAGGCGGTCGCAGATACCTGGTGCGAAGCGCAAGGCTACGTTCGCGCCACCTCGTTCCGGCAGGTCGCTGCCGACGAGGTGACCGGATCGGTCCAGCAGGTGGCGCTCACCGCCAAGCCGCAACCGGTCTCGATCACCTGCGCGAACTGATCCGGTTCGGTCAGCCGTTCAGCCACTCGCCGCATTTGGCCGGCGCTTCCGCGCCCCACGGCATGATCGGCACGCTCGACGTCGAGTTCTTCGGCGAGCCTTCGATCGGCCGGTCGGAATAGACCATGTAGACCAAAGTGTTACGCTTGGCGTCGCAGCCGCGGACGATATGCATGCGTTTGAAGATCAGCGAACGACGCTCGCTGAAGACCTCGTCGCCCTGAACGAATTTTTCCTTGAACCGGATCGGCCCTGTCTGGCGGCACGAGAGCGAGATATCGGAGACCTCCTCGGCGACGCCGAACGTTCCGGCGACCCCGCCACGCTCGGGGGCCGTGTAATGGCACGCGACCCCTTCGATCTTGGGATCGTCCAGCCCATAGACCGCGAGCTTGTCGTTGGGCGTCAACGCTCGCCAGACGGTGGACTTCTTGAAGATGGCGTCCGGTTCCTGAGCGATGGCTCCGGTGGCGGCAGCAGCGGCAAGGCTTAGCGCCAAGGTCAGTGCGAAGGTCTGGGCCAAGGCAGGTCGGGCGAGCATTCGTGGTTTCTCCAAAGGTCAAGCTGGTATGTGGTGAGCCCTGCGTCATTTGACGAGAGGGACAGTCCTCCTCAGGGATTTGCCCCGACCGCCTTATGCGGGTAAATGCATTGTTTCAAACCCGCCTGGCGGGGATCCGCATCGCCCGCCGGCGAACGGGTGGACATCATATCAGGGCCCTTTTCGCGCCATCGGATGGTATCGGACGGGGTGGAACGACCGGCTGGACAACCCGTTGCTGCGACAGGCCTTATGAAAAAACGCAATTTCTTCCGCAATCTCGTCGCCGTTACGGCGTTCCTGGCCGCCGGCGGAGCCGCTCTGGCTCAGACGGCCGATTGCCAGCGCTATCGCGCGGAGCTTGCCAACCTTGAGCGAGGCGGCGGTGGCGCGCCTTCGGGCGCCGCGGAGGCGAGCCGGGCCGAGATGGGGCGTCTCATTGGTTATTATCGTTCGATCGGCTGCGAACGAGGCCCGCTCGGGTTCCTGTCCGGTGCCCCGCCAGCCGAATGCGGGCCGGTCGCCCAGCGCATCCGTCAGCTCGAAGCCACTGTCGCCCGGCAGGGACAATCTGATTCCACAGGGATCGAGCTTCGCCGTCGCCAGCTTGTGGGCGCGATCCAGCAGGCCTGTTCGGTCGAGCAGCCACGCGGATTTTTTGAGACCCTCTTCGGCCCGCCGCGCACCCAGCAGCCGCAACAGCCGATCATGCCTGAGGGACAGCCCATCATCGCCGACGACGACAACAACCAGTCCCTCGGCGGGCGTCGGCTTGTGTGCGTGCGGACCTGCGACGGCTCATTCTTCCCGCTGTCCAACGCGCCTGGCGGTCGTCAGAACGCCGATGAGATGTGTCAGGCCCTCTGCCCGGGCACCGAGACGCTGGCCTTCGCAACATCCGGCGGTGATAACGCGATGAACCGGGCGGTCTCCCTCTCCGGAAAGCCCTACACGTCGATCGCCAACGCCTTCAAATACAAGAAGGCATTCGACGGCTCCTGTGCCTGCAAGAAGGACAACGAGAGCTGGGCCGTGGTTCTGCGCCGCGCCGAGAGCATGCTCGAACAGCGCAAGGGCGATATCATCGTGACGGCGGAAAAAGCCGAGGAACTGTCGCGGCCGAAGATCGTCCAGGCCCGCAAAGCGGTCGAGAAAAAGGTCCAGGACGAGGCCAAGGAGGCGGCTGAGACGGCTGCGGCCGCTCCTACGGCCAGCAAGGAATCCTCCGGCATCGGCCCGCAATCGATCGAGAGCAATCGCGTCGTGAACGTGGGCGAAGGCGCCAAGAAGGACGTGGTGACCGGCGACGGGCAGAAACGCACCGTCCGCGTCGTCGCGCCCGACATCATCCCGGTGCCGAACACCAACTGACGTTTTGCGGCCCATACGGAATTGAAAATGCGCGGCCTTGGTGTCGCGCTTTTTCTTGGCCTGGGCTCGCGCCGCTAGTCCTTACGCAGCCTCACCGCTAAGCCGCGCCTTGGCGCGCTCCCGGCCCGATCAGGGGTAGCAGGGTCGCGAGTTCGGGACCATGCTCCGGCCCGTCAGCGCGAGACGCAGCGGCATGAAAAGGGCCTTGCCCTTGACGCCTGTCGCTTGCTTGACGGTCTCGGTCCAGCTCTTCCAGGTTGTCTCGTCCCAGGGTTCAGGCGGCAGCAGGTCGCCGGCGGAATCGGCGAAGATCCGGTCCACGATGACCGGTGTGACCGGACCACGCACCACCGCCAACCAGCCGGCAGCCTCAGCGACAGTCCGGAGATTGCCCCGCACCGCCAGCCAAAACGCCTCGCCGCCATCGGCGTCGAGGGCCGCGAGCCTCGGCTTCACGGCCTCATAGGGCATGTCGTGGATCAGGCGGGCGTTGAGATTGTAAAGCTCCTGCTCGTCGAACTTGGCGGCCGACCGCGATATGTGGTCGAAATCGATCAGCCGTGCCAACTCGTCGAGATCCGCGACGGCGCGGACGGATTCCGAGGATCCCACCAGCACGGCGAGCGACGCCACCGCCTGGGGTTCGAGCCCGGCCTCGCGCAGGCTCGTCAGCGACAGATGACCGAGGCGCTTCGAAAGCCCCTCGCCGCTCGCGGTGGTGAGCAGGTTGGTGTGGCCGAAGATCGGCACGCGAGCACCCAGGGCCTCGAAGATCTGGATCTGCACCGCCGTGTTGGTGACGTGGTCCTCACCCCGGATCACATGAGTGATCCTGAGGTCGATATCGTCGACGATGGAAGGTAGCGTATAGAGATAGGTGCCGTCCTCGCGCACCAGGATCGGATCCGACAGGGAGCTTGAAATCCACATGGGACGGGCCCCGCACGAGATCCTGCCAGACGTCGTTGCGGTGATCGAGACGGAAGCGCCAATGAGGCCGCCTTCCCTCTGCTTCGAGCTGGACCTTTTCATCCGGCGTCAGCTTCATGGCGGCGCGGTCGTAGATCGGCGGCAATCCCCGCGCGAGCTGGCGTTTGCGGCGGAACTCCAGCTCCTCCGCCGTCTCGTAGCAGGCGTAAAGCCGACCCATGTCGCGCAGGCGCGCCACCGCATCGTCGTAGAGTCTCGAATCGCTCCGACTGGCGCACGATCACGTCGGGCGGAATGCCGAGCCACGCGAGATCGACCTCGATGGAATCGGCGTATTCCCGCTTCGAGCGCGCCAGATCCGTATCGTCGAAGCGCAGCACGAACACGCCCCCCTCGCGCCGCGCAAACAGCGCGTTCATCAAGGCGAGGCGGGCATTGCCGATATGGATGCGGCCCGTGGGGGACGGCGCGAAACGAACGATGGGCTTGCTCATGGGCAACCTATGGCAAAGGGGCGGGAGTGTTGCAATGCCCGTCATCGGGGCGCGCTTTGCGCGAGCCCGGAACCCATAGACGCCAGCGGCTGCCGATCGGACGAGCAGCTCCTTCTGCCGACACGCTGGCGGTCATGGGTTCCGGGCGCCGCTGGCGCGGCCCCGGAATGACGGCTATCAGACAGCCCCGCCGACTTTCGGCACGCCGTTGGTCCGCAGCAATCCCCGATCAGGCTTGGAGGCCACTTCGCCCTGATCCCGGAAGCGGTTCACGATGGGATAACGGCGGTCGCGGCCGAAATTCTTCCGGGTCACCTTCACGCCGGGGGCGGATTGGCGCCGTTTGTACTCGGCGATGTAGAGCAGTCGCTCGATCTTCTTGACCGTCTCGAGATCGTGCCCTCTGGCGACGATGTCCGAGACGCGCAACTCGTCCTCCACAAGCCCGCGCAGGATGTCGTCGAGCACGTCGTAGGGCGGGAGGGAATCCTGATCCTTCTGGCCCTCGCGCAGCTCGGCGGTCGGCGCTTTCGACAGGATGTTGGTGGGGATGACGATCCCATCCGGGCCGAGCGCCCCGTCCGGCTTCCAGCGGTTGCGGAGGGCCGACAGGCGATAGACCTCCATCTTGTAGAGGTCCTTGATCGGGTTGAAGCCGCCGTTCATGTCGCCGTAGAGGGTGGCGTAGCCCACCGACATCTCGGACTTGTTGCCGGTCGTCACCACCATCGCGCCGAACTTGTTGGAGATCGACATGAGGATGGTGCCGCGCGCGCGGCTCTGCAGGTTTTCCTCGGTGATGTCCCGCGTCGTCCCGGCGAAGAGTGGCGACAGCAATGACCTCGAAACCTTCGACCGCCGGCGCGATGGGCAGCGTGTCGTAGCGCACGCCGAGCGCCTTGGCGCAGTCCTCCGCATCCTTGAACGAATCCGCCGGCGGTGTAGCGGTATGGCAGCATCAGGCAATGCACACGGTTCGGCACCGAGCGCATCGACCGCCATGGCGGCGCAGATCGCGGAATCGATCCCGCCGGACAAGCCCGAGCACGACGCCCGGAAACCGGTTCTTCTCCACGTAGTCGCGCAGACCGAGGACGCAGGCGGCGTAATCCGCCTCGTCACCCTCTTCCACCATCGCCAGGGGAGCATCGACGCAGGCCCATCCACCCTCGCCTTTCTCCCATTGGGTCAGAGACGATGGCCTCGGCATAGGCCGGGAGCTGCCCAACGAGGGCGCAATCCGCATTGAGCACGAACGACGCCCCGTCGAAGACCAGCTCGTCCTGGCCGCCGATCTCGTTCAGGTAGACAAGCGGCAGGCCGGTTTCGGTGACGCGGGCGGCCGCGATGTTGAACCGTTCCTCGGTCTTGCCGCGCCAATAGGGCGAACCGTTGGGCACCAGCAGGATTTCCGCGCCGGTTTCGGCGAGGCATTCCACCACGTCGCCGCTCCAGATGTCCTCGCAGACGGGGATGCCGATGCGAACGCCACGGAAGTTGACCGGCCCCGGCAAGGGACCCGGCGCAAAGATCCGTTTCTCGTCGAAGACGCCGTAGTTCGGCAGATCCACCTTGAAGCGCACCGTAATGGTGCCGCCGTCGAGCAGTGCGTAGGCATTGAAGACCTCGTCGCCCTCGCGCCACGGCAGGCCGATGAGCATGCCGGGCCCGCCATCGGCGGTCTCGCGGGCGAGCCTCTCGCAGGCGTCACGGCAGACATCCTGAAAGGCCGGCTTGAGAACGAGATCCTCGGCCGGATAGCCCGCAAGGAACAGCTCGGTAAACATGACGAGGTCGGCCCCCATCCGCGCCGCCTCGGCGCGCGCCGCGCGGGCTTTGGCTTCGTTGCCGGCCACGTCGCCGACGATGGGGTTAAGCTGAGCGAGTGCGAGTTTGAGTTGGTTTTGAGCCATCATACGTTGCGATTTAGCGCGTCGACCGGGCCTCAGCAATCCACGCCGCTTGGCCTCTGCGACGGAACTGTCTCGCTGATTTTTCGTTGTCGACACATGAAGGCAACAGGAGAAGACAATGTTTAAAGGCGGACTTCTTTGGCTAATCGGCATTCCAATGCCGATTATCCTCATTCTGTTCTTTATGGGTTGGCTGCACTGACCCTGTCGCCTGACCTCCAGAGACCCCAAAACTAAAAGGGCGCTTTTCAGCGCCCTCTTTTTTGTTCGCGTAGCCCGATATTACTCGGCCGCTTCGAGATCCGGCCGTCCGCGGGCCAGGCGCTCCCGCTTGATCATCTCCGAGGTCAGGAACGCGATTTCGAGCGCCTGCTCGGCATTGAGCCGCGGGTCGCAATAGGTGTGATACCGGTCCGACAGATCGGCATCGGTGAGCGCGCGGGCGCCACCGGTGCATTCGGTGACGTTCTTGCCGGTCATCTCCAGATGGATGCCGCCCGCATGGGTGCCTTCCGCCTGATGCACCGCGAAGAAGTCCCGCACTTCGCTCATCACCATCTCGAACGGCCGCGTCTTGTAGCCGGACGCCGCCTTGATGGTGTTGCCGTGCATCGGATCGCAGGACCAGACGACCGTTCGCCCTTCCCGCTTCACGGCCCGCACCAGGGCCGGCAGGTTGTCGAACACCTTGCCGGCGCCGAACCGGCAGATCAGCGTCAGGCGGCCTGCCTCGTCATCGGGGTTGAGGCGTTCGATGAGCTTCAGGAGGTCGTCCGCCTCCAGCGTCGGGCCGCATTTCAGGCCGATCGGATTGCGGATGCCGCGCATGTATTCCACATGGGCATGGTCGAGCTGGCGGGTGCGGTCGCCGATCCACAGCATGTGGCCGGAGGTTGCGTACCAGTCGCCGGAGGTGGAATCGACGCGGGTCATCGCCTGCTCGTAGCCGAGCAGCAGCGCTTCGTGGCTGGTGTAGAAATCGGTGGCGCGCATCTCCGGGTGGGTCTCGGGATTGACCCCGATGGCGCGCATGAAATCGATGCTCTCGGTGATCCGTTCCGCAATCTCACGGTATCGCGACGATTGCGGCGAATCCTTCACGAATCCCAGCATCCAGCGATGCGCGTTCTCGAGGTTGGCGTAACCGCCGGACGCGAAGGCGCGGATCAGGTTCAGGGTCGCGGCCGATTGACGGAACGCCGAGATCTGGCGCGCCGGATCGGGAATGCGCGATTCCGGCGTGAACGCGATGTCGTTGATGATGTCGCCGCGGTAGCTCGGCAGTTCCACCCCGTCGATGGTCTCGGTGTTGGACGAGCGCGGCTTGGCGAACTGGCCGGCGGAGCGTCCGACCTTCACCACGGGCGAGGAGCCCGCGAACGTCAGAACCACCGCCATCTGCAGGAACAGGCGGAAAAAATCGCGGATGTTGTCGGCGCTGTGCTCGGCGAAGCTCTCGGCGCAATCGCCGCCCTGAAGAAGGAACGCCTCGCCTTTGGCGACACTGCCCAACGCCCGTTTGAGCTTGCGCGCCTCGCCTGCAAAAACGAGCGGCGGATAGCCTGCAAGTTCCCGTTCGACGGCCCCGAGGGCCTCGATATCCGGATAGGAGGGAACCTGCTGGATCGGCTTTTGTCTCCAGCTATCGGGCGTCCAACGCTCAGTCATGACACTGTGTCTCCGTGTCGTTCAAGAAACCTCATCGCTAACCGCAGAATGCGGCACGAGGGGGTTCTATACACGAGCAACGCAAAAAGGCGAGGCTTGAGAAACCGTGCCGGCCCGGAAGGAAAATCCTTCTATCGTCCGTGGCCCTGGCGGCTCTCGCGCCGGGACATCCAGAGCGCGCCAAAGCCCATCGCCACGCGCTATGACCGGAATGCCGAAATAGACGTAGGCTTCAAGGAGGGTCATGGCTTCAGGCCTGTCAGGATAAGCTTGCCTATCAAATGTAGGATGAACCCGACGAAAAGCCAAACGACGCTGGCGAGGATCGCCAGAGAATCCTTCGGGAGCGCGTCGGATCCGAACCCCAAGGCGACAGCCGGCCAGACGAAGCCTGCGATGACGAATGCCATCGCGACGTTGTTCACTGCCGTCGCCGTCAGTTTGGTCTACTCGTTGTGAATGACGCTCAATCGGCTCCGCTTCCCTACACCACATCCACCGGCTGCTTCACCACGAACGGCACCCGCATGGTCACCAGTTCCTCCGCCGCCGTCGGGTGGACCGCGACGGTGCGGTCGAAATCGGCTTTCGTCGCGCCCATGGTGACGGCGATGCCGGCGAGCTGGATCATTTCGCCCGCGTCGTGGCCGACGATATGGACCCCCACCACCTTGTCGCTCGCCCGGTCGACGATGAGCTTCATCATGCACCCGGTCGCTGGCGCCGGACAGGGTGGCGCGCATGGGCCGGAAGGCGGTCTTGTAGATGTCGATCTCGCCGTAGGTCGCCCGCGCCACCTCTTCGCTGCAGCCGATCACGCCGATCTCGGGGGTCGAAAACACCGCGGTCGGGATCAGGTCGTGGTCGACCATGGTGGGCCGGTTGCCGAACACCGTGTCGGCGAAGGCGTGGCCCTCGCGGATGGCGATGGGCGTCAGCGCGGCGCGGTTGGTCACGTCGCCGATGGCGTAGATCGACGGCACGAGGGTTTGCGAATAGCCGTCGACCGGGATCGCCCCGACCTCGTCGACGGTGATGCCGACCTTATCGAGCCCGAGATGGGCGGTGTTGGGCCGCCGTCCGGTCGCCACCAGCACCTGGTCCACATGGACGACCGTGCCGTCGGACAGGGTCGCGGCGATCCCGTCGGCGGTCCGTGTCGAGCCGCTCGACGGTCCGGTTCAGCACCACGTCTGATGCCGCGCTGCGTGTAGGCCTCGCCCAGGGCGTCGCGGACATCCTCGTCGAAGCCGCGCAGGAGCTTGTCGCCCCGGTGCAGCAGCGTCACCTCGCTGCCGAGGCCGTTGAAGATGCCGGCGAATTCCACCGCGATATAGCCGCCGCCGACCACGAGGATGCGCTTGGGCAGCTCCTTCGAGATGGAACACCTCGTTCGACGTGATCGCCAGGTCGCCGCCGGGGATCTTCGGCTCGAGGGTCGGGTGCGCGCCCGACGGCGACCAGGATGTAGCGGGCGCGAACGAGTCGGCCGGTCTTCACGAGGCGGACCGTATGGGCATCCTCGATGACGGCCCGGTCGTCCACGATCTCGACGCCGGCCTTGTCGAGGTTGGCGCGGTAGATGCCCTCGAGCCGGTCGATTTCCTTGTCCTTGTTGCGGATCAGGGTCGCCCAGTCGAAGCGCGGGCGCCGGAAATGCGTCCAGCCGAACCCGGCCGCATCGTGGAAATCGTCGGCGAAGCGGCCGGCATAGACCATGAGTTTCTTCGGCACGCAGCCGCGGATCACGCAGGTTCCGCCGACGCGGTACTCCTCCGCCACCATGACCCGGGCGCCGTAGCCGGCCGCGATCCGACCCGCGCGCACGCCGCCGGAGCCGCGCTCCGATGACAAACAGATCGACGTCGAATTCGCTCATCGGATGGTCTCCCGTTCGTTTCGTTGCTCGCGTGCAACGACAGCAGCCAGACGATGGCCGCCCCCACCGACGCCGCCCACCAGCCCTGCCACGCCCCGTGTCCGACCAGCGCGACCGCGGTCGCCCCGCCAGCAGCGCCAGGGATGCGGCCGCGACGATACGGTCTTGTCGGACGATGGCGCGGAGCGTCTGCAGGATCGATCAATAACGTAAGCACGACCCCCACAATGCCAAGCTCGGCCCAGATCTGTATCGCGGCATTGTGAGGGTGCCCGACACCGAGAAGCTTGCGATGCGCCGGGCGCCACGCGCTCGGCCACCGACGTCTTGTCCATGAGCGGCGCTGACGCCGAAGCCGCCGCCGAGGACCGGGTCCTGCCGGATGGCGTCGCCGAAGCTGAGCCAGATGTCGATACGGTCCCGCGAATGATCGTTCGTCATCTGTTCGTGCACCGCGTCGCGGGATGAGTCGATCGCCCATCGTTCCGAGGAAGGGCGCCAGCGGCGAAGACCACCACGAACGCGATGGCGGCGCAGGTCGCGACGAACCGGGGCGCCAGAAAGGCGAGCCGGAAGGATGACGATCGCCACGTAAAGGCCGAGGGAGGCCGCACCGCTCTCGGACCGCGTCACCGCGAAGGCCACGATCCCGCTGAGAAGGACGGCCGGCAGCACGCCTTTGCGGCCCGGTGCCAGCAGGAAGCCGGCCAGCACCGGCAGCAGCACCATGAGGGTCAGCATCGGCCGGTTGAAGATGAAGGTGGCCGACACGGACGTGCGAGCGCGCGGCGAAGCGCCATCCCGGTCTTCAGCTCCACCACCATCATGACGGCCGCGAGGCGCTCGAGGCGACGAGCAGCCAGAAAGCGAGCGCGGTCGATCCGCCCCGGCAGGGCGAGCGCGAGCACGAAGGCGAATGCGACCGACAGCCAGAACTCGCCGAGCGCACAGGAGCGACACGATCGCGAACTCGCTCCAGCCGATCGACATCAATGCACCAGGCGAGGAACGCCAGGATCGTCAGGCCGAGGGGCGTGCGTCAGGCGGTCGCGCAGGGCGCCGCCGAGATGCCCGCAGGCGGCCTTCGGCCAGTGTCGCCAGCACCGCGCTGAGAGCGGACAATCCCAGGAAGACCGGGCTCGAGCGGTGCGCCACCGCCATGCCGACCGGCATCAGCCACGAGAGCGCCGATGGCGAGACGCCAGAGCGCCGACGCGATCGCGCCGCCCGCCGGAGCTGGAACCTGCCGGCGGTTTAGCTGCGTTGCCCGAGCGGCTGCTGATGGGGAGGCTCATGGGCAGGCTCTTACGCCAAGGTTTCCCCGCGATAAAGAACCAACCGCTTGCCGCCCTCGATTTCCCCCTTTACCGTTCGACGCATGGCGCGCGGCATCGAACCGCAGCACCACATGAGGAAACAAAAAATGATTCATACCCGCAAAAGTCTCTGGCGCGGCGCCATCGCTGTCGCGGCCGTAGCAGGCTTTGTCACGTCGGCCGCCGCTCAGATGGAACTCAAGATCCTCGCGCCGGCGGCCCCCGGCGGCGGCTGGGACCAGACGGCCCGCTCCATGCAGCAGGCCCTGACGCAATCCGGCATCGCCAAGAGCGCGCAGGTCACCAACGTTCCCGGCGCCGGCGGCTCGCGTCGGCATCGCGCAGTTCGTCAACAGCGCCAAGGGCGACGGCAATCAGCTCATGGTCATGGGCTATGTGATGGTCGGCGCGCTGCTCACCAACAAATCCCCCGTCACCCTCGACCAGACCACCCCGATCGCGCGCCTGACGGCCGAATACGAGGCGCTGGTGGTTCCGGCCGACAGCCCGATCAAGAACGCCAAGGATCTGGCGGCGGCCGTGAAGGCCGATCCCGCCAAGGTCACCTGGGCCGGCGGCTCCGCCGGCGGCGTCGACCACATCGCCGCGGCCCTGTTCGCCAAGGAAGTCGGCGCGGATCCGACCAAGATCAACTACATCCCGTTCTCGGGCGGCGGCGAAGCCCTCGCGGCCATCCTCGGCGGCAAGGTCACGGTCGGCATTTCCGGCTACGGCGAGTTCGAGAGCCAGATCAAGGCCGGCAAGCTGCGCCTGATCGGCGTCACCTCCGCCACCAAGCTCGCCGAACATCGAGGGCCAGTCCCTGAAGGACCAGGGCATCAACCTCGAGATCGCCAACTGGCGCGCGGTCGTTGCCCCTCCCGGCATCACCGCCGACCAGAAGAAGGCCCTGACCGACGCCATGGACAAGCTGAGCAAGTCCAAGGAATGGACCGAGATCCTGAAGGCCAAGGGCTGGGACGACAGCTACCTGTCGGGTGACGCCTTCGCCAAGTTCCTCGCCGACGAGCAGGTCCGCACGAAGGAAGTGCTGACCTCGGTCGGCCTCGTGAAGTCGTAAGCGCCACGACTCGAACGACACCCGGAAGCGCCGCCTTGTCTCGCGGCGCTTCTTTTTCCGAAGACCTAACATCGATGGGGTTCCCCATGACTCGGCGCATCGACGCGGCAGGCCTCGTCATCGCCTTCCTGCTGCTGGCCATCGCCGGCGCGATCTGGTGGGACATGTCGTCCCTGCAGCTCTCCTCGGTCTACGGCCTCGGTCCCAAGGCCATGCCGATGATCGTCGCGGTCGGGCTCTGGCGATCCTGGCGGTCGGCAATCGTCATCATGGCGTTTCGGGGCGAATCTGCCCGACGCGCGAAAGCCTCGACTGGCGCGCCGATCATCCTGATCATCGGCGGTCTCGCGGTCCTGATCGCGCTGATCCGGTTCGGCGGCGGCTTCATCCTCGCGACCGCGATCCTGTTCGCCTGCACGTCGGCGGCCTTCGGGCGGCGCGCCTTCCTGGCCGATCTCGCCATCGGCTTCGTGATCAGCGTGGTCATCTACATCCTTTTCTCGAAAGCTCCTCACCCTGTCTTTGCCGGTGGGTCCGCTCGAACGCCTGATCTGAGAGCCGCCATGGATGCGTTCATCTCCCTCGCCCACGGCCTGACCATCGCCATCCAGCCGATGAACCTGCTCTTCGCGCTCATCGGCGTGCTTCTCGGCACCGCCGTCGGCGTGCTGCCGGGCATCGGCCCGGCGCTGACGGTGGCGCTGCTCCTGCCGATCACCTTCAAGCTCGATCCGGGCGGCTCGATCATCATGTTCGCCGGCATCTATTACGGCGGCATGTATGGCGGCTCGACCACCGCCATCCTCATCAACACGCCCGGTGAGAGCGCCTCGATGGCGACCGCCCTCGAGGGCAACAAGATGGCCAAGGCCGGCCGCGGCGGGCCGGCGCTCGCCACCTCGGCCATCGGCTCCTTCGTCGCCGGCACCATCGCCACCCTCGGCCTGACGTTCCTCGCGCCCAATCCTCGTGGAGCTCGCGGTCAAGTTCGGACCGGAGGATTACTTCGCGCTCATGTGCGTGGCCTTCGTCACCGTGTCGGCCACCTTCGGCGATTCTCCCGTCCGCGGCCTCACGAGCCTGTTCATCGGCCTTGCCCTCGGGCTCGTCGGCATCGACATCCTCACCGGCCAGTCGCGCCTCGCCTATCGGGGTGCCGGAACTCTTCGACGGCATCGAGGTGACGACTCTCGCGGTCGGCCTCTTCGCGGTCGGCGAGGCGCTTTACGTGGCCTCGCGCCGGCACATCCACGAGGAGAAGCTCGAGCCGGTGCGCGGCTCCCTCTGGATGACGAAGGAAGACTGGAAGCGCTCGTGGAAGCCCTGGCTGCGCGGGCACGGCGCTCGGCTTCCCGATCGGCGCGCTGCCCGCCGGCGGCGCCGAGATCCCGACCTTCCTGTCCTACTCGACCGAGAAGCGCCTGACGAAATATCCGGAGGAATTCGGCCATGGCGCCATCGAGGGCGTCGCCGGCCCCGAGGCCGCCAACAACGCGTCGGCGGCCGGCACGCTGGTGCCGCTCCTGACCCTCGGCCTCCCGACTTCCGCCACCGCCGCCATGATGCTGGCCGGCTTCCAGCAATACGGCCTCAACCCGGGCCCGCTGCTCTTCGCCGAGCGGCCCGATCTGGTCTGGGGCCTGATCGCCAGCCTGTTCATCGCCAACACGATGCTGCTGGTGCTGAACCTGCCGCTGGTCGGCCTGTGGGTGCGCCTGCTGGCGATCCCGCAGCCCTGGCTCTATGCCGGCATCCTGGTCTTCGCCACCATGGGAACGATCGCCGCCAATCCGTCTCCCGTCGAGCTGATGATGCTATCGGCTTTCGGCATCCTCGGCTTCCTGATGCGCCGCTTCGATTATCCCGATCGCGCCGGTGGTGGTCGGCCTGATCCTCGGACCCATCGCGGAGAGCCAGCTCCGCCGCGCGCTCTCGATCAGTCTCGGCGATCCGATGGTGCTGGTGCAGAGCCCGTTTTCGGCGATCCTGCTGTTCATCGCTCTCGTCGCGCTGGTCCTGCCCTTCGTGCTCAAGGGCATGGGGCGGTTCAAGGCGGTCGAGGACTAGCGCATCGGCAGAGAGCGGCGAGCACCACGCCTGCGGCGGTGCACGTGATGCTCCGCGTTGCCAATAGCCCCTGCTCACTGGGCATGAAAAAGCCCGGCGAAGCCGGGCCATTTCCTCATGCGATCGGATCGAGCGAATTACTGCAACTGATGGCCGCGCTTGTTCATTTCGGCGCGGGCGCGGATCATGACGTATTCGGAGACGTTCTGCGTCCAGGTGGCCAGATCCTTGACGATGTCGTCGAGGAGACCGGGCTGGACGTTGCACGTATTTCTCGCCGACCGGCGACTTGTAGAACGCGGCGATTTCCTTGAGCTCCGGCTCGGTGAGCTGCGAGGCGAAGACCCGGGCCACGTTGTCGAGCATCTTCTCCTTCTGCAGCTCGATCTCCGGACGCAGCATCGCGGTGACCTCGTCGAGGTCCTTCTTGATCTCCGGCCGGGTCACGTTCATCTGCTGCAGCTGATCGAGGAACGGCTCGGTCATGGCGTCGAACGAGCGCGTCATGCCGGACACGGTCGCGACCTCGCGGGCCACCGCCAGATGGCTCGCGTGTCGGCGAGCGCGGATTCGTCTGCGGCGAATGCGGGAGCCGGCCAGCAGGGCCAGCGCGAACGTCGTCGCGACGACGCGGGAAGCGGAACGGATCATAGGCAAAGCTCCAAAATGAATGAGTGGCATGGTCAGACCTGACCGAGTTCGACAAGGCCCTCTTCGGTGGCGAGAATCGCGCCGGTGCAAAGGCCGAGAAAAAGACCGTGCTCGACCACCCCGGGAATCCGGTTGAGCGCATCCGCAAGCGCCTCCGGACGGTCGATCCGGCCGAGATGGGCGTCGAGGATGAGATGGCCGCCATCGGTCACAACGGCGAACCGTCGGCCAGCGTCCGAAGGCGGAGATCGGTCGGCAAGCTCTGACGATGTCAGCAGCTTGGCGATCGCGATCTCGCGTCGCGTTCAGGCCGAACGGCACCACTTCGATCGGAAGCGGGAAGCGGCCGAGGCGTCGCCACATGCTTCGAGCCGTCGGCGATGACGATCATGCGGCCGCTCGCCGCCGCCACGATTTTTTCGCGCAGATGAGCGCCGCACCTCCGCCTTTGATCAGGCGAAGCGGCATCGTCGATTTCGTCGGCGCCGTCGATGGTCAGATCGAGCTCGGGCGTCTCGTCGAGAGTCGGTCGAGCGGGATGCCCTCGCCGGTGCGAGCGTGCCGGGTCGCCTCGCGAGGTCGGCACGCCGACGACCTTCAGGCCGCCGCGCAACGCGCTCCCCGAGCGCGGCGACGAAGTGAGCCGCCGTCGAGCCGGTGCCGATGCCCGAGGCGCATGCCGTCGGTGACGAGCGCTGCCGCCCGCTCGGCCGCAGCGCGTTTGAGGTCGTCGCTCACGAAGAATTCCTGTCCATTCTCTTTGTTCGGCGGCCAGGCCAGGTCACACTCTGATCGCCGAACGCCCTCTACCACGGGGTGACCGCGCCGAAGAAAGAAGGTTTCATTGCGCCGCTTGCGAAAGATCCAGGATCAGGGCCGCTGCGGAGACGCTCCTGTCCCGGGCCGGGTATTGGGCGTCGCCGCAGGAGCCGAGGTAGCAGGCGCCGCGGCGGCCGGACTGGTCTGCGGCGTGCACACCACCTTCTCGTCGAAGACGTAGCAGATGCTCATGTCGCCGGTGCGAAAATTGACCCGGAAGACACCGCCCTCGCGCTCGTGCTTGGAGGCCACGAGCCCATATTCTCCCGGCACTTGCGGGCCCGCACCCTCGCCCGAGCCGAAGCACAGGGTCACGCCGATGGTGCCTTCCTGCAGGCCGTACTGGCAGGAGCTGATCTCGCCGCTGAAGCGGTCGATCCGGTAGATCCGGTTGAGGTCGGTCTGAGGAGCGGGAACGAAGTCGAACGGGGCCGCCAACGCCGGGACCACAGTCCCGACAGCGAGGCTCCCTCCCAGGATCAGCGCCGAAAAAAGCGCCTTCAAGCCAACAAACCGCATTCAGCACTCCCGCTGGTAAGATCGAATCAACCTTACGATCATATCATCCCGACGCTTGATTCTCTCGTTGCGTGGAGGTAGCCGAGACCGATGGCCATTCTTGCCCCGCCTATCGTCGTCTTCGATCTCGACGGAACGCTGGCCGACACGGCCGGCGATCTGGTCGCCACCCTCAACGTGATCCTTCGCGAGGAAGGGCTTGCGCCGCTTCCGGTCGAGAAGGCCCGCGACATGATCGGCGCCGGCGCCCGCGCGCTCATCGAGCGCGGTTTCCAGTCGGCCGGCCGCACCTTAACCCGAGCCACCTGGAGCGACTTTTCGACCGGTTCATGGTCGATTACGGGGAGAACATCTGCGTCCAGACGACGCTGTTTCCGGGAGTCGAAGACGCTCTCGACCGTCTCGAGGAGGCCGGATACGTTCTGGCGATCTGCACCAACAAGGTCGAGGACGCACTCGGTCAAGCTTCTGGAGAGGCTGGGCGTCGGCCATCGCTTCGCCTTCAATGCCGGGCGCGACACGTTTCCATTTTTCAAGCCGGATGCCCGCCACCTCACGCAGACGATTGCCGAGGCCGGCGGGGACCTCCGCCGCGCCGTGATGGTCGGGGATTCGAATACGGACATCCAGACCGCCAAGAACGCCCGGATCCCGGTGATCGCCGTACCGTTCGGCTACACGGAGACCTCGGTCCACGATCTTGGCGCTGACCGCGTGATCGAGCACTTCGACGAATTGTTCGAATTGGTCGCGGCGCTCACCTGCATGGCGGCGGCGTAAACGCGCACGCTCGCGCAAATGTGAAGACCGCCGTCAGGATGAAAATGGTGGGCGCGACAGGGATTGAACCTGTGACCCTTCGCGTGTGAAGCGAATGCTCTCCCGCTGAGCTACGCGCCCTGACCAGCGCCTTCTAGTGGCCTTTTTCCCTCGGCGTCAAGCCATTGCGGCCGAGCGTTCGGAAATGCCCTGGATCGAATTGTGGCAGCGTGACTTTAACGGCTTGCTTACGACAAGGCGAAAACAAGGCAGCGATCCTCTGGCGGACATGCAACAACATCTGTTATGCAGCGGATCTCAAACGCGGCTGTTGCGTTTAGCTATCTCAAACCAGTAGCGAAACTTGGTTATTTCGAGGCAATTATGGGACGCACCCGCGCCGCCCTGACCGGGCTTGTCTGTGCCTTCGCCGCTTGCGCGACGCCGGCCGCAGCTTTCACTGCAATCGATCCCCTCACCCGCCAACCGCTCTACAGCGCCGAAGAATCGGTGCGGGCGCAGGCCTCCCCGATTCCCCGCGAGGTCGTCGTCTTCGACGGCCGCCATGCTCCGGGTACCATCGTGGTGTCGACCACCGAGCGGCGGCTCTATTACGTCCTCGGGCGACGGCAAGGCCGTCCGCTACGGCGTGGGTGTCGGACGTCCGGGCTTTCAGTGGGGCGGCGCGCATTCGGTCACCATGAAGCGCGAATGGCCGGATTGGCGTCCGCCGGCAGCGATGCTGAAGCGCCGCCCGGACCTGCCGCGCCATATGGCGGGCGGTCCTGATAATCCGCTCGGCGCGCGGGCGCTCTATATCGGCAGCACCATTTACCGGATCCATGGCTCGAACGAGCCGGAAACGATCGGAGAGGCCGTTTCGTCCGGCTGCATCCGGATGACCAACGAGGATGTCACCGACCTCTACAGCCGCGCCAAGGTGGGCGCGCGGGTTATCGTTCAGCGGTAAGTTCACATCGATAAAAGGCGCAATCCGCGGACTGCGCCTTTTTTAAACCGGGCCGCTTCCTAAGGGCGGTTCAGCCCTTCCGTTTCGTTCATACGATGAGGAAGTCGCTCAGGACGAGTTTGGCTTTGTTTGTCAGGGTCGCGATCAGTACCTGAGCCTCCGCCCCCGTACCATCGGGATCGTAAAAGAGGTTGCCGCTCACGTTGTTGTAGATGATCCGGTCCTGCGCATCAGCCGCTTTCGCGCCCGCGTGGAAGGCGTCGGATGAGAGCTTCCCCGTCGTCTTGAAGGCGACAAAAAATTCTTTCCGAATCTGGAAAGTGTCATCGGCGGAGTTGAAGTCCTTCAAGCGATCGGCGTTCGCGACCATCGGCGCTGCGCCGAAAACGAATGTGTCCTTGCCCACGCCCCCGGTCAAAACATCTCTGCCCTCGCCGCCGATGAGCTTGTCGTTGCCGATCCCGCCATCAAGCGTGTCGTTGCCCGCCCCGCCGTCGACAGTTTCGCCCACTCTTCCGCCACGGAAGGTGTCATTGCCGCCCAGCATGCTGATCTTGCCGTAGATCAGGCCATCGGTCGTATCGAGGTAATTGTTTCGCTCGCCCATCACGAAGCCACCTCTCACGGTGCCTTGGTTGATGAAGCGTCCGGCGTCGATCATGTTCGGCATCTGGCTTGAGATCCCCTCGCAAAGCCGTCACACTGTGACAAAGATTGAACGTTATATCGACAATCCGACTACCGCGACAACCCCTTGACGGCGAGTTCGTCCAGATAGGCCTGCCAGCGCTGCGGCTCTTCGGCGCCGAGTTTGAACAGGTAATCCCAGCCATAGATTCCGGTGTCGTGCATGTCGTCAAAGACGAGCCTGACCGCGTAGTTGCCGACGGGCAGGACGCTGATGATTTCGACGCTGCGTTTGCCAGGAACCGTCCGTCGCTGAGCCGGGCTGTGGCCCTGAACCTCGGCGGACGGGCTTGCTATGCGAAGATACTCGGCCGGCAGATCGAACGCCGCGCCGTCATCGAAGACGATCCGAAGACTTCTCTTGTCCTTGGCGAGACGGAGCTCGGTGGGCCATCGCTCGGTCACGATCCAATCACTTCCCTGTTTGATGATTTGACGCTAGCTGCTCGAGGGGTAAGTTCCAACCGGACCTGTCCACAAACCGGGAAGCATCGCCTCCATGCGGGGATCAACCGCCCTATCGATCGACGAAGACCTTCGACCGCTTGTCGATCCGTTTGGACGCGCGATCACCTATCTGCGGGTGTCCGTCACCGATCGTTGCGATTTCCGATGCGTCTACTGCATGTCGGAGGACATGGCGTTCCTGCCCAAGCGCGATCTCCTTACTCTCGAAGAGCTCGACAGGATCTGCTCGGCCTTCGTACGCAACGGCGTCCGCAAGCTCCGGATCACCGGTGGCGAGCCGCTTGTGCGGCGGGATATCATGACGCTGTTCCGCTCGCTGTCGCGCCACCTCGAAACCGACGCCCTCGACGAACTGACCGTCACCACCAATGGTTCGCAGCTGACCCGCCACGCGGCGGAGCTGGCGGCGTGCGGGGTGAAGCGCATCAACGTCTCGCTCGACACGCTGGACGCGGCGAAATTCCGGAGCATCACGCGATGGGGTGACCTGTCGAAGGTGCTTGCCGGCATCGACGCCGCCCAGCGGGCTGGGTTGAAAGTCAAGATCAACACCGTCGCGCTGAAAGGCGTGAACGAGGACGAGATCGTGCCCCTCCTGCAATGGGCGCACGGACGAGACATGGATCTGACGCTCATCGAAGTCATGCCGCTCGGAGAAATCGACGGTGAGCGCATCGACCAATACCTGCCGCTCTCGCTGGTGCGGGCGCGGCTTGAACAGAATTTCACTCTGCATGAGATCGACGCGCGGACGGGCGGTCCGGCGCGTTATGTGCGTGTCGCGGAGACAGGCGGAATCCTCGGTTTCATCACCCCGATGACGCACAATTTCTGCGAGAGCTGCAACCGCGTCCGCCTCACCTGCACCGGCCAGCTTTTCATGTGCCTCGGCCAGGAAGACGCGGCCGACCTGCGGGCTCCCGTTCGCCTATCCGACGAGGACACGGCCCTCGATGAGGCCATTCTCGGGGCCATCGCCCGCAAGCCCAAGGGGCATGACTTCATCATCGACCGCCGCCATTCCCGGCCCGCTTTGACCCGGCATATGAGCGTGACGGGGGGTTGAAGAACCGGTGGGCGTGGCGAAACGCGCCTTTTGACGTCGATTGACAGGCGCTGGCATTCGGCGAATATCGCCCGGAACCTTCACGGATTGAAAAATTGTGGTGAACAGGCTGCGTTTTTGGCCAAGGCTGTTGCTATGTCTGCTGCTGATCGGCGGGCCCGCGACAGCTTTGCCGGCTGTTGCTCAGGAAGCGGCCCCGACGCCGCCGATCCGCATCGCCGTGGAAGGCGCCTATCCGCCCTTCAACTTCATCGACCAGAACAACGAACTTCAGGGCTTCGAGGTCGATCTCGCCAAAGCGCTTTGCGAACGGATGAATGCGGAATGCGTCCTGGTTCAGCATGAATGGGACGGCATCGTTCGTGGATTGGCCAATCGGGAATACGACGCCATCATGTCGTCGCTGGAGATCCTGGATCGACGCCAGAAGCGCATCGCATTCTCGGTTCCCTACTATCACATCCCGGCGATCTTCATTGCTCGCAAGGATAGCGAGATCAAGAAGTCTCACGCCCGAGGGACTGGCGGGCTCGAAGATCGGAACGACCCTCCGCAGCGATCATGCGGAATATCTCGAACAGCATTACCGGGAATCCGAAATCGCCCTCTATGGCAGCCCGGTCGAGGCAACCCTCGACCTTCTTGTCGGACGCATCGACGCGGTCTTCGGCGACAAGCGGGCGCTGGTGAAGTTTCTGGCCAGCCGCGAAGGGGAATGCTGTCGCATTCTGGGTCCTGCACCGGACGAGCCTCCCTACGAGCGCCAGTTTTACGGCATCGGTCTACGCAAAGAGGATACCGCCCTGAAAGAGCGCTTCGACGCTGCCCTCTCCTCGCTCCAGGCGGACGGTACCTATGATCGCATCCGCGAGAAATATATCGAATTCGATATCAAATAGAGATGTTATATAGTAAATATCGGTTGCTGCTCCGGTTTGCGACGTCATCGGTTTTGCGCCGGTACGCGCTGACGTTCGAGCACGACCGGGGCCGCACGGGTGTCATCTCCGGAACATCGAAAATGTCCGAGGAGAGTCCGCGATGCGTCCGAAAATCCTGTTGGTTTGCCTGTTCTTAGCTGCCGGCCTTCATCCTCTTTCCGCGCAGCAGCCTCTTCCCGGCGGGCAGACGGCAACGTTGACGGTCACCATCAAGACGACGGGCCTAGTCAAGACCAGCAACAGCAAGAACGAGCGGCAGGACTGGACGATTCAGCGAAGCGCGCAGTTCGCGACTGTCCTCGAAGCACAGATGACATCCGCCTTCGACGCCCTCGGCGAGGCGCCCGCGGCGCCCGCCATGCCGGAGGTCAGCGCGTCTCAACAGCAGATGATGAGCCAGATGCTGAAGGCGGTGAAAAGCTGCAAGGAGGACGATCAGGCTTGCATGATGGCAGCCGCGAAGCGGGCAGCAGGTGATACCCCGATGCCGTCGATGCCGCAGGGCAAGCCTTCCGGCGCAATGGATTTCACGCGCTACCAGTCCTGGAATGCCAAGTGGGACGATTCCCGATTTTGCGCAACCGGATCCGCTTCCATCCAGGAAACCATGGACGGTAACTCGCTCTCGGACAATTCCGGCGCCATGTGGTCGATCGAGGGTACCCGCCGGGGCGAGGTCAAGCTGCCGCAAGGCGGGTGGTCGCATAGTTGCGACACCACCATCAGCTTCGACCGCAAGGCCGGCACCTACGCGCTGCGGATCGGCGGCCTCAATCTCAACATCCCCGCCACTCTGCATCTGCAGCGAAAAGGTGTCGCTAGCAGCGCGGCAAATTCGAACCTCGGCTTCGGCGTTCTGGAATACGCCGGCGTTCCGCTGGTCAAGGACGGGCTCGTGCTGAAAAACCAGAAAGGCGTTCCCGGACCTCTTACCGGATCCGCCACCTTCACGGGATCGGCAGGGTCCGAGAAGCGCGACGGAAGCTATGTCACAAAGATCGCGCCCAATGTCTCGACCACGATCGCCTGGACCTTGACGGCTCGGTAAGTCTCGGCGTTTGACCCTCAACCCCTCTCCCCATAGAACGCTCCTCTGGCGATCAGCGGGAGCGGACGATGGCGAAAGTCGGTTTTATCGGTCTTGGAATCATGGGCGCGCCCATGGCGCGGCACCTTAAGGCGAAGGGCCACGAACTGACGGTCTACAATCGCACCACCGCGCGCGCCGAGAAATGGGTGTCGGAGCATGGCGGCACGGTCGCCAGCACCCCGCGCCAGGCCGCCGAGGGCCAGGAATTCGTCTTCGCCTGCGTCGGCAACGACGACGACCTGCGGCAGGTCACCATCGGGCAGGACGGAGCTTTCGAGGGTCTCGGAAAGGGCGCGATCTTCGTCGACCACACCACCGCATCCGCCGAGGTCGCCAGGGAGCTCCATGAAGCCGCGCGCCAGCGGGATGCGGATTTCATTGACGCACCGGTCTCCGGCGGCCAGGCCGGCGCCGAGAATGGCGTCCTCACCGTCATGTGCGGCGGCGATTCCGAACCCTACGCGAAGGCCGAGCCAGTGATCGCGAGCTTTGCCCGCGCCTGCCGCCTCATGGGGCCCTCGGGATCGGGCCAACTCACCAAGATGATCAACCAGATCTGCATCGCGGGCGTGGTGCAGGGGCTGGCGGAGGGAATTCATTTCGGCCAGCAGGCGGGGCTTGAGATCGAAGCCGTACTGCGACGTGATTTCCAAGGGCGCCGCGGGGTCGTGGCAGATGGAGAACCGGGGCCGCACCATGAACGAGGGCAAGTTCGACTTCGGCTTCGCAGTCGACTGGATGCGCAAGGACCTGGCGATCTGTCTCACGGAAGCCCGCAAGAACGGCGCCAGCCTTCCCGTGACGGCTCTCGTCGACCAGTTCTACGCCGACGTACAGAAGAGCGGCGGAAGCCGTTGGGACACATCGAGCCTGATTTCGCGTTTGAAGCGATAGGGTAGCGGCTTAAGTTTGCGCGTTGCGTCATTCCGGGGCCGCGTCAGCGGCGCCCGGCACCCATATCCGCGAGCCCGTCAAGAAGAACGGCAGCCGTTGCGTCGGACTTTCAACGGTCGGTGTCTATGGTTCCGGCCCCGGCTTCGCCGTCCCGGAATCACGGAGGAGCGAAGCGCAGGCACTTCCAGCGGTAGCGCTCCCATAGATTGAAAACTCGACGCGACAAAATCCCACTAACGCCGGGTTATGCTGAGATAGGCGACGAAGCCGCCGATCGCGAGCGCCAGCAGGATCAGCACTGCCTGCTTGGCATCGGGCGAGAGAGCGGCGTCGCGGTACATCTGCGAGAGGGCCGCCGAGCGTTCTGGATCACGGGAGACGAAGAGCCCCACCACCGCGCTTAGGGTGACCAATCCGAGGATGAGATAATTGATCCGCATGCCCGCTCCTCAGCGACCCGAGAAGCGGGGCGCGCGCTTGCCCCGAAAGGCCGCGATGCCTTCGGCGAAATCTTCGCTGAACCCAGCCTCGCGCTGCAACGCCGCCTCGACCGCGAGTTGGGTCTCGAGATCGTTCTCGAGGCTCTTCGCCAAGGCCTCTTTCGTGAGGCGGAAGGCCAGTGCCGGTCCGTCGGCGAATTGCGCCGCGAGTGCCTCTACGTCCTTGCGGAAGGTTGCGTCTTCGAAGACCCGGTAAACCAGTCCCAGCCGCTGGGCTTCCTCCGCCGCAACCGGCTCCGCCGTCAGCATCAGCGCCAAGGCCAGTTTGGGGCCCACGATCCGAGGCAGGATCCAGGTGCCGCCCGCATCCGGGATCAGGCCGATCTTCGTGAAAGCTTCCTGCAGATAGGCGGAGCGGGCCGCCACAACGATGTCGCAGGCGAGGGCGATATTCATTGAAGCGCCGACCGCCGGGCCGTTCAGCGCAGCGATCGTCACTTTCGGATAGTCCACAAGCTGGCGAATGAGCGGGTTGTAATCCCGCGCGAGAGGCGGACCGAGGTCGACGCGGCCCTGATCATCGCGCGGCAAGTCCTCGGTGAGATCCTGCCCGGCCGAAAATCCCCTGCCCTCGCCGGTGAGGATTACAACCCGGACGATGTCATCGTTCGCAAGCAGCCGAAGAGCTTCGCGCAGCTCCCCGTGCATCTGCCCGGTGAGGGCGTTGAGTCGCTCCGGCCGAGCCAGGGTAATCGTCGCGACCGCCCCCTCAATGGTGCAGCGAAGGGTCGTCGGATTCATGCGGCGCTCTCCTGCTCGTGGCGGGCGAGCATAGAGCGCACTTCGTCCCGAAGCACCGGCAAAAGCTCCGCTTCAAACCACGGATTTCGCTTCAGCCAGCCATTGTTGCGCCAGGATGGATGCGGCATCGGCAGGATGCGGGGGTGTCGGGGCGCTGCAAGGATATCGCGCCAGCGCTCGACGGTGCGGGTCAGACCGTCTCGGAAATCGTCGCCCAGATGCCAGGCTTGCGCGTATTGTCCAATCACCAGCACGAGTTCGAGACGGGGCAAGGCCGAGAATAGCGGCACCCGCCAGGCCTCTGCGCATTCCCGCCGGGGAGGAAGATCGCCGCCTTTGACATCGTGCCCTGGAAAGCACGATCCCATTGGGATGATGGCGACGTGCGGCCGCATCGTAGAACGTCGCCTCATCGAGCCCGAGCCAGGACCGGAGCCTGACGCCGGAAGGGTCGGAAAAGGGCCGCCCGCTCGCATGGGCGCGGGTGCCCGGAGCTTGCGAGGCGATGCAAAGCCTTGCGGTGGCGCTGCCCTGCAAGATCGGGCGCGGATCGTGGGCGAGCGCCGATCCATAGCGGGGAGCATCCCGGCAGATCCGGCAGGCGCGCAACTGGCGGGATAGGGTCTCGAAATCGGCCGGTGAAGTCATTGCGGGAAGATAGGGTGCGCCAAGCGGGATTTCGAGGCGCTACTCGCCGCTTGCGTGACGGCGGCGCCATTCCCGCGGGGTGTCGAAGGTTCCGGCCCAAAGCCCCACCCGGCGTGCTCTGGCGTCGGCCTCCTGTCTCTCGTAATCCCCGTAGCCGACGGCCCATCCCGACGCCACTATCTGGCTGCCGATGTCCTTGTCGGCGACGGAGCACTTTGCGAGTACGCGCTTGTATTTGTCGCGACCGGCCGAACGGCATTTCACCGGGCTTCGGAGGATCAGGGAAAGCAGTGCGTCCCGGGCCAATTCGCCGCAGCGATAACTGCGCGTACCCTGCTGGCAGGTCTGATCGAGTTCGGGAGCGTCAAGCCCTTTCAGCCGGATCCGCGTGCCGTCTATCCGGATGGAATCCCCGTCCGTGGCGATGGCGCGCCCTTCGAGGGTCCGCTCGCTCGGCGTGAGAACGAGGTTGGCGCAGCCGGCAATTCCGATCGCCAGGAGGAGCGACAGCGCGCCGTTGACCTGAAACCGGCCCGCCGTTCGAGAATCCCGTATGCCGCTCAGCGCCATAGGTCACAATCGCTCCGAGACTTCGGCCTGCCCGAACGTCGCCATGTTACGATGCACCGTTACGGAAGTTTTGACAAGACCCGCCGCGAGCGCAGCGCCGGTGCCTTCGCCGAGGCGCATTCCGAGCGCCAGGAGCGGGATCTTGCCGAGACGCTGCAGCACGTCCTGGTGGGCGCCCTCCGCGGAGAGGTGACCGGCGATGCAATGGTCGAGGGTGGCGGGATGAATCGCGTGGAGGACCGCGGCCGCCGCCGTCGTCACATAGCCATCGAGGATGACGGGAATGCGCTGGAGCCGCGCGGCGAGGATCGCGCCCGCGATCGCCGCGACCTCGCGCCCGCCGAGACGGCGCAGCACTTCGAGAGGGTCTTTGAGATGCTCGCGGTGTCGTTCGAGGGCACCCTCGACCGCCGCCACTTTCCGCCTCAGCCCTTCGTCGTCGAGTCCCGTGCCGCGTCCGACCCAATGGGCGGCGTCGCCACCGTAGAGCGCGGCGTAGATCGCCGCCGCGATGGTGGTGTTGCCGATGCCCAATTCACCCACCGCCAGCAGATCGGTGCCCCCGGCGAGGATTCCATGCCGAACGCCATGGTGGCGACGCAGGATTTCTCATCCATGGCCGGTCCATCGACGATATCGCCGGTGGGCATTTCGATGGCGAGATCGAAGACCTTGAAGCCCAGCCCGAGATCGGCGCAGATCTGGTTGATGGCAGCACCCCCGGCGGAGAAATTCTCCAGCATCTGGCGGTTGACCTCGGAGGGGAAAGCCGAGACGCCACGGGCCACGACCCCGTGACTTCCGGCAAACACGCAAACCAGCGGCCGGTCGACCGAAGGCGACTTGCCCTGCCAGGCGGCAACCCATTCGGGCAGCCATTCCAGGCGCCCGAGACTTCCCGCGGGCTTGGTCAACTGCGCATCGCGCGCCCGCACCGCCGCTGCCGCATCCTCGTCCGGGCCGGGCATGCTCGCGATCAGGCGGCGGATGTCGTCGAAGGGGGTGCCGGCGGTCTCGGTCATGGGGGCTCCAGCCATCAGGCATTGCGGAATCTCAGGAGGCGTGACCTATAGCGGGCGTTCCGCGCGGGGTGAAGCATGGCTGAGCAATTCGACGAGACGGGCCGCACCGCGCCCCATGCATGGCAGGACGCGGCGGTCCAGATCGCCCGCACCGTGCGCTTTTTCTCCCGCTTGCCGGTTCCGCGCCTGCCGTTCGAGTCCGCGGGCCTGCACGAAGCACCCTCGCTCCCCGCCATGGCGCCCTTCGTGCCGGTGGCCGGCCTGATCATTGGAATCCTCCCCGGCCTCGTGCTGGTCGGCGCGTTCGAACTGGGTCTGGGGACCTTCCTGGCGGGGACGCTGTCGGTTGCGGTAGCGACGCTGGTGACGGGCGGCTTGCACGAGGACGGACTGGCAGACACCGCCGACAGCATCGGCGGCATGACACCGGAGCGCCGCCTGGCCATCATGCGGGACAGCCGGATCGGCGCCTACGGCGCCTGTGCGCTCATTCTTTGCTTCGCTCTGCGGATTGGCGCCCTCGCCGGCCTCGCGGTCTATCCGCACGCCTTTTCCGCCGCTCTGGCGGTGATGGTCGTGGCGTCCCTCTCCCGCACCGCGAGCCTTATGCCGTTGGTATTCCTGCCCCCTGCCCGCATGGACGGCTCATCGCATTCGGTCGGAAGACCGAGCCGCGAATCGCTCTGGCTTGCCGCCGCGATCGCGTCCGGACTGGCGCTTGCAGTCGGCCTGGTGAGCGATCTCACCTTGGCGGGCGTCACCGTGATGGCGGCACTTGCAGCGCTGACCGGATGGGGAATGACGCGCTTCTCGTCCCGCCATCTCGGCGGGCAGACGGGAGATATCGCCGGCGCAACGCAGCAGCTTGCGGAAATCGCCGCCCTGCTCGGGCTCTTGATTGCACTCGGCCGGTGACGACATAAGCATCGACCATGTCCCGCGCTTCGAGCCCTTGTATCCGCGTCTGTATCCTCGGATCCGGAAACCGGATTGTGCGAGGGATGCGGGCGCACGACAGACGAGATCACGCGCTGGTTTCGCCTCTCAGAGGAAGAACGCCTTAAGATCATGGCGACCCTGCCGGATCGCATGCGTGAGGCTTTCGCGGCCGAACCGCCGAAGTCCGAGACTTAGGTCAGACGACAAGACTCGGATCACACGACAAGACTCGCGAAGAACCGTAGGCACACGAGCAAAAGGAAGATGCCGAACGCGACTTCGAGGCGGCGCTTCGAGAGCGTGTGAGCGAGCCGCGCGCCGATGGGAGCAAGCCAGGTGCTCGTCGGCACGAACAGCACGAAGCCCAGCAACGAGATGTAGCCGATCGCCATGGGAAATTGCAGCGCCACCACATCGGGGAATTCAGCCGCCTTGGGCAGGCCTGCGTAGATATAGCCGATGGCGCCCGGGATCGAGATCAGCACACCGAGACCGGAGGACGTCGCAACCGCCTGGTGAATGGGACGGTTGTAGAAGGTCATGAACAGGTTCGAAAGCTGGCCGCCGCCGATTCCCATGAGCGCCGAGAGCACGCCAATGATCCAGCCATAGACGATCATGATGGGCTTTGCCGGCATGTCGAGGCCAAAGCGCCAGGTATCCTTGCCGAACAGAAGTCGGATCGCCGAAACACCGGCGACGATGACGAACACGGTCTTGAACAGATCGGCCGGCGCATAGCGAGCGATAAAGCTGCCCATGGTGACGCCCACCACCACCGGTATCGCCCACACGCGCAGGATCGACATGTCGACCGCGCCTTTGGCCCGGTGCGCCATGAAGGACCGGATCGACGTCGGGATGATGATGGCGAGCGACGTGCCGACGCAGAGGGGCATCCGCACCTCTTCGGGGACGCCCACAAGGCGGAAAAGCTCGTACAGGATCGGCACCGCGACCGCGCCGCCGCCGACGCCGAAGACGCCGGCGAGCAATCCCGTCACCGCGCCGGCGGCGAGCATCGAGACGACGAGCCATGAGAGATCGAAAACGGAAATACCATACATGAAGACGCCGCCCTGAACTCAACGAGTGCGTTCTGGGCGAATTCTTTCGCTGCGGCAAGCGCCATGGCTCGCAAGGCCAGGGAGCGAGGGGGCTATTCGGACGCAATCGAGCGGTTGAACAGCAGTGCGTTGGGAATTTGCCGCATTGCGTCTTCGCTGCAGGCTTCGGGGAGGAGCCGACCCGCAAATCGCTCATGGCGGTCTAGAAGTTCTGCCAGCGTGAGGTTGTCCGCGATGCGCGGGTGAGTCACGCAGACAGCCCCGTCCTCGCCCCAGGCGGCCTCGAAACGCATGTCGTCGCGCATGGCCGGAACCTGGATGCCGAAGCGATCATAGATATCCACGGCGGTGCCATTGCGGGTCGTCGGACGGTCGTCGCCGCCGTAATCGGCCCGCCGCATGTGGACGCAGGCGCGATGAAGCGCGCGCAGGGGCGGCTCGTCGGCGGTGTCCCAGGGCCGATATCCCATCAGGACGCACTTGCCCGCGGCCCCACTGGTGCAGACGAAGTGAATCCGCCCTTTCATCCGCCAGCGGAAAACCGACACGACGACCGCGCGATATCGGGCTGGCACCGGTCGGCCTAGGCCGATCGTGGTGCCGACGGAAGACAGGCGATAGAGGGAAATGCCAAGACTGGGGGCCGCATTCTCGTCCACGTCGATCTCGGCGATGCGGACGGGAATGGCTTCGCTGGCGGACGAAAGCCGCAAGGTGATCTCGACCAGATCATTGCGACGCAAGGTTCGACCGTCCTCGAGACGAAGGACGAATTCGGCGGCCTCGATTTGAAGACGACCGCTGAGCGCCGATGCGCCACCGGAAGGAAAGAGCGCGCAGGCTACGATGAAGAAGAAGGTAACGAACGATGATGTGGGCATGGGGGAAGCTCACTGAACCTCCCCCACGACCGGAGAAAGTCACACCCTCGCGGGTGTCTGTTACGGCACCGGATAATTTTGGGGCACAGGATAATTTTGGGGCACTGGATAATTGTGGGGCACTGGATAATTTTTGGCTGAAGGATAAAGCTTGACCGACATTACCGTCTCCTAAGGGTTAGCGAGCACCGTTTGAAATTTGATTGGCCTCGCCCAACGGAAGATACAAGTAATCAAGGTTGCAGTAAAGCTTTATTATAACATTTTACCTGTATTTATGATTTTTTATAACAAATACATCCATGGATACAGACAACTGATCTCTTCTCAATTAAAAATTGCAAGCAACGCCTTAGATGAATAATCTCTTATTACTGTTTTACTTTAGGTAAATTTTCAGCAACTAGGCCGGGCCGGTCCGTCTTCGAGCGGGCGCGATGGCATTCAGGTCAGGCGCGGAGCGATGTCGCGCGAAAAAGACGATTGGAGGTTATCTCTGCGTCGACGAGCGCGCAGGCTTCCGCGCACCGGCCCTGAAGGCGATTCAGCGCGGCGTTCGCCAGGTCACGACGGATTGGTTGAGGATCAACGCGCGGGGGTCGGCGCGCATGGTATCCTCGTCACAGGAACGCGGTCCGAGTCGGCCCTTGAGCCGCGGATACCGTTCCGCGAGTTCCTCGAAGGTGATGTTGTCGGCGATCCGGGGATGCGCCACGCAGACGGCCCCATCGGGCCCCCAGGCGGCTTCGAACTGCATGCCGGGCGCCGCTGGCGGTTTCTGGATGTCGAACCGGTCAAAGAGATGGACCTGGTCCCGTTGCGCGTGCTGGGACGATCATCGCCGCCGTAATCGGCGCGCAGCATGTGTACGCAGGCGCGGTGGAGATCGCGCATCGGTTTGGCGTTGCTGTGTTCCCACGGGTGATAGCCGAGCAGGACGCACTTGCCTTCCGCGCCACTGGTGCAGGTCAGGCGGAAACCGCCCGTCTCCGTCGGAAAGGCGAAGGCCACCCGGCGGCCCCGTGGATCCGGCTGGCAAAGGTCCCGGCGCTCATGGGTCGCAGGATCTTGTACGGACATTCGGTAGAGAGGAAGGGAACGCCGTCCAGGTGCCGTGCTCCTCCTCGAAGCCGTCGATCTGCACGGCCGCCTTCCCGCGGAAGTCGCCAGCGTGAGCGTCAGGCCAACGAGCGCTTCGCGGCGGAGGCTGCGGCCGTCCGCAAGCTTGAGGACGAGTTCAAGGCCGTCGAGTTCGATTCGACCGCCTAGCGCGAAAGCCGGGCGGGGTCATCGGCAGCGATGCCAAAGTGTAGGCAATTCGAGAAAGGATGCGCATGGGAAGGTCCGACCTCTCGCGAGGGAACGAGAGGTCGGTCTCGATGACCGAAAATCGGATCAGTCGAGGGTGACCACGGTGCCGTCAGCCAGCGTGATGCTCTTGAGCACGCTCACATCGAGGGACAGGCCATTCAGGCTGAAGCCGTTCGCCGACAGACCGTTGCCGCCATATGGCGGCGGACGGGTCGACGTCGCCGAAAAGAATGCGCTCGCACCCGTTGCGGCCAACATCCCGGCCGCGAGGGTGAGAACGATGGCAAGATTTCGATAGGACATCGAACTATTCCTTTCGCGTATCAACGAGTGGGAAACGATGCGTCTGCCGGAAACGGAAAGGGCTCGTCGAGGGTGATCGCGGTGCCGTCGGCGAGCGTTACGCTCTTCAGCGCCGTGACATCGAGTACGAGGCCCTTGACGCTGAAACCGTTGGTCGCGAGACCATTGCCGCCATACGGGGGAGGACGGGTCGAAGTCGCCGAAAAGAATGCGCTTGCGCCACTTGCAGCCAAGCGTGCCGGCGGCAAGGGTGAGAGCGATGGCAAGAGCTCTGAAGGACATGCGGGTCTCCTTGCATGATGGTCAGGATCCGAACGAACTCGGATCCCATGGAACTATATTTTCATTATAACGTTGCTGTAAATTTCCGATCGCCAATATCTGGTTAATCAGGTGTTCAAATACGCACGATTGTCTTTACTTATGATTGCAATATTCAGACTGAAGGCAGAGGTTTTCAACCTGCGCGATACTCTCTGGCAGACACCGGTCACGCGGCGCTCTGCTCGACCGCTAGATTCGCGAGAGTACAAGCGCCACCGCCTCGCGCAAGGTGTGCAGACCCGCGCCCGACTTCGTTCCTTCGGTCGCCAGGTGTCGCCGATAAGCCCTCGCACCAGGACGACCGGCAAAAAGCCCCAGCATGTGCCGTGTGATGGTGTGAAGGCGGTGTCCTTCGGCAAGGCGAGCCGCGATGTAAGGTTCGTAGGCCTCGACTGCCTCGAAGCCGTCGGCGACCGGCGGAGGCTCGCCATAGAGTTCGGGATCGACCGCCAGCAGAATTTCCGGCTCGTGATAGGCCACGCGGCCGAGCATCACGCTGTCCACATGGCGCAGATGCCCATGCACCTCCGCCATCGTCTTGATGCCGCCATTGATGCCGACGGGAAGACGCGGACGAGCTTGCTTCAGCCGGTACACCCGGTCGTAATCCAGTGGCGGGATGTCTCGGTTTTCCTTGGGCGACAGACCCTTGAGCCAAGCCTTGCGCGCATGGACCACGAGTTCGTCGCAGCCAGCCGCCACCACTGCTTCGGTGAGGGCGTCGACTGCTTCCTCGGAATTCTGATCGTCAACGCCGATCCGGCACTTCACCGTGACGGGAAGCGAAACGGACGCCTTCATGGCGGCGACACAATCGCCGACGAGCCCGGGCTCCAGCATGAGGCAGGCGCCGAAGCGGCCGTTCTGGACCCGGTCGGACGGGCAACCCACATTGAGGTTGATCTCGTCATAGCCGTAATCGGCGCAGATCCGCGCCGCCTCCGCCAGATCCGCAGGATCGGATCCGCCGAGTTGAACGGCGACGAAGTGTTCGTCCGCGTCGAACCCGAGCAGGCGATCGCGCGGCCCATGCAGGACCGCCCCGGTCGTCACCATCTCGGTATAGAGCCGCGCCCGGCGCGACAGGACCCGATGGAGCGACCTGCAAAAGCGATCACTCCAGTCCATCATGGGCGCTACGGAGAACGGGTAGGTCATCGTCGATGAGACTTAGTGATCGTGCTTGTGGCCGTGGTGGTGATCGTGGCTGCAACCCGGGCCATGCTGATGTTTGTCGTCGTGGCCGTGGGTATGCTTGTGGCCATGCTCATGGTGGGCGTGATCATGATGTCCGTGACCGTGATGAGAATGCCCTTCATGGGAATGGCCATGATGATCGTGGTCGCACTGATGGGCGCTCTGTTCCGGGCGGAAGCTGCGCGCGACCGGTACGGCGGTGCAGCCCTGGCCGCGGGCGAGTTCCGCGAAGGCCGGATTATTCTCGATGTAGAGAGCATCGCCGGTAAATTCCGCAAGGCCATGCTGGCTGCCGAGATGCCACGCGAGCCGCATGAGGCGGAGCGGGTTTTCGGCGCGGACCTCGAGCAGCGGCTCGGCGGCGGCCGTCACCTGAACCAGCTTGCCGTCCTCGAGCCGAAGGGCATCGCCGTCGTTGATGGTGGTCTCCATGTCGAGATCGAGGTGGATCTCCGTACCGGCCTCACCGACCAGATGCGCGTGTCGCCGGCTTCGGGCCGCGTGATCGAGCGAAATGGTGTCGACGACCCGTTCGGCCTTCACGGCGGGCTTGCGGACGATGGTGGTGACGTTGGGCATGATGATCTGACTCGTGCGGTGATCGTTGAGGCTTGGAAGATGGGGACGCGGCGGCTGGATTTCTAATACCGCACCTTGTCGATCTTGTCCGCCCAGGCGTCGAATACGGCCTTCGCCTCGAGGCTCGGGACGTGATCCATGGGGATGATGCGGTCACCGACGGCCTTGGCGATCTCCTCGTAGATGAGACTGTCGTCGAACCCGATCCCAGCTGCATCTTCGCGGGTATTGGCGTAGACGATCCGCGAGATCCGCGCCCAGTAGGCGGAGGCCAGGCACATGGGGCATGGCTCGCAGCTGGTATAGAGCGTCGCCCCCTGCAGGGAAAAATCGCCGATCGCCTCGCAGGCGAGCCTGATCGCCGTCACCTCCGCGTGGGCGGTGGGATCATTGGTGGAGGTCACCTGGTTCCAGCCTTCGGCCAGAATCTCGCCATCGCGCACGATGACGGCCCCGAAGGGCCCGCCGGCTCCGTCATGCATATGGTCGCGCGAGAGCGCCACGGCCCGGGCGAGATGGCGAGGGTCTTCGTTTCTGTCATCGATCATGGGGCGGTTCTATCGTTTGCGGCGGAGGGTGGCGAGAGGTTTGACGTCGCGTCCTCTCGCATGCGCAGAAGCTGGGCCGTGACCGAGGCGGCAATGACCGCCGGGTCCTTGTCGACGATCCCCGAAATGCCGATGGGGCAGACGAGCGCGGCGATCCGTTCGGCGGGAATGCCGACCTCGCGGAAGCGCTTCTCGAACCGCGCGCGCTTCGAGGCGCTGCCGATGAGGCCCACATAAGGGAAGCGGCGTTTCAGCGCCGCGGCCGCAATGGCAAGATCGAGGGGATGATCGTGGGTCATGACGAGAACGTACGCTTCCTCGTCGGCGTCATCGATGACCGCCTCCACGTCATGGAGCCGGTGCGTCGCCGTATTTTGGGGAATGTGCGGCGGAAAGGCGTCGGGCCGGCTGTCGAACCAGCGCACGCTGAAAGGCAAAGGAGCCAGTGCCAGCACCAGCGCCCGTCCGACATGACCGGCGCCGAACAGCAGCAGGACGGTACGGTGCTCGCCATGGGTCTCACGCCATTGCGTCCACCGATCGTCGCCCACCGAGGAGGCCATCTCGCGTTTCACACGCCCCTCTTCCAGGCGACATTCGAGCGCGAACAGGCCATGCGCCTCCGCGGTCGCGAATTGCCTCACCTGGGCAAGGTCGTGTTTGTCGAAGGTTTCGATGAGTATCTTGACGCGGCCGCCGCAACATTGACCGAGATCCGGCCCGAGCGCCTGATCGAGCAGGCGGGCCTCCGATGGTCCGCTTGCCAGCATCTCCGCGGCGATGCCCAGCATCTTGATCTCGAGCTGTCCGCCGCCGATGGTTCCGTGGAACGCGCCGTCGGGCCGCACGACCATGCGGGCCCCGGCTTCGCGCGGCGCTGAACCTTTGACGTCGTGCACGCCGATCATCGCCGCCGCGCCATGAGCGGTGAGGAATTCCGCAAGGTGCCGCCAAGTTTTCACCCGCCGCCCCTTGTGGGCATGGGCCGCCCGCGTAACGCTTCGCAGGCACGCAAGATCGCTTCGGGGGTGGCTGGCGCGTCGAGGGGAACGGGCTTCGAGGGATCGATGGCGTGAACCGCGTCTGCAATCGCGCAGAACACGCTGTTCGCCAGCATGATCGGCGGTTCGCCGACGGCTTTCGATCGATAGATCGTGTCCTGCGGATTAGCGTTTGGATAGAGCGCAACGCGAAAATCCTGCGGCACGTCGGACGCAACCGGAATCTTGTAGGTGGACGGCGCGTGGGTCAGCAGACGGCCTTGCTGGTCGAACACTAGTTCCTCGGTGGTGAGCCATCCCATGCCCTGCACGAAACCGCCCTCGATCTGACCGAGGTCGATCGCCGGATTGAGCGAGCGTCCGACATCGTGAAGGATATCGACGCGCCGGAGCTGGTTCTCGCCCGTGAGCGTATCGACGATGACTTCCGCGCACGCGGCGCCGTAAGCGAAATAGAAAAAGGGCCGCCCGGTCGCGCTGGCGCGATCCCACGTAATGTTGGGCGTCTTGTAGAACCCGGCTTCAGAGAGCTGCACGCGCGCGAGCACGCATTTCTTTGCCAACTCCGCGAAGGGCAGGCTTTCGTTGCCGCCGAAGACCCGGTCGTCGCGAAATGCGATCTCGTCCTCCGGCACACCGAACAGCTCGGCCGCCTGAGCTGCCATGCGCCGCCTGATCGCGCCAGCGGCGATGCGCGCCGCCATGCCATTGAGGTCCGAACCGGAGGACGCGGCCGTAGGCGAGGTGTTGGGAACTTTCGCCGTCGTCGTCGCGGTGATGCGCACGCGCTCCAGCGCGATGCCGAATTCCTCCGCCACCACTTGAGCGACTTTGATATAAAGCCCCTGCCCCATCTCGGTGCCGCCGTGGTTCAGATGTACCGAGCCATCCTGATACACATGCACGAGCGCGCCGGCCTGGTTGAGATGGACCAGCGTGAAGCTGATGCCGAATTTCACCGGAGTGAGAGAAAGGCCGCGCTTCATGATCGGCGACGTTGCGTTGAAGGCGGCGATCTCCGCGCGCCGCGCGCGATAATCGCTGGTGCGTTCGAGCGTCTGCACAAGCCCGTGCAGTGTCTCGATTTCCTCGACTTCCATGCCGAACGGCGTGAGGTTTCCGTCCGCACGGTAGAAATTGACGTATCGCACATCGAGCGGGTCCCGGCCCGTCGCCCACGCGATCTGATCCATCACATGTTCGATCGCCAACATGCCCTGCGGTCCGCCAAAGCCGCGAAAGGCGGTGTTTGAGACGGTGTTGGTCTTGAGCCGCCGCGAGCCCACATGCACTGCCGGCAGGAAATAGGCGTTGTCCGAATGGAACATCGCGCGGTCGACAACGCCGCCGGACAGGTCCGCCGAATTGCCGCAGCGCGCGAGATGCTCCACGCGGTAGCCGGCGACACGCCCCTCCTCGTCGAACCCGACAGCCCAGTCGCTTCTGAAATCGTGGCGCTTGCCGGTAAGGACGAAATCGTCATCGCGGTCGAGGCGCAATTTGCAGGGACGGCCGGTGATGCGCGCGGCGAGCGCAGCGGTCACCGCCCATTGCGTCGCCTGGCTTTCCTTGCCGCCGAAACCGCCCCCCATGCGCCGCGTTTCACACGTCACGTAGGCATCCGGGATATCAAGGACGCGGGCGACCACATGCTGCACTTCGGTCGGATGCTGCGTCGAGGAATGGACGAACATGTCCCCGTCCTCGCCGGGAATCGCGAGCGCGACCTGGCCTTCAAGATAAAAATGCTCCTGCCCGCCGACACGAAATTGTCCGGCAAGGCGACAAGGAGCGTCGTTGATCGCAGTGTCCGCCTCGCCGCGACCGAACGCGTAATCAGGCAGCACCGTCTCGTCACGCGCCAGCGCATCTTCGACGGTGATGCTGGGCGCGTCCGCCTCCGTTTCCACAATCGCCAACCGGGCGGCGCGGCGGGCGATGTCGCGCTCGGTCGCAACGACCGCGAACAACGCCTGACCATGAAAGGTGATGTCGCGTTCGATAAACAGCGGATCGTCGCCGAAGGCAGGCGACACGTCGTTTTTTCCCGGTATGTCGGCCGCTGTCAGCACCGTGACGACGCCGGGATATGCGCGCACGGCCGTGACATCAACGGACAGCAGACGCCCCCGCGCGACCGGGGACAGTCCGATTGCGATATGAAGCGTGCCGTCGGGTTCGCGGATATCGTCGATGTAATGAGCGGACCCTTGCACATGCTTGACGCTGGAATCATGCGGCATCGCCCGGTTCACATGGCGATGTGGCTCTCCCGTTTCGGCTGGGCGAAGCGATCCGACGCCATGCTTGAGATCGTCGGCCATCTTCCTACTCCGCCGCTTGCAAGGCGCCGCGGTGGCCGATGATCCGCGTCCCGCGCGTGTCGCCCGAAGCGATTTCGCTCAAAGCCTTGAAGAGCAGGTTGCGGGCGACTGTGGAACGGTAGGCCGCGGATGCGCGGTGATCGTCGACGGGCTGATAGTCACGCGTGAGCGCCGCCATTGCCTCACCCCACGACCCCGGTTCGTCGAGCGAGACGCCCGCCAGCGCAAGCTCGGTTTCTGGAGCGCGTTTCGGGGTCCCGGCCATGCCGCCGAATGCGACGCGCGCCGAGACGATACGACGGGCGTGGATGTTCAACTTGAATGCGCCGAGCGTCGCCGAGATGTCCTCATCGAAGCGCTTCGTCACCTTGTAGGCGCGAAACGCCTCGTCGGCTTTGAGCTTCGGCACCACGATCCGCCGAATGTACTCGCCCGGCAGCCTGTCCTGCTTGCGATAGGCAATGAAAAAATCTTCGAGGGCGAGACGTCGCGAGCGTTTGGCGTCGCGCAGTTCGACGCTTGCGCCCAAGGCGATCAGCGCGGGCGCAAGATCGCCGATCGGCGATCCGTTGGCGATGTTGCCGCCGACGGTTCCGGAAGCGCGAACTTGCGCGGATCCAAAACGTCGCATGATCTCACCGAGATCCGCATCGATCGCCGCAAGGCTCGCGAACGCGTCGGCGTGACTGGCCATGGCGCCGATGTGGAGTGTCTCAGACGACTCCTCGATTGCCCCCAGACCTGCAACCCGCCCGAGCCAGATGACCTTGTCGAGCCTCGCCATGTTCTTGGTGACCCAAAGCCCCACATCGGTCGCGCCGCCGAGGAGGGTTGCATCCGGGTGCCGGGCATAAAGCGATGCGAGCGAGTCTTCGCTGGCGGGTGCGGCGAAGAAGCGCTCACCATCGCCGACCACTAGGTCTTCCTCATCTTCGAAGGCCGCGAGCGCCGCCGCGACATCGGCCGACGCTGCGGAGAAACTGTCGCCGGGTGAATCGGCACAGGCCGCGAGCGCCGCATCGACGATCGGTCGATATCCCGTGCAGCGGCACAGGTTTCCCGCAAGCGCATCATTGGCGGCGGCGCGGTCGACCGGTCGCTCCGCCTCGTGATAGAGCGCAAACAGGCTCATGACGATCCCGGGGGTGCAGAACCCGCATTGAGAACCATGGTGCTCCACCATGGCAGCCTGCACCGGATGAAGCCCGCCATCGATCGCGAGATCCTCCACGGTCACAAGTTCCGAGCCATCGATCTGGCCGAGGAGAAGAATGCAAGCATTGACCGGCTCGTAGTGAACCCGGCCGTCGCGAAGCCGTCCAAGCGCCACCGTGCAGGCGCCGCAATCGCCTTCCGCGCAGCCCTCTTTCGTGCCGAAATGACGCTGGTCCAGTCTCAGATAATCGAGAAGCGTAGTGCGCGGCGGAAAATTCGAAATCTCGACCGGCCGTCCATGCCGCCAAAAGCGGATCGCTTCTCTTGTCACGATCATCCTCCGCCGGATGAACCCGGCTCGTCATGGTGAGCCGGGTTGCCGATCCGGGCAAGAGCTTTTCGCCACTCGGCCGCGCTTGCCGAGCGGCTGTCCCCTACCAGGTGCCGCTATTGGGCATCGACGCCCACGGCTCTTGCGGAGGCTTGGCCGCGCCGCGCTGGAGCAACTCGATGGAAATGTTGTCGGGGGACTTGATGAAGGCCATGTAGCCGTCGCGCGGGGGCCGGTTGATGGTGACGCCCGCATCCATCAGCCGCTGACACAGGGCGTAGATATCGTCGACCTCGTAGGCCAGGTGTCCGAAGCTTCGGCCGCCTGAATAGTTTTCGGGGTCCCAGTTATAGGTCAACTCGAGGGTCGGCGCCTTCTTGTCCCGCGCAGCCTCCGCGTCGTCGGGCGCTGCCAGAAAGACCAGCGTGAAGCGTCCCTTTTCGCTCTCCGTGCGGCGCGTTTCGACGAGACCGAGTTTTCTCACATAGAAATCGAGCGCCTCGTCGAGGTCGGCAACGCGAACCATGGTATGCAGATATCTCATCGTCATGTCCTTCTTCGATCCGTCGGCGTGCCCCGGGGTCCGAGATGGATCGACCGGGTGCCGGAGGCATCGCTGCGGAGGTCATGGCGCTTTCCGACGAAAGGTCAAGGCTTGGTGAGGCGCTTCCTCTGCGAGCTTTGCTTGGACGGACGTTTTGTCGTGCAGACTCTCGGAATGTCCTGAATATCCCTGACGACATCAGCGCAAATATGTGAAAATTGACCGGAAAACGCCGACTGTATCGTTCGGTAAAAAGAACCACTTCCGCCACACACGGAAGTCCCCGCAGGGGAGCGCAGGCATGAAGGATCCGAACGCTGTGGATGAGACGTTTCAACGTCACTGTTTCGCGAGTGGCTCTTGTGCGAATCCGGAGGAAGTCGCACCTCCATGCGAACAAGCCGCGCAGCTGCTCCCCGTCGGTGGGCTAACAATCGAGTACTCTCATGCGTAACGATATGAACCCGGTCATTCGTCTTGAAGATTACCGCCCGAGCGACTTCCTCATCGACCGGGTCGAGCTGGACGTGCGCTTGCACCCGACCGCGACCCGCGTCACCGCGACCATCGCGCTCCGTCCAAACCCGCAGGGGCGCAGCGACGCTCCATTGGTCCTCGACGGCGATGAGTTGAACCTACGAGCGCTTGCCGTGGACGGCAGAAGTCTTCCGCCGGGAGAATTCGAGGCCTCATCCCAGGGCCTGACAATCGCGCAACCGCCGAGGCGGCCCTTTACCCTGAGCGTCGAAACCGAAATCGATCCGACCGCCAACACCAAGCTGATGGGTCTGTATCGCTCCGGCGGGATTTATTGCACCCAGTGCGAGGCCGACGGATTCCGGCGGATCACCTACTTCCTCGATCGGCCCGACGTGCTCGCCGTCTACACCACGCGGATCGAAGCGGATTGCGACGAAGCCCCGATCCTGCTGGGCAACGGCAATCCGGGGGAAGCCGGCACGATCGCCGGAACCAACCGGCATTTCGCCGTCTGGCACGACCCCCACCCCAAGCCCGCCTATCTGTTCGCACTGGTGGGCGGCCAGCTCGGAGAGGTTTCGAAAACGTTCACCACCGCCAGCGGGCGCGATGTCCGTCTGGCGGTCTACGTGGAGCCGGGCAAGGAGGCGCGGGCCGACTACGCCCTCGCCGCGCTCGAGCGCGCGATGCGATGGGATGAGAACGTGTTCGGCCTCGAATACGATCTCGACGTGTTCAATATCGTCGCCGTTTCGGATTTCAACATGGGAGCGATGGAGAACAAGGGACTTAACATTTTCAATGACAAGTACGTCCTGGGCTCTCCCGAGACTGCGACGGATGCGGACTACGCCAACATCGAGGCGATCATCGCGCATGAATATTTCCACAACTGGACGGGCAATCGCATCACCTGCAGGGATTGGTTCCAGCTCTGCCTCAAGGAAGGCCTGACGGTTTTCCGCGACCAGGAATTCTCATCCGACCAGCGCTCCAGGGCCGTGCATCGCATCACCGAGGTCAAGACGCTGCGCACCCGCCAGTTCTCCGAAGATGCGGGTCCCCTCGCCCACCCGGTCCGTCCGGCCCAGTATCGGGAGATCAACAACTTCTACACGGCGACGGTCTACGAAAAGGGCGCCGATGCAGAAGCTGCCGTTCACGACCCGACCCGCGCTGACCGACGGCGGCGTCTACGACAACCTCGGGCTCGAGGCGGCGTTCAAGCTGTACCGGACCATCCTCGTCAGCGACGCCGGAGCGCACATCTCTCTTGATGCTCCGCGCGCAGCGCGCACCTGGGCATGGCCATGCTGCGGGTGACGCACGTGATCGACAACCAGGTCCGCGAGCTGCGCAAGCAGCGGCTGATCGAGTCCTACGACGCGGGGGAGCGCGACGGCGCCTTCTGGGCCATCCGCAGTGACGTTGAGAACTTCCCGCTCGAAACCGCCCTGCCGGCGCCCAGCCACCGGACCGAGCGGCTTCGTCCGCCTGATGCGCCTCGCGGCCCTCGACACCGTCAACCAGCAGCGGCTGATCAACTGGGGCTACGCCGCTGACGCGGCGCTGCGCGCCCATGTCCGGCCCAACGCGCCGGCGCCGGAGCGGTTCCCGAACCCGGCCGCCGCTGTGTGACGCATCGCTAAGCGACTGCTAAGGGGCGCCTGGAAGCTTGGCGGCCATGACTCAGCCCAGCATCACCACGCCCCCCGCCGACCTGGAAGCCGTCAAGCGCAGCAGGCGACCTGGGCGAGCGGCGACTACTCGGCCGTCGGCGCGCTCATCCCCATCATCTCCGAGGACCTCTGCGACGCCGCCGACCTGCGCGCCGGATCGCGCGTGCTCGACGTCGCCGGCGGCAGCGGCAACACCGCGCTGGCCGCGGCGCGCATGTTCTGCGACGTCGTGTCACTGGACTACGTCCCGCTGCTGCTCCAGCGCGGACGCGAGCGCGCCGCCGCCGAGCAGCTCCCGGTGCGCTTCGTCGAGGGCGACGCCGAAGCACTGCCGTTCGAGGACGCGTCCTTTGACGCCGTCATCTCCGTGGTCGGGGTCATGTTCGCGCCCGACCACGAGCGCGCCGCCAGCGAGCTCGTGCGCGTATGCCGCCCGGGGGCACGATCGCGCTGGCCAGCTGGACCCCGCGGGGGTTCATCGGCGGCCTGCTCAGGACCGTCGGCAAGCACGTCCCGCCGCCGGCCGGCGTGCGCCCGCCGACGCCGGGGCGACGAGGACCATCTCCGCGGCCTGCTCGGCACGGACGTCGACGCATTGAGGGACCGTAGCGCCGGACCTACACCTTCCGCTACCGCTCGCCTGAGCACTTCGTCGACTTCTTCGAGGCCTACTACGGCCCCACCCACAAGGCGTTCGCCGCCCTCGACGACCACGGCCGCGCGGCCCTGCGCGCCCACATGATCGACCTCGTGCGCAGCTACGACCGGCTCGGCGAAGGCGACGGCTATGGGCGACGACCCCGCGGTGGCCATCACGGCCGAATACCTCCAGGCGGTGCAGGCGGGCCGGCTAGCGGCGGTCGTCGGGGCGCAGCGCCGACCTGGCCGGCGATCAGCGGGCCGTCGCCCGACGGGGTCGACGAGCCCCTCCTCGACCCACGCGTAGCGGCCGTCCAGCAGCTCCTGGGTCGCTCATAGTTCGCGTCGTCGTCGTTGTGCCACAGCGCCTCGAACAGCACCTCGATGCGGCGGCGGGCCTGGACGCCAGAACAGGTCCGCGAGCTCGGTCGTGGCCTGCGCGCGCTCGGCCGGCTGCTCGGACTCGAGCGTCTTCGCATAGACGACCGCGGCCGAGATGGCGAACAGCTCGGCGCCGATGTCGACGATGCGGGCGAGGAAGGCCTGCTTGCGCTCCATCGTCGCCTGCCAGCGGCTGATCCCGTAGAAGATCGCGCGCGCGAGCTTGCGCGCGTGGCTGGCGAACCGCAGGTGGTCGGCGAGCTCGCCGAAGTCGCCGTAGGTCGCTGGCGCCTGGCCCTTGCCGACGACGAGCTGGGGCAGCCACTTGGCATAGAAGCCGGCGGCGTGGACCGCTGACTTCGCCCTGTCGTCAAGGTCGACCTCCGCGCCGAGCAGGTCTCCTGCGACCTTCAGGTGCTGGTCGACCGCCTCGCGCGCGATCAGCAGGTGCATGATCTCGCTCGAGCCCTCGAAGATGCGGTTGATGTCGCGCAGCGCCTGCTCGACCGGCACCGCCTTCTCGCCGCGTGCGCGTAGCGACTCGGCGGTCTCGTAGCCGCGCCCGCCGCGCACCTGGACGAGATCGTCGACGATCCGCCAGCCCATCTCCGACGCCCAGAGCTTCGCGATGCTCGCCTCGATGCGGATGTCGTTCTTGTCGTCGGCGAGCCGGCTGGCCACGTCGAGCATCGCCTCCAGGCCGAAGGTCGTGGCGGCGATGAACGAGAGCTTCTCGGCCACCGCCTCGTTGATGCGCTTGCCCCACTGCACGCGCTCGTTGGCGAACTCCCGCGAGACCTTGGTGGCGAACTTGGCGGCGCCGAGGCAGATCGCCGGCAGCGCGTCCTGGTGTTGAGCGTCTCGAGAGCGATCTTCAGGCCTCTTCCTCGTCGCCGATCCGTTGCTCGTTGGGCACGAAGACGTCGTTGAACCGCGTGACCGAGTTCTCGATGCCGCGCAGGCCCATGAACTGGTTGCGGTGCTCGACGACGACGCCCTCGTCGTCGCAGGGGACGATGAACGTCGTGATCCCACCGCGGTGGCCGTCGCCTTCGGGGACGTGCGCCATCACCACTGCGACGTCCGCGATGGCTCCGTTGGTGGCCCACAGCTTTCGCCCGTCGAGCACGTAGCCCGAGCCGTCCGCGGTCGGCGTCGCCACCGTCGCCAGGCGGGCTGGTTGCAGCCCACATCGGCTCGGTCAGGTAGAAGGCCGACACGTGGTCGTGCGCGACCTTCGGGAGCCACTCGCGCTTCTGCTCCTCGCTGCCCGCGATGAGCAGGGGCTGGGCCACGCCGATCGACTGGTGCGCTGAGAGGAACGTCGCCAGCGCGGAATGGCAGCCGCCGGCGACCATCAGCGCCCGGTTGTAGGTGACCTGGGAAAGCCCGAGGCCGCCGTACTCCTCGGGCACCTTCATCCCGAGCGCGCCGAGCGCCTTCAAGCCATCGAGGACCTCGGCGGGGACCCTCGCGTCGCGCTCGATGCAGCGGGTCGACCTCGGCCTCGAGGTACTGGCTCAGCCTGCGCAGGAACGCCTCGCCCTTGCTCGCGGCGGCCTCGTCCAGTCTGGGCTGAGGATGGATGAGGTCGATCCGCAGCGCGCCCAGGAACAACTCCCGGCAGAAGCTCGGCAGCTTCCACTCCGTCTCGCGCGCCTCCTCGGCGACGCGACGCGCCTGCGTCGTTACCTGTGTGGCCACAGGTCTTCCTGTACCCGGCCCACGCGGAGCTGAACGCGGCCGACGCGCGGCGGTAGGTCCCGGCCGGCACGGTCACGCATGCGTCCAGTGCTCGCGGGGCCTCGCCGCCGATTTGACAGCCGAGCCACCTAGGCCGGATGCTGCGTTCCACGATGACCGAGCCCTACCAGGCGATTGGCCTGGTGCCCACGATGTGGGGCATCCGCCGCCGCGAGGAGATCGCGAAGAACCTCGATCACCTCGAGCACCTGGTCAAGGCGGCGTTTTGGCTCGGCGGGCTCGACCTGCCGGTGCGGCTCGTGGCGATTCCGGAGGGCGCGCTGCAGGGCTTTACCGACGAGGTGATGAATACCGACCATGAGGAGTACGCGCGCGAGTGCGCGATCGACATCCCGGGACCGGAGACCGAGCGCCTCGGCGAGCTCGCGCGTCAATGGGACATCTTCATCATGGCCCAGGCCAAGGCCCGCCACGAGGAGTTCCCGGGGCGCTACTTCAACGTCGGAGTCGTCATCGACCCGCAGGGCGCCGTGATCCTGCGCCATCACAAGGTGGTGCCGCTGCTGCCGGTGGAGCACTCCATGACGCCGCACAACGTCTGGGACCGCTGGGTGGAGCTCTACGGCGCGACACTCGACGCGTTCTACCCGGTGGTCGACACCGAGATCGGGCGGCTGGGGATCATGATGGCCAACGAGGGCTCGTATCCGGATAAATGCGAGGCTGGCCATGAACGGGGCCGAGGTCGTCTACCGGGCCTCCTTCCCGCATCGCGCGAGCGACGCGTTCGTGCTGCAGACACGCGCGCGGGCGCTCGACAACAACATGTACGTGGTCGGCGCCCAACCTTGGCACCATCACCTCACGGTCGATTCGGAGACCCCGATCGACACGTTCGGCGGGCACTCTCTGATCGCCGACCACCTCGGGCGCGCGGCGGGGAAGCCGAGCTACAGCGGGGGGTCGTCATGGGTGGCCGGGACGATCGACGTCGATGCGTTGCGGCGCTTCCGCTCGAATGCACGCTGGGGAAACTGGATGAAGGACCTGACGACCGAGCAGTACCGGCTGATCTACGAGCAGGACGTCTACCCGAAGAACCTGTACCTGGACCGCGCGCCGTACACCCACGCCGAGTACCGCGAGAACGTGCTGGAGCCGCAGATCCGCAAGCTTCAGCAGCGCGGCACGGTCTCGCCGCCCGAATAAGCAGCGGTCCTCGCTAGCGATTCCCGGTCCACTCCGACCAGGGCACGACCCCCACATCCGGGCGCGGCTCCTCGTCCAGCATCGCGAGGTACTCGAGCAGGTGACCGTCGGGGTCCTCGGAGTAACGGCCGCGGCCGGCATCCACCCGATCACCGTCGGGCTGTTGGCCGTCTCGGCGCCGAAGAACGACAGGGGCGCGACGTCGAGGGCGCGGAGTCGCTCGGCGCAGCCCGTACGTCGTCGAGCGCGGCGTCGAACGCGATGTGCAGCGTCATGTGTTCACCGCCGAACCGATCCACCACAGTCCTAGCATCGATCGCCCGCGCTCCCGCACCACAGGAAGGCAGCGTCACGTTCGGGAAGTTCCAACGCGACGGACAGCCCGACGACGTCCCGGTAGAACGCGACCGACGAGGCAGGTCGCCACAGGGGCAGATTCGTCTCGAACAGGCCGCGGATCGGCACGGCTCGCGTGGGCATGGAGGGTCCTTCGTCCGACGTCTCGATGGCCCATCGTCGCGGCTGCGGGCGTC
>CAWHGT010000006.1:0-16684 GCA_963828985.1 uncultured Alphaproteobacteria bacterium
GACTTTTTTCACGTCAAATTATCCGTATGAATTAAGTACTTACGGCAATCTTCAACTATCCAGCGTGAGTTGGATAGTTGAGCCTGTTTCCGGATTAGTAGAAGACGAAATTTGGATAGTTGAATGGAACTCACTTCCCTCGGGGCGCGCTGCCGCCCACCGCAACGCCGGGGTCCAAGCCCCCAGAAAGGATCCGGAGACCGTGGGCGGGGCCAAAACCCCCGCCCATGGGTGATGTAGAATTCTACCGCCGCTGGTAAAACGTTTTGCTGGCACCCGGCTCTCTCCGGGCGGTCAGGATGCTGTACAGTACTGACTGGTCGTCACGCACCGGGATCTCGAAACACATTTCCTGTGCCAGCGCATGCACGGTGCCCGCGCCGAGTGTGATCTTCTCATCCCTGGCCGGCTCTTGAAATAGGTTTTCAGGCCGTCGAATACTCCCCTCTCCTGGATCTCATTCTTCTTGAGATACTCCCGCATCTCGCGCTTGCTGATGATGATCAGGTGCTGATCAACTGCCACCTGCACATGAGTGGGGTGATTTTTTTCGGGGGCATGCACCACGGTGATTATATTCCGGAGCTGGCGGACGTACACCTGGTCGGTGTAAAGGACATACCCGCCGCCAACAGAAAATATTCAGGAACGCCGCCGACTCTTCGGTGTTTTGGTAGGAGCCACCCTCGGTCCCCTCGCTCCCGCGGATGCTACGCGTTCGTCAGGAACAGTCCGCTGCAGGTGAACCCGTCCATGGCCTCGACATCGAGCTCGGCCCCCAGCCGGTTGGCCAGCTTGCACCGGCCAGCAGCACGCCACAGGTGCCCAGCCAGAAGGACTTCTCCCCCGCGCCGACCGTTTCCGTGAATTCGTTGATGACCCCTGACACCGGATCTTTATGTCCTTGTGCTCCTGGGCCAGCATCCGGGCGTATTCGGCCCGATGACACCGTAATTGTGCTCCAGCTCGGCGAACACCTGGCCGGCCTCGAGTCGCGTTGATCATCCCCGGCTCGTCTGCGCTGTTGTACTCGATCTCGAACACCCGTCGCATGCCGGCGGTGGTGCTCTTCTGCTTCTTGACCAGAAACTCCACGAAGCGGCGTTGCTGCAGGCGACCAGCATGGTCTGCCACTCCAGCCGTTCCTTCTAGGTGGCGTCGGTGTTGAGCCGGCCGCCCTCGGTGCCCTCCTGCCGCCACGAACATGGTCTGGAACAGCGCGTCCTGATGCCGCTCGTCCTGGATGTCATCCCAGTAGCCGGCAGGTTGCGGGTCCGGCCCAGCCGCCCTTGCACCGACTTGGGCGTGGAGGTGAGCGACTCTCCTGGTCTGCTTGGGGTGGCCATAGACCGCCGCCGCGACCTGCTGGGCGGTTGACTTGGCAGGTGCCGGGCTCGACCCCAGCAAGCTGAGGATCGCACCGTAGATGGTGCCGGTGAACGCCATCAGCGGTGCGGCGAACCCGATCGCGATGAGGCAGTCCAGCTCCGGCCGCTTGCGGTCGGTCAGCAGCCTGGCGGCCCTGACCCACGGTCTCGCGCTTGCCGACCGGGGCGTACCACTTGCGAAACTCGTCGTCGGCACCGGCGATGATCTGTTGGTCGTGCCGTTCTCGTGGTGCAGGGCGTTGCCGTAGACGAACCCGATGATCTCGCCGTCCTCGTCGTAACGCCAGCCCATGGTCCCGCTGTCGCGGATCGCCGTGTCTTCGTCCAGCAGCTTGTTGAGCCATTTGACTGTGAACTGTTCCAGGTACGCCTTTGCGAGGTCGTCTGGACAAAACAGCACGCAACGCTTTGCCAGCTCGGTGAACAGGCCTGGGCTGTAGACATGGGGTGAAGGCAAAAACACCTGCTGTACGCTGTTCTTGTCGGTGGTGGCGACGAACCCCAGTCCATAATGGCCGTTTTGGAACTGCAGGCTGGGGTCTTTTATCTTGGTCATGAGTAGCGGCAGCAGCCGCCCCGGGGTCTTCTTCTTGCCATCTATTTCGGTGGGGATGAAGGCGCAAATCCGGCCTTTTTCGTTGAGACAGAACCCTGGAGGAAGTCGCAAGCCGTCGGGTCGGGTGCCGCCGAGGTCTTGCATCTCTTTATCGGCGTCCGCGTTATCGGCGTCCGCGTCGTCTGCCTCTCCCCGCCGGTCTTCTTGCTGCTGCCCGTCTTGCTGCTGCTCGTCTTGGTGCTGCCCCAGGTTCAGATCCCAGCCGGGTGAGGCTTCGTCTGCCCAGTAGAAAATCGAGCCCGTGCCGATCCTGTCCGGCGGACAGGTCTTGTAGGCTGCCCACTTTTCGGCAGTTTTCTGCTTGTTGTATTTCTTCTTCGATTTGCTCGACCACGCATGAAAGACGGCAAGGCCATCGTCGCTGCCGGCGGTCGCAGCGAACAGCGCGAGCCCGTGGTTGTTCCAGTAATGCCAGTCATGATCTTTATTCGAATTGCCGTATTCCTTCTGGCGTAGGGCAATCGCGCTGCCCCGCGTCTCCGCCCAATGCAGCAGGCGGCGCGGCAATACCATCTCGGGCGGCGGGCGGGACCCGGTCAATTGCATGTTCATGGTCACGAAAGCCACCTCTTACGGCGCTTGTAATGCTTCACGTCTCTGAAGCTGGCCGGCCGACCGTCTTCCTCGGCGCCGTAGCCGAGATAGAAGCGTTGCACGTCGGGTGAGGCGAGGAGCTTGTCCACGGGACCATCGAGCATCACGCGGCCCTCCTCAAGGATGTACCCGTAGGACGCAATGCGGAGGGCGGCCATCGCGTTCTGCTCGACGAGCAGGATCGCAGTCCCCTGTTCGCGATTGACCCGGACGACGATGTCGAAGATCTCCGCCACCACCTTCGGGGCAAGGCCGAGGGAGGGTTCATCGAGCAGGATCAGCGATGGCCGGGCAACGAGCGCCCGTCCGATCGCCAGCATCTGCTGTTCTCCACCCGAGAGGAGGCCTCCCCTCTGGCTTCGGCGCTCCGCGAGCCGAGGGAAGTAGGAATAGACGAGATCGTAGTCCGGCGTCCCGCCGCCCGGTCGCCCCGTCAGGGCGTATGACGCCGCGATCAGGTTCTCCTCCACGGTCAGGTCCGCGAAGATGCAGCGCCCTTCGCGAACATGGGCCAGGCCCCGGCGCGCGAGACGGTGCGCCGGGGCCTCGCCGATCGGCTCTCCCTCCAGCGCAATGCGACCGCTTACGACCTTTCCGCGCTCGAGCGAAAGAAGTCCCGAGGCCGCTTTGAGAGTTGTCGTCTTGCCCGCCCCGTTCGATCCGAGGAGAGCGACGATCGCGCCCTTCGGGACGGACAGGGACAGCCCCTTCAGCACCTGAATGGTGTGATGGTAGACGACCTCGATGTTCTCGATCGCGAGGGCGGCGTCTGTCACTTCGGCCTCGCGGCTCAACCGATCTTTATCCATTCCGAAACCGGATCGAGGAGCTTGGTCTTGCCGTTCGCGCGATAGACGCGTCCGATCGGGATCGAGTGAGTCTTGAGCGAGACGGGCAACCCGATGATGCCGCCGGTGTCCCAGTTCTCGATGCCCTCCAAGGTGGCCTTCATGTTGGGGCCATCGAACGGCTTGCCGGCGGCGATAAGCCGCTTGGCGATCTCTTCGTAGATCATCATGGTCAGCCAAGAATGCACGTAAAAGACCGTCCGGTATGTGGAGTTGGGCGTGGCTTTGCGGTTGACGGCCTGGATGGTCTTCATCGCTGGCGCGCCATCTGTGTCATAGTAGTAGCGATAGGGCATGACGCCGGTGAAGCCGTCGGCGGCGTCCTTCATCTGGTCGATGATGAGCTTGTCCATCGTCCAGATCGTTCCCATGAAGGTTGGGTCGAGCCCGGCCTCGCGGATCTGGCGCATGAACTCCGGGATGGGAGCGAGCACGTAGCCGTGGAAGATCACGTAGTCCGGCTTGGCGCGGCGCAGCTTGATTACTTCGGCCGAGACATCCACACCGCCCGGTTTGGTGATAATTTCGGCCGCCAATGGAAGGCCCAGCTCCTGAGCCTTCGCTTTCGCTGCGGCGATGGGGTCGCGTCCGAACTCGGTATCGCTGTAAACTAGGGCCACGGACGGAGCCGTCGAACCCTTCTGGTTGGTCTTGATATACCGGAGCAGTACCTCGAGCATGGCGGCGTAGGTCGGCCCGGACATGAAGAAGTAGGGGACCTTCTCCGGGTCGGCGAGGTCGGAGCTGAACGACGGGGCCGAGGTGAGCATGGTGCCCCGGCTCGACACCTCGGCCGCGACCGCTTTCGACCAGCCGGTCGAATTGCCGTAGTAGAACGGCGGGTTGTCGCTGGCGGAAATCTTCCGGAATACGGCGACGCTCTGGTCGGTCTTGTAGTTGGAATCCTCCCAGACGAAGCGCAGCTTGCGTCCCGAGACCCCGCCGTTTTCGTTGCGCCAATTGCAATAATCCGCCATGGCGGCGGCGAATTCGACGCCGGCATTGGCGAACACCCCTGTCACCGGCAATGACGCGCCGATGACGATGTCGCCTTGGTTCTGGGCCAAGGCGAGGGATGCGCCGAAGGTTCCGCCGAGACCGGCAGCTGCGCCGGCCGCAGCCCCACTCTTGAGGACGTGACGACGAGTGATCTGAATCATGGGTTCCTCTCTATGATCTGACATTCTTGGTTGGCTTGGCGATCGAGCGCTGTTCACGTTCGGAACGGCCACAGGAAGAAGTAGCGGCGGACTCGCCTCCAGATCTCTGCGAGCCCATGCGGTTCGAAGATCAGGAAAGCGATGATGAGCACCCCGAACACGATCTCCCGCAGCGGAGAAAGCAGGATCGCGGCGTTGGTGGAGTAGAGAGCGGCCAGGCCGACCAGCGCGCGCAGGAGTTCGGGCACCAGAGCCATGAACACCGCCCCGAGGACCGCCCCGAGAATGGACCCGAGACCGCCGACGATGATGGCGGCCAGATAGAAGATCCCGAGTTGCAGTGTGAAGCTTTCGGGCGTGATGGCACGATAAAAATAGGCCCACAGGCCGCCTGCCAGCCCGGCATAGGCGGCGCCGATTGCAAAGCTCAGAAGCTTGTAGCGGAACAGATCGATGCCGATCACCTCGGCGGAGAGGTCGCGGTCGCGGATGGCGATGAAGGCACGGCCGATGCGGGTGCGGAACAGATTCCGGGCGCCCAAGACGACCAGGATGGCGATCGGCATGATCAGGAAGTAGATTTTGGCGTCGCTGTCGAAGGCCCAGCCCGCGAGCGTCGCCGGCGGGACGTTGAGGCCGCGGACGCCCCCGGTCACGCTCTCCCATTCGCGGAACACGAAGCTGAGGAGGAACTGGGCCGCGAGCGTGGCGACGGCCAGATAGAGCCCCTTGATCCGCAGGCTCGGAAGCCCCACCGCCAGGCCGATGCTGGCCGCCAAGCCGGCTCCCGCCGGGAGGGATAGCCAGAACGGTGTCCCGAGACCGGCCAGGACCGCCACGGTATAGGCGCCGACGCCGAGGAACACAGCGTGGCCGATCGAGATCAAACCGGTGAAACCAGTGGTGATGTTCAGGCCTGTCGCCGCAATGATGTGGATCGCGACCAGGCAGGCAAGAAAAGTCAGATATTGGCCGGCGATGAATGGCAGCAGAAGAAGACTGACCAGAAACAGGCCGAACCACATTCTCAGCGTGGGCGTCCGGAACAACGCTTCAGCGCTCCGGTAGTCCGTGACGTAGTCACCAAGACGCATCGCTAGAGCCTCTCGATGTCAGGAGTACCGAAGAGCCCGTAAGGACGGGCCATCATGATCAGCAGCACGGCGGCGTAGGGCACGATGTCGCGCACGCCGCTGCCGAGGAGCGCCACGGTGAGGCTTTCAAGCCAGCCGATGATCAGCCCGGCCACGATGGCGCCGGTCAGACTGTCCATGCCGCCGAGGATGACCACGGCGATCACGCCAAGGCCGACCTGGCCGAGAGCCGGGGACACGTTGGTCATCGTCCCGACGAGAATGCCGGCGACGGTGGCGGTGAGCGCGGAGAGCACCCACGTCGCCGCGTAGCTTCGAGGCGCGTTGATGCCGATGCTCATGGCCGTCTGCGGATCACTCGCGGTGGCGCGCATCGCGATCCCGCCCCGCGCGAACCGGAAATAGAGAAGAAAGCCGCCGAAGATCACGGCCGCCAGCAGGAAACCCCAGGCCAGCTGCCCCGGAACCAGGGCCTCCCCGATCCGGATGGGTTTGCGGGGGAGGATCGGTTCGAGGGCCATCTGGTCCGCCCCCCAGATCATCGTGACGGCTCCGTGAATCACGCTTGCCAAGCCGATCGTCGCCATGACCAGGGCGATGGTCGGCTGTCCGACGAGAGGGCGCAGCACGAGTTGTTCCACCGCCAGGGCCGACAGCGCCGCACCGACCAGCGCAATAAGGACCGCAGCGGGCCACGGGAGACCGAGCAGGACGTTGGCTGTGAAGTAAAGATAGGCGCCGAGCATCATGAACTCGCCCATGGCGAAGTTCAGGACGCGTGTTGCCTTGTAGATCAGCACGAAGCCGAGCCCGATCAGCGCGTAGAGGCCGCCGAGGGCTAGCCCGACCAAGCTGAATTCCAGAAAATCGAGGAGCGACAGCGCTGTCATGCCGGAACCTTCGTCTCGAGGACGTCGGCGGCCCCGATATAGGCGCTGACCACGTCCGGGTTGGCGCGCACCTCCTCGGGTCGGCCGCTCGCGACCAGGCGACCAAAATTGAGCACGGCGACATGGTTGGAGATGTCCATGACCATGCCGAGATCGTGCTCGATGAGCAGGATCGTCATTCCCCGCTGTTCCTGCAGGTCGAGGATGAAGCGGGCCATGTCCTCCGTCTCTTCGCGGTTCATTCCGGCAACCGGCTCGTCGAGCATCAGCAGTTTCGGGCGGAGGGCGAGGGCCCGGGCCAGTTCGACCCGTTTTTGGAGGCCGTAGGAAAGGGCGCCGACCGGCACGTCGCGGATATGGTCGATCTCGAGGAAGTCGATGACGTCGCATTCGATCTCGCGACGCAGACGTTCTTCCTCGGCGCTGGCGCGGCGGTTGTAGAAGAAGGCCGAGGCAAGTCCGGTGGAGAGCCGTGCATGGGCCCCCACCTTGATGTTGTCGACCACGGTAAGCCCGCGGAACAGCGCGATGTTCTGGAACGAGCGCGCGATGCCGAGCCCGGCGCGCCGATGGGCGGGCAGATCGGTGATGTCGCCGCCGTCGAACCGGACGCGTCCCGTCGAGGGTCGGTATTTTCCCGAGATGACGTTGAAGAGGCTGGACTTCCCGGCGCCATTGGGGCCGATCACCGCAGTGATCGACCCCGCTGGCACTGCGATGCTGACGTCCTGGAGCGCATGAATGCCGCCGAAACTCAGGGAGACGCCTTCGACTGTGAGAAGGGCATCTGACGTCACGATCGCGGTTCCTGGCTTGGACGGCCGACGCTGGCGCCGCCGAGCCGGCCGCGCGCGATGATCTCCTTCATGATCTCGGAGGTGCCCCCGTAGATGCGCTGCGCGCGGGCGTCGGCCCAGGCGCGGGCGATCGGGTATTCCAGCATAAAGCCGTAGCCGCCGTGCAACTGGACGCCCTTGTCGATCACCCGCCCTTGCATCTCCGTGAGCCAGAGCTTTGCCATCGAGGCGGTTTCGCCGTCGAGCTCGCCAGCCGAATGGCTTTCCACGCACCAGTCCAGGAAAACCCGCCCGATCTTCGCTTCGGTGGCCATCTCCGCGACCTGAAAGCGGGTGTTCTGCATCGTGGCGAGCGGCATCCCGAAGGCCTTGCGCTGCGTGACGTAGTCGACCGTCCAATCGAGAGCGGCCTCGGCCGCGGCTGCTGCGGCGATGGCGACGAGAAGGCGCTCTTGGGGCAACTGGGCGACGAGGTATTCGAACCCGCGGCCCTCTTCACCGATGAGGTTTCCGGCAGGGATGCGTACGTCGTCGAAGAAGAGTTCCGAGGTGTCCTGGGCCTTCATCCCGACCTTGTTCAGGACCTTGCCGCGGCGAAAACCGGGACGGTCGCCTTCGACGAGGAACAGGCTGATGGCATTGCGGCTCCCGGATTGTTCGGTTTTCGCGGCCACCACGAAGAGGTCGGCGATCTGGCCGTTGGAGATGAATATCTTCTGTCCGCGCAGTACAAAGTCGTTGCCGTCGCGGCGGGCGCGCGTGGCGAGGCTGCGCAGATCCGATCCCGTTCCCGGCTCGGTCATGGCGATCGCCCCGATCGCCTCGCCAGACGCCATTCGGGGAAGCCACCGGCGCTTCAGGTCCTCGCTGCCGTAGTGGACGAGGTACGGGGCCACGATGTCGGAATGGAGATAGAACAGAACGCCCGCGGCCCCGGCGCGGGCGATTTCCTCGGTGACGATGGCAGAATGCCGGAAGTCGCCACCGCCGCCTCCATATTCGTCGGAAAGAGCGGGGCAAAGCAGCCCGGCCTGACCGGCCGCTCGCCAGACGTCGCGCGAGACCTGGCCAGCCTCTTCCCAAGCACCATGGTGCGGGACGATTTCCGCGGCCACGAAACGGCGGACGGCATCCCGGAAAATCAGATGCTCTTCTTGGTAATTCGAGGACATTATCGAGTTCTCGCCTTGTTGCACGGCGGAGATCAGCTGCCGGCGCGAAAGGCCGGCAGCCAACCGAACCGTCGCCTCAGTTCTTGACCAGGGGACAGCCGCCTTCTTCCAGCGGCCGGAATGCTTCGTTTGCCGGGATCGTTGCGACGAGCTTGTAGAGGTCCCAGTCCCCCTTCGACTCCGCGGGCTTCTTGACTTCGAAGAGGTACATTTCGTGGATCTTGCGGCCGTCAGCCCGGACCTGTCCCTTGCCGAACAGGATGTCGTCTGTCGGGTTGGCCTTCATCCACGCCATCACTTTGGCCGGGTCCTTGTCCTTGAGCGTCTGGACCGCCTTCAGGTAATGCAGAATGCTCGAATAGACGCCGGCGTGAATCGAGGTGGGCGCCTTGCCGCCGTAACGGTCGGCGAAGCGCTTTGACCAGGCGCGGCGCGGCTCGTCCATGTCCCAGTAGAAGGCTTCGGTCACCAGAAGGCCCTGAGCCGCCGACGTGCCCAGAGCGTGTACGTCGGTGATGAAGGTCACCGGACCCACGAGTTTCTGGCCGTCTCGCACGATGCCGAATTCCGCGGCCTGCTTGATGGCAGTCGTCAGGTCGGTTCCGGCGCTGGCCAGTCCGATGATCTTGGCCTTCGAGGCCTGCGCCTGGAGCAGATAGGATGAGAAGTCGGAGGTCGAGAGGGGGTGGCGCACCGAGCCCAGGACCTTGCCGCCCGAGGCCGTCACCACCTCCGAGACGTCACGTTGGACAGCTCGGCCGAAGACGTAGTCGACCGCGAGGAAGAACCAGGTGTCGCCCCCCTGTTGCACAACGGCGCGACCGCTCGCATGAGCCAGCGACCATGTGTCGTAGGTCCACATAACGCTGTTCGGAGAGCACTGGGCGCCGGTCAGTTCCGAAGCGCCTGGGCCGGAAAACAGGGCGATCTTGTTCTTGTCGCGGGTCAGTTGGTTCACGGCCAAGGCGACGGAGGAAATCGGCACGTCCGCAATGACGTCGACACCCTCGGTGTCGTACCAGCGCCGCGCGATGCTCAGCCCGACATCGGGCTTGTTCTGGTGGTCGGCCGAAATGATCTCGACCTGGATGCCTTTCTGGGCCGCCTGAAAGTCCTCGACGGCCATCTGCGCCGCCACGACCGACCCTTCGCCTGTGATCGCCGACGAGAAGCCCGACCGGTCGTTCAGGACGCCGATCTTGACGGAGAGTTGCGCGTGCGCGGTGCTGGCAATCGCCACAGCCGCAAACGCCGCCAACGAAAGACTTCTGAGCATCACGGGCGTGCCTCCTAAAATTTGTTTTCGTTGCGAACCGCGCCGGCAGAGCATTGGCGCGTTCCGTTCTCCTGCTGTTGCGAGGGAGTACTCGCTCTCATTTGCTTAACTGAGTTCCACCTGTCAAGCGACCGTTCGCCGCGCCAGCGCGCGCCTAGGATCGGAGAAGGCCCTCAATCTTTATTGGCCACCTCAATGATCACCCCAAATCCACAGAGATTTTTGCAGTCGTTCCGGTGACCACTTGCGGGCTGTCCTTGCACCGATGCGAGCAGGGCGGGAATTGACTCCGAGAGAGGGGGGCACCTATAACGCAGAAAGCGAGCATTCAGTCGCAAACGAACGCGAGTCGAGCGAGAGCGCGCCCGTCTCCGGGCCCTCGCTGCAGAAGCTAGAGATGCTCGAAGGTAGCGACGAGAGGGGGCGGCCGAGAGGTCGGTCGTTCGACAGGGCGCTCGGGAGAAGTCGCAAGTCCTGGAAGGACGACGAAGACATGAGCCGGGCGCGCACCGAAGACCCGGGCCATGCGGAGAGGAGCAAGGATGTCCAGTATCTACGATCGCTTCCGGGATGCGGCTCGGCGGTGTCCGGATCTGCCCTTTCTCTGCATTCCGAAAGGCCCGGCACGCGACTATCTCGCCGGCGGCGCCGAGTTCCGCTATGGGCAGGCCCTTTCAATCGTCGAAGAGCTGGCTACCCGATACGCGGACGCCGGCTACGGCGTAGGCCATCGGGTCGCGATCGTTCTGGAGAACCGGCCGGAGCATTTTTGGCACCTTTTCGCGCTGAACGCGGTTGGCGCCTGCGCGGTACCACTGAATCCCGACTATCTCGACCATGAATTCGCCTACGCGATCGAGTTCTCCGACTCGGCGTTGGTCGTCGGCATCGGGAAGCGCCTCGAGGCGTTGCGCCGTGTGATGTCGACGCTCAAGTCGTCCGTGCCGCTGGTCGACGCGGAAGATCTACCGGCCAGGTTCCCGACCCTCGCTCAATCGGTGATCGCTCCCGCCGTCAAGGACCAGCGCGAGGCCCTCATCATCTACACTTCGGGAACGACCGGGCGCCCCAAGGGCTGCATCATCTCGAACCATTCCTGTTTTGCCGCCGGGCAGAACTACGCGTCCATCGGTGGCCGGCTGTCTCTCGAAGAGGAGCGGGAACGGCTCTACGTGCCGCTGCCTTCCTTCCACATGAACGCCACCATCCTTGCGCTGAACGCCGTGATCGAGACCCGCGGCTGCCTTGTCATGCCGGACCGCTTCCACCCGTCGGACTGGTGGTCCGAGCTGTGCGACACGCGGGCGACGGCGGTCCATTACCTTGGAATCATCCCGCCGATCCTGCTGAAGGCGCCGCCCCATCCCGACGAAACCCGACATCATGTCAAGTTCGGTCTCGGTGCGGGGGTCGATCCCGTTCTCCATAAGGCGTTCGAGGAGCGCTTCGGTTTTCCCCTGGTGGAAGTCTGGGGCATGACCGAGACTTCCCGCTTCATTGCCGACAACTTTGAGCCGCGGCGGATCGACACCCGTGCCTTCGGGAAACCCCATCCGCCGCTGGAAGTGCGTGTCGTCGACGAGCAGGATCAACCGGTCCCGGCCGGGGAATCGGGCGAGTTGCTCGTGCGTTGCGCGGGTCCGGATCCTCGCTCCGGTTTCTTCTCGGGCTACCTCAAGGATGAGGTTGCGACCGAGGCGGCGTGGCGCGGCGGGTGGTTTCACACCGGCGACATCGTCTCGCAGGGCGGCGACGGCATGCTCTACTTCGTTGACCGGCGCAAGAACATCATCCGTCGCAGCGGCGAGAATATTTCCGCCGCAGAGGTCGAGGAGGCTCTGATCGAGAGTCCGGAGGCGCAGAGCGTGGCGGTCATGGCGGTCGCCGACGAGCTGCGCGATGAAGAGGTTCTCGCCTGCGTCAAGGCGCGGCCGGACGTGGAGCCGGGTCCGGAGCTGGCGATGACCTTGTTTGAGCGGGCGCGCCGCCGAATTTCCTATCACAAGCTTCCGGGGTGGATCGTCTTCGTGGACGAAATTCCGGTGACCGGGACCCAGAAGATGCGCAAGGGGCTGATCTTCCCTGAGAGCATGGACCCGCGAACCCATCCGCAGGCCACAGACCTGCGACATCTCAAGAAACGCACCGTGGCCGCGTCGCAGCCCGCCGGCTGAAGGCAGACATCAAGTTCCTCAATCCCGCCGCGGTCGCTCGCGGCGGGCCACCTCAACTGACACAAGGAGTGTAGACAATGTCCCGCAGCGTCGTATTGGCCGCTGGTAAGCGTACAGCGTTCGGTGATTTCGGCGGTTCCCTCAAGGATACGCCGCTTTCGGTCCTGGGAGCCCACGTCGTGCAGGCCACGCTGGCCACCGCCGGGATCGACGCCGCGCGCATCGATCATCTTACCTTCGGCAACGTTACCTCGGTCGATCACGACGGCAACTTCATCAGCCGCAAGGTCGCACTCGATGCCGGACTGCCGATCGAGTCCGGGGCGCTGACTGTGAACCGGGCCTGCGGCTCGGGCACCGAGGCGATCGCCAGCGCGGCGCGATTGGTCATGTGCGGGTCAAGCCGTCTCGGGATCGCGGCTGGTGGCGAGAGTTTCAGCCGTGTGGCCTACGTGGCGCGGGACGTGCGTTGGGGGGCGAAGCGTGGTCCCCAGACCCTCGAGGATGGACTTGACTTTACCTATCGCTGCCCCTTCAGCCGGGAGCTCATGGGCGAAACGGCCGAGAACCTGGCCGATGTCGGCGATTACAAGCGGGCCGACATGGACGCCTGGGGCCTGATGAGCCAACAACGAGCCAAGGCGGCGACCGAGAGCGGCTTCCTGAGCCGACAGATCGCGCCGATCGAGGTGCCCGACGGCAAAGGGTCGAGGCTGTTCTCGCAGGACGAATTCCCGCGGTTCAATGTGACCGCCGAAAAGCTGGCGAACCTGAAACCGGCCTTCCGCAAGAACGGGCGAGTCACGGCGGGAAGCTCCAGCGGAGTGACGGACGGCGCCACGTCCCTCATCGTGGCCGACGCCGACGCCCTTCGCGATGCGCGCGTCGAGGCCGAAGCGCGCTGGGTCGACGCCGTCACCGTCGGCGTCCCGCCCCATATCATGGGGGCGGGTCCAGCGCCGGCGATCGGCGCACTGCTCAAGAAGCACGATCTCAAGGTTTCGGACATCGACTATTTCGAGATCAACGAGGCCTTCGCCGTCGTCAACCTCCATGCGGAGCGTGAGCACGGCATCCCCAGGGATCGGACGAATCTGTACGGTGGCGGCATCTCGATTGGCCATCCCCCGGGTGCCACGGGCATCCGCATGACAATCACCGCGATGCATCATCTGGCTGACACCAAGGGACGCTACGCGATCATCAGCATGTGCCTCGGGGCCGGCCAGGGAATGGCGACCCTCATCGAGAACCTCCGACGCTGACGTCGGTAGCATCAAGAGCCGCATGAGAGGCACGCCAGGGTCTGTCTCTCATGCGACCCGCTCGTTAGATCAATCGCGCTGCGAAGAGAGGATCGTCGTCGTACCGCAACACCACGATTTCGACCTTTCGCCCGATGTCGCCAAACGTACGTGATCATAGATGCCACCAGTGTCCGCGCTCACCACCACGCGAACCATCGGCCAGAGACCACCTTGAGCATATTTGAGCTTTCCTCATCTCGACGCTCAAATGCGAGCGAGCTATCCCTCGCATCCTAAGCCACTAGATTCGCCCAACATCAACGTCTCTTGTCGACGTGCCTGACCAAAAAGCCCTGATGGCTCAGAACTTTTCTCGCACCATTGGGCCAATATGCGCGACCCGGTCCGTCACCGGTGAAATGTCGGCCGTTCTTGACAAGGGAGAGGTCTCAGCCTTAATAAGCGAATGATCGCTCGCAAAACGCTGCCGGCGACGGTGTGACAATGTGAGAGGCCAATGGTCGAAGCCGGACCGAAAAAAGGGTTGCCGCAGCCGTCATCCGGCCCCCAGCCGCAGCAGCGGCGGAGTCAAGAGCGGCGTCGTCAGCTGGCGAAAGTTGCTGTTCGGCTCATCGAAGAGCGTGGATTCGAGGCCCTGTCGGTCAACGAGATCGCCGAGGAGGCCGGGATCAGCATCGGTGGGATGTACCGCTACATCCGGACAAAGACCGATCTGTTGGTCATGGCCTGCGAGGACATCTTCGGCGGATTGCGGGAGCAAATGCTTGAGGCCGTCGGCGCGGAGCAGGGGCTTGTAAACAAGCTCTCCGCGGCCATGCGGGTCTACTGGCTGGCGTGTCACGACCGTCAGGACCTGATCCGCCTCACCTACCGCGAGTACCGATCCCTGCCCCCGGAGGCAAAGGAACTCTACAAGCGGCAGGAGCTGGAAATCGCCGACGTCTTTCGCGACCTCATCCGCGCCGGGATCATAACCGACGAATTCAGGGCGGCCGACGATGGCGTGGTCGCTCACGAGATCATTTTCCTGTCGCACATGAACGCGTTCAAGTACTGGGCGTTGCACGGGGTTGATCTGGATCGGCTGCTGGCGGAGCATGTCGAATTGTTCGTGTCGCGGCTGCGACGCGAAACCGCCGTTGGCCCGGACCGGCGTCCATGAACGCGATTCGGTTTGACGGTCGTGTCGCGATCGTGACCGGGGCCGGTAGCGGTCTCGGGCGCAGCCATGCCATGATGTTGGCATCGCGCGGTGCCCGCGTCCTCGTGAACGATCTCGGAACGTCGATTGACGGACGGGGGCAGCCGTCCCAGGCCGCCGAAGCGGTCGCGGCGGAAATCCGGGCGAGCGGAGGCGTCGCCGTCGCCAATGGCGATGACATCTCCAGTGCCGCCGGCGCCGCACGCCTGGCCGATCAAGCGCTGGACGCGTTCGGGCGGGTCGACATCCTGGTCAACAACGCCGGAATCCTGCGGGACAAGACCTTCGCGAAGATGGAGCTTGTCGATTTCGAGAAGGTTCTCGGGGTTCATCTTCTGGGGGCCGTCTACTGCACGAAGGCCGTCTGGGACCGAATGACGGAGCAGGGGTACGGCCGGGTCATCGTCACGACCTCGTCGTCCGGTCTCTACGGGCATTTCGGTCAAACGAACTACGACGCCGCAAAGCTTGGTCTGGTCGGCTTCATGAAAGGGCTGGCGCAGGAAGGCCGCCGCTACGGCGTCCTGGCGAATGCCGTCGCTCCCTTGGCGGCCACCCGGATGAGTGACGGCGTGCTGAATGCGGAAGCCTTCAAGCGCATGCCTCCCGAGCATGTGTCGGCCGTGGTCGCTTATCTGGCAAGCGATCGCTGTGAACTCAGCGGAGAGGTGTTCGTGGCCGGCGGCGGGTATCTGGCCCGCGCTGCCATCGTCGAGTCCCCAGGTGTGGTCCTGCCCGCCGAAAATCCGTCGCCCGAAGCGGTGGAGGGGGTTGTCGCGGCGGCGTCGGATCTTGCGCACGCCATCGCGTACCCCAACCTCGCGGCCGCCTTCGACGCTGCCGCGGCGAGAACTCGAGGCGGCGCGGTAGATGCAGGAAATATCCCAGGCAAACCCATTCGTTGCCCGGATCCCGTCCGCTCGCCGATCTCTCCCTGTTCCTGACGCGGTTGCACGGCGTCGCCCAAATGGAGGACACGATGGAGCTGTTCTACGATCCTGCCGACCGCGCCGTGTTGCGCAGCCCGCACGCACTCTTCGCGCGGCTCCGCTCCGAAGACCCCGTTCACTGGAGCCCGAAACTGTCGAGCTGGGTGGTCACCAGCTACGAACACGCCGCCACCGTCTTTGCGGAGGACGAGTTCTCGTCCGACCGGCTATCGCCGTTCTATAAGCGCGCCCAGGATTCGGACCGCTCCACGCTCAGCGAGGTGATGCGCTACATCGGTCTGTGGCTGGTCTTCCGCAATCCGCCGGAGCACACACGGCTGCGGCGCCTGATGAACAAAGCGATCAATCCCGGGATCGTGGCCGGGCTCCAACCCAACATCACCTCCATCGTGCATTTCCTGCTCGACAACATCGAGACGGATCGCGAATTCGATTTCATGTCCGATTTCGCGGTCCAGCTGCCGGCCATGGTCATCATGGACATGATGGGCGTGCCGCGCGACATGCTCTTCACGATCAAGGCGTGGTCGGACGACCTCATCAACTTCGTCGGCAGCCCGCGCAGCGTTGACGACAAATATGAACGCGCACGTGCCGGGGGCGTGGCCATGGCGGAGTATTTCGGCCGGCTGATCGCCGAACGCCGGGCCGAGCCGAAGAACGATATTTTGACCATGTTGATCCAGGCCCGCGACGACCAGTCGATGCTCACCGACGACGAGGTCGTGGCAAGCGCCATGCTCCTGCTCTTCGCAGGCCATGAGACGACGACGAACCTGCTTGGCAACGCGCTCATGGCGTTGCACGCCAACCCGGATCAACAGGATCGCCTGCGTCAGGACCCCGGCCTTATCGACACCGCCGTGGAGGAGTTCCTGCGTTTCGACGGCCCGGTCCTCTCGGTCTCGCGCGCGGTGGCGAAGCCTCATGAACTCGGCGGCAAGGCTCTCGAGGAGGGGAACCGGGTCTTCGTCATGATCACGGCGGCGAATCGCGATCCGGCTGTTTTCGCGGATCCGGACCGCGTCGACCTGGCTCGCATGCCGAACCGGCACATGACCTTCGGCAAGGGAATCCATTTCTGCCTCGGGGCTTCGCTCGCCCGGCTCGAGGCGAAGACGGCCTTCAACGAATTCTTCATCGCTATCGGTCGATCGAACTGACCCGCCGCGTCAAGGACCTCGACTGGATCGACGCCATGGTCATGCGCGGCGTGCGGTCCCTGCCGGTCCGCGTCACCCGATAACCGTCCCACG
>CAWHGT010000007.1:0-14128 GCA_963828985.1 uncultured Alphaproteobacteria bacterium
GGCGCAACTTAAAGTAACGTTTACCACGTCTCGCAACCTTAAGGTTGCCTAAGTCTCCGAAATGGTGAAACACTGTTTCGGGGGCTTTTATGGATCTCGAGACGTTCATCAGTCGCTGGACCGCCCGTGAGGGCGGCGCCGAGCGTGCCAACTACCAGATGTTTCTCTCGGAACTCTGCGACGTCATCGGTGTCAAGCGGCCTGATCCCTCAGGTGGTGACGACTCAATTCAATGATTACGTTTTCGAGCGCGCTGTCCGTCCGCGCGAGAGCGACGGCGGCACCGCGCCAAAACGCATCGATCTCTACAAGGGAAACGGCTTCGTTCTGGAGGCGAAGCAATCCCGTTTGCCGGGCAAGAAGAAGGCCATCCACGGCCAGCTTTCGCTTGCTCGACGCAGCGCCCGAAAAGCTCGGCCGACGCACCGTCGCGCGCGGCTGGGATGTGATGATGCAGAACGCTCGCAAGCAGGCGGAGACCTATGTGTTTCTGCTCGACACCGATCATCCCGCACCACCTTTCATCATCACCTGCGACGTCGGCCACGCGCTCGAGATTTACGCGGATTTCACCGGCACAGGACGTGCTTACAACCAGTTTCCAGATCGCCAAGGCTTTCGGATCTATCTCGAAGATTTGCGTGAACCGGCCATTCGCGAACGGCTGGCAAAAATCTGGCAGGAACCGCATTCCCTCGATCCCGCGAAGGAATCCGCGCGCGTGACGCGCGATATCGCCAAACGCCTGGCGGAAGTCAGCAAGGCGTTGGAAGATCGCAAGTGCAATGCGGAAGATGTCGCCCACTTCCTCATGCGCTGCATCTTCACGATGTTTGCCGAAGACGTCGATCTCCTTCCGAAAGGCGCGTTCACGAATCTTTTGGAAGAGTGCATCGAGAGCCCTGAAGCTTTTGCGCCTTTGCTAGAAGAGCTCTGGAGCAAAATGGACGAGCCGGAGCATGACAAGCGCTTCTATTCGGCGTTCCGCAAACACCTTCGCTACTTCAACGGAAATCTGTTCAAGAAAGCCCGCGCATTCTCTCTAGGGCGGGAAGAAATCGGCGAGCTCTGGCAGGCCTCCAAGGCGCAATGGACAGAGGTCGATCCCGCAATTTTCGGAACGCTTCTGGAACAGGCTCTCGACAAGACCGAGCGCAAGAAGCTCGGCGCCCATTATACGCCGCGCTCTTATGTGCAGCGGCTCGTGGCCGTGACCGTGATGGAGCCGTTGCGGGAGGATTGGGAAAAGGCACTTACGCGCGCCAGAAGCGCGAAGGACGCAGGAGATGACAAGCAAGCGCGCGCCCATGTGCGCGCCTTCCATCACCAGCTCTGCGCGACGCGCGTTCTCGATCCTGCATGCGGCACCGGAAACTTTCTGTATGTGTCCCTGGAATTGATGAAGAAGCTCGAAGGCGAGGTGTTGGAAACGCTGGCCGAACTGGGCGAACCGGAAAACATGGGCCTCGACCGCGAGACGGTCGATCCGCATCAGTTTCTCGGTTTGGAGCTGAACCCACGCGCGGCGGCGATCGCCGAATTGGTGGTGTGGATCGGCTATCTCCAGCAGCATTACCGCACCCGCACCGGCCACCCTTCCGAGCCGATCCTGCGCGCCTTCGAGAACATCAATTTCGGAAAGCGCGAAGGCTACGACGCGGTGCTGACCTGGGATGGATATCCGCTGACGACGGTGGTGGAGAAGGACGGGAAGAGAGTCGAGACCTATCCGAATGCGCGGACGACCTGAGTGGCCGGAGGCGGAGTTCATTGTGGGGAATCCGCCGTTCATTGGCGGCAAGGATCTGCGCTCACGCATGGCGCCGGGCTATGCGGAGGCGCTTTGGGCGGCGCACAAGCATATGAATGAGAGCTGCGGATTTTGTGATGTACTGGTGGGATCGGGCGGCGGAGATTTTGGCACGAAACGAAGCGCTACCGCGACGCTTTGGGTTCGTGACGACGAATTCCATTAGTCAAGTATTTCAACGGCGGGTGATGGAACGTCACTTGAATGCAAAGAACCCTATCAGTCTACTCTTTGCTGTTCCTGATCACCCTTGGACGCAAGGCAACTCGCGATGCTGCTGCTGTTCGCATTTCGATGACTGTAGCCCAGTCGGGTACTGCGGACGGTTTGCTGCTCGAGACCACCTCGGAGTCCAGCCTTGACACCGATGATCCTTCTATAACGTTAATTCGTCGCGCAGCCGGGCGTCGAATACGCGATCTCACGATCATGGGCACAAACGTGGCTTCTGCCAATGAGTTGAAAGCGAACCACGGTTTGTCATCACGCGGCGTGGTGCTTCACGGCGCTGGCTTCATCGTGTCGGTTGCAGAAGCTGAACAACTTGGATTAGGACGGCGACCTAACTTAGAACGTCATATCAGGCCTTACCGCAACGGGCGCGATTTAGTTGGACGCTCGCGTGGCGTACTGGCTCTTGACCTCTTTGGTTTGTCGGCAGCGGAACTCAGAACGAGGTTTCCCGAAGTTTATCAGCACGTTTTGGAACGGGTTAAACCGGAGCGCGATCACAATTTAAAATCCTACCGTCGCGAAAATTGGTGGCTTTTTGGCGAGAACGTCCCAGCGGCGCGCGCAGCGTGGTTAGAATCTTCCGCGGTATATTGCAACGGTTGAGACAGCCAAGCATCGAATGTTCCAGTTTCTTGACGCATCTATTCTGCCTGACAATATGTTGGTTGTGATTGCCGACGCTGACGCCGCGTTGCTAAGTGTCCTTTCAAGTCGAATTCATACGACTCTGGGCACGGGTAACGGGCGGTTGGCTCGGCATCGGTAACGATCCGCGATATTCAAAATCCCGCTGCTTCGACCCTTTCCCCTTCCCCGATCCCTCCGAATCCCTCAAAGCCAAACTCCGCGCGGCCGGTGAAGAACTCGATGCGTTTCGCAAAGCGCGTCAGGCGGAGCATCCGAACCTCACACTGACGCAGATGTACAATGTGCTGGAGAAATTGAAGGCGATGGAAGCGGCTGCGCGGTCGCTGCCACCCACCGCGTCATCCCCGGGCTTGTCCCGGGGACCCACGCCTTTGCACGGCGCCGAAACAGACGTCGAGAGCCCTGGCGCCGGGGCGGTTGCGCTCACGTCCGATGAAGAACGCATCAAGGATCAGGGTCTCATCCTGATCCTGAAGGAACTTCACGAGACCATCGATCGCCTTACAGCCGAAGCTTATGGATGGCCGGTCGATCTCTCCGACGACGAAATCCTCGCGCGGCTGGTGGCGCTCAATGCCGAACGGGCGAAGGAAGAAGCGGCCGGTCATGTGCGCTGGCTTCGCCCGGATTATCAAATCCCCCGCTTCGCCAAGGGTGCCGCGGCCAAGACCGGCGAGTTGGAACTCGGCGAAAATATCGTGGCCATCGACAAGTCGCTGCCGACGTTCCCAACCGACCGCGATGAGCACTCACTCGCGGTTGAAGCCATGTTGCTGGCGATGGGCCGCGCCATGGATGCGGCGGAAATCGCACGCAGCTTCAAGCGCGGCGGAAAGCGGATCGAGCAGCACGTGGCTCGCGCGTTGACGACACTGTCCCGATATGGACACATCACGTCGATGGGTGATGGTCGTTACGCGGCGCGGCGGGCCGCCTAACACGCCCCTACTCCGCACCCCCTCCCCGTGCCTCCTTGGATCATCCGCCGCGAGAAAGACGTGGGTGGCCGGGTCAAGCCCGGCCATGACGGCGGAGGTCTAGCGATGCGCGGCGGTTCAGACCCACCAGCGTCATGCGCGGGCTTGACCCGCGTACCCACGCCTAAACCCCCTCCGCCCAAAAAAGACGTGGGTGGCCGGGTCAAGCCCGGCCATGACGGCGAGGCAACGAAACCCGGGTGGCCGGATTGATCCCCGGATCAAGTCCGGGGACGGCCATGACGGCGGTGCTGCGAAGCGCGGACGCGCGCCCTCCCCGCTAAAACTCGCTCACGATCTCGGCCAGCACCGGGCGCGGGCGTTCGGTCGGGAGTTCGGTCGAGGTGCCGATGTGGATGTAGCCGGCGATCCGCTCGTGGGGGGCGAGACCGAGGGCGTCGAGCACCCGGCGGTCGAAGGAGGACCAGCCGGAGAGCCAGACGGCGCCATAGCCGAGGGCCTTGGCGGCGTGGAGCAGGTTCATGCACACGGCGCCGGCCGACAGCACCTGCTCGGATTCGGGGATCTTGGGGCTCGGCTTCACGCTCGACACCACCGCCACCACCAGTGGCGCGTGGGCAAAGCGACTGCGCTCGGTCTCGATCTTGTCGGGCGCGGCGTCCGGGTTGTCGTCCTTAAAGGCCGCGGCCTGGATGTCGCCGAGACGGTGCCGGCCCTCGCCCCGGATGAGAATGAAGCGCCACGGGGTCAGGCGCGCCGTGGTCCGGCACGCGGGCGGCGATCGTCAGCAAAGTGTCGATTTCGTCCGTCGTCGGGCCCGGCTCGCCGAGCCATCGCGCCGCCACGGAGCGGCGGCGGAGCAGGTTCGAGACACTATCCTTCATGGGAGCTTCATCCAGGGGCGTTAATGTGACACAGTGAACCTGGACGCCAGAACGCCAGGAGACGGGGCAGCGCAATTGCCTTGGTCTCGCCGTCTTGACGGTTCAGAGCACAGGCATCCCGTGGGGGAGACGTTGCAGGCGAAAGCCGCAGCGGTTGTATAAGGGGAGTGTGGCAACACGCCAAGCGGGTTTAGAGCCCCGATGCCGGCACAGTCTGTCGCTAAGGCAGCAAAGCTGTGGCTCGTGTGCTTTCAACCTCTCCAGTGGATTGTTGTCCAGTGGGATTTGGTGGCGAAAGCTGCTTCAGAAAAAGAAGATGCGTAATCATACCCCTGCCTTCGGCGGGACCGTTTCGACCGCTGTGTGGACCTCGCGCCAGACCCTGCTGGCGATCGCCGCCATCATGGCGATCTGGGCCGTGGCGGCGGCGGTTTGGCCGCTCACCGGCTCCGTGGTGCCGTGGGATTCCAAGAACCAGTTCTACCCGACCCTGCGCTATCTCGGCGCGGCGCTCGCGCACGGGGAATTGCCGCTCTGGAACCCCTACCATTTCGGCGGACACCCCTCAGCGGCGGATCCGCAATCGCTGCTCTTCACGCCCACCATGCTGCTCTTCGGCTGGCTGGTTCCCGAACCGTCCATGAAGCTGTTCGACGCCGTGGTGTTCGCGCATTTCCTGCCCGGCGCGCTGGCGTTCGTGTTCCTGTTCCGCCGCCGGGGCTGGCATCCGGCGGGGGCCGTGGTGGCGGCCATCATCTTCATCTTAGGCGGTTCGGCGACGGCGCGCCTGCAGCATACGGGCATCATTCTCAGTTATGGCTGGTTTCCGCTGGCGCTGCTGCTGCTGGAAATCGCCCTCGACCGCCACTCCTATCGCGTCGGCGTCCTCTTCGCGCTGGTCGCGTCCACCATGGTGATCGGCCGCGACCAGGTGGCGTTTCTCTGCGCCCTGACATTGATCGCCGCCGCCGGTCACCGCATCTGGACCGCGCCAAATTCGCTGGCCTATCTCCGCTCGCGAGGTCCCCTGCTGGCGATGATGGGGCTGATCGGCGCCTGCCTGCTGGCGGTGCCGGTTATCCTCACCATGCAGTTCCTCGCGACCTCGACGCGGCCATCGTTCGGGTTCGGCGTCGCCGCCATGGGCTCGCTGCCGCCCGAGAGCCTTGCCACCATCCTGTTCGGCAACGTCTTCGGCTCGCTTCGCGCGACCTACGATTACTGGGGGCCGGATTGGCACTCGCTGGCCGAGGGCACCTGGACCGACCGGGCGACCAATTACCTGTTCGTCGGCACGATCCCGGCCCTGCTTCTGCTCTGGCACGGAATTGCCGGCGGAAGACTGCTTGCCCGGGAGTTCCGCTTCTTCTCGATCGTCGGCGTGGTCGCGATCCTCTACGCGCTCGGCCGCTATACGCCGGGCTTCGAGTTGATCTTCGACCACCTGCCCGGGGTCGACCTCTATCGGCGCCCGGCCGATGCGACCTTCCTGATCAATATCGTGCTGGCCTTTGCGGCCGGATACCTGGTGCATCGCTATGTGCGCGATGGGCTGCCGCGTTTCGACGCCGCCGCGATGGGCCGGTTCCGCGTTGCGCTGCCGATGCTGGCCGTGGGGCTGGTGATCGCCGCCATCGCAAGCGCCATGGTGTTCGCGCTTCGCGCCGGCCAGAGCGCCGCTTCCATGCGCGAGATCGGCGTGGCGCTTCTTGCCGCGACAGCTTTGATTCTCGCCTTCAACCGCGCCGCCGGGACGCCGCGCCTGCGGCAGGCCGCGGCACTCGCGATGATCGCGCTCACGGGTGGAGAATTGGTCGTCCGCCATGCTGCCTCGCCGCTGAACGCGGAGCCGGCGGAGCGCTATGCGGTGTTCCGGGAACTTCCCGCCGAGCAATTGCAGGGGCTGCAGATTCTCAAGCGCGAACTCGCCGAACGGAATGCCGTCGGCGATCATCCGCGCGTGGAAATTCTCGGCCTCGGCGGCCCGTGGCAGAACGCCTCCATGGTGCTGCAGATCGAGGACATCATCGGCTACAATCCGTTGAGGCTGGCGGATTACGAGCGGGCCATCGGACCCGGCGAGAATGCCGAAGACCCGAACCTGCGAACCTTCCCGGCGACATTCCGCGGCTACAAGTGCCGGCTCGCCGGATTGCTCGGCCTCGAATACCTGGTTCTGGACCGCCCTATCGAGCGGATGCCGCGCCACTTCCCCCGCCTGAAAGGCGCCGAAGTGGTCTACGGCACCGGAAAGATGTGGGTTTATCGCCTCAACGTCTCGAGCCCCCGCACGTATCTGGCGCACCACGTGACGCCGGTGGAATCCGAGGCCGTTCTGGATCAGGAAGAGCTGCCGGAATTCAACCGCGAGACCGAGGTACTGATCGACGAGCGCAGCATCGATCTGCTGAAAGCGCAGTATTCCGCCGCGCCGACGACGCCTTCGCCGGTTCCATCGGGCGTTGCCGGCGAAGCCCGCATCGTCGCCTATCATCGCAATGCGGTGTCGATCGAGGTCGAAAGCTCGTCGGCGGGCGTTCTGGTGCTGCACGACGTCTATTATCCCGGATGGGAGGTGACGGTCGACGGGCAGCGCCAGCCGCTGCTTCGCGCCAATCTGCTGTTCCGCGGCGTCGAAGTGCCGGCGGGCAAACATCGGGTCGAGTTTGAATTCCGCCCGATTTCGCTCGATAATCTGGTGGCGGCGGCCACCGAACTCGTCAGTCGCGAGATCGAGCCGATCAAAACCGCCGAAATTCCGCAATAGCGCCCTGAAAGACAAGTTTGAATTCGTGAAAAAGCCCTTTGTCGCCCTGACCTTTTTTGCATCGCTCGCGACCGCCGCCTCCGCCCAGTCGCCGGCGGTGCCCTCGCTGATGCAGAATTCTCCGCCCATCGCGGTCGGTCAGGTCATGGTCAGCGCGAGCGCGAATTTCGCCGACAACAACCAGCCGATCCGCTCGGGCCTGGTCTGGCGGATCTACGAGGATCGCGGCGACGCCGTGCAGCCGAGTGTGCTCACGCGGTCGGCAAGCCCGACCCCCAATTTCACCCTCGCTCCCGGCAATTACATCATCCACGTGGCGTATGGATTCGCCGGCGCATCGAAACGGATCAGCGTTCAGTCCGGCAACCTTTCGGAACGGCTGACGATCAGCGCGGGAGCGCTGCGCCTGAAAGGCGCCGTCGGCGACAGCCCCATCCCCGGCCAGCGCCTGTCCTTCTCGGTCTACGTCCCCCTGCCCCAGAACTCCGAAGGCAGGCTGGTCCTTGCCAACGCCAAGGCAAACGACCTGATCCGCCTGCCCGAAGGCACCTACCACGTGGTCTCCACCTACGGCGACGCGAACGCCATCATGCGCGCGGACCTGAAAGTGGAATCCGGCAAGGTCACGGAAGCGACCCTCAACCATCGCGCCGCCACGGTGACGCTGAAGCTCGTGGGAGCGGCCGGCGGCGAGGCCTTCGCGGGCACCGCCTTCAGCGTTCTGACTCCCGGCGGCGACGTCATCCGCGAAGCCATCGGAGCATTCCCGTCCGTAACGCTGGCGGAAGGCGACTACGTGCTCATCGCACGCCACGAAGGCAAGGTGCGCACGCGCGAATTCAAGGTCGAGAGCGGCCTGGATCGCGACATCGAGATCATCGCGACGCCGTGAAGGGCCTACCGGTCATCCCACCATCACCGTCATCCCCGGGCTTGACCCGGGGACCCACGTCTTTCTTGGTTCGTCGCAATATAACGTGGGTGGCCGGGACAAGCCCGGCCATGACGTGGAGGTCGTTCTCAGCCTACCGTCCGCACCACCACGTGGTGGCCGTCGAGCGTTGCGTGACCTTCGGGTTCTGACACCGCTTCCGCCGCGCGGCGGAGATCCGGCGTGATGGCTTCGGCGACGAGGACTTTCAACGCTTCGTCGAGCGACATCGCGGTCTGGTTCGGGCTGCCGAGACGGCGGATCGAGACACTGCGCTCGGCCGCCTCCTTCTTGCCCACCACGAGAAGCACCGGGACCTTGGCGAGCGAGTGTTCGCGCACCTTGTAGGTGATCTTCTCGTTGCGCAGATCGGCGTTCACGCGCAGGCCTGCTTTGTCGAGCGTGCGCACCACCTCGTTTGCATAATCGTCGCCCTCGGACGTGATGGTCGCCACCACCGCCTGCACGGGCGCGAGCCAGAGCGGGAAGTGACCGGCGAAATGCTCGATGAGGATGCCGGCGAAGCGTTCCATGGAGCCGCAGATGGCGCGGTGAACCATGACGGGCGTTTTCTTCTGACCATCGTGATCCACGTAGAACGCGCCGAAGCGTTCCGGCAGGTTGAAATCGACCTGCGTGGTTCCGCATTGCCAGTCGCGGCCGATCGCGTCGCGCAGCACGTATTCGAATTTCGGCCCGTAGAACGCACCCTCGCCCGGATTGATCGCCGTCTTGATGCGGCCGCCCGACTGATCCTCGATCTGCTTCAGCACGCGCCTCATCACGTCTTCGGCGTGATCCCACATTTCGTCGGTGCCGACGCGCTTGTCGGGACGCGTGGAGAGTTTCACCACGATGTCGTTGAAGCCGAAATCAGCATAGGTCGAGAGGATCAGGTCGTTGATCTTGAGGCACTCGGCAGCAAGTTGCTCCTCGGTGCAGAACACATGCGCGTCGTCCTGCGTGAAGGCGCGCACGCGCATCAATCCGTGCAATGCGCCCGACGGTTCGTAGCGGGATACCGCGCCGAATTCCGCCATGCGCAACGGAAGATCGCGATACGATTTCAAGCCGTGCTTGAAGATCTGCACGTGACCCGGGCAATTCATCGGCTTGATGGCAAAGACCCTGTCGTCCTCGGTCTTCGTCACGAACATGTTCTCGCGATACCACTCCCAATGGCCCGAGGTTTCCCACAAGGCCTTGTCGAGAATCTGCGGAGCGTTGACCTCCTGGTAATCGCCTTTGAGGCGCCGGCGCATGTAGGACGTGAGCGATTGGAAGAGCGTCCAGCCCTTCTGGTGCCAGAACACGACGCCAGGGCCTTCTTCCTGGAAGTGGAACAGGTCCATCTCGCGACCCAGGCGGCGGTGATCGCGCTTCTCGGCTTCCTCGAGCTGGAGCAGATAGGCGTCGAGATCTTCCTGCGTGGCAAAGGCCGTGCCGTAGATGCGGGTCAGCATCGGGTTGTTGAAATCGCCGCGCCAATAGGCGCCCGCCACCTTCATGAGCTTGAAGGCGGTGCCGATCTTGCCCGTCGAGGTCATGTGAGGGCCGCGGCAGAGATCGAACCACTCGCCCTGCGAATAGATATTGAGGTTCTGACCTTCCGGGATCGCATCGATGAGCTGGAGCTTGTAGACCTCGCCCTTGTCGGCGAACACTTGGCGGGCTTTCTCGCGCGGCCAGACCTCCTTGGTGAACGGCCTGTCCTTGGCGATGATCTCGCGCATCTTCGCTTCGATGGCGGCAAAATCATCCGGCGTGAAAGGTTCGTTGCGGGCGAAGTCGTAATAGAACCCGTTCTCGATGACAGGACCGATGGTGACCTGCGTGCCGGGGAAAAGCGCCTGCACGGCTTCCGCCAATACGTGCGCGGCATCGTGCCGGATGAGCTCCAGCGCACGCGGATCGTCGCGGGTCAGGAACTCGATTTTCGCGTCCTTAGCGATGGGATCGGCAAGGTCGACCACATTGCCGTCGAGCGCCATCGCGACCGTGCGCTTGGCGAGCGACTTTGCGATGCCTTCGGCGATCGCGCGGCCGGTGATGCCGGCCTCATATTGGCGCGCGGCGCCATCGGGAAATGTCAGGGTAATCATGGCGACCGAGTTCTCCTGGCTCACTCCTGCCAACAAAGCAGGTAAGCGGGGCCGACGGGATGGGATGAAGCGCGAGGTCAGCCGCCGTCAGGTTCGGCTGGTTCGCAGATGATCGCCGGGGCATTGACGCCTCGCCAGCGATCACGGGCTCACCGCTTATACCACGAGGCGGCGGCGGGCAATGTTTCAGTCAGGACATAGAGCGCCGAACTCCCCGGCTATCGGTCTGGCAGTAAGCCTGCGCGCAGAGAAGATATTCCGTACTTCAATCTCTGATACCAAAGCATTTCTTAGTACAACCAAAAGATGAATACATGGGCGTGCGCCATTTCACCTTCTAGTTGCAACAACTTTTGCGTTACAATACTTTATTACGCTTGCGCTACGGAAAGCTTAAGCTATAAATGCTACGTTATTTAATTTCTATGTTCACGCCGAGGCACGCGCGGCATTTGGAGCAAGAACAATGACCACGAAAATCGGGAAGTTCATCTGGGATATTACCTACGCCTGCCCATTGAGATGCGAGCATTGCTATTCGGAATCAGGACGCCGGCCCTCCCGCACATTGGATCGGGACGCGGCCATGCGCGTCGTCGACGTCATTCTCGGGGCGGAAGCCAAGAAGGTATCGATCAGCGGCGGCGAACCGTTATCCGTCCGTTGGGCGGTCGAGGCCATGAAACGCCTGCACGATGTCGGAATCGACGTCACCGTGTTCACCAGCGGCTGGACCATGAAGGAGGCGTTAGCCACCGTGCTCGCGGACGCGGTCTCGAGCGTGGCGGTGAGCATGGAAGGCGCGGATGCTACTATCCACGATGCTATCCGCGGACGCGCCGGCGCGTTCGAGCGAGGCATGAGAGCGTTGGATATTCTGCACCGGGTGAAAGAGGCGCGTCGGGCGGCCGGACAAAACTGCTTCACGCTCGGGGTCGACTACACATTGACCCGTTCGGGCGCGAAGGAAGCGGATCTGGAGCGCTTTGTCGAGATGGCGCTGGAACGGTTCCCCGGGCTTAATTTCATTCGCTTCGGCGCGGTGATCCCGTCAGGCCTGGCCGCCGAACGGAAGTTCGAGACGAGCGAGCTTCTGTCGATCGAGGAACTGGTCGATCTGATCGATGTCGGTCGGCGCCTTGCCGCCCGCAAAGGCAGCGCCGTCGACATCTCGGTGACCGACGTCAGATATTTCCTGCCCCAACCCGGCGTGAGCACAGTCGACCTGGACATCCTGCAGATCGAGCCCGATGGAGGGCTCCGCGCATTTCCGATCTACGAAGCGAAAGTGGGAAATGTTCTCCACGAGCCGCTGGACGTTCTCTGGCCGCGGGTCCGCGCATGGCGCGCCGATCCTTTCGTCCTCGAGCAGATGGAATCCGTTCGAACTATGGCCGATTGGGCGAGCACAACCCGCATCCTGGACCGGCGCTACGGCTCCCCCGACGATCAGGAGCGGATTTCGCAGCGCGCACCGCTGGAGCTGGTTCCGGCTTAGGGGTCGGCCGACTCGCAGGTAATTGCCGGGGCGATTCCAACCCACCGCAGGCTCACGAGCCGTGCCGCTCTTGCGTATTCGGACACAACCGAGGCGGCTGCGGCCATCAGACTTGCTAGCGTGAGCTTGCGGGAGCGAATGGCCATGCCAACCACCGAGCGAAAGGTAGCCATGAGCAAATCGCGGCCGGCAGCAGGACGGAGACAGCGAATAATCACGTGTAACCGGCAAGAATCAGATCTCTCAGTTGCAGTAAACTCTCGCGAAAATACCTAATAATACATCATTGCGTTACGGTAGGTTTAAGTTATAAATGACACGTTATTTTATTTTTACTCACGGTAAGCCGCGAAGCGGAAATTGGAGCAAAGCCGATGACGAAAAAGATAGAGAAATTCGTCTGGGATATTACCTATGCGTGCCCGCTCAGATGCCAGCATTGCTACTCGGAATCGGGACGTCGGGCCGCTCGCACATTGGACCGAGACACGGCCATGCGCGTCGTCGACGTGATTCTGGCGTCGCAACCCAAAATAGTATCCATCAGCGGTGGCGAACCGCTATCGGTCCGGTGGGCCGTTGAGGCCATGAAGCGCCTGCATGACGTGGGCATCGACGTCACAGTGTACACCAGCGGCTGGACCATGAAGGAGAGGTTGGCCACTGCGCTTGCGGAAGCTGTCTCGAGCGTGGCGGTGAGTATCGATGGCGCGGATGCCGCTATCCATAACGCCATGCGGGGACGCGCCGGCGCCTTCGAGCGCGGCATGAAAGCGTTGGAGATCCTGCATCAGGTGAAAGACGAGCGCAGGGCAGCCGGACAGAGCTGCTTTACATTCGGGATCGACTACACTCTGACCCGTTCAGGCTCGAAAGAAGCGGACCTGAAGCGGTTTGTCGAGGCGGCGATCAAGCGTTTTCCCAGAACTCGATTTCATTCGCTTCGGTGCGGTAATTCCCGCAGGCTTGGCTGCCGAGCGAAAGTTCGAGGAGAGCGAGCTTCTGTCGATCGAAGAATTGGTCGATCTGCTCGATGTCGGCCGGCGCCTCGCAGAAGCCAATGGCAGCGCCGTCGCGATCTCCATGACCGATGTCAGGTATTTCCTGCCCAAACCCGAAGCGAGTACAGTCGAGCTGGACGTCGTGCAGATCGAGCCCGATGGAGCGCTCCGCGTATTGCCCATCTACGAAGCAAAGGTCGGAAACGTTCTCCACGAGTCCATGGACGTTCTTTGGCCGCGGGTCGTGGCGTGGCGGTACGATCCATTTGTCGCCCAACAGTTGAAATCCGTTCGAACCATGAACGACTGGGCAGCCGTAGCCCGTACTTTGGACGAGCGGTACGGCTCCCCCGACGATCAGGAGCGGATTTCGCAGCGCAGGCAGCTGCCGCAGCTGGTCCCCGCCTAGGGGTCGGTCAACTCGCAGGTGATCGCCGGGGCGTTGACGCCGCGCCAGCGGCCGTAGGCCCAGGGCCTGTACCAGGTGGCTGCGTCGGGCAAGGTCTCGGGCACGAGATCGAGACCCGACGTCCCGAACGGTCCGCAACGGCAAATTCGTGCGATTCCGACCCAACCGCCGGCCCAGAAGCCGTGCCGCTGGATTGCCTCGTCGGTGTATTCCGAACAGGACGGAAGGTGCCGGCATTGGCGTCCGATGAGACCGGACAGGGTGAGCTGATAGCCCCTGATCGCCAGATGGGCGGCCGATTGTGCCAGGTTGCCCATCAGCCAGCCCGCGCCACCGCGATCTGGTCGAGAGCCTCGACCACCGCGTCGAATGTGAGGAGGATCGAGGCGTGCCGGGCCTTGTAGTCCCGCAACGGTTCCAGCACCGCGAGATCGGCCCATTTCCCCGCCGGAGCCTTGCCGTCGGCCTTCAGGATCTGCCGTGCGGTCTCACGGATCGCGCGGAGTTCCGAAGCCGAGGAATCGACCACGTGGCGGCCCATGATGGCGCACGAGGCCTGACCCAGCGCGCAGGCCTTCACCTCCTGCGCGAACGCTGTGACCGTTTCGCCCTCGAGCCTGAGATCCACCGTCACAACGGAGCCGCAGAGCTTCGACCGCACGGTCGCGCTCGCATCCGCCGTCGGCAGGCGACCGAGAAGCGGGATGTCGGCGGCGAGTTCCAGGACGCGGCGGTTGTAGATCTCGTTCAGCATGGGCCGATCGGGCAAAGAGCTTTGGTTGATGCACATATAGTCGGGATCAGGACGTCGCGCGACCCGCCTTGACGCCACGCCCGCGCCGGGTGTTCTAAGCGTCGGCATTGATCCGTTCCCGGAGTCCTTCCCATGTGTGCGTCTCACCCGTT